>NZ_PCQA01000003.1 GCF_002979915.1 Arthrobacter sp. MYb213
TTATATATCCACCAAATTAAAAATAATTCGGTATCAACAAACTTGGCACACTATTGAGTTCTCAAACAACAAACACTCTCGACACCACAACCACCAAAACTCGGTGACTGCTTCGCTCCGGAGCAACTTTTCAACTCTAGCATGTTTCGTGAACCGGTCATAACCAGTCGAAACGCCTTGTGAAAAGCTCTTTGCTACCGAGTGAATTCTTCATGTATTCCACGTTGTTTTCGTTTCGGCAACAAAGAAAAACTATACATAGGTTTTCAGGTTCGCACAAATCGGGGGGCCGCGTTCTAGGTCACATTCAGATCCCTGTTCTAATCTGGGCTTATGAGCGACCTTCAAACACTCCTCGGATACCGTGAACCAATCTTTAACGCATCGATGGCCGGAGCCGCTGGCGGTAAGCTGGCCGCCTCAGTGAGCGCCGCCGGCGGGGTTGGGATGATCGGCTGCCCTGCTTCACCTACCGAAGAATGGATCTCGGCTCAGGCAGCGCACCTTGCCTCAACTGATTCTCCTTGGGGAGTTGGTTTCATGGCTTGGTCATTAGAAAACGACCTGAGCCCGTTAGAAACGTTCCTCAACTACGACCCCTCATTGGTCGTACTGAGTTTCGGAGATCCCACGAGAAGTGCCGCGCTAGCCCATGAGGCTGGGGTACTAACCGCCATGCAGGTTGGAAACGCCAAGGATTTAGCTCGTGCAATGCACGATGATATCGATATTGTCATCGCGCGAGGCGGTGAGGGAGGCGGCCACGGCCGCAACGAAGCAGGAACTCTTTCACTACTTCAGTTAGCAACCGCGCAGAATCGTAAGCCCGTCATCGCAGCTGGCGGCATCGGCACCGCACGGGGAGTTGCCGCTGTCCTATCGGCAGGAGCCGAGGCAGCTTGGATAGGGACACGCTTTTTGGCCTGTACGGAATCCTGCGGGCATCAGAACGTTAAGGCTGCGGTACTGGCAGCTGGCCTAGATGACACCGTCTACACCCGAGCATTTGATATCGCTCAGCAGCTACCTTGGGCCGAAGAGTTTGGCGGTCGGGCGTTAGACAACGACTTCAGCCAGCGTTGGTCCGGGGATATCGCTGGGCTTCAAGTCGTTGCCGATGATCCCCTGCGTGAACAGATGCTAACTGCCCGCGCGCAAGCGCAGGTTGCCATGGCTCCCGTGTATGCCGGTGAAGCTGTCGAGTTCGTCCAGGGAGAGCAAAGCGCTGCACAGATCATGGAAGAACTAACGCAATTCCGGCAGATCTTGGCACAGACTGCACGGCGCTTCGGCTAATTAGATCGGCTGGTTGTCGATCAACCGCACGCCGCCAACCTTTGCCGCCACCAAGATGAGAGCTTCACCGGTAAAGGGTGTGTCCTGGCAGATGAACGCCAGCTCTTGGAGGGTATGGGGATCTACCACTACAAAGTAGTCGAGCTGTACAGCGGGTTCCATTTGGAACAGACCCAAAGCATCGTCGATATTTAGTGGTTCATGGCGTGCCGCGCGCGAAGCAATTAATTCGATCGCGCGATGCAGAACTAATGCTGCTTCCAACTGCTCGGCGTTGAGCAACGCGTTGCGGCTGGAGAGAGCCAGACCCTTGGCGCTACGTACGATGGGCACCGAACATAATTCCACCTGGTAATCCAGGTCTGCCACCATCCGCCGAATCAGCGCTAGTTGCTGTGCGTCCTTCTGCCCGAAGTATGCGCGATATTCGCCCTGCCGAGGGTCGGCCAGATGCAAAAGCTTTGCAACGACGGCGAGCATTCCATCAAAGTGTCCGGGGCGTGAGGCGCCTTCATACATTTCACCCAAGATGCCGCTGTGTAACTGAATGAGCGGTTTGCCAGCATGGTAGATTTCCTCGGCCGATGGCGCAAAGACAATATCAACCCCGGCACGCGTAGCCATAACGAGATCGGTATCCAGATCTCGCGGATAGTTGGCATAATCCTGCGCATCATTAAACTGCAGTTCATTGACAAAAATCGAGATGACAACCAACTCGTTTTCGGCACGCGCCTTGTCAAAAAGCCGCTCGTGGCCTTCGTGCAACGCCCCCATCGTAGGGACAAAGCCCAAGGACTTCGGGTTGGCATGCGCAATCGCAGACTTCAGCTCTTCGCGAGTATGAACAATCATTGGGGTCATCACGGACTCTATTCTAGAACCTGCAACAATTCTTGGAGCGTGGCCTGAGAAATTCGGCCAAGAGCCGCGGCCCGCATGGCGGTAGCCCGGGACAGGCTGCGGTAGCTGTCTTGGGTATCTGGTTGGTCTTTAGCCATTGAGGCAAGATGCGCCTGCACGGTACCTACATCGCCGCGGGCCACAGGGCCGGTCAATGCCAAAGCCCCGGAGCGTAAGGCATTGTCCAGACTCGCACTCATCAAAGCACGCAGGGTAGCCGACGGATCCTCCACGCCAATGCGGCGCAACATATCAGCGGATTGCGCGGTAATAGTGTTCAAATGATTTGCCGCATGCGCCAGCGCCGCATGGTAACTAACACGATCTTGCTCGGCGATCACCACCGGCTCCCCACGCATCTCCACCACCAGTGCCTGCGCGACCGGGAGCATGATTTCATCTGCGGTGACCGCAAAAACGCAGTCGGTCAGCCGGTGCAGGTCCATAGACATTCCGGTGAAGGTCATCGCCGGGTGGATCGCCAGACCGAAGGCCCCGGCTGCTATCGCGGGCTCCAGAATCCCAATGCCATACCGCCCCGCGGTGTGCGCCACCAGCTGCCCGGTGACAAAGTGCCCGCCTGCGGCTAGCCCCTGAACGAGTTCACCCAACACGTCGTCTGGAACCGCAAAGATCACCAGCTCGCTGCGTCGCAAGATTTCGGCCGGATCGAGGATCTGAACTCCCGGAAGCAGCGCGTCGGCACGCTCTCGAGAGGCTTCGGAGACCGCGTGGACTCCGGTGATGCGGTGCCCGGAGGCCGCCAGCGCGGTGCCAAGAACAACTCCCACCTTCCCGGCGGAGATGATTCCAATACCTAAGCGTGGTGCGTCCATGGGGCTACCTTTCAACCTGGCGCTGCGCTTGCGCCGCAAAAAATTCGCTGGCTACCGACGCGTCTAGCTGATGCAGGTACCCAATAATCGTGCCACCGGCGCTATACAGTCTGACCCCGGCAAGGTCGTGGCGACGTTCCCACGGACCCTGTTGCCAACCCATCCCCTGGATTCTGTTGTGCGGCACGAAGGCTGCACTGCGCGAGAGCCAGCCGAAGCGCGTGATGACACAATTTGGTGTTGCAAGAAAAGCCTGATGTTTCCAAGCTCCCGGGGAAAGCGTTTTGGCTCGCAGCGGTGAATTGATAAAACCGTGTGCGGTGCCGGTGGTGATGGCAGTCAACAGGACCTCGCGCTGATTTTCCGCGCCGAGGTCCGGTAGCAAGATCCCCATCACCTGGGTGACTGCATTAAAATCGCCGACCGGAAGCACCAAGAGGGTTGAAAATTCCTCATCACCCACGCCCAGCGCATTGACCTCTACCCGGTACCAACCAAGTAGTCGCCAAAAGGCCGGCGAGCTGACCTGGATCGACTGCACGCGCCCTGCAGGCAAAGACTGTTGTTTGGTATCGGCCAGCCCATGACTGATCCGCAACCCGGTATCCGTGGCGCTGGCGCTGAAATTCCAGGAGTTATTTAGCTCCTTGTAGAACCAACCGCCAAAGCCGAGCAGAATCGGCAGCAGGCCGGCAACAAATGCTCCGTTGCCGGTGATACTCACGATCCCCACGGTCAGCGCTCCGAGCAACCCGATGATTGTCGGCACGCGCAACAGCAAGGAAGCAAGCAGGCGTCCGGCTGGCACCTTGGCCATCAGCGGAACCGGTTCCATGGCCTCGGCCTGTTCCGCGTGTTCGCTCGGCGCGGCGACCTCTCCCTGGGCCAAGGCCAGGATTTCGGTACGTAACTGGTGCGCGTGGGCCTTACGTAAAAATGACAGGCGCATCACCGAGGCTGAACCATCGGCCACATCAAAGCGCAGCTCGGCTAATCCCAGCAGGCGCGCCACCAAGGGTTGGGCAATATCGATTCCCTGCACCTTGTCGATGCGTGCCTGTTTTTGGCTGCGGAAGATCATTCCGGAATTCACGTAGACATGAGTTTCGCTGATCTTGTAGCGGGTGAAATACCACGACAGCGCATAAAAGATGAGCACCAATAGCAGCGCTGCCGAGCCGATGGCCACGGTCCAGGTCAGCCGACTACCGGAAAACCGGTCCTCCCAGGACAACTCGTCGGTATTTTGCCAGTACACCCACAACAACCCGACGATGGCCAGCCAGCCGTGCACAAAGGGACTTGCCGGGTGTACTCGCTGCCACTCATTCACAGCAGGTTCGCCTCGCCGGCCGCGACCAAACGTTCACGAAGCTGCTCACCGGTTTCTGCTCGCAGCCCCGGAATAACAGCGGTGGCCGCGCCGGCCGCGGTATTCAGCGTCAGCTTACACAGACCATAACGGCGTTCCACCGGGCCAGAGGTCACTTCCACATACTGCATCCGCCCATAGGGAATGACCAGCTGTTTACGCCACAGCACCCCGGAACGGACCATGAGGTCCTCGGCTCGTTCTTGGTAACCGAGGGCTCGAACCTGACGGCGCAGGATCCGCAGAACCAGCAGCGCAATCCCAATGACGAGTATCGGGGGCACGATCACCAGCCACCAGGGCACGAGGAGGCCGCACAGGCGCAGGATCAACGGCAGTAGCGCGACCAGCAGGTAGCAGCTGCTCTGGATCGACCAGTTGACCAGCTTAACCTTGAAGTAGTCGGGGTCTACCGCGGTGAAATTATTCGGTAACGATTCCATCGGTGTTTTCATCGGTGTCCTCGGGCGGTAGTTTGCAAAGGTGCTGAACGATGTAGCCGATGATCACCATCAGTATCCCGGAGCCGGCCAGTACCAGCGCACGAGTCAGCGTGGGGCTCGGTCCGGAAACGAACACTAAGGTAATCAGCGGGGCTAGGTGCCAGCCGGTTATTAATGCGCCGGCATAGGCTGCGGCCTGGGCGAGCACTAGGGTACGGGCGGCGGCTATCGGATCAATATGCGATCGGCCCAGCGTGGAGCGTTTGACCCGAATACCCAGAAAAAGTATGACCGCGCAAACCGCCCCGAGGGAGAACAGTGCCGTGTAGTCCAGCACCGGGGAGAATCTGCCCGCGGCGGTGAGCAGGCGTAACGTTACCCAGCCCAGCACGCCACCAAGCAGCATGCACCAGATCAGCGTGCGCAACTTAAGCCGGTTCATAGCCTGACGATGTCCTTGGTGTCCGCGGCCGACTGAGCGAGTCGGGAAACCAGCTGTCCGTGCAGTACCGCATCGGCGTCCATCCAGCTCCACGGAGCCAGCACAAACCCGCGAATATGCGCCCGCGGGTGAGGTAAGGTCAAGCGCTCATCGTCTAGTTCAAGCTGATCATAGGTGATCAGGTCCAAATCCAGCGTGCGTGCTTCCCAGCGCACCTGGCGGGTACGGTGATGATTCGCTTCGATACGCTGAATTAAATCTAGTAGTTCGTGAGGCCCTAGGGTGGTGCGCACCTTGATGACCTGATTGGTGTAATCGGGCTGATCCGGTGGTCCGCCCACGGGTTTGGTGATCGCCACCGGGGAAGTTTCCAAAATTTGCACATGCTCGGCAAGTTCTTCGATCGCCGCGCGCAGGGTGCCTTGGCTATCGCCAAGGTTGGCACCCAGCGCAATAATCGCGGTGTGCAACTGCTGGTGCCGGGTCAAGGCGACTGAAACATCCGAGAAAGGCACCGGGATCGGCGCCTGTGGTTTGTGCACCACCACATCTACGGTTGCCACCGTCGGCCAGGTGCCCAAAATTGCCTCGGCGATCTGCAGGCCGAGCTTTTCAATGAGATCCCAGGGGCCGGCTTTAATCTGCTCGACAACCAACTGGCTCACCGCACCGTAGTCCACGGTGTCAGCAACATTGTCGCTGAGCGCGGCTCGGGTGATGTCCACGTGGAGCACGACGTCGATGCGGAATTCCTGGCCTTCGCGCTTCTCGAAGTCGAAGACTCCGTGATAGCCGGTGGCGCAAATTCCGTCGATACTAATTCGATCCATAAGCCTTCACGACTTCCAGCGCGTCGCGGCTGCCTGCCACATTGTGTACACGCACCGCCCAGACGCCGTCGCGGGCTGCCAGCGCGGTGGTTGCAGCGGTGGCTCCATCGCGTCCTAGTGGTTCACGCGGGGTGCCACCATCGGCCAGTAGTTCGCCGAGGAAACGCTTGCGGCTGGTGCCCACCAGTACGCGGTGACCTAGTTCTTCGACCGCCGCCAGATTCGCCAGCAACGCCCAGTTATGCGCCGCATCCTTGGCGAAGCCCAATCCCGGATCGATGATCAGCTGTTCTGGCTTGACGCCCTTGGCCACAAATTCGTCGCGTAGCGTGCGTAGCTCGGCCACCACCTCGGTGACCACGTCGGTGTAGTTCGCCTCGCGCACCATATCCGCGGCGGTACCGCGACGGTGCATGAGTACGTAGGGGACGCCGGTTTCAGCGATCAGTTCGGGCATACCCGATTCGTAGGTCAACCCGGAAACATCGTTAATCAGGTGCGCCCCGGCAGCGATTGCCGCGCGGGCGGTAGATACGTGCATGGTGTCCACGGAAATCACCGCACCGGCTTTGGCCAACGCCTCGATGACCGGAATGATCCGCGCCTGCTCCAGAGCCGGATCAACATCCTTGGCTCCGGGGCGGGTAGATTCACCGCCGACGTCGATAATGTCGGCTCCGGCGTACAGCAACTTCAGGCCGTGGTCCAGCGCCTTGTCGATGGCCAGATACTGCCCGCCATCGGAGAAAGAATCCTCGGTGACATTCAAGATTCCCATCACCAAGGTACGCCCGGTAGGCAGCTCTGCGAAGCTTTTGCGCTTCGACTTACGGACCACTGACAACGGACTGGTGTTCGGGCCGGTGCCCGGGATAGCTCCAAGTGACATAGGTTTTACCTTCCGAGGATTAGGCTCATGGCTTCGGCACGCGTCGCGGTTTCACGCAGCTGGCCGCGCACCGCACTGGTGACCGTCTTCGCTCCGGGCTTGCGCACCCCGCGCATCGACATGCACATATGCTCACATTCGATCACCACGATCGCGCCGGAGGGTTCTAGGTGTTCCACCAGAGCGTCAACGATTTGTGTGGTCAAACGTTCTTGGACCTGCGGGCGGCGGGCGAAGACCTCGACCAGGCGCGCCAGCTTACTGAGCCCGGTGACCTTGCCGCCCTTGCCCGGGATGTAACCGATATGCGCGGTCCCGTAAAACGGCACCAGATGGTGCTCGCAGGTGGAGTAGAACGGAATGTCCTTCACCAACACCATCTCATCATGTTCGATGTCAAAGGTGGTGGACAGGTGCTCGGCGGCGTCCTGATGTAAGCCAGCAAAAAATTCTGCGTAGGCCTTCGCTACCCGCTTGGGGGTATCGAGCAAACCGTCGCGGTCCGGATCTTCGCCAATGGCTTCAAGGATTTCGCGGACCGCGGCGGCAATACGCGGCTGGTCGATCTTCGTCTCTTCAATCACGACTTCGATACTAGTCGGTTGACTGCGCCGCGCGCTCCTTTGGACTTAATATCGGTCCTTCTTCGTGGACCGGACGTGCATCATTGCTCAACCAAACCTCACGCTTCTCGCGCTTAACCAGGTCGACGAACAAGTCCGCGATTTCTTTCTGGTTCAGCGTTTCGCGTTCCAGCAAGGCCAGCGCCAAACGGTCCAGCACGTGACGGTTCGCGGTCAGCGCCGAGTACGCGTCGTCGTGCGCCTGTTCGATCAGCGCGCGCACCTCTTCGTCCACCAGGTGCGCCATCTCCTCGGAGAACTCGCGGGTGGCGGTACCCATGCCCTGTGCGGCCGCCGAGGAAGCCAGACGCACCGCGCCGACCTTCTCGCTCATGCCGTACTCGGTGACCATCTTGCGGGCGGTATCGGTAGCCTTCTCGATATCGTTAGACGCGCCGGTGGACGGATCGTGGAAGACGATTTCCTCGGCGACGCGGCCACCCATGGCGTAAGCCATCTGGTCCAGCAGTTCGTTACGGGTCACCGAATACTTATCGGATTCCGGAACCACCATGGTGTAACCCAGCGCGCGACCACGCGGCAAGATGGTGATCTTGGTGACCGGTGCGGTCTGGTTCATCGCAGCGGCCACTAGCGCGTGGCCACCCTCGTGATACGCGGTGACCTTACGCTCGTGCTCGTCCATCAGGCGGGTACGCTTCTGCGGTCCGGCCATCACACGGTCGATAGCTTCGTCCAGCGCACGGTCGTCAATCAGGTTTGCGTTCGAACGCGCGGTCAACAGCGCCGCTTCGTTCAGTACGTTGGCCAGGTCGGCACCGGTGTAACCCGGGGTCTTCTTCGCTACCGCATGCATGTCAACGGTCGCATCCATTGGCTTGCCCGCCGAGTGAACCTTCAGGATCTGCTCACGGCCGGCGAGGTCAGGTGCTTCTACCGGGATCTGACGGTCAAAACGTCCCGGTCGCAGCAGCGCCGGGTCAAGCACGTCCGGACGGTTGGTCGCCGCGATCAGGATGACGTTGGTGGAGGCATCAAAGCCGTCCATTTCGACCAGCAGCTGGTTCAGCGTCTGTTCGCGTTCGTCGTTGCCGCCGCCGATGCCGGCACCACGGTGTCGACCTACGGCGTCGATCTCATCGACGAAGATAATTGCCGGCGAGTTGGTTTTAGCCTGTTCGAACAGGTCACGCACGCGTGAGGCGCCAACGCCGACGAACATTTCAACAAAGTCGGAACCCGAAATTGAGTAGAACGGCACCTGTGCTTCGCCGGCAACAGCCTTGGCGAGCAAGGTTTTACCGGTACCCGGAGGACCGTAGAGCAAAACGCCCTTCGGGATCTTCGCGCCCAAGGCCAGGAACTTCGCAGGCTCTTGGAGGAACTCTTTAATTTCATGAAGTTCTTCCACCGCCTCGTCCGCGCCGGCCACGTCCACGAAGGTCACCTGTGGCATGTCCTTGGTGATGAGCTTCGCCTTGGACTTGCCGAACTGCATCACCTTCGAGCCGCCACCCTGGCTACGCGCCAGAATGAACCAGAAGATGCCTGCGATCAGGATAAAGGGGATGATGATGCCGAGCATCGACAGCAGCCAGTTGTTTTCCACCGGCTGATCGGTGAACTTGCTCAGCTTGGCTTCGTTCATCGCGTCGACCACTTGATCGGCACGGGGAATGGAGTAGTAGAAGGAAACCTTCTTTCCCTTGTCCACCCCGTCGACGTTGAGCGCGTCGCGCAGGGTCAGGTCTACTCGTTGATCTCCGTCGAAGATCTTCGCTTCGGTGGCGTTACCGCTGGTTAGTTGGTTCAGCCCTACGGAGGTATCCACGCTTGCCGAACCGTTGCCAAATACCATCGGCAAGAACAACACCATTGCGGTGACACCGACCAGGACCCAAATGATCCAGCTGTTAAAAATCTTCTTAGTTTTCATCGATCCGAAAGGTCCCGTACCTTCCGCATCCCCCTCACGCGTTCTGCCGGCGTCCGGGCAACGCCACCTTCGATACAGTTCAACGCCCAAGTGGCGTTAAAAGTTCCCTACTCGTAGATGTGCGGAGCCAAGGTGCCCACGCAATCAAGGTTGCGGTACTTTTCCGCGTAATCCAGACCGTAACCAACCACAAATTCGTTCGGGATGTTCATGCCGACGTACTTCACGTCGATTTCTACCTTTGCGGCTTCCGGCTTGCGCAGCAGGGTGCAAATTTCTACCGAGGCTGGGCCACGGGATTCCAGGTTCGCCTTCAACCACGACAGGGTCAGGCCCGAGTCGATGATGTCTTCAACGATCAGCACGTGCTTACCCATCAGGTCGGTGTCCAGATCCTTCAGGATCCGAACTACGCCGGAGGACTGGGTGCCCGAACCGTAGGAGGAGACCGCCATCCAGTCCATGGACAGGTGGGACTTCAGCGCGCGGACGAGGTCAGCCATGACCATCACCGCACCCTTAAGCACGCCGACCACGAGGATGTCGCGTCCCTCGTAATCCGTATCGATCTGCGCTGCCAGCTCCTCAATACGAGCCTGGATTTCTTCCTTGGTATAAAGGACATGCGCCAGATCGGCCTTGACAGTGTTCGAATCCACGAGGGTTCTCCTGATTCTTGAAAGGTGGGGTACTCAACTAGAGTGCCACATTTAGTTTAGTGTTGTTCATCCGGTGGTGGTGAAAACTATCACCGACGAGCGCCGAAACGCGCTAATTTTCCCGTCTAACTGCACCGGACCGGCGGAACGTGACTTATTCGTTCCCACCCCGGCCAACGCGCAGAGAGCCGAAGTTCGTTCGCTGCTCAGGTTCCGTGCCCCGGCCTCGATAGCCGCCAGGCGCAGTACCCGCGAGCCAACTGCCGGCGGAAAACTGTGAAGAACTCGCAGGTTTAAACCCTGAGTTCCGCGTGACTGTTCCCAGGCTTGATGCGACCACGCCTCCAGCGCCTCGGCATCCGCGGCCGCCAGCCGCGCAGTGCGGGCCAGCGATTCGGTCAGCTGCCCACCAAGTTGCTCACGCAGAAATGGGAGCACTGTGTGGCGGATGTGATTCCGTCGATAAGCGGTGTCCGTATTACTTGGATCTTCCCAATAATCGACCGCGGCCCGCCGGCAGATCGATTCGGTGTCGGCTCGTGTTAGTTCCAGTAGCGGCCGCGCGTAGCGGCCGCGGATGGGCGGAATACCGGCCAGCGTTCGAGTACCAGATCCGCGCAGAATTCCTAAGAGCACCTGTTCGGCTTGATCATCCTTGGTGTGTGCCAGCAATAAGCGTTGCGCCCCGGATTCGCTCAGGGCTTGTTCGAAGGCGGCATAACGCGCGGTTCGCGCCGAGGCCTCGTCACCGCTGGTACTCACGGTTTTGATCTGTACCTGTTCGAAACCCAGTTCGGTGCATTGGCTCGCGGCACGCTGCGCTACCCGGTCACTACCTGGTTGCAGGCCGTGATCCACGATCACCACCCCAAAGCGGGTATCGCGCAGTAGCTGACTAGCGGCAATCGCCAGGGCCATCGAGTCGGCCCCGCCAGAGATGCCCAGCAAGGTGTGCGGCTCCGCGAGCCGGTTGATCTGGTTGCGGGCCAGATCGATGGGTCGACTCATCGAGTACGGGCCAGCCAGAGCGCGGGGTTATCGAGTTCTTCGGAACTCGGGAACAGCTCGCGGGCACCGAAAATAGTGTTAAATTCCGCGTACCCGATCTCATCAACTAGGTGGCGCACGAACTTCGCGCCGCGCTCATACTGGCGCGCCTTGGCGTCCATGCCCAGCAGTTTGCCAATCCAGGTGGCCCATGGTGAACGATTTTTGCCTCGGGCGGTAAAGCGATTTTGGATGGTCTTGATGCTTGCGATGCTTGAAACATCGTTCATCACGACCATGGCATGGCCTTCAAGCACCGACATGATGCTGGTTAGTTCCCCGACCTCACTACGCATGGATTTCACCCGTGCACCGATGTCATTCATTGAGTTTGTTTTCTCACCCAAGGGCTCAAAAACCTCGGCGAGAATCTGCTTCATCACCACGGGAATCCACGGGGCGTGTTCAAACTGCAACCGGTGAGTCTGTTCGTGGGTGGCGATCCATAGGTAAAAATCGCGTGCATTTAGGTTCAGTTCGCCACGGATTTGGGTGATCGTTGGGGCGTTGAGTAGCAATCTGGGGCCAGCGAAAGGATCAAACTGGCCAAGCACTCGGGTGCCCAGAATGGAGAGTACCGCGCCGAGCTCGGCGCCGGCGATCAGCGGTAACGCGCTGGGAGTGTTTGGTAGCTCGGGAAGCATCGCCGCGAAGTTCTGACTGACCGCCTTAGCCCAGCCGCCACGGTCCACCACCAGGGTTTGTGAGGGTGCGGTGCTGGTCAGTTTCGAGATTTTCTCCGCCTCGTGCAACCCCTGCCCGGCGGCGATACGCAGCTCCTCGACGATTCGCGCCGCCTGTTTTCCGCTGAGTGCCGGTCCGGCGGGCATCAAGGTTTTGGCCGTGCCGACCGCGAGGTCCCAATCGATGAACTGGCTCATGAATCTCTCCTACCGGCAACCGCATCCGCGCAGGGCGGTGACTGCCTGGTCGATAGTTTGTTTATGGGGCGCCAACGCTCCGTCAGGTTGCGTGGCAAAAATACTGAAGGCGATCAGTCGACCGTCCTCGGTGAGTGTCATTCCGGTCAGTGTGGCCACCCCAGACAGTGACCCGGTTTTGGCACGCACCAGACCCAGCGTTTGTTCCGAAGTCAGCCGATTCATCAGTGTTCCGTTGTAGCCGGCTACCGGTAGGGAATACACCAGTTCGCGCAGTTCAGGTTTGCCGCTGGTGGCCGCTGCACGCAATAAGGTGGTCAACGCGGCTGGTGAAATCTTGTTGCTAGCCGCTAATCCGCTGGCATCCACCAAAGATATGCCAGTTGCGCCATATGACTCGGCGACCTGTTGCACCGCCAGACCGGCCTGCTTCGGGTCGAGCTCTTTTTTCACCGCAACGAGTCGACCCATGGTTTCGGTGAGGTAATTATCCGAGACCAGCAACATGTGCTTAATCTGATCGCGTAGCGGTGCGGAGAGTACTTGCGTGATTTGCTCCCCGCCGCCGTAAGCCCCGCGGCCGCCTTCACTGACCCGAACCTCTTGGCTCAGCGCTGCGCTAAACACCTTGCGCACCTGCTGCGCAGCATCTGATTGATAGGCCGAGCGGGTGCTCTCGGTGGCACGTCCGGCATAGTGCGCTATCGGGTAGACGTCGCCAATATTGTTCGAGGTGAACAAGGACTTGTCCCACGCCGGATTAACCTGCGCGTCGCCGAATAGTGAATCGTCTAACCAAAGTTTTACTTCACTGACCCCACGCGCCTTGAGCTCCTTAGCGGTCTGCTCCGCCAAGGTTGCTAGCCCCGCATACCCTTTGGGATGTGCCGGATTCGATTGACCATCACCGAGCAGCACGTCACCACCGCCACGCAGCACCAAGGTATCCCCGTCCAACCAGACACTGGTCGCTAACCGGTGATCCCCTCCGAAGGTATCCAAGGCCGCCACCGCGGTGGCAACTTTCAAGCTTGAGGCCGGAGTTCCGGGGGTCTGCGAGTTTTTGTCGTAGAGCATCTGGCCGCTAGCAACGTCGACCACCTGTGCGTTAAATGAGGTCTTATCGGGCTTGGTAGTCAGGATCGCGTCCAGTTGCGCGGTAAGTTTTGCCTGATCGGGAACCGGCGCTTCGGGGTTCAAATCCTTCACGGTGACCGGCTGTGTCTCCGGTGCTTTTCCCTGCGCGCTCACGTAATGTGCGGCTGACTCACCGGTGAAGGTCCGAGGCGAGAGGAACATCGCCGTGGCCATGCCCACCACTGCTAACAGCGCCGCTCCAAGCGTCATGACGCGTCGGAAGGCAATGTTCATGTGAGCAGGTTCCTCTCGAAAGTTTAGCTACTTAATCCCTTAGGGGCGCTACGCTTATTAGCGGATATCCCTAAGACTAGTTTAGGAGTGTGCTTTTTATGCGCCACGACGTGACCATCGAGATCCCAACGGGATCACGCGTCAAGTACGAGATCGACCACGAGACCCACCGCTTGCGCCTGGACCGTGTGCTCTTTACTGCCATGCAGTACCCAACCCACTACGGTTACTTCGACGATACGCTAGGCGAAGATGGCGATCCTTTGGACGCCATGGTCTTCATCCCAGGCGTCGATTTGATCCCTGGCGTCATCGTTGAATCGCGCCCTATCGGCGTATTCAACATGACCGATGATGGCGGTGGAGATGCGAAGCTACTCTGCGTCCCAACCGACAAGCGCTTTGATCACATCAAGGAACTTGAAGACATGGATGAGTACTTGATCAAGGAGATCGAGCACTTCTTCTCCCGTTACAAGGACCTGGAACCGGGCAAGTGGGTTAAGGCCGAGGGCTGGGAAGGCCGAGAGGCTGCCGAGGCCGAGCTGGCACGCTCCATCGAGCGCTTCAAGGCTTAAGTACGATCAAAGGGTGGGCACCATGACGGTGCCCACCCTTTGTTAACCCCTCTCGAAAGGTCGCAGATGCTCGACGCACTTGTACTGCCCACACCGCTGACCGCGCTGGTTCAACTGCGCCGCGCCGAACCGGGCGACTTAGCGCAGCTGCTGGAACTACTCAGCGATGACCCACTCAGCGCTAGCCGCGAGGCACCTTTTTCGCACGATGCCGGTTATGCACGCGCACTGGCACAGATCATCGCGGATCACGGAAATGAGCTCATTGTTGGTGTGCAAGGTGACCAAATCATCGCCATGTTGCAGCTGACTCGGATTCCCGGAATTTCTCGGGGCGGCTCCACCCGGCTTAATGTCGAGGCGGTGCGTGTGCGCGCGGAGCAGCGCTCTAGCGGGCTTGGCACGGCACTGTTGCGCTGGGTCATTGACCAGGCCGCACCCGCCTGCAACGCCGACCTGATCCAACTCACCTCGGATAGCTCACGGGCCGACGCACACCGTTTTTATGAGCGACAGGGGTTCAGCGCCTCGCACGTGGGATTTAAGTTACGTCGCTAAAGACCGAGGGCGGTTTCCAATACTGGCTCATCGGGCAGGTTTTCGACTTCGCGCAGCGTTCGCTCCACCGCACGGGTGCGTGTTCCAGCGCTTTGCACGGTATTTTGCGCCGCCGATAGCTGTTTGCCAAGCTTGTCCCACACATCACCATATTTGCGGAATTCGGCTTTCGCCGCGGAAAGTACCTGCCATACTTCGCTGCTGCGCGCTTCGATTGCCAGGGTTCTGAACCCCATTTGTAGCGAGTTGAGCAGGCTCATCAGCGTGGTGGGCCCGGTGACCAGCACTCGGTGTTCGGTTTGCAGTTTACTGGCCAGTCCCGGGCGACGCACGACCTCGGCAAAGAGCCCCTCGGTGGGCAGATACATGATCGCAAAATCGGTGCTGTACGGTGGGGCGATGTATTTGGATGAGATCAATTTAGCCTGCTCGACAATTGCCCGATCCAGCGCCTTGCTGGCCTTCTCGATGGCTTCCTTGTCACCCGATTCCTGGGCATCCAAGAGCCGCTCATAGTCTTCCTGCGGCAGCTTCGAGTCGATCGGCAAATACACCGGAGTTTCATCATGGCCCGGCATCTTCACCGCAAATTCGACGCTGTCCCTGGTTTCGGGTTTGATCACCACGTTCTGCGCATACTGCTCCGCGGTGAGAATATCTTCGAGCTGACGTGAGAGCTGCACCTCGCCCCAGGTGCCACGGCTTTTCACATTGGTCAGCACCCGTTTAAGCCCGCCAACATCGGCTGCGAGGTTCTGCATTTCACCCAGGCCCTGTTGCACCATTTCGAGCCGTTTGCTCACTAGTTCGAAGCTTTCACCGAGCCGTTTCTCTAGCGTGCCCTGCAGTTTCTCGTCGACGGTTTCACGCATTTTTTCGAGCTTTGCCTCGTTGCCGACGCGCAGCAGTTCCAACTCTTCGCGCAATGCAGCTTGTAGTTGACTGTGCATCAGCCGATTGGACTGGCTCAGCGAACTAATCTTGTCATCCACGGTGGCGCGGATCGTCTCCAACCGAGCCTCATTATCGCGGCGAACCTCGCCCAATGATTCACGCAGTTCTCCACGCTGCGCCCCCAGATCCTGCCGTAACTCGCCGTGGGTGGCGCGCACTCTGGCGGCGATCGAGTCTTGATCCACGTTTCCGGTACGACGCACCAGTAGCACCATGGTGCAAAGCACGAGGAAGATATTGAGCAGCAACAAGACGATATTCATGTACCCATCACTACCAGCGCCTTGGGACATAATGGGTTAATGCGCATTCTTGTTACCGGGTTTGAGCCCTTCGGCGCCGATACCAGCAATGCCAGCGAGCAAACGCTGAAGCTTCTGCCACAGACGGTGGGTGGGCACCGGATCCACACCGGTGCGCTGCCGGTCTCTTTTAAGCGCAGCGCTCAGGTACTCGATGAACTGATTGCGATGCACGTGCCCGATGTGCTGGTGCTTTTGGGCGAGGCCGGGGGTCGCCGGCAGATCAACCTGGAACGCTTTGCGGTGAACCAGATGAGCGCGCGCATCGCCGATAACGACGGCGCCCAACCGGACGGCGAGCGCATCGAGCCAGCGGGCCCTGCCCGGCGCACTGCCACGCTCACGGTCCCCAGTGAGCTTTCGTTCAGCGAGGATGCCGGTCGTTTTGTCTGCAACAAGATCGCCTACCACGCCTATGGTTTAGCGCTACCTGCCCAGTTCATTCACGTGCCTGCGGTACGCCCGAACCAGCAGCGCGCACTAGTTGGCGCGGAGACCGACGCCGGCGCCCCGGTGGACAGCGAGCTGACCGTGGCGCAGCTGGCGGCTTCGCTAACTCAGTATCTTCAGGACATTTGTTTTCACTACGCGCCCCGTAGCTAGTTACGGTTAACCTATGAGCCTGACAAACCTTTCCCCGCGCCAGCAGTTTGCCGCCGGCCGAGTCCCGCTGCGTTTAGCTAGTTTGTTCGTCGGGCTACTGCTCTTCGCGTTGGCGATGGCGTTGATGGTTCGGGCAAATCTCGGTGTTGACCCGTGGAATGTGTTCCACCTGGGCATCAGCCACCACGTGCCACTCTCCTTGGGCAGCATCGTGATCATCGTCGGGGTGATCATGTTGCTGACCTGGATTCCAATGAAGCAGTGGCCCGGGGTCGGCACCATCGCCAACGTTTTTGTCATCGGTGTGGCGCTGGACGTTTTCCTGCTGATCCTGCCCGAGTTTTCCGGGCTGGGCTGGCAAATTTTGTGCCTCATCGCCGCGATCTTGATCAATGGGCTGGGCGGCGCCATGTACATCGGTAGCCACTTTGGGGCCGGCCCGCGCGACGGGCTGATGACCGGGCTGCATCTGCGCACCGGGTTAAGCATCCGGCTGGTGCGCACCAGTATCGAACTGCTGGTGTTGGGCATCGGCTGGCTGCTGGGCGGCCCGGTAGGCCTGGGCACCGTGGCCTACGCGCTGTTGATCGGCCCCTCCACGCAGTTCTTCTTCCGCTTCACCATCATCAAGTTGGCCCCGGGCAAGCTAGAGCGAGTCAACTGACAGCTCGCTCAGCGCGGCGAGCACCATGGCCTGCACACCGCGGGTCAGGGTCGGTTCGAGTACCGGGGCGAACAGCGGCGAGTGGTTTCCCACCATAGTCCCTCCGCCTAACAGCCAGAAGGTGTACGGGATCCCAAAGGCATCCGGGATTCTACTGAAATCCTCCGAGGCGCTTTGTCTGCTGGCGGTGCCCACCTGCCCGAAGTACTTTTCAAATGCCTGACTCACCTGTGCGGTCACCGGCCGATCGTTGGTGGTCAGCGGGAACTGGTCGTAAAATTCAAACTCGGGCTCCTTCGGCGATCCGGCGGCCGCGCATTCACCACGCACGATCCGTTGAACCGCGTTGATCAGCGTGTCACGTACGGCGTTGTCATAGGTGCGCAAGTTCAGCAGCAGCGTGGCCCGGTCGGCGATGATATTGGACTTCGTGCCCACCTGGAGCGAACCGATGGTGAGCACCGCAAATTCTCCCGGAGCCACCTCGCGGGAGACCACCGCCTGCAAGCGCATCACAATCGAGGCGGCCAGCACCACCGGATCCACCGACAATTGCGGCGTCGACCCATGAGAGCCGGCGCCATGCACGGTAATGCGGATCGAGTCTCCGGCCGAAAGCACCGGGCCAGTGACCGTTTGTAGCTCACCGGCCGGTAACTGCATCACATGCTGCGCAAAGGCTACGTCGGGTGCGGGGATCTTGTGGACCAGGCCGTCGGCAATCATCGCCGCCGAACCCTGCGCGGTTTCCTCGGCCGGCTGAAAGAGCACAATATACGTTCCGGACCACTTAGCGCGGTGCTCGGCCATCAGCTTTGCCGCACCGAGCAACGCAGTCACATGTACGTCATGCCCGCAGGCATGCATCACCCCGTCATTTTGTGAGGCGTAGTCCAGCCCGGTGGCCTCAGAAACCGGCAGCCCGTCCATATCCGCACGAGCAAGTACTGTGCGCCCGGGACCATTGCCCAGCACGCCAACTACCCCGGTGCCGCCGATACGTTGCACCTGATAGCCAAATTCTTCGAGCTTGCCGGCCACCAGCGCACCGGTGCGGGTCTCTTGCAGACTGAGTTCGGGATGCCGGTGCAGATCCCGATAAGTTTCATGAATCGACTCAAGTTCGGTGTCGAGTTCGGCCAGAACCTCGCGTGCGGTTTCCATACAGTTCCCTTTCGGCAGACAGTTCTCAATATATGCCCGCTACCCCGTCGGCGAAAGAAAACACGTCATGTTCGCCGGTTACAGGACAAACCGCGCACCTCGGGCAATACTTAAACCATGTTTGTCCTCGCGCTCAGCCCTAAGCCGCGCTCCGTCACCGACGTGCAGGCGGCCACCGAACTTTTGTGGGACCAGCTAGATCAGGTGCACACCCACGCGCCGTTTATGGCACTGAGCGGTCAGTTACTGCTCGGAGTCCCGCACGATGCCCACGGCGCCATCGATGCGATCATGCGCTGCGCCAGGCTGAACTTCTGCCACATCGGGCTCGGCGTAGGCACGCTCTACGAGCCTGTGCCGGCGCAGGCAGACCTGGTCGAGGGCAAGGCTCAGCGTCGCGCGTTGGGTGCCTTAGAAGCGGCCACGCACCGCGGCGAACGCGTACCTATCTCCGTGTCCTGCGGAGACCCAGACCTCGACCTTGAGCTCGAAGGCTTATTACGCCTGCTCGGCCAGTCCGTGCGCACGCGTAGCGCCGCCGAATGGGCCGTGGTGGATCTACTGACCCCCGGGGTGCGCGGCCAGCAGAAGGCCATTGCGCAGGTTCTCGATGTCACTCCGCAAGCTGTCTCGGCCGCCATCGTGCGCTCCGGATATCACGATGAGATCGACGCCCGCGGCGGAATCGCACGATTGCTGGAGCTAGCCGACCAGCTTTAAAGCAAAAATATTCGAAGACATTTTCGAACAAGAAGCGTATAATAGAGGTATGTCCGAAGCAATGGCGCCAAGGAATCGCCCGCCCCAAGCAGAGTTTTACCCGGTCGCAAATGACCTGGTGACTTCACCGCGGCGCGAGCCAACTCAAAGCAACGCGCAACGTGCGGCCGCTAAACATTTCCAGAAAATTGCGAACTACGAAAAAGAAATCGCTCGACTTCGTAGCAAACAAGCAGCGGAAAGCTATCAGGCCGAAAAAGAAATCGTGCGCGAGAATGAGTACCTTGGAACCTCTTGCAACGACCTCACCCGCGGGGCAGCAAGCGCCGTGGCTTTAGCCCGGCAACAGGCACCCAACGGATTTCGAAACTACTTGGTCAACTGTCGAGTCTTGGCAGAAGACACCCCCTACCTCCGGCAGCACTTTGCGCAAGGCAAATTCACCGAGCAGCAAATATTGGCGATCCTCACGCCACTGCAAGAGGTCAAAGCCGAACGTCGCGCCGAATTTGATGCTGCTTTCCGGGACAATCCGGAAATGTTTGAGTCTCAGGGGCCAAAGCAGATTGGCGAAACTGTAAAACGTTTCACCTTAGACTTCGCCTCCGATGAGCAATGTCTAAAAATGAAACAGCAAGATTCCAAGCGCTACGTTCACCTCAAAAGGGGAAAGGACTGCGTTCTCATCAACGGCAGACTGCCAGTTGTCTCCGGCACAGCGTTACAGATGCACCTGCAGCAGGAGTCTTACCGCTTGAAGCAACTTGGAGATCCCCGCACTAGGGAACAGATCAAAGCGGACCTTCTGTGCACTTACCTACTCGCAGGTCGTCCGGAAAAACTACCGATTCAGTTGCATGTCGGCCTAATCATGACCGACAAGACGCTCTTCCTCGGCGACCGGGAACCTGCTTATATGGAAGGTTATGGCTACGTTCCGCCGCAGTACGCGCGGGAGCTCATTGCCGGAAGCGCTATCGCAAACGAGCTGAGTTTCGCTCAAATGGAAGCTGGCAAAGCCGACGACCATTTGGATCGGTTAGAGACGCTACCCGACCTTATTCGCCTCTATACGGCACCCGGGGATAAAGAATTAATCGCCATGGATTCCAAGGCTCGTATCTTCCCGGAAAAACTTCGCCGCTTCGTAAAAATTCGTGACAGGCATTGCCGCACCCCATTTTGCGATGGCAAGATCACGGAAATTGACCACGTATTGCAGCATCATTTGGGTGGCCCCACAGATGTAGACAATGCAGATGGTCGGTGTTCATCATGCAATAAGGCCAAGGAGAGTCCGGGGTGGATTGAAATTGTGGCGCTCAAGGGGCCTCACACTATGCGTGTGAACCCCGGCTCCTCGATGACCTATCGCTCCACCGCACCACCGGCAACGGGATACGCACATAATCCATTTCCACAGTTGATCTGTGATTCACAATGGATACGTCGGGTGAAGCGCAGGCTACATACCCAGCAAGATTCAAGCAGCCCCGGGCCCTGACTAATCCTGCAAGAGTCCTTCTAGGACGATCGCTAGGCCGTCTTCATCCACTGAAGCAGTCACTTCATCAGCAACGATCTTGACTTCTTCTGGAGCTTGGCCCATGGCGACACCGCGCCCAGCCCACTGCAACATCTCGATATCGTTTCGTCCATCACCCACGGCAAGAGTCTGCGACGATTCGAACTCTAATTCGGTGCGCAGACGCTCCAGTCCGCTGGCCTTGGTAATACCTTCGGCTGCAATATCCAACCATGCGGTCCAACCCACCGAGTAGGTTACGCCCGAAAGCCCCAGCCCATGTACTGCCTGACCAAAGTCCTCGGCGGTGGCATCTGTGGAGAAGACCACTACACGCACCGCCTTGCTGCGCAGTAATTCGTCAAATTCGACCACCTTGGAGGTGGCACCAAAGCTCGCATCGGTAAACACATCACTGGAGAGGAACTCGCCGAGTTCATTTTCCACGGCATATTTAGCATTAGGAAGCTGGCGCATCAAGGCAGCCAGGGCCAACGATGGATCAAAAACTTCACGGTGCAAAACCTCAACATCATTGCCGCGCACTCGGGCTAGCACGCCACCGTTACTTGCCACCACGTAACCGTGGTCGATACCCAGTTCGGTCATCAGCGGCACAGCCGCACCAAGCGACCGGCCGGTAGAAATCACTACCTCATGCCCGGCCTTCACTACCTCGCGGGCAACCTCACGCACGCGTGCACTCATCAGTCCCTGATGATTGACGATCGTCCCGTCAACATCGAGGCAAATCATCAACTTGTCGTCATCTAGCCGGTCGTCGTTGCCGGTCTTAGTCAAAATTGTCATAGTTCCAGTGAACCACTGCTACGTAAATTTTACGATGAGCCACAGCACAATGGCAGGTGAACGGCTGGTTAAATGAAAATCGACCGGCCTTGTGGGGCCGGTCGACGTTCGCTTTACTTCATGATTTCGAGTCCACCAAGATAAGGCTGCAGTGCCTTAGGCACGTTGACCGTGCCGTCCGGGTTCTGGTGGTTTTCCAGAATCGCAACGATCCAGCGGGTCGTGGCGAGCGTTCCGTTTAAGGTAGCAACCGCGCGCGTCTTGCCCGGCTTGCCGTCGACGATTTCGCGTTCACGAATATTCAGTCGGCGTGACTGGAAAGTCGTGCAGTTCGAGGTCGAGGTCAATTCGCGGAAAGTTCCCTGCGTTGGTACCCAAGCCTCGCAGTCGAACTTGCGTGCGGCACTCATGCCGAGGTCACCTGCTGCGGTATCGATGACCCGGTAAGGAAGTTCCATGCGTCCAAGCATTTCTTCTTCCATAGCCAGCAAGCGCTCGTGTTCTCCGGCGGCCTCTTCGACCGTGGTGTAAATGAACATTTCGAGCTTGTTGAACTGGTGCACGCGAATAATGCCCCGGGTGTCCTTACCCGCGGAACCAGCCTCACGGCGGTAGCAGGAGGACCAACCGGCATAGCGGATCGGACCATCGGTAAGGTCCATGATCTCATTGGCGTGGTAACCGGCCAACGCCACCTCGGAGGTGCCGACCAGGTAAAGGTCGTCGCGCTCCAGCTTGTAGATCTCGTCGTCGTGTTCGACGTCGAAGCCGGTGCCCTGCATAGTTTCTGGGCGGACCAATGTCGGGGTGATCATCGGAATGAAGCCACGCTCGATCGCAAGATCCAGAGCCATGTTCATCATCGCAATTTCCAGGCGGGCGCCGATGCCCTTGAGGAAGTAAAAGCGTGAACCGGAGACCTTTGCGCCGCGTTCCATGTCGATCGCGTCGAGTTTCTCGGCGATCTGCAGATGGTCCAGCGGTTCAAAACCCTCGGCGGCAAAGTCGCGCGGGGTGCCGACGGTCTTCACCAGGGCGAAGTCGTCTTCACCGCCGGACGGGATGCCATCGGCGATCAGGTTCGGGATGGAGCGCTGCAATGAGGTGCACTTAGCAGCCGCTTCGTCGGAGGCAGCTTGGGCGGCCTTCACGGAAGTCGCCAGCTCCTTGACCTCCGCCAGCAGTGCTGTGCGTTCCTCACCCTTAGCGGCGCCAACCTTCTTGGAGAAGGCATTCTGCTCCGCGCGCAGGCGCTCGTAGGTGCTTATGGTCTCGCGACGCGCCGAATCAGCCTCAATAAGCTGGTCGATTAGCGCTTCGTCGGCACCGCGCGCGCGTTGCGAGGCGCGGTACATTTCCGGATTATCGGTGAGCATTTTCAGGTCGATCACATCTTAAGCGTAGCAATCTTGAGTACGATGAGAGCACTATGCAGACAAACCGCGTGATCTTAATTTCTGTAGCCGGCGCCGCGGCAGTACTTGCGGGCGTTACCGGGTACTCCGTGCGTAAGCTTTCGCACACGAGCAAACCGATCAGCAAAGAGCCTTCGATCAAGGAGCAATCCGAGTCTAAGAAGGTCGGACTAGTCATTAATCCGTCCAAGTCAGGTGCTGACGAGGCCTTTGAGGCGGTCAAGCATGTCTGCGCAGAAGCGGGGCTGGAAGAGCCACTGGTTTTTGAAACCACCCCCGAAAACGCGGGTCAAGAAGCTGCTCAAAAGGCGATCGATGCCGGATGCGACACAATTATTGCGGCCGGTGGCGACGGCACGATTCGCGCCGTCGGAGAGGTACTTGAAGGCACCGATTGCACCCTAGGACTGCTTCCACTAGGTACCGGCAACCTGTTGGCGCGTAATATTGAGGTCCCGCTTGATGACTTGCACACCGCCGCGCTAATCGCCGTGCGGGGCATGGTGCGACGCATCGATGTGGGACATATGAAGCTGAACCTGCTCGATGGCACTAAGGCAGATCATGCATTCCTGGTGATCGCCGGTGTCGGTACCGACGCAGACCTCTTTGACGATACCGACGAAGAGTTGAAGTCCAAGGTGGGCTGGCTGGCATATTCGGAAGCCGGCTTGCGCCAGCTTCCGGGACAACGCAAAAGGGTCGAATTTAAGCTTTCCGAAGATGAAGCCTGGCAGACCCGTAAGGTTCGCTCCGTGCTTTTCGCCAACTGCGGCAAGCTGCAGGGCGTGGACTTTGTCCCGGACGCCAAGATCGACGACGGAATTCTCGATGCCGTAGTACTCTCCCCGCGTTCGGCAGCCGGCTGGGGTTGGATCTTGTTGAAGACCGCCTTCCGCTCGCGCAACAAGATCCCGGTGATGGGTTTCTACCAGACCACCGAGGTCTCATTGCGTTGCGCGGAACCTATGAATACACAGATCGACGGCGACCCAACAGGTCAGGTCAACGAGCTGAAAGTTACCGTCAGCCCTTCGTCGCTGCGTATTCGTACCCCTTAGAGCCGCGATTTGAGCGACTGCACCCACGCCCGGGATTCGGCAAACGCACTATCTGAATTGTGCGTATCGATGAACGGGCGGGTGCCCTGCGCCGCCGGGTAAGATCCCAAGAAGCGCAATTCTGGACACAATCTGTGCAATCCGGCGAGCGCCGCGGAGACACGTTCTTCAGCAATATGACCTTCAACGTCTACGGAGAAGAAGTAGTGCCCGAGCCCCGCGCCGGTAGGACGTGACTCGATCCGCGAAAGGTTCACCGCACGAGCGGTAAACTGCTCCAGGAACTCCATCAACGCTCCGGGCCGATCCTCGGACAACGGCAAGATCAGCGTTGACTTATCCACACCGCTTGGCGCCGGAATGGCTCCAGGCCGCGTGACAAGGATAAAGCGGGTTACCGCCCCGGCGTGATCTTCCACCTCGCGCGCCAACACCTTGAGGTTTTTCTCCTGCGCCACCAAGGGTGAGCAAATCGCGGCATCGTGGTGAGTTTCTGGGTCCAATAGACCCAGCGCACCGGAAGCAGTGGATGAGGCCGGGGTGAAACTGGCGGCGGGAATGTTTGTTTCCGCCCAATGCCGGCACTGTGCCCAAGCGTGTCCGTGAGTGGAAATCTCCCGGATCTGTTCGAGCGAGGTAATTTCCTCGCGCACCGCCAACACGAAGCTAATCGGGACCAGCACTTCGGCGACAATCTGTAACGATTCCCCGGCAGCAATGGCATCCAATGTGGCCGAAACTCCGCCCTCTACCGAGTTTTCGATCGGGACCATCGCGGCGTCTGCCTGCCCTAAGCGGACCATATCCAGTGCGCTATTAACGCTGCTGGCAGCAATCCGCTCGCATTCCCCGGCTCCGGGTATCTGTAGCAAGGCCGCCTCGGTGAAGGTGCCCGCAGGGCCTAGATAGGCATATTTCATCGAACGGTAGGTTCCGCACCGTTGTCGGCATCCATCGGAAGTTTGGCTTCCAGCCAGGCATCGGAACCACCGGCGATATTAAACGCGGTATAGCCCAGGCCGGTCAACCACGCGGCAGCCTGTGCCGAGCGGCCACCGGTGCGGCAGATAACGTAGGTATCAACGTCGGGGTCCAGTTCCTCGACACGGGTAGGCAATTCACCGAGCACAATGTGCTTGGCGCCGGTCGCGCGGCCTGCTTCCCATTCGAAGTCCTCACGGACGTCCAAGATCAATGCGTCCTTAGGTACGTCGGTGACCTGCACAGTCTCAAAGTCGCTCATGGTTGGCTTTCCTCTCTGGTTGGGTGTTTGCTTATAAGACTATCCATTCCCCGCCTCGAAAGCCGACATGAAGACAAGATCAGCCCTGAAATTGCGTGATGAGCTGGCCAGTGGAGAACGTTCTAGCCGCGAGGTCACCGAACACTATCTGCGTCGCATCGACGAGCTGAGCGCGCTGGGCGCCTTTGTGTATGTCTCCCCCGATGCGATGGATGCCGCGGCCGCGGCCGACGAGCGGCAGGTGCGCGGGCAAATCGGACGTTTACATGGTCTTCCCACGGCCTTCAAAGACCTCAATGAGGTCACCGGCATGCCCACCACCTATGGAACCGCGGCATTAAAGCATCAGGTGGCGCGGGCAGATCATCCGCTGGTGGCACGCTTACGGTCCGAAGGTGTGGTGATTACCGGCAAGACGCAGGTTCCGGAATTTGGATTGAGCAGTTATTCAGAGAACCTCGTTGCCCCACCGTCGCGCAACCCCCTTGACCCACGGTTAACCTCAGGCGGTTCCTCGGGCGGTCAAGCGGCGGCGATCGCCGCGGGGATGATTCCCGTAGGCCCGGGATCCGATGGTGGCGGTTCGGTGCGCATCCCTGCGGCGAGTTGTGGCCTGGTGGGGCTCAAACCCTCCCTGGGGCGAATTCCCAGTGATGTGATTGATGGTTACCTCGATGGCTTTGGTGCGCCAAAATTGACGGTTTCCGGCCCGCTGGCCCATGATTCCTTGGACGCGGCGATGTTGCTCGACGCGATGCGCGGCTCCGACCACTATCTACCACTGCTGCGTGGCAGCTACCCGGAGCGGCTCAAGGGGTTGCGCATCGGTTACAGCACGCACTCTCCCTTCGAAAGCGCTTATGCGATCTCCTTACAGCCCGCTGCGCTGCAGGCATTTGATCGAGCCAAGCAGTTATTGTCTGACCGACACCGGGTGGAGCCAGCGGATCTGCGCTATGCCAGTGACTACCCCGAGGCCTTTGCGCGAGTGTGGAGCAATGGACTGCGCAATATCCAACTCGACGACGAGGGACTGCTCGGTGACTTGGCAAGGGATTTCCGGCGACGCTCCGCGGCGCGCAGCATGGAGGTCAGCCTGCAGGCGGCCGCTAGACTCAAACAAATTTCGGCAGACTTTGTGCGACAATGGTCCGCTCATGACGTGATCCTCACTCCGGCCATGGCCTCGACGCCACCGGAGGTCGGCTACTTTACTACCGCGGATGCGGATACCGATTACATGCGACAGTGTCAGTACACCCCATATACCTCCATGGTGAATGTTTCTTCGGTAGCCGCGATCACCGTTCCAATCAGCAATTCCAGCTCCGGAATGCCGATGAGCGTGCAACTGATTTCACCACGTGCCGACGAGGGGTTGCTTTTGGCGCTGGCCAAACAATTGGGCAAGTGAACCGGGAATTTAGCCGATACCAGCGGTATATGAAACATGTGAAATAGATCGCTAAAGTAGGCACTTGCTCCTAAAAGCGCGAAAAATGTAACGTATGTCTACTGTTACTTCGAGCACCACGGGTACGGATAAAACCTTCTTCGGTCACCCGCGCGCGCTTGCAAACCTCTTTAGTGTCGAGATGTGGGAGCGTTTCTCCTTCTACGGCATGCAGGCCCTACTGGCCTATTACATGTACTACGAGGTCACCGCCGGTGGCCTCGGGATGGATCAGGGCCTAGCGCTGTCACTGGTCGGCGCGTACGGCGGCGCCGTATACCTGTCCACCATTTTGGGTGCTTGGCTCTCGGACCGACTCTTCGGTTCCGAGCGAGTGCTGTTCTTCTCCGCGATCGGCATCATGGCCGGACACGTCGCACTGGCACTATTGCCGGGCTACGTTGGACTCACCATTGGCCTGATCCTGGTGGCCATCGGCTCCGGTGGCCTGAAGGCCAACGCAGTAGCCTTGGTCGGTTCGCTGTACTCCAAGGAAGACTCACGTATCGACGCGGGCTTCTCACTGTTCTACATGGGCGTGAATGTTGGCGGTCTACTCGGCCCGCTACTGACCGGCCTATTGCACAAGCAGTTCGGCTTCCACGTGGGCTTCGGCGCCGCCGCCGTAGGTATGGCAATTGGCCTGTTGATCTACTCCAAGGGTCGCAAAAACCTTCCGGAGACCGCGGGGCACGTGGCCAACCCACTGCCAGCCGGCGAACACAAACGCTACATCGGGATCTTCGCAGCCATCGTGGTTTTGATTGTGTTGGTCTTCGCGCTGAAGATCGTCACCCCGGCAAATCTTGCTAGCACCATCGCCTACGTAGTCATCGCCGCTTCGGTGGTCTACTTCGTGTTGATTTTGCGCAGCAAGAAAATTGACGCCACCGAGCGTAAGCATGTCTGGGCGTTCATCCCGTTCTACATCGGCTCGGCAGCTTTCTGGGCATTGTTCCAGCAGCAGTTCACCTTCATCGCGGCCTACTCCGATACCCGTTTGGATCGTCACCTCGGCGGCTGGGAGATGCCTGCCAGCTGGGTCCAGTCGATCAACCCGGTCTTCATTATCTTGTTGGCCAGCGTCTTCGCAGGACTGTGGACCAAGTTGGGCAACCGCCAGCCGCGCACTTCGGTGAAGTTCGGCTTGGCGTTGGTTGTCGTGGGTGCGGCATTCTTATGCTTCATTCCGCTCGAATCGCTGGAAATGACACCGCTGTTGGCGCTCGTTGGCATCTTGTTGCTGTGCACCATCGCCGAGTTGCTGCTGTCCCCGATCGGTCAGGCGGTGGCCACCAAGCTGGCTCCGGCGGCTTTCGGTACGCAGATGATCGCGCTGTTCTTCCTGTCCGTATCGCTGGGCACCACGCTGTCGGGCGTGCTGGCCGGTTACTACGTTGAAGGCAACGAAATCCCTTACTTCATCGCGATGGGCGGTACCGCTATCGTGCTGGGTGTGGCAATGATTGCAGCTACCCCGGCTTTGAAGAAGCTCATGGGCTCCGTGCTCTAAGGCTTCAAAGCACCAAAGGCAGGCTCTACCTCTCGGGTGGAGCCTGTTTTTTATTACGCGAAATCGTTGAGCCCGGAGTAGTCGAAGTTTTCAGCATATCCAACGGAAAACCAAATGGCCCAGATGATAAACGCGTAGAACAGGACCGCGATAGCTAGCCCTACCCACGAGGTAATCAAGCCTGCCAGGCTCAGTCCACGGACAGTCGGTTCGCGCCGATACCCCATATGGCCGGTAATAATGCCGGCCAAGGGAACTAAGATGAGTAGACATAGGCCGAGCATCGATAAGATGCCCAGCACAAGCGACGCCGTCGAAAGCCCTACTGGCTGACGTGGCTGCTGATACGGATTGCTCGGGTAGTAAGTCATCACTTTTGATTATTCTACGAACCCGCGCAGAAGCACAAAGATAAGAGAGAACATGGCCCACGAACGTGCCGGGACACCTGCCCGCGAAGCAGATCTCATCGACCTAGACGCTGTCCTTGAATCTTACTCATCGATCCGCCCAGCGGCCGATAACCCAGACCAGGCAGTCATTTTCGGCACCTCCGGTCACCGTGGCAGCTCGCTGAAGGGAACCTTCAACGAACTTCATATCGCGGCCATCACCCAGGCCGTGGTGGATTATCGTCAGGGAGCGGGAATCACCGGACCGATGTACGTGGGCAAGGATAGCCATGCGCTATCGGAGCCGGCCTACCGGACCGTCTTAGAGGTGTTATCCGGCAATGGTGTCGCGGTGCTTGCCGACTCAGGGCTGACGCCAACCCCTGCGGTCAGCCACGCTATCTTGGTGCACAATGCGCGCGGCGCAGAGCAGGCCGATGGACTGATTATCACGCCTTCGCATAACCCTCCGGCGGATGGTGGCATCAAATACAACCCGCCACACGGCGGTCCGGCAGAATCCGAAATCACCGCACCAATCGCTGCGCGCGCCAATGAACTTATGGTTACCGGGGAAATCCTTCGCGGAACCGACGACGCCCAAGATTTTGATTTTCGTGAACTGTACATCACCGATTTGGCTACGGTGATCGACTTTAAAGCGATTGCCGATTCTGGTATTTCGATTGGCGCCGATCCACTAGGTGGCGCTTCGGTGCATTACTGGGCTGAGATTGGTCGACGTTACGGGTTGAACTTGACCGTGGTCAACGAACAGGTGGATCCCCGCTTTGGATTCATGACCTTGGATAAAGATGGCAAGATCCGCATGGACTGCTCCTCGGCACATGCCATGGCTTCACTGGTGGCCAACCGCGACAAGTTCGACATCTCCACGGGCAATGACGCGGATGCCGACCGTCACGGCATCGTCACCCCAGATGCCGGGCTGATGAACCCAAACCACTTTCTGGCGGTAGCGATCGATTACCTCCTGACCCACCGCCCGCAGTGGCCAGCGGATGCACAGATCGGCAAAACTCTGGTCTCCTCGGTGCTGATCGACAAGGTGGTTGCCGCACACGGTCGCGTATTGCGCGAGGTACCGGTGGGTTTCAAATACTTCGTTGAACCGCTGGCCTCAGGCAAGGTGGCGTTCTGTGGAGAGGAATCGGCTGGAGCCAGCTTCTTGGATTTCACCGGTCAGGCATTCAGCACCGACAAGGATGGGCTGATGTTGGCATTACTGGCCAGTGAGATTCGCGCGGTCACGGGCAAAAGCCCAAGCCAGCGTCATGCCGAGCTGGTAGTCGAACATGGGGCGAGCTTCTACGATCGCTTTGACGCCCCAGCCAACCGTGAGCAGAAGTCGGTTCTGGGCAAGCTAAACCCGCAGGCGGTCACGGCAACCGAACTCGCCGGGGACCAGATCACCACAAAGCGCACCGAGGCCTCGGGCTTTGCCATCGGCGGGCTGAAGGTCTCTAGCGAGCACGCCTGGTTTGCGGCACGCCCCTCGGGAACCGAAGATATCTACAAGATTTACGCGGAGTCCACTCGCTCCGCAGAGCACCTCGCGCAGGTTTTGCGCGAGGCGCAGATCATCGTCAACGCTGCGCTTAGCGCAGGGTCCACGGATCGATCTTAACCTCTGGTTGCTTGCGGGTCACCCACCAGTGACCCGCCCAGAGCAGCAGGAAGAGCGGTAGACCGATGTAGCTGGAGAGTACCTCTAGCACGCGGCCATCAACGACCGCCCCGTAGTTCTGTCCGGCGATCACCACGATCAAGATGACAAACGCGAGGATGGGCCCCAACGGGAACAGTGGCGCTTTATAGGGCAGCTTTGTCAGATCTTGACCGCTGGCTATGTATGCCTTGCGGAACTTGTAATGACTTACTGCAATGCCCACCCAGGCGATAAAGCCGGAGAGTCCGGAGACGTTGAGCAGCCACGTGTAGGCAGAGCCCTGGCCAATAATTGCGGTGAGGAATCCGAAAAGACCTACCGAAGCTGTCAATAGCATCGCGGGCACCGGAACACCACGGCGGTTTAGGCGAGCAAAGATCTTCGGGGCCTTACCGTCAAGAGCCATCGAGTAAAGCATACGAGCAGAGGCATATAGTCCTGAGTTGCCCGCCGAGAGAATCGCGGACAGGATTACCGCGTTCATCAACGCGGCAGCAAAGGCAATGCCGGCCCGCTCGAAGACCATGGTGAACGGTGAGCTGGCAATATCGGCTTCCCCACTGGAAAGCAGGCTCGGATCGGCATATGGAAGCAACGTGCCGATAATGAAGATCGCGCCCACGTAGAAGAGCATGATGCGCCAGAAGATCGCCTTGATGGCCCGAGGAATATCGCGCTGTGGATTCTCTGCTTCACCTGCGGCCACACCAACTAGCTCGGTGCCCTGGAATGAGAAGCCTGCGATCATAAATACCGACACCACCGAAAGCCAACCGCCCACGAAGGGTGCGTCTCCGTTTGTCCAGTTACTGAAGCCCGGCGAGCTGTCGCCCAAAATTCCCAGCACCATGGCCACGCCGGCAATGAGGAAGACGATGACGGTGATGACCTTGATCATCGCGAGCCAATATTCGCTCTCGCCAAAGGCCTTGGTGGACAGCGCGTTTAGTCCTGTCAGCAAGAGCAGGAAGATACCCGCCCAGATCCATCCGGGAACATCCGGTAACCAGTAGGACATCACGATGCCGGCCGCCACTAATTCTGCGGCCACGGTAATTGCCCAGTTAAACCAGTAGTTCCAGCCGATAGCGAAGCCAAAGTGTCGGTTGACGAAGACCGAGGCGTAGGTCTGGAAGGAACCAGATACCGGCAGTCGGGCACTCATTTCACCCAGTGATTGCATCAGCAGCAGCACCATCGCGCCAATGAGCGCATAGGCCAGCAGTGATCCGCCGGGTCCTGCTTGAGCGATGGTGCCGCCGGAGGCTACAAAGAGCCCGGTGCCGATAGACCCGCCAATGGCGATCATCTGCATATGGCGGGCTTTGAGACCGCGCTTTAAGCCATCGGTGGGGGCTACGGGCTTGGTCATGCGAATGCTCCTGCTTTTAAGATTTTTGGGCCTTAACAAGCATTCCACCTCAGGCGACTCAACAGCTATGAACCGCGCTACAGTAAGCGATCAATAATCTTTCGCTTAGCCCATGTATATGGAGGATATATTGCGCTCAGAGTGTCAATGACCGTCGTTTTGCTGAGTTCTGAACGAATTTGCGAAAGACGATCGAAGCCAAACTTGCCATGGTACGACCCCATTCCACTGGCACCAACCCCACCGAAGGGTAATGACGGAATAATCATTTGAGCCAGTGGCGCGTTGTGCACGATGGCGCCCGCACGCACCCGATCCGAAAAGATTGACTGCAGTCGTGGGGACTCACTCATCAGATAGGCAGCCAACGGGGAAGGGCGCGCGGCGATAAATTCGAGCGCCTCATCGAAGGAAGACACCTCGATGACCGGCAGGATGGGACCGAAGATTTCCTCTGTCATCAACGGTGAGTCCAGATCAACGTTGCGCATGATGGTCGGTGCGATACGCAGCGTTTGTTCGTCATAGTCACCGCCGTGGGCAATATCGCCCGAGTCAAGCATGCTCACGAGTCGGTCGAAGTGGTTTCGGCTGACGATCCGGCCAAAATCCTGATGGTTGATCGGATCCTTACCGTAAAAACTGGTGATCGCCTGGCCCAAACGGCTAATCAGCGCATCGGTATCTGCGAAGGACAACACGTAGTCCGGTGCGACACAGGTTTGGCCTGCATTCATGAACTTCGCGTAGGCCAGACGCTTGGCGCTCGGCAAGAGATGGTTATCAACCACGGCTGGGCTCTTACCACCTAACTCCAGCGTGGTGGGAGTCAGATGTTTCGCCGCGGCCTGCGCCACGATGCGGGCAACTTTTTCTCCGCCGGTGTAAAAAATGTGATCCCAGCGCGCTGCGAGTAGCTCCGTGGCAGTATCCACGCCACCCTCGACTACCGCATAGACCCGGGAATCCAGATACATCGGCAGGAGTTTGGCCAGCACCCCGGAGGTCACCGGGGCAAGCTCGGAGGGTTTCAGTAGCGCGGCGTTACCAGCGGCGATGGCTGCAACTAGCGGGGCCAGCATTAACTGCAATGGATAGTTCCACGGCCCAATAATTAGTACGACGCCCAACGGGCGTGGCTCAACCTTTGCGATGGCCGGTTGCAGTGCGAGCGGCACCTTCACGCTAGTGGAATCCATCCACTCGGCCAGGTGCTTCTGGGCATGGTCGATTTCCGATCGGACCACGTCAATTTCGCTGAACTTTGCTTCCGTGGCCCCCTTCCCCAGATCCTGATTTAGCGCCTCAACGAACTCCCCGGTACGTTCGGCCAACATTTTTTCTAGGGCGCGTAGCTGCCCGGCACGAAAGCGCCGCGGGTGTGTGATGCGGGTGTCCGCGGAATGACGCAGATGTTCCAAGACCGTGGCAATACGCGAGGGATGTTCATCGACCGGTGGCGCGGAGTCGCCGACGGGATCGGGCAAAGGATTTGAGGTGAAGAGACCCATGGGTTGATGCTACTTCATTAGCCGTCAAGATCTTCCGTTTGTATCAAGTAGTTGCTACATTAGTTTTCAGCCAACGAAGGAAATTATGGATCAGCTCTCCTCCGCTACATTCGGAATCGCAATCGGTGCCTCCTTGATCTATCTGTGGCTACGTTTGGTAGCCCAGCAGGACGACCGCCCGGCGCTCACCCGCGCACGCTCGCATTCCTTCTGGTGTGCGCTGATCGCTTTCTTCGTCTGTACTTCTGGCTCGGCCGGAGATCTACAAGATACCGTCACAGGTTCGGAGATTGGTGTCGCTGAAGTTATAGACTCCATCAACCCGGGACTTTGGTTACTACTGATCTACCTACTGGGACTTTATTCGTGGCCGAAGTCGGTCACCGCCGTGCGCGCCGCCTCATTGGAACCTCGCTCGGTGTTCACCCCATTGCCTCGGGCGCTGAGTCTGATCGCAGGCCTGGTATTTCTGGGCTCCACAACCGCACTATTTTTCATCCGTGATGTCACAGGATATCCCGCACAATTTGCCGTGGAATCCTTCGATTCCACTGGCGGCGGCGGGACCATACAAAGTGCTCAGGAAGGGTTAGCTGAGGCCACAACACTCATCCCCCTATATGCGTTGAACCTGGCTTCATTAGGTCTTGGGCTGCTGATCGCCGCGGCCTTGATTCTGTTCCGCAAACCCTTGGGTTCACTGACTCCCCACGACAATCAGGTAATCCGTGCCATCTGGCTAAATCGACTCTTCCGCACCGCAATCCTTGGCTTCGCGGCCGTGGGCGCAGGCGCGCTACAGTACAAGTCGTCCTGGTTACTCAACCTTTACCCCGAGGCAGACGCTTATCGGTTATGGCAGAACATCGCGAATTTTACGATGTTACCGATTTTCATTCTTGTAGCCGCGTGGGCGCCTCCCACAAACTTTGGTAAAAATGCAGGCACCGTGCCGAGCAGCGCCTTTTCGCGCATGCGCGAAAACCTCTTCTCCCTAGGCTTTATCACCACCGCACTCAGCCTGGTGGTGTTGGCCCTGATGCCATGGTCCAGGCAGAGCGAAGTGAGCTTCGAAACCCTTCCCGGGGAAGATGCCCCACAGGTGATGCTGCTGCTGGTGGGCTTTGTCGCCCTATACCTGGTACTAAACGCCGGATACTTGGGATATGTGCACCAAAGCTCCAAATCCATTCACCACCAGGCACGCAATGTTCGGAATCTTCCGCGCTATATATATGTAGTTGCCGGGATCTTGATCCTTGGCAGTGGTTATCTACTGATCAATCCCCCATTAAAATATTTCTGGGGGCTGGTCAAAGTCGGTCCGACTTTTGCACTGCTGATGGTCCTCGCGGTCCTCATGCTGACCGCCGGATATATTTGGTGGACGCGACGGGTGTCCCTACCCTGGCAGGTCAATGATGAGCAAGAAATTTGGTACCGCCGGGTGCTGGAATTTCGAGCACTGCGCACCGGAACCGCTGCCATCCTCATGATGCCTGGCTGGGGCTACGCGCCTGCCCCGTACCTGTGGGCCGCCGCCGTTGTCGTCTTCTGTTGCCCGGCGGTCATCGTCCTGGCTCGGCCAGCGGCGAAAGTACGCCAACTGGTATGAGCCAACATATTTTTGTGGATTTGAATGCCGCATTGCCGCCCTATGCGCAGATCCGCACGCAATTTTCTTCCCTCATTTCGCTCGGTGAGCTACCTGCTGGCAGTAAATTACCCACCGTACGCGCGTTGGCTACCGATTTAGGGGTAGCTTCGGGAACCGTGGCACGTGCCTATAAAGAACTTGAGGCGGCCGGGCTGGTGACCTCCCGCAGACGTGCCGGAACCGTGGTTAACTCCGTGCCCGCTACGGAAGAAATTAACGATGAGCTGATTGAAGCGGTGGATAAAGTGTGGCGCTTGGCCCACGAGCAAGGAATCGATGAACTGACAGTCAAAGCGCTCGTGCAACGCCGGGCGCGTAGCTAAATTTGTTCTTCGTACACTAATCTGAGTACGCTCGACTGAAGTGACACGGGGTGTCGGATTCACCGACTGAGATGAGACCCGTCGAACCTGAACTAGTTCAAACTAGCGGAGGGATGTCGCATGACTCTAGTGACCGTTGCCCAAAAATATCGGCAACAATCGCCCTTGGTGTTTTGCCTGACCAACACTGTGGTCACAAATTTCACCGCCAATGTACTACTTGCTTCCGGTGCTTCTCCGTCGATGACAAACCTTCCTGGGGAGGCCGGTCCATTCGCCGCTATAGCGTCCGCGGTGTTGGTAAATCTGGGGACGCCGAGCACCGAACAACTACTCGCAATGGACGAAGCGGTACACGGTGCGACCAAAGCTGGAACACCGTGGGTATTGGATCCTGTGGCAGTGGGCGCCTTGCCGGTGCGTACCGAATTCGCCCGAAAGATCCTTGCCCAACATCCCACATTGATTCGCGGTAATGCTTCAGAGATCCTCGCACTGGCTGGATATCAGTCCACCGGGCGTGGAGTAGATGCCCAGGACACCGTATCCGCAGCGATCAGCGCAGGACGAGAACTGGCGCAGAATTACGGGAGCGTGGTGGCAATTTCTGGGGCAGCCGACGCGATTATTGATGCCAATCGCACCACCTTGGTCCATAGCAATGGCATCGGTCTCACCGGGATAACCGGTGGTGGGTGCGCACTGGGCGCGGTGTGTGCCGGCATGCTGGCGAGCACCGATGATCCTTTTGAAGCGACCATTGCGGCTCACGGCATGTATGGCTTAGCCGCCGAGAAGTCGTTAGCGCTCAGCCGCGGTCCGGGAAGCTTTGCCGCAGCTTTCCTCGACGAACTTTCACTATTTGACCCGGAAGACCTGCTCAATCTGCGCCTTCAGGAGGCAAACCATGCGTGATCTCGGAATTTACCTCGTGGCCAACACCCAAAGCTGCCAGCCACACAGCACCCTAGAAGTTATTCAGGCAGCGGTAGCCGCTGGCGTTCAATGGGTGCAGCTACGCGCCAAAGAAGAAAGTGCCCGCGAATTTTTCGAACTGACCTGTGCCGCAGCGCAGCTCACCGCGGGAAAGGCAGAACTACTGGTCAACGACCGGATCGACGTGTTTATGGCAGCCCGTGCCGCCGGCGCAGCGGTGACAGGAATTCACATCGGACAGAAGGATATTCCGGTTTCCTACGCCCGGCAGATCATTGGTGAGGGAATTATCGGGCTGAGCGCCTCCACCGATGAACAACTTGCTCACGCCACTGACCAGGCGCAGTACCTAGATTATTTAGGGGTCGGCGCGATTCGCGCTACTCCCACCAAAAAAGACCACCCGACCCCATTGGGTTTAGCTGGTTTTGCCCGTGCCGCGGCACTGACCACACTGCCCTGTGTAGCCATTGGTTCGCTCACCGTAGCCGATGTGCCAGCCTTAAAAACCGGCGCGGCAGCCGGTATGGCAGTAGTGCGCGCCATCTGCGCCGCCGAGGATCCGCAGTCGGCGAGCGCCGAATTGCTCAGCATGTGGGAGGCAACCAATTGAGTCCAAACATTCTTTCCATCGCCGGATCCGACCCGTCCGGGGGTGCAGGGATCCAGGCAGATCTGAAGACCATCGGCGCCAATGGCGGATACGGCATGTGTGTGATTACCGCACTCACCGCACAAAACACTCACGGTGTGGACGCGGTGCTGCCCATCGATGCGCAGTTCGTGAGCAAACAGCTCACCTCGGTATCCCAGGACGTGCACATCGATGCGGTCAAGATCGGGATGCTGGCAAATTCGCAGACTGTTGCGGCGGTGGCTACCTGGTTAGAAACGCTCAGCGCCCCGGTGGTGTTGGATCCGGTGATGATCGCCACCAGTGGGGACCGACTGTTGGACAGCGATTCGGCCCTGGACGCGTTGTTAACCCGAGCAGATGTGCTCACCCCGAATACTACGGAACTTGCCGCGTTGCTCGGCGAGGAACAGGTCAGCAACTGGGAAGAGTTGGTGGCACAGTCTGGACGTCTCGCTGCTAAATACTCGGTCTTGGTGGTGGCCAAGGGCGGACATCTTCCCGGCGACAGGTGCCCCGATGCATTGGTTGGCCCCGAGGGGTTGATCGCCAGTTTTGATGGGCAACGACTGTCCACCAAAAATACCCACGGTACCGGTTGTACCCTGTCTAGCGCGCTGGCCACACAGTATGCACTGCTCGGCGACTGGGCCACCGCACTGGGAGCAGCCAAAAACTACCTTCATGCGGCGATTGCTGCGGCCGATGAGCTCACGGTAGGCAGTGGACACGGCCCGGTGAATCACTTCGCAGCACTACTGCCGCAGCCCTCGCACAATCCCATGGCACAGTGGTGGGAAGACCTCTCGGAATTGCGTGCGGGAATCGATGAGCTCGAATTCATTACCCAGCTCTCGGCGGGCACCTTGGAGCGTGGACGGTTTGAATACTATCTGGCGCAAGATGCCCTCTATCTGCAGCGTTATGCACAGGTTCTGACACAGGCGAGCACGCTAGCCCCGGGCATCGAGGCACAACGGTTCTGGGCTAAGGGCGCGCAAGGGATCTTGGAAGATGAGTTGCAGTTGCACCGTAGTCAGTTGCGTAATTTAGCCCCCGAGCCCAGTGCCACCACGTTGAACTACGTCAACCACCTAAGTTCCTGCGCGGGCAGCTACGCGGAACTGATCGCCGCGATTCTGCCGTGTTATTGGATCTATCAGGACATTGGCCGCCGGCTTAGTGCCGCGAACCATCCAGGTCATCATTACGAGAGCTGGCTTTCCACCTACAGCTCGGTCGAATTTGATGAGGCCACGGCGCAGGCAATTAACTTAGTAGCTGAGGCCTGGCAGCTCGCGGACCGCGATACCCGGAACCGAATGTGGGATGCGTTCAGGCGTTCGGCCGAACATGAGTTGTCATTCTTCGCGCAGGCGCACCTACAGGGCGTAGACTTTTCTACGGCCTAAACGCGGGCCCGGATACTGGAGGAACGCATGAAGTGGAGCATTCACGGCAACGGGAAAACCATCACCGACGGTGAGGTTGTTGCCCCGGATGAGCGGCTGCATTGGCCGCAGACCATTTCCATCGGTGTTCAGCATATTCTGGCGATGTTTGGTGCCAGCATTCTGGTACCAACCTTGACCGGTTTCCCGGTCACTACGACCTTGCTGTTTACCGGTGTCGCAACCATCATCTTCCTGCTGATGACCAAGAATAAGGTGCCTAGCTATTTAGGTTCCTCTTTTGCGCTCATTGCCCCGGTGATGGCTTCCAAAGTGGGGGACGACTTCTCAGCGGCGCTGGGCGGCATCGTGATGACCGGCGCAGCCCTGTTCATCGTCGGTGTGATCGTAGCGAAGACCGGCACACGCTGGATTCATGCACTTATGCCCCCGGTAGTAATGGGAACCATTGTCGCACTGATCGGGCTGAACCTGGCCAGCGCTACCCTCGCTCCGATGCGCGACTTCCCGGCCACTACCTTCTTGACCGTGCTCGCGGTGGTGCTGGCTACCGTAGCGTTTAAGGGTTTGCTAGGCCGCTTGTCCATTTTGGTGGGCCTGGTGATCGGGTACTTAATTGCACTGGTTCAAGGTCAGGTAGATTTCACCCCGGTAGGTCAGGCAGCGTGGCTGGGTCTGCCCGCATTCCACACTCCGAGTTTCGACTTTAATGTGGCACTGATGTTCTTGCCGGCGGTCTTCGTGTTGATTGCGGAGAATATCGGTCACGTGCGCACCGTGGGTCTGATGACCGGCAAGGATTTGTCGAAGTTTAACGGCCGCGCCTTGATGGCCGATGGCATCGGCACCGTGGTGGCAGGCGTTGGCGGCGGCTCGGCGACGACTACCTACGCGGAAAACATCGGCGTCATGGCTGCCTCACGGGTCTATTCCACCGCGGCTTATTGGGTGGCCGCAATTGCGGCCATGGCGTTGGCCTTCCTGCCGAAATTTGGCGCGTTGATCAACACCGTTCCGGTGGGAGTCATCGGCGGACTGGGAATCGTGCTGTACGGCATGATCGGTATCGTTGGTGCCCGCTTGTGGATCGAGGCAAAGGTTGATTTTGGTAACCCGATCAACCTGATGACCGCCGGTACCGGCCTGATCATTGCGATCGCAGTGACCCAAGACCTGGTCTTTGGCCAATTCCAGATGGGCGGCATTGCCTTGGGCACGATCGCTACCCTGGTCGTTTTCCATCTGATGAGCAGCGTGGCGAAACTTCGCGGGACCGATCTGACAGAGGTTGACGCGTAACTAGAAAAGACTTGGCAAACCGGCACTGTGGCGAAGCTCACGGTGCCGGTTTTCTTTAATCTCAAATTCGCAGTGAATTTTGCGCACCTGAGGGAATTTCGCATGAATTCGGGGTTGGTGTGTAGAGATTCGGAGAAGCGCCCATCTAAATTGTAAGGATTCTTTCCTATTTGTGATGCGGCTCGCATTCAAGAGCTTTTATTGAACGCAAAAACGAGTCAGGGTTCTTTGCGACACCACCTATTGGCGATAGCATGAATGCTTGTGACTGCGACTACATCTGACGGAAAGATCTCCGCGCGACTCATCTTCATAGCCCTCGGCGCTGCCCTTGGCGGTTTTGTTTTCGGCTATGACTCTTCAATTGTTAACGGCACGGTAGACGCCGTAGAACACGAATTCGGGCTCAATCCGGTGACCATTGGTTTCACCGTGTCTTGCGCCCTACTCGGTGCGGCTATTGGTGCCTGGATCGCCGGAATGGTCTCCGAACGCGTCGGCCGTGTGCGCACCATGGTGATTGCCTCCGCGATGCTTTTGGTGTCCGCGCTAGGCTGTGGCCTCTGCTTCAGCGAGGTCGACCTGATCATCTGGCGCATCGTCGGCGGCATCGGCGTCGGCTTCGCCTCGGTTATCGCTCCGGCCTATATCGCCGAGATTTCTCCGGCACAGCACCGCGGACGTTTGGGCTCCATGCAACAGATGGCCATCGTGCTAGGTATCTTCGTGGCCTTCTTGATCAGCGCGCTGCTGGTCTTCGTCATGGGCTCGGCAGACGCTATCGGTTGGTTCGGCCTGTCCGCCTGGCGCTGGATGTACCTGTCCTTGGCGATCCCGGCAATCATTTACGGGCTACTCGCATTGCGCTTGCCAGAATCCCCACGTTACCTGGTTGAACGTGGCCGCTTCGTTGAAGCCGCCACCGTACTAACCCGCGATATGGGCATGGATCCAGGTCAAGCCACGGAAGCTAAAATCGAAGAAATTCGTACCACCGTGCACGTCGAACGCCGTCAGGTGTTCAAAGACCTCTTGGGCCGTTTCGGATTCCATCCTCTGGTCTGGGTGGGCATCTTGCTCTCGGTCTTCCAGCAGTTTGTCGGCATCAACGTGATCTTCTATTACTCCACCACGCTGTGGAAGTCCGTCGGTTTCGCAGAGTCTGACTCGTTCACCATCTCGCTGATTACCTCGGCGACCAACGTGCTGGCCACCATCATTGCGGTGCTACTGATCGACGTTTTGGGTCGCAAGCTGTTGCTAATGATCGGTTCCACGCTGATGACCTTGTCATTGGGCATGATGGCTATCGCCTTCGCGCAGTCGGTCACCATCGACGGGGCCGTATCACTGCCGGGCAACTGGGGCATCATCGCACTGGTCTCCGCGAACCTGTTCGTGGTCGGCTTCGGCGCGACCTGGGGCCCTGCGGTTTGGGTCTTGCTTGGCGAGATCTTCCCGAACTCTATTCGCGCGTTGGCGCTCGGTGTGGCCGCTTCCGCTCAGTGGATCGCCAACTTCATCGTGTCCACTACCTTCCCCTCGCTGGCCGAGGCCGGACTGGCGTTGGCCTACGGCATTTACGCTTTCTTCGCGTTGCTCTCATTGATCTTCGTGATCTTCATGGTCAAGGAGACCAAGGGTCGTCAGCTCGAAGAGATGACCCTGTAATACACGCATAACCCTCGAGGAGGAAAAGTCGGGCGAGCACCAATCGGTGCCCACCCGGCTTTTTCTATTTCCACGGCTTATGCGGCACATCCACTCCGGCATCACGTTGCAAGGACAGCACATGTTCTAAGCTGGGGCGCCCGGAAAGTTGCGGACCTTGATCGGCCAGTGGCACGCGTTGGCTCTGGCCTGGCTGGAGCACAATCTCTTCTCCTCGCACCCAAACACTTTGTTGCTGCGCACCGGTCAGGGTGAACTCAATCCACGAGGATTTAAGCTGCACCTTGATCACCGAACCGTTAAAGATCAGTTGGAAACCAATTGATTTCCAAACCTGTGGCAATCGTGGATCAAACTCGAGCTTTTGATTATCGTCGCGTAACCCCGCAAACCCGTTGACGAGTGCCGCCCACACACCACCGGTGGAAGCCACATGTACTCCGTCGGCGGTATTTCCATGAAGGTTTTCCAGATCCACGTTTAACGCATGCTCAAAGTAATCAAATGCCAACTCACGATAGCCGACCTCGGCCGCAAGAATTGACTGCACGGTCGCCGAAAGCGTCGAGTCCCCGGTAGTCAACGGATCATAGTAGTTGAAGTCAGCGAGTTTCTGTTCTGCGGTGAAATCACTAGAACGCAACCAGAGCGCGAGCACCGTATCGGCCTGCTTAATGACTTGGAAACGGTAAATCACCAGCGGGTGGTAATGCAGCAGTAACGGACGTTTATCCGCGCCACTAGCCGCTAAATCCCAAACCTCGCGGTTCAGGAAATGGTCATCCTGTGGGTGAATTCCTACCGCATCCGAATAAGGAATATGAATTCGCTCGGCCGCCAGCTGCCAGGTATCGATCTCGGAATCTTCCAGTTCCAAACGTTGCGTCAATTGCGCATAAAACTCCGGGCGTCGACTAGCCAATTCGCCTAGCAGCTGGGCCGAACGTCGGAGGTTAAAGCGCGCCATGACGTTGGTGTAGGTATTGTCGTTGACCACCGCGGTGTACTCGTCCGGACCGGTCACCCCATGGATATGGAAACTACGCTGGTCACCCGAACCACGCCAGAACCCCAACGAGGCCCACATGCGGGCGGTACCAATGAGAATCTCGGCCCCACCTGCCTCGAGGAACTCGTCGTCACAGGCGGCGAAAAGGTAGCGGTTCAGCGAATACACCACGTCCGCGTTGATGTGATATTGCGCGGTACCCGCTGGGTAGTAGGCACTGGCTTCCTCACCGTTGATAGTGCGCCAAGGGAAAAGTAGTCCCTCCTCGTTCATGGTGCGCGCCCTACGGATCGATGCCGGGATCATCGAAATGCGGGCACGCAAGGTGTTACGCGCCCACTGCTGATTCGTGTAGGTCAAGAATGGCAACACATAAATTTCGGTGTCCCAGAAGTAATGACCGGAGTACCCATTACCGCTCACTCCCTTGGCACTGATCCCTAGACCGTCGGCCCTGGCCGACGCCTGAGCCAATTGAAAGAGGTTCCAACGGATCTTCCGCTGCAAGCCTGGATCATCACTATCGACCAGCACGTCACTGCGCTGCCAGTAAGACTCCATAAAGGCCCGCTGGATGCGCAAGTGTTCATCAATTCCACGAGGCACCAGATGATCCAGTGCGCGAGTGGAGCGTTGCAGCATTTCTTGGGCTGGATGTCGGCGCGACGAATGATACACAGCAAATTTCGAGACGCGCAGCCCCTGTCCCGCATCGAGGTTTGCGCTCGAAACCTCATCCGCACGGTTCGGCTGCGCGGTACGTTCGGTGTGGACCTGCGCGCTGGCGCCACCGGTACTTTCTACCCGGTGTTCCATGACCGCCGCAACAGACATCTGGGAACCGGACACGTGGTAGGACAAGCCGAGCTGAGCACCCTGAGAGATATGGCCCGCGGGATGCAATGGGTTATCCGAAGATTCATCTGATTTGCGTGGATCCTTGCCAGAATCAACTTCGGCTGGCGACGACACCTCGGGTTCCGAACGATAACCAATCAGCGAAGACTGCACCAACACATGCGCCGGTTCATCGAGCAGGCGCACATGCAGGTCAGTTACCGCTAGGTGTCGGTCGCTGAAGGAGATCATGGTTCGTTCGGTTACCGCGACTCGATGGCCCTCCGCGGTTCGCCAGAGGGTCTGGGATATCAGCGTTCCATCACGGAAATCAAGACGCAGGTCATCGCGGATCATCTCGGTACGCCCCACCTCGAGCGCCTCATCGTTGATGAACACGCGCAGCGTGCGGAAATCCGGGGCGCTAATCATCGTCTGCCCGGTCTCGGCCAGCCCAAAAGCGCTTTCGGCGTGGCGGATCTGCCAGGTCTCATGCAGCCCGTTGATGAAGGTACCGGCCACTTGTTCCCCGAGTCCGACCTGTGCCGCCCTAGCTCCAAGGAAACCATTACCCAAGGCGAAGACGGTGTCTTGGGCCCCGGTATGGTCACGTTCGCTGTCACGGGTGATTGACCAAGGGTCATAAGTCCAGGCTTGAATCGCCAAGGATGAGACCAGTTCGCTCAGGTCTTCAACGACGAAGTCTGCGCCGGCGGCTAAGAGCTGCTCGGCATTATCCTCTCGGGCCACGCCGACGACCATAAAGCCTCCGGCGCGAGCTGCTTGTACTCCGCTGCTGGCATCTTCGATCACCACACACTCTTCCGGACGCCAGCCAAGGTCTTTGGCGGTGGCTAGGAAGGTGTCCGGAGCCGGTTTACCGGCTAGCTGTCGAGCTTGTGCCTCACGGCCGCCCATGACTGTTGAAAAGTATGGCGAAAGCCCGGCGGCTTCCAGCACCATGTTGGCGTTACGTGAGGAGGAAACCACCGCAACGTCTAGACCGACTTTCAGTGCCTGTTGCAGGTAGTCCTTGGAACCCGGGTAAGGGGCGATGCCATCTCGTTCCAATACGGTGGTGAACACCGAATTTTTGAGATTACCCAGAGCACAGACCGAATTGGTGCCGGGATGATCCTCCGGGTCACCATAGGGCAGAGAGATATTTCTGGAGGCCAACACGGCGCTGACCCCTTCATAACGTGGTCGCCCATCGAGTAGCTCGAAGTAGTCTTGCTCGGTATACGGCGGCACGCCCGGGTGTTCCTGCGCGAAAAATTCTGTGAATAATTCATTCCAAGCGGCGCGGTGTAATAACGCGGTCGGAGTGAGCACACCATCCAGGTCAAAAAGGACGGCCTTAAAATCACGGTGGCGGTACGTCGGACGTGTAGCGTTCACGATCGAGATCCTTCGAAAGAGGGCAATGACTGGCCGTAGTCCCCACCCTAGCGCGCTAACGCACTTGCATCGACATACTACGATAAGGAGTGTGGCTCAGTGGATAGATGTATGGAATAGCGAGCAATGGCGTGACGATGCCGCCAGCTGGATCGATGAGGCCTGCGCGGCTTACGGCATCGAGCGTGTTGCAGGACCGGACTTTTGGCCGGCTTCTCTGCATCAGATCTCGGCGTTGGTAGGAACTGACGCGGCAGATCTGGTGTTTAGCGCAAACGCGCCTGGTTTGACGGCCGAGGCCGCCATTACGATTACCGCCGGTGAATTACTTCCGGATCGTGTGGTGATGCCTTTGGCAATCGACCGTGTGGCCGGTTATATGCTCGCCCCCGACTTTGGTCATACCTTGGCAGATCTCAAAGACAGCGTCGAGAATTGGCAGCTGGCGTTGGCCTCGCTCGGTTCCTTCCAGGTTGCACTGATGGGCAACGAAGAGGCTTTCTTTGACGTGGGCATGCCGGTGGTAGATCCACAGTTCTTGCCAGAACAATTTGAACAGGCCTTGAGCATGCATGTCTCGCTTGATGCCCAACATCCATTACATCTGGATCCGCAGCAAGCCGACGAGCTGCACCGCCACGTCTCCACACTCTCGGATGCCTGTGCGGCCTTGCATCGTGGACCGGTTCCGTTGAGCTTGGAACACGGAGCCTTCGACTTGGCCCAGGCAGTGGTTCCCGCCGAGCAAGGTCAGCAAGCACGGATCATTAACTTTGCAGCGGCGCACTGGGCTCACCCTTTCTCTTCGTTGGCCGCTCCGCTGGCTGCCATGACGCAAACCTGGAATTGCCGAACCGATGACGAACGAGTCATGCGAGTTTTAGGTGCCTATCTGGCAGAGTTCGCTGTCTACGGTAATGCCGATGAGCTTTACGATCTGATTGCTCCGGCCTGTTTGGTTGCGCCGCTATCCCAGCATGAAACCTGGCTGCGGTTGCTCCTTGATGCCAGCGACGAGCAGTTGCAAGAACATGCACCGCTGGTCTTGGATACACTGTCGGTACGCTAAAAAGTCTGGCGAGGAATAAATATTCCTCGCCAGACTTATATACAGGTCAGCTTCTTCTACTGAACTGCCGACTGCATTTCATTGAATGCATTTTGTGCAGCATCTTGTGTTGTCTGGCGCTTGAAGAAGATTTCCATTTCGTAACGGTACAAGATGTCTTGAATCTTACTGAACCCCATAGGTGGAATCGGCTCGGTTCCGGCAAGCTCTTCCTCAATACCGGTCACGAAATCAGCTGAAGCCGCTTCAATCGGCTGAAGGTCTGAAACAACTAACTCACGGATTTCAGTATTCGCAGGCAAACCGCGATCCATCTTGTTCAGCTCGCCCGCTTCTTCCGAATTCACCATGAAGTCAATAAACTTCTTAGTTTCTTCAGGATGCTTTGACTTGCTGTATCCGGACATCAGCATCGATGATTTGTACCAGAGCCCATTGTCCTGAGCATTGCCCGAGGCGCTTGGGAGACGTAACGGCACTAAGTCGACACCGGCCGCAGCGGACAACGAACCAAGCTGGTTACTCCACCACATCCCAAACGCAGACGTTCCCGTTCCTGTCATCGAACGATCGGGGCCAGCATTTTGATTTTCGGCCAGAACAGAGGCTACCGGATAGGATCCATTATCCAGCAGATCCTGGTGGTGCTGGAAATATCCCGCAAGATCCTCGACGGTTAGCCCTAGTTCTCCAGATTCATTAGTCAAGTGCTTATCAGACTGTCGTAACCACGTCTGCAATCCTGCCGGTTCGTTGGGCGCCTCGGATCCATATTTTCCCTCCACCTTCTCACTGACCGTCTCGGTGATTTCCCGATAGTCGTCCCATGTCCAGGTTTTATCGTCTGGAACGTCGAGCCCAGCTTCCTTCAACACCTTAGGATTTGCCGTCAGAGTGAACGAGTTAATTCCCGTCGTGATGCCAACTAAACCATTTTCAGTGGTTCCATTGGAAATGGATACCTCTTCAAATTTCGAAACATCGACACCATCAAGATCGAGCAGTGCCCCTCGATCCGCGTATTCACGAAGATACTTGTCATCCATCTGAATGATGTCCGGAGCATCGTTCGAAGCAACCTGAGTAGCAAGCTTGTCCCAGTACCCACTCCAGTCCGAATACTCACCTTGAATATCAATATTCGGATTCTTCGCTTCGAAGGCCTCGATAATCTTATTTGTTGCCTGTGCGCGAGAGTCTGAACCCCACCAAGCGAAGCGTAAACTCACCTTTCCATCTGCACTATCGGCCGCATTTCCTCCTCCGCCACATCCCGTTAACGCCAGTGCGGCGACTGCCGTAATGGCAAGAGATCTAGCGAGACGATTACCGGCCACACGATGCGCGGCACCAGAGCGTTGTTGTTTGTTCATGGGCTCCTCCTTGGATGGGCGAAAACTCGCAGAGGTTAAGTCAGCGGCGAGCCATAAATACGTTCCCTATTCGGGAAAGCGCTTCCCCTGTAATCTAGATGTGATTCACTTCACAAGTCAAGAGCTTGAGGGAAATTGTTGATGACACCTTTGAATCGCACGATCCACAAAAGGTATCGCTGTGGAATTAACGCTCCGTACTCTCGCGCAATACCGGAGTTCCAGTCATCACAACCAGCTTCGAATTACTGTGGGCAACAACCATTTCACCGGCAAGTCGTCCGATTTCCTCCAAAGGTAAACGAGCTGTGGAAATCGATGGGGTGACGTCACCCAGCGTTGGGATATCATCAAATCCGGCAATCGCTACATCTTCCGGGATACGTAATCCACGCTCCCTTATGGCACGAATTGCACCAAGAGCCATCACGTCAGAAACGCAAAATACGCAAATCTGATTTGCAGTCTCCTGAGATTCAGCTTGGTCAAGATAATCACCCATCGCCAAGTAGCCTCCCTCCCTTGAGAATGCGCCATACAGGGCGGTTTCCACCGGGACGCCGGAACGCTTAAGCTTCCCAGTAAAACCATCTGCCCTATGCTTTGCCGTCATGTAGTCCGGATTTCCAGCCAACACAACAAACCGACGATGCCCAGCCTTGAGCAATTCGCCAGCCAGCTCGCTCGCAGCACCCTCATTGTCGAGCTGAATCCCGCCCGTGGCAGGGAATGGCTGTCCAATCATGGCGACCTGTCCGCCGTTCGTTTGATAGCTTTCCAGCAGCTCCGCCAACTCGTGATCTTCACTGAATCGACGTGACCCGGACAGGATGATCGCATCAGTGCGGTGAGACATAAAGGCACGTACCGCTAAAGCCTCACGATCTGCCTCTCCCCCTGTACTTGTAAGCAAAAGCTGAATCCCATTTGCCTGGATCCCTTTCTGCACGCCTCGTGCAATTGACGAGAAATAGGGGTCGGCGATGTCATGCACCACAAGTCCAATGAGCTTCGTCGATGCCCGGGCAAGCGCTTGCGCCTGAGCATTGGGAAAATACCCAAGCTTCTGGGCCGCAGCACGGACTTTCTCGGAGATTTCCTCGGCCGGCTTTCGCGCCGACCCATTAAGTACACGGGACGCGGTTGCCAATGAAACTCCAGCTTCATCAGCCACGTCAGTCAGTCGAATAGCCACATGAAATCCTTATCACCCATTGCAATTTCGAACAAGCATAACCCCAACCCCAGTGATGGTTGACACAGCAATTTACTAACACTATCGTGGAAAGCGCATTCCCAAGATCTTTCTCAGCAGATTTCCACAGTTCAAGGAGCCCTCTACATGTCCGAAACACGAGTCCTGCGCATCGCAATGAACGGCATCACCGGGCGCATGGGGTACCGTCAACACCTCGTGCGCTCCATCCTGCCTATCCGCGATCAAGGCGGCATCACCCTCTCCGATGGCACCAAGGTTACTGTCGAGCCAATCCTAGTGGGCCGCAACGTAGACAAGCTCAAAGAGCTAGCAGCCCTGCATAATGTCGAGCACTACACGACTGACCTAGACTCGCTGATCAATGATCCTTCCATTGACATAATTTTTGATGCATCGATGACTTCACTTCGCTACAACACATTGTCTAAGGCAATTGCTGCTGGCAAACATGTATTCACGGAGAAACCAACTGCAGAAACACTGACCGAAGCGATCGAACTTGCCCGGCAGGCTTCAAGGAGTGGTGTGACCGCCGGTGTAGTTCACGACAAGCTCTACCTTCCTGGTCTAGTTAAGTTGCGCCGCTTGGTTGATGAAGGCTTCTTCGGGCGAATCCTTTCCCTACGTGGGGAGTTCGGGTACTGGGTATTCGAAGGTGAGATACAAGAAGCTCAGCGTCCTTCATGGAACTATCGCTTAGCAGATGGTGGCTCGATGACCACCGACATGTATTGCCACTGGAACTATGTACTTGAAGGGATCATCGGCAAGGTTAAGTCCGTAACTTCCAAGACCGCGACGCATATTCCAACACGATGGGATGAAAAAAACGAGGCTTATGATGCTACGGCCGACGACGCCGCATACGGAATTTTCGAACTTGAAACGCCACAGGGCGACGAAGTAACTGCGCAGATCAACTCCTCTTGGGCAGTGCGTGTTTACCGCGACGAACTTGTCGAGTTCCAGATTGACGGTACACATGGTTCGGCTGTAGCAGGCCTGAACAAGTGTGTTGCACAGCAACGCGCCCACACCCCAAAACCTGTTTGGAACCCCGATTTACCAGTCACAGAGTCCTTCCGCGACCAGTGGCTAGAGGTTCCCGCAAACGGTGACTTAGACAACGGATTCAAACTTCAGTGGGAAGAATTCCTCGCCGATGTCCAAACCGGGCGGGAACACCGATATGGTTTACTTTCAGCTGCGCGTGGCGTGCAGCTTGCCGAACTTGGTTTGCAGTCCGCTGCCGAACGTCGCACCATCGACATCCCGGAAATCACGCTATGAGCGCCACTGAGGATCTTCCAAAAATAGACTTGCCGAACGAGCATGGCGAGATATTCGGCTACACCCTTTCTGGCCCGGGTAACTTCCAACGTCCTACCGGTCCAATCCGTTCGCGCAAAGCCTATGCGGCGGCACATGTTGTCCCGCAAATGACAGCCGACAACACCCCGGGAGCGGTCGCGTCCTTAGATTGGGAGGCTACTCTTGCATATCGCCACGAGTTGTGGTCGTACGGGTTCGGAGTCGCCGACGCAATGGATACCGCTCAGCGTGGCATGGGCTTAGACTATTCCGCCACCCAAGAGTTAATACGGCGCTCAGCGGCCGAAGCTGCCAAAGTTGTAGGAGAATCACGATATCCTGCGCTGGCTGGCCGTACCGTTCGCGATTTGCTTGCCTGCGGTGCAGGAACAGACCAGTTGGACCCCGCCACCATTCAACCAGGCGATTTGAAGCCTGTCACGGATGCCTACCTGGAGATGTTGCAACACGTAGAAGATTCCGGGGCGAAGGTGATCCTCATGTGTTCCCGCGCCCTAGTTAAGGCCGCAAGGAACGCAGAGGACTATGTAAAGGTGTATTCCACTTTGCTAGAAGCTGCTGCTGAACCAGTTATCCTTCATTGGCTGGGTGAAATGTTTGATCCCGCCCTCGCTGGATATTGGGGAGGGGAAAGCATTGAGCAATCAACCAACACCTTTATCGAACTATTGGAAGCACATGCGTCAAAAATCGATGGGGTGAAAGTTTCTTTGCTCGATGCCGAGCACGAAAAGTACTTGCGGTCTCGCCTTCCGAACGGAGTGCGTCTCTATACTGGAGACGATTTCAACTATCCGGAACTCATTCACGGCGACGGAACTGAACACTCAGATGCCCTGCTCGGGATCTTCGCTGCCATATATCCCGCGGCTTCGACCGCACTGCAAGCCTTTGATGCAGGGCAAGAATTACGAGGTCGAGAAATTCTGGATTCGACCCGAGAACTGGGACTGCACATCTTCTCGGCTCCGACGTTCTACTACAAGACGGGCATTGCTTTTCTGTCCTGGCTCAATGGACACCAAACGGGCTTCCAAATGGTCGGCGGTCTGCAAGCTGGCCGCTCGGTCCTGCATTTGGTACGCACTTTCGTCTTGGCCGACAAAGCCGGACTACTACTCAAACCAGAGCTCGCAGCGCGGCGCATGAGCCAACTGCTTGAAATTAACGGCATCAAAGCCTCGATCCCTACTTTGACTGGAGTCTCATGAGCTTCGCACTTTCTTTGAATACCGGTACCACCCCGACGCTAAATCTCCGTGAAGCGGTACAGCTGAGCGCCGAGGCAGGACTCACTCACATCGGGCCATGGCGCCATCTCATTTCCGACGTTGGAGGCGCTGCTGAAGCGGCCAAAATTATTACCGACGGCGGCCTGAAAGCCAGCACGCTGTGCCGAGGAGGCTTCCTGACAGCAAATTCAAAACAGGGCCAAGCCGCGGCGCTGGAGGCAAACCGGGAAGCCATCCGCGAAGCCGGGATCATCGGTGCGGATGAGTTGATCATGGTGGTCGGAGGGTTACCAGCCGCTGCACACGTGCTTGGCGGCGAAGGTGAGCGCAGCGACAAGAATATCGCCTCTGCTCGCGAGCGTGTGGCCCGGACTTTAGACGATCTGGTTCCTTACGCACTCGAACACGGCGTACGTTTGGTACTCGAAGCGCTTCACCCGATGTATGTTGCCGACCGCGCAGTCCTCTCGACACTTGGTCAGGCCTTGGACCTCGCCACTCCTTACCCGACAGCGGCGGTAGGGGTCGTAGTAGACACCTTCCACGTCTTTTGGGATCCCCAGCTACAGCAACAGATCCAACGCGCCGGGCTTGAGAACCGTCTAGCTAGCTACCAGATTTGCGACTTCAACCTCCCTCTTGCCAATGACGCATTGAAGTCCCGGGGGATGATGGGCGATGGATACGTCGATTTCGAAACGATATCTCGGTGGGTATCAAAGGCCGGATATCGTGGTCCTGTGGAGGTGGAGATATTTAATGAGCAAATCAACAGTCAACCACCTGCGCAGACCCTCGCCACGATGGCCGAACGCTACACCGAACTGGTGCTTCCACATCTGAATGAGGCTGCCGGAATTGTCCCCGCAGACGTTGCTCTTTAATTCTGCTATCTCACCGAATGTCTGCAAGCTAGGACTGCTATGACCGACTTTTTCCCGCACCCATCCGTGGCAACAAAGGTTCCCGGCATAAAAACTCCGGCGATCGCTCTAGTAGGACTCAACGGATTCGGAAGGCAGCATCTTCTGAATATCCATCGTCTAGTGAAGCTGGGGAAGATCCGATTTGTCGCGGGCGCCGGACCAGATGATCCTGGTCCTGCTATCCGTGGCGAAGACACACCGATCTTCGCCTCATTAGACTCTCTCATCGCTTCTGGGATCAAGCCGGATATCATCATCGTCTCCACACCCATCAACACCCACTACGAGCTAGCGATGAGCGCTCTGGCAACTGGGGCTGACCTATACCTAGAGAAGCCTCCAACCGCGACGCTTGAACAGTATGAGCGACTGCTAACTGCCACGAGGGCAGCGGGCATCAGGGTGCAAGTTGGTTTTCAGGCGATTGGCTCCAAAGCGCTGGAGGCAATCGAAGAATTCTTTTGTGGAGATCCAGAACAATCTCCCATTGGTACTTTGCGCGCGGTAGGCGCCAGCGGAACGTGGGTTCGAACCAAGGGTTATTACGATCGGGCACCGTGGGCCGGACGCCGTACGCTCAACGGGAAACATATCGCAGACGGCGTCATTACCAATCCACTAGCCCACGCAGTGATGAGCGCCTTGCATATCGCTGGAGCCCGCCTAACCAGCGATATTGCAGAACTTTCAACCGAGCTCTATCACGCACACAATATCGAAGCCGATGACACCTCAGTGGTGCGGCTGAAAACTACTTCTGGAATTCCTGTCACTGCCGCCCTGACTGTGTGCGCATCAGAGCAACGAGACCCGTGGATCACCATCTACGGCACAGAGGGTCAAGCGACCCTGTATTACACCCGCGATGAACTTGTAGTCCAACCGAATCCCGAGTCGGGCAAAGAAGAATACATTTGCACTTTTGGCCGTACGAACTTGCTGGAGAACCTCGTTGATTTTCAGCGAGGAGACGCACCCGCGCTGCTATGCCCGCTGGAATCCGCCGGCGCTTTTATGCAGGTTTTGGAACATGTGCGCACCGCTCCTGCGCCTAGCGCATTGCCGGTCGCTGAGATCCACTACGAAGGCCAAGGCTCCGAATATCATCCAGTCATACCAAACATTGAACAATTTATTGATCGGGCAGTCTCAGCTCAAAGTGGATTCTCGTCACTGGATGCACCCTGGGCCCCGCCGGCTCATTTCAGCGGTACCTTGAAACTGAGAAATCCACAGAATTCCGAACAAGTAATTGTCGCTAGACGCCGCACTGGGTCCGATATAGCACCGACTAACTCTCCACGCCCCTTCTTGGACCAACTGTGCACTTTGTCTGGCGTAGTCCTTTGCGCGCAGCAACCACTGGATCACACTTGGCATCTCGGTGTGGGCGTTGCCTTGCAAGACGTCAATGGAACAAATTTCTGGGGTGGCCGAACTTTTACCCGCGATGCCCTACGTTACATCTGGCGCAAAGACCACGGTCTGATTCGCACCGTGAGCGAACATTTCGACGAGACGAGGCAAACCGTAGACTCACATTTAGAATGGGTTGATCATCACCAGAAAGTCCTCATGGACGAACGCCGCAGGGTCAGCGCAGAAGGTTTCAGAGTTGACGGCACCGAAGGATGGGTTTTAGATTTCAGCTTCACCCTTAGCAGCCGGGAACACACCGTCTCTCTAGGTTCACCCGGTTCCAACGGACGTGAAAGGGGAGGTTATGGCGGCTTCTTCTGGCGCTTGCCGAGTGTCAACCACGGTGAGATTTACACCGAGGCACACCACGGCGAGGAGCAGGTCCACGGAACGAAAAGCGACTGGCTTGCTTTCAGCGCGGACTTTTCCGCAGACAGTGTGCCCTTGAATTCAAAAACCACCGGGCACGGTCGAGCAACACTTTTGTTCTGTTCCTCCGACGATGACCCTTGGTTTGTGCGATACGCGGGTTACCCAGGAATTGGCAGCTCGCTTGCCTGGGACCGCCCCGTTTATCTCAGGCCACACAGCTCGATCACTCGAAATATGCGAGTCTTAGTCGTTGACGGAACCTTGAGCAAAACCCAGGCGTCGATCTTCGCAGAACACCTCCGAAACCAGCCAGCACTGGAAGCCAACGGATGAATGCTCAGCCTCCGGAAACCGAACAACAGTTAAAACACGAGAAGATGGTGCAACTTCTAGATACATTCGACGCCGACGGCATACTGCTTTCGAGCTCTGCCTCGCTGTCTTGGTTCCTAAGCGGTGCACGCACTCATGTCTCGCTAGCTGGCCCACCGGTCGTGCGTGTTTTGGTTCACCGGGAGGGGTATGAAGTGGCGGTACCTATCAGCGAAGCAGCTAGGGTGCAGAACGAAGAACTACTTGACACACCTTTGCTTAGGGTACACATTCTGGATTGGTATGAATCTCTGGATGATTTCGCCAGATGGTTCTCTGAAGTAGCTGCTCACCGAATACTAAACGAAGCGCAGGTAGAGCCGGAACTTCGGATGTTACGCACGGTGCTAGTGCCAGAAGAAATATCGAGATACAGGAAGTTGTGCCAAGACACCGCGAGTATTTTTACCCAGGTACTCTCCATGGCGACACCAATGGATTCCGAACGGGAACTCGCTGCACGATTAAGCGCGGCCGCCGTGGAAATTGGCGGCGAGGTCTTGGTTGCCCTAGTTTGTGGTGAGGAGCGCTCGACTTACCGCCACCCATTACCCACTCAGGCCCACTTGGGACGACGCGCAATGGCAGTTCTTTGCGTCCGCCGCCACGGGTTAATCGCGAACGTGACTAGGTGGGTAAGGTTTGGCACTGCCAGCCCCGGAGAAATACTTGCCGAGCAGTCGATCCTTGAAGTCGAGCGGGAAATCTTGGCTGCGTTGGTTCCCGGAACAAAGCTGAAATCCGTGTTACCGGTGATCGCTCAGGCTTATCCAGCTCATGGCTTCAGCGCAACTGAATGGCGCAACCACCATCAAGGCGGCGTTGCGGGCTACAACGGTAGAGATCCGAGACTCACGCCAGAGGTGACAGACGCTATCCGATGTTTTCAATCATTTGCGTGGAACCCCAGCGCGCTTCGGGACGGCCAATGTTTCAAAGTGGAAGACACCATGCTACTCACGGAGGGTTCTGGGAAGCCAACGTTAGAGGTGCTCAGCGTTGACCCATTGTGGCCGACAGTACGCGTGGGTAGGCTTGCTCGACCTTCAGTTTTAGAGCTTTAAACCCGGAAATCCAAGGACATGGCGCAAAGCTGGCGTCATGTCCTTGGCTTATCGGTTGATTAGTCTTGTTGGCTAAGTTCAGTGCGCCAGCTGCGTCGCGGCTCCCAGCCAAGTACTTGGCGTGCCTTGTCGCTACTAAACGCAGGGGAGGTCCCCGTCAGCTTGCTGGCCAAATCACGAAGTTCGGGATAGCTCTGCGGAATTAGCTCGGCCAGCGGTTCGGTAGCCAACGCATCGGCGGCGCCAACGAAAAAGACATCGCCATTATCGACTCGATCAAATTTTTCAAGCAACATCAATAAGAAGTCACATACATCTCGGGCATCTACGTAGTTGAACAATGCTGGAGCCGAAAGTGACGGATCTGCCAGGCGTTCGCGAACCGTATGTCCCTGCTGAGTTGGCGAGCCCTCCCATTCCTCTTCAGCAATCACGAAACAAGGTCTAAAAGACGCAAATTTAACCGTACTGTCGGGCCCCTGCTGCGCCGCGAACATTGCTGCAATCTGCTCGGCAACGTACTTTGAGAGTCCGTATGCGTGCCAAGGACGCGGAGTTTCCTGTTCGTCCAGAGGCAGTCGGCTCGGAATCCAACCGCTGGGGGCGCCATATCCCATTATTGAAGGACTGGAAGCGAGGACTATTTTTGTAGACCCCACGGCAACCGCAGCGGCGACAACGTTGTGTGCGATCGATGCGTTAGTTCTTAACAGCACTTCCTCTGGTGCCATGAAGGGCACAGCCAAAGCGGCCAGGGAGATCACTGAGGTCGGTTTATGATGCACGAATAATTTGATTGTTGCTGCGGCATCTAGGAGATCAACTCGCTGATAGTTCACCGCAGGAACCGGCTCCTGTGGCAATTCTTTGTCGACGGAAATGACCTGATGCCCAGCTGCAGCAAACCCTGTTACAACTGCACGGCCGAGCCTGCCGGATCCTCCGGTGATGATTATGGTTTCACGCATGTGTTCAGAGCTTCACTTTCTCTACCCGTTTGAAATCTACGCCGAATTCTGCCTCAGATACACGCTGAGATGTCCCCGTAATCAGGGAATCATTAGCGCAAACACCGATTGCAATGGCACGTACGCCATCTCTGAATCCTGCCTGACGGCTGTACTGGTCTTCGTCGGCACCGCGTAAAAGTTCAGTTAGCAAGAGTGCGTCGCCACCCCCATGAGAACCTTTTCCGTTGATAATTTCTAGCTCTACTGCCGATTCCCAATGACGCTGCAAGACCAGACGGTCGCCTTTGCATCGCACAGCCGAGTTTTGCGCATCGTCGCTGACTGACGGGTCAACGGGACTAGCCCCGGACGCAGGAAGCACCGCTGCACGTTCCACAACGTTGAGTTCCAGCCGTCCTTTTGTACCGTTCACCGCGACACTGTAGCCCTCCCATGGGCTGTGTGCATTTAATGAATAATTGAGCACCGGTCCGTCCTCGTACTGCACTATCACCGCGAGGTTGTCTTCAATGGAGATTTCCCCTTGGAAGACTCCCTGATCGCGTCTATATCCATCAAAGTGCTCGTTATCTAGATAGAGGTGTTCAAGCCGTTCGTCCGTGTGCAAATCAAGATCAAAAGGTTCGCTTTCGCTGTTTGCGTGTGTCCCTCTGTCGCTCGGAATTATTCCTCGATCTTCGGCATTCTTGGCGCCATAGAATTTCAATCCGCCTGCCGCGTAGACCGACGAAGGCGAATCGTCTAGCCACCAGTTAACTAGGTCAAAGTGATGGCTTGATTTGTGCACAAGTAGGCCACCAGAATTTTCCTTGAGCCGGTGCCAGCGGCGGAAGTAATCCGCACCATGGACGGTGTCGAGCATCCAACTAAAGTCCACGGAAGTTACCTCACCGACTAGCCCATCCGCGATCGCCTTTTTAAGTGCGGTATTTCGAGGTGAATACCGATAATTAAAGGTGACAATCACTTCTCTCCCTGTTCGTTCAACTGCTTGGGCGATCCGCCGTGTGCTTTCGGAATCAACAGTTAGTGGCTTCTCAACGATGACGTCAGCGCCGGCTTCTAGACAAGTGCAGATCAGGTCAGCATGCGTGTAATCCGGGCTGGTGATAATGGCCCGGTCTATTTTCTGCTCGCGAATGTACTGGGCGAGAATCTCTGGATCAAAAACATCAACCTGTTCTCCGAAGGTTTGTTCAATGACATCCAGGTAATACTCAGTGCGTCCCGGGTTGGTATCGCTCAAGGCCACCAGTTCCGCAACGTCTGCATGATCGCCAAGGATCGCGGTGAGGTACATTTCGCAACGGTTGCCAGTACCTATCAAGACGTATCGGATTCGTTTATGATTGTTCATCAAATTCACTGCCTACTCGTTATTTGCAAGGAAAATGGGCTCGGCTTGTCACCGAGCCCATGCGCTGTAGTTCGTTATTTGATACCGGTGGTAGCGATTCCCTTGATCAAGAACTTTTGACCGAAGAGGAACGCAAGGAATACCGGTACAAGAGTAACGATCGACATGGCAAACAATGCTCCCCAATTTGATTCACCTGTTGAATCGATGAAGGCATTCAATGCCACCTGAACCGTGTAGTTACTTGGATTTGTCAGGTATATCAGTGAGGTGAAGAAGTCACTCCACGTCCAAATGAAAGTGAAGATCGCGGTGGTGGCCAGCGCAGGAACCATCAGTGGCAAAATGATCTGGAAAAAGGTTCGAGCGTGCCCTGCACCGTCGATGCGTGCAGCCTCATCCATGTCTCTAGGAATGCCACGGATGAACTGGATCATCAAGAAAATGAAGAACGCGTCGGTCGCCAATAGCTTCGGAACGATAATTGGCCAGAAGGTGTTAACCCAGCCGATTTGGGAGAACATGATGTACTGCGGAACTATGATGACGTGGATTGGAAGCATGATCGTCATCAGCATGAGTACGAACATAGTCTTCTTAAATTTGAATTCGAGCCGAGCGAAAGCATAGGCCGCCATTGAACAGGAAACCAAGTTCCCCAAAATGCAGCCAATGACAATAATGGCCGAGTTCATCAGATATTTGCTAAATGGTTCCGAAAGCGCGTCCCAGCCGTTGGGATAGTTTTCCCACTCCACATTAGCGATCACCAGACCAGCTTCGCGGAAGATCAGGTCGTTCGGCCTGAAGGAGCTGGCTATCATCCATAACAGCGGGTAGATCATAACCAGCGCAGCCAGGATCAGGATGGTGTGCTTGATTAACGAACGCGCACGTGCGCGTCCACTAGGTCGATAGCCTTTAACCTTCTTACCATTTGAATCAGTTCCGCCTACCGGCGGCTGACCTCCGAGCATGGCAGCCTCGTCCAGTCCCGATACTTGAGTCCCGTCGAGATCATTGTGCGAAATTGAAGTCTGATTAGTCATCGTAGAACACCCAATACTTAGAAACGAAGAAGTTCAGCGCCGTGAAACCACCGACGATTATGACCAGCAGCCAAGCCATCGCCGAGGCGTAACCCATATCGAATTGCTTGAAACCCTGTTGGTACAGATACAAGGTGAAGAACATCGTTGAGTCCGCCGGGCCTCCCGAACCGTTGGAAACGATGAACGCCTGAGTGAAGTTTTGGAAGGCTCCAATGACCTGAAGTACCAAGTTGAAGAATATGATCGGGCTGAGCATCGGAATGGTGATACTCAGGAACTGACGCCATTTGTTCGCTCCATCGATCGAGGCTGCCTCATAATACATTGCGGGGATCTGCCGAAGCCCGGCGAGAAAAATTACCATCGGAGAACCGAAGGTCCACACGTTGAGCAGGATCAGGCTGCCCAATGAGGTATCTGGATCCGAAATCCACCCCATCCCTTCGATGCCCACCAACCCGAGAAGTTGGTTGACCAGGCCGGTAGTTCCAAAGATCTGCTTCCAGAGCACAGCAATGGCAACCGATGAACCGAGCATTGAAGGCAGATAGAAGATCGAACGATAGAACGATAGTCCACGCATTCCACGGTCTAGCAACATTGCAACGCCTAGCGCGACACCAAGTTGGAGGGGAACACCCACTAGCACGTAGGTGAACGTCACGCGCAGCGAATTATGGAGCCGATCATCGCTGAGCATGCGCTCGATGTTTTCCATACCGGTAAATTCCGGCGCTTGCAAAAGGTTATAGTCCGTAAAGGAAAGATACAGGGACATTGCCATTGGACCCAAGGTGATCAGGAATAATCCGATGGTCCATGGCAACAAAAAGATGTGCCCTGCCTTATTATCCCTGGTAGGCGACTTTTGCCCTTTGGTTTTACTCAGTCTTGATAATTCAGCAATGGCACTCATTGACCAACGCCCTCGTTCAAATGAGCCCTTAGAGACCCAAGGCGAGTGTGGACCAACATGACTGACTCCTCGGTTTGATGCTTCTCGCGAAGCTAAATGACATATTGTCGGAATGCGCTTTCCAATACCTGTTCCACAACGGTAAACTAAACAGCAACGTGAGGTCAACCACATTGAGTGTCGTTACTAGCTCAACGTCCAACGAATCTTCCAAATACATCTGGAACCAGCTCCATCATGGCTGGCGTTCCACTTGCCGAAACGGAGAAATATTACTTTGCCGCAAGTCAGCAACGAAAAATCGGACTTCATCCAATCTATCGAACTGATCCTAGTTTCCATGCCGTTCGATGCCGGACGGCAAGAACGCAGTTATTCCATTGTGGAATCGGTCGATGCTTTCAACGCATCTTCACGGGGTTTTACGCATATGGAGTCACTCATGGTGAAAGTCCGCACCAAGCAAGGGCTCACGGGTTGGGGTGAAGCTTTCGGGCACAAATCTAATCCTGCAACGTGGGCATCGTTAGAGCACATAGTAGGACCGTTCTTCATCGGGAGACATACCGACATCGCTGAAGCCATAGGTGAAGCCGAATACGCATTCCATGCTTTCGGGCGGACCGGTCCAGTCCACTACGCGTTGTCAGCCATAGATATTGCGCTGTGGGATATCGCTGCTCAACAGGCCGGCGTGACGTTGCGGGAATACCTTGAGCCTGGCGCGCGGAACCATGTCAACGCCTACGCTTCACTGGTGCATTATGCCGAAGACCCGCTGGAGGTTTCACACCATGTGAGCCAAGCTCAACAGCTGGGATTTAAAGCGTTCAAACTCCACGAATCCACACCCGCGGCCATCGCTGCTGCCCGCGAGAGCGCTGGCGACGCAGCACTCATGGTCGATGTGAACTGTGCGTGGAGTCTGGACGGGGCCCGACAAGCAATGGAGCAGCTTGAAGAGCTGCAGCTTCTCTGGGTCGAGGAACCTATCTTTCCGCCGGATGCTACGGCCGCATTGCGCGAACTCAACTCTCAATTCTCGAACGTCTCTGCCGGGGAAAACCACTCAGGAGTCGCTGGCCTCATCGATGCGATGGGATCCGGAGCGCTAAGCTTTGCACAACCCAGTGTTGGAAAAATTGGTGGTATCTCCGGGATGCTCGAGGTTCGTCGAGCTGGCAAGCGACTCGGTATTCCCGTAATCCCCCACTGTTTTTACTACGGACCCGCGTTGCTAGCGACCGCGCAACTGGTGGCGCTCGATCCTCCACAGCGCCATACGGATGGAAGGTCTCTTCCCGAGTTGGAAATTCCGTTTGTGAATTGGGAACATACTTTGCACTCACTGCATGCACCACACCAATCAGGCATGGACCAGCACGGAGTAGTACAGCTACCTCAGAGACATGGACTCGGATTCGAACCCGATGAGCAGATGATAGAGACCTATCTCGTGAAACGGCTGTTGCTTATCTAACCGAGCACTTTGGCCAAAAGTTCGCCGTTGTCGCTCATGATCGCGTCAACGTTCTTCTTCATCAGCGCGCGCATGGTCGGCTCATCGTCGATGACCCAGACGTGGACCTGCAATCCAGCGCGTTGCACCGCCTTGATAAATCGGGGTGTCACTACCGGTATGACACCCTGCTTAAGCGGCACTTGAACCGCCCAGAAGCCCCGAGCCAGCACATTGGGAATACGACCGAAAAGCGCGGCGCATAACCAGATCAACGCCATCTCCCAGCGTCCAGGAGATCGTAACACCGGGGCCGAGATCAGGTGCTGCACCGCGGCGCTTCGTGAGCTCTCAAAAGACGCCAATGCGATCTGCCCGTGACAGCCAAGCTCTTCGATCAGCTTTGCCAGTGGAGCGATGGCCCGCTCATCCTTCACATCAATATTAAGCAACGCGTCGGGAAAGCTGAGCAATAATTCGCGAAGTGTGCACAGCGGTTGGCCGCCGGCGCGCACCGTGGCCAACTGCTCATCGGTGTATTCGTGCAATGCTCCAGCAGCATCGGTAACCCGATCCAGCGTCTCGTCATGAAAGGCATATACCGTCCCATCCTTGGAAGTACGCACATCCGTCTCCAGATGGGTGATTCCAAGATCCCAGGCCCGCTGAAAGGCGATGAGTGTATTCTCTTCATCGCCGAATCGAATGCCGCGATGTGTGAATGCGTAGGTCATTTTAATAGCTTCTCAATCACCTGCGCGACACCGTCTGCCTCAATGGTGTCCGCGGTGTGCTGTGCGGTGGCTAGGGCCAATGGATGACCCGAGGCCATCGCATAACCATGGCCGGCGTATTCGAGCATCTCCAAGTCGTTGGGCATGTCCCCGAAGGCCATCACCTCATCGGCGCTGATCCCCAATTCACGGCAGTACACGTCTAAGGTGGTGGCCTTGTGGATGTCTACATGCGCCATCTCCAGTAACGAGACCCCGAAAGCCGAGTGGGTGACCGAGAGCAGTTGAGCTAATTCGGGGGCCACGGCAGCGTAGAAATCATCGATAGGCAAGGATTTGGAGCGTGCCAAAAACTTGACGATACCTTCTTCATCAATGGCTTCCGAGTTCAGGTCCAGAACCGATTGGCTTCCCAAGGTACGATTTTGTTCGGCAAAGTTCGCCCCAAGGTGCAATCCACGCGTGGTTTCCGCGGCAAAGGCAGCGTTCGGTTCATGTTCCAAGATAATCTGCTCCGCCTGTTTAGCGGTAGCCGCGGAGAGGGTCCGCGACCAGATGACGCGGTCTTGTTCCAGATCGTAGAGCACGGCGCCGTTGGAGCAGATCACCGTGCCCATGCCTCCAAAGGCTTCGATAATGGGCGTGAGCCAGCGAAACGGCCTACCGGTCACAAAAACGATGTGAATACCGGCATCTCGAGCGTCTAAAAACGCGCGGCGAGTACGTTCACTGATATTCCCCTCGCGGTCCACGATGGTGCCATCTAGATCAGAGGCGATCAGTTTAATCATGAAAGTTCCCCGCGGTGCGGCGGGTTCGCCCCGGCGCGGCCTACCGTTACCGACGCCGCATGAGCGGCAAAAATCAGTGCCTGCTCCAACTGCTCAGCTTCTAGGCGCGCAAGTTTTTCACGGTTTGCGGCGCCGATCATCCCGCGTTCGGCAAGCCAGCATAAGAGGGCAGCGGTAAACGTATCTCCGGCGCCGACGGTGTCGGTTACCTCGACCGAGGGGGCACTGTATTCGGCCTCACCGGCACGCACCACGCCCCAGGATCCACGTGATCCGGAGGTGGCCACAACGATGGCTGGGCCCATCGCCAACCAGGCCCGAGCAGACTCATGCACCGAACGCATCGGGTAGAGCCACTTCAAATCGATTCCGGAAACACGCACCACGTCGGCTTGGCCGACATATCGTTCAACTTCGGCGACGGTTTGCCCGTGGTTTGTCACCAGCGAGGGGCGCAGGTTCGGATCGTAGCTGATGGTGGCGTGAGAGCGGGCTGCGGCCAGCAACGGGAGCAGTTCGGCCGGGCTGAACAGTGTTGCGATGGAGCCGGTGTGAACCAGTTCGGTGTCTTGGGCCAGTTCCGGGCCCACCGTTGGCATCTGCCAGAAAGCATTAAATGCGAAGGTCGCTCCGCCGGCTGGATCCAAAATGCCATGGGCAATCACCGTCGGTTCATCATCGGCACCGCCAAGGTATTTGACGTTATTTGCCGAGAGGAAACGCTCGATACTCGCACCCTTATCATCATGTCCCCAGCGGGTGATGAGCGTACCGGGGTAACCGAGTCGGGCCAACGCGACGGCAACGTTGAGCGGGCTTCCGCCCACAAATTCTTGCGCCGGGGCGATTCCTGAGGCCAATACGTCGACTAGTGCCTCGCCAATGACCGTCGGGTTCATCATGCTCCTTTGTAATGCAGCGGGTACAGCTGTTTAACGCATGCCTCCCACTGGTGGCTTGACGGATCGATCCAGCTGAAATGGTCACCGTCAAAAATCCGCAGGGTGTGCTGTTGACCCAGCGCGGCGGCATGGTCTGCCGCACGCCGTGCAATTTTCACCGGAACATCTGTATCGGCCCGTCCATGAAAGATTACGACACGTGCTGGCATCGGCCATAATTCCACGGGGTTCACCGAGGACAAATCGGCGTCGCCAAGCATCTCATCTACCGCATCATTGCTCAACCGCAAGGTTTTAGCCAGCTGCAAATCTAATAGTCCGGCCTGCGAAATGACCTGCGTGACGCGGTCCTCGTGCGCTGCAAGCAATGAGGCTAGATGCCCGCCGGCGGAATGACCAATGAGCGTGATCGGGCCTTCTTCTTTGATCAGCGCCAGCGCGAGCCGGGCATCTGCCAGCATCTGCGCTGCGCTGCCCGGCCCACGCCGGTATTCAAGGTTATAGGTGGGGATACCTCGAGCGGCCAGGTCCATGGCCAGTGCTTCACCGAGCTGCGCGGTGTATTTTTCGCGCCAGTATCCGCCATGAATGATCATCACCGCACCCAGCGCGGTGACCTGTTCCGGCGCATAAAAGCGTAACCACTGATCATGATGCGCCCCGTAATGCATGGTTAGTTTCCGGGAAAATCTGCGGCGCGTTTTTCGACAAAGGCGGCGCGGCCTTCCACGGAGTCAGCGGTGTTAAACGCTTCGGTAAAGCTCTGCGCTTCAACCTTTAGTCCATCGTGGACGTTCAGTGCATCCATAGTGACCATCGCGCGCTTTGCGTTGGATACGGCCATGGGGGAAACCTTCGTCAGCTCATTGATGGTGGCCACCGCCTGAGCAAGCAGTTCTTCCGGAGCCACTACACGATTAACCAGACCAATGCGTAGTGCCTCGGCGGCCTTGATTCGGCGTCCGGTGAAGATCAGCTCACGCGCCATCGCGTTACCTACTCGGCGCGGAAGCCTGACCGAACCGCCAAAGCCTGGCACCAGGCCCAAGGTCACTTCTGGCTGGCCGAAGCTGGCACGCTCCGAGGCGTAAATGAAGTCGCAGGCTAGGGCCAGTTCACAGCCACCACCGAGGGCAAAACCGTTCACCGCGGCGATTACCGGAATCTGCAGGGATTCTAGACGTTCGGTGAGCACGTGCATCCGGTGTCCGTAGGCCAAAGCCGCCTCGGCGTCCATGGAGTTCATCTGGACAATATTTGCGCCCGCGACAAATGCTTTCTCACCGGCGCCGGTGAGCACCACGCCGCGGTGCTTGAACTCGCTGGCTTCAAGGTAGTCCACCGCGCGCTCGAGGTCCGCGACGACCTCCAAGGCCAGCGCGTTCATTGAGGCTGGCTGGTTGACGGTCAGGATGAGGGCTGCGCCCTGTGTGGTCATGGTGAGGGTATCAAATTGCTCCATGTTGATCACTCTCTCATGTCGCACGCTTACCTGACTAGGAAATTACCGGCGTTTGCCAGTTTTTGCCCCACCACTGCGGGCCTTGGCCTTGGCTTTCTTTTCCTGTTTAGCGCGCGCCTTCGCTTTATCTTTCGCCGCAGCCCGCAATTTATCATTGCGTTCTTTAGCTACCTGCTGGGTGTTACGCACCGAAGCCTGGCGTGAAGAGTTTGCCCCGCGTCCGCGCACAATCCCGATAAATTCATCAACCAGCTCAGAATCTTCAAGACCGGTTGGCCACGCGATGCCGATATGTGTGGTGTTTCCACCCTCAATTTCCCGGTACACCACGTCTTTGCGCTGATAGAGCCGGGCGATGCTCTGCGGAACTCGCAAGACTTGCGCCCCGGAGGCGACAACCTCCATCGCGGTGGGCACCCCGCCGACTTCCTCGGGGTATTCACTTAAGTTAAGTTGTGGAAATTTCGCTGCGTCCGCTTCGGGGATCGTCTCTTCGTAGTACTCAACGTCGTGGTCCTTGGCCGCGCAGACTACCTCGAGCTCATCGTAAAGCGGAATCAAGTGACGGGTGTCGTTCTTGGGTGAGGATCCCTCATAGCGCACAAACACCGCGTCCGCCTGATCATTGGCCAGCAGTTCAAGGATGTCGTCACCGTCGTAGCGGGTCGCCGCCAGCGTGACCTGCGGGTAGCGTTCGGTGAACCGATCCATCCATTTACCCGGGGTGACGCCTGCTACGTAGGAAATTCGAAGTGTGTGCACGGTTAAATCCTACTGTTCTTTGAGGCGTGATCGATGCGATTAACGCGGTACGGCGGGCTCGGATTACTCCGTGCCCGCCGCAGCTAAAGATTAAATTACTTGCTGTCGGTCTTGACTACAAGTACATCGCATGGAGCCGAGTGAGCTACCGAGGAAGCAACCGAGCCGAGCACGCGGCCCAGACCCTTCATGCCTACGTTGCCCACGACGATCATCGAGGCACCGCGCTCGGTAGCGTCGGAGATCAATACGTCCCCTGGCTTACCGTGACCGGCAGCTGCGCTGACCTTCACGCCTGGTACGGCGTTGCGCACATCGTTGGCCACACGCTGAGCCAGCTTGCGGGCCTGCTCTGCGTCGTCCAAGATCCAGGTGTCGCTACCGATGGAAACTACTTCGGTGTTATCCGAAGCGTGTGCGGTGAGCACGACCAATTCGGCGTCGATCTTCACTGCGAGTTCGGCTGCACGGCGGGCCGCACGCTGTGCGGTTTCGGAACCGTCAACACCAACGAGGATGATTTCTGACATTATTTCTCCTTGAATAGGGATTGCTTCGTAAGTATTTCGAGGCAGACATCAACTGTGATGCCTACCACTTTATGCGCTTAGTTGGCTTTTTGTCGCAAAAAGTCCACGGCGCGCTGCCAGGCGAGGGCGGCAAGCTGTGCATCGTAGTTTCCCGCAGGATTTTCATCGTTGTGGAAAGCGTGCTTGCCGTCGTAGTAAAAGTACTGAACTTCGGCTCCGGATTCTAAGCGAATCTGTTCTTCTTGAGCCTTGGCATCCGCGACCGGGTATGAGTCGTCAAAGTTTGCGTAGTGACCTTGAACCGCGGCACGCACGCCACTGAAATCATTGGGTACACCCTGACCGACACCGTAAAACGGAACCGCGGCACTAATTTTTTCACCCTGCTGGGCTGCCAGCTGCAGGACAAAACCGCCACCCATGCAGAAACCAATAGTTCCAACCTTGGTGCTGGTGACAGACTCGCTAGCCAATAGGTAGTCGACCGCTCCGGAGAGAAGTTCGGCACCTCGCTCTTCGGGTAGCTGCGACATCATCTGGCCGGCTTCTTCACCGTCATGCGCGATCGATCCGCCATAAAGGTCAGGCGCCAAGGCAACAAAACCCTGGGCGGCGAGGCGGTCGGCGATATCTCGGATATGGTCGGTCAGTCCCCACCATTCCTGGATGACGATCACGCCGGGGCCTTTACCGGATTCAGGAAGCGCAAGGTATCCGTGCGCCTGCGTTCCGGACGATTCAAAAGTTACGTTCTGGTGCGGGGTTTTGACTGCCACTTCGCCTCCTGAGCTGTATTTATCTCCAGTCTATGCATGCCATAGGTGCTTTGGCATTGACTACCATCACAATTTAACGCATTTTGCCTAGACTACGCTGTTAGATCGACCTCACCGATGCGTTCAAGTGAATCAACCACCAGATCCCAGAAGCGTTCGTGGTCCAGATCAACTGCCACCGAGGTGTGGCAATCTTCGGCAGCCGGGGCGCGTAAGTCCGCGACGGTCATACCTAGGGTCAGCTCCCCACGCAGTTCAACGCTGACCGGGGCACGCAGCGTGCGCACCACGGTTGGGTCAATGACATAGGCAACGGCGCAAGGGTCATGTACCGGAGGAGCGTCAAAGCCCTGATGATCCAGATAGGCCTGCGCAAAGAAGTCCATCAATTCGCGAACGAATTTTGCCGGCCCCGTGCCGACCTTTTCAATACGCTGCACCACTTCCTTGGTGGCAAGGGCCTGATGGGTGAGGTCCAGTCCGACCATGACCACAGGCCACTTTTCGTTAAAGACGATATGGGCGGCTTCCGGGTCGATTTTGATGTTAAATTCGGCTACCGCACTCCAGTTACCCGTATGGTATCCGCCGCCCATCAGCACCACTTCGCGTACGCGCTCGACGATGCGCGGTTCGCGGCGGACCGCCAACGCGATATTTGTCAGCGCCCCGGTGGGAACCAAGGTGATCTCGCCCGGCTCATGAGACATGATCAATTCGATAATCAGATCTACCGCGTGACGCTCATCGAGCACTATGCGTGAGGCCGGTTGCGCCGGACCGTCCATGCCGGATTCGCCGTGGACCTCCGGGGCGTTTTCAATCTCGCGGACCAGCGGGCGGGGGCACCCAGCAGCGAAAGGTACGCCGGTGATTCCGGCAATAGTGCCCACCACTAGCGCGTTATCGGTGACTTTCTCCAGGGTTTGATTACCTACCACGGTAGTTACCGCGAGCAATTCGATCTGCGGGTTTCCGTGCGCCAATAAGATAGCGACCGCGTCGTCGTGCCCCGGATCGCAGTCAAGGATGATCTTGCGTGGTGTGCTCATGTACGCCCCTGGTCCCGTCCGATAACAAAATATCGGGAGTTTGATGGTTGTTGAGCCTAATTCTTCCCGCTCAAACCCAAGCAGTCAAGCGCTTAACTAAACGGCTTGCGCACACCCGCTCGCACACTAGGATGGAGCCATGAACAATGCTGATTCGCCGAACGAACCACGCCCAACGCGCAAGGTCACCGCGGCTATGGTCGCAGCCCACGCGGGAGTTTCCACGGCGACAGTTTCCCTCGTGGCCAATGGCAAGTCCGCCGGCCGAGTCTCCAAGCGCAACGAGGAACGTGTTCGCGAAGCAATTCGCGAGCTCGGATACTACGTAGATAGCATCGGCAGTTCACTGGCCCGCGGGGTTAGTTCACTGGTCATCTTGGTTGCCCCGGATATTTCAAACCCATTCTTTGCAAAGCTCATTGCCGGTGTGCGCGGAGTTCTTGGCGAGGATTACCAGCTACTACTTTCGGTCACCGACGCCGGCTTATCCCCCAGCGCTACCGAAATCAGACGATTGCTCGGATTACGCCCCGCCGGCCTACTGGTCCATGCGCCCACGCCGTTGTTCTTATCCGAACTTTCCAGCCCGTTGCCGTTGATTGCGCTGGACGCACCAGACGCACCAGAAAATATCCCGTCGGTGAACTTTGATGTACTCCAGGGTGCTCATGACGTGGCAGCGCACCTCGCCGCACAAGGGCATCGCAGGGTTGGCTATCTGGATGCAACCACCGGTACCGCCACCCTACGCATGAGACGTGAAGCCTTCTTAAGCGCCGCCGCACAGCTCGGAATGCAGGTTCCCGCAGTGGCTGTTAGCTCTTCAACCATTGAAATGGGAGATGCTGCGGCAACGTTCGCCGCCCACTGGGAAGAGTGGAAAGAATCCGGAATCACCGCATTGGCCTGCGCCACCGACACTCACGCCTATGGTGTGCTGCAAGCTGCCAGCACCACAGGTGTTCAGATTCCGCAGGATTTAGCGGTTACCGGATTTGACGACTTGCCGTTTTCTACCGCCTCGCACCCATCCTTGACCAGTGTTCGTCTCGACGCACATAGTGTCGGGGTGCAGGCCGCCCAGGCGCTGCGCCAATTGATCGACGGCACACCTCTGAAGGAGTCAAAACTTCAACTTTCCAGCCAACTCATAGTGCGCGCGTCAAGCGGCGGAACCCAGTAGCTACTGGATCAGCTTGCCGCTTTTGGCAACCTCGGGATCAGTGCATGAGGACAGGTCAAAACAACAAGGCCGGCGCTTTCCATCACGAAGCTTGGAAATGCTCACCTGCACTCGACGCTCTCGGGTGACCGGGCTTTGCGTAGATTTCACCCAGCGCGCCCACTCCCACCTGGCCATGGGAGTTAGCCCGAGCCAAGTTTCATGTAGATCTTCGGCATCAGCCAATGCCTCGGCAAGGTCTTGGGGAACTTTTACTTCTGGCCACGACTCGGCGATGGTGGCATTAAGGCTCACTTCTTGCCCGGCGTGAAGATCAAGTATTTCGCCAGGAATCCAATGCCCGCGCCGACCATCGGGTTCTACGACGACCGTCTCTGTAGAGTCAAACAATTGGACAGCAACCTGTCCGCGGCTAGGCAGGGACTTGCTAGATTCCTCGTCCAAGCGCAGGATCAGTCTGTCGCCGATCTGGTCAACCGAACCGGTGAGCTCCACGATCTTCAGATCCTTTGACATGTCTTCCCACTTCCTTTCGTCTTTGATTCTATGTCCCGCGTGGACGCCTTATTGGCTCCGGTTCATAACGGCACCTAATTTACACTTTTTCAGTGAGTGGCACCGCTGGACCATCTAAGAACCCTTACTTATTGACACGTCAACAACAACGGCATATGCTTGACGTGTCAACTAAACATGCAAACTGGTAAGGGCTTCGAACATGGATGGCATCGAAAACATCGAATTTGGTATCGACACCTTCGGCGACGTGCCGCGTGACAGGGACGGTCAGCTCGTATCCTACGCTCAGGCAATTCGCGCCACGGTGGAGGAAGCCGTCCTCGCAGACCAGGTAGGCATAGATGTCATTGCCGTCGGTGAACACCACCGACCAGAGTTCGCAATTTCCACCCCGGAAACAGTTCTTGCAGGGATTGCGACGGCAACCAAAAATATTCGCCTTGCCTCCGGCGTGACCGTCCTATCCTCAGACGATCCGGTACGCGTTTTCCAGCGCTTCGCCACAGTTGATGCGCTGTCCAGTGAGCGAGCCGAAGTGATTCTAGGTCGCGGCTCATTCACCGAGTCTTTCCCGCTCTTCGGCTATGACATGGCCGATTACGACCTACTCTTCGACGAGAAGATTGACCTTTTCCACAAGCTACTCGACGAGAAGCCAGTGACCTGGCAGGGCACTACGCGCGCCTCGCTCAACGAGGCAGACGTCTTCCCGAAGACCGAGTCGGGCCGTCTGAAAACATGGGTAGGTGTCGGCGGCTCCCCACAATCTGTCGTTCGAACCGCAAACTACGGTTTCCGAATGATGCTCGCAGTTATCGGCGGCGCCCCTGACCGCTTCGCTCCCTACATCGATCTCTACCACCGGGCGAACGCGCAGCTAGGCCAGAGCTCACACCCGGTAGGTCTGCATTCTCCTGGATTTATTGCAGACACCGACGAGCAGGCCAAGGAGATCATCTTCGAAGACTATAAGAAGATGCGTGATCAGATCGGCGCCGAACGTGGTTGGTCGCCGATGCGTCGCGAAGAATTCGAGGCCGAAGCTGCCCATGGCTCGCTCTACATTGGCTCGCCCGAAACGGTGGCGCGCAAGATCGCCAAGACTATTGGCACCCTGGACATCGGACGCTTTGACCTGATTTACAGCGGTGGAGCGGTGCCCGCCAGCGATCGCTTGCGCGCCGTGGAACTCTACGGCACCAAGGTGATTCCGCTGGTACGCGAAATGCTCGCCGACCAACCGGCGAATCAGTTGGTCACACGATGAACAACTCACACACCACAATTGGAATTCTCGGTGCAGGAAAGGTTGGCACAGCCCTGGCCCGACTCGCGTTAGCTGCCGGATATCGTGTACTTATCGCAGGCTCCGGGGACCCAGCGAAGATCGCATTGACCGTCGAAATACTGACCCCCGGTGCGCAGCCGATGTCCTCGGCCGAAGCCGCGAGTAACGCAGACATTGTCATCCTCGCGCTTCCCCTAGGTAAGTACCACACGCTGCCCGTGGCGCAGCTGGCTGACAAACTAGTTATTGACACCATGAACTACTGGTGGGAAACCGATGGGATCCGCGAAGACCTGAGTGACCCACTGACCTCCACCAGCGAAATTGTGCAGGAATTCCTGCCACACTCCCGCGTGGTCAAGGCGCTTAATCACATGGGTTATCACGACCTTGAAGAAGAGTCGAAGCCCTCTGGGAGCAGCGATCGCAAGGCGATTGCCGTCGCCGGTGAACATCAACTTCCAGAGGTGGCCTCCTTAATCGACGCCCTTGGTTTCGACCCATTACTCATTGGATCGCTAGCAAACGGCGCACGCCTACAGCCAGGAAACCCCGCCTTCGGCGCTAACCTTCCGCAGGCACAACTGGCGCAAAAGATCGACGAAGCAAGCGTGAGTTGGGATGGAATCCGAGAGTCGGTAAAGGAAACAAGCTAATCGTGGAAATTTTGGACAGCATTGTCATCGGTGCCGGACAGGCCGGATTGTCCGCTTCCTATCATCTGAAACGCTTAGGTCTGCGACACGTTGTGCTCGATGCAAACAAAGCTCCCGGTGGAGCTTGGCAACACCGGTGGGACGCGTTGACCATGCAAGACGTTCACGGTGTCGCCGAGCTGCCGGACGCTATGGCACCGAAGCGCGACTTGCGCCGGGCAAATGTGGCGGTACCTGAGTCCTTTGCAGACTACGAAAAAGAACATGAACTACCAATTATTCGGCCGGTGAACGCAACTAGCATTACCGATGACGCGGGTACATTACTGGTTCACGCTAAAGAGAATATCTGGCGCACTCACACCCTGATTAACGCGACAGGAACCTGGACACGCCCATTCCTTCCGCATTACCCCGGGGTGGAAACATTTATCGGAGAGCAGTTCCACACGGTGGCATATCCCGGCCCCGAATACTTTCGAGGTAAACGAGTCTTAGTCGTGGGCGGCGGCGCGTCGGCCGTGCAGTTTCTTGGTGCGCTACGTCCACTTACCGACACGCTATGGGTCACACGTACCGAGCCAAATTGGCGAGTAGATACATTCGATTCCGATGAAGCTCGAATTGCCGCGGTTGCGCTGGTGGAACAACGCGTCGCTCAGGGATTGGCACCACAAAGTGTGGTGAGCGTGACCGGGCTCGCGCTACGCGCCCAAGAACAGGAAGCCAAATCTCTGGGCGCTTATGAACGTCACCCAATGTTCGCTTCCGTGGAAGCCGACGGCGTACGCTGGGCCGACGGCCGTTTTGAACGAGTTGACGCGATCCTCTGGGCCACGGGATTCAGGCCCGCCATAGCTCACCTTGCCCCGCTGAAACTACGCAGTGCCCACGGTGGAATCCAGCTAGACCGCGCGGGAAAGGGTACCGGATCAGTTCAGGATCCTCGCGTGCAGCTGGTTGGCTACGGACCTTCGGCAAGCACCATTGGCGCAAACAGAGCCGGACGATCCGCCGCACGCGGCGTCAAGCGGAATCTAGATAACTTTTCTCAACTCCGGGCATGACCCGCTGCGACGCAGTGAATAGTTAAAAACAAATGTCTCGGAACATCGATCAAACGATGTTCCGAGACATTTCTCATGTGCGCGAGGGGGGACTTGAACCCCCACGCCCTTGCGAGCACTGGCACCTGAAGCCAGCGCGTCTACCAATTCCGCCACTCGCGCATGATTCCCGCTCTCGCGGCAACAAGAAATAGCTTACACGTTGTTTTTATTGATCGCCTAATCGAATCAACCCCATGTGCTCAGCACCACATGAAACCTTTTGACCAGTTGGTACGTTGAATCAGTTGCCTGTCTTTTCTTCAAGGATATTTCCGGGAATTGCACAGCTGAAAACAGTAAGATCGAGAATGACGTTCTGTGTCGCAAGGACATTGAACTGAAATACCGGGCCTAAAAACGCCACGGACTACAGGAAAGGAGCACACGTAATGAGCTTTCTCGATAATGTCGAACGAGGCTTAGAGAAGGTCGTCACCAGCTTCTTTCGTGGTAACAGCACCGCAGACATTAAGCCTGTCGAACTAACTACCGCGCTCCGCAATGAAATGGATCGCGGAATTCTCGCGATCAGCGAAGGTCGCAGCCTTGCTCCGAACGACTTCGTCGTGTCGTTGAGTACTAAAGATTTTGACACCGCCAAGGCATGGGGATCCCCCGTGGTCAACGAGATGGCTAAGGTCACCGCGGAACACGCAGTCACCCAGGGATACTCGGTTCAGGGAAAGATCATGATTCATTTCGTGAATTCTCAAGAACTTAAGGCCGGCGAAGTGGAGGTTGCAGGATCCGTCAAGGATTCAAGCGCAAACCCGGTCGCTTCTGCCCCTGTTAAGCCTCAGGCGCCGAAGGCAGAACCAACGCCGGTTGCCGCAACCCCAACACCGCAGACCACCGCACAACCTCGACCTACCGCGAAGCCAGCAGCCCCGGCAGCCGCGCCACTTGCCAAACAAGCGGTAGTTGAAGTTAATGGACAGCGCTTCGCGCTTAATCACCACTCGATCGTGCTTGGTCGTTCGGCCAGCACCGATATTCCGGTAGACGACACGGGAGTTTCCCGTCAGCATATTCGAGTAGAGCAGAAGTCTCCGGGCTCTTATGTGGTCACCGACCTCGGCTCAACCAACGGCACCTATGTCGACGGTAAGAAGATTTCCGCACAGACGCGTATATTGGACGGTTCAATCATTACTATTGGACAGACCAAGATAGTTTTTCGCCTAATTACGCCTAGCAACGGAGGCCGTGCATGAATGATCTCGTTCTCAGCCTGTTCCGCCTTGGCTTCCTCGTCCTGATTTGGTTACTCGTTTTGAGCATCGTTGGCGCTATGCGTCGCGACCTAGCAATTGGTGCTCGGGCTCGTACCGGCGCACCCAGCGCCAGGGCTTTGAAGAAGAATCCAGAACTTGCCGAACCTGAGGTCAGCACACGCAAGGCAGCTAGCACCTTACACATTGTTGAGGGCCCGCTAGCCGGACGCAGCATCCCTTTGCAGGGAGAACCCATTATGTTCGGCCGCGCGCAAGACGCCACCGTGGTTCTCGAAGATGATTATGCTTCGGGCCGCCACGCACGCCTTTTCCCTCAGGGGTCACGGTGGTTTATCGAGGATCTAGGCTCCACCAACGGCACCTTTGTTGGCGACAGTCAGCTCACTCGTGCACAGCCAGTTGAACCGGGACAGCGAATCCGCATCGGGAAGACTGTTCTGGAATTGAAGGCCTAGCCAATGGCTTTAAAGTTTAAATTTGCGGCGATGTCCGATGTCGGACGCATACGCAAAAAGAACGACGACTCCGCCTATGCCGGCGAATACCTCGCGGTTCTTGCCGATGGCATGGGCGGTCATGTCGGTGGCGATGTAGCATCTGCATCCACGGTGCTAGATCTAGTGCATCTGGACCGCCGCTACACGGTAGATCCACAAAATGCCCTGACCGATGAAATTCAGGCAGCAAATTTGGTGCTCAACGAACTAGTCGGTGCGAATCCGAAACTTTCAGGCATGGGCACCACCGTCACCTCGGTGCTTCTCTCCGGCGAGACATTGCATCTGGCGCATATTGGCGACTCGCGCGCCTACCGCCTGAAGAATAATGAATTTGAACAGATCAGCCGCGACCACACCTTTGTGCAACGACTCGTTGAAGAGGGTCGAATCCAGCCGCACGAGGCAGAAACTCACCCGCATAAAAACGTACTACTGCGTGTGCTCGGCGATTCTGATGCCTCCCCCGAAGTAGATGTTTTACAGCTCGAAGCACAACCCGGGGAACGCTGGCTCCTATGCTCAGACGGTCTGACCGATGCGGTGGCAGTGCCCATCATCGAGCAAATCGTGCGTGGCACCGCGGATATGAATGCGGCGGTCAACGACCTCGTAGCAACTACTCTGCGAAATGGAGCGCCGGATAACGTCACCGTCGTGCTCTTTGACATCATCGAAGTAGATGACAGCGAAGATGCGGGCCCGGCCAGCTTCGAACCCGCGCCAGATACCGGTCAGCTCACCATTGCCGCCGAAGGCGATGTTGAGGCAAGCGCGTCTGTGCTGCGCCACGAGATTTCTCAGCGGCCGCACCTTTTGGTCGGTGCCGCTCAGCTGGCCACGCAGACCGGTCAGATTCCTGTGGTCACCCAGCACACCGGTGAACGTCGAGCCGCCGCGTTACTCACGCACCGTTCTCCTGCTGCCGGTGAAGTTCTAGACCCATTGGAATCTCGTCCCGTGCAACATCGCTGGTTTATGCCACTGCTGTTGACCATGGCCACCCTACTGATCATCGGACTGGGCGTCTGGGGTTACCTCTGGACACAAACTCAGTTCTACGTGGGTGCCGTTGGAGACAAGGTCGCCATCTATCGTGGTGTGCCACAAGAGCTCGGACCAATTTCCTTGTCTGAGGTCGACACTGTCAGCAGTATTCCGCTTGAAGCCCTGCCGGAATATTCACGCCAGCGCGTGGAATCCGCGATTTTGGCAGATAGCCAGGAACATGCGGCCATGATGATTCAAGAACTACTTGTCACGGCAAAACAAAATTGTCCGGTACAAGCGCCGGGTACTAACGGCAGCAATCAGCCTTCCCCACTTCCGCCAGCCTATTGTCAGGAGATCATGCGATGAGCGAACTGCACACCGCGCCGGTTCCACGACGCAATTTGGAGCTGGTGCTACTACTACTGGCGCTGAGTGTTGGTGCCGCAGCCTTCTTCCTCGTTGGAAGCAGCTCGGACGCAAACGACAACACCGACTTCTTCGTGCAAACCGGAATTCTGGCTGGGCTAGCCCTCCTGATGCACATTATGTTACGCATCTTCGCTAAATATGCCGATCCGGTAATACTTCCGATTACGGTAGCCTTGAACTCTCTTGGCTTAGCGATGATTCACCGGATTGACTTGGCAAAAACCACGGATCAATCCATGCGCCAACTCCTGTGGACCGCGATCGCTGTCATCATTGCTGCGGTGGTTCTGTGGGCAATTCGCGATCATCGCATGTTGCGCCGATTCACCTACATAGCATTGCTGGCATCAATAATCTTGCTGCTTTTGCCAATGATTCCAGGGTTTGGTGTGACCATCAACGGCGCCCGCATTTGGGTCCGCCTAGGCCCGTTCTCGATGCAGCCAGGTGAGCTAGCGAAAATCACCTTGTCGATCTTCTTCGCAGGTTATCTTTCATCCAACCGCGATCTGATCTTGATGGCTGGCCGCAAACTTGGTCCACTGCAATTGCCGCGACTGCGCGATATGGCACCAATGGTGGTGGCCTGGGTGCTGTCCATTGGTGTGCTCGTGGTGCAGCGAGATCTTGGTTCTTCGATTCTGTTCTTCGGCCTGTTTATCGTGATGATCTATGTGGCTACCGCCCGAATCTCCTGGGTGCTCATCGGTCTGCTGATGGTTGCCGCCGGTGGCGTCTTTGCCGCGACGACGATGAGTCACGTAACTCGCCGCATCGACGTTTGGCTCAATGCTTTCTCCCCGGAAATCTACCAGGCTCGTGGCGGCAGTATGCAGATCGTCGAAGGACTGTTTGGCATGGCCGACGGTGGGCTCTTCGGTACCGGTCTGGGTGAAGGTTCTCCCTACCGTGTTCCGCTTGCAAACTCGGACATGATCATCGCCTCCTTTGGCGAAGAGATCGGCCTGATAGGGCTTTCGGCGATCGTGCTGCTCTATATGTTGCTGATCAGTCGAGGACTCCGCGCGGCCTTGGGTTCACGAGATACTTTCGGCAAGCTCTTGGCTGCTGGGTTGTCTTTCACCCTCGGACTACAGTGCGTCGTCATTATTGGTGGCGTATCGCGGCTGATTCCATTGACCGGTTTGGCTACTCCTTTCATGGCCGCCGGTGGTTCATCCTTGCTCGCGAACTGGATTATCGTCGCCTTACTCCTAATGATTTCGCATAACTCACGTCGTCCAATGCTCGGCGGCGTGGGACCAACCGACGAGGTTGCAACTCCGGGAGCTATGACTACAAAGGCGGTGAAGAACGTATGAATCAAGCCATTAAGCGCGTCTGGGTCGCCTTAACCATGATGTTCGTTGTCTGCCTTGCAGGCTTGAGCTATATCCAGTTCTTCAGTGCCGAAAAGCTTGCCGATAACTCGCTAAATAAGCGTCAGCTTTACCGCGAATTTGACCTACCGCGCGGGGCGATCTTGGTAGACGGTAAACCTATTGCGGAATCGGTACCCACCGATGACGGTCAATTCACGTACCAGCGCAAGTACAACAATCCCGAGGAATACGCCCACCTCACCGGCTATTACTCATTGGCTAATGGCAGCACGCATCTGGAATCAGATCTGAATTCTTGGCTGACCGGAAGCAGTTCAGATCTAGTCTTTGATCGACTGACCGCGATGTTCACCGGGAAGAAGGCCGAAGGCGCTTCGGTCGAGCTCACCATTGATGGCGAGCTGCAGAAGAAGGCCTACGAAATGATCCCGGATGGATTACGAGCCACCATCGTGGTGACGGATCCAAAAACCGGTGACATTTTAGCTATGGCTTCCAAGCCGAGCTTTGACCCCAATGATCTTGCAGTCCATTCAACGGTTAAAGCAGCCGAAAACATGAAGAAGCTGACTAACGTGAAGGGTTTGAGCCCTTACATTAATCCGGCGATCGGAAACCTCGTTGCACCAGGCTCCTCATTTAAGATCTTGAGTACCGTGGCGGCGCTGGAATCCGGTGAATACGATTTGAATACGGTACTCGATAACCCGACCCGCATCGTCTTGCCGGGGACGAATACCGAACTCGGAAACTTTGAAGCCGGCATTTGTGCCCGTCAGCCGCGGGCAAAGCTCGAGTTCATCTTTACCCAGAGCTGCAATACGCCATTCGTGAATATCAGCGAAAAGCTCGGGGAAAAACCATATGAGGATGTCACCGAACGCTTCGGCTTTGGACAACAGCTAAACATTCCGCAGTCCGTAACTGCCAGTGTTTTCCCGACTGGAATGACGGCCTCACAGCTTGCCATGTCCACCATCGGACAGTTCGATACAAAAACGACTTCTTTGCAAATGAATATGGTCGCCATGGCTATCGCTAACGACGGGGTAATCATGCAACCAAATATGATTGATAAGGTCATCGCGCCGGATCTGCGAGTAATTGAAGATCCAAAGCCCAAGGCTTTCTCTACGGCTACTACCAAGGAAGTCGCTGACACGGTGGCCGAATTGATGAAGGGCCCCGTGCAGTCGGGCACGGCAATGAATGCCGCGGTGCCAGGTGTTGATCTTCGTGTTAAGACCGGTACTGCACAAATTGGTGACACGAAGTTGGTGAACTCCTGGATCACTGGCTTCGCGCCGGGTGATGATCCCCAGGTCGCGATCACCGTGAACATTGAACAAGTAGATTACGATACTGGCCACAACACGGCCGGGTCACTGATGAAGAAGATGACAGAGGCGGTGTTCAACAAGTGAGGCCAGTAACCGGCACCACCTTGGGCGGTCGATACAAGCTGACTGACCGCATCGCGATCGGTGGCATGGGCGAGGTCTGGAAGGCCCGAGACCAGGTTCTTGGACGCTTAGTTGCGATCAAGATCCTCAAAGAGGAATACACGGATAATGAGAGCTTCCTGACTCGTTTCCGCGTTGAGGCGCGCCATACGGCGTTGCTCAATCACTCGGGTATCGCGGGCGTTTTCGACTATGGCGAGGAGCAGGGCTCCGCGTATCTGGTCATGGAACTCGTTCCTGGCCCACCGCTGTCGACCATTATCGAACGCGAGCGAAAGCTCGACGTGGATCGCACGCTGTCGTTGATTGCACAGACCGCTCGAGCATTGGCCGCAGCGCATGAACATGGCCTCGTACACCGCGACGTGAAGCCAGGCAATATTCTCGTGATGCCTACCGGTGTCGTGAAGATTACCGACTTTGGCATTGCTCGTTTGGCCGATCAGGTTCCGTTGACCGCAACCGGTCAGGTGATGGGCACCGCCCAGTACCTCGCACCGGAACAGGCCACCGGGCAGATCGCCACCGGCAGTTCGGACATCTATGCACTGGGTGTCATCGGTTACGAATGCCTTGCCGGACGCCGGCCATTCACCGGTGAATCTCAAATCGCAATCGCGTTGGCTCAGGTCAACGATGCTCCCCCACCGCTTCCCGATTCGCTGCCCGCACCCGTTCGTCAGCTGATCATTTCGATGCTCGCCAAGAACCCGGCAGATCGTCCGGCCAACGCGAATGCTTTGGCAGACGCCGCAGAGGCGCTACGCAAGGGTGACACGAATACCGCCACCATCGCCGTGCCCGGAATGCTCATCACCGGTGTGCACGATGACGCTACTCAGGCGCTTAACCTCGATGAGGACGCTACCCGAGCCGTCACCTCGGTAAACGCTGCTCCGCCGATGACTAACGCCATGCCTACGGTCTCGGCGCCAGCCGCTGTGGGGGCCGCGGCTGTAGGTGCTTCGGCCGCGAGCTACGATGACGAAGGCTTTGACGAGCATCAGGCGGACAATCAAGACGGCTATGAGGACGAGAAACGAAACCCGTGGATCATTCCACTGGTGGTAGTCATCGTCTTGGCAGCATTGATTGCCTTGGGTGCTTGGCTCATTCCAAAATTGGGTTCCTCGAACACCGAACCAACTAGCCCTCCGGTCAGCACCAGTGCATCGGTGGAAAGTTCCGAACCTAGTGCTGAAACTACCGAACCAAGCGACGAAACCAGCACACCAAGCGAAGAGACCACTGCCCCAACAAAAACGGTCAAGTCCGTCACCGTGCCTTCAAACTTAGTGGGCAAGGATATTGATACCGTCATCGCACAACTGAAGTCCCTGGGCCTAGAGGTCAGCGATTCTGCAACGGAAAGCTCGGAAGCTAATCCTGGCGAGGTGCTATCGGTTTCACCGACCGGAAGTGTTGAACCCGGTTCTACGGTCAAGGTGAGCTACGCGAAGGCCCCAGAAACCGTTGATGTTCCTGCGGTTACCGGCATGAGCTACGAAGCCGCGCAAAAGCTGTTGCAGGACTCTGGTCTTGCAGTATCCAAGGGTGGAGAAGAACACGATTCTTCGGTAGCAAATACCGTGCTGAAACAAACCCCCGCAGAAGGCGCCAAGGTCACTCCTGGTTCGCGAATCTCGTTGATTATCTCGCTTGGCCCGGAGCCAAAAGAAACACCGAGCGAAACTCCGACTCCAACACCAACACCAACCGCTACCCCTACCGAATCGGCAACACCTAAAGAAACTGGCGCAAGCGAAGCACCATGAGTAATTTTGATGCATTGCCGCCCGGTTTACCTCGGCTGATTGCCGACCGTTATGAAATACGGTCGCTGATCGGCCGAGGCGGGATGGCAGACGTTTATTTAGCGACGGACCATACTCTTGCCCGTCAGGTAGCGGTTAAAGTCCTGCGCCACGACACCGCAGATAATCCGATGGTGACCAACCGGTTCCGCCGCGAGGCCAAGTCTGTCGCCGGGCTCAGCCACCCAAATATCGTTGCCGTTTATGACACCGGCGAGCTTCCTGCCACCGAATATAGCAGGAGCACCTCACCGTATATCGTCATGGAATATGTCTCTGGACGCACGCTGAGGCAGGTGCTCAAAGATGAGCATGTCGATGAGCAATACGCGGTAGAACTGATCCGTGGCGTGTGTGATGCGCTGGATCATTCTCATATGAAAAATGTCGTACACCGCGACATCAAACCGGCGAACATAATGTTGACCGACCAGGGTCACGTAAAACTCATGGATTTCGGAATCGCCCGAGCCATGGACACCTCCTCAACCATGACCCAAACGGCGGCGGTTGTCGGCACCGCACAGTATTTTTCTCCTGAGCAGGCACGAGGAGAACTGGTAGATTACCGTTCCGACATCTATTCGGCCGGTTGCCTTTTTTATGAGCTGGTTACTCATCAGCCCCCGTTTACCGGTGATTCTCCGGTATCTGTGGCGTACCAGCATGTTGGAGAGAGCCCGGTTCCTCCCAGCGAGGTTAACAATTCACTTCCTGAAATCTATGACGCTGTGGTGCTCAAATCCTTAGCTAAGGAACGAGACCAGCGATTCCAGTCTGCTGGCGCCTTTGCAACGGCGTTGGAGGATGCTCAGAACGGTATTCCTTACCGAGATGAGGCGGCCACGATGGTGGCTGCTACGGTGCCCTTCTATGAGCATCAGGAGGAAACCGCAGCATATCGGCATCCGCGCACAAACGAGCATCCGGTGTTCTCTTCCCGTGCCGATGAGCGCGACGAACGTCCTCGGGAACACCGCTCGAACCGTGGCCTGATTTGGCTTTTGACGATTATCGCTTTGGTCGCGGTGGGTATCGCCAGCTTCTTAGTGATTAGGTCATTGCAGGCCGAGGCCGAACAGCGGGCACCCGTCGCGGTTCCCGAGGTCAAGAATCTCTCTGAAGTAGATGCCACTCGACTACTCAACGATGCAACCTTCAAGGTGGATGTTGAGCGGGAGTTTAGCGCTGACGTTGATGAAAACAAGGCGACACGTACCGATCCGAATAACGGGACTCAGCTGTCCAAGGATTCAACGGTCAAGCTATTTATCTCCGAGGGGACCGAAGATCGCGTTATTCCAGAATCTCTTGAAAATCAGTCCGAGGTCGCTGCCCGCGAGGCAATTCGGGCGGCGGGTCTAGAAGTTGGTGACGTCAGCAGGGAGAATCACGCGAGTATTCCTACCGATTGGGTGATCGGCACTAGCCCCGAGCTTGGTTCAAAGGTTAAGGCCGGGTCAACCGTGGATCTTATTCTTTCCACCGGGATGGTCAAGGTGCCTGATATCAATGGAATGACCCGTGATGAAGCCGAAAAGGCTCTCACCGCTGACGACGTAGGCTTGTTGGCGAAGTTTGTCGAAGTTCCCGACGAGTCTGAACCAGGGACGTTGTTCCTGCAAGATCCAGTCGCTGGCGCCGAGGTTGCTCAGGGATCCTTTGTGACCGTATCTGTGTCAGTCGATCAGCCAGAACCCGCCCCAAGCCAGAGCCCAACGGCCCCAGAGACCTCACAGAGCTCTGACGAAACGGATGAGTCAACCCCACCGACGGAAAGTAAAACCCCGGGGACCGAAAAGTCGATGCCTCCACAGTCAACCAACGGCAATGGGAACGGCAACGGCCGTGGTAATCGCGGCGACTAACTACTCGCCATTAAATAGTGGGCTCAGGGTGCCGGCCTTTTCGGCTGCCCCCTGCAGTCCAATAAATTCCAGCCAGTTTCCGAGCATCTGATAACCCTGTTCGGTGAGTACCGATTCTGGGTGATACTGCAAACCCCACAATGGAGCGGTGCGGTGAGCCAATCCCATGATGACTCCCCCAGCGGTTTCCGCGATAATTTCCAGTTCCTGCGGGATACTATCGCGAACCGCAGCCAGTGAGTGGTATCGAGTGGCGGTAAACGGATTCGCCACGTTCTTGAATACCGGATGTTCTTCGTGACTGACTAACGAAGTTTTGCCGTGCATCAACTCTTCAGCATGCGTCACGACTCCCCCGAATGCTTCAGCAAGCGCCTGGTGGCCTAGACACACACCGAGCATCGGTTTGTCGTGCCCTGCGCACCACTTGATCAAGTCGACGCTCACGCCAGCCCCGGCGGGATCACCTGGCCCCGGAGAAATAAGAACACCGTCATATTCTGCTGCAAGCTCTTGGGCCTGCTCGAGACTTATCTGATCGTTACGGTGAACCGTAGTCTGGGCACCGAGCTCTTGGAGGTAACCAACGAGGGTGTAAACGAAGCTATCGTAGTTGTCGATTACGAGGATCTTGGTGGTGCTCACGGGTTACTCTGGCCAATCGTTGAGTCGGTAAATGGGCTGAACTGCGACAGCCACGGGAAGACGTACATCATTAGTAATAGCACGACAGCGGCCAGCAATATTAATGCCTCAATAATGCGTAACCAGATTGGTCCTGGCAGATTCCGAAAAATCCATGCGTACATTATTACTCCCTAGCTTGTGGCGTCGACAACGAGTTTCCGAATTTCCTTAGGCGGCCCAGCATCTAACGGCTGCCAATCGGTGAGTTCAGAGTAGGCAATGATGCGCTCTCGAGTGCTAAACGGCGGGTGGCAACTTGTCATCGTGAGAATCGATTTTTTGGGTTCCACACCCCATTTGTGTGGTGTTGGAAGCAACACGTCGCCATTAGATGGTGCGACAATTTCGGTATCAAACCAGGTGTAGGTGTAATACCCTTCCTTGGTTTGCAGGTAGATATGATCGCCATCGTCTAATTTGTCGATGTCCCAAAAAACTTGACCGTGGGTCTGCCGATGCGCTGCAACTGCAAAGTTTCCTTTTTCGCCGGGCAACTGGGTGTTCGGATAATAGCCAATCCCGAGATTGTCGATTACCGAGCTCTGCACGCCGTAGCTCACCGGGTGATGCGTGCCCTTTTTACCGAATGTTGGGAAGTACATGATCCCGAAAGTTTCACCTGGCCCGGCCTCACTGACCGGTGCCGGACCGTAATCGATGTCTTCTTCCACTTCTTCGTGGGGAATCACCACGTCGCCCAGATCTTGAACTAGATTCTGCGTCACTTCTTTCTGTGCGTTCGCGGAATCTATGTTCGTCCACCAAAGTTCCCAGACAACGTAAAGCATGAGGACAATGCCAAGGGTAATCAGCAATTCACCAAGGAAACCGGTAATCCGGTTGCCAAATGTTTGCTTTTCACGGGCCATCCTTCGCCCGGGTGCAGACGCTACACGGTTCACTTAGGTGGTGCTCCTTTGGACGGTTTGGCATTCACTACGGACTCAACTTTCGAATTTTCCATGAACCCTAAATCAAGGACTAAGCACATTACCGCTAGTATGGAATCTACGCAGGAAAATGATGCGAAATTTCGTTCATTACTTGTCCTAACACTACCGGGAAGACCTGAGAGTCTCCCCCTTTTACTACAACATGCGGATGAAGCCGAGGGAGAATTCTAGTGCCGGAGTCTAAGCCACGACGCAAGAACAAACCACAGACCCAGCAGGTCGCACCGGGCACACATGCCGCGGATAAGCCAATGCCAAGCTGGTACAAACCAGTGATGTTTGGATTGATGCTACTGGGTCTGGTCTGGATTATCGTTTATTACATTTCGCAGACCCTGTTCCCGATCCCAAATATTGGCGGATGGAACATTGTCATTGGCTTTGGTATTGCCATGGTTGGTTTCTTCATGACAACTGGCTGGAAATAGTAGTTATTCACTGACTGCTTTGAGGCCGATAACGCAACCAATCAGGCCCACAATGAATACCATTTTCAGTACAGAAAATGCTTCTTGACCTGTCGCAATTGCGTAGATCACCGTGACAGAAGCACCAATCCCCACCCAGACCGCATATGCGGTTCCGGTGGGGATTTCTTTCATTGCGTACGCCAGCCCACCCATAGAAACAATAAGTGCGGCGAAAAATATGATGCTGGGAACGAGCTTCGATAACCCAGAACTCATGCCTAGTGCGGTAGCCCAAACTGCTTCAAAAAGACCGGAAATTACGAGAATTAGCCAATACACGCCAGATACCTTACTGGCCGTCTTAGCTATCGTTCCGGGTACGGCTCCCTCGTCCGGGAATCGGCCTACCGCCGACTCCCCCTTAGGGTAGCAAACCAATACCGCTTTCTTGCGCCGCCGTGTACAGAATATTCCCCAGACGATCAAGTGCTGGAGAGTCACCGGACCAGAGTTGCCAGAATAATGGCACATCAATAAACCATTGCTCGTTGAGAACCATGAGCTCGGGTGCGCTAGCTAATTGTTGTTCGGGAACCATACCCCACCCCATACCCGCGCGAATCGCCTGTACAAAGAGCAGCGAGTCTGGAACATAAGAGATGGTTCCCACTGGGCGCGGCTTCGTGGGATCAATTCGCTCGAGCATTTGATGCTGTAACGGATCTTCTCTATCAAAAAGTACTATTGGTGCCGAGGAGAGCTCGTCCTTACTTGCCCCACTCACCACGCCCGGGGCAGCTACGGCGTAGTAACGCATACTCCCCAAACGTCGAATGGTGCACCCCTGCGCAGCTTCTTGGCTATTTGTCACCACCGCGCTGACCCTGCCTGAACGAAGCAGTCCGACCGTGAGATTTTCATCCGTACGTAAAATCTCGCAACTTAGCTGTGGCCACTTTGCCAGAGCGGTGAAGACCGGAGCGAACCAGGTAGCCAAAGAGTCGGCGTTAACTCCGATAGTGAGTGATATCTTGCCTTCGCGGCCTTCGTGACGCATGAGCTCTTCGCTGAATTCGGTGCCCAATAGAGAAATCTGTCGCGCGTAGCGCAACACCCGCGCTCCTTGCTCAGTGGGCTTAACCGGCCGGCTTCGTACCAGCAAGATTGCTCCCAACCTGCTTTCCAAGGATTTAATCCGTTGGCTAATAGCCGAGGGGCTGACCCCTAGATCAATGGAAGCATCGTCAAAGCTGCCCGCATCGATGACCGCTAGCAGGGTTTCGAGGTGTTCAAGATCTAAGTTCACATTAGCAAGACTAATGTAGCGTAAGTATATTAAGTTAGACACCGGTTAGTGCCTTCTTTTACCGTTACCCTATGATCCCCGCACCAATATTCCTTGGATTCTCCACAGGACTTTCGCTCATCATCGCCATTGGATCCCAGAACGCGTTCCTGCTACGTCAAGGGATTAGACGAGAACATGTGTTGCTCACCGTCGTAATTTGCGCGGCATCAGACGTAGTACTAATTCTGGCCGGGGTTATGGGTATCGGCACCCTCGTTGAGCATGCTCCGTGGATCCTCACTTATGCACGGATTGGTGGCTTTATTTTCCTGCTCAGCTACGCCATCCTTGCGCTAAAGCGTGCGGTCTCCCCTGGCATTCTAAGCACTTCAAATTCTCCAGCACCGACCGTCAAATGGACGGTTGCGCTGACCGCTTTATCTCTGACTTGGCTTAATCCGCATGTTTACGTAGATACGGTTATTCTGCTCGGTTCCGTAGCAGTCGCACAGCACGACGGTAAATGGTATTTCGCACTCGGTGCAATTGCGGCCAGCATCTGTTGGTTCACGGCACTTGGTTATGCTTCCAGATTCTTATCCCGCATTTTCGCAAGCGCCACGTCCTGGCGCATTCTGGATGCGATCATTTGCATGTTTATGGCCATTTTTGCGGTGTTGCTGATACGACCGCTCTTTTTGTAAAGAGTGTGAGATATCCACAGTATTAACAGGTTATCCACACACCTTGTGGAGAACGTTCTTATTTACTTGTTCACAACTTTATCCACAGGTGGGGATAAGGTGAGTGGGGACTGTACAAACTATTCATTAACCCAAGTCAGTGTCGATTGCATGTTGTTGAATGACATGGTTGTAAGTTATTAACACTGTGGATTACGCGTGTGGACATCTTCTTTATGGTGACTCAGTCGACAGATATCGGAGATTCGTTTAAAAATTCGAACAACTAAATGGATCGACGCAGAGCCTCGGAATAGAGCTATCTACAGGGCCTGTTTAAAAGTTATCCACAATTGTGGGTAAAGCTGTGAGTATTCGATGCCGGAAGTGGCATATCCACGAAATCAAGGGCATCCGAGGGGTGTCCTGTCGCTACCCAGAAGAGAGTTACATGGTTGTAAGTTATTAACAGTGTGGATAATACTTGTGGATAACTAGACGCAGAAGAGTTCGAATTAACTTAGCGGCCACTTCACGGCCACAGCCGCAAGATATATCGCTACTGCCACAACTATCGTCAAGACACCCAACAAAGAGAATTGAATCTTCGTACGTTGTGGATTACGTGGCACCAACACAATGCAAGCGGCCGCCAGTGCGCCAGCGACAGCACCGCCGAGGTGTCCCTGCCAAGAAATACCCGAAACCACAAATCCGAGCACCACATTGAGTACTAGAACAATGGCCATCTGACGTAGGACTTGCTTGTTGGTGCGGAAAACTACGAAGAGGGATAAGAAGAGCCCTGCGAGAGCGCCCGAGGCACCCAGAGTAGCGCTCAGTGGGGGACTCAGCAGGAGAATACCCAAGGATCCACCCAAGGTGCTCAGAAGATAAAGCCAGCTAAAGCGTGCACGACCCAATCGCGGCTCGAGGAACACTCCACAGAGATAAATGCCGTACATATTCATCGCTAGATGAAAGATAGAGCCCGTGGAGTGCGCGAACGCACTGGTGATCAAACGCCATGGTTCCCAAGCAGCCAGGGCAGGGACCAACACCATATTCTGAGTGGCCACCGGGACCACCCATTGAAGAATGTAGGCGAGAACGTTCACCGCAATCAGTGAATAAGTAATTATCGGGACACCTTGGCGCGCCCGCGCACCAAATTCGGTCCGCTGAGCAGGGATTTTCTTATTCGCTTCATGGACGCATTCGACGCACTGCACTCCCACGGGAGCCGGCACCTGACATTGCGGGCATACCGGACGGCCACATCGATTGCAGGACACATATGAGACCGTTCCTGGGTGTCTATAGCAGCTTGGAGCCGACTGCCCCGCGGGAGTCACTTGACCGTAAGACATCTGTTTCTACCTTGATCTCATCGTGGTGGTTTAAAAAACTGCGGCTCCGGCGACTCCCCAAGGGAATCACCGGAGCCGCAGTTATTACTACTGAAAGTTACAGCGTCTCGATATCTACCGAGGTGATAACAACATCTTCCAATGGCTTGTCACGGCCATCGGTTGCAACGGCGTTCAAGGCGTCAACAACCTTGCGGGATTCTGCATCGGTTACGTCACCGAAGATGGTGTGCTTGCCCTGCAACCATGAGGTTGCGACGGTGGTGATGAAGAACTGCGAACCGTTGGTTCCACGACCCATGCGGATGCCGGCATTTGCCATGGCAAGCTTGTAAGGATCGTTGAAGTTCAGTTCTGGGTGGATCTCATCGTCGAACTGGTAGCCTGGGCCGCCAAAGCCCTGACCCAGTGGGTCGCCACCCTGAATCATGAAGTCAGAAATGATGCGGTGGAAGATGGTGCCGCTGTACAGCGGGGTGTTGGTCTTCTTGTCACCGGACTCTGGGTGTACCCATTCCTGCTCACCGGTCGACAAGCCAACGAAGTTCTTTACGGTCTTCGGGGCGTGGTTGCCGAAAAGATCGACGACGATGTCGCCCAAAGTAGTGTGAATCGTGGCTTTATGCGTTGCGTTTGCGGTCATGGCTTCATTCTCCCATGAGTAGGGCCAAGGCCGCCAAAGCTGAACTACGCGCTGAGTGAAACAATTACGTCATCACCGGTGTCAGACTCGCGGACACTGGTCTCACATCGGCTAACTGCCTAGTCTGGAGGTATCTGGTAACAAAAATTGATTCACAAGGGAGAAATCATGAGCAAGAAAAGTGCAGCAGGAAAATTTTTAGCATTCGGCGTGTTCGTAGGAATTGTGGCTCTCATCGTGGCCATGTGGAAAGCTTCCCGTCCGGTGGAAGACCCTTGGGAAAATGAACCAAAAATTTCCGAACCACAGCAGCCTGTCGAATCTCGCGAAGCTGATATTGCTGAGGTACGAACCTTGGTCGAGGAAAGCTAAGCCCTAAGTTTTGGTGCCGCTTGGCCTCGGACGACAAATACGAGTCCAAGCAAGATGATTCCCAAACCTATATATGTGCCCACCGGGACCACCTGCTCTAAGAGCAATGCGGCGAGCAACGCAGCACCGGGAATTTCAAGCAGGATCAAGGTCGAAACGGTCAATGGCCCCAGCACACTGAGTAGATGGTTCATCGCAGTGTGCCCGAATAGTTGCGCGCAGACGGTCAGCAGAATAATTCCAACCCAACCCCAGGCATCAAATCCCCACAGGGGCTGTCCTGTAGCTAGGCAAATAATTAGCAACAGTACCGCGGTAACGGCATAGCAGATCGAGGTATATCGAGAGGTGCTCATGGTGCGCCGGGCCGCAGATCCTGCGAACGTATAAATCGCGGCGAGTACCCCTCCGGCAAGGGCTAACAAGTCACCCATAAACGCCGTAAGTCCTTGGCCCAAATCAAAACCCGTAATGAGTACAACGCCAACGATAGCGGTGCTCATTCCGATTATCACGGGGGGCCGATATCTCACCCCGCGCAGCGCTTGAAACAATGCAATCCACACGCCTTGGATACAAACCAAGGCGGTAGCCGCCGCAACACTGGTCATTCGGACCGCAAACATGAAACAGACGAAGTGCAAGGCGAGCGCCCCACCGGCAACCAGAATGTAAAACCATTCTCGCCGAGTGAAGCGTAAGTACTGCCGCGGGTTTTCCTTAATCGCCGGGCCTGCGAGGAGCAAGGCCGCTGCGCCATTGCGCCAAAACGCCATGGACATCACCGGGACGCCGGGAAACGCCGCAATAATTGGTCCAGAAGCTGAAATGCCGAGTATTCCCAACGCGGCTAACAAGAACGTCACCGGCTAAGTTTACAAGCTCTACGTGACTTGCCTGAACTGGGCCTCTGAGCGCGTAAGCTCAAGTTATAGATATACATTCGTTTACTGGCATACATACTGGTCAAATTCAGTTTAAAAGAAGTATATGTATTAATTCTATGCCTCCTAAGGAATTAACATTGCCTTCCCGAGAATCCTTCGAGAACAAAACATCTGATCCCAGGTTCGGTTCATTCTTCGACGGACTTGTCGATTCCGTTGTGAGAAGTTAATGAACGCAGTATGCCTTGTTAAGCTCGGCGTTACCCGCGGCACGCATCATGAAGTTGTGAAGGTTGCCATCGTTGCTGAATCGTTCCTACCCCACGTAAATGGGGTTACAAATTCGGTCCTAAGGACCCTTGATCATCTTGAGCTGACCGGCCATAGCGCCGTGGTCATCACTCCCGCAGCCTCGCTGGCTGGTGAGCTCAAGGGCCACAGCGTACCCCGCTCATATAAGGGATTTCTGATCATTACCGTTCCCTCTGTGGCAATGGTTAATTACCCGGAGGTTCGCTTGGCTGCCGGAGGGGTTGGCCGTCTCAAAAGAATCTTGGCCAGAGAGGCACCCGACGTGGTGCACCTGGCTAGCCCATTCTTATTAGGCTGGCGTGCCCTACGTGCGGCTCAAGAACTGAACATACCGTCCGTTGCCATGTATCAAACCGAGGTTCCGACCTATGCCGCGCGCTATAAAATGCCGTGGCTTACCGAAAAGCTTTGGGATCACGTGAGAGCCATTCACACGACTGCAGACCTAACGTTGGTGCCAAGTACGTTTTCGCGCCGCCAGCTCGAATCTCTGGGCGTTACGCGCCTTGTTTTGAGCGGCAGGGGAGTGGACACCGTGCAATTCACCCCACAACGGCGTGACGCAAAGTTCCGCGAGGCTATTGCCCCCACCGGTGAACGCATTATTGGATATGTGGGCCGACTTGCTGCCGAAAAGCAGGTCGCTGACCTACGAGTCTTGAGCTCACTGCCGAATACAAGACTTGTGATCGTGGGTTCGGGCCCGCTGGAAGACGAATTGCGTAGCATTTTGCCCACCGCACACTTCACCGGCTTCCTTTCCGGAACCCGGTTGGCGGAAGTCATTGCCTCGTTTGATGTTTTTGTTCATCCAGGCGCCTCGGAAACGTTCTGCCAAACCATTCAGGAAGCCATGGCTTGCGCTGTGCCGGTCGTTGCAGTTGGCAGGGGAGGACCGCTAGATCTGGTGGATTCCTCGCGCACAGGCTGGCTGTATGCCCCGGGCGACCTCAACGAGCTTCGTGATCGAGTCAGTGACCTGATCTACGATGACGCCAAGCGTCTAGCCTTTGCCTCCGCGGCACATGCTCAGGTTCAAGACCGATCATGGTTTCGGATCGGCGAGGAACTACTGCAGAGCTACTGGACGGTGCGTTCTGAACGCGTCCGCAGTGGCCATCAGACTGGCGGTTGGCCCGGTCGGAAAATCTCTTCGTAGTCCGAGCGAGCCTTGCGGTCCACCGAGGCAACCTGATCAGGGACCATCTTTCCTAAGATTAGGTCTCGCATTCTCTGTGGCAACAGGCTTAAGAGGCGATGGAGGATACCGACGTACCCGGGTACAGTGACCTCAAATCGTGGGCGGGCAATGACTTGAGCGACAGCTCGTGCGATATCGCTAGATTGAAGCATCGCTGCTGATCCGGTACTTGTGCCAGCGGCCAGTGCCGTATCAACGACGGTAGGCATGATCACCGAAACATGGATACCGCTGCCGCGTAGCTCTGCACGTACGGCCTTCAGGTAGCCGAGCACGCCGTGTTTGCTCGCCGCATAGGTCGCCTCTCCGGGGGTCGGCAGCAGTGAGGCCGCCGAAGCGATGGTAACGAGGTGACCGGATCCGCGCGCACGCATGCCTGGGGTGGCCAGCTTGATGCCGTGGATGACTCCCAATAGGTTCACCTCGAGTTGACGCCTGGACGCCGACTCTGGCTCTTGCTCAAACTCTCCGACCCACATGACTCCGGCACTGTTGATCAGGATGTCGATTGGTCCGTACTGTCCTTGCACATCGGCTAGGAATGCGGTGAAGGATTGCGCATCGGTGACGTCTAGAAAGAAACCGGCTCCACCGAGCTCCTTGGCCGTTGCGCGCGCGGCTTCGACGTCATAGTCTCCGATGGCAATCCGCGCTCCTGCCTCGGCGAGAAGTTTCGCGGTCGCCCGGCCGATGCCGTTTGCGCCCCCGGTGATTGCGACAATGCGGTTATTTAGTTGAAACGAACTCATGGTGTTCGCTCCTATCTTCCGCACGCTTCGCGCCTGCCTTACGCTCGCGGGCTAAATCCCACAAGAAGTGATCAAAGTCGACTTCCATGGTGTGCCGCGGTGACTCATAGAATCGGGATTTGTTGCGCTCATGATCGGTCATCATCTGTTTACGGATCTGTGCCTCAGTGGGCGGGATATATCCGCCACTGAGCAGATCGGCAATCCACGCGGACTGCGCCTCGGCTAGCGGCATGACCGCGCCCACCGGCTGTAACAGCCCAATGAAGTAAAGTCCTGGCAGGTCCGGATGCACCGTACGTTTCCACAGCGCAAGCTCATTTTCTTCGGGGTTAATCAGCGTGGAATCAAGGAATGGGAAAGTGACCTTATAGCCGGTGGCCCAAACGATCAGATCCGCTCGTGTGCGCGTGCCATCGGTGAACTCAACGTGATCCGCATCGAAGCGGCGGATGCCGGGGCGCACCGTAATCTTCCCGGCGGCAATCTGCGTGCGGATTTGTTCGGATTGCACGGGGTGGGATTGGCCTGGGGCATGCGCCGGTTTCGGCAGCCCATACTTTTTCAGTCCACCTGAAGCCAGCGCCCCAAAACGCAGACGTAATCTCGTTGCCCACCAAGGCATCCATCCCGGAAACGCAATCTGATCAGTTGCCTTGCCAAACAAGAATTTACGCATCACCCACTGACCACGGCGAATCGACAGTGTGGCACTCTTGGCCCGGTCTGCCCCTGCAACGGCGATATCCATCGCCGAGTTACCTGCGCCGACAACAAGTAGGTCACGGCCCTCGAGCTGATCGCCGCTGCGGTAGTCATGGGCATGGATCTCCTCGCCGGTAAATGTTCCGGGGTAGGAGGGTTCTGGCCAGTGCGGGTCCCAATGGTGGCCATTTGCCACGAGTATCGCTTCGTAGATACGACTCTGGGCGCCTTCGGGCCCCTCAATGTCGACCTTCCAGCGTCCATCCTCAGTCCTAGTTACCGCAACTACGTTCGTGCGGAAAGTGATCGTATGCCGGAAACCAAAATGCGCCGCATACTGCTCGAAGTAGGCGTGGACCTGATCATGCCGGGCGTAGGCGGGATAGTCCGCTGGCATCGGAAAATCGGAGAATGCCATACGTGGACAGGAGGTATTGATCTCCAGGCTTTGATAGCAAGCAGACTGACCGTTGGGATTATCCAAGAGCCAGTTGCCACCGATCTCACTACCCTTTTCAAAGCAGTCGAAGGGAATACCTGCAAGGTAAAGGGCTTTGGCGGCCGCAAGGCCGGAAGAGCCGGCTCCAATCACGCACGTTTTGGGCAAAGATTCATCGCACGCGATGGGTGCCATGACCGCGGCGCTGCGGTGCACGGGTTTCACGAAGTAAGCCATGCGAAGAGTATTGCATTGAAACGATTGCCGAATGGAGAACTTAACTGACGAGGTTCCACTGTGGCGCGGTAGCGACCAAAGCGAACGCGATAAACAGCGTCGGCGTCAACTATTGAATGCTGCGCTTCAGGCTTATGCAACGACGGGCTACAGCGCTGCGACGGTGCAGGAAGTGCGCCGTCAGGCGCACGTCTCAACGAGGTCATTCTATGAACTCTATGCCGACAAATCTGAGCCACTCCAGGCGCTGCAGGGCTTCGACATTGATCCGTTGACATTCGTCAGACAGAGTGTGCAAAGGATGGTCATGGCAGCTCTGGAGCCGATTCTGTCTGATCAGCGCGAAGCACGTGTGCTCGAGGCGGAGTCGGTCGGAGCCTGTCAGCCTTTGGACCGTGAACGCCGCACCGCATACCGCGCAGTTGCCGCGGCGATTGACGCTATCTTCGGGTGCTCCAAGTCGCAGGCCGGATCGAGTTGGCGCACTGGGGATTGGTTAGCCTGATCCGAGCTTTCGGAAGTACAACAATTTATTGACGGCGTGACAGATGCGATTTTGCGGATTATGGGCGCAACAGCGTAAATAAAAAAGAGCGGCGATCTGACTCATTGAGTCGATCACCGCTCTTAGAACTGCTTCAAATGTGGAGCCTAGGAGATTCGAACTCCTGACATCCTGCTTGCAAAGCAGGCGCTCTACCAACTGAGCTAAGGCCCCGTATTCAATTGTGGAAGACTTTCACTTCCGATAATGAGCAACGCTCACCCTTTGGAAAAGAATAGGCGGAAAGCTGCTGCTTTCCGCCAATCTATTCTGTGGAGCCTAGGAGATTCGAACTCCTGACATCCTGCTTGCAAAGCAGGCGCTCTACCAACTGAGCTAAGGCCCCGAAAAGCGTTAGGAAACTTTATCGGTAACCTGTTGCCAGGTTTCCTTGATTTCCGTTGAACCCTTTACCTTCTTGATCATGACTACTGCAGCAGCCACAACAGTCCCGAGAATCAGGAGCTTTTTCATTCTACCCTCTTTCTCATTGGTAAGGATTCAGTGGGCGTACCTGGACTTGAACCAGGGACCTCTTCGTTATCAGCGAAGCGCTCTAACCGCCTGAGCTATACGCCCTTACCTTTTTTGTTCCCTTCGGAACGAAATAAAACTTTACCGGGGTTTGCAAGAAGATACAAATCGAGCCCGGGTGTCATGCATCACAGCATGAATCCCGGGCTCGACTAGCACGTTCTTAGTCGTCTGTGAGGGTCACTCCGACGCCACCGACGAGCGAAGCGGCAATGTTATACAACACCGCTCCGAGCATCGAGAGTACCGAAATTACCACGACGTTGACTACCGCAATGATTGTCGCGTACGAGGCAACCTGGCCCAGCGAGAGCACATCACGCAGGTCAAAAGTGCCTTCGGCACCAATCGCGTCACGCATCAGCTGGTTGAAGGAGTCAAAGGTGCCAGTCAGGTCCAACAGGGCCCAGATAGCTACCGAAGCCACCACGGTAATGACACCAAAGGCGACCGACAGCAAGAAGGCAAGCTTCAAGACTGAGAACGGCTCTACCTTCGACGCTAACAGTCGAGCTTTACGGACCTTAGCCTTAGGTGCCGGGCGAACCAGGCGATCCTGTGACTGTGGCGGCCGCTGTCCGGTGGGACGCGGTGCACCTGCACTAGGCCGGGCAGGCCCGCCGGTAGGACGTGGCTGTCCGGTTGGCGCCGGTCGGGCACCAGTTGGGCGGTTACCATTCGAGGTTGGCGCTGGGCGCTTTACCTGGGTAGGTCGCGGCGCTGCGCTCTTCGGGGCGCTGCCACTTGGGCGAGGCGTCGAGGGCGTGCTCATGCGTTACCTCCGTTATTGGTGTCATCGTTTTGGACGTCCGAAGCGATTTCCGGCGCAGCAGATGACTCATCTGTCATGTTTTCTGCGTCCAACGTTACGCCATCTTCCTCCGAATTCTCTTCGAGCTCGGTCTCCGAGTTCTTGGCCACCGCAATAATATGGTCCTTCTTATCCGGCTTTGCGAAGATGACACCCATGGTGTCACGGCCCTTGGAAGGAACCTGCGAGACGGCAGAACGAACAACCTTGCCCGAGGCCATCACCACGAGTACCTCGTCGGTTTCATCAACGATTAGCGCACCCACCAGTTCGCCACGTTCCTCGTTGAGCTTGGCAACCTTAATGCCCAAGCCACCACGGGATTGCACACGGTATTCATCAACCGTAGTGCGCTTCGCGTAACCCTCATTTGTCACGGTGAAAACGAACGCTTCGGGACGTACCGCCTCGGCGGCCAACAGTTCGTCACCCTCGCGGAACTTCATGCCGGTCACGCCACTGGTAGCGCGACCCATCGGACGCAAGGCGGTGTCGGTCGCGGTGAAGCGTACCGATTGCCCCTTGCGCGAGACCAGCATCACATCATCGGATTCACTGACCAGCTGCGCGGAGACCAGCTCGTCGTCTTCGCGCAGGTTGATCGCGATCACTCCGGCGGTGCGGTTGGTGTCATAGTCTTCCAAGCGCGTTTTCTTGACCAAACCATTGCGAGTAGCAAGCATTAGGTACTGCGCGTCCTGGTAGGTGCGCAGATCTAGCACCTGAGCGATGTGCTCATCTGGCTGGAAAGCCATCACGTTGGCTACGTGTTGTCCCTTGGCATCGCGTCCGGCCTCGGCCAATTCGTAGCACTTGGTGCGGTAGACGCGGCCGTGGTTGGTGAAGAACAGCAGGTAGTTGTGTGTGGAGGTGACGAAGAAGTGTTCCACCACATCGTCTCCGCGCAAGTTGGCTCCCTTGATACCCTTACCGCCGCGCTGCTGCGAACGGTAGTTATCAATACGGGTGCGCTTGACGTAGCCGCCACGGGTGATGGTGACGACCATTTCCTCTTCGGGAATGAGATCTTCGACGTTCATGTCGCCATCAAAGCCCATGAGGATATTGGTGCGACGGTCATCTCCATGCTTTTCCACGATCTCGGCGAGTTCTTCCGAGACGATGGTGCGCTGGCGCTGCGGGTCGGCGATGATCTCCTTAAACTCGGCAATCATCACCGCCAATTCCGCGTGACGATCCTGAATCTTCTGGCGTTCCAGGGCGGCAAGTCGACGTAGCTGCATATCGAGGATGGCGCGTGCCTGATCCTCGTCAATATCGAGCAGTTCCATCAACCCGTCGCGGGCCGCTTCGGTGGTCGAAGAACGGCGGATCAACGCGATGACCTCGTCCAAAGCATCCAAGGCCTTGAGCAGGCCGCGCAAGATGTGAGCCTCGGCTTCGGCCTTCTTCAGACGGAACTTGGTGCGGCGAACAATCACTTCGATCTGGTGGGTCACCCAGTGCCGGATGAAACCATCCAGTGGCAGGGTGCGCGGCACTCCATCAACGATCGCGAGCATATTCGCGGAGAAGTTGGACTGCAGTTCGGTGTGCTTGTAGAGGTTGTTCAGTACCACCTTGGCCACGGCGTCGCGCTTAAGCACGATCACCAGGCGCTGGCCGGTACGGCCCGAGGTCTCATCGCGCATGTCGGCGATACCGGCGACCTTGCCATCGCGGACCAGCTCGGCGATCTTCACCGCGAGGTTATCCGGGTTAGCCATATATGGCAGCTCGGTGACTACCAGGCAGGAGCGGCCCTGAATTTCTTCCACATTCACTACCGCGCGCATGGTGATTGAGCCACGGCCGGTGCGGTAGGCATCGGAGATGCCCTTGGTGCCAAGAATCATGGCACCGGAAGGGAAATCTGGGCCCTTGACGCGCTGCATTAACGCGGCAAGTAGTTCCTCGCGGGTAACTTCTGGGTTCTCTAGGTACCACTGCACACCCTCGGCGACTTCGCGCAGGTTATGTGGCGGAATGTTGGTAGCCATACCCACCGCGATACCCGAGGAACCATTGACCAACAGGTTCGGGAAACGCGCCGGCAACACCGTTGGTTCTTGGTTTTTGCCGTCGTAGTTGTCCTTAAAATCAACGGTATCCTCGTTGATGTCACGGACCATTTCCATGGCCAACGGGGCCATCTTGGTTTCCGTGTAACGCTGGGCGGCAGCGCCATCATTACCTGGGGAACCGAAGTTACCCTGGCCTAGCGCCAGCGGATAACGCATGACCCAGTCCTGAATCAGGCGGACCAGTGCATCATAAATCGCGGTGTCGCCGTGTGGGTGGTACTGACCCATCACTTCGCCGACGACGCGGGCACACTTATTGTAGGAGCGCTCCGGACGGTAGCCACCGTCGTACATCGCGTACAGCACGCGGCGGTGCACTGGCTTCAGTCCATCGCGCACGTCAGGTAGTGCACGGCCCACGATGACCGCCATGGCGTAGTCAAGGTAGGACCGCTGCATTTCGGTCTGTAGATCGATCTGGTCGATCTTGTCGTGTCCCTCAAGTGCGGGCACGATCTCCCCGTCCAACGGTTCGTTCCCCGGGGTTTGCTCGTCGCTCATTTCATCCCTTACAAGTCTAAAATTCGTTGCTGGTTATCGTTTCGCTGCAGTTGCGCGTTAGATATCCAGGAAGCGCACGTCCTTGGCGTTTTGCTGAATGAAGGTTCGGCGTGACTCAACGTCCTCGCCCATCAGCACGGAGAAGACCTCATCGGCGGCGGCCGCGTCATCCATGGCCACCTGGCGCAGGATGCGGTGAGCCGGATCCATGGTGGTGTCCCACAGTTCCGAGTAGTCCATCTCGCCCAGACCCTTGTAACGCTGAATGCCGTTTTCCTTAGGAATACGCTTGTTCGACGCGGCGCCCTTGACCAGCGCTTCGTCGCGTTCACGGTCTGTGAAGACGTACTCGTGGGCGGCGTTGGTCCACTTGATGCGGTACAGCGGCGGGCTTGCAAGGTACACATAGCCCTGCTCGATCAGTGGACGCATGAAGCGGAAGATCAGCGTGAGCAATAGCGTGGTGATGTGCTGGCCGTCCACGTCGGCGTCGGCCATCAACACGATCTTGTGATAGCGCAGCTTAGCCATGTCGAATTCTTCACCGATGCCGGTGCCGAAGGCGGTGATCATCGCCTGTACTTCGGCATTGCCCAGCGCACGGTCCAAACGCGCACGTTCCACGTTCAGGATCTTTCCGCGTAGCGGCAGGATCGCCTGCGTGTGTGGGTCGCGTCCGCGCTTGGCCGAGCCGCCTGCGGAGTCACCCTCGACGATGAAAACCTCACACTCGGCAGGGTTCTTCGAGGAGCAATCCGAAAGCTTACCCGGCATGCCGAAGGATTCCATCGGCGACTTACGGCGTGCGTTGTCACGCGCCTTGCGGGCCGCCAAACGGGCCTGCGAGGCAAGCATCGCCTTGCGAATAATGTCTTTAGCGACGTTCGGGTTGCGCTCGAACCAGTCGCCAAGTTCCTCGTTGACCACACCGTGCACGAAACCACGGGCCATCGAGTTACCCAGCTTGGTTTTAGTCTGCCCTTCAAACTGTGGTTCGGAGAGCTTGACCGAAAGAACTGCGGTCAGCCCCTCACGGACGTCATCACCGGAGAGGTTGTCATCCTTTTCGCGCAGGATCTTGTTATCGCGGGCGTAGCGGTTAAGCAAGCCGGTCAATGCGGCGCGGAACCCCTCTTCGTGGGTACCACCCTCGTGGGTGTTGATGGTGTTTGCGTAGGTGTGCACAGACTCCGAGTATGCATTGGTCCACTGCATAGCAACTTCAACGCTGATACCGCGAGTGGTGTCCTCGGCCTCGAAGGCAATGACCTCGTCATGTACCAATTCCACTTTTTTCGCGGAGTTCAGGTGCTTGACGTAATCGAGCAGTCCGTCCTTGTACAGGTAGTCGACCACGCGTGGTTTAACAACCTGATTTTCGCGCTCGTCTTCGACCTCAGCCTCAACCTCTTCAACCACACGCTCGTCGGTCAAACGGATGCGCAGGCCCTTGTTCAGGAAGGCCATCTGCTGGAAACGCGCACGCAGGGTTTCGAAATCAAATACTGTGGTTTCAAAGATTCCGGCGTCCGGGTAGAACGTCTGGGTGGTGCCGGTTTCTTCGGTTTCTTCGCCACGGGCTAATGGGGAGGTAGTCATGCCGCCATTGCCGAAGGAGATCCGCCAGGCGTAGCCCTTTTGGCGAACGATGGTGTCCACGCGGCTAGATAGCGCGTTAACTACCGAAATACCTACGCCGTGCAGACCGCCGGAGACCGCATAACCGCCGCCGCCGAACTTACCGCCGGCGTGCAGGATCGTCATGACGACCTCTACCGCTGGCTTGCCCTCTGTCGGGTGCATATCTGTGGGGATGCCACGGCCGTTGTCCTGAACTCGGACAGCGCCGTCATTCTGCAAGGTGATGTCGATAGTGTCGCAGTAGCCTGCGAGAGCCTCATCAACGGAGTTATCAACTACTTCATAGACCAGGTGGTGCAGGCCGCGCGGTCCGGTTGAACCGATATACATGCCCGGGCGTTTGCGTACCGCTTCGAGTCCTTCGAGGACGGTAATGTCCTGGGCGCCATAGGTGTGTTCGACTTTTGAAGTCATCGATTCCGCGGGTACTTGGCTTTCGGCCGGCTCCTGCGGTGAAGCATTTTCGGTAGACACTTGTGCTACGAACTCCTCGAATTTGGTGCGCGATTCCCTGCCGCCCCTGCGTGCGGGCCAACAAAAAAACCATGGTCTGGTGCAACGTACGTGGGGGATACCTACGCGACGCGCACTCACTGCCTCTAATTCTACCGCGTTTAGCGAAATATATAGGGATCCTGAGCATCAAATCGGCTGTAGTAGGCACAGAATCATCACTTAGAGCGGTTACTGGCGGAGCAGTAAGGGGGGATCCAGCCAGCGGCTCCGTTACAGCGCCATATGCCGTGCCAGCAATTTTATCCGTAGGTATCTCGAGGGCCTCGTCCGGCAACCGAACGCAGGCCGTGGCGCCAGGAGGGTGCATTAGGGCCCAACACCTTGATAACCGTGACGATTCCCGAACCTAACTCTGCATCAATTTTCTTCAAAATTTGATGGCTGAGTAGGCGTAATTGTGTAGCCCAGGAAGTTGAATCGCAGCGTACAACCACGACGGTGTCTTCAAAAGATTCGGGCTTGCAATGTGCGGCCACGTCTTCGCCGACCAATTCTGTCCAGCGGCCCAATACGGATCCGACCGCAACTTGAGTATTCCAGCCACGAGATTTGGACATTCTCGATACGATTTCACCGATAGCATGTGGGTCGCGTGCGGATCCTTCAACGGGTTTACCCTGCGGCGCAGCGAATCCGCGACGCGTTGCTTGACGCTTTTTGACGCGGTCCATGCGGGCAGCGTCAATTCTGGTTTCACCACGCTCTTCGGCAAGTTTGCGCATGCGATTGAGCAACGCCTTGGCCGAGTCGAGTTCTTCCTCAGACATCGCTGACCTGACCAGGGCTCACCATGAAAAAATGTCCTTTTAAGGCCTCGGGCACATCGGCAGCCACCGCCGCGGTCACCAATACTTGTTCTGCGCCGGCAACAATATGCGCCAATCGGTCCCGCCGAGTAGCGTCAAGTTCTGCAAAAACATCATCGAGGATCAAAATCGGTCCGGACCCAGTTCGCGGATCGTCATCACCAAAGACGCGGTAAGCAGCCAGGCGTAATGCGAGCGCAAAGGACCAGGTTTCTCCATGCGAGGCGTAGCCTTTTGCAGGAGTTGCCCCTAATGTCAGGGTCAAATCATCGCGATGTGGACCAAATAGTGAAATTCCGCGATCTAGTTCGCGTGCCCGGTTTGCCTCGATGGCGCTGAGCAGCAAATCGCGAATTTCGTCTTGGTTCAACCCCTCCAGATTTTTCACCGGCAAAGAATTTTCGTCAATCTCACCTTCAAGCGATGAGCGATAAACCGCATCGGCATGCTTCTTACCATCAGCAAGATCTGCGTAGGCCGCTTCCATATAGGGCCGCAGTAGGGCAAGTACCATCAATCGGCCACGAATGAGGCGGGCCCCGCAGGTGGCCAGTTGCATGTCCCATGCCTGCAAGGTGTTCTCTTGTGAAGGATTAAGTTTTGATTTGCCTCTGATCGATTTCAACAACGCATTTCGTTGCTTCACGATTCGCTCGTAGTCGTTTTTGGTGCCGGCTTCGATAGGTCTTAAGGAGATCAGCATTTCATCGAGGAAACGACGTCGATTAGATGGATCGCCCTTGATCAAGGACAGATCTTCGGGAGCGAAGAGTACCGTTCGCACGAGTCCAAGAATTTCTCGTGCGCGTACCGGATTAGCCCGGTTAATCCGCGCTCTATTGATTTTTCCGCTGGTAATTTCCACCTCGAGGGAGGTGGATTGAGCTCCACGGTGTAACGTGCCGCGGATCAGCGCACGTTCGGAACCGAAGTGAAGCAGCGGAGCATCGTTGCTGACTCGGTGCGAGGAGAGGTTCGCTAGATATCCGATGGCTTCAACGATGTTCGTTTTACCGACGCCGTTGGGTCCAACCAGTACGTTGATGCCCGGGGCTAGTTGTACGTCGGCCTGCACGTACGAGCGAAAGCTCGTGAGGGAAAGCTGCGAGATATACACCGAGAATCCTGAAAGCTACGAAGCGGTGGAATATTTAGTATTCCACCGCTAACTTGTTGCTAGTTCGAGTTTGGAAGTCGAACTGGCATAACGAGGTACCGGTATTGGTCCTGGTCGTCTTCATCAATTTTCTTCTGACCAGTGACCATTGCTGGCTTTGGAGCGCTGGTGAAGGAAAAACGAACAAAATCAGTATTGAACGAGCTCAATCCTTCACTGAGGAACGTTGGGTTGAATGCAACCGTAATGTCTTCTCCGCGCAATGAAGCAACAATTGATTCTTCGGCCTGAGCGTCCTCACCGGTGCCTGCGTCAAGGGTCAGTTGTCCATCGGTGAATGCCATACGTACTGGCGTGTTTCGTTCAGCAACAACAGAAACGCGACGTACCGCTTCGATTAGATCGCTAGAGCGGACAGTTGCGTGAATTGGAGTGTTATCCGGGAACAACGAACGAATCTTTGGGTAATCGCCATTGATAAGCAACGAGGTTGTCCGACGGTTAGCGCTTTCGAAACCGATCATTTCCCCGGTAGGGCTGATTGCAAGCTTCAGGTCGCCAGAACTGGAAAGTGTTTTAGCTACTTCGTTTAAGGTTTTGGCCTTGACCAAGAAGGACGTAGAAATTTCTGGCTGGTTTGGAGTCCAATTCAGTTCACGCATCGCCAAACGGTAGCGGTCCGTGGCAAGGAAAGTGATCAGGTCATTTTCAATTTCAACCTTGATACCAGTCAACACTGGCAGAGTGTCATCCTTCGATGCCGCAACAATGACCTGGGATACGGCTTCAGAGAAGGCCTGGCCGTTGATGGTGCCTGCAACTTCTGGAAGTGCTGGCAAGGAAGGGTATTCCTCAACTGGCATGGTCGCTAAGTGGAATCGTGAACGACCGCAGGAGACGGTGATCTTTGTTCCATCAGTTTCGAGGGTCACCGTTGAATTTGGCAATGAACGTGTAATTTCCGCAAGCAGCTTGCCAGAAATTAAGACCTTGCCTTGTTCTCCAATATCAGCAGGAATCTCGATGTGGGATGAAATTTCGTAATCAAATCCCTCAAGGCGAACGATGCCTTCATGGGTAGTGATCAAAATGCCAGCAAGTACTGGAGATGGTGGACGCTGCGCTAGAGACCTTGCGGTCCAAGAAACGGCATCTGCCAATACATCCTTTTCAACGCTGAACTTCACGAAAAATCCGCCTTTCGGAACCCATAAGTCTTAAGTGAGGCCAAGAAGGTTGTTTCCCGCCAAGTTCTTAAGCATAGAGCAGGTAGCTACACGATATCTCCACTTAATCTTGCCACGTCTTCTTCAGATAGCCCTCATGGAACTTTCCAAGTGTGTGTAACCACGAGCTGATGAACAAAAAGCAGTTCAAAACCAGCGTTGGGGGAGAGGTCTCGTTATTTGGATGAATAAGTGTTTAAAGGAAGTAGTGTTAATAACCCCTGTGGATACTGTGGATAAGCCCCTCGAGCCCATAGTTTGAACCAATTGTGCATGTGAACAAACTGTGACTGGCAGTGACACTGAGTTCCATGGTCCTGTTGATACTCAGTGTCACGCTTTTCTGAGTCCACACGCGAGGTGCTAGTTATGCTCAGGTTGTCTTCATGTAATCCACAGCCTTATCCACAGCTGTGATTTACCGGTTTAATGCTCGCGCTGACTCTGTTTAATCCGGTTTGTCAGTTCTGTCACTTGGTTGAAGATTGCGCGACGCTCGGCCATCAACTCACGGATCTTTCGATCCGCATGGATAACCGTGGTGTGGTCTCGCCCGCCAAGTTCTGCGCCGATCTTCGGCAATGACATATCCGTCAGCTCACGCAGCAGATACATCGCGATCTGACGTGCCGTCACCAGGGTTCGAGTGCGAGATTTACTGTTGAGCTCGTCAATAGACAGCCCAAAGTACTCAGCAGTTTGCTTGATGATGGTTGAAGGCGTGATTTCCTGAGCACCGTCAGCACTGATCAGATCCTTGAGCACGGTTTCTGCCAGGGCCAGATCAACGTGTTGGTTATTCAATGAGGCAAAAGCGGTCACTCGGATGAGTGCACCCTCAAGTTCACGGATATTCGTCGAGATTCTAGAGGCGATATATTCCATGACATCGCCTGGAGCTGAAAGATTCTCGGCGTCAGCTTTCTTGCGCAGGATCGCAATACGCGTTTCCAATTCAGGGGGCTGAATATCGGTGAGCAAACCCCACTCAAAGCGCGAACGCATGCGATCTTCAAATCCTTGCAGCTGTTTAGGCGGCAAGTCAGAGGTAATCACTACCTGCTTGTTGTGATTGTGCAATGCATTGAAGGTATGGAAGAACTCTTCCTGCGTTGCATCTTTATTGGCCAAGAATTGAATATCGTCGATGAGCAAAATATCGACATTACGGTAGGTCTGCTTGAAGCTGGCACCTTCGTCATCGCGGATTGAGTTGATGAAGTCATTGGTGAACTCTTCGGAGTTCACATAACGCACTCGGATCCCCTTGTAGAGATGACGCGCGTAGTGTCCAATGGCGTGAAGCAGGTGAGTTTTACCTAGCCCGGAATCGCCATAGATAAATAGCGGGTTGTAGGCTTTGGCCGGCGCTTCAGCGACGGCAACCGCGGCCGCGTGAGCGAATCGGTTCGATGACCCAATGACAAAAGTGTCAAAAATGTATTTTGGATTGAGCCGGCCAAACTCTTGGGAGTTTGATGGTGGCGTCGGTTGTGGTGCAGGCTGCGGTCGCGGTCCAGGGGTTTCTGGAACTGGAGCTGGGACCGGAGCTGGAGAGACCTTTTGTTCGGCTGGCTGTTCGACATCCTCAGCCAAGGACAGATCGACGCTGACGGCGCAGCGGATATCGTCTTGGAAGACCTCACGCAACGCCTGATCGAGAGGTTCGCGTAGCTGAGTTTGCAAAATATCGCGGGTGAGGTCGTTAGGTACGGCAACAAGCAGGGTACTACCAATGAGTCCCTGGGGTTTAGCAAGGGACACAAATGGACGATGACGGGCCTTGACTCGATCATCATCTTCGATCTTACGAATGACCTGACGCCAGGAGCTCCCAATACTATTGGTCTCGTCGCTGCTCACTAAGGGCGCCCCACTTCCATCATTTAATGCAATGTTGATCACACAAAGCCCTGTTTCGGGCCCCATTTTCGCCGTTTTGGCGATGTTATCTCCACTGATTCTAACCACTATCCACATGGTTATGCACAGTCAGGTGGAAAAAGTTAGCTGTTTGCCTGTGGAAAACGCCTTTCCCCTTGAAATATACCGTTTTTATGGGCGTTGTGACATGGATTTTCATCCCAGATTGTGAGTTGTCTTTCGTTAAACGATGAAGTAATCCACAACTTTGGGGTAGATTATTCACAGGTAGGGCTCTGATATGCACAGGGGTCCTTGAAAATCGCGCCAATTTGACCTATGGCGGAATTTTTCCTATCGTTATTTAGTCCTATGTGTGCGTTTTGTGACCTGCTCAGTTTTTAGAAGAGCCCGCAAAATTACACATTTTTTAAAGAACGAGCGTCAGCCTGTTGTTATCCAGCTAGCTAGTAGCGGGTCCGGCGCATCACTTAAATTTCTTGGAGTGTCACCGTGAGCAAGCGGACTTTTCAGCCTAATAACCGTCGTCGTGCCAAGAAGCACGGTTTCCGTCTTCGTATGCGTACCCGTGCAGGTCGCGCAATCTTGTCCGCACGTCGCGGCAAGAGCCGTACCGAGCTTTCCGCATAAATTTGCGAAACAGCTTTTGGCTGCGTAGTTCTGGCGGAATCTACTAGATCTGGCTAGAACAAAAATGTTGCCAAAGAATCAGCGATTGCGCTTAGCGCAAGACCTTACAGTCACTGTACGTTCCGGCGCCCGAAGCGGACGCCGGAACGTCGTGCTATATGCACGTCCTCGTCCCGAAGGGGCCGCGGGGGACCGGTTTGGATTTATTGTTTCCAAGGCAGTGGGAATTGCAGTTAAACGAAATCTGACTAAACGCCGTATGCGCGAAGTTGCCCACGAGCTCAGGCGCGTGGATGGGAACCTGGACATCGTTGTTCGTGCTTTACCCGGAGCTGCAGAGCTCACTTGGGACGAACTACGGACCCAGGTTACTGCCGCCTTTGCATCCGTACAACGTAAAGCAGAAGTTCGCTGATGCGTAAGGACTTAACTCCGCGTACTGGGGTGCTGTGGTTCATCATTGATATTCCACGCAACCTGCTAATTGGATTTCTTAAGACCTACCGCAAAATCATCTCGCCAATTTACGGCGATGTATGCCGATACTTTCCTAGCTGTTCTGCCTATGGGCTCGAAGCGGTGACTCAACACGGCGCTATCAAAGGCATCGTCTTGACCGCTTGGCGGGTTCTGAGGTGCAATCCATTTTCCCACGGCGGTGTAGACCAAGTGCCTGAAGGACCAAGGATTTGGCCTGAAGGTAAACTGCCGAGGATCATAGTTCTGAATCATCCTGTGATTCCCGACGATGAAGACGCCGCGGATAGCGGCCACAAGGAGCTTGACCGCTAATGAACTTTCTAGACACGATATTGACTCCGTTCACGTATGCCGTGTCGTGGGTCCTGTGGGCCTTCCACGAACTGTTCACAATTCTTGGTATGGATGAAGGCTCGGGTGTGACCTGGACCTTGTCCATCATCTTCCTTGTGCTGCTTATTCGTACCTTGTTGATCCCGGTCTTCGTCAAGCAGATCAAGAGTCAGCGAGCGATGCAGGCGCTACAGCCTGACCTTCGTAAGCTCCAGGCAAAGTACAAGGGCAAGACCGACCAAATGTCGCGTCAGGCCATGGTGCAAGAGCAGCAGGCGCTGTTCAAAAAGCACAAGACCAACCCACTTTCCTCGTGCTTGCCACTACTCGTGCAGATGCCGTTCTTCTTTGCACTGTTCCGCGTGCTCAACGAAGCATCCCGTGCCAGCGATGACGGCCGTTCAATCGGCGCCTTGTCCGCTGACCACATCCGCAGCTTCGACCAGTCCTCAATTCTCGGAGCACCACTGTCCGAGACGTTCTTGGGCACCATTAACTCCGGCGCTATCAACTGGGCCGTAATCGTTGTTGCTGTCATCATGATCCTTGCAATGACCGCCTCGCAGTTCTTCACCCAGCGTCAGCTGATGACGAAGAACATGAGCGCAGAAGCTCTTCAGGGCCCATTCATGCAGCAGCAGAAGATGATGCTCTACATCCTGCCTTTGGTCTTCGGTATCGGTGGCATCAACTTCCCAATCGGTGTTCTGATCTACTGGACCGCATCGAACTTGTGGACCCTGGGACAGCAGTTCTGGGTTATTCGTAACAACCCAACCCCGGGCTCCCAGGCAGAACGTGAACTAAACGCTCGCCGTGCGGAGAAGGGGCTGCCTCCTGTGGGGCAGAAGAAGGTCGACGAGTCCGAGACCCCAGCCATTGAAGAGCCTAAAGGCCAGCGCGAGCAGCCTAAGCGCAAGAACCGCAAGAAGAGGTAGTCATGACTGCAACTGAAAATCCTGAAGCAACAGAGCTCGAGGATCAGCATAAGCAAGCAGACGAGGTAATTGACGAAGGCGATGTTGCCGCGGATTACCTCGAAGAGCTGCTCGATATTGCCGATCTTGACGGTGACATTGACATTGAAATTCGTGGTGGACGTACCTACATTTCAATCGTTGCCGAAGAAGCAGCCACTGACCTGAACAGCCTGGTAGGCAAGGACGGTGAAGTCCTTGACGCACTTCAGGAACTTACCCGCCTGGCCGTGCTGACCGCTACAGGTGAGCGCTCACGGCTTGTCTTGGACATCGCTGGCTACCGCGCTAACCGTGCTGAGGAACTGCAGGAGATTGCCGTACAGGCCATCGAGCAAGCTCGTAAAAGTGGAGAAGCAGTACATCTTGAACCGATGAGCGCATACGAGCGCAAGCTTGTTCATGACGTGATTGCCGATGCTGGGTTGCACTCGGAATCCGAGGGCGAGTCCGCTCGTCGCCACATCGTCGTCTCGACGCTAGCTAACTAAGTACATCGCTATTCGCGGTTTCGAACGTTCTAAGGACCAATGCAATGACTGAGGACCTCAGCCTGACAGCTGCGGAGACCGTAGCCGCCGAGAAGATTTTCGGCGACCGACTGGATCTTGCCAAGCGTTATGTAACGCACCTAGCGACCTCCGGAATTGAACGTGGCTTACTTGGCCCACGTGAAGTTCCACGCCTTTGGTCACGCCACGTATTGAACTGCGCGGTCATCGAATCGCTTATGGAGCAGGACGCTGAAGTGGCCGACGTAGGCAGCGGAGCCGGCCTTCCAGGGCTTTGCCTTGCCATCGCACGTCCAGACTTGAAGCTAACGCTGATTGAGCCACTAGAGCGTCGCTGCATCTGGCTGACAGAGGTCATTGATGATCTTGGGCTAGATAACGTTACCGTGATGCGTGGGCGCGCGGAGCAGATGGTCGAGACGATCAACGCTCGATACGTTACTGCTCGTGCTGTATCTGCCCTGAGCAACTTGGCAGGCTTGACCATTCCGCTACTGCATGGCAAGGGTGACTTGATCGCGATCAAGGGCCGTTCGGCTGCAGAAGAAATCGACAAGGCCCAAAAAGTTATTCGTAAGCTTGGTGGCACCAAAACCGAGGTCTTGACTGTGGGTGAAGACATTCTTGAAGAAGTCACCACGGTGGTTCGAATCAAGGTTGGCTAAGGCTTAGGCGTTAGTCTTTAGGTAGCTTTCGATGCGGCATAATGCAAAATTCTGAAGTCTGTTGACATCTAAATTGAACACACGCTAAGACGTTTGTTTTCGAATGTTTCACGTGAAACACGAGCAAAGTATTCGTGAAAATTGCACGCATCAAATTACGAGGAGGAGTTTCACCTTTGTCCAAGGCTAAAGGTTCGTCGAGTAACATTTTTGACTTCAATGACTCTTCTTCGCCCCTTGCTAGTCAATTGGCTAGCGAGCACCGCCGACGCGAAGCAATTTCTGAGCGTAAGGTCCCCACTCCTCCGAAGACTCGTTACTTGACGATTTCGAATCAGAAGGGTGGCGTCGGTAAAACGACGACTACGGTCAACTTGGCAGCTGCGTTGGCAAAGAGTGGTTTGAACGTTCTTGTGATCGATATTGATCCACAGGGTAATGCGTCAACTGCGCTCGGCATCGAGCATCATTCGGAAGTGGATAGCATCTACGATGTTCTAATCAACGATCTTCCGTTGGCTGACGTCATTGCGACATGCCCCGAACTACCTTTATTGCAAGTTGCACCTGCAACGATTCACCTGGCCGGCGCTGAGATTGAGTTGGTTTCTCTGGTTGCCCGTGAACAGCGGTTGCAGCGAGCATTGGACGACTACGCGCGAACCCGGCAGCGTGAGGGCCTCCCTCGGTTGGATTATGTTTTCATTGACTGTCCACCGAGCCTTGGCCTGTTGACGGTTAATGCGTTTGTTGCTGCCAGAGAGGTTCTGATTCCGATCCAGTGCGAATACTACGCGTTGGAAGGTCTTAGCCAGTTGTTGAAGAACATCGAGATGATTCAGAAACACTTGAATTCAAAGTTGACTGTATCTACGATACTGCTGACTATGTATGACGGACGAACGAACCTTGCGGCTCAAGTTGCTAACGAAGTCCGAGAACATTTTCCTGAGCAAGTTTTAGGGGCCGTGATTCCACGCTCCGTGCGTATCTCTGAAGCACCTAGTTACCAACAAACGGTTATTACTTACGATCCAAGCTCTACGGGTGCTCTGTCTTACATGGAAGCAGCCATAGAGATTGCGGAAAGAGCCGTTCGAGCCTAACCGGAAGCCTCTGAGCCAACTTAAGCGGGAAATAACCCGCTTATTGTTGTTTAACAAGGAAATTTTCCATTTATAGTCTTCGGAACTTCTTGCAATCAAGGCAAGCAACATCCCCCTTGTTTGTCGAGTAAACAGTAGACTAGTCGTGGCTGAGTATTTGGATGAGAAGGAGTGCCGGCAAATGGCTGAGAAAAAGCGTGGCTTAGGCAGGGGACTAGGTGCACTGATTTCCAGTTCGCCGACAGGCGCTGTACCTGAGACTGTCGAGGATGTTTCACGTGAAACATCCTCTCCCGAACCGCAGATAAGTAAGACTAAATCTGCACGTCCTGTGGATATGTTCTTTGAACCAGGACGAAAATCTTCGTCTTCTGCGACTAAAGTTACCCCTGCAAAAAACGGTAAAAAGACTCGTGCGGCGATGCCAGGTTTAACTTCGTCTGTGGCTCCAAGAGAAACCGAACCAGCTGTCGCGACGAAGGCGACTACTCCTAATATTGAGGAATCTTCTTCAGGTTTAGTTGAAGTTCCTGGCGCAAGTTTTGCAGAGCTCAATGTTAACGATATTCATCCGAATCGTAAGCAGCCTAGAACTAACTTCGATCAGGAACAGCTGGATGAACTCATCCACTCGATCCGTGAAATTGGATTGCTTCAGCCGATCGTTGTTCGGCCTTCGAGAGAAGAAAATGAGGCTCCATACGAACTGGTTATGGGTGAGCGTCGTTGGCGCGCTACTCAAGCCGCCGGCTTGTCTACGATTCCAGCCATTATTCGCGACACTCAAGATAACGATCTTTTACGTGACGCACTGCTGGAGAATCTACATCGTTCGGAACTTAACCCGCTAGAAGAAGCGGCTGCATACCAGCAGTTACTCGAAGAGTTTAACTGCACACAAGAGGTTTTATCTGACCGTATCGGTCGTTCGCGGTCTCAGATTTCGAACACCATTCGGCTCATGAAGCTACCAGCTTTGGTTCAGCGGCGAGTTGCGGCGGGAGTGCTCTCCGCGGGTCACGCGAGAGCTTTGCTAGGCCTGTCCAATGGGGAAGCCATAGAACAGCTAGCTCAACGCATCGTTAATGAGGGCCTGTCGGTTCGCGCTACGGAAGAGGCTGTAGCGCTCAGTGGGGACAAGCCGGTCAAGAAGAATGCCAAACCACGTGAAACTCAGCGGAATGAACGGCTGGATTTCCTAGCTACTTCTCTCGCGGATCGACTGGACACTAGTGTAAAGATCCAGTTGGGCTCACGAAAAGGTAAAGTCAGCATCGAATTTGCCTCGGTTGAGGACCTCAATAGAATCATGGAAGTTCTAGATCCGGACCTTAAAAAGTCTTAGGGTTCAGCTAATAATGATGGTCATGTTTCACGTGAAACATGACCATCATTATTTAATACGGAGCTAGACACCAGCAAAGACGACTGGAGCAAGTTCGAGACGGCACCAATTGCTCGAGGGCTTCCTAGAGTCTGATAACGAACAGGAAAGCTCATAGAAATGCCCCCAGGGGGACATTGAGGCCTTTCTAAGCGAGGGGGAGACCTTCACACCTTCTCTGGCTTCTCTGACAGCCTGTAGGCCCGCTGTAGCGCGATACGGCTGCTCTAATCCATAATGCATGAGTCGTGGGTGGAATGTACCTTGATCGGGCTATCCGCTGAGACCGGCTTCGGGTAGCTCTTACTGACAGATTTACCGTTTCAAGACTTTTCACTGAGGTTCTCTCGTGGAGTCTGTCGTGTGCCGATGTTTTTCTTTCTGTTCTAGTCTGAATAAACGTATGCCCCCTACAGAGTAAATGGATATAAGAAGATGCTAGTTGCAATGATATGAATGGGTGCACCAGAAACTGCGACTTCTCTTAACTGCACTGTTTCTTGTCGTTGACGAAATCCTCAAACGCTTCAGAGCCAGTTGCTATGGCATACCAGAGCCGCCACAATTCTCGTTCAGGGGATCATTATGACGGACATGATGGTCGTAGTTTGGAAGCAAGAACTTTCCACGGCGATGTTTCCGCAATAAAGGCTCATGCACAAAAATTCAGTCGTATGGCGCATCTGCCGGCCTCACCGCACATTCAGGCCGAAAGTATTGCAACGGTATCGACATTGCTAACGTGTCCGGGCGCCAGCAGGCTAGTCCGGTAGATCGTACTGCGTTCCGAGGATGACCTACCGCCTCTCATCCCATACTTTCGCGATTCAACGACAGCACTCAGAAGGCATCAGATCCCTGAACAACCGTGTCGAACCCCTTGAAATAACAGCGTCATGGGAAAAGATGCTTGGCACGGGATATCCTAACTGCCCTGGCATTCCATCTAGGCCGCGCCAGATTGCATCCTTGCCTTGGACGATTGTCTATTTGGTGTCCGGCGACCATCTACTAATGGGACTGTGCGGCAGCCATTAATATTGTGGTTCAGAGCCACCCGCCAAAAACGGAATTATTGACTTCGAGAGCCACACAATATTCTCGTTCAGCGCCACTCTGTATGAACTCCTAACACCACGCCAGAACTCACATGACGAAAGAACCGAGACATACTCACCGGCACGAATGCGTAGCTCTCATTGGACTTCCAATCTTTCTGTAGGAAGCTTTAACTCTATTCAGCGCGGTGAGAATATCTCAGGGTATTCAATGAAGAGACGATGTAGAGATCAGCGTTCCCAGGCAGCAGCAAACAAACCGTGGAGCGTTGTACGAAGGTATCTGAGCTTGGAACCAGAGAGCTAGACGAATAGGTCTATGCCAACACGAACCTGAAGCTTCGGCCAGCAGTCCAGCCGAAAAGACGCACGGGACAACATGAGGCACCTGCGGTTGCCGTCATATGCATGGACCTATTCGTCCACAACGCACGCTGAATGGACACCGATGGTAATAATATTCGAGCTGCGTGCGCGACTTCCGAAAAGGAAGAGCGGATTATCATCAAGATGAAATGTATGTTCAAGACCGCTGACTACAAGGAAAGGTGACCCCTGGTTCTGAACGAGAATATTGGGTGGCTCTGAAACCTTCGAATATTCAGTGACGTGTGTTGCAGGGACATCGTTGGCGTCTTGGTTTCTGACAAAATCTCATCACGCGAATCCGTTCGTGATTGCGTGAACAGGCACCCTGAGGATATTGACCAGAATAATGATGGCCTATTAAATGAGTATGGCCGATACTGAGGTTGTTGCCAAATGTCCTGTGGTTCCTGCGACGTCGGGTCGACGGACTAGAGTCTGTATGAGCTTTGGGCCGATGCCATCTTTTCAGTGCGATGTTCTGTACAGCCTTCCGAATGAATTCGACGCGAAGAACGAACAACTGTGATCTGGGCAGGCTCTTGTGCCGTGGAACGACCGTAACAGATTGTAAGGTGGCTCCACCGGTGAGTATCAAGCGGTTCTGAGACTGGATATCGCTGTACTCAGCGAATGGCTCAAAATTGAAATATTGGTCGCTCTCAAAGAGGCAAATGATCAGAGTCCTTGAACATCGTAATGCAATAACCCGAACAATCGGACCAGCTTACCCGTTCGTGGCAGTGACGATATAACTGACGGGTATGCTTCATATCGCTGTGAACCAGTTCTGCTCTGGAACCATCAGAGGACTAAACGCGTGAACATTCGGAGCAGGCATCCTCTCGCTTGAAGCGCTACCCCGGCAGGGTCCCTGCCCAGGGCTACCGAACATCATGCCCGGAAGACCCGAAGGATAAAACTGAGACTATTGGGTGACGCTCTATGCCGTACCAGCTGGCTATTAATCCGCCGACTAATCACTACTAGCCTGGTGCAGTGTCAGCTCCATCTCTGTTCTTGTGATCAAGTAGTTGGGTGATGATTCCAAAGAGAAGGGGGACGATCCCCACTGATCATATGTTCAGCAAAGAACCACTGTGGATTTGCTCCTTTGTATTTTCTACTTGTTCGCTACTGGTCAACCCTCTGCGGGAATCAATGGAGAAAAGTGCAGGATGAAGGTTCACTGGGGGAGGAGTGTCATTCACATAATAAATCTTCCTTCGTGAACGGGAGCTGCTTAGCGCTACTAGTAGAGTCCCTGTCATTCTCGTGGCCCCATACCGACTGTGTTTGTCTCTGTTTCACGTGAAACATATCTTCGACGTAGTCTCAGTCCTTTTGTGGGTGGCGGGAAATCTGTTCAATTATGGATCAGATCAGTTCTACACGGAACATGGAATTAGCAGCAGAAAAGCTCGGAAATACTTAAATACGTACTACTCAATGTCTTGCCTAGCCTGTGGAGGTGTTTGGACGTCTCGGTACTTGGCAGCTGGATCCGTAGTTGATGTTGACTGAGGAGGAGGTTTACGTAAGGAACTACTAATCGTTGGTGAGAGCCCTTCAAAATCAAAAATCTTGAACGACGAGATTGGAACCTGTTTGGCCTTCATACAGACGGGAATAACAAAACCCTGTCCATTCATACTTACCATTCCGCGTGTAATAACGTCTGGAAAGCTCTGTATGAATTTTTGACACTTTGGGAACCGTCAATATTGTGGCTCAGAGCCACCGGCCAGAAACGACGTTACCGACACTGAGAGCCACTCAGTCTTCTCGTCCAGCGGCGCGTAGTATGAACTCCTCCCAGCATCCGAGAACTCACGTGACGAAAGAAGCGAGACGTTTCACCGGCACGAACGCGCAGCTCTCATTGGTCTTCACCCTCTGCCGGACGCTTCAATCCCATTCGGCGAGTTGAGAATATCTCCAAGTCTTCAATGATGAGACAGCGTAGAGTCCAGCGTTCACAGACAACAAGCAAACCGTGGACAGCTGTACGGGGGTATCCGGGCTGGGATCCAAAATGCTAGACGTATAGGTCAAATCAAACAAGAACCTAAAGTTTCGGCCATCGGCCCGGCCGAAAAGATGCACTGGAAACCACGGCGCAGTTGCGGTGGCCGGCATATGCATAGACATAATCGTCCGTAACGCGTCTTGGTTAGCCACCGATGGGAATACTATGCGTGCTGCGTGCGCAACTTCCATGAAGGAAGAGCAGATTATCATCAGGGTGAAATGCATGTTCAGAGTCGTCGGCTGAAAAGGCAGCTGCCCCGTGGCGCTGAACGAGAATACTGGGTGGCTATGAAACCTTCGAATATTCACTGAACAAGGGACCACTCTGTTGGGGTACGACAATACTTGAATGTTGGAAATCAAGATTGTGAGTTCACAGAGTCTCAACCTCAGAGACTCAACGCCAGGGGGGATTGGCATGTGCTAATAGATAAGTGGTCATCGTGTTGAAGACTAACGACAGTACTAAGAACCAAAGGGAATACTACAGAACTGCGTCGGCATAATTTTCTGACGTTCCTGAGGTGAACGCTGAACAATTCTCCTGCGGCCTATTTACTCCCGAGATCAGTACGCCCGCCCAAAAGGTCACTGGTGAGCTCTGAGAAGCCGTGCAGTCGAAGATACAGGGTAACCGGGCATTGGGTCTGTCTTCGGCTGGTGTTATGACTGCAGCACTGTATTAACGCGCGTAGAAGAGTCGATAGATTTGATAATCGCGAGCAGCATAGCTTGGAACCGTGTCAGGGCTGAAGCCGTCGAAGTTACCACAGGGGTGAAACTTACCCCTAGAAATAATCGGTACTCCGTCGCTTTCATCGAAGTGTCCTAGCGCAGCCAGTGAGACATCAAGGATTGGAACAGGATTGCAGCCTACCATTTGCCGTCAACGGTTCAGTCACTGTTCAACGACTTTGGTATTTGCATTTAGGCGCTGGTTTTCGCTCTCGATACAGATCTTTTGTGAGTGGTTGTGAGCATGTTGTGTCGGCGTGGCGATTGGGACCAGTCCGCAGGGGTCTAGGCCCAGACGTGAATACTGCGCGCACGATTGTGCTGTCCATCGATGCATTGCGAGGTTCCAAGTGTTCCACGAGCATTAGGTGGAGCTCGAAGATGGGCAGTAGCTCGCAACTGCTATCTCGATGTGTGCCATGTACCTGTGAAAGGGGAGTTGTATATGGTTCCCAAGAACGCTCCGCGTAGAGCCCAGCGAATATAATCCGGTTTTCAGGTGGTGCCCTACGACGGTAATGTCATTGGCCCCCGACCAGGAAAATATCCAGGCTGTTCCCTAGATTTTCTTGGCTGTTGGTCACAGGTCAGCGCCCAAGGCATCATGGCCTGAACACGAAGAGCAGTTAGAGGGTGACCTTGAAATGATGGCACCTGACAGCTGCAGCGAGTTGAAATCTATTTTGGTGAAAACCTGGATCTTGCCATGTAGGTTTTGACTCCAATCCACTGGTCGAAACTGATTTCGCGGTTTTTTCTAATCTAGTCCGTCAGTGAATACAGCGTGGGTAATATTGGGGTGAAGCTTGAGGAAGATGCTCGTTGGTCGCGTAGGCACAACTGGATGTCTATAACCAGGAGAGTCACCGTAAAGATCTGCTCGCTATGTCCGACTACGAACTAGTTAAGTTGGTCTTGAGTTCGTATCCGAAGGCAGTGGACGGTCACTGAAAAGCCTGAGTCCAGCGTCGATTTAGGGCCAAAGGATCGCTGATTAAGGAAAATGGGACTATGGAACCTGCAAGATATAGTCTTCCCAAAAGTCCACTGAGTCCTGTGCAGGCAAAAAGGTGCACACTTTCATTCACCTAATTCCGCTTGATCGCACGTGTGGTTTACCGAAAGCCAACAGAGGAGTCTTGACCGCCAGCGAGAGAATGTTGAAACCTCCGAGCCTATGTCCGCCCATATACCCGGAGCGTTGTTATGGACTGCTAGATGGTGGTACGCCGATAGCCTGAAGCCTGAAGCCTGAAGCCTGAAGCCTGAAACCTGAAGGCCAATATTGATTGGTCGTTATTGGCTGCTAGTCGCTCCCATGAATGCGAAGGTATTTCGGTTCTGCGACGATACTAGGAAAGCGTAATTGTTTAAAGATGCTGTAGCCGATTTTTTGTTGCCCACTTCTTACTCTTGATACCGGTGGCACTTCGGGGGACTGTTTCACGTGAAACAAACATCGGCCCGTTGGAGCGAGACGAAGCTTTAGTGCAAATTCGGTGCGGCTATCTCTTCCCAAGTTTCACGTGAAACATTCTGTGCGTATCTGATCGACGAAAAATTATCCTGGGTGAGTATCTGGAGCTAGAGAATCATCCAGTATTTCCGAGCAATGGCGCTGCCCTGTTATTCATTCACTACCGACATCCATGCAATTCGATTCAGCGATGGTCCGAATATTCTGACGTCCAATCTGCGGCAGGACAATCGCGGACACGTGGACTTTCATATTGTCCACAGAGTCCGTTTCGAGGAGTAAATTATGTCCGAGTTAGAACTGATAACCTCGCTGCAGACAGCTCCGCCCCCTGAGATATTTGGATCGTCCAGATGGGTTCGCCACAGCAGGGGCCGATTCCGGGACCAAGATGTGGAACCGTATTCGGGTGGTTAGCCATCACCAGCTCGTTGGGTCCGCTAATCGCGATAGTTTCACCAACAGGCGTTCATTTTCGGTGGGTACGCAACTAGTAGAGAGGCTAAGCTCCGACGCGCTTAAATCATCCTGTGAGCCGATTGTAGTGGCTACTTCAAATCCATAAACCGTGTTCTGACAATGGATCGAAGTTACCCTTGTGGACCCAAGACTCCAGGCCTGTTTAGAAGTTGAGGCTTTGCCAAAGAGAACTGTCGGCTTCTATTCCTTAGAGCCGAACTTTGGGGAAGCCATCACTTCTGCATAAGAGTCGCGTCCATCAAGTAATGCGTTAAAGACAACTCTGGACGGGAACTACCGTTCCAATGCCGATCAATAGCGGATGGTTACGAGCCGAGCCTGACCGATTAAACTACAGCTGAAACGCACCGGTGGGAGACAAGAGCGCTGCGACCAGAGTAGGCGAGGACTATTCTTCATGGCTTCACAATGTCCAGTGTCAGCGTGAAACAGCGACACCAGATTGCGGATTTTTAGGACCGTCTATATCTGACAGATTTGGTTTCGTTCGCAGCTATCTGTCGAAAGGGTAGTGAGGTATTCAGAACTGTGGACCGCCGGGTGCCTTATTGAGCGGACAATAAATTCTGGCGATTCCAGCGGGGGAGCAGACCGATGAGATTGCGTGAGATTCGGGAGTCTAAAAATTGCATCTAGCTGCCGCCATCTTTGAGTTCGACGGAGGGGAGTAACCTGTTGGGTACCTTTGGCATGCTGTTGTGGGGATGTGATTCTAGGGGGATGACTTGGACTACTCAGATTTGGCGATTTTTTGATGGGGGCAGGGGATGACTCTCGAAATGAGAGAATATAAGAGTAATGAAATCAAAATACTTTGTTACCTTCTCAAAAGTAACAAATATTGATTCCCTGAGGTCATGACCATCACCGTGACCATGTGTAGGGATGAAAATAGGCGTTGAACTCGAAAGTTCAACGCCTATTTTGGAACAGCTGAGGATTTACAGGTATTCAGCAAAATCCTTCTCGATGACAGCCTTTGGCTTGGCACCGATTGAGGTAGCTACGTGCTCGCCACCCTTGAAAACGTATACAGCAGGAATACTGGTGATTCCGTACTTAGCAGCAATGCTCTGGTTCTCGTCAACGTTGATCTTTACGACATCAACCTTTGCGGCATGCTCTTCAGCAATCTGATCCAGGATCGGACCAAGCTGGCGGCAAGGACCGCACCACTCTGCCCAGAAGTCGACGATGACTGGTTTTTCGGCATCCAGAACTTCTGCCTGGAAGGTTGCTTCAGTTACTGCCTTAGCGTTACTCATGTGAGTGAACCCCTTTCTGAGAAATATTAGTTACTGGCCTTGGCCGGAGTTTTGATGTTTGCCAAGTAGTGTTCGACATCCTGAGCCGCAGCGCAGCCGGAAGCCGCAGCGGTGATCGCCTGACGGTAGGTCGAATCGATGACATCGCCGGCGGCATAGACGCCAGGTAATGAGGTGCGGGAAGAGCGTCCGTCAACGGCAATGGTTCCTTCGGAAGTCAGCTCTAGCTGATCCTTGACGAGGTCCACGCGTGGATCGTTACCGATAGCAACGAAGATACCGGTGACATCCAGTGTGGACTCTTCTCCGGAGTTACGGTTCTTGACTACTAGGCCACTGACCTTGTCTTCACCGTTGATGCCGATGACCTCGGAGTCCCACACAAACTCGATTTTTTCGTGAGCGAGTGCTCGATCAGCCATGATCTTCGAGGCGCGCAGTTCGCTGCGACGGTGAACTACGATCACCTTTGCGGCGAACTTGGTCAGGAACAAAGCTTCTTCCATGGCGGAGTCGCCACCGCCAATGACTGCAATGGTCTGGTCGCGGAAGAAGAAACCGTCGCAGGTTGCACACCATGAGACGCCGTGGCCCGAGAGACGCTTCTCATCGGGGAGCCCCAATTCGCGGTAGGCAGAGCCAGTAGAAACGATCACAGCGTGGGCGCGGTAGACAGTACCATCGGCCAGTGACAGGGTCTTGATCTCGCCGTCGAGCTGCATCTCGGTAACGTCATCGAAGAGTACCTCGGCGCCGAAACGCTCGGCCTGCTTCTGCATGTTGTCCATCAAGTCCGGGCCCATGATTCCTTCAGGGAAGCCCGGGAAGTTTTCAACGTCCGTGGTGTTCATTAGTTCGCCACCGGCAGTGACCGATCCGGCGATAACCAATGGATTCAGATTCGCACGCGCGGTGTAAATCGCTGCGGTATAACCAGACGGGCCGGAACCGACGATGATTACGTCGCGGATTTCGTCGTTCTGTGCTGAAGTCACGGGGATAGAACCCTTTCGTTCTAATAATGCGAGGTGGATAGTAAGGTCTAACCTCACTATCCACCTCAACGCATTGCTATGGTAAAAAATTCCGCGTCTGTTACTTCGCGGAGAACTCGCCAATCTGTAGACCCCATGGACGGGATGCATTGGCACCCGAAGCACGGCGCGGAAGATCGGTGACGTTGAGGAACACATGGGAACCGGAAAGGTAGTCGGTTTCATCGCCCTTGACCGGAATGGAGATCGAAGGACCGGAGAACGAACCCTTCGCAACCGACTTAGCATCGCCAAGATCATCAGACTTGCCAACAAGGACTTCGTAATCTCCACCGGTGGCATTTAGGCCCTCGAGGTTGATTTCCTTGATCGCTGATTCCTCTTCGAGATCCAAGATGAAGACCATATTTGAAGCGAAGCCACCGAAATTGCTCGTGGTGTACGAGTAAGTCTTGTAGGTGCTTGACGGATTACCGTCGGTCATATCGTTCAAGGTGTTATCAGTTTCGGCGTTGAGCTGCTGATTACCTGGCACCAAGCGGGAAACACCATCAACCTTAGGAGCAGGCAATGAAGGCTCCGAAGGAGTCTCTGAGGTTTCCTTGGAAGGTTCTGCTGCCGACTCGGTAGGTGTTGCGGGGGCATCAGCCGTATTATCCTTGCCAGCTCCACCGAGGAAGTTGAAGGCGAAGACGATACCGATAATCAATACTGCAACTAGTACTGCCCCGACGAGCAGACGTACACCCTTTGAGGTGCCCTCGTCTTCTTCGTCTTCTACTGGCTCTGCAATATCTTGTGCCGGGACACCCTTGGCTGCCGCAGGGAAAGTCGAAGCCTTTGGTGCCGAGGCAACCGCAGCAGCGCCAGCAGCAACACCGACACCAGCGGCGGCAGCCTTCTTCTGGGCGGGCTTCTTAGGTTCTTCCTTCTTTGGCTCTGCCTTTTGCGGCGTATCGCCCTTGGACTGAGCAGCTGCTGCGAGGGCCGCGGTAGCGGTTACGTTTGGTTCCTTGTCGTCATCCAGACGTGTCACCTTAGGCTTTGGAGCCTCGGTGTTCTTGCTCGGTGGAGTGACTGGGGTAGCAACAGTTGGGGTAGCGACCTGAGTATTAGGTGCTGTCTGGTCGCCGGTATTTTCCTCAACGTACGAATCTTCGTCATCGAAGGATTCCGCGGGGGCAGTGTTTTTGCGACTGAAGCGGTTCTTTAGTCCGGCAAACCCACTGCTCAGTGCGTTTCCAACCTTGCCCTGTTCTTCGGGCGCATCTTCGTAACGCAACTGATCGTAGTACTCAGCGTCGTCCGCATAAGTTTCAGGGACCGACTGACGGGATTCACCGAAGATTTCGGTTCCCAGAGTGTCGGTGAAAAACGGTTCTACGTACGGTGCGTCCTGGGCTTCAAGAACCAAATCTAGGAGGTCCGCCGAACGTGCGACATTCGCTACCAAATAGCTTTGATTCGTTTCGGTAATTCCCAGATCCAGAACCTGGACGTTTGCCTGGCGCTCACCCATGGCGATTTCTCGCGCACTGGTAGCCAGCTGGGAGGAGTTAGTCGCTGATGCGACCACGATGCTGACCGATCGGTTGAGCACCTGATCGATGCCACCCAGCACCAGATCTCCCTCGGCGGTGGTCAAAACGGATTCGGTGACCTGGTAACGACCGCTAAGGACGGAACCGACATCGATGGGCTGCGACACGTGCATCTCCAAGGTTTGATTGCTTCGAACGGCAGGCTGACCTACCATCTTTCATGTTACCTGCCCAAAGACGTCATTCGTTGGTCATTTGAGCAGAATCACCGCTTAGTGAGACCCGGAATTCTGCGCACCAGTGGTCCGAGGAACCCGGCGAGCTCAGGGACTTTAGTGCGGTGCAATAGGAACACGAAGGCGACTGCCATAACAAGCCCCACGATACAGATGGTGATGACTGCACTCAATAGTGAATCGTAGGCAAATCCGAAGTTGAAACCACCCAAAAGGGCTAACGGTACACAGCCGATGATGGCTGCTAGCGTGGCCATCCAGCCGATACGAATGTAGGTATCGATGACGGTGCCAACGCCGTAGTCACCATATCGGCGTTTGATCAGATAGTGCGTGATCAATGCGGAAATGACGTTAGTGATTCCGTAAATAAAGGCAATGGCCGCCGCAATATGAACTGGATCGATCAAGAAATACGCCAACACCGCTCCGGTCAACCCAATGAGGGCAATGCTGCTTTGGATGAGCATTGGAGTCCGGGTGTCTTCGTCGGCAAAAAATACGCGCAGCATAAAGAATTGCAGGGATTTGAAGGGAAGCCCCAGCGCGGTCAGCACCAGTAGTTGACCGATCGCCGCCGCCGCTGCAATTGAATGTTCCGAATTACCCGCGAAGAGTCGGCCCAAAGGGCCAGCCAAAACGATGAAAACCAAGGTGCAGAAAATTATCGGGATCGCGGTGGAGCGCATGCCCTGGTTCAGTAGCGGACCGATATCTTTGCGCCGTTTGTCGGCGAAGGCACGCGTGAAGTCATTGAACAACACCGTGGCGACCGTCAAGGCAAAAAGCGAGTGGGGGAGCACCGTGATCAGCTGTGAGGTATTCAGTGCGTATTCGCCGGCTACGGAGGCTGCTTGCTCAGCGCTGAGCTCGGTACGGGCGGCTGTCGCTCCAGAGACAATTTTTGAATAAAGTAACGACGAGATATTGCCGATGACCATTGCAGCGAGCGTCCAAACGGCCAAACGGCCGACGTGGCGTAAGCCCATACCGCGCCATGAAAAATCGAATTGAAGCTTGAGGTTGATCTTTTTCAGGGGCCATAACAACACCAGCGATTGCATCAAAATGCCAAGAGTTGCGCCGCCGGCAAGCCAGACTGTTTTTCCGGTGCTCCAGGTGTCCATTGGATTACCTGTGGAATAGGCGCCGAACACGATGATGAACGAGCCAATGACTAACAGTTGGATGAGGTTGTTTACCGCTGGTGCCCACATGAACGCGGCGAACTTTCCGTGCGCGTTGAGCACCTGGCCAAGTACCGCATACAGTCCGTAGAAAAATACTTGGGGCAAGGACCAATATGCGAACGCGGTGCCTAGGGCAATCATCGGTTCGGTCCAGTTATTGGTTAACGCGACAATAATTGGGCGTGCGCAGAGGGTGAGTACCAGGGTCAGCGCGCCCATTACGACTACCGTGAGGGTGACCAGCTTCGAGGTATAAGCAGCACCACGATCTTTGGCCTTGGAAGCCTTGATGAGCTGTGGGATGAGTACAACGTTGAAAATACCGCCGGCTAACAACATGAAGATGATCGTCGGAATGACATTCGCCTTCTCGAAAATATCGGCCACCGAGGTGACCGAGCCGATAGCCATGGCAAGCATTGCGGTACGTACAAAGCCAAGAATTCGGGACACCAACGTGCCTGAAGCCATGAGAGCGTAGGTCGCTGATCGCCCGCCGGAGACCGGCACCGGGGGATCAGCTGGTTCCGTTACCTGTTCAAGGGCTCCAGTGTGTGGCTGATCGGAGCCTGGTTGTGACTTAGGAACCTGAGACATACTTCGTTAGGACCTCGCGTGCCAGGTCTGCGATCCGGCGTTCATTTGGGAAGGAAAGGCGTTTACCGAGTGAGTTTAACGGAATCCATGCAACATCAACTGCTTCATGATCGGGATCATTCTCGATCGTGAGGTGGCCGCCGGTGGCTTCCAAGAGGAAATGGTGCACGGTTTTATGTACCCGGTAGTTAGTTACGGTGAACCAATAATCGACGGAGCCGAGCGGAGCAAGAATACGACCGGCAATTCCGGTTTCTTCTTCGATCTCCCGGATAGCCGCTTCTTCGTTCGTTTCTTCGCCCTCAGGATGCCCCTTAGGTAGGCACCATTCCAAGCGCCCACCACGGTTGTATCGGGCGATGATTGCAACCGGAAAATCGGGGCTATCAAAGTCGATAACTATGCCACCGGAGGAGACTTCTTCGACCGTAGGAAGCGCCTGAGGACCGCCGGGTGCCTGAGCAGAAGCCATTGACGCAGTCAATGGGGTGCGCTTTGGGGCAGACGGGATCGGACGGTTCATGCAACCACTCTATCGAGTTTTTGGTGATCTATACCTTAGCGACTTGGACAAGAGAGCTATCTCGCAAGGAACTTCGGTGATTTTTCAAGCGAGATCACCAGAAATCTGGCACGCTTAAGGAACTATGCACGCACTTCCATCTCATGACGCCCTGCGCCAGATCCTACCTTCGGTCATTTTCGACCTAGCCGACCGTTTTGTTCGCGCCGGATTTGAGATCTCTTTGGTGGGTGGTCCGGTACGCGATCTGTTTCTTGGACGTGTCTCACCCGACCTAGATTTCACCACGAGCGCTACACCTGAGCAGACGGTCAAAGTGATCTCTGGCTGGGCCGACAATATCTGGGATGTGGGTCGCGAGTTTGGAACCATCGCCTTCAAAAAAGACGGGTTCACGCTAGAGGTCACGACCTATCGCGCAGATGCCTATGACAAGGATTCGCGTAAGCCTATTGTCGCTTTTGGTGACAATCTCCGTGACGATCTCTTCCGCCGGGACTTCACTATGAATGCAATGGCCTTACGACTGCCCGATTTGGAATTGGTGGATCCCTTTGACGGGGTTGATTCACTACGTGTTGGACTCATCCGCACTCCAGGATCTCCGGATATCTCGTTTTCTGATGATCCGTTAAGAATGATGCGCGCCGCTCGCTTTGCATCTCAACTTCGCATTGAAGTTTCGCCAGAGGTACGCCAGGCGATGGCCGAGATGACCGAACGTATCGATATTATTTCCGCCGAACGCGTCCGCGATGAATTGATCAAGTTGATCAATGGCGCGGACCCTCGAGCTGGCATAGATTTATTGGTCGACTCTGGTCTGGCCGACAAAGTCCTGCCAGAGGTATCGGCCTTGCGTTTAGAAATCGATGAACATCATCGACACAAAGATGTCTATCAGCATTCATTGACGGTGCTCGAACAAGCAATCGGGCATGAAACAGAGGATGATGGTGCGGTCCCCGGACCAGATTTCATCTTGCGCTTTGCGGCTCTGATGCATGATGTCGGCAAGCCTGCAACGCGAAAATTTGAGCCCAATGGGGCGGTGTCTTTCCGTCACCATGACATGGTCGGCTCCAAGCTGGTGAAGCAGCGTATGCGCGCTCTTCGCTTCGACAAGGACACGACAAAGGCAGTAGCGCGTCTAGTTGAGTTGCATATGCGCTTTTATGGTTATGGTGAAGCCGGCTGGACCGACTCGGCGGTACGCCGCTATGTGACAGATGCTGGCGACTTACTTGAGCGTTTGCATCGGTTGACCCGCTCAGACGTCACGACTAGAAACCGTCGCAAGGCAGAACGCCTGGGTTTCGCATATGACGATCTAGAGACGCGTATCGCAGAAATCACGGAGCAGGAAGAGCTGAATGCTATTCGGCCAGACCTCAACGGGGAACAGATCATGTCCATACTAGGGATCAAGGCCGGGCCAATGGTGGGCCGGGCTTACAACTTCATGTTGAACTTGCGTTTAGATGATGGACCGTTGGGCGAAGAAATAGCTGGGCAGCGCCTGCAAGCTTGGTGGGCTGAGCAACCTGAAGCTCAAGCAGGAGAACAAGGTTAAGTAGTTCACCCACTTTGGTGTTGGGGTCGTTTTGAGCATCGCTCGAAGCGACCCCAACGCATTTAATGAAACTTATTTAAGAATTTTTGTTTTTCGCTGGCACTCACGGCATTCACCATGTAAGCTAAATATTGTGATTGGGAAGTCTCAATGAGATTTGCGGATCAAAAAGACAATACACAGAGAATCTCGTGCTTTTGCATGATCGATTCGGACAGATATTTAGGAGGTGGGAAACGTGATTACGAATTCAATTATTTGGAACGATGGCGGTAAGCGATCAGGCAATATGACCTTTACGCATCGCTGGTTCGGCTATGCCGCACGCCATGGCGTTTCCTCTGCCTCCGGAATAATGGATTCCTAGAACTTCTACGAATTCAATCAAAAGTTCCTGAGGCAGTCAGTCAGTAATCGACATTCTCCCTTAGGAACTTTTTCATGTCTGCTCCACTTTTTGACAGCACCACCCAACGGGCTGTTCGGACCTCGGAACTCATCTTCGCTGGTCCTGAAAGCCTCAAGGCTCGCGCAGTTTCAACAACGCGCCAAGACCTTCCTAGCCCTTCGATTCATTTGGAAGGGAGGGAAAAATAATGAGAAAGCGTTTAGGCAAAAACCCGAAACCATTGGACAACACTGAGTTCAACCGTCTTCTGCGACAACGGGAATTGGTTAACCATGTGCCACCAGAAATGTACTTCCGTATCCGGTAGTTCCAAACGACGCCATTACCGTTGATTGGAATCACTGGAAAAGAGGTAGAAAATGAATTCGCAAGTAATTGCACAGAGGCCCGCCGGCCTTTTAGCCGGCGGGCTTCTCCGCGTCTTGGGACAGAAACAAAAAGCAGGGTTCGGAAATCTAAAATTTCCGAACCCTGCTTCGTTTAGTGCAAAACTAACTCATAAAATTTAGCGCTCGACGTCCCCGCGGATGAAGGCTTCAACCTTCTGGCGGGCAGTTTCGTCGTCGTACTGCTCTGGTGGCGACTTCATGAAGTAGCTCGACGCCGAGAGGATCGGTCCACCGATACCGCGGTCAAGCGCGATCTTGGCTGCGCGGACAGCATCAATGATGACGCCAGCGGAGTTTGGTGAGTCCCATACTTCCAACTTGTATTCCAAGTTCACTGGAGCGTCGCCGAAGTTACGGCCCTCGAGGCGAACGAACGCCCACTTGCGGTCATCTAGCCAGGCTACGTAGTCACTTGGGCCAATGTGAACATCGTCCGCGGTGAGCTTGGCAGAGGTGTTCGAGGTGACGGCCTGAGTCTTGGAGATCTTCTTGGATTCAAGGCGCTCGCGCTCGAGCATGTTCTTGAAGTCCATGTTGCCACCGACGTTTAGCTGGTAGGTGCGGTCAAGTACTACGCCGCGGTCCTCGAAAAGCTTGGCCATCACGCGGTGCGTGATGGTGGCGCCAATCTGCGATTTGATGTCGTCACCAATAATAGGCACGCCTGCATCGGTGAATTTCTGAGCCCACTCTGGGGTACCGGCAATGAAGACAGGCAAGGCGTTAACAAAACCAACGCCCGCGTCGATGGCGCACTGTGCGTAGAATTTCGCGGCAGCTTCGGAACCCACTGGCAGGTAGCAAACCATGACGTCTACCTTGTTGTCCTTCAACGTCTGGACGACGTCGACAGGCTCGGCGGTGGACTCTTCAATGGTCTCGCGGTAGTACTTGCCCAGACCATCTAGGGTGTGACCACGTAGTACGGTCACACCGGTGTTTGGCACGTCTGCGATTTTGATGGTGTTGTTCTCGCTGGCGAGGATTGCTTCAGATAGGTCGAGGCCGACCTTCTTATCGTCAACATCGAATGCCGTTACGAACTCCACGTCACCTACGTGGTATTCGCCGAATCGGACGTGCATCAGACCCGGGATGGAGGCATTTTCGTCGGCACTTCGGTAGTACTCGACACCTTGGATAAGGGATGTAGCGCAGTTGCCTACGCCAACAATGGCAACGCGAATCGGGTTCGCCGACACATGAACTCCTAAAGAAATATACAAAGCTGTGGGCAAAATGGCCGCGCGAAAGCACAGTCTATTAATGGGCCCTTAATGATCTTAAGACCTTTTGGTCAAGAAACATTCCCAAAGTGCTAGTAATCACCGGAGAAGTCGCAGAGCACGAGAGGATATCTGTTCTCCAAGGGGCGCAGTACTAGACGGTGGTCTCACGCTGAGACGTAAATTTGTACAGCTGTAACCTATTCGTAGCACATTACAGGGATTGTATCTTGGCTACAAATCTTTAGTAAGTACTGTCAGCATCCTGACTCATGACGATGATCTAGTGCTCGACTGGTGGGATAACCGCAGTTGTCTGCGAATTTTTAATAGAACCTTCAGCAAGGGTGTCGGAAGCGCCGTACGTACCCTCTGACGCAGTGGCTGATGCTTAATAAACGCCAGTATTTCGGGATCTGTTTTTAGCTGACCGTCTCGCGCTCGTTGCGCAAGGATTATCAACGACTCATTAAAAGTGTTGTCCACGCGGTGAAAGTAATTTTCGCGTAGCCATGGTTTATTGGCTGGAGAAAAGTTCAAAGTTTCGAGATCATCCAAACTTCCAAGTATCCCAGAACTCTCAAAAACAACATTGATCATTTCGGCGTTTACCCCAAAGTCCGAGAGAACCATGGTCGGTAAGCCGCGATCAAGGGACTCAAGAGCGGCCGTCGAAGAGACCGTCACCAGGGCGCTTTCTTTGCTCAGAGCTTCGGCCATACTGCCGGTAACAAATTGTAGATGTGTGACTTTACCTAGCGTGCCCGCGCGTACAAGTTGCTCAAAGAGTAAATCGTAGGGGTATGCCTCGAGGTGTGTCTGTGGTTCTCCTGCTCGGGCGCGAAGTTTGACCAGTACCTCTAACCCGGGGTTAAGTCTGGCTGCGCGCTCGAGCGAGATGAGAATCTGTTCTCGTTCTTCTTTGCCATAAGGAACCTTTGCCTGTGGTGCGAAGACAAGGCGTTTGATGGGTACGGAAATTTGAGTCGGGAAGCCCGTGGAACGAAGAAAGGGAAGCTTGCTGACCATGATGGTGGGCTGATGTCCATCATCATCAAGATTCATAAAGGAAAAGTCACGAGCCTCTGCATGTGAATGGCAGATAAATCCGTCGCCGGGACGACGGTAGTTCCAACCCTTGCGTGTCGCGGGGAATGCAACTCCTGGAAGCGCAGAAATAAGCGCGGTACGTCGATTATTTACCGGCTCCGTTCGCAGGATTCGAGCGTATAGCTCCGCAACAACCGGACCCGTGGCGGCGGCGAAGACTAGATCTTCGCCAATGGTTTGCGAGTTGAACTGGTTTAACGCCAACACTTCTAGATCTGCAGGGTCTAGATCGGTACCTTCAAAGGCAGCCAGGATCTGTTCGTCGGTAGGCATTACCGGGGTGCGGGCCAAAACAACACGACGATCCCAACCTGGACCAAGACGGTGCAGGAAGGTGGTGGCGAGCTTCAGATAAGAATCTGAATCCGCAACGGCTAAAACTGCTGGTTTCACGGCTCTGATCACACCTTCAAGGAACTGGACAGGTGATCACGGAGATCTTGCGAGGTATTAGATGTCCACCAGTGATCTGGGACCGGCTGCGCGTAGAGGCTACGAGCTTCATTACCGAGCAATAAACGTAGGGAAGGTATAACTGTCGAAGGCAGGGCTCTGATCTCTTGTCCTGGGCGTAAATCCCGTAAACGCATCTCGATGGGAATGGTGTGTTGCTTCAGGATGACATTGGGTATTTGGCGAAGTTCGGCGAGTATCTGTTCAGTTTCGCGGCGATGTGGAAAATAAGCGACGGGACCCTCTGCGGCAATGGAGCGAATCCACTGGAGATAGGGTTCGGGATGAATAATTGAGTCGGCGGCCATGGCCGAACCGATCAATAGCGTCGGTTCGGTGAAGCGTTCGGCGACAGGCTGGGTGGCCAACCATTCAAAGCGATGCTGGGCAAACTTGATTCCCAACTCTTCCATACGTTTTTTAAGCCGCACGTCCACCTGCAAAGCAGAGACGATCAGTAGTCGCCCTTCTCTGGCCAAACCACGAAGCCGGTGCCACATAGCTAATCCCAGTGCGTGGCGTGCGGGAGTATTCTTGGCTCGCGCGCGCACCAAAGGCGTCGGCTCTTCGCTCACCAACTGACGAATTAGCGCCAGGGTAGCGAGCCCATCATCGATGATGACTACTTCCTTGGCTTTAACCCCGGTAAGCAGGGTGCGCTGGATCCGGCCCGAATAGGCATCGCCAGTTACATAACGCTCACGCGAAGAGTTCGGTTGTGGCGGACGTTTGGCTGCGGGCATGAAATGCAATCCGGCTGGTGAATTCTTTAGCAGTGCCCCGGTAGTTGCTTCTAAGGGCATACCTCGTCTCGGAATGACGTAGACCTCGTCGCCAAGCAACCCTGCTGCATGTGTTTCCACGGCGGACAGCAATTGCAGGGGAGACTCAACCCATACATGGGCCGCGCCAAAGCGTGGCCGTGGCACCTCTTGAGTTTCGGGCTGGGAAATTTTCATCATCGTATCGTTCATTTTGCCAGTCGACTCAGGACCTTGGACATTCTGTCCAAGCCCCGCGAACCGCGACGCAATACGTGGCGGCTAGCCCCACGGACCTTTGCAGGTACTGACCGGCGCACCGGTAGGTGAGCCCAAGACGGTGGAAGTTCAAGTTTGGTGATGCGCCGACGTTTGAAGTGCGCTGAATACACACCATAGTGTTCGGAGAGAAACTGTTCGGCACTCTCGCGCAACTGTGGAAGCTGCTTTGACTGCATGCAGTAGGAGACCGCAGCGAGCAGATTGCTGAGCATATCGATATTTCCGGCTCGAGCAGGCACCGGAAGATCCTGCACAAAGAGACCGTGGATGATCGACAGCGGGATTCGGTTCGAATTCTCATACGGGGCCAGTAACTGCAGCATTTTGGCGGTCCCCACCGCATGCACCTGAGTGTCGAGCACGTACCTTGCGGTCACTAGCGCGGTAGAGAAGCAAGAGATCACCAGCTGCGGTTGCGCGGCCAGGATGACAGTTTCTGCTAAATGATCGGTATCTAAGAGATGAAAGTCCAGCTGCAGGTCCAACGCCCGCGCCCGCAACCGTGCCGCCGAGGTAGCACTGGCCGACGGGTGTGCCTTGAACAAAATAGTGTTCAAGCCACGATCTTTGGCGGCCACGAGCATCTGTTCGTGTAGATCTAGTTCTTCTTGAGCATCGACCAGGCCCAGCGAGCCTAAGTACTGCCCAAGAATCAACGCTGCCCCTTGGGGAAGGCGCAACTCGGAGCTCTCGGCAAGCTGTGCGAAGACCGCCTTCAGTGCGGTGCCCGGCAAGACCTGACGCGGGGGTTGCTGTTCGGCGAGTAATTGTGGCTCGAGCCCCGGGACCAGATCCACGTGGATGGTTCCGGCTAGGCGCTGGGCGAGCGGGACCTGAAGCTTGTTACGGGTGGGACCGTAAGACATCAGACCATCGGAGTGCACCCATAGTGTGGCGTCAAAGAAGATGCGCGCTAGCGCACGGGCCGGGTTGACCTGAATAGATTCAACCACCAGGGTGACTCGTTCATCGCCTAAGCCCCAAGTCTTGCGGAGCAAGCGCTCAAAGATCAACAATTCATCTTCGCGCGGGTTGAACTGCGCTGGGCGGCGCGGGGACACCAACGCCGCTAAGTCAACAACTCGGTCAAATCTTGCGGCGAGCTCGGCAAAGCCGGGAGCTTCGTCTAACGGTGTAGTCAGTTCGGGTAGCTGTGAGCCATTGGCGAGTACCAGCACATATTCATCTGCCTGCGGCAGTAGTCCAGCATCGGCCATGGCGGCCAGGGAAGCTATTTGAAAATAGCTGCTGGCCTCGACTAAAGCGATCATTTAGCGACCCCGACCTGAAGGAAGGAGAGGATATGGCGGCGGCGCGCAATATCCATTTCAAGTGCGACCTGTTGGGCAATATGAACGTCGATGGTGGTGAAGATCTTTCGTAGCTGCTGTTTCATTTCCAGCCGTACCTCAGGCGGATAGTTCTTGGCGCGTTTTTCGTGATGGCAGACGATCGCGAAGAACTGACGCATCGCCTTGGGAAGGTGGCGTTCCGCGTCTCGATGGGCACGCACTTCGTCCAAAATTCGCGCGTAGGCAGGAATGAAACCTAGTTGGCGTTCGTCAAATACCTGGGTGAGCGAGCCGGGTAGGCCACGGCGGTAGAACACTCCGGGGTAGGAAACTACCGCATAGCGGCTCGTGCGTAGGTGCAATTTCCACAGCCAGAGACGGTCCTCGGCACTGTATAAATCTGCATCAAAGAAGTAGGCGTCCACGGAGCGCATCAAATCGGTGCGGTACATGCCGGCCCAGACGAAGGCGTAGTCCACCATTGACGGGGAATCGATGGGTTCGATATCGTCTGCCGGATTTAGTGGTAGTCCACGCACTGCCTGCGGGGCGCGGTGTAGCACCCGGTTGGTCCCTGTCACGCGCACATGGTCGGTGCGCACAAAGTCCACGTGTAGCTCTTCCAAGGCGGAGGCCAGAGTGGCTAGATGTTCCGGCGCATACCAATCATCTGGGTCAAGGAAGGTGAAAAATTCGCCGGTGACCGCCTCAAGCCCGGCGTTACGGGCCGCGGAGACCCCAGAGTTTGTCGGCAGGCTGACAAGTTCGAGGCGCTCGAGCTTGTGCTGGTAGCCGAGCACCAGATTCGCGGTCTGATCGGTGGAAGCATCGTCTACCACCAATACCTCTAATTCCCATTTGCCCAGCTTTTGTCTGGTCAGTGAGGTAAGGGCATCACAGATGTATTCCTCCTGGTTATAGGCGGGAATCACCACTGATATACGACCGGGGATCAAACTCATGGTTCCTTCTGGGCTAGGGGAGACAAAAAATAAACGGCGGTTGGACCCAATGGCGAGTCCAACCGCCGGATGTGCTCCGTGACTAGGCGTCGACGCGGCGCAGGCGGCTTAGTGGTGCCAGCTCGCCTGGGAAGACCTTCTTGACGCCGTCGCCCATGGCCTGCTCGAGGATGCGAATATCGCGGATCAGCGAGGCGAAGCCCTTTGGCTCCAGCGAGGAAGCCTGATCCGAACCCCACATGGTGCGGTCCAAGGTGATGTGACGCTCTACGGTGACCGCGCCTAGGGCAACGGCTGCCAGTGAGATCTGCAAGCCGCGCTCGTGGCCCGAGTAGCCCACTGGAACCTGGTAACGCTCGCGCAGGGTCTCGACCATGCGCAGGTTTGCCTCTTCTGGAGGCAGTGGGTAGGTCGAGGTTGCGTGCATCATGACCAGGTTGGAGGTACCCAGGGTCTCCACTGCCTTGTCGATCTGCTCGATGGTGGACATGCCGGTGGACAAGATGATTGGCTTGCCGGTCTCAGCCAGGGCCTTGAGCAGCTCAATGTCGGTGACCGATGCGGAAGCAACCTTGTGGGTGACCGCGCCCTGTTCCTCCATGAAGTGCACCGATGGGATGTCCCATGGCGAAGCGAAAGCGTGCAGACCCTTGGAAGCGGCGTAGGAGATGAGCTCCTTGTACTGTGCCTGATCAAATTCGACGCGGTAGCGGTAGTCCAGGTAGGTCATGTCGCCCCATGGGGTGGAGCGGATCTTGTCACGCATATCCATCGGGGTGGAAATGTCTGGGGTGCGCTTCTGGAACTTCACGGCGTTGGCGCCGGCCTCGGCCGAGACATCGATCAGCTGCTTGGCGATTTCCATGTCGCCATTGTGGTTGATGCCGATCTCGCCGATGACGTAGACCTGCTGGCCGGTGCCGAGCAGGGAATCGCCGATAGCTACTGGCTTGATTTCGGTGTTCACGGAGGTCATTGACTTGCCTTTCATTGGGAAAACTTTGATTTTCAAACTTGGGGTGCGCAGCGGGCCGTGAGGACCAGCTCCGCGAGCTCACGGACCGCGCCGTTGCCGCCGGGGCGACTGAGGCGATGGCGTGCGGCTCGGTGTACCTCGTCGCTGGCGTCGGCGACCGTAATCGGCCAGCCCACCAGCGCCATCGGTGCCAGATCATTGATGTCATTGCCGACATAGGCCACACGGGCCGGATTGATTTCTTCGTCGGCTAACCAGCGGGCCAAATATTCGGCCTTGTTGTCGATGCCGTGGGCGACCTCGACGTTCAGTTTTGCCGCGCGGGCGGCAACTACCGGGTTACGTTCCTTGGAGAGAATGAGGAACTTCACCCCGGCCGCTCGTAGCCGGGCTACGCCCATGCCATCGGAGCGTGAGACTCGCACGGTTTCTGTCCCGTGTTCGTCTACGTAGGCGGTATCCGGGGTGTGTACCCCGTCGAAGTCGGTCACAACCGCGTCAACCAGGATGGGCTCGACTTGGCGTGGCACGCGTAGTTGCGCCAACGCCAGATCTGCTTCGGTGTCGATGTCCATCCCGTGTTCTGCGGCGACTTCACAGATCCGCACTCGGCCGAAGAAGCGATGTTCTGCGGCCCGAAAACCTTCGGTATCCATCGCGTAGAACGCGCCGGTCTCTAACCAGCGGGCCTCGCGATCTTGGCGGCGCGGCCGGTTCGCCGCGTCATGTCCGCTGGAGACCGCTAATCCTTTGGAGTCTGCGGTCCAGTGGAAACCGTGGTCGGCTACTGCGGCGAAGCTGACTTCGGCTTCGCCGTCGCGCACCGAGGCCACGGCAGCATCCAGATCTGCCGGATCGATCAGCGGGCTGGTGCACTGTATGAACAAGGTGATATCCGGAGTGTCGGAGACCTTGGACAAAACATCGAGAAGCACCGCTTCGCTGCTAGCCGTATCCCCGGCGATATCTGCCGGGCGGCTGATCACGGTGGCTCCGTAGGCGAGGGCCTCGGCCTTGATCTGTTCATGATCGGTGCTGACCACGACTTCGCTGACTGTCGTCGCAGAACGCGCCGCAAGGATGGCCCTGCCCACCAAGGAGATGCCCCCGATGGTGCGTAGATTCTTGAGCTTGACGCCTTTGGAACCACCCCGTGCTGGGATGATCGCTAGGACGCTGGGCTTGTCGGTTTTACTCACATTCATGAGCTTAGGAAGCCGAGTTAGCCAATCGCCCTACAGCAGGTTAACGCAGGGTGAAGAGGAGATTTAGCTTGCTGGGAGAACCCTGAATGCCCATGTCATCGTATTTTTCTAGCGGTTTGTTTACCGTAGCGAGTCCAGTTCGGCATAGATCAGTCTCAAGTTCGCTGTCACTCTTTCGCGTTCGGCATCGCTGAAACGGCGCACCTGCATATCGAGGATGGCTCGAGCGCTATCTTCGCTGACGCCTAGGAGCTTGTGCACTGCCATGGCCGCCGCATCGGTGGAAGGGGCATCTTTAATGCAGGAGAAGACTTCTTCACGATGGTCGATTCCGAGCAGGAGAGCCCGAAGTATCTCGGCGCTTACTTCCAAATTTTCTCGGCGTTGGTGATGCATAGTTGCATCCTGCCATCTAGCGCCCGGCGGGGATAGGGGGAGAATAACCGAACTAGCGGACTAAATGATGCAGTGCGGTGCCCGAGCAAACTAGGCTGGAGGTCATGAGTGCCCCGAAGAAACCGAGCCAACGCGGTCCGTTGCGAATTACCGTCCCCTCGAGGGCGGATGGATTCTTGCGTCAATTCACCGCGATGATCGGCGGTCCCTTGGGCCGTCACAGTGATCCGGGACGAGTCAGTCCGGGATTCTTCACCGTAGAACGCGTGATGATCTTGCTGACCACTCTCGGGGCGCTACTCATGCTCTTGGCGAAGAACCCCTGCCGCGTCAACGGCTGGGGCGGTTCAAACCCCTATATTTATGCCTGCTACTCCGACTGGGTGCCGTTATTCGGGGCGCGCGGTTTTGCAGACAACCCGTGGGTACCTTTTAGTAGCGGGGCAGAATTTGAATACCCGGTGCTGATGAGCGCCGTGGCCTCGGCGGTGGCCGCACTAGTTCCACAGGGCCTTGAGAACCGTTCACTGCTTTACTTCGATATGAACCTGGCCATTGTGGCGATCCTCTGGGTCATCACCGTGGTGTGTACGTTGCGCATGGGCGGACGTCGTCCCTGGGATGCGGCCATCGTGGCCATCGCGCCGGGCATCATCCTTACTGCCAGCATCAACTGGGATATGTGGGCGGTGGCCCTACTTGCTATGGGCATGCTGTCCTTCGCACGCGGACATACGGTGCTCGCCGGTGTGCTCATCGGGTTGGGTGCGGCGATGAAGATTTACCCATTCTTTGTGCTTGGGGCGATCTTGGTCATTGCCATCCGAACCGGAAAGTTCAAAGTTTTTTGGACAACCGCTGGAGTCGCCGCCGGAACGTGGGTGCTGGTCAATCTGCCTTACGCGCTGGCTTATCCGGACTCCTTTAAACACTTCTTCACCTTCTCCTCCGAACGCGGTGCGGGGCTCTCAAGTTTCTGGCACGCATGGAACGCCGTCGCAGCTAAGACCGACTCCATGGGCACCTTCGAAGCCGAGCAAATCTCGCGTTACGGGCTGATCCTCTTCTTCTTATGCTGCATTGGCGTTGCGGTTCTAGGCCTGATGGCTAAACGAACCCCACGTCTGGGGTCGCTGGCGTTTTTGATCATTGCCTCCTTTGTCATGGTCAATAAGGTTTACTCCCCACAATTCATTGTTTGGCTGATCCCCTTGTTCGCGTTGGCGCTGCCGCGCTGGCGACTATTTGTGGTCTGGATGATGGTCGAGGTGGCACACTTCTACGGACTTTGGAACTATCTTGACTCCTTCTCCGCAGATAAAGATCCACATAAGGTATTCCCGGAAATCGGCTATGTTCTCTTAGTGCTCGCGCATATGGTGATGCTGGCCTACGTGATGTTCCAGGTAGTCCGTTCGATTCTGGATCCGCGGCGTGACCCGATTCGTGCCGTAGGACAAGAAGATCCACTGGCGGGCCCCCTCGCTGGAGCCAAAGACGTATTCACCCTGCGTGGTCTTGGTAAGGGCGAAGAAAAATCAAAGGAACAAAAAGTATGACCGCGGTAGCGGTAGTAGGGGCTGGACCTAATGGACTCGCGGCGGCTGCCGTAGCCGCTCGAGCCGGGCTCAGTGTCGATGTCTACGAAACCAACGAAACTATCGGCGGCGCCGCCCGCACTCAACCCTTAGACGGCTCGAGCGCAAAGTTTGATCTAGGCAGCGCCGTGCACCCGATGGCGATGCTTTCCACCGCGATGCACGAGCTCAACGTGCACCAACGGGTCGACTTTATTATCCCGGAACTGTCCTTTGCTCATGTTTTAGACGAACGGACCGCCTACGCATGGCGCGACTTAGCACGCACCGGAGCCGAACTTGGTGCAGGCGACGGGCAGGCTTACACCCGGCTGCTCAGGCCCCTGGTGCAACGTATCGAACAGCTGGGCGATACGTTGCTTAACCCGTTGCTCAAGGTGCCCGCCCACCCACTGACCTTGGGACTCTTTAGCGCCTCCACGCTGGGTGGAATGGCGTTAAAAGACATATTTTCAGCCAGGTACCCGCGTGCCGCAGCGCTTTACGCGGGATGTGCCGCCCATGTGGCCGGCGGAGCGCGTGGCCCGGCCAACGCCGGGGCTGGACTCTTTCTTGCAGCAGCAGCGCACGGGCAAGGATGGGCCGTACCGCGTGGCGGATCACAGGCTATTGCCGATGCACTTGCCGCCGAGGTGATCAGCCACGGGGGCATCATTCATACTGGACATAAGGTGTCGCATGTTGCCGAACTCCAGGCAAAAACTATCCTGCTTGATACCTCCGCCGAGGATGCCGCTAAACTAACTAGCGGAAAAATTCCTGACAAACTGGCCAAAAAGTTGGCAAGAACTCGGCGCTCGCCGGGCAGCTGTTTGGTACATTTTGTGCTCAGCGAACCGATTCCTTGGAAAGATCCGGTGTTGAGCCAGACAAGCACCGTGCATTTGGGCGGTACCGCAGCACAAGTGGGCCGGGCCGAACGCGCAGCGAACCGCCGGACCAGCGAGCATCCATATCTGATTATTGCCCAACCTTCCCTTTTTGATGATTCGCGCGCACCTTCTGGCGAGCAAGTCATTTGGGCCTACTGTCACGTGCCGCTGGGATCAACAGCAGACATGAGCCGGCAGATCACCGCCCAAATCGAAGCCGCGGCTCCAGGTTTCAGCGACATTATTAAAGAAAGGCACGTGGTTCCTGCCAGCGGACTAGAACAGCAAAATGCTGCACTGGTCGGGGGAGATCTTTCGGGAGGAACTATGGACCTGATCGGAAGCGTGATGCGTCCGAGACTGTCTGCGGAGCCTTGGTATTTGCAATCCAAGGGCCTGTATCTAGTTTCCTCGGCGACCCCTCCGGGACCGTCGGTGCATGGAATGGCTGGATATCTTGGCGCCAAGGCGATGCTGCAACGCGAATATTCGATTTCTCCCTAGGCTTTAAGGACTGGCAGATGAATTCTCTTTACTCCGGTTGGCTTCCTGGCCTAGTACTTGTGGGTTTCTGGTTGTTCTTCGTGCATTCTTACCGCAAGGATCCACGTCGTTTAGGCAATGCGGTGCTACTTTTCCCTTTGGTGTTGCTGAGCATCGCCTTCCTAGCTGACCTAGTGACCGACCTAGTGCCAGGTCTTGGACTGGTATTTGTGTTGGTCTTCGCCCTGGCCCCACTGATTTACCTGATCTTTGCCGGTGCGCTGATCTATAACGGGGTGGTGATGTGGCGCCGGGAAGGCTCCCGCATCTCCAACCTACTTTTCTTCGCATCCGGGGTCGCGGTTCTTGTACTGCCGGTGATAGCTATACTGCTGGTGGCACTGAACACCTGGTGGTCCTACACCTTAGCCTTTGTGTTGTTCATGTCCTCCGCCTTTACCGCTAGCCTTTTTGCGATGTTGTTGCTCTACGCCTGGGTGCACGGAAAGTTTCCTTCGATGGGTCAACCTGCCGCGGTGGTGGTGCTCGGTGCACGCACCATTAATGGCAAAGTCACTCCACTATTGCGCGGTCGACTCGATCGTGGCCTGCAGTTATACCGCGCGGCGACAGAACCGAAACCGCTGCTGGTCCCCACCGGTGGGCAGGGCGCCGACGAGTTGGAGCCCGAAGGTGTCAGCATGGGTCGCTACCTGAGCGAACAGGGGATAGCCGAAGATCAGCTGTTGATTGAAGACCGGGCTAAAGACACCATAGAGAACTTGAAGTTCTCTGACATGCTGGTGCGAACCCACCGTCCGGACGGACAATTATGGGTGGTGACCAGCGATTACCATGCGCTACGTGCAGGTCTAGCAGCACGCAGCCTGGGGTTGGATGCGCGAGCATTCGGCGGCAAAACCGCCGCGTACTACCGACCCAGCGCTTTTTTGCGTGAATTTGTTGCCATCATGCGTGACCATCGACGACTGGTTGTGTTGCTTGCCTTGCCTTTTGCTGCCGTGATCGCCGCGGGTTTAATGGTTCTGACCAACACTGCGCTGTGGGTCTAAAGTCCACGACTTGTGCGCCTATAGGTGGACTTGTTGGCGCGTCGGCAGGGCTGGCTCCACCTTTGGAGTGAGGGTCAAGATCAGCACTGGGGTCGGTGTTTTTGCTGACCAAGTTTTTTATGCTGGACATATGATTCAGGCACAGCAGCTAACCAAGAGATACGGTGCAAAAACCGTAGTCGACAACGTGTCGTTCACGGTCCAGCCCGGAATGGTAACCGGATTCCTCGGCCCTAACGGCGCCGGCAAATCGACCACCATGCGCATGATCGTTGGATTGGCCAAGCCAACCGCGGGACAGGTCGCAGTCAACGGCAATAATTTTCGCTCATCAAAGCATCCACTGACCGAGGTGGGGGCCTTACTTGAGGCGAAATCGGTGCATAAGTCGCTTACCGCCCGCACCCACCTGCGGGCTATGGCAGCCACCGGAGGTATCTCGCGGTCTCGTGTGGACGAAGCCTTGGAACTGACTGGTTTGAGTCAGTTGAACCGCAAGAAGGTCGGCGGCTTCTCACTGGGTATGGGCCAACGTCTGGGCATTGCCTCGGCGTTGCTCGGGGACCCACAGGTGTTAATCCTTGATGAACCGGTCAACGGACTGGATCCCGAGGGTGTCGCCTGGGTGCGTAACCTAGCTCGCCAGCAGGCGGCCGAGGGGAAGACGGTGTTCATCTCCTCACACCTGATGAGCGAGATGGCGCAGACCGCCGATCACCTGATTGTTATTGGCCGTGGGCGGATCCTTGCCGATGCGCCGATCAGTGAATTTATTGATGATGGATTGCGTCAAACCATTGTGCGCTCCTCAAACCTGGATCCGTTGATGACGGTTCTTGCCGCCGAGGGTGTGCAACTAACCCGACTGGATTCCACCACCTTGCGTGTGGCTGGTCCGGACTCGGAATCGATTGGACGCCGGGCTTTGGAAAGCGGAATCGTGCTCAGTGAGCTGCGACCACTGCAGCGTACGCTCGAAGACGCCTATATGGAATTGACCCGCGACGAGGTCGAATACAAGTCCCAAGTTCAGCACGACGCAGTTGCCGGAGGCACCCACTAATGAGTACTCACCTCGCAACCCCAACCACTGGCAAGGTCACCTTTGGCGGCGTGCTTCGTTCGGAATCGATCCGATTCTTCTCGCTGAATTCCACCCGCGTCCTGATCTTGGTGGCGGTGGTACTTAATATGGGTATTGCCGTACTCGGTGTCTGGGGCGTCGGTTCTTTGGCCAGCGAAGCCCCTCCGATGCCCGGGGTGCCGGATATGACGAGCCCCGAATTTACCGCGGAACTGTTGGGCTCAGGCCTGGCCTTCTCGCAGCTAATCCTCGGTGTTCTCGGTGTGCTGCTAATGAGCGGCGAATTCACCACCGGCTCCGCTGTCAGTACCTTCTTGGCAAGCCCGCAACGCCTACGTGTGCTGGGTGCTAAAGCAGTACTAATCACCATCCTCAGTGCGCTCGCCCAGCTGATTAGTAGTGTTCTGACCTATTTGGTCTGCTTGCCGCTGGCGAAGAACTACAACATGAAGTTGGATTTCTTCGGAAGTCACTTCCAAAACGTGCTCTGGTACGGTGCGCTTGCGGTAGTCATGGCCGCCCTGATCGGTTTGGCCCTCGGAGCAATCCTGCGTAACTCCGCAGGCGGCATCACCTCTTTGGTGGCCTTGTTCTTCGTACTTCCACTCGTCACCGGCCTGCTGACTATGCTGGCAGATTGGGTCCAGAATGTAGTCCAGTTCCTCCCGAACCAGCTGGGCATGTCACTCGCCTTGCCACTGTCCTCTCCAAGCGATCTTGAACTGTGGCAACAGCTAGTAGGTGTAGCCGGTTGGACGCTGATCCCGTTGATCTTAGGTGCCTGGTTGCTTAAGGCCCGAGACATCTAAAAATTGAAGCACCGGAGCAAACTAGACTGGATGATATGAGCCAAACATCGCTGCAGGAGCCGGTAGTCTCCTTCGACGAGCTGGCGGCCAAGCGGATGGGGCGGGTACGTAGGTACTTGCGTACCCATCCGCGGGTGGTCGTCGTGGGAACCGTAGTCATTTACTTTTTCCTGGCGTTGCCAAACACCGTCATGATGGCCTACCTGCCCAATGTGCCACCGGCCTTGTATTTGTTATTGACCGTAAGCATTGGTCTGGCATTGTTGTGGCGGCGCAAGGCTCCACTGACGGTGTTATGCGTCATCTTCGTCCTGGAGTTTGTTGGCATTTTGCTTGCGGGCCAAAGCGGCGGGATAGGTGGCGTAGGAATGGCCATCGCGTTGTATTCGGTGGGCACCAGTTACTCTGGACGCCGCGCGGTTCCCATCGCCTTGCTTGCAGGCTGTTTCCAACTGCTGATGATGGTGCTGATGGGCTATCCGGACCTGACAGATCTGACGGTGGAATCGGACGCAGACAATATTGATGACGCGGCGGCCTCCGGGATCCTCATCGGTATTACCGGTGGATTCCTGATCGGTATTTATGCTGCTGCTGCGGCCATCGGTACAAATATCCGAAACGCTCGCATCCATGAGGCCGAATTAAACCACTGGGCCTCCCAAGTTTCACGCTTGGCCCAGGTCCAAGAACGAAACCGTATTGCCCGCGAAATGCATGACGTGGTGGCTCACTCACTGTCGGTGATGATCGCCCTGTCCGAGGGTGCCCGGGTGGTGGGACGACGCGACCAAGAACGTTCCGAACAGGTGCTCAAGGAGCTATCTGGCACCGGGCGTGCGGCCCTGTCTGATATGCGACGTATGCTCGGAGTACTGCGGCAAAGTGAAACCGAAGAACTTGAATTGAAACCTACCGGCGGTAGCTTGGATCAGATGCTCGAGGGATTCCGGGTGGCCGGTTTGCCGCTGACCTATACGTATACCGGTGAGCCTCTTCCAGAAGATACAACTTTTCAGTTGACGGTCTTTCGCATCATCCAAGAATCTTTGACTAATTCATTGCGCTACGCTCACAACGTCAGCGATGTGCAGGTTCGTATGGAACGTTGTTCCAGCCAGGTGCGAATAGAAATTATCGATGACGGTGACGCTACTCGGGTACCGAGCGTGGGCACCGGCCAAGGATTACGTGGCATGCGTGAACGGGTTGCCCTCTTTGGTGGAACGGTGAACGCTGGCCCCGTGGCCCAAGGAGGCTGGATTGTGAAAGCAACCCTGCAAATGCCAGAACATTCCAACGAACATTTAGCCACCAAGGAGTAGCTCATGGAAGAAATTATCAAGGTGTTGCTGGTTGATGACCAGCCACTACTCCGTATGGGCTTCCGGCTGATTCTTGAGGGCGAAAACGATATGCATATCGTGGGTGAGGCCGCTGATGGATTAGAAGCACTCACGCAGACCGCGGCCTTAGTTCCAGATGTGGTGTTGATGGATGTTCGCATGCCGAAAATGGATGGGCTGGAGGCGACCGAGAGGATCGCTAAACAGTACCCAGATACAAAGATCATCATCCTGACCACCTTTGACCTAGATGAGTACGCCTTTTCTGGTTTGCAGGCAGGTGCCAGCGCGTTCTTACTCAAAGACGTTGCACCCGAAGAGCTTGTCTCTGCGGTGCGTCTCGTAGCCTCGGGTGACGCGGTGGTAGCGCCTCGGGTGACAGCCCGACTGCTAGAAACCTATGTGCGTCACGGTGCTAAGGGACATCCCGCGAAGACTGCCGAACCACCGGAACGTGATCCACTGCTTGATGACCTGACTCCGCGTGAACAGGAAGTCTTACGGGCATTATCCGAGGGGCTTTCAAACGCAGAAATTGCGCACCGATTTTTCCTCTCCGAGGCGACTGTTAAAACACATGTTCGCCGGATCCTGACAAAGCTGCATTTACGTGACCGAGTGCAGGCAGTGGTTTATGCCTATGAAACTGGTCTGGTCATCCCATCGCAGGGCCTGGACTTCTAGACTTTAAACTACAAACGCTGCTGACCGACCCTCAATGGGTCCGGTCAGCAGCGTTCATGCTTTAACGACGCTTCTGTGCCTTGCGGTCTTTTCGTGCTGTGGCGCGTAACTGAATCACGCGGGCGGCACCTACTGCGGCGATCAACAGGCCGCCGGCAACCGCTGCGATAAACAGGGCCAGACCAAGATTTACCTGACCTTCATAGGTGAAGTAGCGCAGCGTCACCTGGTCCTGATTTTGAGCAATAAAGATGATGAGCAGCACCAGAACGATAAGACCCAGAACGGACGCGGTCCAGATCCGACCTAGTTTGGTCGCAGGTAACTTCGATTCGGGTTCCGGCGGTGGGGTCTGGGACTTAGTTGGCTTCTCAAGCGGTGCGGTCACTGGCTTGACGCTGGCAACACCGTCTGGATCTGACGTTGCTTCGTGTCCAACCGGGAGTTCGTCTGGTGTGTGAGGAGTCGATGTCATGATTTCACTCGTTTCCTAGTTGGCTACTTTCTGTCAGCATGCTTGTAAATGTCCTACTACGTCAAGCTCGACACTCAGAAGCTTCGTTGATGAGACATTTTAAGTTCAAAGCACAGACGATTTCGCCCCTTAAAGGCTGAAAAATACTAAGCTGGGAAAAGCTCGGCAGTTCAGGCCGACACAGCAACCTGATGAAAGAAGTGAGCACCCAGTTATGGCACAAGCCGCAGCAATGGCACACATTGCAGACCTGGCCGAGTACGTAGCGACCTCCCCTTCCAGCTTCCACGCGGTGGCTAGCGCCGCCAAACGCTTGGACGGCGAGGGGTTCACCGCCTTGGATGAGAGCGCAGCATGGAATTTGAGCTCAGGCTCTTACTATGTTGTGCGAGATGGTGCGATCATCGCGTGGGTGCAGCCCGAAGCCGCGACAGCGATCAGTGGGTTTCACATTCTTGGAGCCCATACCGACTCACCTGGCTTCAAACTAAAGCCAAAACCGACGACCGGATCTAACGGTTGGTGGCAGGCAGGCGTCGAGGTATACGGCGGCCCGCTACTCAACTCCTGGTTAGACCGAGAACTAGTGCTCGCAGGCCGTCTGGTCTTGCGTGACGGATCGGTTCACCTGGCTCAGACCGAACCGCTGCTGCGCATTCCACAACTGGCCATTCACCTTGATCGTCAGGTTAACGACGGCCTGACCTTAGACAAGCAGGCTCACACCAATCCAATCTTCGGAGCCGGTGATCTGGCTGATGCCGACATTTTGGGCATTCTGGCGGCCTCCGCTGGTGTTGATCCGGCGCAGGTTGCGGGCTACGACGTGCTGACTGCCCCGGCCCAACGTGGTGAGGTCTTCGGCCATGGCAAGGACTTCTTTGCCAGCTCGCGACTGGATAACCTCACCAGCGTGCACGCAGGGCTGATTGCCTTGATCAATCATTCGCGTACCCCGACGGGTCAGCGCATCGCGATGCTCGCGGCCTTTGACCATGAAGAAATCGGTTCGGCTTCACGCTCTGGCGCTAGTGGACCATTCTTGGAAGAGATTCTAGGTCGCATCCAGGCATCCTTCGGTGCTGGTACGGAAGACAACGCCCGCGCGATGGCCGCTTCCGTATGCCTCTCGGCCGATGCTGGACACGCGGTACACCCGAATTACCCGGAACGTCATGATCCAGCTAACCGCCCACAGCTCAACGGTGGACCACTGCTGAAGATCAATGCGAACCAACGATACGCAACCGATGCAGTCGGTGCGGCCTCGTTTGCGAATTGGTGCCAGAACGCCGGAGTTCCTTACCAAGAGTTTGTATCGAACAACCAGGTTCCTTGTGGTTCAACCATCGGCCCGCTGACCGCTACGCGTTTGGGTATTCGTACCTTGGATGTGGGCGTCGCGTTGTTATCGATGCACTCGGCTCGCGAGATGTGTGGCGTGGATGATCCTTGGTACCTCGCCAAGGTATCCCGCGAATTCTTCGGAGAATAAGCGTCACGAAAAGCGCAAGGAGCCCAGCGTCGTACTGTGAGTCTGGGCTCCTTGATTTTCGGAGTTTAAGACGGCGCTAGCGGGACTACGGCTACGAGAGAGTTACTCGGCCTGGCGGCGCTCTAGATGGCATAATCGCTTGCATGTCGATCTTCAATCAGGACGTTCTCGTCTTTCAGCAGACTAAGAATATTTCGAAAAACGATTTTGCCATCTTAGATGGTTCCGGCGGGCAGGTTGCCCATGTTGAAACCGGAGGAAGTGCGCTCGGACGTATGTTTGCTGGCGCGCGGCAACTGACGGTATTTGACGGACCGGATAATCCGGTGATTCAGGTCAAGGACGCCATGACTATGGGTCGCGACCGTTTTGAAATTCTAGACGGGCAGAGCGTTCCATTGGCGAGTCTGGTCAAGCGCGTTACTTTTTTCAAGACACGAGTTACCGTTTCCATGCAGGGTGAAGAATTGGATTTGCTCGGTAGTATCTGGGACTTTAATTTTCAGATCACCGGTTCCACGGGGGAGATGGCCAGCGTTACCCGTGAGTGGTCGGGGATGGGCAATGCGTTATTAGGTAAGTCCACCTACGCGGTGCGGCTCGCTTCCCATTTAAATATTGGGCAACGTCAGGCGGTCATCGGATCGGTACTTGCTTTGGATCTAATCCGAGAGAAACAAAACCGTAGCTCGTAGAGTCACTCTCGGAAAATCAAGAAACATGCTTTCTTAGGCATGTGTTTCTCTTGTCCGGTAAATAGACTGGAAAGCCCCGTAAATTCAACGGTGTCGGCTTGTTGTCGGGTGAGTGTCGGGGTCATGTCGTGGTGCTTACGTGCCTACCGCCAGTAGTGTCACTTGCATGAATGAATCACGGATTGCAGAACTTCGCCGCGCTAAAGGTTGGACGCAAGAACGTTTGGCTACGGAAAGCGGCATCACTGTTAGAACTGTTCAGCGGCTCGAAGCCGGCAGCGATGCCAGCCTGGAAACGATCTCGCTGATTGCCAAGGCGTTGGACGTGCAGGTTGGTGAACTATTTATCAGCGTGCAGACCCCACACTTCTCAGAAGCCGTTGACGGATTAGAGACCCGTACGCGAGTTGACCAAGAGCGTCGAGATTCTGCCACCAAGGGAATAGTCCTCATTTTTCGAGGGTTGGGAATACTCGTCACTTTCGCAACCTTGATTCTCGCCACGGTTGGACAATTCGGGTGGTACATCTGGTTACTCATACCTGCCTATTGGGGAGTGGGCAGGTTACTGCTCGAAGCGGTCTTCCGACTACGTATAGATCCCAAATTTGATGCCAAATATCCGCTCTCCTCGGCAAATAGAAAACTTTTGGGATAGTTCTATTTAGGTATTCCTCGTGTCGCATGTCAGATGCCCACGACTTTCCCACTTGTAGTTTTGCTTGCGGATGCCCGGTGCTTACCTGCTGTTCACCAGGAACTGGTCTGATCAAAGAATATGAGTTCAGCACCGGTAAAAATCAAAAGTTTCAGGCCTGAAATTCAGGCGCTACGCGCCTTAGCGGTCCTGTTGGTGGTTGCTTACCATTTAGAGCCAGGTGTGCTCCCTGGTGGGTATATCGGCGTGGATATCTTCTTCGTCATTTCCGGTTTTCTGATCACCTCACATTTACTCCGCGAAGCACAACGCACCGGAACGGTGAATTTTGCCTCGTTCTTCGCCGGCCGAGCACGCAGAATCTTGCCCGCCGCCATGCTGGTCATTGTTGTGGTGGTTGTTGCGGGGCTACTGATTCTCCCTAAGACGCTGTGGGGAACTTTGGGGATTCAGGCGCTCGCCTCCACCTTTTCAGTGCAGAACTGGGTGCTCGCAGCAGATTCGGTTGATTACTTGGCCGCCGAAGAAGCCGCCGGGCCACTGCAACATTTCTGGTCTCTCGGAGTCGAAGAACAGTTTTATCTTTTCTGGCCATTGGTAGTACTCGCCGTCTGCCTGCTGGTTAAGCAAAACCTTCCGGGCCCACGAACTGACCGGTTTGCATCCCGACGGCGAGTCATATTTCTCAGCTTTATGCTTATCGCACTGATCTCTTTGGGCTACTCGATCTTCACCGGATACTCCGGTGATGCTGCCGGATATTTCATCACCACCACCCGCATCTGGGAGTTAGCCGTTGGCGGACTGCTCGCTGTATTGATGGATGCGCACGCAAACGGATCCTTCACCCTTCCTCGGTGGACCGAGTCCTGGGCAGTGCGAAATGGGCTAGTGCTCATCTCCTTGCTCTCGATTCTGGGTGCTGCGCTGACTTACGATGCGCAGACCGTGTTCCCCGGAATCGCCGCAGCCCTACCGGTGCTTAGCTGTGCGGCAATTATTGTCGCGGGAGATACTCGGGGGCTTGGTTCTCTGCACCTCCTGGTTCAGTGGAAGCCGGTGCAATGGGTCGGCTTAGCTTCCTACTCGCTCTATCTCTGGCATTGGCCACTGATCGTCTTCGTTACCCATCTTCTAGGTCATGATCCAAATCCGATTCAATCGCTCGTCCTGCTAGCTGGGTCGTTGGTCTTCGCCTGGGCGAGCTTGAAGTTTGTTGAGTCGCCGGCACGGCGATTTACGCCGTTAGCCGGCTCGGCAAAGCTTTCGCTGGTTGCCGGTGCAGCGGCGGTGGCAGTCGTGGCAGGAACGGCACTCATACCTGGTATCGCGCAACGAGAAAGCATTGAAAAGGATCAGCAAGCAGTCGCCCAGCTGATCCAAGATCCACCGGCGGGTTTAGGTGCCGCCTCGGTGGGCTCCGGAGCTCCGGCATACCTCCCGGAGACCACACAGATCATCCCGGTGCCTGCCACAGCCGAGGATGATCAACCAGATTTGGGAGCGTGTGTCCAAGATCCCCAATCGACGCAGATCAAAGAATGCGAATTCGGGAGTAAAAACGCAACCTTCACCGTGGCTCTTGTTGGGGATTCCCATGCAGCGCACTGGTTCGAAGCACTATCCGAACATGCCAAAGAGCGAGGCTGGAAGGTTGTCACATATTTGAAGAACTCTTGCCCGTTTAGCGCTACGGAACGCACCGCGGAACGCGATGGGGGCATCAACTGCTCCGAAGCCAACAAGCAGACTCTGGAGAAGCTGAAAAGCAGGGGCGATATTAATGCAGTGGTTGCTGCGAACTGGGCTGGAGCCAGCTTTGTGGATGATGCTGCACAGGGTTATGCGCAGCAGTGGAGCAAGCTAGAAGATGCCGGTTTGCCGGTGTATGCGGTGGTTGATACCCCGCGGCCACCCAAAGATGAATATGCCCGTGATTGCGTGGAAGAGCATTCCGCGGACCCCGAGGCCTGCAGCTTCGATAAATCGGCAGCATTCGAATCGGGGGACGTCACCAAGCAGGCGGCCAAACTCGAGCCGCGGGTGAAGGTCTTGGACTTCAGTGATCAATTTTGTATCGACGGGCGATGCCCGTCGGTGATCGGCAATGTGCTGGTCTACCGGGACAAGCACCACATTTCCGATACCTACATGCGTACTCTGGCCACAGTGTTTGGGGAACGTCTCGAATCGGCAATGAATGGTCAATGAAATTCGGTGCATGATCTAGGACACCTAGGGTTCTGTCATTGCACCTATCTCAGGTAGGATTGGAAGGTCTGTGCTACTGCACGCCCGAAACTTGGGTGCCGCGGTGCATGGATAACGCAAGAACCTCCTGTTGCGGAAATGCCGCGACCGTTTAGCCCAAAGGAGGTGGGTTCACATGCGTGCTTATGAACTTATGGTCCTCATCGATCCAGAGGTCGATGACCGCACCGTAGAGCCAACTCTCGAGAAGTACCTCGAAGTTGTTCGCTCAAACGGTGGAACGATCGACAAGGTCGATATCTGGGGACGTCGCAAGATGTCTTACGAGATCCAGAAGAAGGCGGAAGCCACCTACATCGTGGTGAACTACACCGCGGATCCAGCTACTTCGTCCGAGCTTGAGCGTCTGCTCAAGATCAACGAGCTGATCCTGCGTCACAAGGTCACCCGTCCGGAAGAGGCTCGCGTTTAATTACGCTTGCACTTTCGTTGTACGACAAACGTTCATTCTGACTAAGGAGAGTCAATGGCAGGCGAGACTGTTATTACCGTTATCGGAAACCTGACCGCCGATCCGGAGCTGCGTTTCACGCCGTCCGGTTCAGCCGTAGCGAACTTCACGATCGCTTCGACTCCTCGCACCTTTGATCGCCAGTCCAATGAGTGGAAGGACGGGGAAGCCCTGTTCTTGCGCGCATCGGTATGGCGTGAGGCTGCAGAGAACGTTGCGGAGACTTTCACCAAGGGCATGCGAGTCATCGCCCAGGGTCGTCTGCGCTCACGTTCGTATGACACCAAGGAAGGCGAACGTCGTACCGTCATGGAGCTCGAGGTCGATGAAATCGGCCCGTCGCTCCGCTTTGCGTCCGCCAAGGTAACCCGCACCCAGCGCTCCGGCGGTGGCCAGGGAGGCTTTGGCAACAACGGTGGCGGTGGAGGATTCTCCAACGCTCCGCAGCAAAATGCCCCACAAGCTCAGCCGCAGCAACAGCAGCAGCCACAGCAGGGCGGCGGATGGAATGCTCCATCCAACGACCCGTGGAGCACCGGCGGTAACAACGGCGGCGGTGGCGGCGGTGGCTGGGGTAACCCAGGCAGCGACGAACCACCTTTCTAAAAAACTATTTATTCACCATCCCGCAGATCTCTCTGCGGGCTCCAAACCTAAGGAGCTCCACGATGGCTAAGGCTGAAATCCGTAAGCCCAAACCAAAGTCCAATCCCTTGAAGGCCGCTGACATCACTGTCATCGACTACAAGGACGTAGCGTTGCTGCGCAAGTTCATTTCTGATCGCGGAAAGATTCGCGCTCGTCGCGTGACCGGCGTATCGGTTCAGGAACAGCGCAAGATCGCACAGGCTATCAAGAACGCACGTGAAGTAGCCCTGCTGCCTTACTCCGGCGCTGGCCGCGGCTAAGGAAGAGGGGATATAAAATGGCAAAGATCATTCTGACTCACGAAGTATCCGGTCTGGGTGCTGCAGGCGACATTGTTGAGGTAAAGAACGGCTACGCCCGTAACTACCTCCTTCCACGCGGGTTTGCACTCGTTTGGACCAAGGGTGGCGAGAAGCAGGTTGAGTCCATCAAGGCTGCTCGCGCTGCTCGCGCCGTAGCAAACCTTGAGGATGCTCAGGCACTTGCTTCGAAGCTGAAGTCCCAGCCGGTGAAAATCACCATGAAGGCTGGCACCAACGGCCGCCTGTTCGGCACCGTGAAGACCGCAGACATTGCTGCTGCGGTTGAAGCTGCTGGCCTAGGTAAGATCGACAAGCGCAACGTTGAGGTCAACGACCACATCAAGTCGACTGGCAACTACACCGCAACCGTTCGCGTACACGAGGACGTTGTTGCAAACCTGAAGCTTCAGGTTGTTGCTGCAGCCAAGAAGTAAGTCTTTTTAGACTCATTTCTGTTCAAAGGGTGATGCATTCTCCGCAAGGGGAGTGCATCACCCTTTGACGTTTAACGGCTCTTGCGAGACCGCGCGATAGCACGTGAGAAATCAATGATGATCCCCAGCGCTACGAATCCGAGTGCAGGTGGCCACGTGACTGCCCAATTACTCATGCTCCCGGCCGTTGGGTCGCGAAGGATAATCTGCAGTACTGGCCACAAGAATCCCAAGACCACGCCGATGATCACGAATGTTTGGTGGCCCTTGGGGGTAGCTTTTTTGGGAAAGGAATCCGCATATTCGTCGGGGCTTCCGAAGCTAACTGTAGCTTCGTCGTAGTTGCTGCTCTCTGCTTCAACTTCGCGCACAATGTCACGAATGGTGGCGACGTCCAGATTCCGTTGAGAGAGATTGAAGCGAAGCTCGGAGAGATAGTCTGTAGTGCTTTTCATCGTTTTCTCCTAGGTTATCTGGCGTAGCCAGGTTCGAACTTCTTGCAGAGTTGCTTGGCCTTGGCTGGTGATCCTGAAGGTCTTGCGTGCTGGACCACGGTCGGTGATTTCCCACTCCGAGACGATATCTCCGGACTCTTCCATCACTCGCAACAATGGGTAGAGGGTGCCGCTTTTGATCCCTGTCAGACCGTGTTCTTCAAGTTTGGATAGCAATGAATAGCCGTGTGCTGGCTCATTCATTAGCTGATTCAAGATGATCACCGGTAGTGTTGAGCGCTTTACCTGATGAACTGTCTTATTCGCGTTCATGCCTTAAGTATGATTCATACATATTCGGGTTCCAATAGTACTTTCGGATGACATTTGAGGCTTTGCTCAAGTCACCGTTGCTTCGCGGAGTTCTGCCGAGAGACGTAACTGGGCATTGGGTCATTGTTCATCCAAATGACCCCCACCAAGACCGTCACAATCATTGGGAAAGACCCCGATCACACCTAATCTCAGAGGTGAGAGTAACTAGCTTTGAACAACGAGAGAACGGTGGAACACGTGGGCTTTGCTTTTGCGGATCCGGATGTATTAACTGATGCCCAGCGTGAGGCTGTTGCCGAACATCGACGTTCGGTGAAAATTGAGTCTCGCAAGCTTTCGCTGCGCGAAATGCGCGAAGACGCACAGCTGAGCCAGGTGGAGCTTGCAACAGCCCTGAAGCTCAGCGTAGACCGGGTTGCACGTATGGAAGCCGGAGATTTGGACCGCGTGCAGGTGGCAACGCTGCGGCGATATGTTGAAGCGCTGGGTGGACAGCTCAAAGTGAAGGCTGTCGGTGAAGCAATTCACGTGGACCTTGGATAAGTAAACAAGGCGGGTCAAATTACTGCATATAAGGTGTCAAGGCCAGACCGGTCAGCGCAAATTGAAGACAGCTCATCGCTAAAACTCTGAACTCTCGTGCAAAAGCCCTAGCCGCGGTGAAATCAACGGCGAATACCGGCTAAAGTGTTCCGGTGAGATGCGGGTTACTAATCTGCATCACAAGGAAGTTTAGAAGGGGTTATTTTGCACGAGCGTATTCACCACCGGGCCTTTATCGATCGTTTGATGAGTGCCGAACAGGCAGCAACTTTTATCAAACCCGGAATGACGGTGGCCATGAGTGGTTTCACCGGTGCGGGATACCCGAAAGCGGTTCCTGGCGCCTTGGCCGCGCAGATGGAAAGTCAGCACGCTCAGGGTCAAGACTTCAAGATCAACGTGCTGACCGGCGCCTCGACTGCACCAGAGCTCGATGGCGTGCTCGCTAAGGCCGAGGGCATGAACCTGCGCCTGCCTTATATGTCTGACCCCGAGCTACGCCGCCGAATCAACGACGGCAACATGGAGTACATGGACATTCACCTGTCCCACGTCGCTCAGCACGCCTGGTTCGGCTTCTATGGCAAGATCGACGTAGCTATCGTCGAGGTAGTCGGCGTGACCGCAGAGGGTGATCTGATCCCTTCCAGCTCGGTGGGCAACAATAAGACCTGGCTGGAAATGGCAGACCAGATCATCATCGAGGTCAACACCCAGCAGTCGGCCGCAATGGATGGCATGCATGACATCTACTACGGCACCGCGCTGCCTCCGCACCGCAAACCCATTAACCTGTCCACGGTGCGTGACCGCATCGGCCAGAAGTACATGGATATTGACGTCACCAAGGTGGTTGCGGTTGTTGAAACCGATGCACCAGACCGTTTGAGCCCCTTCGCTCCGGTAGACGAGACCAGCACCCAGATTGCAGATCACCTACTGGATTTCTTGGACTATGAGATCCGTCAGGGACGACTGACCGAGAAACTACTGCCATTGCAGTCCGGCGTGGGCAATATTGCCAACGCTGTACTAGCCGGACTGGCTCGTGGCGGATACAAGGGCCTCACCGCCTACACCGAGGTCATCCAAGACGGAATGTTGGAGCTGATCAAGGACGGCACCATCGAGTTTGCCTCCGCCACCAGCTTCTCGTTGTCTGCCGATGGTATCGACGAGTTCAACAAGCACGTGGATCACTACCGTGAGCGGATCTTGCTTCGTGCTCAGGAGATTTCCAATCACCCGGAAATCATTCGCCGGTTGGGCTGCATTGCGCTCAACGGCATGATCGAGGCCGACATCTACGGCAACGTCAACTCCACTAACGTGCTCGGATCCCATGTGATGAACGGTATTGGTGGCTCGGGCGACTTTGCCCGTAACGGCTACCTGTCGGTGTTCATGTCCCCATCGGTGGCTAAGGGCGGCAAGATCTCCGGTATCGTGCCGATGGCCAGCCACGTGGACCACACCGAACATGACACGATGATCCTGATTACCGAGCAGGGTCTAGCCGATCTGCGTGGACTTTCACCTAAGCAGCGCGCCCAGCTGATCATCGACAAGTGCGCGCACCCCGAATACCGTCCAATGTTGCAGGACTACTTCGACCGCGCACGCAAGGATAGCTACGGCAAGCACACCCCACACCTATTGGGTGAGGCGCTTGCCATGCATCAGCGCTACTTCGAGACCGGCGATATGCGCTTGGCTAAGTAGCTAGAGAACACTCAAGGCTGGACCCTGACTCTTTTGAATCAAGGTCCAGCCTTCGCTTTGTCTATCTTTTATTTAGATTCGCGAAGATAGAATCCCTGAGTCTGGTTGTTGTACATACGTACTTCGTTCAAGTGGCCGGTCGGCAGCTTCGGGTTCGCAGGATCTGTAATTTTGGTTCCTGGCGCATAGAACGTGGCCAACGGTGCACCGGAGTAGTTCAACGCCGCAAAACCGTTGTTGACCCAGAAGTTGAGAATTGAAACATCACCATCTGGATGGGTGGCCTGAGGGTATTTAATTTCTAAGCAGCCAGGAGCTTGTTTCGCGGTGACATCGTCACCTGGACACCACGTTCCATTGACCAGTGAGAGATCCAAGATTCCTCGGTCTGTCGCAGCCAGATCTTCTATAGACTCGGCGACTAACTGCTTACCGTTCCATGCCAAGGTCGCCTTGATCTGTCCGCTAGGCGCTGCGGCCGGTTCGGTGGTCAAAAGCTCCCGGTCAGTAATGATCAACTTCTTACCTTTGACCTTCAAGGAGCTGGGAACCCCGCGTGCCCCGCCATTGACGTCACCCATCAAGAACGGCTTACCCAGTGGGGCGATGCCCTTCGCGGTGCTCTCAAAAAGCTGGATGTGTGCGGGCCACGCTACGCCGCCCTTGTCGCAGTAGAACGCTGTGGCCAATTCTTTCACCCCGTCGCCGGTGAGGTCAGTGGCGACGGTGAGCTTCGAGTCTGCAAGGGCTGGAGCGCTCGCGTTGGGGTATTCCGGATGTTTTGCAGGCAGCGCTCCGTCAACGAGTTTTCCAGCTGGGAAACCACACATCGAGGGAATCTTTGCGGATTTGAGCATTTGCGCAGTGAGATCTGCAAGGGGAGCGGGAGACGAGGGGGCAAGTTTCGACTCGTGCGCTGAGGGACTAGATGTTTCCGTGGTCGTTGGAGGTGTGGTGCACGAGACCATTGCCAAGGCAGCGATGACGCCAAGAACAGCCGGAAGTATTTTTCGCTGTGGCACGGTAATTTCCTAAGCAAGAAGTGAATAACTGGTGTTTATCTCCGAGCTTATAGTGAATTAATACTTGTGGGAGCCATCATTTTGAGCATGACGCCAATTTTGAGATTTCTGAGCAGTTGCCTGACGTTCTTAATGATGCAGGCTAGGACGATAAATTAATTCTTGGGTACGCCCATCAAGCAGCCTTGAGTCCACCAGTTCAAGGTCGAAGTCCTCAACGCCGGCGAAGATTGGATCCTGACCTGTGAGTCCGGTCAGTGCAGGGAAGATGGTTAGCTGAACAAAATCAACCAGCCCTGCTGCCATAAGTGCCCTATTCATGGACAAAGATCCGTGTGAACGCAATGGAACCGTGGATTCAGCTTTTAACCGTGGCACCACCGCTAGTGCGTCACCACGCTCTAGCGTGGCATCAGGCCAGTCCAAAACTCCGGTCAGCGTATTGGAAATAACGGTGGCGGGCTGTTTATGCATCGCCTCGCCCCACGGGTCATCAACATCCGAATTTTCATCGGCCTGCGCCCAAAACTGTGCGAACAGGTTGAAGGTGTTGGCGCCGAAAACCATATGACAGGGGGAGGCATAGTGCTCTAACCGACGAGCTAGAAGTTCGGGGCCTTGTTTACCCCAATAGCCACCCCAATTTCCCGAGGCACCACCAAATCCGTCGAGACTTGAAAACACGTCAAAGGTATATGTAGCAGGCATGATGACTCCCGGGGTAATGCGCCAAGTGCAACTCACCTTACGCCTGATCGGAGGAGCGCGGAACCCTGAAGTTAATGCCGGGTGCGCAATTAATTAGTTTCGCTCAACTCTTGAGCACGCAGGACATTCTTTTGTACTTTGCCGGTGGAGGTACGTGGCAGATCCTGTGGGAAGACGATGGTTCGGGGGACCTTATATCCGGCGAGTTTTTCGCGCGCAAAACCGATCAAGGTCTCCTCATCTAGGGTGGACCCGCTGGCTCGGATGACATAGGCGACCGGACGCTCTCCCCACTTCTCATCAGGCACTCCCACGACCGCCAAGTCCAACACTTCCGGGTGGGAAGCCAACGCCTGTTCCACCTCAATGGTGGAGATATTCTCGCCACCAGAAATGATGATGTCCTTCGCCCGGTCACGCACCTGGATGTAGCCGTCGGGATGCATGACCCCAAGATCTCCGGTGTGGAACCAGCCGCCGGCAAATGCCTGCTCGGTGGCCGCGTCGTCACGATAGTACCCAATCATGACGTTGTTTCCGCGCAAAACAATCTCACCCATGGTCTGTCCATCGGCGGGGACGTCCACCATATTCTCGTCAACTATCCGAGCACTTTCTGCGGTCAGCATGCCCACGCCCTGGCGTGAGAGCAGGGATGCACGCTCATCTTCGCCCAGCTGATCCCACTCGTCTTGATATTCGCAGATCGTGTAGGGACCATAGACCTCTGTCAGGCCGTAAACGTGGACTACCTCAATACCCAATTTTTGAAGCTTGGCGATAATCGCTGGCGAAGGTGGTGCGCCAGCGGTGGTGATGCGCAGTGGTTCTTGGAGCTGGTGAGCGCGCGGTGCATCGGCAATGATTGAGCAGACCGTGGGAGCTCCGCAGAGGTGCGTTGCACCCAGTTCTTCAATGCCATCCCAGACTGCATCTTCGCGGACGCCGCGCAGGCAAAGGTGGGTGCCACCGGCTGCGGTGACTGCCCACGGTGTGCACCACCCGTTGCAGTGGAACATTGGTAGTGTCCAGAGGTAGCGGGTTTTGGTAGTGAAACCCTGATGGTGCGCCTCGGAGAGCGAGTTGAGGTAGCTGCCACGGTGCGAGTAGAGCACTCCTTTGGGCTTCCCAGTGGTGCCCGAGGTGTAATTCAAGGCGATGGGTGCGCGCTCATCTGCCACCTCATAGGCCAGTGGTTCCGCGGTCGAGGCGGTGTCAAGCAGTTCCTCTAGTGTCCCGTCCACAGCAACCTCGGGGCGTTGCCCGGTGTACTGGTCATCGGTGATCTCGATCAGCGCTTCGAGGCTCAAAATCTCGGCCCGCAAGGTCGAAGTATTAGTCAACAGCTCAGTGTCGGCAAAAAGTAGTTTCGCCTCGGAATGATCCATAATGTAGCGCAGTTCGTGGGCGGTGAGTCGCGTGTTTAAAGCGATCAGCACGCCTCCTGCCAGTGGTACCGCGTAGTGCGCCATCAGCATTTCTGGAGTATTGGGGGCCAATACGGCTACTCGGTCACCTGGGTTGATGCGCGCCTTGATGACGTGCGCAAAGCGTTGCACGCGGGACGCAAATTCTGCGTAGCTGTAATTTCGCGAGCCGTGAACGATCGCGGTCTTGGTTGGATAAACCTCGGCCGAGCGCTGTAAGAAGCGCAGAGGGGTGAGTTCCGAATGGTTTGCCTGAGTCATGACCATGTGCGCGACATCCTTCGATTCATCGGTGTGGCTTACTTCAATATGCCCATGTGAGCTGAAGCACTTCCATCTAATATCGTGGCATGAACCTCAGGGTCAAACAAAGAAACGCAGTCTCATTGCGTCGAGTGGGTGAAATTCAGCGGTCAGTGACTGAGTCACTGACTAAACTTTGCGGGAAAATACCGAGAATCCTGTCATCAGATTCCTGCGCGGTGCCACGACCGTCGGTGTTATTGGTCAATACCCAAAGTTCGCCGGCAGCATTGACCGCCACATCTCGAAACCTTCCGTAGCGGCCGGTGAAGGTTTCGGTGGAATCACTCGGTGAGCTCAAATCGATAATTCGCAACCTTTCACCCCGTAAGTTAGCCAGATAAAGTACGTCTTGGTGAATGCTCATGCCACTAGGACTCGCGGACTCAGTGCTCCATTGTTGGAGGGGATCCACGTAGTTAGCATTATTGGCGATCCCTTCGGTAACCGGCCAACCGTAGTTGGCCCCCGCCCTGATCAGGTTCAGCTCGTCCCAGCGGTTTTGCCCGAACTCGCTGGCATACATGGTTCCATCACTCGCCCAGGCGAGTCCCTGCGGATTACGATGACCGAAACTAAATACCGGTGAATCGGGAAAAGGGTTATCTTCCGGAACTTCACCGTCGGTGGTTAGCCGCAGAATCTTTCCACCGAGGCTGTCTAAATCTTGAGCCGAAGATTCATCTCCCGCATCACCAACGGTTGCGTAGAGCATCAAATCTGGCCCGATGGCCAATCGTCCGCCATTGTGAATTGTGGCCGAAGGTAGCCCTGAAATAAGAGTTTGTGGATTTGTGAGGCTCAGATTTCCAGCCTCACCGGTGACCTCGAAGCGTTGGATTCGGTTCCCTTCGGCGGCGGTCGAATAAGCGAACAGAAACGGCCGTTGATAAGCCAGACCGAGCAATCCACCCTCACCGCCGTGAACTACGTCGTCGAGTTTGTTAACCTCCCACTGGTTTCCTTCCATATCTATTTCCAAAATTCGTCCAGAATCACGTTCCGAAACCAAGAGCGTAGTTTCCGCGAAAACCATCGACCACGGAGCGTTTAGTTCGTCAGCAACGACACGAGGTTCAGCTGCTTGTGGTGCAGTAGCACTGCTGGAGAGGGCGTCTGGTGTTGTTGCTGGCTGCGCAGTGCAAGCCGTTATGGAAACAGCGCAGGCCAGAGCAATTGCGAGGCAAGCACTGGTATTACCGATGGCAACTGGTCCGGGACGCATGGGATCAGGCTAGCAACATTGGGTCAATGCGCAAGGGAGATTTGGGACAAGCTTGAGCAACGTCGAAAATGAATAATTTTCTGATTTGTCAACAAAAATTGAGTGCTCATCGAATTTCAGGTCGAATATTTCGATTTGCGAAGCAATTTGTTTGACGGTTACGCACGTTGCCCAATATCGTTTAATCAGAATCATGAGCGTCAGTAAAAAGCCCTGGCTAGCTGGCCGGCAACCCTCTATACGGTAGCGGGGTGCTCCAGGTGAGGATTCGGTGTCGTGCAACACCGCACGATACAAGTACCGCACATCGAGGCGTAAAACCTTCGACGGCGGGCCAAAGCAAGCAGTAGATGCTTTTGTCCTGTCGCCGACCGTCGCCGTACCGGTGTGTATGAAGTGAAGGAAGCAAAGCATGTCTTTGAATCAAGAGCTTGACGCGCTGACGTTACGCAAAGTTTTCGCCCAGCACCCATCCGGAGTTGCCGCGCTATGCGCCGATATCAACGGCGAGAAAACGGGAATTGTTGCCTCCTCGTTCACCGTCGGCGTCTCATTGGAACCCGCGCTAGTGATGTTTGCGGTGCAGAAGACCTCAAATACCTGGCCAAAGTTGCGCGGTGCTAACCGTATCGGTGTCTCGGTGCTCAGCGAACGTAATGAAGGAGTCTGTGGGCAGATCGCATCTAAGAAGGGCGATCGGTTCCACGGTATTGATACACACGGTAGCGCTGATGGTTCATTGTTCATTGAGGACTCCACGCTATGGCTCGACACCTCAATTTACAGTGAGGTTGAAGCGGGGGATCACTGGGTGGTGCTGCTTGAAGTTCATGGCCATAAGGTTGCTGAGCATCTTCCATCGATTTTCCATGATTCACGATTTCACGCATTACCGGTCCCGGAATTCGTCTAAATAGCTTTTTCGCGCCGCCAACCTCTTGATCAAGGGGTTGGCGGCGCGATGCTGTTTAAGCAGTGGGTCTCGAATTGATTCCGGCGACTTGGTGCGTCACATGTCGACGCGGGCCCCTTTGGGTTTAATTGTGGATTACTTCGCCCAAAGTTACGGCTCAGTAGCTTATAGTCCCTGTGACTACCGATTTCTAAGACCGTTGATTATCCACAAAACTATCCACACCTCTGTGGATGGTGCGTTGATAAGTTTGATTATGCGTCGAAAAACACCGCAATTCCGGACTTTATCCTGTGGACAACGTAATTTGAGAAGGTTGTCTCTACAAAGAAATAAACTTTCTGTCCACAGGCATGGAAATATGTTAATGCAAGTCAGGGCATATTTTGATGAGTTTAAGTGTGGTAATCCACAAGCTTCTCCCCAAGTCACGCACAGGTTCATCCACAGCGAGAGCCTGTTTATCCACAGATCTTGTGGATAACCGAGTTTACGGCTATGGATAAGAGACCTACTGTTGGCTTTGGGACTGATATATCCACAGGTACCGCTGACGCTATAGCGTCGGTCGGCAGTGACATGCTTGAGCGTTGCCATCGGGGCACAAGGGTATTTCCCAGAGGTTCAATAGGGGATGGAAGTGTCTGTTATGAGTGCGGAACCGGTCTACGAGAGTCAGGGTTCTGAGGCGGGTCGTACCCCGCCGCAGGATATTCCTGCCGAAATGTCGGTTCTCGGCGGCATGATGCTGTCTAAAGATGCCATCGCCGACGTGGTTGAGGTGTTGCGTGGAACAGATTTTTATCGTCCAGCCCACGAGTCAATCTTCGATGCAATTATCGACCTCTACGGCCGTGGTGAGCCTGCCGATGCGGTGACCGTCTCGGATCTGCTCACCAAGCGCAGCGAAATCGCCCGTGTTGGTGGAGCTGCCTACCTTCATAATCTCATCCAACAGGTACCAACGGCAGCAAACGCCGGCTACTACGCTGAGATTGTCCGTGAGCGTGCGGTGCTCCGCCGTCTGGTGGATGCCGGAACACGCATCGTGCAGATGGGTTACTCGCCCGATGGTGAAGTTGACGCCATCGTGAACGAAGCCCAGGCCGAGGTCTATAAGGTTGCCGAAAATCGAAATAGTGAAGACTATGTACGCCTCTCGGACATCATCGAAGGAACCGTTGATGAAATCGAGAACGCAGCGAATGCCGGCGACGGGATTACCGGTGTGCCTACCGGATTCTACGAGTTTGACGAGCTGACCCAGGGTTTGAAGGGCGGACAGATGATTATCATCGCGGCCCGTCCGGCCGTGGGTAAATCAACCTTTGCGTTGGACTTCGCCCGTTCGGCGGCCATTAAGAACAATATGGCCACCGTCTTCTTCTCCCTAGAAATGGGCCGCAATGAAATTGCGATGCGACTGCTTTCAGCCGAAGCATCCATTCAGCTCCAGGACCTGCGTAAGGGCTCGGTAGAGGACGCGCAGTGGACCAAGATTGCCACCACCATGGGACGGCTGAACGAAGCGCCACTATTCATCGACGATTCTCCGAATATGTCCATGATGGAAATTCGAGCGAAGTGCCGACGGCTCAAGCAGCGCAATGAGTTGCGCATGATCATCCTCGACTACCTGCAGCTGATGAGCTCCGGTAAGCGTGTGGAATCGCGTCAGCAGGAAGTCTCTGAGTTCTCCCGTAACCTCAAGCTGCTGGCCAAGGAGCTAGACGTTCCGCTAGTTGCCCTGTCGCAGCTGAACCGTGGTTCCGAGCAACGTACCGACAAGAAGCCAATGATTTCGGACCTTCGTGAATCGGGTTCGATCGAGCAGGACGCCGATATGGTCATCTTGCTGCACCGTGATGACGTGTATGACAAGGAAAATCGTCCGGGTGAAGCCGACGTGATCATCGCTAAGCACCGTGCCGGTCCCACCAAGACCATCACCGTGGCCTTCCAGGGTCACTACTCGCGCTTCAGCAACATGCAAAACGACGGCTAAGAGTTTGCCTTAGACCAAAACAAAAATGTTGGGCTCAAGAAATCATGGAGATTCCTTGAGCCCAACATTTTTAAGTTAGTAGCTAGCTCTCGCAAAATTTGGGCAGGCTAGAAAAGGCTGAGCACCCCGCTGGAAAGAATTCCCGTGGCACCAACCATGACGGCTAGAGAAACCGCGGTGATTTTGACCATGCGGCGACGTGTATCTTCTTTAAGCATGCCTTCAGCTTACAAAGCAAAGCTGAATAAACACTAACCAAGGGGGCCGAATCAGCGGGCGTGACATTCGATGAAAGAATGACCGTATGCCTTCGTCACCCACCCCACCCGCAAAAACTTCGGGTACCGAGTCGATCTACGACGCCAAATATTTAGCCACTACCGTGGGAATGTTTGTTTTAGTGTTCCTGGTGGCCTTTGAATCGATGGCTGTGACCACCGTAATGCCGCTGGTCAGCGAATTATTAGACGGGCAACGCTACTTTGCGCTGGCCTTTGCCGCTCCCATGGCTAGTGCCATGCTCGGTATGGTTGCCGCAGGTGAAATATCGGATCGGCGCGGTCCAAAAATCCCGCTCTATGCCTCAGTGGGTGTCTTTGTTATTGGCCTCCTGATCTGCGGGACGGCGAACACCATGCAGGTGTTGATTCTTGGAAGGATCTTGCAGGGCATTGGTGGGGGCGCTATTACCGTGGCCATCTATGTGTTGATCGCCAGAGCTTACCCAGCAATTCTCCATACAAAAATTTTTGCACTCTTCGCCACCGCCTGGGTGATCCCGGCTTTGATTGGCCCGTGGATAGCAGGGCTCATTGCCACCTATATCCACTGGCGCGCGGTATTCCTTGGGGTTCTAGTATTTATTGCGCTGGCCTTTATCGCTATCGTCCCCACCTTGCACCGAATGTCCGCAGAACGTGATCCCAGCTTGGGCCCGGTATCAACCAAACGCCTACTATTAGCGGCGCTCACCGGTGCGCTGGTCATCGTGATGAACCTACTTGGCAACGCCGGGACCGGGTGGTCTTTAGCCGCTTTGCTGGCTGCATTGTTACTCGCGCTGGTAGCCATCAAACCCTTGCTTCCGCGTGGAACTTTTACCGTACGACGCGGACTGCCGGCCACAATAATGACCCGCACGCTGGTAGCTGGCGCATTTTTCGGGGCGGAGATTTACCTTCCCTATATGCTCCGCGAAGACTACTTCTTGGCGCCAGACCGCGCCGGGCTAGTCCTTACGGCGTCCGCATTGATGTGGTCTTTAGGATCCTGGTTGCAAGGCAGAGTCGGAGATCGGCTCAGCAACGCTGCCTGCATTTCGATTGGTGGCGTAGCCGGTGTAATCGCAATATCCACTGCGTTGTGCGCGGCATTGTTCCATCCGCCCGTGGTGGTACTTGTCGCCGGATGGGCGGTTGGCGGGTTTGGCATGGGGATGATCTTCCCGCGACAAACCGTGAACATGTTTGCCCTGTCGTCTAAGGCAGAACAAGGCTTTAACTCCTCGGCTATGACTTTGGCAGACTCGCTAGGCAACGCATCGGTGACCGCGCTGGGTGGTGTCATCTTCGCCATGGCCGCTATCGGATTTGGCTTTGTCGCAGTCTTCGCGTTCTCGCTGGTCTTGATCCTTGTACTGCTGATCATCGCCCCGCGTACCAAAGCCAGTGCCGTAGTAAGTGTTTAGTTATGCTGGTCAAATGGCTACCAAATTACCGGTGATCGGGGCACCTGCAACCCGGGCATTGGAAAAAGCCGGCATCACCAGCCTGGAACAGGCAGGGGATACCGGCTTTAAAGCAATGGCAGCACTTCACGGGGTGGGGCCGAAAGCCCTGAAGATTCTTAGTGAAGCGCTCGCCGAGCGCGGACTGACCATGAAGGGCTAAGCGCTTGGCAGGGCCTTTAAATGCTCGTCCGTGGTGGCGGCTAGATGCTCTTGGAATTCAGGATGTTTAGCAATGTAGGCCTTGACATAAGGGCAGACCGCGACGATTTGTGCCCCGCCGGAGATCGTGTTGTCCAACGCGAATTTCACCATCACGCTGGCTAGCCCTTGGCCGCCATATTCCTCATCTACTACCGTGTGGAAGAAGATCCGCTCGACACCTTCCGCGCCCTGAAAATCACGGTAGTGTGCGGCTCCAATCAACTTTCCGTTGTCGTCCAAGGCATAACGATTGCGATCCGGAAGATATGCCGGGGTAATCTCACTCATGGTGATTCAACTTTCTACGAGGGGTTCACGCGGGGACGTAGGCGGACGGTGGGTAAGGCCGGGGCAGGTAATGCCGCCGGAGTATTCGCAGGGAAAGGTCCAAACCGATCTTCTGAGGCATCTCCCGGTTCGGCACCAATTTCAGCCTGATATTGCGCACGGAAAGCAAGGACCTCTTCATGCGTGCGGCCCACAAAGTTCCACCACATCAGGATGTCTTCGCCTAGTGGCTCCCCACCAATGAGCAGTGCGCGCAATGGCTCGTCGCCTGCCTTAACTCGCAGAATAGTGCAGCCGGCTCGGACAAATCCGAGTTCACGGTGTTCCAACTGATTCCCATTAAGCGTGGCTTGGCCCTGGTCGATGAGCAACCCGTGTTCGTGATGGGCCGGCACAACGATCTCGACTTCCACTCCAGCTTCTAGATGCAGTTCCGCGCCACTGAGTTCGGTATGTGTTTTCACCGGTGAGGAAGAAATTTGATCACCGATGGCGAGGGATCCTAAGAATACGTTGAGCATCCAGCCAGCGCCGTTCATTGGCTCTGGACGGAAGTTCTCAAAGGTCGGTTCCATATTGCGTACCCGATCCGGCAGCGCAGTCCACAGCTGTGCTCCGTGCAAAACGGTGGCGTCTTCGCACAAGAACTCCGAATGCGTGATGCCATAACCGGCGGTCATCAAGTTCACTTCACCGGGACGTACTATCGCCTGATTCCCGGCAGAATCGATGTGCTCAATTTCTCCGGTGAATAACCACGAAACTGTCTGCAATCCGGTGTGTGGGTGGCGCGGAACGCTCATGCCACCGGTGAGCGAAACGTCATCCGGACCGTAATGATCAAGGAAACACCAAGCGCCAATCAAGCTCCGCTGACGCTGGGGAAGCGTACGGAATACGGTCATAGCTCGTGGACCACCCAAGGGAACTGGGCGAGGTTCGAGGGTCTGTACCTCAAGATGCGCGTCAAGATTACTGCAATCAATTTCCGCAGGGACCGGTTCGAGGTTGCTCATAAGCTAAGACTAGGCAGGTTGTTTCATTCGTGCCACCCATAACGCGATGGTTCCCGCCCAAGCCGCGACCGCAACCCAAATAAGTATTTGTCCTAAGGCAAAGAGGGCGGTGAAGTCCGGAATGGACCCCAATGAAAGGCAAGCTGTCGACAGCATGCCCAACGGGAACACAATGGCCCATAAGCCGGTCTCGTAGCTGACCGGATGTCGATGCATCACATGTCGCCAGATCCCAAAAATTACCAGCAGCGGGATGAACCACAGTCCGATAGACAACAACGCCAACGTGGTGAAAGCGATGTTTGCCTGTAGCCATTGCGGAATTTCACCACTATTTGCTAAGCCTAGAAGTTGCGAACCAGTTAGTACGCTGATCGCCGTGGCACCCATGAAGATCCAATAGGTGGGGGAGAGTGTTTCGGCACGATTTGGGTAGCGAATCATCCGCACCGTCACCAGTGTTGCGGTCAGCAGGTAAAGCGCACATCCCAGCAACCAGATACCTAAGGACAGCATCGGTGTCCAGGATCCGAGGTAGGTGTGGTGCGCTAGACCGCCTGCCACCGACTGAGTCGCAACAACCCAGAGGAACCAGGAGCCATTGGCAAGTGTCAGCGCAGGCTCGGGACGCTCATGCAATACCAATCCGGCAGGAATGGCATAGGTGCCCGCAACCCAGAGGAGCGCACCAAAAATCATGGCTGTTAGTGCGGCGCCTGGCATATTCAAAACTGCCAAACCTAAGGCGAGGACGTTGGCTGCCGCGACGACGGTGAAGAATCCAAAACCAACCGCAGGGTTCAAGATATCTAACAGCATCGCGGCTGGGTGCCGAACCGCGCGTAGCGTCAGTACGCCCAGCAATCCAAGGAACATAACGAAGGCGAGCAGAGAAAATACTTGTCCCAAGGCGATAAACCCAGACAGAACCAAGCCCAAGCCAATGATGCCGGTGGCCATGACGCTAGAAAAAACCGAGGGGGCAAGAGCGGTAACCCAATGTGCGAAGCGCGGGCGTATGCCATCGAGTTTTTGGTTCACCTGTTGTTCCTCGTATTCGTCGGTCTCAAATTTGAGGGTAGCGCGAGCGGGGCTTGCTATCCAAGCCGCGTCTCAGGTTGCTGGCGTACGATCTTAAGGAAGGTACCGGGATGAGCTCAAGGAGAACTAAACATCGTGGACACTACCAATCTTCGTCGTGATGATCTGCTTAAGCTTGAACGACAATTATGTTTCGGGTTAGCGGTCGCCTCACGCGCGGTGATTTCAGCCTATAAGCCCGTGCTTGACCCGATGGGTCTGACCCACCCGCAGTACCTAGTCATGCTGGCTTTATGGGAGCACGGCCCGATGGGCGCTCGTGAACTCAGCGAGAAGCTGCATTTGGATCCGGGAACCCTCACTCCGTTGGTGAAACGGCTTGAGAAAGCCGGTTTGCTTGAACGTCGCAAGAATCCTCGGGATGAACGCGCAATTTTGATTGAAATTACGGCGCAGGGCAGCGCATTGCGTGAACACGCACTGGATGTTCCTAGCGAGATGATGCAGCGACTAAACCTCAGCGAAGAAAAGGTTGTTGAGCTGTGTGAGATTCTTGGCTCGGTCGTGAACGCGGGAATTTCTGCGCCGAGAGAGTGATCTAAAATATAGTTGGTGCACCAACTAATAGCGTAGACTTGAAGTACTGACGTAGCCCGCCCAGGCGCACCGACAAGCATGAGGTTTACACCATGGACGAGTCACCACTACCCATCATCAGAGATACCACCGGACTAAGCCTTTGGTACCGCGCCCTTTGGCGCCTAAAGTTTCTAGGCCTGAGCATTTTCGGCCCGGCTGAGCGCTCGGTAGCCACCAGTCCGCGCGAACGTATCAAGTGGGATCGGGCCATGATGGTGTTGCGCGCACATCAGGCCGCCGGAACACAGCCTGATGAACAGACCATTTACACCACTAACCGCATGGAATCACGTCGCCCCAAACAGTAGGCAGTCGATTCTTTAGAAGGACCACGGTAAAATCTGACTATGCAGGAAATGACTGAACTTGTAGTGTCCCGGCAATTCACCGCACCGCGTAGCGCGGTGTGGGCGGCTTTTGTTGAGCCAGAAATTATCGCCCAATGGTGGGGCCCGCAAGGGTGGAACGTGCAAGATGGCTCGGTCATCCTGGAACCAAAAGTCGGCGGACGTCACGAACTGACCTTGGAGCAGGGGGATAACCCCGAAGCGCAGGTGCCTCTCAAGGCGGTAGTCACCGTCTTTGACGAACATATTTGTCTGGCCAGTGCCGACGGCCCGCATGAGATGACCTTGGATCTGGTGATCCACACCAAGGTGGACTTCAAAGAATTCGCAGGACAGACCTTTGTGACTCTCACTCAGACGCCACTGCCATACGAGGTCATCGACACCAGCACCAAGGCGTGGAACTCGGCCTTCGCGAAACTTGAATCGTTATTGTCCGAATACTTCTAAGTGGGGTCTGGAGACTAGGTAACTGCGCACGGAGGCAATACGCGCTGTTTTGGTTGCCCCGGTAAAGCGCAGTACATGGCTAAAGGCGGCGGAGATATCTTGATCGTTGGTGACGTTTCCATCGGTGCTGCCCTCGCGTCCGTGAGTTAGTACGCTTTTGAATTCTAAAGACTTCGTTTCTCTGGAAGTACTCACCCATTGGCATAAGGCATCGATTCCGTGCAACGTCCCAAAGCCCACGATTTCCCATTCAATATCGTCGCTCACCCACCGTTTCAGATGGTCGACGTCCTTGCTGTGCAAGGCCACAATCACTTCTTGAATGATTTGATGCCGCGGGGCGTTACCGCAATTCTGCGGATAACTGATCTGTAAGTTTGAACGTTCGGCTGACATGTTTTCACTCGCCTGGCTTCGGACTTAAATGGTTTGTCCCACTATAGTCACCACTTTTGAGTCGAATAGGCAGAGCCTTACCCGCGACCGATAAATGGCATGCCGGCAGCGGTGATGGTTAATTGATTGACCGATACGGTCAGTGGACTATTGGCGAGGAAAGCCACCGCATCCGCCGCCTGTTGCAAAGCAAAAGTTGGTTCGACCTTGAGCGAGCCATCGGCCTGCAATGCACCCTGAGCGGTGCCCAGCTCATTCATGAGGTCGCTTGCGGTATTGCCTATATCAATTTGGGACGCACAAATATTAAATGGTCGGCCATCTAGCTCGATGGATTTTGTGAGCCCTGTAATCGCGTGTTTGGTGACCGCATAAGCCACCGACCGCGGCCTAGGAACCTGCGCAGAGATAGAGCCATTGTTGATGACCCGGCCACCGCCGTGAGCTTTCATGTAGATAAAGGCCTCGCGGGCGCAATTTATCGCACCGGTGAGGTTGACCCGACAGACCTTGTCCCAATCGTCCTCGTGCAATTCATCGATTGATACCGCAGGGCCAAAAGTACCAGCATTGTTAAACAGGGTGTCGAGTCTGCCAAAGTGAGTGGTGGCCTTGGCGAATAACTCACGGACTTGAGCGGCGCAGGTTACATCGGCGGTAAGCACTAGCGCATGCTCGTGATCTTGGGCTGCCTGGCGAAGTGTGTCCTCGGTGCGCCCTGCCAGCACCACATTCCAGCCTTGGCTGAGCAGCGTTTGGGCGGTCGCTTTTCCAATCCCGGATCCGGCACCGGTTATCAAGATGGTGGGACGAGACGTATTTGCAGTAGCCATTTTCTCTCCTTAGAGCACCAAAGTTCAGCACAGTGGTGCCTGATTACCGAGCTTATGAACTAGTCTGCCAATGACTGAAGTCGGTCCACGGATATTACGCCGATGCGTAGCGCCGGCACGATAACTACTAGGCTTAGAAAGACTCAAAAAGACCTGTGAAGGATTCGTGTGTTCCTCGACGTACTGTTCGGTGTTTTGCCGCTCTTTTTCGTGATGCTCATTGGGTATGCGGTTAGCTATTCACCGAAGTTCCCGCCCAGCGTGGAACCAGCACTGAACGTCTTCGTTTTTTATGTAGCGCTGCCGGCACTTTTATATAAGGTGGTTGCCCGCTCCGATATAAGTCGCGGCGTTCCGTTGGATTTTCTCTGGATCACGGTTCTAGCTACGTTGCTCTTTGCGCTCATCTGTTGGGTACTTTTTCGTTATCTTTTGCGCGTGGATCGTGGCCGTTCCCTGGCGGGGATGCTCAGTACCAGTTTCGGTAACGTCTCCTACCTAGGGATTCCAGTAATACTCGGAGTGCTCGGTAGCCAAGCCGGACTTGCCGCCGGGATGGGGCAGTTGATCCACAACGTCATTTTCATGGTCGGTTTCCCGATTCTCGCGCAACTAATGATGCCAACCGGCCCGGGAAACGGGCACAAACCAAGCGGCCGTCGTATCGCGTTGACTGTCAGAAATGCGCTGATTTACAGCCCCGTGACGTGGGCGATGGTTATTGGCGGGGCGGTAGTCATGTGGGGGATCCCGGTACCGCAGCCAATAGATGACACAGTAGATCTAATCGCTGCCGCAGCGGCGCCCGGAGCGTTGTTCGTGATCGGGTTGTCCCTGCGACGTACGGTTCAACGAACATTAAAGCGGCGTGCCTCGGCAACTGCCGTTCCGGTGCGAGCGGCAAAACGCACCATGGGCATCATGGTGGTGGGCAAAATGCTAGCCCTGCCAATGCTCACGGTTTCATTGCTCTGGCTTTTTGCTCCAGAACTTGATGCGATGTGGTTCAACACGGCGGTGCTGATGGCAGCTATGCCAACCTCGGCTACTGCGTACATCATGGCGCAAAACGACACCGGTGATGGCGAGCCGACCGCACTAGCCATCGTGATCACCTGTGCCTTGTCGGTAGTTATCCTCCCGGTGCTCGCGCAGCTGGTGCTCAAGTAGGTTGCTGCGCCCGGGGTTATTCTTGGTTACTAAATGCCGCATCAAACCCTGCTTCGGGCAGTTTCCACAGCAGCGAACGGACGTAACTTAGCGCCTGTTTGGCGCCATGTAGACGATCCATTCCGGCGTCTTCCCATTCAACCGAGATGGGGCCGGTGTAGCCAATAGATTTCAGTGCCCGGAACGCGTCCTCCCACGGTACGTCCCCGTGGCCGGTAGAGACGAAATCCCAACCTCGGCGAGGATCACCCCATGGTAGGTGTGAACCGAGAACACCGGCCCTGCCGTTAGGGGTGCGCATCCTGGTGTCCTTGCAGTCCACGTGGTAAATCCGGTCTTTGAAGTCCCAGATAAATCCCACTGGATCAATGTTCTGCCACATCATATGTGACGGGTCCCAATTAAAACCGAATGCCGAGCGGTATTCGATTGCTTCGAGGCTACGCACCGAAGACCAGTAGTCATACGCAATTTCCGAAGGATGAACCTCGTGTGCGAAGCGCACTCCTTGGTCATCGAAAACATCTAGAATTGGATTCCAGCGGGTGGCGAAATCCTCATAACCTGCATCGATAACCGAGGCGGGCACCGGTGGAAATTGGGCGACATAGGGCCAAATTTTTGAGCCGGTAAATCCCACTACCACGTTAACATCGAGCTTGCGGGCCACCCTGGCCGCGCGTTTCATATCTTCCGCGGCACGCTGGCGTACCCCTTCAGCATCTCCATCTGCCCAGGTGTATCCGCGCACCATAGCCTGGTGGCGAAAATCAATGGGATCATCACAGACTGCCTGACCGGTGAGGTGGTTGGAGATTGCATGAACCTGCAACCCATACCGATCCAAGATCTCCAGACGAGATTTCAGATAATTTGGATCTTCGTCGGCACGTTTGAGGTCTAGATGATCTCCGGAGGCCGCGATCTCCAACCCGTCATAACCCCAGTCCGCGGCCAACTTTGCTACGTGTTCGAAGGGAAGATCTGCCCATTGCCCGGTAAAGAGTGTCACCGGGTGGGTTGCGTGTTCGGTGGTCATCGCAGGCTCTCCTTGGTGGTTTCGTGTGAGGATCGTGTGGCGGCTCGGGAGTTTGCTAGTTCGTCGACAGCCTCGGCAGAAAGTATGTGCGAGATGACCAGCATGCTTGCACCGCGAACACCGGCCATGTCTTTCGCCGTTGAGCCGCCGATGACTAGATGTTGGGTGGCCAAGGGCGTGGATCGGTAATAAACGACTTCACGTACGCCGGCGATGACGTGCTCGCCGGCGCGGGCCAGGCGTCCACCCAGAACGATCACCGAGGGATTGAGAAGATTCACGCACATGGCAAGCACTGCCCCGATATCGCGTCCGGCTTGGCGGAGCACTTGAATCGCCGCGGTGTTATTTTCCTCGGCAAGCTTTCCGACGTCAGACGCGGTCTGTACTGGATAACCTAGGGCCGCCAGGTTTTTAGCTACCGCTGCCCCGCCCGCAAGAGCCTCTAAGCAACCGGTGTTTCCGCAGCTACACGGTTTAGCTTCTCCACCGGGAACCTGCACATGGCCTAGGTCCCCAGCTGAGCCTTGGGCACCACGTTGCAGCTGGCCACCGCTAATGATGCCCACGCCGACCCCGGTCGCGACTTTCACAAAAATAAGGTTTTCGGTAGTGGGCCAAGACAGCGTTTTCTCGCCCAGCGCCATGATGTTCACGTCGTTGTCGACCAGGACCGGGACATTAAAGTGCTCTTGAATGGTCCCGGGAATATCGAAGTCGTTCCACCCGGGCATGATGGGAGGTTTGGTGGGGCGCCCCGTTGAATGTTCGACCGGGCCAGGAACGCCAATGGCGATGCCAGAAAGTGTGTCTACGCCGCGTGCATTACGTTGAAGCAGTTCCGTGAAGCTCTCCACGACCCACGTCAAGGTAGCAATGGGGCCGGCTGCGATGTCGACATCTGCGCGTAAGTGGTCAATGATGTTCCCGGCTAAATCGGTCAGCGCCAAAATGGCGTGCGCGGCTCCTAAATCGGCGGCGAGCACTGTGCGCGATGTCGGTGCGAAAGCAAAGTTTGACGGTGGTCTGCCACCGGAAGACGCACTGGCCCCGACGGTGCCGATTAATTCGAGGTCAAGCAGTGCTTCTACGCGTGCTGCGATGGTGGATCGCGATAACCCGGTGATCTGGGCGAGCTCCGAGCGGGTGCGTGGTTTGCCATCACGCAGGAACTGAAACAGTTCACCTGCACCTGGTGCAGCGGTAGGTGACTTGGGGGCAGTGATCGTCATGGACATGACTCTAGTGAAACACATTCAGCAAAAGATGTTGTCCAGATCACAACTAATGACAATAGATTGTCGACTTTTGCTCGACAGTTATCAAAAGTCAGTGTAACGTCCATCACTATGAGCCACGATGAAGTCAACGGTGGGACGGGTGAGCAAGTTAATTTGCTCGAAATGCGGGGGATCGAAAAGCGATTTCCAGGCATCATTGCCTTGCAACAGGTTAGTTTCGGCGTCCAAGCCGGAGAGGTCCACTGCCTGCTGGGTCAAAATGGCGCGGGAAAGTCGACATTGATCAAAGTTCTCGCAGGGGTACACCAACCTAACGACGGAGAAATCCTGTTTGATGGCCAACAGGTCCGCTTTTCCTCTCCCGATGATGCGATCAAAGCTGGCATTGGAACGATGTACCAGGAACTCGACTTAGTCGAGTCACTGACAGTTGCACAAAATATCTTCCTAGGACACGAAAAATCCCGAGGGGGATTCAGCTCCCATAAAGCTGAACAAGTCGAGGCAGCAAAGCTTCTTGCCAGGCTAGGCCACCAGGAAATATCACCAAGTATGGAAGTCGGCGAGCTTTCGGCGGCCGGCCAACAAATCGTCTCAATGGCCCGCGCACTGTCTCGTGAGGTGCGCCTAATTATTATGGATGAACCCTCTGCGGTCCTCGATTCCGAAGAAGTCCGCAACCTTTTTGACACCGTCAAGGCACTAACCGCCAGTGGGGTTGCGGTCATTTACATTTCGCATCGCCTTGAAGAAATCCGGGTCATTGGCGATCGCATCACGGTCTTGAAAGACGGCCGTGCCGTCGCCTCAAACCTAGAGGTCGCCCAGACTTCCAATGGTGAACTGATCACGCATATGACGGGCCGGACCATCAGCAATGTCTTCCCGCCGGTGGTCAGCCTTTCGGACGACGCACCAAACATTTTGCAGGTCCAAGAGCTGGTCATCGCTCCCGGACAGGAACCGCTCTCCTTTAACGTGCGTGCGGGTGAGGTGCTTGGGTTGGCGGGGCTCGTTGGTTCCGGCCGTTCGGAGATCTTGGCAGCCATATACGGCAGTACTAAACCGGTCTCCGGAGTGGTGCGCGTCGAAGGCAAACAACTGAGGCCTGGTTCTGCGGTAGCCGCCGTCAAAGCAGGTATGGGTCTTTGCCCGGAAGAACGCAAAAGCCAGGCTCTGCTACTCGACGACACTCTCATCTCGAACTTCACGCTCGCGAGTATCGGGCGCTACGGTACCGCGGGGTTTACCAGCGGTAAAAACGAGTACCAAGTCAGCATGGAGCAGATCGACAAGCTCGAATTGCGGCCCGCAGATCCCACCCGCGAGGCCCGCACGCTCTCTGGTGGAAACCAACAAAAGATCGTCTTGGGCCGCTGGCTTTCCCACGGGTGCAAGGTGCTCTTGCTTGATGAACCAACGCGAGGCGTAGATGTCGGTGCGCGAAGCGAGATCTATCAACTGATCTCCGAACTTTCCCGGGCAGGAATCGCGATCATCGTGGTATCCAGTGAACTAGAAGAAGTACTCGGATTAGGCCATCAAGTTCTGGTGGTTTCCGAGAACCGCATCGTGCACCGGGGCGCGGCAGCAGAACTGAGTGAACATCAAATTCTTGACCTTGTGATGGAAGGGACCACCCTATGAGCTCCGCAACTTCGAGCCACGCGCGATCAACGGTGCATAACCGGCCGCGACGCAGCGTCCTGAAATGGCTACTTGATGCCGGGCTGCGCAGAAATATGGGCCTGATTTTTGCGCTGATCTTGTTGTGCGTAGTGGGCGGCCTTACCGCCGGAGAACGGTTCGCTGATGTCAACAACATGATGACCATTCTGCGTCTGGCTGCGGTCACCGGTGTGGTCAGTATCGGGGCAACCTTCGTGATCACCATCGCCGGCATCGATCTGTCCGTGGGTGCGATCCTAGCTCTCGCAGCAGTCTGGGCGACTACCTTGTCCGGGCAGATGTTCGCAGAGAGTACCTCCTGGATCTTTTTACCCATCACCGCGATGGCCATCGGCGCCGCGGCCGGACTGGTCAACGGTATTTTGATCGCTTATGGCAAGGTTGTTTCGTTCATTACAACCTTGGCTATGATGGCCGCCGCACGTGGTTTGGCGGAGATCATTTCAGATAAGAAAACACAACTGATTTCGGTGGACGGATTCCTTCAAGCAATCGGTGGAGACCTATTCGGAATTCCCACTATCGTGTTGATCTTTGTCCTCGTAGCGATAGGCGGTTGGGTCTTACTTAACCGCACGACTTTCGGACGCAGAACCTTCGCCATTGGAGGAAACGCAGAAGCCGCAAGGCTCGCCGGGATCAAGGTCGAACGTCACACCATGATCGTCTATGCGCTCGCCGGTCTATGCGCTGGAATCGGTGCTTTTATGCTCATGGCGCGTACTACCACCGGCAGTGCCACGCACGGTACTGGCTTGGAACTGGATGTCATCGCCGCGGTGGTCATTGGCGGAACTTTGCTCACCGGTGGCCGCGGCTCAATTTTTGGAACGGTGCTTGGTGTGCTGATTTTTTCCACACTGACTAACATTTTCGCGCTGAACAACCTCTCGCTGTCGGTGCAACTGGTAGCCAAGGGCGCCATTATCGTGATCGCAGTGCTGATCCAGCGGCAGCTGGCGATTAGGCAGTCGAGAACCTGATTTATCTCAAGACTTTCCGTGCACCACTCGCAGTAACAATGATTCAAAGGAGAAGAAATGTTTGCCTCGAATAAGGGTCCACGCAAGATGTTGGGTGCGGCCGCATTGCTCGCAACCTCGGCTTTTATGCTCACCTCATGCGTCTCAAACTCACCAGCACCCAGCAATGAAACTTCCGACGCCCAGAATGCCCCGGCAGCCGCCGGCGCCAACGCCGAAGAAGGCAAGAAGGTCACCATTGGTTTGTCGGTGCCCGCCGCGGACCACGGATTCATGGCTGCCATGACTGACCTCGCGGTGGAAACCGCGAAGGATTACCCAGACGTAGAGCTGAAGGTATCCGAAGGCACCAACGACGTCAGCGTACAGATCAGCCAGGTCGAGACGATGATCAACGACAAGGTCGATGCGATTGTGCTCTTGCCTTTCGACGGGGCGGCGTTGACCAAGGTGGCGCAAAAAGCCATGGATGCAGGCATCCCGGTGATCAACGTTGACCGTGAGTTCAGTACCGCGCAATCGTCTCGAGTCACGGTGCTCGGCGATAACTATGGTGTGGGAGTCTCCGCTGGCGACTTCATCTGCGCCGAACTGGGTGACAAAAAAGACGCCAAAATCGGTGAAATTCCTGGAATTGATTCCTTGCCACTCACCCAGGAGCGTAGTGAAGGTTTCAAAGATTCGCTGGCCAAATGTGGTCTTGAAGTTTCAAACCGAGTTCCAGCAGAGTTCACCGTAGAATCCGGTGAGCGTGCCGCCTCAAACCTGTTGCAAGCTGCACCTCATCTGGATGCGATCTGGAACCACGATGATGATCAGGGCGTCGGGGTGCTGGCAGCCATTAAAGCCGCAGACCGTAGCGAATTCTTCATGGTAGGTAACGGTGGTTCGGCAAATATGATGCGTGAGATTCAGTCCGGAGATTCGGTGGTCAAGGCGACCACCGTGTACCCGGCATATCAGGCTGCTGATGGAGTGAGGATGGCGCGACTCGTTGCGCAGGAACGTTCGTTGGAAGACCTGTTGGACATTGAAATTCCGCGCAAAGTTGTGCTGTACGCCGCCGTGGTGACCAAGGACAACGTGGAGAAATATTTGCCTACAGCCTTTGAGTCCTAGACCGCAGAGCGTAGCGAAATTAGTCCCATTAGAAGGAGAAGCAAATGCTCAGAACAGGATCGGCCCTCGGGGTTGCGGTGATTGGCCATTCGTTCATGGGCAAAGCCCATTCCCAAGCGTGGCGAAACGTTAACGCCACCTACGATTCGACCCTGGTGAGCATGCGGGTGCTGGTGGGCTCTAACCCCACCAGCACCGCAGAATCGGCTGCCAAATTTGGGTGGGAAGAATCTAGCACCGACTGGCGCGCGACAATCCTCCGTGAGGATATCGACATTGTCGATATCTGCACCCCAGGCGCCCTGCATGCTGAGATAGCACTCTTTGCTCTAGCGCATGGCAAACACGTGGTGGTTGAAAAGCCACTGGCTAACACGCTGGCCGAGGCCGAGGAGATGAATGCGGCCGCGCTGGCAGCGGCCGAGCGTGGAGTTATCAGCATGGTGGGGTTCAACTACCGGAGAATTCCTGCCCTAGCAATGGCTCAGCGATTGATAGCCGAAGGACGACTGGGCCAATTGCGACAACTGAACATTCGCTACTATCAGGACTGGCTAGTCGATGATGCCGCTCCTATGACGTGGCGGTTGCGCAAGGATGAAGCAGGGTCCGGGGCGCTGGGAGATTTGGGTTCTCACGCGGTGGACCAGCTCAGGTTTCTCATCGGGGCACAGATTAGCTCGGTTTCGGCGACCAGCCGCACCTTTGTCACCGAACGGACTGGAGACTCGGGGACAGAACAGGTCAGTGTCGACGATGCGATCTGGGCGACCTTGGAACTGGATAATGGCGCGATCGCCACGGTGGAAGCCAGCCGGATGGCAACAGGCAAGAAGAATTCCCTGCGTATCGAGGTTTACGGATCCCAGGGATCTTTAGAATTCGATTTGGAGTCCATGAATTTTTTGAAGTTGTACGAGGCTTCGGGTGATACCGGGGAGCATGGTTTCAAATCGATTATGGTCACCGAACCAGAGCACCCGTACTTAGAAGGCTGGTGGCCGACCGGTCACGTACTTGGTTGGGCGGAAAGCTTTACCCATGAAATCCGGGATTTCTTAGCGGCTATCGGCAGTGGCATCCCGGCAAGCCCATCGTTCGCTGATGGACTTGCGGTGCAGCGGGTACTGGCAGGAATCGAAGATAGTGCGGTCCAAAGTGGTGCGAGGGTGCAGCTGGCCGTTGGGAAATAAAAAAGTACAGCAGCCCAGCGATCAAATGATTCTTCATCGGATGATCGCTGGCCTGCAGTACGGGGTGGAAGCAAGGAATAGTTAGACGCTGACCAGTTCCTTGTCCCGGTCTTCATCGGATTCGATGAAGAGTTCTTCGTCCTCCACCGGAGGGAGGGAAGCCTGCTTTGGAGCCACTTGCAGTGCCGCAATCTCCGCTTCTGGAATCGGGTGGGCAGTGGTTTTCACCGGTTTGAGGCAATCAATGATGACCACCACCGCGAAGGAAACCAGCGCCCAGAGTCCGAGCACCATGAGGTGCGAGCCGAGGTTAGCACCGTCGAAGTACAGGATCGAACGGGCCGACTCGACCGCCGCCGGCATGGGCAGAATCTGATGCAACACGGTGAAAATATGCGGTTCCATGTAGATAGACAGTGCAGCGTTCGAGGCAGGAACGCCCAAGAACATTGCCACGGCCAAGGTGGGAAGGATTGCGAACATTCCAATGAGCCGGTTGAAGATCGTGGTGAACATCGACAAAGCAAAAATCGTCAAGATGCCAAGACCAAACAGCTGCCAGAAGTGTCCATCCACCGCACCGGTGATGGGCCCAGCAATCAACCACAACACCAGTGACATAAAGGCCGCGTAGCCCATCAGCAAGGGAAGAAGCTTCTTCAATGGCAGCAGGTGTGGGGCGGCGGTGCCGGCGACCACTATGACCATGAAGCCTGCCATGATCCAACCCATGGCAAGGTACATCACGACGGTGCCCGAATTATCGCTATTCGGCAGCGGAGCGAGTTCCTCTTGGGTCAATTCCATGCCCTGTGCGTCGGCAATCTGCTCAAATACTCGGCTCACCACCTGCTTCGCAGCGTTGCCGCTTGCCTGCGCGGTGTACAAGGTGGCTTCGGCGTGTGTTGCATCCGGTAGTACGAAGGTCGCGACGAAGTCCTGCTTGCCCATCAGGGTGACCGCGTCCTCTGCCGAGTCCAGGGCGGTCAGATCGAACATGCCAGAGAGGTTCTCGTTGAGCCCATCCACGCTCTGTTGCGCCTGTTTCATAGTGGATCCCACTACGGCCACGGGCATATCACGCGGGGTCGGCTCGTGCATGGCGCCGAGCATGAAGGTCAACATCATGGCGATCATGCCTAGGGGGAATGCCACCAGTGAGAGGTATCGCCAGAATTTCCTTTGTGGACGTGGGCCACCGTGCAAGGACGCAATATTGATGCTGGTGGGGATCGCGCTTTTGCCTCGCGCATGTTTTCGAGCATCCCACAGCACGGTCAGTACCAGACCCACAACTGCGCCCAGTGCAAGCATCAATAGGTGTTTGGTTGCGCCGTCACCGTCAAAGTACATGATTGAACGCAACGCTTCGCCCAGTGCGGGCATCGGCAGGAAAGAGTGTAGGAATGGAAAGATCGAAGGCAAAGAGTAGACCGACATACCCATATTCGAGGCTGGTTGACCCAACACCATCAGGACCAGCATCCCCGGGATCACTGCCATGGCTCCGAAGAGCCGAGTAAAGAGCAGATGGATCGAGCCGACGGCAAACACGCCTAGGGCCAACGTTCCCATGACGGGAACCACGTCGGAACCTTGCAACACGCCAAGAATAGGGCCGGTGATCAGCGCGCCCAGGGCGGAAATGATGATGGACCAGCCGGCAAGGAGTGGAACCGAACGGCGGAAGCGCAGTAGCTCTGGTGAATTGGAGAGCACCATGGACCACGGCATATAGCCGGCGGTGATCATGGCGGTGGCGAGGAACATTGCGCCGAGGCCCGACATGTCATTTTCGGGCAGTGGCGCGAGATCTTCGGAGAACACCTTCAGGTCTGCTTCGAGCAGCACCGGCGTGATGGCGGCGCTCGCCGTGCTGGTCGCCGAGGCGCCGGCACCCGAGGCGCTGTAGAGCGTGGCGGTTTTTCCGTCCAATACGACGGCGGCCGAGGCCTTACGGTCATACACCATTTCGCGGGCTTCAAGGGCGGAATCGAGCCGGGTAATCTCCAAGGCCCCCGGGTCAGCATCACCTAGTTCTTGAGCGAGATCCGCGACCTTGGTTAAGTTGGAGCCGGCTACGACCACCGGCATATCCTTGGCCGATTGATGGTGCATAGCCCCCATGTAGCCAAGGATCATCATGCCTACGATCATCAGTGGCATTAGGAAGACCATCACGGTACGGGCGATTTTTTCGATCTTGGAACGTTTCGCTGCAGCGGCGACGGGATCCAGCTCCGGCGTCTGTTTGCGTTTGGACTTTCTGCTCTCGACCGGAGGATCAGTGACTTCTGGGGGATTGCTCAAACGTTCGTGCTCCTGCATGAATCAGATTATTAGTTGTTATCGTTCAACTAATTTACGCCACATGGCGTAAATTGTATAATGAACGAGGTGAGAATCACTATTGAGCTGTTGCACGTTGGTGGCGCCAGGAAAGGTCGGGGATTGTTGTGAGTCGACAAGGTGAACGAGCGCGCGAAGTCCTGCTTGACGCTGCCGAAGAGCTTTATGCCTGCCATGGCATTGACGCGGTATCCAGCAGGCGGATTACCGAGCATGCTGGTACCGCTAACCACTCGGCGATTGCCTATCATTTCGGGAACCGCGATGGTCTGTTGCGTGCGCTGATCGAACGCTCGGTCCTCCCGGTTGATGCGCGACGCAAACAGTTGGTGGCAGAGCTGGGGGAAGATGCGGGGCTTCGCGAGGTCCTCGCTTGCCGTATCCTGCCATGGCTTGAGCATCTGGGTCAGCTACCGGCGCCTAGTTGGCGAGCCAGGTTTCTATTTCAAGTTCGTACGGTTCCCTCGGTGGGTGAGCTGCTAACCGATTCGCTCTTGCATGTCGAAGATATTGAGCGGCTCAATCTGCGTACCGGTGAACAGTTGGAGGGGATTCCTGCGGTAGTTCTGCGCGCCCGGTCCGGAATTATGGGGCATCTGGTGCTCGGGATCAGCAGTCAATATGAGCAGCGCATCCACGAGGGTGTTGAGCAGCCTGACTGGTTGGCGGTTGGCTACTTCTTGCTCGATACCTGTGTAGGCATGATTTCTGCTCCTAGTACGCAGCGCGCCGATTTTATGGTGACACCGTTGAGTCCCACGTTTATTTAGTCCTTTTAAGCACGTAAAGACCATGCTCGGCGCCTCCGGAGCATGGTCTTTACGCTGTTCGTGGCCCACGGGGTGGGCGGGTGTTTACCTGCGCAGTAAACGATCAAAAAAGGTTGGCGCGGAAGGGTTGATACGTGCACGTGGGGACATATCTGGATCCAGATTTTCTATTGGCTGGAACATTCCCGTTTGGAGTGCTGCGGTCGCGCTGAGGACTCGCGCTTCCTTGGGTGAGTAGTTGATGCTGGCCGGCTGGTTGGCGGTCATGGCGACCCTCCTTCTTGATTCTTTTCATTCCACAATATGGAAGTTAAATTTTGTTCTACGGAACCAGTATCTCTGGGTAGCTAGAGTCTTGGCAAGGGTTTACGCCTAAAAACTTCTTTCGACCGAAATCCCGGACAATAAATCACACTTCAAAAAATAGCCTTGGCAAACCCCTTGACGGAAGTGGTGTGAGTTGGCTTACAGTAGTGGAACGAAGATTCCACGATCCAAAAACATCGAGTCGAAGCCGATAAACCATCGGTGGTAAGGGTGTTCAGCCGCCGGATTGTGGTGTAGGAAAAGAGCTGATCACCCAATGAACCTCGAAGAATTTAACAATCTCCCCCAGAGGCAGGCCGCAGCTATTCTGCGCCCATGCCTCGATGTGGAGCGTTGGATCAACGACATCGTCGCATCTCGTCCCTACGCAAGTAACGATGAATTACTTGCAGCAGGTTCTCGAAGTGCCGAATCCCTGAGCGAAGCAGAGACCGCCGCCGCGTTGGCGCACCATCCAAGAATTGGTGAACGAGCCGATGGTAACTCGGCCGAAGCCACCCTTTCACGCGGTGAACAGGCGGCCCTGCAACTGAACGAGGACATTACCGCTCAGCTTTCCACGGCTAACCGTGCCTACGAAGACCGATTTAACCGGGTATTCCTTATCCGTGCCGCCGGTCGAAGTAGCGCCGAAATCCTGAGCGAATGCGAACGCCGTTTAGGCAATGACGATGACATTGAAGCGCGCGAAGTCGCCGAGCAACTGAGCGCCATTGCGCTGCTACGGCTAGAACAAGTCGTCAGCAACTAAAGCCACCCCTTTGAACTAAGGAGTACTCCATGGATGAACAGACCGCGCAACGCAGTCACATCACCACCCATATTCTCGACACCGGGACCGGGAGGCCTGCCTCTGGTGTTAAGGCCACGCTGGAAGCCAATTTGGCATCCGGCTGGCAAGAAATCGGATCCCAGATCACCGATGCGGACGGACGCATTAAGAATCTTGGACCGACTCAGGTTGAAATAGGCCGCTACCGGATTTCCTTTGAAACCGGTGACTATTTCGGGAAGCAGGGAACGGAAACTTTCTTCCCCGCGGTAAGCATCGACTTTTACGTCTCTGACGTTGCCGAGCATTACCACGTACCCCTTCTTATCAGCCCGTTTGCATATTCCACGTACCGAGGAAGTTAGAGTCATGACCGCACAAATTAACGCCCCAGCCGGAACCAAAATCGTCCTAGGAAGCAACCAGTACGGTAAAGCGGAAGTCCGCCTGGTGAAGATCACCCGAGACACCGACCGTCATCAGATCCAAGATCTAAACGTCACCAGCCAACTTCACGGAGACTTTGCCGCCGCCCACACCGATGGGGACAACGCCCATGTGGTCGCCACCGACACCCAGAAGAACACCGTATACGGTTTGGCCCGTGACGGAGTGGCTTCACCAGAGGAGTTCCTGGTGCGACTCGGCGAACACTTCACCAGCGAATTCGCTTGGGTTAGCGGAGGACGCTGGGCCGCACAGCAATTCTTCTGGGACCGCATCAACGACCATGATCACGCGTTCTCGCAGAACAAGTCAGAGGTGCGCACCGCGGTCTTGGAAATTGCCGAGAACGGTGAGAAAAGTATTGTTGCAGGACTTGAAGACCTGACGGTTTTGAAGTCCACCGGCAGCGAATTCCATGGGTTCCCAGTGGATAAATACACCACTCTCAAGGGCACCACCGAACGAATTCTCGCCACCGATGTCACCGCCCGTTGGCGCTACACCCCGGAAGGTGTCGCAGCCGGCATCGACTTTGATGCAGTGTATGCGTCGGTGCGATCCTTGCTGCTGACCCAGTTTGCACTCACGCACTCCTATGCCTTGCAGCAGAGCATGTACAACATGGGCCAAGCGGTATTGGAGGCACATCCAGAAATCGCTGAAATCAAGATGTCCTTGCCAAACAAGCACCACTTCCTGGTGGATCTTGATGCTTTTGGTCAAGACAACCCGAATGAAGTGTTCTTTGCTGCTGACCGTCCATACGGACTGATCGAAGCAACTGTCACCCGTGAGGGCACCGAGGCTAACCATCCGGTCTGGGCTAATATCCCTGCATTTATCTAACTCGACGTGAAAAGGGTGTGCCAGTGCTGGTACACCGGTACACCCTTTTGGCAGCGACTGACGTAGGAGGTCAGCCTTGAGCGCTACACACAATGAACCTATCAAAACAGCACGCCCGGAAGACGCTAAATTACCTTTTGGGAAGTCGTTGGCCTACGGGCTTCAGCATGTATTGACGATGTATGGCGGCATTATCGCCCCACCTCTCATCATCGGTGGAGCGGCCGGTCTCAGCAGTGAAGAAGTAGGGCTCCTGGTCGCCAGCTGCCTATTCATTGGTGGGCTTGCAACCATCCTGCAGACCATCGGTATTCCTTTCTTCGGTGCCCAACTGCCGCTGGTTCAGGGCACCTCGTTCGCCTCCGTGGCAACCATGGCCGCCATCGTCAATGGTGGTGGAGGGCTTCCTGCAGTCTTCGGTGCGGTGCTGGTCGCGGCGCTCATTGGCTTCCTCATAGCCCCATTCTTCGCCCGAGTCATTAGATATTTCCCGCCGGTAGTCACCGGCGTGGTGATCACCATGATCGGCATTTCATTGACCCCGGTAGCCGCAAACTGGGCCATGGGTGGAGACGCTAAAGCAGATGACTACGGATCACTGGCAAATATTGGTTTAGCAGCCGGTACCTTGCTACTTGTCTTGCTGCTGTCCAAGGTCGGCAACGCAGCCATCTCGAGAATGTCTATCTTGATCGCAATCGTTTTAGGCACCGTCGGCGCCGCCTTGCTTGGCATGGCCGACTTCTCCCAAGTGGGCACCGGCGCGATCTTCGCCTTCCCACAGCCGCTGGCCTTCGGCATGCCGGTCTTTGAACTCGGTGGAATCATCTCGATGACTATCGTTGTTTTGGTCATCTTGACGGAGACAACCGCCGATATTCTTGCGGTCGGTGAAATCGCTGGTTCCCGCGTGGATTCCAAACGGATCGCCGACGGACTACGCGCAGATATGGCATCTTCGGCGGTAGCCCCAATCTTTAATACCTTCACCCAGTCTGCCTTCGCGCAGAATGTTGGTCTGGTAGCAATTACCGGGATCACCAGTCGCTTTGTTGTGGCTGCCGGTGGCGGAATCCTGGTGGTTCTTGGACTGCTTCCAATCCTGGGACGAGTAGTCGCGGCAATCCCCACGCCAGTTCTTGGTGGTGCTGGAATCGTCTTGTTCGGAACCGTGGCTGCCTCGGGAATTCGCACGCTGTCGAAGATCAAATATGACGGAATGAACCTGGTGATTGTGGCCGCGTCCATCTCCTTTGGCTGTATCCCCATCGTGAAGCCTGACTTCTATGCAAACTTCCCAAGCTGGTTTGAAACGATCTTCCACTCGGGGATCTCCTCGGCGGCCATCATGGCAGTGTTGCTGAACTTGCTGTTCAACGAATTCAAGTTCGGAAATACCAAGAACTCATCGGTCTTCTCCGCCGCCCCGCCACGTCTGGTGAAGCGCGAAGAGATCTGCGGACTGATCGAGGGTGACCACTTTGAAGGTGGCATGCTCATCGATAAGGAAGGCTATGAAATTCCCGTGGTGACCCCCGAAGAATTTGAACAGATTCAGACTGGAGCCATTGAGATGCCTGTACCCAGAGTTGCCAAAACATCGGAGCACTGACGGCGAAAATCCTATCGACAAGCTAGATGAACAAGAATGAAAGTACCAATTTTGGCAAAGTGCCCGCAGATGGATATCTGCGGGCACTTTGCCATGTTCTCAAACCGAGAAAACCCCAATATGTGAGCAATATGGGAATTTATTGTCGGAGGGGCTCGTGGGGTTTGCGATAATGACGAATGTGAATACTTTCCAGACTGACGCCGAGAGCTCTTCCAGCCGGCCGCCATCGATGGCGGACGTGGCAGCAGTCGCCGGGGTCTCCCACCAAACTGTGTCCCGGGTTTTAAACGATCATCCGAACGTGCGCGAAGGTACCCGAGTGCGGGTCTTGGAGGCGATTAAAGAACTTGGATATCGACGGAACCTCGCCGCCCGTGCCTTGGCGACGGCGCAAACTCGCACCATCGGTATCTTGACCATTGGTAGTGAGTTTTTTGGGCCGCAGTCCACCGTGCTTGCGGTGGAAGCGGCGGCTCGAGCCCAGGGCTATTTTGTCACGGTGACCTCAATGGACAGTTATGACCTCGGCGGCGCGGTCACCGCACTGAACCATCTCACCGACCAGGGTGTGGACGGTGTGGTGGTAGTGGCCCCGCACGATCAGGTCACCGAGGCCATCGATGAACTAAAGCTGAAGGTGCCGGTGGTCGTGGTGGCCGCCCGCACGAACGTTCCGGAGAATGATCCGGTGCACTACGTATATGTTGATCAACGCGATGGGGCACGGCAGGCCACCGAGCATTTAATTTCGCTAGGACACCAGAAAATAGTGCACGTTTCGGGACCCACCGGATGGTTTGACGCGACCGAACGCAAAATTGGATGGGCTGAGTCCATGGCGGCCGCGGGTTATGACGCGGTGGAATTTCCCGCCGAGTCCTGGCTGGCTCCAAGTGGTTACGTCGCGGGGGTTAGTCTTGCGCCGCGGGTAAAAGCCGGAGAGATTACCGCGGTTTTTGCATCCAATGATTATCTGGCCATCGGGCTATTGCGCGCCTTTTGGGAAGCTGGGGTATCGGTTCCCGAAGACGTGTCGGTGGTGGGCTTTGATGATTTGCAGATTGCGGAATTTTACATCCCAAAACTGACCACGGTGCGTCAGCCCTTTGCCGACGTGGGGAGAGCCGCGCTCGCCGAGTTGCTCAACGATGAGCCGGGGTTGTCTGGTCCGCGAATGATCGCTCCAACGATGATTGTTCGAGCAAGCACTGCGCCACCCGCGCGGAGCTGATTTCTGCCCCATGGTGGGTGACTTAAACTTCTCCATGTGTTGCGCATCGCATTTTGTTAGCGCTAACATTATGTGAGCGTTCCGCCTTGCCGTAGGGCCTAGTGCTCTCAGGCGCAGCGGAACGCGAACGCAAAGAATGTCACCCGCACCAAGGGTGCAGGACGGAGAAGTCATGACTGATCACCACGTAGGTATGTCCGCGCCCGAGCTGATCGGTTCGGGACGTGCGGTGCTCGGCATCGAGTTCGGCTCGACAAATATCAAGGCGAGCCTCATCGGGCCCAATCACGAACAGCTGGCCAGTGGCCAACATGCGTGGGAAAACCAGTTTGTGGACCGCCGCTGGACCTATTCACGTGAAGCTATCATGACCGGTTTGCAAGAGTGCTTCGCCGATCTGGTGCGGGAGTGCGAACAACAATATTCGGTGCGCCCCAGCAACTTTGCAGCCATTGGTATTTCGGCCATGATGCACGGCTATCTAGCCTTTGATGGTGCCGATCAGTTGCTTGTCCCATTCCGGACCTGGCGCAATACCTCCACCGGACGGGCCGCCGAAGAACTAAGCAATGCTTTTGAGTTCAACATCCCTCAGCGCTGGTCAGTAGCCCACTACTACCAGGCACTATTGGATAACGAGCAACATGTTGCCCAGGTAGCTAGCCTCAATACCTTGGCTGGTTTTGTTCATCAGCAGCTCACCGGGCGCCGAGTACTAGGTGCCGGAGACGCCTCGGGTATGTTCCCGCTGGATAGTTCCGTTCTTGGCTATGACACCAAATTCTTAGCAACCTTTGACTCGCTAGCCCAGCGACTAGGTGCCACTGGCACACTGGCCGAGCTGCTACCTGAGGTGTTGCCTGCCGGTGCCGATGCTGGAAGCCTCACCGCGCAGGGTGCACTGCTGCTTGACCCTACCGGCCAGTTGCAGCCTGGAGCGCAATGCTGCCCACCCGAAGGGGACGCCGGAACCGGGATGGTGGCAACCAACTCGGTGGCCCCACGCACCGCAAATGTGTCGGTCGGAACCTCAATCTTCTCAATGGTGGTCCTAGATGCCGCGCTGCGCGAAGTTCACCCCGAAATTGACATCGTGACCACCCCCACCGGGGATCCGGTAGCCATGGTGCACTGCAATAACGGCGCCAGCGAGCTGGCCAGTTGGGCTTCGGTCTTCGGGCAATTCGCCTCCGCGCTGGGCCAGAAGGTCTCTGCGGATGAGGTGTACCAGGCGCTTTTGACCTCGGCACTAGACGGTGCCGCGGACGGGGGAGGACTCGTTGCCTACAACTACCTTTCCGGAGAACCGGTCACCGGGTTAGCGGAGGGCCGACCGCTGGTAGTGCGTACCCCCGACTCAACGCTAAATCTTGCAAACTTCATGCGAACTCAGGTGTATTCGATGTTTGCGACCTTGAGCGTGGGGATGGAGATCCTTGGCTCAGAGGGTGTCAAAATTCAGAAAATGTTTGCCCACGGCGGCATTTTCCGCACCGCACAAGCCGCCCAACGGCTCCTCGCCGCGGCACTTAATGTGCCGGTTTCCGTAGGAAGTACGGCACAACACGGTGGACCCTGGGGGATTGCCGTGCTGGCCGCATATCGCCACTATTCCGGCACGCACCCAACGGTGAGCCTCGCCGAATATCTGAATTTGCAGGTTTTCGCGAACGCGCAGCTAGACGAGGTAACACCTCTGCCACAGGATGTAGCCGGTTACGCAGACTACCTGCTCAGTTACCGGGCAGGGCTGGACATTGAACGCGCCGCGATCAAAGCAATCTAAAACATTTCCACCTCGGCACCAAGGAGTTCTCAGATGAGCGATGCTCAAGGATTAGCCAAATACTCAGCAGCAATGCGCCAAGAAATTGCGCAAACACGCGAACTCGTCGCGCAACTGCACGCTGAACTACCGCGTTATGAGCTGGTGGTGTGGACCGCCGGAAACGTCTCGCAGCGCGTTCGAAACCCAGAGGTCCCCGATGGCAGCGCAGACGTGTTCGTCATTAAACCCTCCGGCGTTGCCTATGAGGAATTGACTGCTGATTCCATGGTGGTCTGCACGCTGGATGGGCAGCTCATCGACGGAACCCGCGCTCCGTCCTCGGATACAGCCGCGCACGCCTACACCTACCAACATCTGGCGCATGTTGGCGGCGTGGTGCATACCCACTCGACCTACGCGACCGCGTGGGCTGCCCGTGGGGAAGAAATTCCTTGTGTGCTGACCATGATGGCAGATGAATTTGGCGGACCTATTCCGGTGGGCCCCTTCGCCATCATTGGTGATGACTCCATCGGCCGCGGCATCGTCCAGACGCTACGCGAGTCGCGTAGCCCGGCGGTACTCATGCAAAACCATGGTCCTTTCACCATTGGCAAGGACGCACGCTCCGCCGTCAAGGCGGCGGTGATGTGTGAAGAGGTGGCCCGCACAGTTCACATCTCCCGCCAATTAGGTGACCCGGTGCCGATGCGCAGCGAAGATATCGACGCACTCTACGCACGCTACCAAAACGTTTACGGACAATAAGCGCTTCTTTCGCGCCCACCTACTTCAATCCGAAAGGACATCATGAGCAAAGCATATGAATCCAAGGAAATCTGGTTCTTCACCGGAAGCCAAGACCTCTACGGGGAAGAAACCCTGTGTCAGGTCGCCGAGCAGTCGCGCGAGGTTGCCCAGGCACTGGGTGATTCCGACCAGGTGCCCGCCAAGGTGATCTGGAAGCCGGTACTTAAGGATTCGGATTCGATTCGTCGGGCCATGCTGGACGCAAATTCGGATGACAATGTGCTCGGCGTGATTACCTGGATGCACACCTTCAGCCCAGCCAAAATGTGGATCTCGGGTCTGAAAGCACTGACTAAGCCACTATTGCACCTGCATACTCAGGCCAATGTTGAACTTCCTTGGGACAGCATTGACTTCGATTTCATGAACCTGAACCAGGCCGCACACGGTGACCGTGAATACGCGTACCTCGCAACCCGTATCGGTGCCACCCGTACCACGGTGGTTGGTCACGTTTCCAACCCGGCGGTAGCCGGGCGTATCGGCAATTGGGTGCGAGGTGCCGCAGGCTGGAACGCCACCCAGACGATGAAATTGGTTCGATTCGGCGACAATATGCGCAACGTTGCGGTAACCGAAGGGGATAAGACCGAAGCAGAACTACGCTTCGGCGTCTCAGTGAACACTTGGGCCGTGAACGACCTGGTGGAAGCCGTGGAAGCAGTTTCCGAGTCTGCCGTGGATGAACTCGTTGCAGATTACGAGCGTGAATACGACGTCTCCGCCGAGTTGTGTGCCGGCGCCGAGCGTCATGAATCGCTGCGCTATGCCGCGCGACAGGAATTGGCCATCGAGTCCTTCCTACGCGAGCTAGGTGCATGGGCGTTCACCACGAACTTTGAAGATCTTGGGGGGCTCAAGCAGCTACCGGGCCTGGCGGTACAGCGTCTCATGGGCAAGGGCTACGGCTTCGGTGCCGAAGGTGACTGGAAGACTGCGGTGCTGGTGCGTGCGGCCAAGGTGATGGGCGCAGGGCTCCCCGGTGGCGCCTCGCTGATGGAGGATTACACCTATGACCTGACCCCGGGCAAGGAACTGATCCTCGGTGCGCACATGCTTGAGGTGTGCCCGTCACTGACCACTACCAAGCCACGAATCGAAATTCACCCGCTGGGCATTGGTGGCCGTGAAGATCCGGTGCGCATGGTCTTTAACGCGGACGCGACCACCGGGGCCGTAGTTGTTTCCATGGCCGATATGCGTGAGCGTTTCCGTTTGACCGCCAACGTAGTGGACGTGGTTACGCCGCCACAGGACCTGCCAAACTTGCCGGTGGCACGCGCCGTTTGGCAGCCACGACCAGACTTCTCCACCTCGGCCGAATCCTGGTTGACCGCCGGTGGAGCGCACCACACGGTGATGTCTACGGCCGCCGGTATTGAGGCCTTTGAGGTCTTTGCTGAAATCACTGGCACCGAATTGTTGGTCATTGACGAGAACACGACGCGTCGCGGGTTCGCCGAACAGGTGCGACTGAACCAGGCGTACTACCGTCTGGCTCAGGGTCTGTAAGAAAAAAAGAAGAGCTAGGGCCGGCAACAAAATTTGCCGGCCCTTGCTCTTGATGTGCACGATCTCAACTTAGTCAGACATGCCGAACCACGTCGAAGATGCACAAGTCACGCAGAATGCAGCGAGAATCCTTGGCCACGGATCAGGCCTGAATTTCTGAGCGCACTAACACTTCACCGTGAACGTCTTCGACGGTAATTTCTACGGTGAGGTGGTCGCTCGCCACCATTGAATTGAGTCCAGCATTTACGTGAGTAAGGATTTCTTGCTCAATTTCGTGCACGGTGGACTTGGTGAGCATACTTACCGTGCATCTGATCAACCACATAGTATGTGGGATCGAGGTATCGGTGGCTCTGACTTCCGTGTAGTTCAATTGGGTCTTTCGAGATTCGGAGAACTCGGCTCGTATGCGAGTAATGATCTCGGTGGAAGACACGCGTACTGGTTTTCTCGTTTCGGGAGTTGCCGCATCCCAGCTGCGTTGCAAAGGACGCAAGTTTGAGATTTTATCTAAAACATTGCGCATGAATTCTGGAGTGTTGTCCGCACTCGAACTAGCCCGCAATTGCGACAACATCTTGGCGTCTTGATCTTTGAGCCGGCGTCGCTCCTGATGGCACCATCTGCATTCCAGCTCGTGCAGGCTTGGCGCCTCGTCAAGTTTTTGAAGTATGTCATCCGTCGTGCGTCCGCAGGGAAGATTTTTCATGACACCGCCTCAGTGATTAGTTTTCGTGCCCGGGCAATCCGGCCGCGGATGGTCGATTCGGACGTGTTAGTGATGCGGGCAGCTTCCTGGTAGCTGAGTTCTTCGAGACAAACAAGCACGAAGGCCTGGCGCAAAGCGGAGGGGAGGGTGGCTAAAATACTCCAGGCTCGTTCCGTTTCGCTTCGTTGCACGGCAACATTTTCCGGAGAAAGATATTCGGGAGCCGCCACCAACGCTAGTTCTTCATTGTCAATCGAGGGGACTTGGTTTTTCGGGGAACGTACGCGATCTAAACAGATATTGCGTGCCACCCGGTAGAGCCATGTTTTAAATGCCCCATTCTGATTTAGCGTTGGAAGGCTTTTCCAAGCCTTAACCCAGGTGTCCTGAAGCGCGTCGTCCACATCCTGCCAATTGTTGAAAAAAGAGCGACAATATCTGCGTAAGCCAGGGCTCAGCTCGACTACCAGCGCAGCAAATGCTTGTTGATCCCCTTCACGCGAGCGGCCCACTAAGGCAAGTAACTCGAGTGCTTCCATGCATCACCTCATATGTGACTTAGATCACTCATATTATGTGTGAGGATATTGTTATGCACCTCGTCTGTATGAGTGTAGGCGAAAATTTCGTCGCGAAAGTAGGAGTGAGAACATGACGCAGCCACAGATGAACGACAAGATCATCAAGCCCACCGGAGAAGAGATTGAGCGTCAGTCGAAGCGTCAGCAAGCGCAAGCGGAACCGGAAGAACAGCTTGTAGGTCCGCTGCATACCGAGCTTGGCAAGACGACCATCGAGGACCGCGTTGTCCAGAAAATCGCAAGTATTGCCGCTCGCGAAGTCCCAGGGGTCTATGCCATGGGTAACGCAGCACGCCGCACTTTTAATTCTTTGGCAGATCGCATCCCAGGAGCTTCGGCCAACACCGCGGGCGGCGTCAGCGTAGAAAAGGGCGAGCAGCAGACGGCTATCGATGTGTCGATTGTAATTTCCTACGGCTTCTCAATCGTCGACGTCTCCAGTGACATTCGTTCAAACATCATTTCGCAGGTCGAGCGCGCCACCGGCCTGGAGGTCATTGAGGTGAATATCGATGTTACCGATGTTCACCTGCCAGAAGACGATGAAGATGACAATGAACCACGCGAAGACCTGAAGTAATCACGAAACCATCGATGAGCAGCGAAGGGAACAACCATGAATCAAATTAGGTGGGGACTAGCCGTGGGGCTAGTCGCGGGATTGCTGATTGCCTTCGGCTCTTTCACCCAATTTATTGTCGTAGCGTTTTTTGTTCTCATCGGTGGAGCGGTTGGCTGGTTCCTGCAGTCTCGCGTCGACTGGGAGCGCGTGTTTATTAATCGTCGGCGGTGAGTGGCTTGGTAAGTGAGATCAATTCCCGTGGAACCACCACCATTGCCACGCAAATATACGCGAAGATCGCTGCTAAGGCAGCCTCTGATATCGCTGGTGTGGGCTCCAGCAGCGGTGGCCTGCTGAGCTTGGGTAAGCCCACAGCAATCACCGGACGTCCGCAAGTTGATGCGGAGGTTTTGGGTGGAACTGTAGCGGTATCCATTAAGGCTGGCTTGCGATACCCGATGAACATCGAGCAAACCTGTGACGCCGTGAGGCGCCGAGTGACAGATGAGCTTAGGAAGTACTTGGGGGTCTCATCTGTGCAGGTTGACATCGATATTTCATGGCTACATGCGTCGGGAACTTCAGCGAAGGAGAGGCTCCTATTGTGAGTAGGTTTTGGTATGTTCGCAGCGCTCGTACGGTGGCATTGCTACTCATCGCACTGCTCGTGCTCTCGGTGAGCATTGCTGCACTGATACTTTGTCAGATCCGACTGAACAGTGGCGCCTGGCCCGAGTGGATCAGCGGGCTCCTGGGCGCAGCGAAGGAAATGACGTGGTTAGATGCGGGGTTGCTTGGTACTGCCATTGGATTGGTCATCATCGGTCTTTTGCTTCTTGGTGCGGCGGTGATCCCAGGAAAGCGCAAGACAGCGTTGCTGGACTGGGACTCGCAGGAGCTTAGCGAAGAGTGGACGATGGATCCGCGTGGACTGTCCAACCTTGCGCGGTATGAAGCCGAACGGACCGATGGCGTTCACAAAGCGTCAGTGTCCTTCCGGGCACAAGAACTGAAAATTCACGTTTCAACGCCGGTTCATGAGGTTGCCGAGGTTAAAAATTCGGTTCAGGAGCATGTGAAAGCCGCCCTGGCAGCGATTCCTTTGTCTCGTGGGGTCAAGGTCAGCGCCAGAGTCCTGACGAAAGGGGAGCGGTAACCGTGTGGAAGACTAACGGTGCGCGTCAGCGCGTAATTCTTGCAGTAGTAGGGCTATTCCTCGTGGCCGCTGGCGGGGCTCTGGGTTGGGGCAGGTGGAACGCGCCTAATGCTGATCAGCCGGTCCTGGACGGTCTGGAGCGCGGGGCCTGGTCGGATGCAATGCCGTCGATAGTCATTTATGCGTCGCTGTTCCTCGCATTGCTTTCAGTGGCATCTTTGATTGTCATTTTGTCGACGTTCCCCCGTAAACCGTCAAATCAGAAGTTCACCTATCGGTCCAAAGAGCAATCGGGGATCAGTCGAATCGACACCGGTGTTATTTCACGTGCAGCGCAGGATGCCGCGAAGGTTCATCCGGAACTCCTTGATGCTTCTATCCGCATCGGTGGCAGTACCGAAAGCCCGGTGCTCTACGCGTGGTTCACCTTGCGTGTTGACGCTTCGCCGATCGAAAGTATGAATTTGGTCCGCTCCCGGCTAATCCCGGACATGGAAACCGCGCTGGGTCGAGGTTTTGCGCAGAAGCACGTCAAAGTGGATTTTGGGTTCAATAAGTCTGAATCAGATTCCAAGGTAACGCTTAATTAGACGGGTAGTACGTCGATATCGACGAGGTAGTTGAGCTAGCTTCGCGATCAGTGCTCAGGAGCGCAGTGGGTTGGTGCTCGCTGCGAAGAAATAATTATATTCAGTGACCGTCACCGGAGTTTATCCGGGGATGGTCACTGTCGTTTGAGTATCGAAGTTATCTAGCTTGTTAGCTGCTGACATATAGTCAGTGGGAACGATGGGCAGAGGTTGTCGTCCGTGGCGCTTGTTACTCTTGAGTAGGCGAAATTTTCCCTGCCAACGGCTAAATTTCCTGGCCAGTTGCGCGGTAGCTGGTGTTCTAGATTTGAGAAATAAAAATTCTTCTCCAAAAAAGTGGCTCAAAGCACGTTGTTAGCGCTAACATAGTGTGAGCCCGGTCGCACCGCCGGTGCGAATCGGAACACGCAGGAGGAAAAGATGGCACGGAATAACTGGGCTCGCCGAGCGGTAGTCACGTTCGGATCCCTAGCACTGGTCGGCTCATTGGCCGCATGTGGCGGTGGCGGAGCAGGAAGTGGCGACGCAGCCGGTGGCGACAGCAAGGCACCTGAAGATATTCAGGTCGGTGTCGCCATGCCAACCGAAACCTCCGAGCGTTGGATTGCCGACGGCGAAGCCGTGAAGTCCCAGCTTGAAGAAGCCGGCTACGAAGTCTTCATGCAGTTCGCCAACGATGACATCCCGACTCAGCAGCAGCAGATCGACCAGATGATCACCAAGGGTGCAGACATCCTTGTGGTCGCCTCCATCGATGGCACCGCACTGTCCAGCCAGTTGCAGGCTGCAGCTGACCAAGACATTCCGATCATTTCCTATGACCGTCTGATCAACGGCACCGAAAACGTTGACTTCTACGTCACCTTCGACAACTACAAGGTTGGCGTGCAGCAGGCTACCTCGCTGTTGACCGGCCTCGGCCTTGTTGATGATAAGGGCGAGAAGACCGGTAAGAAGGGCCCGCTGAATATCGAGCTCTTCGCCGGCTCCATCGATGACAATAACGCGCACTTCTTCTGGAAGGGTGCCATGGATACCCTGAAGCCATTTATGGATGACGGCACCTTGGTAGTCAAGTCCAAGCAGACCAAGATTGAACAGGCAGCAACCCTGCGCTGGAGCCAGGAAGAAGCCCAGAGCCGCATGGAGGACTTGATCACCGCGCACTACGCCGGTGGCAAGACCAAGATTGACGGTGTGCTCTCACCATTCGACGGGATCTCCCGCGGCATCCAGACCGCACTGACCAACGCTGGCTACGGCAAGTCCATCAAGGACGGTCTGCCAATCATCACCGGTCAGGACGCCGAAATCGCTTCGGTGAAGCTGATTCAGGATGGCGTCCAGTACGCGACCATCTTCAAGGACACCCGCAAGCTGGCATCCCAGGCAGTCACCGCTGTGAAGTCCTACGCAGAGGGTACCGAGCCGGAAGCTAACGACACCGAATCCTACGACAACGGCAAGAAGGTTGTTCCTTCCTTCCTGCTTGATTCGGACATCGTGACCGCCGATAACATCAGCTCGTTGCTGGTTGACTCCGGTTACTACACCGCCGCTGAGGTCAAGGCAGGCCAGACCAAGTAGTACTCGGTGTACGACGCGTTGGCGGGTGCTGAAACTTAGTACCCGCCAACGCAGCCACCACGCAGCATGCAGTACCCAGATCACAACAAGGACGGCGCCAGTATGGACAGCACCATCCTGCAGATGCAGGACATCACCAAGACATTCCCCGGGGTCAAAGCCTTAGACGGAGTAAACCTTTCCGTCAGGCAAGGTGAAATCCACGCCATCTGCGGCGAAAACGGGGCCGGCAAATCAACCCTTATGAAGGTGCTCTCCGGCGTCTATCCACACGGTAGCTACGACGGAAAAATCCTGTTCAACGGTCAAGAGCTCAAGGCTTCGAGCATCAAGGATTCCGAAGCCAAAGGCATCGTGATCATTCACCAAGAATTGGCTCTGGTGCCCTACCTGTCGGTGGCCGAGAACCTCTTCCTTGGCAACGAGACCAAGCGCCGCGGACTGATCGACTGGCAAGAAGCAAACCAGCGTGCCGCCAAGTTGCTGGCCCGCGTGGGTCTGGCAGAGTCTCCGGTCACTCCGGTGGGACAGCTCGGCGTTGGCAAGCAGCAGCTGGTGGAAATCGCCAAGGCGCTGAACAAGGACGTGAAGCTACTGATCCTTGACGAGCCAACTGCCGCCTTGAACGATGACGATTCCGAACATTTGCTTAACTTGCTGCGCGAGCTGCGTGAGCAGGGAATTACCTGCATCATCATTTCGCATAAGTTGGGCGAAATTGAAGATATCGCCAATAACACCACCATTATCCGTGACGGTCAGACCGTGGAGTCCCTAGACATGGCGGACCCCGGATCGACGCAGAACCGGATCATCCAGGGCATGGTGGGACGCTCCCTCTCGGCGCGTTACCCAGACCGGGAACCGAATATTGGCCAAGTAGTCTTCGAGGTACGCGACTGGTCGGTGCACCATCCCACGCAGCATGAGCGTGTGGTGGTCAATAAAGCCTCACTCGACGTACGTGCCGGAGAAATTGTTGGCATTGCCGGGCTCATGGGCGCAGGACGCACCGAACTGGCAATGAGCATCTTTGGACACAGCTACGGACGCGGCATTTCCGGTACCGTGCTGATGGACGGACGCCCGGTAGATACCTCCACCGTAGGCAAGGCCATCAAGGCCGGTATTGCCTATGTTTCTGAGGACCGCAAAAAATTCGGGCTGAACTTACTCGAAGATATTCGCGTCAACACCACCGCCGCCGGGCTCGGAAAGATCTCTTCGCGCGGGTTTGTTAATGGCAACAAGGAAATCCAGATTGCCGAGCACTACCGCAAATCTATGCGCATTAAGGCGCCGAGCGTGCTGGCTAAAACCGGCAACCTCTCCGGCGGTAACCAGCAGAAGGTAGTACTGGGCAAGTGGTTGCATACCGCCCCTGAACTGTTGATCTTGGATGAACCAACCCGCGGTATCGACGTCGGCGCAAAGTATGAGATCTACACGATCATCAATGAGCTTGCTGCCTCCGGTAAGGCGGTGCTGGTGATCTCCTCGGAACTGCCCGAACTGCTGGGTATCTGCGACCGTATCTACACCCTTGCTTATGGCCGAATGACCGGCCAACTCCCGAAAAGCGAAGCCACCCAGGAACGCCTCATGGAGCTTATGACCATCGAGAAGGAAAACGTCCGATGACACTGAAAACCGAGCTGAAAGACATTTTCACCAAGAACTTGCGCACCAGTGGCATCTATATTGCCTTCGTGCTCATCGTGGTGCTCTTTACCATCATGACCGACGGGCTGCTGCTCAGCCCGATCAACCTGACAAACATTATTTTGCAGTACTCGTATGTGCTGATCTTGGCGCTGGGCATGATCATGGTCATTGTCGCCGGACATATTGACCTGTCGGTAGGTTCCTTGGTCGCCTTAACCGGTGCGGTCTCCGCGGTACTGGTCATCAAAACCGGGGCCCCCTGGTGGGTTGGTATTCTCGCGGCGGTAGCCGTGGGTGCTTTGTGTGGTGTGTGGCAGGGATTCTGGGTGGCCTATGTGGGCATCCCGGCGTTCATCGTCACCTTGGCCGGCATGCTGCTGTTCCGTGGTTTGACCTACGAAGTGCTCAACAACGTCTCACTGTCCCCATTCCCTGGTGAATACCAGCAGGTGGCCGGCGGCTTCCTAAACGGTCTGCTCGGCGGTTACGGCTTTGACATGTTTACCGTGCTAATCGGCGTAGTAGCCGTGGCAGGTCTGGTGTGGTCGCAGTACAGCACACGTCGTGGACGGGTGAAGTTTGGTCAGGATGTTGAGTCGATGGCCATGTTCATCGCGAAGAACGCCCTGTCGGCGATCGTGATTCTCTGGTTCTTCTGGCAGATCGCCATCAGCCGCGGTATGCCAATCGTGCTGATCATTCTGGGCGTACTGGTTATCGCCTACCACGTGTTGACCACACGGACCGTGTTCGGTCGCCACATTTACGCCATTGGTGGCAACCTCTCGGCCGCTAAACTTTCGGGTGTCAACGTCAAGAAGGTCAACTTCTGGATCTTCATCAACATGGGCATGCTTGCCGGTGTGGCCGGAGCGGTCTTCTCCTCACGCTCCAATGGTGCCCAGCCCGGTGCAGGTAACATGTTTGAGCTAGACGCCATCGCTGCCTGTTTCATCGGTGGCGCCTCGACAACCGGCGGTGTGGGCCGAGTAACCGGCGCAATCGTTGGTGGCTTGGTGATGGCGGTACTGTCCAACGGCATGCAGCTGATGGGTGTCGGTGCTTCGGCACAGCAAATCGTCAAGGGCCTCGTGCTCTTGCTCGCCGTTGCCTTTGATATCTACAACAAGCGCCGCGCAGGCGAAGCCAGCTAAACGCTTCGAACCCTCCCTCCGGTTCACCTTGGCTCACGCCTGAAAAGGACCTGTGGGAGGGTTCAGCTATGTCCCGGACACGGCAAAAACTAGGAAAGAAGAGACATGCAGACGGAATTGAAGGACCTCACCGCAAATGGGCAGCTGATCAACCTTGCAGCCCATGGCTACAGTGCGCAGATCGCCACCATCGGAGCCACCGTGGTGAGCCTGGAATATCGCCAGCGTCCGTTGGTGCGCAGTTTTGACCCGCAGTCACAACGTCCGGTGTACTCCGGCGCAACACTTGCCCCATGGCCAAACCGCGTTATCGACGGCCGGTACAGCTGGCAGGGCACCGAGTATCAACTACCTCTGACCGAGGTGACTCGCGGACACGCACTGCACGGGTTGGTGTACCTCTCCGATTTCTCGATTCTTAGCCAAAGTGCCGAACGGGTTGAATTAGAAGTATTGATCCCAAAGCAGGAAGGCTATCCCTTCGCCTTGCTGCTGCGCGTGAATTATCAGCTTGAGCCCTCCGGGCTACGCACTACCATCAACGCCACAAACCTAGGAGATCTTCAGGCTCCCTATGGTTTTGGCTCCCACTGCTATTTGGTGGCTCCCGGTGAACGCGCCGATGACTGGACACTGCATGTCCCGGCGCAACAAGTTCAGCAGGTCAGTGGCGAGAGACTGTTACCGGAAGAGGTAGTGGCGGTGGCCGAAACGGACCTTGATTTTAGGTCCCCGCGAATCATTGGGGACACCTTTATCGACCACGCGTTTACCGACTTGCAGAGCGCCGGCGGAGGGGACTACCGCGTTGAGCTCAGCGATCAGCACGGTGTGGGTAGTTACATCAGCTTTGATGAAAGCTGCCCATGGGTTCAGGTGCATACCGCAGATCAGCAAGACCTGGCATTAAACCGTACCGGCTTAGCCGTAGAACCCATGAGCTGTCCACCAGCAGCGTTTAACGATGGCATCGACGTCATTAGTTTGGCTCCCGGAGCTAGCCATCATGCCGCGTGGGTTATCGGCGCCATTCAACCAATCTAGAGCCCGCACCGGCAGTCTTTTTACCGCCTGGACCCATCCACTACTGGAGCAGCACATGCCACAGGGCACACAGCACCCTCGGTCACAGACCGCACACCGTACCCACCACCTGGCCGACGGTCGCGAAGCGATCTTCTTCGCCGACCACGGGCATACCGTTCCCGAGCAGGTCAGCGACCAGCGTGCGCTAGATCCTCGCGGGGAGCCTGGCGAATTACGTTTTGACCGGTTGACGGGGGACTGGGTGGCGGTGGCCGCACACCGTCAGGCCCGCACCTACCTTCCACCCAAGGAAGACTGCCCACTGTGCCCAAGTACCGAAACTCGGCACAGTGAAATTCCGGCCAGCGAATTTGATGTGGTCGTCTTCGAAAATCGTTTCCCCTCCCTGGGCCCGGCCCTTGGAGAAATCCCGGCACCCGCCGAGGCGGTCAAACTTCCGGCCGGCTCCGTCGCTGCGGTAGGTCGCTGTGAGGTAGTGGTCTTCACCTCCGACCATGCCGGATCCTTCGCCTCCTTGGATGACGACCGGGCCCGTACGGTCATCGACGCCTGGGTGCAACGCACCGAGGATCTCTCGGCGAAAACCGGAATCAAACAGGTTTTTGTTTTTGAAAATCGGGGACAGGATATCGGGGTGACCTTGCATCACCCGCACGGACAGATCTACGCCTACCCCTATGTCACACCGACCGCGCAGAAGATGGCCGAGCAAGCACGCAAACACTTGGCTTCCACCGGTAAAAACCTGATGGGCCAAATCCTGGAAGATGAACTTGCCGATGGTTCGCGAATCGTGAGTCAAGGCGAACACTTCACGGTATTCGTCCCCTACGCGTCGCGCTGGCCGTTAGAAGCGCATCTGGTCCCGCACCGTCAGGTACCTGACCTAGCTGCCTTGAATGAGGCAGAAAAAGCCGAGCTGGCCATCATGTATCGCGATTTAATGCGCCGTTTTGACGCGCTTTATGACACCCCTACTCCTTATATTGCTGCCTGGCATCAGGCGCCGCTCAACGCTGAGGACCGGGCGGCTTCGCGACTGCATCTACAGCTGACCAGTCCGCGCCGGGCGGCAGATAAACTCAAGTTCCTTGCCGGTTCCGAAGCAGCCATGGGTGCCTTCATCAATGACGTGCCCGCCGAGCAGACCGCGGCACGCCTGCGCGAGGTGAAACTGTGAACACCGCCTTTACCGCGCAGCGCGCCCAAGCGTTGCAGCAAAAATTTGTGGACACCTTTGGGCAAGCCCCTGACGGAATCTGGCGTGCGCCGGGACGCGTGAATCTCATCGGTGAACACACCGATTACAACCTTGGTTTTGTGCTGCCCTTTGCCATTGACAAGAACGCACTGGTGGCCGTGCGACGCAAAGCTGCCGACGATACTCAAAGCTACCAATTCGCTTCCACTTACGGTGCCCAAAGTACCGTGGAAATCACCGAGATTCTCCACCAAAATCTTGTACCAGGCGCGGTGCCCGGCTGGGCTGCCTACCCGGCTGCGGTTGCCTATGTTCTAGATCAGTTGCCACAGGTTCAGCTGGGCGGATTTGAACTGTTGGTTGATTCCAATGTTCCGGTAGGTTCGGGCCTCTCCTCCTCGCACGCCTTGGAGGTCGGAACCATTGTGGCGCTCAATGACCTCTTTGATTTGGGACTTAATCAGAAACAAATGGCACGGTTGACCCAACGTGCGGAGAACGAATTTGTGGGTGCACCTACGGGCATTATGGATCAAAGTGCGTCACTGATGTCCGGGGCGGAACATGCGCTGTTCTTAGATTGCCGAACCCTTGATTCACAACTCGTTCCGTTGCCGCTGGACGAACATCAGTTAGTGGTACTAGTGATCGATACCCGGGTGGAACACTCAAATTCTGACGGTGGTTACGGTGCGCGCCGGGCCAGCTGCGAACAAGCAGCCAGCGAGCTTGGAGTTGAATCCCTGCGAGATATCCAAGATGTTGGACAACTAGAAAATCTTGAACCATTGGTGCGGCGTCGAGCCACACACATCGTTACCGAGAATCAGCGGGTACTGCAAGCTGTTAAAGCACTACGTGCCGCAGATATGAACGCCGTTGGTCAATTGCTTAACGCCTCCCACATTTCGATGCGTGATGATTATGAAATTTCCTGCCCCGAACTGGACCTTGCAGTCAGTGTTGCGCAGGGCGCCGGAGCGCTAGGTGCGCGAATGACCGGTGGCGGGTTCGGTGGCAGCGCCATCGCGCTGATTTCCGAAGATAAGATCGACTTGGTGAGCGAATCGATCACTAAGGCTTTTGCTGGGGCCGGATACCGTAGCCCCTCCATATTCACGGTCATTGCAGATGAAGGTGCAGGAAGTCTATGAGTTGGTTAGTCACCGGCGGTGCCGGATATATCGGATCCCATGTGGTGCGTTGCCTCGATGAGGCAGGGCTTGCACCGGTCATCGTAGATTCCATGAGCAGTGGAATCCGCTCCTTTGCGCCTGCGCATGTGCCGTTTTACGAGGCGAGCGTGCTGGACCGCGCGGAACTGGTGCGCATTATGGAGGCGCATTCAATTACTGGGGTTATCCACTTGGCTGGTTACAAGTACGCGGGAGAATCAGTGAAATTCCCGTTGCTCACCTTTGAACAGAACGTCACCGGAACCGCCCGCCTCCTCGAAGCAATGCAAGAGGCGGGAGTGAAGAACATGGTCTTCTCCTCCTCCGCGGCAGTCTATGGAACACCAAGCGTTGCACTGGTTACCGAGCAGACCGCCACCGAACCGGAGTCACCTTACGGACAAAGCAAACTCATCGGAGAATGGCTGATTCGTGACCAGGGGATTGCCACCGGACTGAAGCACACCAGTCTGCGCTACTTTAATGTGGTGGGTTCTGGCTCCGAAGAGCTCTATGACGCGAGCCCGCACAACCTGTTCCCACTGGTATTCGCCGCGCTCAACTCCGGTGCCACACCAAAAATCTTCGGTACCGACTACGACACCACCGACGGAACCTGCGTGCGCGACTACGTGCACGTGGCAGACCTAGCGCTAGCCCATGTGGAAGCCGCTAAAAAGCTCGAAGCAGGCCAAGACTTGGAGCCGGTGTACAACCTCGGCTCGGGTGATGGATTGTCCGTACGAGAAATCATGGACGCCGTAGCGCGGGTGACCGGGAACCAGTTCCAGCCGTTGCTTGAACCGCGACGCCCCGGAGACCCTGCCCGAATTGTTGCCGACGGCCAGTTAGCTGCCCGCGATTTAGGTTGGGCCATGCGCCATAGCTTGGACCAGATGGTGGATAGCGCGTACCGGGCCTCACACGCGTTAACTCCCGCCAAGGAAGTCTAAAGATCTACGGCGTTTTTCAATACCGGTAGCTGCTCGCGGGCGGTCACCACTTCGTTCATATCCAGCTCCACTACTAGGAGTTCTGGGGCCGCGCCGGCCTGGGCGAGTACCTCGCCCAGCGGTCCTACCGCGATGGAGTGGCCGACCCCCAGCGGAGCGCTGCCCTTTGGCTCGTGTCCGATACTCAATGGGTCTGCTTGATCCACCGCGAGCACAAAGGTGGTCGAGTCCAAGGCGCGTGCTTGGGCCAATGCGGTCCATTGCTCGACTTTGCGTGCTCCGGCGCCCCAGGAAGCTGAGACGAGGTTGACCAGCGCTCCTTGTCTGGCATGGTGAGTGAAAAGCTGCGGGAAGCGGATGTCGTAACAGGTCGCCAAGCCGAAGGCGACCTCATCGATAACAAACTGCACCGGGCGCTCGCCGGGGGTCACCGTGTCCGATTCGGAGAAACCGAAGGCGTCGTAGAGATGAATCTTGTCGTAGTGGGTGTCGACATCGGGTCCGGTAACCAAGAGCGTATTGCGTACGTGCCCTGCGGTGCCTGGGGTGAACATTCCTACGACAATGTTGATTCCGATATCTCGGGCGAGCTGTTTTACGAGGGTGGCCCAGGGGCCACCTAGCGGTTCGGCGATGCCTGTCAGGGAATGGCCGAAACAGATCTGCATGGCCTCGGGGAAGAGCACCAATTTCGCGTCTTGGGCGGCTGCCTGCTTGGCGTAGTCGCGGATGATGGCGAGATTGTGCATCGGATTGGCGGAGCTAAGCACCTGTGCCATGGCGATTTTCATCTTAGGCAGTGTCCCTTCCCTGAGGTGTTCTGGCAATGCATACCTGCTGCTTCTGACTCTACGTAAGGATCTTGAGCACTGGCAATCCCGGCTCCACCACGTCACCCCTGAATTTTCTGCTGAGGGGAGCTCTTAAACCCACGAATCCCTAGATTTCGGGACAAAACGACACAAAAAGTGTGAGACGCAGTCTCATTGTTGGTTGATCATCTCAGAGTAGAGTTATTGTCATGAGCGTAAGCATGCGTACCAGGGTCCGAGCCAAAATGCGCTCCGAGCTCGCGCTGCAGATGTATCCCCTGTTTGTAGAACAGGGAGTTGAGACTGTCACCGCAGAACAAGCAGCTAAAGAAGCCGGTATTTCACGGGCAACGTTCTTCAGGTATTTCTCATCCAAAGAAGAAGCAGTCGTCACTGCCGTGCATGCTGTAGACACCGATTTAACGTCCGTGATGGAACAGCTAGAACCGCGCAGTGGAGAAAGCATTCTCGAAATGCTTCGGCGTTGTTTTGAAGCTTCCGTCATCGCCGTCGAGGCAGATGCGGCGACGGTTCGTGGCCGCACGCAACTGGTGCTTTCTTCACCTGCCTTGCGCGCGGCATGGTCAATGCAGCGCAGCGAGACGGTAAAGTCTCTGGCCCAGGCGCTGAATGAACACTGTGGAAATCTACGGTTAGCCCAAACCGCCACGGTGATCGCACTGACACTGCATGAGCATGCTTTGATGCGTTGGCTAGAAAGCGAAGAGGTCTCCTTTAGAGATGCCCTTGATGAGGCTTTCGACTATGCGGCCATGCTTGATACTCCGCGTTAGTTGAGTTTGAACGGAATCTAGCGTGTGCTCATCTGTTGTTCTTCGCGCCCTTTAGACACCGAGAAAATGTCTTTCTGGCGTTCGCCGGCAACTCGGTTTGCTAGTGCGTCCAAATCCGTTAGAGCTTGCGCGCTGAGTTTCAGAGAAATCGCAGAGACATTCTCGTCCAGGTGCGAGGTGTAGCGTGTGCCCGGAATTGGTGCCATGGCAACATTAAACTTACGGCCCTGCTCATAGACCCAGGCCAGTGATAGTTGCCCGGGGGTGATCTTTTCATCGCGTGCAATGGAGAAGATTTCGTCGCGAAGCGTGAGGTTAGAACCGATGTTTTGAGCTGCAAAGCGCGGGAAGTTATGTCGAATATCGTCTTCTGGTAGCTGATCCAATGATTCAGCGGCACCGTTAAAGAATCCGCGTCCGAGAGAGGCGTAGGGAACTACCCCGACCCCTAGTTCGCTTGCAGCGGGCAGTAACCACTTTTCAATATCGCGACTAAATAGCGAGTATTCCATTTGTATTGCGGTGATTGGGTGAACCTGATGGGCACGCTGTAGTTCGTGGGTCGTGACCTCGGACAGGCCAATGTGTTTGATCTTGCCTGCCTGTACTAGCTCGGCGTAGGCGCCGACGGTTTCCTCGATAGGAACGCGGCTGTCCACCCGGTGGTAGTAGTACAGATCAACTTCGTCGACGCCCAGGCGTTGTAAGCTCTCGTCCAAGCATTTTTTGATAAATGCAGGATCGCCATTTGCGCGTGGGTCTCCGGGGTTCTTGGGCCGAACGATACCTGCCTTGGTTGCGAGTGTGACCTCGTCTCGGCGTGTTTTGAGCACCTGAGAAAGCAGTGTTTCGCTATGCCCCGCACCGTAGATATTTGCGGTGTCCAGGAAGGTGACGCCGATATCCAATGCATGATTGATCATGCGCAGAGACTCGACGTCATCGGCTGAACCGTAGACGCCGCTGACCGACATGCACCCGAGTCCTTGTTCGGATACCTGCAGCCCTTGACCGAGATTGATGCTGGAAAGCGTTCGTTGATCCTGCGCCATGGTGTTCCTCTGGTTGCCGTCAGTTCCCTGTGCCGAGACTACCGGCCAAGGGGTAGTGTCCGGCAAGAAGTAATGCGCAATATGTCGACAGGTGAAGGCTGAACGAGCGCCCTACAAAGGAGGACAACGGAACCCAGCATTTACGAGGTTCTCTGATCAGTCGAGATCTACTAATCAGAGACAGCGATGAGCTGACGTCCGAGCTCCGCAGCGGCCTGGTGTAATTCGGGAACTGCTTGTTCGATAAATTCCTGATTGACACGGGTTACGGGCCCGGAGACAGAGATCGCCATCGGTGTTGGCGCTCCGGGGACCGGAACAGAAATGCAGCGAACACCTAATTCTTGTTCTTCATCATCCATTGCGTAACCGCGTTCGCGGGTGGCCTCCACATCGGTGAACAGCTTGCCGAGCGTGGTGATGGTCTTCGGGGTTTTTGCTGGCATTCCCGACTGCGAGACCAGGCGCTGTACGCGTTCGTCATCAAGTACGGAGAGTACCGCCTTGCCGACACCCGAGTTGTGCAACATCGCGCGGCGGCCAACTTCGGTGATCATGCGCATCGAGTGAGGGGACTGTGCTTGGGCAATATAGGTGACCATGTCGCCATCGAGTACTGCAATATTTGCTGATTCGCCCAGTTTCCCGACAAGTTCCTTCAAAACTGGCGAAGCTAGTGCGCCGAGCTGCCGATTAGCGACCTCGCCCAGACGGATTAAGCGTGGGCCTAGTGAATAGCGGCGGTTAGGAAGCTGACGAACGTAGCCGACGCCAACGAGAGTCCGCAATAAACGGTGAATCGTGGGTAGCGGCAATGGAGACTCGAGCGCTAGCTCGCTCAATGCTGCTTCTCCTCCGGCGCGGGCAATGACCTCTAGTAGTTCAAAGGCGCGTTCGACCGACTGGACTCCACTGGTTGTCTTTGTTGGGGTCTGTGTCATGTCTTGCTCCTAGTAACTTGAGGCACCGTTGAGATCCGCGAACTTCTGCAATGCGAAATCTTTCCCTTTAGATTACCGCTAAAACCGCAAAATATTCCACGATCCGAAAAAACTAGGCAGATTTATGTGAAGTGACAGGCAAAAAGCTCTTGCAATTTCATTTTATAGATAATAGTATCCACTATACGGAAACTTTTGGAGGAGGGGCGGAATGGCAGTCTTCAACGTAGAGCAGTCATCGATGATTCGAGTGCAAATTTCAGCCTCGAATTTGGCAACGAAGCTATTGACTACCGTCATCCAGACGGTCGTCGCAGAACACGCCAAACTCAACTCCGTACTCATTACCCCGCGGGTTGCACCGCAAGAGCAAAATTTCGGGTTCAGCCGTCTCTAGAGGCGAAAGAGTCCACCAGTAGAAAATGTCGCCGGAACACGACACCAACAGGTTAAGGAGCACCATGACCATCTCAATCTCACGCATCCCAGAGGTAGACGGAGCGGAAGAAATTCTCAGCATCGAGGCACTAGCCTTCATCGAGAAGCTGCATGAAAAGTTCGCGGACACCCGCAATGACCTGTTGAACGCACGTAACGTACGTCGCCAAGAATTCTCAGACGCTCGCGCCATCAACTTTGATCCGGAAACCGAGCACGTGCGCACCGGAGACTGGAAGGTCGCCGAAGCGCCGGAAGAGTTGCGCGACCGCCGTGTGGAAATCACCGGTCCGGCCTCCCCGGCCAAAATGGCCATCAACGCACTGAACTCGGGCGCGAAGGTCTGGTTGGCGGACTTAGAAGATGCTTCCACCCCTAACTGGTCAAATGTCATCGATGCGATCGCTAACCTGTCAGCCGCCGCCCGTGGCACCTTAGCCTTCACCGATGAGAAGAGCGGCAAGTCCTACGCACTGCGCACCGACGCCCCACGCGCTGTCGTAGTAGTGCGCCCACGTGGATGGCACCTGCCAGAAAATAACGTGCTGATCAATGGCAAACCTGCCATTGGCGCGCTGGTGGACTTCGGTCTGCACTTCTTCCACAACGCTAAGGTGCTCGCCGAGTCCGGCCAAGGCCCGTTCTACTACCTGCCAAAGATGGAGCACTACCTGGAGGTACGCCTGTGGAATGAGGTCTTCACCTTCGCTCAGGAACAGCTCGGCATTGATTACGGCACCGTGCGTGCCACGATGCTCATTGAAACCATCCCGGCAGCATTCCAGATGGAAGAATTCCTCTACGAACTACGCGACCACGTTTCGGGACTGAACGCCGGACGCTGGGACTACCTCTTCTCGATTATCAAGACCTTCCGTGAAGCCGGCGAAGCGTTCATCATGCCTGACCGCTCCGCGGTCTCGATGACCGCGCCAATGATGCGCGCCTACACCGAACTGTTGGTGAAGACCTGCCACAAGCGTGGTGCCTTCGCCATGGGTGGCATGGCAGCCTTCATCCCGAACCGCCGTGAACCAGAAGTCACCGCCGCAGCCTTTGCGAAGGTCCGTGAGGATAAAACCCGCGAGGCCAACGACGGATTTGATGGTTCTTGGGTGGCCCACCCGGATCTGGTGGACATCTGCAAGGAAATCTTCGATTCGGTGCTCGAGGACAAGCCAAACCAGATCGATCGTCAACGCCCAGAAGTTGAGGTCACTGCCGCTCAGCTTCTAGACATCGCTAGTGCACCCGGAGATGTCACCGAGGCAGGCGTGCGCGCTAACCTCTACGTCGCGGTGAACTATGTGGCCGTGTGGCTTTCGGGTAATGGTGCGGTCGCCATCCACAACCTGATGGAAGACGCCGCCACCGCAGAAATTTCTCGCTCACAGATCTGGCAGCAGATCCGCAACAAGGTTGTTGCCGCTGATACCGGTAACACCATCACCGGGCAGTTGGTCTCCGGCATCTTGGCGGAAGAAGTTGAACGCCTGCGTTCGGAAGTAAATAACGAGGAACAGTTCACCGCCTACTACCAGCCGGCAGCTGAGCTGATCGCACGCCTGACCAGCGGTAAGGACGAGGACTTTGCCGACTTCTTGACCACTCCAGCCTACGAACTATTGGATAAGGAATTCGTGACCAAACCATGAGTAATCTCTTCGATGAGTCAACCCTCGCTGCCGTAGAAGCGCAGCTGGCCGACACCGACAAGCTCTTGCGTGAGAACTATCCAGGCGATAGTGGGGCACGTCAGCCGGTGCACACCGTGTATGTGCCCGGGGACCGTTTCACCGGCGAACTTGCCGCGCAGTGGGGAGCTAACGCGCTCACGGCCGCCGGGGGAGCTGCGGGGTTGCGTGAACTAGCCACCCGGTTAGGTTATGCGCAACCAGAGAAGCTCGGTGCCCTGGTGGCGGCCAAGCTTGAGGGTGAACCCATCGAAGATTTACGCCTCGACTTTGAGGATGGTTACGGCAATAGGCCGGATGCCGAGGAGGACGCGCATGCACTTGCCGCCGCCGACTCGGTATCCGCCGCCGTGGCCGCCGGGCAAGCACCTGCCTGCATCGGTATTCGCTTTAAATGCTTCGAAGCCCCCACCCGGGCCCGTGGCATCCGCACCCTTGACTTATTTATATCTCGGCTCGTGGCCAACGGTGAGTTACCTGCAGGATTACGCTTGACCCTGCCCAAGGTCAGTACGGTCGCGCAAGTCCAGGCGATGGTATTCCTCGCAGAAAAGCTTGAAGCAAACCACGGGTTGGATGCCGGACGGATCCGCTTTGAGGTGCAGGTGGAAACCCCGCAGGCAATTATTGCCGCGGATGGAACCCACCCGGTAGCCCAATTGATCCATGCAGGTAGGGGCAGAGTCTCCTCACTGCACTACGGAACTTATGATTACTCGGCGTCGCTGTCGGTAGCTGCCGCCTACCAGTCCATGGAACATCCGGTCGCGGACTTCGCCAAGGATGTCATGCAGGTTGCTGTGGCCGGCACCGGGGTAGAACTCTCAGATGGGTCCACCAATATCATCCCTGCAGGCGACCCGGAGAATGTTGCCGCCGCTTGGGCCTTGCACGCTCGCTTGGTGCGCCGCCACCTGGAACGAGGAATTTATCAGGGCTGGGATATGCACGCCAACCACCTGCCTACCCGTTACCTCGCGACCTTCGCGTTCTTCCGCGAAGGGTTGACTGCCGCGGCCACACGGCTGCGCAACTACGTACACCAGATCGACTCGACGATCATGGACGAACCTGCCACCGCCAGGGCCTTGGCCCGTTATATCCACCGCGGACTCAGCTGCGGCGCGGTGAGCGTGGAGGAAGTCCAAGAACTTGCCCAGATCTCGGCCGCCGAGCTTGAAGCCATCGCCTTAAACCGAACACATGCCTAGGAGGAAAATCATGACTGCAGCAGCCACACACAAAGCACCGTATTACACGAACTTCGGTGGCCACCCGCCACAAACCGAACTCTTGACCGATCGCGCCATCGTGACCGAGGCCTACACCGTCATTCCCAAGGGCGTTTTGCGTGACATCGTCACCAGTGTGTTCCCCGAATGGAGCAACACCCGTGCCTGGGTGCTCAACCGTCCGATAGCCGGAGGCGCGACTACTTTCTCCCAGTCAATCCTTGAAGTTTCTCCCGGCGGAGCCGCTGCCAAGCCGGAACCACAGGCCGAAGTTTCGGGATTTATCTTTGTTCTCGGCGGGGAACTGACCTTGGTAATCGAGGGACAAGAGCATGTGTTGGTTGATGGAGGTTACGCCTATCTGCCTGCCGGAGCTACCTGGTCAGCCCGCAACGACGGCGCCGAAGTGGCAAGTTTCCACTGGATCCGCAAACGTTATGAACCGGTGGCAGGTATTGCCGCCCCGGGTCCGGTAGTGGGCAACGAACGCGACGTGGAACCAGGGCAAATGCCTGGCACCGAGGGTAAATGGCGGACCACCAGGATGCTGGATCCGAACGATATCGCCTTCGACTTTGGCGTGAATATCGTGACCTTTGAGCCGGGAGCCTCGATTCCCTTCGCGGAAACTCACGTGATGGAACATGGCCTGTATGTGCTTGAAGGTAAGGGCGTTTACCGGTTGAACGGTGACTGGGTGGAGGTGGAGGCCGGGGACTACATGTCACTGCGCGCCTTCTGCCCACAGGCTTGTTACGCCGGGGGACCGAGTAACTTCCGCTACCTGTTGTACAAGGATCAGAACCGTCAGGTGGCTTTGTAGGCCACTAAAAAATGGAGGCTGTGGAACTCGATGAGTTCCACAGCCTCCAGTAGGTCTGTGCTGGTGCTACCAGGCAGGCAGAACCGGGATTGGGCCATCGGCTTCAATGTGCCGGGCCTGGCCGCGGGCCAGCCACTCGATGAAACCTTCACGGTCTGAACGAACTTGCAGCGAACCGTCGCCGATAACCCACTCGTCACCTTCTTCGCTTAGTAGCGTCATGCCCGGGGCGTTCTTCACGCGCATGGTGCGCACTGCTGCCTCGACGGCGTTCTCCTGTGAATCAGGATCGGCTTCTTCGATAGTCCATGCGGTTTGAAGGTCATGGTGGTGGATGACTACCTCCGCGATGCGCAGTGCCACGATGGATGTTGCAGGGATGATCTTGCCGTGCAGATCAACCTCGTCAACGGCTAATTCGCCGGTGAGACGTTCGGACTGTTCGGCGAAGTAGGTGGCTGCGTCGCGGAAGCGGGTAAGTAGTTCTTCGCCAGGTAACGCGGCAAGTTCGGCAATCTCCGCGTTGCGTGCCTCGGTGGACGCGTAAAGCTGCTGTGGTTCGCCACTGATCGCCCAATCGATGAGCTTGACCAGGGTGCGACCATTGGAGGCCAGGTGGGCGATGACGTGGGCGCGGCTCCAACCCTCGCAGAGGGAGTCGGCTGCAAGTTCTTCTGCAGATAACGTGTCAATCGTGGCCATCATCATTGAGGTTTCACGGTTCAGGCGGGACAGGTCTGAGTGCAATCGAGCGGTGTTGATCATGGTGTCACCCTACCAACGTGGGGTTTGAAATAGCACGGGAAAGTCGTTCTATATCAAAGGAGTATCGCCGCGAACTTGGGAAGTTCTATTCGGTGCGCGGCGCGCAACAATCCAGTATTGAAGATTAGCTATCTAATGTTCAGGAGTAAGAGCTGATGAGCTCAAAACCTTCGGTAATACAGTTGAAACTAAAAATAAGGGACACCAGCCCGCCTATCTGGCGCAGGGTGTTGGTTCCGTCATCGATGCGACTAGACCAGCTGCACCAAGTGATCCAATACAGCTTCGGTTGGTACGACGCGCACCCGCACCAGTTTGAACTTGATGGTGTTCATGGTGTTAGCTACGGCGCCCCGGATTCTGAGATTATCTCGGACGTTGATGAATCCACCGTGTTCCTTGGAGATCTTCCCTGGTCTCGACGAGGCATCCTCGATTACGTGTATGACTTCGGCGATTACTGGGAAGTGCGCATTGAGCTAGAACAGGTGCTCTTTGATGACAGCGATGATCTGCCACGCTGCATCGGCGGGCGCCGTATGGCCCCGCGAGAAGATTCCGGCGGCCCGCTGGGCTGGGCCATGGTTATCGAAGCGCTAAAAGATCCAAACCATCCTGACCTTGCGGAGTACCGCGAGTGGCTATTGCTCCGTGAAGGTGAGCAGTTTGATGCCGCACTTTTTGATAAGCAACAAATCAACGAAATGTTCGACTACGCACGCTAGGTACCGACCTATATGCAGTGAGCCTGTGGATAAACGTGTAAAAAATCGAGCGTATTTTTTACACGTTTATCTGACATGTAAAAAACCTTTACATGTTTTTCTAGTGCCCTTTACGCGCTCTCGCTCTGTCCATCAGACTCACTTGCGGCAGCCCGATCAGACTGGTTCATGATCTTGAAGATACGAACCACACTTTCTTCGGGGAACAACGCTCCAGGACCATGGGGGCTATATCCGTACACCGTGGGTCATAGGGGCCTACGGTCGTAATTTTTCCATCACGGGTCAGCTGGGTGACGATCATGTTGATCGGATTTGGTTGGCGGGTGCTCAGCGTCGTAAAAGAAATGAAGTCGGCGCAAGCCTCTTGGGCGGCTTCGCGTTCTAACTCCGAAAGTGAACGGATGAATCCAGCCAGATCGCCGTCGGATGCTCGCGCGAGGTGCCGCATTGCATGAGAGCCACCCAGAAGTGTTTGCCGACCTAAAACCATTACATCGGTGGACCGAGCATAACGTTTGTCGTCAATTGGAAAAACTGGCAGAACTCGGAGTCGTCGCAATCGTCACTCATTATCAGGCAGATCAGGCACTGACCGAAAGCTACGATTTGTTCACCATGTACACCATGCAGGAGCAGCTGACCGAAAACGGTGAAGGTGGCTTCATGGAGAAATGGGCCAAGAAACTTCTTAGGTTCCAGAACGACAGCGACAGTAAACGCCGCTAAGAACCATTAGCCTTGAAACAAAGCTGTCGGTGTATGAAGGAATCGTTGTGGCCAAGAACAAAAAGAAGCAACCAAAGCAGGGGCACCCGGGTCGTAGCCAACAGGCCATCGTCTCGGTGGGGCAGGTCAAGATTGATCGTGGAATTGATGCGATGACGCCTGAGTTCGTGCGCTGGTATAGCCAATTTGATGTGGACACGGAGACCTCATTAGTGGTGCTGGCCGCGGTTCGGGAGACTTTGTATGGGTATGCCGATAACGCCCCGTTGGATTCGGTGACCGCATTCGACGTGCGTCCGCTCTTCGCCGCCATCGAGGAATTAATCGAGTTCCAATCTGGCTTTGAACCAGCCGAGCAAGCCGATCAGATGCGTGGATTGATCCACATGGCTTGGGCGGACTATCTTGATTACCTCGAAGAGATGGGTCTCTGGGAAAAGAGCACCCAAGATTTGCAGTGGTTGCGGAGCAAACTTGAGGTGTCTAATCTTTTTGCGACAGAAGACCTCGAAGTATCTGTAGCAAAGGGTGAGCTTGAAGATCTTCTGCTGACCGACATGACGAAGCCTGCACTGGTGGATTTGGCCCGAAGCTTCGCACAGTGGTGCGCCAATGCAACAGGATCCGTTCAAGGAAGAATTCTTGACGAAGATTTCATCCCCCATGCACCGAAAGCGCTCAATGACGGGGTGCTCAAGACACTGAACACCGAGCAGGCTGAGCAGGTCCTGACCTTCACCTTCATGGGGTTGTTGAGAGCCGAAGTAGTTGCGCTCGAAGCACCAAATCAGTTATCTGCCGGCGCCAGGTTCTCTGAGTTCCAAAAATCAGCTGGTGAGCTGGCCTTTGCGACGATGTACATGTTCCTGCAGAGTTTCCTCGACGCCTACCTTGAAATGCCTGAAGACACCGATCCGGTGGTGGTCGAGACGTGGGGTCTGGCCAACCTGTGGATACTTGAAGGTATCGAAGCTGGAGGGCATGAAGTCGCAGAACCTCGCGACGAACAATTTTCCGCCACCGTGTGGGACGCCGCCCATCAACGCATGGCAGTATTGCGCACACTGGGGCTCGTCGAGGAGGGAGAATATTATTCACTTCCCGGCTTCGTCGCAGCATTCTTGACCGACATTGATGAAGAGACAGAGGACGAAAACTTGACTGAACAGAACCTGGACTCGAAGTGGGAAGAGCTTTTGGCAATGCTCCCGGACGAACCGCAACGCGTGAAGCGCGAAGAGCCATATACCGGCAAAGTGCTACAGCTCAAGCTTGGATTACAGGCAACCAAGCCACCGATCTGGCGCAGAGTTCTAGTGCCGATGGATCTGCACTTAGGCGACCTGCACGATATTATTCAGGCAAGTTTCGACTGGTACGACGGACATCTGCACGAGTTCCGCTCCGGCGGATATAAAGGCACCAGCTATGGGCCCGAAATTGAGGACATGGAATACGACGAAGTCGAGGATGGCTTCCTTGTGTCCGAGCTTCTCAAGGCAGAGAAAGACCGCCTAGATTACGCCTACGACTTTGGTGACGGCTGGGAAGTGCGCATTGATGTAGAAAAGGTCCTCGACTCTGCCGAAGGCCAGCTTCCACGTTGTACCGGAGGACGCCGCATGGCGCCCCTTGAAGATAGCGGTGGACCCTGGGGTTGGGCAGAAATGCTCAAGGCTATGAAGGACCCAGCTCATGAAGAACATGGCGAAGTCTCGGAATGGTTTGAAGAGATGGGCGTGGACGAGATTGATCCTGCGGCCTTTAGCATCGAAGAGATCAACGAGGCCCTGGAACTCGAGTTCTAACTTCTAAAAAACAGCAGGACCAAAATAAAGTTCCCCATTGGTGACATCAAATTCTGATGCCCCCAATGGGGAACGAATGCGCTTATGGGTCGGTTATCGCTGGGATTCTTCGGGACTGACATCTGTTGCAGGACCAGCGGGGGTTGCCCCACCTTCATCGGTCCAGTCATGTCCCGCTTCATCGGAAAGCGCGGGATCCGAAATATGATCCTCCAGCGTCTGATCCGAAGTATCGGTGGAATTCGTTGGGACGCTTTCTTTCATACATCTCCCTATGCTCGAACTTCCGCCGCCAACCTCTTGCCTGCCAATAATGACCAAGGACTAAGGGGTCGAGCGATCCTTACCCGGCCAATCTAGCACTGCACTGAGAGGTTTGCGAGCGTTCTAAGAAAGCTCTCAGCTAACTGATCAGCAACGTTTTGATATTGCCGAAGTACCCGCGAGGTTCGGCCCCGGTCAGCGGCACAGTGGTAGCTTGTAGATGAATCGAGGAAAACCATAAACCTTGGACTTCCTCATTGGCCGAAATGCGGAAAGCTAGGCAAAGGGGACACACGATGGAAGCGACGCCAGAAACCGACATGAGCGATCTTGGAATCGCTTCTCGGGCGGTACTCAGGCCAATATCCGAGATTGCACAGCGTGCGGGAATCCCGGATATCGCCGTTGAGTCCTATGGCAGGTACAAAGCCAAAGTCGACCCGTCACTTTTGACCGCTCGCGGGGACCGTCCCGGAAAGGTGATCTTGGTCAGCGGCATGTCCCCAACGCCCGCAGGTGAAGGTAAATCAACCATGGTGGTGGGCTTAGGCGATGCTTTAACAGCCTCCGGCAGTAAAACTATGATCGCCTTGCGCGAACCTTCTGTGGGCCCAAGCTTCGGGATGAAGGGCGGGGCCACCGGCGGTGGCTACTCACAGGTGCTGCCCATGGATGAGATCAATCTGCATTTCACCGGGGATTTCCATGCCATCACCAGTGCCAACAATCTGCTGATGGCACTGGTGGACAACCACCTGCAGCAGGGAAACACGCTGGGCATTGATCCGCAGCGGATCACCTTCAAACGGGTGATGGATATGAACGACCGCGCGTTGCGCCATGTGGTGATTGGGCTTGGCTCGGTGACCGACGGAGTCCCAAGGGAAACCGGATTTGAGATCACCGCGGCTTCCGAGGTGATGGCGGTCTTCTGCCTGGCCACCGGGCTTGCGGATCTGCGCGCCCGCTTGGGCCAGATGACTATTGGTTACAACTATGCCAAGGCTCCGGTCACCGTCGATGATTTGGGTGCCGCCGGTGCCATGGCGTTGCTGCTCAAGGATGCCATCAAGCCCAATCTGGTGCAGACCATCGGTGGCACACCAGCGTTCATCCACGGCGGACCTTTCGCTAACATCGCCCACGGTTGTAACTCGGCCATCGCCACCAATACCGCCCGGGCGCTCGCCGATGTGGTGGTGACCGAGGCCGGGTTCGGTACCGACCTGGGTGCCGAGAAATTCATGGACATTAAAGCCCGCTATGCCGGATGCGCACCCGACACGGTGGTAATCGTCGCGACAATCCGTGCGCTGAAAATGCACGGCGGCGTGACCAAGGATGAGCTGGGCACGGAAAACGTTGAGGCGGTCCGTGATGGACTGCCGAATCTCGCGCGGCACGTCTCGAATATCAAGAAGTTCGGCGTCCAGCCGGTGATTGGCATCAACCGGTTCACCTTAGATACCGAGGCCGAACTGGCGGTGGTTACCCAGTGGGCGCAGGCTCAGGGGGTTGAATGCGCTGTTGCAGACGTGTGGGGTCAAGGCGGTCAAGGTGCCGGCGATTTGGCCTCCGCGGTCTTGCGCACCATCGAGCAGCCAAGCAATTTCGCCGAACTATATGAGTTACAGCTGCCCGTCGAGGAGAAGATCTCTACCGTGGTGCGCGAGATGTATGGAGCCGCCGGGGTGGAATACTCGGCCAAATCTAAGCGAGTACTTGAACAGATCCACGCCAACGGATGGGACCAGCTACCGGTATGCATAGCTAAAACCCAGTATTCCTTCTCCGATGACCCAACTCTGCTAGGCGACCCCGGAGGCTTTACGCTGCAGGTGCGTGAGTTGATTCCGAAGACTGGTGCTGGCTTTATCGTGGCCATTACCGGGACGCTGACAACCATGCCAGGTCTTCCCAAGGTGCCCGCTGCGATGCACATGGACGTTGATGACAACGGGAACGCGGTGGGGTTGTCCTAGGAGGGGTTTGGCTCAGATTCTTCTGGCACCCAACGCAAGATATCTCCGGGTTGGCAGCCAAGTGCCCGGCAAATGGAATCTAGGGTGGTGAAACGAACCGCTTTGGCGCGGCCGTTCTTCAACACGGCTATATTTGCTGCCGAGATTCCGACGGTCCGGGAGAATTCTCCCACCGACATTTTCTGTTTCGCTAGTTGCACATCGATATCGATAATGATGGGCATCAAACCACCTCTGCTAATTCATCTTCGAGGCTAGTCGCTCCGCGCAGTAAGCCTTTCATGACGAGCATTAGCAAGAGAAATGCGATTCCGCAGGTGGTGACAGCCATAACGGCTAAAACGATGCCTGGGCCTCCGACGCGAATAATGCCCAGCAAATGAATGCCTAGCCCCAGCACTAAAACGGTGGCAAGCGCGATTGCTCCAATGATGGTGTTGACCCAAACGAAGGCGCGTTGATTAAAGATGGTGTGACGCTCTACCAAAGACAGTAGTTTCCAAATGGCCACCAGTGCCACCTGCATGCACGCGATTCCCAGGATCACCACCGCGGCATAAGGAATGGCGAGGAAGGCGACTTCAGGGAACTGAACTGCATTTTCTTGAGCCAACGTTGGCATCACCCATATTTGCCAAAGTAAGCAACCCAGGAATATCAGGACGAGGAAGGCCCGGAGAAGGGTTGTTAGCGCTGTAGTCATAAGTTGATCATCGATCATTATCTATCGAAAATCAATAGGCGAGTTTTGTCTCAAGATCTCTTCGGGGTGCTAGCGTTACCGACAGTGGAAGCTCGCACTACAAGTTTTGGCGCGAAGACGAACTGCTCACGCACTGCATTTTCGCCGGCCTGCGCTTCACGCAGCAAGACATCAACCGCGGTTCGGCCAATCTCCGCGGCCGGTTGGCTGATAGTGGTAATCGGGACCACCGCTGATTCGGCGAAATCGATGTTGTCATATCCCACGAGTGCCAGGTCCTCGGGGACTTGCACGTTGCCAGACATGACCAAGGCCTGAAGTACGCCTAGCGCGAGAAGGTCATTTGCGGCGAATATTGCATCAGGGCGGTCTTCTTGACGGCGGGACAGTATCAGCTCCCCGACGCGACGCCCTTCAAGTACGGAAAGTGATGTTGTGGTGACGTGCTCCAGGGACACTTCGGCTGTTGCCGACACTATCGAACGAGCGCCTTCGAGGCGATGTCGAACTTGTTCTATAGTCTCCGGGCCGCCAACAAACGCGATTCTTTTTCGACCCAAGTCAACCAAATGCCGCGCGGCAATTCGTCCACCTTCGACGTCATCGACGGAGACAGAGGAGAACGAACGGTCCCCGCTACCTCGGTCGACAAGCACCACGGGTGTTCCGGCTTCTCGAATGCGCCACAGCCGCGAGAGGTCCGCGTGCAATGGGGAAATGAGAACTCCGGCCACACGCTGTTCGTCAAAGAGGTCAAGTAGCTTCTGCTCGGTACTCTCCGAGCCGTCGCTGGTGCCCGTGAGGATTGTATAGCCATTGCTCAGAGCGCGGTGCTGGGCGCTTTGTGTGATGTCCATGAAAAATGGGTTGCGAGCGTCGAGGATTACTAGCCCGAAGCTGCGGCTGTGGCCTGCACGAAGTTGGCGGGCGGCATCGTTGCGAACGAAACCCAGCTTGTCGATCGCATCGGTCACGCGCGCGACTGTTGTCGGGGAAACGACCTGTGGGCGGTTCAGGACGTTGGAAACGGTGCCCACCGATACGCCCGCTTCGCGAGCGACTTCCTTCACGCTAACTGACACGTATTTTCCCATCTCTGCGCCACATTACCCTAGCTTGAGTATATCGCTTCGCGTGAAGGGGGCGCTGCCGTGACTCAAAATTGAATGGTTTCAATTATATTTATTAATTTTTACAATATTGCTTGATCTTTAGGTGTGATCTGGTCTACAGTCGTGGAAGTTCTCGAATTGAAACGATTCATAAATGTTTCAAACAGGCCTGTCGCAGGGGTCTGTGTCCGTTCAACGAAGAAGGATTAAGCATGAGCAGGGTATGTTTCCAACTGCAGGTGAAGCCTGACCGGCTCGCCGAGTACACGCAACGCCATGCTGCCGTCTGGCCAGAGATGCTGCAAGCAATCGAGGATGCCGGACGGCGCAATTATTCGCTTTTTCTTCGTGAAGACGGGCTGCTGATCGGTTACTACGAAAGCGACGATGACGAAGGTTCACAAGCATCATTGGACGCGGATCCGCGGACCGCGGCTTGGGAAGCTCAAATGTCCGAATTCTTCGTTTCTTTAGAGGGCCGTCCAGATCAAAATGCCGCTCGCCTCGCCGAAGTGTTCAACCTCGAAGAGCAATTAGCTGCGCTCTAACCCGAGCAGAGCAGAATTTACCCACCACCTAAGAATGGAGAATTCCATGGGCGCAATGCTGAGCCCCGAGATCCTCACAACGCTTGAACGTCTAGCCATCGAAGTGCCCTCATGGGCCTATGGAAATTCGGGCACACGGTTCAAGGTATTCGGAACCCCCGGCACCCCGCGTGATCCTTTCGAAAAGATCGCAGACGCAGCGGTGGTGAATCGCCTAACCGGCCTAGCTCCTGCGGTAGCGTTGCACATTCCGTGGGACAAAGTTGATGACTACGCAAAACTGCGCACTCACGCCAACGACCTCGGCGTAGAACTGGGCACTATCAACTCGAACACCTTCCAAGATGATGAATACAAGTTCGGCGCGTTAACTCACGAGGATTCCAGCGTACGGCGTAAGGCTATCGATCATCACTTAGAGTGCATCGACGTGATGGACGCTACGGGTTCGCAAGACCTCAAAATCTGGCTGGCGGAAGGGTCCAACTACCCTGGCCAGGCTGACATGCGTGGACGTCAGGATCGTCTTTCTGAATCATTACAAGAAATCTACGACCAACTGTCCGGCAAGCAGCGATTGGTCTTGGAATACAAATTCTTCGAGCCTTCCTTCTATCACACCGATGTTCCAGACTGGGGAACCTCCTATGCCCAGGTAGCTGCCTTGGGCGACCGCGCCATGGTCTGCCTCGATACCGGGCACCATGCTCCAGGGACAAACATTGAATTTATCGTGATGCAGTTGCTGCGTCTGGGTAAGCTTGGGTCCTTCGATTTTAACTCCCGCTTCTACGCAGACGATGACCTGATTGTGGGCTCTGCCGATCCTTACCAGCTGTTCCGCATTATGGCCGAGGTGGCCCGTGGCGGTGGTCTTGAGGCAGATACTCCCATCACCTTCATGCTCGACCAGTGTCACAATGTGGAAAACAAGATCCTCGGACAGATCCGCAGTGTGCTCAATGTGCAGGAAATGACAGCTCGTGCGCTGCTCATTGATCGTGATTCGCTTCGTACCGTTCAGATATCAGGCGACGTACTGGCAGCGAACGAGATCTTCATGAACGCTTTCTACACGGATATCCGCAGTGAACTTGCTAGCTGGCGCGAATCGCGCGGCCTGCCAGCAGATCCAATGGAAGCTTTCCGGAAGTCTGATTATCAGAACCGCATTGAGACTGAACGCGCCGGCGGCGTGCAGGCCGGTTGGGGCGCCTGATGACTACTGCAACTTTGAAAAAACGCCCGATGAGCGCATGGAAGGCCACCATTGCGGTTGCCATGTCCAACTACATTGAGGCCGGTGCAATTATCGCACTGGCTACCAGTCTGTCACTGTGGCAAGGTGCCTTTGGATTTGATGACGCTCTGGTTGGTGTCATTGCTGCGGTGTCGGCTAACGCCTTTGGTGCCGCACTGGGCGCGGCTATCGGTGGCCCGCTATGCGACCGTTTAGGCCGCAAATTCATATATACCTATGACCTTATGGTGTTCATGGTCGGTGCGTTGCTAATTACCTTCACCGCGAATACCACCTTGCTGATAGTTGGGGTGGTCTTGATGGGCATCGCAGTCGGCGCCGGAGTTCCAGCTTCGTGGACTTACATTGCCGAAGAAGCACCTCAGGAGCACCGAGCGGCTCACGTTGGTACCGCGCAACTGGCATGGTCCATTGGCCCCGCCGTTGGATTCGCGCTGGCAATCCTCGTAGCACCTTTGGGCGTGAATGGTTCACGGCTGATCTTCTTGCATCTGTTCGTCATCGCCGCGATTACCTGGTGGGTACGACGCGGATTGCCGGAGTCCACACGCTGGAAGGAACAGCGCGCACAAGATATCGCAGACGGAGTGAAGCCGACCTTCTTCGCCGGAATGAAGGGCCTCATTACCGAACGTAAGAACTGGGGAGCATTATTCTTCCTACTTGGCGTCTACGGTCTATGGAATACGGTCGCCGGTCAGGCAGGCATCTTCCAGCCACGCGTTTATGAAGCGGCCGGACTAGAATCCGCAACCCAGCAAAATCTCTTACAGGTACTGGTGTGGACGCTTACCGCGGTAGCAACGTATTTCGGGTTCATGCGATACGCGGACCGGGTCTCACGCCGCTGGCTTTACTTCGCGGGTGCCGCGTTGGGTGTTGTCGCGTGGGTTGTGCTGATCTTCGCCCCTCCGGGTACTTTCTCCCTACTGTTCTTCGCTTGTGCGTGGGGTATCTCCGCTGGTTTGGGCGCACAGGCCTTCTACGGTCTGTGGACTGCCGAACTATTCGCAACCAAATACCGTGCCAGCGCTCAAGGAGTGTTGTTCATGCTCGCCCGCGTACTCGTTGGCCTGCTGTCCCTGGCTTTCCCGGTACTGCTCTCCAGCATCGGATTGGAAAAGCTCGGAATGCTGATCATCGGGTTGCTAGTTGCTGCGCTGCTGATCGGTACCATCTGGGCGCCGGAAACCCGTGGCAAGAGCTTGGAAGAAATCGAAGCTCAGCGCTACGGCACCAAAATCAACGCCTAAACATTTCAAAAATTCGAGAGAGATCATGACTCAAAGTACTGCCCAGCAGCTCATTGAACGTTCGAACCGACTCGGTGCGGACAAGAAGAACACCAATTTTGCCGGAGGAAATACCTCCGCGAAGGGACTGGAAACCGATCCGGTGACTGGCGAAGCGCTCGAACTTCTCTGGGTCAAAGGCTCAGGCGGCGACCTCGGTACACTCACCGAAAAAGGGCTCTCGACCCTACGCATGGATCGCATGCGAGCGTTGGCCAACGTTTACCCGGGTCTGGAGCGAGAAGACGAAATGGTGGCGGCATTCGACTACTGCCTGCACGGCAAGGGTGGTGCCACGCCATCAATTGATACGGCAATGCATGGTCTTGTCGACGCAGCGCACGTTGACCATCTGCACCCTGATTCCGGAATCGCTATTGCCACCTCGAAGGATGGCGAAGAGCTGACCAGAAAAATCTTCGGCGAAAAGGTGCTTTGGGTTCCTTGGCGCCGTCCGGGGTTCCAGCTCGGTCTTGATATCTCCAAGCTTAAGGAAGCAAACCCTCAATCGATTGGATGCATCCTAGGCGGACATGGCATCACTGCGTGGGGCGAAACTTCAGAGGAGTGCGAAGCCAACTCTCTGTGGATTATCGAAACTGCAGCTAGTTACATTTCAGAGCATGGTGTAGCTGAACCTTTCGGAGCAACAGTTGCCGGATTTAAAGCTCTTCCTGAAGCTGACCGCCGTGCGCGAGCTGCTGCGCTTGCCCCTACCATCCGAGGTTTGGCTTCACAGGACAATCCAATGGTCGGTCACTTCAGCGATGATCAGCGGGTCTTGGACTTCTTGTCACGGGAAAAACTGACTAAACTTGCAGCCCTTGGCACCAGTTGTCCTGACCACTTCCTGCGCACCAAGGTCAAACCAATGGTGCTGGACTTGCCTGCGAACGCATTATTGGAAGAGCAACAAGAGCGCCTGCGTGAATTGCACGGTAAATATCGTGCCGATTACCAGTCCTACTACGAGTCGCATGCTGACCAGCAGAGCCCTGCAATGCGCGGAGCCGATCCACTGATCGTCTTGGTGCCAGGTGTCGGTATGTTTTCCTTTGGCGCCAATAAGCAGACCGCCCGGGTCGCTGGCGAGTTCTACCTCAACGCTATCAACGTGATGCGTGGGGCGGAAGCTGTGTCCGCCTACACCCCAATTAGCGATGCAGAGAAATTCCGCATTGAATACTGGGCTTTGGAAGAAGCGAAGCTGCAGCGCATGCCAAAGCCAAAGAGTCACGCGGGGCGGATTGCTCTGGTCACCGGTGCTGCATCGGGCATCGGAAAGGCGATCGCTACCCGTTTGGCGGCCGAGGGAGCTTGTGTGGTGGTTGCAGATCTTGACCTAGCCAAGGCGCAGGCCGCGGCGGCCGAACTGGGAAACACCGATGTGGCAATCGGTGTGGCGGCAAACGTGGCAGATGCGCAAGCGGTCCAGGCTGCCATGGACGCCGCGGTACTCGCTTTTGGCGGTATCGATCTGGTGGTGAATAACGCTGGGTTGTCGCTGTCTAAAAAGCTCTTGGACACCAGTGAAGCGGACTGGGATCTGCAGCATGATGTCATGGCCAAGGGGTCTTTCTTAGTTTCAAAGGCAGCGGCAAAGGCTCTGATCGATCAGCAGATGGGCGGAGATATAATCTATATTTCCTCCAAGAACTCTGTCTTCGCGGGCCCGAATAATATTGCGTATTCGGCTACTAAAGCGGATCAAGCACATCAGGTGCGCCTGCTCGCCGTTGAACTGGGAGAGTATGGAATACGGGTGAACGGTATCAACCCAGACGGAGTAGTGCGTGGCTCGGGCATCTTCGCTTCGGGTTGGGGTGCCAACCGTGCCGCCACCTACGGAGTGGATGAAGAAGATCTTGGCCAGTTCTACGCGAACCGAACCATTCTCAAGCGTGAAGTCGTGCCAGAAAACGTGGCCGACGCTGTTTATGTCCTCACCGGTCCTGAACTGACGCGTACCACCGGTCTGCATATTCCTGTCGATTCGGGTGTGGCAGCGGCATTCTTGCGATGAACAAGATAACCAGTAACGCGCCAGTCGTTGCCGTTGATCTTGGCGCGACCAGCGGTCGAGTCATGCTCGGCGAACTGGTCGAAGGCAAAATAGAGATCAGTCCGGTACACCGGTTTAGCAACGGTGCGGTGCCGCTCTCCGCTCTGGAGAGTGGAGCGAAGCAGGAAGCACTAGCGTGGGATATAGAGCGACTGTGGAAAGAAATCCTCTATGGTTTAAAACTTGCTTTTAAACAACGACCAGATATTTCCTCCATCGGTGTGGATTCGTGGGCTGTGGACTATGCGCTGCTTCGGGAGGGCAAGCGACTCGGAGAGGTCCGGCATTATCGCGACCCACGCAATGAAGTAGCAGTGCCTGCGCTGGAAGCGATCTTCGGCCGAGAAGAACTTTATAGCCGTAACGGTTTGCAGTTTCTTCCGTTCAATACGATCTACCAGCTGCAGGCAGAGCTTGCCGAGGAGCGTCTTTCCGATGCTGACATGCTCTTGCTGGTTCCTGATTACTTCAACTGGTTACTCACTGGCGTCGCGCGAAGCGAGTGGACCAACGTATCCACCACTGGATTGTTGGACCTCAACGACGGGTTATGGAATCCAGAGCTCACTGCCCATTTGCAAGTCAATGAGATCCTCGCACCGATAATCCAACCGGGGGAAGTCGTTGGCAGCCTCCGTCAGTCGCTGCGCGAAGAGCTGGGCGCGGATGCCGAGGTCAAAGTTTTAGCAGTGGCCTCGCATGACACGGCAAGTGCTGTTGCAGCGACTCCCTTGTCGAGTTCCACTTCCGCCTATGTTTCCTGCGGAACATGGGGATTAGTGGGTGTGGAACTTCAGGCGCCGGTCCTTGAATCTCGTGCGCAAAAAGCTGGTTTTACAAACGAGCTGGGTGTCGACGGAACGGTGAGGTTCCTCAAAAACATCACTGGAACGTTCTTGCTCAGTGAGTCGATTCGACATTGGAACGAACAGACCCAAGACATTGAAGAGAACGAAGCAAACCTGGCTGATCTTTTAGCTGAATCCGAGCAGTTGGAGTTGCCGAAGGTTCTGATTGATCCTCAGTCCGTAAAATTCTTGTCTCCGGGAAATATGCCAGAACGGATAAGCGACGCGGTCCACGAGGCTGGCGGGCACCGCCCGCAGTCACGGGCAGAGCTGATTCGTATAGTGATCGAGTCTCTCGCCGCCAGCTTCGCGCGGCGGGCCATGGCAGCAGCGGAACTTGCAGGGTTTGAACTTGACGTCATTCATATGGTCGGTGGTGGTTCGCAGGGACGCCTGTTGTGCCAACGAACTGCCGATCAGGCTGGTGTTCCGGTCATTGCCGGGCCGGTTGAATGCACGGCGCTAGGCAATGTTCTCGTGCAGCTTAGAGCAGCGGAGTTCACGCAATGGACTTTGGCCGAAAGTCGCGAGGTGGTCAGAAATTCTGTTCTGTGGACACAGTATGAACCGCAAAACGTAAGAGAATTGGTGTGAGATCCGTGTGGGAATCGCACACCAGCAGCTACACACTAGGTGGGTAGCTTCAAGACCTAGCGAACAATGATCAATCATATGTTCGCTAGGTCTTGTACTTTTAACTGCTCGGAAATTTTAGCCGCGTCGCTGCACGAACACCACGGTGTCCTGTAGCGTCGCCGGGTTACCCTCCGGGTCGGTGACGGGGCGTTCTGCGATTTCTGCCCGAAGGATATTCCACTGCTCTGGATCCAAGTCCAGTGCAGCTAGCTCGGATTCCGGGCTTGGGAAGGAATGCTGCGCCATCTGCTCATTAGTGGCCCATGATGGGGCGGCCGCGTGCGATACCGCCAGTAGGTGTCCACCGGGAGCTACTAAGGATGCGGCGCTCTGCATCGTCTCGGCGCGCGGAAATTCGAAGGGGGCCTGGAAGAAGCTCAAGGTCACCAGGTCAAATTGTTCATCGGTAGTCCAGGTGGTGAGGTCTGCGGTGATGAAGCGGGCCTGCTGCTCAGTCAAGTCATGCTTGGCTGCATCTGCCTGAGCGCGTTTGACCGCGGTGGCGGAAATGTCCACGCCACTGGCTTTCCAGCCCTTGCTGGCGAGCCACAATACATCGGCCCCTTCGCCGCAACCGAAGTCTAGGCTCCTGCCAACGCGAAGATCTGCGACGGTGTCGGCCAGTACCTTATTAACGTTTCCAGACCAGACTCGCTCGGACTGACCGTAGTGGTTTTCCCAGAAGGCTACGTGATCGGTCTCGGTCTGGTGGTGATGTGAATGCATGGGTTCCCCGCTCTAAATTTCAACAACCTGTTTTCTTCAACTCTAGGACGCAATCGCCACATGTTCACCTCACTTTGCTTCTTACGCAAACATTGCCAGTGGTCGAGCAAATCACATGATTCCTTGCCCTCCGAAGCAGACGTGCATTGCTGGTGCACCGTAGGCTTGAGGTAAGCAATTCCGCACAGATCTCGAGGACATTTCATGGCTAGCAAGAAGAAGCAGGGCAAGAAGAATTCTGGTGCAGGTAACCCTGCCAAGGCAGCACAGCGCGGTCGCAGTGTATTTCGGATCCAGGCCGAAATTCTCATCGACTCGTTGCGTGAAGACTACGCAAAGTGGGTTACCGAGACGGTGCCAGCTTTTGCTCCCGAAGAAGCTGCTCAGGTCGCCGAAATTCAGCTAGGTGTTGTACGCTCCATCGGTGCCGAATATGCCGAGCACGCGCGCAGTTCAAACCTGCACCACATTGAGCCAGAGCTCTTCGGCGAAGTGTTCGCTGAGTTTTTGGTCAATTTGCCCGAAGGTTTGGAAGCCGAGCCGATCTTCAGCGCGTGGCTTGAATTCTTCGCTTACCAGCACGAACGTGGCATCTGGGAAGGTGGCGAGGAAAATCTTACCGAGCTGCGCGAACTACTAGACGACGCACTGAAGGGTTTCGCCGAAGACGACGCACAACTGTGCGAGTTGCTTCGAAGCACCGATCTTTACACCAAGGTCAAGGCCTTCTCCGAGGCATTGGGTGACGGCGTGGACATCACCGCGTTTAGCGAAGCGGCCAACGAAGACCGGGTACGAGTCATGGCATCGGTAGGCGTAGATGCCGCTACCGTTCCGGTGGATGCGCCGGCCCCAGACGTTTTCGCCCATGTCTGGAACGCCGCGATTCTCTCGGTGGTTGACCCATCCGAAGGACGGATCGTGCGTGATGACCAGGCCTTCGCTCACCTGATTGAAGGCGAAGAATCCGAGAGCGCACAGTTGCTCTTTGAGATGGGTGTTGGGTGCGTGCAGAGCCATCTGGTACCAAACCAAGCCTTCACCGAGCGCGACGAGGCCTACTTCTTGGTGCTCCGTAACCTGTTGGTCACCGCGGTCACCGGCCGCCCAGCAGATCTAGAGGCGCTTCGCCGTAACTGCGGACCGAAGAACTTCGACGCGGTCCTTCCAGAAGCTCGGCAGGCACTGGTCTCCTTGGAAGGCTTCGGACTGCTTAAAGCCAAGGGCGAAGAATACGAAGTGGACGAGCGACTGCTTCCGGTGATCTCTGCCGGTGTCAGCGAAGCCGAAAGCCTGATCGAAGAAACCGAATAAGCACCTACTTACTGGTTTCATCTTCCCGTGCGTAAGCGATGGCGATAAGTTGTCGCAAGACCGCCAGGTCGATGTCCTCAAGCTTTTTCACATAAACGCAACCTGCTCCCTCGGTGTATTTACCTAGCTGGGGGAGCAGCTGTGCACCTTCGGGTAGATCCTTGAGCCCATAAATGGACTGTTGGGCCTTTCGAGGGGAAAAACCGGTCTTGGGCCAGATTCCGGTGTGCTTGGGATTCGACGGGGAAACAAAGATGTATTGCCCGTAACCTATGATTGATGGTCCCCACAACACTGGCTGCTCGCCGGTAACCTGGGCGAAGATTTGCGCCAAGACCTGCGCGTCTTCGCGGCGTTTGAGTGGAGTGGCTGAGTTGATGAAATCTGCGACATTGGCGTCGGTGGGCTGCGTTTTTGCGGTGCTCAATTTACGCTCTTTCTCCAAGTGGCCTAAGCAGGCCTAATGTTGGGTGCGGTTTTTGGATCACTGAATATTTCTGAAAGCCTGCGGTACTGTTTGCTGGTCATGGCTAGCAGTGCCGCTAGCACCATGATCAGTCCTGCCACCAAGAAGATCAAGGCGATCCCGCGAGCCTCGCCCTGGCCGACTAGCCAGCCGAAGCTCTTATCGCCGTCTTTAGTCTTCATAAACGGGATGATCAGGTATTGGGCCAGTGGAGCGATGAGGAACGCGGTGAGAGGTGCGGCCGCGGCCTCTAACATCTGGGCAAAACCAAAGACGCGTCCTTGCCTTCTAAAAGGTACTACTTTCTGGATGACCGTCTGTTCCGAGGCCTCGACGGCGGGGATTAGCACCATATAAAGCCAGATCCCCACCACGTAGAGCCAAGCCCACTCGCGGATGGTGAAAATCGCGCCCAATATCCCCATGGCCACTACTGCCAAAAGCAGGGTGCGGATCGGATTTTTCCCCAATCCAAATTTGGCAATTAGCAGACCGCCGATGACAAAACCGGTTGAGGCTAGACCGAAGACAATACCCCAAACCTCCACGGACATGATGGTCAGGCCGTAGGGATCCATTAGTGCCATGTAAACGCCACCGATGAAGTTGTTAAACATCGAAAAGATGATTAGTGCGAATAGACCCGGGATCGCAAGCACGGTAGTGAAACCCATCTTCAAGTCCGCGGTCCGTGAATGGTCTGGTTCGGTTTCCGGCGCTTCTTCTGGCAGGGAGATAGTTAACAGGTGGATCAGCGAGATAAGGACCAACAAGATGGCCAGCAATAGTGTCCACCCCATCCCTAATAACCCGATGGATAAACCGCTGAATACGCTGGTGGCAATGAATGCGATACCTTGCACGGTGCCGACTAGACCGTTGGCGTTTGCATGTCGTTCTGGCGGAATCAGCAGTGTCACCGTGGTCGACAGCGCGATCCCACGCATCTGTTCCACAATGGCGCCAAGGAGGATCACCAAGCAGAAGAGCCAGAACTGCCAGCCCCCGATATCAAGTATGGCTTCGGTGGGCAACCAGAGGTAAATCAGTCCGGCGAGTGAGAAAAGAGCCGCGGTGAATATCGCTGAAAAGAGAAAAATCGACTTCTTTTTGTGATTGTCTACGAGAGTGCCGAAGAGCATCGAGAACGCGGCGATGAGTAGCATGAACGAGCCGCCGATAATGCCGGTGGCCATCACGTTCTCGGTCTCTAGGTACACCCAGAAGGTTAATGCGAACCATAGATAACTCGTCGTGAGATTGGCTAGCGCCGTATTGACCAGAATATGCATGAATGAGCACTGCCCACTTTTAGGCACAGGGTTGGACGGGCCCGGGCCTTCGTTTCCTTGCAGGTGCTCTGACATTTTGCGATTCACAATGAGTGGGCGGGACATGCTACGGCATAAAGGACATGATACGACCCGTGAGACTACCGCGATAGATTTTCGCGAAAGTTGTGGGCCAAAACAAGTGCAAATCTGCGAGTGGACTATGGGAAGTTACGGTTACATCACTATTTGAAGAATACGAGTAAGCCGGAGGAGTTAAGCGCTTAGACTGTTGAATGTTTACGCGTTTATCCAGCAGACTTCGTCTCCCAGGATGTTAGTCAAGTTGTCGATTCGTAGCTGTAGTTAATGTCATTGTTTGAGATTCTTATTATTGAAAATAAGAATTTCTCTCAATAAAGCTCCGGAGAGGAACCATGCCCAAATACTTCCAAAGACTCGTGGGTCTTGCTGTCATTGCCATTGTCAGTATTGCAGCGCTACTTATGTGGTGGGCTTTGAGCGCAACAGAAACACCGGTCCTTTGGAAACCGGTGGAGGTCCGACTGGCAGGGATCTGGTCTACGTTCTACAGCGCCGAACTTCCAAATACTAAGATCCTATATTTTGCCGTGGCTATTGCCATCTTCATGGTCGCCTTCGTGGTGCTAGGCGAAAGGTTGGTCACTCGTCGCTTCCGCCGGACACCGGTCGAAAAGACTTCGCGCCCGCTAGCCCCGCGAACTGTGATGGCCCGAACCCGCGGGATCTATGCCGGACCGGTGACAGTCACGGTATTAATTCCAGCGCACAACGAGCAAGCTTCTCTTCCATATACCCTGCAGGCGTTGCAAGAACAGACTTTTAAGCCTCACCGGGTAGTAGTGGTAGCCGATAACTGCACCGACAACACGGTTGCTGTTGCCCTAGAGCACGGAGTCGAGGTGTTCGAATCCGTAGACAATGTCCACAAAAAAGGTGGCGCCTTGAACCAGGCGTTGGAAAACCTTCTGCCGCAGTTGGGAGACAACGACTGCGTTATGGTCATGGATGCAGATAGTCAGATTGGAAACGATTATCTGAGTACCGCAAAGGACCGCTTTACTGCGGATCGCGCGTTGATGTCCGTGGGCGGACTATTCCATGGTGAACAAGGACATGGGCTAATCGGCCAGTTCCAGCGCAACGAATACACCCGTTACCAGCGCGAAATTTCCCGCCGTGATGGCCGAGTCTTTGTCCTCACCGGCACCGCATCCGTTTTTCGCTCCGCAGCACTGCGCGAAGTGGCCGCATCGCGTGGGCACACGCTGCCTGGTAAGCCCGGAGATGTTTACGACACCGCAGCACTTACCGAGGACAACGAGCTGACCATTGCCATCAAGACACTTGGTGGCCTGACAACTTCGCCGGAAAAATGCACGGTAATCACCGAGCTGATGCCATCGTGGAAGATGCTGTGGGCCCAACGTCTACGTTGGCAGCGTGGCGCCTTGGAGAATCTAGGAGCCTACGGGGTCACTCCTCAGACGATGCGGTATTGGGCTCAGCAGATCGGAATCGGCTATGGGGTGATTGCACTATTCAGCTATTTCTTGCTGATGGTCTTGATGTTGGTATCTATGGATACCTGGGTCTGGTTCCCGTTCTGGATGCTACTGGGATTAATTTTTGCGATTGAACGCGTGGTCACCGCATGGCATGGAGGTTGGAAGGCCCGGATCTTGGCGGTGCTTGTCATCCCCGAACTGATCTACGACGTTTTCCTGAATCTAGCGTTCCTCAAAGGTGTCGGAGATATTGCCTTTGGGCGCAGCGCCTCGTGGAAACACGTGGAACATAACGAACCAATTGAAGAAGGGGCTAAGTGATGATGTTTTCCGGTCTGATGGTGCCACGCGGCATACTGCTACCGGAGAGCGTATTGGCGAGCTCATGGTTTAGCGTGTTGGCTTCATTTGTAGCCATTAATACGGTGATTTATTTGGTTCTGGGAATTATCAAGATTATCCCCGTCATTCGGATTTCCACCGGGCAAGGCCGCGATCGACGTTCAGAAACTCGGAACATTGATCCCGAGGCGTCGGTGTAAGTCATCCAAGATCATCGGAAGCTGATCGGTTCGGTGCCCAGCTGCAAAGTAGAAACCTTGGGCGTAATCGATGGCTAGGCGCCGGATTAGTTCGAGGTCTTCGGCGGTCTCTAAGCCTTCGGCGAGGGTCTTGGCTCCGGTCTCCTTGGCAGCTGAGAGTAGCGAGTCAACTAATGCGCGGACTTCGGCTGAGTCAGCATAGGAGCTGATCATGCTGCGGTCTAGCTTGACCACATCTGGTGTTAGCTGCAAGATTCGGGAGCGGTTTGCATATCCGACTCCTGCGTCATCGATTAGCAGCAAACATCCGAGGCTGGTCGCGATATTCCTGGCGTGGTTGCACTGACAAGGTTCGCTGAGTTCGTTTAGTTCTAAACCCCAGCTCAGCCGTGCGTTCATTTCTACGGGCGTAGATCCCAGCGCTTCGATGGTTGGACCTGACGCGTTAAGCGTGAGGAGTACGTCCGAGGGAAGGTGCACGCTAGCCTGAATTATCCCGTCGATAACTTGTAGTTCTAATTCGGTCAGTCGATTCTCCGCGTGAGCGTTACGGAAGTGCACATCAGGAGAAACTTCATCATCGAACCGGGTCAGTGCCTCAAATCCAAAGACTGTCCACTGAGCGACATCAATAAGAGGTTGGAAAACAAAATGCACGGTATAGCTCCCTAGCAGAGGGATATTTAGACTAGACGAGTGAAAGCATCCGGTAAGGGAAACCGGATGTAAACATTACAGTGCGCAATGAGCTAAAGCTACGCGCGGATGAAACACACAGCATGGGGGCATCTTGTGGATCTAGGTACGGATCAAAGAAGATCAACGGATAAACACTGGTGGGACCCGGCGGGTATCGCGCAACGCATGGGTGGGATCACGGATATCGGTGTGAGCATCACCGGGCTGGTGGCGCTGTTCCTGATGATTCTGTACCTCATCAATATTGTGCAACCAGGGGGATCTGGCATCTATCTGTGGGCGTCGGTGGGTCACTTTCTTGGTGCGCTGACTGTCCTCATTTTAGTTCTCCTTAAAGGTGATAAATTTCCGCTCTGGGTGGCCTATGTCGGAGTGCTAACTGAACTTGTCTCGTTTGTCTATAACGTTGCCTTCACTACGAACCATGAACAAGTGGTATTGCGGCTGCAGGAGTTCCCCCTCATTGCCTTGTATCTGTCATGGTTGTTCCCCGTCTGGCTCACACGACTATCGGTTTACCCCACGATGATCTTTACAACGATCTACGCGGTATTCTTTGGTCCAGCGGTTGGTACCGAACACAGTCAGACCCTGCTCAACATTGCCGGACTGACATTTTTTACGTTCCTGAGTATCACCGTTGGAACCTTTGTCCGCAGAAGGTTTGAACAAGGCACCGAAGTGGATGCGCTTACCGGAGCGCTAAACCGCAATGGTTTATCTCTACGAGGCGAGCCGGCTCTTGCCCGCGCACTTCGCTCATCTCTTCCCATTACCGTTGCCCTGATTGACCTCGATGGGTTTAAGAAGATCAACGATTCGCAGGGACATGAAGCCGGTGATCAAGTGTTAGTGAACCTCGTGGCGAATTGGAAGCAGGCCACAAGGAAATCGGATTTGGTGTGCCGACTGGGCGGAGACGAGTTCGTTCTACTCTTTCCTAATACCGGGTTGGATGATGCACAAAAACTGATGTGCAGGACCCAAGACTCCAGTGAGTATTTGTGGTCTTACGGGTTGGCTCAAGCTATCGACGGAGACAACCTGAGTACCATGATTCTGCGTGCCGACCGAGCAATGTTTGAAAACAAACGGCGGCGCTCAGAACGTATTTAGCCCTCCAGTTTTCCGCCCATGCGGTCCTGCATTTTCTGGCTGGCCTCGTTGAGTCCGCGAATCTCTACCGTTTTCCCGTAGTTTGTGTACTTGGTCTTCACTGAGTCCAAAGCTGCCACCGTTGAGGCATCCCACAGGTGGGAAGCTGACATGTCGATGATGATTTTTTCCGGATCGCCTGCGTAATCGAACTGGGTGTAGAGGTCGTTTGATGAGGCGAAGAACAGTTCGCCGTTTACGTGGTAAACCGCGGTGTCGGTGTCGGTGTCGGTGTCGGTGTCGGCGTCGGTTTCGGTCAGGGCTTCCGTCGACTGATCGCGCTTCACGGTCACAAAATGCGCTACCCGGTTGGCGAAGAGGACCATTGCGGTCAGTACTCCCAGCCCAACACCGATGGCCAGGTTGTTGGTGGCAACGGTGAACACAACGGTCACCACCATCACCGCGGTCTCGCTCTTAGGCATCATCTTCAACGTGCTCGGCCGGATACTGTGCCAGTTGAAAGTCGTCATCGACACGAAGATCATGATTGCGACGAGTGCCGCCATCGGGATTTGCGCCACGATGTCACCAAGCACGACAGCTAAAAGCAACATGAATACGCCGGCGAACATGGTGGAGATGCGGGTTCGGCCACCGGAGGCTTTCACCCCGATCATGGTCTGGCCGATCATCGCGCAACCACAGATTCCACCAAAGAAACCCGTCACAATATTCGCGGTGCCCTGTCCCCAAGATTCCCGGGTCTTATTCGAGGGAGTATCAGTGATGTCGTCAACGAGCTTGGCAGTCAACAGGGACTCCAGCAGGCCCACAAATGCGACAGCTAATGCGTAAGGTGCGATGACCTGCAACGTTTCGAAGGTGAAAGGAACGTTGGGGATCAGGAAGAAGGGTAGCGATTCAGGCAGTTCTCCCTTGTCGCCCACGGTAGGAACGGTGACCTTGGCAAACACGGTGATCAGCGTCAGTACGACGATTGCGATCAGTGGAGCAGGGACCGCCTTGGTGATTTTAGGGAAGAAGTAGACGATAGCTAGACCCAAAAGAACCAGTGGGTAGACGGCCCACGGCACGTCCCCAAGCTCAGGCATTTGTGAGAGGAAAATCAGGATCGCGAGTGCGTTGACGAACCCGATCATCACTTGCCGGGGGATGAAGCGCATCAGTTTCGCAACACCGAGTAGCGCCAAGATCACCTGGAAAATACCGGCCAAAATTACCGCAGCAAAAAGGTAATCCACCCCGTGGCTACGTACCAGCGGAGCAACAACCAACGCGACCGCGCCGGCAGCGGCGGAGATCATTGCTGGGCGGCCACCGGAAAATGCGATCACTATCGACATGGTGAATGAAGCAAAGATCCCGATCCGTGGATCAACTCCGGCAATAATCGAGAAGGCAATGACCTCGGGGATCAACGCCAGCGAAACTACCAGACCGGCCAGTAGCTCGGTTTTAAGCAACCGTGGCGATTTCAAAGTACGCCAGACGGACTGTCGTTCTAGAGGCGTCAGTTTGTTAACCGCGGTAGACACGGGTGCTCCATTCATTTGAGGACCCCAGAAAACTGCGTGCGGGGACTATCTAAAAATATCGCACCCGGTGCCCGGAAGCTAAGTACGGTGCTGGATATCTCGGCGCGAAAGTTCAACTGGAGCCCGTGTGCCGTTAACGAAAATTCCCCGTCGGTAAACCGACGGGGAATTTCACGATCATCACTCGCACCTTCAATGAGGTAATTACTACTCTAAGCGTGAATGCTGTGCAGTAACTTTGGGTGAACCCGGCATTTGATGAGGGTTACGGTTTTTCGCTGGCCTTATGAAACTGCCTGGGAGTCTTTGGTTTAACGAAAACTCCCCGCCGGTAAACCGGCGGGGAGTTTCACGATCATCACTCGCACCTTCAATGAGGTAATTACTACTCTAAGCGTGCTTGCTGTGCAGGAACTTTGGTTCGGCTTCGCGTTCGCCGGTGCTAGTTTGAGTCGGGCCCGACGGGGATCTTGTCCCCGACGTAAACCTTGCCACCACTTTCGAGGAACTGCTTGCTCTTCTGCGCCATTCCGGCCAAGGCAGCTTGAGCCTCGGCCGACCCGTACTCATCACGGATGTCTTGGGAGATCCGCATAGAACAGAATTTCGGGCCACACATCGAACAGAAGTGAGCGGTCTTTGCCGGTTCTGCGGGCAACGTTTCGTCGTGGAACTCCTGCGCGGTGACCGGATCTAGGGACAGCGCAAACTGATCATTCCAACGGAACTCGAAGCGTGCTTTGCTCAGGGCGTTGTCTCTGTCGATTGCGCCGGGGTGACCCTTGGCTAGATCCGCTGCATGAGCAGCGATCTTGTAGGTAATTACTCCGGTCTTCACATCATCGCGGTTGGGTAGCCCCAGGTGCTCCTTGGGAGTCACATAGCAGAGCATTGCCGTGCCGTAACGAGCGATTTCGGTGGCGCCGATGGCGCTGGTGATGTGGTCGTAACCCGGTGCAATATCCGTGACCAGAGGACCCAGCGTATAAAACGGTGCACCGTCACACAGCTCCTGTTGGCGTTCCACATTTTCGCGCACCAAATGAAAGGGGATATGCCCGGGCCCCTCAACCATGACCTGAACATCGTATTTCCAAGCCCGCTTGGTCAGCTCGGCTAAGGTGTCTAACTCGGCAAATTGCGCCGCATCATTGGCGTCCGCGATAGATCCCGGGCGCAGCCCATCACCTAGGGAGAAGGCCACATCGTAACGAGCAAAGATCTCACACAGCTCATCAAAGTTGGTGTAAAGGAAATTCTCTTGATGGTGTGCCAGACACCAGCCGGCCATAATTGACCCACCGCGCGAAACCATTCCGGTGACACGGTTGGCGGTCAGCGGGATATAGCGCAGTAAGACCCCGGCATGAATGGTCATATAGTCCACGCCCTGCTCACATTGCTCAATGACGGTGTCTCGGAAGATCTCCCAGGTTAGTTCGTTGGCTTCGCCGTTGACCTTTTCTAATGCTTGGTAGATTGGCACGGTGCCGATGGGCACCGGGGAATTGCGGATGATCCATTCGCGGGTGGTGTGAATGTCATCCCCAGTGGAAAGATCCATCACCGTGTCAGCACCCCACTTGGTGGCCCACTGGAGTTTAGAGACTTCCTCGGAAATTGAACTGGTGACCGCCGAGTTGCCAATGTTCGCGTTGATTTTGACCAAAAACGCCTTGCCGATGATCATCGGTTCGGATTCTGGGTGGTTGATATTTGAGGGAATGATGGCGCGGCCAGCGGCTAGCTCGCTGCGCACTAATTCGACATCGCAGTCCTCGCGCAAAGCTACGTAGCGCATCTCGTCGGTGATAAGCCCCCGGCGCGCGTAATGCATTTGGGTGACCCTGGAACCGGGGTGCGAACGCAGAGGTGGCGCGGATCTGCCGGCCCACTCGGAGCTCGCCGTGCCGCGTCGGACCGCAGACTTTCCATCATCGTGCAGATTGCGCTCACGTCCCGCATAATCTTCGACATCCCCGCGCGCCAGAATCCACGATTCTCGGAATGGTTTAAGCCCTAAGTTAGCTTCACTTCCTGGGCCGCTGGTGCGATACACCGTCAGCGGTTCGTTTGGTTGGCCATTAGGAGAATCTGCCAACTTGATCTGCGTGACGGGGACCGAGATTCCGGCGGACTCGCGGTAGGCAAGGGTGTGGGCAGGGTGCTGTTCAAATTGTTCCACTGTGGGAAACTCACTTCCTTCGCCGGCATTACCCGGACAGGTTCAACGGTCGCGGACGGCAATAGTCCGGTCTCAGCCCCTGCCGGGGCACCCGTGTGGTCAGAAATAACGTACCACGTCAGACACGTTGAGGAAGCAACTCGGAAAATGAAAGTCGTTCTTGGTGGAAGGAAAAAGGTGGTGCCGTCATAGGACGGCACCACCTTTTAGATCATCACTCGCACCTTCAAGAGGTACTTAATACACTAAAGTTCGAAGCTATGCCTGAGCTTGGTTTCCCGTCAATAGCGCCTCAGAAAACTAGCGAAACAATACATTAGGGGCTTGGCAAAGTGGCCTGCAGGCTGGGCTATATATAGCGAATATGTATCATGCATGCTGAGGGTAGGATGGATGGAGCGTCAGCAGTCTAAGGGGAGAAATGAAGCGCCGTATTGCCGATATCGAATATGAGCAGCTGATGCTCAGTCGCTACACCATTGCCAACCAACGGCAGGCTGGCGGACTGGATCGAAGCGTCTATCTGTTGATGAGCCGTATCGACGGACAAGGCCCGATGAGCATCGCGGAGCTTAGCCACGCATTACGCTTAGATGCCTCCACCCTGCAACGCCAAGTGACCAGCGCAATTAAGGATGGTTATCTAGAGCGGATTGTTGACCCGGAGGGACACCTGGCTCGGAAGATCACGTTGACCTCTGACGGCGAGCAGCGAATGAACGAAGCCCGAAAAGTCTCCACGGACGCGCTGGAACACATCATGGAAGATTGGTCTGCGTCGGATATCGATTCGTTCGCGAATCTTCTGCACCGCTTTAATCTGTCGATCGAAGAATATAGCGAATCAAAACGAGCTTAAAGAAGAACTCCCGTTGGGCAATATCCAACGGGAGTTCTTACGATCATCACTCGCACCTTCAAGGAGGTAGTTACTACATTATCGATACTTCCTATGCCAGTGCTGAGCGCAAGCTTCGTAATAGCGCAGACTTAACCGCAAGCGGTTAGCTAGCTGGAACCTCTTGATGATTGTCTACTGGTTCCAAGACGGGCTTCTCCCGCGCCGAAGGAATCAGTGCAGCAAGAACTGCCGCGATAACCGAGATGCCAGCGCCCAAAATCAGTGCCACGCGGAAGCCGGTCTCCGAAGGGACCATAACACCGCTGAAGTCGGTGGTCATCTGGGCCAGAACGAGGCCAACAACTGCCGCACCGGTGGTGGTGCCGAGCGAACGCATCAGGGTGTTGAATCCGTTGGCCGCAGCGGTCTCGCTACGTGGAACAGCGCCCATAATGATTGCCGGCATGGCGCCGTAGGCAAGCGCGACACCACTGTTGACGACAAGGCTGGTGGCCAGTAGACCCCAGGTGCTACCCATGCCTAGCAATCCCACGCCATAGCCAATTGCGAGAATCGAGACCCCGAGGGTAAGAGTGAACTTCGGTCCGCGCGCATCGGTGAGCTTTCCGCCGACGGGAGAGAGTACAAGCATCATCAGACCTGCCGGAGCCATCCAGAGGCCAGCTGCAAGGATCGACTGTCCCAAGCCGTAGCCGGTTTGTGTGGGCAGCTGAAGGATCTGCGGCATGACCAACATGCTCGCGTACATGCCAAAGCCCACGAAGATCGACGCGATATTTGTCAGTAGAACCCGTGGAATGACCGCGGTGCGTAGGTCTACCAGTGGATCCTTGGTTCGGGTTTCCCAAATTCCCCACAGGGTCAGCGAAATGGCGGCAACGGCCAGTAGCCCCAGGGTCATCGCAGAAGCCCAACCCCACGCGGAGCCCTTGGAAACCGCGAGAATCAAGGACACCAAGCCAATAGTCAGACCAATAGCGCCAAGCCAATCAAATTTCTGTCCGGCAGCTCCTGCGGGCAGCGCGGGGATCAGCTTCCAGATGGCCAATGCCACCAGCAGGGTGAGCACGGCGCTTCCATAAAATACTGCGCGCCAGTCGGCGAATTCGATCACTGCCGCGGAAAGAGGCATGCCGACCGCTCCGCCGACGCCTAACGTGGCACTGACCGTGGCAATGGCCGCGGAGAGGCGCTCTTTTGGTACCAGGTCGCGCAACATTGCGATGCCTAGCGGTACCATTCCCGAACCGAAGCCTTGCAGCGCACGTCCGGCAATCATCAGTTCAACATTTGGTGCGAGCGCACAAAGGATGCCGCCGACAAACAGTGGGATCGCCAAAATAAGGATCATTTTCTGCTTGCCAAAAAGGTCGCCGAGTCGCCCGGAGATGGGTACCGCTACGGCGGCCGCCAGGAGGGTCGCGGTAATGATCCAAGCGGCATTGTCCGCCGAAGTATTAAAGATACTTGGGAGCTGGGGGATCAGTGGGGTCACCATGGTTTGGGTGAGCGATGAAGCGATGCCTGCCGAGGCGAGAACGCCTACGGCAAGCCCTGAGCCGGGAATTCCGGCCGAGGTTGGTCTGGACACGAGGACCTTTCAGAGAGAATGTGTAAGATACATACTGTATTCATCTTACACATTCATTCGGTGACTAAAGCGGTGTAGTGGTGCAGGTTCGTTATGTCCTGGCACTAATAACTAAGGGGGACTCATCGGCTCTGCTTCTCCCGGATTTGCCGGAGGTGCGCCAAATATCCGGCATCGGATGCTGGATCTGATGAAGTCGGCCGAGAACTTCTCTGACAAATAATGAAGGTTCGCTCCTGCCGCTCGTGAGAGATCTCTCGGGCGAATCTTTGATCATGTGTCTGTTGTTGCGCGATAAGAGGCCGTAGGGGTACTGAGGCCACTTCTACTCAGTCGCAGTGTCCGATGCACAGGGTTCGGGCGAGAACATGAGTGAATTATGTGTTAATGACTATGGTTCAAAGCTCCATCTGAATCTAAGGTTGATTTCATGACACAGAGCAACGCGGCCCACCCGCTGAATGTGGCGATAGTTCCAGACTCGTTCAAGGGCAGCGCCCGAGCTAGCGAGGTAGCTGCCGCGATTGCCGACGGTGTGCAGGCGGCTGCAAACTCGGCTAGCCGAGAAGTGGCAATTACGGCGGTCCCTTTTGCCGACGGTGGTGAGGGAACCCTTGACGCACTGACCGACGCATGGGGGACCGAGCCGCAAAGTGTGCAAACTACCGACGCGCTGGGCCGAGCCGTGAGTTCCCGTTTTGGTTTATCTACGGATGGGACAACGGCCGTAATCGAAGCTGCTGAAGCCGCCGGATTGCCTCAAGTCAGTGACGTGCTCCGTCAGCCCTTGAATGCGACAACCTTTGGGCTCGGCGCGCTTGTCACACAGGTCTTAGACCTTGGTGTCCAAAAAATCATTCTTTGTTTGGGCGGTTCAGCAACTACCGACGGGGGAGCGGGGCTGTTATCCGCCCTCGGAGCGAAGCTACTTGACGTGCAGGAACAAGAACTTGCTCCAGGCGGTGGCCCGCTCAATGAGTTGGCTAGCGTTGACGTTTCCACTTTGGATCCGCGGGCACAACAGGTCACCTGGCAGATTGCCTGTGATGTGACCAACCCACTACTGGGTGCTAACGGTGCCGCCGCGGTATTCGGTCCACAGAAAGGCGCCTCATCACAGGACGTCGCGAAGCTGGATGCGGGTCTTCAGAAATTGGCAGATGTTCTAGAAGCTGCGAGCGGGCGAGAAATGCGTGACCGTGCAGGAATGGGAGCTGCCGGAGGCCTGGCTCTTTGCATTGGATCCTATTGCGAGGTTGAACTAGTGCCCGGATGGGAGCTGGTGGCTCAGGCAATCAACGCGCATGAGATACTTTCCGCCGCCCAACTCGTCTTCACCGGCGAAGGACGCCTAGACTCTCAATCCTTACAGGGCAAGGTAGTGAGCGGGGTATTGCAAGCGGCCAATCCGCAAGCAGACGTCATTGTCATTGCCGGTTCGGTTGCCTTAGACGAAGCGGCGCTCGCCGACTCTGGAATCCTCGCCGCCTATTCGATTGCCCAAGGCCCAGCTGATCTAGCAGAGCTCTCCGCGAACGCGTTGCAGCTTATTCGGCAGACCGCATATAACGTGGCACGTACCTACCTGCGCTGAGATGGCGATTGATTAGACGCTCAGCGACGCGGTGCCGAGAAGCCCCGCTTCTAAGATGACCTGAACCGAACCTTCGTAATGTTCACGGAGTAAGCGGGCGAGCTTGGAGGCGTCATGGCTCAGAGCGGCTTCAAGCAGTTGCTCATGTTCGTGCTCCACGTTGCGGGCACTAGCTGCGTCAGAAGTCGCAGCCCAGCGCCGGTACAACAGAGTTGAATTAGCTAAGTTAGCTGACAGTGCCAACATCGGTGCGCAATCACACGGGGAGAGCAGCGCGCGATGGAAGTCGCGGTGGGCCGAACCCCACTCGGGGTTTATTACTACCGGTGACTGGCTGAGATGTCTTGGGATTCGAGCTAACTTGTGATGAGCCGCGATGAGTGTTGATTCCCAGCCAAGATCACCGCGAGCTACCGCTAGCTTGGCGGCGAGTTCTTCCGTGACGCAGCGCAGCTCGGTAATGTCCGCTAATTCTCGAAGATTGAGTTCAGGTACGAAAAATCCTCGATTGGGCTTGCTCGTCACTAAGCCTTCGCCGGCGAGCTTCGTCAGCGACTCGCGAATTACGGTGGTGCTGGTCTCGAAGTGCAGGGCAATAGCCGAAGGCTGAAGCCGGTCACCTGGGGACCAGCGACCTTCCAAAATTGCGTTGCGAATACCAGCTACAGAGTGCGTCGATGCCTTAGCCATGATTAGTGTCGCAGGGCAGTATCGAAGTCTCTAAGGGCAGGAACCTTGGAGATTAAGGATTGCAGTAGTGCCTGGCGCTCGCGCGCTGGTGCAATGCCTGCTACATAGAAGTCTGGGCGGATCAACAGCACCGTTCCGGTAGCTGTGTCGAAAACTCGCCCGGTATCTAGCGCCGTGCGCGTGTTTCCGAGCTGGTCGGTGAAGACCAGGCGGTGCCCCGCCGAGACTTCCATCAAATTCCATCCGGCGCCTAACAGCTCATCTAACTTGGTTTTTTCACCGTCCACGCTGATGTCTGGTTGTGGCAGGCTGCGCCCAATGAACTCGGCGGCCAAGTGTGGAACTCCGGGTAGGGCTGAGGTGACGGTGCCAGTGGTGTAATGCGGCTGTTTGAGGAAGCGCATCTGCGTCAGCCAGCGGTTCAGTGCTGGAAGCACCCGGGTTCCGGTGACTACCGCATCGCGAATGCGGGTCACCACAGGATTAGTGTTCATCACGACCCAACCGATGCGTTTGGAAAGTTTAACCATGTCGGCCGCATGAGGCCGGCGTTCGGTAGCGTAATCGTCAATGATTGACTCGTTGGCTTCGCCCTTCACCACGGCAGCTACACGCCATGAGGCGCCAACGGCGTCACGGATTCCGGCGTTCAAACCCTGCCCAGCAAACGGTGGCATGAGATGCGCGGCATCACCGGCAAGGAGCACACGTCCACTGCGGTAGCTGTCGGCAATACGCTGATGGGCGGTATAAACCGTGGCTCGGCGTACCGTGACGGTGGAAATATCTTGGTAGGGGGTGACTAGTTTGGTGATCGATTCGGTGCTGATCATCGCTTGACCATCTTCATGGTCAAAAAGCATGAATTCGTAGCGGCGCCGACCATTAACTCCGGGCACAACTACTGCCGGTCGGGTTCCATTGCAATGGAAGGAGGCAAAAGGTTCCGGGTTTCCCGGAACGTCGAGCAAGTCCACCACGATCCAGCGTTCGACCTGTGTGGATCCTTGCAAACCGATGCCTAGTTCACGCCTGGTGAAGGAACGGCCCCCGTCGCAGGCAATAACCCAGCTGGCGTTAAATTCCAGCTCGGTGACCGGCGAGTTTTCCGGCGGTGCGCTTTGTAAACCAGAATCTCCAGCCAAGGCACCGTTGTAGCCCAGGCTGCGCTCGCCGAGGCGGGTGGCCGCGACTCGAACCCCGTGTTCGTCCTGGGTAATCGAGGTGGCGGAGGTGTTGAAATGCAGGCTGATCTGCTCGCGCTGAGTCGCTGCCTCGTAAAGCAGCCCTTCGAGGACCGGCTGATCAAACTGCGATTTTCCGGGTTGACCAAGACGCGGGTTTCCGGGGCGGACGTCGGCAATTACCTTGCCGCCAAGGCCAAAGTAGCGTGCCCCGGTATCCATCAGCATTTCGGGAGCGAGCCGATCCATGATGCCTAGATGCTGCATCACGCGCAGGGTCTCGTCGGTGGCGCTAATGGCGCGCGGCTCGTCACCGCTGCCCGGGTTGGCCTCGATCAGGGCTACCGACAAGCCGGCATCCGCCAACAGGTTGGCGGTGGTTAGCCCCGTAGGGCCTGCCCCAATAATCAGTACATCGACCTCTGCACGTTCGGCCACAGCCCGCTCCTTACTTTGCTTTGAATGGTACTGCGTGGATATTTAGACTTCGTCCTTGACGGTATTACGCAGCACGCCCAGTCCGGTGATCTCCACTTCAACAACATCGCCGTCGTTGAGCAGTCCACCTTCGCCCCAGAACAGGCCTACGCCGCCTGGCGTTCCGGTGACAACTACGTCGCCCGGGTTCAGCTTGGTGAAGCCGGTGACATAGTTGATTAGCTGTGGGATGTTGAAGACGAGGTTGGAGACCGGAGCGTTCTGGCGGACCTCACCGTTCACGCGGGTTTCCAGGGTCAGCTTGTTAACGTCACCAAGATCCTTGGACGGGACCAGGTAGGGGCCGAAACCGCCGGTGGCAGGGAAGTTCTTGCCGGGGATCCACTGGCTGGCAGCTTTCTGCCAGTCGCGGACAGAGAAGTCGTTGTAGCAGGCGTAGCCGGCGATGTGGTCCCAGGAATCTTCCTCGGAGACGCGCCATGCTTCCTTGCCAATGACTAAGGCCATCTCGCCTTCGTAATCAAACTTGGTGGTGGAAGCTGGCTTCACTGCAGGAGCCAGGTGGCCCATCTGAGTATCGGCGAAACGGGTGAAGACCGTTGGTGCGGTCTGTCCGGTCTTTCCGGACTCTTCCTGGTGAGCTAGGTAGTTCACGCCGATGCAGATGATCTTGCCGGGGTTGGTCAGTGACGGCAGGTGGGTGATTTCAGCTTCGTCGATAGTTGGCGCACCGGACAGATCTAGTTCGGTGCCGAAGGCGCCTTTTTCAATGAGTTCGCGTACGTTGGCTGCGAGGTTTTTGCCGGTTGGTCCTAGGTCATGCACGGTGCCGTCGATGGCAACGCCCCAGGTCTCGGTGCCGTTAGCTGCGAGGAAAGATACGTACTTCATGTGATTGTTGCCTTTCGAAAGTTTGAGAATTGCTCAGTTGTTAGATGAAGGTTTTAAGTTCGGTGACCGTGGGGATGCCGAAGGTGCGGAAGTCCTCGGTGCGCCGGTTGGACCACATATTCCACCAGTTTTCGTCCTCGCCCCAGATGATCGGGTCGCGTTCATCGTCATAGATCTGCTCAAGGTCGGTGTACAACTCGACGACTGCGCCTGAAGTTTCTACGTAGTACGCGGCGATATTGTGTCCCGCGCCGTGGCGGACCGGACCCCAGATCAGTTCGCGTCCGGCAGCTCCCAGTCGGTCGCCGAGCTTGGCCAGATCGCCAATGGACTGGACCTGCCAGGCGTGGTGGTGGAAGGTGCCCTGGCCCTTGATCAGCGCGATGCCGTGGTGATCCGGGTTGCAGCGCATGAAGTAGGCGTAGTCATCGCCGATGACATCGGAGAGGCGGAAGTCGAAGATGCGACGCAAAAATTCCATCATGCCGCGCACATCGCGCGGGTGGAAGTTGATGTGGCCGTAGCGGTCCGGGCCGAAGGAGAGCAGGCCGCGGTCGTTATGCTGCATGCCGGTGTAGATCTCAAAAACCCAGCCTTCGGGGCCGATGAAGGAAAAGCCATCCTGCACGCCGGCGGAGACCGGGGTCTCGGAAACGATCTTGAAGTTTTCATTGGCAACACGGCGGCGAATTTCACGCAGTGCGTCGCCGTTCTGCGCGATCAGGCCCAGCGAGTGGATGCCGTTGACCTCGGACTGCACGTAGGTCAGTTCGTGGTGCACAGAGTTTGCCGCCAGGTAGACCTCATTGTCGGTGCGTTCAGTGACGCGCAAGCCCAAGAGCTCGGTGGCATCGAAGATTGAGCCTTCGATGTCGTTGGTTTGGATGGACACGTGGCCCATTTCCCTAATTAGTCCCCAAGCCATGGTGATCCTCTCGGTTAGCGCGAATGCAATCTGTCTCAATAATTAGATTATCCGTGTTTAAGCAGATTATCTAGAGATGTTGGAAAGTTTCTTAAATGAGTTGATGCCCGTCCCGATCAAGTCCGGAACGGGCATCAAAATCAACGCGCACATACGCGAAGTTATGTTGCGCTGACCATCGGCTACTTTAACCATCGGGGCTAGAACGTCCAGCTATTAGCCCAGATCAAAATATTTGATGAGGTCTTGCAATCGATGCACAGTAGCAACGCAATGAGGCGTTACTGCTGTGCATCGATTGTGAACTTCACGCTATAGGCACCAAACGCTTAGTGGTCAGGCGGCGTTCGAGTCGATGATCTTGAACCCCGGAGCCGGTAATCTGGCGAGCCTCGACGGTACCAACCTGATGCGCTGGCAATGCGTTGCCTTGCGCGTCGGTAGGTATGCCATCCGTCAAGAATGAACCAAGTAGCGAACTGAACTGTGTTGAGGCCACGTTATAGGTCTCGGGATCCAGCCCCTGCAGCATCGGTGCATCTGCCCACCGCTGTGCATTAGCAAAAACAAAGGGAAGCTCAAAGCAGTGTGCGGAGCGTGCCTTGGGCAACTCGGAACCTACTGAGAATCGAACCACATGACTCTGTTTGCCTGCTGCTACCAGTGCATCGGCCAATTCGGTCGCGTACAACTCGATCTGGTGTAAGGTCATCGCGCGAATCATCCGGTCTTTCGCGGTCACCAGCGACTGATCTTCGGCGAAGACCTCCGTGACGATATCCGGATCGGCGAAATGCGCACCAATGAACCCTTGCACGGCTGGTTCCGGGAACGCTTGATCCGGGGCCTGGCCGATAAATGCGGTGGCTTCATCGGCGGTATGACTCAAGAACACCTGATCTACGTGCAAACGCGAAGCCGCGGCTGCAACGTCGAACAAGTCGGCAGGAACTGCTTGATCGGCGCTCGGGTAGAGCCCAAGTCCGCGCCCCGCCCAGTGCTTGCCGATGACGCTGGCAGTAGACAGTAGTTGAGCCGTCGTGGCGGTTTCCAAGCCTCGTTCACCTAGATGCTCGGTAACGAGTTCCTGACGCTGCGCTGCTTCCTGTTCTGACATTGGCGGCTGGAAGGATAGTGAGCCGAGGTAAACGCGCTGGAAGAGGCCACGAGCTTCGTCGAGCTGGGCCAGGGCAAATGCCCAGAACGCGCCGGCAGACTGACCCGCAAGCGTGACGTTCTCAGGGTTTCCGCCTAGCGCGCCAATGTTGCGTTGTACCCAGTGAAGAGCCAAAAGCAGCTCCTCGGGTACGGTATTTCCCCCGCCAACACTGCCTCGGTGGGCGAGCAGTCCGACTCGGTAATTCACCACAACCACCACAGCCCGTTGGGCCTCGGCGAAGTTCTGCGCGTCATACCAACGTACGGTACCGGCGCCAGAGATAAAGCCCCCACCGGGAAGGAAAACCATCACCGGAAGGTCGCGAGCATCGGCTGGTGCGAATACCGCCAGCTGGAATGCATCCTCGGACTGTTCAAGTTCCTGCAAAGCAGGGCCGAGCAACCAATCCAAGGAGCCGGGGCTCTGCGGGAACACCGCTGGACTGGATTGAACTAAGCCCTCCACCGCCTGCAGTGGCGCAAAGCGCGCACCAGTGGCGGTGGCATAGGAATAGATGGCCATGTTTAGTGAACCTCGTTGTACTGGGAAGTATCCACCGACCGGGTGACGTTCCAGTATTCAACGATTGGGTACGGCCAGATCTGGGAGACGCGGCCAAACTTGTTCTTGTACCAGGTTTTAACATCTGGGTGGCCCCAAGCTTTAAGCCGGTTAGCCGCATCTAAATCGGTGACGAACTTGTCCAACACCTCTTGCTTCAGATCCAAGGCCTTCAGATCCTTTTCCAAGAGGATGTGGATGGCATCCAAAATGTAGGTCAAGCCGTACTCAATCATGGAGAACAATGAACCGTTGACTACATGGCCGGTATTTGGTCCGGAAACAATAAATAGGTTGGGGAAGCCTGGAACGGTAACACCGGCATAAGCGGTAGCGTTGCCCGCCCAATATTCGTGCAGGTCAACACCGTTAGTGCCGGTGACGCGCAGTGGTTCTAGGAATTCGGAAGCTTGGAAGCCGGTGGCGTAAATGATGACGTCGAGCTCGTGCAACGTTCCGTCGCCATCAATGATGCCGGCTTCGGTCATCTCGACCATGCCTTCGGTAACCAGCGTAGTCTGAGGCTTCTTCAGGCTTGCAGACCAGACGCCGTTGTCGCGCAGCATGCGCTTTCCGCCAACAATGTAGTCGGGGGTGACTTTTGGTAGCAAGTCCGGACGGTCTGCGTACTGCACCTTGAGCATCTCGGTTAGTTCTTGACGAACTCGTTCGTTGATTTCTGAAACGGAACCTTCTTTGGTCCAGTTTGGGTCTGCGGCGGTAGAGTGCTGGCGACCCTCGACGCCGAGCCAGTGCTGCCAGAGACGAAGCCACTGACCAAATTGTGGAAGATGTTCCACGAGGTAGGTGACGGACTCAGGCATGTCCTCGTAGTAGAACGGGGTTGGTAGCATCCATGGCGAGGAACGCTGGAATACTTTCAGCTCGGACACCTGATCCACAATGGCTGGAACGATTTGGTAGGCGCTCGCACCGGAACCGATGACCGCGACCTTTTTGCCGGTTAGGTCGATAGCTGGATCCCATTCGGCCGAGTGCACCTGGACGCCGGCGAACTTCTCACGGCCGGGAGTCTCCGGGAACTTGGGGCGATCGAGCTGGCCGACGGCCGAAAGAATTGCATTAAAGCGGCGTTCTTCAACCTGGCCGCCGTCTACGATCATCGACAAAACCCACTCGCCGGTAGCTTCATCCCATTCGGCGGAGAGGACTTCGGTGCCCATCTGAATGTTTTCGGTGATCCCGCCGCGCTGGGCAACATCGCGGGTGTACTTGTGGATTTCTGCACCTTCAGAGAACTGTTGTGGCCAGTCATCACGCTGTGCAAAGGAGAAGGAGTATGCGTAGTTAGGAGTATCAAGACGTACGCCGGGGTAGGTGTTTTTCCACCAGGTACCGCCAACCTCATTGCCCTTTTCGAAGACCGTGTAATCCAAACCGGCCTGCTTGAGGCGGTAAGCGGCGGCCATTCCTGCCACTCCTGAGCCGATCACTGCAACTGTGAAGTTACGCTGCGCGTCTACTTCGTCCTTGGTAAAGCCGGGTGCGCCGCTGTGCTGTGGAACGAGAGACATATCGTGCATGAGCATCGGGTGGTACTCACGGGTAGCTCCGTTAGTGAGCCAATCCAGAATCTGCGTGGCCTGCTCATCGGAGAGCGTCTTTGCGCTGGTGATCTTTTCGTCCCGAACGCGCCGTAACGCGTCAAAGGCTAGGTCGCGTGCGGCAGTACGCTGTGCCTCATCCATTCCGCCGTGTGGCTGACCGACAGTATCAACGGGAGGCTGCGGTGGACGTAGCTCATCTCGCAGCATCGAATAGTCACCGGTAGCTGCAGCCAAAGCGATCATCAATGGCGGGAGATCCGTGGAATCTACAACCTGACGCAACTTCGCGTCATCATCGGTAATCGCGGTGTAGCTATCGCGGGCATATAGGTCATCAAGTTTGTCTGCGGCGCGGGTTTCGATCAACGATTCACTCATTTTCACTCCTGGAGTCATCGGTTTTGTGGGAATTTTTCAGATTCCCACAAACTCTCTTTGTAACCAGTGTCACTCCTTAGTTATGCATAAGTCAACTAAAAATGTATTCTGTGAGTCGTTTGGTATGATTTGTGTCATGGCTAAGCGGACCGACTCGGAAACGATGTCAAAGCACATTAGAGACACCTTGCGCACCGATATTTTGGACGGGCGCTGGGAACCTGGCGCACGACTGCAACTGACGCAACTGTCTGAACATTACGACACCTCAAGTACCGTGATTCGTGAGGCGTTGACTCGATTGGTCGGCGACAGGCTCGTGACGTTGCGCCCCAATCGTGGCTTCTTCGTCCCAGAGCTTTCCCTTGCCGAATTAGGTGACATCGTTGAAATGCGTTGTGCCAATGAGCAGCTCGCGGTGACGCTAGGTTTTGAACGCGCGCCCCTGGAATGGGAGAGCGAGCTAATTGCTGCGCACCATACCCTGAACCGCACGCCTCGTCGTTCCGCAGCAGATCCGGATAACCACACCCCTGCGTGGAATCATGCTCACCAGGAATTCCACAACAAATTAGTTGAGGCCTGTGGTGTGCCTATGCTGTCGGAATTGACCCAGACGCTCTCGGACCTAATTCAGCTCTACGGGCGCTGGGCAGGGCCGGCAACGCGAGACGTCAAGCGCGATATTGAGCAGGAACACGCGGATATCTTGGCCGCTGCGCTGGACCGTGACGCGCGACTGACCGGCGCGCTGTTGCGAAAGCACTACGAAATTACCTTAAATGCTGTGCGTAATGGTGGCGAGGCTGGATTGGCCTGTGTAGACCATGCGGTTTTAGCTAGCTAAAGCGAAGTACGCCAAGGGCGTGACGTGCCAATGGCACGTCACGCCCTTGGCGTTTTACGGCATCAAACTACTGGCACAAGGCTCGTAAATAAATGTTGGCGTATCGAAAGAGCAGTGGGTTAAAAGGCGCACCCTTTTGAGGCGAGGCTCAGCGTCTCGGTCGTCATGGACCGAATGGCCCGCTGCTGAACTGACCGGCTCGCCAGCTTAAATAGGAGTCCAGCAGGGGAAGCGAATATGTCGCCCCTGCTGGACTCCCAAGTGCTAGCGCAGCTGTTCCTGTGGTGCACTCGAGCGCTGCTCACGGAATCGCTCAGGCCAGATGCCTTGCTTGCCGGGGGCGAGAATGCCGGCAGGATCTAGCGCATCCTTGATCTTCTCTTGCAGGCGACGTGCTGCGTGATCATTGAAGTCAAAACCGTCAGAGATGCGGTCCATATAATCCACATGGCTGCGGTATGGGGCGTAACCACGTTCTCGCGCAAAATCCAGTAGTTCCGTATAAAGTGCGCGAGCACGGGTAAGCATCTCGTCATTGCCACGTTCAAAGAAAATCATCGTCACGTGAACCATGTGCCGGGGATACAGGTGGTAACCGATGTACAGATCAAACCCATATTTTGTGTAGAGTTTCTTGGCTTCTTGATAGAACTCATAAACGGCTTCGCCGCGGGCCGGAATGATTGGTGCCGCATCGATGTGACCACCGTTTTCGGCAGCCCATCCGACGGTGGACAGTGGCTTTAGGGTTGGCACTCCGGCCATTTGAGTTTTATCCAAGGGGGCAATGTCATCATGTTGCAGGGCAAGGCCTTCGGCTCCCGAGTAGAAGCGTGCCTTCACCGTGGCGCCAGGAATCTGCGAGATCCGCTCTTCAACGATTTCTAGACGTCGTTCGCACAACGCGCGGTCGCCGTAGAATGCAAACTTTCCATTCCACTGGCCAATGCCGAACTCTTGGCGCATCTCTTCCAAACGCCAGTCTGGAATGGAACCTTCGCCATCCCAGAATTGAGCCCGATTTCCGCGCATCGTGGCCGCACGGACCACGTTGCCGCACAACGCATTATTCTGAATGATCTCTTCGCGACGCAAGGTGGTGAGGATGTCTATTAGCAGTGGCAGATCTTCTTCGTTCTCCACCGCAATGTCGCCGTTGACGTACGTGTTTGGAGCTGGCTGTAACCACAGGCCAACTTGGGTGACCACGCCAAGATTCGATTGAGTGAATAAACCGTCCAGGGTGGGGCCGAATCCTCCTTGGAAGATTGGTCCAAGCTCGGTGCCGTCCATGGCGCCCATACCGGTACGCACAAGGTCACCGTCCGGCAGGACCACTTCCATGCCACAAAGTGACTTCACATGGTCACCGTACGGGGTCATGCCATAACCACGGTCCAACATATTTCCTAGTACCGAACCCCAGCCGAGGGCCGGAACGGACATCCAAACGTTGAGTTTGTGCTCCTTGATGTATTCGAAAAGATCAAAGAAGGTCACGCCGGGTTCCACCACGGCGTAGCACAACCGATCATCTACCTTGATGATCCGATTCATTCGGCTCAGGTCTAAAGCAACCATGCCGCCATCTCGTGGTTCAGGTCCGCCATAGCCCAGATTTTTGCCACAGGAGAAGGTCCACAGCGGGACTTCGTGTTTGGTAGCTAGCGCGACGATTGCCTGAACTTCTTCGGTATTTGCTGGGCGTACACCTGGCCAGGGGGTGCGGCCCGGATTAAGTGGGTAGGGGTCAAGGTATCCTTCGGAGTCTCCGAGCGGTACGACATTTTCTTCGCCTACGATGGCGGTGGCTTCGCGCAGGAAGTCTTCACGACGATCCATGATTCACCCTTTTCTGGCCGCCATATTAAAGGTGGCCCGATCTTCTTAATCGAAAATATTGCTTTATATCTTTGATGTCATCAATAGGATTGATGACATGAGTCTTGCCACGCACCCACAACTGACCTTGCGTCAGCTCTGGCACTTTGTCGTCGCCGCCGAGGCGGGGACCATGGCCGAAGCCGCACGTCGCCTGCACCTAGCGCCTTCGGCAATCTCCATGTCAATTGCCGAACTTGAACGCATTGTCGGAGCAGAGCTGGCGATCAAGCGCCGAGCCAAAGGGCTGACGCTCACGGCTACCGGTCGCACCGTGTTGCGCCAGGCCAGGGAAATGTTGGAACTAGCCCATGAAATCGAAACGATGGGCCATGGAACCCGCGCCAGCCTGACCGGACCACTGACGGTGGGTTGTTTTATGCCCTTAGGTCCAACCATCATTCCGCCGATGCTCAATGCCTTCGCCTTGCAATGTCCCAAGGTAGAGGTGGACTTCATGGAAGGATTCCACCAAGACATGCAAGCAGCCTTACTTGATGGTTCCATCGATGTCGCCTTCCTCTACGGTGCAGATATTTCCCCAGCCCTACGTTCAGCCACCGTGGCGATGGCCCCGGCTTATGTACTGCTTCCAGCCGATCATGCGTTGGCCGCCGAAGCGTCAGTTTCCCTAGAGCAAATTGCCACCGATCCGCTAGTGCTTTACGAATCTGATCCAATTACCCAGCGAATCCTTGGCCTGTATCAAGGGTCCGGGATATCGCCACAGATCCGGCATCGCTCGCGGTCCTATGCGACAGTGCGTTCGTTGGTCGGCACCGGTCGGGGGGTAGCGGTGCTATTTCAGCAGCCTGCTCTCGAAGCGCCTTATGGCGAACTTCAGGTGGTGCTCAAACCATTGACCTTGCCCGATAACCAAACCGCGGCGGTACCAGTTTCGGTGGCCTGGCCACGCAGTTCTCGGCTGAACTCCCGCGCCCAAGCATGGGTGGAAGTGGCCGCCGAACTCTTTGACCAGGCCGCCGGGAACTAGACGCGTTCGCGAATCGAGGCCGGGCGGGAAAGCCCGAAGTTGTCACGCAAGGTGGTGCCCTCGTACTCGGTGCGGAAGTAACCGCGTTCTTGGAGTTCTGGAACTAGCTTGTCGCAGATGAGCTTGAAGCCGCCCGGGTTGAACGGAGCGTTGAGGTTAAAGCCGTCGCACGCCTTGGAATCGAACCAATCGATCATCCGGTCTGCCACGGTGCTTGCGGTTCCGGCCATCCACTGGTGTCCGGTGGAGCGGGCAAGATCTACGATGAGTTCGCGCAGGGTCATGCCCTGATCTACCGACTTGCGGCGATAGATCTGGTAACGGGAACCCAGTGCCGGATCATCGGAGAACCAGGAAGCCGGGATCTTGTCATTGAAGTCCAGCTCGGACAGATCCATCTTCAGATCCGCGCCTACCTGCACACGACCATTGTCCAAATGCAGGTGGTTGGCCAAGTGCTCGGCTAGCTCATCGGCCTCTGCCTGCGTGTCACCGAGGATCGGGAGGATGCCTGGAATGACCTTGATGTCTTGTGGGTTACGGCCCTTAGCCGCTGCCATGGCCTTGAACTTGGCGTAGAACTCAACCGAAGGTTCCTTCAGCGGCTGTGCGGTGTAGATACCGTCGGCCACCGAAGAGCCAAGTTCCATACCCGGACCGGAAGAGCCGGCCTGTACTAGAACCGGACGGCCCTGCGGGCTGCGTGGCATATTGATGGGCCCTTGAACCTGGAAGAACTCGCCCGAGTGATTGATCGGGTGGATCTTCTCTGTGTCCACGTACCAGCCGGACTGCTTGTCATTGATGACTGCGTCATCTTCCCAAGAATCCCAAAGCTGCTGGACTACGTCGACAAACTCGGTAGCGCGGCGGTAACGGGTTGCTGGATCTGGAGCGGTTTTGATGCCGTAGTTCTGGAAGCCATCGGAGCTGGTCACGATGTTCCAGCCGGCGCGTCCGCCAGACATGTGGTCTAGGCCTGCCATCTGTCGGGCAACGTTGTATGGCTCGGAGAATGAGGTGGAGACGGTACCGATCAGGCCGATGTTCTTGGTACGTGCAGCCAGTGCGGAGAGCACCGTCATTGGCTCATAGAAGCCGTTCATCTTAATGTCGCCGCGCATCACGGTGTTAGCGTGCACGATATCGCCGAAGAAGATCGCGTCAAGCTTGGCGTCCTCGGCCATCTTGGTGAGGTCATAGACGAACTCGAGGTTGGCCAGTTCATCGGAACGAGAACCGTCCATGCGCCAAGAATCTTTGTGGTAACCAGCGGGAAGCATGAAGGTGGTGAGCACCATGTGCTTCGGATTTTTGGGAGTCATTGTGGCTGTTCCTTTCCAAATGGGAATCCGTGATGCGAATTTCGCGGATGTAACCCAGGGCACTTGCTTCTATCGTGCCAAGCGAATGATAAGTCGTAAATAGAGAAGTTTTAGCTGTATACCATCAATAAAATTGATGATTGGTTCTAAAAGTTTGCCGCGGACCACAAGGCGCCGCGGCAAACCGTTAGTGCCTGTGTTGTCAGGCGTTGATGCTGTTTTTGTTCGTGGTGAGTTTCGACTGCTTGTGCTCCAAGGCTGCACCCTCGGGGCTCATACGAATCGCGATAAATCCAATGACAAGAATGGCGACCCAGAAGACGCCGACCGACATGACGCCGAAGGTCATCGCCAGTGCGGTGGCAATCATTGGAGTGAAGCCCGCACCGAGGGTTGAAGAACTCTGGTAAGCCAGCGAAGCGCCGGTGTACCGGACGTCGGCTGGGAAAAGCTCGGAGATGTAGGCGCCAATTGGCCCGGCGAGAATTCCCTGAATCACTCCATTGCCAACCAGTACCGCGACCATGAAGCCCCATCCGGTTCCATTGCTCATCAAGGCGATGGCGGGGAAAGCCCAGACGATGCCGGCTACCGCGCCGACGGTGAGGATTGTTTTGCGACCGTAACGGTCAGAAAGCTTTGCGGCTAGTAGGCAGACCACAATCGTGATGATCGCGGCGTAACCCTTGGAGTTCAAAACGAAGGATCGATCGACTCCTAGGCCCACAGCTTGGGAGACGCCCCATGAGGTCAGGATCCCCTGGCAGGTGTAAAAGCCAAGTGAGGCGACCAAGGTAATAACCACGGTTTTGGAGTGGTGCTTGAGCACCAGCGAAATCGGGGTCTTGCGTTCCTTTTGTGCTGAGGCCGCCTTGGCATCCATCTGCTGGAAGACCGGGGACTCTGCGACTTTGAGTCGAATCACCATTCCGATGACGATGAGAACCGCTGAGAAGAGAAACGGAATGCGCCAACCCCAGGTGAGGAAGTTGTCCCCGGTACTGAAGGATACAAATGAAATGAGGAAGGTTGCTAGTAGGCCACCGGCTGGCGCGCCAGCGTTGGCGAAGGATGCCGCGAAGCCACGCTTATTTGCAGGCGCATGCTCCAGAGCCATAAGTGTTGCGCCGCCCCATTCGCCGCCTACCGAGATGCCTTGAACTACGCGCAGTAGGACCAAGATGATCGGAGCAGCGACACCGATGCTAGCAGTGGTTGGCAACAGGCCGATAGCGATGGTGGCAAAACCCATCATCATCATGGACAGCACCAACATCTTCTTGCGGCCCACGCGATCACCGAAGTGACCGAAGATGATTCCGCCCAGCGGCCGGGCGACGTAGCCCACCGCGAGTGTTCCAAAGGAAGCGAATAGCGCTAGACCGGGGGTGAGGTTCCCGAAGAAGACCTTGTCAAAAATAATCGAAGCGGCGGTGGCATAGAGGATGAAGTCGTAGTACTCAATGACGCTGCCTAAGAAGCTGGAGCCGAGGATTCGGCGCAGGTCCTTTGTATTAAGGGAATCATTTTTGGAGGCTACTGGAGAATTTTCGGATCCGGTGTTCGCTCGTGGTGCAGGCACGGTTGAACTCCTTCCTAATGGGGGTTTGTGACTCAGCCCATAATGGCGCACATCACGCAGTCTTGTCCAGTTTTTACCGATTGTGTGTCAAAGAATATTTTTTCTGAGAATCTCATATTGGTGAAATACCGCGGGTTTTGAGTGTTTTTTGCGAAAAGTTTGATCAAGGGATTGATTTGCGTCACACTCTTTATATAAACTTAGGCACAGAATATATTTTGAGTCCCGCTTGAGGGGCGATCCGTTAGGAGTAATCACATGAGTGCACGCACTGGTGAGCAGTACCGGGCAGGTCTGAAGGATTCCCGTGAAGTTTGGCTAGGTAACGAACAGATCGACATCACCGAGCACCCAGCGTTCCAAGGGTCGATCAACGGTATGGCTGCTTACTTTGACTACCAGCACAAGTACGCAGCTGACTGCCTCATGCAGGATGCCGAAACCGGCGAAGAGCACAACGTCTCGCTCCTGCGTCCACACAACGCGGAAGACATTGCACGCCGCCACCGCGCATTTGATCGCCTGGCCCGCTACTCCAACGGCATGCTTGGCCGTACCCCGGACTACGTCAATGTAGTGCTTGCCGGCCATGCCTCCCGCCCGGATATCTTCGCCAAGTCCGGTGACCCTGTTTACTACGAGCGTCTGCAGAACTACTGGCGTCTAGTGCAAGAGCAGGACCTGGCCTTGACGCACACCATCGTTCACGCGGCCATCGATAAGTCAGTTGGTGAACTCCAAGGAATTAACGAAGAGTTGACCCTGCGCGTTGTTGAGCGCACCGACGAAGGTCTAATCGTCCGCGGTGCCAAGATGCTCGCGACGCTTGGCCCGATTGCCGACGAACTCTACGTCTACCCAGCGGTGCCCATCCAGAAGGGCTACGAGGAATACGCGCTATCCTTCGCGATCCCGGTGGCTACCAAGGGCGTCGTCTCGGTCTGCCGTGATCACTACGGTGTGGACCAGCCAATCGTGGACAAGCCATTCTCCTCGCGTTTTGATGAGCAGGATGCGGTGATCATCTTTGATGATGTGCTCATCCCTTGGGACCGCGTGTTCATTGATGGACAGCTCGATGTCTACAACTCTCTGAACGCCGGAACCGCCACTGGCAACACCCAGCAGCAGACCGCTATTCGCGCCTCGGTCAAGCTCGAATTCGCCTATGACCTCTGCGTGCAGATGGCCAAGGTAACTGCCACAGATACCAAGCCGGAAACCGCGTCGATGCTCGGCGAAATTTACTCCTACCTGCGTATCGCCCGTGCGGTAATCCACTCCGCTGAGGTTAATGCCTCCGAGTGGGGAGGCGGAGCGTTCTTCTGCCACGATGACATCTCCAGCCTGCGCACCATGATGCCTTTGTGGATGGCTCGGGTCAACGACATCATCAAGTCCATGGGCTCGCACAACCTGCTGGCAACACCAACCGCCGCAGCCTTCGAAGAAGCTCGTCTTGGCCCGCTACTGAAGAAGTACCTGCCAGGTGCCAACGGCATCCTGCCGGAGGAGCGCGCAAAGATCTTCCGCACCGCATGGGACTTCGCCGGCTCCGCATTGGGTAGCCGCAACGAACTCTACGAGCGCTTCTACTTAGGTTCCATTGGACGTGCCCGCGCACTGGACCACAAAAAGGCTCAGATGAAGGGTGAAACCGGAGCCTATGAGGCAATGTTTGCCGAAGCTGGCATCTTTCCCACCGCAGTAACCGATGACAGTCTCGACCTCGACGCCGCCGCAGCGCGCGCCTAAGGAGTTGACATGCAAACCCGGACGCCGGACCTGCTCGACACGCTAATTGAGCATGCGTTGGAAACTCAATTTACGGACCTGCCCACGCAGACCGTGCAACGAGTGTCCCAACGTCTGCTCGACAGTGTCGGCGCAGGATTGGCCGGACAACAAGCCGACGGCGCGGCAAAGCTCCGCAAGGTAGTCGCCACCTGGGGAGAAGGTACCCAAGCGCAGGTGCTTGGAACCGAGCAACGGCTCCCGGCATCCTCGGCGGCCTTCCTCAATGCGGCGCTGATCCGCTCCTTTGACTATGAGCCGGTCGAGGCCGAGGGGCCGGGCGGTAAAACCGTCGCGGCGCATATTTCAGGTACCACGGTCCCGGTGGCTCTGGCTTTAGGGCAGTCCACCGGTGCGAGCGGTGCCGAGGTCATCACGGCGCTCGCCGTAGGCGATGACCTCACCGCACGCCTCGCGGTGGCTGGTGGCTTCGACGTGTATTCGGGCCAAGATAACACCGGAACGGTAAATGTAATCGGTGCAAGCCTGATTGCTTCGCGATTGCTGGGGTTGGACCACGAGACTACCCGTCACGCGGTAGGCATCGCGGTGAACCAGGCGGCCGGAACCGTGGCGGCGATCTTTGACGGAGAAAATAGTTTTAAGCTCCCCATGGCCTTCGCCGCCAGGGCAGGAATCAACGCAGCTCAGCTCGCTGGCGCCGGAATGCGTGGTCCACAAGATCCGTTGACCGGGAAGCATGGATATTTCGAGGTATTCACCACGGATCCTGATCCGCTGCTCGCGCTTCAGGGTTTAGGCGATAGTTTCCACGGGGACTGCACCATCAAACCATTTGCTTCATGCCGCGCGGCTCAGCCTTCATTGCAGGCCTGCGCCGAACTGGTCACCCAGCATTCGGTGCAGGCCGAGGACGTTGAATGTCTGAGCGTGCATGTTACCGAACGAACCCTCAACGGATTTGTCGGAGCCCGGTTCAAAGAAGGGGAAACCCGAACCACGGCCGCGTTGTTCTCCATCCACCTCACCGCCGCGGTGGCCTTGTTGCACGGCACGGTACGCCCCGAACATCTAACAGCTAAGGCGTTAGCTGATCCGCGGCTGACTAACCTGCTAGGGCGCATCGAGCTAGCTGGCACGCTTCCAAACAACCAGCGCTTGACGGCCGAAGTCACCGCGCGTTTGAAAGACGGAAGTATCAAGCATGTGCGAGTAGAGCATCCAGATGGCAACATCTTGCGCACCGCGCTGACCGAAGAAGCAATAGATGAAAAGTTCGAGCAAAATCTTGCGTTCGGCACGCCGCAACTTATTGAACGCAGTGATGCGTTACGTGAACAGATAAAAAATCTTGGGGCGGCAACAAACCTCGAAAAACTTTTTGAAACTCTCGATCCCAGCAAAAATTTCACCTTGATTCCTCAGGAGCAGTACTCATGAATACCGCAGCAAAAATTGAGAACGTACAGCCCGTAGACCAGAACATCTTCCGCAACGTCGTGGGACATTTTGCCTCCGGCGTCACCGTGATCACCACGGCGGTTGACGGACAGCTCTATGGCACCACGGCATCTGCCGTTTCGTCGCTGTCCATGGATCCGCCGATGATGCTTGCCTGCCTGAACCGCTCTAGCAGCACTCACGACCGCGTGGTGGAAGCCGGCGTCTTCGGGATCAATATCCTTGCCGAAGATCAGGGTGCGCTGGCCTTCCACTTTGGACGTAAAGGTGAAGATAAGTTTGCCACCGTTGCGCACACCTTATCCCCAGAAGGAGTGCCGCTGATCGATGGTGCGCTGGCCACCATCGTATGCAAGGTCGCCGAAACTCCTACCGGTGGAACTCACACCGTGTTCCTCGGTTTGGTGACCCAGTCCGAGGCGCACGACCGCGAACCACTGGCCTACTACCGTGGAACTATGGGGCGACTGGAACCGACTAAGGAACTTGCCGCCTACCAGGCAACCCGCACCTGGGTACTGCTGCGCACCAGCCCACTAGGTGAAGACCTGGACCTTGATGCAATTGCTGCCGCCTCCCGTACGGACGTAGACCATGTCGCCATTGCCTTGGTGAAGTTGGAAAGCGAGCACCTGGTCTTCCGTACCGAGGGTGGAAAGTACCAGCCCAAGCCTATTACCGCAGAACTCACCGATTCCGCCTACGATTCACGGGCAACTATTGAATCTGGGGTGATCGCGGTGCACCTTTCCAAGCTCACCGATGAGACCGTCGCACAACTGCGTGAGATTACCGAGAAACTAGGTACCCTGCGCCAGGATTCGGCCGCAGACCTCGACGCTTTCCTCGCGCTCAATGTTGCTTACCATGATGCGTTGGTCGGAGTTGCAGGATCTTCGCAGCTGATCGACTCGTACCGCCGTTTGGGTATCGGCACCGTGTGGCGCCAGGCGTTCACCGGTGAAGAGTGGTCTCGCCAGCTGGATCACAATTATGTGGTCAAGCTGACCGAAGCACTAGCCGCTCGGGACGTGGCAGCTGCGCTAGCTGCACTGGCCGAACACACCAAGTTTGGCAAGTCGCTAGCGCGTGAGGTGGTCTCGCGTCACGGAGGTCAGGTCTAAGACCTAGCTTAAGCCAACTCAGGCCGATCAGTTTTCTCAACAAGTGGGGAAGCTGGTCGGCCTGAGCTGTTGGTAGCGGTGGACACTCATCCTATGGGTGTACTTAGCGTGCGCAGAGTTCGCCCTCTGAGCTGAAGCCAATTGAAAGATTGCTGACTAAATTTAGAGTCATGATGAAGAAAAAGTACCTTTCAATGCTCGCCGTGATGATTCCAAGCGCGTTACTACTGTCCGGTTGCAACGTTGCCGATTTAGCGCAAGACAAATATGAGCAGTCGGCGTCCAAGAGCGCAAAAACCTCTGAAGAAGGTGTGGCCTCCGGTCTACTTCCGAAATGGGTTCCCGCCGGCGGTACGGACGTGAAGTTGGAACAGCGCAGTACCGGCGACGAACGTATCTTCACCATGGATTACGCGGGAGAATTATCTGCTGAAAGCTGCAAACCACTCAAACTGGTGGGAGTGCCTAGCGATAAAGAATTGCAGAAGGGGTATGCCGCAGACCCGCGCACCAAGAAACTGGCCGCGGATAATTTTGTCACCTTCCGCACCCTCGAAGCAGACTGGTGGCCGCAGGACGCTGAGCAGCGCACCACCACGCTGTGTGGGCGTTGGTGGGTACACCAGGACGCCGGCAAGCTGTACGCCTTTGCACCGGATAACTCCAGTGTTGCGAACGCGATCGTTGCCGAGCGGGCCGAAACCGCGAAGAAGGAAAGCCAGTAAATTCCTAGTCGACCGGCGGAAGCGTCATGATTTGGGCATCACCTTCGGTGATCAAGACGGTGTGTTCGGTATGCGCGGTGCGGCATCCCGTAGCGCTGCGCAAAGTCCAGCCATCTGGATCCGTGACGAGCTTCGCGGTATCGGTCATCACCCATGGTTCTAAGGCAAGCATCAGTCCGGGAACTAACTTGTAGCCACGGTTTGGGCGTCCGGTGTTGGAGATGTGCGGGTCTTGATGCATGGTGGAACCGATGCCATGTCCACCAAATTCGGTATTAATGGGGTAGCCTGCATCGCGTAAGACTGCGCCGATGGCGTAGGAAATATCGCCAATTTTATTTCCAGGCTTAGCTGCTTCGATCCCGGCGGCTAGAGCGCGTTTGGTGGCATCGATCAGCTTTTCATTTTCTGCATCCTTGGACGTTCCGACGACAAAGCTGATCGCGGCGTCTGCGGAGATCCCGTCCTTGGTAATCGCTAGGTCAAGGGTTAGTAGGTCTCCGTCGGCTAGCGCGTAATCGTGAGGCAATCCGTGCAATACAGCGTCGTTGACAGCCGTGCAGATGTAATGGCCAAATGGGCCACGTCCAAAGGAAGGCGCGTAATCCACGTAGCAGGAGACCGCACCGGCGCCGAGGATCATTTCCTTGGCCCAGGCATCAATTTCCAGCAAATTGGTGCCTACCGTTGCACGCTCGCGTAGCGTCTGCAGAATCTTTCCCACCAGTGCGCCGGTAACCTGGGCGCGTTCGGCGTCTTTGGAATTGAGAATTTCAATCATGAGCAACCCTTCGATAAACCTATAATAATACCGTTCATACTATACCGGTACTATAATTGGTTTTATGGTCAGATTACCCCTTACTCTCGTGGAGCTCCAGCGCGGCGAACGACTCGGTGCCCTGCTGCGAACTGCGCGTGCCGAACGCACCATGGTTGACGTAGCCTTTGACGCGGGAATCTCTCCGGAGACGCTACGCAAAATCGAATCCGGACGAATTGCCACTCCGGCGTTCGCCACCATTGCGACTATCGCCGGCGTCCTGAACATCTCCCTGGACGAGCTTTGGATGACGTTGACTGTCGATACTGACGGTCTCAAAGCTGAACGTCGCAGGGAGCCTGCGCAGGAACGTCTAGCTAGCTAGAAGCGGATCACGCTGCGGGCTATCGCCCCGGTTTCCTGCACAGTGGCAAGCAACGGTCACAAGGGACCTCACTGTTCGCGGTATCGAATGTGGAAGCCAAGGTATTAGAGATCTAAATCCACAAGTTTTGAAGACCACATGACTTTTTGGATCAGAATGTGCTTCATTAGCGCTGGTTCTGGCGGCAACGGCGAGTCACTAATTATTTACGTTCGTAATGCGTCACGGTACCGTCAGCAATGCTGAACCAATCGCCATCTTTGGGTATGTGTAAGGGACCTTGAAATTTATTTTTTGCTTGCTGCCAAACTTCAGGGGGCGAACCAGCAGGCACCAAATGGTGTAGCGCCAAATTTTGCGCGCCAGCTTGTCGCGCCATGAGTCCTGCATCTTCGGCTGTGGTGTGCGCGCGCCGGTGATGGCCCATGCTGGCTTCTAATTCCGTAGGACTCGCATCTGGGTAACTCCGAGCTACAGCTTCAAGGTCGATCGCCTCGTGGAGTAGAAGATCGCAGCCAGCCGCAAGCCTAACCAAATTTTCGCTGGGCGCGGTATCACCGGAAATAACTACGGATCCATAATCGGAATCAATGCGGTAGGCGAAAGCTGGAGCTATCGGGCGGTGTTGGACTAACGTAGCGGTGACCCTGACTAGATCATCCGAATAGACTTCAAAAGGCACCATCTCAGGATGGTTCTGTGTATTCGGGTGAAATTCCGTTTCTTTCGGAATGGAAATATCAACGCCAGAAAAGATCTGTGAAATATCCGAAGCTCCAGAGTCTCGACGGCGGTCATTCAAATCTGTTGCATGTGCTCGAAGCAGTAGATTAACCATCTCACTGGTGCCAGGGGTGGGGCTTTGAGGGAAAATTACAGCAGGCTCCGCGCCTTCTCCTTGAACTAAGGGAAGTTCTACACGGTTTCCCGGGCCAATAACCGGGACTCTAGCATCGGGCATTCCGCGGAACGCCAATCCGCCAAGAACCATAATCGAATTTAGATCAATTACGTGATCTGAGTGTTGATGAGTAATAAGTATTGCCGTTAATGACCGAGGGCTCAGGCCGGCTTCGGCAAGTCCTAAGCCAACGCCATGACCGCAGTCAATCAGGTAGGTTCGATCCTTGATGACTACTGCAGTGGCAATACCACGACGGTGAGCATTGCCTGGATCTGCGCGTAGCAGCGGTCCTCCCGCTGTTCCTAAAGTGAAAACCTTCATTCCAGTATTCAAAATTCGACTTCTCTCTTCAACATACGGTCATCCAAAAAGCAGTGGTGGGTATCGTTTTAACGACACCCACCACTGCTTCTGCGCTTAGCGACTAAAAATACTTCGGGTGACTTCCTGACCCTTTGCCTGACGGTTGGTTACGTCTACAAGATCTGGGCGGGGTAGTAATGGCACATCCGCGGGATTTTCGAATGCCATCTCAGTGCCTTCTGCGTTGGCCACAGGGGCATGTCCGGATTTAGCCTTGACTGAGTTAGCTTCTGGCGAGTTGAGCCAAGTTACAAAAAGTTCCGCTGCCTTGGCGTTTTCTGCATCTTTGATGACACCTGCAAACCAGTATGTAGCCCAGTTGCCACCCTCGATTGGGTAGGAGATTTCAACAGGTGCTCCGTCATTGGTAAGTGTCAGATAGTTGCCCATGGCGCCCATCAAGCAAACATACGCGCGTCCTTGCACCACAGCGTTGTGGCACTCAGCGGTCGTGGAGGAAATGATAGGTTCTTGAGCTGCGAGCTTCTTTAGATATCCATCGCCCAACTTATCGTCATTGAGCACCAGATCAGCCCACTGCATTCCACCACCATCGGTGGCTGGATCAGTCATGGTGATCTTTCCCTTGAATGCCGGATCCAAGAGGTCATCCCAGCTTTTCGGGGTCTTGCCAAGATCTTGTCGAGTGTCGTAGATCAAACCACGTGGTGAAGCTGAGACCGTCGTGAGTGTTCCTTCTTTAAGCGAAAACTGTGGGTCGTCGGTAACCGAGTCAGCGTTGAACGGATGGTACTCCGAGAAGTATCCACGGTCAGCTAGCGACACTGCGCCCACATCACCGGTCATGACTAGATCTGCTATCCGCTGGCCGGAAGACTGCTCCTGAGAAACCTTGGTGTCTAGTTCTGCACCGACAATCTGGAGTGGCTCCACGGAAATCCCAGGGAATCGTTCACCGAAGGCTTCGAAGACTGCCGGCCAAGTAGCCGTCAAAGGCGTGTAGATGTTGAGCGAATCTTGCCCAGCTTCAAGAGCAGCTGCATACTGCTCTTCGAATTTAGCTTGAGCATCGGCGCCGCCCAAGGCCGCGGTGGTATCAACTCCCTCGCGCTCTCCTAAACCTTCTGCAACGGTGCTGTCACTGCCGCAACCGGTCAGCAACAATGCCGCAGCTAGCCCAAGCGCCGTAGCAATTTTTCTCTTGCTAGATGTGATCCCCATGTTGGTGCCTTTCATCGTGATTTTCTGCGGGTGTGTTAAATGGTTGGTCGAGTGTGAACGTGCGGGTTAGACGCGGAGAAGCGCGGGGGCGTCCATTGCGGGCGAGGGTAGACATGCTAACGATTCTGGTGCGATCGCTGCAGTGACGGTGTCACCTACTTGCGGAGACCCTAGTGGCCACAAATTGGCTACTTCAGCAGTACGGATGGACACCGTGACCTGGTGTGGGCCTAGCTGCAGTTCATAGATGAAATCGTCGCCAAGATACATGATGTCGGTGATCAAACCGTCAAAACGATTAGGCTTCTCTCTGGCTGGTGGTCCAAGAATCACCGACGATGAACGTACGGCAATATCCACTTTTTGGCCCTCGCGTACATCGGTACGGGCTGAAGTGCTCAAACGTACCTCTGTGCCATCGAGAAGAACCTTGACGGATTGCCGGTCTGTGGACACCACAGTGGCACTGAGGAAATTGTCGTAGCCAACGAAATCGGCTACGAAATGTGAGACTGGATGCCAATAAATCTCTCTTGGGCTGCCCACTTGCTCAATCTCGCCTTTGTTGAGCAGCACGATGCGGGTTGAGAGCGAAACGGCTTCTTCCTGATCGTGGGTTACGTAGATAGACGTGGTTCCCACGCGCTTATGCATGTCACGAAGTTCTGAACGCATATCCTGGCGAAGCCGCGCATCCAGATTTGAGAGTGGCTCGTCGAAGAGCAACAGTTGTGGAGTGGCAACCAGTGCGCGAGCCAAGGCCACGCGCTGCTGTTGTCCGCCGGATAAGTCGGTAGCCATCCGGCTTGCGTACTCGGACAAGCCAACCATTTCTAAGACTTCGCGGACTCGACGAGCGCGCTCGTTTACGCTTACTTTGCGCATCCGTAATGGGTAACCGACATTGGAGGCGACGGACATATGAGGCCACAGAGCGTAGCTTTGGAAAACCATTCCAATATCCCGCTTATCAGGAGCCACATGGACACGCTGCGCAGGATTATCGACAACTTTTCCGCCAATTGACACCTGACCACCGGTTGGCCGCTCCAGTCCTGCGACACATCTTAGAGTTGTGGTTTTTCCGCAGCCTGAGGGGCCTAAGAGTGTTAGGAACTCCCCTTCTTCAATTTCCAAATCGAGGGATTGGACTGCAGGAGGAGTTTTGGGTGAGTACTTCTTTTGCAAAGACTCGATGCTGACATGTGCCATGGGTTTTCCTATCAGTTAGAAGCCGCGGTCGTCACGCGTAATTTGCTAGTTGGATCGTCATCGAAATCTGACTCATTACGGTCAAACGTGTTGGTAGGATCCGCGTCATCAACAAGGTGGCCACGGGAAATCATGCGGCGTGCGTTTATCCGTTTAAGGAGTGCACCCACACCCATCAGCAGTGCACCGCCTGCTGCCAACAGTGCAAGGAGCAATAGCAACAGGGCAGCTGCTGCTGACCCATTGCCCAACTGTGTGTAGTAGTTATAGACCAGCAGTGAGACTGTCTCGGTCTTGGCGCTGGATAGGAGAATAGGGATATCCAGGCTGCCGGCAGCCATGACTCCGGTGATGAACCAGGATGCCAAGAATGTTGGTCCAATTAGCGGAACCACGATAGTTAGCAACATCTTAGGAGCAGAGGCACCAGAAATTCTTGCCGACTCCTCAAGCTCCACCCCGAGTTGTCCTACCGGTCCCGAGGTCGCTCGTTGGGCAATGGGTGTCACCACAATGACGAGTGCAATCAGCACGATCCAGACGGATCCATAAAGCTTTTGAAGGCCAGGAACACTAAGGTATGCCCATGTAATTGCGAGAGCTAGAACAATGCCAGGGACCGCCACTACGGCCCAGACAATCAACTCAGGCACCTGAGCCCAGCGGCTCTTACTGCGTAGAGCGACGTAGCTGATCAAGACTGCGAGTACGGTGGCGACGAAGCCGCCCACGATGCCCATGAAAAGTGTATTTTCGAGGGCACGAATGACCTTTGTTGAATCAAAAAGCCCGGCGTAATGCTTGAATGTAAAGCCAGTCACTCCCAGCACCGGCTGGAAGGAACCAATGATCAGCTGCACCAAAGGAAGTACTAGAGCGATGGCAACATAGGCCACGAACAGCGATAGTCCGACCCACTTCCATCCACCAATTTCTTCCTTCTCGATACGGTATGCCTTGCCAGTAACTGTAATGAAATTACGGTTACCGATGGCCTTTGAGCGGATAGCTACCAGGACGTAAATAATCACGATCAAAAGCAGGGCTAGCGCGCTCGCCGAATCGTAGCGAATAGGTGTAGTAGCCAAGAAATCGTAAATCTGGGTTGGGAAGACGTAAATTGCGGCAGGAACACCCAGGATGAGAGCGACATCTAGCTGGCCTAAGGAATTAACAAATCCGAGGATTGCCAAGCCTGAAAGGGTAGGCAAAAGGATGGGGATGTTGATATCCGAGAATAACCGAATATTATTTGCTCCCGAGAGCCGAGCAGCCTCCTCCAGCGACCGGTTCAATGCTCGCACCGGTCCCATAAGCAATAGATACATGACCGATATGCTTTTCAGCCCGCTCACGACAATCAGGCCAAACCAAGAGTAGGCATTTAGTCGAGGAGAACCGTCTGGCCCCACACCAAAGATGTTTGTTAGTAGTCCTGAAGGTGAAGTCATCATCCCCCAGCTGATGGCGAAGAACAAAGTTGGAATCGCAAAGATCGTGATCATGATTGGAGTAATCGATCTACCTCCAGGCGTCCGCGTGCGCATTGAGATCCACGCAAAGATAAAACCACCGATAATACCGATGGTCTGTACCCCGACAGCAAATAAGACCGATGCCCAGAGAGTCTCCCATGTCGCAGGATCACCGTATGAATCGACAAATCCAGCGACTCCGAATTCCCCATCAGTTCCGGGCTGCCCACTTCGGAATGCGCCATAGACCAGCATTGCAAGTGGGTATCCGAAAAATGCGCAGATGAATAGCAGGAAAAGCGCTAGAAGCGTTCCTGTAGACCTGATGCGATTCACTATTACTCCTCGAGTTGTTAGTTCGGGCAAGCAGGTTATTGCGATGCGAGTCGTTACCTGACCGAGAACATATACACATATTGCTTGTGATCCAATGCACTGTCAAGTATTTAATGCATTCTTCTCTTAAAAACATATTTTGTTAGAATTTCGCCTGAAAATCGGGGGATTTTAGCCTGAAGTGTGATGTGTGTCTACATAAAGACCGAGTTGGTCTTCTTGGGCGGAGACGCTTTTCTGGGGAAAACCTCGGTTGGCGAACGTACGAATAGATCTGGCGCAAGCTCATTGGCTCAGCAGTGATGGAAGTACCCAGCGCCTAAACCAGGGCACGTCTAAGCAATTCGCCGTGGACAAATCGTGCTGTCTCTCAGAGAGTGCATCCCGCCAGCTACGATGAATCTATGGAAGAGCAAGAACCGATCAGGCTAAGCGGAGATTTAGCGCAAAAAGTCGTCGATACTATTGCCCCAACCATCAATCGACATGTGAACATCATGAATTCACATGGCACCATCATTGCCTCCAGCGACCAATCCCGGGTCGGCTCGCACCATGCGGGAAGCCTCGAAGCGATTCGAAGCAACCGGATCGTCGACATTGAACAGACAGACGCTGCTGCTGGAACGCAGCCCGGAGTAAATGCGCCTTTGATGCTCAACGAACAGTTGTGTGGAGTGGTCGGCGTTACCGGTGCACCCCGTGAAGTACGGCCACTGGCAAACTTAATTGCCTTGACGGTGCAATTACTCTTTGCGCAAGAGCGCGAGCATGGGCGAAGTAACCGGCGTGAAACCGAAGCTCGTGACCTCATTTCTGCGCTATTCGCAGGCAGCTCCGACGCTGATCTTATCGACAGACGCTTGGCCGCCCATGGTTTACGAGCCCCCTGGATCTTAGAACTGTGGATTCCGCAGGAACCGCGTCTGGATTTAAGCCAGCAGCAAGCCGTCGAAGGACAGCGCACCTCCTGGATCTACCTCTCCGGGGGATACTGGCGACTGCGTACTAGCCAGGCGACCATCGATGAAACACATATCGCGCAGGGTGATAAATACCTGGAATCAGCGAAAAGTGCGAAGGTAAGTCAGCTTCTCAACGAAGCCGAAGTGTTGCGCGTACTAAGCCGGAGTCCACAATTACTGCCTCGTCGAGAATCTCGGCGCATTTGGAGTCCGGAAGTGGCAGTGGCTATCGCACGTACTCCGGAACGCAACCTGGAAACCTTGGCGGAACTAGCCACAAGCGTGAACTCGGAACAGGCGCGAACACTGTTGGTGATCGCTTCCGCGAATAGCATGATTGAAGCGGCCGAGTATCTGCATATCCATCGAAATACACTTGTCCAGCGCATCGATAGGGTGGGGCAACTGACCGGAATTGATATCCGGCACTCGGCACAATTCTTGCGCTTGCAGCATTCCCTCTACGCCTCGATCGCTTTGGGGCAGCTGCACATTCTCTAGGATCAAACCGAAGAAACTTCTGGTCACACGCCTATAGGTGAGTTTTACCCCGCGCTCTACACTAATTAGGACGTTCGTCGTCCTGTGCTGGTTTTTGTGCCCCTTAGGGTGTTCAGGCCGTAGAAATCATGCGCGGACGCTCGGCGCAAACCGTAGGCATATTGGCAAAGGAGCCATTTACCGCATGTACGAACTTTTAGTTCTACTGATTCTTGTAGCAGGCATTGTATTGGTCACCGCCCGTTGGAAAGTCAGCCCTTTCCTTGCCTTGATTGGTGCGGCCATTCTTGCCGCGTTCGCCTATCAGATACCCGTCGCTGAGATTGCTAGTACGGTTACCACGGCCTTCGGCAACACCATGGGCAACATTGGTTTAGTGATCCTTTTCGGGACGATGATCGGTATCATTCTGGAACGTTCCGGTGCGGCGATATCCATGGCTGACGCGTTGATCAAGGTGCTAGGAACCCGTTTTCCTAACCTCACGCTGTCAATCATCGGCTACATCGTCTCCATCCCGGTTTTCTGCGATTCCGGGTACGTTGTACTGAACTCACTGCGTAAGGCAATCACGCTCCGCACCGGAGTTTCGGGCTTGGCTACCTCGGTAGCGTTGATGACCGGGCTTTACGCAACGCACACCATGGTTCCGCCCACCCCAGGTCCACTAGCAGCCGCAGAAAGTATCGGTATTGCCGACAACCTCGGATTAATCATTGCGGTCGGGCTTCCGGTGGCAGCAATTTCCGCGCTGGCTGGCCTGTTCTACGCTAGCCGTTTTAGCAAGAAAAGCTGGACGCCGCTGCCCGCCGAAGACCACGAGGATCTCACCGAGAAGAGCTACGAAGAACTGCGTGCCAGCTATGGCAAACTGCCAGCTCCACTGTTGGCGTTCATGCCAATTATCGTGCCTTTGGTGTTGATCTGCGGTGCCTCGGTAGCCAAGCTTCCATCTCATCCTTTGGGTGAGGGAGCTGCACTGGAAACCTTGTCCTTCCTCGGTACCCCGGTCGTCGCGTTGATCTTCGGCCTGCTTGCCGCGAGCCTGCTCTTGCGAGGTAACAAGAAACTCGCGGACTTCAACGAGCAAATGCATGAAGCGGTTCGTACCGCGGCACCGATCTTATTGATCACCGGTGCCGGTGCGTCCTTTGGCGCGGTCCTTGCTGCGTCGAAGCTGACCACGATCCTCTCCGATTCACTCAGCGGGTTAGGCATCGGCTTGGCCGTTCCATTCCTTATCGCGGCGGCACTAAAGTCCGCTCAAGGCTCATCAACCGTGTCTATGGTGACCACCTCTGCACTGGTGGCGCCGATGCTGGGCTCACTGGGTTTGAGCTCAGATATGGGCATGGTGCTCACCGTGCTTGCCATTGGTGCCGGCGCCATGGTGGTTTCCCATGCGAATGACTCCTACTTCTGGGTGGTCTCGCAGTTGAGTCGTATTCCGGTGATCACCGCATACAAGACGTTGAGCGTTGCTACCGCTATTCAGGGCACCGCAGCGTTTATCACTGTGTGGATTCTTGGGGCGATCCTGCTCTAGGCACAGCAGTACTTTCCAAGAGACGAGAACCTCACCGGTGCTCGTCTCTTGGCTTTTAAACGAGAAGGTTTCCTGATGTCAAGCATGCGGCCCAAGAGGAGTTAACAAACAGTTATATGAGTAGTTTCATGTCGAAATTTCGACTTCAAATCGGTCGGGCAACCAGCAACATGACGCCATAAGAAGTCTGGTGACAGTCGGTGTAAGCAGATGACTAAGCCACCTGACGGGCCGGTGATTACGCAGTAGCGTCTAAGCCATCAACCACCCGAGAACAGGAAGCTTGCTCATGTCAGTAGCCACCGCAGCACTTGCACGTACCCCATTTACCGGCAATGCCACACCTGAAGAGCTGACGCGTTGGCGTGCGGTCGCAACGGAAGTTGCACAGAGCTTGGCAGTAGATGCTTTGGAGCGAGATCGTAAAAACGAGCAGCCACATGCCGAGGCGCAGCTCTTGCGATCCTCGGGTTTGCTTGACCTGTTGGTGCCAGCAGAATTTGGCGGCGCAGGGGGACACTTTGAGACCGCCTTCGAAGCGGTACGCATTCTGGCGACTGCCGACGGATCGATTGCACAGTTGCTTGCCTATCACTACTTCAACCAGACCGGCATCGCGTTCTACGCACCAGCTGAACAGCAGGGTGCTTGGTGGGAACGCACCGTGGCACAGGGGTGGTTATGGGGCGATTCGGTCAACCCTGTTGACCCGACTTTGCTACTCACCGTTGACGCCGGTGGATACCGACTTAACGGTGCCAAGCGTTTTTCCACCGGTTCGGGAGTGGGTGAAGTAATTATCGTCAACGCGCTGGTTCAGGGAGGCGAAAACGATGGGAAGGTCTTGGCCTTCGTCTTGCCTACCGACCGCGAAGGATTAGAACTCGTTGATGACTGGGATTACTTGGGACAGCGGCTCAGCGCTTCAAATTCGGTACGTTATAGCGACGTGCGAGTTGAGGCCACTGAGATCCTCGGTGAAGTGACCGAAGAGCCGGTCTCCACCTTACTCATTCCTGGATTGCAGCTTGCCTTCGCAAACTTCTATTTGGGCATTGCTCAAGGCGCGTTGGAACGCGGCAAGCAGCTCTTATTGGGACGCAAAAACGCGTGGTTCCTTTCCTCCGCACCGACCTATTCACGGGACGTGGTCTTCCAGCGGACCTTGGGCGAGCTCAAGGCGCGGACGGCAGCGGTTGCAGCGCTCGTTGAAAAGCTCGGTCGCTCCTATGACCTGCTGATAGCCAAGGCTGGAGAGGTCACCGCCGAAGAACGTGCCGAATTAGCAGTGGCGATTGCCGAAGCGAAGATCGTTTCCACCGAAACCGGGGTAGAGGTGGCGAACCGAATCTTCGAAGTTACCGGAACCTCTTCGGCTAGTAATGACGTTGGGCTCGATCTGTACTGGCGCAACGTACGCACACACTCCCTGCATGATCCGGTGGATTACAAGAAGATCGAAGTAGGTCAGTATTTCTTGCACGGTGAAGCACAGCCAATCTCGCTGTACACCTAAGCCGACACCAGCAGATCAAGCACAGTACACAGCAGATTTTTTGGAGAATTTATGAGCACCCTGACCGCAACCCGCAATCGTTTGAAGCAACTACGCGAACGTTTCACTCCAATCTTTGAGAAGATCGCAGCTGGGGCGGCGAAACGTGACCGTTCCGGCGAACTGCCACGAGCCGAAATCGCTGAACTTGCGGCCGCAGGTTTTGGTGCGGTGCGCATTGCAGAAAGTGATGGGGGAGCGGGAGCTACGCTGCCCGAACTTTTTGAACTTTTTGTGGACTTGGCTGCTGCCGATACAAATATTGCTCAGGCACTGCGTTCCCACTTCGCTTTTGTGGAAGACCGACTCATTTCTCCTCCCGGGCCAGGCCGTGACAAATGGTTAGCGCGATTTGTTGCCGGCGAGTTAGTCGGAAATTCATGGACCGAAATCGGGACCGTCAAGGTAGGCGATGTCATCACCAAGGTGACACCCGATGGCCACGGTGGCTTCAAGATTAATGGCACCAAATACTATTCCACCGGTTCCATTTTTGCCGACTGGCTCGATACCTATGCCGAACGCACCGATACCGGTAAGCGCGTGATCGCTGCGGTTCATGCGCATCAGCCCGGTGTCGCTTTGGCTGAGGATTGGGACGGTTTTGGTCAGCGCACCACCGGCACCGGAACCTCAACTTTTTCCGATGCGAGCGTGGAGGAAGAGAATCTGATCGACTTTGACACTCGTTTTAAGTATCAGACCGCCTTCTACCAGCAGGTATTGCTTGCTGTGCTTGCCGGTTCGGCCAAGGCTGCGGAGCGTGAGTTCGCCTTGGAACTAAAGAACCGCAAGCGTACCTTCAGCCATGCGGCAGCAAATGTGGCTAGCGAAGATCCACAACTCCTGCAGGTAATAGGGGAAGTGTCCGCGGCAGCGTTTGCCGCCACCGCTACGGTAGAACGTGTTTCTAACGCTTTGCAGGGTGCCTATGACAGTGCGCTTCAGCTACAGGCCGGACTCATTTCGGTCGAAGAAGATGAAGCAGCAAATGACTACGCCGAACTAGCCTCGGCCCAAGCCCAGGTGGCGTTGACTCCATTGGTGCTCACCGCCATCACCCATGCCTTTGATGCACTAGCAGCCTCGGCGACAAGCACCTCAAAGAATCTGGATCGCCATTGGCGCAATGCGCGCACGGCCGGCAATCACAATCCTTGGGTATTCAAGGCTCGCTTGATCGGTGACCTTGCGGTCAACGGTACAGAACTTCCACGCGTATGGGCTATTGGCGCTTCGAAGTAGACAGAGAAACCATGAACGCTCCCGATACCGACTAGGTATCGGGAGCGTTCTGGGTTTAAAAGTTGAGAATTTTTGAGTTCAGGATCCACCGTGATCGGATCGGCTGTCGAGGAGTGCGAGCTTGTTGACAGCCGATTTTAACTAATTACGGAGAATCTGGTGATGAAAAATTCGAAGAAGGAGCGTGCGAAAACAATAGGATCCCTTCATCGTCCTGAACAGACCACAGCTGATCAGCTAAATGAATGTTCGAGTTGTCTGTTTCAGAAGAGCAGAAATCAATCTTTGCGCGACTCAAAACGATTGACTGTGCATTATTTCCTTTGCCAAACACCAGCCACTGTCGACTATCGTCGCTGTCAGTGTTAATTTGCTCTGTTGCGGCCTTCATTGCCGCAGGAAGATTCGTAGGTGACGACGAGTACGGGCACAGAATCGCAACGTGTTCCCATGTTTCTACTGGGGCATGCTCCTGAGGTAGCTTGAGATTTTCACCGCTCGTAGCCTCGGAGGTTAGAAAATCCTCATATGTTCCACCAGCCGCGCAGCCGGAAGTAAGAACACCGAGGACAATCAGGGGAACGATCTTCAACGAAAGTCGTATTGTAAATTTCATTCGCACACTCGAAAAATGTTATCGGGTAGCCAGCTCGTTCTGGTTGGCCCAGGGAATTGCACGTAGTACTACTTTTAGATGCTGTTTTCTGAACTTTAGAGACCGAACGACCAGTGTTGTTATTGGCCAAACTCATCTTCTGCTTACATGCTGGCCCACTGCGACCCGCCTCATAATTCGAAGCAACCGTGATTGCACCGTTTTCACCGATACTGACAGTAAACGGAGTATTTCAGCTACAAAGACGGAAAGCGCCTCTCGTACTATTATGCAGTGACTTGGGGAAAAGGCCACTTCGCAGATGTTGTGGCGTTATTTTCGTCTTTGGCTGCTCTCGACTTACCTCTTATTTATCTCACCGCAATCTGGGGGTACTGGCTCTCAGTGGAGGCTCTCAGAATCTTCCGTCGAGTCCTCGCCGACGGAACTAACTGAAAATGAGAGCAAAAGTTTCATGAAGCTACATAAGTAAGCTGATGAGTTACGCCACTGCTGAGAGCCCCGGCGTGACGCTGGCTAGACTGTGGTGGTGATCAACTACACCCTGCGTCAACTGCAGTACTTCGTCGCTGTTGCAGAGACAGGTTCTATCTCTGCAGCGGCTGTCGCGAGCCATATTTCGCAGGCAGCGATGTCCCAAGCCATGGATGAACTTGAGCGGGTAGTTGGATCCCAACTACTTGTGCGGCGCCGGGCCCGCGGGGTGGTCTTGACCGCGGTTGGCACCGATTTTCTCCACGACGCCAGACAACTAGTGCGCCATGCCGAAGAAGTGCAGGATCAAATTGTTGAGCGCCAAACAAAACTTTCCGGACCGCTGGTCATAGGGTGCTATTCCTCTTTGGCGGCGTTCTGGATTCCGGTGATCTGCGAACGTTTTACCAACGTGAATCCTGATTTGCAGGTGACCTTGGTTGAAGGTGATGGTGCAGAACTTCAAGAACGAATGCTTCAAGGGCATCTCGACGCGGTGTTGACTCATACGCGGCACTTAGTGCCCCACGTTGAGTTTCGTCGGGTGATGTCTGGGCGTCCCTACGTGCTGGTCGGAGGCAATCACCGGTTGGCTCAGCGCAAAAGCGTCAGTCTCTCGGAATTAGCCGAGGATGACTTCGTCTCCTTGGACATCCCCACCGTGCGTGACAATCAACTGGTCAACTTGCGAATGTCCGGACTAGACCCGAAGGTGCGTTGGAGCTCGCAGAGCTTTGAAGCGGTACGCGGGTTGGTGGCGCGTGGGCTTGGCTACACGGTGCTTGTGCAACGCCCTCCGGTAAATCTTAGCTACGACGGCTTGCCACTGGCGGCGCTGGAGATTGAAGGGCAGGTCGGTGAAAGCGATATTTGTGTCGCCTATACGGCGTCGGCCCGACCGAGCTTGAGGTTGCGTGCGTTCCTCGATTTCTGTGAGGAAATTGGAGCGGAAAAGGAAAACAGGGTTGGTTAGCGCCTGACGGCTCCAACCAACCCTGAGTTCTACTTCCCGACTTCGTATTACGAGATCTCTTCAGCCTCGAGGTCTGCCTCGCGACCTTCCTTGATTCCTCGCATGGCTAGCCCGGCAACAATAAATGTTGCGGCCCATACCCCGCCTGCGATCCAAAGAGTTCCGCCGCCAAGCAGTACCAGTCCCGCGACGATCATCGGTGTGAATCCGGCACCCACGGTGGAGGAGAGCTGGTACACCAGCGATGCACCGGTATAACGGATACGGGTGGGGAATAGCTCTGCAGTAAAGGCACCAAATGGCCCAAAGATTGTGGCTTGAACAATGCCATTAGCGATGAACAGTGCGATAGCGAAGAGCCATAGTTCCCCCATCTGCAACATCCACATAATTGGCAGCGCCATAATTGCTCCGGCAGCGATACCGACCATCATCACCGGTCGACGTCCCAGCTTGTCGGAGTAGCGGGCTGCAAACCAGATGCCTACTACGGTCAGTGCCGCGCCGATTGCTTTGATGTTCAGTACCGCGGTGCGGTCCATGCCCACTTCTTCGACTACATATGAAATAGCCCAGACGGTCATCAGTCCCTGAACGGTGTACGAGCTCATACCAACTAGCGTTCCGCGAATGACCGAACGTGGATATTTGGTGATGACTTCCATGAACGGAGTCTTGCGCTCTTCTGCCTTGTCTTCCAAAGCCAAGAAAAGTGGGGATTCGGCGACCTTGAGACGAATAATAAGACCGATACCAACCAGCGCAATACTGATCAGGAACGGGATGCGCCAACCCCAGGAGAGGAACTGCTCGTCAGGCATGAGCGTGACAGCCGATACGGCCAGGGTTGCCAACACCGCGCCAGCCGGGCCGCCCATATTGGCGAAGCTTGCGGCAAAACCGCGGCGTTCCTTGGGTGCGTGTTCCAACGCCATCAACATGGCTCCACCCCACTCGCCGCCGACGGCCAAACCCTGAATGATGCGCAGTGCGATGAGAGCGATGGGTGCAATCATGCCCACTTGAGCGGTTGGTGGCAGCAAGCCGATCAGGGTCGAAGCACCGCCCATCATTGCCATCGAAGTAATCAGTACACCCTTGCGACCAATCTTGTCGCCGAAGTGGCCAAAGACGATTCCACCCAGTGGGCGAGCGAGGTAGCCCACCGCTAGCGTGGCGAAGGAAGCGAAAAGCGCTACGGGCGGAGTCAACCCGACGAAGAACACCTTGTTGAAAACCAAGGACGCGGCGGTGGCGTAGAGGATAAAGTCGTAGAACTCGATTGCGCTGCCGATGAAGCTTGAGGCAAGAATGCGACGCATCTGTGGGGAGTTCAGGGATGGAACCTTCAAATCCTCACCTGCTACATTTTGCTGGGTGTTGATGGTGTTGCTCATCGGGCTGCCGCCATTTCACTAAAGGTCCGACTGAATGAAATCGTGTCGAGATCGTTGGGAACCAAATAATTTCCGGAGAACTTTGTCGCATGTCCAAGCCATACCGATAGTGGGGTTGTGCCCGGTACAAGGTGGTGCAAGGCGAGGGTGCGTGCCCCAGCTTGCTCGGCGAGATCAATGGCCTGTTCGGCGGAGGTGTGTGCACGCCGGTGATGGTCCATAGAGGCCTGTGCCTCCAAGGTACCAATGGATCCGTAAGCACGTTGCACCCAGTCGAAATCGATAGCTTCATGCAGTAACAAATCGGTGTCCTTGGCGAGCGTGACCAGGTTCTGGCACGGAGAGGTATCACCAGAAATCGTGACGGAGCCTTCGGCAGTATCGAAGCGGAAGGCAAAGGCCGGCGCGATCGGTGGATGCTTGACCAGCGTCGCAGTGACCGTGACCAGCTCATCGGTGTAGATGACAAAGGGGGCGAACTGCTCAGGGGTCGGATTATCGTTGGGGTGATAACCGGTATTTTCAGGAATCTGAATGTCCTGAGCGCTGAAGTGATCCAGTGGCGAAGGGCGCAACGCATTAATGACTCGATCATTAATGTCTGTGGCGTAGGCCTGCATTAGATGATCAAACATTGACGCGGTGCCGGGCGTGGGATTCTGTGGGTACAAGGCCTTCGGCGGCACGGTAGCTCGCGGTGAGACCGGCGGAAGAGCGCCGCGCTCGCCGGGGCCAAGGATGACTATCGGCTCTTTATCGGCTGGCAGGGTGAACAACCCGAAAATGGCCAGCGAGGCGAGGTCAATGGTGTGATCCGAATGCAGGTGGGTGAGGAAGATGCCACGCAGGTTGGCTGGACTGAACCCTGCCTTCATGAGCTGGTTGCCTACCCCGGTCCCGGCATCTACGAGATAAACACTGTCGCCGACTACCACTGCCGTGGCAATGCCTGCACGCTTCCCTGCGTTCTCTCCGGTCCACCAACGTGGCCCGCCGGCTGTGCCGAGCGTGACGACGTGGGGATTCAAATTTGTGGAGGTCATGGTCTGCGACCTTTCGTTGTTCTAGTACCTCCCTCTATTGTTATGCGCTGCATCACATTCGTAAAACTGTTTTTATCTACCAACTACCTCGGTTTTTCTTATGAATAGGGCGGTATGCTTCAAAGCGACGCTAATCTGCGCAAAGTCGAAGAATCAGCGGCGCCCATGGTGTACTAAGAGCGGAATCCACACCCAAAGGAGGGGCATGTCAGAGCACGAGCGAAGCCGACTATCGCGTTGGGTCCTGCCTAAGGGACAGGAGCCAGACCCACGATTTACGCTGGCTAATGAGCGCACCTTCCTTGCCTGGATTCGGACCTCACTGGCATTTCTTGCAGGCGGTACTGCCTTAGAAGCCTTTGCTGCAGAAGCGTTTCCCTCGCCGGTGCGTACCTGGCTTGCGGTTCTCATTATTGGTGTGGGAATGCTTATTGCCGCCGGAGCCGCGGTGCGCTGGGTTCGTGTGGAGCGCAGTATGCGTACGGGTAAGCCACTGCCAATTCCGGCGATTGTGCCACTGCTGGGCTTCGGTGCAGTGGTCGCTTCCCTAGCCGCGGTGGCGATGATTATTAGTTCTCGAATCTCATGAGCGAACTGATAGCGATCACCGATCCGGGGTTGCAGCCGGAACGCACGGTGTTTGCTTGGACCCGGACACTGGTCTCATTTCTTGTAGTGAGTGCCGTGTTTTTACGCTGGCTTCCGCACTATGGCTACGGGATTATCTTGATGATCAGCGTCTCGGGCGTCATGGCATTTGGGATCTTTGCCTCGCAACGTGCCCGGTACCGGCGCATGGCGCTAGGAATTAAGAATGAGCGTATTAACGCGGACATCGTGGCGATACTAATGACCACCCTGGCCTTGTTTCTTTTGGGTGCATGTGGGCTGTTCTTAGTGCTTAGTCGACACTGACCACTGTCTTAACGGTTAAAGGTTCTGCCTCGCGGAAAGTGTTAGCGATTTCACTGGCCGCAGAGGGTACGGTGAGTAATCTCGAGTTTTAGACTTAGTTGAAATAATCCAACTAATTTCGAGGGGACTCCTAGCGGATGAATCCAGATTCTCAGCCCAAAAGCCCGTTTAACTTCATCCAGGTTTTGATTGCCGCAGTAGGCACCGCATACCTGAACGTGATTGCCTTTTTCATCGGAAGCTCCGCAGGAGCGGACATGGTGATTGATGAGATCACCGGCGAACACGTGGGCTTTCAGCAGGTACTGGCCTTCACCATGATTCCCATCATTTTCTTCGGACTCATCGTATTCCTCCTTGGCCGTGGCAGGCCAGGAATTTGCAAGGTGGCACAGTGGATCGGTGTAGCTATCGCCATTCTTTCGATCGTGTTCCCCGTCTTGGTTGCCGGGAACATTGCCGCAGTGATCACGCTAAGCGTCATCCACTTGATCACCGCTGCCGGCTGGTTCTTTGCCGTGCACTACGGCAACAAGGCCCTGCACACCAAGTAACCACATTGCTCTGTAGAAAGAGTCTTAGTTAAACGTCTTGGCCGCCAGAACTGGCGGCCAAGACGTTTAACTGATGCTTAGAGGATCTGCGAGTTAGTCGCCTTTTCTTCTCCGGAATAAATCAAAGACCACGCGCAGGATAAATACCGAGGCCACCGCCACCAGGGTGTACCCAAAGAGCTGAAACAAGCTCATAGATGAGGTCACCATCGGGCCGCCACCGTTGACCAGCAGGATTGTGGCCATAATGCCGGTCACTCCGGCAAGGAATGTGAGGATCCCTTCGTGGACCAGGGACACGAGTAACTTACGGTCCTGCGGATGCGCCAAAAGTCGCATATTGATACTGAGCCGGCCAGACTCCAAATCTCCGGTGAGTGTATCGATTCTTCGTGGCAGTCGGCGCAGCATTGGCAGCAAGGTGAGTACCTCATTGTTCAACGCCTCGGTGATTGATGAGGGGCGCAGACTCGAACGTAGCCGAGTTTCTCCATATTCTTTCGCCTCGGTGAGCAAATCGAAGCCGGGAGCCAGCAAACGTAGGGTGCCCTCTAGCACCGCGACCGCGCGGAAAGCCAAGGTGAGTTCCGCAGGCACTGCCAGCCGATGCTTAGCTAATAAGCCGACCATCAACGTGAAAACTTCGGCCTTCAGTTCGGCGCCAGGACCCATATGTCGAGACATGAAATGGCTCAACTCGCGTCGTAGCGACAACTCATCAAAGTCTTCTGGGATCGGAACCATACTGAGTAAGGCATCTGCGATGGCGCGAGAATCACCGCGATAAAAAGCCAAGAGCACTTCGGAGATCAGTTCGCGTAGTTCGGCATCAAGGCGTCCTACGGATCCAAAATCTAGAAGCGTGGCACTGCCGTCTGGACGCAGCACGATATTTCCTGGATGTAGGTCTGCATGGAATACCCCATCATCCATGATCTGGTGCATGAGAGACCTGAATAATGCGCTGGCTTGCGCCTTACGTACGGTATCTGAGTAGCGTTCCAAGGTTCCTGGTTCGCTGAGCGTATGTCCTGCAATCATTTCCATGACCAGAACCCTTTTGGTGCTCAAACGCGGATAATGCTCTGGAATACCAACACGTTCGGTCTCCGGGTATTGCAGGGAAGTGGTGCGCAACGCTTGGATATTCATTGCTTCGAGCTCATAATCCAACTCGTCACGCAATGACTGGGCAAACCCCACAGCAACCTTATAAAGGCCCAAAGACCTGCCCCACTCGGTGGAGTGCTCCAGCGTCTGTGCCATCCGTAACGCGATGTCTAAATCACGTTCGACTAGGGGCTGAACCCCGGGGCGCTGCACCTTAACCGCAACTACCTCGCCACCATGCAGACGTGCGATGTGCACTTGGCCAATTGACGCGGCAGCCAGAGGCTCTGGATCAAAGTGCGCAAAGGCTTCTTCGAGCTCCATCCCTAGCTCTGCGGTTATGACCTCGCGGATGTTTTCCCACGGTTCGGGAGCCACGTTATGCTGCAGCTTCGAGAGCTCGTCTATGTATTCGGCTGGAAATAGCTCTGGCCGGGTCGAGAGCACCTGCCCGAATTTTACGAACGTCACCCCAGATTCTTGGAGAGCCATTCGCAAGGACCGGCCAGCGGTGGTTCGCTCCACGGCAGCCTGCGCAGTATTTGCCAGGTTCGGTCGGCGTGCGGGAAGGAGCCCATGTGACAAAGCTATTCGAGTCACTTCGCTATAGCGTCGGGTGCGGGCTAAGCGATTTTTCGTTGATGTAACCCATTTATCGGGACGCACAATCGTTCCGGTGGGAATCACTAATTCAGCAAGCATGAGGAAAAGCGAAGCGACGAGCAAGACGATACCAATTTGGACCGGAATCAGCTGCCACGAAGCGTTGGGATCTTGCCAGATAAAGCGGGACTCGAAAGCGACTTCAGCTCCGAGGCCAAGCACACCAGCGAAGATGATTCGACCTAATCCCACGGTGACACCAAGTAGTCTGCGGACAAACATTGCCAGCACCACGATAAAAATGACAGCGACGAGTGAGGCAAGCAATACCCGACCTGCAATCTCGGCAAATTCCATGCGGACTAACTCCTGAGGCTTCTTTGCTAACTACCCTTCTTGTCCAAACTCTAATTGATCAGAAGCGTCAGTTCGCCGTGACAGTGGATCTGTCCGGGGTGCGGTCTATTTTTCTTGATATTCAAGCACTCAGAGGGCGTCTAGCTGACTCGGACCAGACATTCCGATATATGAAAGTTCGAAAATCAAAACAGTGGTCGTCAAGGTAGGGTTTTTGAGGGTACTGCAGCAAACAAGGAGGGAACTTGTACACAAGGGTATTTTTCGCGTTGATGTTATCCAACGCAAGCCTGCGCATCGCAACGATGATGCTGGTAACCCTTGTACCTCTTTATGCTTTCGATCTAGGGCTTTCTCCGGTTCAAGTTGGGCTGACCTCCACCCTCTATTTTGCGACCGCGGCACTGACCAGACCCATTTCTGGCTGGCTGGTCGACTCACGGGGCCGTTGGGTCATTATGTTGCTCGGTGTGGCACTATTTACCGCAGCGACGGGGCTCTACCTGCTTTCGTTGCCGGTATGGCTTTTCCTTGCTTTACGCGCGGTGCAAGGTGCTGGGTTCAGTCTGAACGGTACTGCGGTCTCAACCTTGGCCACCGACATCATTCCGGAAAAGAAACTAGCTGAGGGACTAGGCATTCTCAGCCTTGAACAGACGGTGGTGACAATCTTTGCGCCGTGGCTAGCGCTAACGCTACGAATCCACGCCGGATATGAGGTGGCTTTTGCGGTGGCGGTGGGTTGCTGCGTTCTAAACTTCCTTGTGCGCATGGCTTTGGCTAAGGAAGCAAAAGCCATTGACGCGCGGCGCCGAGCGAAAGCCGCAACGATTCCTGGCCGGAATCGATCTGGTTTTCACCTGAAAAATTTGGTGGAAAAAGACTCGTGGCGTCCGGCCACCGTGATGCTGTGCTTTATGTTTGGGACGACCAGCGTGAATACCTTCTTGGCGGCCTATGCCCTGAGTCAGGGGATGGAGAATATTGGCCTGTTCTTCGTGATGAGCGGACTTATGCTGGCAGTGTCTAGGCTTCTGATCGGAACCATGCGCAAGGTGCTTTCGCTGACGGGCATCGTAGTGGGCGGAGTCGTACTGAACGTCGGTGCGATGCTCTGCATTTATTTTGCGGACAGCCTCACACTGCTGCTGATGGCAGGTGCCTTGTTTGGGTTCAGTACCGGTGTGGTGAGCCCGTCAATGAATTCAATTTCTGTGCTCAGTGCTCGCCCCGAAGCACGGGGAAGAGCAAGTGCAACCTACTTTTTCGCACTCGACGTCAGTACCGCGCTCGGTGCGTGGATCTTGGGAACTATCGCAGCGCTGTGGACTTTGCGGGAAGCATTCCTCACCTCAGCGGTGGTCGTGGCCTTGTCACTCTTGCTCATCATGTGGTTGTACCGCGCTGGCCGGATGCCTCGCAAAAATTCTGCCTAAGGGCTTTCGTAGAGACACCCGGGCTGCCCGCTACCGAGGTTTGTACCGTAGCCCGGGCCTGCCGCAGCAATGGCTCGTCAACCATCTGACCCTCGAATGAGAAAACACCAAGGTTTTTGTCTGCCGCAGCGAGAATCCGTTTGGCCCGCTCGATTTCCTTTTCGGTAGGTAGAAAGGCTTCCCGGATGACTGGCATTTGAGTGGGGTGAATTGAGGCCTTGGCGCTAAAACCTGAGGCTTTCGCGTCACGGGATTCTTCCAATAACCCTGCGGTGTCAGGGATGTCAAGATACACCGAGTCGATGGCTGCTTTGCCGGCCGCAACCGAATGCAAGAGCGTCTGGGATCTGGCGAAGCTTGCCACCTCGCGGTACTTTCCTTCGGAGGTGCGCGAAGAGGTTCCGCCCAGCGATGCGATCAGATCTTCGGCGCCCCACATCAGCGCGATGACGTTTGATGCCGCAGCAATCTCGGCAATGTTGGTGATCCCCTTGGCTGTTTCGCAAAGGGCAAGCACTTGATAACCGGAAAGCTGTGCTGGATCCGCGGCTGACTCACATTTAGGGAGCATCACCGTGCGGTACCTTGTTTGTTGCAACGCGGCCATATCTGCAACAAAAAACTCGGAATCAACGGGATTGACTCGTACGATGGTGCGTTCGGGATCCAACGTGCTGGATAACAACGCGGTTCGCGCCATTTCCTTGTTCTCGGCAGCCACCGCATCTTCTAAGTCGATAATGACAGCATCGGATCTATCGGCAGCTTTTTCATAGCGTTCGGGGCGGTCCGCCGGGCAAAAGAGGATCGCAGGGCCGAAGGGGAAATTAGCCACGAGTTCCACCTTCAGTAGGTTCCAGTGAGGCTAAGTGCGCAGCCTTGCTCCACATGAGGCAGGTTCGGGTGGCGGTAGCCACGACCACTCCATTCTGGTTGCGTCCGGTATGTTTCATCGAGACGATACCCTGTCCAGGTCGGGACTTCGACTCACGCAATTGTGTAATTTCTGTTTGCGTGTAGAGCGTATCGCCATGGAACATTGGGTGCGGAAAATTGACATCATTGAGACCCAGCTGGCCGATGATGGTGCCTTCGGTAAGCTGCGGTACGGACTGTCCAATCATGGTGCTCAAGGTCAGTAAGGAATTGACCAGTGGCTTTCCGAATGGTTGGGTAGCAGTCCAAGCCGCATCCAAGTGCAGTCCCTGATTGTTCATGGTCATCGTGGTGAACTGAACGTTATCTGCTTCAGTGAGAGTGCGTCCGGGCTTATGAACATAGATGGCATCTACCTTCAGTTCGTCCAGATAAAGTCCGCGCTGTTCAATGAGTTCTGGGCCTTGGTCACTCATGCGTTCTGCTCCTGAATTATTGTTGGTTCGTGTTCAACCTCTGCTGGTTCCACGGTAGCGACCACCTGCTTGGCTTTCACCAGGTCTCCTACGGTCAGGCCGGTCATGCGTACGGTGCCATCGGCTGGCGAAAGCAACTGATGTTCCATCTTCATTGCTTCGATGCTCAGGAGCAACTGACCTGCGCTGACCAGCTCGCCGTCGCTGACCTGAACCGAGATCACGGTACCGGGCATGGGGGATTCAACGTGAGGTGAGAAAGTTCCGGACTCCTTAGCCAGGGTGGCTAACTTCGCTTCGAGAATTTCCTGACGAGTAAGCCGACGGACCGAGCCGCTCCAGCCATCTTCGTTGAGCCATAGTGTGCCGTCAGGGGCGAATGCATGGCGGGAAGAGACTCTTACACCATTGATGGACAGTCCGTTGTCGCCCAACGATTGCACAACATATTCTTCTCCGGACATATTTATGGTGCTTTGATCTGCGGTGCGTTGTACGGAAAGTTGTAGCTGCTCACCGTTCACCTCAAAGTGAAGTTGCGTGGCTAAACCGGAACCGAGACGCCATCCATCACCTTGGCCCCACGGGGAACCGGATTTTGGCCTGCGCTGGCCTTCGAGGTGAGCCGCCAATGCGAGTTCTCGCGCGCTTGGCGTGCGGAAGGTGAACTCCTGCATTTTTCGTTCGATAAGATTCGTATCTAAACGTCCGGCGGCCACATCAACGTCCGCCAGGAGTAGGCGAAGATATTCTGCGTTAGTCAGCACGCCTAACACCACCGTTTGCGATAGAGCCCGGTCTAAGCGGCCAAGCGCTGCATTGCGGTCTTCACCCCAAGCAATGATTTTGGCCAGCATTGGATCATAATGAGCGCTGACTTCAAAGCCATCGCGCAGTGAGCTGTCCACTCGCAAATGCTCACCGGTCGGCTCGATGGCCTTCAATATCGTGCCGATTGAGGGGAGGAACCCAGCCGACGGGTCTTCGGCATAAAGACGTGCTTCAATTGCATGCCCCTGCAAGGAGACCTGGTGCTGTTCGAAGTCCAATGGTTGGCCGGCAGCGATACGAACCTGCCAATCCACTAGATCTAGCTTCTGACCATCCACGCGGACTACCTGTTCGGTAACCGGGTGCTCCACCTGGAGCCGGGTGTTCATTTCCATGAAGAAGAATTCGTCAGGATTCTCATCACTGACCAAGAACTCAACGGTACCTGCCCCGACGTAATCTACCGAGGCGGCCGCGGCGACCGCGGCAGCTCCGATACGTTCGCGGATTTGTGCCCCATATTCAAGGTTTTCCAGCAGTGGTGCGGGGGCTTCCTCGATGACCTTCTGGTGGCGCCGTTGCAAGGAGCATTCGCGTTCGCCCAGATGCACGGTATGACCGAACTGATCGGCTAGAACCTGCACCTCAATATGCCGTGGGTTGCGCACCAGGCGTTCTAAGAACAGGGTGTCATCTCCAAAGGCGCTGCGCGCGGTACGCCGAGCACTAGCCAAGGCTTCGGGAAGCTGCTCTGCTGTTTCTACGGCGAACATTCCCTTGCCGCCGCCTCCTGCAGAGGGCTTGATGAGCAACGGATAGCCGACTTGTCCGGCCGCGGTCAACAGCTGTTCATCGCTCAGCCCCGGTTCGGCAATACCGGGCACCACTGGCACCTGGTGAGCGACAACGTGGTTCTTGGAACGGATCTTGTCGCCCATGAGATTAATCGATTTTACCGACGGGCCGATGAACTTGATCCCGGCATCTTCCAAGGCTCGTGCAAAGTCCACGTTTTCGGAGAGGAAGCCGTAGCCCGGGTGAACTGCTTGGGCTCCGGTGTCCTTGCATGCCTTGAGTATCGCCTCGATGCTCAGGTAGCTCTGGTTGGCTGGACCGGGTCCAATCCGTACTGCTGTATCCGCTTCGCTTACGTGCAGTGCCCCGGCATCAGCGTCCGAATACACGGCGACCGAGCGGATGCCTTGGGTTCGTAAACTATGGATGATGCGCACGGCGATTTCGCCGCGGTTGGCGACAAGCACCGTGTCAAAAAGTTTAGTGTTCATGGGTGTCTCCTCGCATTACATCCGGAATAGACCGAAGGAAGTCTCCGGTAATGGCTGGCGGGCGCATACTTCAAGGGCAAGTCCTAGTACACGGCGGGTATCGGCTGGGTCGATGACGCCGTCGTCCCAAAGTCTTGCGGTGGAGTAATAGGGGTTTCCTTGATTTTCATATTGTTCTCGGATGGGGGCCTTGAAAGATTCCTCTTCCTCAGCGCTCCAGTCGCCGCCCGCGGCCTCAATGCCGTCGCGTTTCACCGTAGAAAGCACCGAAGAGGCCTGGTTGCCACCCATGACGGAGATGCGAGCACCTGGCCACATCCATAAGAAGCGTGGGCTGTAAGCGCGTCCGCACATTGAATAGTTACCGGCACCGAAGGAACCACCGATAACCACGGTGAGCTTCGGGACGCGTGCGGTGGCTACTGCGGTGACCATCTTCGCACCGTGCTTGGCGATGCCATCTGCTTCGTAGTCACGGCCCACCATAAAACCGGCGAGGTTCTGCAAGAAGAGTAGTGGGATGCCACGCTGGTCGCATAGCTCAATGAAGTGCGCGCCCTTCATTGCCGACTCGGAGAACAGCACACCGTTATTGGCGATGATTCCTACCTGATGCCCATGGATATGTGCGAAACCGGTCACCAACGTAGTTCCGTAGTCCGCCTTGAATTCGTGGAATTCACTACCGTCAACTAACCGTGTGATGACCTCACGGACATCGTAGGGCGCGTTGACGTCTACCGGCACAATGCCGGGAAGTTCATCGGCTGAGTAGAGCGGCTCAGCAACTTGTTCGGCGATGTTCCAAGTTGGGGTCGGGTTAGCAGGGAGGGTTGAGATGATGTCGCGGATGATCATCAGTGCGTGTTCATCATTTTCTGCCAGATGATCCACCACTCCGGAAGTTTTGGCGTGGAGATCTCCGCCGCCCAGCTCCTCTGCCGTGACGATTTCACCGATAGCTGCTTTCACTAGCGGTGGACCGCCTAAGAAGATGGTTCCTTGGTTGCGAACGATAACCGTTTCATCGCTCATCGCCGGAACGTAGGCGCCACCGGCGGTGCAAGAGCCCAAGACCGCGGCGAGCTGAGGGATCTTTTTAGCTGATAGGTTCGCTTGGTTGAAGAAGATTCGCCCGAAGTGGTCGCGGTCTGGGAACACCTCATCCTGCATTGGCAAGAATGCTCCGCCTGAGTCGACGAGGTAAACGCAGGGCAGAGAATTTTCTAGTGCAATTTCTTGCGCGCGTAAATGCTTCTTGACCGTCATCGGGAAGTAGGTTCCGCCCTTGACCGTCGCGTCATTGGCAATGACCAGAACATGGCGTCCGTGAACTATGCCAATTCCGGCAATTACCCCAGCGCCGGGGCTGGCCCCGTCATACATACCCTCTGCCGCAAGCGGGGCGATTTCTAGGAAAGGGGAACCCTCATCGAGCAGCTGATTCACGCGGTCGCGTGGCAGAAGCTTGCCTCGGTCCAGATGGCGTTGGCGCGACTTTTCGGATCCCCCACGCGCGGCGGTCTCTAGCCGCTGGTGGAGCACTTCGGTCAGCGCAGCGTATTGCTTCGCATTTTGCTGGTACTTTTCCGAGGAAGTATCGAGCTGTGAGGGCAGGGTCTTCACTGGTGCTCCTTAGTTGACGGTCTGCGTGACATGCTGCGCGGTGGGCTCGCTAGGCAGCTGTTGTGCGCTCGGCAGCGGGGTGTTCGAAGGTTTGGCAGTTTCGCGGACGGCCAGAATTCTATAGGCCATGGCAACAAAGTTTTGTTGCACTTGCTCCAGCGAAAGCCTGCCGTGGGGGCGGTACCAATGGGCTACGCCGGTACCCATTTCCATGACCGCGAGTCTGGCCATGGTGAGATCCGCGGTGCTAAATTCGCCGGTCTTGTCACCGTCGGTCAGAACTTTGGTAAAAAGTGCTTCATACTCATCGCGTAGTTGTTGCATTTCTTCGCGGGACACCGGCGTTAGAGCGCGCATTTCGTATTCCGCTACCCGTGCGGTCTGTGGGTTGGTCGCGGTGAAAGCGACGTGGAAGGCGATGAGTTGGGCGAGTTGACTGGTCGGCGTTTGCGCGGTGCTCAAGGCCTCGCGTCCGCCGGTGATCATGGCTTTGAGGCACTCGCTGATAATGCGGACCAAGAGGTCGTGTTTGCTACCCACGTAGTGGTAGAGAGTCGCCGAATTGATGCCAGCTGCGGTTCCAAGTTCACGAATTCCGGTGGCTGCGAAGCCTTGTTGGGCAAAGCGTGCGACTGCCGCGCGCTGCACCTGATCAATGTCCATCGGTCAGTGCCACTTCCTCAAAACTTGCGCCTATCAATCGATTGATTGACTTCCATTACAGTCGCAAATGTGAGCTGTGTCAATGCTGCGGCTTGAATGAGCTTAGATTAGGAAATTTCTTCGGTAGACTCCCTCGGGAGAGTCAATTAGGAGTCTTTCCATAAAAATTCTGCGGAACTGAGGTGTTCGTTGAGCGTTGAACAGGTTTCGCGTACTAATCGCCAAGCACGCGCGGCGGTGGCCGCACTCTTTCTGACCAACGGAGCACTTTTCGCCAATATGGCGCCACGTCTTCCCGAGCTGAAAAACGAATTTGCGTTGGGGGAGGCCAGCTATGGCTTCTTGGTCACCGCATGGCCCATTGGTGCGCTGATTGCCGGGCTAGCCGCAGGCAGACTCATTCGACGTTTTGGCTCTGCGCTTGTAGCAGTTATGGGAACCATGGTCACCGGATTGGCCTTGCTTGGAGCCGGCAATGCACCGAGTTTGGCCCTGCTGGCGGGAGCGTTCTTACTTGGTGGGGCCATGGACGCGATTACCGACGTGGCGCAGAATTCGCACGGGCTTTTGGTGCAGCGGCGTTACGGACGTTCAATTCTCAACTCTTTTCACGCCTTCTGGTCGGTGGGCGCGGTCATTGGCGGGTTGATGGCAGCGGGAGCCATGGCGTTAAAAATCTCGTTGAGTGTGCACTTTGGAATATCATTTCTCGTCTTCGCTATGGTCGCGCTTATTGCACTGAAGTTCTGTCTCACAGATAGGGCAGAAAAAACAGGAGCCGAAGAGGTACTAGCTACACAAGAGCCGATTGGTGGGACTGAGCCCATGGCCAAACGTCGAAACCATACCGTCTGGGTGATGGCCGCTCTCGTGCTGATTTCAACGGCCGGAGTGATGGTTGAAGATGCTGGAAACTCATGGGCTACGTTGTATCTTGCCGAGTCCTTGGGAACCCCAGCAGCCTTTGCAGCGCTCGGTTACATTTCTCTGGTGGGCGCGCAATTTATTGGGCGAATCCTCGGCGATGGAATGGTTGACCGGCTCGGTCAGCGACTCGTTGCGCAAATTGGTGCGCTTTGTGTGGTGCTTGGCATGGGTCTGGCACTCGCATTCCCCACGGTCCCCGGAAGTCTGCTCGGGTTTGCTGCCGCTGGATTCGGAGTGGCCACCCTGGTTCCGGAGGCGATGGAACATGCTGACAGGCTGCCGGGATTACCGCCTGGAACTGGACTGAGCGTGGTTTCGTGGTTGATGCGAGTGGGCTTTTTAGCTTCCCCTCCGCTGGTCGGATTCATCGCCGAACATTGGGGTCTGCGAGCTGGGCTGTTGTTGGTGCCACTCGTCGGACTGATCGTTTTGGTGTGCTCGCCGGTGTTGCGCGGTAGAAGCTCACGTTAGACATTCCTGGTTTCGGGACGACAGTTCACGCGTTCGTGGTGAATCCCAAGCTGGCGGCAATTGCAGTGATGTCGCTGGATAGGGCTGGACTATTTAGCGCTTCTGCCAGAACCGGAGACGGCGGAAAGATTTTGGTGTTCCAAATGCTCACAATTTCGCGGCTAGGAACCACTGCTGAGCCGGCGATAATCCCGTCCAAATTCGGCCATTGTGTATGGAAGGCACGTGCCCACTGCCGTGTAATTGTCTTGGATCCCAGCGCCATCGCGGAGGTTCCACCGATCTTTACGAGCCATTCTGTGCTCAGGTCCAACAGCATGGTTTCAGCGTTAGTCTCAAAGACGCAGATGTAGGGTCTATTGTTTTCCACATCGACAAATCGTCCATCTTGGAAAACCTCCGCAAGACAGGTCACTAGGTCGAAGCCCAGATAGGCGGCCCCCAATGGAGCATGCTCTGATATAGGTTCCGGGTGAGGGTCCCATCGGGCATTCGACATTGGACCGTAAGTGCGCAGCCCATCCCAAGCCATTGGATAGGTGCCGCTAGTTGCGTGGATCCTCCAAAACCGGGTTCCAGCAGGGATGTATCGGACTGGGGGATCAACTTTAGCAAGCACGTTTCCGGCGAGAATGCTCACAAGATGGAACCCAAGCTGGCGGCCTGGATAGCGACAATTTCGGGGTTCTCTCCGCTGGCAAGCCAAGCAATTGGCGTTACCGACCTGCCGTCAATAACAAGCTCAGGTTGGGTACTAGTGAAGAACCCGGTGACAGCTTGGGGATGGGTCGTTCCAGGAATAGTGGGTAAGACTTCTTCTAAACCGGGTAGTACTTCTCCGCCAATGAACTGCCACTGTGGGAACTTCAGTCGATTACGGTAAAGGAAGCTGAAAAGTTTCCGGTCCTTGCTGTAGTGGCGCACCGTTGAAGGGGTGACACCTAGGTATTCAGCAACTTGTTTTGCGTCCCAGCTCGAGGAAACAAAGAGTGTTCGCGCTATCGAGTTGTGCGCGGCTGCAGCCGCCGGATCGACTGCATCAGCGCGAACCCCGGATTCCCAAATACTGCGCTGTGCAACGGGTAGCTGGACTAGACCTTGAGGTCTGTTTGATTCGCGAAGGGCCTGAATAAGTTCTTCGCCAGTAAAAGGTACTTTGAGCACGCGCGTAATCTCGTCAGCGGCTTTGGAAAGAGCGTCGACCTGTGCTGAAGTTGTCATCAGAATCACCCCTTTCCCACAGTTTACCACCGAGTGGTTTACTGTGGGATGAGGGATTTTTGTTGCTGTTTTCCGTCGCTGAGCGTTGGTTGCAGCGACTCGTACTTGCGACCGGCAGGCCTTATATTTCCTAATAGAACTGCCTTGAGTCGCTTAGTAGTAAACCGCCAGCGGACCGTTGGGTCCGTCGATGACTTGCACTGGGGTCTCAAAAACTTCGCTCAGGATCTCATCGTTCATGATCCGTTCCGGGGTGCCGAATTGAACTACTTTGCCGTGCTTCATCGCGCAAATGTAGTCGGAGTAGTGACCGGCGAAGTTAATATCGTGCAATACGATCACGATGGTCCGGTTGAGCTCCTGTGCCGCACGCTTGAGGTGCTGCATCATCAGCACCGAGTGCTTCATGTCTAGGTTGTTCAGCGGCTCATCGAGCAGTACCGTCTCGGTATCCTGGGCTAGGACCATGGCGACGTATGCGCGCTGACGCTGACCGCCGGAAAGCTGGTCTAGGTAACGGCCTTCGAGCTCTGCCAGATCCAAGAAGTCGATAGACCGCGAGATGATCTCTTCATCCGTCGTCGTCAGGCGTCCCTTGGAATGTGGGAAGCGGCCAAAAGCTACGAGCTGACGGACCGTGAGTCGGGTGACGAAGTGGTTTTCCTGGCGCAGGACCGAGACGATCTTTGCTAGGTCCTTCGATGCGGTAGAGGTGACGTCATAGCCGGCGACTTCGATGGTGCCCGAATCGATTCCTAGTAGCCGGCCAACCATGGTGAGCATGGTGGACTTACCTGCGCCATTGGGGCCCACCAGTGCGGTGATACCGCCGGTAGGGATTTCGAGGGTGACCGGCCCAATGGTCACCTCCGAGCTGTATTTTTTGTGTACTTCTTTGAGGGTAATCACAGCCGGCCCTTTCGTAGGATGAAGATCAAGAAGGTTATGCCGCCCACGGCTTCGATGATGATGCTCACCGCGCCTTGGGCGTAGAAGATGTTTTTCATGACGAAGTACGCACCGGAGAGCACCACAAATCCGGTGAGGAACGCGATGGGGAAGACAAAACGATGGTCGTAGGTATCTGCCAGCTGGTAGGCAAGGGTTGCTACCAGGAAGCCGAGGAAGGTCATCGGACCAACCAGGGCGGTAGATACTGCCATCAAGATGGACACGAAGAACAAGGTGCGCATCACCTCGGTGCGGTGATTGATACCAAGGTTCATGGTGGTATCGCGGCCCAAGGCCACGATATTCATCTTTCGGGAGTTTGAAATCAGGAAGAACCCGGCAATGAGGATCAATGGGATAGCTACCGGCATGTAGCTCATATCCGCGTTGTTCATGGAACCAAAGAGCTTCGCGGTGAGAATATCAAACTCGCTGGGGCTCAGCATGCGCTGCATAAACGTAGATATTGAGCCCAGGCCTGCACCCAGAATGATGCCAACAAGCAACATGATCTGGATATTGCCAAGTTTTCCGGACAATAGCCAGCCATAGAGCAGGCAGGCGAGAACTACCATGATGGCTACCTGCAAGGTGAACTGCCAGATCCCCTGCAACGCCACTACACCGGCGGCGCCCATGAAGAATACCGAGGCGGTTTGTACCGCGATATAGAGGGATTCGAAGCCCATAATCGAGGGGGTGATGATGCGGTTATTTGTCACCGTCTGGAAAGACACCGTCGCGACCGCCTGACAGAACGCGACGATAGCCATGGTCAAAATGCTGCTACCGCGCATCTGGGCGATCAGCCAGAATCCATCCGAGCCAACCGGCATCGGGTTATCCCAGGCCAGCAACCCAAAGGCGAAGCTGAGCGCGAGGGCCAACATGATGGAGAAGACTACCCAGTAGCGGGTGCGGGTCTTCTTCGTGGGTAATGCTCCCGAGGCGCGATTAAACAGCGACTTCCCGGGAAGCTTAGGTGTGGTGCGTGGGGGCGTCATGAGATTAGCCAAGTTTGCGCTGCCTTAGAAGCAGGGTAATGAAGACTACCGCGCCAAGTACGCCTAGGATCAACGAGACCGGAACCTCAAAAGGCATGATGATGGTTCGGCCAATCAGGTCACAGACGGTGGTGATCGCAATGCCCAACAGGCATACCCACGGCAGGTTACTACGCAGATCATCACCGCGGAACATTGAGACGATGTTGGGCACGATGAGTCCGAGGAACGGCAGGTTGCCGATGACCACGGTGACCACGCCGGTCGCGATAGCGATCAGGCCGGTACCCAACAGCATCACCTGACGGTAGTTCAACCCCACGTTGGTGGCGATCTCTTCACCTAGACCGGCCACGGTGAAGCGGTCCGCCACGATGAAGATCGCGATGGCCACGATTGCCACAATCCACAACACCTCGTACTGTCCACGAATCACCGAGGTGAAGGAACCGGCAAACCAGATGCCCAAGGACTGGAGCATGTCGGTCTGCAGTGCGATAAAGGAAGAGAAGGCACCCACCACGGCGCCAAGCATAATTCCCACAATCGGCACGGTCAGCGAAGCCTTCAGCGAGACGCGCTGTAAGAAGAGGAAGAACACCATGGTGCCGATGAACGCGAAGATAATCGCCACGGTCATTTTCGCTAGCAGTGTGGCCTCCGGGTTGATAATCAGCACGGTCAACAAGCCCAGGCCGGCCCACTCGGTGGTTCCGGTGGTGGTCGGTTCCACGAAGCGGTTCTGCGTGAGTAGCTGCATCACAAGCCCGCTCATCGCCATCGCAGCCCCGGCCAGGACTAACGCGATGGTGCGCGGAATGCGAGTTATGGCGAACATCGCTGTTCCGTCATCGGTGCCAAAGATGTCATAAACACCGGTGAACAGGGAAAAACCCAAGAGCACGAGGACGCCGAGAATTCCAAGCAGGAGCTTGGGCTCTAGGAGCCTGCCTTTGGGTTTGACCGCGGGGGTCGTAGTCGTCATGATGCCGCCATATATGTGGTGTGTGGTGGATACGACTACGTGGCGCAGCCGGTGATCGGCTGCGCCACGTAGACGCTAGTTAGCGTTGGAATTACTTGGATTCCAGCGCATCTGCAAAGTCATTGAAGAACTCGGTGTAAGTCTGGATACCTTCGTTGGTGTAGGTATCGGCAGGCATGACTACAATGTTGCCTTCCTTCGAAGCGGTGACATTCGCTAGTGCTTCGGACTTCTTGAGCAGGTCTGCGGCTGGGGTGTACCCGGACTCGTCTGCTGCGACTGCGCCGTCACGGTCAAGCACGAGCATCCAGTCTGGGTTCGAGCCTGCGATAGCTTCCACGGAGATGTCATCACCCTCGTGGTCGGTGGAGGCGTCCTCGACAACCAATGCTGGGGTCAGACCCAGGATGTCAAAGGCTGGGCCAACGCTACGTCCGCTGCCTGGTGCCGAGTAATTAATCTCGCCGCCCGAGGTGATTAGGCCCATGACTTTATCGTCTTTGTTGTAGGCTGCCTTGGCGCGTGCAACCGACTTGTCGAAGTCATCGGTCAGTGCCTTGGCTTCTGCCTGCTTGCCGAAGATTTCTCCCAGTACGGTGGTCTGGCGCTTGAGCTCTTTGTCGAAAGGCTCGCCTTCGCGGGGGTCAAGATTCACGATGGTGGCCTCGGGAGCCAGCTTGGAAATCTTATCTGCGTGCTGGGTGAAGCGCTGACCGTTGATGATTAGGTCTGGAGCGACCTCAACGATGGCTTCGAGGTTCGGCTCGCGGTGGCTTCCAAGGTCAACGACCTTGTCATCCTTCGCATAGCTGATGGTGTCTGGCATCAATGCAACCGCGCCGGCGGAAAGCTTGATGTCCCAGGCTTCCAGAGTTTCAAAGGTGCGATTGTCGGTAGCGACTACCGACTTCGCTGGGGTGTTGATGGTGTGTTCGCCGTTATTGTCGGTGAACGTCACTGAAGAGCTGGATGCTGGGGCAGACTCGGCCGGGGCCGCGGTGTTTGAGCCGCATGCTGTCAAGGTCAGTGCTGCTACGCCAAGCAGAGCTGCGGCGCGAAGTTTCATGGGGGCCATGTTGTCCTTCGTGGAAAAGCGACCTCGGTGGCCGCGCAAGTGGATGATCTAGTAATTAGCCTAGCCTAAGCTGACCTAAATCCAATAAGCCAATGTGTTGTTACCTAGTTCACTTATTGCGGGATAAGGGTATGGAAAGCTCGATTCTCCGACGCTTTTACGGGCTTAGTTAGGTGAGGCAAGCTATTTCTAGGGGCTATATAGTGAACTGAAGCGTTGTCCAATTATTTTGCTCTTCTAGGCGACGCCTAGTCAGCGAGCGTCATTTAAGGTCACGAATTCTCTCAACCACATTTTGGACCACCAGCCTTGGCGATAAACTGCATCAATGAACGATTCTCTGGACAAGGTCAGCTGGCCGGTACCCACCCCGCGACTGAATTTGCGTCGGCTCGAAGCCGATGACGCACAGGCAACCTGGGAATATCGAAAGCTGCCCGAGGTGCAGCGGTGGATCACCTCTGGTGCGCAGAGCTTCGAGGAGTACCTTGGTCAATTTATGCACGGCAAACGGTATGCCCACGACGTAGCGGTTGAGCTAAACCAAGCAAATGGGGAGTCGCGACTAATTGGCACCGTGATGCTCAAGGTGCACGATGGCTGGGGACAAACTGAAATTGCCGACGAAGCGCGAGGGGTTGAAGCCGAAATAGGTTGGAGCTTTGATCCTCACTACGGAGGTCAAGGTTTTGCCAGCGAAGCGGTGCGCTCCGTAGTGGGTCTATGCTTTGGACCCTTAGGCCTGCGCCGGGTCGTGGCCGAATGTTTTGCGGCTAATGAACCATCGTGGCGTTTGATGGAACGCATCGGTATGCGGCGTGAGAGTTATGCGATGCGTAGCGGTTTGCACCGCGATGGGCAATGGCTCGACGGAATGACCTATGCGGTTCTCGCCGATGAATGGCCCATCCAAGAGTGAAGCCCCTAACGCGGATCGCGTTAGGGGCAACTTGTCATCACTCGCACCTTCAAGAGGTACTTACGACTCTAGGTGCTCACTCTGAGAAAAGGCTGGGTTTCGCCTTGAGTTTGGCTACATCTTTACCTCATTGAGGTTTCAGGCGTGCACGGTGCGCGCGGCCTGGGACAGCGGCCAGCCGGTAATCTTTTTAGGTCTCGGGGTGGCATAGGTGCGCACCTTGGAAGTGCTCAGCTCCATGCGTACCAGCGACTCGGCAATGGTTACCGCGGCGCGAACACCGTCCACAATTGGCACGCCGGTTGCTTCGCTGACTCTTGCCTCTAGCTCCGCCATACCTCCGCATCCAAGGCAGATGACCTCGGCCTTATCGTTTTCTACCGCTTGGCGTGACTGCTCAACAATTGCGGCGACGGCACGCTCGGGATCCGATTCAAGTTCCAAGACTCCCAACCCACTGGCACGCACCGAGGCGAGTCGATCGGTTAGCCCGGCAAGCTTCAGGCGGTCCTCAATCAGCGGAACCGTGCGGTCCAAGGTGGTCACCACCGAATACTTGTGGCCTAGAAACTGTGCGGTGGAAGCGGCGGCCTCGGTGATATCCACGACCGGAACGTCGAGCAGTTCTTGGAGGCCCTCGCGGCCGTGCTCACCATAACCGGCTTGGATCACCGCGTCGTATTCGCCGGGATAATTGAGGACCTTATCCATGACCGCAATGGCTGCAAGGTAGCTTTCGAAGTTTCCCTCACAGGAGTCGGCCCCAAAATCGGGGGTTAATTCGATTATTTCGGTGCCTGGCGAGGCGACCTTGCGAGCTGATTCGCCGATCGCGTGAGTCATCGAAGCGGTGGTATTCACATTAACAACAAGAATGCGCATTTGGATTCCTTCTCCTTAGTGCTTCGGGGTGACCGCGATAGCTTCGCCGTCAATGTCTGCCAGGTCCAGGCGACGCTTAGCCAGAATCAGGTAGACGACGGCTCCGGCTCCGGAGCCCAAGAACCAGGCGAACGGTCCCACCACGTGCAGTGCGGGAACGAAGGCCAAGAGCAATGCGATGACCGAGCTAATGACTAGGGCGGTGACCGCGCGGTAATTAACCCCGCGAGTGAAGTAGTAGGTGCCTTCGGGATTGCTGCGATAGAGGTCAACCACGTTGATCCGAGCGCGGCGAACGATCCAATAGTCGGCCATGATGATGCCAAAGAGTGGGCCAAGTAGTGCCCCAAGGCCGCCGAGGAAATAGTTGATAATTTCCGGTGAGTTGTACAAATTCCACGGAAGAATGACCAACCCGATAGCGCCAGAAATCAAGGCGGCGGTGCGGAAGTTTAGTTTCTTGGGGAATAGGTTAGTCAGCGCGTAAGTCGGAGCAACGAAGTTCGCCATTAAGTTCACCGCAATGGTGAGAACGAGCAACGCTCCGGAGGCGAGGACTAGCAGCAGCGTATTGGGGATTGCTTCCACCACGTCCGACGGCGAGCTGATGACCGCACCGTTGATGGAGAACTGGGTTCCGGTCAACACAACAACAATCGCCCCGAAGAACAGCATGTTCAACGGAATGCCGAAGAAGTTTCCGCGCACAATGGCCTTCTTTGACGAGGCGCCACGGGTAAAATCGCAGAAGTTCAACACGAAGGTTCCATAGATGGAGACCCAGAGGGCGGCGGCACCAAAGATACCCACCCACATGTCCAGGCCGGAGCGGGTATCTCCGGTGGTCATCGAGACGTTGAAGCCGGATTCAAAAAGCATCCAAATGGCTAGTGCCAAGAACGTCACCAGAATGACCGGACCGGCAAAGGCCTCATACTTGCGAATCATTTCCATGCCGTAGCTGACGATGACCAATTGAACGGCCCACAGGGTAACGAAACAAATCCAACCGAGGGTGTTTAGGCCAAGGAAGCTGGTTTGCTGCAGGCTGGCAGCGCCCGGCGCTAAAGCGATGACCATGACGCTGAGTACCTGAGAGGCGAGGAAGGTTTGAATGCCGAACCAGGCAATGGCCACCGCGCCGCGAAGCAAGGCAGGAATCTGTGCGCCGTTGATACCAAAGGCGATGCGACTCATAACCGGAAACGGGACACCGGTTTTCTCGCCCATAAACCCAGATAGGTTCAATAGCGCGAAAAGCAAAATCGCGCCGATGCCTAGTGCGGCAAGGATCTGCCATCCGCTCATGCCTAATGCGAACAGGCCGATGGCGAATGCGTAGTTGCCCAGCGAGTGCACATCGTTGGCCCAGAGAGTAAAGATGCTGTAGGAATTCCAGGTGCGCCCCTTGCGTGTGGTGGGCGCTAGGTCTTCGTTGTACAGCGAAGCGCTGAGTTCAAGCGGGTTTGAAGGATCAATTCCTTGACTATGCGTTTGGGTGAAGAGCGTCGGCGCGGAGGTGGCCTCCGGTAATTGGTGCGCCATGGTGGTGTCCTATTCTTAGGAGCGTGCTGTAGGTCGAGGCTTTTTCGGCGGCCGAGGACCGACTGTGGAGTAATTAGCTATCGACAGCGCGCATGAATGAAACGTGCCTGTTTTTGCCTTTGGAAGGTAACTGCGTTCGAGTCCCAGGGTGGGAGGCGCTGACGCGTTACGGGTAAATAGGCTGGCCGAAGTTCAAATAGAACTCGGTTGGCGTGCCCACCACGGGCTGGGCTTCGTGCTGCAGACGCCAAGCTGGCTTTTCTGCGTGCTTCCCAATGAGTCGTTTGCTCATGGCTGCTCCTGAGTTAGAGAAATACACTCCGAGATGTGTGCCACATCAATGATTCAACAACTGTATGTGCTGCATCACACTATCGCAATAGAGAATCTGAATTTCGTTGTGTGGAAATAGGTTGAAACTTAGTTGACTTGCGTTTTGCAGTCTAAGACCTAAAAAATCATGTTTTCGTTACCGGTGTATGACTTGAGACTGTGGGCCTAGCGCAGTTGCGCCAGGCCCACGGTGTTGCCGCTCAGCGGAAATTAGCTACGATTGCGAAGCTCGAATTCTGGGATGGAATCCGCTGCTGGTCCTCCACCAAATTTGGGCGATGGCTCTTCGCCGGCGGCCAAGCGGCTAACCTCGGCAGCTGCAAACTCTTCTTCCTTGCCCAGCATCCGTGCGGTGTCTTCATTGGTGATTTCACCGGCGAACGCTCGCTTCATGACTTCGCGGTCAAACTGGCCTTCCCACTTGGCCACGACAAAGGTTGCTACGCAGTTTCCGAGCAGGTTCACTACCACGCGCATGGAGTCCATTATGCGGTCCGCGCCGAGCAATAGTGCCACGCCGGCCACTGGGAAGATGCCCAGCGCCGCAGCGGTGGCTGACAGGGCCAAGAACGAGGAGCCGGGTACGCCGGCCATACCCTTGGATGTCAGTAGTAAGACGCCCAGTGCTGCCAGCTGCTGACCGAGGCTTAAGTCGTGCCCGAAAGCCTGAGCTAAGAAGAGCAACGAGATGGACAGGTAAATTGCCGCGCCATCGAGGTTGAACGAATAACCGGTGGGTACCACCAGGCCCGTGGTGGCTCGTGAGCAACCGGCATTGGTCAGCTTCGTCATGATGCGTGGCATCACTGATTCGGTGGATGCCGTGCCCAGAGCCAGCAGGAATTCTTCGCGGGTATATCGAATGAACTGCCACAGTGGCACTCGAGCGAAAGCCCAAGCGATGATGAACAAAACTCCGATGAACAGCAGCGCTGCTACGTAACAGGCAATGATCAATTTCGCGTAGGTGCCCAAGGTGGCGATGCCGTACTGACCGATGATGAATCCCATGGCACCAAAGGCACCCAGCGGGGCAACCTTCATTACCCAGCTCATGATCTTGAAGATCAGCTCGAGGATATTTTCAAACACGGCTATTAGCGGCATGCAGCGTTCCTTGCCAACCACAACAATGGCTGCACCAAAGAAGACCGAGAAGAACAGCACCTGCAACAGATTGTTTTCGGCGAACGCACCGATGACGCTGACTGGAATAATTCCAAGGATGAAGTCGGCTGCGCCCTTGGCCTCGCCGGTTTTTTCCTTGAGTGATGAGTCATCCAACGTGGATGGGTCGATGTTCAATCCTGCGCCGGGCTGGAAGATGTTCGCGATGATCAGTCCAAAGACTAGCGCGAAAAGCGTTGCGCTGGTGAAGTAGAGCAAAGCTTTGATGCCGACTCGACCCACGGCTTTTACATCGCCCACAGCGGCGATGCCGGTGACGATGACCAGGAAGATCAGTGGTGCGATGATCATCTTGATCAGCATGATGAAGCCATCACCCAGTGGTCTGAGTTCTGAACCGATCTTTGGCCAGAAATGACCGATGAGGACGCCTGCCACGACCGCAACACCGAGTTGCACGAACAGAGACTTGTAGAAGCGCTTCTTGGGCTTTGGCTTTGCGTTAGCAAAGTCATTGGGAGATGAGATTTTCACGGCTGCTCCAGAGGGTAATTTCTCGCGAGGTATATGCCACGTCGAATGACTGCCCCAACTGTAAGGCGGATCACATCATTTCCGCAAGGAAAAAATTACTTTTCGCAATGCGAGAAGGAACTATCTCGTATTGCGGAAGTTAAGCGTTTTTCTAGCACCACAAACCCAATTGCGGCGATCTAGGACTCCTCCGCGAGTTTTTCCAGCGCGGGTCATTATGAGAGAGGGACTTGAGGCTGATGTGTTTTGAATAGGGGTTGACAGTGACTCAAATTCGGATCTAGAGTTTTCATAAAGCAAGACAAAGATTCCATGAAGTGGAATATTTGAAAAAGGTTTCGAAGGGAAATCCAGTGTCTTACACTCTGAACTGCTCGATTCTGCTCACCGAACTAGCTATCAACGAGCGTGCCGACGCCGCCAAACAGGCCGGCTTCGACAGCGTCGAATTTTGGTGGCCTTTTGATGTTGCAGTGCCAACGGACAAGCAGGTCGATGAGTTCGTCCGCTCAATCAAGAACGCCGGAGTGCAGCTAGACGGACTAAACTTCTTCGCCGGCGATATGCCAGCGGGGGACCGCGGCCTGGTCTCGTGGGTTGGGCGCGGCGCAGAGTTCCGCGACAACGTAGATGTTGTTACCGCCATCGGGGAGGCCACAGGTTGCAAATCCTTCAACGCGCTCTACGGCAATCGCCAACAGGATTCGTCGGCACAGGCCCAAGACGAGCTAGCGATTGAGAACCTTTTGATCGCCACCGCGGGGGTGGCAAGTATTGGCGGAACCGTATTGATTGAACCGGTGTCCGGAACCGAAGCCTACCCGCTGAAAACCGCGGACGAGGCGCTAGCGGTGGTACATAAGGTCAAGCAGTCGGGTGGCGAAAATATTGGCCTGCTCGCGGACTTCTACCACCTAGCAGTTAACGGTGATGACGTAGCGGCAGTGATTGAAAAGCATGCCAAGGACTTCGCTCATATCCAGATAGCCGATGCACCAGGGCGCGGCGCACCGGGAACCGGTGATCTGCCACTACTGGATTGGATTGCCCGTTCCAAAGAGCTTGGCTACGCCGGTCTCGTTGCCTTGGAATACAAGCAGAGTGCCGAGACAGCCTTCGACTGGCTGCGCACCGCAGAAGTCGAAGCTTCCTAACCTATATCTTTGCGCCGTGAGCGCGGACCGCCAACAAACTTTGGAGTATCAAATGTCGCAGAACGTTGCCTTTATTGGCTTGGGAATCATGGGACTGCCCATGGCAAAGAACTTGATTACCGCCGGTTTTCACGTCACCGGATTCAACCGCAGCGATAAGGCCATTAAGGAGCTTATTGCCGCCGGCGGGCACGGGGCCGAATCTATTGCGCAGGCCGTCAAGGATGCGGACGTCATCATCACGATGGTCCCCGATTCCCCGGACGTCGAAGCGGTGACCACCGGCGAAGAAGGATTGTTCGCACACGCCAAATCCGGCGCAATCTGGGTTGATAACTCCTCGATCCGACCCGACGTCGCAGTGAGCCTGGCTAAGCAAGCCCGCGAGGCCGGGCTTCGTCCACTGGACGCCCCGGTATCCGGTGGCGAGCAAGGTGCGATTGACGGTGCGCTATCCATCATGGTCGGTGGCGAACCCGCTGACTTCGCCGAAGCGCAACCGGTACTCGAAGCCGTGGGAAAAACCATTGTCTTGGTAGGTCCCTCGGGATCCGGACAGACGGTTAAGGCGGCCAACCAGCTCATCGTCGCAGCTAATATCCAGGCGTTGAGCGAAGCGGTAGTCTTCCTCGAAGCCTATGGAGTAGATACCGACTCGGCGTTGAAGGTGCTTGGCGGAGGTCTAGCCGGATCAAAGGTTCTCGACCAAAAGGGTCAAAAGCTCCTAGACCGCGAATTTACTCCAGGCTTCAGACTTGCCTTGCACCACAAGGACATGGGCATCGTAACTTCCGCGGCACGCGAGGCCGGGGTGGTGCTGCCACTAGGAGCACTTGTAGCCCAGCTAGTTGGTTCCACCGTGGCCAGTGGCGACGGAGCGCTAGACCACTCCGGACTCTTCCGCGGCGTACAACGCCTATCGGGCCAGAGCGAGTAATACCCTTACTTACCCTTTGCTCCCCAATACTTCCTGTGGCGGGTTCTACGCCTACCTTCGGTAGCCGTTCCATTCTTGGGTGATTTTTCGCTTCGGATGGTTCCCTTCGTTCCAGTTCGGGTCCGGCTTCCGGTGCTCGGGGTGGTGTGTGATGACGATTCAATTTGTCGACCCGCCACAGGTCTACCTCAATTTTCTTCTCTGATACCGCTCCGCTCGGGGCCGAACCATCGATATGGATGTGTGATTTAAATGCCTATGATGCGCGCAGTAGATGCCATCGTGCTGATCCTGGAAAAGGAAGACGCTACCGAAGCGTTCGGCTTGCCCGGCGCAGCAATCAACCCGCTCTACTCGGCCATGCGGCAGCATGGCGGAATCCGCCACACCCTGCACCGCCACGTCGAAGGCGCCAGCCACGCGGCAGACGGATACTCGCGGGCCAGTGGCAAGATCGGATTGTGCCTCGGTACCTCCGGTCCGGCTGGCACCGACATGATCACCGGACTGTATGCAGCCATCGCGGACTCGATCCCGATGCTGTGCATCACCGGTCAAGCTCCAACCAATGTTTTGCATAAGGAAGATTTCCAAGCGGTGGATATCGAATCTATCGCCAAGCCGGTCACCAAGTACGCCACCACGGTGCTCGAACCGGGCCTGGTTCCAGGTACTTTTGCCAAGGCATTCCAGATCATGCGTTCAGGCCGCCCCGGCCCGGCGCTCATTGACCTGCCAATTAACGTGCAGCTGGCGGAGATTGATTTTGATATTGACGCCTATGAGCCTTTGGTACCCACCAAGCCGCAGGCCACCCGAGGTCAAGCAGAAAAAATCGTGGATTTGCTGCTGAGCGGCAAGCGTCCCATCATCATTGCAGGCGGCGGTGTCATCAACGCGAATGCCAGCGACAAGCTGGTGGCGCTCGCCGAAGAACTGAACATTCCGGTCTCTCCGACACTCATGGGTTGGGGCATCATTCCCGATGACCACCGGTTGCAGTCGGGCATGGTGGGAATCCAGACGCACACCAAGTACGGTAACGAGACCTTCTTGGCTTCGGATGTTGTTCTGGGCATTGGTAACCGTTGGGCCAACCGTCATACCGGTGGTTTGGATACTTACCGTGCCGGACGCAAGTTCATCCACGTAGATATCGAACCAACTCAGATAGGCCGAGTGTTCTCCCCGGATTTGGGAATCACCTCGGATGCGTCGGCAGCACTGGACCTGCTCTTGGAGATTGTCCGCGAGCGCAAGAGTGCAGGCACCATCCCGGACTATTCAGACTGGGCAAATGAATGCACTGCGCGGAAGTCGACAAATCACCGCAAGACGAACTTCGATAACATCCCCATCAAACCGCAGCGCGTGTACCAAGAAATGAACGCGGCTTTCGGTCAGGACACCACCTATGTGTCCACCATTGGGCTCAGCCAGATTGCCGGCGCGCAAATGCTGCACGTTTACGGTCCGCGCAAGTGGATCAACGCCGGTCAGGCAGGCCCGCTGGGGTGGACCGGACCCGCAGCTTTGGGTGTGGTGCGTGGTAAGCCCGGTGAAAAGGTGGTCGCGTTATCGGGTGATTACGACTTCCAATTCATGATCGAGGAGCTAGCAGTCGGCGCGCAGTTCAAGCTGCCCTATGTGCACGTAGTAGTCAACAACTCCTACCTCGGTTTGATTCGCCAGTCCCAACGTCCCTTTGAAATGGATTATCACGTGTCCTTGGGCTTCGATAACATCAACTCCCCAGAGACCAACGGATACGGTGTGGACCACGTGAAGGTCGCCGAAGGACTGGGTTGCAAGGCGGTACGCGTCACGGACCCGGCGAAACTTGCCGAAGGCTTTGCCGAGGCTAACCGGTTGGCTGATGAACATCAGGTTCCGGTCGTGGTGGAAGTGATCCTAGAAAAGGTCACGAACATTTCCATGGGCGCGCAATTAGACGCGGTCAATGAATTTGAAGATCTTGCATTGGAGGTGGGGGATGCGCCTACCGCGTTGGTCCCCATGACTTCTGGTGCCAGGGCAAATGCCTAATCTCAGTCGTCGCTGTCATTGGCATCTGCAGTAAAAGCGAGTGCGGTTATTTCCAAGATAGGAGATCATGGAAATAACCGCACCGTGTAGTACTGATTTTTATCTATTGCTTTAAACGTAACGAGTAGGGAACGACTCATGAGCATCAACGAAGCTGTTGAACGTGGCACCACAGGAAGCACTGAATTGGAATTTGATCTAGTCATTCGCGGTGAACGCATCTTGACCACCTCGGGAATTGCAGCCCATGAAATCGGTGTCCGCGACGGAAAGATTGTCGCCATCGAAGAGTTGGGCAAGAACCTGCAAGGTGCACGAACCATTGACGTCAGTGAAGACGAGGTGCTGTTACCCGGACTGGTCGACACCCATGTACACGTCAACGAGCCAGGGCGTACCGAATGGGAAGGCTTTGAATCGGCCACCAAGGCAGCTGCCGCCGGTGGCGTCACCACTATCGTGGACATGCCGCTAAACTCCATCCCGCCGACGGTGAACCTCGAAGCACTGAACATCAAACGCGACGCTGCCAGCACCAAGGCCTACGTTAACGTGGGCTTCTGGGGTGGAGCGATTCCGGGCAACAAAGAAGACCTGAAAGACCTGCACGAGGCCGGGGTTTTCGGTTTCAAATGTTTCTTGCTGCACTCAGGTGTTGATGAATTCCCTTCGCTGAACGTTGACGAGATGGAAGAGGACATGGAGGTGCTCAAGTCCTTCGATTCACTGATGATTGTGCACGCCGAGGATTCAGACATCATTGACCATGCTCCTGAAGCCAGCGGCGGCAAGTACTCGGGCTTCCTAGACTCACGGCCACGTGACGCAGAGAATACCGCCATTGCACAGGTTATCGAACGCGCACGGAAGACCGGAGTACGTGCCCACGTCCTACACTTGTCCAGCTCTGACGCGTTGGAAATGATCAGGGAAGCCAAGGCGGAGGGTGTGAAACTCACCGTTGAAACCTGCCCGCATTACCTGACGCTGCTAGCCGAAGAAATCCCCGATGGCGCAACAGCCTTCAAATGCTGCCCACCGATCCGCGAGTCTTCTAACCGCGAACTGCTATGGCAGGGATTGCAAGATGGTGTCATCGATTGCATCGTTTCAGACCACTCACCGTCAACCATTGACCTCAAAGATGTAGAAAACGGTGACTTCGGAGTGGCGTGGGGTGGCGTTGCCTCATTGCAGCTTGGTCTACCGCTGATCTGGACGGAAGCCAAGAAGCGCGGTATCGCACTGGAGCAGGTCATTGAGTGGATGTCAGCTAAGCCATCGGCGCTCGCCGGGTTGGCAAATAAGGGTGCTATCAAGCTGGGCAATGATGCAGACTTTGCGCTCTTTGCTCCGGAAGCAACCTTCGAAGTGGATGTAAATAAGCTGCATCACAAGAACCCAATCTCCCCATACCAGGGCAAGACCTTGGCCGGTGTAGTGCGTTCGGCACTCGTTGCCGGCGCAGACGTAGATTTCAAGAATCCCAACGGGAAGCTGATTCGTCGCGACGAAGCATAAATAGCATAGAGTCGAAATTTTACGGCTGGTGTGTGAAGCAAGTTCTAACCTTGCTTCACACACCAGCCGTTCGCACATTAAAAATTGACGATTCTTGTCGTGAGGCGTCGACGATGGAAAGAAAATTTTCCATGTCGTAAGGTGCTAAGTGGCGCCGAATTGTCGAACTTCTCGGAGAAATCGGAACTTGATTGCTCCATGATCGAATAACGCTAACAAGGAATAATGGGTAGCATGGTGCACACCAACGCGGGGAAAAGCATTTAATTGCCCAGGGAATCAGGTCAGTCAGGGCTGCCATGATCAATCCTCGTTAACAAACCGAGAAGAAATACATATTGTCACTCCATCCTAACCAGCACCCGGCATTTGCCCGTTTTAGCAAATGGGCTGATTCGTCGTCCCGTCTATTACTTGTTAAAGCCGCTGCTGGAACCGGACGTGGATGGTTCGCTCGGTCATGGATTGCGAAGCGACATGGCGAAGTGCACGATTGGACGCGCAAGGCTTTCAACGAAGCAAGTCAGATCGATTCTCTTGTTCAACGCCTAGATAGCGATCCCGATTTACATCTCGCAATCATCTTGAAGCCCACGCACCTGATCTGGAGTATGCCGTGGCCCAATTTGATTCTTATCGCTCATCAACAAGATTTGTTACTTACCCGGGCCGAAATTGCTGAACTCGTGCCAGTCGACGCAAAATTATCCTTCGACAGAAGTCTCGAGATTTTTGAACAATGTGGTGGATGGCTCGCTGCCGCTAAATTGCTCACTCAGGATGCTGAAGCGACTCAGCCAGCGCTTCAGGCAGTAAGAAGCGGACTGGCAATGTGGCTCAAAACAACAGATCCCAACGGAGAGCTTTCCGAGGCAGTTTGCCTGAGTATTTTTGACGAAGACATCGTCGAAGCATTTTTCGGAGAAATTTCGGAGCACCCTCACGGGATAAAACAGTTAGTCGATGCTGGACTGCTTTGTCCGAATGGTGATGAGGCATGGATGATGCCCGAAATGTTCCGGCAGGCACTAACCGAACGAGTTTCGTTATCCGGACCTGAGCGTATGAAAATCCTGGAAAAGGCGCTGACCAGAGCTTCTATTGAGGTCTATGGGATCCGAGAAACAGCGGAAACCTTAGCGAGAGATCGAAAATGGGTGATGCTACTTCGGCTACTCGTAGATAACTGGATTGAGCTGTTTCTTGAGAATCCAGCAGAACTAGCTGGACTAGTGAAACAAATCCCGCCATTCATCACGTCCCAAAAGAGCTATGCATGGCTTGCGTTTCGCTTGCTAATCACATCTATTGAAGGTGGTACCGAAACGAAGTTACCCGGTTTCACCCCGGACTACTCGACGGATCAAGTGGCGCATAAGCTTCGAGAAGACACGGCATATCTTTACCGAAAACCCAACAATCGGGCACTTACCGTCGGTCTACTAGAAGTCGTGTATCTCCGGAGCCGTGGAATGTATGTGGAGGCCGGGGCTGCGGCGATTCGAATGCACGACGTACTACGTCTGGCCATCAATTCGGATCAGACCAATCCAATCTTGGTAGCGATGGCGCAGCTCCAAACCGGCATCACATTGTTAGTTGCAGGGGAACAGGTAGCTGCGCGGCAGGCACTCGAAATGTCTTTTGCGGCTGCCAGTGCCTTGGACCATCCCTTCCTGCTAGCTAATTCTGCAGGAAAAATTGCGATGCTCAATGTCTTAGAAGGCGACTTTGCTGCCGCAAAATTATTCTTAATCCGACACGATCGAGCCATCGCTAGAACCACGTGGGGCCGTCCGATGCTTGCTAGAGCAGCTGAGCTATCCAGAAGTTATCTATCGTTGACCGAACTTGATCTCGATACCTCGCGCCAAGAACTGCGGAACATCCCAGAGAAGCCAGACGCTGACGAATTCTGGGCAGTGCATGCATATCTACTAGCGATGCATAAGACTCAAGATGGCCTGCCAGAAGCAGCTGGCAGGCTGATCTCAACAATTAGACAACAGCGCCACAATGCAGCTCAGGCACCGCTTAGCCGCAAATTATTAGACGACGCTGCATATGTTGCTTCTATGCTCGAGCGCACATACCTTCCTCCTGCAGTTGACCCGAACAACGTTGACCCTGTTTTGGTCGCGCTGAGGTATTTGCGAGATGGGCAACCAGACTCGGCGTTAGCTGTCTTGCAAATGCCTAGGTCCGTGACAGAGATACGAAGCCACGGAAATCTTGGCGCGTATTTAAAGCTCATCGCGCAGAATCCCGACCTTCCAATCTCGAAGCTGCAAGAACAAATATCACGCATGCATCATGACTCTGGATCTTTATCTGAGTTATCAATGCTGATGCTTATTCCTGGCTGGGGTGAGGTCGCAGAGATCATCAAGCTGGACCAATCTTCGAAGGTAATCTTGCAAGATGTAAAGGAAGATTCTGGAGCCCCAACGCACAGACGTCCTTCATTGACTCCCAGAGAACGGGAAATTTTGGCACAGCTTCGCTCGGGAATGTCGCGTCGTGAAATCGCTGAAGAAACGTTCAGGTCAGAAAATACAGTTAAAGCCCAAATGCGTAGCCTGTATCGAAAGCTTGAGTCTAATGATTTGGAACAGATGCTAGAACAAGCGCGACTGTGGGGTTTGTAGTCGGATTTCCGGTGGACTTTTAGCCCGAAAGGGTTAAGTTTCGGGTTAATTAGCGAGATCGACTGATTGTAGGATTCGCCGGCACTCGTTGTGTCGGGGGGCAAAAATATTCGCGGAGGTCACGTTTAGGTTAAGTGAATCCAGCTTTGATATCGAGCATATTATCTAGAAAATCTGCATGTTTGCCGTATGTCGCGCCTTGAAGTGGCAATTACTGAACTATTTGTCGTTTATTGCCGGTGCTGGTCGGCTCAGAGCGCCAGTTCTAGCGGGTAAGTCTCTGCACTTAAAGGTAGGCAAACTGTCGATTTGACGAAAATTCGTGGCTGATATTGTTCCGGCTTGGAGAGAAAGTAATGCCGGTGCCTTTCCATCCGCGTCATTGATACTTGGTTGACTCGACCAAACGGGGAGCTGCGACTACCGCAGGGGTGCCTGGGCATACCATCGGGGTATAAATGAATAGGTTTTTTGGGGGTGCGCGCGCAAGTGACCTAAACGCACTAACAAAGTTCACAACAGCTCTTAGAGCTGCTCTGGCTTTTGTGGTGACAGTTTCACTTGCATTTGGTGCACTCATGGTCGGTGCAATTGCACCTGCTCATGCTGTCGACGGTATTCAGGTCACCGTCGAAGACTCCACCGAAAATTATGGTGGAACGCCAGTTCTTAACGAAGAGCGAGTACTGGATATGCGTATTCAGTACGGTGTCGAAGTTGGCGCTGGCAACGAAGTGGTTCTGGAACTCGACGGACCAATAAGTTTCGATTCTGTTCCGGCTGGGAGCCTTGCCGTTGAATCCGTGACACCGGATCCGGCAAACCCCAACAAGGTGACAATTAAGTTCAAAGACCCTTGGCCCTCGGATGTTAACCAGGGCGTTTTGGCGTTCAAGGTGAAAGTCAACAAGGTAGAGGGCAGTAGCCAAGAGACCATCTCATGGTCTGTTGACGGCGAAAAATCTACCCGCGACATCATTATCCGTAATAACGGTGACCAGTTCGCCAACGTGACGAATGGCAGCAGCAAGGGTCTTGCTGGAAACCTGAACTCCTACGTCAAGATCGTTCAGGGGAAGGTACAGATTTCAGCGGATGTGCTGAATAAGCCGATCAACTACACCTTGGGTGTCGATTCGGCGGAGGACCGCAATGGGCTAAAAATCTCTGATCAGCTTCCGGCTGGTCTGCATTACATTGCAGACTCCTTCAAAGTAACGCAGACCATCTGGGATGCGAACGGCATGAACATTCAGCGCGATGTACCAGGCCCTGATTTCGCACCAACCATTGATGGCAACAGTTTCTCAGGCACCATTGATCTTGCCGGCCCATCGCAGGCGAAGATCACTTACCAGGCTGCTGTTACTACTGAAGCTGATCGTCTGAAACTGCAGGAAGATCTGCAAAAAGCTTACGATGTTGCCAATGGTAAAGAAGAAGAAAACTACAGCATCGGGCTGAAGAACACCGCAACCTTTGGTGAAGAAAAAAGGGATGCGACGTTGACTGTAACTGGGCCAAAGATCACCGGTAACGCCGGTGTGAACTGGAACAAAGCGTTCTCAAAATCATCGTCGTTCGGAAATACTATCCCTGCGGTTGACGTCGATGCAGATGGAAATGTAAATCCTGCGAAGGATATCGTTTACTCACTTAATGTGGACCTGCGCGAGTGGGACGGAAGCATCAAGAAGAAGACCCTGACCAGCAATGTCGTCCTTCGTGATGTCTTGCCAGCGTGGGGATCGTGGCAGAGCGATGACGCAGATTTCATCACTGCTGCGGGGCTGACCCTTACTAAGGCCACCGAGGTACCTACTACTGGCAACGCATCTCAGAAGGCAACTGCTTTCAAGGACGCTAAGTATGTAGGACAGTATTTCATTGATGGCCAGACCGTATATGTAAATATAGGCATGGACAACACCTTGGCAACGGCCGTCAAGCTCAAGGCACAGATTAATTCCGTGACCGGCTTGGAGACCGTTAACACCGGTAACCCCAACATCACCCGGTATAAGGTCCCAAACCGCGCGACCATGAGCCATGCGAGCGAGACTGGTTACTCGCTAACTGACCAAATTGATGCGGACGTTGAAAACGAAGAAGGATTCAGAAACGAATCGTACTTCAACAAGGCGACCGCCTCTGATCACACGGCCGCACCCGGTGACGAGGTCACCGTGGACTACAAGTTCACCGTGGGTGCTGGCAAAAAGATTGATCTCACTAAGAGCTACATTGTTGATTATGTAGATCCAACGATGTTCAACCTTTCGGATTTGGATGCTATCAAGGCCGGTCTTACCGGCACCTATGATTGGTGGCAGAAGATGGGTCCAGAGATGTTCGATGTGTCCTTGGACGATTCGAGCAACCTGGTCATCAAGCTCAACGCTGCTGGTATCGATTTTGTTAATAACATCGGAACTGACAAGCAGTTCGAACTGAATGTGCCACTGACTACCAAACCACTGATCGGTAAGGAAACCTTCCAGATCACCAACAGGGCAACCTTGTTCGGCGAAGATGGTAAGGCAGACTACTGGGACGAAGTTTATACAGAAACCACCTCCTATGGTGACGAAGCCGAAGTTCGCAAGGCTATCCGAGATACGCCTAACCAGGCGTGGACCAATAACTTGCGTGCCGAGACCGATGCCGAGGGCAACCTCGTCCAAGACCTGTTTGTGTACAACGTGAAGTTGGTGCCTCACGGCGAATACAACGGTGTGCCGATTATCCCGGTTGTCGATAATCTTCCGTCAGGAATCGAATTTGTCGGCTTCGTTGCCGACGCAAACGTAGATGACGGGCTAAACCCAAGCGCTTCGGTGCAGGATCTATCCGGTAACGTTCAGGCTCGTTTTGATGCACCAAGTGATAGCGCTCCACAGGGCTCTGTCGTTATGTATCAGAAGGATGGAACCGTACTGGATGCATCCAAGGGTGCTCCGAATGTAAATATTCTCGTGCGAATCACGGACTTCTCGAGCGATGAATCGATCGTTAACTCGATTGGCAACGTTGATGCTTCGATTACCCCAACCGACGGTTACCCACTGAGCATTCGCAAGATTGATGCCGTGAACGCGGATAACATCATCACCGACCTCGACGCTAAATTCCAGGTCCTTGACCAGGAAAACAACGTTGTTGTTGACGATGTCTTCGTATTCGATGGCCAGCTACGTGTCCACGACGCCGAAGGAAACATCAAGGCAGTCAAGGTCAAGGAGACCGGCACCTACATCATCAAGGAAGTCGAGGCGCCGGAAGGCTACGAACTTTCCGCAGAAGAAATCGTCGCAGTCGTTGAGGAAAACGGTTCTTCTAACGCTGTCACTTTCTTCAATGACCCGGTTATCGAACTTCCAAAGACCTATGCCGTGGGTGACTACGTATGGGTTGATGCAAATGACGATGGCGTACAGGGCGACACTGAAGTTCTTGAAGGCGTAAAGGTCACCCTGCTTGACGGTAACGGTGAGGAACTTTCCACGACGACTACCGATGAGAATGGCCGCTACATCTTTGATGAGTTGCCTGCTGGTGAGTATCAGGTCAAATTTGAGCTGACTCCGGAACAAGCTGAGAAGTACGATTTCACTGCCCAGAATAAGGGTGAAGATGATTCCGTAGATTCAGATGCTGATCCATCTACCGGTCTGACTGAAAAGTTCACCTTGAATGACGAAAACACTTCGTTGACCAAGGAGTACCGAGATCAGGAATTCAAGGCTACTGAGGGTATCGACCCAACCTGGGATGCTGGCGTGGTTTTGAAGCCAGTACCTAAGGTCTCCGTAGGTGACTACGTATGGGTTGATGAGAACAACGACGGTCTGCAGGATGCGGATGAGAAGGGCATCAAGGATGTCGTTCTGACTCTTGTTGGTCCAGATGGCAAGCCTGTAGTGGACGTCAACGGTAACCCTGTTGAACCAACCACTACCGATGAGAATGGTTTCTACGAGTTCAAGGATCTTCCTGTACTTGAAGAAGGCCAGTCCTACACGGTGAGCATCGATCGAGAAGCATCAAAGGATCCTTTGGCTCCTTACGTGCCAACGATTGAGACTGATGATAGCCGCGAGAATGACTCATCGACTTGGGAAGCCAAGTCGGAGGGTCTGACCGAAGATGGCGATCATGATCCAACTTTGGACTTCGGTTTTGTACTGAAGCCAGAACCAGAGCCGACTGAGCCGACTGTGGAGCCAACGGATCCTACGGTTGAGCCGACTGAGCCGACTGTGGAGCCTACGGATCCTACGGTTGAGCCGACTGAGCCGACTGAGCCGACTGAGCCGACTGTGGAACCTACGGATCCTACGGTTGAGCCGACTGAGCCGACTGTGGAACCAACGGAACCTACGGTTAAGCCAACTGAGCCAACTGAGCCAACGGAACCTACAGTTAAGCCGACTGAGCCGACTGTTGAGCCTACGGAACCTACGGAACCTACGGTTAAGCCGACTGAGCCGACTGTGGAGCCTACGGATCCTACGGTTGAGCCAACTGAGCCGACTGTTGAACCAACGGATCCTACGGTTGAGCCAACTGAGCCGACTGTTGAACCAACGGAACCAACCGAGGAACCTTCGGAAGATCCAACGAAACCGACTCCGAGTGAATCGACTCCTACCGATCCAACCGAAGCGCCTTCGGAAGATTCAACCGAGTCGCCGGAGAAGAGCGAGGATCCTTCACAGGACCCAACTCCTACCGAGAAGTCTGATCAACCTTCGGCTTCCGAATCTGTGGATGGTTCTGAAGAACCAAAGCAGACGCAGAAGCCAAAGGATGATGACAATCTGGCTGACACTGGTTTCAAGACCTTGTCATTGCTAGGTCTTGGTCTGCTCTTGGCAGCAGCCGGTGTAGTTTTGGCTCGCCGTACTCGCGGCCGCCACAGCTAAACCGCTATTGAGATAACAAAAAGGTAGTGCCCGGTTTTCCTTTTGGGGGATCCGGGCACTACCTGGTTAATCGATCAATCTTGCACGTAAACGATGCGTTGGGAAGTAGTTGAGAGTTTTTTTGGGTATTGCACATCCGGTTCGATGTTCGGCGCCGTAAGAATCATATTTTGGCTTCCCACCTCAGCTTCGGCGTAGCGGAAACCATTTCGTGTTGACTCTCATTTCTAGCAAGTTTTTGATTATCAGGGTCACGCCGAATATCGACAGGTCCGTCAGTACCATTTTTGAAATCTGAGTCTGCAATTGCCCGGGAGCGTGGCTAGTGCACTAACCCAGAATTCCCCGAGATATATCGAATGCGGGCTAGCGGCGGCGCGGTATCGCTGACCGTGGCTGAACTTCATACTTCGCCCGCCTCGCGCCTTTTGGGCCAAAATACGAGTTAAAACTCTCAGGTCGCTTCTCCGCGGCGAAGCGACCTGAGAGTTTATGGGTAGAAATTGATGGCCTAGCGTCGGATTGAACCGCCATCTACCACCAAGGTTTGTCCGGTCACAAAACCTGCACCTTCGGAGAGGAAGAAGCGGGTAGGCCCCACATAGTCTTCGGTGATCGAGGCGCGTTTGATGGCACGAGAAGCAATATTCGCTTCTTCGCCACCGGCAAGATCGGTAGCCAGTGGTGTCATGACCAGACCGGGGGCGATCACATTCACCGTGATATTACGTGCCCCCAACTCGGCGGCCAGGCTCCGTGAAAAACCGATGATTCCTGCCTTTGACGCGGCATAAGCCGCGGCTCCGGCGGGAGCTTTAAAAACTGTGCCCGAGGAATACAGCACAATACGACCACCATCTTCCACCAGATCCGCAGTGCCCTGGATGAAGTTCAACGTGCCGTGCAGGTTAAGCAACAAGGCTCGTTCCCATTCGGCCTTGGGCATATTCATGAATGGACCGAATACCCCGATTCCGGCGCAGTGCACAATCGAGTGGACGCTATCGCGCCCCTGGGCCTTGAGCGATTCGCGGACGACGTCTGGCGCATTACCGGCCACGTCCCCAGCAACATAGGTGATCTGATCCAGTGGATCCTTGGGTAGTGAACGGGACACCGAGGTGACATCCCAATCGGCCCGTAGATCTGCGGCTAGTGCCGCCCCGATGCCCGAAGAACCTCCGGAGAGGATCAGCGCTGGTGCTTTAGTTTCTGCCATTAGTTTGCGCCGCTTTCGATAACCGAGGTCAGAAAATCATCAATGAGATCCCAGGCTTCCTCTGGGTGAGTGATATTTGGGCAGTGCTTTCGGTCCAACACCTCACGACGAGCATTACCCATCGACTCAGCTAGATTCTTGGACCAACCTTCTTGGAGCAAGGTGTCCTTGGAACACTCGACCAACAATGCCGGAGTATTCACCGCCTTCAACTGCGCCGGAAAGGTATCCGCCGGACGCTCAACCTTTAGCGCCTCCGGAAGCTGGGTATGTGGGGCGCGCATGGTTATGAAGTGCCCCGGAGTAATCGCCCACTTGTAACGGGCCTCCACATGAGCTGACTTATCATCGACCGGGTCGCATAGCAGGTCCACCAACTGCTCTAAAGACTCGCGGGTACCGTCGAACGCACCAAGTTTGGCCATATCAGGGGCCTTCCAAGGACCGCCTGTTCCGTTGAAGGTACTCACCGAGGCAATACGGTCACGGTACTTCTCATCGGCCAATGCGCGCAGGCCAATGGAGCCGCCGAATGAGTTTCCGACAAAATGCACCGGAGCGGTGACGCCCAGCTGATCCAACAGTGAGAAAATGTGCCGGATACGGAAGGCAAATGGGGAGACATCCGCGCGGATTGATTTGGCGCTTCCGCCATATCCGAGCAGGTCTGGGGCGATGACGCGGTACGTCTTTGCGGCTTCAGGTAAGATTTTCCCCCAGGTCACATCGGCAGCTCCGCCATAGGCGCCATCATGAATGAACACCACGGTCGGAGCATTCTGTGGGCCGCCAGACAAATAGCGGGTTTCTAAGTCAGAGACGAGGACTAGGTTCTCGGTGATTTCAGTGGTTTCGGTAAGCAAGATAACCTCCATTGAAGCGATTTTTGATTCTGTGGGTTTAGCGAAGTTCGTATTCGTCGGTGTTTAGCGTGAGCGTACCCTCGTAATATTCACGGGCTGGCAACGGCCACATGATGGTGGAGCGGCCCTCGGCGTTCATATACCAGCTATGGGTTTTGGACCAGCCCCAGGTGCGCTTGGCGCTTTCGGCGACTACACGTTGGTCATAGACCTCGAATACGTCGCTTCTCAGGTCCAGTGACTTCTTTCCGGTTTCTGCCAGGGTTTTTACGGCCTCAACGATGTAGTTGGCTTGGCATTCGAGGAAAAAGACCAGATTGCCGTGGATAACGGTGTTGGTATTTGGTCCGTACATGCAGAAGAAATTCGGGTAGCCCGGTAGCGAGGTGCCCATGTAGGCGCTGGCATCAATGCCCCAGGTTTCGTGCAGGTCCTTCCCATCGATTCCGCTGACGCTCATGGGAAGCAAGAAATCAGAAGCTTTAAAACCGGTGCCTAGCAAAATAATGTCCGCGTCGATATGTTCGTCACCCAGCCATACGCCGGTTTCATCTACACGGTTCACACCCTGGCTGACCAGCCGAACGTTGTCGCGTTTGAGGGTCTTCACCCAGGTTCCATCGTCACAGATGATGCGCTTGGCGGCCGGCGGATAATTCGGAATAATTGCCTTGCGTAGCTCTTCGTCATCACCTGCCTGTTCCTCTAAGTAAGAGGTCAGATCCGCGCGCAATCTCTCATTGGCGGCAGATACTGCGAACTCGGTGGGCGGGTAATCCGGATCCACGGTTGCTGCAGCCAAATTACCCACCACTCGCGGCAGGAACAGTGAGTAACGGTAGAAAGCTCGGTACTGGTTCAGGTTTAGCAGTAACCAGCGTTCATGATCCTCAATATTTTGGCGTAGCACCGGGGTCTTGCGTAGCCAGGGCGCGCTGCGCTGGAAGATGGTCAGCTTCTCGGCAACTTTCGCAACGGCCGGAGCGAACTGCAAGGCACTGGCGCCGGTGCCGATGACCACAACCTTTTTGCCGGCGAAATCCAGTTCGTGGTCCCAGCGGGCCGAATGAACTACCGGGCCGGTGAAGCTATCGAGGCCCGGCAAGTTCGGAATGGAGGGGCGGTTGAGCTGGCCGACGGCGCTGACCACGATGTTTGACTCAAAATTTTCTTCACTGCCGTCCGACTGACGGGTGGTGAGCATCCAAGTGCTGCTTTCCTCATTCCACACGGTGGCGGTGACTTCCTTGCCGAAGACCATGTGCTCAAGGAGACCGTTGTCGGCGGCGAACTTGTGCAGGTACTCATGGATTTTTTCTTGGCGCCCAAAGTGGGTTTCCCAATCATGCTGGGTAAATGAGTAGGTGTAGATGTGACTGCGTACGTCGGTGCGGCAATCAGGGTAGGTGTTTTCCCACCACGTGCCTCCTACATCATGGCTCTTTTCAATGATTTTGAATGGGACGCCAGCCTGTTTGAGACGTAGCCCGGCCAGCAGGCCGGAAAAGCCTGCCCCAATCACGATGGCGTTCAGTTTGGTGTCAGGTTGAAGCTGATCTAGCGACCATCCCGGTTGACGGGGATCCGTGTCGTTAGGGACAAAAGAAACCTCAGAAAGCGCATATGCGTCGTCGTTTTCTGCGCTGAGCAGCCATTTGGTCATGGCCAGACGCATTTGCTCGGTGGGTTTCGCAGCCCAATGTGCTTGATCCTCAAGGTAGGGTGCCAACCGGTCGATGCAGTAGTTGACAGCTTCGGCCTCAACCTCGGGGCTCAGACCGCTGATCGGAAGCGCGGGGATGCTGGGGCGCCATTCATCACGAAGTACGCTGGCGTCTTCGGTGATATGGGCGGTGAGCATGATCAGGGCGGGGGATTGGAACCCGTCATGATGAGCGCGCAGGTCATCTTCGAGTAGCTGCGCGTAGTGTCGTTCCAGCGTGGTGTGCATGTCGTCTCCGTAGTGCAATGAAGGTAAAAGATCAAAATCTTGGTGTTTAACGTGACCAGCAGTCCAGGTGGTCGAGGAATGGACGAATGACCCTGGCCACCTCATCGGGGTTGTCGAACGCAACCAGGTGCCCACCGTGGGCGAAGACCAGCTTGGCACCAGGGATTTGCGCCGCGAGAGCTTCGATGACCGGACGGGCGGTACTGCGGTCATCATCGCCGGCCACTACCAGCGTCGGTGGTGGATTTTGCAGTTGGAACTCGCCGACCTGCGTCATGGCTTCAAAGTAGTCCGCGATGGTGTCCCCGCCAGCCTGTAGCCACTGCTCACGGGCTTTGCGTACCAGTGGTGATTCGCTGTTTTGTGATTCGTCACCAAACCAACGATGCATGGTTGGTTCGAGAGCATCAAATAGTCCTTGCGGGGCTCGTACTTCGGCTGCGCGCGCTCGGGTGCCCTGGGCGGCGGTTTCGTCGAAGGCGCCGCGGGTAGCCATCAAGATTTGGGCATCCACTTTTTCAGGGAAACTGCCAGTTACTGCTTGGGCGACCATGCCGCCTAAGGAGATCCCCATAACGACTGTGTGTTCAACGTTTTCGGCCTCCCACATGGCGGCGATGTCCTTGGCTACCAGGGATAGGGAGACCGGCGAACTTCCCTGAGTGCTTTGCCCATGACCCCTAAAATCAGGGGCAAGAATGCTGTAATCTGCGTCGAGCACCGTGGCTAATGGTTCGTACCAGGAGCCGTCTAACGCCAGCGAATGCAGGGCGGTAAGCACGCGCGGGCCGGTGCCATAACGGCGATACACGATGGTGGAACCATCGGATCCACTCAGCTTTTGCAGTGTCTCATGAGGCATTTTTACGCTCATCTCGAAGGCGCTGTTCGGCCATCTCAACCTCGTCGCGCAGGCGGTCGGACATCTCGTGGAAGTATTCCTTAAACAACGGCGAATCCCTGCGCATTTCTTGGCTGCGTGGACGTTCAAGCTCAATCTTCATGTCTGCCACGATACGGCCAGGTCGGCTAGCCATGAGCACCACGCGGTCACTCATCAAAATGGCTTCCTCCAGATCGTGTGTCACGAAGATGACGGTGGGGCGTTCGGCCTCCCAAAGTTTGGTGAACTCTTCTTGCTGAATGGCGCGTGTCTGCGCGTCCAAGGCGGCGAAGGGCTCATCCATCAAAAGTACCTTGGGATTCTGCACCAGCGTCCGGGCAATGGCCACGCGCTGACGCATACCCTGAGAAAGATGTAATACGTCGGAGTCGGCGAATTCGTGAAGACGAACCTTATGCAACCATTCTTCGGCGCGTTCGCGGCGTTGCTGTGGTGGCACCCCGCGTACTTCCATGCCAAGTTCGACATTTGAACGCACCCGACGCCACGGAAGCAATGCATCCCGGGCGAAGAGGAAGGCTGCCTCATTGCTGCCCGGACTGACCGGGGAACCATCGATCAGCACCCGGCCGGCGCGTGGCGAGACCAGGTTGCCGAGCATTCCCAGTGCGGTGGTTTTGCCGCAACCTGAGGGGCCAACGAGGCTGACAAACTCCGAAGGTTGAATGTCGAGGTCAAAATCGTTCAGTACGCGTACCGGACGGTCTCCATGCAGGAAGCTGTGGTTAACGCCTTGGAACTGTACCGAGACGCCTCGGGCTCCCTGAGTTTCGGTCGGTGTGGCCGGTGAACTGGTCATTGATGGCTCACTGTCGCGCACCGAGCTGAGTGGCGGATTAGGCATGTTCGCTCCAATCGAAAATTTTGGGCTAAGACCCCTCTGAAACTGCTGAAGGGTGCTGGGCCGGCGCACCATTTGAACCGGTTGCCGGTGCTAGTGAGTGCTGGAAGGCTGTAGATCCACACAACAGTTGATGTGCTGTGCGTCACCCTATGGTTAATGAATCGTCTTCCACTCAAGGGGTCGGGGTCAAGGAAAAGTGGGCCTCTACCCGGCTATCGCCACGATAGGCACTGGAATCTTGCAACGTGGGCTGAGTCACAGCAAGCTTTTCCAGAAGCACTGTATTAGGTTTTCTGCCGTTCCGACACTGGGTGTTTTACCCATTCTCGGCGTGCACCATCTAGGAGGACATTCAATGTCGAACACCCCAACCACCACCGCAAAGAAGAAGGCCGGAACCGTCACTTATGACTTCACCGACCAGGTTGTCATCGTCACCGGGGCCTCGGGTGGCATCGGTGGAGCGCTGGCACTGAAGTACGCTCAGGCCGGCGCCGACGTGGTGATCCACGGGCGAAAAGCCGAGTCTCTGCAAGAACGGGCCGAGGCCATTGAGGCGACCGGACGTAAGGCCGTCATTGTCACCGGAAACATCAAAGAGCCCGAAACCGCACAACGGATTGTGCAGGCGGCGCTGGAGAATTTTGGTCGTATCGACGTGCTAATCAACAATGCGGGTGGCAACTTTGCGAGCCGACTTGAGGACCTTTCGGCTAACGCGTGGAATGCAACCATCGGAACGAACCTGAACGGACCTTTCCACATGGCGTGCGCGGTGCTTCCGGTCTTCGAAGCCCAGGGCGGTGGGACGATCGTCAATGTCGGTTCGGGTTCGGCGAACTATGCTCACCCGATGCGTGGCGCCTATGCCGCGGCCAAGGCGGCCCTGGCTTCGTTGACCAAAACCATGTCCTGGGAATGGGCGGAGCGTGGGATCCGGGTGAATTGTGTTGAGCCCGGTGCCACCTTGACTCCGTCCTCACGTTTTGCCCAGGGGGACACGGAGAAGAAGTTTGGAGAATTCTTGGCCTTGGGCCGCGTAGGTCTGCCCGAAGAAGTCGCCGACGCCTGCATTTATCTATCCTCTGAGGCAGCAAGTTTCATCACCGGCACCGTACTTCAAGTGACCGGCGGTCCGCATACTTCTTCGCCACTAGATGGCAAGCTCGTGCGACAAGCCAGCAACGCATAAACGACTCGTAGTATTTACCGGTAGGGACGGATTCATCATGGAACCCAATACGCAATCGAATGGCATGGTCGCGACAATTCAAAAACCGCCAGCCTATGAAGACAGTTCAATTCTTGTCGAACGGCGCCGGACAAAGCAGAAGAATAAGGCTCTCGTTTGGGGGTTACGTCTTGGGGCACTGGCAATTTTTGTCGCTGTCTGGCAGGTTGTCACCTCGACGGGTCTTATGGATTCAACCCTGGTTTCCACTCCGTTAGACGTTGCTACCGCGTTTATTGTCCAGCTTACGGACAGTACATTCTGGGTTGATGTGCTTGCCACGTTCTCTGGAGCGCTCGTTGGCCTGATCGCCGGTGCGGTACTCGGAATTCTCTCCGGCGTGCTCTTTGCCCACGTTCCGGTGTTGCATACCGCGGCGCAGCCGCTGTTGACCCTCATCAACAGCCTTCCACGTCCGGCGCTCGCCCCGATCTTTATTCTGTGGTTTGGGCTCGGTTTTGGGCCCAAGGCACTGGTGGCTTTCAGCGTGGTGTACTTCGTGTTGTTGACTAGTACTTTGGGGGCATTGGTCGGCATTGATCATGACATCAAACAGCTGACCACGTCGTTGGGGATGAGCGCGCGCCAGCGCTTCTTCAAAATTGAATTTCCGTCGGCTTTGCCAGCAATTGTCGGTGGATTACGTCTTGGCGCGGTCTATTCGGTGCTCGGTGCGGTGGTTTCCGAAATGGTCGGTTCTTACACCGGCCTTGGCCAACGCCTTGTGGTGGTCACCAACAACTTCCACGTAGATCAGACTTTTGCGATTCTGCTCGCTATGGGCTTGTTGTCCATGCTCATGGATCTATCGATCTCACTGATGGAAAAGAACGTGGCCAAGCGAAGCCGTTAGTTTCCAAATCCTACGGATGGCCCACGGCCCGGCAAGCTCCCGCGCTTTCCGGGCGGTGGCATTGACACTTTAAGGAAGTAAATGAACATCCCTAATCCGGCGCAACCAGTACAGGCACGCGAAATCGAACATCACCGACTATTTAGTCTGGAGGGCAAGAACTACGTTGTAGTCGGTGCCGGCAGCGGACTGGGCGAACATGTTGCCCGAACAATCATCGCTCTGGGCGGCTCGGTGCTTGGCATTGACATCAATGACGAACCGTTGACCGCGCTCGCCGAAGAATTAGGCATGGCCTATCTGGTAGCCGACGCCACCACCGAGCAGGGCGTAGAGATCGTTGGGAAGCAGGCGGGCGAGCGGTTCGGGAAACTTGACGGTTTTGTGGATGTGGTGGGGCAAATGCACCACAAGGACATGTCGGAGTATTCGCTGCTGGCGTGGGAGCAGGACTTTAAAACAAATCTGGGCCATGCCTTTCTCACCGGACGCGTGCTGGCTCCAATGGTTGATCAAGGGGCCATTGTCTACGTTTCCAGCCTGATCGCCGCTCGCGGAGGACGAATGGCACCGGGCTACGCGCCGGCCAAGGCGGCGTTAGAAGCCTGGGTAAAGCAACTTGCCCAAGAACATGGTCCGCGCGGGGTGCGGGTAAACGCGGTAGCCCCGGGCCTTTTCCTCTCACCGCGGATGTCCTCTCGACAGCGCAGTGACAGCGATGAGCAGATCCTGCGCTCCAAGCCATTGCTTGGCCGGCTGGGTCAACCCTTTGAAATTGCCGCTGCTATTGTCTTTTTACTTTCTCCGGCCGCTGGTTATATCACCGGAAGCACCCTTCCTGTTGAGGGTGGCGCACTGACCCGGGAGCCTTCGGGTGTGGACGAGCTTTACGGATTGGAGGGTGCATCTAGAGTCGGCGACTACTCGTGAAGTCACGCGATAATTGAACTAAATGAATGTGATCGCGGTAACGTTAGCGGGCGGCCGGTTTCGATCGCGCTCAACGAGGAGAAGCTTTCTTGAGATTTGCACAATTACGATATCTGGAAGCAGCGTTGCGAACCGGTTCGTTCCGCCAGGCGGCCAAAGAGTTGGATATATCCCAGCCCACGATCACTAATCAGGTCCAACGACTCGAAGAAGACCTGGGCGTCATCTTGGTGACTCGCGGAGCCAAGGGCGTGCGCCCGACCTATGCGGCCGAAAGGATTCTGCCGCATGTGGAAGCCGCCGTGTTGGCCGAACGAATGTTACGTGAGGAGGCCAGCGCTATCGGCGGGCTGAAGTTAGGCACCGTCCGGCTCGGTACGGTGCCGTCGGGTTCCCAAACCATTTTGCCGCGCACCGTTAAGCGTTTGTTGTCTGAATTTCCTAATGTGCGTTTTGATGTAGATGAGGGTCCCTCAAAATTAGTGGTGCAAGGAGTTCTGGCAGGAAATCTTGATGTGGGGTTAGTGACCCGGCTGCCAGGTATCGAGCTCACCGCAGGAGAAGATGCGCTATTGCATCACATGGATCTGCTCACCGGCAGGCTGGTGCTTGCGGTGCACGAAGATCACCCCTTAGCCCTTAAAGACGAATTTAATCCTCAAGATCTGGAGGGCCAACCATTAATCTTCCCGGCAGAATCAAGCATTCTCCGCGTGGCCTTTGAACGTTTGCTAGAAGGTGTTGAAGCCAAGATTGTTTATACGACGCCCAACGCCGAAGCAACGCGGGCCATGACGCGTGCGGGCGTAGGTGTCTCGATCGCCAATACCCTGCTTGAATCCACGCAAAGCGGTGGCGGGATCTCGCTGATCCCCTTGCCTTATCCTTGGGCTTCGGCAAAGTTGTCGGCGGTGGTTCGCAAAGATGAATCCCGCTCCTCGGCGGTGCAAGCCTTCCTGCGTTTGCTACGTGAAACGGCAAAATCCGCAGCCTTCTAACTCACCTTGGGTGCGTTTTTAGTCGACATCCTCAGACAGCCCGGTACACGCTTAGCGCATGTGCCGGGCTATTTTTGTCATGCTTCGAACCCTGCGCCCTGTTGTTCGCCGGCCTTCACGTTTTTTGAGGTGCGGAGATGAAAGCGTTTGAGTAGGCCTTTCGTGAGAAATGGCGTTGGTGATAGGGGGTTCGATAGCGCAGTCATATCACCGTGCCAGCGTATTTTGGCTTCACACACTAGGCAACCCTAGAGAGACTTGGAACACACTTAGCGCACGAATCGGCGCTCAGCTCCAATGTCCAGTGAGGTAGTTAGTTGTCAGTCGAAACAGCAAAGACGAGTAACGCACGCAGCGTCGAGGAGTTCATCGCCCAGGCGAAGACCCGGGAATCTGCGATGTTCACCGAAGCCGAGGGCAAATCTGTGCTCGCCGCTTACGGTATTGACACCCCGCAGGGCGTAGAAATTTCGCTCGGCCAGCAAGTTCCGGAGAATCTGCGCGAACCGCTGGTGGTGAAGGCGATCTGCCCCACCTTGGTGCACAAGTCTGACGCCGGTGGTGTCCGTGTGGGGGTCACCCGTTCCGAAATCGCAGCTGTGAGCGCCGAGATGAGCCAGTCGCTGGCAGCACACGGCCACGAACTGGTTGGACTGCTCGTTGAGGAAATGATTCCCGCCGGCCACGAAATTATCGTCGGCGCCGTTCGCGTGCCGGGTCTGGGCTGGAGCGTGATGGTTGGCCTGGGTGGCGTCATGGTTGAAGTCTTCGAAGATGTAGCCTTTGGTCTGGCCCCCTTGAGCGAAACCCAAATCCACGACATGCTTGGCGAGTTGCGGGGGATGAAAATCCTCAATGGCGCCCGCGGGGGTATCAAGGCAGATATCAACGCCTTGGTTGAACTCATCTCCCGGCTGGCCGGGCCAAACGGCTTATTGGCCTCACTGCCAGCAGACGTGCGCGAGATCGATCTGAACCCGGTGATCGTCTCGGAAACCCGTGCGGTAGCCGTTGATGCCAGATTTGTGGTGGGTGAGGTTGAGCCCGATGAGGCGCAGCACGCAGCGGCGAATACTGACGGCGCCACCGATTTTTCAGCACTCTTCGCACCACGACGCGTCGCCGTCGTCGGGGCCAGCAGCAAACGCCCCAACATGGCAAACCGTTTCATTCGCAATATGACGGACAACGGGTTTACCGGCACCATCATCCCGGTCAATCCCGGAGCAGATACCATCGAGGGCTTGCCTGCAATTGCTTCGCTCGCCGACCTGGACGAACCAGTCGATTATGTCTACGTGGCGATGCCTGGGGCACGAGTTGCCCAGGCCTTGGCCGCCGGCGCCGGCAAGGTGCGTTTCGCCCAGGTCATCTCCTCTGGTTTTGGCGAAGTGCCCGAAGGTAAGGAGTTAGAAGCCGAGCTGGTGGCTACCGTGCGCAAGGCAGGGATTCGGCTTATTGGACCGAACTGCTTGGGTACCCACGCCTCGGCGGGGCGACTTTCATTTCTTCCCGAGGCACCGCTCACCCCCGGTCCCACCGCGGTGGTCTCCCAATCCGGCGGGCTGAGCGTAGACATTTTGCGGGTGGGAGCGATGCGCGGCATCGATTTTCATTCGGTGGTGAGCATTGGCAATAGCGCGGATGTTAATGCAGCCGAGTTGGTAGCCTCCCACCTGAACAACGATCAGGTGCAGGTCATTGGCCTGTACCTCGAATCGATTGGGGTAGCCCGCGAGGTGATGGAGGTACTGAACGCCGCCACGCACCGCAAGCCTGTGGTGCTGCTGGCCGGTGGGCGGACCGCCGAAGGATCCCGGGCGGCCACCAGCCACACGGGCGCACTGTCAGGCAACCACCGACTCTGGCCGGCTATTGCCCGCCAGTCCGGAATCACACTGGTTGATTCGCTCACCGATTTCTCCACCGCGTTGCACGCACTGTCCACCTTGGATATGTCGGTTAAGCTCAGCGGGTCTGAAGCAGTGTTATTTGGCAATGGAGGCGGTGCTTCGGTGCTCGGCGCCGACGCATTAGACCGCCAGGGGGTGCGCACTTCGGCACTACCCGAAGCGGTCATCGCCCAACTTGAATCCATGGAATTGCCCCCGGGCAACGGTTTTCATAACCCGATTGACGTTCCAGCGGGAACCTTGGCGGTAAAAAACGGTGAGGTCGCCGAGGACATTCTCGGCGCGGTACTGGCAGGTAGCGACCCGTCGCTGCTCATTACCCACCTCAACGTGGGAATCATCCAACGAAACCTCGGGGCCACCCATGGGGACGTCAGCGGAAACATCATTGATTCCATCGCCACCGCCCGTGACGCAGCCAGCGCACAAACCCACCAGCTGCTAGTGCTCAAAAGCGATGGCAGCACACAAACCGAAGAGCTCATCCAAGGTTATGCACACCGTGCCCGCACCGCCGGTATCCCGGTATTCCCTACCTTTGAAGACGCAGCTCTCGCTGCGCGTGCAGTACTCGAACAAAGCCGATAAAAACCTTCGGCCCCACAAAGCACCAATGAAGGATCAGTGACATGACACAGCAAGCAACCAAGCCCGAGGATGAAAAACTCACCCGCGAGCAAGAGCATGAAAACCGTCGTCTGGCCGCCCTGGCCATGGGCGGAAGTAAGAAGCTCGAAACCCGACGGGCCAAGGGTGAACTTAACGCCCGCGAACGCATCGCCTTGCTCTTAGACCCCGGAACTTTCCGCGAGTCAGGATTGTTTGTCACCTCCTCGGTCCCGGGAGACCGCGACAAAACCCCTGCCGACGGAAAGATCACCGGCAGCGGGCAGATCGATAATCGCCGCGCCAGTGTCATCGCCTATGACTTCACCGTCAAAGGCTCCTCGTCGTCGCCGACAAGTAACAAGAAAATGTCCCACTTCAAGGAACTGGTAGTCAAAACCGGTCAACCGTTGATCTACCTGTCCGAGTCCACCGGGGTACGCATGCCAGATGCCATGGGTGGCTCCGGAATGGGCAGCGCCAACGGCAAGACCCGCTTCCTGCGTCAGCGCGAAAGCCCGTGGGTTTCCGCGGCCTTTGGTTACTGCTTTGGTTCGGCCGCTTGGCACACCATGGCCTCGGACTTCGCGGTCTTCCGCAAGGGTGCGGTGCTCGCAGTATCTAGCCCCAACCTGGTCGCTCGCGCCACCGGGCAGCAAGTGGATCCGCAAGAACTCGGTGGCTGGAAGATGCATTCGGAAGTCACCGGATTTGCCGATGCGGTGGCCTCTAGCGATGAGGAAGCGGTTGAACTGATCCGCCGCTTCCTGTCCTACCTTCCCTCACACAATGGCGAAACCGCACCGCTGGCACCGGTGCCTACCGGTTCCGGGGACCGTGCCGATGAGATCCGCAGCATCGTTCCGGAAGAGCGCACCAAAACCTATGACGTGCGTAAGGTGATCGAGTTGGTAGTTGATACCGGATCGATGTTCCCGATCAAGGCACGCTACGGCAAGTCCTTGGTCACCGCGTTGGCGCGCATTGGCGGCCAATCGGTGGGCATCATAGCCAACAACCCGATGTTTAAAGGCGGCGCCCTAGATGGGGCGGCCTGCGACAAGGCCACCAGCTTTTTGGTGATGTGCGATTCGTACAACATCCCGATTATTCACCTGGTGGATCAGCCCGGATTCCTCATTGGCTTGGAAGCAGAACGCAACAAGGTCGCAGGGAAAATCATTAACTGGATGAACGCTCTGTCATTGGTGACCGTTCCCAAAATCGCGGTAACCATGCGCAAAAACTACGGTCAGGCGCTGATCAATATGGGCGGCGGCGGCACCGCAGATTCCACCGCAGGCTGGTGGTCTTCAGAGGTGAGCTTCATGGATCCAACCTCCGCGGTATCGGTGGTTCACGGCGTTGACAAGGAAACCGACCCGGAACTTTACGAACTGCGTCTGGCCGAAATGAACAAGGGCACCACCGCCTATGACACAGCCCAGGTCTTCGGATTTGAGCAGGTTATCGACCCGGCCGAAACTCGCGAATACATCCTCGGTGCGCTGAGCGACCACTACCGTGCCCGAAGCAACGGTGTGGGCGAACACCTGCTGCGAACCTGGCCAACGAGTTTCTAAGGAGAAAAACCATGAATACTTTTCCCGAAAGTTTGCTGATCGCCAACCGTGGCGAAATTGCCCGTCGCATCATTCGTACCGCAAATCAGCTCGGCGTGCGTACCATCGCGGTATATCACAAGGTTGATGCGTCCCTTCCGTACGTGGCCGAGGCGAGCGAAGCCGTCGAGTTGACCGGTGAGATTCCGGTGCAGGCTTATCTAGATGGCGCGCAGATCGTCAAGATTGCCCAGGCTACAGGCGCGACCTCGGTACACCCGGGGTACGGGTTCTTGGCAGAAAACGCAGGATTCGCCCGGGCCGTGGCGCAAGCGGGCCTGACCTGGGTTGGGCCTTCGGCCGAAATCATCGAGGTGATGGGCGACAAGGTTGAATCCCGGCGTGCGGTGGCTGCGGCCGGCGTGCCAATCAGCGGGGATGCCGGCGCAGCGCTGGAGACCGGGGATGAAGCCGTGGCCGAAGCCGAACGTGTGGGTTATCCGGTGATGGTCAAGGCCTCGGCAGGCGGTGGAGGTATCGGCATGGCCGTGGCGCACACGGCGGAGGAACTGCGTGTGGCTTTCGAAAATACAAAATCCATGGCCGGACGCAGCTTCGGCTCGGATCGCGTTTTTGTGGAACGCTTTGTTGCTTCGGCCCGTCACGTAGAAATCCAGGTCCTAGGCCTTGATGACGGAACCATCATCGCCTTCGGCGAACGTGACTGCTCCACACAACGTCGGCACCAAAAGTTGGTTGAGGAATCGCCGGCACCGCACCTGGATCCGGCGGTGCGTGCACAGCTGCGCGAGGCAGCGATCGCGGCAGCCGGTTCGGTGGGCTACCGTAACGCGGGCACCGTGGAATTTTTGCTCGATACCGTCAGCGGTGACTTTGTATTCCTTGAAATGAATACCCGTATTCAGGTGGAACACCCGATCACCGAGATGACCCACGGTGTTGATTTGATCGAGCAGCAGTTGAGCATCGCCGCAACGGGTAGCACTACCAGCGGATTTGACCCACAGCAGCAAGGCCATGCATTTGAATTGCGGATCTGTGCTGAAGACCCGAAGAAGTTCTTCCCACGTCCCGGCCCCATCGATGGGTGGAGCGAACCAACAGGTCCAGGGATCCGTGTGGATTCCGGGTACCAGGCAGGCACCGAAGTCACCCAGCACTTTGACTCCTTGGTAGCCAAGGCCTGTGCGTGGGGCGAGAACCGTGAGGAGGCCTTGGCCCGTGCCACACAAGCCTTGAGTGATTTTTCCATCCAAGGATTGGTAACCAACCAGCCGTTCTTAAAATCCATTCTGGAAACCGAAGAATTTATTGCCGGACAGTACGATACCGGGCTGGTTGAAACAATCCAGCAGCGTCTCAAAGCCCAAGCAAAACTCGAAAAACTCGCACAAAGGAGCGCCTGATCATGGCAGAGACAATCAATGCAGACATGGGAGCAAACGTCTGGAAGATCTTGGTTAAAGAGGGAGACCAGGTTGAAGAAGACCAGGTGTTCTTGATTCTAGAAGCCATGAAAATGGAGATCCCGGTGATGGCAGAAGACGCCGGTACCGTCGGGCGCATTCACGTTGCCGAGGGTGATGTGGTTGCCAGTGGGCAACCGCTACTCGACTTCGAGGAGGAGTAAAACCATGACTCTTCCAAGCACGCTGAAGGCCTGGTCCGTCACCGAGCTGGGCGAACCAGCGTCTGTACTCGAACTGCGTGATATCGACGTGCCCACACCCGGTGTGGGCCAAGTAGCGGTCCGAGTTCTCGCCTCGGCCGCAAACTTTCCCGACGTACTCATGTGCCGTGGCATTTACCAGGTGAAGCCGGACCTTCCATTTACCCCGGGGCGAGAGGTCTGCGCCGAGGTAGTGGCTACCGGGCCAGAGGTAACTCGCGCCGCGGTAGGCGATCGAGTATTGGGCTTGACCACCTTGCCGTACGGGGGATTTGCCCAGTACGCGCTGATGGACCAGTCGAAGGTGCATCAGGCTCCTGCCTCATTAGATAACGCTCAAGCCTCCTGTCTCTTCATTGGCTACCAGACCGGTTGGTTCGCCTTGCACCGACTGGCACGTATCGCTGCGGGGGAGACCTTGTTGGTCCATGCAGCCGCCGGTGGTGTGGGGTCGGCAGCTATTCAGTTGGGTAAGGCCGCCGGTGCCACAGTCATTGGCGTGGTCGGTGGCCAGGCCAAAGCCGAATATGCGCGCAAGCTCGGTGCCGATCTGGTGATCGATCGCCGAAGCGAAGATTTTGTGCAAGCGGTCAAGGACGCCACCGATGGCCGTGGAGCGGATGTCATTTATGACCCCGTGGGCGGAGATACCTACCAGCGTTCTACCAAATGCATTGCCTTTGAAGGACGAATAATCGTGGTCGGTTTTGCCGGCGGTGAGATTCAGAGTGCAAAACTCAACCATGCATTGGTGAAGAACTACTCGATTATGGGCATCCACTGGGGCCTGTATAACGACCGCAAGCCGGAACTGGTAGATCAATGCCACGCCGAATTGACCAAGCTGGCTGATGCCGGACTAATTAGCCCGTTTGTTTCCGAGCGTTTCACCCTCGATGGAGTCCCGGACGCGTTGCAACGCCTGGCCGATGGCCAGACAGTTGGCCGCGTCGTCATGGAGTCCGTCTAAAACCCAATGCACGTTTACACCGCACGCATCACAACACAGGAGTAGAAATGTTTGACTCAGGAAACTCAAGGTCCGCTGCCGGCGGGCTGCAACTGCTCAACGGCGCGGTATCTCGGCGCTCGTTATTGAAATTTGTCGGTCTTGGAGCTGCGGCTGTTGGCTCGGCGTCGTTGCTGACTGCGTGTGGTGGATCTGGAAAAGGTGACCTGACAAAGTTTGGTGTGGCAGCGTTCCCCGGTGACTCATTCTTTATCGACACGGCCAACCTGGCCAATAAGGATTATGCGAACCATGGACTAGATGTCCCCAAACATCTGACTCCACAAAGTGGTGTGCAGTCTTACCAGCTGTTGGTTGCCGGAGCCATTGACGGTCTGGCCTCAGACACCGGCTTGCTGATGGCAACGCACGCAAATAGCTCAGAAGGCAAACGTCCGGTACTCGTCGGTTTCCGCACCCCCGAGACCTCCTATGGGATTGTCACCGGAGAAGGTTTCTCAGCTCCGCCTGCGTCGGCCAGCTTCGAAGAAAAGATGGCCTCCTTGAAGGGCAAAAAGGTCGGTGTGACAAGTGTCGGTTCCGGTAGCGACCTGCAGCTGAAACTGGCGTTGGAGTTGGCTGGCATGAAGTATTCGGATGTGACCGCGCTAGCCGTGGGAACCACTGCCAATGCCATTCCAAATCTGAAGCAGAAGCGCGTGGACGCTTATGTGACTGTGCAGTGGACTTCCACCCGCTATGTTGCCAAGGAAACAGGAGGCTCGGTGCTTCTAGACTTTGCCGAACAAAACGTCCCGGCAAAGTTGCGTGATCAAGCGGTCTTGGCGGTTGCGGTGCGTGAAGAGATGGCGCAGCAGAAGCCGGACCTGGTCAAACAGTGGATGGAATGTCAGTGGGATGCGCATCATTGGATCTTAGAAAAGCCAGAGGAAGCCGCGGCGCTGCTCAATAAGAGTGCCTTGGGCGATTCATCCCCGGAAATCGCGCGCGAATATATTGAGCATTACGCCCAGTCCATCGCTCCGAAACTTCAAGACATGTTTAAGGTCAAAAAAGAAACGGTGGTGCAGATGGCCGGGGTGGCGCAGAGCTTCGGAAGCATCAAGAAGGGGCAGATCACCTACGAGACGCTCGTCCCCGAATTTGCGAGGGCGTGAGTTTGATGGTTGAAAACGCGACAAGCACGCTTTCCCCAACCGGACTGGATCTGGACAAACTGCGTCATTGGTTGGATGCCGAACGCCCGGGTTTGGTGACGGGTCAGCTGCGTGCGACCCTGATCCAGGGTGGACGCTCAAATCTGACCTATGATCTTAGCGACGGCGTGAACAACTGGATTATTCGCCGTCCGCCGTTGGGCGAAATCATGGCAACAGCCCACGACATGCGGCGCGAATACACGATCGCGGCGGCTTTGGAAGCTACCGATGTGCCGGTGGCAAAGATGATTGCCTACTGCAATGACAAAGACGTGGTGGGTGCCGACTTCTACGTTATGGAACGCGTAGCTGGCGTGCCATATAGGTATGCCGAGGAGATTCGCCCGCTGGGCGCTCAACGCACCGCGGCTATTGGTACCGAATTGATTCGCACGCTAGCAAAACTGCACCGTGTTGACCCAGCAGTCGTGGGGCTGGAGAAATTTGGTCGTCCCGAAGGCTTCCTTTCCCGTCAGGTCAACAGGTGGAAAAAACAGTTAGATGCTTCCCATACCCGTGAGCTTCCCGGAGCCGAGGAACTGTACAACAAATTGGTGCAGCTTGTTCCTAGCGAATCGGCCACAGGTATTGTGCATGGAGATTTCCGCCTAGACAACGTGTTGATGGGTGCCGATGATATGCCGGCTGCGGTCATCGACTGGGAGATGGCAACCTTGGGGGATCCACTCTTGGACCTTGCCTTGATGCTGACCTACCAGCGCCGGGCACGGATCATCTCAACCTGGGATTCCGCCGATCCGGCCACCAAGGATGTCACCTTGGCGGACGGATACCCCTCGGAAGAAGAAATCATGGCCATTTATGAACGGGAAAGTGGCCGTTCACTGGATAAGTTTGGTTTTCATCTGGGATTGGCCTGTTTCAAACTGGCAGGTATCGCCGAAGGGGTGCGCTACCGGCACCTGAACGGACAAATGGTAGGCGAAGGATTTGAAGACAGTGGAAACACCGTTCCACTGCTCCTAGAGCTTGGGCTTGAATCACTAAAGGAGTACAAGTAATGGAATTCGCACATGACGAGCGCACCGAAGCGCTGATGGTAGAGCTCACCGATTTTATGGAATCTCACGTATACCCCGCAGAACTAGGGTATGCCGAAGAGTTGGCGAGCATGGAAAACACCCATGCTTTCACGGATTCTCCCACCATGAAGCGGCTACAGGCCGAGGCCAGACGCCGTGGCTTGTGGAACCTCTTCCTGCCGGGTACCGAGGGGGCCGGACTTACTAACTTGCAGTACGCCCCGTTGGCCGAAATTACCGGTCGTAGCAAGTTCTTGGCACCAGCGGCGTTGAACTGTTCAGCTCCGGACACCGGGAATATGGAACTGCTATCAATGTTTGGCACCGAGGAACAAAAGAGGCAGTGGCTTGAGCCGTTGTTGGAAGGCGAAATCCGTTCGGCCTTCGCGATGACCGAACCGGATGTGGCTTCCTCGGATGCCACGAATGTGGAAACACGAATTGAACGCGACGGTGATGACTATGTCATCAATGGGCGTAAGTGGTTCATCTCTGGTGCGATGAACCCCAACTGTAAATTGTTCATTGTCATGGGCAAAACCGATCCGAGCGCCCACCGCCACCGCCAGCAGAGCCAGATTCTGGTTCCGCGTGACACCCCGGGGGTGAAGGTAGTCCGTGCTATGGAAGTGTTGGGTTACAGCGATAATCATTCAGGCGGACACGCAGAGGTGCTGTTTGAGAATGTTCGGGTGCCGGTAGGTAACCTCATCGGCGGCGAGGGCGAAGGTTTCGCGATAGCTCAGGCACGTCTGGGTCCAGGCCGTATCCACCACTGCATGCGTGCAATCGGCATGGCTGAACGCGCCATCGACATGATGTGCGCGCGAGCCGATGAACGGGTCGCCTTCGGCAAACAGCTCAGCGAACAAGGCGTGATCCGTGACTGGATCGCCGAATCCCGCGTGCGTATTGAACAGTTGCGTCTGATGGTGCTGAAGACCGCGTGGTTGATGGATACCGTAGGTAATAAGGGTGCCCACACTGAAATTCAGGCGATTAAGATTGCCACACCGGCAGCCGTGGAATGGATCATCGACAAGGCGATCCAGATCCATGGGGCTGGTGGCCTCTCCCAAGACTTCATCCTTGCCGAATCCGCGGCCTACGTGCGCACCTTGCGTTTTGCTGACGGCCCCGATGAGGTACATAAGAACGCCTTGGCACGTAATGAGCTCAAGGCTCAGCGGGCACGTCGTGAGGCTTCGGCGCAACGCAGTGTGCAGCCGGTGGGCTAAGCTTTTTTCTTCGCGAATGATCCCTCGTCATCTTGTGTGGCGGGGGATCTTCCGCATGCCCGGCGTTGTTCCTTGTTGCGTGTGTGACGTCCGGGAAGACGAAGACTAAAGCACCCGAAGAGCCGGGGAATAACCGAGTGAGCCGTTGAATTGGGAAAGGTGGTTCCCGTCGAATGGTTACGTGGCAGGGCAGCGAACTCGGGTTCGCCTAAGGGTGCAACCTTGAGCTATCGCGACGATAGGTCATGTGATGTTGCTTACGGCTAGTGAAAAGGTGCAAGCTCTAGTCATGCCTACTAATGTTGCCTCGAACCAGATTGATGAATCTGCGGCCGCCCAACCAAAAAGTAGCCGCCCTGGCGTTAGGTCGCTGCGGGTGGCCCGCAAGGAATTGCTCGCCGAGGGCGTGGTTCGTTTGCGCCTTGAAGAGCCACACGGAGCGCGCGTTCCGGATTGGGGCCCCGGCGCTCATATTGAGCTGGTACTGCCGGTTTCTGAGGGTGAATCACTCTCCCGGCACTATTCACTGTGCGGGGATCGCGGGGATGCCAATGCTTATGAAGTGGCAGTACTCAACGAGCCTAACTCCCGTGGCGGCTCGCGCTATATCCATGAGGTGCTCGCCGAAGGGGACATAGTCACCGTCGGTACACCACGCAATAACTTTTTTCTTTCTCAAGCCGAACGGTTCGAGTTCATTGCCGGTGGCATTGGAATCACGCCAATTATGACAATGATTGCGGCCGCGGAAAAGTTGGGAATCGACTGGCATCTGCACTATGGCGGACGCAACCGTGACTCCATGGCATTCCTCAAAGAACTCGAAGCCTATGGAGACAAGATCACTATTTGGCCGCAGGATGAAATGGGCCACCTGAACTTGAGCTTCTTAGAAACCATGCCTCAAGGCGGGCGGGTTTACTGTTGCGGACCTGAACCTTTGCTCAACGCGGTCAAGGGTGCCGCCGCTAACTGGCCGGACTGGGCCGTGCGGTTTGAACGCTTCGTGGCCGCAACTTTGGAGGCTCCGGTACGTACCGAGCCATTTGAACTTGAACTTGAGGTGTCTCAAAAGACTGTCACCGTGAAACCCGATGAGACGGTGCTCTCCGCACTATCGGATGCGGGTATTCCGGTGCTTGCCTCATGTATGGAAGGGGTATGCGGAACCTGCGAGGTCAGCGTCCTGCGCGGCACCCCCGAACACCGTGACTCGTTGCTCAACGACGCCGAACGAGCCAAAAACGACCGAATGTTTGTCTGTGTTTCGCGTGCGGTCTCCGACCGTCTCGTATTAGATCTTTAAGGTAAGGGGAAAACCATGTCGACGATTGCAAATTGCCCGGCCCACAACTCCAGTGCTCCAACGCTTGCGGAGGATCCGTTCTCCTTTGAGAACCTTGAAGATCCGTTGCCGTTCCAGCAACGGCTCAGAGATGCCGGACCGGTCGCCTATCTGCCGCAATACGGGGTGTACGCCATTGGACGCTTTGCAGAACTATCCAGCACGCTGGAAAACTGGCAAGAAATGATCTCCGGGTCTGGCGTTGGCATGCACGAACCGTGGCGCGCCCGCGGTCTATTGCAGATGGACCCACCAGAACATGACGCCCCGCGCGAGGTGCTTCAAGAGATCCTCTCCTCACGAGCCCTGCGAGCGCTGCGCGAATCTTGCCTGGAACGTGCGGACTCAGTGATTTCCCCACTGCTTGATGGTGCGCAGAGCGGTGGTCAAGTAGAGCTCGATGCTTACCGCGACATTGCCTCGGTGATGCCGGTGAACTTCTTCCCCGACGCCTCGGGCATCTCCGAAGAGGGACGCGAAAACTTGGTGCCTTACGCGGACCACATTTTTAATGCAGGAGGACCGCGCAATGAGTTGTATAAGAAAGGCGAATGTAGGGCCGAAGAGCTAGGCCAGTGGGCTAACGATAAATGCCAGCGGGATGCGTTGAAGCCCGAGGGGTTTGGTGCAGATATCTGGGCCGCGGCCGACCGTGGGGATATCACCCACGAATTTGCGCCATTGTTGACCCGTTCCCTGCTCAGTGCGGGAGTGGACACCACGGTGTACGGCATTACCGGGCTACTGTATGCCCTAGCAACTAACCCAGACCAGTGGGCAGCGCTAAAGGCGAATCCGGGCTTAGCTCGCGTTGCCTTTGATGAGTCTCTGCGCTGGATTGCCCCGGTACAGTACCTGTTCCGAAAGGCTGGAACAGACGTGCGCATTGGCTCTCAGGTGATCCCCGAAGGTACCCGCGTGCTGCTCAGTTACGGGGCCGCGAACCGTGACCCGCGTCGTTGGGACAACCCAGATAAATTCGATCTGAGCCGCGATCCTTCCGGACATCTGGCCTTTGGCATGGGAATTCACCAGTGCGTTGGCCAGCACGCTGCGCGCCTTCAGGCTGCTTGTCTGCTGGAGAAGCTGATAGAACGCGTGGAACGTATTGAGCTGTCCGGTGAGGTCGAATACAACCACAACAACGCCTTGCGCGGGTGGGGTGCGGTACCACTGCGTTTGACCCTCAGCTAATAAGCATAACTACCTAAGCGCTCACCGACGGATTAACCTGCGGTGAGCGCTTGAGTTCTGTCTGGACGGTAACCAACTGACAATCCACAAAGCCGGTCGACTCATCTCCATACGGGTTGAGCCGACCGGCTTAGGTTTTGTTAATACTTGTTGCTGATGACCCTAGCGTGCCACTTCAAAAAGGCCAGCGGCCCCCATTCCGCCACCAACACACATGGAAATCACTACGAACTGCTCGTCGCGGCGCCGACCTTCCAAAAGCGCACTGCCCAACGCGCGCGACCCGGTCATCCCGTAGGGGTGACCCAGTGCGATAGCTCCGCCGTTAACATTCATCTTCTCCGGGTCTATGCCAAGGAAGTCCCGGCAATAAACCGCCTGCGCACCAAAAGCCTCGTTGAGCTCCCAGACCCCGATATCTTCAATTCTTAACCCATGCAGGCGCAGCAGTTTAGGGATTGCGGTGACCGGACCGATACCCATTTCCTCTGGTTCGCAACCGGTCACCGTCATACCTTTATAGAACCCCAACGGGGTTAGGCCCAACGATGATGCATATTCGCTATCCATCAGCACCTGCGCCGAAGCGCCATCGGATAGCTGCGAGGCGTTGCCCGCAGTCACCGTGGGATGCGCGGTGAACTCGCCGGGTTTTAGCACCGTGCGCAGTCCGGCTAATGATTCGTGAGTTGTTCCTGGACGTATTCCCTCATCATGGCTCAGCAGTTGTTCAAACTCGCTGACCTCACCGGTCTCCTTGTTGGTCTTGAGCGTGGTGACCTGGATGGGTGCAATTTCTTGGGCGAAGATACCGTTTTCCTGCGCATGGAGCGCACGCTGCTGAGAAACGGCCCCCATCTGGTCTTGGCGTTCACGGCTGACCGCATAGCGTTCTGAGACGAGTTCTGCGGTGCGAAGCATCGGCAGGTAGGTGCCCGGACGGTGCTCTTCAATCCACGGATCTTGGCGTCGATAGTTGTTGAGGTGTTCGTTCTGAACCAGTGAGATAGATTCCACGCCGCCACCGACGACTACCTGCATGCCATCAACGAGAATTTGCTTCGCCGCGGTGGCCACGGCCATGAGCCCCGAGGAACACTGCCGGTCCATGCTTTGCCCCGGCACGCTGGTTGGAAGTCCGGCGCGCAACGCACCCTGCCGACCAATATTTGATCCGGTAGTCCCTTGCTGCACTGCGCACCCGAGGATGACATCTTCTACCGTTGCAGAATCTATGCCGGCCCGCTCAATCGCCGCAGAAATGGCGTGTCCGGCGAGCTCTTGTGCCGAGGTGTTGTTGAAGGCACCGCGATAAGCCTTACCTATCGGGGTGCGAGCTGTCGAAACGATCGCTGCTTGACGCATATTGACTCCTTTGGCTGAGGTTAAGATCAAAGTTGGTGTGTTTGCTCGCTCTAAAGTCCTCTGCGAGTCCCTATGTATTAGCTTGTCAGAGCGGAGTATCGCGCGACTATGGGGTTCCTCCTAGACTTCGGAGCGCAAAGCCCTATGGGTTGCGAGCGCTACCAGCTCGAGGCAACAACTTCGGCGTTGCGGCAGGCAACTATGTGACCTGCACCGCACGCGGCTCATGGTGGGCAGATAGACTGCTGGCATGGATATTCATGGTGAAATACGGGCACGCCTCGATGCCGCCATGGATCATGTGGGTAGCGCAGCGGCAACAACTTTTCTCCTCCACGGTGAAGGCGGCATCGGTAAAACGCAGCTACTGCGCTCATTGCTAAAACGCGCCGCCCTCGCAGGGTGGCGAACCATGTACACCGCCGCCCACGATTACGACCGAGACCTCGCCTATGCAACCCTGCGCAATGTGACCGCGACGGTTGAAAACGCAGAATTACCCGCGGATGTTCGGGCGATCAGCGAACAGCTACGGTCAGCCCTAGATGAGCTGGCCATGACCGGCACCATCGGTGCACCTTCTACGGAATTGCACAGCCCACCGCTGACGCTTTTTACCCGTTTGGTGCGTGCTTTAAGTTTTTCGGCCCCCGTGCTGTTAGTCATTGATGACGCACACCTTTCAGACGAAGATAGTTTGATGGCCCTGACGCTGGCAGCCCGGCACCTTGTGGGGCGCAAGCTAATGTTGGTTTTCGCATCACGTACTGCCCCATGGATTTCAGGTCAGTACTTACACGCCACCATAGGTCATCTGGTCAGCGAACATGAGGGTACGGTGCTTGAACTTCACCCTGCGGTGGGCGAAAGCCTGGCGACCTTGGCCGCTACAATTCTGGGCGCACAGCCGGAGGCTCGGCTGTGCGGGTATCTTGCAGAACGCACCCGCGGTAACGCATTACTGGTACAGGAGACGCTCCGAGCCTTGCAAAGTGCCGGAGCGGTACGCATTGAGCAATCTAGGGCCTACCTCGTGGATGACTCGCCTCCCATGTTTTCGCGCCATGAGGCGCTACTGCGCAGGGTGTTTTCAAGTACCGATACCGAATTTGAGGTTGCCAGGCATATTGCGGTCTGTGGCCGAGTGGATCTGGACTACTTGCCATTATTGGCGCAGCTCACCGGGTTTTCGGCGCAACGAGTGGCCAGTTCCTTTGATGCGTTGGTGGGAACCGGAGCGCTCATCCAAACGACCGGTGGATGGTACGAATTTAGTCACCCGCTCATAGGCGAACTGCTCTACGAAGGTATCGGTCCGGCCAGCCGGCGCACCATCCACGCCGCCGTTGCGCAGCACTGCTCAATGGGTTCCCCTCAGCTGCGCATGACTCAGCTTGAACGCGACAGGCACTTGGTTGAAGGGGCCGCTCGAGGGGACACCGTGGCGATAAGCACGGCCTTGCGCACCGCGGACCAGGTGCTGCGGACCTCGCCGCTTTCGGCCGCACGCTGGTATGAGCGTTCTCTGGCGGTCATTCCTACGGGAAGTCAACAGATCGGTGAAGCGCTCAGCCGTCAAACCATTGCTTACTGGAAGGGATCTCGTCCCACCCAAGCAATCTCCGCCGGGCAACGGGCGCTAAATATACTGCAACCCGGGCGCAGCCTAGACCGCACGGTAGCGACCATGGTGAATTGTTTTAACTCAATGGGACAACTGCAGCAAGCCGACGATTTACTGGCCCAGCAGCTGCCGCATGTGCTGAACCCAGCAGCCTATCTGGCGCAGCGTGCCGCGATGCTTGCTCGGCTCGGTAAGTGTAAACAGGCTCGGTCTCTGATGAGTGAAGCGTGGGAGAAAGTCGCAAGTTGTCCACCCTCGGACCAAGTGATCGCCTACACCTATCTGGGACAGGCAGAATGCAGCATTGGAACATTCGACAAGCTTCGAGCAGCAGTTAATTCTCTGGAAGAACTGGGCCACAATGATCTGGAATTGCCTAGTGGAGCCCGAACTAGCGCGTTTGAATCGGCCGCCCATAACGCCGCGCTAGCCTCGGACACCGCCCACAGCATCCGGTTATTGGAGCTTTCCCAAGAATCCTCATTACTCGCGGGATTCGAAGATATTGGGGGACAAGCGGGGCTGGCCCGCTGCCTTGCGCTATTTCAGCAAGGACAATGGACCCAAGCGATGCACACCATTGCCAAGGAAGCTGTGCACCTAGAATTCTCTGGGCTTCGGAGCAACCTGACACGTCTGCGGATGGTGGAATTTCAGATCCTGCTCGGCAGAGCTGAGTTTTCCCGGGCGCAAGAAGCGTTGGAGCGCACTAAACCTAAAATCGTGGGAACGAGCGACTTTGCCCTCTGGCAGAGCGCAAGAGCCAGACTCGACGTGGCCATGGCACGCACGCTCCAAGCGATCCCGATGCTAGAACAACAGCTAGCCCATGCCCGGGAGCACGGTTGGAATGAAGTCTTCACGATGGCCAGCGCAAGTCTCATCGAGGCTTATCTGGCCAGCTCCATGGAGCACCAAGCACGCAAGCTAGCCGAAGAATTATCTGCGCATGCTCAGCACACCAAAATGCCACGAGACCAAGGGGTGGCAACTGTGTTTAGTGCGCTATGCAGTCAAGAGCTCGGTGCCGCACAACTATCCGTGGACACGGCCGAAGCCTCAGGTTATGAATTCCTGGCGGCACAAGGGCAATTCGCGTTGGCTCTGGCCGGACGCGAGGTGCAGGAAAACCTGAGTTCTGCGTGGAAAAAGTTTAAGAAAATGGAAGCTTCTCTATGGCTTAAACGCGTTGAAGCGGCAGCACGAGAGAACGGAGTTCTCTTAGCACGGACAAGCAATCGGTCAGTTGAAGGTGGGCAGCTGACCGAGGTGGAACGGCAACTGATCACCATGCTGGCCGAGGGATTGAGCAATAAGCAGCTCGCCGAAGTGCTCAGTTACAGTAATAAAACCATTGAAGCTTATCTGACCAAGCTTTACCGCAAGAGCGGGTACCCGTCGCGAGTTGAACTGATCGTGGCCTATGAGCGTGGCGATCTACAAATGTCCTAGCCAGCGGATTCGTGGCCCGCCAGAACTTGGAAATTTTACCGCGGGCCACGAGATCACATTGTGCAGATAATTATTTGTTATCGCTGGGGTAGTAGAGACGTGAAACAACCTCGGCCACACAGCCTGGTTTTTTTATCTCGCCGTTTCGTTCTTGTTCAACGGTGATCTGAACTACCGACTGTGCCCAGTGCTCGGCACGTTCCAGAGACAAAAGCTTCACCCGGCCGCGCACCCGCGAATCGACTAGCACCGGTGCGGGATAGCGGACCTTATTTGACCCATAATTGACGCCCATCGCCACCCCGTTGACCTGGTAGGTTTCGAATTTGAACCCCGAGACCAAGGACAACGTCAGGTAGCCATGCACTAAAGTCGCACCGTACGGGCCAGATGCTGCCCGTTCGGGATCGGTGTGGATCCATTGATGGTCGTTGGTCACCTCAGCGAAGGAGTTTATATCGTCTTGGGTGATGGTCCGCCAATCGGTCACTCCTATTTCTTGCCCGACAACTTGTTCAAACTCGTCGATGCTTTCAAAGATTTTCATGCCTTCGGCCCGCCTGCCACGTAGAGCACCTGACCGGAGACGAAACCCGCCTGATCGTTGGCGAAGAATGAGACGGCGTTGGAAATGTCTGTTGGCTTTCCCGAGCGGCGTACCGGAATCTCTGCGGCGCGTGCCGCGGTAAAATCCTCAAAGCTCATCCCCATGCGCTCGGCAGTCGCCGCCGTCATCTCCGTTTCGATGAACCCGGGGGCGATCGCGTTGGCGGTGACACCGAACGGACCAAGTTCCAATGCCAAGGTCTTGGTGAAGCCTTGTAAGCCAGCCTTGGCTGCCGAGTAATTGGCCTGGCCGCGGTTTCCTAGGGCCGAAGTGCTGGAGAGGTTGATGATTCGACCCCACTTGGCTTCCACCATGTATTTCTGCGTTGCCCGCGACATTAAGAAGGAACCACGCAGATGGACGTTCATGACCAAATCCCAGTCGCTGACCTGCATCTTGAAGAGTAGATTGTCGCGGATAATTCCGGCGTTGTTCACCAACACGGTAGGTGCACCCAGCTGCGTTGCAACCTGTTCAACCGCGGCGCTAACAGCCTTTTCATCAGACACATCCGCCTTGATGCCCAAAGCCTTATGCCCGAGGCCGCGCAGTTCTGCGGTGATGCTTTCGATACCTTTTTCATCCAGGTCAAGGATGGCAACATTCATCCCATCGGCGGCCAGTCGGCGAGCCACTTCTGCTCCGATGCCGCGTCCTGCGCCGGTGATGATTGCCGTGCGTTGTACCTCAGTCATGTTCAGACCTTTCGTCTGCCCGCAGGCAGGATAAATGTGTAAAAGTATTCTTAGCGGTAGGTAACCCAATTGCCCGGTAAATGACCATGATCGTTAAAACTGACCAAGGTGGTCCCGGAAGAACCTGCAACGATCTTGCTGACCCCCGAATTTACCGTCACGCGGTTCAAAGCGAGCCACTGGTCAAAGCCGCCACTAATCAACTGTGCGGCGGTCCAAGCGATGGCACCTGAACTGGACACTACGACGGCGCTCTGCCCGGAGCCTAGACCCGTCAGGGCATTGATCAAGGCGGTGCGCACACGCGAGGTAAAAGCCGTGAAGGTCTCTGCATAGTCGTCATCGTGATTCCCCGAAGCCCAGCGCGCCGAAGCCTTTTCAAGGATTCGTTGAAAAGCTCGACTATCGGTTTGAGCTTCCGGATCTTGCTGGGGATATGCCGCGATGAGGTTGGCGGCACTGAATTCGTCCCACCCGGTATCGGTAGTTATCGGCAGATCCCACTGTGCGCTACCGATAATCTCCTGCATGGTCTGCTGTTGGCGAACCATATTCCCGGTCAGCACCCGCGAAGGGCTGATGTTTAGCGCACGAAGCTGATGGCCCAGTGCTCTTGATTGCTGGTGGCCACGCTCAGAGAGCAGGTCATAGTTCAGGGAACCGAAGGATGCTTGTCCGTGACGGACTAAATATAGGACGCTCACATTCAGGACGCTATCGGCAAACTTGACCAAATAGTACCCTTAGCAGGGTCTTGAATCGATGTAGGGGGAATACCCTACGCCTGTGGTGGACCCTGCGCGAAGAACGCCCGATAGATTGGTGCGCACAGTTCCTTCTCGCGAAGGAAACCGCCATCTCGATGAGGAGACCAGAGTGAATCGCCGCGCTGAACATGACGTGTTACTGACCGAAATCATAGGCGAAGTGCTTGTCCTAAGTATTAATTCGACCGCCACCCGCAACTCAGTGGGGCCAGAGTTTTTTCTGGCGGCTACCAAATGCATCAATGCAGCCGGAGCCAACAGAAAGGTTGGTGCAATTGTGCTTACCGGCGTGGGCCGGTTCTTTTCTTCCGGTGGCAACCTGAAACAACTAGACCTGATAGGCCAGAGCACCGTGAAGGTGAGACGGGCACGGCTGGAATTGTTGCATGAGCTGATTCGCGAAATTAGGACCTGCCCCAAACCCGTCATCATGGCGGTCGAAGGTGGTGCCGCCGGTGCTGGAATGTCTTTGGCGCTTGCCGGTGATCTGCTGGTATCGAGCAACACCGCTTTTTTCAGCGCGGCCTACATCAAGGCGGGTTTGAGCCCAGATGGTGGCTTGACGGCTTCCCTCGCCCAGTGCCTGCCTCGTCAGTTGTTTACCGAAATGTGTTTGCTGGGGCAACGGATCGAGGCGAAGCGCCTGCACCAGCTCGGCGTGGTGAATGTACTTACCGAACCAGGAGATGCGCAGCGGGCCGCCGTGGCGCTGGGGGAACAACTTGCTCACGGTCCCCGCAGAGCAACCGCGAGGATTCTTGAGTTGTGTCAAAGTGCTAGCGCGAACAGTTTTGAACAGCAGCTGGAAGCGGAGGCCCAAGCGATGGTCGCAAGTCTGGCTGATACTGAGTCCACGGAGGGAATCGCCGCGGTGATGGAACGTCGCCTGCCCGAATTTAGAGATTTGCGTCGTTAGAGCTCAGGTATCACCGTGATCGGTACTTCAACCGCCCAAATGGAATGGCCTACTCACGAAATGGTCCTCGCAGGAGGAGTGAAGTCTGCAAAAATCACGGATCTAACCTTGGATAACCGCTAATTATCGGGTGGACAGAGTGGTTCGCAAGGTTTCTAAAAAGCGTATAATCGAATAGATCTAATGTGTCAAGGCTCACACCTTGCGATTTGTTCTTTGCTCCAGTTGGGTCGCCTTGAGCGATTTATTGCGAGCACCCTCGTTGCTAATGTGGTCTGCGTTACATGATCTGGCTTATTTATTCACGGTATTGATCTGATTTTTCGCGTTACCGTCAGAGCCCTCAAGAAGACGTGCGACTCACGAAGCGACGATGAATCAAGAACAGTGAAGAGGTGTATCCCTTGTCAGTACCTGTGATGCTTTCCGGTAGCACGAAGATGGTTAAGACGCCCAAAAACAGCAAAAACTGGGGTTTGGTGGTGTTGCTTCTGATCTTCTTCACCATGAACTTTGCAGACAAGGCTGCCGTGGGGCTCGCCAGCGAACAGATTCGCGAGAGCATGAATTTGAATGCGGCGCAGTACGGCATGCTCTCCAGCGCATTCTTCTGGCTTTTCGCCGTCGGCGCGGTGGTACTGACCGCAGTACTTAAACGGATCTCCTATAACTGGGCCGCGGGCATCTTGATGCTCACGTGGATTATGAGCATGCTTCCTGTCACGGTACCGACCACCTTCGGTGTTTTACTGACTAGTCGCATCCTCCTAGGATTCTTCGAAAGCCCAGCTCACGCTTTGGTTCAGTCGATCTTGCATGAAAGATTCCCGCCAGAGAAACGTGCGCTTGCCGGTGCCATTGTGAACTCTGGTTCATCAGTTGGCCCCTTGCTTGCTGCCCCGGCCCTCACCTGGGTCATCTTGACCTGGGACTGGCATGCATCATTCATTCTCTTATCGGCCATCAGCGTCCTTTGGCTTATTGTCTGGATGGCATATGCCGACAAGCTGCCATTCTTTAAGCCCAAAGGCGGGGTACACGCCAAGCAGGACGTTTACGACAGTAATGCCGACATTAACGTGCCCTTCAGCCGCCTGCTGATGTCTCGTAGCTTCTGGGGGTTGGCAGCGTTGTCTTTCTCGGGATACCTGATTAGCTCGCTGAAGGTGACTTGGCTTCCTTCGTTCCTCCACGAGGGGCTTGGCTACAGCACCGAAATGGTGGGCCTGCTGGTCCCGATTCCTTATGCGGTGGCAATTGTCATCCTCATTTCGGCGGGCATAGTCTCTGGTCGTTTGCTGAAGAAGGGCTATTCGTCCCGAGTGGCACGGTCCTTTTTGACCGCAGGCTTCCTGTTGTTCTCCGGGGTTTGCATGATGCTCTTTGCCGAGCTTCCACCCGGACCACTACAGCTTGCGATGGTGGTTGCCGCGTTCTCTATCAACTCGGTGGCATTCACTATCGGCTTTGCCGGAGCCTCGGACTTCTTACCAGCGCGTCAACGGACCGCATTTTTTGGCTGCATCATTGCCCTATATAGCGTCGCCGGAATGATCGCACCCTTGGGTTTGGGCATCGTTGTTGAACTGGCTGCGACCCCCACCGAAGGGTATGCCAACGGCTTCTTTGTTGTCGGTATCTTGATCTGCGTCTTTGGCGTTGCTGGTGGGCTTTTGCTCGATCCGGCCAGAGAGCGCGAGCGGTTGTTGTTGCTCACCCAAAAATATGAGGAAGAAAAGGCACAACGCGCCTAAATACCTACGCTCAAAGCTTCCAGAGCATTGCGCGATTTCCCCGGGCCGACGTGCCTAAACGTCGGCGAAAACTTTTCGACAGGAAAGACGACTCATGACAGATTTTCTTGACAACCCGGATTACCTTTTACTGGATGCAGAGCTCAGCGATAACGATCTAGCCCTCAGAGACCGGGTGCGTTCCTTCGGGGTGCAGCGCATTGAGCCAATCATCAATGATTATTGGGAACGGGCGGAATTTCCTCATGAGCTCATTCCCGGGTTGCGTGATCTTGGAATTGTTGGCACCTTCATCCAAGGTTATGGTTGCCCCGGGTTCACCCGTCACGCTGCGGGAATTGTCGCCCGTGAAATGGGGCGTATTGATGGTTCGGTCAATACCTTCTTGGGAGTACATTCAAACCTCTGCATGGGCTCCATCTATATGCTCGGTAATGAGGAACAGCGCCAACGGTGGCTACCAGCAATGGCGCGACTTGAAAAAACCGGTGCATTTGCCCTGACAGAACCAAACCACGGATCAGATTCGGTCTCACTGGAAACCTCTGCTCGTCGAGAAGGAGATGTTTGGGTCCTCAACGGCCACAAGCGCTGGATCGGCAACGGGCATGAGGCCGATGTAATAGTGCTCTACGCCCGCGACGAAGCAGACGGAAACGTCAAGGCATTCATTGTCGAACGAGAAGAAAACGGTCATTACCCTGACGGTTACCGCCCCACACCTATTGCAGGAAAAATGGCCAAACGAGCCATCTTGCAAGCCGATATTCTCATTGAGAATCTCCGTGTACCTGTCGAAAACCAACTCGAGCACTGCGAGTCCTTTGCCGGTGTAAACCGCGTGTTAAAAGCGACCCGCGGCGGCGCTTCGTGGGAGGCGGTAGGTCACGGCATGGCCGCCTTTGAAATGGCAACTCGTTATGCACTGCAGCGTGAACAATTTGGGGCGCCAATTGCCAGTTATCAGCTGGTTCAGGAAAAACTCTCCACCATGCTCTCGGAATTAACGAGTATGCAACTAATGTGCACTCGCATGGCCCAGTTGCAGGAGCGCGACGAACTAACCGCTCCGATGGCTTCAATGATTAAAATGACCACCTCACGCACCGCTCTGCGGATGTGCCGCGAGGCCCGCGACATGATGGCAGGTAATGGGTTGCTCTTGGAAAACCATGTGGCAAGACACCTGACCGATATGGAAGTCGTGTCTACCTATGAGGGGACCGATTCGATGCAGGCGCTTATTGTCGGGCGAGACATTACCGGAATTTCAGCGTTCACACGCAAACAGTCCAACAAATAATCAGTAGTCAGACTTCGCCGATCGGTGTCCGAAAGAGTGACGATAACCGCGCAGGGAGAACACAAATTCTGGATTTTCGTCGCTGGGCGTGAGCCATTTAGCGCGTCAATCCGCAGTTGCATCGAAAAGTAAGCGACAATAAAGGAGCTTCGCGAGATGAAAATTCATTTCTCGAAGCTCCTTTATTGTGCGGGACTTCAACAGTCGAGTTCGTTAGCTTTTGACTGCCAGCACCGGACAGCCAGCCTCGATCAAAATGCGCTGGGCGATGCTTCCCATCAGTAGTTTTCCCACTCGTGAGCGTTTGCGTAGCCCTAAGACGATCATCGAAACTTCGTGTTCCTGTTCGGCTTGAAGCACGAAGTCGGCGCCGTCATGAACCATCGGGTTCGGTGGCAAGATCTGAACTGGCACACCGAAATCCATCAAGGTGTTTAGGTCTATACCTAGCTGATCTTCGGTCACCTGTCCTTTTTCAAGATTGGCGACCAACAACGAATCCTGTGACTTATGTGCCTCGGCTAATCCGCGGCGTATGGCAGCGCGCCCCGACTCGGTGTCGCTATAACAAGCCAAGATGGCCATGTGCTTCTCCTTTTCGAATGGTGTGGACTACAACCACGAGGTCAAGATCCCCTGGGGGAGATCGATAGGTAGCAATGATGGCAGTGCCAGCATCAGGATAAAGAAGACAAGGGTGTAGATGATTGTCGTCTTAATTTTTGCCCTAGCTACCAGTAACAAGAACGCCGGGATGAAGATTGATATCGCTGCCAGGTAGCCGATAAGTCCGGTCAGCAACAAGAAGCCGGCCATCCAGGCGAAGGTACGGAATGCGAAGGACGCATCTTGGGTCCAACCTGCGCCCCAACCAAACTTACCGGTCTTTGGCAGGTCACCGGACTGAATTCCACCCGGACCAGCCGGCTTCAACTGAGCTGGGCTGCCGGCAGCCACTGACCCGGAAGGGCTTTGCGCGGTGCCGCTGGTGGCATGCGTCGAAGCCAGCTGGAGGCTTTGACCTGGTGCGGTCGCGTAAGCGCTCGCGTTCACATTGACTCGGCGCAGTGAGGCCAGAGAAATCTTTCGTAAGCTCAGCTCCTGCAGTATCAACACCACTGCCATGATCACTCCGATCCAACCGACAAGTTGCGGTACCAATCGAGCGTCAGGGGAGTAACCGGCCGACATGACCAGGGTGCTGGTGAAGATCACCAGTAGCACGGCGGCGGTCACCAAGGACCAGACCGAGTTCTTTAGTGGTGCTTCTGGATCAGGAGCACTCTCAGACTTTGGATCATCATCAGCGTTCAACTTACGGCGAGCACGTACCCACTTGAAGACGTTCCAAAGAATTGGAAGGAGAAGAATCGCGATGAACACCATGGTGCCCGGACGTAGCATCCATTCGAAACCTTCGTACAGGCTATCGGTGAGGAAGTAGTAGCGTTCCAGCGGGATGGCCAGCACAAAGCCGATGAGGAATGGTGCGCGAGGGAAACCGGTGGACTTCAACAGCCAGCCTGCAACACCGAGGAGCAACATGACCCACAGGTCACCGATCTGGCCACCGTCCTGGAAGGAACCTAGCAACATGACAACTACCAAGCCGGCAGCCAAAATGGCGAAGGGAACCTTGGTCAGTGAAGAGAGCGGACGCACGGTCAAGAAGCAGAACAGTGCACCCAATACCGAGGCAATCGCGAAGGACCAGATGATCAAGTACATCAGGTCTAGGTGTTCGTTGATAATACTTGGACCGGGCTGAATGCCATAGGTCAGCAGCATGCCAAGAAGCATTGCTGAAGGTACGCCGCCTGGGATGCCGAACAGGAAGGTAGGGATCAGGTCGCCGGCTTCCACCGAGTTATTTGCGCTTTCCGGTCCGACGATTCCGCGAGGGTCGCCCTTACCGAACTGAGTCTTATCTTTGGCGGTAGCAACTGCCTGACCATAGGCCAACCAGGTGCCTGCGGTAGCGCCGACGCCGGGAAGAATACCGGCCCAGATACCAATGAGACCGCCGCGTAGTACCTGGCTCCAGTGTGTGAGCCATTCACGGATACCTTCACCCCATCCGCCGTCAACCTTCACCTGCGTCTTATCGCCGCGGCGCTGGCTTGCACGAGAAGCGATTTCAGCGAGACCGAAGACGCCCAAGGCTACCGCGACTAGGGACAAACCATCACCTAAGAAGAGTGATCCGAAGGTGAAGCGTTCTTCGGCGGTGGTAGGTGAGGTGCCAATCATGCCGACCATCAAACCAAGTACGCCTGCGGTCAGTCCCTTGATGACATTTCCTCGGGAGAGAACCGCTGCCAAGGCCACACCGAGCACGGTGAGCATGAATAGCTCTGGGCTGGCGAACGACAGGACCAGTGGACGAGCCAAAGGAATGGCTAGGGTCAGGCCGATGGCGCCAATGACGCCGCCTGCCATAGAGGAGAGGAAAGCCAGGCTCAAGGCCCGTTTAGCCTGTCCCTTTTTAGCCATGGAATACCCGTCAAGCATGGTGACCGACGCCGAGGCAGAACCCGGGGCGCCTAGCAATACCGCAGAGACGGTATCCGAGGTGTGCACTACGGCAAGGGCGCCGATGAGCATTGCCAGCGCGGGGGCTGGTTCCATGCCGAAGGTAATCGGCAACAAGATGGCTACGGCGGCGGTGCCGCCTAGGCCAGGAATGAGTCCCATGACCAGGCCGGCAACTACACCTACCAGCAGCATCAGCAGCAAGGCAGGATCCGTCAGCGAAACCAATGCGGTCATTGCAGAATCTAACATTGTTCGCTCCTTAGTGAATTTCTATTTCGTAGGAGTCCTTGAGCAAGTTGGTGACGTAGCTCTTGGTCTCCTCACTGACGGTGTAGGCTTCCTTAACTCGCTCTGCGAGCTGGTCATCGGCAACGATCGGGTAACCGCCAAGGATGTCTTCGGCGCGATCGTTGAACTCTTTATTCTCCGAAAGCTCATGGGCCGATTCGCGTAAGAGGTCAATGGATTCGGCCGGTGCATCGTGTGGAGCCCACAAACCCTTTTGGTAGGTGTAGGTCAACCCGAGCAGCGTGCGGTAGGCCTCAAGTTTTTCGCCTTCTGGTGCTTGTCCATGAATTTTTTCGTAGGCTTCCACCACGGTCGGAACATCGGGGAAGTTTGGGTCCCGAACAATTTCGCCCTTGTCATTGAGCTGACCAAAAGACATCAATACTTTCGCCGAACCATCTTCTGCAATCGGACGGACTGCCGAGTCATAGGAGGAGGTGGTGGTGTAGTCGATATCTACCTCTCCTCGCTGCAGCGCCAGGTTGACTGGTCCGCGACCTTCAAAGCCGAAGGTGGAAGAAATGTCGGCGTCCAACAGATCAAAGGCGACCAAGGTGGTTAGATCCAAGCCGGTGGCGGCAATGCCGCCAAAGACTAGTGGCTTGTCGCGGTCCACCAGATCTTTGACACTGTTGATCCCTGCATCGGTGCGTCCGTAGATGACCCCGCCGGTGCCGTTGACCATAATTGGTTCGAGTTTGTCGAAGGAGTAACGCACCACGTCACGTCCCAAGACCCAGGGCACCACCGTGGTGGCGGTGCTGACCAGCAGCTCGGTCCCGTTATCGTTGGCCGAGCTGGCAAAACGATTACTTCCGGTAATTCCTTCGCCGCCGGACTCGTTGACCGGGGCGAACCCCGGCACTCCGGGGATCTCGTGGATGAGTTCTTGACCGATGAAACGAGCCCAGGTGTCGGTGCCGCCGCCTTCGGCTAGCGGGATGACTACTTCGAGTGTTTCTCCGGCGTAGTCGCCATCGGTGGTAGTGGCAGGAGGATTGAGCAAGCCACCTCCGAGCAGGGTAGCTCCGAGACCCAGTGCTGCGAAAATTGCGACGGAGGCGAAGACCGTACGGCGCTTATGTGGTGCCGGATCGGGTTGCTCTGCGTCATCCACTTCGGTGATCAGCGGTTCATCAAATTCTACGAGATCAGAATTTAGCTGCATGCTTGCAGGTACCGATTCGCTGCCTTCTACTGGGTCAAAGCTCAGTGTTGCCTGTGCCAGCAGCCGCGCGGTCCGCGTGGTGCCAACCACCTCGTCGCCAGCGATGTCCCGATGCCAGGTTTCGATGACTCCGGCCGGTGATTGGAGGCGTAGCTTCTCGGTGATGGGTTTGGTCAAGAGCGCGTCGATGACCGAGCCCTCGGTTCGAGCCGCAAGGGTCAAGCCGACGCTGCCGGTGATTGCTAACGCCGGGTGCGGTGCACCCATGGAGAGCATCATGACGTTGAAGTCGCAGTCTGAATTTGCTTCGCTCGCGGTGACGATGGCGAGCTTAGGGATAGCCCGTTGCGCCGATTGTGCATCGGTGGCCAAACCCATGGCTACGGCTCCGGCACGGCGAATTTGATCTAGCCGGTCAAGCTCGGTCAGTGATTCGGTGGGCCACGAGGCGAAGTCCAGGTTGTTCAACTGTGCGTCGGTGGCGTTGATGATGACCAGTGGAGCGCCGGCATCTAGCAAGGCGGCGGTGACCGTCTGGGCGGTCTCATCCTGCGAGGATCCGATGCTGAGCGTGGTTCGTGGCTCACCGGTGGGTAGTAGTTTGCCGGTAGTTCCGCCAGCGGGGTTCACAAAGCCAATTTCTACCGCTTCGCCGGGGAAGGGTACGCCTGGGATGTAGGTGTTTGCTGGTAGGTCGGTTGCCGGTGCGGCAATTCGTTCGTGTAGCACCTGTCCGGTGTTGGTATTGCGGATGTTTACCGAGACTTCGCCGTTAACTGCACTAACCCAGCCTTGGTCAAGTGCGTAGGGCGCGATGACCGCAGAGCAGTTTCCGCAGTTACTGCCCCAATCGACCACTGCCTGTTCGATACCAACCTGCGCAAAGGTGTAATCAACGTCGATTCCAGGTTCATTGCTTGGGCTGAGGATGACGGCCTTGCTGGTCGTGGAGCTTCCACCACCTACGCCGTCGATTTGGCGTGGGTCGGGAGAGCCGAAGAGCCGTAGAAGCACCTCGTCAACGGTAAAGCCTGGGATCTGGAGCGCGCTCCGCTCGAACACCCAGCATTTGCTGGTTCCCCCACGCATCCAGGTTGCCTTAACTATTCGTTTAATTGGACTCACCTAATCTATCGAGATCATCATGCCGACACTATTTGTGACGCGAGGCACGTTTCCTATGTCTCGATAATCCAGCAACTGAGACTGTAATAGTAGTTACCAATATTGAATTAGGGTGAAGTGATACTTCATTTGTTGCATTTTCTAGGGTGGTAGTCGGTGTATTTGTGGAATTCTCCGGCACCGCAGGTGCGAAATTTAGGAAAATACCACCGAGTATCCAGTAAATGTTCTAGTTATGGAGTACCTTGAAGTATTGCTACAAGGAGATCACGTGCTTGATGTTAAAAGATTGCAAATCTTACTCGCAGTAGTCGAAGGCGGCTCGGTGACAGCCGCGGCAGATGAGCTTTTTTATACGCCTTCGGGTGTTTCGCAGCAGTTGCGCAAACTTGAAGAAGAAGTTGGGCAGCCACTGTTGCAACGTCATGCGCGTGGCATGATTCCCACCGATGCCGGACATGTGCTGGCCAATCACGCGCGGAGTATCCTGCAGCAAATGGATGCAGCGGTAGCGGACCTTGGTCAGCTCGCCGGGCTGAATAGCGGGAGCCTGAGTCTTGGCACATTCCCCACCCTGGGTAGCTCGTTTATGCCATTGGTCATCAGTCGATTCCGCAAAATGTATCCATCAATCAAACTTGATGTCCGCAGTACCCGGCTTCAAGAGCTCATGGCTTTACTCTCCAAGGGGGAGATCTCCCTAGGGCTGCTCTGGGAGTATGAATGGCTGCGATTGAACCGCAAAGATTTTGAACTAACCACCTTATTTACCGAACCGACGGTACTGGTGGTCGGGGTGGAACATCCGTTAGCTCAGCGGGAGGAGGTTGATATGGCCGATACCGCTCGCGAACAATGGATCGTTCGAGCTAACGAGCACCCAGTGGCAGAGCTCTTGGAAAGGACCTGCAACTCCGCAGGCTTCTCGCCGAAAATTTCTTTTCAGGCCAATGACTATCAGGAGGCCCAAGCGATGGTCTCGGTAGGGCTAGGTATTGCCTTGGCGCCGAAATCTGCGGTGATGAATCATCATCCGGGCGTGAAGGTGTTATCCCTCGGGCAAGGTGCTGCCTCGCGAAGTGTAGTCCTCGCGCAACGCCGGGATCGTGTGCGCGCTCCGGCAGAAAATGCCTTTCAGTCGCTGCTGGTGGAAATGGGCCAAACTTGGATCCGATAAGCAAAAGTGCCCAAGTGCCCAAGCTAGGTCTGCGCCGGGTAGCGGACCATGGCGGACTCGTCGATGACGGCACCCGCGCTGAGTTGCGCGTCAACAGTTTTGCCTGGACCCATAATGTGCAGCACCTGGAGCTGATGAGCGATCAGATGATCTGAGATGATTCTGCGGTGACAGCGCCACCACACTGCTTCGGAACACATCACCGCGGTGTGCTGCGCGGATGCTGCGTCGCGTAACTCGGCTAAGGCCTCGGTGAATTCTTGGGATAACGCGTGATCTGCGTAGTTATGAAAACTTCGATTTTCCCACCATGCGTTGGTCTCAAAAGGAATTTCCTTGCCTACCGTGCGCCGGCCATCCAGTGGTTCCAATTTCCACAGCTTGATGCCGATTGCGTCCAGAGATTCAGCCAAGGCATCGGAATTAAAATGTGGAAACTTATCCGAGCCTGCCAGTTTCCTAACGTCCAGAACCTGTGTGATTGAATTTTCTTTCAGCAGGTCTGTGAACTCTTCCAGTGTCCGGTTCGAGTGCCCAATGGTCCAGATGCGTGCTGTGTTCAGGTCGCTCATTGATCTTTCAGCAACTTCAGCGCGCCGCCCTTATGCGCGGCCACGTGGTCAGTCTTGTCGCTTTTGATTTCATACTGTGGGTCATCTTTTGACGCCCGATGGGTATGACCTTTGTAGTCAAAGTCGGAAGTGTGCACCTTGGTGATCTTGCCGGATACCCTGCCTGCCTCGGAATTCCACGAGACGTGATCACCTTTCGAAAATGCTTGCGTCATGCTGGCTCCTTGCGTTTTTCTCCATTCAAGCACCTGTGTCTGGTGCTGTCACCATGTGGTGTGCCAGTTTCCCGGCCAGCCGGAGGGGTAGTCGAAGTTAAAAACCCTTGACCTGTGATCGGTATCTGTTTTAGGCTTCAAAGTATTCTGATATACCAGTCGGATATTAACAAAATCTAAGGTGCATATGCCGGCGCGTTAGATCTCGCTACTGAGTATCTGCGCCTGCATTGCCCTGACAGCACTGCAAACCAAATCAGCATCTGCGCCTCATCCGGCCCGAAGGGGACCTCATTGATTTCCAGCGAAACAGTCACCAGCTACCTCGAGCGACTGGCGTCCAAGGCGCCAACTCCGGGAGGTGGTGCGGCCGCGGCCATGCAGGTTGCTCAGGGTGCGGCCCTGGTATCCATGGTGGCCGAATTTACTGCCGGCCCACGTTTTCGCGACGTTGAGGCGGAAGCCGAGCAAATCGCTAAGCGTGCTCGCATTCTGATGCGCTCTGCACTGTATGCCGCGCAGGAGGACGAACGTTGCTTCGGACAGCTGAGCAGTGCTTATCGAATGCCTAAAGATCAAACGGTGCAACGTTCGGCGGCAATTCAAGAAGCAACCGTGATAGCCAGTGAGCCATTGGTGAGTACCGTGGAAATCTCGACCGTCGTCGTGACGCTCGCTCAACGTTTATTAGCTATTGGTAATCCGTCGGTGCTTAGCGACGTGGCAGCCGCTGCGGAAGCGGCCCGCGCAGCAACGCGTACCGCGGTAATAACCCTAGAAATGAATATCGCTGCACTCCACGAGCAGAAGCATCGCGACCGGCTAAGCGACACCGTCAAGCAAGCAATGACAGCCATCGCCGAAGCAGAACAGCTCAGCGATCAGGTTCGTGCGGCGGTCACCGTATGAGCGCGCGCCTATTGCTCGGTGAACCCGTAGCCGAAAAAGTTCGCCAGCGAATCGGTGGCCTCGTCACGCAACTAGCCGCTGAGCACATCACGCCCAAAGTTGCTGTCATCGTAGCTACGGATAACGAAGCCACCAAGTGGTATGTCGGTTCGATCGCTCGGGCTGCGGCAAAGCTCTCGGTGGCCTGTGAAGTGTTTGATCTCGGAGAAGCTACCGAGGAGTTTATCGCCGAAACAATCAAGACACTGAATGCCGACGAGCTAATACATGGCATCATCTTGCAAACCCCGCTTCCACAGGGAGTTGACGTCTCATCGCTGGTTAAGCTGATAGACCCCGCCAAAGATATTGACGGAGCAAACCCAGTTAGTCTTGGCCGCCTCAGTGTTGGACAAGATGCCTTCGCTCCGGCCACCGCGCGGTCGGTGATAGAAATCCTTGAGCACTATCGGATCGCGTTGTCCGGAAAACATGTGGCGGTGATAGGTCGCTCCGCGGTGGTTGGCAAACCACTAGCGCAGCTCCTGTTGCAGCGTGACGCGACGGTCACGATCTGTCATTCGCGCACCGTTAACTTAGCTGAACATACCCGGCGGGCCGCGGTGTGCGTGGTAGCCGCTGGACAGCCACATCTACTCGCATCCAACGAGGTGACGGCGCACTCGGTGGTGATAGACGTAGGAACTCACGTGACCGAATCCGGTGAGCTCACCGGGGATGTGCAGAGTGACTCGGTGCAGCCGTTGGTCGCGGCATTGAGCCCGGTGCCTGGGGGAGTGGGCACGGTGACTACTGCCCTGCTGCTTTTGCACACGGTTCAAGCGGCTACCAATTTCCTTGAACGTAGTCGTCGAGAGGAGTGGCAGATGAGCGCAGGCCGGTAGTTGTCAGGCCGCCAACTTGACGTGTTTGTTGGGCAATCCAGCCCGCAGACGCGCAGAAGGAACGCGGAAACTGCAAGTACCTGGTGGACCCATAACTGACACCACGCACGGGCCAAGATCCTTGGTGGAATCGCTGGCCGTCGCTGCGTAGGTTGTTCGCCGCCGTATCATCGCAAGGAAGGTCGATGGTGCGGCGGTGCTGTGTGTTCTGCTAAATCAGAAAATCTTCAGATGGGACCTCGGAAAGGGTCCGTTAGGCAATAGCTGCCGTAAGTACCGCATCAAAGGCAGACTTCAGGGATGCTTCCAGCGATTTTGGATCTCCAAGGTATCCATTCACCATGGCGCCGTCACGCAACATCATGAGCTGGCGGGCAACGCCTTGGGAGTCATCAGTCCCAGCGTCCGAGGCGATCTCGGCAAATTTATCCAGCATCCATTGGCGGTGGGTGTGTACTACTTCTCGAACCGGGTCCTGTGGGTCGGAGAACTCGGCGGCGGCGTTGATAAATGCGCAGCCACGAAAGCCTGGGCTGCAGCTAGCGGTGCCAATTCCCGCGGCAATCGCATCTAGTGAACCTACTGGGTCGCTGGCTTGGTGCAAACTCGAAAACCAGGAGCTTTCCTGTTGCGCCTGCTGGGCCAGGTAAGCCACCACGAGGTCACTCTTGCTGCGAAAGTGGCGGTAGAAGGTCACCTTGGTGATGCCCACTTCTTCAATAATTCGGTCGGCACTGGTAGCCCGGATGCCCTGTGCGTAGAACAAATGATTAGTCGCTTCGAGGATGCGCTCACGAGTCGCGCCAGCCGAGCGTTTACCAGTGGCTGGAACCGTTGTTTTACTCTGCATGGGGCCTCCAAGTCGTCAATGCGGTTGCATAGGTGTACGAAGTAGTCTACCTTGAACATGTAGACGAACTAGTAACTCTACTTGTTTCGTATCTTTAAGGAGACTCTCATGTCCGCACCGCCATACACTGTCACCAACACGGCCCAATACGGTCACAAGCTGCGCAACCTCTATTTTTTGCGCTTCACCTTCGCCCTGATCTGGGTTGGCATCATGTTCGCCACGGCGGCCCGGGCCGTGGAACCCAATGTCCTGCTGACCGTATTGCTGGTGCTGTACCCAGCCTTTGACGCCGGGGCGGTGCTGTGGCAATTGCGTGCCGACCCTGACCAGAACCGCTCGAAGAGCAGCGAATGGGTGGGCGTAGTGGTCAGCGTGGCCGTCGCCATTGCGCTGGGTATCACCTCGTCGATTTCCGTTTCGGCCGCACTAGCAGTGTGGGGACTATGGGCAATCGTGGCCGGCATTGCGCAGCTAATTACCGCAATCCGCAACCGCCACGCAGGTGGCCAAGTCGCCCAGATGCTATCGGGCGGAATCTCGGTATTCGCTGGTGGCGGGTTCCTTTGGCAAGGACTGCAGGGCAGCGGAACGCTGGCCGGAGCCGCCGGCTATGCGGGACTAGGGGCGCTGTTCTTCCTAGTCTCCGCGATTCGCTTGAGTATCAAACTTCGCCGGGGCAACGCCTGAGCCGAGCGCTCTACTCCCAGCCGGTAAGAACTAACTTGCCCACGGTTCGTCCGCTCTCGATTAGCTCGTGTGCCTTGCGCAGGTTCTTGGCTGAGATGGGAGTGAGTGTGCTGGTGACCGTGGTGCGTAGTTGGCCCTGGTCCACTAGATCAGCCACTTGATTGAGCAGTCGGTGCTGCTCGATCATGTCGGCAGTTTGATACAGCGCACGAGTGAACATCAGCTCCCAGTGCCAACTAATGGACTTGCTCTTCAGCGGCGAGACATCACGCGAACCATCATCAATCGCCACTACCTGACCGAAGGGGCGGACAATCTGCGCGTAGGTTTCCAACTGCCCCTCCGAGTGTGCGGTGAACAGCCAGTCCACACCGTTGGGCGCGAGTGCGAGCACCTGGGCGGCCAGATCCTCGCGGTGGTGCACGGTGTGCTCCGCTCCGAGATCCCGAGCCCAAGTGGCTCGCTGATCATCTGAAGCCGTGGCGATCACGGTGACCTGAGGCAAGAGGATCTCGGCCAGCGCGAGCATGATTGATCCAACGCCGCCGGTTGCGCCGACTACCAAGAGTGTTCCGACTGATTTTTCGGTCAGCTGCAGTCGGTCAAACAGGGTCTCCCAGGCGGTGATTGTGGTTAGCGGGAGCGCGGCAGCCTCGGCGAAGCTCAGGGTCGCAGGCTTGCGTCCGGTGATCCGCTCGTCAACAAGGTGCAAGCGCTGATTGGTGCCTTGCCGGTCGATACTGCCGGCGTAGTACACCTCGTCGCCCGGGGCGAATAGCGTCACGGCCGAGCCGACTTCTTGAACGATACCTGCGGCATCAAAACCGAGCACCTTGAAGCCGTCGGCGGGGCTGCTTAAGCGCACTTTCATGTCCACTGGGTTCACCGAGACTGCCTCGACCGCGACGAGTAGGTCATGTGGACCCAGCTCGGGTAGTTCAATTTCTTGAGTAATCAATGACTTGGGGTCGGTAGCTGGCAGGTTCTGTGTGTAGCCAATAGCTGTCGTAGTTTTCATGTAGTCCATCCTCTCTTGCCGGCACTAGTTACCCGCAAGGGCACTTAGTATCTATTTGATAGCATCAGTCTATGACTGAACTCAGTGAGGATTACCAGCGTAATGATGTGTACGCGGCCATGTGTCCTTGTCGCGACATGCTCGATTTACTCGCGAACAAGTGGAGCGCCTTGGCTATCGGTGCATTAGAAGAGGGACCGCAACGTACCGGGGAACTCAAACGCCGGTTAGAAGGAATCAGTACAAAAGTCCTTTCATAGACGCTTAAAAGGCTGGAAGACCACGGTCTTCTGATCCGCACCATTTACCCTGAGGTGCCGGCGCGAGTGGAGTACGAACTGACTGGGCTCGGACTGGGTGCCGCGCAACCACTGAAGCAACTACGCTCGTGGGTTGAGCACAACGTAGGAACCCACTAAATATGTATTCTTTCGCGCATAGCCGCGCTGGGGGTGGCTGAAAAAGCTGGTGCCCCGGAATACTAAGCTTCCGGGGCACCAGCTGCACTTCTTCTACCGGCTAAGTTCGCGTAATTAGCTCGGGGTGACCGCTAAGGTGACTCCACGCAGCCGGTCCATCTGCGGATCGTATAGTGGATCATCAACCACGCTCGCAGCCAGCAATCTGCCGAAGTACTCAATCTGCACGCTGTCCCCGGTTTCTACCGAGCTAGGCAACCAAGCGTAAGCAATGGGTTTGCGTACCGTGTACCCATAGGCCGCGCTGGTCACATATCCGGCTGGAACGCCATTGACGTACACCGGTTCCTTACCTAAGACGATGGATGTTCCATCATCGATAGTCAGGCACCGCAATCGAGTCGTGGCTGCCGCAGCGCGTGAAGCCAACGCCGCCCTACCCACAAAATCTGCGGTCTTGGCTGCCTTCACCGCGAAACCCAGTCCCGCCTGTTCCGGCTCGTGCTCGGTGGTCACATCCGTGCCGAAGGAACGGAAACCCTTCTCCAGACGCAGTGAGTTAAACGCCGCGCGTCCGGCGGCGATCAGCCCGTATTCTTGCCCGGCTTCGAAGATGACATCCCACAGGCGCTGGCTCACATCTGCCGAGGCGTAGAGTTCCCACCCATATTCACCCACGTAGGACAGTCGCATCGCGGTCACCGGGATGCCGGCGATAGAAATTTCCTTAGTACGGAAGTACTTCAACCCATCATTGCTCACATCATCATCGGTGAGTTTGCCCAGCACGTCTCGGGCAAACGGTCCCCACAGCCCAATGCAGGCGGTACCGGAGGTGGTGTCTTTGACGCTCACCCATGACCCTGGATTTGCGGCACTGAATTTACGGGCTTCGCGGGACAGGTAGGCGACATCAACATTTGAGTTAATACCTGCCTGGTAAAGCTCCTCGGAGATGCGTGCAACGGTAATGTCACTGGTGATACTGCCTGCGGAATTCAACAGCAGGGTGTAGCTGACCATGCCGGGGGCACGGAGCATATTTGCGGTGGTGAGCCCCTGCAACATTTGCCCGGCACCGGGACCGGTGATTTCCACGCGTTTCAGCGGAGTCATATCAAACATGGCCACCGCCGTACGTGTCTTCCATGCTTCAACCGCAGCGATAGGGGAGTGGAACATATTTGACCACTCATCACGCGCGGGACCCTGCCATTCTTGCGGCAACTGATCAAGCAGTGCGGCGTTGGACTCGTACCAATGTGGGCGTTCCCAACCGGTGCCCTCTAAGAAGAAGGCGCCAAGTTCTTGCTGCCGGGCGAAGAACGGACTGGTGCGCACATTGCGTGGCTTCAACCGTGGCTCAAGGGGATGGCGAATATCGTAGATTTCCACGAAGTTCTGCTGTGATGTTTCGCTGACGTATTCCTTGGTGGTTTGCACGTCTTCAAAACGATTCAGATCGCAATCGCTCAGATCCGTTTCGGACTGACCGCTAGTGATCAACTGTGCCACCGCCCTGGCAATACCCGGCGCGTGGGTGACCCACACTGCCTCGGCAACAAAGAACCCGTCCACCTCGCGGGATTCGCCGACTAGCGAACCACCATCCGGGGTGAAAGAGAAGATTCCGTTAAAACCACGCTGGATCTGAGTGTTGCGCAGGTCTGGCAGCAACTCTTGGGTGGCTTCCCACTCGGCAGCAAAGTCTTCGGGGGTAAACGCCAAGCTGGAAGGCATCCGCTCGTCGGTAATCTCTTCCGGGGCGTAGCGGGCTAGGGTGTCAAGGTCTACCGGCATTGGACGGTGGGCGTAGGAGCCGATACCGATACGGTCTCCCCACTCACGGTAGTAAAGGTCCCCATCCTGGTAACGCAAAATTGGCCGGGTAGCTCCGGCGGGTTGTTCATTGATTCCGGCCAGGCTCGGAGCCGGGGTAGTCCACGCGAACTGGTGACCCAACGGCAACAGTGGGATCGGAGTGCCGACCATCTTGCCAATATTTGGTCCCCAGAATCCTGCGCAGGAGACCACAATGTCAGCTTCGAAACGATCCTCACCACAGATCACCGCGGTGACCTTGCCACCGGACTGCTCAATATCGGTTACCACCGTGCCATCGCGGAATTCAACTCCGGCAGCCTGCGCCCGCTCGATGACCAGCGAGGTACCCTTGCTAGCCAGGGCGAGCCCATCATTTTTGGTGAAAAGACCACCAAGTACCTTCTCCGGGTTGAGCATAGGGAATTTCTTCAGACAGTCGGCGGCCTCGATGACTTCGGCCTGTACACCGTAGGAGCGGTTCCACCCGGCACGGCGGTGCAGATCCTGCAAACGGGCCTCGGTGGTGGCGATTTCCAACCCACCGACCGGAAGGAATGAGCCGCGACCGTCGGCACCCACCAACGAGGTGAGCTTCTCGATGGTGTACTGCGCGAACGCGGTCATTGACTTGGAAGGATTTGAGGAGAAAACGAGTCCGGGGGCGTGCGAGGTGGAACCGCCGGGCAGGTTCAAGGGCCCCTGTTCAATCACCAAGGTATTGGTGTGGCCCAGCTGGACGAGCTCGTCTGCCAGGTTGGCGCCGACGATTCCGGCTCCGATAATGACTACCCGTGGGGATGAAACAGACACGGTGGACTCCTAAAACTTGTGTGGTGTGGAGAATTGAGATGCTGCGAGTATTTCGGAAGAGCTCCGGCAGGCTCAGGCGTCGATCACCAGATCGGTGCTCGCGGTGGAACAACACGGGAGGAACTTGCCGGCCGAGATTTCTCTGGCACGGATTCCGCCCTGATGGTTCATTTGAACTTCACCATCGAGTTTGACCACCTTGCATGAACCGCACATACCTTCTTGGCAGTTCGCGCCGATACGAACTCCGGCACGTTGCGCGACTCCCAGGATGTGCTCGTCGCCATTGATCTTCACGTTCAAGGCGCTGCGCACAAAGGTCATCGTCAGCGTCCCGCTGCCAACGGTGGGGAAATTCGAAGGATCAACCGGCCCGGCCGGTTCCACCAAGGGTTTAGCCGGCGGCAAAGAAATATTGGAGTCGACGACTTCTAATTTCTGTCCCGTGGCTTCGATGGTTCCTTCCGCGTCATACTCCGGTTCATACATGACCAACTCAATCGGTTGGCTTTCGTAGAACTGATCCACCGACTCGGCGACTTCCTCGGCAATACCTTCGGCTAAGGTAACTTCCTGCTGGTATTCCAACAGTGTCTTACGGTCACCGGTGAAGAATTCCATGAACACCGAGGTGTCATCCACTCCCACCTCGCGCAAGAGCTTGGTGGCCAGATTCAAATAGCCTTCGGGACCGCAGGCGAACACCTTGCGCCCATTAGCGTCCGGTGCCACCGCTTCAATCATCTGTGCGGTGAGCCGTCCACTAAAACCGTCCCAACTTGCGGGCTTTTCACGATTGCCTAGGGAATAGGAAACCTTGATCCGCGAATCAACCTGGGTGATGTATTCCAGCTCGGGCCAGAACGCGAAATCCCCGGGCACCGTGCCATGGCAAAGCACCACCACATCCGCCAGCCCGGGCAGCGAATGAATGGTGCGCACCATGGACATGATCGGGGTGATCCCGGCGCCGGCAGATAAGAACAGGTAGCGCGCTCGCCGGTCGGAGTCTCCTAGGTGGAATGCGCCGACCGGGCCGAGCATGTCCAAAACCATTCCTGGGCGCAGATTTTCATGCGCCCAGTTGGAGACCAGACCGTTGGCATCCCTTTTAATGCTGATGTTAAAGGTCCACGGCACGGTGGGCGCGCTAGATATTGAATAGCTACGGTCCACCGAGTCTTGGTCTTCACCGTGCACCGGGAAGGCAATATTCAAATATTGCCCGGCGCGGAAGGCCAATGGTGCCCCGTCTAGCCGGCGGAAGACGAAGGTCATCAATCCGCCGGCCTCGGCGATGGTCTGCACGCATTCGGCCATGAACTCTTGCGGGTGCCAGGGGCCCAGCGCACGGGCGGCACTGGCCGGTCCGTCTTGTCCGCTCAGTACCCGGTTCCAAGGCATTTCTAATCCGCGGATGCGCTGGGCTTCCGGGATGCCGATACGGGTGGTCGGTTCGGTCATGCCAGGTGCTCCAAAACGCGCTGGGTGTACCAGTTAAGGAATGCCTCAACCTGGTATTCGCTCAACATGTAAGGGCCAGGTTCGTACACTGGGCTGGCCGCTCCCTTTTGGCATAGTTCCACGAACGCCTTGTCCTGCAGGTTTGTCTGCTTCCAGGTGTGCGTCAGGGTATCCAGATCATAATCTTCGCCTTCTAACGCATCATCGGCTACCAGCCAGGTGGTGCGCACCAGGGTCTGGTGTTCGTTAATAGGGAAGACGGCGAAGGTAATGATGTGATCGCTTTGGAAGTGGAACCAACTATTGGGCTGCAGGTGCATGGAGCAACGTCCAAGGCGGAAGTCGCGTAGGTCCCCAAGTAGTTTTTTGGATAGTCGGTGGCCGTCGGGGGAGAAAGATTCACCGTCGCCGTCCAAGGATTCACGAGAGATACGAATTCCAGCAATGCGGGTATCTAATTCTTCGACGACTTCGAAAGGGATGCCGTAACGACGGCAACGTTCTTCGAGACTTGCCTGAGCCTGCTTATTGCGTTCCCACACTTCTTCAAGATGCGTCGGAACAATCTCGTCGCTCAGCCCCCAGGTGGGGAACAATGAGCAGGCAAGTTCTGGGTGGCCGTCGCAGTGGTAGCACTCGCGATTATTCTCCATCACCAGTTTCCAGTTGGCCTCTTCGATGATGTTCTGTTGGTAGGCCACCTTGGTGCGGGAAATGTCGTGCGGCGCCAGATATGGTTCAAAGATTTGTGCGACCTGATCAAAGTCCGTAGGTGGTTCTTGGGCCAGGCAGACAAAAATGAGTCCCGCGCGAATCTGTCCGTGGGCTCGCTTGAGTGCAAAGCAGTTCTTGTCGAACTTTGTTTCTCCCGGAGTGGAGGCGTGGATCAGGTCCCCTTCGGGGGAGTAAGTCCAGGAGTGGTATCCGCAGACGAGGTTTCCGGTGCTTCCCGAAGCTTCGGTCAGCACTCGGGCGCCGCGGTGGCGACAAACATTGTGCAGGACGTTGACTCCTCCGTCGTCGGTGCGCAAGATGATCAACGAATATGGGCCGTAGTCTACGGTGACGTAGTCTCCGGGTTCGGGGATCTCGGCGACACTCGTGGCGAAGAGCCAGTGGGTTGCGAAGATCGCCTGCATGTCCAGCGCAAATACCGCCGGGTCCGTGTAGAACGGGGAGTCGAGCGAATACCCTAGGCGCCGGTTTTGGAAGAGCTCGGTAATTTCGGTGAGTTGTTCGGCTGTCACCGAAGAAGCCAACTTGCCTCGCGTGGGTTGCGGGGCGCTTACCGAAGCTGTCATTTTTACTCCTAGAAACCAGAAACCAAGTGTTGTCATGGTGGTGGATGCACTGCAGCAATTTGTGAAGTGAATCACCGTATATGTTGAGACTAAAGTCTGAAGAGTCGCATGAAAAGCGCAAGAAAGTGGAGGAAATCATGCACAATAGGTGCATGATTGATCCTCGTCTGATTACCCTGAGAGTTTTCTCCTCGGCGGGCACCGTGGCACGTACCGCGGAGCTGACCGGGTATTCGCCTTCCGCGGTGTCTGCGCAGCTGCGTGAACTACAACGTTCTCTGGGGATCAAGCTGCTGATCAAGGATGGACGCGGTATCCAGTTGACGGTTGCCGGCAGGCATTTTGTGGCGGGACTCGACGACATTGTGACGCAATTGGAACAGTTGCGGGCTTCGGCTTTGGCCAGCGAGGGACAGTTGCAGGCGAGCTTTGGTTTGGGCGGTTTTTCCACGGCCGCTGCGCAGTTGCTCGCGCCCTTGGCGGAAGAGCTACACACCGTCCGCCCGCACGTTCAGGTGCAGCTGATGGAGGCCCATCCGCAGCGTTGCCTGGATCTCTTGCTCGCCGAGCGAATCGACCTGGCGGTGATTGTGGCTTCGCAGGCTCAGGGGTCAATCGATGCGAGTGCCAGATTTGAGCAGACGGTGCTGCTCGATGACCCATTGGACGTGGTGTTGCCGGCGGGACATCGTCTCGCGCTGAACAAAACGGTTTCGCTGGAAGAGTTGGCTGAGGATCCATGGATTACTGAAAACGAGCAGTCGGTGTATCGCTCGTTATTTGTCTCGGCGTTCGCTTCGCTAGGAGTCACGCCGCATATCGCCCACGAGGCCATCGAGTGGGAAACCATGATTGCCTTTATCGGTGCCGGCCTTGGCGTGGGGCTATTGCCGCGGTTGGCCACGTTGGGAAATGTGGAAACTGTGGTGCGCCGGCGCATTTCCGGAGCCGCTAAACCCTCGCGGCGCATCGTTGCGGTGACCCGAAAGGGTGGGCGAGGTTCGCCGCTCATCGAAGAATCTTTAACTTTTTTGCAGCGCACCGCGAAAGCCATTATTTCCCAGCGATTGACCGAGGAATTAGACGGTTAGGCCGAGTCTCAAGCCCCCGGGAGTCAAGGAACTATTTTTCACTTGGCTATTGACACAGATCACACTCATGAGCAGACTTTGGCTAAGTCCGATTAGTATCCAACTGATATTTCATGTGAAAGGTCACCCATGGGCAACTTGGCAGTCAGCTACGCCGGTGCAGGCAAGGTCGAACTCATCGACACGCCGTACCCAGATTTCGAACTGAAGGACGGTCCGGGAGTTCACCCGGCCAACATTGGACGCCAGGTGCATCACGGTGTCATCCTCAAAACCATCGCCACAAACATCTGCGGATCCGACCAACATATGGTGCGCGGACGCACCACCGCTCCAGAGGGGCTAGTGCTTGGCCACGAAATCACCGGCGAGGTCGTGGAAGTCGGCCGTGACGTGGAGTTCCTTAAAGTCGGCGACGTCGTTTCGGTACCCTTCAATATCTCCTGTGGACGTTGTCGAAACTGTAAGGTCGGACAAACCGGCATCTGCTTGAACGTCAATCCAGACCGCCCGGGTTCGGCCTACGGTTATGTGGACATGGGCGGCTGGGTCGGCGGCCAGGCCGAGTACGTGCTGGTTCCATATGCTGACTGGAACGCGCTGAAATTCCCTGACCGAGATCAGGCCATGGAAAAAATCTTGGACCTGACCATGCTCTCCGATATTTTTCCCACCGGATACCACGGCGCCATCGGTGCCGGAGTGACGGTAGGCTCCACGGTGTACGTTGCCGGTGCCGGCCCAGTTGGACTAGCCGCTGCCACCTCGGCCCAACTTTTGGGTGCTGCCACGGTGATCGTCGGTGATCTAAACGCGGACAGGCTAGCCCAAGCCAGAAGCTTTGGCTGCGAGACGGTAGATGTTTCGCTGGGCGACCCGGGCGAGCAGATTGCACAAATCCTCGGCGTTCCTGAAGTGGATTGCGGCATTGACGCCGTGGGCTTTGAAGCTCGCGGACACGGCCAAAACGCCAAGACCGAGCAACCTGCCACGGTGTTGAACTCATTGATGGAAATTACCCGTGCCGGTGGTGCCTTGGGCATTCCGGGACTCTACGTCACCGGCGACCCAGGAGCCACTGATGAAGCGGCCAAGCAGGGTTCGCTGTCCATGCGTTTTGGCTTGGGATTCGCTAAATCGCATACCTTCGTTACCGGCCAATGCCCGGTAATGAAGTACCACCGCGGGCTCATGCAGGCAATCCTCTCCGACAGGGTGAGCATCGCTAAAAACGTCAATGCGACCGCTATCGCCTTGAAGGATGCACCGCAGGGCTACGCGGCCTTTGACGAGGGCGCTGCACAGAAATTTGTCCTTGATCCACACAATATGATCCGCGCTTAAACCCGCATCAGCTTGCCGGGCACGAGCAGGTTTTTAGATCTGTTCGTGCCCGTTATCTAACCCCAAGAGACTCGTATCTTCTGGGGCGGAATTATCCCAAGATGTCCATGCCCGAACTTGTTGCGCCCAAAAATGGGTCACCGGTTCACCACATGTCGACCGCACTGGCGGACATCAAAACATCAGGCTACGGAACATCGTCTCGGCGGGTGGATTCAATCGCCATCGAGATGAAACTACTGACGCAAAAAAATCCTCAGTGAGTGTCGGTTGAAAAGTTCCGCCAACAAAGGAAAGCCATGAAAAATAACGAGCAACCCGTCCAAGATCTGGTGAGCGAGCTTCATTCCGCGCGCAGACGAAAGCCGAAGAGATATCTTGCCACAGGCACAGACTACTGGGTCTTTGGAATAGCAGGAATCTTGACGTTGGCCTTTATTATCTGGGGATTTTCTTCCCCCGCCGGTCTGGGCAGTGCGGCAAGCACGGCCCTGGACTGGGTGATCACGAACACCGGCTGGGTCTTCGTCATTGCAGCGACGGTGTTCACGGTTTTTGTGCTTGTTGTGGCGGCCAAGGGTTTTGGTCGGATTCCGTTAGGTAAGGATGGGGAGAAGCCGCAGTTCAGCACGGTCTCATGGATCTCCATGATGTTTGCAACCGGCATGGGCATCGGGTTGGTCTTTTATGGTGTGGGCGAACCATTGTTCTTCTACATATCGCCGCCGCCGGGAACGGTTGACGGGCAGACCTCGGCCGCGGTGGGCACGGCAATGGGCACCACGCTCTTTCACTGGACACTCTTCCCCTGGGCAATGTACGCGATTGTTGGCTTAGGGATGGCCTATGGAAGTTTCCGTCTAGGACGTCCGCAATTGTTCTCCTCGATGTTCAGTTCGGTCTTTGGCGAACGGGTAGTTCACGGTGCCGGCGGTAAGACGATTAACATTTTGGCGATTTTGGCGACTCTCTTTGGTACAGCTTGTTCGCTTGGTCTCGGCGCGTTGCAGATAGGTGGCGGTATCCAGTCCGCCGGCATGCTGGATAAGGTCGGCTCGGGTATGTTGGTGCTGATTATTGCGATTCTGACGGCCATGTTTGTGGCCTCGGCAGTCTCTGGAATTGAACGCGGTATTCAGTGGCTTTCAAACATTAATATGGTGCTTGCGGTGATCTTGGCATTGGTGGTCTTCATCGGTGGCCCGACGCTATTTATCTTGAATATCATCCCTAACGCCGTAGGATCCTTTATTAGCGACCTGCCGCAAATGGCTTCGCGCACCGCTGCCTCGGGTGATGAGACGATGGCGACCTGGCTATCGTCATGGACTATTTTCTACTGGGCCTGGTGGGTGTCATGGACGCCATTTGTGGGCTTGTTCATTGCTCGTATTTCGCGGGGTCGAAGCATTCGTCAGTTCGTTACAGGAGTCTTGCTCGTACCTTCCACCGTCACGTTGATCTGGTTCTCTATCTTTGGTGGCGGAGCCATTGGGTTGCAGGAACGTGCCGAACGAAGCGGCGACATGGGACAAGCCATGGCACAGATGGTTGATGGCGCCCCAGACATCGTTTTTGATTCAGTGCTCTTTGACCTGTTGGACAAGCTACCCTTCCCTGCCTGGTTCGCCACGGTGTTGATGGTACTGACTGTGGTGCTCATTGCGATCTTCTTTGTCACCGGAGCGGATTCTGCCTCGATTGTGATGGGTGCGCTCAGCGAGCGAGGCGCCGAGGATCCGAGCAAGAAATCCGTGATCTTCTGGGGTGTCTCTGTGGGTGCCGTGGCTGCGGTGATGCTGTTAGCCGGTGGAGATCATCCGGCGGCAGCACTGAATGGTCTAAAGAACATCACCATTGTCGCCGCACTGCCATTTGTTCTGGTGATGTTGCTGCTCTGCGTGGCTATCTGGAAAGACCTGAGTCGTGATCCGCTGGTGCTGCGCGGCAAGGTAGCACTGGAGGTACTTGAACAGGCAGTTGATGATGGCCTTGAACGACATGACGGGGAACAGTTCAGCTTGATGACTAGAGAAAATTCGATAGTCACTGTCAAGGCGAATCCCGCCGTTGGTTTAGCGGAAGCACCTATGCGGTCTCCGGCCGATAGCGCCGAAACTGATGAAGATCGGGATCCGCAATCGGAACCGGAACCGGTCGGTAGATAGTAGAAAACTCAGATGCTCGGCAACAAACCTAGGGTGACAACCAACTGGTTACTGCCGAGCATCGCGAGGCGTCGTGGGTGCTTAGGGTGCTTTTCGCAAGGCCTGCTCAAAGTGGGCCACGTGAGCGGAGACGAGCCGTGCAGCTTTCGTTCCGTCGCCATCCAGGATGGCTCTTAGCAGAGCTGAATGCTCAATAATATGTTCGGCTATGGGCGGCATTTGATCGATAACTAAACACCAAATGCGGGTGACTAGATTATCGAGGCGTACTAGCGTTTCTTCGAGATGCTTATTGGCGCTGGCGCGGTAAATCAGCCGGTGGATGTGCACGTCTAGGAGCAGTAAGGAGCGTTGATCCATGGACTCGTCCAGTGAATCAATCTTCTTCAGGTATTCGGCTAGTTCGGCGCGAATCTCGGGATCCTTATTTGCCGCTGCATTGTGCGCGGCCATGGGTTCGAGCACCTGGCGAATCTCAGAAATTTGGTTCAGTTCGTGAAAGTCTACGGACGTGGCAAATGTCCCGCGACGTGGGTAGGAGACAACCAAGTGGTCGGTTTCGAGACGTTTCAGCGCTTCACGTATGGGTGTACGCCCCACGTTGAGCTCCTCGGCCAAAGCAGGTTCATGAATGGGATGCGTCGGAGCGATTTCCAACAGCACAAGTCGATCCCTTAGCAGGTCGTAGGCGCGATCGGCCATCGAACTGGTAGTTGCTTGTGTGGGCGTAGGTGGCATCAGAACGTCGCTCTCATTCACTTGTGAAATATCAGTTGCCTATAAGCAAAGAGTATCTCGCAGAAGCGCATCTGGTCACCTTGATGATCAGTTACTCGCTTCGAATAGTGCTCCAGCATGTCTTCTTTCTAGCCTGGATCCGACGATGCTCGCTGCTGCGAGTGCCCAGTGAAAAATGATCGAAAATACCTATTGACGATGGATAGACGCACGCCTAAGCTTGTGATCAAACATTGATATATCAGTAGTTTTGCATCCGACGCTTACGTTGGTTTATTTTGAGTTTGCTGGTGGTCATCACCAAACTCAAGACAGATTTTCCTCTCATGTCTTTATCTCTGCCAATGAAAACCACGGGCCCTGCCTAGCAGGCGCAATGAAGTATCTTGGCTCGTCTTCACCCAAACACGATTTATGGCGGACGTCTCCGTCAGCTCGGTGAACTATTAAGGAGCGGCACAATGACCGAACCAAACAATATCTACGTCCTGACTTTCACCTGCGCCGAGCGTTCGGGAATCGTCCATGCTGTTACCGGGTTGCTCTTGAAGCATCAGGGAGACATTCGCGAACTCAAGCAACATGATGACCAGCGTTCAGGCACCTTGTTCATGAGAATTGAATTCGAAGTCTGCAATGAGCCCGATACCACCCAAGACATTGCCGGACTTGAAGCGAGCCTCGAAGAGCTCGCGCAGGAATACCAAGCCCAGTGGGGGATGCGTGCTGCAGGTAAGAAGAAGCGCGTAGTTGTCATGGTCTCGAAATTCGGGCACTGCCTGCATGACCTATTGTTCCGCGCCCGAATGGGTGAACTGCCAGTGGAAATTGCTGCGGTTGTCTCAAACCACCCAGACCACCGACAGCAGGTTGAATGGAATGGGATACCGTTCTTCCACATTCCGGTCACCGCTGAAACAAAGCCCGAAGCAGAGACCAAGTTGATGGAACTGGTAGACCGCTTTGATATCGACCTGGTGGTACTCGCTAGGTATATGCAAGTCCTCTCCGATGATCTGACCAAGAAGCTCACCGGTAGGGCAATTAATATTCACCATTCATTCCTCCCCTCCTTCAAGGGAGCTAAGCCCTACCACCAAGCATTTGAGCGTGGCGTGAAGACCGTGGGCGCGACTGCGCACTACGTCAACAGCGAACTGGATGAGGGGCCAATCATTGCTCAGCAGGTCCAAGAAGTAGACCACAGCTACGGACCAGAAAACCTAGTAGCAGCGGGCCGAGATACCGAATGCAAGGCACTCTCGGACGCGGTGCGCTGGCACTGCGAAGACCGTGTATTCCTCAACGGTTCACGAACCGTGGTGTTGCGCTAGGACATTGCTCGGCAAGCAAACCCGGTGGCGTATTCATGAAAGTGTCTGCACTGATTTACTGCCCATCACCGACTGCTGCTGGGTGAGTGTAGAACTAGTCAGCCGAAGGACGCTTGCGCTGTGCCTTAGTTTCCGAGCGACGTGACTTTGATGCCAGTCGGCGCCGCTGCGATCCCTTAGTAGGCTTCGTGGCGCGCCGGCTCGGCCCGTCTGGTGCTAGTGCGGTGGCAATGATCTTGGCGAGTTTTTGCAAGGCAAGCTCGCGGTTGCGTAGCTGGGAACGTTGCTCCGAGGCGCTGACGGTAATGACGCCAGCAATGAGCTTTGAATCTAACCTCGTCACTAAGCGCTCGCGTTGATAATCGCTAAGTGCGCGTGAACCGGTAACTGACCACGACAACTCAACGCGACTATCCGAGGTGTTGACATGTTGTCCGCCGGGGCCAGATGAACGAGAGAACCGCCAGTTGAGCTCCGAATCCGGAATGCTCAGTGCGCGAGTGATCTCTAAATCCATACTTCTAGCATCCCACGGGTGCCGTGCAAGCACAGAAAAACTCTTGGGTTCAAGGCACCCAAATCGGAGTACATTGAAATTGGAGGGTTCTCCATTTTCGAGTTGCCAAGGAGATGTTCAGCCATGGGTGCTGAAATGAAGTACAAGATGCCTTTCAATTACGTTCAAGTGGTTATCGCTACCTTTGGCGCGGTCGTCATGAGCGTTTTTGTTCTCTTAGTCAGTGAAGCTGCTGGCGCGTCCATGAAATTTACCGGTGGAATGTTCCAGAACGTGGACTTCATCCATGTCGTTCGTTTCATCGCGTTGCCATTCTTGATTCTAGGTTTCCTGACCTTTCTGATTGGCCGTGCCCGGCCAGGGTTCACCAAGATTGCCCAGTGGGTCGGCGTGGTTGTGGTGGTTGTATCCATCATCAACCCAATAATGTTTGCCCCTGATCTAGCCAGCGGTCTGGGGATGTCTTTGATCCTGCTCATTGTTGGTGCCTCGTGGTACATCGCGGTGAACAACTCAAACCATATTTCCCGGCAATCGAAGCTTGTACGTCTACAAGCGAAACAAGACGCCGTTGCCTAGGAAACGAGATGTAGGCTGAGATGAGGAATCATCGGTGGCCCGAAAATGACCGGGCAGTGAAGGGAGAAACATGTCGATTGTTGTCATCAACGCGTTAAAGGTACCGGCCGAGGCAGGTCCCGAACTAGAGAAGCGTTTCGCTGCTCGTAAAAACTCGGTGGACAGCTCGCCAGGCTTTGAAGGCTTTAAGCTTTTGCGTCCCGTAGCCGGCGAAGATCGATACTTTGTTTTCACCCAGTGGGCCACCCGCGAAGATTTTGAGAACTGGCGCGATCAGCGCTCAGAAGCTGCCCATGCGGGAAGCGACAAGAAGCCTGTGGCTTCCGGCGCTGACCTGATGGAATTCGAGATTGTCGAGCTCTAGAGCTTCCAATCCATGAAATTGACCGGCGCTATTGCGCCGGTCAATTTTTTCCTTCGAGACGTTCAGGGTGAGACTTCGCCAGCAGAGTTACGAGTCAGAGATGGAGAACTGCACGCGTTGCCAGCCGCTGGCTCCGTTAGGTACTGGGTCGGCACGGTCGCTGGTTTGCATCTCACCATCGGTATTGTAGGCACGCACGGTGACCGAGTGATTGCCCGGGGTTCCGCCTTTCCAGACATAACGCCACTGACGCCACGTGTCGAGCGTGGCTTCTTTGGCTAGCTCGACACGTTGCCAAGGCTCATCATCAATCTGGATCTCAACCTTGGAGATACCGATGGTCTGGGCCCATGCGGTGCCACCAAAGACAACTTCCCCGACAGGGAGTTTGGAGAATGAGCGCGGCACATCTACTCGGGAAGACATCTTTATAGGTCCGCGCTCGGACCAGCCACGCGTGGTCCAGTAGGCATCTTTTTCGCCGAAGCGGGTGACCTCAAGATCAACTACCCATTTAGTTGCCGAGACGTAACCGTAGAGTCCTGGCACCACCATGCGTACCGGGAATCCATGTTCCAGCGGCAACGGTTCGTCGTTCATTCCGACAGCTAAAAGTGCCATGCGGTCATCGGTGAGTATTTCTAGCGGTGTCGAGGCGCTGAATCCATCGATGGAGGTGGATAGCACCATGTCCGCTCCTGCTTGGGGAACCGCGCGTTCCAGCAGTTTTCGCAGGGGATATCCCAGCCATTTGGCGTTGCCTACCAGATCTCCGCCGACCGGGTTGGATACGCAGGTCAGCGTCAGGTAACTTTCCACGAGTTCTTCGCGCAATAGCTCGTCAAAACTCATCGTGAATTCATTGTCGACCATGCCATGCACACGCAGTGACCACTCGGCCGGATCGATGCGAGGTACTGAAAGCGCGGTATCAATACGGTAGAAATCTTCGTTGGGCGTGACGAACTGTGGCATTCCCTTGAGGTCCACTTGAGCGCCTGTTGGAATCTTTGCTGCCTTGATTTTAGGAGCGGGCAAACCCAGGGCTAGTCGCGCTGCTTCGGCGGCATTTCTTGTCGCGGCTATCGTGGTTCCTACACCAGCGGCAATGGCTGCCCCGAGCACAGAAAGCGAGGATGCCACCAAGAATTTGCGCCGGGAGAAGCCAGTTGCAGGCTCATCTTCGGCTATCGGTGAAGCGTCCTTGGCGGCCAGTGTCGTCAACCATTTGAGAGTTCCCAGACCGAATACCGTTCCAAAGAACAGTGGAACTAAATCCATGGGTCCCGTGGCGGAACGCGTGATGACTGAAGCACCGATCACTGCGGACAAAATGAGAATAGCGGTTACCGCGGCAGTGAGGCTTCGCCTCGCCAGCAGTCCTACCGATGCAGCAAGTAAGGCGGAAACAACGCCCAGCGAGATAAACAGCGCTAGCTTGTCATTGGTGCCGAAGGTTGCAATGGCAAAATCTTTCAGCCACGGCGGTGTGAAATCAATGAACGTTGAACCCAACGCGACGAAGGGTGCCGAGGAGGTCGCAAAAAATACCGACAGCAATTGCGCGACGGAGAAGAGGACCGCCGCGGAGATGAACCCTGCGAGCCCAAACGCGAATAGCTCAAAACGCTTGGACCTGATTGCCTTGTCCATCTTTGACCACCTCATACGTTGTTATGCACGTGTCTGCGAATAGGCCATGAGAGCACCTATAGGTTATTCGGAACCGTTGCCCTCTTGGATTGGCGGATTCGCAGAATCTTTGAACTCATCTTGGCTGGAGTGATTTCATGTGGTTGTAAGATTCTAGGGCTTCTACCCTCGATTGTTTGAGGTCCACCACCGGGGCAACGGCCAGTGGTGCGTATTTGGCCACGTAAGAACCCTGTGGATCAAATTTTTTGGCCTGTAACTCCGGATTAAAGATCCGGAAGTACGGTGCGGCATCTGCACCGCAACCAGCCACCCATTGCCAGTTGGCAGTATTGCTGGCCAGATCAGCATCAACCAGGGTGTCCCAGAACCATTGCTCGCCGACCCTCCAATGGATTGCGAGGTTCTTCACCAACAAACTCGCGGTGACCATGCGCACCCGATTGTGCATCCAGCCGGTGTGCCACAGCTGCGCCATCCCCGCATCAACCAGGGAGAAACCGGTGCTGCCGCGCTGCCAATTTGTCACCAGATGTGCAGCTTCAGGAGAATCTTTGGGCCAGGACCAAGCAAAGTCATCAAATTCTTTGCGCAGGTTTTCGGTGGGTAACTGCGGGTGGTGATAGTACAGGTGCCAGCAGAAGTCCCGCCAGGCTACCTGGCGACGAAGTGCGGTTGCTCCTTCAGCCGCTGCCGGAGAATCAACAGCAAAACGGCTGAGCTCATCCCAGAGTTGGTGGGCGCTGAGGTGTCCCCAGCGCAATGCGGGAGATAGTGCCGAAGTGCCGTCCAGATCCGGGCGGTCGTGGTGGTTTACATAGTTGCCGGTGATGGATTCAAGGACTTCATCTAGGCGTTGCCTAGCTGCAGGTTCGCCCGGAGTCCAGGTGTTGCGCAGACCTGCTGCCCAATCCGGGGTGGTTGGCAGCAGGCCCCAATCTTCGAGCTTTTCACTATGCAGGGAAGTGCCATCGATGGGAGCTTGGGCACTTGGTGCTGGAAGGGGAGGGCGCACCTCGGTATTTCGCAGTGCGTTGTAAAAAGGAGTGAAGACCTTGAAGCCGGTTTGATTCTTGGTCAGTAGTTCCCAGGGCTCATGTAGCAGTGAGCCGGCGTAACTGTGGGCGTCGATTCCCGCGGCCTGAAGCTGGACTTTGAGCTGCGCATCCACCGCGCGTTCGGCGTGACCATAACGCCGGTTCCAACGAATAGCCTGTGGGGCGTAGTCCCGGCTGAGATCTGCCACGACATCTGCGGTGATGCCGCGTCGGAATAGTAGCGGGATGCCAAGCTTGCCAAGAGAATCTTCGAGGCTGATCAGCGCATAATGCAACCACCAGTGGGCTGCCGCTCCCAAGGGTCTGATACCCTGCGACTGCTCGTCCAGAATGAAGACTGCCACCGTGGAACCTGCATCGCACGAAGCCAACAAGGCGGGGTTGTCCATGGTGCGCAGGTCATCACGGAACAGCACCATTTGACGGGGCTGCAGTCGCGGGGTCATCGAGTCTTCCTCATAAGCAAAGACTAATGTATTTAGCCTGTCTAGCTAAATCAATTTTTACTCTTCATCAAACTCAGCCAACCAAGGCCATGACTGGATCGGTAGTTGGTGCCTGGGAGCCGCCAGCAGGTTCCACGGTCAAAGCGATCGTTGTTCCTTCGGGAATAGCAGGTAACTGAGCGCTCCAGTCGCCGTGGGGAACCACGTCGGAAGGAACCGGCGTTCCGCCTGCGGCAATGGTCCACAGCTGGTAATCGTGCTCTTGGTCCATGACCGGCAGGTCATGGCCTAGCACCACGGTGCCAGCCGAGGAAGCCAATAGTGTCATGGCGCCTTCACCCTGTGGCATTTGTGTGTTGACAACCTTTACCTGCTGGCCGTCGAGAACTGAGAGCAGCTCATTATGTTGGGCTTCTGCAGTGACCGCACGCTGGTGTTGGTTGACCGCAATGGTTGTTGGCACGGCGACTATGACTACTGCCGCTGCGGCGGCTGCGAGCCAGCCATAACGTGGCATGGTGCGGCGCTTTTGTTCCCGGCGTTCGCTCAGTGAAATCGGTGCGGGTACCTGGCGGGCCGGCAACTCGGCGAAGATTTTCGCACGTAAGTCCGCCGGTGGTTCCACGGACGTGGCTCGGTCGATCCGCGACAGAGTTTCCCGGTATCCACGCAACCATTGGGCGGCCTGCTCATTGGAGCTGACCAGGTGCTCGGCGCGTTCGCGGTCCTCAGGTGAGTCGAAGGCTTCTAGCGCCAGGCCGGTGAGTAGCTCATGGTCTTCGGTGCTCAAGGAGCCGTCATAATTTTGGCGATCCACTTATGCCACCTCCAAACATGTCTTCAAGCGCTGTAACGCGCTGCGGATTCTGGACTTCACCGTGGCTAAGGGCATCTGGCGACGTTCGGCCACTTGCGCGTACGTGCTGCCGCCATAGTAGGTGTCGATGACCGTTTGTTTTTCTTTATCGGTCAAGGTGCCTAGACAGTTGCGGACCTGTTCCGAATCGACTTGGGCCATGAGCTCGTCATCGATTTGTGCAACCTCCCGGTCAACGGTGAAATTGCGGTCCTCGCGTTGGGTCCGCGCTTCCTCCGAACGAATCCGGTCAATGGCCCGTCGGCGAGCTATCGTTGACGCCCACGCGTAGATGGACCCGGTACTAGCCGAATAACTGTTCGCGTTGTTCCAAATTTCTAGCATCACCTCTTGAGTGACTTCCGAGGCCTGTGAGGGATTACGGATCAGTCGCACCGATATTCCATAAACAATGGGAGACAGTTCCGTGTAGAGCGAATCAAATGCCTGATGATCGCCCTGGGCGACGCGTTGGCATAGGCCGCTGAAGTATTCGGTGGTGCCCGAGCCAACCTCTGCTCGTGTTCCGGTCCCGCTCGGTGCTCTGTCCATGAATTCGAGAATATCACCGGAGCCGGTGTTCGAATGTTCCGTGTCAGCTCTGTTCATATCTCCTTTTCCACACTGCAGCGGAAGATTCCATAACCCCTAGCGATAAGTAGTGGGGGTTAACCGCGCGATGGCCGGTACCTGGAGCTTGATGATCAAGCACCAAGTACCGGCCATAAGGCGGTGAAAGTCTTCCTAGCAGTGGACTGCGACTACTTCTTTGCTGGTGGCATCAACACTTCGTCCAACAGGTAAACAGTTGCGTTGGCGGTCTGCACGCCACCACAGATCACCGAAGCGCCGTTGACCTTCAGGTCATCTCCGCTGCCGGTAACCTCAAGGTCTTGGCCCGCAACGGTGGTGTAGTCACCCGAAAGGTCTGCAGGTGCAATCTGGCCGGGAACCACGTGGTAAGTCAAGATGCCGCTGAGCGTATCTGCGTCCTTGACCACTGCGTTGAGATCCTTTTCAGGGATGGCTGCGAAAGCCTCGTCAACCGGGGCGAAGACCGTGAACTCGTCACCATTGAGGGTGTCCACGAGGTCCACCTTCGGGTTCAGCTTTCCGGATACTGCCGCGGTGAGGGTCTTGAGCAATGGGTTGTTCGAGGCTGCCACTGCTACCGGATCCTTAGCCATTCCAGCTACCGAACCGGCACCCTTCGGCACTGCTTCGGCGTAAGCCGCGCAACCCGAGCCAACCAGGTTAGCCGCTGGGTCCATGTCCGAATCAGCCATTGGCGACTCGCTGGCCGGTGCCGAGCTGCTTGGGGCGGCCATGGAGCTGGAAGCCGATGGCTCTGCGGTTTCGGAGCCGGTCGAGCAAGCGGTCAATCCCATTGCTGCAACTGCGACCAGCGAGAGTGCTCCAACAAATTTGCGGTTGAGTGTCTGCATGTCTTTCTCCTTGCCTTACGACGAGGTGTCTCGTCGTATTTCCCCGACCCTGTTGGTGCGGGCTGTCATGAAGCATTCGGAGCGAGATGAGAAAAGGATTGAAAAAGTTTCAAAAACTTTTTTGCGGCAGATGATTTTGTTGCTAATTGGCTAGATCACGGGGAAAAAAGTATCGGGTGGTACCAGTTCCCCAACTGGTACCACCCGATAAGTGATGTCTGGCTGCCATGGAATGCGAGAACTTTCCATCAACAAGTCCGGCTAAGCGCTCGCCGGTTCCCTGATCTGCACCATGGAGGTGACTAGCGAGTTGTTACTTACTAATGGCATCGGCCGTGGATCCAAATGGATTCCGGCAATCATGCAGCGCACCGAACCCCCAGCCATTTCGATAGTAGGAACGTGCACCGGGAGCAACGTGCAGCTCCGCTCGATTTGTTCTTTCTGCACCTCGCTCAGGCTCTGGAACGCGGTTCGCGACAACGCCAAAATTCGTCCCTTGGTACCCTGCAATTCGATGGCGTTCCCGGCGAAGTGTCGAACCTGTGCTTCGGTCAACTCAATAACATCTCGGCCGCCGGCAGAGAGTCGATCAAGAATTTGTTGACGCCGCGAAGCGGGCTGAATCATCTCTAGGCAAACCATCGAGAACGCCGTGGCCACACTCATCATGACATTCGTGTGATAAACGGCCGTCCCCGAAGAATCCACCGCATCAAAGAGCATTGGTTCATATCCGAAGTTCGTGCAGAACCGTTCAAGCGCGACTGGGTCTGCACGGTAGGACTTTGCCACGTAAGCCACCCGGGTCAGGTGGTCCAAGACCATGGCACCGGTGCCTTCGAGGAAAACGTCATCGAGTTCTAGACCCGAATAATCAATCACATGCTGGACCCGGTAGCGCGTTTTGAGTAGCTCCAAGATGTCGCTGCGTCGCTCATTGCGCCGGTTAGGTGCGTACATCGGAAATACCGCAACGTGCCCGCCAGCATGAGTAGAAAGCCAATTATTAGGGAACACACTATCGGGACGGCCCGCTTCGGTGTCATCAAAAAGATGAACCTGCACGCCGGCTTCACCTAACCCGGCTGCCAACGCGGTGACTTCGTTATAAGCCGCCTTGCTGATCAGCTCTGCGTCCATAAAATCGGCAGAGCTTTGGAAAACATTGTCCTTGGCGGTTTGTGGGTTGGGTGAGAAACGGTGTGGACGAACCAGAACAACAGCGCTGGGAGCCTGAACGGACATGGGTGGCTCAGGACCCAACTGGGGCAAACGCAGCGAGCAACCCGAAGAGATCCTTCGGATTTGCAGGGTCTGCCACGAGGTCAAGTTCGGTGAAGTAATCGGTGCCCTCTACCGCGTCACGGATGTAACGCAGCGCAGAGAAGTCCTCGATAGCGAATCCGACGGAGTCGTAGATGGTGATCTGTTCGTCCGAGGTTCTTCCCGGAGCTTGGTCACAGAGCACCTTCCAGAATTCGGTGACTGGGAAGTCTGCCGGCATCTGCTGAATTTCACCTTCAATGCGGGTCTGCTCAGGGAACTCAACAAATACTTCACCAAGATCCAGGATCGCTGCATCTAGTTCGGTCTTGCCCGGGCAGTCGCCACCAATAGCGTTCAGGTGCACGCCCGGAGCGATAAGATCTGCGCTGAGAATGGTGGCGTTGGCCTTGTCTGCGGTGCAGGTGGTGATGACATCTGCCCCCTGTACTGCGTCTTGTGCCGAGGAAGCGACGGTGATGTCAAAGCCTAAAGGTTCCATGTTCGCAACGAACTTTTCCATGGCCTGAGGGTCGGTGTCCCAAATGCGCAGGGTGCTAATTCCAAGTCCTGCACGGAAACCAAGGGCCTGGAACTCTGACTGGGTGCCGGTGCCAATCATGGCCATTACCTTTGAATCGGAGCGTGCCAATTTTTTGGCAAACATCACCGAGGTGGCCGAGGTGCGAAGCGCTGTCAGTAAGGTCATTTCGGTGAGGAAAGTTGGGTAGCCGTTGTGAACGTCGGCTAGTACACCAAAGGCGGTGACGGTTTGAAATCCGCGAGCAGGGTTTGCCGGGTGGCCATTGACGTACTTGAAGCCGTAGGTCTCACCATCGCTGGTGGGCATCAGTTCGATGACACCAAAGGAGGTGTGGCTGGCTACCCGGGGAGTCTTATCAAATTCTTCCCAGCGTTTGAAGTCCTCTTCGAGGTATCCAATCATGCCGGAGATGATGTTTTCTACTCCACTGGCGGCCGTCCAACGTACCATGTTGCGGACATCGACAAAGCGCGTCATAACGCCCTCTTTTCGCTCGTAATCGGTTGATGATTAGAGCCTACGTAGCGTCGATATGCACGTGCAATGGCAAAAATGTATGCTTTTCGTTGAGCTTTTAGACAAAGTGTCGGACGGATTTGTGCATTGTGTTCATAGCTGTCGAATTCGAGGGTGAGCTGAAGCCGTGAGCTTTAGCGCAACACGGAGCTGAGCAGCAGGCTGGTTTCACTGTTGACAATGCCTTCCACGCCGCGGATCCTCCCCAGAACCTGATCGAAGCCACTGAGTGAATCGGTGCGTAGTTCTGCCACCAAGTCCCAGGCGCCGTTGGTGCTGTGCAGCGAAGTGATCTCGGTGAGCCCCTTGAGCTGCTGAATGACCTTGTCGGTGGAACGCCCCTCCATCTCGATGAAAGCGATGGCATGGATTGCCAAGGGATCTACCTCTTCGCGGACCCTGGCGGTGAAGCCCACGATGACTCCGGTGGAGATGAGACGTTCAAGCCGGCTGTTGACCGTGGCTCGAGCTACGCCGAGCTCGCGCGCGAGAGTTGCGACAGGCGCACGGCCATCCTCGCGGAGGGCCGAAAGTAAGCGGCGATCAAGGTCTGAGAGTGCAGTCATGTACACAATGTATATCGAGTCGCGACATTCTGTGCAAAATTTCAATGAAAAGCATACTTTTCTGCAATTGAGCTTGCACAAGGTCAGTCCGTACCGTGGTTATCTGGTGATCGACATCACGTCGAATCACGCACTCAACATCGATACCAAAGGGACAATAAGATGCTGCCTTCACTCGCACTGGCACCCAAACTGGCACCCAAGTTCGTAGCACTCGCCGCAATTTCCGTACTCACGCTCACCGGTTGCACCACGGCTTCGCAGTCTGTAGGCGCACCAGACACCGCAACTGCATCTTTTGACCCGTCATCCGTGGCGAAGGACGAAGCGCTCGCAGCGTTGCTTCCTGCACAGATGAAAGCCAAGGGAACCTTGAATGTCGGATCCGATACTTCCTACGCACCAGCTGAATTCCTCGGTGGCAGCGATGGGCAGACTCCGTTGGGCTACGACGTTGATATTGCTAAGGCCATCGGCGCCACCCTTGGTTTAGAAACCACAGTGGAAACCTCCGAATTCACCGGTATTCTCCCAGCGCTAGGACCAAAATACGATCTGGGCATCTCCTCGTTCACCATCAATCCTGAACGCTCAAAAACCGTGAACTTCGTCAGCTACTTCAACGCCGGCACACAATGGGCCGTACAGAAGGGCAATCCAGGCGACCTTTCTCTGGAAGACATCTGTGGCAAAAAGATTGGCGTGCAAACCGGAACCGTCCAAGACCCGGATGTAGCGGCCAAGTCTAAAAAGTGCACGGCTGATGGCAAGAAAGCAATTGAAATCATCAGCCTGAAATCCCAAACAGACATCACTACACGACTGGTCAGCGGTGGCATCGATGCCATGGCAGCGGATTCCCCCGTCACCGGTTATGCGATCTCGCAGACCGGAGACAGTCTGGAAACCTTAGGCGAAGTGTATGACGGTGCCCCACAGGGGATCGCTATCGCCAAGAGGGACAAGGAACTAGCCGAAGTCATTGGCAAGGTGATGAACAAGCTGATGGAAGATGGCACCTATGCGCAGATTCTAGAAAGCTGGAACAACTCAGCTGGTGCGCTGAATAAGGCAGAGGTTAATCCGGTGATGGCAAAATGAGTCTCATAGCGCCGGCAAGGAGCACTGCTGATACTGACGGTTCGGGGCGCGGGAAGCCACAGATGATCCAGGCCGTTCCGGTCCGACATCCCGGCCGTTGGGCTTGCGCGGTTGTCATTTTGGCCTTCGCTGCAATGTTGGCTCAAAGCCTTGTCACCAACGAGAATTTCCGCTGGGACGTGGTGGGAACCTACTTCATGGATGTGCTGGTGATCCAAGGAATTGGTTGGACGCTGCTGCTCACAGTGTTGTCCATGGTAATCGCGATTACGCTCGCCATTCTGCTGGCCTTCATGCGCGAATCAGAGAATCCGCTATTCCGCTCAGTTAGCTGGGTCTGGGTTTGGTTCTTCCGTGGAACCCCGGTCTACACACAGCTAGTCTTCTGGGGCCTGATTGCGGTGCTGTATCCCAAGATTTCCCTTGGTGTGCCTTTTGGTCCGGAATTATTCGCTTTTGATACCCAAGACATTGTCACCGCATTTGTCGCTGCGGTTCTGGGTCTAGGACTGAACGAATCTGCCTACCTGGCCGAGATATTCCGTGCAGGGCTCAAATCTGTGGACAACGGGCAGATGGAGGCTGCCGAAGCCTTGGGTATGCGCAAGTCACGGATCATGTGGCGAATCATCTTGCCACAGGCCATGCGCATTATCGTGCCACCTACTGGTAACGAAACTATCGGAATGCTGAAGACCACCTCTTTGGTGCTCGCAGTTCCGTTCACACTTGATCTAACCTTCGCGACCAACGGCATCGCTAACCGTAGCTACCTTCCCATTCCGCTGCTTATCGTTGCGGCCCTGTGGTACTTGGTCATCACCAGTATTTTGATGGTGGGTCAGTACTACGTGGAGCGACACTTCGGTAAGGGAGTAGACAACTTTGTACGTATCCCGGTAGATAAAGCCACCGCGGTTAAACCCGCTGCGGTAAAAGTCGTCACCGCAGGGGACAGCAATGAATCCGGAGTCAAGGAAATGGAAGAGAAACCGTGAGCGTAACAACCGATACCCTGACCAAGCCGGCCCTTGTACGTATCGACGGGGTTCATAAGTACTACGGACAGCACCACGTGTTGCGCGGCATCGATATGACCGTGCGCCAAGGTGAAGTTTCGGTGCTCATCGGTCCCTCCGGCTCCGGTAAATCAACGCTTCTGCGTTGCGTGAACATGCTGGAAACCATAAACGCAGGACGGATTCACGTGAATGACGAGCTGGTCGGTTACCGCGAACGCGGTGGCCGCCTGCACGATATGAACGCCAAACAAATTGCAGCTCAGCGCCGAGAAATCGGCATGGTCTTCCAGCGCTTTAATCTCTTCCCGCACCGCACGGTGCTCCAGAACATTATCGAAGCACCCACTCAGGTCAAGCGACAGTCCAAGGCGGCCGCAAAGACGCGGGCCATGGAACTACTAGAGCGTGTAGGGCTGGTACATCGCGCGAACCATTACCCCGCCCAGCTCTCTGGTGGACAGCAACAGCGGGTGGCCATTGCCCGCGCACTGGCCATGGACCCTGAACTGATGCTTTTTGATGAACCAACCTCTGCGCTGGATCCGGAGCTGGTAGGCGAAGTGCTAAACGTGATGAAGGAATTGGCGGCCTCCGGGATGACCATGATTGTGGTGACCCATGAGATTGCTTTCGCCCGCGAGGTAGGGGATACCTTGACCTTCATGGATGGCGGGGTCGTGGTGGAATCAGGCGATCCACGAGAAATTATCGCTAACCCGCAGCATGACCGCACCAAAGAATTCTTGGCCAGGGTGCTCTAGATCCCAAGAAAATTGCCCCTGCACCAAGACAAGGTGCAGGGGCAGTTTTTGTGCTCATTTAAGTGGGGATGAACAATATGAATTAGTCGATGAGCGCCTCTGCCAGAAGTCGGTATGCGTTTAATCGGTCCTCGGGATCATTGACCAAGGTATTGAGCATCAGTTCATCGGCCTGATGAGATTTAGCCAATGCCAAAAGCTCGGCGCGGACCTTTGCCGGGGTTCCAACGATCAGTGCAGCGCTGCGTTCCACAGCGCGGGCACGTTCTTGGGTGCTCCATTGATAACTGGCTGCAGTGGCTGTCGAAGGGATCGGACCGTCGTGGCCAAAATCCTTAAGCACTCGCCAGAGCAACAAAGCCTCGGCCAGTGCATGAGCCTTTTCTTCAGTTTCTGCAGTAACGAAACGGACCGCCAAGACGGTGTGTGGCGTATGCCCGGAACCCAGCGCTGCCTCGCGATAAGCGCTGGTTGCCACCTCGCCGCCGGTGGGACGCAGGAAGTGGCCATGCACGTAGCCAGCACCGAGCGTTCCCGGCAACGGTGCGGTGGAACCACCGGCTCCTAACACCCAGACGCGTCCGGCAGGTTCACTGTTCGAAGGTGCATGTGTAGCGTCTAACTCGCGAACCAATGAAGCGATTTTTGCCGCATAGTTCGGGTCGCTCAGCGAGGCACGTCCCACACCGGTATCCACGCGGTCCGGGTGTACCGCCGAGAGTAGGCCCATCGCTTCGGTAACTTTTTGTGCCGAATAATAAGGCAAGAGAATGGCGCCGGTACCGATCCTGATCTTGGCTGTGCGCTCTAGTGCCAGGGCCGTCATCATTTCTGGGGCCGCGCTGGCGAAGGACTGAGAATTATGATGCTCGGCAAACCAGATGCGGTGGTAACCAAGTTCATCTGCGTCCTGTGCCAGTGATAGTCCACTGGCTAATGCCTCAGATCGCGTAGGGGCATGTTCGGTGAGTGGTACCTGGTCAAGGATTGAAAGTCTCATGCCGACCGATCTGCTAAGTGATTCTTAGCGGTGAGCCTTAACGGCATGATGAAGTCCTCTCGACGGTGATGGGTCCGTGGCTGAGCTTACCGGGTTGAGCATGCAAGTACTCAATACTGGAGCGTAGTCAAGGAACGTGACTGACGGGGCATCTTCGAAGCCGATGAGGATCAAAGCGATGCACCACGAGTCAGGCAGAAGGTACGCTGAAACTCTCGTGGAAAAACGGACAATTCACTGCAGAGCTGAGGAACACGGATGTACAACACCAAACGACCAACCGCTCGTAAGCTGCGATCCCTTGTCGGGGTTCTCTCACTGAGCGCTTTGCTGGGAGTATCAGTGGCCGGCTGTGGTGCGGCGGAATCCTGGAACAAACAAGTTGCCGATGCGTGGAGCGTGACCTACGAAGTTTCCGTCTCGGGCGCTTCGACCGAATCGCTTCACGACATTACCTATCTTCAGTCTCCGGGCCGCGGTGAAGAGTCCACTGAAACCTCACTCGATTCTGCGGCTACGGTAGCTGATCCCGAGAATTCGAAGGCCGCGCTCTGGCAGGAAACGGTGACCATTACCGCCGAAGATGAGGCAGGAGTTGCTGCCACCGTGCCAAGGGGAACAACAGCTACGTGCCGAATACTGCTCGACGGTGTCAAGGAAATCCAAAGCAAAACCGCTGCCGACGGGCAACGAATCGAATGTAAAGTTCAGACGCCAGCGTTTAGTAAGTAGGACTGCCTCAGCGAGCTGAACGATTAGCTTCACCGTGCTTCAAAAAGTGGATAATATGCGACGCTGGCTCGTTCGGGATACTGGCGCTAGCGACTTATGGGAGCCGTGCACGTAACCAGAATTTATCTTCGGATTATGTGTATTCACAACTTCTACCGTACGGCTGCAATCGCGGTGGTGTTGCCGTGAAGGCAAGTGGTGCACCCGACTAAACTTCCGCCCATCGGAAGGGCTCTGACAAGGATATTTATACAGAATTGCGTCGTTAAATAGGCGCGACAGCATGCACCAAACCCAGCTGGACGGGGCTTGATGCATGCTGTCGCGGCGGTGTCTTGGCTAGCTCGCCTGCCGGTGGATCGACTTGTAGCTCAGATAGGCGGCCAAGCCTTCTGGACCGTATTCGGTGCCGAGGCCAGAGTCGTGACGACCGCCAAAGGGTGCGGCGTGATTCGAGGCGAAGAAGTTAAGTCCCACACTTCCGGTGTCCAGCTGCTCGGCGACCTTCAGCGCGCGTTCTTCATCCTCCCCGAAGACCAATCCGCCGAGACCAAATTCGGTGTTGTTCGCCAACTCGATGGCTTGGGCTTCCGAATCATATTTGAGCACGGTGATCACTGGCCCGAAGATCTCTTCACTTGAAATTCTCATATCCGCGGTGACATCGGCGAAGACCGTCGGCTGAATGAAAAACCCATCAGCTAGTTCGCCGGACAGTTGTGCCTTCGCGCCACCGGTGACCGCACGGGCGCCCTGGGCATGACCTGATTGCAGATGCTCGAGTACGCTGTCGTATTGGTTCCTATTAGCCGAAGGGCCAAACACCGTAGCCGGATCTAATGGATCACCCTGCGAAGCAGCACTAATCGTTGAACCAATCACGTCCACTACCTCGTCATAACGCTGGGCCGGGGCCAGGATTCGGGTGGAAATGTAGCAGGTCTGCCCGGTGTTGCGCATGCAAGAACGGATCAGCCGTGAGCCCAGTACATCCAGGTCCGCATCAGGCAGAATGAGTGCACTAGATTTGCCGCCCAGTTCTAAGGTGACCGGACGCAGCAGTTCGCCGCAGGCACCAGCGATTTTGCGTCCCACCGGGGTGGAGCCGGTGAAGGCCACCTTGGATACCAGCGGGTGACGAACCAGCGTATCGCCGAGTCTGCCCGGGCCGGTGACCAGATTGGCTACACCCGCCGGGACACCGGCGGCAGCCAGCGCGTCCATGATGATGCGGAAGGATAGCGGGGTAGGCGAGGCCGGCTTCATGACCACGGTGCACCCGGCTAAGAGTGCCGGGGCCAGCTTGATGACCATCAGGTTGATGGGGAAGTTCCACGGGGCGATGAGCGCACATACGCCTACCGGGTCGCGGCGCACCAGTGATTCGCCGGCCCCATTAGGGAATGGGCGCAGGTCTTCGTTTTCCAGCAACGGAGCTAGCGAAGCGAAGTAGCGGAAGATACTTGCAGCATTGGCGGCCGCTCCGGAGGTTTCGGAGACCGGTGAGCCGTTTTCCAAGGTGTTGGTCAGCGACAGCTCGGTTGCACGGGCCTGGACCTCATCGGCAATGCGCAACAGCAGTGCCGCTCGATCCGCCGGAGTGTAGGCCTTCCATTCCGAACTTTTTAGCGCCCGGTGGGCCGCGCCGACCGTGGCATCCACGTCGGCTTCGGTGCCTGAAGGAACCGAACCCCATACACGTGCCGTGGCAGGGTCGGTGACGTCGATGCGTTCGGATCCCGTTGAGCTGGCCCACTGACCATCAATGAAGTGAGTCTCCACGTTGCGGTAGGGGAGCACTAATGAGTCTCGTGCCATGAATGTGCTGCTCATCGCAGGATCTCCGTACGAAGCAACTTGCGGGAGCGATTCAGATCCGCGGTGGCCATGTCCACCGCGGCTTGGGTGATCAGTTCCGGAATGATCTCGGTTTCCAACCGGTCGGTGTACCGCGCCGGATCCTGGCCAAACCAGCCCGAGGCCAGGGCAATACCAGCGTGGTCAAAGCGCCAGAGCCGGTCAGCGTCACGCATCAGCGCGTCCTCCAGGGAGTACGCGTTAGGGCGGGTGTCATGTCCGTCAATAATCAGGCAGACCGCCTCGATAAATTTTTCGTCAAAACCTAAGGGGGGCAAGACTCTTCGGGCCACGGTGCAGCCTTCACGTTCGTGCTCGTAACGGATGTCTGCCTTGCGCCAGTCCCCACGAAAGCCATCGGAAATGATCTTCTCTTTATCCACATGTGCCCACCCGGTATCGTGCAGCAGTGTTGCTACCAGCACTAGGGTGCGGTCAGCTTCCGGGTAGGCGTCGCACAACCGACGAGCGAAGGACAATGAGATGGGTAGGTGGATGTCATTGCCGCGGGCGCGGGTCTCGGGAACCACCGCCGCCCAGAGTCGATCCAGTTCTCCATCAAAATGATCATCTAGTGCGATGGGCGAGGTATTCACGTCGCCGGTGGCCGGCAGTGGCCTAGTTTCATTCAGGGTGGTCATGTCGATCCTTAGGCAATCAAAGTCTTAAGTAAGGTGGCGGGGTTGCTGGCGGCGTACGGGTCGATGTTTTTCCCGGCCGCTAGGGCCTGCTTGACCGCCATGAAATCTAGTGGCGCGTTCACGCAGTCAGCGGCGATGATCTGCCCACCACGGTAGTAGAGCACCGTGAATTTGCCCTTCTCTGGCAGTTCACGTTTTACCGTGGCATCAAAGCCCATGGACAGCCCGGCGATCTGCAGTTTCATATTTGCTTGATTGGACCAAAACCACGGAATGCCCGCATATGCTTCGCGTTGTCCCATCAGCGAATACGCTGCGACCTTGGCATGTTCCACGGCGTTATTCACCGATTCCAGCCGGATGCGTTCATCGGCTGGAGCGCCGGGGACCGGGTTGGGCATATTCGCCACGTCGCCCACGACGATGGTGTGACCATCGGAGGCGATGGCGTGTTTATCCACCACGATGCCATTGTCGATTTTTAGTCCCAGCTTTTCACCGAGCTGCGTGTTCGGGATGACGCCGATACCAATCAGCACGACCTGCGCCGGGATCTCTTCGCCACTTTCCAGCCGGACCGAGCGCACGGCGCCTTGACCATCATCAATGATTTTCTCGATACGGCCACCGATGCGGATATCTAGACCGCGGGCGGTGTGCTGGGCCAGGAAGTATTCGCTGGTTTCTTCCCCAACGGCGCGTCCAACCAGGCGCGGGCCGTATTCGATCACGGTGACCTTCTTGCCCATCGCCTGAAGCGAGCTGGCGGCTTCCAAGCCGATGAATCCGCCACCAATCACCACCACGTCGGTGGCACCCGGGGCTAGCGCTTTGAGTTTGAGCGCATCATCGGCGTTGCGCAGATAAACCACGCCGTGAAGATCATTGCCCGGGGCTTCGAAGAGCCGTGGCCGCGCACCGACGGTCAGCGCCAATCGGGTGTAGCGGTAAGAATTGCCGGAGCGGCCCATGGCCGTACCGCTACCGTCGGGCTGGGCGTCCAGTGATTCGATACGTTCGCCCTTGACCAAGGTGATGTTGTGTTCGATCCAGTATTCATTGGAACGGAAGATCAAAGATTCGGAACCGACCTTGTCCTGCAAGAATTCTTTGGACAAGGCCGGGCGCTGGTAGGGACGGTGGTCCTCGTCGCCCAGCAACGTAATGTGCTCGGTGTAGCCCAGCGCACGTAGCGAAATTGCTAGCTGCACCCCGGACTGCGAGGCTCCGATAATCAGTAGCCCGGTGGCGGTACCCGTTGCCGAGGCCTCGGCTCCGGCCAGTGAAGGAGATAAAATCTGGGCACTCATGGCTAGACCTGAGTTTCCGGGGTAGTGACGTGAAGTTCTTGTCCTTCACACATTTTGATCTGGCAGGACAGTCGGGAGTTCTCTTCGCGGTCCATTGCGGTGCCGTAGAGCATCTCGTCTTCCATTTCCTCCATGGGCTCCAGAGTTTCCAGATCCTGGGGAGCAACGAAGACGTGGCAGGTGGCACAGGATAACGAGCCGCCGCATTCGCCGAGGATGCCTTCCAAGCCGTTGCGGACGGCGGTTTCCATGATGGAATCCCCGGTATTAGCCTCGATGACCTGGGTGGCGCCCTCGAAGTCGGTGAAGTGTACTTTCGCCATGATAATTCTCCTGTTCGGGTTCAATAGCTGAGCGGACTCAGATGAATTGGCGTCCGCCGTCGACGACGAGCGTTTGACCGGTGATAAATGATGAATCGGGGCCGGCGAGGAAAAGTGCGGCACCCACAATGTCTTCGGGTTGACTAGCCCGCTTGAGTGATCCGCGGTCCACCCCGTAGCTGGCGGCGTCATCCATTAGACCTAGGCTCGCCTCGGTGAGCGTGAAGCCCGGGGCAATGGTGTTGACCGAGATTTCGCGCCGACCTAGTTCCTTGGCCATCACGCGGGTTAGCGCAATGACTCCGCCCTTGGACGCTACATAGTGGGCCCACTGTTCGGAACCGGAATATACGGTGGCGCTAGCCAAATTGATGATTCGTGAGCCGGCAGCTAGGTGTGGGGACAACGCACGCGAGACCATCCAAGGCCCCTTCAAATTCACGTTCATGACCTTGTCCCATTCGTCCACATCAATGTCCTCGAATTTTGATCGAGTCACGGTCGCATAGATGGCGGCATTGTTAATCAATACATTGATAGTCCCGCCGGCAAATTCTGCTGCGGCTAACGCCAGTGCATTGGTAGATGCGGTATCGGTGACATCGACTTGGAAGGCTGCCGCTTCGCCACCGGCTTGGGCGACCAGCGCAGCGGTTTCTTCGGTGCCTGCTACGTCGATGTCTGCGGCTGCGATCCGGTAGCCGCGGGCGGCGAATCCTAAGGCGAAGGCCCGACCCAGGCCGCCGGCCGCGCCGGTGATGAGAACCGTCGGTGAGCTGTTCATGGCTTTGCCTTTCTAAAGAAGTTACTCAAAAGCTTTTGGGTTGGGCGCCGGCCACTGGGGGATGGGCCGGCGCCCAGAGTGGTGAAAGAATCTCATCAGACGTTGGGGGAACGTCTTAGTTGTCCTTCACCGGTTGGGGGATTAGTGCTGATGAGCGTGGGAGTGTGCTCCCGGCCCGGACACTACTTCTATGTTGCTCAAGATCTTCACGGTGCCCTTGGTCCCGTCAACGCGCAGCAGGTCGCCGGTCTTGATGGTGGTTGAGGCGCTGCCCGTACCTGTGACCGCTGGCAGATCATACTCGCGGCAAACAATTGCCGCGTGGCTCATCATGCCGCCAATGTCCGTCACAGTGGCCTTGATCTTGCCGAAGATCGGACCCCAGGATGGGGCGGTGATTGGTGCGACAAGAATTTCACCTGCTTGGACGGAAGAGAGGTCATCTGCGTGCATGACCACGCGTGCAGGACCTTCCACCAGACCTGGGGAAGCGGCCATGCCCTTGAGCGTATTGGGCTCCGTTTCCTCGTCGTTGCCCAACCAAGACTGCACCTGTTCGGTGGTGATGCCCCACAACATGCGGGTGAATGGTTCGGTGATGACTTCCGGAGGTGTGTTCAACGCTGGGGCTGGGCGAGCGGTCTTCAACGCATCGACGATGCCTCGGCGTTTTGCAATCTTCTTTGGTAGGGCCGCCGCAGCGATGGGAGTACCTGAACCCACGCCGAAGGAAGTTACTAGGTCAAAGAGCACGTCACGGACCTCGTTGCGTCCCAGATAGAGCAAATCTTCTGGATCTTGGAAGACCCCAGCATCGGTGAGCATCTTTGACAGCTCACGGACCTTGCGCCAGAACACACCCATGGTCCAGTGCTCAATGTAGAAGTTGTGGTTCTCCACGTAAGGGTAGGCGGTAGCCGCCAGCGAACGCTTGGCTTCGAAGATTGCTGCGGTTTCCTCGTCAAGTAGTTCCGTGTACTCCTGAACGATGCGTTCCTTCTCAGCGATCAGTTTTTCGGTGGGGCGCAAGATCTGCGAACCATCTTGCACGCGGCGGATGTAGTCGGCGATGAAGTCCAGTGGGATCTCCGGGTGCTCATTCCAGTACTTGTCATGAGCGTAGAAGCCGTTGCCGATGGTGAAATTGAACCATGGCTCATGAGCTTCTTCCCACTGCTTGATCCAGCGGTCGCCACCGGGTGCTCCAGCGATAGATGCCAGAGTTGCGGCCGGGTCATCGGTATTGGAGAAGTGACTGACCAGATCCAATTCAACTGCCAGCAAGGCCAACGACTTGAGTTCATCATCCGGGCGGAACAATTCCATATCCACACCCTGCACCATGGTGGCGATGGATAGATCCGGGATATTCGGGAAAACTTCCTTGCAGAAGTTGAAGAAGTCCAGGTACGCGATATAACCCAAGTTCAGGAACTCGAAGTGGTACTGCCAGTTCTGGTAGGTCAGCGAGATCAGCCGGTCATAGTTCTCCAGCAGAATCTCCGAGCCATCCTTACCCACACCGTTGGTGATGTCTTCGAAAGGCACAATCTCCGGCAGTGGGTCAAAGCGCAGCTGTTCCATCTCTGAGATGGTGCCCTTGACCTTCTCGTGCCAGGCTGCCAGCTTGTTCTCCCAGTCGCCAAAGTAGTGGCCAATACGTGCCTCGAACTCTGGAACGCGAGCTGCGATTTGTTCCTCGGGTACGGGGATGGGCGACATGTAGAGGTAGCCCAGGTGGATGCGGAAGTCGATGCCGTTAGCGTTCGGGATCATCAGGTGACGGGCGTTGTACTGGCCCAGACACTTGACCGCAAATTCTCCACCGATGGTCTCGAAAGGCTTAAAGACCGTTGGCCAGTGCTGCGAGTCGCAGAACCAGAACTTGGCGTCTTCTTCTGCCTTCAGTTCTTCCTGGAAGACCAGGTAGTACGGGTAGATTTCTTCCCATCCTTCGGCACCGGCTGGTACCGCCAAATCGGATGGTTTAGGGAAGGACTTCATTGTCATGACTTGCACCCTTTCAGGGAATTGGGTGGAGCAGGAGATTAGTTGGCGATCTTCATCAGCGAGGAGGTGATTGAACCAAAGCCCATCGAGGAGGCATAACCACCGGTACTAGGCTTCGGAGCTGGTGCCTTGGAGGAGTGCACTGTTTCCGGGCGGGCCTGAAGCAGCAACAAGTTTTCCCCGTCGGGCAGATCTGCGTCTAGGGCCCACTCGACGTCCTGTGGGGACTTATAGTGTTTCTCCGCGCGTTTGGCCAGAAGTGCGACGGCCTCAAGTTCTGCGGTGGTTAGGCAGAGCACGTTGCGGCGTTCGGCTTCGACTTCGCGTTCTACCAACGAGTTGGTCGCCGGGTCAGGGATCAGCTCGGCGTGCTTATCACCAATATGTTCGGTGATCACCGCCAGAGTGACCTTGTCTAGCTGGATGTTGTCCGGCGTGACGGTACCCGAGACGACCATTTCCCCTACGCCCCAGGAAGCATCCACGGTGATCTTTGAACGATCCCCATTGGTGGGGTCAAGAGTCATGGCTACCCCGGCGATTCTGGCGTTGACCATCTTTTGCACCACAACCGCCATGCATAGTCCCTCATCCGGGATGTTGTTCTTCACGCGGTAGATGATGGCTCTTGAGGTGTAGAGCGAGGCCCAGCAAGCGCGAATGTGCTCGGCCACCGAAGCGTAGCCGTTAAGCCACAAATAGGTGTCTTGCTGTCCGGCGAAGGATGCGTCGGGCAGGTCCTCGGCAGTGGCCGAAGAGCGAACTGCCAGCGGAACCTCAGACTCAAAGCGTGACTGTAAATCGGCGTACGCGGCGCGGGTGACTTCGCGCAGCGAATCAGGCACCGGGCGGGAAATAATGAGCTCGCGAATGGCCGCACTGGCCTTGTCTACGGCGGCAATGTCCTCTGGGTCTAGGCCTGCTAGGTGTCCGGCGATGATCTCATCTAGGCCGGCACCCATGAAAGCACGGAAGGCCGCGGTATTAACCACAAATCCGGGAGGCACCGGCATCCCGGCAGCAGTCATGGTCACCAGTGAAGCACCCTTGCCGCCTAGGGAGTCCAGCGTCGGGGCTAAACCGCCGTCGAAGAATTCAATGAAGTCGTTGTTGCTCATGATGTTCTACTTTCGAAGTAAATTCAGTTCACGTTCAGGGTGACGTTGATTTGCTCAGGGACACGGAAGGAGAGGTTCTTGCGGAACGGGATGCTCTGCGCGTCCACCAACTGAAGATCAGGCAGCGCGCTGGTCAGCTCCTCCAACGCGATCTTGGCCTGAAGTTTGGCCAGCATATTGCCCAAGCAATAGTGGATGCCGAACCCGAAGGACAGGTGGTCGCGGGCGTTGGCCCGGGTGATGTCAAAATCCTCGCCATTTTCAAAGCGGGATTCATCGCGGTTCGCCGAACCCATGAGGAGCAGCAATTCTCCACCTTCGGGAATCTGCACGCCGCCGACTTCGGTGTCCGTCAGTGCCTTGCGCCGCCAGCCGACAATTGAACCGGAATAACGAAGGACCTCGTCTAGTGCCTTAGGGATCTGCTTAGGATTCGCGACCACTGCATCCCAGGCGTCGCGGTGCTCAAGCAATACACGTACGCAGTTGGAAATGAATGTGGTGGTAGTTTCGTGACCTGCGAAGAGTAGCGAGTAGAGCAGTGAAGCGATTTCGTGGTCACTAATTTCCGCGCCCTCGGACTGTGCCTTGACCAGATCTGCGGTGAGATTATCGCCGCCGGTGGCATGAGCACGGGCTACCAGTTCCTGGCACCGGTCCCAGTACTCGACCAGGTCGTGTGCGTATGGGATTTGTTCCTCGTCGCTCAAATCGCCCCAGGTCATGGCCGCGCGCGCATCACTCCAGCGCTTATAGGTGTCCACCAGGGAGATGTCTTCGCCAATCAGGGTCAGAATGGTGATCGTTGGCAACGAGTAGGCCAAATCCGAGACGATATCGCCATGATTATCACCGCGGGAGATCATCGAGGAGATGGAGGCCTTCACATTCTCCCGAATCATCGGTTCCAACGCCTTGAAGCGGCGTGGGGTGAAGGCCTTCTGAGCGACAGCGCGAATGCGGGTGTGCTCTGGTGGGCGGCGGGCCGATAGCCCGGAGTAGGCCGTGAAGCCTCCATCATTCATGATCCCCGTGGCCTGCGGTCCGCGCTTGCGTACCGGAGCCTGGGCATTTTCCGAGCAGAACGTTTCCCACTTTTCGAAGACTTCCTTGACGTCGTCATAGCGGGTGACCACGTACAGGCCGGTTCGCTCATCAAACATCACCGGTTGTTCGGTGCGCATACGTTCATAGGCCGGGAAAGGGTTCTCCATAGCAAATGGCTCGTAGCCGTGGTGGTCCGCCGGGGCCTGCGCGCCGTAGCCCATTGGGCATCCGCCGGAGACTGCTGGGGTGCTGGTCATGAGATAGGACTCCTGAAGGAAAAATGCGGATACGCGAATCTGTGATCCACGTAACTTCTACTGATCCTCAGTGTTGTCTACGGCACATCCGAAAGGAAGTCTCATCTTCCATCCAGTGGAAGGTATCTTTGTCCCTAGGGCTGGCCTTCGTCCTCGTCTAATTCGGGCACGTTCATATCCTCGCCGGTGATGATGCCCAGCAGGGTCTCTAAGGGGATATGCGCGGTAGCAGCTTCGATGCGTTTCGCGATTCCGTGAAGGACTGGGAGGTGGCGTTCCATATTTGCGGCGTGCGACGAGGGAACCACTAAACCAATAGAACAACCCAGTCGGCCCGTGTGATACACCGGTACCGCGATGGAGCAGGTGCCCAGACGGACCTCTTCACGGGTGTTCGCATAACCGTTGACCCGGACTTGCTCCAGTTCTCTGCGTAGTTGAACCGGAGAGCTTCGAGTGTGGGCGGTTAGCGCCTCGAGTGGGTGATCTAGGTAGGCGTCCATGACCCAAGGTTCTGAAAATGCCAGGATGACTTTGCCTACCGCGGTGGCATGCAGGGGTAACCGGCCGCCGACCCGTGAAGCACGAGCGATGCGTTTACTGCCATAGACCCGGTCAATGTACAGGGCGGAATTTCCGTCTCGGATGGCCAATTGGCTGGTTTCTCCAGTCAATGAGAACAGATCTTGGACGAAGGGGCGGGCGGTATCGCGTAACTGTCTGCCAGTGTTCTGCGCGATGGACCATAGGCGTAAACCCAGTTGGATGCCGCCGTTTGCGCTACGGCTGAGCATGCCGGCGTCGATGAGTTCACCGACCAAGCGGTGTGTGGTGGACAGCGGAAGGTTGGCGGACGCAGCGATCTCCGTCAGGCTCAGGGAGCGCCGAGTAGTTTCGAATGCGGCTAGGATGGCCAGGATTTTCGAGGTGACGCTGCGTCCCGGTTGCGAGCTTCCGCCGGCCATATGTTGCTCCTTCGATGCAGAACTAGCTTGGTGAATCCAAGGCTAGCCGTTGTTCGAAGAGGTTGGCGCGTTCTACCGCAAGCAGGCCTGTTGCCATGATGCGTGCAGCGTCGGTGAATAAATGACTAACTACCCTTGATTCACAAAGATCCACCGCCTGCACACGCGTGAGCCCGAACCAATCCATGACCGTGTTGATCCCATGCGGAGTCAGTCGCCAAAGCTTATCCGCGTCTTTCACCAGACTGTCTTCTAGGCTGGTGGATTCCTTGCGGCTATCGTGACCGTCGATGATGAAGGTGATACGTTCGCGTGTCTCAAGTGCGACTGCGTGCTTGACTAAGATGTCCTCGGCTAGGCGGGCGCCTTCCTTTTCATGTTGTAGAACCAACTCTTTGTTGCCACCGCCCGGGGCGATAGCAGAGAGTACCAGTGAGGGATCTACGGAAGACCAGCCGATGTCGTGCAGCAGTATTGCCGGTAAGACGATATCGGCGTTTGCGTCCGGTTGGTGGGAAAGTAACGCGTTTGCTAGGGAGAGCGCAATTAGGGTGTGCGCGTCATTGCTGCGTACCTTCAAATACTGTTTGGCATCTTCCCAAAGGGCTGAGAGCAGCGGGCGCTGTTCGAAAAGCGTCGTGGGGCTTGGACCGAGAAATGCCGAAACATCTTGGCCATAAAGATTGCTTGCAGGCTGCAGCTTAGTCATGCCGTCATGCTTGCAGAGACGCATCGATACGGCCACTGTTTGATTCCGCCCAGCGGAAGCCGTGTGACTTGCTACTGAGATGGCTCCACGGGAGGATGCTATGTGTACTTGGCTGACAGCTTCGACTCCACCGGCGGATCGTATTATTTTTTTGCGATGGGAGAACGTTCAACGGACACGATAACTGAACGTGTTGGTCTGGTACCCCAGAAAAAGCGTTAGCGACTAGGACGCGTCTTGAAATTCTTTCGCTTCTGCTGCCATTTGCGCTGCGTGCTGATGCGATATCCCTAAGACCTTACCGATCTCTCGACTAGGTGCGACTTTCCATGGAATTCGGGAATTTCCTGGAGACTGGCAGGTCGTATAAATGTTGTGCCGCACTTGGACGACTATCCGTTGCTGTGTTCAACGGGCAACGGGCGAGCTCGCATGCTTCGCCCACTGACGGTTCTTGAATAAGCGCTAAGGCAAAACTCGGACCTCAAATTGAAACCATCCTTGACGTGGGGCAGTATGCGAAGAAAGGCAAGCTCTAAACTGCGAGCAAGAACTACTCAAGGAGTGGGTATGACTAACCACAGCAACGAACAAAACGAGGCATCTTTCAGTTCCCTTGAACTCAGCGATTTTATTACCCGCTGCATGAGCGCCGTGGGTGCCAACCAGACCGATGCCGAATATATGGCGCACCATCTGATTTCCGCGGAACTAGCAGGACACCACTCCCACGGGCTACGCAGGCTCCCGGAATATGTGGGCCGCGCAGTAGAAGGCAAAACCAACCCAGCAGCAAAGATCAGTATTGAAAAAGATACCGGTGCGCTGCTCGCACTGAACGCTAACCGGGCCACCGGACACTTTGCCCTGCGTGACGCCACAGCGCTCGCCGTGCAACGGTCCAAGGAACATGGAATCAGCGCGGTGACCGTGCGCAATAGCGACTTCGCTGGACGCTTTGCACCCTTCTGCGAGGAAGCGGCTGAAGCGGGCGTGATCACCCTAGTCTTTGGGAACAACAACGGATCACTACAGTCGGTGCTTCCGCCGGGCGCCACCCAACCACGGTTATCCACCAACCCGATAGCCGCAGGTGTGCCGAGAGCCCAAGCGCCGCATATGGTTCTGGACTTTGCGACCAGCGCCGTAGCTTCCGGAAGGCTGCACTACGAAAAAGACAGCGGTGCGGAAGTCTCAGATGAGTGGGTGGGCTCTGGCGGGCACCTCAAACCATTCGGCGGCTTCAAAGGTTTCGGCCTGGCGCTACTAGTCGAAGCTTTAGGAGGTGCGCTGTCGGGTTCCGATACGGTTTCTGCACGGGATAGTGAAGAAGCGCAAGGCACTTTGATCATTGCAATCGATGTGGCACAGCTACGGGATCTAAATGAGTACACCGCACAGGTGGAAGAGTTCATTAGCTTCGTGAAGAGCGCGGAAGTGGAAACTGGGCAGTCACCGGTGCGCGCACCTGGCGAAAACGCACCGAGCGCCGAACAGCTAGCTAAAGACACGATAATTACGCTCAATACGGTGACCAGTACGCAGTTGCTCCAGATTGCCGAACAACTAAACTTGGACGCACCCGCGGCGCGCTAAGTCTTGAGAGAGAAGTCTGTGACTGGCCCTGCTCAAGCAAAATAGCTGGTGAGCCCTGAATTCGCCGTGTGGACTGCGATAAAAATCCCGCCCTTGTAGTCCTGCCTGCGCGGGCTTACGATCGGGTCATAGGAGCCGACCCTGCGCAAACGGTAAGACCTCTTGAGGGGCGAAGGAAAATGGTTCCTGATCACTTGCGTATCGAGGGGGAACCATGAGTATTTCATCTCCGAAATCAGGCCGCATGACGCCGGAACAGAAACGTGTCGCGGGAGCCACGATGGTCGGTACCACCGTGGAGTGGTACGACTACTTCATTTATGCCAATGCTGCAGCACTTGTCTTGGCACCGCAGTTCTTCACCCCGGCCGAGGGGTCGCTGGGCTCCATTATTGCCTTCGCCACCGTGGGCGTCAGCTTCTTGTTCCGTCCGCTGGGCGCCATTGTGATGGGGCGAGTCGGAGATAAGTACGGACGCCGTGCGGTACTGATCATTACGTTGGTACTGATGGGAGTCGGAACCACGCTAGTTGGCCTGTTGCCTACCTATGCGAGTATCGGCATTTGGGCTCCGATTCTTTTGATCTTCCTACGCATCGTCCAAGGTTTCTCCGCCGGCGGTGAGTGGGGCGGTGCAGCGTTGATGGCGGTGGAGCACGCACCGGATCATGCGCGCGGCAAGTTTGGTGCGTTCCCGCAGCTCGGTGTTCCGGCAGGCATGTTGTTGGCTTCGGCGGTCACCGCAATTATTGCCGCGGCCCTTACTAGTGAGCAGTTCATGGCGTGGGGCTGGCGTATTCCATTCCTGCTTAGCTTCGTGCTGATCCTCATCGGTTATTACATCCGTAGGAAGGTGGAAGAGTCTCCGGTCTTCGAAGAGATGGCCAAGACCAAGCAGACCGAATCCGCCCCGCTGGCCACCTTGTTCAAGAAGCACCCGACGACTGTTATTCAGGCGACTTTGGTCTTCATGGGCAATAACACCGCAGGCTACATGCTCACCGGTGGTTTCATTCTTGGCTATGCCACGAACAAGTTGGAACTCCAAGCCGGAGACATCTTGAATATCATCACCGTCGGCTCACTGGCTTGGCTGATCTCCACCTGGATAGGTGGAGTGGTCTCGGACAAAATTGGCCGTAAGAAGATGTTCATCATCGGCTGGGTGCTGTTGCTGATCTGGCTGTTCCCGCTGTTCTTGCTAATTGAGACTGCGAACCTCGCGTGGGTTACCGTTTCGCTAGTGGTCTTCGGCGCCTTCATGGGTTTCTCCTACGGACCGTTACCAGCGCTTTACGCGGAGATGTTCCCAGCCCGTATTCGCCTCAGTGGTTCCTCAATCAGTTACGCACTGGGCTCCGTAGTTGGTGGCGCCTTTGCTCCGACCATTGCCGCTGCCTTGGTAGGCAAGTTTGATACCACTGTTGCGGTGTCCACCTACCTGTTCATTTGGGTGGGTGCCTCGTTGATCGCGACGTTGACCTTGAAGGATCGCACCGGCGCGGACCTGTATCCGCGCGAGGAAGGAATAGAGCCTGAACCAGGCCAGGCTAATCTCTAATCCGCGAGGTATCGACAACGTATTTTCAAGCTGAAATACGGGTCGACGTGTGAGGACAAAACAGGCCAAGACCCCACGACCGTTAGAACTTGCCGTTGGTCGTGGGGTTTTGGCCTTGGAATGAGTAAGTGGATTAGTACTTGTAGGACTGTCCGCCGTCAATCGGGATGACCGCGGCGTTGATGAAGTCGGCGTCTCCGGAGAGTAGGAAGGCGACCAACGCGCCGACTTCCTCAGGCTTGCCAAAGCGCTTCATTGGGTTGGGCTCCACAAAGGTCTTGCCGACTTCTTCCCAGTTCTGTGGATCAATTTGCTTCAGGGATCCTTCGGCCATTGGGGTCATGATGGCACCCGGTGCGATGGCGTTGATCTGGATGCCGTGCTGGCCATATTCAATGGCAGAGTTACGGGTGAGACCCACTACGCCGTGCTTGGATGCGGCGTAGCCGGACTGGTTGCCCACGCCGCGGATGCCACCGACCGATGCGGTGTTTACTATTGCGCCCGAGCCCTGCTCGCGCATGACCTTCAAAACGTGTTGCATGCCGAAGAAGACACCATTGAGGTTGATGGAGACTACCTTGTTGAATTCTTCAGCACCGAAGTCTTCGGTGAGGTTCTGCTTGCCTTCGATACCAGCGTTGTTAAAGAAGCCGTCGATACGGCCGAAGGCCTTCATCGTCTGCGCGACATAGTTCGCCACTTCCGACTCGTTGGCGACGTTTGCGGTGACCGCGATCAGTTCGGCGTCAGGGTTGATGGCACGAATCTCGCTCTCGGTCTCCTTCAAGCCAGCCTCGTTGAGGTCTACCAGAGAAAGCTTGCCCTTTTCTTTGGCGATCTGCAGTGCTGCCGCGCGTCCGAGTCCGGATCCTGCGCCGGTGATGATGACTGACTTGCCTTCGAACCCTGACATAGTGTGTTCCTTTCGGGATGTGCGGCGAAGATGATCACCATTATATATGCAAACGCATGTAAATGGTTTTCTATTCCCGCGGGGGTTCACTGCTACCGGTGGCAGGGGTTCGCCATTGAGTTATGCGGCAGCGATGTTCGTTCTCAAGCGCGGATTCCCGACTCTCCATGGAAGCTTTGTTTCTTAGGAAACCGCGTATTGCACGCCCGAGTCTCGATGGGAAATTCTGCAGACCATGAGTGCGGCATTGGGGGATAAGCGTGTGTTCCAGTCATATCGTTTTATTACGATTAGCTCATAGCGGTGGTATGATTACGAACAGGTAATAAGGAGTTCCATAGCACGTAAAGGTAATAGAAATGCACGGGATCATCCGCAAGACTTCCGACCTCGGGTTGATGGTGTTGACTGTTCGGCAACGTCATGGACTCTCGCAGGTAGAACTTGCGGAGCGTCTCGGAGTCACTCAACGCTACCTTTCTGAACTGGAGACGGGCAAGCCAAAGGTGCTCAATGCCAGGCTCCTTGAAGTCTTGTTAGCGCTTGGAATTGAACTTTCGTTCAGGGAGGTTCAGTAGCCAGTGGATGCAACCCTTCCAGTCCACATCTATGGAACTCATGTCGGCGACATCCGCCGCATTTCTCGGGATCAAATCACCTATCAATCCACGAGTGAAGGAATGGCCAAATTCGGTATTGGCTCGACGATTGTTTCATTGAGTCTGCCGCTGGGTCCACGCCAGTCGCTGCCGGGAGCTGCAACAGCGTTTTTTGGAGGGCTACTTCCGGAAGGTAAAGGCCTAGATAATCTCGTTCGAGATTCCGGGGCAGAGCGTCCAGACGTGTTTGGGCATCTCGCGTACGCAGGACTTGATGTAGCTGGTGCACTTCAAATCGGTGAAATATCAGATCTATCCGCCGGTAGCTATAAACCGATGACCGACTCTCAAGTCGCAGAAAAAATCGAACGCATCCACCGCCACACCTTAGGCCAATTGGGAGGTGGTGGATCGTTGGCCGGCTATCAACCAAAAATGACGATGGCCCGTATCCAAGGAACCTGGCACGATGCAGTGGATGGTGCGCCGAGCACGCACATAGTGAAGCCTTGCGCAGATGAAGACGCCGCCCGTGGACTGCGTTCGCTTTATGATGAAGCGTATTGTCTGGAACTCGGTAGACGGTGTTCTCTGGTCAACTTCGCCAGCGAGGTGGCAATGTTTGATGACACTGCCGCGTTGGTGATCGAAAGATACGATCGGTTCACCGATGTCCAAGGCGGCATCGGGCGAGTCCATCAAGAAGATTTGGCTCAGGCGATCAGTCTGGCCTGGGATACCGATTCGAAGTTTGAACATAATTACCCCTACCGTGCCACTCTCAAAAATATGGCAAGTGTCCTTGCCCGGCGACGTAACGCTTTCGGGCAAGGTCTTGACGACCGAGAGCAGCTTTTGGCCTACGTTGTAACCAACGTTGTCTGCGGAAACACCGATGCCCATGGAAAGAATTTCTCCATCCTCCACAGGCCTGACGGACGTATCGAGCTGGCTCCGCTCTACGACGTCACTCCCCAGATTCTCTACTATGGGCGACCCGTCACACTGTCAATGAAAATCGACGGCATCTCGCATCAACCGCACGTCACCCGAGAGGCATTGATTTCGGAGGCTGCATCTTGGGGACTCAAGGCGAATCATGCGTTGGAAGTTATTAATGAGACCTTGGAAAAGCTTCGATATGCCAACCAAGAAATCGATCTACGCGGTGGCAGTGAGAAACTTCCTCTCCTCGTTGCCGGTCATGCCAAAAATCTGCTGAACGGCAGGAAGGCGGTTATTGCCCGCGGACCGATTTCCCTGAGCAATTTGCCGCCAGTCTCGAAACTTCCTCCAGCCACCGAAGCTTAGTTATCCCAGGCCGGAGATATCTAAGATCCCGTCCCTAACCTGGCGTACAGCCACGTCAGGAGGATCGCTGGATCAGAACCAGAGATCAAATACAATCCCACTTAATGGGCTACAGAAAACGCATAAGCCCTGCTGTAGTTCATGAACAATGCCGAGTACTCGCTCGAATTCTTGACCGCAATCTAGCGAACTGGTTCGATCATGACTCGGCGGTTCCATCCTTACAGGCTTCCAAACCCTGAAGGTTGGTTGACGTAGTAAAGTGCGGACTGCTCACCTTTGAGCAGTGAGCTGGCCCCCGGTAGATTCTGCGCAGATAGAGTGATGAACGAATTGATGAAGTCACGTGTCAGATTCTCAAAGTGGGTTGAAGCACCGAATCGTTGCTAACTGTTAGTTTGAAGCCCTTTTTCGTGATGACCCGATGTCTGCGCCGAGCCATGTGCGCGAAAACTGGAACTTCGGTATCAACAAAATCATGAATGCGGATGACTCGAGACGCGTCATCGGTGCGCTGAATTCGTCCGATCAGTTGCTCGATTTTCCCTTTGAAGCTCACCGGTGACACCATGAACAATGTGTCCAGCGATGGAAGGTTGAATCCTTCTCCGGCGATCTTGTCCGAGGCAACCACCACATAGGCAGAGTCAGCGGTATCTACCTCGGCCAGCTGGGCCGTAATGGACTGGCGTTCTTTCTTGCTCAGCTTGCCATGCAGCTCGATGAAGGTGGCCTTAGTTCCAGAGGCATCGACAAGATCAATTAAAGTACGAATTTGGCCGGTGCGATTAGAAAGTACCAGGCAGTGTCTGCCCTCGCTAAGTTCGGTGAAAACGAGATCAGCAATCTGCTGGTTGCGCGATTCATCGACGGCGATCTCATTATAGAGCTCCTGCATTCCTGCGCCATCGGTATCTTGGGTTGCCGGTTCAAAGGAGGTTTCGTGAGCATGCAATTCGCGTAGGGCCGCTAGCGGGGTAGCTAACTCGTAGCGGATCGGGCCGCATTGCATGGTGATCAGTCCATTAAGTTCGTCTGCACGATAGGGAGTTGCGGTGAGACCTACCCAGTATCCGGCCTTGATCTTTTCAATGGCTGCCAAGGTAGATGGAGCGGCCACCGAATGGCATTCATCAATAATGATTTGGCCGTAGCCCCTGAGCGCATCGGGATTGGCATTGCGAGTTCGAAGTGACTGCACCATGACTAGATCGATTTGCCCGGTGAGCTCTCGTTTGCCATTGCCTAGTTGCCCGATAAGTGCAGGGTCTATTCCAAGGAATTTTTCTAGGCTTTCACGCCACTGACCAAGCAACTGGGTGTTGTTGACCAAGATAGCCGTAGGCACCTTGCGTTCGGCGATCAGGGCGCAAGCTACGACGGTTTTACCTGATCCGGTTGGCGCAACAATAACCCCGTCCCGATGAGCCTTGATAGCTTCGAATGCATCTTTCTGGGATGCTCGCAGTTCGCCCTGGAAGTCTACTTCAACCTTGGTTCTCGGCTTACGGGCGTAGGACACCTTCACCTCGAACCCCGCGGTGCGCAGAATCTTGGCCGCCTCGTCGGTGACTCCTCGCGGCAGCAGCAACTCGTCGGCGTTGTGGGTGAAACATTGGATAAGGCGTGGGAAACCGTAAGTGCTCATTCGCTGAGCTTGCCTGCGATAAAACTCCGGATTCGCTTGGCAGGCAAGATGCTTGAGCTCGGTGATTACCGCGCTTGGCAACTGGGCGAATGGAATACGCAGTCCGGAATCACGGGTCAGCCGTATGGGGAGATTATCGACTAGTCCCTTAAGGCTCGCTCGGCCTCGCCGAGGAGTAAGCTCAGCAGACTGGACTTGCGGTCCGATATCGCTCTTACCATGTAATCGCAGGTACGTGACGATGTCTTCGGCATTAGCGCTGGGAACCTGGTCTAATGCTGCGAAGTAGTCAGGTAAGGGCTCAAATGTCTGTGGATCAACAAACACCGTTCGCGCATCTGCCCGGGCGGTTCCCTCCAACGGCAACGCGATAAGGTTGCCTAGCCTGTTGGCGCCGGGGGACTTGACCGGCAAGGTGTCTTGCGAAGGAAATAGCCTGTCGTAGCTTTCCAAAGGTAACCCTGGGTGCTGGGCCATGGCATCTCGAAGAAGACCGGCACCTAACGCTCGGGCCTGACTGGCCAATACCTTTTCGGAGAAGAATATCCATACGTGAGCTCCTTGGCCTGAGCGTGAGACCTCAACTAGGTTGCCGAAACCCGCGCGGTCCGCAGCATGCGCGTACGCCGCTGCGTCTGCTTGTCACTGACCCTTATCAAAGTCACAGGCGAGGAGGTAACAATGTTCGTCGTCGAGCAGCGGGTAAAGACCTACATGAAAAGGCTTAGCCGGAATGGGCGAACTCTTCAAATGCTGATAGATCGTGTCGTCGGTCAGCGGCAGAAGGTCTGATTTCTTCACTGCCTTCGGAGAAACCCATTGTTTTGTCTTAGGACCCCAGCCTTTCTTTCCTGTTTGGGCGCTAACCCAGCTGGTCGCGAATGCATCGGTTCGCCCCCGGAAGCGCGAGCGGAATAGACGGAGTTTTTCCTCGGCGGATGAGTTTCGGGTAACAGTTGCAGGGCCTGTTTGTTCCGTTGATAGCACGGCCAATTGCTCCGTAGCGGAATCGCGCTGTGCTGTTTCTAGAGTCAATAAGCCAAGGCGTGCCGAGTGCAGCTGTTGCTCCAGATCAGCGATTCGCTTCTTGAGCGTGAGAATCGCTTTGGAATTCTCAGACACGTCTGACACGAACAAACTCCCTCATGTGAACCCGGTAGTTATCGACAGTACCGTGAAGTCAGATCAAAAATAGCTAGATTCCTAGACTTTAGGCGTGCTGAATGGCGTTCAACGGTGAATTCTTGGGAAGCAGTAGCAAGATCATCACTACGCCCAGCACACCGAAGACCACGCTGACCCACCACGTGGAGTTCCAACCGCCGGTGAAGACCACCAGCCAGGCAACGAGCATGGGGCCGGTGAAGTTACCGATATTGAAGATCTGCTGCATCAGTCCCATCGCTGCGGGTGCCGAGCCACCTTCTGGTGCCAGATCTACCGCGATACGGGTCATCGTTGCTGGAACTGCTGCACCGCACATGGAGAACAGGCCTACGCAGAGTACCTGGATCAGAAGTAGTGAGCTGGAGTAATCGATGGCGAACGTCAGAATGGCGGTGATAGCCATGACGACAAAGGAACCAATGAGTAGTTTCTTGCCGGGAATGCCGCGTTGCAACAAGGTTCCGGTGATGATGGCACCTAGTGCGTTCAATCCACCTACTACGGCGGAGAAGAGCCCTCCAAGGATGGGGGAGAGTCCGTCTTCGCTGAAGATGCTTGGTAGGAATCCAACAATAGCCATCCACTGGACCGTGTAGCAGCCAAAGATGACGCCGCTCATCCACACCTTGCCCGAGGATGCGGTGACAGCAATGCGTTTGAGAGCCAGCTTGGCACCGGTGCCTCCACCGGGCGCGGAGGCAGAGACGAACTTGAGTAGCAAAATAATGGGCACCACGGTGAGCACTGAGAGCACCAGCCACCAGGTTTGCCAGGTGATGAATTGCAAAGCTATTGCCGTGCCCAGTACACCGAAGAAAGTAGCGATGCCCATGAAGGCTGCCCACCAACCAACTGCGAGGTTCATGCGTTGCAACGGTGCATGCGCGCGAACCAATCCCGGGCCCATCACGCTGCACATGATGACGCCTGCGCCTTCAACAATACGAGTGCCAAGCAACATGCCTGCGCTGGGGGATAACGAACCAAGGGCGGAGCCAATCACCAGCAGCACCAAGCCGAGCAGCATGATTTTTCGTTGCGAGAATATCTCAGCCAGTAAGGACATAGCTAAGCCACCGACCATGCCGGCTACTTGAACTACGCCCAGCAGAACACCGGAGAGGATCAGGGAAATGTGCAGCTCGTCTTGCAACACCGGGATGGCCGCTGGAAGCTTCCAAATGTGGAGCGCAGCCATGATGCCGGCGAATACCGTAGTAATCCATGCGATATCTGTCCGCTGTTGGGTATACGGCGAATTGCTCGGGTTCATGCCACTTCCTTCCACAAGAGGATCATCAAAAGCAGCCTCATGATCCTAGGCTTTCCTTGAGGATTGTTTCACGGTGCATCTAAAAGTTCGCCTTTGTAACGCCCTACATTGCTGGGCTCAGCTTTGTGTGGTTGCTGGCGGTCGGGTTCCTTAGCTGGTGGACACCAACCTGAGCAAGGTTTAAAAGTTGAGGGCTGTCGAGAGTCCAAAATTCGGATTCTCGACAGCCCTCAGTTTTCTCGCAGACTACTTCACGAAATTAGGAACAACTTCATCGATGAACAATTTCAGAGAACGCTTCTTCTCTTCATGGCTCAGCGCATTGTCGCTCCAGAAGCTGTATTCGCTGACGCCTAGATCTTCATAGTGACGTAGTCGTTCGTTGACCACTTCGGGGGTGCCGATCATGGCAGTACGGTGCAAAGACTCTGGCGTGAATTCTTCGCGGCCAGCAAATTTCTCTTCCGGGCTAGGATCGATGAAGCCATTGACCGGGGTTTCTTTGTTGCCGAAGACGGCGTCGAAGGTGCGGTAGAACTTATTGATCCCTTCGGCCGCTGGGCGCCATGCTTCTGGCTCGTCGGCTGAATGCACATAGGTATGACGAAGAACCATGATGTCCGGTCGCTGGGTCACCTCGGGGTGATTGGCGATGGCCGTCTCATACTTCTCTACCAAAGAGGTGACTTCTTCATCCCCCTTCATAAGTGGAGTAACCATGACATGGCAGCCATTAGCGACAGCGTAGTCGTGGGACTCTGGGCTACGCGCGGCAACCCAAACCGGAATCTGTTTCTGCACCGGTTTTGGCACGGAAGTCGAAGTAGGGAATTGCCAGACTTCGCCATCGTGTGCGTAATCGCCCTCCCATAACTTTTTCACGGCCGGAATCAGTTCCTGCATTGCTGCCCCGCCATCGGTGGCCTTGATTCCTTCGGTCATCCGGTCAAACTCGAATTGGTAGGCGCCGCGGGCAACGCCCAACTCGGCACGGCCACCACTGATCGTATCGAGAAGTGCCAATTCACCGGCTGCGCGGATGGGGTTCCAGAAAGGAGCAATGATGGTGCCGGCTCCCAGCCGAATGGTCGAAGTTTTGGCAGCGAGGTAAGCCAGTTGCGGGATCGGGTTAGGTGAGACGGTGTACTCCATGGAGTGATGCTCGCCGATCCAGACGGTGGAAAATCCACCGGCCTCGGCCATCTGCGTCAACTCGACGAGGTTCTCGAAATGCTTTTCGTGGCTAATCGAATCGTCGTAACGTTCCATATGGATGAACAGTGAAAAACGCATGATTATCCCTACCTATCTAGTTCGCTGCTGTGAAGCGGTTGTCTGTCAGTTATTTCGTTCGGCGATGGTGGTGTTGGTCCGAGACCAATGTTCGTGCTCGATTTCTCGAACGATGACCGTGATGTTTTCCGGGGCCGCGTCAACGGTGTCTTCGGCTGCCTGATGCAGCGCCTTGATGAGGGCTCGCAGTTGTTCCGGACTGCGGCCTTTGGCTATTGATACATCGATCAGTGGCATGTGAATTCTCCGGTATCTATGCGCGCATCACGAACGGATCAGCTACCGGAGACTCATCGGTGTTGATCCATACGCTCTTGAGCCTGGTGTATTCGTTCATGGACTCTAAGCCGTGTTCGATTCCGACTCCGGAGTTCTTGAAGCCTTGGCGTGGTGACATGGGGGACATCGCGCGGTAGGTGTTCACCCAAACAGTTCCGGCCTCCAGCTTTCGAGCCATCCGGTGTGCGCGAGCAAGATTCTGCGTCCACACCCCGGCGGCAAGCCCGTACTCGGTGTCATTGGCCATGGACAGCAGTTCGTCCTCGTGCTCGAACGGCATAATCGCTGCTACTGGTCCGAAGATTTCCTCACGCACTACGCGCATTTCATTGTTGACATCGGTCAGTACCGTAGGTGAGAAGAAGTAACCGGGCAGTTCTAGCCCCTCGGGACGAGAACCGCCAGCTAAGAGTGTGGCACCTTCATCGGTTCCGATTTTCACGTAGGAGCTGACCTTTTCCAATTGGTCCGCGAATGCCAGTGGCCCAAGTTCCGTGGCGTCGTCCAGCGGGTTTCCGATCACGATGGATTTGGCGCGTTCGGTGACCTTTTCCAGCAGTTCGTCGTAGACGGACTTATGGGCGAAGACGCGACTGCCGGCAATGCATGTCTGACCTGCAGCAGCGTAGATTCCAGCGACCACACCCATGGCGGCGTTGGAGACGTTGGCATCGTCAAAAACAATATTTGGGCTCTTCCCGCCCAGTTCCAGGGTGCAACCGATGAATCGGCGAGCCGCTTCGGACGCGATGTTTGAACCTGTGGCGGTGGAGCCGGTGAAGGAAATCTTGGCTAGCAATGGGTGACTTACCAAAGCTGCGCCAGCTTCGATACCGTATCCGGTGACCACATTGATCACGCCGGGAGGGAACCCTGCGGCGTCGGCGAGCTCGGCGAGCAGCAGTACTGTTCGCGAAGTGTATTCACTGGGCTTGATGACCACGGTGTTGCCAGCGGCTAACGCCGGGGCAATCTTAGAAGTGGTCAACGTCAACGGTGAGTTCCAAGGAGTGATTGCCCCGACTACACCCAGCGCTTCTCGCTGCGTGTAGTTCAGAATGGCTGGATTCATGCTGGGGATCTGGGAGCCTTGAACCTTGTCGGCCAGTCCAGCGTAGTAGTACAGATATTCCGGCAAGGTCGCCAGCTGCCCGCGCATTTCGCGTAGCAACTTTCCGTTATCTAAAGACTCATAGCGGGCCAGTTTCTCTGCATTTTCGCCAACAAGATCACCTAAACGACGTAGCAGGTGACCGCGCGCCGTTGCGCTGAGGCCACTCCACGACGGGGACTTGAATGCCTTGTGTGCCGCTTTGACCGCACGGTCCACGTCTTCGGCATTACCTCGTGCTACCTCGTAAAGTTCCTCAAGAGTTGCCGGATTGGTGCTGCTGAAGAAACGATCTTCGCTGGGAGCAACATGCTCGCCGTTGATGAAGTGCATGTAACGCTCGCTCATGCCTGTTTCCCTTCGTTGTCGCTGAAAAAACTGTTTAGTTCGGATGCCAGTGCTGCTGGGTTTTCCACTGGCAACATGTGCCGGGCACCGTTGACGATACGTAGCCGGGCTCCTGGTAATGCGGTTGCCAGCCGTCGGGACATTTCCGGTGTGGAGCCTGGGTCCAGTTCACCGGTGATAGCCAGAGTGGGTTGGCTGATTGAGGCTAGCTCCCCAGCGATTTCCTGGTCTCCGTGGGCAAATACCGTATAGGAGTGCAAATAAGATTCGAGGTCATTTTTGGCCAGGGTTTTACGGATGGCTTCTATGACCGCGGACGGTACATCCGTTTGCTCCGCCGGGAACCAACGCTCGATTGCCTTATCGACTCCCTGCGCGAAGTTGGTTCCCGCAGTGGCTAACCGTTGTTCTACCGCTGCGGATTCCTCGGGGGTGCGCTGGCACACCGAGTTTATGGAACTAAGAGTCAGCACCCGATTGGGAGCAAAGCGCGCAAGATGTTGGGCAATTAATGCTCCCAAAGAGAATCCGACCAGATGTACCGGTTGCTGAGTCTCAATTCGTTCCAATACATCGTTAGCGAGACTGGCTAGATTTTGCTTCTCACGCAGGACGGGGCGTTCACCATGTCCTGGCAAATCCAAGGCGAGATAGTCGCGCTGCAAGTGCTGGCCCAATGGCTGCCACATGGTGCGGTCCAGACCCACCCCATGCAGGAGGACAACCAGTGGCTGCTCGGTGCTTGTCATGCTTACTTTGCTCCGTTTCGGTGGTGCTGGGACTTCTACTGTTCGGTGGACAGCGGAGCTAGGCGTTCTTGCGGACGGCCGCGGGTGGCGCCGGCCAGGGCAATCAGGATTTCCCCTGCATGCGGTGCATCGGAGACGCGTACTTCTACGCTCTGGTGGTGCGAACGAATGGTGGCGTCGGTGAAATGCTTGAGTGGAATATCAAACTGCACCCCAGCTGGTCCACGTTTTTCCACCGCGGGCAGCAAGGTCGTAGCATTGGCCGCGTCGCGGAAGTGGTTGCCGAACTTCAAAGTGTGAATCAATGCCGAGCCATGCTCGATTTCACCATCTAATCCGACAATGGCTGCCTTGCCGTAGGCCTCCAGTGGTGCGCCCAAGGCTTCGATGACTCGCGGTGCCAACAAGGCTCCGAGGTCCGAGGCGACCGAATCGATGCCGGCGTTCAGGTCTTCAACGAATCCCTGGCCTGCCCAAGGATTATCGAAGACTGCTGCAACGATGACCACGCGGGCCATGGGATCAACTTCGCGGCCACCTTCGGTGGCGGTTTCCTCGATAATGGTGATGAGTTTGCGGTAGTTCATAGCTGTATTCCCTTCAAAATTTCGGAAGTAATGACACGGTCGGTGGTTCGGTCGCCGATACGTGCGTGGGGGCGTGGACCTGTAGAGGCCGCGGCAATAATCGCGATTTCCCCGGCATGTGGGGCATCAGGTAACGACATCTCTAAGGTTTGGTAATGGGTGCGGGTGGCCGCAGCCGTCTTATGCCACATAGGTATCCGCAATGATTCGCCTGGAACCCCACGCCCATCGACGAAGCAGATAATTGAGCTGCCTTCGAGCGCTTCGCGAAGCAAATTACCGAAGAACGGGGTGTGGATCAAGGCGCCGGCATGTTCTAATTCCCCGGCAGTTCCCACGATGGCTGCTTTCCCGAAGGCCTCAACATGTTTAGCTCCGCCTAAGGCATCGAGCAATCGGTCTGAGAGCATTTTGGCCAGTAGCGGAGCAATAGCTTCGGTGCGTTCGGCTAAATCATGGGTGGTTGAGGTCCCTAACCAAGGGTTGGCGATGACGGCGGTGGCCGTAGCTCGGGTAATGCTTCCCAGCTCATCATGAGGGAGTTCTTCTACTGTGCACGTGATCTTGCGCAGGCCGCTGGCTGCGGCAATATCTGAGTAATCATTGAGCGTCGAGCGGGTGCTCAAATCGAGAAGTGGTGATGACTCGGCCAATTGGGTGTCCATCTGGTTATCCTTTACATGGCAATCTATGATTCGGGTCTTATCCCGGCTGTTCTTCGGCTTCCTTGAGGGCTGCCATGGCTGCTGATTGGCTTGACGCTGCAACATGTCGACGCATCACGAGCTCCGCAGCGAGCGGATCTTTGGAAGTGAGTGCTTCGATGATGGCTTGGTGCTCGCCAACCGAATTCTTCAGACGTCCAGGCAGACTTAGGGTCTGCGAGACAATCCGGTGATAGGCCAACTGGTTCATGAGTAGGTCGTAGTGTTCTGAGAGCTTTCTGTTGTCGGCTCCGGCGACTAAAGTGCTGTGGAATTCGTGGACCAGTTGTGAGTACAGTTCGGCGTCGCCGGAATCAACAGCTTGCTGACTGCGGGCAACGTTTTCCCTGAGCTGCTCTAATTCCGGCACAGGTCCTCGACGTGCCAAGAGTCCTGCAGCGAGCCCCTCGAATGATTCTTTCAACTCGAACATCTCGTGGATTTCGCGTTGTGTCGGCCGCCGGACAAACGTTCCGACCCTGGCTCGCACCTCAACGAGGCCTTCGCGTTCGAGCTGCTTCAAGGCTTCGCGAATCGGCGTGCGGCTGATATCGAATTCTTGAGCTAGCGCCGTTTCTGCCAGTAGATCGCCGGGCTGAACAGCCCCGCCAACAATCATTTGACGCAGTCGACTCAGCAGGGGTGGCTCTGGTTCGATACGAATCTTTGCTTCGGTAAGTGAACTCTCTTGCATACAAGAAGACTATCTCTAGAATCTCTTGTATGCAAGAGATCACTAAGGAATTCAACAAATTTAAGACATTTTCAGAATTATGTTGACTACATCACAGACTTTGCTAGCATTCCATGTATGCAACAAATTGAAACTTCACTCCAGCAAGTCAAAGAATCTCTCGTGACCGCTTGGGAGGCCGCGTGGGATAGAGGCGAGGTTGATCGCCTCGACGAAATCTTCCACACGGATTTCAAGCGCATCAGTAATAAGTCTGGGAACGTCACGACCGCACAAGCTTTAAAGGAAGAGATCCTCTCCGTACGAGAGGCTTTCCCGGACCTGGTCACCACCGTCGATCACCTGCTGGTCGATGACGCAGCTGAGTCCATTGCTATTTTCTGGCGTACCAACGGAACCTTCACTAATGACTTGCAAGGTGTTCCCGCCACCGGCAATAGCGTTGAGACCCGCGGCTCAAACTTATTGAAGGTGCAGGACGGAAAGATCCTCTCCGAGGAAGTGACCTGGGACCAAAGCGAACTTCTAGAAGATGTGGGCGTTCCATCGCTAAAGTCCGCCTTCGAACCTTCAAACGGTGGGGTTCTCGTAGATGACCTCAGCGGAATGCCAAATCTGGACGAGCTCAAGGGCTTCAATCGTCAATTCATTACCGGAGTTACGGTGGTGACTACGAAGGATGAAAACGGCAAACCACGTGGCCTCGCCGCCAACTCCTACGTTTCCATCTCTCTGGAGCCACCGTTGGTTTTGGTCTGTGTGCAGAAAACCACCAGCACCTACTCATCACTGTTCAAATCAACCCATCTGGGTATCAACATCATGAGCAATGAGCAGCGTCAAACCGTGGGCACTTTTGCTTCAAAGGGCGACGACAAATTCGCCGAGTTGCAGTGGCATGAAGGGCCCAACGGGAGCCCGATGATCGATGGCTCGGCAGCCTCCATCGAGGCAGAGATCAAGGAGCGCTTCCAAGCCAAGACGCACACCGTGTTCATCGCCAAGGTGAAGCACTCGGAAGTCGCGCAGTTAGAGCCAATGGTCTACAAGGCCGGCCGGTTCTACGACGGTGCCAAATTATCGGCACTCTAAAGCCAGACGGCTCCGGCCCCCATATCAACGAAGTGTGAGCAACATGAAAACCGAAAGTAACAACCCGCAGGAGCATGGCCCCCGAGGCGGTTCTACGCTAACGGGAGGCAAACTGCGCCGAGCCAAAAACGCGGAGGAATCGAAGAAGGTCTACCGGAGACTATACGGGCCAAGCAGCGTCCTGTTTCTCTCGTTGGCTCTGGTTGTTGTATTCGTTCTTTGGGCGGCGCTTGCACCAGAACAGCTCAACACAATGATGTCCGGAGCCGCATCGTGGTCTGCCGAATATATCGGTTGGAGCTATTTGCTAGTCACGTTGGGGTGCATCATGCTCCTGCTCTACTTAGCCTTCTCGCGCTACGGTGGCATCAGGCTTGGTAAGGATGCAGATCGGCCGGAATTCTCCACTTGGGCGTGGATTGCCATGATTCTCGGCGCCGTCATGGGCATCGGGTTGATCAGTTATGGGGCGGCCGAGCCTATGAGCCACTTCATGAGCCCTCCGCATGGACGAGCTGATCCCGAGACTATGGATGCAGCGGTGGTTGCGTTGCAGTTCTCCTACTTCGACTGGGGTCCAAATGCTTGGGCACTGTTTGGGGTATTTGGTTTGGCGATAGCCTATTCAACGCACCGTCGAGGAAACTCAGGTCTGGTATCGGTGATGCTTCGCCCAATCCTAGGCAAGTCCATGGATGGCATCCTGGGCAAGATTATTGACGTGTTCACCGTTCTTGCCACGCTTTTTGGTACCACCACATCGTTGGGACTTGGCGCCTCGCAGATCGCCGAGGGAATCAACAGTTTGTTCGGCATTCCGACCGACCTTTTCGTCAAGGTCGTGATCATTGCCGGAGTGACCATTATTTTCACGCTGTCGGCCCTCTCAGGCATTGGTAAGGGCATTAAATGGCTGAGCCAAGGCACCATGATCGGTGCGGCACTCATTGGGGTGTTCGTCTTGGTGTCGGGACCAACTGGATTTATCAGCAACCTGTACTTCCGTTCAATGGGTCAGTTCATTGCAGAATTCCCCGCCGTCGCGCTGTTGACGCCATCAGGTGCAGAAGACCTGCAGTGGATGCAATGGTGGACCTACTTCATGATGGCCTGGTGGCTAAGTTGGGGCGCATTCGTTGGTATCTTCTTGGCACGCATTTCCAAGGGACGTACGATTCGTGAATTTGTGGTTGCCGTGATGGGCGTTCCTTCGCTCGTGTTTAGTATCTGGTTTGGCATCTTCGGAGGCACCGCGATCCACCAAGAAATGAACTTGTCGTCCGGTATCGGCGACGCGACGCTCGCCGATACCAACAGCACCTTCTTCGCGATGCTCGCAGAATTACCGATGCCTGCGGTGACTTCCGCCTTCACCGTGATACTCGTAGTGCTCTTCTTCATCACGGGGGCGGACTCGAATACTTATGTATTGGGTACTTTGACCTCCGGGGGAAATATGTATCCGAAGCGTCCAATCCTGACCGTATGGGGACTGCTCACCGGCATTTGCGCCATCGTACTGTTAGTTGTTGGTGGACTTGAAGCTTTGCAACAGGCGGCAATTCTTTCAGCGGTACCTTTCACCGTGATAGTTACCTTGCTGGGAATGTCACTTATCAAAGAACTACGTAGCGATTCGCGGTTGCCAATGATGATCGTGGAGACCACCGAAGTCGAGCACGAGAAACAACAGATTACCTAGACTACAAGTACGCACGAAGCGTTAGAGGCAGGCTCCCCGTTGGCGAAAGCGAACGGGGAGCCTGAATCTGTTAACGCCTTGTGTTGCTCGGTCTCTTCCGACGGCCGGTTTTCCTGCAAGTTGCTCAGCAATATCTGAAACAGCATACGTACTGAGCAGTTCTCCATCCCTTGCCCGGGACGCCACATAGAAGTAAACATTTGCCGACACTTGGAAGCAACAAAGTGAGACTGCAACGCGTCCAAGTATCGCCTACGTATTCCGTCGCTGAATGCCTTGATTGGAGCAGTGACTTTAGAGCTACCTGTGGGTCTAAGATTTTCCTAGCCACTTCGCATCTTTGATGTTTAGAATTGCCAAAAATGGGTGGTGGTGCGTCAGCTACCCAATAGCTAGGTCAAGAAGTACACACCAGATGGTTTCGTCACCGCGAGAATGCGAGTTAATGAACATGGATAGTGTCGGCACATTAGAGCCTTTCAATTCTCCTACCGTGCGCCTAGAGAGACTTTTTGATGCACCTGAGATCCAGGTGTTTGCAAAACTTGATTCTCTGCAGCTTTCGGGCAGCACTAAGGAACGCACCGCGGGAAGTCTGGTGAATGCTTTCATTAGCTCAGGCCAGCTAAAAGCCGGCGGAATGGTCATTGAATCAACCTCAGGGAATTTAGGTATCGCCTTAGCCAGGCAGTGCGTGGTGCGCGGCATTAAATTTGTGGCGGTAGTAGATGAAAATGCGAACAAGTCTGCCGTAGATATCATGCGTGCCTACGGAGCACACGTAGAACTTGTGTTGGATCCTGCGGACGGTAATAAGCTGGCAGCTAGACGCCGTAAAGTCCAGCAACTGTTGGCTGAGAATCCGGGCGCCGTCACCACCAATCAATACGGTTCACCGCACAATCCTGCAGCACATTTTTCCTCCACGATGCCAGAGATCATGGAAGCGTTAGATGGACGCTTAGACATGCTGTTTGTCGCCACCAGTACTACCGGGACCATTCTGGGGTGCCAGAACTACGTGCGTGATCACGGGCTGGCAACGAAGCTCATTGCCGTGGACGCTATGGGCTCGGTGCTCTTCGGTGGAGAATCAGGGAATCGGCGTTTGCCGGGTCTAGGCGCGGGAATTGTTCCGGAGCTTTCGTTACAGGCTGAGCCAGATAGGGTGTTCCGAATCCCTGAAATCGACATGGTGCACGGCTGCCGGAAGCTCGCGCGCAGTGAGGGAATTCTTGCTGGTGCTTCTACCGGAGCAATCGTCGCGGCCATGGGACAGATGCTGCCTGAAATACCTAGCGGCTCACGCATTGCCTTCCTGGTCCATGACTCGGGAGTGCCGTACCTGCATAGTGTCTATAACGAAGAGTGGGTTCGTGAGAACTTAGGTGAAGAACCCGAAGCATTCGGCGATGCATTGTTGGAAGATCAAGCGGCACAATGACACGGATCGCGATGATTGGTGGCGGTCCCAAGTGCTTGTTCGCGTTGCTTGAACTCAATGATTGCTTAGACGCGGGGGATGGACCGGTACACGTTGATGTTTATGACCCGTATCCGCCTGGCGCCGGAAGAGTATGGAATACCGGTCAACCCAGAGAACTTAGGCTGAACGTCAATCCACGTATTATCGATGCCTCTTCCACCCTGTGCACTCAGACTTTCAACCAGTGGCGAGCCACCAAGGATGCACACGCTGAGAATGATACTTTTCCGGCTCGTGCGTTAGTTGGGGAGTACTTGAATGAGCAGTTCCAGAGGCTCGTAGAACAGGGCGCACTGCAGGTAACCCATCGCGCTAACGCCGTGACGTCGCTAGTACGCCGCGGGCCACAGTGGGAAGTATCGACTCAGCTCGAATCAAAACTCTATGACGAAGTAGTTATCAGCACCGGGCATGGGTTGGCTGGATATCAACTGGCGAGCACTGAGCATGGAACTCTGAGCGCGGCGGAGCTGACTGTCGAGCGGACCGAAGGACTTATCCCTGCGGTGCCTGCTGGAAGCCAAGTACTGGTGCGCGGAGCTGCATTGACCGCTTATGACGTGGTGCTGACGCTGACCGAGGGGCGCGGCGGAAGGTGGGAGCAAATAACCGAGGACGGTTTGAGCGCCCTACGGTATTTGCCTCGTGGCGAAGAGCCCTCGCGAATCATTTTGACCTCACGAAGCAACATTTCTTTGAGTCCAAAACCGCTCAATGTTCCGCAAGAAGTACGGGATGTTCTCGATACCTACCGTGAACCGATACGGAGGTGGGGAAGCGCTCGTAAAGATGCCGGCCGAGTTAACGGGCAGACGGTAACTTCTGAATTCGACGGACTGTGGAGCATCCTGCTTGCCTGTGCAGTGCAATGCACTGGCCTTGTTGGAGTACCTGCCAACGAAGCAACTTTGTGGAGCACTGTTCTTGCGGGGATATCTGAAGAAATGAAAGCCAAAGAATCACCGGCAGCGCAGCTTCGCACAAGCCTGCGCGCCAACCACGGATTGGACACTTACAGCCACGAGTGGGTGTGGGGTGTCGTATGGGCAGGTCTCTATCCGCAGATTGTGGATGCGTTGTCGAGGATTAGCTGGGCTGCCTCTGAGCGCAAACAATTCAGGATCATCGCGGCCAACCTAGAACGTATGGCCTTCGGCCCTCCTGAACTTACGGCGCTCAAACTGTTGGCGCTCTACGATGCCGGAATACTGAGCCACGAGCCACTGGGACAAACTCACCAATTGGCAGATGTCGTAACCATCAATGCGGTCACTGCACCTGCTGGAGTTCTTATAGAACCTGACGGAAAACCTGCAAACGAAATGATCCGTGACTTGCTGACCGCCGGTGAAGTGCTTGTTAGGTCTGGAGAACGTGGATTATTGACCGATACGGACGGCACCTGCCTGAATGTGCGCGGCGAACGCAACGAATCTCTAACAGCACTTGGCCGGCCCACCGAAGACCCAACCTTGGGCCATGACACCTTAAATCGAAACCTGCACCCGGAATTCCAGGAATGGGCCAAACGTATAAAGCGGCTAGTAGCCGCGCCAAGCCAGAAAGTAGCAGCTAATTGATGCCACCGCTGATGCACGGAACCGTTCCACTCACAGCACGCCTCGAACCATGGATGGAACGGTTAGTTGGTGATCCAGTACTCTGCCAAGAACTAATCGAAGAACATGGCTCCCCGCTAAACCTTCATGACTTCTCACCCATGAGCAGGAACATTGCTGAGCTAAGAGATGCCGCGGCTGCACATGAGGTCGACTTCCAGATCTATCTGGCCCGTAAAGCCAACAAGACACTTGGTGCCATTGACCAAGCCATAGCTGAGGGCTGCGGAATAGACGTAGCCAGTTTTAATGAACTGGACCAGTGCCTCAAACGCGGAGTGCCAGGAGACCGCTTGATCGTTACCGCCGCGGTCAAATCTCTTGCCTTACTGCGCCTTGCCGTAGACCATGGTGTGGTGCTGAGCTTAGACAACGTGGACGAGGCTCTAGATCTTCAAGAGATTGCTGCAGAAACTGGTAAGCGCGTCTCCATTGCCTTAAGACTGGCCTCGTCAAACAAATCAATTGCACCTACCCGCTTCGGAATGCGTGCTGAGCAGTGGCTTAGCTTCCTGGAAGAAACAGATCTTTCAGAGACTTTGGAAGTATCTGGGATCCACTTCCACCTCAACGGATACAGTGCAGAGCAACGTGCAATAGTTCTCCGCGAATCATTAGAACTCATTGATGCACTCCGGGAACGTAGCCACAAACCAGAATTCGTAGACATAGGCGGAGGAATTCCCATGTCCTATCTAGATGATGCGCAGCAGTGGACTGACTTCTGGCAAGCGCTCGCCGAACTTCCAGAAGGCGATGAATCCCTAACCTGGAAGTCTGATCGGTTGGGAGCTACCGGAGCGACACCTAGCGGTGCCGTATATCCGTACCATCAGAAGCTGATCCGTGGTGAGTGGCTTGGCAAGGTTCTTGAGAGCACTGCAGACGGTGAAGAGCAGACGGTCGCCACGATGCTCAAAGAACGTGGCGTTCAACTGCGCTGTGAACCAGGAAGATCGCTTCTGGATGGTTGCGGGCTGACTCTAGCGGAAGTCGCATTCACTAAGACGCGTAGCGACGGTCTCCCACTGGTGGGACTGCATATGAATAGAACTCAGTGCCGGTCAACTTCTGCTGACTACTTGCTGGACCCGATTCTGATCCACTCGCAGAGGTCACGGGGCGAACGCAAGGAAAGTAGTGCTTTCTTGGTGGGTGCATATTGCATTGAAGAGGAACTGATCCTACGCCGCCACTTTGAATTTCCTGGTGGAGTGACCAAGGGGGATCTCGTAGCGTTCCCAAACACCGGCGGTTATCTCATGCATATTATCGAAAGCGCTTCGCATCAGCTGCCCCTAGCCAACAACCTTCGGCGCGGTGGCCAGAGGTGGGTTCGAGACGATATCGACTCGATGATTCTGAGCTGAATATTCTGCGCTGGAATTCCCACACGGTCGGGGGACCCAGCCAAATGGTTGGGCTAGGCGACTGCATGGCGCTGTCGGTGTGGGGGAGCCAGCACTCGCCAGACCGCTGGAAAGCAGGTGTGGCAGCGTCCTTGCCTCGTCTACGCAGTTGGAGCGGGATCGCCACAGAGTCGACTGGTCAGTTGCTCATGCCGGCGGACCCGCCTGTTTCACGCGGGCCACGGACCTAGTCAGGTAGTACCCCGGTCAGCGCACATCACGACTGCCCGGTTGCCCGCGCGCTGCATACTCCCGCTGCGGGTGAACATGACATGGGCAGTCCTCTGGGGTCTGCAATTCCCTGATGTGGGACTTTGGAGCTGGCTTGCCGGCAGCGATTGGGGTTACGGACTCGGCATGCCTTCACGCCCACCCTCGCGCGGCTCGATCGCTGCCACTTTGACGGTTTCCAACCTCGGGTGCAGATGGTCTCGGTTCTCAACCACCCCCGTAACCCAGCTGATCTCCAGCCCGTCCTTGGTGTCCTGAAGGATGGCCAGATTGTTATCGAACCACGGACCCAAGATGCCGTCCCAGCGAAAAGGTGGGTCAGGCACATGTGCCCTCCGCGCCATCCAAGCCCCGAACGGGACGGCCGGCCCCAAAGCCAAAGCTGCGGCAAAGTAGCGCATCAACCGGGGTAGCGGGTTGCGGATGGGCGAACACACAGCCTGCAGGATCCTGCTCCCGGTCTCGCGTTCCACCTCGGAGACATAGGAGAAATGCACGTCGCCGGAGAGGAAGGTTACGGACTGCGGGGCGCGACCCCGCTTGCCATCGGCGACCTCGGTGGCCCACCGGGCCACGTCCTGGAAACTTTGTTGGAACGCCGCCCAATGTTCAAGGTCCACGGTCCGGCGCAATCGTTCGCCGAGCCATGCCTTGGCCTGGCCGCGTTCCCCGGAGGAAAAGACCTCATTCCACGCTTCCACGTGATGCAGGCCCATGGGCAACAGAAAGGGAAGGGAAGTACCGATCAGCAGGTGACGGAATCCGCCTTGCATGTGCTCGTCGAGCCACGCACTTTCCGATGGATCGAGCAGGGCACGCCTTCCGGGGTCGAGGCTGCGCGCGGCACGTGAGTCCACAACGATCAGCCGCACCGTATCCCAGTCGCGGCAGTAGCTGAAGCGGTATTCTTCCGGTGCGGCATCGACGCGCTCGGCGAACCGATCTAAGTCGGCAGTGATATCCAATTCTTCGGGGCCGGGGTGCGCCGCGATGCGTTGCCATAGTGGATCTGCAGCCCGTTCCACACGGGAGAGATTGCCGAGGTGCTGATAGATCCAATATGAGCCGAGGCCCGCAACAATGCGTTGGTGCCACCAGCTGGTCTGCTCCATGTCCTGTTTCCAACTGCGCGAGGAGTTCCAATCGTCGCGGATGTCGTGGTCGTCGAAGATCATGGCGCTGGGCAGGGTGGAAAGAAGCCAACGATTGGCCGGGTCCGACCAAGCCAACCGGTATAGGTGGGCGTATTCCTCAAAGTCCTTCAGCTCGGTACCGGGTTCATCTCTGATATCGCGCCGACTGCGGATGAACTCGCGCATCTGGTCACTGGTGGAGTCGGCATAAACCTGATCCCCGAGGAAGAGCATCAAATCTGGCCACGGTCCGTGCCCCGGGCCCGACATGGACAGGGCATAGGCGCGCATCGCGTCAACACCGTGCTTGCTGTTGCCCGCCGCGTCGTGCGGAACGCTGGTGCGGCAGGACCCGAATGCCAGCCGTGGATTCTTCGCGGGGTCGATGGTGGCGATCATGGAATCGGGGAATCTATCCTCGCGCGGCCAGACCAGTTCCCCATCCAGATACACGCTGTAGGGACTCACACTTCCAACCTTCAGCCCCGTCAGCTGAACTAACGCATAGTGGTGGCCGTGGGCAGCAAAAGTCGGCGCACTCCATGTGGATTCACTGCAGCGGACCTCGACGGTGCAAGACCGGGCGGTCTCAACCCAGATGCTGGCGGAGGTGGCATCCACATGGCGCAACATCGGGCCAAGTACAAGGTCCTGATCGCTTTGCTGGCTCATCGTTTTCCTTTCCTGAGGGTGCAGGTCAACCAAGAATGGCACAACAACATCGTTGCGGATAGGCCCGGCTACCGGGCACAGGAGTAGATGCTGCATAGGATGGGCTGATGAGTGAATCCCCGTATCGCCAAACCCGCAGCCGCCTCGTGGCCGCCACGCCTACAGAGATCTTCGAACTGCTCACCGATCCTGCTATGCACCCGGTCATCGACGGCTCGGGAACGGTGCGGGCCTCGAACGCGCAGGGAGGCAAGCTCCGCCTGGGCAGCGAGTTCGGCATGCAGATGCGCTTAGGGGTCCCGTACCGGATCAGCAATACCGTGGTGGAATTCGAGCAGGACCGGCAGATCGCTTGGCGGCACTTCAGCAGGCATCGGTGGCGCTACGAGCTGGAAGCTGTCGGGTCCGGGACACTGGTCAGCGAAACCTGGGACGCCAGCCGGTTGCGGCACAAGTGGCTGCTGCGGCTGATGGGCTTCACCCGGAGCACCGGGCCCAATATGGAGCGCACCCTGGAACGGCTGGCCGCGCAGTTCTCCGACCCCACCGAGTAAGGGCCTTTGCCCTCAGCAGCTCGTCGATGACGAGGCAAAACAGCGTGCCTAGCCACAAAGATGCGTTCTTCGGCGGTCCGCTGGGGTAACACGGCAATCTGAGGCGGAGCAACTCGGGCTCCTTCACCGTGGTGGCCACACTGTTGGACGTCGCCTCCAAGAACGCGATCGCGGCGAATCCGCGGGCACCGACCCTCGGATGCGGCGATGATGGCGCTAGCCACGGGATGATTCTGGCGGCGACGATCAACTGGGACACATGGGCGGTGGCGCGTCGGACCGATACCGTGGTGCCGGGGACGCCCGAGTTGGTGGAGCCATCACTGTGTTAGACCAGACGTGCCTGAACGGCGGTGGCCATGCTCTGCTCGAAGATGAGTTCCACGGCCTGTGACGTTTCATCCGCCAGCCTCCTGGCCTTTGTCTCGCCGATGAGCTCGGGCAGCGAATGGATTCCCACAGCTCCTCAAGCCCAGCTCGGAATGTCAGCCCGGAAGAAGGCGCTGCGCCATTCTTCGACTATCCGTGCCTCATCCCGCGGCTCGAACTCCGCATTCTCCGACGCGACGCTGTAAAGCACCAGAAGGACTGCGAAGGAGAGCACGATCCGGGGTGCATCGCCGCCGTATACCCACCGTTCTTGTACCAATGGGAGGTTGCGCGTGGTCCATTTCGACAAGGCAGTGAGCGCAATATCTGCCAGTCGGTGCTGCAGGAACGGGTTGTAGAAACGTTCTAGGATCTGCTGAGCTAATTCCTCCAGCGCCTGGTGATCCCCGTCGATGGTGGGCAGCGCTTCGGTAGCGATCATCTGGTTGATGAGCTTGTCCACCAGCGGTATGAATGAGGGATCTTGGGCGCTGTTCCGCCATGGGGAAACCGCGCGGACCAAATCTGGTCGGTTGCAGGGCAGGGCGGTATCCCACTGAACAACACTGGACGGCAGCAGGCACTTGCAGCGGCAGAAGAACTGGCCGGAGCGGGACAACGGCACATGGCCTTCAGCTCAACGCTGGGTCGTGCCAGTGAGACTGCCCGGGTCATCTCCACCCGGTTGGGCGTCGACGCCGTGGCAGAGGTGCCCGCATTGGTGGAGCGCGGCTATGGCTCGGCGGAGGGCGCAAACATCACGGGCTTTGATGAGGTGACTAAACGCAGCCTGATGGAGGGCGGTGAGAGTGTCAAATCCGTGGTGTCTCGCGGCACTGCCGCATTCGATTGGTTGAAATCTGTTTATCCTGAACTGCGCATAGTGATATTTAGCCACGGAACACTCATTCGACTGTTGTTCTCGGACTTGTATGGCAAGGAGCATCTGCGCGTGGCCAACGCTGAAGTCACCGAGTTTGGCGTCAACCTCATTCAGGGTGCGGGGGTGCGGGTACCACAACTGCACTAAATGCTTCCGGGGATGCCTTGGAATGAAGACCTGGATTCCTGGGATCGATTTCCTCGCAACAATATGGAAGACTCCCGTCTGCAGCGCCGAGCAGCCGCCGGTGGGCCAATAGGATGTTTGACTCGCCCGGCGCTCGCCGGTGTAGAACTGTAGGATTCTGGTGACTTGTTGGAAAGCTGCACGTGACAGCGAGGTTGCCATTCGCGACGACCATTCCCCGCTCTAGTAACTGATTGTCTTTTACAAGGAGCGCGTATGAGTATCCTCGGAACCTCAAACCTCGAAGTCTTCGGACTGAACATTGTAGGAAATACCTTCGGGTGGACCACGGGCGAAGCCGCCTCCTACGGTGTGCTTGACGCGTTTGTGGAAGCTGGTGGCAACTTCGTTGACTCCGCTGGTTCCTACCCGGTGTGAATGGAAGGCAACCCGGGTGGGGAATCCGAGAAAATCATAGGCTCGTGGCTGGACAAGGGTGGTCGTGAACGTCTGTTGGTGGCCACAAAGGTTGCCCAGCACCCCGAGTTGCCCGAGCCGTCCGTTGGGAACATGGCAGCTGCCACGGTTGCCTCGCTCACACGGTTGGGCACCGATTACATCGACCTGTACTACGCACACCAGTACGATCCGCACACGCCCATCGCTGAGAGTGCGGCTGCCTTCGACGCCTTGGTGCGCAGTGGCAAAATCCGCCACATAGGCTTTCCAACTTCCCTGCCGGCAAGATCGATAGGTGGTTCGCCGTTTCGGCTGCTGAGGGTTTTGCCGCTTCATTGGCATTGCAGCCAAAGTGCAACTCGGTGAGCCAGTCCAGGATTCCGGGGTTTCCCGTTTGTGTTCCCGACCGAAATTTTGAACCGGGCTGGGTGCCCCTAACGTGGCCCGGGAGAGTATATGTCTTCCTCACGCGTAAACAGCGTGCGGGTCCGTGAGCAAGGCACTTTTCTTCATCGAATAGCCGCTCGACGATACTGTCACAAATCAGATCCTGACGAGCCGACACGTCACAATCCATCGGGTCATCGCAAGCTGAAATTCCTCAACAGCCGAGACAGCTGTCGGACGCGGGCGTTAGCGGCCATCACTGACCAAGTTCTATCGAGCTCGTGTACAGCTTGAGCAGAGCCTCAGCGACCATCAACAGTTGGTAAGACAACAAAGTCGCGCAAACCGCAGTGGCCCACACTGCTAGATTCGGCCCCGACACGAGAGCCCCAAATGCAGACCAGGCGGTGCTGGCAACGCCAACGAGGACCGTCCAAATTAAGTGAGTTCCGAGCCCGTCGACGAGAGTCTTCCGCTCTAAATAACCAGCAGTTTGGGGAGCCGTGGTTATGTCGACCCTTTTCTCCCAAAATCTCATCGCCATGGTGAAAGTTAGGCCAGTGATGATAGAAGTCGCTGTGAGGACCGCACCCACAGCAATAGTGCTGACGTGCTGCCAAATCATCACGCCTCCGGGGGCCAAAGATAGGACGAGTAGTCCAATCTCTGTCCATCGGATTACGCGCCAGGAGACTGGTCGAGACTTCGTGAACTGGCCTCGGAATATCTCAGTTGGACTAAGGACTGTCAAAATAGGTCACCTCCCATGGGACGCGCTGGGTTCCGTCCCAGTTCAAGAACTTACTGTCCTTAGGCAATTTCTGGCCACTTACAATATCAAACTGGCCTGAAATGTCGTCGATGATGTTCTCGCACACACCCAAGAACTGCTCATCCGTAGGATAGCTGCTCGTACTGACAACTTGCCCGTTTATCGTTGCTCCGTTGATCGGGTAAATCAGTGCCGGGCCCGCGTCATCGATCTTGAAAGTCCGAGGGGGGCCATCTCCTGTCTCCACTTTCATAGAGGCTTCCCAGCCCTTTGAATCGATCGGAGCCGACACACCAAACTCACTTCCTTCTTGCGTAAGAATGCCATAGACCTTCTTTGCGTCAATCTTGTGACCGTTGGCCATTAGATCCTTAACCTTTCGTTTGCCCCGGAAGCCGACACGGATACTAACGCGACTACCTGAGTCCAAATACCGACCGCTGGCGTCTCGCTTACCTGGGGCTTTAAAAACAAGATCGCTGTAAGAGGCATTGACGAGTGCAGCCAACGTTGTCATGGCATCGATAGAAAAAGTGAGGGCCGGAAATTTTTCAGTCAACACTTGATGGAGCGCCGGCCTCAGGAACGAGATCGCGCCGTAAATGCCGTGCCGCTCAGCAAAAATCAAAGCAGTATGCCCATTGGGAGGGAAATAGATGAGATGGCGAAGCGCGACATATTCTACGTCCCCGACAGTTCGAGCGACGACGCCCGTATGCTGCTTGAGCGTGCTCTGAATGCCTTTCCTTCCAGGCTCGACTTTTAGAAGATAGCCAACCCCTGCAGCCGCCCGGACCGATTTAAGAACATAATGCTTGTTGGGGTCTTGTTTGTCCTGATACCCACCCGTGCGATTCAGTATCGCCGCCAAGACGTTGCCAGTGGCGTCTTCGAGCCCGGTTTTTTTGCCATCAATATCGGCCAGAGTCTTCGCGACTGGAGGATTACTCCTACGAATTTTCGTCTGGAAGACGTACGGCGCGATCATATAGTTGCTCAAGTTGGCTGTTCCCCACTAGTGGACGCGACGAGAGACTGCCGCGTGAATTCGTTCATTTGCTCGTAGAGCCCAATATCGCACAGAATCACGAGGGTATCCCAACCCGCGACCGATGTCGTATATTACGACGAGCACCAATGACACCGAGCACTAGGCACCCAGATTCAACAGTGGCCTCAGCAACGATTCTGTGCTGGTCAAAAATCACTATCTGAGTGTCCGAGATCCGGTGGTCGTCCAAATTGACGACCGTGGTTGCAGCGTTAGTGACGCACTAAAGGTGGCTAGCCCCAGGCCAGCCACTACCAACAATTACAGACGGTTCACAATCCACTTTTTCGGCCCTCGCGGGCTTTCAATAGCGAACTAGAAAGGAAAGTACAAATGGCAAAACGGGTGGTAGATGAACGAGGAGACGGAAAATGGGGATTGCGGATCGTCGCTGACAACGCCATTATCATTGCCATGGACAGGACCCAAAGCTACGAGAACGAGCACGATGCTCGATCTATGACCTATAAAATCCTGGGTGGTGAATATGCAGATGCGGAGAAGTCCCGGCGGGAATGGAGCGCTAAGTAATCCAAGGAGCTTCCCCAAACGGATTCATGGCCGCAGTTCCTAAGATTAGGATCCTAGAAACTTCGGGCATGGCCGAAAGCGTGTGCATCCGCTTTTGCTCCCGGTATAGCCATATAAGATTTCGAAGCGACCTTGGTGCGATTTGTCGTCTTCGTCAAAGGTGTGCTGTATGCATTCCCTAGATTTTTCTTGCTTACGGCCTCGCGGAGAAATCGCCGATGCTTTGATGGACGTCGTTCTGGAAGTCTGAGCGGAGTCGGCTAAGGGTGTCCGGGACATTCGGGACAAGAGCACCTTTTCCCCTGTCTCTGTGCAACGAGACGCTACGAGCTGCCACCCAGTGTCGGGATGTCCGGTAGAGCCTTCTTCTCTTCCTCTGAGAGCACTCGGACAAGCACCTTGCTGTCATCAACGCTCCATACGTCGTATCTGCCCCCCTCCAGCTCTTGATCTCGCTGATGCAGTGAGCCTGAAAACACGTAGGCGAGATAGCCCAGGTTGACGGATACACCCTGTAACTCGATTCGCCAAGGTACAAGCATCGTAAGCGTTCTGACTTCGTCCGATACCGTGGAGTCATGATCCGTTGCAACGAGCGTCATGCGCTCCGTGAGCGTCTGCCCTTGGAGCAGAGTGCCCGCACGCAGAACCTCGAGAATTGATTTTTCCTCCATGTGTTCAAGATTCGGAAAATGCAGCCTTTGTGCAGTGTGTTCCTGGATGAGTTTGAGCGCCTCGGCCACGTCGACCCACAGATCGGTAATGTTGGCGTCCCTTTCCATCAACGGCTCTCGAAGGTCAGGTATGGGACCGAATCGCGGAGCGAAGGTCAACGTATTAGGGGCTTTCATTTTCTGATAGAAGCGCAGCACTGGCAGAACATCGATGGCAAGCTTTCCATGCGGAGGGTGGACCGTTGTGGCCATCCCCGAGGTTTGCTCATCCACATCAAACCTCAGACGAACTCCCAAGACGCCGCAGTCATCAATCAGGCGCGACTCCATACCCCTCGGGCCAAGGTCCCCAGCAGGAACGCCTGTCGTGGTGTATTCCCGCTGAAATACGAGTGAATCAACCAGGCAGTCTTCCTCGTCGAAGAGCACCAAACGCTGCTCGCGTTCCTCTTCGTGGATATCGGAAACCGGAAACACCATTACGCTTGCATTCTCGAAGTCTCCTCCGAGTCCTCCAGGGAACGTAGATGAACCACTAACGCCAGTAGACAACTCCATTGGACTGCCAAACTTTCTAAAGTCCTGGATTGCGGTCTCTTCCTCGGACTCACGCTTTGCAGTCATGACGACGTTGATCTTCAGCGGATTCAGCTGCGACGCCACCTGGTTCTTCACATAGACATCTATGCGCACGCTCACCTGTCCGTCGCCCATCAAGGTAGAGAGGACTACCCCGGGTTTGATGTTCGTCAGCTCCTCGCGCACGTCTTTCCTGTCGGGAGTCTTGAACTGTGGTTCCACATGGATTCCATAGGAGTAGAACGGGTCTTCACGGTTGAGTATCTCCGTGGTCTCCCTGAGCTCGTCCGCAAAGCCGGAGAAGTCTCTACTTTGGACGTCTTCTTCCCTAATGTTTTTCAGGCGCAATCCCTGGACCATGGATAACGCCATCTTCCGAATACGCTCGGCGTTCCCGCCCAAGTAATAATCAACGATGTGTGGGTATTTGCTGGCCCAAAAATCGCACTGTGTCAAACCATCCCAAATAGGCTCTGGCAGATCTTTTCCGGTGACATACTCCGTCACCCACTTCTTCGTTTCTAAGGTTGCGTCCCAAGGCATCACCAAATGCCATTCGTCCACCTGCAAATCTTTGACCCGGGGGTCAGCGCACAATCTATCGACCGACTTCTTAACCTGGTTTGCCTGGCTAGCTGAAAGGGGACCTGCGAACTTCTTCACTTGGTAGACACGTGTCTTATCGGTCTTGACCAACACGTCAATACCACCGTCGCCAATGGACGGAGTGATCCGTTCCGCGGCCGGATGATCCCCGCTGATGAACATCGCGACCACCGATTCGATGTCTTCCCCGGTGTATCTCGTCCATTCAATGCGTGACATTCAGATCTCTCCTCGGTCGTCTACGGCTTGTTCACATCATAGCGATGCGTATATCCGCCGACGATCCACGGCCCCCGGCAAACTATCAGGATTAGGTATAAGAGAATGCGCAGTACTGGATACACCGTGTGCAAATGCAACCCATCCGACCAGAGGAACGTACCCTCGTGTGACTCGTATGTGAAAAAATTTCCATATTCACACTTGGATTCTTCGCCCTGCATAAACGGAATTTTTCAAGTCAAACGGTACCAACGCAAGTCTAAATAACTATCAAGCAGCCTGAACTGCCCGAGCCTGAGGATTGTTAATCCACGCAGCTTCAGGCATCGCCAAAATCTTCGGATCCTGCGACGTACTAAAACGTTCAGGATACCGAGAACGAGCCGCCGCCAGCGTCTGTGAACGCTTCGCAGCGACCGAATCAGCCAACCCAAAATGAACGTCCGCCGTCGTATGCAACCCAATCCCCGAATGCTGATGAGCATGATTGTACCACTGCACGAATTCACTGATAAACAAGCGCGCATCACTCAATAAAGAGAAACGTTCAGGGAACTGCGGAGCATACTTCAAAGTTTTAAATAACGATTCTGAGTAGGGATTATCGTTACTCACCCTCGGTCTTGAATGCGATCTAGTCACTTCTAAATCAGAGAGCAAAGCCGCGACCGTCTTCGATGTCATGCTAGTCCCGCGGTCCGCGTGGACTACTAAAGGTATTCCATGAACACCAAAGATTTCTTTCATCATTTCCACAGCCAGGCGGTCGGACTCGGTAGCGTGCACGTGCGCACCAACGATATACCGTGAATAAATATCGACCATGAGATAGCAGTCGAAGTACTTGCCTTTCACAGGGCCTGCTAATTTTGTGATGTCCCAACTGATCACCTCACCTGGGGCGTTAGCCTCCAGCTCGGGGATGGCACGCGGCTTATGCTTCGCCAACCGGCGGCGTTCCTTGACCAGGCGGTTCTCATTGAGTACCCGGTAGAACGTTGATAAAGAACCCAAATATTGTCCGTCATCGAGTAACTTTGCATAGACCTGCATCGGGGCCATATCCACACATTCTGGGCTGTTCAAAGCGTCAAGAATCGCAGCCCGTTCAGCATCAGTGAGCTTGTTCGGTGGTACTGGACGCGGAGCGTCTTGCGGTTTGCTCGGCTTGCGGTTCATCGTTGTGCGTGAAACGCCGACCATGTCAGCGGCGTTCCGTTGCGGGATTTTGATGCCCAGCAGCTGTTGGTAAGCTCGCTTCATCGCTTCATCGCTTCATCGCTTCATCGCTTCATCGCTTCATCGCTTCATCGCTTCATCGCTTCATCGCTTCGTGGGCTTCGGTTCGTCCTGCGACTCGTTGATGGCGTTCTCGAAGAACGCCGAGAGTTTTCCCATGATGTCTAGGGCGTCCTCGGTTTTCTTCCGCTTGTCCTCGCTCACCTCTAACTGGCGGCGCAGACGGGCAATTTCGGCTTGCTCGGCGGAAAGTTTCCCAATGCGAGTGCCGTCCGTTTTTCCTTCGAGGACTCCGGCGTCACGTAGTTTGCGCCATTCGGTGATCTGCGAGGAGTACACTCCGTTCTCGCGCAGGTAGGCGCCGCCTTGTTGCTCGGAGATCGCGGCTTCGTAGCCCGCAAGTAGTTCAAGTTTTTCGGTGGGGGTGAATGTCCTGCGTCGGGATGGTCCACCGGCGCGGGCTCCGGGATTAGTCATAGGACTATCTTGTCCTAGTTGGGTTACGGCTAGGTTCGACACGGGTGTTAGTTTCCTGGTTCTTGCCCTACATGCTGGGGTGGATTTGCTGTGAGGCGTTGGTACCGTTCAACCCTGACACTGTGAGACTTGAGGCAGCTGGTCTGGGACTAGCTGGCAGGATAGGGACTGGCCGTCCTGCCTCGTGATTGTGACTCACCTGACACGTGACCCGTTGGTGTCTTTCCTACGACTTGTCCAATCATGTGGCGGTCGGCCGGTACCGTCCGGCCCACCTCGGTGACTTGATCAGAAGGTTGTCCGCCCCAGGGCGTGGCTCATCACAGTGTTGTTCCGAAGTGACCTCTACCCGGACTGGTGCCGGCCGACAGCGGCCATGCTCATATCCGTGAAAAGGAAAGGAACAATGACCGCCATGTCTATCGTCGCGCATTCACATGCGTTTGTCGTCGGGGTCGACACTCACGCCCGCAACCACGTTTACGCCATCATTGCCGCCACGACCGGCGAGCTCGTCGCTACCAGGGACTTCCCCACGACCGGTGCCGGCATCAACCGCGCCATGGCATGGGTAGCCCGCCGGACCGGTGCGGACCTTGCCGCGCTCTGGGTGATCGAGGGCCCGGCTTCCTACGGAGCCATACTTGCCGGAACCGTGGCAGCCAAGGGATACCCGGTTGTCGAGGCTGCACGGATGGACGCCCGGGCCCACCACGGAGTCGGCAAATCCGATGAACTCGATGCCCAGCGGATCGCTCGCGCCGTGATGCCGCTGGAGGAGAAGCAACTGCGCCGGCCGAGGCTGAATGAAGGTATCCGTGCGGCGCTGAGGGTCTTAGTGTCTGCGCGTGATTCCATGACCGGTGAGCGGACCCGTGCAGTGAACGCGCTGACCGCCCTGGTGCGCGTCAACGAGCTGGGTTTGGATGCCCGCAAGGCCCTAACCGGAGAGCAAGTTACCGAAGTGTCACGGTGGCGCGCACGGGAGGAAGAACTGGGACTCTCTGTGGCTCGTACCGAGGCGGTTCGGTTGGCGAAGCGGATTGGTGAGCTCGACAAGGAAGTGGCCGACAACAACAACAAGATCACCAACCTCGTCAAGGTCAGCGAAGCCGCGCCACTGCTGGAAGTGAAGGGCTTCGGAGCCATCACGGCCGCCACGTGCCTGACGGTGTGGTCCCACCGGGGCCGGGTCCACTCGGAAGCCGCGTACGCTTCCCTCGCCGGGGTGAACCCGATCCCGGCCTCATCGGGGAACACCGTCCGCCACCGACTCAACCGAGGCGGCGACCGGGCTCTGAACAGCGCGCTTCACATGGTCGCCATCACGCGGATAACCCACGACGAGGAAACCCGCAAATACGTGCAGAAGCGGGAAGCAGAAGGACTGAGCACCAAGGAAATTCGACGATGCATCAAACGCTATCTTGCCCGGCGGGTCTACCGCATTTTCAACTCACAAGCGGAGGCTTTGACCGCCGGTTGACAGACATAGAAGGGTCGTAGGGAAATGCCCCATCGTTAGTTTGGCAACTAAAAGTCTTACCATGCGTCAATGCATCTAACCGGCACACTGACGCTTTCTGGGTAGGTTGGAACTGCCCGCGTCGGTGGGCGGTGGTTAGATGTTCGGAGGTCTCAATCCAAGAAAGATTCACTAGAAATCATCGGCGCCTTTATGAGGCGCTGTGAATCGGAGGGGCACACTTGCCGCCGTTGATAGAGCGAGAACCAAGTCCAGTAGATAGATGCCCTTAGCTGGGCAAGTGCGAGTTGATTATCTTGATGAGTGATTCGGCTCGGTCCAATGTTGCGGCTGGGATCTTATAGCGTGATGGCTTTTCCAGCAGATACTTTGCTGGCTTGAAGTGGTTCAACTTCCCCCTATTGATGCCCCGGGCTTTGAATACTTCGCCAATGCGCTGTGTGACCCTATCCCCCTTTGGTAAGTCTGAAACCTTTATGGTGTTTTCTCCCAGCTGTTCCGAATATGACCCGTTAACCAGTTTTAAGTAGAAAGAAACGTCGAAAATGTCTTCCACATCTGCCTCTGGACGGCCAACGATGTCGCTGATCAGCACAATGCCTGCATCCGAGAGCTTGCCGGCACGTTCCAACCGCTCTATGGCGTCTCGATCGGCCATCGACGAATCAGCTAGCACCGCGATGTTGAGTCTATTAGCGCCCAAAAGCGACACAAACGCGGGAAGTTTAGCGACACCCCCGATCGGTGCCATCGCCCATCGAGAATCAAGTGCTCCCCGACCCAAGGATTCGAGTTTCTGCGACAAAACCTCTAGGTACATAAGATCAGACGGGCCTTCGACTACCAGTGTGTCCGGTGCGACGAACAACGTTTGCGCCAGCTCTACACCCATTGCAGCGTGCAAGGGAAAAGCGGTTTCCGAGTCAGCGTAGAAGACATCATCCGAGATTTTGGTCCCCTCGTTATCCCTGTCGATGACGGTCCGAACCCTGTTAATTGCATGTGGGTCGATCATGAAGGGCGAGTGCGTCGAGAAGATCACCTGGTGCTTTGGGGCGAGTCGTTCGTCGATGAAGCGTAAAAGGTCGGCTTGAGCCGAAGCGTGGAGGTTAATTCCAGGCTCATCAAGAAGCAGAATCAAAGGCTGCTCGGATTTTTCCTCCAGCGAGGAGAAGTACGCCAGGAAAGAAAAGAACCAGACGAAGCCACGGGATCTTTCGTCAAAGGGAACCGTGACATGGTGTCGCTGGTTTTCGACTCGGATCTGCAGCCAAGGACCTTGGGAGGTGCCCGAGTTGTCCGTCGTCGCAGCGATCAAGGTGATTTTTACTGCAAGGTTTTTATTCTGTGACCAATACTGAAAGACCTCGTCAGAGATCGCGTTGGAAGCATTCTCCGAATCACGAATCAGGTGTTCATGGGATTCTGGTTCAAGGAAATCCTCAAGTTCTGCTCCAGCGGCACTGAGCAGCGAAACGACGGCCTGCTCGCTACGCTCCAGGGTCGAGGCATTCCTCTTTGACACGAGATCAGGGATGGACACTTTTCCCGGCATTGAATCGTAGTCATCGAAGTAAACGAACTTGGGGCGAAGTTTAACAAGAATGTTGATTGCCGCAAGAAGTGGATCGGAATCCGGCCACTCGGCGATCTTATCAATAGTGTCTTGCACGGTTGAGATGGGCGCCTCTACAGCTCTTAGAGCAACCGTTAGTTCTGAAACTGACTTGGCCGCGTCGACTCGGGATTGTTCGGAAGGAGCTAACTCTAGTGTTTTCCGTAGATGATTCACGACGGCGGTTTCATCTATCTTTAGGCCCCAGGCCGATGCCTTGTAGTTGTATCCAGTAGTGACGGCGATGCTGTGGGACATTAACGCGCCCTCACCCAGTTCAGCTTCGACGGCTAAAACATCGACGGCGTCGAGTTCGTAAGACAAGATGGTGACAGGAATTTTCCCGCCAGCCTTTCTTTCCCTGGACTTTGTCGTGGGGTAATCGAGACCCGCATCAAATGCCACATGCGGCTCCACGGGATAGCTCTTGTACAGTGCCTGCAGGGCCGCCGACTTTCCGGATTCATTCTTTCCTACCAAACTTGTGACGTCTCGTTCGATCGGGAATTCACTGCCGTCCTCGATGCTCTTATAACGACGGATTGACACATTGGTTAGCTTCAAAGTTCCCCCATAGACCCATCAAGTTGATTGAATCGGATTCTATCCGAAAGTGAGAGTACATCTAGATCGACCCGCCATGATTGATCCAGGCCTCTTGGCAAAGCCGCCTAATGTTTAGGGGCCGCGGCTCACCACTTTTTACTTATGCCTCGCATCTCGTTAATAGATTCTGCACTGAGAGTCAGGATGAAAACTTGAGATTATCTGGGCTATGGAACTTGGGCTGTGGTGCGTAGTAGAAGTGCCTGAAAAGTTACAGGCTGCCGCTGCCCAGCACTATGATGGATATTTGCTGTCTGCAATAACCAGATCAGGTTTGATGAGGAGAAACTAGATGACCCAAAGTTTAGATGAGACCGTTGAATCGGAAGTTCCCATCTGGCCTCATTTGGTAAGGTATGTTCTCGAAGTACTGAATTCAGGGGAGACTCTACACAGGCGTGACATGGTCAGTCGCGCTATAGACGCTGCCGACTTGTCTGCGGTTGCCCGAGCAGAGACTCTCAACTCTGGTGGGCTTCGTTCCGTTCAGCGTATTGGGTGGGCCATCAGCAACTTGTTCAAGGCAGGATGGATTGAGCGGCCTATACGGGCCAACTACAGAATTACTGACAAAGGCAGACAATGGTTTGCTGAACACCCGGAGGGCATTCGTAGTTTCTCCGAGGCCAATCTGACTTTCGCTGATTATTGGCCGCAGGTGCAGAAGACGCAATCGGCGGAAGCAGCTGAACTCGTCGTAACCGATGTTGCAGATCCAATTGAGCAGATTGAAGCCGGCATTAACCGGATAACATCCGACGTCGGGGATTCGCTCCTTCAGCGTCTGCGAGACAGCCACCCGGACTTCTTCGAAGAAGCTGTGGTCAAGCTGTTGCTAGCGATGGGTTATGGAGGTGCCGAACAACGTGGTCGTCGTATTGGCGGTTCGGGGGACGGCGGAGTGGACGGTGTCATTGACCAGGATGCCCTGGGCCTTGACCGAATCTATGTGCAAGCGAAGAGATACGCCGAGGGAAGCAACATCGGCCGAGAAACTATCCAGGCATTCGTAGGTGCCCTACATGGGGTTTCGGCAACCAAGGGCGTGTTCATCACGACTAGTGCCTTTACTCAGCATGCCAAAGACTATGCGTCCGGCATTCCGACTCGCACTATTCTGATCGACGGAAATCGCCTAGTCTCTCTCATGATTAAGTACCGCGTTGGCGTCCAAATTGAGAGAAGATATGATGTCGTGGACATCGATGAGGACTTCTTCGAGTAGACCAATGAGCTACGAGTGGGTTGTTCCGGTGAAACCTTGGGGAAATATATCCTACTCGTAGCTTCGAGGCTGTGTCCCTTCAGGAATAGTCTGTCAGAGACGTCGTCGAAGCTCGGAACCAATTTATCGAGTGAAATTCGTTTTGCTTTCAAATGTTTGGTGAGTGAAGTCCAACTGATCGCGCGATAAATAAATGGAGGCAGAAGATACACGCTCGAATCCGCTCCTCATGCGGTTTAGTGTGATTCCGTCTGTTCGGACCGATAGGATCGTAACTATCGGAAGTAGCGATTCGAGACTTATGTCAGAGGAGAATTAGCTTGAAGAAGCAAATCAATGTTGTTGGTGCCGTTATCGTCAGGAACGATGAAATCCTTTGCGCTCAACGAGGCCTGAACGGAAGTCTCGGCGGCATGTGGGAATTCCCTGGTGGCAAAATCGAGCCGAAAGAAACTCCTCGCGAAGCACTTGAACGCGAGATTCGAGAGGAACTCCTCTGCACGGTCAAAGTGGACGATCAGGTCACGAGTACCACCTATGAATATGACTTCGGAATTGTTACTCTGACAACCTTCTATTGCGAGTTAGTTGAAGGAGAACCGCAGCTCACGGAGCATGAAGATGCAAAGTGGCTCAAACGCGATGAACTCTTGTCCTTGGAGTGGGCGCCAGCGGACATTCCTGCGGTGGAACTCATCCAGGCGGCATAGTGAATACTAATGCTGATCTCGTTCTTGGTAGTGGTTTTTCAAGAGACATCACTTTCGGATTCTTAGACGGGAAGCAGCAATCTCGCCGCCATCACCACCCTCGCGTCGTATTGAACGCGGACGGCAATACGGTTCTGCGCATCCTTCGCGAAGAGCTCGCCCGTTGCGACGAATTCATTTTCTCCGTCGCCTTCGTCACCCCGAATGCGATTGCTTTGCTAAAACAGGAGCTCGTGGAATTTTCTGGTCGGGGAACGATTGTCACCTCCGATTATTTGGGCTTCAACTCGCCATTGGCTTTTAGCGAGCTACTGAACCTTGAAAATCTAGGGATCAACGTTCGAATTCACAACGCGGGAGCCTTTCACCCGAAGGGCTATATCTTCAAAACCGAGAATATGGTTACGGCCATGATCGGCAGTTCAAATTTGACCGGTAGCGCGATCGTGAAAAATCATGAATGGAACCTGAAAGTTTCAGCATCCGAGGGCAGCGATCTAGCCGACCAGCTTTCTTTGTTGACCCAGAACCAGCTTGAAGAATCCATAGCACTGAGCCAACGGTGGATAGATGCGTATGCGGAACAGTACACACCTCCTCCGATACATCGAAAAGTAGTAACTGCCCCTCGAACTGATGCTGATGAGCATCTCCTGCAGGTAGAGGCTGAACAAGATCTTGAAGTGACCGGTCAATCGCCGGATGGCGCTGCGTCGTCCGAGTTGCTCATGCCTATCCTTCCGAATCAGATGCAAACGGAGGCGCTCAAGGCGCTGGAACAGGTTCGGACGAGCGGGGAGTCGAAGGCCATAGTTATTTCGGCAACCGGTACGGGAAAGACGATCCTCTCAGCATTGGAAGTAAGGGCAGCTCATCCTGGCCGGTTCTTATTTATCGTCCACCGCGAGCAGATCCTCGATAAAACCATCCAAGAGTACCGACGCGTTATCGGTGGCGACCGCAACGAGTTTGGCAAACTTGCGGGAACCTCAAAACAAAGTGACCTCAAGTTTGTTTTCGCAACCGTGCAGACCTTATCTCAAGACCGTGTGCTGCACGAGCTTCAGCCCGATGCTTTTGACTACATCATCGTTGATGAGGCTCATCGTGTTGGATCTCCGACATACAAGAAGGTTCTTGAGTATCTCGATCCTACTTTCTTGCTGGGCCTAACCGCTACGCCAGAGCGAAGCGACGGGTTCAACGTCTTTGAATTTTTCGACTACAACGTACCGTATGAGATTCGCTTGAATCACGCATTGGAAGAGAACATGCTGAGCCCGTTTCACTACTACGGGATAGCCGACGTAATGCTTGATGACCAGACGACTTTAGACAGCGCTGATGATCTGGGCCATCTAGTAACAGCTGATCGTGTTCACCACATTATTGACGCGCTGACTAAGTATGGTCAGGCTGGTATCGATCCCAAGGGACTTATTTTCTGTTCTCGCAAAGTCGAAGCTGCTGCGCTGTCGGCAGCGATGAACCAGCAGAAGCTGCATGGAAAAACATTGCGGACAGTGAGCCTGAGCGGTGACGATCCGGTAGAGCAGCGAGAACAAGTAGTTGGGCAGCTGGAGCGCGGAGAACTCGACTATATCCTCACCGTCGACATCTTCAACGAGGGGGTGGACATCCCGACCGTGAATCAGGTCGTGATGCTTCGCCAAACTCAATCGGCAATAGTTTTCGTACAGCAGCTTGGGCGCGGTTTACGTAAGGCACCGATGAAGGATTACTTGGTGGTAATCGACTTCATTGGAAACTACGCGAACAACTATATGATTCCTATTGCGCTCTTTGGTGATGAGTCATTGAACAAAGAGTCGCTGAAAGAGAAACTCATTTCCACTGAACAGGCAGGCGTGCTTGCCGGTTTGTCCAGTGTTCGTTTCGATAAGATCTCGCAGCAGCGTGTACTTGATTCCATCCGCACGACTGCCCTGGACAGCATTCAAAAACTGCGCGGTGCAATGCAAGCTATGCAGAATAGGGTTGGGCAAGCCCCAAAGTTGTTTGACTTCTATCGTTTTGAATCAGTTGATCCTGTGTTGCTAGCGACCAAGAAAGAGAACTACCCGGTACTCGTGAAGAGCCTCTTGCGTATCGATCATGACCTCAGCCAAGATGAGCTCCGAGCGCTTTCCTTGCTATCGCATGAAGTTTTAACAGCGAAGCGTTTACATGAGTTCGTACTCGTTCGAGAACTAACTTCGCGTGGTTCTGTTACTTTAGACGAATTCTCGGATGCCCTCAGCAAATTTGGCATCAACGCGACCGAGCGTGAGTTGTTCAGCGCGATCGAAACTTTGACTCTTACTAATCACTCGCAAGTCGACCTGACCCGCTACGGCGTTCAGCTGGCGGCCCTTGAAGGTCGGAATATCATAGCGAATGCCGAGTTCTTAAACTCCTACCGCATGCATGACTCGTTTGCCGCCGAAGTAGAAGACATTCTGCAAACTGGTATAGCGCTCGTGAGCGACCGCTATGACGGTGGGCAACCGTTCATCGTTGGTGGTCAGTACTCACGCAAGGAAGTTACGAGGCTTCTGGGCCTTCCTCGCAAATGGACATCAACACTTTACGGGTACAAAGTTGACGCAAATTCAAAGACTTGCCCGATTTTCGTGACCCTTCATAAATCGGACGATATTTCGGCCAGTACCGCGTACCAGGACGAACTCGTCGACTCAGCACATCTGCGCTGGTTCACTAGGTCTAGGCGCACCTTGCGAAGTGACGAAGTGCGACGCATCGTTGCCAACGAAGTAGATCTACACATTTTCGTTAAGAAAGACGACGCAGAGGGAACTGAATTCTTCTATCTGGGCCAGGCAGACGCACGCAATCCTGAACAAACCCACATGCTTGGAAAAGACAATGAACAGCTAGACGTTGTCACCATGGATCTGCATTTTGATAAGCCCATTGATAACGCGTTGTACGACTACCTGAACCCGAATGAGGATCTCACTTAGAACCGACGGCTCTATATGAATTCTCCACTCGCGGTTAGCTGCTGTCCGTTCAGATGCGGCTGTCACCCTCTGCTCAAACGTTTCGACGATGAAAATATTCTTCTCGGATGCGAGCAAACCATGTTTGACGAAAAGACATTTAAGTTTCCGACAATGGGCTGGGGTCCCATAAAGTAGGGTATTTCTGGAATGGCGTTAATTCCCCGATGAGGCGCATCGGCCCGGGTTCTCATTGGCTACTCCGATATGCTGTAACTACTTAAGATTATTCGGTGGCAGGAGAAAATATCCGTGGAAGGTGACCATTGGACTCCTGATCGTGATCGGCGGTTGCGTGAGGAAGCGATAAGATGGCTCAAAATCAGAACTAATGATGGGGCCGTACCACTGACTCGGGAAGAAATTAAAGATTTCCAGTTTGATGGTGAATATTTCGCTCTACAAGCAACACAGCAAGGAATTCGAAAACCCCGACAACTCTCAGCGGCATTGTCTGTTCAAACGGTCTATCGCAAAGTTGGACAGCCCCGTCCGTATGAGGATTCCGTTGGACCAGACGGACTTCTTCGGTATATGTGGCAGGGCGATGATCCTGAACATCGAGATAACCGTGCTCTACGTGCCGCTATGAACGCCGATCTTCCCATTATTTGGTTTATCGGCGTAGGGATGGGGCCAGCATTATTCCAAATCATCTGCCCGGTCTACATAATTGCAGAGGAGCCCGAGCAGAAGCGATTTGTCATTGTGCCACACGATGAAGAAGCCTCGGCGCTTAGAGGCGCAGGCAAGATCACTGTTATGCAAGATACGGTTAGAAAGTATCTAACCGCCGAAACCAAAATTAGACTTCACCAGCCGGTTTTTAGATCCACAGTATTGCGAGCTTATGAAGACCGATGCGCGGTATGCAATCTGGGGCATCGTGTACTTTTGGACGCCGCGCATATTGTGCCGGACTCTCATGAGTTGGGAATAGCGTCGGTCGTGAACGGTCTGGCCCTGTGCAAGATTCACCATGCTGCTTTTGACTCCGGACTTCTCGGCATTCGACCCGATTTAGTTGTTCAAATTCGGCCTGACTTAATGCTTGAACGCGACGGGCCAATGCTGCAATATGGACTTCAGGAGCGTCACGGTCAGAAACTGATGATGTTACCGGGGAAAAAAGCAGAACAGCCACGAACGGATCTTCTCGAAATCTCATACGAGAGATTCCTGAATCCGAAAAGCGCCTGAGACAACTCGTATTGCCAATTAAGTCATTGTGTTTTGAAAATTTATAGGAGTGGCAGAATAGAGCGCATGGTCGTGGCGTGCAGCAAGAGAAGATTAACTGCATAGTAAGTGGCATCTTGTCTTGGATATGAGTCATCAGATTCGTCGCTAAAGTCAACGTTAGTCAGAGGCTAAATGCCGAAGCCGCGCTCTTGCAAGCGGGACTTTCCATGATTTTCCCATGTCTGCGACAAACACTGGTCTGACTTTAGGCGTGCATAAATGATTCTCCTGTAGTGCGAACAAAACTCAGTATTCCCAGACCGATTTAGGATTAATAGTGAAAAAATCTGAGACCGGCTGTCAACAAATTATTCAAGAACCCCAAGTTCGCCTGCTCATCGACAACGACACAGGCATCGATGATGCGCTTGCCCTGGCATACCTCTGCGCGTGCGATCATGTACGGATTAAGGCCATCACCAGCACGCCTGGCAACGTCGACGTTGATCAAGTCGTGGTCAACAACCGTGCCTTGTTATCGCTCTGCGGCCTGCCTGATTTTCCGGTTCTCATAGGTGCCCGCGAACCCCTAGAAGTTCCGTTGGTCACGACACCTGAAACTCATGGACCACAGGGAGTCGGGTATGCGACGCTACCGACTCCAGAGACCGCAGTGGCGCACAAAGAAGACGCTGTGAATTACTGGATCGAAGCCGCACGAGCTAACCCTGGCGAGTTAACAGTTTTGCTTACCGCACCGCTCACCAACTTCGCCTTGGCGCTACGCCGCGAACCAAAGCTGCCATGGCTTTTGCGGAAAGTGGTCATCATGGGTGGGGCTTTCTACTATCAAGGCAACACAACCCCTACGGCCGAGTGGAACACCCACGTGGATCCACACGCTGCTAAGGAAGTCTTTGCTGCCTATACAACAGCAGCTGAACAAGGATTAGAGGAGGATAAGCTTCCGATTATCTGTTCCTTAGACACCACGGAACGATTCGAGATGCAGCCAGAGTTTCTTACCCGATTGGCTGAAGAAGCTGGATGCACCGAGCCTGAACTCGTCTTGGCTACTGATCCCGAAGGGATGCTCAGTACCGCATCCAATCCGCTAGTGCGCTACCTTTCAGACGCACTACGTTTCTACTTCGAGTTCCACCGTCACTACGATCAGGGCTACATTGCCCATGTACATGACTTCTTTGCCGCAGGTGTCGCTGCTGGAACTCTTGAATACCAAACTCGACTCGCAACCGTTGATGTGGAAACCGAATCAAAGCTCCTCTTCGGAACCACCGTGGCTGATTACCGAGGTCTGTGGGGTAAACCGGCAAATGCTCGCATAGTGTCCAGCAACGATCCCGAATCAGGGTTTGCAGAGCTACTAACCCGCCTTGGTGTACTAGCCCGAAAACTCGACACGAATTCCTGAGCCGTAACCTTGGTGAGCTAGACTCATCTACCGGGTCGAGGTGACATTAGATCCAGCATTCGAGCGTACCCGTGAGGACTACGGTGCGCACTCGTACTCGTATACAGGATTGCCTCTCTATGTCACCGAACCTGCTCTTGCCCGAAGAATCGGCCACGCGCGTTATGCGCCGCCGACTACTGGCCATCACCGGAACCCTGCTCCTTGTAGGAACGTACCTAACTTTGGTCATCACCCAGCCCATGGGAATCGTTGAGGGCCTTGGACGGGGAGTCGCGCTAGCTACCTTTGCAGCCTACTTAGCTGCTGCCGTTTTGTTACTGCTTGCGGTGCTTCCAGACCTGCCAGTATCCACGCTTACGCTGATTCCGGTTGCGCTGGCCCTGAACATCATCTTGGGCCAGTTTGTGGGCTCAGTGATGGTCCCGCTTTACCTGGATTCCATTGGCACGGTGCTAGTTGGTTTCCTAGCCGGCCGCCGAGCAGGCGCCGCCACTGGTGTGCTCAGCACGCTGATCTGGTCGCTCTTTGCTCCCACGGTATTGCCCTTCGCAGCAGGTGCCGCGTTGGTTGGTTTCCTTGCCGGAACCGCTGCACGTTTCGGCGCACTGCGCCGTCCATACTTTGCTCCGGTGGCAGGTCTAGTTGCCGGTGTGCTGGTTGGAGTAGTTTCATCTCCCGTCGCTGCGTTTGTTTATGGAGGAACCTCAGGAGTCGGCACCGGCGCAGTCGTTGCTGCCTTCCGCTCCATGGGGGACTCGCTACTCTCAGCAGTCACCAAACAAGCTTTGATCTCAGACCCGGGGGACAAGGCTATCGTCTTCCTGATTGCGGCCCTTCTGGTCTACGCACTGCCTAAGCGCTTGAGCGGTAGCTTTGAATTTATCCGCCGTCACCGTGTTCTGGGCCAGCGCGGACCCAAGTAGATTTCAACTCCATGTCCCGCTCCATTAGCTTGCATCCATTCACCGTGCTGTCACTGGCGGTGGCCACCGTTACGATAACCACCGCTGCTGGCAGCTGGCTGCTGGGTTGCGCGGTCATCACTGCCTGTTTGGTGCTGGCCGGATGGGTTGGACGGTTACAACGGTTGGTGGTCATGGCGGTTGCTATCTTGCTTCCTACTTTTGCTTCCCTGCTGTTGATCCACGGGCTCGTTGCCACGGATGCCTCAGCATTGATTGCTGCGGCAGGACCGTTCAGGGTGACTACCGGCGGTTTGGAAACAGCCATGACTTTGGGGCTGCGCACCGCGGTACTGGTGGTGGTGGGTCTGCTCTGTACTCTGCTGATAGACACGCACCAGCTGGTGGCTGCCATAGATCTATCTCCTGCACCGCCGCAGGTTGGGTACTTACTTGCAGCCTCACTCTTTCTCCTGCCACAAATGGCAGAGAAACAGCGTGCCATTGGTCAGGCGCAGACCCTGCGCAAGGCTGGCACCGGACGCGGCCTTACTGGTTGGTTAAAACGTGTCCGGTTGCGAGCAGTGCCATTGGTACTTGCCTCGCTACAAGATGCTCACGACAGGTCTGTGCATTTAGCTGCCCGAGGTTTTCCCGCGGCCGGTGCCCACACCAGATTGCGCGCAGTCCAAGATTCACTTATCCAACGCCGAATTCGCTGGGTTGCCTTGTTCTGTGCGGTAATGGGTCCTTTGGTTATCTTGGCCCCTCTTTGGGGGAGTAAATGATGGAGATTCAAAAGAATTCTTTCACCGGAAAATCTACGGTGCTTGCTCTGGAAATTGAGCGATTTCGATACTCTGGCGCAGAATCTGATACCTTGCAAAGCGTTGATTTGGAACTGGCTCCGGGTTCGCTGACGGTCATCGTGGGGGATTCTGGTTCTGGAAAATCCACCTTGGGCGCGCTGCTGGCAGGTATGCTGCCACGACCAGCCGCGGATGAGTGCCGGGGATCAATCAACCTAGCTGGACAGCGGGTCCAATACTCTGCACAGGATTCTCCACGGATTGACGTAGCTGGTTGGGCCAAGCATGTGGGCCTGCTCCCGCAAGAAGCTGGCCACTACCTTTCGCGGATTCGTGAAATCGTGGCCGAGGAACTCGTCTTCTCGCTTGAAAACGAGGGCGCAACACGTGAACAGATGCACCAGCAGATCTCCACACTGTCGCAGCGATTCTCCTTGGGGCATCTGCTCAAACGGGATCCCGCTAAACTGTCGGGCGGGCAGGAACGTCTGGTTGCTCTGGCAGCCTTGTCGGTTTCTGATCCTTCGGTGATGGTTCTAGATGAGCCGCTTGCTGGCTTGGATGCCGAAGCTACAGTCACGGTGACCGAGATGATTGCCCGGCTGCGCTCTGGTGGTACGGCATTGTTAGTGCTAAGTCGAACGGCCGGGCCATGGACTGCTAGCGCGGATGCTGTCTGGACCTTAGCGAACGGGCATCTCCACAAAGCCAATGGCGCAAGTATCGAACGCAATGCTGCTGCGACAGCAGTACAGCGAAGTCCTATCGCTACAGATGGCCGGACTCTACTGGAATTTTCTGGGGTCAAATTGGGCTATCCGAAATCCGAAGAACCGGCGGTACAGGGCCTGGACCTGCAAGTACGTGCCGGAGAGTGCGTGGCGCTGGCCGGCGCTAACGGATCCGGAAAAACGACGGTACTCAAAGCCGCTGCTGGACTGCTCAAACCATCTTCCGGGACTATCCAAGTGTCGGCGGAAACTGGCCTGCTGTTGCAGAATCCTTCGGATCAGCTCTTTGAACGGACCGTGCTGCGCGAGGTCACTTTTGGACTGCCCAAAAAGAGTGCTGCACGAGCAAAGGTTCCAGAAATACTCGCTCAACTTGGTCTATCTTCGGATGCAGATAGCCACCCTTACGAATTACCGGCGTCCGCACGCCGGCTCGTGGCACTGGCTACCGTTCTTGTCCGCGAACCCAAAATTTTGCTATTGGACGAGCCAACCGAAGCCTTGGACATTTGGGGTGTTGCCGCGTTGCGTCGAGTCATCGACTCGGTGTTAGCCCACGGGGGAGCAGTACTTTTCTCTTCTCATGATCAAAATTTCATGGATCAAATTGCAGACCGAGTTCAGCTGATGTCTGGGTAAAAAGGTACGCGGGGAGCCATCCGACCGAACGTTAGCCGACTCACTATCGGCGCCTGGGCGGAATAGGTAAACGGTCTAGCTCGTTGGATGAGGTACCAACAATCTTCAGGAGCTTTACCTATGGATCTGTTCTCCCCGATTACCCTCGGCGATCTCAATCTTTCAAATCGTCTCGTCATGGCCCCGTTAACTAGGTCCCGTTCGGATGAAGACGGTGTGCCCAACGAACAAGTTGTCGAGTACTACCGGCAGCGTGCTTCCATGGGTTTGATTGTCAGCGAAGGCGTTTACCCCAGCGCTATCGGCCAAGGATTTGTTCGCCAGCCAGGTCTGGTCACCGAAGAGCAGATTGCCGGATGGCAGAAGGTCACCGACGCGGTGCACGCCGAAGGCGGGCTGATTGTGGCACAGGTGATGCACGCAGGACGCGTAACGCACCCCGAAACTACTGGCGTTGACCATGTAGTTGCGCCCAGTGCCATCGCAGTAGAAGGACAGACACGCACCTACACCGGAAAGCACGACTTCCCGGTTCCGCATGCGCTGGGCGCCGACGAGTTGCCGGGAGTCATTGAAGAATTTGTTCAAGGCTCGCGCAATGCCATTGCCGCCGGGTTTGACGGTGTAGAACTGCACGGTGCCAATGGCTACCTGCTCCATGAGTTCCTTGCTCCTAGTTCCAATACCCGAACCGACGTCTATGGTGGATCGCCACAGAACCGTGCACGTTTTGTCATTGAGGTAGTCACCGCGGTGGCTAATGAAATTGGTGCAGGGAAAACCGGTCTGCGCATTTCGCCAGAGCACAATGTCCAGGGCGCTGTAGAAAGTGATTCTGCGGATGTTGCCGCTACCTACAAGGCTCTGCTGGAAGGCATTGCGCCCTTGGGCTTGGCCGCGTTGAGCGTCTTGCACAAGGATCCAGCTGGTGAATTGGTTCAGTCCTTGCGCACTGCTTTTGGTGGTCCGCTGTTGCTCAACACCGGATTCCAGACAATAACCACATTTGAAGATGCGGCTACCGTGGCCGCCGGTGGCTGGGGTGACGCAGTAGTTGTGGGCCGTCCAGCGATTTCGAATCCAGACTTGGTACGTCGCTGGCGAGAAGAACTGCCACTAAACGAACCTGACGCTTCCACGTTCTACACTCCAGGGGAACGTGGCTACACGGATTACCCGTTCTGGCAGAACTAGCAGTAACTCTCAAGACCATTCAGCCCCACTCGCCGAGAAATATCGGAGAGTGGGGCTGAATGTTTAACCGTTGGTTATGGGCCATCATTCGCAGCTACCCGAACCATGGTTTCTCGGCCGTTTTGAGCGTCCCATCATTTTTGGACATGTTCAGCCACTGATCAACGTACTCTTGGAATTCATCGTCGCCTAGTGGCAAAAGATAGGCCTTTTGAGAGAAATTGAATGGCTTATCAGGATGTACCGCGCACAGCTCTGGATGCTCATTGGCGACCCACCGAGTTTCAGAAGCATCGGTGGTCATCACGTCAGCGCGTCCTGCGATGATCTCATCAAAGATCTTGTTGTTGTCTTCAAAACGAATGATCTCTGCGTCCGGGTAGTGCTCGTCAGCGAACTTCTCGTTGGTTCCACCAATAGGAGTAATTGACCGGACCCCGGGCTTGTTGATTTCCTTGATGGTGTCGTATTTCTCCACGTTTTCACACAGCGTGATGGGAGTCTTTCCCTCGTCCAAGGTGGCTTCACTGAAGTAGGCCTGCTGGGAACGCTCCAAGGAAATCGAAACACCGCCCACGGCGAGATCACACTTGGATTTGAAATCTGGCATCAAATCCTTCCACGTGGTCTGAATGAACTCGGGTTCGGCGCCCAGTGACTGGGCAAGATTCTTGGCCATCGTGATATCGATACCTGACCAGTCACCGGACTTGGGATCCAGATATGTGAATGGCCGGTAATCGCCGGTCGTGCAGACCTTGAGTGTTCCCGAGTCGCTGATGGCAGTCAGCCGACTGTCCTGAGCTACTGGGTCTTTGTCATCGCCGGCGCCGGCGCCGGGGTCCTGGGCGGGAGCGGAACACCCGGAGAGGAGTAGGGTGGCGCCGAGTGCTAGCAATGGCAACTGGCGGGTGATGGATGGCTTCTTCTGTGGCTTGTCGCTCATAACCCATCAACCTATAAGGGCGGAAGGCAGGGGCACAAGAATTCTGGCTTTTCTTACGCGCAGAAAAATTATCCGTGTGCAGCCGTCACCGCTGTGAGGTCCAGTGCTGCCACTAGATCCTTACTGTGTTGGTGGGTAGCGGAGGTCAAGAATTCAGCCAGCGGCCTGCGTTCCACGAGCTCACCTTCAAAGAACACCGCGACATCATCACTGACATAACGGATCACATCCATGTCATGGGAAATGACCACAAGGCTTAGTCCCATCTGGTCACGTAAACGAAGCAACAGATCAAGGATATGGCGCTGGGCTACCGAATCCAGTGCAGAGGTTGATTCATCACAGATCAAAACCTGTGGCTCGGTCAGCAAAGCTCTGGCGATAGCCACTCGCTGCAGTTGTCCACCGGAGCACTGTCCGGGTCTGCGGTCCAGTAGTTCTTCGGGCAATCCCACCTGAACCATGACCTGCGCTATGCGCGCGCTTGCCTGAGATTCTGGCAAACGATGCACCGCTGCGCTGACGGAAGTGCGCAGAGAAAGTCGGGGGTCAAAGGATGAGTAGGGCTCCTGGGCAATGACCTGCACCCGCGTTGCCTTCTCGCTTTGTTGCCTGTCAATAATCTGCCCGGTCGTTGGCTGTTCTAGCCCGGCAAGGAGCCTGGCAAAGGTGCTTTTGCCGGAACCAGAACGGCCCACCACGCCTAATACTTGCCCGCCGTGAATGCTTAGTGTGGTGGGCTTTAATGCGGCTGGACCTTTGGCCCGGCGTGTGTAGTTCTTGCTCGCGTCCACTGCTTCAAGCAAACAGGCCGAACTATCTGTGCGGGGTCCGCGTACCGAGGGCAGGCTAGCTTCCACGAGCTCCCGCGTTTTGGCGTGACGGTCCTTGGAAAAGATCTGCGCGGTAGGGCACTGATCAACAATCTGACCATCGCTGACCACCACGATGCGGTCAGCGATGTGCTGCACGCTGGCAATGTCATGGGTAATGAAAAGAACTCCCACACCACGTTCTTGTTGCTTTCGGCGCAGTAGCTGCAACACCTCTGACTTGAGGATTGAATCCAGTGAGGACGTTGGCTCATCGGCCAGGATGAACTCCGGGTCAGCGGCCAAAGCAATGGCCAGCATGGCACGCTGGGCCATACCTCCGGAGAGCTGATCTGGACGCTTTGAGGCAATATCAGCGGCAGGGGATAAACCCACTTCTTCCAGCAAAGAGAGGACCTGCTCTTCATGCTTACGGGCTTTGTTCCACCCACGGACACCCATGGCTTCGAGCAGGTGCGCGCGGACAGTCAAGCGCGGGTTCATCACGCGCTTGGGCTGCTGGAAAAGCATGCTGATGCGCCGCCCGCGCACAGCATCCAACTCCTTGTCGCTGAGCTGATCAAGGCGCTGACCGTCTAAGAGAATCTGCCCTTCGGCGTGCAGTCGCTGCGGCAGTAAGCCAATAATCGCCTTGGTGAGCAGCGTCTTTCCGGACCCGGAGCGTCCAACCACTGCCACCAATTCGCCAGCTCGCAGTGCGCCGCGGGCTTTGAAGAGCAGAGACTTTTCACCAGCGCTGACCGACAGGTCGGTGAATTCAAGTTCTTTAGTCATGGGTGCCGGCCTTGGTCTCGGTAGCAAGAACATCTTGTCCGCCCAACACGTGGGTAATTCGATTACCCAATAGGGTGACGCAGAAGCTCACCAGGAAGATTGCGGCGCCCGGCGCAAGTAAACCCCAGGGGGAGCGAATTGCATGAGGTTGCGCTTCTGCCAGCATGGAACCCCAGTCAGACTGTGGTGGCTGAACTCCAATGCCTAGGTAAGACAGCGAGCCGAGCAATACGAGCAATAGTCCGAAGCGCAATGCGGCTTGGGCCAGCACCGGTCCGGCGACAAAAGGCAGCACATGATGGCGCAAGATAAACCACCGTGAAGCGCCCACATGTTTTGAGGCTTCCACGTGGTGGGTCGATAGTGCTTGAGCCGCCATTGAGCGCACCAGCCGGGCGGTAGGTGTCCACGCGACCACGCCTACGGATAGGACCATGGTGAAGAATCCTGGCCCCATCACGGCAATGATCAACAGCGCGATGACAATTTCTGGCAGGGCGAGCAGCAAATCATTGACGCGTAAGAAGAGTTCATCCAGCCACCCACCACGCACCGCACTGAGCAGTCCCAGTACCGTGCCCACGAGTAGGGCGAACAAGGTGGTGATCAGTGCTACCGACAGCGAGAACTGGCCTCCGTGCAACACCCGGCTCAAGGTGTCGCGGCCCAACGAGTCCGTCCCCAAAAGATGGGCCAGGCTAGGTCCTTGAAGGCGGTTCAGTAAATCTTGGGAGTCAGGATCATAAGGAGAAATCCATGGGGCCGCGATAGTCACGATCACCACTGCCAGCAAGAAGAATGCGGGTGCAGAAATCAGGATCTTTTTGGATATATTCTTAGCCATGTCGGACACCAATCCTCACGTTGGGATCGCTGAGCTTATGCACTAGATCAATGATTCCGGTAGTTAGCACGGCACAGGCCACAACCACCACTACGCCGCCTTGGGCTACCGGGATATCGGCATCAATAATCGCGTCAAAGATCAGTCGACCCATTCCGGGAATGGCAAAGATGACTTCTACAATCACTGATCCACCAAGCAAACCGGCAAACCAGACACCAACCATGGTCCACAAGGGAAGCAACCCGTGGGGAACCACGTGACGCATCAATGCCTGCGTGCTGCTCAAGCCGCGCGCACGAGCCGCGAGCACATGTTCTGAATCCAAGGCCTGCCGTACACCTGAGCGCACTGCGACGGTAAAGAAGCTAATCGGACGCAAGGCCAAGACGAATACCGGAAGCACCAGTGCGGCGGGGGATTCAAAACCTGCTGAGGGAAGCAGCGACCAGCGCACAGCGAATAGCAGTACTAAGAGTGGTGCCAGTGCGTACTCGGGGATGGCGATGAGCGCATGGGTCACCGAGGTGATCAGCTTATCTGGCCATGACCCGGCGCGGGTGGCGGAGATGACGCCAAGAACTATGGATACGGCGATAGCCACCAGCAGTGCGCTGCCAGCCAGGGAGAGCGTCACCCCGATTGCTGGCATTACTTGGTCAGCTACCGGGGTGCCACTGATATGGGAGATGCCCATATCGCCGGTGACAAACCTTCCGAGCCAACGGCCAAACTGCACCAGCATTGGATCATGCAGACCGAACTGCTGTGCGTAGGCCTGTACGGTGGCTTCATCTGCGGCGCCGATGTCCATCCGGGCGCGCAACAGGGAGCGCACCGGGTCCCCGGGGGAAACAAAGGGGACCAGGAACACCGCGAAGGATGAAAGCAACACCGCTGCGCAGAGTCCTAGGGCTCTGCGCAGCAAGGTGGACAGTGATAACAACTTACTGAGTCTTTGCCAGATCCTTGGTCAGCACGTAGCGGGTCAGTGGATCCTGAACATAGCCCTGTACTGAATTGCCCACCGCGTCGATGGCCTGCTCATTGACTAGCCACACGTTGGCCGCGTCAGCGGCGAGGATATCGCCGGCCTGACGGTAGAGATCATGGCGTTTGGTCTCATCGGTCTCGGTGGTGGCCTGAGCGATGAGCTTGTCGTAGTCCTTATTGCAGTAGTGGCTCAGGTTGTAGCCACCCTCACAGGTGTAATCGGCCTGCAAGAAGCCAATCGGATCAGCAATATCAATCATGCGGTTGCGCTGGCTGAGGATCATGTCGTAGTTGCCCGCCAGGACATCAGGTTCGGCTGCCCCATAGGATTTGGTGACCACATTGGCGGTCAAACCGATCTGTTTGAACTGTTCCTGGATGATGGCAGCGACTCCGGCGAACTCGGCACGTTCGGTGATCGCAATGATCTCCAATGGCTTCTGTTGCTTGTAACCGGAGGCTTCCACCAGCTTCTTGGCTTCGTCAACGTTGAGTTGTGGAACACCAAGCTCCGGGTTCGCCCAGCTTTCACTTGGGGCAAAGGGGCCGGTGGCAGGCTGCGCGGCACCTTCATAGATGCTGGCTGCCATTGCTGGCAGGTCCAAGGCCATGGTGGCGGCCTTGCGCAGGTTGACGTCGTCAAAGGGTGCGCGCGAGTTGTTCAGGTACAAGGTTGAGGTGCGTGGTGAATCTGTTTTCAGCACGCTGATCTTGTCATCGGCTTCCAACGTGGCCAGGCTGGTGGCCGGGATGGACATGGAGATGTCCGCTTCGCCGGTCTGCACCTGAGTGGCGCGGGTGGCGCCTTCGCTGATGTAGCGGATTTCGCCGCCAGCCAGCTTAACCTCACCGTCCCAGTAATTCTCATTGCGGTCCAAGGTTAAGGACTGGCCGGCTTTTTCTGACACCGGGGCAAAGGGGCCGGTGCAATGTTTCATCGGATCGATACCCTTGGCGGTGTATGCGGCAGGGGAAAGGACCCCGGCGTTCACGCTGGCCATACGGTAAGGCAACAACGGATCAGCAGCTGGGGTGGTCACGCGCACGGTATCGGCATCTGCTGCTTCAACCTTGCTGATGGTCTTAGGATTTACTGCACGTGCCGGAGCAGTGGCTTTAAGGACGTGGTTCAGTGAGCCAGCGACTGCCTTGGCATCAAAAGCGGTGCCGTCCTGGAACTTCACGTTCTTGCGCAGGTCGAATTCCCATACGGTGTCCGAGGCCTGCTTCCACGAAGTGGCGAGCATGGGCTCAACCTTCTTGGTGGTCTGGTCATACTTGGTCAGAGTTTCCAAGCAACCGGCAATAGAGAGCACATAGGCGTCATCGCTTTCCAGGGCCCAGTTGGAAACTGGAGCACGGAAGTTTGCCACAACTGCTCGCGCGTCCGGATTCGCAGCTGCCTCAGGGGCTGGGCTGGAGGGGGTGGAGCTGCAGGCGGTGAGGGCCAGAGCAATGACCGCAAATCCTGCGGCTGCGCTGAGTCGTCCAAAGTTCATGGAAATCCTTCGGCATTACGTGATGAAATGGCTTCTAATGCGATAGCGCCTTGGTTAGCTTATCCTAAATTCAATGTTTCCCTTGAGGCTTCTTAACGCAGTGCGACATCCGCTGAAATGCAACTTTAATGAGGCGCGCAAGAGTGCAAGTTGAGTAGTGCAAAGTTGGTGTGAGAATTGGAAGATTCGCCCGTGATTTACTGAACATGTCTCAGCTCACATGCGTGTAGTCAACGTCCGCGGGAACCGGACGAGCGGTGCAGCAAGCCAGGATGCTAGAAGCAAAGGAACTATCAAGACCATCCAAGGCAGGAATCCAGGCAAGGTTCCATTCCCGGACTGCGTCAAGAGCCAGCCAATGAGCAAATTACCCAGGAGTACCGCCAGTCCTCCGCAGCTGGCAAGTAAGCCGAAGTAGGAACCCGTGGGGCGTCCGCCGGCAAACTTGGGAACGAGCGATAACGCAGTGGGGTGCACGCTCATATGTCCCAATGTCAGCAGAGTTACCGCGCAGAAGATACGAGCCGGACCGGTGTCATTTCCAAAGGCTAAGTCCGGGACGAAGGCAAGTGCCCCGAAGCCCAGCGCGCTACACAGGTATCCGAACCGCAAGGTTGCCGCTGCTCCGATACGTCCGGCAAGCCGCGCGAGCGGCAGCTGCAGGGTCAGCGTCAAAACGGAGATCCACGCAAAGATCAGCCCTACCCATTGGGTCGGAAGTCCCAGACGTTCCAACTCCAAGGGGATAGCTAAGTAGAGCTGGTTGTAGGCCAGTAGATCTGAAGCGTGCAACCCGCAAAAGGCGACAAAGCGACGGTCAGTTAGACACCTGCGCAAGCCACCAGGCCGAACTTCTTGTTTGGAGACATCGCTTGTCCGTCCCGTAGAAGTTTCCGCAGAGTTGGGCCGTCGCAAAGCAACTGCCAGAAACACACCAATGAGCACAAAGAACCCAGCCCCAAAACCTGCAACGGTGGCGAAACCCCAGCCCCAAAGTGCAGCGCCAACCAGCGGGCCGGTGACCGCACCAATTTCTCCGGTAATGCTCAACCATGCGAAGAGTGTGGACTGTTTGGCTTTGGAATGTTCGTTGTTCTCGCGGGCAACTTGTGCTGCTGCCACCAGGATGTTCAAGCCTGGGGAAAAGAGTGCTCCGCCAAAACCCGTGAGCAACGTTCCAAGGATAAACATCCAGAGCGTCGGGGTGCCGGTCCACAAGGATGCGGAGAGCGTGATGAACCCTGCCGCACGTACCGCACAACCAATGAGAATGACGCTCCGAGCGCCGAAACGGTCTGCAAGGATTCCGCCGGCAAGGAACAAACCTTGCTGAGCGAAGGTTCTGATTCCCAGAATGAGACCTACTGCGGTTCCAGCCAAGAGGAAATCGTTGGTCAGGACAATCGCAAGAAAAGGCACCACGGCGTAGAAGCCGATATTGAACAGGGTTTGGGTTCCGAGGAGGACTGGAACTTCAAATCGTGGCGAGCTAGTTTTCATGGACCTCGGGAATGCTTTGAGTTAGGACGAATCGTGGGGTAGACCTATCCGACTTTAGCGCCAGTCGCTCCTTTGGAGCAGTTTTGCGTACGTGGGGGGCTTCATCGATTAATCTCCTGATAGCTCTTCAAAGCTCTCCGCCATGGTGAGACACTGTGCGTAGGGCGAGGCATAATCCTCTTCGCCTACGCCAGCGAAACATCGGACGCACAAGGGGCGAAATTCCATGACTGAGAAAGAAGTTCTGAAGCAAGCTGACCGTGAAAGTCAGATGACCCACTTGTCACACTGGCGCTACGTGCTCGGATCGCTACGCACCGCCTTCAAATGTTCTTCCTCAGCCGTAGCCTTGGAACTCTTTGCAGAAATTGGTGCGCTAGCGCAGGAAGCCAACCATCACCCGGATGTGGACTGGCGGTACGACACCTTGTTTGTGACGCTGGTGTCCCATGATGTCGGGGGAGTGTCGCTTCGAGATACTCAGCTGGCCGGGAAAATCTCTGATCTGGCACAAGAACATGGTGCCCAAGCAAACCTGAACCTGACCCGCACGGTGGAAATAGCCATTGATACCGATGACCGGGATCAGATTGCCGACACCTGGCGCGCAGCCCTAGGTTACAAGGAACAAGCCGATGGTAGCCTGACGGATCCTTATGGGCGTGGGCCTGCCATTTGGTTCCAGAAGACCGAGACTCCAAGCGACAATCGTTTCCATCTGGACATCTCGGTGCCCCACTCGCACCACGTGGATATTCTCGATGGTTTGAAAGAGGCCGGTGCACGGTTGAACTATGCTGATGCGCCGTCATTTACCGTGGCCACGGATCCACAAGGAAACCGCCTGTGCATCTGTACCGAGGCAGGGCGTACCGACTAAGCCTTGAGCAAGGGCAGGCCGCGTCCAGTACTGGACGCGGCCTGCCTTTACTCATTCATATTCTTCGACTAGCGGTCTGCTAAACCTTAGACACCCAGGGTCTCGCGCAGGCGAGTTACGTGACCGCGCGCTTCCACGCCGTATTCCACATGGCTGATCTTGCCTTCTGGATCAACTATCGCGGTGGAACGCAGGGTACCGGTGAAGGTGTTTCCGTTCTTGGTGCGTTCTCCGTAGGAGCCGTACGCGGTGGCCACGGCGTAATCGGTATCGGAGAGCAGATCAAAGGTCAGCGATTCATCGGCTGCGAACTGAGCTAAGGCTTCTGGCTCGTCAGGAGAAATTCCAAGAACAATGTAACCCGCGCTCTTGAGCGAATTCAGGTTGTCACGGAAATCGCAGGCCTCGATGGTGCATCCAGGGGTGGCAGCTTTCGGGTAGAAGTACACCACAACATTCTTTCCACGGTAATCGCTGAGCGAAATCGTTTCGCCCTGTGCGTTGCGTAGTGAAAACTCTGGTGCGCTATCGCCGACATTGAGCGGGATTGGCTGTGCAGTCATGTTTAGTCCTTGTTGATCAAGTGATTTTCTTGCCTTACTACGAACATACTGGGCTGAGCACGAGGGTGGAAACTCGTGATCAACTGTCATGGATTGTCTTCTATCCCAAGTCTGCAGAATTATGAATAACTCAATTACTCATAATCTTGAGGGAATTCGTTATGGGCAATGGTGCCTCCATCGTGGGTGGACGTCACCCCAGAATTTAAGCCAGCTGTGAAGAATGCGCGGATTCCCTGACTTCTCACGCGATATCCTTGCCTGCCGGTGGGGGATAGCTGGCAGACTGGGCTAAACACAGTCAATCAATGAATCTTCAAGGAGCAACATGAGCATGTACGCGGTTACCAACCCTGCCACCGGTGTAGTGGAAGCTACCTACCCAACCGCCACCGATGAGCAGATCCAATCCGCCATCTCCTCGGCACATGAGGCTTACACCAGCTGGTCGGTATCCGAGCTAGATGAGCGTGTGGCCCTGCTTGAACGTGTTGCTGACATTTACGAGGCACGCGCCGAAGAACTAGCAGCAATCATTACCCGTGAAATGGGTAAGCCGGTCAAGCAGGCGCAGGGCGAAATTGGAATCGTCGTGGCAATCTACCGCTACTACGCGAAGAACGGTCCAAAGTTCTTGGCAGACGAAGAGCTAGAGATCGCCTCGGGTGGCAAGGCCTTGGTACGCAAGCAAGCGGTGGGTGCCATTTTGGGCATCATGCCGTGGAACTTCCCGTACTACCAGGTAGCCCGTTTTGCTGGTCCTAACCTCATGAACGGCAACACTGTACTGCTCAAGCACGCCCCGCAGTGCCCTGAATCCGCATTAGCTATCGAGGAAATTTTCCGTGAGGCTGGTGCTCCGGCAGGAGCCTACGTAAATATCTTCGCCACCAACGAGCAGGTTGCGGACGTTATTGCAGACCGCCGAGTGCAGGGTGTTTCGCTGACCGGTTCCGAACGTGCCGGCGCCGCGGTAGCCGAGATTGCCGGCCGCAACCTGAAGAAGGTTGTGCTCGAGCTTGGTGGCTCGGATCCATTCGTGGTCTTTGACGACGCTGATGTAGCAAGAAGTGCCAAGCTGGGTATGCGCGCCCGCTTTGGCAATACCGGTCAGGCATGTAATGCCGCTAAGCGTTTCATCGTCGATGCCTCGGTATACGAGGAATTCTCGCAGGCATTCACCGAGCAGGTCGCTGGAATCAAAGTTGGAGACCCGACGCAGGGTGAAAACTTCCTAGGCCCACTTTCCTCGGCTGCGGCTCGTGATGGATTGGCAGCTCAGGTACAGGACGCCATCGATAAGGGTGCAACCGTTCTAACGGGTGGCAAATCGATTGACGGGAATGGTGCTTTCTACGAGCCAACAGTCCTTGCCGGGGTGACCGAGGAGATGCGGGCATTCAAAGAAGAGCTCTTTGGACCAGTTGCCGTGCTGTACAAGGTCGAAGGCGAAGAAGAAGCGGTTGCGTTGGCTAACAACACCGATTATGGATTGGGAGCTTCGATCCATACGAAGGATCTGGAGCGCGCCGAGCGGGTTTCCGTACGTTTACAGGCGGGCATGGTGGCCATTAATGAGCCTTCGGCCTCGTTCCCAGAGCTGCCATTTGGCGGCGTGAAGCGTTCGGGTATCGGACGTGAACTGGGCAAGTACGGCATGGATGAATTCATCAACCACAAACTGGTGAAGGTCGCCGGCCGCTAGATTCCTAGTGAGCCCGACCTCGTAGGCCGTCGGAAAAGCAGTTGTATCCGGCGGCCTACGGCGCTTGGTCACGTGACCACGCGAAATCGGGGCCACAGTGTGCGGGTGCTGCGGGAAATACTCAATTACACATGGATGGATCGCTTTGGCCAGTTCAGGAATTCCGGAGCGGAATTCTTGCCAGAAGTCGGTCAATGAGCAACAGCAGGTAGCCCACGATAAGTAACGCTACCCCCATGAAAAGGGCATTGACGATGACTCTAGGATAACCATGCTGCGAGACATCCATGAATGGGTACGGATAATGAACGGCGGGGAAAAACTCGGCCCCGAGTCCTCCTGCCACCAGAGCAAAGATCACGTAGACCAGCGGAATCAGTAGCCACAGTGCCGGGTCACGTGGCCGCAATGTCCCCTTGGGGACGAAGAATAGCCAGTCAAGAATGAGCAGGGCCGGAGTTACCACGTGGACCAGGGTATCGGTCAAGGAAAATGGCACGTAATCCCCGGACTGCACGAAGTCGGACGGCGCAAGCACCAATACGTAGATCAGCAAGGTCACCGTAATGGACATCGTCACCGCCGCGGCCCAGCGCGTCGAAGGCACCGACGCGCCTCGCGGACCTGCCTGGCGGAGATCTCGAAGCGTGCGGCTAATCAAGATCATGAGCCAGATCAGGCACAGCAGGTTGCTTTGCACGGTGTAGAACAGGAAACTGTTCCACACCGGTTCGGCGCTAAAGACCTTGGAGATTCGTATAATCCCCATTCCGACAATAATTAACGCAACGATTCGATAAGTTAGCGCAACCCAGCGATGCGACAGAAACACACCGGGCAGTCCCGACAGAGTGGCTTCGTCGGTTGCGGTCCTGCGTAAGAGGTGATCGCTCATAATTGAACGATACGTTACCCGCGTCTAGGCTGTCACTCGGGTGCAGGGCATGCTGTGCACCCTAGCTTGGCCTAGAGCTCTGTGCTTGGTGCCAGCCGCGGAAAGGCGCCGGACTAGATTCCGAGCTTCTCACGCAGTCGTGAAACGTGACCGCTAGCGTCCACGGAGTATTCGGCGAGGGCAATCTTTTGTTCCGGAGAAACCACCACGGTGGAGCGCAGTGTGCCGACAAAAGTCTTTTCGCCAAAGCTCTTCTCTCCGTAGGATCCGTAGGCCTTGGCGACCTGATTGTCTGGATCAGATAGTAGTGGGAAGTTCAGCGATTCATCGGCAGCGAACTGCGCAATTTCTGCCGGCTCATCCGGAGAGATGCCTAGCACCGAGTAGCCAGAGCTTTGGAGTGAGTTCAGATTGTCTCGGAAGTCGCAGGCTTCGGTGGTGCATCCTGGGGTGGCTGCTTTCGGGTAAAAATACACGATAACGTTTTTGCCCGCGTAGTCCGAAAGCGACACCGGGTTGGATTGTGCATCTCGCAAGGTAAATTCTGGAGCTGGTTGTCCCACGGTGAGTGCCGTGCTGCTGTCAGCCATCATTCCTACTTTCGTATAGCGGTAATTTCTTTCCATTGTATGGTTTTTGAGTGACCATGGCTAGGGTGAGATTTTCGTTGCAGATCTGGCTTCCAAGAAGCGGCCGTTGAGGCAAAAATTTACCGCCAGTTCGGAAAAAATTAATGATTGGTAAAAATCAATCGCAAGGATGATTTCCACTGTCGGTAGCAAGGGTTAGACTGACAATCGCTTCGGAATCTCCCTGCCCTAAATCCGAAGGTGCAGGAGAGTTCTGGAGTAGATGGAGTGAGGACACCAATCACATGCTTCTGAAGCTCATTCTCAGACACAGCAAACCCTACGCAGGCTGGATAACTGCCGTAGTGATCTTGCAGCTGGCCACCACCATTGCCACGCTGTATCTTCCAAGCCTGAACGCAAAAATCATCGATGTCGGTGTGGTTGAAGCGGACATTGGCTATATCTGGCGTACCGGCGGCATCATGCTCGTCGTAGCTTTCGTGCAGATCATCACCGCCATTGGCGCGGTGTATTTCGGTGCGAAAACCTCTATGAGTATTGGCCGCGACATTCGTCAGTCGGTTTTTGTGAAGGTATCTACCTTCTCCGCTCAAGACGTGAATAAATTTGGCGCTGCCACACTGATTACTCGTGGCACCAATGACGTGCAACAAGTTCAGATGCTTACGCTGATGGCGCTGAACTTCATGATTACCGCACCGATCATGTCTATCGGTGGCGTGATCATGGCTATCCGTGAAGATCCAGGACTGTCCTGGCTCGTCTGGGTATCCGTACCATTAGTGCTTATTGTGGTTGGCATCCTTGTGATCAAGTTGATGCCACTCTTCCGCGACATGCAAGGACGTATCGACGGGATCAACGGTGTGCTGCGTGAGCAGATCACCGGTATCCGCGTGGTCCGCGCCTTTGTCCGCGAAAAGCACGAGACCGAACGCTACGCCGACGCCAACCAGGAGCTCACTAAGCTCGGCGTTAGGGTCGGTAACCTGTTCGTGCTGATGTTCCCTGCCATTTCCATGATCTTGCACCTGTCCACTGCGGCCGTGCTGTGGTTTGGTGGACACCGTGTTGATAGCGGAGTAGTTGAGGTCGGAGCATTGACTGCCTTCCTGCAGTACATGCTCCAGATCCTCATGGCGGTCATGATGGGAACCTTTATGGCCATGATGGTTCCGCGCGCGATGGTCTCCGCGGACCGTATCGGCGAGGTGCTTGAAAGCGACCCAAGCATGACAGATACCCACAACGTGGCAGTCAATTTGCCTACCCCAGGCACCGTGGAATTCCGTAATGTCAGCTTCGGTTACCCCGGTGCTGACGCACCGGTACTTTCGGATGTTTCTTTCGTGGCCGAGCCGGGGCAAACCACGGCAATTATCGGTTCAACCGGTGCCGGCAAGACGACATTGCTCAATCTGATCCCACGTCTCTACGACGCCACCGAGGGAGAAATCCTTATTGGTGGAGTCCCGGTGCGTGATATCGGTCGAGAACAACTGTCGCAGAATATTTCCGCGGTTCCGCAACGTCCTTACCTGTTCTCAGGAACCGTGGCCAGTAACCTGCGCTTCGGGGCAAAAGATGCCACAGAAGAAGAACTCTGGGAGGCGCTGCGCATCGCGCAAGCAGATGACTTTGTCTCCGAGCGTGAGAACCAGCTGGATTCCAAGATTGCTCAGGGCGGCACCAACGTTTCCGGTGGACAGCGCCAACGACTGTGCATTGCTCGTGCCCTGGCAGCCAAACCAAACACTTACCTGTTTGATGACTCTTTCTCCGCCTTGGACGTAAGTACGGATGCTAAGTTGCGTGCGGCGCTCGATGAACCAACCAAGGACGCGGCGGTCATTATTGTGGCCCAGCGCGTCTCAACAATTACCGGTGCAGACCAGATCCTGGTGTTGGAGCACGGGGTGATTGTTGCCCGGGGTACTCACGAAGAACTTCTTGAAACCTCGGAAACCTATCAAGAAATTGTTTCATCCCAGCTCAGTGCCGAGGAGGTGGCCTAAATGGCAGCGAAGAAAAAAGGCAGCGACAAGCAAGCCCCAGTTGATACCACCCTCGCGGAGGTAGACGAGTTCGAAGTGGCCGCGGCTTCCGGTGGCTGGGAGGAAACTCCGGTCCGTAAGGCCGAGCACTTCTGGCCTTCGGCCAAGCGACTAATCGGTCTGATGGGACCATACAAGGTCGGAATGAGCGTTGTCTTTGCTCTGATCACCGTGTATGTGGTGCTCTCAGTTATTGCGCCGCGAATTCTTGGCCGTGCCATGGACGTCATCTTTGCGGGCATGATCGGTAAGAACATGCAGGTGCCACCGGGCACCACCGCAGACCAAATTGTTCAGGGAATGCGTGATGCCGGGGAAACCACCCAGGCTGACATGCTTTCTCGGGTTGATTTTGTCCCCGGACAGGGCATCGATTTTGCTCAGCTCTCGCAGTACATCCTGTTGGTGCTGGCCATGTACTTCGTGGCATCGATCTTCTCCTGGGTATCGGGCTGGTTGCTGAACAAACTGGTTATGCGAGTCGTCTACAACCTGCGTAAGGATGTGGAAGACAAGATCAACCGCCTTCCGCTGAACTACTTCGACACCCGTCAGCGCGGAGACATCCTCTCCCGCGTGACCAACGACGTAGACAACATTCAGAATGCTTTGCAGCAGGCATTGAGCCAGCTGGTTCAGTCGATTATGACCGTTATCGGCATTGTGATCATGATGTTTGTGGTCTCTTGGCAGTTGGCGCTGATCGCTTTGATCGCATTGCCACTCTCCGGAGTAGGTGCCGGCATCATTGGTTCTAAGGCACAGAAGCTATTCACCGCGCAGTGGAAGAATACCGGTGCGCTCAACGGGCAGATCGAAGAGTCCTTCTCCGGCCACGAGCTCATGAAGGTCTTCGGTCGCGAAGACGACATGGTGGAACGCTTCACCGAACGCAACGAGGAACTCTACAAGGCAAGCTTCGGCGCACAGTTCGTCTCTGGCATGATCATGCCGGTAATGAACTTCGTGTCCTACCTGTCTTACGTGGGTATCGCAGTCGTTGGTGGCCTGCGTGTAGCTTCTGGCACGATGAGCCTTGGTGATGCGACAGCATTCATCCAGTACTCGCGCGAGTTCACCCAGCCGTTGGGGCAGATTGCCGGTGTAGCGAATATGCTGCAGTCCGGTGTCGCCTCCGCAGAGCGTACCTTTGAACTGTTGGATGCCGAGGAACAGGAACCGGAAGAGGCCAAACAGCAACTTCCGGCACGCACCGACGGGCACGTGTCCTTCGAAAACGTGAGCTTCTCCTATAACCCGGAGCAGCCACTGATTGAGGACCTGTCATTTGATGCAGATCCTGGGCACACGGTGGCCATCGTAGGTCCTACCGGCGCGGGTAAAACCACGTTGGTGAACCTGGTGATGCGTTTCTACGAGTTGAACTCGGGACGCATCATGTTGGACAACGCGAACATCACCGACCTGTCCCGCGCAGACCTGCGCTCCAAGGTCGGCATGGTGTTGCAAGATGCGTGGCTCTTTGGTGGATCCATCATGGAGAACATCCGGTACGGCCGGCTCGACGCCACGGATGAGGAAGTATACGAGGCCGCGAAGGCGACCTTCGTTGACCGCTTCGTGCGGGCACTTCCAGATGGTTACGACACCATTATTGATGAGGAAGGCACCAACGTATCGGCCGGTGAAAAGCAGCTGATCACCATTGCCCGTGCGTTCGTGGCTAACCCTTCTTTGCTGATCTTGGATGAAGCGACCAGCTCGGTGGATACGCGTACCGAAGTTTTGGTACAGCATGCCATGGCGGCGTTGCGTAGTGACCGAACTAGCTTCGTGATTGCACACCGCTTGTCCACGATTCGTGATGCCGACACCATTTTGGTGATGGAGTCAGGCAAAATCGTGGAGCAGGGCAATCATGAGGAACTGTTAACTACTCAGGGCGCCTACTACAACCTGTACCAGTCACAGTTTGCTGGGCCGGCTGAGGATGTGGATGCAAATCCCGATACCTCAGCAGTTCCGGTAGCCGCTGGCACTCCGGTTGCTGGCGCGGAGACCCCTGATACGGTCACTGAAACCGAGTAATACTAGCTAGGCACAGAGTCATGCCGCGGCGGATGGGAACTTTTCCCAGCTGTCGCGGCATGTCTGTTTTCTGGCTGGGTTTTCTTGGTCGGGACTCGCCTTCAGCCGGGGGAGGGCGAGTGAACCAAGTGATTGACCGAATTCAGGTCTCCGGTTCGCAAAGTGATAGTAAGGAACTTTCTTACTATCACTTTGTTGTCTGTCCGAAACCTGTTTATTGGGTATACCGACCTGTGAACGTGTGTGAGAGTGCGTCAACAAATGATGTGAGTTGGTGGCGCGTCACCATTTATTCTCGTGAATCGAACGATTTTTTCAAGAATTTTTCGTCACATTTGCTCTTGGTTTGTGCAAGATTTTTGTGGGGTGGCACCTCCGGGTTGTGACCGCGCCGAGTAAATATGGGGCCTACTTCGTGCGACTCGTTCGCCAGTTCCTTTCGCAGGTGTTTGTAACAGCAGAAACATGCCTGTAGACGCAATTACTGAAGTCAGATTCTAGTTCTAGAAATATTCTTGTTGAGAAAATACTTGAAACTGCCAACTTTCGCCCGCATCGGCAAGGTCCAATTTCACATAGTTCAGTTAATTTTCATTAACTGAACTGAGGCATTGGGAACACTTGCCTGCGACTCGAAAGGCGTCGAAATCTTTCGAATAGTGATCTTGTTCACTTTTGATTCCGCTGATAGTCTCGACCCCACTTACCGTGGTTCAACGGTAAACGCCTAGTCAAAGACGAAAGGCAAAGTTGTGCATTTAAAAACTTCCGCCGAAATTTCCGAGCTTCGTGCTGAGTTGCGCTCATACTTCGCGACGCTTCTGACCGATGACATCCGCAAAAAACTTCGCGCCGAAGGCGAGGGGGGTGGGCAGACTCTGCGATCAATCATGGCCCAGATGGGCAAGGATGGATGGCTAGGAATCGGCTGGCCAACCGAGTACGGGGGACAGGGGCGGGGGGCAGACGCGCAGTACGTTTTCTATGATGAGGCTTACCGTGCCGAAGCGCCGATTCCAATGATCACACTGACTACCGTGGGGCCAACACTCATCGCTCACGGAACCAAAGCACAGAAAGATTACTTCCTTCCCAAGATCTTGGCCGGAGAATGCATCTTCTCCATTGGCTATACCGAACCCGAGGCCGGCACCGACTTGGCATCGTTGAGCACTCGGGCAATTCGCGAGGGCAACGAGTACGTGATCAACGGCAGTAAGGTTTTCACCTCCGGCGGCGATGGCGCTGACTGGATCTGGCTTGCTGCCCGTACTGATGCCGAAGCACCCAAACATAAAGGCATCTCGCTGATACTCGTTCCCACCAGTGACCCGGGCTACTCCGCCACCCCCATTCACACCGTGGGAGGAGTGACAACCACCGCCTCGTATTACGACAATGTACGCGTTCCGGCCAGCAACATAGTGGGTGAAGAGAACAAGGGGTGGCAGATGATCACCACCCAGCTCAACCATGAACGTGTAGGGCTCGCGGCCTACAGCGGCATCTGTGAAGGCATGCTTGATAACGTGCGTGACTGGGTGGTGGGTCAGAAAACCGCGGAAGGTACGCCGCTGGCCCACGAACCATGGGTGCGCCAGTTGTTAGCCTCGTCCACTGCGAGATTGCGCGCCATGCGCTTGATGAACTGGCAGCTAGTGGAGACCGTGGAACGCGGTGAGCTCAGCCCCGGTATTGCCTCTGCCGCAAAGGTCTTCGCCACCGAAACGGTGATTGATGTCTACCGCGCGTTGCTAGAAATCGTTGGCCCCAGCGCCTTGCGAGTCAGTGATTCTCCATGGCGCTTCGACTCAGGGCGATTGGCGCTGATGAACCTCAGCGCTCAAATTAACACCTTTGGCGGCGGAGTCGCCGAAATCCAGCGTGAAATCGTCGCCTGGACCACTCTCGGAATGGCAAGGAAGTCACGATGAACACGCTCAGCATCACCGAACCAAGTATGGAATTTTTGCTTGATGAAGCCCAACAGTCCATAGTGCAGCTGGCCGGTGAGATCTTCTCCAGCTTATCCAACGATGAAAATAATGTGGTCAATCAACGTTCAGGACGAAGCTTTGATGAAAATCTTTGGACGGAACTCATTGAAGCAGGGCTCCTTGAAGCCTTGCTGCCAGATGATGTTGGGCCAGGATTAGGTACTGTCGGATTGGCTCTTCTGGCGAAGGAACAAGGACGGAGCTTGGCGCGAATCCCACTGATTCCCACTGCTGTCGCAGCCCTGGCGCTGGCCCAGTTCCAAGGACATTCGCAGCTACTTGAAAAAATTGGCTCGGGAACAGCACGCGTGGGGATTTTGCTTCCCGAAGTTCAGCACCGCATTGACGCTCAGCGCACGGAAAATGGTTGGCAACTTCACGGACGTATCCAATATGGATATATGGTTCCGGCGATGACCCACCTGCTCGTTCAGTTCACCGACCAGGGTGTTGAGCACATGGTAATTATTGAGACGGAACGTGCCGGGCTCGGAATTGAGACTTTTGAGGGCATCTCCTATCTGCAACACGCAGAACTGAACTTCAAAGCAGTGCAGATCCAAGACCGTGACCTGCTCGGAGCACACGCCGCCCCGGGCGAGGTTGCCAGCTGGGTGCGCCATCGCCTCGTAGTGACCGCCGCGGCCAGCATTGCCGGTGCCTGCGAAGAAGCAGTGCGCCGCACGGCGCTTTATACCTCGGAACGAGAGCAATTCGGGCGTCCGCTGTCCACCAATCAAGGTGTGGCCCTGCGTGCAGCGGATGCCTACATTGACACGCAAACCACGTGGCTTAGCACCATTGATGCGGCGTGGCAGCTGGATGCCGGGACCGCCGATGGTACTGAAGCCGCACTGGGTGCTTCTTGGTTTGCCAGGGAAGCCGGATTTCGTACGGTTCATGCCACACAGCACCTTCATGGCGGCATGGGTGCCGACAAGGACAATCACATCCATCGCTTCTTTGTCTGGGTTCGGGAACTGGACCAAATGTGGGGTACCGCAACGCAGCTGTTAGAAGAACTAGCGGATACACTCCTGCCGCGGAGCAGTAAGTGACCTCCGGAACTTCAGCGCGAACGCACTCTGGACAAAAAGTTGGCTTTGTTCTTGCCATTTTGGTGATCGCTGAAGTGGTAGCGGCCTTTGAAACATCCATGGCCGTGCAGTTACTTTATGCACCGGGGGACTTTTTCACATCTGATCTTTCACAGTTGGTCTGGGTGGTGACTTCCTATTCACTGGTGGCTGCGTTGGCCACAGGCTTTGTTGGACGATTGGGTGACCAATTCGGCAGGCGCAAAATCCTCGTGGTCGTGTTGTTGATTTCTGCGGTGGGCTCGGTCATCAGTGCTATGGCTCCGACATTTGGGGTACTACTGGTTGGGAGAGCGCTCCAAGGGGTTTCCGGGGCCGTGTTGCCGCTAGCTATTGGCATGGTTCGCACCACTTTCCCCCGAGGGAAAATTGGCACTGGTATTGCGGTGGTATCCACCTCGGCGCTGATTGCAGGTGCTGCCGGAATGCTTGGCGGCGGCCTATTTTTGGACTACGCAAGTTGGCATTGGATCTTCGTCAGCGCTGCGGTTTTCGCCGTTGTGGCAGCCGTGCTGGTGCATTTATTCCTTGCCAAGGAACCTCAAAGTACGCTGGCCGCCTCGGGGCGTGTGGATTGGAACGGTGGTCTGATGTTTGGCGCGGGCATTGCCGCGGTGCTCTATGGTTTGACACTGAGCAAAGACCAAGGCTTTACCGCGGTGCCGGTCCTCGGATTCCTCGGTGGCGGATTGCTCTTGTTGGCTTTATGGGTGCGCTGGGAACTACGAGTTTCCGAGCCAATGATCGATGTGCGAATGTTTAAACAGCGCAAGTTTGCCCTGGGCATGCTGGCTACGGCGCTGATCGCCTTAGGGCCGATTGGCACGATGAGCATTCTGAGCGTCTCCATTTACCGCAATCCCTCCAGCGTTGCGTTGGGTGATGGAACAGTGATGGATCTTCCGGTAGGCCTTGGGCTAAGCGCAACTATGACCGGTTTGCTAGGTTTCATTACCGCTGCCGCGGCCTTCACTATTTCTCCGCTGATTGGCCGAGTTTCGTCTAAATACGGTGCGCGGACCGGACTGATGATCGGGTCGGCACTGACCATTATCGGGTTGGTGATCGTGTGCACCGCACCAACCAACCTAACTGTCGTCATCAGCGGACTCGTCGTGGTGATCTTTGGCACCGGATTTCTCTACTCCGGGATGCCCACCATCATCGTTGAATGCGTCTTGCCGGCGCAGACCAGCACGGCCACTGGCATTAACGCCGTGACCCGAACTGCATTCCAGGCGGTCGCGTCCTCTGTGATGGGTCTGTTATTGGTAATTTCACCGGTGTTTGCCGGGGAGAGCAGTTTCGTCTCGATGACCGGCTTTCTCACGGTAGTAGGGGTGCTGATCGCCACCTGCATTCTGACCATCCTGGTGGTGTTCTTCATTCCTGCCAACACCGCCGAACCATTAGCCGATGCCGCCCAGCATCCGAGCAACTTGACCCGAAAGGATTAGCAATGAACATAGTTTCCCCGCCGTCAATTGCAAAAACCACCAGAGACCTGTTGGAGCTACGAGCCAAGGATGAACATCCTGGCCTGTTGTTCGAAGGCCGCATCTGGACTTGGGCCGAAGTAGTTGATGAGTGTAAAGTTCGCGCCCACGCATTGTTGGCCTTACACCAGCCAGGCGTCGCCTTCCACGTGGGGGTGATGTTGGAAAACGACCCGGAATACGTATTTGCCATCGGTGCGGCAGCCTACGCTGGAGCCACCGTGGTGGGTATCAACCTCACCCGCCGTGGTGAAGAGCTGACCCGCGATATTGCCTACACCGATGTGGAAATCCTAATCACTTCCAAAGAATTGGAAAGTTACTTCAACTCGGCGCCTTCCGGAATTCCCACACAGCGGACCTTGTATATTGGAACCGAAGAATTTGAACGGATCTTAGCCCCGTTTCGCGGCTTGCCGGCACCCCAAATCCCGGCAGCTAATAATCCGGAAACCAAGCTGCTCTTGCTGTTTACTTCGGGCTCTACGGGGGATCCGAAAGCGGTGATCTGCACCACCGGCCGCCTATGTCGCACCGCAGTTTATCGGCATATGGGCTTGGGGCGGCGCGATGTCAGCTACAACGCGATGCCGTTGTTTCATGGCAACGGCATCTTCGCCTGTTGGGCCAACCCGCTGGCAACCGGTGGCACCTTCGCTTTGGCCCGAAAATTCTCCGCCTCGAAGTTTCTACGAGATGTGATGCGTTACAAGGCCACCTACTTCAATTATGTTGGCCGTTCCCTCTCTTATCTGCTGGCCCAGCCAGAACGTCAAGAAGAATCCGGAACGTATTTGGAGTCCTGTTTTGGGACCGAAGCGAGCGAATTTGACCTAGCAGAGTTCAAACGTCGCTACGGGGTGGGGCCCACAGAAAGTTATGGTGCTTCGGAAGGCGGGCTGACCCTTGCGCGTACCGCAGATACTCCCAAGAACGCGTTGGGTGCGGCTCCGACCGGTATGGATGCCGCGGTAGTTGATCCGGCGACGATGGAAGAATGTCCACGAGCTCAGCTAAGTGACGACGGACGAATCCTGAACGCAGAAGAAGCCATCGGTGAATTGGTGAACCTCACCGGGGCGGCCCTATTTGAGGGTTACTATAAAAATCCTGCGGCCACCGCAGCGCGAGTACGTGGGACCGCATTTTTCACTGGAGACCTAGGCTACCGCGACGAGGACGGCTTCTTTTACTTCGCCGGACGAGATGCAGATCGGTTACGCGTCGATAGTGAAAACTTTTCCGCCGCTCCTATCGAACGTGTTCTCTCACGTTTTCCGGGAGCCACACTAGCTGCGGTTTACCCGGTGCCTGATGTGCGAACCGGTGACCAGGTGATGGCCACCATTCAGGTGGAAGATCCTTCTACATTCGATGTGCAAGAGTTTGCCCAGTTTTTGGATGCCCAGCCTGATCTCGGCACCAAATGGGCTCCGAAATTTCTGCGCGTGGTGACCGATGTCCCGGTGACCGCAACCCAAAAGATTAACAAACCACAATTGCGCAAAGACGCATGGTTGGCTGATGACTTGATCTTTTATCGACCCGCCCGGCAATTCGACTATGAAGTTCTCGACTCAGCAGTTGTGGCTGAACTGAAATCCGCATTCGCGAGGAACCGACGTAGTCACCTCTTGCCGATGCTAACGGCCGAAGCCAAATAGACCCAACGAAGTTCCAAGGAGAGCAGATGAGTGTAGATCCCAGCCTCGAAATCAACGAGCTGATTAGTGCTAGCCATGAACGAGTGAGTATTGCCCGGGACCCGGTTAACCGCCCCATGATTCATCACCTGTGCGACGCAATGGGGGATGCCAACCCTATCTATTTGGATCCCGAGGTAGCACGCAATGCCGGGCACAGTGATGTGGTTGCACCACCAGCGGCCTTACAGGTTTGGAACATGACTAACCCTAGCGACCCGGAAATTTCCAGCGACGTTGACCGGGCCTATGGAATCCTCGAAGCCAGCGGCTACCCGAAGGTCGTTGCTGTGAACAGCGAACAAGAATATGAACGCCATCTCGTTCCCGGCGACGTATTGACGGCCTATGAAAAAGTCGAGTCACTCAAGGGCCCTAAGCAGACCGGATTAGGCGAAGGGTATTTCATTACCACCCTGACCGAATACAAGGACCAGAACGACCAGCTGGTGGGAACTATGCGTTTCCGCACCCTCTGGTACACCCCAGCCGTAGGACAGGAGCAGGACAATGACTGAAACCATCAGTGAAAAGAAGCAGCGCACCGCAGTGCGTCCGCGCCCGGCCATCAACTTCGACAACAAATTTTACTTTGACGCACTGAACCAGGGCGAACTGGCCATCCAAAAATGCCTTGAATGTAGCCAGCTGCGTCATCCGCCAACCCCAATGTGTCCTAGTTGCCACTGCCTAGATTGGAGACCGGGGGTGATGAGTGGGCGTGGTGAGGTCTTTAGTTTTGTGGTGATGCATCACCCCATCGTCCCGCCTTTCGAAGCTGGCTACGTTGTCGCCGTGATCGAGTTGGAGGAAGGTCCCCGGGTTGTGATGAATATTGAAGGCATTAAGGCAGAACAAGTCGTAGTGGGTATGCCAGTGCTCGTCAGTGCAGAACGCATGGATGAGGATCTTGTGCTTCCCGTTGCCCGTCCGATAGGAGCACGATCATGACCGCAATCGCCAAGACACAGCTATTGGTTGCACCGGTGATCACCGAAGGGCAACAGCTGCCGGAGCTGAAGATTCCAGTCACCGCAACGCTCATTGCTACTGGTGCTGTTGCCACCCGTGATTTCCAGAAGGTACATCATGACAAGTCGGTGGCTCAAGCTGCCGGAACCCCAGATATCTTCATGAATATCCTGACCACAAACTGCCTTGTCAACAGGTACGTCAGTGAATTCTCTGGCCCGCTGGGGCGGATTAAAAAGATTAATATCCGTCTTGGTGCACCGAACTATCCCGGTGATGAGATGACGTTTACTGGCACGGTGCAGGCTGTCCAAGGCGAACGTATTGTCCTGGCGATCAACGGGACTAACTCGCTTGGTCCGCATGTCACCGGAACCGTAGAACTGACCTTTGAATCTCAGGAGGAAACGCGATGAGCAACCTTGCTAATAAAGCCGCAATTGTTGGTATCGGCGCCACTGAGTTCTCCAAAAATTCCGGACGGTCTGAACTGCAGCTCGCCCAAGAAGCAGCGCTCGCCGCTTGTCTTGACGCAGGTGTGGATCCGCATGAAGTTGATGGAATGGTTACCTATTCCATGGACACTAATCCGGCTATTGATGTGGCCCGTGGCCTCGGCTGTAAGGAGCTGAATTTCTTCAGCCATGTTGATTACGGGGGAGGCGCGGCAGCCGGCACCTTGCTGCACGCAGCGATGGCCGTGGCCACCGGTGTGGCCAAGACCGTAGTCTGCTACCGCGCCTTCAATGAGCGCTCTGGTGCCAGGTTTGGTGCGGCGATGAGCACTAACGGTATGGCTCCGGACGCCCGGGCAGCCAACTACTCCTGGTATCTGCCCTCGGGATTGATGACGCCAGCATCCTGGGTTGGCATGTTCGCACGTCGCTATATGCACTTGTATGGGGCAACCAGCGAAGACTTTGGCAGGGTAGCGGTGGCCGACCGTAAACACGCCGCCACCAACCCGAAGGCGTGGTTCTATGAAAAGCCCATAACCCTCGAAGAACACCAGGCTTCACGCTTCATCGCCGATCCCTTGCACCTTTTGGACTGCTGTCAAGAATCAGATGGCGGTCAGGCGTTTGTTGTCACCAGCGTAGAACGCGCCAAGGATCTAAAGGGTAAGGCGGTAACCATTAAGTCCGCCGCCCAGGGCACCAGCTATGACCAGCACTCCATGACGAGCTACTACCGTGCTGATGGTAACCGTGCACTGCCAGAAATGGGTAACGTCGCAAATCAGCTCTGGCGGGATACCGGGTTGGCTCCGCAAGACATCGATACCGCGGTGCTCTATGACCACTTCACTCCGTTCGTGCTGGCACAACTAGAAGAGTTTGGTTTCTGCGGTCGTGGCGAGGCAAAAGACTTCATTAAGAATGGAGCCATAGAACTCGGTGGTCGCCTACCGATCAACACCAACGGTGGTCAGCTGGGCGAAGCCTATATTCATGGAATGAATGGCATTGCCGAGGGCGTTCGACAGATTCGTGGTACCGCAGTTAACCAGGTGGCAAACGCCCGCAACGTGCTGGTCACCGCAGGAACGGGCGTCCCTACCAGTGCATTGATCTTAGGCAATGACTAAGTCCTTTACGTGGCAACCAGCGCAAGAAAGCCACCGAGAAAACGATGACCGAAGGCTGGGCCTTTTGGAGGCTGCTGAGCATACTCGTCGGATCATCGATGCGTTAGTTCGCGTGGATCCACATGATCCGATGGTGAGTGAGGTGGCTGAAAAGTTGGCTAATGTGGCACAGCTATTGGCCGACCGGCAGCTAGTGGACCCGCCGATTGTTGAATCGAAAGACTCGATGCGTAGTGCCGAGTATTTGGACCGTTCGCCGGTGACGGGGTTGTGTAACCCGCTTTCACCGCCACTGGAAGTTGTTCCTGACGGTCAGCACGGCGCTAAAGCTCGGGTGACCATGGGGTTGGCCTATCAAGGACCGCCGGGGCGGGTGCATGGCGGGTATGTCGCGACGTTACTGGATCATGTCATGGGATATGCAGCTGGCACTTCGGGGCAATGGGTGTTCACCAGAACTCTCACCGTGGACTATGACTTAGCGGTTCCATTGTTTCAAGAGCTAGAAATCACTGGGACGATTGACCGGTTTGATGGTCGAAAAGTTTGGATGGTAGGGCAAATCAGCGCGGGTGGACGGGTTGTGGCTAAGGCCCATGGCATGTGGGTAGGGCCTCGCGGTAGCGCGGAATAAAACAAGAACAACATCGTGAAGTGAAAGCCGGGCACCTGTGAGGTGTCCGGCTTTCGCCTGTTGATGAGTACTGCGCTGAGCGGGAGCAAAAATACGGAAAAAAGTTGAAGTGATTTATTCGGAAAAACTGTTGCCTACATCACAAACTTAAACTAGAGTCTAGTTTCAGTTAATCATTTTATTCATCTCGTCAGATGCAGAGCGTGTTGGCGGGACGTTCCCGGAAATGGAGCACCAGGCATGGCCCTATCGCTGACTGAAGAGCAAGTTGACCTCGCAGCTGCAGTAGCTGATTTCACTCGTAGCGCCGTTGATTTGCTCGCTACCCGCCAGGAGCAGGAGTCCCTCGCCGCCGGACAACTTCCGAGTTACTGGGATGAGCTACTAGATAACGGGTTGCACGCCTTGCACCTGAGCGAAGAACTCGGTGGACAAGGCGGAACGCTGGTTGAAACCGCCATCGTGCTTGAAGAGTTCGGGCACCGTCATGTAAGCGGCCCATTTTTGTCCACCGTGCTCGCCAGCGCGGCGGTGAACCTGGCCGAGAACCGCGAGGCGCACACCACGGTACTTGAAGACTTCGCAGCCGGAGCCACCGGCAGTTTGATCCTTGCCTCCGCGAATCTTTCGGCACTAAAAATTTCTGATGGCTGGGCGATCACCGGAGCGGTGCCAGCACTCTCGGCTATAGCCGCCAAGTACCTAGTGGTCGGCTTTGATTTAGCGAGCACCGTTCACTATGCCATAGTCGAATCCGCTACTGCCGGCCTCTCGCGGGTACCAGCAGTCGGCGCCGATTTAGGCAGGGACGCCTCGACCGTGGTCTTTGAAAACGTTGTGATCGGTGAGACTGCGGTGCTCACTGGCGTCACCGCGAGTCAGATTAATGCATTGCATACAGGATTTTGTGGTTCTGAGGCCGCTGGAATCATGCGTTGGGCAAGCGTAGCGTCTAGCGACTACGCCAAAATCCGCGAGCAGTTCTCCACGCCCATCGGATCCTTTCAAGCTATCAAGCACAAGTGCGCGCAGCTGCTGATTAACGCCGAAATGGCTACGGCAGCCGCGTGGTCTGCGGTAGTTTCCGTCACTCAGGACCAAACACAGCAACGACTTGCGGCTGCCAGCGCGCTGGAAGCGGCGATTGTCCCATCCATTGAAGCAATTACCGAAGCGATCACCGTCTTCGGTGGTATTGGTTTCACCTGGGAACATGATGCACACCTTTACTGGCGTCGAGCTATCAGCCTGAATGCACTCAGTTCCCCACACGAACAGTTGCTAATCGACGCCGGTGAAGCGGCGCTCGGCGCGCAACGCTCCATCGATGTGGAGCTAGCCGACGAGGACGCAAGCTTCCGTCGACGGGTCGCGGAACTCTTGAATTCAGCACTGGCTTTGGAAGACGAACATCAAGCCGGGCGCTGGCATACTCGCGGATCAAGGCGTAATTTCCTCGCCGACAACGGTCTGGCCGCACCGCACTGGCCAGCACCCTACGGACTGGGTGCCACTCCGGCACAACAAGTCATCATTGCCCAAGAATATGCACGGCACAACCTGACTCAACCATCTAGCGTGATTGGCGAATGGGCGATGCCCACCATTTTGGCCTTCGGCAGCGATGCCCTCAAGGAACAGTTCACCTTACCTACGCTCCGTGGCGAACTGATCTGGTGTCAGTTGTTCTCCGAACCGGGTGCCGGCTCGGACTTAGCAGGGTTGAGCACACGCGCTATCAAGGTCGAGGACGGCTGGAAGCTTTCGGGGCAGAAAGTCTGGACATCCGGTGCACATGAGGCGCACTGGGGAATCTGCCTAGCACGCACCGACCCTACCGTGGCCAAACATCGGGGTCTGAGCTACTTCTTAGTGGATATGTCCGCCGCGGGAGTAGACGTTCGCCCCTTGCGCCAAGCTACGGGGGAGTCAGAGTTTAACGAGGTCTTCCTCGATGATGTATTCGTTGCCGATGAGTATTTGTTGGGGGAGCCCGGTCAAGGCTGGCGAATTACCGCCACCACCTTGCAAAATGAACGCACACAGATTTCATCCGGTGTCTCTATCGGCACCGAAGACGGATTGCGTCAGTTGATCAATGAGCAGAGCTACATCGGCTGCCGGGAAAATGCGCTTGAGGTGTTAGGACGTTCGGCAGCGATTAGCGGTGCCATCGGTGCGATGAATCTGCGCGAAACTCTCAAGCAGGTCAACGGCCTGCAGCCTGGGGCCGGGTCTTCATTGGCCAAGGTGGCCCATGCCCGATTGTCGCGGCAGACCGCCGGCCAATTGCTCAAACTGGCCGGACCGTCAGCAATCTTCGCCCATGCCCCAGCCGATGCGGTGACCGCTCAGCTGGCTGTACCGCAGGTACTCATTGGCGGGGGCACCACTGAAATTCAGCTGAACGTAATCGCTGAACGGATTATCGGACTGCCGCGCGGTTAGACGGCAGACGCGTATTTCCTGATTTGCTTCCGGGCCACCGCGCCCGACATAAAGCCACGCTGATGTGGCGCACCGTGAAAGGACCTTCTGGGCATGACTGCACTAACCATTGCGACGCCGAGCAGCAATAACTTGGCACCCTCCCGACTGCGTGAACTGCTTGAACCAAGCAGCATCGTCATCGTCGGGGCCAACACCACGAACACTTGGTCAAGTTTCACCCATTCAAATCTCGGTGCAGCCGGATTTGAGGGAACCGTGTATCTGGTAAACCGCCGCGGCGAAGAATGCCACGGCCAAGCCTCCTATACAAGCATTGCTGACCTGCCCGAAACCCCGGACTTGGCAGTGGTGCTGACCGGAACCAACTCGCTGCCAGAGATTCAACAGCAGTGCATCGCCAAAGGCATCCGCAACTTGATCGTGTTGGCCAGTGGATTGGGTGAGGCAGGTGCAGAAGGCCAGGCCCTGCAACAGTTGCTGGTGGATCGCGCACGCTCAGCCGATCAGCTGATCCTCGGACCAAATAATCTAGGTTTTATTAATGCCCATGCGAAGGTGGCGGCTTTTGGGCATATGACCCAACTGCCTTTGGTGACCGGATCGGTTGGCATTGCCAGCCAATCCGGAGCTCTAGCCATATATCTGCTGCCCTATATGGCCAGTCGCGGTGTCGGTGTTTCCTATGCCGTCACGGTGGGCAACGAGGCGATGGTTTCAGCCATTGATGTCATGAATTTGCTCATCGATGATCCGAACACGAAGGTCATTGCCGCCTATCTAGAACAGATCACCAACACGCAACAGTTCTTGGACGTGGCCCGCCGGGCTCGAGAAGCTGGCAAACCCATCGTCATCTTTAAGGCTGGTGCCTCCGAAGCTTCAGCTATGGCCGCCGCAGCGCATACTGGCTCGCTAGCAGGCGATGACAATGTCATCGACGCGATCTGCAAACAGTTCGGGGTGATCCGCGTGTCCAATATTGAAGAGCTTGTCGCCACCGCTGGCATCTTGGAATCCTATGGTGCCCTACCGGGCCCGCGCTTTGGAGTGGTTACCGGCTCCGGTGCCATGTGCGCGCTGATTGCTGACAAAGCTCAAGACGCGGGGCTGGAACTACCAGCCCCGCTGGAATCCACCGTGCAGCGGCTGCGGGAAGAGGGTTTGCCCGAATTCGCCGCGGTCAACAACCCCATGGATACCACCGGTTACATCTCGGTTGACCCCTCGATTTTGACCAAAGCCGGGGATGCATTCATCGATGATGAAAGTTTTGACTTCGTTGTGCTCAACACCTCATGGCCCACCAACCAGTTCATGGTGGATCTTGGTAAACCCACGGAACCTGGATTGCACCGGCAGCTGAAAGAGGCCGGCAAGCCGGTGGTAGCGATGAGCTTCTTGCCAACGGAAGTTAACGAATTCGCGCGCAACTTCGCGGCCGAGCATGGATTGCCACATGCCTCGGATTCCTTTGAACGCGGTATTGAAGCCGCCGGTCACAGCGTCTGGTGGGGACAGCGTTGCGCACAGTTGGAGGACGAACTGGAGCTTAAGACACCGGCAATAATTCAAAAGCCGGATGCGGCAGAGCATTTCAGCGAGATTGAAACCGGAGATTTTCTGCGAAGCCACGGCGTGCCATATGTGCCCGGGAAGGTGACTTCCACCGTCGCCCATGCAGTTCAAACGGCAGAAACCATCGGGTATCCCGTGGTGCTAAAGATTGCCAGTGAAGACATTGCACACAAAACCGAGGTAGGCGGCGTACGCCTCGCGTTGAAAGATGCTACGGAAGTAGCGCAAGCATATGAATTCATCATGGATTCCGTGGCCCGGCTTGCCCCAGAAGCCTGCATCCAAGGGGTCGCGGTCTCACCCATGCGCCCTGCGGGCAATGAACTTTTGGTCGGCATCATCACCGACCCGCAGTGGGGTAAGGTGCTGGCCGTTGGCTTCGGTGGAGTGATGGTGGAGATCCTCAAAGACTCGGCCCTGCGCCTGCTACCGGTCAGCCCCGTTGAAATCCGCCGAATGCTTGAATCCCTCAAGGGTATTGAACTCCTCACCGGGTTCCGCGGTTCGCAGGCTACCGACCTAGATGACCTGGCCCAGAGGATCTTTGAAATAACCGAAGTGGCGCTGGGGTTGGGAGATCAGCTCGAAGAATTGGAGATCAACCCACTGCGTGTGGCAGGCAATCAGATCGAGGCTTTGGACGCCCTCGTGCGGTGGAAGGAGCAATCATGAGTCGTTTCTCATTGCAAATTCGTGAAAACAAGGTGGTAGCGTGGGAAATCCACAAGTTCACCGAACACGAGGCACGGCATGACAGGACAATCCATCTCGCCAACGAGCGAGTTACCGGCCTATCAGGTCGTCCGGCGCCAGCGAATCATCGATGCCGCCAAGGACATGCTAAGAGTCACCGACTACGAATCCATCCAGATCCGCGACGTGGCGACTTCTGCCAACGTCGCGCTGGGCACACTGTACCGCTATTTCAGCTCCAAGGACCATCTTTACGCAGAAGTGGTCTTCGACTGGGCGACACCCTTCTCCCAGACGAGGCTGCCCAACGACGAATTGATGGGCACCACCGAACGCATCAGTTTCAGGCTCCGCGGGGCTTTGGCTTCGTTCGAGAAGCACCCGTACTTCTACAAGGCGATTTTGCAGTTGCGCAGCAGCTCGGTCGCGGATGTGGGGCCGGTAATGGTGCGCCTGGGCGAAATTTTGGAAGAACCCATCCGGGTAGAAATGAGTGCCTTGGACGAGGCAGAAGCCGCAGATATTACGGTTATGGTTTGGGCCTTGTTGATGGACGTCGTCAGTCGCGTCATTTCCAAGGACAAAACCATTCAGGAAGCCTACCGGATCCTGGACCGGTTCGTTGTACTGGTCAAGCACCGTTTGGAGCCCGTCGCCTCGTAGTCACGGTTCGGGCACATGTCAATGACGTAGCCGGTGTCCGATGAGCGCCTACGAACTAGACCACGTAGCCTTTGCTGTACCTAGCTGGACTAGTGCCGGACCGGCCCTGAGTCAACAATTTGGTGCCCGCTGGGTTTCCGGCTTCACACAAGAAGTTTTTAGCCCCAGTCAGCTTGAACTCGTCGATGGCATGCGTCTGGAACTGCTGGAACCGGGTAGCGCGGGTCACGGATTCATCACCGATTATCTTCACACCACACAAGGCCGTCCCAAAGCGCATCACATCACCTTTAAGGTGGCCGATATCCGTGCCGCCTTAGAGACGGCCCGGGCTGCTGGAGTGCGCACTATCTTGGAGAATATTGAAAATCCGTGGTGGCGAGAGGCCTTCTTGCATCCAAAGGACACTGGACTAGGTTTCTTAGTCCAGTTGGTGGAAACCAGCCTGAGCCTGGATTCCGAGGACCCGATTATCTCACCAGGCCAGGTACCCTGCCCGTGGGAAAACAGCAATCAGTTCCCCGCTCAAACACAGTTACCTAGCGCCCGACTCGACGCCATCTACGGTCTTGTTCGCGATGAATCGTTGGCCCGCCGTGCCTTGTGCACGGTGCTCGGCGGAAAATTGGAGTTCATCAAGGGGGCCACGGCCTCTGCCATGGTGTTCTCCTGGGCGCAAGGTGCGCATTTGGTGTTAGAAGCAACAGGTACCAGCACTCCGGCGCTCCAAGCCTTGGTTTTTTCGCAGGCTTGCGCACCACCGCTGGTGTTCGACCACCACTTGATCCAAGCGCTGCACTGCGATACGCAACCCTACGGTCCCTTAGGTATCGATGTGCTGGACTACCGGTATCAACCGGCCAACTAAGCACCATCACTTTGAAATTACCTGGTCACCGCCGCACCCAAAAACTGCGGTGAACCATCACCACACCACCCCGAATCTAAGGAGCATCCGAATGGGACTCAAAGGTCAAGCAGCCATCCTGGGCTATTGCGAACTTCCACCACAACGCAAGCTCACTCGTGAACCAACCTTCAGCTTGGAACAGTGGGCCAGATTGTCTAAGGCTGCCCTGGATGACGCAGGACTAGACGCCACCGACATCAACGGCATCGTAACCCCGATGATCGGTGAAGCTGAATTCTTTGTCCCTTCTACCGTCACCGAATACTTGGGTATCGATGCGAACTTCGCAGAAATCGTGGACTTAGGTGGAGCTGGCTCGGCCGCCGGAATTTGGCGTGCTGCGGCCGCGGTGGAGCTGGGATTATGCGATGCGGTGCTGGTGACCTTCCCTGGCACCCACATCGTGCCAACCGATGAGCGCAAGCCCTTCGTCATGGACGACAAGATGTACTTCGGGGCCTCCTCCAATGCCTATGGGTCCCCCCAAGCGGAGTTCGAGATCCCGTTTGGCAACCTAGGACAGAACGGACCGTACGGACAGATCGCTAAACGTTACGGGCACGAATTCGGCTATGACGAACGTGCCATGGCCAAGATAGCGGTGGACCAGCGGACCAACGCCTGCGCCACCCCGGGAGCGGTCTTCCACGGCCAGCCGATTACCGTCAATGATGTGTTGAATTCTCCGATGATCGCCGACCCGTTGCACATGCTGGAAATAGTTATGCCGTGCCAAGGCGGAGCAGCCGTCGTAGTAGGCAACGCAAACATGGCTAAAAAGTCCAAGAATCGTCCGGTATGGATTACCGGTTTCGGTGAGCGAGTGCCCTACAAGACTCCCACCTACGCCCGAGACTTGATGACCTCTCCGATGGTTCATGCTGCAGAGCAGGCGTTCTCTATGGCTGGGATTACCCGTACAGACGTGGACATGGTCTCAATATACGACTGCTATTCGATTACCGTCTTGATGAGCCTCGAAGATGCCGGATTTGCGCCCAAGGGAAAGGGCATGGATTTTGTGGCCAACCATGACCTGACCTTCCGGGGGGACTTCCCGATGAACACCGCGGGCGGACAACTTTCCTTCGGTCAGTCCGGCGTCGCTGGCGGAATGCACCATGTCATTGATGGGGCCAGACAAATTATGGGCCGCGCCAATGCTGCTCAGGTCTCCGATTGTAACCGTGCCTTCGTCAGCGGCAACGGCGGCATTATGAGTGAACAAACCGCCCTGATCCTGCAAGGCGATTAGCTTCCGCGCGTTACCCGTTTCTCGAAAGGAATACTCTCATGTCTACATATGCACTGCCCAAGCTGTCTCGACCATTGCCGGTGCCGACCCCGCTGACCCGCCCCTTCTGGGACGCGTTGGCCGAACGTAAGGTCCGTATCCAGTATTCTCCGTCCCTTGACGAATACATCTTTTATCCGCGCCCGTTGGCTCCGCGCACGCTGGCCGATGACCTGCAGTGGCGTGAGATCTCGGGAAACGGAACCCTCTACTCCTATACGGTCGCCACGCGTCCGCCAGCCCCTCACTTTGCGGCTGAAGGCGAAATGATTTTGGCTATTGTTCAGTGGGATGAAGGACCTAAGTTCTCTACCGAGATCGTTAATGTCAAACCCGAGAATCTGCATCTGGGAATGGAGCTTTCCCCGGTGTTTACCGATTATCCGGAAGGAAATATCACGATGCTGCGCTATGAGCCAAGGAGTGGGGTATGAGTTTGGAAACCGTAGTAGGACTGCCAACACCGGCGCTGGTGGTTGACGGGCAACAAATCCGCGAGGGGCAGCAGCTCTTCGAACACCTAGACCCGGCCACTGGCAAACCCAATGGCATGGTACCGATGGCTAGTATTGAGCAGGTCGATGCCGCGGTGCTCGCCGCGCACCAAGCTTTCGATTCTTGGCGCAGGCTTCCTGGAGCTCAACGTGCTCGCTTACTCTTTAGGCTCGCTGAACTGATGGAGGAACGCGCACCGCTGTTGGCTGAAGCGAACCGTGCAGATAACGGCGCTCCCAAGAGTACCGCCAGCAATATGGTGGCCGCAGCTGTGGATTGGGTCCGTTATTACGCTGGCTGGGCGGATAAACTTCCGTTGGGCCGAGTGAGCAGCAATGGTGGCGCAGGCGGTTCCTTGGGACACACATTAAGACAGCCCTATGGGGTGATCGGGGCGGTGATCACTTGGAACGCACCTGTCATGTCATTGGCAATGAAAGTGCCTGCAGCTCTAGCCGCTGGCAACACGATGGTGATCAAGCCTAGCGAACTCACCCCCTTCACCCCAACAGTATTTGCTCAGCTGGTACAGGAAGCAGGGATCCCTGATGGGGTGATCAATATTGTTACTGGTGGGGCCGAAGCAGGCGCTGCCTTGGTGGAACATCCGCTGGTAAAAAAGATCACTTTCACCGGTGGACCAGTTACCGCACGCGCCATTGCGCGCAGCTGTGCCGAAACCTTCAAACCGATGATCTTAGAACTGGGCGGAAAATCCGCCAACATCGTCTTTGACGATGCTGATCTTGAAAAAGCAGCCGGACACGCTGCATTCCTGGCCTTCGGGATGATGAGTGGCCAAGCCTGTGCGTTGCCTACTCGATTACTGGTCCAGCGCGGGGTCTATGAGCAGTTCATTAGGATGGTTCAGAGCATCGCCGAGTCTTTCCCCCTCGGTGACCCTGCTGGCGACTACACACTGTGTGGTCCGGTGGTTAGCCAGCAGGCCATCGACCGGATCCAGTCCATGGTTGCTCAGGCCCACACCGACGGGGCCCGGCTGGTGACCGGGGGGAAGCGGGCCGAAGGAGAACTGGCCGAGGGATATTTCTACCCACCGACGATTTTTGCCGATGTAGATCCCGCCTCTCAGCTAGCGCAGGAAGAAGTTTTTGGACCCGTGCTGGCAGTGATTCCCTTCGAGGATGAAGCAGAAGCACTGGCTTTGGCCAATGACACCCAGTATGGGCTTTCGGGGTATGTCTGGACCGCAGATTTAGGTCGCGGGCTACGCCTCAGTGAAGAGTTGGTCACCGGCGAGGTGGCGGTTAACGGGGCATTTAACGCCACTGCAGAACGTCCTTTTGGCGGCATCGGACATTCGGGCATTGGCAATGAAGGTGGGCTTGAAGGCCTAGAAGAGTTCTTCTGGACCAAGTCTGTGGGCATCTCAACCCACTAATGCGCCCGCTCGGGCAAGATTCATCACCGTATGGCCTTGCCTGGGTTACTGCCTGGATGCACCGGCCACCGGTGCATCCACTGTGCGCTATGACGGCGCAGAAATGGCAGGACTAAGATGAATGAACCACAGACAAGGCCTGCAGCACCCATAGTGCGCAACGCAGTCCCGGGATTCGCCGCGGTAGTCGCGGTATTGGTGCTCGCGGAAATCGTTTCGGCTTTTGAACTGTCCATGATGTACGTGACCCTGCCCACCCTGATGGCAGATTTCCAGAAGGATGCCAGCACCGTGGCCTGGGTAGTCACCATCTACCTATTGGTCTCGGCGTCCGCCGCGTTGCTCGGTGGGCGTCTGGGAGATATGTATGGCCGTCGTAAGGTCATGCTGGTCGTACTCATATTGGCCGGTATTGGCTCCTTCATTTCGTTAATCGGTGGCAGCCTAGAAATGATCATCATAGGCCGAGGCATCCAAGGTACCGCCGGTGCGGTCATGGGACTGGCCTTTGGATTGGCCCGTGAGCACCTACAGGAAAAGAAATTGCCGGTAGGAGTTTCCATGATTGGCGCTTCAGCGCTGATCGCTGGCGCTGGCGGGGCGCTCATTGCCGGTCTGATGATTGATGTTTATTCCTGGCATGGAATTTTCCTCTTTGCTGGGGTGCTGGCTGCCATTGCAGCTATCGCTGTGTTGCTGGTGATCCCCAAAGACCAGCCACGGCCGAACATTCGCAACCGACAGGACTTGTTTGGCGCTTTGTTGCTACCCATTGGCGCCTCGGGTCTACTACTAGGATTGTCTAACAGCTCCAAAACTGGTTTTTTCACCGTGCAAGCTGGCGGAATCATCCTTGCCGGTGCCATCGCGGTTGCCGTTTGGATTTGGTGGGAGCTGCACACCCCTAGCCCGATCGTGAACCTAAGGATGTTCAAAAATAAGCAGATTGCGCTGGTGATGACGGCAACTTTTCTGGCCGCCGTCGGTCCTATTGGGGGTCTTGCGGTACCCAGTCAGATGGTGCTGCAATATCCACCTGAACTCGGTTTTGGTCTGGGATTCACTGCCACCGCCGCTGGGACCTTCAGCTGTGTGACAGCACTGGTTGGCTACTTCTTCTCACCTTTAGGTGGCAGGCTTGCCCAAATGTTTGGTGCTCGAATCGTGTTCATAACCGGTTTGCTGTTGATGACCTGCGCGGTCATTCCGATCGTGTTGTTACTTGGAAACTTGCCGGTGTTTTTGGTGGCTATGACTGTGAACGCGGTGGGTGTTTCCCTGACCTTCGGGGCCCTACCCAATGTGCTTATCGAGGCTGTGCCAGCATCTCATACCTCGGAGAGTACCGGGACAAACACGATGGTGCGAAATATCGGGCAATCCGTGGCGACCGCGATTGGTGCGTTCTTGCTTGCGCGTCGGCAGGATCCGGCGACTTCCTTGGTGGCCGAACAGGGGGTCGGTGACGCCTTCATATTCGTGGCAGTGTTCGGAGCGCTGTCCTTGATCGTCGCCTGCTTCCTTAACCGCCGTCCGGTGGTGTGGAACCCGGAAAACACGGGTTCTGTAGCTAATGCGCCGAAATTGGTGCAGGGACGTTCCTAGCCCGCCGTGCGGCTGCAATTCATGGAATAGGTGCCTTGCGCAAGTACTGCGCCGGGCACCTTCCTGCAGTTAAAGGGTTATTGCAGGACGCTTGGCATATTCGGCAAGACAACTATAGACAAAAACTAGAATCTAATTATAGTATTTAGTAGTTGGTGATCTAACCCACACTCCCACGACAATCAACGGAAGGCATTTAATGGCCATCTATACCCAGAACATCGGCAAAGTCGTCGAAGGTGAACCGGTGACCTGGACCGGTGACCAAGCATTGCTCTATGCGTTGAGCATTGGAGTGGGCCGGCCCGACTCTACCGACCGGATCGCATACACCACGGAGAATTCTGCTGGCATCGAGCAACGAGCCTTCCCGACCTTTGCTGTAGTTTTGGGGGGAAGCTCAGGCTCGCTTGCAGACTTAGGGGACTTCAGACTTCATCAGATTTTACATGGAGGTCAGTCACTGACCTTGCATCAAGAACTACAACCGGCAGGCACCGCTACACCTCGCCACTTTATGAGCGCGGTCTACGACCAGGGCCAAAACGCAATCATCGAGTTGACGACAGAACTGGTGGACCCGGCCGGACAACTAATGGCCACCAGTATTACCTCAATGGTGATTCGCGGGGAGAACGGCTACGGTCCACGACCTCCGATCGCCTTGGGCTGGGTGGACCGACAAGAGCCAGCGGACAAGATTGTCCAGAGCCCAACCAGTACCGACCAAGCTTTGCTCTATCGGCTGAACGGCGATAAGAACCCGCTGCACTCCGACCCGGCGATGGCCCAGAAGATCGGATTCGAACGTCCAATTCTGCATGGGCTTTGCACCTACGCTATGGCCGCCGAAGCGTTGCTGCGCTCGGTAGACCAGCTAGCTGAAAAGGGTCTGGGTTCAATTTCAGCTCGTTTCGCCGCTCCTGTCATCCCCGGGCAGACCTTGACCACACATATCTGGAACACGACTGAAGGCGCAAACTTTCAGGTCCTATGTGAAGGCAAAGTGGTGCTTGACCGCGGTGTCGCTATCGCTATCGGGAACCGAGCAGCATCAACCACACCGGCTTTGGATAACGCGAAAGTCTAAGACTACCTACCTGAGAGAGGTCAAAGTAATGAAAATTGCAGTACTGATCAAACAGGTTCCAGACACCGAGGAACCGCGCAAGCTTGCCGCAAGCGGCCATTTAGACCGCAACGAAGCTGAATTAATTGCTGACGAAATTACAGAACGTGCACTGGAAGTAGCGCTGAAAGTCAAAGATGGTGATAAGAAGACCGAAATTATCGCTGTGACCCTAGGCCCTGGTTCCGCAACCGACGCACTGCGTAAAGCGCTGTCATTGGGGGCAGACTCGGCGATGCACATTCAAGATGAGTCTCTGGCTGGATCCGACGCGGTGAGCACCGCCCGCGCGCTAGCCGAAGCGTTGCGCAAGATAGACGCCGACGCGATCCTCGCCGGAGGTGAGTCTACCGACGGTCGCGGTGGCGTCGTACCGGCCATGGTGGCCGAACTGCTGGGACTGCCCTTTGCCGGGCCACTGGCAGCAGTGGATTTCGAAGGCAGCAAAGTAACCGGTCAACGTCCTGTAGCCGGAGGCAATCAACAGGTCAGCGTCGGGTTGCCTGCGGTCCTCACCGTGACCGAGAGCGTGGGAGAAGCACGTTTTCCGAAGTTCAAGGGCATCATGACTGCCAAACGCAAACCTATTAATGCAGAAGACGCGGCCTCACTTGGACTGACCGTAGATCATGCGACCGGCAACCGCGTGCTTTCTTCCGCTGTCCGTCCGCCACGCAGCTCAGGACAGATCATCCAAGATGAAGGCGATGCCGTCCAGCGACTTATCGCCTACCTCGAATCCGAACAGCTCATCTGAAAGGCACATACACATGACTGACATCTTGATTCACGTGGAGATTTCTCCCGACGGCACTCCTGCTTCGAACACTGGACACCTGCTGGCACTGGCAAGGGGTTTAGGGAGGCCGGTAGCGGTTGCCGCAGTTGGGCCAGATGATGGTGCTGTCCCGCTAGGGCAAGCGCTGGGAGCGCTCGGCGCACAGGTGTGCTTTATTGCGCAGACCGAGGCAGCAACGAATACAATTGCCGGCGGCGGCACTGAAGCACTGCAAGCGGCCTTAGAGCGTTTTGATGCTTCGACCGTATTATGCGCCAGTACCCCTGACGGCCGAGAAGTGTTGGCCCGGCTAGCAATCCGCACTGACGCTCGATTGTTGCTTGAAGCTCAGACGCTACGCCTGGCCGGAGAGCAGCTGATCGCCAGCCACTCCGTCTTCGGCGGAAACTACACCACCGAATCCACCCTTGGCTCATCCTTAGCATTGGTGACAGTGGCATCCTCAGGTACCCAACCTCCCGCGGCAATTGATGCTCCGGAAATCATCATCGAGACGTTGGCTGTAAACGAAACTGGCTGCAGCCTGCAAGATTTCACGCAGGCACAGTCCCGTGCTGAGCGTCCAGAATTGCGTGGAGCACAGATCGTAGTCTCCGGTGGTCGTGGTCTAGCGTCCCAAGAGAACTTCAGTCTTATTGAAGACTTGGCCGACTCACTTAAGGCTGGGCTAGGGGCTTCGCGAGCAGCGGTCGACGCAGGCTATGTAGAGCAATCACATCAGGTTGGACAGACCGGCGTGAGCGTTTCGCCTCAGCTGTATCTAGCGGTCGGTATATCTGGAGCCATTCAGCACTTGGCTGGTATGCAGACAGCAAAGCGCATTGTTGCGATTAACAGAGATGAAAACGCACCAATTTTCTCCATTGCTGATTTTGGCATTGTTGGGGATCTATTCCAGATCCTTCCGCAACTGACTGAACAGATCCAAGCCAAGCGATCAGTATCCGCCGGTTAGGCAGGGAGAACCTACCATGACGATGACTATGAAAAACGGAACTACGCCGCAGAATAAGAACCCGGGAAACCAGGTCTTGAAAAAAACAAAGTTTGTTGTCGGACTGGTGGTGATCTTGGCTGCTCTGGTGTTGCTGGCTCGCTGGTGGAGCGGCACCGCGACGGGAACGCAGTTCATCGCCAGCTACTCGGGACATTCGAACCTGCCACAAAATGCTCCGACAGGTATTCCTGCATGGCTGGGCTGGCAGCACTTCTTGAACGCCTTTTTCTTGATTCTGATCATTCGTTCAGGCTGGTTGATCCGCACTACAACCCGGCCCAAAGCATATTGGAGCAGAAATAATACGGGTCTGTTCAAAACCAAAGGCAAGGCAAAGAAGATCAGCCTGGAAATTTGGGTGCACTTGTGCTTTGACGTGTTGTGGCTGGCAAATGGTGTGGTTTTTATTGCGATGCTTTTCGCGACCGGTGCGTGGATGCGCATAGTCCCGACAAGTTGGGATGTATTTCCTAACGCGTTTAGCTCCGGTATCCAGTACTTATCTTTGGAATGGCCGCAGGAGAACGGATGGTTGTACTATAACGCCCTGCAGCTGCTGGCTTACTTTGTGGTGGTCTTCATTGCCGCGCCGCTAGCGGCCATAACTGGCTTGCGTATGTCGCCGGTCTGGAACGAAAAATGGGCAGTGGCAAACAAGATCTTGCCGATAGAAGCTGCACGCAAACTACACTTTCCGGTCATGCTGTTCTTCGCTTCATTTATACTCATGCATGTGTTGTTGGTGATGCTCACCGGAGTCCGGTCAAACCTCAACCACATGTTTGCTGCGAGGAGTGATGACGGATGGCTAGGGGTAATTCTCTTCAGTATTGCGGTATTTTTAACGGCTTTGGCCTGGCTGGCCTGCCGGCCGATTATCGTCCGCAGCGTGGCAGGGTTAACCGGGAAAATCTCCAAATAGCCATAGACCGCCCGGACCCATAACTTTGGATCTGGAAACTTAGTCGAGTTACCAATGTGGCGCGTACATTTTATGTACGCGCCACCTCTGCAGAACAGTTCACCCCAAAACTATCGCGCTGATTCAGTCAGGACTCAGGCCTTAGTATCGCGCAAAACCTTTTTCGAAATCTTCCCGGTTGGAGTCTTAGGAATGTTCTCCACAAAATGGATGATCAGTCCGAGGACAAATTCCAGGATATGGCGGAGGGCGTTGTAGCTCTCGTCATTGGTGGAGTTCAAACACACTGAGGCGTGCATGGTGACGTTCGTAGTGCGAATCTTTCTGCACTGTGAAACAATTCGGGTTCATGCATTTGAAATACATGTCAGATGCTATTACTGACCGAATTACGAGTCACCGCTAACGCGCCCCAAGATGGAGCAAAATGTCGCCGAAACATCGGTCCTTCCTGTCCAAGACCCTGACCGCTATTGCGGTGGCGACATTTCTGATCTCGGGCAGCACCCTCCCAGCACAGGCGGTCCCGTCTACCGCCCACGTTAGCGTCGCGGTACCGGCCGCAAAGACCAACGTTGCCAAGGTCAAAACCACAGCGAACCTGAATATGCGCTCCGGGACAAGTACCAAGCACAAGGTACTGAGAACTATCCCAAAGGGAAAAGTCGTCCCAGTTTCGGCAGTGGCCTCCAATGGTTGGTATCAAGTGAAATACCAAAACAAAACCGGCTGGGTCTCCAACAAGTACGTCACCGTTGTCGCTAAACGTTCGGCGCCAAAGGCCCCTGTTCCTAAAAATACCAAGACTAAAAAGGTCAATCTGTGGGTGGCCACCAAATCCACGGTCAACCTGCGCAAAGGCGCAGGCACCTCTCACGCGGTAGTTCGAAGTATTCCAAAGCATTCGGCTGCAAAGGCCACCGCCCAGGCACCCAATGGCTGGTACAAAGTTACCTATAAGAAAAAATCCGGTTGGATCTCAAATAAGTACGTCATTACCTGCACTAAAGGCTGTCAGGAAGATACGGGAAATTACACCACCAACCGCGCAGGGCTCAACGACAGGTACTTCACCAAGTCAAATGGTGCCGATCTTTACTCTGCCGCGGGCAAGAGGCTGCGCATTGGCGACATTCCCAAAAATTCAGTCGTGTATCGCGACATCAAGTGGGAGAAGGCCGGTGGCCAGATAACTGGCTGGTACCTTGTGCGCACCCAGGGTATGGATGGCTGGATGAAAGCATCGGCGCTTACCCGTAAGAACACCGCCGCAACCTCAAACAGCAAAGGCATCACCCGGAAGCAAGCGCTCAAACAACGCAACGGAAAGCTCCCAGCAACGATGCTGGTAGCGATTCCTTGGGATAAAGAGAAAACGCTGATCGCAGCCCCGGCGGTCAAAGATCTGACTCGGCTGAATACAGCGTTCAAGAAGAAGTTTGGCAAGAACCTCGACATTGACTTGGCTTACCGAACGTTGGACACGCAAAACTACTATTACAACGAGTTGGGCCCCTACATTGCGGCGAAACCAGGCACCTCAAATCATGGCTGGGGTCTGGCCATCGATGTTCCTGAGTCCTACAACTATTCGTTCAAAGGCAAGTACTACAAATGGTTAAAAACCAATTCGAAAAAGTACAACTGGACGCACCGAAAAAACCTTGAGGAATTCCGCTCAAATGGCACACGCAACCCCTACGCGGAAGCATGGCACTTTGAATACAACGGAAAATAGTAGGTAAAAATGCTGCTTAGGATTGCTCAGGCAGCTGGGGGCCTTCGCTGCCGGCGGGGTAGTCCTGCAACGGTACCGAACCGTCGTCGAATCCACGCTGAATTTCTCCAATAAGCCGCCAACATTCCTCTGACGCATCTCCGCGGACACTGAAGGTGGCATCGGCATCTAGGATGCCGCGCAAAACGTTTCCGTATGAGGACAGGATCGGATCAGCGGTATCGGTTTGCGCGGTCACCCGGTTCATTCCGCGCGCATCAAAAGGCCCACCAACGTTCAGCTCGAACCCAAGCTGCCCGGACTTGAGCAACAACCGTAACCTGTCTCCGGCAACGCGCCCCCGGTGTGGGAATTGCGGATATTCGTGGGCAGGCCTGCGGAAGTTGATCACCAACTCCTTGCAGGGTTCACCGATTGCCTTACCCGAACGCAACGTCACCGGAACTCCGGTCCAGCGCCAACTATCGACTTCCAAGGTGACCTGTGCGAAGGTCTCGGTATTTCTTGCTGGGTCTACTCCCGGTTCAGAAATGTAATCGGGGAACTTCTTACCGTCGATTTCACCTGCAGTGTATCGACCGCGCACCACACATCGTGCCGGGTCCTCATCCCAGAGCCGGGTTGAGCGCAACACGTGCGCGGTTAGCGCAGGAAGCTCCACCGCATCGATGCGAGAAGGCGGTTCCATCATCACCAGTGCCATCACCTGCAGTAGGTGAGATTGGATCATGTCGCGCAACGCGCCACTGGAATCATAAAACCCGGCACGTCCCTCCAGACCCAGAGTTTCATCGTAATTAATCTCAATGGATTCAACATGCTCACGGTTCAGCAACGGCTCAAGCATCCGATTGGCGAAGCGCAAGCCGGTAAACGAATGTACCGAGGGCATATTCAGGAAATGATCTACCCTGAAAGTTTGTGATTCGGGGACCAGCTTGCCAACCAAACGATTTAGTTCTCGCGCAGATTCTAGGTCGTGGCCAATTGGCTTTTCAAGAGCCAAGATCAGATCTTCGGGGAGGTTCAATTCGTTGAGTACTTCTAAAGACTTCATTGTCACCTGTGGTGGCAGCGCAAAGTACAAGCACACCGGAGATTCCAACTCATCGAACAGCTTCTGTAGATCGCTGGCACTGGTGGCGTCACAGGCGGTGAAGGTTGTGGTTTTCAGCGAGTAATCAACCGCCGGGCCACTGGCTTGAACGCTGGCGAACGCGGTAGTTATCGTTTCTTCCCACGCTTCATCGGGTTGCCGGTCCGCGCCAGTGACGGTGACCCGACGCTCTGGTTGCGCGGTCAGCAAAGTTGCCAGTCCGGGCAAAAGTAATCTTGAGGTGAGATCTCCGGTAGCGCCGAGAATGACAAGATTTTTGATGCTGTCCATATTCGCACCCTACTCCTTGTCTTCGCGGAACTGTACCCTTTCAATGAACCGCACATGCTGTTTGAATGAAGCTATGGAAACACCGGCTGCAGGTACCAGATCCACCCCACTTGAAGACTATGCGTTGCTTTCCGATTTACGCACTGGAGCACTGGTATCGCGTGAGGGAAGCATCGACTGGTTATGTTTTCCGCGCTTCGATTCGCCCTCGGTTTTTGCAGCGTTGATCGGCACCGAAGACGACGGCAGATGGCGACTCTGGGCACCGGGTGGGCACGTTGTTTCTCGCAGATATTTGCCACGGACCTTTGTACTGGAGACCATCTGGGGCACCGATACCGGGACCGCCCAAGTGCTGGACTTCTTACCACCGCGCTCGGAACAAGCCGATGTCATGCGTAAGGTCAGCGTCTTGGAAGGACGGGTCGAGATCGCTCATGATCTGCGTATCCGATTCGACTACAACCGGTCCAAGCCGTGGACTCGCAAAATTAGCCTCGACGATGCGGGCACCACCGGATTGCTCTCCGTAGCAGGACCAGACGCACTACTACTGACCGGACCACAGCTTCATCCGGACGTTCCAGCCGATGAAGACCAGACGTCTTCCGCCGAACACTCGGGCCCCAACCGTCCCGATGATTACAGTGGCGCGGTCTCGGATCGTCTCGCAGGACGATTCACGCTGAATGCCGGGGAGTCTCAAACCTGGGCATTAACCTGGCATCAGTCCCATCTTCCTGCCCCGTCTCCACTAGATCCTGAAGAAGCCCTCGAAAAGACCATCAGTTACTGGCAGGACTGGTCCTCCAAGGTGCAGGTGCGGGACCGGTACGATGACATGACGCTGCGATCCCTGATGGTGCTGAGGGCCTTAACCGATCATGAGACCGGTGGTCTGGTGGCAGCTCCGACAACCTCGCTGCCTGAGGATTTTGGCGGCCAACGCAACTGGGACTACCGGTACACGTGGTTGCGTGATGCCTCGTTGACCATTGAAACTTTGGTGAACCATGATTTTACCGACGGTGCATTACATTGGCGGGACTGGCTGTTGCGCGCGGTTGCCGGAGACCCCGATGACTTACAGATCATGTACGGTATCGCCGGGGAACGTGTACTGACCGAATTTGAATTGGACCATCTGTCCGGATATGCGGACTCCAAACCAGTGCGAATTGGTAACGGTGCCTATGGGCAGTACCAAGCAGATGTGGTGGGTGAGGTCATGTTGGCCTTGGCGAAACTACGCGATGCCGGACATGAGGAAGATGAGTATTCCTGGGCGTTACAACAGAACATGCTTGGATTCCTTGAACGGAATATGGACCGTAAGGGCCACGGGATCTGGGAAATGCGCGGTAAAGCGGATCAATTCACCCATGGTCGGGCCATGATGTTTGCCGCCTTTGATCAAGGGATCAAGGCCATTGAGAAATACGGCCTGCCAGGACCAATCAAGTCTTGGACGAAGCTTCGCGAGCAACTGCGTCAAGAGATCTTTGAGCACGGATATAACAAGGAACTGAACTCTTTTACCCAGGCCTACTCCAATAACGAAGTGGACGCCTCGTTATTGCAGCTGCCTAATACCGGTCTGATTGATCCACAAGACCCACGCATGCTGGGCACCGTGAAACGCATTGAAGAAGACCTATTAGATGACGCCGGACTGTTGCTAAGGTATCGAACCCAAGCCGGCAAAGACGGGCTACCCGGTAACGAATACTCGTTCTTGATGTGTTCGTTTTGGTTGGTTGAGCAATACGCGCGCTCAGGGCGGTTGGAGGAAGCCAAAAAATTATTGGACCGGCTGTCCTCTTTTGCTACTGATTTGGGACTTTTTGCAGAGGAATATGATTCTGCCGGTGGCCGACTGGCTGGGAACTTTCCGCAAGCCTTCAGTCATCTAGGGTTTGTGCGCGCGGTTGATGCCGTGGAAGGTGCAGAGCCCGCCAGCAGGACACAGTAACCTACCTCCGGATTTTCTTGGCATTCACAGGCGAGCAATGAAAGGAATGAAGGGATAGTCAACTAACGTTAGGCGAGTGAATGTACTTGCCCGCGCGCAGAAACCAACGAACAAAACCAAAGATTCATCGGATCCGGCGGGGCAGTCCAGCGGTTCGTCTATGGGTTTTCGCCCGGAACTTCAGGGTCTGCGCGCTATCGCGGTACTTCTTGTCATCATTCATCATCTGCGCCCCGGTGCGCTCAGTGGTGGCTTTATCGGTGTCGATATTTTCTTCGTTATTTCCGGCTATCTCATCACCGCACACCTTTATCGTGAACTACACGGCACCGGCAAAATATCGCTCCTGAACTTCTGGGCGCGACGGGTTCGAAGGCTTCTGCCGCTGGCATTCACGGTGCTCCTCGCGACCGCTGTGCTGGTATACGTGTGGATTCCCGCGACCGAGCACGGAACGATGTTTATACATCTTGCCGCTGCCGGACTTTACGTGGAGAACTGGGCGTTGGTATCGGATGCTACCGATTACGCAGCCGCAGGACAGATGTCCACCGCGGTTCAACACTATTGGTCACTGTCGGTGGAAGAGCAGTTTTACCTCTTCTGGCCGTTACTGCTGTTGGTAGGCGTATGGCTTATCCCCAAAGCTCTCCGGCAAAAGAAGACAACCCCCAGCACAATACGCACCAGTGCAGTTTCGGTGCACCGCATCATGTTGATGACCATCGCGCTGATTGCAGTATTCAGTTTCATTTATGGTCTGTGGATCACCGCCGCGAATCCGGCCGGCGCCTACTTTGATACCGCGGCGCGAGCTTGGCAGTTTGCCGTGGGCGGTTTAGTAGCTCTGCTATGCATCAACCGCGGTATCCGTGGTTGGGCCGGCACGCTCCTAGGGTGGGCAGGGCTCGTGACCTTGCTCGTCGGAGCGGTGATGATTCCTACGCTGACGCGCTTTCCCGGGACTATGGCGTTGGTGCCAACCTTGGGAACCGCAGCAGTCCTGGCTTCCGGAAGTATCACCCGTGGATACGGGCGCTGGTTTTCACACGGCACGTGGCTTTCAATCCCGCCGGCACGTTGGATGGGGGACATCAGCTACGGTGCATATCTCTGGCACTGGCCGTTGATTATCGTGGCACCCTTTGTACTGAACACCGAGCCTAAGTGGTACCACGAGGCCGGAATTGTCGCTTTAACTCTGTTGCTGGCATGGCTTTGTCAGCTATTGATTGAAAACCCACTGCGTTTTGGAACGCTACTTAAACCGGTGAAGAACTCGTTCATTTTTGCACTAGTGGGAATGCTCATCCTTGGTGGTGTGAGTTGGGCTGGAACGACGGCCTCGGCGCAAAGCGCCAACCTGCCACGGATGAGCCACGAGGATCCTTGTTATGGTGCTCGGACACTGCTTGATCCGGTGAACTGCCAGCCGGTGGAATCAAATTTTGCCCCGTATCCTTCAGCCGTTGCAGTTTCTCAGCAGGTCCGGGCGCCCCTATTCCCGGGATGCGAAACCGACACCTTAGAGGTTGGCGATAAGAGTTGTCTGCTGGGAGACACCGAGAATCCAAAGCTTCGAATTGCCGTGGTAGGGGACTCACACGCCACCGCTTGGCTTCCAGCCCTTGAGGTCCTGGCGAAGCAGCGTCATTGGCAGTTAGAAACCCATATTCGTTCGGGATGTTCTCCTTCGCTGGCATCCCTCAAACAGGCCGAGCAGCTCAGCGGGCAAGCCGAAAGGCTATGCACCGAATCGATTCGCGCGCTGGGTCCGAAGCTGGCAAACGATAAGGGTCTAGACGCAGTGATTGTGGCTGCACAGGGCAACAAACGTCAATGGGTCTCCTCTGCCGGTTATGAGTTCACCGATCCAAAAACCGAAGGGTTCACCGCCCTATGGGAGTCGTGGACTCAGCGCGGCAAGAAAGTTGTAGTGCTCCAAGAAGTTCCACGACTAGGTAACAAGAATGTGCCGACCTGTGTGGCTACAAATCCAGAAGATCCTCAGGCTTGCTCGGTTACCCGGGAGAAGGGGCTATCTATTCGGCATAATTTGCACAAGGCACTGGAAAGCAAGACTGCTCCCAAAGGTATCGTTCACGCAGACCTCACCAATAGCATCTGCTCTGCAGACCGATGCTTCGCAGTGCTGGGATCGCTGATCACCTACTACGACCAATCGCATCTCTCCCATGACTTTGCGCGCTCCTTGGCACCAGAACTTGGAAAACAGCTAGCTAAAGATCCGTTCTTCGCCGCCGCAAAATAGTCTGGTCTGTTCGGTTTGGTGAAGCTCGCCGAGCTAGCCAGCGTGGGGATTTGTTGCTTTTCCGTCGAGCCATAGCTCGTTGCTTGCATCGCTATGAGTTCCGCCGCTGCCAACGTGCTTGTCGCTAATCTGTGGACCTTTGGTGATGACGTGAACCATGGCCATGGCGTGACCACGGCCTAAACCGTATTCGTCTTTGAGCCATTCAACAATTGGTGTGGCTTTGGTGCCGGAGTCAAAGCCACGCTCGGTTGCTTTGGCAAGTAGCTGGCGCGGGGTGAGACCGGTTTTGCTTTCGATGGTGTCCAGATAGGCCTGAAAAGACATGGGGTACTTTCGCCGGAATGATACGGATCGGGTGATATTTCAACCTATACCCGGACAACATGGACGGCAAGAGTCACCGTGGGATCCCTAAAATATCCGGAATCGTGAGGCGCGTTTTCCCGGCTGCTTGGTCGCCCTCAGGTACAAAGTCGCGCCTACACGGAGAGGAAATTGAGGAAGAATAACTATTCATTTTTAAATTCCACCAATTTGAACATTCCTAAGCATAGACTGTGCCTATCTTGTGGTCCTTGCTTCTAGGAAAGGGAAAGCATGTCACAATCACCATCGCCCACTATGGGCTCACGCTTAGCCGCAGAGTTCCTTGGTACTTTCGTTCTTGTCTTCGGTGGTTGTGGTTCAGCCATCTTCGCCGCACAAGTCCTCGACGGCGATACCGTCAACATGGGTATCGGTTTCCTCGGTGTGGCCCTCGCCTTCGGCCTGACGGTGCTGGTCATGGTCTACACGGTTGGTCATATCTCCGGTGGACACTTCAACCCCGCGGTCACCTTCGGTGCCGCACTTGCCAAGCGTGTGGAATGGAAAGCCGTTCCCGCCTACATGATCACTCAGGTCGTCGCTGCATCAGTTGCCGGGTTAGTGCTCTTCGCCATCGCCTCAGGTAAATCTGGATTTAATGCGGTTGAATCAGGTTTTGCGTCCAACGGTTACGGGGATCGTTCCCCTGACGGTTACTCGTTGCTCTCGGCGTTGATTGTTGAGGTAGTGCTGACTGCAATCTTCCTGTTTGTGATTCTGGGATCTACCGATGAGCGTGCTCCCATAGGCTTTGCAGGACTGTCCATCGGTCTGTCACTGACCTTGATTCACTTGGTCGCTATTCCGGTGACCAACACGTCGGTGAACCCGGCTCGTTCCTTGGGCGTTGCGTGGTTTGCAGGTCCCGAAGCACTGGGTCAGGTCTGGCTGTTCATCCTTGCACCGTTACTCGGTGCAGCGATTGCGGGTCTGAGCTATTCGAAGCTGTTCGCCAAGCCAATGTCTGCCCCGCTGGTGTAGTAATCCTTGACTGAAATTCTCTGCCCACCGCGACGATGCGGTGGGCAGAGAACGTTAATTGCAGTACCAGTGACTGATTTGTCATAAGCCACTAATGGCTTTCACAGCCGGTGGATACAAGATTGGCCAGCTGACTAGATAGGGTAGGAATATGCAGCAACCCCCGCCTTACTCTCAGCAGTATTTCCTGCCGCGCCGCAAACAACGGGTCTTTGACCCCGGAGCGATGTCCCGTGGTGACTGGTGGACAGTAGTTGCCTACATTCTCTTTTTCGTGTTGGGTGGGGCTTCGCTGATCGGGTTGATTCCCGGGTATTTCAGTGCCTTTGATACGCAAGAACAGGCTTTGTTCGGGATCAACCTGATTCTGTACACCACCTTCTTCATCGTGGCGATGGTGCAGTGTGGGGCGCACTTCTTCGAGTCATTCAAAACCATGAAGTACTACCCGTGGGCCAAATGGTTGATGTTGCCTGGTGGTTGGTTGCTAACGATCTTCTTCTCCGCCATCGTCACCACGCTTTTTGGTGGGCCACAGGTCAGCGCAAACCAAGAAGCCCTGCAGGGCATGACCACCGCAGTTCCGTTGCCGATGATGTTTGTAGTGACTGCGGTCTTTGGTCCTTTTGTCGAGGAATATCTCTTCCGTCATCTGCTCATTGGCAAGCTGTCACGCAAACTCAATATCTGGGTCTGTGCACTGATCTCCACTATCGTGTTCGCGTCAATCCATTTCCTCAACGGTGGTGGAATTGCGTCGATCACCCAGATCCTGCCCTATCTAATGCTGGGCGTTTTGATGTCCTTGGCTTATATTCTTTCGGGTAAGTCGTTGGCCTACGCCTACCTATTGCACTTCATCAATAACGCCATGGCGCTATTGATGCTTTACCTGGTGTATCCGCTACTTCCCACTGGGGTCTAGGTTTGAGTTTTACCGGACACGAACCACACTCGGTTCCTTACCGTGGCATGTTGCTGGCGTTGTTTGCCGGTGGTGTGGCCACCTTCTCCCAGCTGTATTCGGTACAGGGGCTCTTGCCGAGTATCGCTGAAGACCTGAATATCAGTTCATCTCAAGCCGCATTGACGGTTTCTGCCGCGACCTTAGGACTGGCTCTGGCCGTTACTCCTTGGGCTATTATTTCGGACCGTATTGGCCGGCGCAGAGTGATCGCTATCGCGCTTATTTCCTCGGTGGTGCTCGGGTTAACCAGCTCCATGATGACTGGCTTTGAACCGTTGATCGTTGTGCGTTTTCTGGAAGGGATTGCACTGGCCGGAGTTCCGGGTAGTGCGCTGGCTTATCTTGCCGATGAGCTAACCCCCCGCGCAGTAGCCTTAGCCAGTGGAACCTACATATCGGGAACCACCCTTGGCGGGTTAGCCGGGCGTCTGGTCGCTAGCTGGGTTGGTGAACCTGCTGGGTGGCGTTGGGGTGTTGCCTCGGTGAGCCTGATGGCGGCCGGCGCCACGTTATTTTTCCTGCTTAAAGCACCCGCGGCGCAAGGATTCACCCCGGTAGAGCAACGCGGACTTCGTCCCATTCTCGGCAAGTTCAAACGTGCCCTGCGCGGGCGAATGACGTTGCTTTATCTCCAAGGGTTCTTGCTGATGGGAGGATTCGTCGCGGTCTATAACTACCTCGCATTTCGCCTCGAAGCCCCACCGTTTTTGGTGCCAGCCTCCTTAGCTTCCTTGGTTTTCATTGCCTATCTCTCAGGCACCTGGTCCGCGGTGGCTAGTGGGCGGCTGGTCGCAAAACTAGGCCGGCGAGGAACATTGCTGCTGAGCATCGTGGTGAGCATGGCTGGGCTATTGCTGACCTTGTCGGCAAGCTTGATGATGATCATCTTAGGAATGATCATCTTCACCGCAGGATTTTTCGCAGCTCATGCGGTGGCCAGCGGTTGGGTTCCGTTACTTGCACCGACCACTCGCGCTCAAGCCGCGAGCCTTTACAATCTCTTCTACTATGTAGGGTCTTCGCTACTTGGCTGGCTCATTGGTGTACCGTTTATGCATTTTGGGTGGTCCACGGTGGTCTTGTGTGTCGTGTTACTTCAAATAATCGCCGTCATCTTTGCCGTTTTTTTGAAACAGAAGAAGTAATCCAAGACATTAAAACTCCCGCTTGTCGAACTTTTGATACCGCTTACCGTTAAGTGTTACGCCGTTGATGTGAGCTGCGAAATGCACCTCTGTGACAGGCCGGACAATAGCTCATGGACTTATTTTCGATCCATCAACACGGAAGTACAACATGAGTAAAGATCTTGCCGATTCCTCGGCAGCGCCAACAACCTTGGCCAAGACTTTAGGTAACTGGGATGCCTTAGCCCTGGGCTTTGGTGCCATGATCGGCTTCGGCTGGGTCGTGCTCACCGGAGGCTGGCTAGACAGCGCCGGCACTATGGGCGCGATCTGCGCCATGCTTGCAGGTGGCGCCATTATGGCCATCGTGGGCTTGACCTATGCCGAACTGACCGCGGCTATGCCGAAGGCAGGTGGCGAACACAATTTCATTCTTCGCGCACTAGGTGCCCGTCCCTCCTTTATCGGCTCGTGGGGGATTATCGGCGGTTATGTCACCATCGTGGCTTTCGAGGCGGTGGCATTCCCGCGCACGGTGGAGTACATCTTCCCTGGTATGAGCAAGATTCCGCTCTGGACAGTGGCTGGTTTCGAAGTGAACCTCACCTGGGCACTGGTTGGTGTCGCCGCGGGTGTGCTGGTGACTTGGATCAACGTCCGTGGGGTGAAGCAGGCTGGTGTGGTGCAAACCTTCACCGTGCTCTTCCTGCTCCTGGTTGGTCTGCTAATGATCTTCGGTTCGGTGACAAGTGGCTCCGCGCAGAATATGGAACCGTTCTTTACTCCCGGCATGAGCGGATTCTTTGCCGTGTTGGTGGCTGTCCCATTCTTGTTCATCGGCTTCGACGTGATCCCGCAGTCTGCCGAAGAGGTGAATATCCCGGCCAAGCAGATCGGTAAGCTGGTTGTAGTCTCCGTGGTGTTAGCAACGCTTTGGTATGTGATGGTGGTTTTGACTACGTCCTCGGCCATGCCTGCGGATCAGCTGGCTAGCGCGGATATTGCCACGGCTGATGCCTTTGGTGCGCTATTCGGTTCGGACATTATGGCTAAGATCCTTATCGCTGGCGGCTTGGCGGGTATTTTGACCTCGTGGAACTCTCTGCTCTTGGGTGCTTCACGTCTGGTGTTCTCTATGGGGCGCGGCGGAATGCTCCCGGCCTGGTTTGGAAAGCTGCACCCGAAATATCAGACTCCAGCCAACGCGTTGTACTTTATCGGTGGTATTTCGGTACTTGCACCGTTCTTCGGCGCGGAAATGCTTGGTTGGCTGGTTGACTCTGGCGCACCGAGCATCATCATTGCCTACTTCATGGTTTCGGTGACTTTCCTGATTCTGCGACGTCGGGAACCGGCGATGGACCGTCCGCTACGTGTAGCCGGCAAGGGTCGCGGTGGAGAAGTTATCGGGTATGCCTCGGTCATTCTTACTGCTGCCCTGTTCTTGCTGTACATGCCGGGTATGCCTGCTTCCTTGAGCTGGGAGCCATGGCTGATTTTCGCGGCCTGGTGGGTACTCGGTGCGGTGTTCTTCGTCAAGGTTCCCGGTGGTATCAAACCGGGGCCGGAGGCTGACGAAGAAGTTATTGCGCGGGTTAGAGCGCGCAAACGCTAATTCTCTTCACGTTTCCAGAGGCCTAAGGCTTACCCAAATGGGTGACCTTAGGCCTCTTTCGTGTCTTAAATGCCGATATTTATTCAAAGTCTGACATTTCGGACAATTCGAGAGGTCTGGGTCACATGATGGTACGAGTTTCGGGTCTTATTAGATCTTGACCGAGGAAGTGAAATGCTTCCGCCGCCAAAGAGAAGCAGGTACGCCATGACATCGGAGTCTTTGACGACCCGGCCCGCGAGAGCCTCACATGTCGCCAAATTTATCGTCTTCAGCCTGATCGGTATCGCGATGTTCTTCATCCCGATTACCTTGAACGGCACCAGCACGATCCCGCTTGATCATCTTGTGACTTTCATTCGCAATGCTTTGGGCCCTGCGGTACCTTTCTACATCCTGATTCTGTTGCTCGCCGGAACCATCATGCCTTTTGCTACCGGCGGGTGGAAAGCGTCAAAACTTCGGATGGTCTTCGCCTTCGCTAATGTGGTGGGACTTGTGGTGGGTGCGGTCTTAATCTTTGGTGGGGGACCGGCATGGCTGACCGAAGACAGTATGGGTCCCTTCCTGCTCAATAAACTAGTGATTCCCGTGGGGCTGATCGTTCCGATTGGTGCCGTATTCCTGGCGCTTTTGGTCGGTTATGGGCTGATGGAATTTTTGGGCATCTTTTGCCAGCCGGTGATGCGCCCACTGTGGCGTACCCCGGGACGTTCGGCAGTGGACGCGGTGGCTTCCTTTGTTGGCAGTTATTCGTTAGGCCTGCTGATCACCGACAGAATGTATCGAGGTGGCCGTTACACCGGACGTGAAGCGGCAATTATTGCCACCGGGTTCTCCACGGTGTCCGCAAGTTTTATGGTGATTGTGGCGAAGGCTCTGGACTTGATGGCGTACTGGAGCACGTATTTCTGGCTGGCGTTGGTAGTTACCTTTGCCGTCACGGCTATCACCGTGCGCATCCCACCACTGAGCCGCATCAAGGATGAAACTTACCTAGGCGTGGAACACCATGCCGAAAAGAAGATCACCGGCCGGCGTGCAGCGACCGCATGGAACGAAGCGCTACTGGCGGTGCACCGTGCGCCGAGCTTTGCGAAGAACATGCGCGACAATATCTGGGACGGGCTGAAGATGGCCATGGCCATTCTTCCCTCCATCCTTTCGGTGGGTCTAGCGGGATTGTTGCTGGCCAAATACACCCCAGTCTTCGACTGGGTAGGCTACCTCTTTGCGCCTTTTGCCTGGGTAGTTGGGCTGGAAGATCCATTGCTGGTCGGCAAGGCTTCGGCCACTGGGATTGCCGAAATGTTCCTACCTGCCACGTTGGCCGCCGGACATGAATCAATTGAGCTGCGCATGGTGGTCGCCATTATTTGTGTCTCGGCAATTATCTTCTTCTCTGCACTGGTCCCATGTTTGCTGGCCACCAGTATCCCGTTGCGTCTCCGCGACATGGTCATTATTTGGTTCATCCGCGTCGCGTTGACGATTCTGATCGCTACACCACTGGTTCGCCTGCTGATGTAGCTCAGGTCAACGAATCGTTACTGCCGCTGGCCCAAGCCGCATAGCGTGCGGCCGAGAACGCTACGATCTCGCCCGCACGCTCCGGCAGCACGGTGGCGAAATTATTGTAGAGACGCTCAAAGCGCAGGGCTGCTAATTGCGTGGCAATTCGTTGCACTACTGGCCCTGATAAGGGAATGCGGTTGGGATAGCTACGCAAGAAAGTGACGTTTCCATCTGCTACCGGAAACACCCCATCCCCGGCTAGAAGGACCCCTTGTGCGTCGGCTCCAGCTTCCCACAGCGCAACGGTACTTCCGGGGAAGTGCCCGCCAATCTGTTCAAGACGGATTCCGTCAATTGGTTCAAAGGGTTCTGACCAAATCTTCACGTTAGGGCTGCTGCGTTGGACCCAGTTTTGATCTGCGGCCGCGACATAGATGGGAGCGTCGCCGAAGGCGCTACTGTAGGCAGATTGCACTCCGTACATATGTGGATGACTCGCCACAATCGCTTGGATGCCGCCCATGTCACCGATAACCTCGAAGGCATGTTGGTCCAATATTCCGGGAACTTCAAAGAGCAGATTTCCCGCCTTGGATTGCACCAGTAAGGCACTTTGACCGATTCCAATGTTCGAAGCGGTCAATGAGGTCAGACCGGGCTCAAGCTCACGGAATTCTACGCGGTGACCGGCTTCCAACAATTCGGTGCGATGAGTCCAGCGTTGAAGGCCGTCCGGAACAAACTGCCGTTCATCAACACAGATGGGACAGAAATCTGGTGTTTCTGCCGAAGGTTCAAATTCCACGGCACAGGCGGAGCACTGCCAATCGATCAGTTCCATACTTCTACTTCCAAAAGTTAGGGCGCAGGGGTGTCCCAGCCTAACTTGATCCGCACTGCCTGCACAGGGTTAGAAGAGCATCCAACCGATGAGCGCACTGGCAACTACAAGTAGCCATGGCGCTACTTTCCACGAATGCAAAGCGACAAATCCTAGGACGGCCAGCACCAAAGTGGGAATCGTGGAGGCACCCTGCACAAACACGGGAGAGTAAAGCGCGGCTGCCAAAAGCCCCACCACCGCTGCGTTTACTCCCATCAGCGCCCGCCGTGCGACGTTTGAATGTCGTAATCGCTGCCAGAACGGAAGAGCCGCAGCAATGAGCAGGGCTGAAGGAAGAAAGATGGCCACCAACGCAATCGGTGCACCCAGAATTCCGGAGGGGCCGGCTTGAAAGACCATCCCTAAGTAAGCAGCGAATGTGAATAATGGTCCGGGAACCGCTTGCGCTGCCGCGTAGCCGGCCAGAAAAGCATCATGATCAACGAGCCCTGTGCCTACCGTCTGTGTTTCAAGCATCGGCAAGACCACGTGCCCACCGCCAAAGACCAGTGCTCCGGTGCTGTAAAAGATTTCAATCAAGTTCAATGCGCCATGATCAAAGAACGCCGCTGCCACCGGGAGTCCGAAGAGTAATAAGAGAAAAATAGCTAGGTATATCAAAGCACTGCGTGGGGAGTGCCGGGCGAAGCTAAACTCAGCTTGTTCTGGCTGCGGTGCTTGCCCCCGTAACCAGAGCAGACCAAGGAGTCCAGCTCCTAAGATCACCGAAACCTGGATGATGGGGGATGGGAAGAGGAGCACCAACGCCATGGCTGCGACAGCGAGTGTGGCCCGTGGTGCATCGGGAGCCAGTGTTTTGGCCATGCCCAATACTGCATGGGCCACCACCGCCACGGTGGCTGCCTTCAAGCCAATAATCCAGCCATTACCAATCAACGAATCCAGATTGTTTGCTGCGATGGCGAAAAGCACCAACAGTACCGCGGACGGCAGGGTAAAAGCAGCCCAAGCCGCGACCAAACCCAATGTTCCAGCACGTTGTAACCCCAAGGCCATGCCCACCTGGCTGGATGCCGGCCCGGGTAAAAACTGACAGAGAGCCACCAGATCCGCATAAGCGATTTCGCTCAACCATTTCCTTTTGACGACAAATTCTTCGCGGAAGAAACCCAAGTGCGCCGTGGGACCGCCAAAAGCGGTGAACCCTAGTTTAAGAAAGGTCATAAATACTTCAGGTACCGAAGAACCTGGAGAGCGTTCACGAAGCGCTGAGGCGCGCGAAGATGTCATAACCGAAGTATTTCAGCTCAGGTATATAAAGTTTTGTAGCCATGCTGAGCACATGGTTAACATGCAGTGAAGTTTTGGCCTGGTACAGAAATCGCTGTTCGTAGGGAACTGTTCGTAGAGTAGGACTCGTGAAATCAGATAAATCCCCAACGTCTTCCCCAGGGTTGGCCAAGCAGATTCTTGTGCTGGCCATTCCAGCCTTGGGCGCGTTAATTGCCGAACCGCTATTTCTGATGGCCGACTCCGCCATTGTCGGACACTTGGGCGTTGCCGAACTTGCAGGCGCCGCATTGGGAACCACGGTGCTTCATACCGCCGTGGGTCTGATGATCTTTTTGGCTTACGCCACTACCCCTGCGGTGGCACGTGCCATTGGTGCCGGACAGCAGTCAAAGGCAATGGCTGCAGGCCGCGACGGCATGTGGTTTGCGGTGGCCTTGGGCGTGATTTTGTCACTGGCCGGATTCATTTTCGCGAGGCCGCTAGTTGGACTTTTGGGTGGAGAGGGTCAAACCCTCAAATTCGCCGTTGACTATATTTTGTATTCCATGCCAGGGCTCACCGCGATGTTACTGGTCCTCGCTGCCACCGGCGTATTGCGTGGAATGCAGGACACCAAGACCCCCTTAGTTGTCGCCACCGCCGGGTTCGGCCTGAACATCGTGCTGAACTTTGCGCTGGTTTATGGGCTGCATATGTCGGTGGCCGGCGCCGCCCTAGGCACCTCGATTGCGCAGTGGATGATGGCGCTGGTGTATCTATGGATGCTGATTCCACGTATCCGTGCAGCCAAAATTCAGCTACGCCCGAGCTGGGTTGGATTCATTTCCACCGGGCAAGTTGGGTCATGGCTGATGCTTCGCAACCTGACCATGCGCGCTGCTTTACTACTCACGGTGGTGGTAGCGACCAATGCTGGAGAGATGACATTGGCGGCGCACCAGCTTGTCTTCACCATCTTCTCCTTCCTCGCATTCGCCCTAGACGCGTTAGCTATCGCGGCGCAGGCTTTGATAGGCAAGGAACTGGGGTCGGGGGATGCTTCGAAGGTCCGCCAACTAACCGGTTTGATGAGTCGGTGGGGAATCTACTTTGGTGTCTTCACCGGGTTGTTGCTGTTCGCTACCTCGTGGGTGTTCCCGATGCTGTTTACTCCCAATACCGAGATCCACCAGTTGACCACCATTGGGTTGTGGATCTTGGCGCTGTCGCAACCGTTGTGCGGTTTGGTGTTTGTCCTTGACGGGGTGCTTATTGGCGCCGGGGACGCGAAATACCTTGGTATTGCTGGCGTGATAAACCTAGTTCTATATCTACCAATGCTGTGGGCTGTTCAGCACTTCGCCACAGATCCGCAGGCCGCAATTTTGTGGATCTGGGTGGCCTTCGCTATCGGTTACATGCTGGCAAGGGCGCTCACTCTCGGAGTGCGAGCACGCGGGAATACGTGGATGCGTCTAGGCCAATGAGATAGTTGTGGCGGCTAACCCCACAGCTCATCTCGATCTTCCTGACCGCCGAGCATGGCCCGGTGAATGGACTGCAAATGAGTGCGCATCGCTTGTTCTGCACCTTCGGCATCTGCTGCGGCAATGGCCGCCAAGATGGCTTGATGCTCTGCGAGTTCCGTGGATTGGGACATATATGTCTGCATTGAAGGCAACACAAAATGTGCTCTCGCCGTCTCGGCGAAACATCTGGTCAGTGTGCCGGTGATCCGCGTATTGCGGTTAGCGGCGCAGAGATCTTCGTGAAAGCGACGGGCTGCGAGCATTGAGGCAATAGGGTCGGCTTCGGCAAGTTGTTCTTGTTCGGCCAGATGCCCGCGTAATACCGCCAAGGTCTGCGCGGAATGGAATCGGGCGACATGATGTGCGGCGCGTGGCTCTAGCAAAATGCGCAACTCCAATACTTCATGGATATCCTCCACGCTGATGGCCCGCACCAGATAACCCTTCTTGGGTAACAGCCGCAGTAATCCTTCGCTGGTGAGCTGCCGTAGCGATTCCCGCACAGGAGTTTTTGACACCTGAAATTCCTCGGCCAGCGCCGGTTCAATCACTAAGGTGCCCGGGGCCAGTAATCCGGTGGTGATCCGCTCACGTAGTTCCATCGTGAGGCGCTCGGAAAGTGAGCTAGCCATTTCTCCTCGTTTCTTCGCGTCCATTCCAAATCCTGCGCGTAACTTTTGCCGTAAGAGTTCACTTGGAATCAAAGAACACTCTAGTCTTGTGTGAAATATATTTCAGGTATCTTACATTGCGTTGCAATGACCAGAACCCACATTTCGCTGCAGAGCGGAGGAGCTAACGCCAATGAATCAACTCAATACGACGGAGCGCGACCCGCTACGACTGCAACGCCGCCGCGCCATCTCCGCATCCCTGGTGGGAACCGCCATCGAATGGTACGACTACGCGCTCTACGGAGCCGCGGCAAGCGTAGTGATTGGTCCTCTGTTCTTCTCCTCGGCCGGCAACTCCGCGGCATCCATTGCCGCCTTCGCAACCTTCGCGGTCGGCTTTGTTGCCCGTCCAGTAGGTGGCGCGGTCATTGGCCATCTGGGAGATAAGTTTGGCCGTCGCCCGGCCATGCTGCTCTCGGTAATTCTGATGGGTATCGCCACCGTGGGCATCGGTTTACTACCCACCGCGCAAACGTGGGGCGCCTGGTCCATTGGACTTCTGGTGTTCTTGCGACTTATCCAAGGCTTCGGTGCCGGGGCAGAACTCACCGGGGCGATGACACTGGTAGCCGAATACGTGGAACCGAAAAAGCGTGGCCTGTACACCTCGCTCATTCTTTCCACTCCGCCACTTGGCATTGCTCTGGCAACGATCTGCTTCTTCGGCGTATCCCTACTCGGTGACGAGGCTCTGCTCGGTTGGGCATGGCGAATCCCGTTCCTTCTCTCCGCACTACTCTTCTTGGTAGCCCTGTACATCCGCAACAAGCTTGAAGAGACCCCTGAGTACGCGCACGCCATGAATCAGGCGCGACAACGTGCGGGCGCACAGAAACTTCCACTGCGCGAAGTCTTCGAATCCCACTGGCGTCGAGTGGTACTTGGCTTCTTTGCAATCACCGGGCACAACGCCACCAACTACATTCTTGCCGTCTTCTCCATCAGCCTGATGGTTGGTTCTGGCATGGCCCGAAGCCAGGCGTTGCTGGCGGTGACCTTGGGCTCGCTGGTCTCGGTTCTACTCACCCCGGTGGGCGGTTGGCTAGCGGACAAGTTTGGTTCCGCCCGTATCTTGGCAGTCGGAAACATAGCAGGTTTACTCCTAGCTTTCCCGATCTTCTTGATGCTCTCCACGGACCAGTTTATTTACGGATTCTTGGCCATCGCGCTGGGTTATGGTCTAGTCATTCCCTGCACCTCCGGAGCACAAGGCGCGTTTTTGACCGAACTATTCCCCGTCACCGTGCGCTTTAGCGGGATCGCTATCGCCAGAGAACTAAATGGTGCCATTGTCGCTGGACTCTCTCCGCTGATTGCGGCAACACTATTGGAACTAGGCAATGGTTCTGTCAATCTCCCCGCGAGTTTCCTAGCCCTTTGTTGTCTGAGCTCCGCGGTCGCCATCTACCTTGGCACCCGCGCAAAAAACAGCATCCGCTACTAAAAACTTTTGCCCCACACTCCGAGATTCAAAGGATGTATTTTGAGCAACCTCAAGCGTCAATTTCCTGACATTAGCGAACTAGTCAACCTGATGAAGTTCAAACTGCCAGCTGCAGACCGCCGCGCTGCACGGCTGAGCAAGGCGGCAGATATCTGGGACTTGCGCTCCATTGCTAAGCGCCGCACCCCGACCGCGGCCTTCGACTATGTCGATGGCGCCGCCGGTCGCGAAATCACCGCGACCCGTGCTCGCCAGGTTTTCGACAACGTGGAACTGCTGCCACGAATTCTGCATGGCACCGCACAAGCGGATCTTTCCACGCAGATCGCTGGAGCACCATCGGCCTTGCCATTTGGTATCGCTCCGACCGGGTTTACCCGGTTCATGCACTCCGAAGGTGAAATTGGTGGGTCGAAGGCCGCCGAACAGGCAGGGATTCCCTTTAGCCTCTCCACCATGGGCACGCGCTCTATTGAAGAGATCGCGCAGGCGGCCCCAGGTGCACGCAAATGGTTCCAGCTCTACCTCTGGAAGGACCGCGAGAAATCCGCGGGGTTGGTAAATCGTGCGGCCGCCGCCGGCTATGACACCTTACTGGTGACAGTGGATACCCCGGTTGCCGGACAACGTCATCGCGATACCCGCAACGGCATGAAGATTCCTCCGGAGCTGACAATAAAGACGGTACTTGACGCCTCATACCGTCCCGAATGGTGGTTTAACTTCCTAACCACGGATTCATTAAAATTCGCCTCACTATCCAATACCTCGGCAGATCTCCCCACAATCATCAACTCCATGTTTGATCCGTCCCTAGACTTTGATGATCTGAAGTGGATCCGTGAACTATGGAAGGGCAAACTTTTCGTCAAAGGCATCCTCACCGCCGAAGACGCCGCGAAGGCTAAAGCCGCCGGAGCAGACGGACTAGTGGTTTCCAACCACGGCGGACGCCAGCTGGACCGTGCACCAATCGCCTTCGAGGCACTGAGCGAGGTTCGCGCCGAAGTCGGCGAGGACATGGAAATTATCATGGACTCGGGCATCATGTCCGGTTCGGATATCGTCGCAGCCCTCTGCGCCGGGGCGGACTTTGTGCTCATCGGCCGCGCCTACCTCTACGGGCTAATGTCCGGAGGCCAAGCAGGCGTCAGCCGGGCTATCGAATTGCTGGCCAAGGAGGTTGAAGTGGCGATGCAACTGATGGGTGCCGCGTCGATTGGTGAGCTCAATGAGTCATTGATTCGCCGGCGTAAATAACCTGCGGGTGCGTCGGTAAATGTGACATAGCTTTGACTCGGCTGACTCTTTGTTCTATCGCCGGTAGAATGGGGGTGTGCCAGCACCAAAAACCACCCCAGCCCAAGCTCAAGACGTCTTCCGTCCCGTATTTCTTCGCGGACTCGGCGCCTTGGTCTACTCGCTCATCTCGATTTTCTGGATCCAAGCGGATCAAAGCGTCCTGTCCTACGCGACAGGTGCGTTGTTGGTGGTGACCGGCGCGTTTATGTGGCAGTACGTCACCGTACCAAGTGCCCCGGAGAAATCCCGAGCTGCCTACGCGCTGGGCGCTGGGCTGATGCTGCTGGCAGGTATTGCGGCGTTGTTCGCCACCACCCCCATGTGGGTTGCTTACCTGGCAGCCTTCGCATTCTTCGTTACCGGTGTAGTGGAGTTCTATGTCTTCGCTAAGCTGCGCGCACAGTTCCCGCCATTCCGTAACCAGCTGATCACCGCCGCGGTGTCGGTGGTACTTGCCATCGCATTGCTCTTCGGCACCGGCCTTGATGCCCACGGAATGTTCGGTCTGATTGGTGGAGGCACTATCATCTTTGCGGTCTTTGAACTCATCGCCGCCTTCGGTCATCGCCACGACGCCAAAGCGGCGGCGCCGAGCGAAATCGAAAACAACTAAAACTTAACAGGTCAACAGGACAAGTAGAAATGGAGTTCCTGGTGGGAAACAACTCGCAGAAGAAGCAACCGTGGAGCCAGTCGATTAAGGGCCCTCTGAGCTTCTCGCTGTTGCTGGGTCTTGTCGCTGGGGTGGTCGGTACGATCTCCTCTACCGGAGGCTCGCAAAACCCGATCCGCTTAGATATCGGACTAGTCTGCTTCGGCGTAGCCTTTGTCGTGAGCTTGCTGATCATTTCGGTGCTCACCATGGCCGGTAAAGAAAACGATTCCGAGCTTGGCAAGGGAACCGGTGTAAACCGTTCCTCAGCAAATCCAAATAAGAAGTTCGAAGACTAAATTAGTTTCGCTCACGCGCTGGGTCTGCCATCTCGGTGGACCCAGCGCGTTGTCGTTAGCCGGCGGTCAGTACACCGCACCGGATAATACGCAATATTCAAGGATTGACACGTGAACAACGCGAACCCAAGTCCAAATAGCACCCGCACCTCGTTGGGTGAGCAGTTGATTCGACGCAAATCAATCCAGTCGATGACCGCCGAATCGGCGAATAACGCCGGTTTCGGTCAGCTCAAACGCAGCTTCGGCGTACTCCAGCTGACCATGATCTCCGTTGGCGCCACCCTCGGCACCGGCATCCTGGTGATCTTAGGCGACGCCGTCCCGGTCGCCGGACCAGCCATCTGGATTGCCTTCGTGCTGGCTGGTGTCACCGCTTTGCTCTCCGCGGTCTCTTACGCCGAAATGGCTGGTATGGTCCCGGTATCCGGGTCTAGTTATTCCTATTCTTACGCCACCATGGGTGAAGGCGTGGCATGGATCTGCGGTTGGTGTCTTATCTTGGAATACGCGGTTTCTGCCGCCGCGGTGGCCGTAGGTGCTGGCCAATATGTGAATCAAACCTTAGAAATCTTTGGAATGGATCTGCCTGCATCCTTGGCCAGTGGCCCGGTAGACGGCGGCGTGATCAACTTGCCTGCACTGCTAACAGTCGTCGCAGCTACCTTGCTATTGGCCCGTGGCGCGCGCGAATCGGCAATAGCTAACACCGTGATGGTCATGGTGAAAATCGCGATTCTCGTGTTCTTCTCCATCGTTGCTTTCACCGCCTTTGATGCCGGTAACTTCGCACCATTGCTACCCATGGGTGCAGCCGGTGTGAGTGCGGCAGCCTCGATGGTGTTCTTCTCCTTCATCGGCTTTGACGCGGCCTCCACTGCCGGTGAAGAAGCGAAGAATCCCCAACGCGATATGCCTCGCTCCATCATCATCTCCATGGTTTTGGTGACCACCGTGTATGTACTGGTAGCGGTAGCAGCCATAGGCGCACGTAACTGGCAGTGGTTTGAAAGTGCACAAGCGGCTCTGGTGATGATCGTTTCCGAGGTGACCGGTCAGCCCTGGCTGGTGCTGATCTTTGCCCTAGCCTCGGTGATTGCCATTGTCTCGGTAGTACTGACCACTTTGTACGGCCAGACGAGGATCCTGATGACCATGGGCCGCGACGGGTTGGTGCCCAAAGCGTTCGCTAAGGTTTCCCCGAAAACTCACACCCCGGTAGTCGGCACCCTCATCGTCGGTACTGCGGTAGCAATTACCGCCTCGCTGATTCCGTTGGGCGAACTGGCCGAAGCAACGAGCATCGGCACCTTGTTCGCCTTCGCACTAGTTGGAGCCGCCGTGATCTTCTTGCGCCGTACCCAGCCTGATGCGCCACGTACCTTCAAGGTGCCCTTCTACCCGCTCACCCCACTGCTTGGTATCGCCGCCTGCTTGTTCTTAATGTTTAACCTCGGCTCAAATACCTGGCTGGTTTTCGGCATCTGGATGGTTGTTGGGTTCATCGTGTATTTGGGCTACGGACGCAAACATTCACGGCTCGGCGCACTGGCCAAAGAAACATACCGCGAGACACTAAAAACCAAATAATTCGGCTGCAAGTTAGGCTGTGAGTTGAACAAGTTTTGACCCCTCACCGTCTAGGAGCAACCATGCAGCAAGAAGCGATCAGCACCGCGGATTTATACGATGAATTCGAGGACAAACTGCAGTCAATTTCCCTGCAGTTTCAGAACTTTGGTGCGCGGGAAAGCTTCTTTGGCCCGGCCAAAACCATCAAGTGCTTTGAAGATAACGTGTTGATCAAATCCACGTTGAACACCCCCGGCGAGGGACAGGTCCTAGTAGTTGATGGTGGCGGGTCACTGCGTTTTGCACTGATGGGGGACATGATTGCCCAAGCTGCAGTGGATAACGGCTGGGCCGGAGTCATCATCAATGGCGCGGTACGCGACCGCGTTGAAATGGCCACCATGGATTTAGGCGTCAAAGCCTTGGGTAGCAACCCGCGTAAAACCGTGAAGCGCGGTGGTGGCTTCAGCGATCTTGACATCGAAATTGATGCCGTGACCATCCGCCCCGGAGCCATGGTGTACGCCGACGCGGATGGTGTGCTGGTAGCGCGCTAGAAGCTAGATTAGCTTTCTTTAGCGTGACGCCCGCTCTGGGTATTTCCCTGGCCCCATTCATCGACGAAGTCGACGGTGCTCAACTCGTCCAGATCCTTGCGGATCTGCACGATGAGCCTTTCGGCTTCTTCAAGATTTGAGGTCTCCATACGGAGCAACACCGTATCGTCGGTGCGTGAATGCACCACAACTTCGGCGCCGCGAGCCTCAAATTCGGCGTCTCCCAGAGCGGCAGAGAAGATTGCTGCGGTCCACCGGCCGGCGGCCTTTAGCGGTGAATCCTCGCTGGCTTCAAGGCGTGCTTCATATTCTTCGGATGCGTGTGCTTCACCGGGCATGATCTGGCCTTTCGACTTCAACATTTAGAACTGCTGTTGTCACCTCATCATAGGGGCGAAAAGAGCCAAAATGCGACTAGTTAGTATCTCGGAGTAGCTTTTCGTGCACGGTAGGCACGTACGTGTTCCCGGTTAGCGCAGTTTCCGGTATCGCAGTAGAGCTTTGAACGGTTTCGTGACAGGTCAAGCAGGGCCGCTCCACAATCGGTGGACGCACAGATCCGCAACCGTTCTCGTCCTCCGGAACGAATGACTTCCGCTAACGCCATGGCCGCGTCCACTGCCATACGGTCATAGAGTGGGGCGCGGTTTGTGGTGGCGTGTAGGTGGTATCCCCATTTTTCGTTTTTGATCAATTGCGGTTGCGCGTTAACGTTGCGCAGAATCTGATTGACCTTATAAACCGCGTCATCTTCATCCGTGGTCCAAATACCCTTGAGCTGCGAGCGCAGCTGGCGGATGGAACGCAACTCAGACTGGTCTTGTGCGTGCGGACCGTTGAATTTTTCGGTCTGCAGAAAATGATCTAAATCAGCCACCGTCGAGAGCATGTCAGCAAACGAAACTTCGGTGTTTAGCAAGTTCACAATAGTGCGCAGTGAGGCTTCAATATCTGGCGCAAAAGTCATAAATAGTTCCCGTGAAGGTCGTGGATTGACGCGAGTTCAAACGTATCCGTATTGTCATGATCATACAATTCTTTGCTCCTGAACCACCTGCATATTTCGTTGCTGCATGTCGCATAGGGAGTATTCGTAGCGAAGGTTTAACCACCCATGTCCAATCACCCAGAGCCAGTGTCGCCCGTAGCCGAACGCATGAGTGCGTCGGTGCCCCACGGGCAGCTGACCGGCGTCTGGATTGCCCTGGCATCTTCGGCAGCTTTTGGCCTCTCGGGTTCCTTCGCTAAAGGACTGTTCGAAGCCGGATGGACCCCGGCAGCAGCTGTTGCTGTACGAATGGCCGGAGCCGCGCTCATCCTCGCAATCCCTGCGCTGCTTGCCATGCGTGGCCGCTGGGTGCTGCTACGCACCAACTGGGCGTCAATATTGCTCTTTGGGTTCTTCGGTGTGGGAGCCTGTCAGCTGTGCTATTTTTTGGCAGTTGAACGCCTGGATGTGGGTGTCGCATTACTGCTGGAATATCTGGCACCGGTACTGATTGTTGTGGTGCTTTGGATGCGCCACAAAAAACGCCCCTCGGTGGCGACTATCGGTGGAACGCTGCTGGCCCTGGCCGGGCTGGTCGCCGTCTTGGATCTGAGCGGAACCTCGTCATTAGATCCTATTGGCATCTTGTGGGGACTTGGCGCCGCGGTGGGATTGACCGTCTACTTCTTCGTTAGCGCGCGTGTAGATGGTGCGTTGCCCCCAATTATTCTTTCGGCCGGAGGCATGCTGGTTGGCGCGGTCTCCTTGGGACTTGTTGGACTGTTTGGAATCCTTCCCATGCATGCTGAGTTTGGTAGTGGCTCCTTCGCAGGGGTGCAGGTTCCCTGGTGGGTAGCGCTGCTAGGGCTCATCCTGATCGCTACGGTATTTTCCTACACCACCGGGGTGATGGCAGCACGCGCTCTCGGCTCTAAAGTGGCTTCATTTATTTCGCTGACCGAAGTGCTCTTTGCGGTGCTCTGGGCATGGCTGCTGCTTTCCGAACTGCCAGGACCAGTTCAATTATTTGGTGGGCTATTGATTGTGCTCGGTGTGGTGCTGGTGCGTATCGACGAGCTTCGTTCGGCGCGAATCCGACGCTAAGGTCATTCGACGAAACCGCCTGGAACTGACTTCCGAGGCTGGCGCACACGTGGCCGCGATGCTGACTATTTCTCGCTGTGCGACATTAGGTGCTGTTACCGTGGGGATCCAATGCGCAACATCTGTATCGCAGGCTTTACCGACGTTGCTGGTTCCTCCGGTGGAGGATGCTTGAGCGGTACGAGCTAGCTTTCGACAAGAGGAGCGGACTGATGGCCGAGCAGAACAGGGTGTCCAGTGCTAGGAAGAGTGCAGTTGTGGTGTGCCTCTTTCTTGCGGTAGCGGCGATCAATCTGCCGCGGGTGCCTCAACTCAATGAATTTACGGTAGCCGGTTGGGCACTCGCCGGAGTATTACTTCTCGCTTCCTTAGTGATCGCGGTCGGCAACTATCGCAGTTCGTCAAGGGCATAGGACCGAAAGGTCAGTCGCAAGGGCTTTGTTTCGGGTAGATGCTCTTGCGGCTATTTTGGAGCGCCGTGTGGGCGAGGGAAGATGACGGCAAGGCCGACATTTTCCGCTTTTGCTTGTGATCTTGGACAGTAAATGCGCTCCTAAAGAAATCGTTTCAATATGAAATGATATCTTGATGAGATGAACGAGCAACAGATTCCGAAATTTCAATGGGGCTCACTGAGCTACCTCGCCTCCCGCGTAGGACGCTTGGGCACTCTCAAACTCACCGCGATGATGGAATCAGAAGCGTTGACCCGTAACCACTTCATGATCGTGTCCGCTTTGCAAGAGTTTGCGCCCATGTCTCAAAACGATCTCTCGCTACGCACCGACCTGAACCGTGGCCACTTGGTGGCCTACCTCGATGAACTGGCGCAGCGTGGCATTGTGGAACGCAGCGTCGATCCCGATGACCGGCGGCGTAACATCATCACCCTGACCGATGCCGGTCAGAAATTCACGGCCAAGGCCATGGATGCTGCGCGAGACAGCGAAATGGAACTCTTTGGAGTCCTCAATGTCGCACAGCGCGAGCAACTGCGTGAACTCTTGCAGTTAGTCGTTGCTCAAGAAGAAGAGTCTGCTCAGTGAAACAACACCTGAAAGCAGTGTGGGAACACAGCATTACCGTGGGCCCGGCGAGGCCCTCATTGGTCCCAGCCACAAAGGCCGCCTTCTGCGTGGCAGTTCCACTGACTCTGCTGGCCGTTACCGGCCGACTGGACTGGGCCATGTACGCCGCGTTTGGCGCATTTTGCTCGGTCTTTGGTCGCTACGATACCGATGCGGTCCGTTTTTGGCAGCAGCTGAGCAGTGGCCTGGTGCAAATTGCAGCCATGGCGCTGGGTACCTTCTTCTCCATGATCGAGTCACCGTTCGTGGTGCGCATACTGGTGTTGGCGGCTATTGCCTTCGGCGCGAATTTTGTATCCTGCGCCGTCCGCTGGCTGCCACCAGGACCGGTCTTTGCAGTCTTTGCCGGTGGCGCCTGCATTAGCGTTCCTGCGACCGCCGATAATTTTGTTGGCGTTCTGATGGTTGGCGTGGGCACGGTAATTTTCAGCGTGTTGTTCATGCTGGGGCTTTCGCTGCGTCGCTCCAATTTGCTACACACCTTAGGCAATGGCTTTTCCTGGAATCCAAACCCGCGCGCCTATACGGAATCTACGCAGATGGCGCTCGCCGTATTTATCGCCGGGGCCGTGGCCTATACCTTTGGTGGTAATCACTGGTACTGGGCGAGCCTGGGTGCCATCGCCGCGGTGATCGGATTGAACACCTATGCTCGGGTTTCCCGCGCTATTCAACGCTGTGTGGGTACCTGTGTGGGAGTGCTGCTCACCGGAGTCATCGTGATGTTTGATCCACCGATCTGGCTGATATTACTGGTGGCCGTCGCCAGCCAGTTCTGCATAGAAATGGTGATCTTGCGACACTACGCGGTGGGCATGATCTTCATGACCGTGACCGCCTTGTTGATGGTGCATCTGGGCAGTGCCGAACCGATGTCCAGTTTGTTAGTCGACAGGTTGTCCATGACAGTCTTGGGCGCCGCGCTTGGCGCCTTGCAAAGTATCGCCATCGGCCTGTTGGTCAATCGCCGCGCAGCGCTCAATGAGTAGCGCTTTCCTGATGCCCGGCAACTGAACGGATATAAAAAAGCACCGCACCCCACGAGGGGATGCGGTGCCAAACTCGGCTAATTACACCGAGTGCGTTTCAGAATCTATGGTGTCTTCCACGCGGGGACCGTGAATCCGGAAGGCTCCGGCATCTTCACGCTCGGCAGCGACCTTTTTCACGTGCAGTGCACGAAGCTGTGCATGCTGTGGATTGCGGCGGATAACGCTGTAACCAACCGCTAGGCCAACAAACCACAGTGGAGTGATCAGTAGCGCTTGCAAGGTATCTAACTGGGTAGTCAATGCCCACAGGATGAAGCCAAAGAATGCGAGCACCACGTATGGCATGAACGCTCCGCCTGGCATCTTGAACTTGCTCGCTGCGTGCAGGTGTGGACGACGCTTGCGGTACACCAGGTAGCTGATCAAGATAATCGACCAGACGAACATGAAGCATAATGCGGAGACCGTAGTCACCAGCGTGAAGGCCGCAATCACCGAATCGCCACTGTAGAGCAGCACCACGCCGGCGAGGAGGAACATGCAGGAGAACATCAGCGCATTGCGTGGGACGCTGCGACCAGAAAGCTTTTCGAAGGCCTTCGGTGCATCACCCTCCATGGACAGGCCACGGAGCATTCGGGAGGTCGAGTAGATCCCCGAGTTAGCACTGGAAGTTGCCGAGGTGAGCACCACAAAGTTGATAATGCCTGCCGCACCAGCCAACCCAGCGAGCGCGAACATGCCAACGAATGGTGATTCCCCTGCTGAGAACAGACGCCATGGCTGAACGGCCATGAGGATGATCAAAGCACCTACGTAGAAGAACAGGATTCGAATCGGAATCGAGTTGATCGCCTTAGGAAGGGTCTTTTCTGGATCCTTGGTTTCTGCCGCGGTAGTACCTACGAGCTCAATTCCCACAAATGCGAATACTGCAATCTGGAAACCAGCTACGAAGCCCATGAATCCGGTGGGGAACATGCCACCGTCGGCCCAGAGGTTGCTAAAGGAAGCGGTAGCGCCGTTGGACTGGAACTTGGTGATGATCATAACCAGGCCCACCACAATCAGCGCACCAATGGCGACGATCTTGATCATGGAGAACCAGAACTCGGTTTCGCCGAAGGCCTTCACGGTCGCCAGGTTCAGCACCAGCAGCAGTGCGATACAAGCCAGCGCCGGAATCCATAGCGGAAGGTTGCCCCACCAGTAGGCAACGTAGTGAGCAATCGCCACCACGTCGGCAATACCTGTGACCACCCAGCAGAACCAGTAGGTCCAGCCGGTGAAGAACGCAGCCCATGGCCCCAACAGATCACCGGCGAAATCGGCGAAGGTTTTGTAGTTCAGGTTCGACAGCAGTAGTTCTCCCATGGCACGCATGACAAAGAACAGCATGAAGCCGATGATCATGTAAACAAAAATGACCGATGGGCCAGCGACCGAGATGGTCTTGCCGGAGCCCATGAATAGACCGGTACCAATGGCACCGCCAATTGCAATGAGCTGAATGTGACGGTTTGAGAGCCCGCGTTCGAGCTTGGGCGAAGAGCTGGTGGTGCTCATTCTGCTGCCTTCCAGGAGTGGTGAGGTGCTTCGAAGAGGTGCCATGAGCTAGTCCCGAGGGATAGCCCACGTTGCGGCAGATCTACATTTGCAACCGAATGCTCGTTCTCCAGGACAAGATTCTGCACGCCATGATGCGCGGGGCGCAGCTCGATGAGCTGTGACCCGGGCTGAGTGCGAAGAAGGTTGACCATTGGGGGAACTTTCGAATCGGGTGCAGACAATGCGGCACTGTTCTTTGTTCCTCCCCAATCTGTTTGAAGACCTGAGAGTTTTCACCTTGACCCGTCATTGGGTGCAAGGTTTGCTCCGTCGGTGAGTATGGACAAAGCCCATACTACTTTCCAGATTTGCCTCATCGTGGCGGTACGGGGGCCTGAGAGTTTCCTGGGGAGGAATTGCTCCTACGGCGTCCGCCCTTGGCTGGGGCGGATCTCTCCCGCCACGCGTCAACGGCAATTGACTTGTGATAGCTGTCACAGTATGCCCATGTTTTAGTTTATGAAGCAAACTGAAGGGATTCTTTACTGTGGGTTTGCGGTTGATATGCCGGGTAATTTTGCCATCGCACTGGAACGAAGGATCTTGCAGAAAGCTGATCTACGATTCGCTGTTGTTATATAAAGCACTAGTTGGCAGGACAATTAAAGATAAGGAGAACGCTTTTGGGGCTTGAAAGTAGCGCTGACAGCAGGGTTTAAAAATCCTGAGCTGGGAGATGGCTTGATTTTTTCGGCGGCCCGTAATGTTTCGTATTATTTAGAATTCAAGTTATGGCCTTCAAAAACACTGCGGAGCGTGCGGGTTGCGGCGGTCTTTAAGTCTAGTAACCGGATAAGAACCTCACTGCGAAGTGTGAAGCGGATTCATGGAAGATCCGGATAAATCCGAAAAATCTGGTAATTAGAACCCAAGGCCCAGCTCATTATGAACTGGGCCTTGGAACATCACTCGCACCTTTGAGGAAGGTAGTTACTACTCTAATTACCGTGACTGTTTAGCGACTGTGCGTCAGGTGCTCATTGGCTAGGGATGCCCGCCAGGTGCTCAAGTGCGTGAGTTACTTCTTTTCCTGCTTATCGGTGGCTAGTACGGCCTCCGTGTAGCGGCGTTCAAATTCTTCGGCGGAAACTGATTCGCGTTCCACGCGGAAAGACGATTCTGGGATTCCGAGAACCGCTGCGATCAAGCTTCGGGTGTACCCAGAAATCTTGCGGGACTTGCGTGTGGAAGTGACATGGTCCAGTTCGGGAACCCAAATGTTCCACCATCCGGCCTGCTTACCTACGACTGCCTTGAATACGCGTTGCTCGTTCATCTGTTGTCCTACTTTCGTGGAAGTACCGACCGCGAGGCCAGCAGAAGTCGCTGATCCGCAACTTGCGGTCTTTTTAATACTCCATCATGGACCAGACTGCGACAAGTTTGAATTGCGGTGGCTGCTAGTCCTTAGGGCAGAGGGCTAGTTGCTGACCGATTCGAGAGTGTAGCCAGCTTCTTCAACTGCTGCTCGAAGCACTTCTTCCTCGATTTCCTCGATGGTGCCCGAGGTGCTCAGCATTGCAGTAGAGATACCCTTTGCGTCGAGGATGATCTCAACGTCTTGCACGTTTGCGATTTCCTTCAGTTCCTCGGATACCGATGAGACGCAGTGCCCACAGGTCATTCCCGAGATTTTTAGTTCAGTTTGGGAAATGACTGGCGTGCTGTCCGGGCGAGGAATAATCTGCAAGCCTTGGCTTGAAGAGTTTGAATTATCGGAACAACCGCAATTACAAGCGTGGCTCATATTTTGCTCTCTATTCTTATCGGGGGATTGAAAGTTCTGTCGGCTAGCGCAGAAGTCGGGAAATTGCAGCCGTAGCTTCGGAGATTTTGTCTTGAACGATGCTTGGGTCCCCGGTGCTCAGCGACTCTTCGGCGGCGCCCACCACGCAGTGGCCGATATGGTCTTCGACCAGTTGCAGGCTGACCTTGTGTAGGGCAGCGTTAATTGCCGAGATCTGGGTGAGGATGTCGATACAGTATTTGTCTTCATCCACCATGCGAGCAACCCCGCGAACCTGCCCCTCGATCCGGTTGAGGCGTTTGCGCAAGGCATCTTTTTGGGGAGTGTAGCCATGAGGCGCCACTGGTTCCGCAATCTTTGTCTGAGAGTCCATGTACCAATAATACCCCCTTGGGGTATAGAATGCACGCGTGAGCTCGATGACACCAAATCCGTCCCTGGGTCATGAGCTAGTAGGCATTGATGTGGCTGAGCATGTCCATTTGCTCACAGCCTGAGATCTTTGTTCGACCAGATACCGCGACAGAACCCGCGAAGACCCAACGTCTTGACTCATTTGCTTGCCATGCATCATCCCCGGGGTGGCAAGCAAACCGCGATAGGCTTTTACCTGTGAGCCACAATGAACTTCGCGTGCGTCCAATATCCAGCACCGAGCACTCCGCGTTCCTTGCTACCGCGCAAGGTGTCAGCTTCCTTCAGCGTCCCGAATGGGCACAGGTCAAGGCAGGCTGGCGAGGAGAATCTCTCGGTTGGTTTGATGGTGAGACCCTCGTTGGTGTCGCCTTAATCCTGCACCGACAAGCGCCGGTAATTAAAAAGACCCTCGCCTACATTCCAGACGGTCCGGTCATAGACTTCGACAGCTATGACGCGCGAACCGTCCTTCCACTGCTGGCCAGCTACCTGAAAAACCGTGGCGCCTTCCAGCTACGTGTTGGGCCAGGGCTGTCGGTGCGCACCTGGGGTGCGGCCGCCGTGCGCAAGGCGTTCGGTAAAGACGAGCTCGCCTCGCTCGCCGATCTGGAAACCGCATCGGTCAACGAGAACGCGCGCAAGCTCAACGAAGCACTGAGCGATCTAGGATTCACCAAACAAGACGTCGGTATGGACTTTGCCGCCGGCCAGCCAGAATACGTGGCACGGGTGGCATTGCAGGATCCGGCAGGAAACCAGCTAGATACCGATCAAGTGATGGCTTCCTATTCCTCCACCACCCGCAACGAAACGCGGAAGTCGCTCAAGAGTGAACTGTTGGTTGAAATCGGTGAAACCAAGGACATGGCACGCTTCCATGCTCTGTATAATCACACCGCTGAACGTCAAGAATTCACCGGACGCCCGCTGAGCTACTTTGAAAAAATGCACACGGTACTCAACCTGGCGGTACCCGGCTCCTGCACGCTCTACGTTGCAAGTCATGAGGGTGTAGATCTAGCCTCGGCAATCGTGCTGCGCTCCAGCAATCTTGCCTGGTACCTCTACGGCGCCTCGTCCTCGGAGCAGCGCAAACTCTTTGCTCCCAAGGCCATCATGCATCACATGATTACCGACTCCATTGAAGCTGGCTGCAAGTACCTGGACCAAGGTGGCGTCAGCGCAACCCTGGACGGAGATCACCACCTGTCTGGGCTGACCAAGTTTAAAACTAATACGGGTTGCGACATTGTGCAGACCAATGGCGAATGGGATCTGGCACTGAATAAGCCACTTGCCTGGGCCTTTGAGAAGTATATGAACTGGCGAGCGAAGTAGGAACTAAACCCCATGGCTATTGAGAACTCTCAGCCTTTTGTCCCCGTCATCCTTGGCGGCGACATCGGCACCTACACTCTGGCGCGCGAATTTTATGAGGCGTACCAGGTGCGTTCGGTCGTAGTACCGGCGGCCGGCAACGGAGTCATTGAACACTCGGTAGCCATCGAGTTGCACCCCATTGGCTCCATGGTCGATGAAGCGCGGGTAGTGACCAAACTTATCGCCCTTGCCGAGCAACTCAACGGCGAAACGGTTCGCCCGCTCATGCTCTTCGGATCTTTAGACTTCCACATCATGCTGATTGCCAAGCATCGTGCGCAGCTCAGCGAATACTTCGTGATCCCGTATCCAGAACTAGAAGTCATCGAGGCTGCCGCCTTGAAGGAGAACTTCTACGCGCTCGCCGAACGGATGGGGATCGCGCACCCACGTACCGCCGTTTATCGCGCGGGCGATGACCTGTCCGCGATGGCTAAGTCGCTGGCCTTCCCGCTGATTGGTAAGCCGTCAAGCTCCGGCGATTGGATCGCCGCAAAGTTCGCCGGCAAGCAAAAGATCCACACGCTGGAAAACTTGGCCCAGTTAGAAGACCTGCTGGGACGCATCGATGCCAGTGGTTACACTTCCGGCTACATCTTGCAGGAGTACATTCCAGGTTCTGATGATGCGATGCGTCTATGCACCTACTTTGCTACGCAAGAAAAGAAGGTGATCTTCGCCGGATATGGTGAGGTAGTCATCGAGGAGCATGCACCATTGGTGTTGGGTAACTCCGCTGCCATAGTCACCGGACGCAATGACCAGATGGCCGTAGACGGTGCCCGCTTGCTCGAGGAATTGGGCTGGCAAGGAATCGCGATGATCGATGCAAAATATGATCACCGTGATGGCGTCGTGAAGTTCTTTGAGATCAACCCGAGGCTCGGGCGAAACCATTATTATCTGACCGCTGCCGGGATTAATCCTGCACGTTTTTATGTCACCGAATTCCTCGGTGAAGACTTTGACTCTTCCAACCCACAGACCGATGCGGTGATCGATACCGGTATTGGAATTCTTCAGTTGCGTGCCGAGCGACTATTCACCGTGCTGCCGCACCACCTGCTGCGACGCTTCCTTGACAGCGACACCGGACGGAAAGCCGCCGCGTTGCTCAAGGAGGGTAAGGTCTCGAACCCGCTGAAGTTCAAGGAAGAGAAACATCCGCGTCGCCGGGTCTATCTGATACTTAATGCCGTGAATCATTACCGCAAGTACAAGAAATTCCCGCCGCGTAGTTTGTAGTAACTTACGTTCGCTCAACTCTCAGCCTAGGCTTCGTGCCTAGGTTGAGCTGTTTAACGCGCTCTCACGTTTGCGCGCGTAAGCGCGTGCGGCACGTACCCGGTCTCCGCAACGGGTGGAACACCATTGTCGGCGTCCGTGGGTTCGCAGCATGAACCTGTGGCAGGGCTCTGCTTCACACTGGATCAAAAGCTCGGCTTCCTCGGAGGTCAGGAGCGTCACTGCATCTTCGGCAATGACCGACATTGCGTGTTCAACGAGCAAAGTGACCGGGTGTTCGGCTGCCCGGTAAAACCCTGCGTCCGCGGAGTAATGTAGCAGTGAAATATGTGGCGCGACGGTCAGCGCCTTATTGATGCGATCCACGACCTGCTGGTCAATTTTTTGGTTTGTTGCCTGCATTAGGAAGATGTTCTGTAGATCGCTACGCAGCCCACAGAGTTTACTTTGGCAGTAGGACAGGAGCTGTTCCTTGCCATCAACGAGGTCTCGTTCAATGAGCCACGCGGTGGTTGCTTCAGGCGAATCCAGGTGGTCAACAATTTTTCCGCCCGGCAGGTGAATCATGCTGTTTACTAGCGCAAGACTCAGGTGTGCTTCAGTCCCCGGCGCGGGTGGAAGAGGTGCGTGATTCATACTTCTCATGTTAGCAGTAGATATTTGACGTGAGAAAGTGTTATCTTCATATCACGCTAGAAATAAGAAATATCCGTGATAAAAGAGGTTTCATTGCATCCCGCACCAAAGTTTGGCTCCGCTCCCTTCGCACTCAACGCCCACACCGGCGGAACGGTCGGTGTAGGCAGAACGGTCCAGCAAGGCCTGACCTCGCTGATCAATCTCGCGCGTCAGGCAGATGAACTGGGCTATCACCGTTTTTGGATGTCAGAGCACCACGCGATGCCAGGGCTGGCGGTATCTTCACCTCCGCTGATGCTCGCCCGGCTGACCGCAGAAACACAACGGATCCGCTTGGGCGCAGGCGGCGTAATGCTTCCAAACCATGCCCCGCTAGTGATTGCCGAACAGTTTGGCACTCTTGAAGCGCTTGCTCCCGGACGTATCGATTTGGGACTGGGACGTGCCCCTGGCACCGACCACGTCACCGCCGCGGCACTGCGACGTGGCGACAGTGCGAATGAAAACTTTCCGCAACTGGTGACCGAGCTGATGGGTTTTCTGCACGACGACTTCCCAACTGGCCACCACTTCGAAACAGTCCATGCGGTACCCGGGCCATGGCAGGCCAAGGAAAACCGGGTGCAAGCACCCACCGTGGCTCCCGAATTATGGATCCTTGGTTCCTCGCCTTATTCGGCACAACTCGCAGCGAAACTTGGTCGACCCTACGCGTTCGCTTTGCAATTCGGTGATGCAGACATCGACAGTGCCATGCGCATCTACCGTGAAAACTTTGTGCCCTCGGCCGTACTGGACGCCCCTTACTCGATGGTCAGTGTTTCCACGATTGTTAACGAGGATCCTCTCGAAGCCAAACGTCAGGCAATGAGCATGGCTATGGGAATGCTGCGCATGTTCAAACGCGAGTCCTTCACGCTATTTTCCCCAGCCGAGGTTGCCGCTTTTGATGGCACGCTCAATGAGCAGGCAATTATCGAGATGTACACCAACCGAGCCTTCAGCGGCACGGCCGCTACCGTGGCCGCGCAGCTGGAACAACTTCAGGAGCAGACCGGGGTAGATGAAATCACCTTGGTGATCGGCACCCATGATCCCGAAGCAGAAGTGCGTACATTGCAGCTTCTGGCCAAGCACTACCTGTAAAACACCAACTAAGCCCCACAAAAGATCTCAGGAGAACACCATGACCAGCCCACGCCGCGCCCTCATCGTCATCGACGTACAGCAGGAATATTTTGAAGGCCTGCTGAAAATTCAGTACCCACCACGTGAGCAATCGCTGGAGCGCACCGCCCAAGCGATCGATGCGGCACAGAAGGCCGGAATCCCTGTATATATCGTGCAGCACCAAATGCCTGCACAAGCTCCGGTCTTTGCCGAGGGTTCGGACACCTTCAAGCTGCACCCCGAAATTGCGCAGCGCGCAGATCAGGCCACGCAAGTTTTCACCAAGGTATACGCCAGCGTCTTCGCCGGAACGAATTTGGAAGCGTGGTTGCGTGAAGACAATATCGACACAATCACGCTCACCGGCTTCATGACCAACAACTGCGTGATCGGTTCGGTAGCAGCTGCCGAACCACTAGGTTTTAGTGTCGAGGTACTCTCCGACGCCACCGGCGCCATCGACATTGCCAACGAAGCAGGTTCCGCCAGTGCGCAACAGGTCCACGAAACTCTGATGGCACTGTTGCATTCGAACTGGGCCGCGGTATCGACCACGGACCAGTGGATGAGCGCACTAGACTCCGGCTCTGCCCTTGAAGGTAGCAACCTCATCGTTTCCGCAGCACAGGGACACGAACAGCACCAGAAGTAGTATTTGCAGGTGGTGGTCATCAAAGGATGCTTCGCTCAGGTTGCTGGCTAGGATGACTTTATGGATCCCAAACACCCGGCACTGCCTAGGGGCTTTAGCGCGTTACTGCTCATTGCCATGATTCTTGCGGCAGTAAATTTGCGCCCAGCAGTCACCTCGCTGGGCGCATTGCTGGATCCGGTCATTGAAGACTTGTCAATGAATGGGTTTATCGCCGGGATCATCACCGGCGTACCGCCCCTATGCTTTGCCATCCTTGGCCCACTAGCCCCGCGACTTGCCAGCAAACGTGGACCCGAGCTAGTGGTGGTGGGGGCAATGCTCGCAATTCTTTGCGGGTTGGTCCTGCGCTCGCTCGCCCCAAATACGTGGGTATTTTTCATCTTCACCGCACTTGCACTTGCCGGAATTGCCGTGGGAAATATTCTGATGCCGGTGCTCGTCAAACGCTGGTTTCCCACAAAAATTGGTCTGGTCACCGGCTCGTACACCACCGCTGTAGCACTTGGCGCCTCCGTCGTTGCGGCGATTGCGGTTCCGGTTAATGACGCTATTGGTGGCGCGTGGCGAGGTGGCCTGGCGCTATGGGCCATTCCAGCATTGATCGCGACGCTTATTTGGGTAGTGGTGTATTTCGGTTTACGTAATCAGATCACCGAGCTTCAAATGCCGGCGCCCAAGACTCACGTCTTAGCCCCCGCAATGGGGCCAATGAGCCGAAACTCAACGGCCTGGTGGATTGCGCTGTTTTTCGGTGCGCAGTCAACCGTCGCCTACATTTTGATGGGCTGGGCGCCGAAGATATTTACCGACTTCGGAGTGGACCCAGCCTATGCCGGAGCACTGCTTGGCGTGATTCTTGGGGTGGGCGTCCCACTATCTTTCATCATGCCTGCCCTGGCGGCGAAGTTTTCCCATCAGGGGCCGCTGGTGATCATCAACGGAATTGCCGGGATAGTCGCCGTTGCCGGATTGTTAATCGCTCCGGTTCAAGGTGCGTTTATCTGGGCGGTACTTCTTGGTATCTGCGGTTCGAGCTTCCCCTTAGCCCTGACGATGATCGGTTTGAAAGCGCACACGGCCGCCGGGGTGAGTAAGCTTTCTACCTTCGGACAATCCATTGGATACCTGATCGCCATCCCCGGACCATTCCTTGTCGGTGCATTGCATGAGACCACCGATTCCTGGACTCTGCCGATACTACTCATTGCAGGGCTGATCCTCTTCCAAACCTTTACCGGGATTATGGCTGGTAGGCCACGCTTTGTGGAAGACCACGGGGTAGCAACTCGCGTTGATGCGTGAGTTCTTTAGGGGCTAATAAGTCACTCTGAACGCTTTGGGCTACTAGCATCCCGAAGAACATGCCGCAGGGGGCATAGACTAAAAGCGTGGAAGAAAAAGGCAGCCTGCGCATTCAAAGTATTCTCTGGGCAGCGGCCATATTTCTGGCCGTGATGCTCCTGTCTCTGGTGAGTGAACCAGCTAGCGGTCAACAAGAAATGACCGCTGCGTACCTGGTGACCGCTGGGGCATTTGCCGTTGGTTTCGGCGTACTCAGCGTTTTGCGACATCGATTTGCGCGCACCTCTTGGCTGGTAGCAGGACTGGGAGTCTGTGTTTGGCTGCTTTTAGCTATGCCCCGGATTGCGATGCTTCCAGCGTTGCTGTTTTTCCTCGCCGTGATCACCCTGGCTGGACACCGGATGCTGTCTTATCTGGGAGCCCTGGCGGTGTTCATCGTGATGAGTGCGGTGCGCTTAGCACAGGGGGCGTCCTTCCAAGATCTCTTTGACTTCGAGTTGTTGGCCTACGCCTCGTTGTCTGCGCTGGTAATTCTTTATGCCCAGTTGCGCACCACGCGAGAGGTGACACTAGAACATCAACGACGCGTTCGGGAGTTTGCCGAGCGGACCACAGAGGCGGAAAAGGAACAAGGGCGGATCTTGCACCGTTCGAAGATTTCTTACCAGCTGCATGACGAGTTGGCACATAATTTAGCGGTAGCTTCCTTGCATACCAACGCCGCGTTGGATGCTTCGTCTACCGATACACGCACGGCGTTGAGCTTGATCCACGTTCGCCAGGCGGTGACCGGAGCGATGACCGCATTACGTAGAACATTCGATACCTTGGGCCAGCGAGAAGCCCCCGAAGAACTCACTGCAACCATTGAGGACATTGAACGGATTGCTACTTCGTTGCGCGATACCGGCATTGAAGTTAGCATCCACAGCTCGGGTTTAGGCCAGACAGAGAGCTTCCCGCAGTTGGCCATGCGAATAATTCGCGAAGCAGCCACGAACGCGGTGAAGCATGCTGATCCCACCCAAATGGTGATCTGGATTAAGGAAGAAACTGATGAAAGCCAGCCTCCGCACTGGGTAGTTTCGGTCCGTAACAACGGTGTCCGCCCCGTACATTCGCAGACGCCCAATGGTCATGGTCTGGCACGCTTACGCGCGATGACCGAGGCCGAAGGTGGAACCATGGAGTGGGGACGGTTGGCAACAAACTTCCTTTTATCTGCGACCGTCCGAAAAGACGTTGAAGAAAACCCGAGACGAAATTCTTAGTATCCCGTTGGGCGCTCAATCGCACTAGTGAGCGGTGGTTCGGGCTGCCTCTAGCCCGGTGGGCAATCCCGGCGTAGAGTGAAAGCACGATTTGGCGGGGCCACGGCGAGCACGTTGCGGCCCGCACACACTGGGAGGTCGAAATGGGAGATTTTCGGGCATACACCATGGAAGAGCGGGCCACGTATTTGGCACCGTCTTGTGCACGTTGCGGCCAACACCGCCACGTGGTGTGGGAAAAAGTAGAAGGAACCGAAACATACCTGCCGCGCGACTCCGGTTGCTCTAACGAAGCTTGCACCGCATAGCGAGTTGCTTGCCGGCAGTTACGCTTAGGCTCGCACACCCAAGCTGGCGGAGATTCGCGCGGAAGCGGCGGTAAGTTTCAGCGCCACATGATGCTGGTCCAACTCTTGCGACAGGTAAATCACCGCGATTGCTCCGGGCTTATTTTGCGGTAGGTTGACCGGCACCGCGATTGAGGTGAGCCCGGGGATGACCTCGTCATAACTGAACTCGTAATCCTGAGCTGGGTACTGTTCCGGGTTGAGCTGGGAACGAATCACGCGTCCTGGGGCACCATTGTCGATAGGGTGCCGGGTTCCTGGACGTTGTGCCACGGTGGCATCTGCATGACGCGGCTCGGCGGTGCTCAATGTGACCGCAGCTTCTCCGTCGAAGACTACTAATAACGCGGTCATCTGCAGTTCGTCCGAGAGCGTGGCCAGGTGCGGGGTGGCGGCGGCCTGTAAAGATTTAGAAGCATTGCGCGCTAAGGCGCCGAGTCGCGCTCCCAATTCCAGATCTCCCGAGGCCGTACGCTCCACAAAGCCATATTGTTCGAAGGTCTTCACCAAGCGGTATGCCATGGAACGGTGAATGCCTAACTCTTGGGCTAGTTCGGCCACGGTCAGTGGGCTGGGGGATTCGCCGATGAGCGTGAGTGCTTTGAGTCCGCGGCCCAGAGTCTGGGATCCGCCTTCGGTAGTTTTAGTCATTTTTAGTCTTTTCGCCGTGCACGGAAACGCATGATGGCCGCCATGATGTGATCTGCGTCTTGCCCCTGCGGTCAAGGATAGCTACCATTGTATCTATAGTTACAACAGTGTCGCAACTATAGAGACAATCTAATGTGTGGCATTCCTAAGGAGTAAAAATGCAGATCCATCACAAAGGCTATGTTTCCGGCGATCCACGCGTGAAGCCAGCTGCCGGTTACGGCATTGACCGCTCGGAAGAAATCCCCGATGAGATGGATGTGTTGATCGTTGGAACGGGCCCAGCTGCCGCGGTAGTCGCCGCCCAGCTTTCGCGCTTTCCCAGCATTAATGCCCGCGCCATTGAGGTGCGCCCGGGCCGCTTGCAGGTAGGCCAGGCTGACGGAATCCAGGCACGCTCGGTAGAAACTTTCCAGGCCTTCGGCTTCGCCAACGAGGTTATCGAAGAGTCCTACCGCAACGTGGAGATGTGCTTCTGGACCCCAGATCCGCAGAACCCCGAAAACATCATTCGCCACTCACGGGCCGCCGATGACTCCACCGGCATGAGCGAATTCCCGCACATCTACGTCAACCAGGCCCGAATCCTGGACTACTTCCTACGCGACGCCGAACGTGCACCGGGCAAGATCACCCCGGACTACGGTGTGGAGTACCTGGACTGTGAAATCGATCCGGCAGCCGAATTCCCGGTCACCGCGCGCATCAAATATGTGGCAGGAGAACTTGCCGGGCAAGAGCGCAAGGTCAAAGCGAAGTACCTCGTCGGCGGCGACGGCGCCCGCAGTGCGGTCCGACGCTCATTGGGCCACAAGCTACACGGTGACGCCTCGCTGCACGCTTGGGGTGTCATGGACATTATGCTGAACACCGACTTCCCCGATATCCAGGTGAAGTGCTCGATTCAGTCTCACGATGCAGGCAACATCCTGTTGATCCCACGCGAGGGTGGTTACCTGGTCCGCGTCTACGTAGACCTTGGCGAGCTGACCGCCGAGGACGCCGGGGCGATTCGCAATACTCCGGTAGAAGACATCATTGCCACCGCGAACCGGATTGTGCACCCTTACAGTTTCGACGTGAAGTCCGTAGCGTGGTTCTCCGTTTACGAGGTTGCCCACCGCATCACCGACGGATTCGACGACGTGTCCGATGAAGAGCGCGGCACCCGTACCCCGCACGCATTCATCATGGGCGATGCCTGCCACACCCACTCTGCGAAGGCCGGTCAGGGCATGAATGTGTCCATCCAAGATGGCTTTAACCTCGGCTGGAAACTTGCTGCCGTGCTTGAAGGCCGCGCCCCGGAAGCACTGCTGAACACCTACGCCGAAGAGCGCAAGGTGATCGCGCAAAACCTGATCAACTTTGACAAGGAATGGTCCTCGCTGATGGCCAAGCCGGTCGAGGAATGGGAAGACCCAGACGAGCTGGAACGCTACTACGTGAGCACCATGGAATTCCCTGCCGGATTCATGACTCAGTACACCGAGTCGGCGATCACCACCGGTCTAGAACACCAGGACTTGGCCCCGGGCTTCCCGGTGGGTAAACGCTTCAAATCAGCTGAGGTCATTCGCCGAGCGGATAACCGTTGGCGTCACCTTGGTCATTTCCATGAAGCAGATGGCCGCTGGCGCGTTTACGCTTTCGCAGACCAAGCGGCTCCAGCACTGGCTGGCACGCCGATGGCTGACTTCGCCGCGTGGTGGAGCCAAGACGCTGCCTCGCCGCGTAATCTGTTTACGCCTGCCGGGGTAGACGAGGATGCGGTCTTTGACCTGAAGGCCATCTACCAGCAGGATTACACCGAGGTAGAGCTACACGATGTTCCTAAGGCTTTCCAGCCGCTGAAGGTGCCCTTCGGCCTGCATGACATCAACCAGGTTTTTGCTGCCGGGCATGGCCGCGATATCTTCGGTGAACGTGAGATCAGCAAGGAAGGCGCCATCGTGGTGGTCCGCCCGGATCAGTACGTTGCCGGGATCTTCCCGTTGTCCGCACATCAAGAAATTGCAGACTTCTTTGCCGGAAATATGACCGCGTAGGAAGCTAGCGAGTAAGACAGAATCAAAGCCGCCGAGGCCAGGGGTAATTTTGCGTCCTAGCTTCGGCGGCTTTGTTGTACCTAGCCCTTGGTAGCCTCGAAGGTATGAACCAGCCCTTCCAAATGCTTCCGGTGCGCAGGGTCCAAGAGGATCTTGAATCACCGGCGGATCGACACGTGTGGCCCGCTACGATTCCGGCGGTACGCCAGGTCCTCGACGACGGGTTGGACCTGTCCCAGCTGACCATCTTCGTCGGTCAAAATGGCGCCGGGAAGTCAACGCTGGTCGAGGCGATTGCTGAGGCCTTTGGCCTGAATGTAGAAGGCGGAACACAAAATTCCCGCCACCAAAGATATGACAATGAATCCGCGCTGGGGCAGCACCTGCAACTAGTGCGTGGTGCTGGAGCCTCAGGTGCCGGAGTGTTCCTTCGAGCCGAAACGATGCATGGACACTTCGCGTACCTCGAAGACCTAGACCGCGAAGACCAAAAGAAACGCGGACTGCACAATCTGCAAAGCCACGGTGAATCATTCATTGAATTTTTCACCTCGCGTTCCGGGGTTAACGGACTCTGGGTCTTTGACGAAGCGGAATCGGCGCTGTCTTTCGAAGGCAGCCTCACACTGCTCTCGCATATCTCAGACTTGCTTGCTACCGGGTCCCAGGTAGTACTCTCCACACACTCGCCCATTCTTGCATCGTTGCCGGGCGCCGACATTTATGAGGTCGGGCAGTGGGGTCTACGCCGTTGTAGCTATGACGAGTTGGATATGGTGCGTAACTGGCGGTTGTTCTTGGATGCTCCGGGCAGGTTCCTACGCCACTTTAAAGATTGAAACTTTCTGTCTGCTTTGCGCTGAAATAATGCTGGGTCCTACGGCGAATCGTTTGGTCTTCGGGGCGCTTCATTCTGCTCTTTGGAACCCCGACGGAAAATAAGACTAAGCAACACCGCCAGACCAACAGCGATAGCAAATCGAGGCCACAATCCAAGGTCTGTCAAGAAGCCCAAAGTCAGGAGCAATACTACTGGCGCTAGTCTGACTAGATATTTTGTCCACGGAGCGCTCATAGCCTCCATGATGTCAGCTGAAGTCGTTTAGTTTGGTTTCGTGACTAAACGGTTTCGGATCACCAATGATCAGTACGAGAATTCTGGTGGTTCCGAGCATGCTGTTCTGCGGGCCTTGGGTTATTGCCGGTGACTACGCAGCCCCAACTTTCCGCGCCATGAAGGGAAGCTGAGTTTAACGCTCAGTACTGCGTCGCATAGAGTTAAAGTTGCGGTTAACGAAGGGACGCACCATGGCCAAGAAACGCTCAATTTGGGCCCGTATGTTCGGGATCGGTAAAGCCAACGCCAATGCGGCACTGGATGCACTCGAAGATCCACAGAAGATGCTGGACCAGCAGGTTCGCGATTACACCAACAACATTGCCCAGGCTGAGTCGGCGGTAGCGCAGACCATCGGTAACCTGCGTATGGCAGAAGACGACCAAGCTAAGGCTATGGATGAAGTGAAGTCTTGGGGCGCTAAAGCCCTTGCCGCTTCGAATAAAGCCGAAGAATTCTCGGCTGCCGGGGATGCTAGCAACGCGCAGAAGTTCAACCAGCTAGCGACCGTTGCAATCCAGCGTCAGATGGCGGCGGAGACAAAGGTCAAGAACCTAGCTCCAAGCATTGCCTCGCAGCGCGAAGTTGTCGCGAAGCTCAAAGATGGTCTGAACACCATGGGTAAAAAGCGCATTGAATTGGTAGGCAAGCGTGATGAGCTTGTAGCCCGTGCGCGTAATGCCAAGACTCAGGGCCAGATGATGGAAACGCTCAAGGCCTTGGATATGAATGATCCAACCAGCGAGATCAGTCGTTTCGAAGACAAGATCCGTCAGGATGAGGCTAAGGTTCGTGGTGCTTCCGAGCTTGCCGCTTCCTCGCTAGACTCGCAGTTCGCCGCCCTAGAGGATCTGGGTGAAGAAACTGAGGTTGAAGCGCGACTGGCAGCGATGAAGGGCGAGCAGAACGTTCTGGATGAAGCCCCCACTGCGTCGGCAATTGAAGCCGAAGCTCCGGCGGTCTCTGAAATCGAAGCCCGCTTGGCTGCGATGAAGAAGAACCAAGCTTAAGTAGCAAAATTAGAACCGGCCTCGGTGAGAAGCAGAAAATGCTTCTCACCGAGGCCGGTTTTTATGATTTGTCCTGCTGACTACTTGCTGGTTACCGAGCCTGAACTCAGTTTGGCGTTGCCTGCCGAGAGTTCAATCGAGATCTTGTGAGGCGACTTTGGATCTGTCACCAGCAAATTCGAAAGATTTCCCGCGTCCATGGTCTGACGCACATCGTAGGATCCATCTGGCAGTTCTAGATCCAACGAACCTGCGCTGACTTCTGCGTTGATACTCTGTGGCACGGTACCGGTCAGGTTGCCGGCCATATGACCTGCAGAGATATCGAAGACTGCGTGTTGCACGTCTGCAAGGGATACTTCGGCTTTCCCCGCTCCGAGATGGATTTCCGCCGACTGCGCGGTACCGGACAAGTCCAGTTCACCGGCACCAACCTCGGCGACCAAGTTCTTGTAAGCACCCACCGCGGTGAAGTCGCCGGCGGCTAAATCGAAATTGGCGTCGAGCCTTCCGTCATTCAAAGATTTCGGGAGGATCAGTGTCGCTTCGTTGTTATACAAGCCGCAACCGAAGAAGCACCAGTTACCCCAGGAATTGGGGGAGTCAACGACAAGTTTGTCTCCCTGACGCGAGAGCTTCCAATCCGAACCGTTTGCGCTATCGATTTCCAGGGTAGCTTCGGTGGCATCTGCATAAACTAGCTCAAAGCTTCCGGAGTTCGCGGAGATCTCTAGGCTGGTCACTCCTGCGGTATCAAGGGTTTGGGTGCTTTGTTCACGATTCAATGAGGCCACGGCACTTCGTGCGGTAGTGATCAGCAAGGTGAGCACTACCAATGCTCCCAAGATCATCAGGATGGTGTTCACGGGCTTGGCCTTGCGCCGGTTAGTTGGGGGCATCGGTGGCAGCGTGCTGGTTTCGGTGGTGGTCATGATCCTGTCCTGTCTGTGCGAGTGGTGCCCAGAGTTTCAATATGGGCCAGGGCTGCCAGCACACGCCGGTTACCCGTTCCATCGGCTTCTAAGCCGAGTTTCTGGAAGATTGAGGTGATGTATTTTTCCACGCTGGCCTCCGAGAGAAAGAGCAGCGCGGCGATCGCTTGGTTGGATTTTCCTTCGGCCAAGGCACCTAGGACGGTGCGTTCCCGGTCGGTCAGGCGTTGCATGCGGTCATCATGATTGCGGCGAGTCAACAGCTGTGCCACCACTTCCTGATCGAGGATCGTTCCGCCTGCTGCGATCTGCTCCAGCGAGGCAATGAACTCGCTGACATCGGCGACGCGGTCCTTGAGCAGATAACCGATGGCTCCGGATTGGGTTGAAATTAGTTCCGAAGCGTAACGTTCTTCCACGTATTGGGAGAGCACCAGTACCGGCAGATCCGGATATTTCTTGCGTACTTGCAAGGCCGCGCGGATTCCCTCGTCCGTGTAAGTCGGTGGGAGCCGGACATCTAAGATGCAGATCTGCGGGAACTGTTCTTCGGACGCCGAGTCGAGGAATTCCATCAGGCCACTGGCCTCCGGAAGGTCTATGACCACTTCGTGGCCAGAGTGCACTAGCAGACGCACCAGGCCTTCGCGTAGTAGTACCGAGTCTTCACAAATTAGTACGCGCATGGCACGTTCACCTCCAGAGCAGTTGGACCACCCTGTGGGCTGTCTAAGCTGATTGTCCCACCGGCCGCTACGACGCGATTGGTGATCCCATCAAGCCCGCCGCCCGGGGTGATGCGTGCGCCACCCACGCCGTTATCTTCGATACGAGCCCACAAGCTGTGCTGTCCGTTGGTTTCACGCAGTCGCACTGTCACGAGGCAACGCTGGGCCCTAGAATGTTTGGCGGCATTGGTTAACGCCTCGGCAATGGAGAAGTACATGGCTGCTTCGGTCACCCGAGGGTAGCGTCCATTCAATTGCACATCGAGTTCCACGGGGATATGACTGCGGCCGGCCACCGCTGAGAGCGCAGCATCCAGGCCACGGTCATCGAGTACCGAGGCATAAATTCCTCGGGTGAGCTGACGTAACTCGGTAATGGCGGACTTGGTCGAGGCATGGGCTTCGGCCACCAATTCCTTGGCCTGCTGTGGATTGCTATCAATCTGCTGGTGCGCCAGCCCCAAGGTCATCGCCACCGATACCAACCGTGGTTGGACCCCATCATGCAGGTCACGTTCAATCCGGGTGCGTTCAACTTCGGCGGCTCGTACGGCGCCTTCACGCTGTGCCGCCGTGGTGCGCACTCGTTCGGTGAGTTCCGTTTCCCTGGTCAGGGAACCGATGATTCCCATGGTGACAATTCGGTGTAGGAAGGCCAGCCCGACAACAACTGCGGCGCCAGCGACGGCGACGAGCAAAAGCCAGGGAGCCTGGGAGGCTTTGGTAACGATAGAGAATGGACCGGTGACGGTGTCCACCCCGGTCAGTGGGGCGAAAGCGACAATGAGGGAATGAATCGTCCACTGCAGGGCGCCGAGCATAAAACCGCCGGCGAAGCAGGAGAAAACGAAGCTTCCCATCGCGGCCCACATGCGTCCGTTGGCGACATTGCGTCCCAGCGAACGGACGTATTCGCCAAATCCTTCACGGCGACGAGCCCGCCAAACTAGCGGAGCTACCTCGATGTCGTAAAGTCCGCTGATACGTAGAACCTCTAAACGGGAAATTCCAAAGATGGTGTACAGCAACCCGGCTAAGAAGATTAGGCCTAAGCCCAGCACCAGTGTCAGGCCGATTCCCAAGCCTAGCCACCCGAGCAGCAGTGAAATGAGAACCAAGCCGAAGCTGCCCAACAATGCCATATGCAGCAAGGTGGAACCCAGCCTCAGCGGGGGACGGGGAGCTTTGCTCACCGGTAAAACCTTAGGTGTCGAAGTCATAACTCAACAGTATTCTGACCGGTCTGCTGATAACACCGAGAGATCCGTAGAAGAAAGGTAGGGAAAACCCGAAGAAATTGTTGGGACTATCTCTGAAGATCAAGAAAGCGCAAGATAGTGCCATGGAATCTATCATTCAGAGGCCCGTTGAGGAGGCTGCGCAATGGGAAGTCCTGCCGGTAACGCCGGAACGATTCGAAGACTTCGCGACGGTACTTAATCCCATGGGGCGCGAAAAGCACTGTTGGTGTTTATCTCACCGTTTAGGCGCCAAGGAGATCGAGCAGTTAGGTGCGGCAAACCGCGTCGACGCGATGCGTTCTTTGAGCGCCGAACCCATCGCACCTGGTGTTGTGGCCTATAAGGACGGTGTACCGGTAGGTTGGTGCAGTATTAGTCCCCGGAAGCAGATTCCTTTACTGGAGCGTTCAAAGCTCATTCGTGCGGTGGATGACGTGCCGGTGTGGAGCATTATCTGTGTGGTGGTGCGAAGCGGTTATCGCCGCCAGGGGGTCACCACCCACATGCTCGAAGGGGCATTGAACTATGCGAAACAACTAGGTGCCCCGGCCGTCGAAGCATACCCCGTGGATCCCGAAGGGCGCATGGATCTGACCATGGCTTTTGTTGGCACGCGCAAGATGTTCGAGGCGGTGGGCTTCGAGGTCATCGGTGTCACCGATGCGGTGGCCAGCAGAATGCCGCGACTGATCATGCGCAAGACTTTCTAGTACGGTTCTTCCGCGTCGTAGATGCTGACCGGGCTCGATTTGCTTGAAAATAATCGCCTCGTCAATTTACTGGATCACTCGTTCATAGGCAGTGTCGGAACGGCCTGGTGACTGACAGACTGCGCATAGCACCATCCTTTGATCGCTGTGAGTTGTGGATAAGAGGAGCACAGTTCGCGCGGTCCCGTCCTTGGGCACTAATATTACGATCACTGGTAAGACCGGAGAACCTAGTAGAAATATCAACATAAATAGTGTTGTGTGGGTCATATCACTGGCATACCTGATGACCCGATGGAGAACTCATGAGCGCGAAAAAGAACTACGTCCGCCTGGCCGCGGTAGTCATGGCTGGTTCGCTAGCCCTCACCGCCTGTTCGGCTGGTTCCGGAGGTGGAAGCGCTGACGGAACTGAAGCCAAAACCGGAGTGACCCTCGCGCTTACCGGAGAACCGGTCAACCTAGACTTCACCACGACAGCGGGTGCAGCAATTCCCCAAGCGCTGATGTCCAACGTATATGAGGGCCTCGTAGAGATCGACCAAGATGGCGAAATCCAGCCACTACTGGCCGAGTCATGGGAACTAAGCAACGGCAATAAGACCTACACCTTTAAACTTCGTGAGGGAGCCACCTTCTCCAACGGTGAAGTCTTCACCGCAGATGACGTGAAGTTCAGTATCGAACGCGTGAAGTCTGATGCCTGGGTTTCCAGTCTGAAAAAGAAGATGGACATCGTCGATTCCGTCAAGGTCAACAGCGATACCGAAGTAGCTATCACGTTGAAGAAGCCGAGTAACGCTTGGCTCTTCGACATGGGAACTTTAGTTGGTGCGATATTTGATCCCAGTGGTGTGGAAGACCTCGCGAATAAGGCCATCGGCACCGGCCCATACGCCATCGACGCGTGGAACCGCGGTCAATCCATAGATTTTGTCACCCGTGATGACTACTGGGGTGAAAAGCCAGCGGTCGAAACCGCGACACTGCGCTACTTTGCCGACGCGGTGGCCACCACCAACGCCCTGCAGTCCGGGGACGTGGATGTCGTTTACAACATGCAGTCACCGGAGCTACTCTCCAGCTTTGAATCAGATCCCAAGTACCAGGTGCTTGATGGAACCTCCAACGGTGAAATCATCTTGTCAATGAACAACAAGAAGGCGCCGTTTGATGACAAACGCGTTCGCCAGGCAGTGATGTACGCGATTGATCGCCAAGCGGTCATTGACACCGCATGGAATGGCTACGGGACAAAGGTTGGCGGACCGGTCCCAACCACGGACCCATACTATGAAGACCTCAACGACGTGTACCCGCATGATCCTGCCAAGGCGAAAGCCTTGCTCAAGGATGCCGGAGTGGAAAACCTGAACATCACCTTCACCGTTCCCACCCGGCCATACGCCACCGCAGTCTCGGAAATCGTAGTTTCACAGCTCGCAGACGTGGGCATCAATGCGAAAATCGAATCTGCCGAATTCCCAGCAGTGTGGCTTGATGAGGTCTTCACCAAGAAGGACTACCAAATGTCGGTGGTGCTCGCCGTGGAAAGCCGCGATGTGTTGGCGATGTTCAACAACCCGGACTACTACCTGGGTTATGACAACTCAAAGATCAAGGACATCGCCGCCCAAGCCGATGCCGCAGATGAGGCAGGTTACGTCTCGGGGATGAAGAAGGTGGTGCGCACCATCGTGGATGACGCAGCCGCCGATACGCTGTTCATCTTCCCCAACATTGTGGTGGCCGACGCGAATGTCACCGGCATTCCGGCGAACTCCGTGACCGAAGCGTTGGATCTGACAAATTTCGGTTGGAAGTAGTCCACTAGCAAGCCGACCGGAAGAGACACTTTTGGGTATCCGTTTACTGATCAACCTCGTGAGATTTGTTGTCACCTATGTGATTGCTACGGTGGCGGTGTTCTTATTCATGCGCGCTATTCCGGGAGACCCGGCTCAGATCGCGTTGGGTGTGAACGCCACCCCGGAGCTCCTGGCAAAAACACGAGCCGAATTCGGTACGGACCGTCCACTCGTTGTGCAGTACTTCGACTGGGCCCTGGGGTTACCCTTCGGCGACTTTGGAACCTCCTATGTCACCAGGCAAGACATCAGTCCACTGATTATCGACAGGGTTCAGGTCAGCCTGATCCTTGTCATCCTGGCCATGATTGTGGCCCTGGCGATTGCTATTCCCTTTGGCACCTATGCGGCGGTGAAACACCGTAATCCCAGCGGAATTATCGTCAGTGGGATCAGCCAGTTAGGGGTAGCCATCCCCAACTTCTTGGCCGGAATCTTGCTGGTGGTGGTTTTTGCCGTGGGGTTAGGCTGGTTGCCTGCCAACGGGTGGACTCCACCGGGCAAAGACTTCTCAGATTTTGCTTCCCGTGTGGTGCTGCCGGTACTAGCTCTGGCCTCGGTACAGGGAGCAATCCTGACCCGCTATGTTCGCTCGGCGGTAATGGAAGTGATGAGTGAAGACTATCTACGTACCGCCAGATCCAAGGGGCTTGGCAAACTGGAGTCGCTGATCAAACACGGTTTACGCAACGCCTCAATTCCGGTGCTCACGGTGACCAGCGTGCAATTAGCCGCGCTGATCATTGGTGCGGTGGTAATTGAACGGGTCTTCGTGATCCCCGGGTTGGGTTCGATGTTATTGGACGCGGTAGGCAACCGTGATCTGCTCACCGTGCAATCAGTGGTGATGGTTTTGGTCGCGATCACCTTGATCATCAACCTGGTCGTGGACGTGCTCTACACCGTGCTGGATCCACGAATTCGAAAGGGCGCGTAATGGCCGAGGAACAATTTTTAGCGACAAAAACTCGCCGTAAATTCTCACCCACCCTCATTATTGGTGCGATCTTGGTGGCAGTCGTGGTCATTGCCGCCTTGGTCTCCTTTATCTGGACGCCGTATAACCCGGTGCAAGCTTTCCCCGCGGACCGCCTGCAAGGTTCAAGCGCAGCTCACCTGATGGGCACCGACAGGTACGGGCGCGACGTCTTCTCCGGAATTCTTTATGGCGCCCGTATCACCTTGATGGTGGGGTTGGTGGCGGTGGGCATTGCCCTGCTAATCGGCACTCCGCTAGGCATCTTGGCAGGAATGCGTCGGGGCATCACCGAAGAAGTCACCATGCGCGGCGCCGACATTCTGTTAGCTTTCCCCGCCCTTTTGGTGGCCATCATGTTTGGTGCGGTCTTTGGGGCAAGTACGCTGACCGCGATGCTCGCTATCGGTATTGGTTCCATCCCCGGTTTTGCCCGAGTGGCACGCAGTGGAACCTTGCAGGTGATGAGCACCGAATACATCATGGCGGCCAGAGCCTCCAGCCAGAGTTCTTGGCGTATTGCTCGGCGCCATGTAATGCCAAATATTGTCGGCATGGTGGTGGTCCAGTGTTCGGTGTCCTTCGCCATCGCGGTACTGGCAGAAGCGGCGCTATCTTTCCTTGGGTTGGGTACGCCGCCTCCGGTACCTTCCTGGGGTCGCATGCTTCAAGAATCCCAGCAGTTCCTTGGCACCTTCCCAATGCTTGCCGTCTGGCCGGGATCCGCCATCGCGATTGCGGTGCTTGGCTTCACGCTCCTTGGCGACGGTCTGCGCGACCGCTTTGACCCGAAACTGAACGGAGAACGCTGAGCGTGGATATACAGCAGAAGGCCGCTGGCCTGATTGAGGTCAAAAATCTCACCATCAGCACCAAAGCCCGGACCCTAGTCAGCAACTTTAACCTGAGTATGCAACCCGGCGACCGGGTGGGACTCATCGGCGAATCCGGGTCGGGTAAGTCAATGACCGCTTCGGCGCTTATGGGATTACTACCTGAGGGCGTCAGCGCCCAAGGCTCCATCAGCTTTGCAGGACACGACGGAAACCTCGTGGACGCCAGCGACAGGCAGTGGCAAAAGATCCGTGGCAAAGAAATGACTATGGTCTTCCAAGAACCACTGACCGCGCTGAACCCACTGATGAAGGTGGGCCCACAAGTCGCTGAAATCATGACCAGCCACAAAACAGTCGCTTCCCGCTCCGCAGCGCGCGAGCGCGCCGTTCAAATGCTGGAATCGGTCAAACTACCGGACCCACAACGCGCCGCACGTGCCTACCCACACCAACTTTCCGGTGGGCAACGTCAACGCGCCATGCTGGCCATGGCATTGGCAAACAACCCAGGACTGCTGATCTGCGACGAGCCGACCACCGCCCTGGATGTCACCGTGCAACGCCAAGTCCTTGACCTGATCTTAGAGTCGGTGACCGACATGGGAACCGGGTTGCTCTTTATCACCCATGACCTCTCGGTGGTTGCCAACGTCTGTGACCGAGTCCTGGTAATGAATGATGGACAGGTAGTGGAGGAGGGGAGTACCGAACAGGTCTTCACCAACCCACAGCATCCTTACACTCGGGGACTTCTGGCCGCCTCAGATCTGAACGCCACCGATGAACAGGGCAGGCTCTTCACCGTAGCCTCGGCCGCCGCCTACGTTCCGCCTACCGTCAACGAAGCTCAGCCGATGGTTTCCGCCGAGCCCGTGGTGGTGCTCGAAGAGCGCAGCGAAACCGACGCGACGCCCGCAAGCTCCAGCGAGGACGAACCGGTGATCAGCGTCAAAGATCTGCACCGCAGTTACCCCGTGGCCCGCTCCACACTCTTTGGAAAACCCTCACAGGTCCACGCACTACGTGGCCTATCTTTTGACGTGGCCACCGGGCAACGCTTTGGTGTGGTCGGGGAATCAGGATCCGGCAAATCAACGCTGCTACGTATCTTGGCAGGCCTAGACCAGCCCACCTCGGGCAGCGTAAAAGTTGCCGGTAACCAGATTAACGGGGCGAAGGAACGCGACCTGGTGCAACTGCGTCAGCAGCTGCAAATCGTCTTCCAAGACCCTATGGGATCTCTAGACCCGCGCATGCGGGTCCGTGACATTATTGCCGAACCGCTACTCGCGCCGGGACAAAAGGTGGACAGCGCACGGCAACGCAAACTGGTGGCCGAGATGTTGGGGTCCGTCGGGTTGCCACAGGATGCGGCCGAACGTTTCCCGCACCAGTTCTCCGGTGGCCAACGCCAACGTATCTCGATTGCCCGCGCCTTGATCTGTGAACCCCGGGTGCTGGTGGCCGATGAGCCGGTCAGCGCCTTGGATGTTTCGGTGCGTGCCCAGGTGCTCAACCTGCTCTCGGATCTGGTCGATGACTATCAGCTGACCCTCGTATTTGTCTCCCACGACCTGGGGGTCGTGCGCCATCTGTGCGACAACGTGGTGGTGATGACCAACGGACAAATCGTGGAAAGCGGGAGTACCGAGCAAATTTACGAGCATCCACAACATGACTACACCCGCACCCTGGTTAACTCCTCGATGTCGCTTCGCAACGAATTGTCCCTGCGCTAGCACTTCGCGCTTACCGTGAAAGGTCCCCATGTCTCAGCTCTCCGACCCCAGCACCGCCCTGCACCAACTGAGCGCCCGAGAGCTGGGCAACGCATACGCGGCCAAGGAACTTTCCCCGGTTGAGGTCGCCGGCGCGGTGATCCAACGCATTCAAGAGCGCGAGCCGGTACTGAACGCGATGTACCGCTTTGACCCGGAAGATATTCTGCACCAAGCACGGCGCAGTGAGAAACGCTGGGCTAACGGGACCGAACGTGGGGTGCTCGATGGTGTTCCGGCCACCGTGAAGGAAAACGTGGCCCGTGCGGGAATCCCGATGCCCTCCGGCACCGCCCTGCCCAACCCGAAGGTGCCTACACACAACGCGCCAATCACCGACCGAATCTTAGAAGCCGGCGCCATCATCTTGGGTTCCACCACGATGCCGGACTGGGGGATGTTGTCCTCCGGAGTCTCCAGCCTGCATGGGATTTCACGCAGTGCCTGGAATCCGGCGTGGACCACCGGAGGGTCAAGTGCCGGGGCCGGATCTGCTGCGGCTGCCGGATACGGTCCTTTACATATAGGAACAGATATTGGCGGTTCTATCCGGCTACCCGGTGGCTGGCAGGGGCTAGCCACGCTTAAACCTAGTGCTGGTCTGATCCCGCTAGACGCCCCATATCTGGGTCGGGCCGCCGGACCTTTGGGGCGCAGCGTGGATGACATTGCGTTATTCATGTCCATCCTCGGCCAACCAGATGTGCGCGACTACACCGCGAGGCCTTACCCAGCACAAGACTGGGCTGGCAGTCTCTCGGGCGTGGCTTCACTCAACATTGCGCTCCATACCGAGGCTAATGCCGGCTCTGCGGTACAACCAGAAGTATTGGCCGCGGTGCAGGAAGTCGCTTCTCTCTTTGCCCAGGCAGGGGCAACCGTGCAAACCCTTGACCCATTTATCACTCAAGAGATGCTCGACCGCTTGGACAGGTTTTGGCGCACCCGGTCGTGGGCGGACTACCGCGAACTGTCGGCAGAAAACCAGACCAAGGTCTTGGACTACATTGTTGCCTGGTGCACCGTAGGCTCCACCTTTGATGGGGCAGATACCATCAGAAACTTTGGTGCCATAGACCAAATGCAACAGGCGACCATCGCTGCGACTTCCGGCTTTGATCTGGTGATCTCCCCGGTCTCCCCAATGCCCGCATTTCCCGCCGAGCAGCCGATGCCGGTGGTAGATCCACTAGCAACCATGAGCCACATTGCCTTCACCGTGCCCTACAACATGTCCGGTCAGCCGGCGGCCACGGTGAACTGCGGGTTCACCAGTGAGGGCAAACCTATCGGCGTGCAGCTCTCCGGTCCGGTGGGCGCCGATGCGGCGGTGCTGCAGGCAGCACGCTGGTATGAAACTCACCGTCCGGCCAGCGCCAGCCCGTTATGGGACACCCTGGACTAAACGCTGTCCGGGCTACCAAATGAGGCCAGCGCTGCCAAAGCATCGCGCTGGTCAGCGGGCACCAGATGAGCGTAGTACTCAAAGAGGCTACTACGGGCCAGATGCTCGGCAAGATGCGCGTCCCGATCTCGAATCGCGTTGAACACCTTCTGGTGGTGCTCGATGGTGCGCGCCATCAGCGCCTCATCATCACTACTTTCTTCGATAGTCCGCGCAATGAGCTGCTCGATAGATTGCCGCACCGCCGCAGCAGAGATGTGTAACAGCGTGTGCCCACTGGCCTTCGCCACCACCTCATGAAAATCGAGGTCGGCCCGGCTGAACGCTGCCTGGCCTTGTGGTCGTGCCGTACCCATGAGCGTTATCGTCCGTTCGAGCTGTACTAGGTCTGCATCGCTACGTCGAATGGCCGCCAACGAATTCGCCGAGGACTCCAAGGTCATCCGATAAATCAACAGATCCACCAGACTAGAAGCCGAGGTGTGGGTCAAATGGGTGATCAGCTTGCCCAGCGGAGCCGGACTTGGGCTAAGTACCAGAGCACCGCGTGGATCTCCCGGGCGCGAGGCAATGAGACCGTTGGATTCAAGCACCCGCATGGCCTCACGTACCGTCGAGCGACCGACCTGGAATTGGGTTACCAGTTCGCGCTCGCCGGGCAACCGATCACCAACCTTCAATTCCCCAGAAAGTACGCGTGTTTCAACGTGGCTCACGATCGCTTCAAAGGCTCGTGGTTTGGCCGGGCTTCGTGGAAGCTGCGACATCTGTGAGCGCCTATTCCGGTGGGTTGTAGCGGCCATCGATGGCGGTCCACCCACCATCCACGGTCAGCACCGACCCGGTCACAAAGCTGGAAGCCTGCGAGGCCAGATACACGATGGCCCCGGCCATCTCCTCGGGTTTCGCCCAGCGGCCCAACGCACTCTTGGACGCATACGCGTTGTACCACTCTTTGTCTGCGCTGATTTGAGCGGTCAGCGGGGTTTCCACCACACCCGGGGCAACCACATTCACCCGCACACCCTGGGGCCCAAACTCGGCCGCTGCGGTCCGCACCAGCTGCACCAACGCCGCCTTGGTGGCCGCATAAACACTCTGTCCCGGTTCCACCACGGACGCCCGAATAGAGGCGATTCCGATGATTGACCCACCACCATTTTCTGCCAGCCGCGGAGCAAAAGCCTGAATCAGCGCGAAAGAAGCGCGCAGGTTCAGATTCACCACCTGATCAAATTCCTCCATCGTGTAATCCACGATTCTTTTGCGCACATTCATCGCGGCGGTAAACACCAACGCGGTGATGTCCTTAAACTCTGCAGCGGTGGCTTTCACCGCCTCATGATCAAGCACGTCTAATTCGAGCACGGTCGGTGCCGTTCCCAGCAGTTGCGCGGTCTCTTGGGCCGCCAACACATTGCGGTCCGCGCAGATCACCTGCGCGCCGTGGGCTCCCAAAGCAAGGGCGGCCTCGCGTCCGATCCCACTGCCCGCGCCGATCACCAATACGCGCTGGCCGGAAAATTCAAAAAGCTGGGTGTAATCCATCGGTGCTTACCTACTTTCGAAACGTTATGCCTAGGGTCGGATGATCGCCATGCGGGTGACAGTGAATTCTTCGATAGCAAAACGTGGCCCTTCACGGCCGATCCCGGAATCTTTGACCCCACCATAAGGCATGATGTCGGAACGGAACCCGGGAATTTCATTGACCACCACCCCGCCAACCTCGAGCTCCTCGATGGCGCGGAACGCGGTCTTCAGGCTGCTACTGAAAATCGCCGCCTGCAACCCATACCGCGAGTCATTCACCAGCTCAAACGCGCTGTCCAAGTCATCAAATCGATGCAAACAAATCACCGGTCCAAAGATCTCCTCGCACCACAATTTCGCCTCGGTAGGCACCTGGCTCATCACCGTGGGCAGGATACTGCCGGCCTCGATCTTGCCTCCTGCAAGGATCTTTGCCCCACCAGCTACCGCCTGGTCGATCCACTGCAAAATGCGGTTACTGGAGGTCTCGTTGATCAACGGAGCCACCCGGGTCTGGGCACTGCGTGGGTCTCCCACAACCACTTCGTCTAGTCGGGCTAGTAGTTCGCGCTGAAACTGGTCGGCGATCTTAGCGTCTAATAGCACCCGCTGCACCGAAATGCATGCCTGCCCGTTGGCGTAGAAACCGCCACGAATCACCGCGTCCACCGCATCTTCGATGCGCGCATCTGCGGCCACGATGAACCCGGTATTTGAACCGAGCTCAAGTACCGCCTTGCGTGGGGCGGCGTTCTTGGCGATCTGGTGGCCGACTGCCGCGGACCCGGTGAAAGAAACTACCGCGGCCCGTGGGTCCTCCACTAGCTTTTCGCCGACCTCGATTCCTCCGGTCACCAGCTGTACCGCACCCGCGCTGACCTGGTGTTCGGTCAGTGCTTGGCGAATCAGGTGCACTACCCACAGCGTCGTCAACGGGGTATTGGGTGCCGGTTTTAAGATGATCGGGCATCCGGCGGCGAGAGCCGGCGCCAACTTATGACTTGCTAAGAGCAGAGGATAGTTAAATCCGGCGATGCCGATGACAACTCCAGCCGGCCTGCGGGTCCAGTAACCGATCATGCCCTCACCTGAGGGTTGCAGATCTAGCGGAACAGTTTCCCCATGCAGGTGCGCGACTTCTTCGGCGGCGGCCGCCCACGTGGTGAGGCTACGGGCCACCTCTACCCGGCAATCGATCAACGGTTTACCGGTTTCCCACACCAACAGGTTTTCTAGCCCTTCGGATACGGCAGCGATTTTCTGCTGGACCGCCAACAGGATTGAGCGTCGGGTGCCAGCACTGAGCTTTGCCATTTCTTGGCGCACGGACGCAGCAGCATCCAAGGCTTGGCTCGCGTGGGCTACCGTACCTACCGGGGCTTGGGCGATCACCGAGGAATCGAAGGGGAAAATAATCGGATCACTGTGCTCGCAGGGCACCCAGTGCTCACCAATAGGTAGACCGTCCGGATAATTTTTGACGTGAACTGGCACCGTTCCTGCTTTCGAATCGTCGGCAGCGAGATGGCTACTGGTCTGACCAGTAACTGTCCACAGCTAATCAGTGATGCAGCGCACAGTCAAGAGGTTTGCCCCCCTTCAAGAAACTCGGGATTTGTCATCGACGCGATGTCGGGCTTCGTGCGATGGATACGCAAACCGTTTCCTTAATCTATGAAGAATCTGCTGAAAATGGCATGAAGGTTTTTGAGATTCGCATTCATAGAGTGAGAAGTTTTGACGCACTATCTCGTCGCGAGGCGACGTAGTCTCTGATTGCCTACGAGTCGGAACGTGGTTGTGGTTTTGTTAAACAGTTAGCGTCGTTGGGCTCTCCCAGGCCAAGCCAGGACGCAGTCCGGTTATTCTGAGCGGACGACACCGTTGTCTGTGGCGTGGGAAAACATAGTGGCTCCGTTTTTAACAGTCGTCGGGCAAGGTCATTTAGCACCTGGATGGGGCGTTTGGTGCGCACAGAGGTTCATGTGCGTTTCATTGCAAGATCCAGTTGTTTTGGTGACCGGAATTCGCGAAAGTGAACCGCGTTCGCACACAAATATTGCGGCACCGTCACCCTCACACTTAAGTATGATTGCGTAGAATTTATGGTTTGGTTAGTGTCTATATTGAAAACCTGACGGATGTTTGCGCTCTACGGTATGAAATACAGAACGTGCGCAGGGCCGAGGACTACTACAGTTAAACGACCAGTACGGGAGAAAAATGCTGAAATATCTAGGACTCTCCAACGACGATTCAGATAGTACTTTGCCAATTTGGCAAGGTATCGACAAGAAAAAGCGAGTGCTGGTATTCATCGGATCGGTTGTTTTAGCTGCGGCTATTTTTTTCCTAACTTCTTGGTTGCTTTCAGATGTTCCGAAGGGCACCTTCGCAAAATACGTTCCCGGACTTTTTGCCGCATTGACCTTATTGCTCTCCACCGTGATTTCTGAACGTTCGCTTTTGCGTGCACAGAAAAAATATGGACATCGGGAAAACGAACAGTAAAAGTCCTTTCAAGTCATTTTTCAGTTCTAACCCGGTCGGTGAGATCCTTTCGGCAGCAATGCTACTGCGTTCCATGCCCACGCTCACGGGGCCAGAGATGGGAATGAATACCGCGCAAATTGCCGCCGATTATCACAAGAATGGCAGTCAAACGGTGATGGAGAACCTTGGCGCCGAGCGTGAGCTGCGCAAAACTGTCACCGGGCAGTGACCGCGCGTTTGCTTCCTCGCAACGCACCAGACACTCATGCTGCGTAGCGTAACCAGTCATGAGTCGGCTTTTTGTGGCAATCGGAGATTCCTTCACCGAGGGTGTGGGGGATTGGGAGCCACGGTTACCCAACGGGGTGCGCGGCTGGGCGGACCGAGTGGCTAAGCAACTTTCGAAGGAAGATCCGCAATGGCGGTATGCCAATCTGGGTATTCGCAGCCGACGGTTGGATCGGATTATCGAAGAACAGATTGAACCGGCGTTGGCGATGAATCCCGACGTGATCAGCTTCTACGCCGGGGGCAACGATATTCTCGAATTCCGCAAAGACCTGGACAAGGTGCTGGCCGACTATCGCGCCGCGGTGGAAAGGCTCGCCACTTCGGGGGCGCAAATCCTGCTGTTCACCGGTTTTGATATTCCCGTGCATCCGATGCTCGCACCCTTCAAGCGGCGCAACTGGAAGTTTAATGACTGCGTGCGCGAACTTGCCGCGCAATATGGCGATACCGTGACGCTGGTGGACTACTGGCAGTGGGATGTTTACGCGGACCGGCGCATGTGGGATGTCGACAAGCTGCACATGAACCGTGCGGGACACCGTTATATGGCCATTCGCATTTTGGAACTCTTGGGCGCAAACCACCAGCTGGTTTTTGAGCCCTTCGCCGATGCCCGGCGCATCGGTTTCATTCAAGCCACCAGACGAGACGTGGAATGGCTACGCCAATGGGTGCTTCCAATGTTTGGGCGCAGGCTGCGCGGGGTCACCTTAGGAGATGAGTTGGCGCCGCGGTGGCCACAGCCTATTTATCCTGCTCGAGGCATGAAAAAACTGCACCGCAAACGAAGTCGACCCACAAATGAAAACCTCACCCCGCCACCGGCACCATAATGCCAGTGGCGGGCGTGAGGAAAGTTGGGCTACGGTGTCGGGTTTTCCATCGCTTCGGGGCTCATCCACGCAATTTCCCAGACGTGCCCGTCGGGGTCCTTGACGGCCACCTGGTACATGCCGGGGAATGGTTCGTCGGCCGGCCGGTAGATGCCACCGCCACCAGCGACCGCGCGTGAGGCAAAGTCATCCACCTCTTCGCGAGTCTCCGCGGACAGTGCATTTAAGGCTTCGCGGTGCTTGGAACCCAGCGCGGGAACATCTCCGTCCACCAGGAAACTGGCAAAGAACTCTTCACGGAGCACCATGATCAAGATGTTTTCGGCAACGATCCAAGAAGTTGCGTTCTCGTCCGAGAAGGTGGTGTTCTTCTCGTAACCCATAGCGGAGTAGAAGGCATCGGACTTGGCCAGATCGGCGGTCGGTAGGTTTACAAAGATCATCTTGCTCATGCTCATACCTCGGTAGCTGGTGGGGCCGGGCGCGAACTACGCCCACGATAAACTTTGCCCCAACAGCGGACCGTCGACAAGAGGTTTTCACACCAAAATATTGGCAGTTACGCTGAACCTAGATACGCGAATGCCCCAGCCCGCACAACGCGGACTGGGGCACAGCACCGTCAACTCAATGCTGGCTGAGGGTATCGGTGAGAAAACTAGATCAGCGCCTTGGTGATTTCCAGCGGGATACGATCACGGGTGTAGGTGATGTGGTCATAACCGTGTGGTTCAGGCTTACCGTCTTCACCAATGTTGACGAATACGATCTTCTCAATGGTCAAGATCGATTCTTGGGTGAAGATGTTGCGAACTTCGGCGCGCAGGGTGACCGAGGTGCGACCAAAGTCGATTGCGGTCAGGCCCATTTCAATCAGGTCGCCTTCCTTAGCGGAGGCGATAAAGTTGATTTCAGACATGAACTTGGTGACCACATGCTTGTTGCCAAGCTGGATGATCGAGTAGATGGCCGCCTCTTCGTCGATCCAACGCAGCAGGCTTCCGCCGAACAGTGTGCCGTTTGCGTTGAGATCTTCGGGGCGAACCCATTTGCGTGTGTGAAAAGTGATTCCCTTAGCCATATCTAAAATGCTAGGTTAACTAGGCCTCTTTGCGCTGTAAGGCTCTACACAATGTCGGGGAGAACACAATTATTCTGGGTAAGAAATGATCGCTGCAAGACGCTCGTACTGTGTAATGATGCACTACTTGATGCCAAGTAGGAGCGCTATTGATAGTCTCAAGATAGCGCAGAGAAAAACGTAAAAACATAAGTAGAAAGTGGGTGAACATGAACTATCCTTCGGACGGGAACGACACCATCCCTACCGATTTCGATGATGTTGTCCAGCAGGTATCTACCGGTTCGCTGGCACACCAGAAAATTGACGAGCTTCTACGCGAGGCACACGATCGTTATTCGGATGTCGATGATGGATTGTTAGCCCACTACATCCCTATCCTTGGTCACGCGGACCCCGATCTATTTGCCATCGCCATGTCCCACGTGGGCGGCTCGGTGCACGAGGTCGGCGACTGCCAGCATGAATTTTCTATTCAGTCGATCGCCAAAATGTTTGTTTACGCGCTCGTGGTTCAAGAACATGGCCGAGAAGTTGTCCGTGAACGCATCGGTGTGAATAACACCGGGATGCCGTTTAACTCGGTGATGGCAGTTGAGCTGAATAATGGCCACCCGATGAACCCGATGGTCAACGCCGGGGCGATCGCCACCACCGAGATGATCCCGGGCCGCACCTCGGCTAAAAAATGGGAAAATGTCCGCTCCGGACTTTCCGCCTTTGCCGGACGCCAACTGACGCTGGACGATGACGTGTATGCCTCTGAATCCGAATCTAATGAACGAAATAAAGCCGTAGGTCGACTACTTAAAAGCTACCGTCGCATCGAAGGTGACCCACTGGCCGCTGTGGACGTCTACACCCGGCAATGCTCACTGAACGTCACCGCTTATGATCTCGCGGTCATGGGCGCGACCCTCGCCGATGGTGGGGTCAATCCGGTCACCGGTCAGCGGGTAGTGGATGCAGACGTTTGCCGTGACACCCTAGCCGCCGTGGCCACCAGTGGTCTTTACGAACACTCGGGGGATTGGTTGTTCGAGATTGGGATCCCGGCAAAGTCGGGTGTCTCCGGTGGCATCGTGGCAATCGCACCGGGTAAGGGCGCTATTGGCGCGTTCTCCCCACCCTTGGATATTGCAGGCAACTCGGTGAAAGCGCAGTTGGCGATCGGACACTTGTCGCGCGCCATGGGCCTGAATCTGTTTGCTTCGGCTCCGGAGAAGAGCCTGTTGGCGAAAGCCGGTCGCGGCTAAAGTCTAGCTCGGCAGTCTGACCGCAAATCGTTGGTGACAACCGTACTGGTTGTCACCTTTTTGCGTGCCCTTTTACTGACATAGCTAACCGTCCATACTATTTGCCCATCCGGACTAGATTTTCTGGCTAGTTGCGACGCGTGGCAACCAATTTTGTTGCCCGATTCCTTCCGGACTCCTAAAGAACCAAGTGAAGTAGGGTTTTGGAACAATTTTTCTGGTGATGTAAATAGCCGGTCGGTGATCTTGAAAAAGCCAAAGTTGATTTGATTCATTTTTATTTATCCTCACGTTGAAAATATTTGCCATTGAGGTTAACTGGTAGTGAGGCCTGCAGTGGGCTTGGTATATGTGAGGACAAAAATGAAGAAAACTACAAAGGCAACCATCGCGGCAGTAGCAGCTGGCGCATTGTTAATCGGCGGCGCAGGAACCGTGGCACGCTGGCAGGCAGTCCAGAACGTTGACGCGGGAACCGTCTCAACTGGTCACCTGACACTAGACACAACAACGGCACCAGGTGAGTGGACCGATATTTCCGCTGGTAGTCCAGGTACACCATTCGACCCCGCTACAGACGAGCTTGTTCCCGGGGACACCGTTTCTTTTGACCAGATCGTCACGATCAATGCAGAAGGCAAAAACATCAAGGGCGAGTTGGTCGCCGGAACGACCGGCGCAGTACCCGCCGCGCTAACGGACCAAGTACAGATTGCGCTCGATCTTGATGAGGAAGCTGCTGGGCTGACCAACAACGACGGAATCCTGAGCTTTGAAGGCGAAGGCACCTACGAACTGCCGGTAAACATCACCGTGACCTTTGTCGAGGGCACCGAGGCAAGCACGCCAGATACCACCATGGACGTGGACATTGACCTGACCGAACTGACATTGACCCTGAACCAGGTGCGCTAAACAAGGTAGGTCTCGCAGGTTCCTTCATGCCTAAGCAACTAAAAGCTGCAATGCTAGCGGCCGTGCTTTTGGTGCTGTTTCTCAGCGCCCAAGGCACGGTTGCTAGTTGGCGCGCCGAAGGAAGCATCGAGCCCACTGCGATCACTACCGGACGGATGGAACTACTGGCAGGCGACGGTAGATACGCCGCCAAAGCTTATGAATTCAAAGAGTTAAACTCCGAATTTTTAGTTCCCGGTGGTTTTACTCAAGCACCGTTAACCCTAAGCGTTGCCGGAGATACCGGATTAAATTACGATCTGGCTGGTGTCTCTAGTGTGCCCAATGCTCCGACCGCTGCTGATAAAGCCTTGTCGTCTTCGGTAGTTCTAAGCATCTATTCGGGAATGAGCGCGGAAAACTGTACTAGCCAGCAGAACCTCAGCGGTGAAATGCTGTATCAGGGCCCGGCTACTAAAGACGCGAGTTTTAACTCGGTCCGCCCACTTGAAATTTCAGGCAGTCAGGCTTCGTCCGAAAGCCTGTGCGTCAGACTGGCAGTTCCGTCCAACACCCCACAATCCGCATCGGGCGGACGAATCAAGCTTGTTTTGAATTTCGTGGGGCAACAGAAATGAACGTCATGACGCGCGCGGAACGTCGAGCCGCAGAAAATAAGACTGGCACCCTGTGGTGGATTGGTCAGATTTTTTCTTGGCTCGCGCTCTTTGTAGTGCTCGCACTGATCACCGTCATGATCGTTGTTCCACGGCTTACCGGCAGCACAGCATATACGGTGCTCACTGGTTCGATGCGTCCGAGCTTGCCACCTGGCACCCTCATCGTGGTGAAGCCAATTGCGCCTGAAGACATCCGCATCGGCAACGTGCTGACCTACCAATTGGAATCTGGCGAGCCCGAGGTGATTACCCACCGGGTGGTTGGTATGGGTGCCACCACCGACGGCGAACAACGTCTCACCCTCCGCGGAGATGCCAACAACACCGATGACGAGCCAGTTATCACTGAGCAAGTCCGTGGCAGTCTCTGGTACTCGGTACCGTATCTGGGTTATGCGAACTCTGCTCTGACCGGTGAACAGCGTATTTGGTTGACCCGAGTCGCCGTGGGTGGCTTGCTTGCGTATGCGTGTGTGATGCTCTTTGGAGCCTGGCGTGACAAAAAAGTGAAAGAAGGGTCATGAAACTACGTATCTGGCTCTCACTTTCAACGATCATCTTTATGAGTCTCGGGGTATTTCCAAGCTTCGCTCAAGCTGTGGAACCATCAAATGGTAGTGACTCTTTGAGCTACAGCACGGATGGAAGCAATTATTCGCTCAAGCCGCCAGTGCTCTTTGCAGACACCGCGGTATTGGTCCCGGGAGACAAATTGAAACAGAGTTTCTGGGTGAAAAATGATCGGCTACAGCCAATAAGCATCCGTGTGGAACCACGAGGCAGTGTTACCGACTCTGCCGTTAAAATCATTCCGGTAAACACCAAAGAAACAAAATTGAATGCCGGTGAAGCTACCGAAGTAGTAGTTCAGCTGTGGTTACCACGTGAAGCGCCAAACCAATCCCAAGATTTAGTGGAGCAGAAGCTGGGAGTGGTGGTGAATGCCAAAGAGCTCTTCGGCTCAGGCGAGGATGAACCGCCTAGATCCCCAGAGTCGCCGCCGGTCGAACCACCAGAGGGGCACAAACCAGATGGCCTGGGAGACACCGGATTCAACTCCAACATCGTTCCTTTGGGCATAGGAATAGCGCTGGCTGGTTGTCTACTTTATTTATCTTCCAAGCGAAGAGCACAACGAACAAACAACACCGAAGGAGAACTTCCATGAGCAGAAGGGCAATGCAGGTTAAAGCACTCTTGGCCATGGGGATTTTGGTAGGTTTTGGTTCGGTTTCCACTCTTGCCGCGTGGACTGGGACCGCAACGGCAACGTCATCCATAGAATCGGCCACGGTCGCCCTAGGCGTTGGCGCGACTGACGGAACAGCCACTTTGAAAAGCTATCCAATGGTGATCACCGGCAATAATCTTTACCCGGGATCTAGCGTGGCTTCAACGGTGACAGTAAAGAACACCGGATCCATTTCTGCCCCCTATACAATCAGCGGAACTATAACTGAAGACGTCTCAGGGACTTTGGGCAAGGGAATGACTATTAGCGTGAGAGCTAACGCAACTGTTGCTGGCACTGGGTCCAAAGTTACTTGCTCGGGTGGATCCGAGGTAATAGCAAAGAATGCCGGATCCCAGTTCAGCGGAACTTCCTCGCCCCGAACCCTGCCTGCAGGAAGCAGTGAAGCCTTGTGCATTCAATACTCCCTGCCAACTTCGGCTGCGAATACACTCCAGAAATCGTCGGCGACTTTAGCCCTGAATTTTACTTCGACGGTAGGCTCCTAGATGTTCATTCGGAAAGAGAAGAGTTCGTCACGCAGAATAATGTCAACTATCCAACGCGTCTTGCTGAACACTGGGGCGGTTCTTGGTTCCTTATGTCTGATCATGACAGTTCTAACATTGGTCTTCGGCCTCAAGCCGTTAATTTTTGCTTCTGGGTCTATGGGGCCAGACATTCCTACTGGATCATTGGGAATTGCAGCCCCGACAGCTGTTGGCGATATATACCCCGGAGAAATTGTGTCGGTGGTCAATAGTGGAGAACAACGAGTTACCCACCGTGTGATCGAAAAGACCGCTAAAGGACTGATTCTTCAGGGCGATGCGAACCCTGTGCCAGACTTGGAAGTTTATCAAGTGAATACTGCTGATCGATTGATCTTCAGTATTCCGACTTTAGGCTATGTCGTTTCTTGGTTGAGTAAACCGTGGGCGTTCTTTGCTGGGGGACTATTGTGCGCATATTTGTTTTACACTGCTTTTCGCAAGAATGATGACCCTTCTGGTGGCGAACGACAACGCGACGACAAGAATGTACTTTCCGCGCAGAATTTGGATCATCAGGACGCGGCGTGGCAACGTAAAGATGGCCGAAAGTATAACTCGCGAATTACCGTAGGGATAATGGTTTTTGCGCTAGTAGCAACGTTTGGAATACAGAACCATACGGTTGAACCGACGCAGGCTGCATTCATCGGTGTAGCGGAGTCGAAAGCTAAACCATCAGCGACGGTGATGCAACCAGTTTCTAATTTGAAATGTACGAATCAGACAAATAGAAAAATCCGTTTTTCCTGGGATGCACCGCCGGCTCAGGCCGACACACTTGCAGGTTATAAGGTAGCGGTGGAAATAAACGGGACTGTGCAGGAAAGTGAACAGCTGCTTCCTGCTAATGTCAGGACCCATGAGATGGATATCTCCAATTCCACCGGACTGTTGGGCATTCTGCTCGGGCTCTTAGGGAATCTCTTGGGAGCAACATTTGATGTAAAATTTGCCGTGACTTCTGTCTACACAAGTGGCTGGAGTTCCATTACTCAAACTCACACGGCTAAGGGATATATTGCCCCATTAAACTTAACAAGAACTCTGAGCTGTTCATAGTTGAGGCGTGCGGGGCACGTATTATCAGGGAAATTTGAGGGAATATAGTTTTCCGTCGAGGCGCGTGCATGATTGTCCTGTTAGACCTCGGCATAGTTGCAGCAGTGACTTCTGCTACCCATGGAATCTCGGCATTCGATTCGCTCCTGTTTCTTTCCATTATTGATGCTGTTTGGATCTTTAATTGGGGCCTAGCGCAGATTTTTTGATCTTCGGTCAGGTATTCCGCAGGATTATGTATTAAGAAGATTCTGCTAATACTGATTTCGTCGACGAACCTGACTATTCCTTGGTTCACGGGCCGCTTCTCAAACAGATCTAAGGGCTGGATAATGCATTTAGCGCGGCTGCGACGGCTTCATCGGCGCTGATGTTGTCAGGGCCGTGCGGTCTCTCAGCATGACTGGCACGATTTGGGTCGGAGGCGAAAAATAAAGGGTACGCGTGGAACGCTCAAGCCTACGCAAATTCTAGGAAATTAAAACTATGGCTGCGATTCTCGGTAGCATTGGCGAGCATAAACTGACGGGTCTGGCAGTACCTAATATTTAGTAGCCACAAGGCATTCAAAAGGGGAATGGTTAATCGACGATTGAACGTCGATGAATTATGAAATCCCGAGCTCCTGCCTGCGCTCAAGAAACACCGGCCGAGCAATGTTGCGGGAGGCCGCAAAGAATGGGTTCACTTTTTGGGTTCCGGTAGCCAGCTGCGCCAGATGCTCGCCAATGGCAGGCACAAATTTGAAGCCGTGTCCGCTAAATCCTGCACCAACCGTAATCGGTCCGAAACGGTCGAGGATGAAATTCTCATCTCCGGTATTCGCATAAGTACATGACACCGATTGGTAGCGTTCGGTGTTAACTCCGGGCAGCCACTGCGATGCGTAATTTTGAAGTGCCTCAATATGCTCAGGATCCACTGCATGAGGTCTTTGGTCGGGATCCACTACTTTCCCGGCACCATGCCAACCAATTTTGATACCTTCGCCGGGTGTATGCATTCCATAGATAGGACCGAAGATCTTTGAACTGCTTCGAGAAGGCGACAAAATGTGGTTGAATCCGGGCCAAGTATCAGTTGAGTTGAACTGTGGAAAATGAACCGGATGTTCCTCAGTCACATGGATTCTCGGTAGCTCCAGTTGCCCATTCAGAAGTTGGTGAGTCCATGCCCCCACTGTGACGATTACATGGCGAGCAATGATCTGACGGTCGCCTTGAGTGGAGCGAGTCCGCACGTGTACCCGTTGACTAACTATCACTTCGAGGCTGAGAACGGTTTGTTCGTGCTCGATAGTTGCGCCGAAGGACGTAGCCAATTTTTGTAGGGATTCAACCGACAGATCGGCGTTGATCTGTCCTCCGGCCGGGATAAACAATGTTTCTGTCTCGAATTCCATGCCGCCGAATCGGGCCTTGGCATCACGTGCGCTGAGCAGTTCACTGGCGAACCCTGCGGCTTTAAGGAATCGATGCATTTCGCGTTGTTCATTGACGATTCCATGATTGACTAAACCGGTGCGAGTCAGGAGCTTCGTTCCTGAAGCCACGGAAATTTCGTTCCATAGCTTGTGGCTGCGTCGGAGTAATTCAATATATGGTGGCTCGACATACGCCGGGTTGAAGTTTCGGGTTGTACCGTGCGAAGCACCTTCGGAATGGCCCGCGCCGAATCTCTCCAGCAGCAGTACCTCGTGACCAGTTGCTGCCAATGAGTAAGCCGTTGCCGAACCCATAGCTCCGCCACCGATAACTAAATAATCAACCTCAACATTCATAGATCTACTTTAAAGCTTTGGGGCTCGGTACCTTGTAATTTATCGGTGCCCTCCTCGTCAGCTAACGTAATAGTAGAAAAACTCTGTGAAATGGAGACTTGGTGGTCGAACACGTGCAACTCGCTGCGCTGCTAGGGCTTAGTGCAGCAGTTTTCGTCGGTGCATCCACACAAAGAATCTCTGGCATGGGATTCGCGCTGGTCTCCTCACCTTTCTTGGTGATGGTCTTGGGGCCTTTCCACGGGGTCATGGTGGTCAACTTCCTAGGCGCCTGTAGTAGCTTTCTGATTCTGATTCAGGTCTTCCGCGACGTTGAGTATAAGAAGATTCTGCTAATGCTGATACCCGCGGTCATCATGACGATTCCTGGTGCGTGGGTGGCTTCCCGGCTTGGCGGACCGTGGCTTTCTGTCGGTATTGCGGCGATGGTGATAGTTGCGTTGCTCTCAAGCTTTATTGTGCGCAATCTGCGCGCCGCACAGAGTAAGGGGTTGGCCATTGGTGCCGGCGCAATCTCCGGATTTATGTCCGTCACCGCCGGTGTCTCGGGGCCTGCCATTGCCGGTTACGCGGTAGCTAGCCGCTGGCCACAGGCGAAGTTCGCAATTTCCGTTCAGCTGTATTTCTTCGTGCTTGCCATCGCTTCGCTACTGGCCAAGGGCGGGATACCCGAACTTCATTGGACGCAGTGGACCGGCTGTCTCGTGGCGATGGTTCTCGGAATTCTTCTGGGTAACTATCTTGCACCCAAAATTCCTGACAAATTCAGTAGGGCCTTTGTCATCATCGTTGCGTTCTCTGGTGCCATCACATTGATGATCAACGGGCTAACCCACGCCTTGGTCTAAGCCCACGTTGGATAAATATCTACCAATGAGACAATTAGAAGTGTGCGGACCGAAGCGAACATTGAAACCCAAGGTAAACCGGCCACAGAACTCGAGATTGAACGGCAGGCCTTGTGGGCTGGGTTTTTCTGTTCAATCCTCGGATTAATTGTCGGCTTTATCCTCTTTGCAGGTAACCGACCAGGTTTGTCTGGTGGACTCTCCGTCGGTGCGGTGGCAGCCACCACCGGTGGCATCTGCGCAGCGCTAGTCAGTGTCATCGCTTTTCTACGGCTGCTAATCTCCCGCGAACCGTGGCTCAGGCGGATCCCAAAGTGGCGACAGATCGTGACGATGTTAGGTCTGTTGTTGGTTCACGCGGCGAGTACCATCATGATTTTGATGGTCGCTTTTCACTTGATGCAGCAGGCATTTTTTGGATTACATGTTGATGTGGTTGCAGGTGCTCTGCTTGTCAGCGGTGCCACCGGCCTGAGCGCATACCTGTGCCTGGTGGCTACGGCACGCACGAATGCCCAAACCCTATCGGTCATCCTGGGGATCTTCATGGCCTCGGGCGTAGTTATCAGCATGTTGTTGGCAGAAGACCGCGGCTGGTGGCAGTCGATGTTCTCCTCGCTAGGTACTTATGACGCTGGCATCGGATCTTTTTGGACCTTCAACACCACACTGGTTATTTCTGGGCTCGTGCTGGCAGCATTTACCGAATTCATGACACGTGACCTAGGCCGGCTAGCCCGAACGTACCGATGCCGCCCGGGGCTTGAGAAGTACCGAATTTCTAAGTTCGTCCGCCCACGCCCGAGTATCGTTCGTTGGTGTCTGCTCGCGGTCGCGCTAGGCGTCATCCTGATCGGTGTCGTCCCGGTCAATATTGCTCCCGAGGTGCATGGCGCGTTTGTGCAGCTAGCGGCGGTAGGCATGGTGGTGCTTTTGATCAGCACTGTGGTTTTGCTTCCGGGATACCCAGTGATTTTCCATCTCATGTCGCTCACAGCGCTCGGTGCCTTGTGGCTTGCGTTCTTGCTATGGCAGGAATGGAGCTACTACAACCTCACCGGGTTTGAACTTGCCGTCGTGGCAATTATCTTCACGTGGATTTCGGTGTTTATCCGAACTACCTCGGCGCTAATTCACGACAAGAAGCAACAGCTGCGCAAGGAAAAACGTGCGCGTCGACGTGAACAACGCGAGCAAATTACAACAGGCTCGGAAACCTCCGGTGCATCTTCCGAACCATCTTTTGGACCTCAAGAAATCCGTCGTAATGGGGAGGACGCAGGTTTCCAAACTCGGTAGCCTAGAAAATATGTTGATCTCCGAGATGCTGTATCTACTGCTAACCAAGGACGACGGACAACCGGAAACGGTAATGAGCTCCTATAAATACGGGATGAACTCGGCCATCATCGCCGATCTAATCTTGGCAGGGAGAATTGGGCTCACCGATGACCCGAATCCACGAATCACCATCGTTGGCGCTGGACCAATCGCAGACCCTGTCCTAGAGCACTCGCTGGAAAAGCTCGAAGGCAAAGACGGGATAAATCTTGATTCCGCCGTAGCCATCAACGGGCTATGCAATATTCGCTTGGTCACCGACTCGCTAGCCAAACAGGGGCTTGTCGAATATGGCGAGCGAGGATTATTGGGCTTAGGCAAGGCACCGGTCCGTGTGCTCAATGGGCAGCTGGAACGTCAATTCCGTACCGGGTTGAGCTTGGTGCTTCAAGGACAACGTGAGGCGGTGACCCATGAGGCGACGCTGCTTTCCATCATTCATGGCATGGGTGTGTTGCAGCAGGTGCTGGCCGAAGAAATTGAGCCGCTCGGTGTGCAACGCGCTCAAGCACGAATTAAAGAAGTTGCCACCGATACCCGAGCAGGCGATGCGGTCCGTAAAGCGGTCGCAACCATGAACGAGGCCGTCGCTACGAACACCATCCTGCCCGGCGCTAACTAATAAATCGCCACTTAGTCGGGCTGCTCAACCAATCCAGCGTGCATCACGACGTCGACGGTTGCTTGGTAGTGATTGCGCAATAGTTGGCCCAGCTTTTCGGCGTCACGAGCCAACGCAGCCTCAAGAATATCCGCGTGCTCTTGTTCGACGTCGCGGGCCACTGCTGCCTGTGACGGCGCAGCCCAGCGTCGGTAGAGCTCGGTGAAGTTCGCCAGATCGCCGGAGAGCTTAAGCATTGGCTGGCATTCACACGGGGCTAAGAGCTGGTGGTGAAATTCGCGGTGCGCCTGCGACCACTGCGGGTTCACCCGGTCTGGTTCCTCAGGTAGCCGCCGAGGGGTGCGCGATAACTTATGGTGTATCGCGATCAGCGAGGATTCCCAACTGACGGTTCCGCGTTCAGTGGAAAGCTTCGCGGCCAGAGCTTCGGTGACACATCGTAATTCGGTGATGTCCGCCAGTTCGCCCAGATTCAGATCCGGGACAAAAAATCCACGGTTCGGTCGAATGGTGACCAAGTTTTCACCGGCAAGGCGGGTTAGGGACTCACGGATCACCGTGGTGCTGGTGCTGAACTGTTCGGCCAAAGTGGTGGGCTGCAAGCGATCCCCAGGGGACCAAAACCCGTCCAAAATGGTCCGGCGAATTCCCTCTAGCGAATGCGTTGATGCTTTTGCCATGCTGGCCTCCTCAGTACTTGCCGAACCCTTGTGAATGGCAATCAAAAATAATCATATTATGCCCGAGTGCTCAGACTATTGAGCGACTGGGCAAACTTGTAAATAACTGACAGTTATAGTCGACCCTTTACGCAGACCCACTGCGCGCTTAGGCTCAGGGCATGTCAGTGATGCTGCGTACTATCCAGACCGCCGTGCCCGATACGATCCTCAAACAAGATGAGGTTCGTGATGTCTTCGCAGTGCAACCTGGACTAACCCGCCTGGGCCAACGTCTGATCGCCACCTCCTTTGATTCTTCAGCGATTAATACCCGCTATAGCTGTGTTGAGGACTTCGATGCGCTCAACCCACCGGCCAATCCGCTGTTCTACGATGCGCGCACCCAACAGCTTCATTCGCCAAGCACCGCAACCAGAAACAACGAATATGTTGCGCACGCACCGGAACTATTTATTGCTGCGGCACGCAAAGCGCTAGCTGCCTGCCCCGATATAGCGGCCGATGAAATTACCCACGTAATTACGGTGTCCTGTACGGGCTTTTACAACCCCGGCCCGGACTACCAAATTGTGCGCGCACTGGGTTTACGCCCCAACACGGTGCGCCACCACCTAGGCTTCATGGGCTGCTACGCAGCGTTTCCCGGACTTCGAGCCGCCCGAGATTTCTGCCTGGCCGATACGCAAGCGGCGGTATTAGTGGTGTGCGCCGAGCTATGCACCCTACATGTGCGCAGCTCCAACGACCCGGACACCATCATGGGTTCTGCGCTCTTTGCAGACGGTGCCGCAGCGGCTCTTGTTACTCAGCGTGGCAACGGGGGACTGGATATGGACGCCTTTGAAACCGTGCTGACCTCGGTGGGCGAGGAAGCGATGGCGTGGAATATCGGCGATGAAGGCTTCGAGATGGTGCTCGGTACCTACGTCCCGCATATTATCGATGACCACATCAGTGGCGCACTGGAACCACTCTTTGCCAAAGACGCAACGCCAGCACTAGAAGTTTCACAGATCAAACACTGGGGGATCCACCCCGGTGGCCGAGCGATCTTAGACCGGGTACAAAACCGGCTGGGACTCAGTGATCTCCAGTTGGAACCTGCTCGCAAGATCCTCGCCGACTACGGCAACATGTCCAGCGCCACGGTGTTATTTGTGCTCAAAGAAATTATGGAGAATCCAGCGGCGAAGTCCGGCGAACGAGTCTGCGCGATGGCTTTCGGTCCGGGACTCACGGTGGAAACCGGGCTGTTCACCCTGCGCCCGGACGCCTAATGTTTGAGCTTGCCCGCGCCAAGGACGCCGTCGAAGAGATGGACAGTCCCAACTGCGACCCGACTCTTCTGCGCCGAACCTATGCACAATTTCCACTGGTTAACCGGTCGGTGGCCCGGTGGCACAGGCTTTACGCCGACCTCATTGTGAATCAGCTACCCACCAACCGGCCCGCCACCTTGTTGGATATAGGTTGCGGTGGCGGGGATATCACCATCATGCTGGCCAAACGAGCGTTAGCCGAGGGGATCAACCTCAAAGTTTTGGGAATCGACCCAGATGAACGAGCCTTTCACTATGCGCGCGATGCCGGACAAAGGTCTGGATTACCCGCAAACCGTCTGGAATTCCGCCCGACGGACAGCAGTCAACTCGTAGCGCAGCAGGCCCAGTTTGATGTGGTCATCTCCAACCACCTGCTCCATCATCTAGATGAGCAACAATTCTCGGGGTTGCTGGCGGACTCACAACGGCTGGCCACCGGACGAGTGGTGCACGCGGATATTCGCCGCTCGCGGATAGCCGCTGTGCTCTTCGGTGCTGCGACGCTGCCACTGGCAAGGAGTTCCTTTATTCGGCGTGACGGACTGCTCTCCATTAGACGCAGTTTCACCTCAGGTGAATTGGCTCGGCGGGTGCCCGCCGGGTGGCGGGTAGAAGAACGCCGTCCTTTCCGAAACCTGTTGCTCTGGGAACCGGCCCATGCAGTGTGACATCGCGATTATTGGCGCCGGACCGGTGGGATTGACCCTCGCCATCTTGCTGACCCAACAAGGCCACCTAGTCCACGTTTATGAAAAGCGGCGAGGAGTCGCAGTACATTCGAGGGCTATCGGTCTGCATCCGCCGGCATTGGAAGTTTTGCATCTTGCCGGCATCTCATCCGAGCTATTAGCGCGGGGAGTTCCCATCCGTGGTGGGTCGGGATTCTACGGCGGTGAAAAGCTTGCCACACTGGACTTCTCCGTATTGCGTGGGGCCTACCAGTATGTCTTGTCGTTGCCACAGAATCAGACGCAGGAGCTATTGCGCAGGCAGTTGTTTCACCTTGCGCCGCATGCATTGCACGAGGGCACTGGTTTCGCTTCTCTTCTGACTCAGGGCGAAGACATGGTGCGCTTCAACGTACAAGACGAGCATGGCGAACTTTTCCGTAGACAGGCCCGGTGGTTGGTCGCGGCCGATGGAGTGGGCTCCACCGTTCGGGACGCTTTAGGTCTTTCCTTTGCAGGACACACGTTCCCCGACCAGTACCGAATGGGAGACTATCCAGATACCACCGAGCTCGGTCCAAACGCCGCGCTCTTTCTTCATCAAGAAGGTATTGTTGAATCCTTTCCGCTGCCCGGAAGCCGCAGACGCTGGGTTGCACACTTCCCTCAAGACAGTGCCGCTTCCTTGTCTCACGTGGTCACTCGTCGCACCGGACATTTTCTGGAAACATCACAAGGCACCATGCTCAGTGACTTCGCCACCGCGAACCGAACCGTGAGGAAGATGGTGCATGGACGGATCATCCTCATCGGGGACGCCGCGCATCAAGTGAGCCCGATCGGCGGTCAAGGACTCGCGCTGGGACTTCTGGATGCAGCTGCGTTAGCGGCAGTGCTCAACGGTCGAGCCAACCCGGACCGGATAGAGCTAGTACGGTTCGAGCGTGCCCGACTGCAGGCGGCTCATGTAGCGGGCAGGCAAGCGCGGGTCAACATGATCTTGGGCAGACCATTCCCCAAGCCATTGGCGCTCGCGCGCAACCAAATGATCAGAGTGCTAGGTTCCAATTCGCTGGTGCGCACGGCGGTGGCGAGAAAATTCACGATGACAGCAGGCCGCCGGAAGGTTTGATAAATTCGCTTTCCGGGCGACTCATCCTCCCTGGTCCATAGGATGTGTCACGCACTCCTGCGAAAGAATGCAACGCCTACTCCTCATGTCGGTGTTGGACGCGGCAACTCAAATCTTCGCCGAATATTGGACTGGCTCTCCGCTCTCATCGCGCTTTTATGAGCTACATACCGTCAGACCGATGCTGGAAGCGTTAGCAAACAGGAAAGAGATAGAAGTCGGTAATTTTCAAGTTCCCTCAGTGATAATTAGACTAACAGTCAATAATGTTTTATTTCTTGACAATCGGATTATTGAGGCACTATCGTGAAATGTGTCACCGTCGGTGGCGGGCCGATTATTCGGTCAACCTGAGAGATCTGAGGATTCACGATGCCTGAGAAGATACGCGATCAAGCTCCGCACAAGGGCGTCGTCGAACCTAAAGTGATGGCGGAAGACATGGACGAAGCACGGCATATGCGGCGTGTTCTGCTATCTAGCTATCTCGGGAGTGCTGTTGAATTCTATGACTTCTTAGTTTACGGAACCGCAGCTAGTTTGGTCTTTGGCCACTTGTTCTTTGCGAACCTCGATCCAGTACTTGGCACTGTCGCATCGTTTGGCACTCTCGCGGTAGGCTACCTCGCCCGACCACTAGGTGGAATTATCTTTGGGCACTTCGGAGATCGGCTGGGGCGCAAAAAGATGTTGGTACTGACCATGCTCCTCATGGGTATCGCCAGTACCTGCATAGGTCTACTGCCAACGCAGCAACAGATCGGCGCTTTGGCACCGGTTCTACTAATTACCCTTCGCTTGGTCCAAGGACTAGCCATCGGCGGTGAATGGGGCGGGGCGACCTTGATGGCTTTGGAGCACTCGAAATCCAAACGTCGCGGATTGTCAGTGGGTATCGTCAACGCAGGTGCACCCTCTGGTGCAGTTCTGGCTGCGTTAATTATGGGCCTGTTTGCGTTGCTCCCCGAAGATGAATTTCTTGCCTGGGGTTGGAGAATCCCCTTCCTAATCAGTGCAGTCTTGGTAGCGGTGGCGCTATGGGTGCGATTAGGCGTTCACGAATCTCCGGTCTTCAAAAAGGCCCTTGAGTCCAAGGACGAAAAACAGAAGTCTCCGTTGGCCGAAGTTCTTCGAGCACCCAAGGCCCTATTCCAGACGGTACTCGCTGGAGTCACGCCAACGGCCATGCAGTCATTGTTGGCAACCTTCGCATTGACGCTAGCTGTCCAAGGTGGAGCTGACCGTTCGACTGCACTATTTATTGCGGCTGTTGCCTCGGTCGTCAACATGGTGGCATTGCCAGTCTTCGGTGCCCTTTCAGATAAGTTCGGGCGTCGACCTTTGCTACTGAGTGGGCTCATCCTCGGCGCCATACTGTTCTACCCAATCTTCTCCATGATTGGCTCAGGAGAAACCGCGCAGATGCTCGTCGGATATATTCTGGGCTATGGTCTGGTGGTATCCATTCTGATGGGCACCATCAGCTCGTTCATCTCCGAACAGTTCGCTACTGGTTCGCGCTATACCGGTGCCTCTATCGGTTATCAGCTTGGTGCGACCCTCGGTGGCGGATTCGCTCCGATGATCGCCGCGCAGCTCTTACTTTTCGGCGGGGGTACTAGCTTGGTTTATGTAGTGATCTTCTTCGTGGCAATCGCTCTTATCAGTTCCATCGCGGTACTCTCCACCCGAGAAACCTCCAAATCTCAGCTGATATAGGAAACACGGGAACATGATTTTGAGAGGCGATATGCGAGCGGTCGTGATCGATACACCTGGCGGTCCCGAGGCGTTAGAAGTTCGTGACTTCGCGATTCCACTTGTGAGGAGCGACGAGGTGCTCATCAAGGTCACGGCGGCTGGCCTAAACCGTACGGATGTCATTCAACGCGGGGGCCGAGCCAACCTGCCACCGGGAGCGACGAACATCCTTGGGCTTGAGGTTTCAGGAACGGTGGAACAGGTAGGGGAATCCGTGACCGGTTTCAAGCCCGGCCAACTGGTGGTCGCGTTGACCGATTCGGGTGGTTATGCGCAATTTGTGAGTGTACCTGAAGGCCAAGTGGCACGAGCACCCCAAAACTTGGGCTTGGTGGAAGCAGCGGGAATCCCCGAAGTCGCGGCAACTGTTGTCCTGAACGTGTTGATGACCGGAAAATTTGCTCCTGGCGAGACCGTGCTAATTCACGGTGGGACAGGCGGAATTGGGAGTTTCGCCATCCAGCTAATCAAGGCACTGGGCGGCAATGTCTTGGTCACTTCGGGCAGCGATGAAAAATGTGTTCAGGCTCGAGAACTTGGCGCAGACCTAGCTATCAATTACCGTACGGAAAATTTCGGTGAAGTTGTCCAGGCCTACGGAGGAGCGGACATCATCCTCGATACCGTGGCGGGTTCCTACCTAGACGCGAATCTCAAGGCGATGAGCACTGGAGGCCGAATGATTACTATCGGTAAACAAGGCGGTGCTAGTGCGAACATCGACTTCACGCTGCTAATGAAAAAGAAGCTAACTCTGACCGGCAGTCTATTGCGAGACCGGACGCCGGCGAAGAAGCGGGAGATTATGGCTCAAACAGTCAAAATAGTTTGGCCGTTGTTGGAATCAGGAGCGGTACAGGGCACCACCGACAAAATTTTTGCCTTGGACGACGTCGTGGCCGCACACAGGTACTTTGATGAGGGCACTCATCAAGGGAAGATTCTGCTCGATTGCCGCTGAACTACCAGCACTCTGAGGCAACGGGCTCTTCTTCGCAACTAAGTCGCATCACGCGCAAAATTTAGTCGGCGTATCTACGAGGGTAACGCGAGGTTCGGGATCATGAATCTGTAGCAAAAGTGCGTGCCCAAACTCACCGCCAACATCCAGTAGATACGTGAAACAATAGGTAGCAATGACTTCCAGCGATCCCACCACACTTTCCGCCGTTGAGCGTAAGGCCCTGCGCACCGAGCAGGCCGCCGCGCAGCGCGCCCAGCAACTCCGTATCTCCAAGTCCCGAGCCCAGGCCGAAGGCCGCGCTCAGGTCGTTCCGACGGCCGAAGGCTGGAAGCAGGAGATGGGCGCCGATGGCCGCCCCGAGCTACAGTTCGCCACCAAGCGCCGCGTCTCCCAGCCGCCAACGCACTTGGCTGACCTTTCCCTGGCCGAGCGCCAGGCCAAGCTGAAGGAACTGGGCCTGCCGGCCTTCCGCGCCAAGCAGCTGTCGACGCACTACTTCACGCACTACACCACCGACCCGGAGAAGATGAGCGATCTTCCCAAGGAGCGCCGCGCGGAACTAGCCGAGGCGATGTTCCCGAAGCTGCTCACCGAGGTCAAACGCCTGGAGACCGACGATGGTAAGACCATCAAGTTCCTCTGGCGCCTCTTCGACGGTTCGCTTATTGAGTCCGTGCTCATGCGCTACCCGGGCCGTATCACCCTATGCATCTCTTCGCAGTGTGGTTGCGGTATGAACTGCCCATTCTGCGCCACCGGCCAGGCCGGGTTGACCCGCAACATGTCCACCGCCGAAATTCTGGATCAGATCGTCCAGGCTAACCGCGTGATCGCCGAGGGCGGTCTAGGCGGACAGAAGCACCCAGATGAGCGCGTTGGCAACATCGTATTCATGGGTATGGGCGAGCCACTGGCCAACTACAAGCGCGTGATGAACGCCGTGCACCGCATGGTTGCCGACGCCCCCGAAGGCTTGGGTATGAGCGCGCGTGGCATCACCATCTCCACCGTCGGTCTGGTTCCTGCCATTCGCAAGCTGGCCGAAGAAAACGTCCCGGTGACCTTCGCCTTGTCGCTGCACGCACCGGATGACGAGCTGCGCGATGAACTGATCCCGGTCAACTCAAAGTGGAAGGTCGACGAGGCACTAGACGCCGCGTTTGACTACTACGTGAAGACCGGACGCCGCGTCTCCATCGAGTACGCGCTGATCAAGGACATGAACGACCACGAGTGGCGTGCAGAAATGCTCGCGAAGAAGCTCAACGCCCGTGGCCGCGGCTGGGTCCATGTGAACCCGATCCCGCTAAACCCGGTACCGGGCTCGGTCTGGACACGAAGCGAGAAGGACATCACCAACAAGTTCGTGCGCCGCTTAGACAGCCTCGGTGTGCCAACCACCCTGCGCGATACTCGCGGTAAGGAAATCGACGGCGCCTGCGGACAGCTCGCAGCCGACGAAGACTAATCTTTAGTTACCAAGAGTTTTTAGTTACCAAGAGCCCTGCCACATGTGAAAGCGTGAGGCAGGGCTCTTGGTATGTGTGGCGACTGAACCTGCCCGACGGGTATGGTTCAGACCAACGGATCATCCGGTATCGTCCAAATCTATTTCTTCGCCACCTGTAACGCCAGCGACTTGGTGGCGTTGGATTGGCCCGGAATGCCCGGCATAGCCAATATCCCTGGCGTCTTATTCAGCGCCCAAAAAACTATCGGTCCTCGCCGGTTATCGAGGCACCAATGACGCGCGCTTGATCAGCGTCAAGTTTTGTCACGGCATCGAATGCATGCGTTCATTCATCGTCGTCTCCTCGAACTCCCAATGTCGGGCAACGGCCAGCGGTAATTTGGTAATGAGCGTAGAAATAAACGGTGCATCCCAGAGCTCAGTTCCGCGCACTCCAAATTCTGGTTGCGGTACACCGCCACAGGGAGCACGGTTTCGGTAAGTCTGGATCGACTAGTGCTGATGACAAATAAACAATTAATATTGGACGACAAAATTCAACGCATGTTCCCGTGTTTTACCTAGTCGTATCTTGATTTGAGTAGAAATTTGCCATTGGACGTCGGTGAAATAAGGAGTCGAATACTAAAAAGCTCTTCACACTACAAAATGTTAGCGCTAACATTGTGATCATCAACACACCGTCTACGCCGGAAGACATTCACTCGACCATCAGCCGGCGGGACTCATGAGGAGGAACTCACAATGAAGCGAAAGACCTTTTTGCGGGCTGGCTTGGCCACGCTCAGTATTGCCGCGATGGCAGCCATGAGCGCATGTTCCGGCGGAGATTCTGGCGGCGGCGAGGCCGGCGGTTCCGGCTCAGAGACTATCGCCTTGGGCTTCTCGCAGGTTGGTGCCGAGTCCGGCTGGCGAGCAGCAAACACCAAGGACATCCAGGACACCTTGACTGAAGAGAACGGCTTCAAGCTCAGCTTCTCGGATGCACAGCAGAAACAGGAGAACCAGATCCAGGCCCTGCGTTCGTACATTGCCCAGGGCGTGGACGTGCTGGCCTTCTCTCCAGTAGTAGAAACCGGCTGGGATGCAGTGCTGCAGGAAGCTAAGAGTGCGAACATTCCTGTCATCCTCACCGACCGTGCTGTTGACACGACCGATGACTCGCTCTTTGCCTCATTCATTGGATCCGACTTCGTCGCCGAAGGGCAGAGGGCCGGTGACTGGGTCGTAGAAAACTTGGGCAAGGACCTCAAAGTCGTTGAGCTGCAGGGCACTACCGGCTCGGCACCAGCCATCGACCGTAAAGAGGGCTTCGGAAAAGCCATCGAGGGAACCGACATCGACATCATCGACTCGCAGACCGGAGACTTTACTCGTGCCGGCGGCAAGCAGGTTATGGAAGGCTTCTTGAATTCGCATGACGATATCGATCTGGTCTTCGCCCACAACGACGACATGGGCCTAGGCGCCATCGAAGCCATCGAAGCAGCAGGCAAGAAGCCGGGCAAGGATATCAAGATCGTCACCATTGATGCGGTCAAGGATGGCATGCAGGCGCTGGTTGACGGAAAGATCAACTACATCGTCGAATGCAACCCGCTACTAGGAGAGGACCTTGCAGAGATCGCCAAGAAGGTTGTCGCCGGTGAAGCTGTGGAGAAGCGCATTGTTGTTGAAGACGCGGCCTTCACCCAGGAAGAGGCCGCTAAGGTCCTGGCAGATCGCACCTACTAAACCAGTTGACTAGATCATAAATCGGCGGGCCCAAGGCTGGCCCGCCGATTCACCACCCGCTGGCAGGACACGCAACTCGCAGAGGCAAGTCAATGATTGATTCAACATCCGCGTCACGGGCTGAGCAAATCACCGTGCAGCATTCCCAACCAACGAACCCCACGGTTCAAATGGCGGGCATTACCGTAGAGTTCCCTGGAGTCAAGGCGCTGGACGGCGTCGACTTCAGGCTCTTCCCCGGCGAGGTCCATGCCCTGATGGGCGAGAACGGCGCCGGCAAATCCACTCTTATCAAGGCACTGACCGGTGTGAACCCGATTGCTGCCGGAACTATCTCGGTCAATGGCAGCAGTATGCGCTTCAATGGACCGGCCGATGCCCGCGAACACGGCATCTCCACGGTGTATCAAGAGGTGAATCTATGTACCAACCTCACCGTGGCAGAGAACATCATGCTCGGCAGCGAACCGCGCCGCTTCGGCGGATTGGACTGGCGGACCATGCGCCGGCAGGCAAAAGTCTATTTGGAACGCATGGGGCTGGACATTGATCCATCCAGTTCGTTGGGCTCGCACTCATTGGCTGTCCAGCAGCTAGTCGCAATTAGCCGCGCCATGGTAGTCGACGCCAAGGTACTCATTCTCGATGAGCCGACCTCCAGCTTGGACACCGACGAAGTCGAACAGCTGTTTACAGTCATGCGCCAACTGCGTGATGATGGCGTAGCGATCCTTTTCGTTTCCCACTTCTTAGACCAGATCTATGCCATTGCCGACCGCATTACCGTGCTGCGCAACGGCCAACTCGTCCAAGAGCGCATGAAGGACCAGCTCCCGCAACGCGAATTGGTGTCCCTGATGATCGCCGGAACTTCCGATGCCCAGGTAAGCCGCGCCAATGAACGCGTGGCCGTCACTGAACGCGCAGCCGATGCGAAACCGCTGCTACAAGCGGTGGGCCTCGGGCGCAAGGGCGCGGTCCAGCCTTTCAACCTGGACCTGTATCCCGGCGAAGTCATTGGTCTGGCCGGACTGCTCGGCTCGGGAAGAACCGAGCTTGCCCGACTGCTCTACGGAGCGGACAAAGCCGATGTAGGCTCCATCAAACTCGCCGGAGAACCGGTGAAGCTGCGCACCCCACGCCAAGCGCTGGGCCGCAAAATCGCCTATACCTCCGAAGACCGCAAGGGTGAAGGGGTCATAGGGGACTTGACCGTGGCAGAGAACATCATTCTTGGGCTGCAAGCAGCACGAGGCTGGATCCGCCCGTTGCCCACGGTTAAAGCCACCCAGGTCGTGGACGCCTATATCAAAGCCCTGGGCGTGCGCCCGGCGAACCCCAACGCCCTGCTGAAAAATCTCTCGGGTGGCAACCAGCAAAAAGTCCTGCTTGCCCGCTGGCTGGCCACCGCGCCGAAGCTGCTACTGCTCGATGAGCCCACCCGCGGCATCGACATCGGCGCTAAGACCGAAATTATGAATCTGGTCTCCGAACTTGCCGAACAGGGCATGTCCGTGGTCTTCATTTCAGCCGAACTGGAAGAAGTCCTGCGGCTCTCGGATCGCATTGTTGTGATGCGAGACCACGAAAAAGTCGCTGAAATTGCAAGTACGCCAGAGGTGGATGTGCCACGCCTGATCGAGATCATCGCCACCGGGGAAGAAGACAAATGACCCGCATTTATAAGCATCGCCTGTTCTGGCCGGTGGTTGCGCTGCTCGCGCTGCTGCTTGCCTGCACCATCAAGCGCCCTGACATCTTGGGCATCTCCGTGCTCGATGGTCACCTGTTTGGCGCACCCATCGACATCCTGCGCAACAGCTCTCCACTGCTGTTGGTTTCCCTGGGCATGACCCTGGTTATCGCCACCCGCGGCATTGACCTCTCGGTCGGCGCGATAGTTGCGATCTCCGGAGCCGTTGCCCTGACATTCATCGCCAGTTCCTCTAATCCTGGTTCCGTGGGCACCGCCATCGGCGCCATCGTAGTGGCTTTAGGCCTGTGCGTGATCCTCGGAGCCTTCAACGGGCTGCTGGTAGCAAACTTCGGTATCCAGCCCATTGTCGCCACACTGATCTTGATGACCGCCGGACGTGGCGTGGCCATGCTGATTACCAATGGCCAGATCACCACCGTCAACAGCGCACCTTTCAGTAAGCTGGCTTCCGGCTTCGTGCTGGGCCTGCCAGTGGCCGCGCTCATCGCCTACGGCGTGTTTGCGGTAGTGGCGCTGGTTGTGCGGCGCACCGCGCTGGGCATGCTGCTCGAAGCTGTGGGCATCAACCCCGAGGCCAGCCGGCTTGCGGGTGTGAAATCCAAAACCCTGGTATTCACCGTCTATGTCTTGTGCGGCCTACTCTCGGGCCTAGCTGGCTTGATTTTCGCCGCCAATACGATGGCGGCCGACGCGAATAATGCGGGCCTGTTCATCGAGTTGGACGCGATCCTCGCAGTGGTCATCGGCGGTACCTCACTGGCCGGTGGCAAGTTCAACCTTGCCGGCACCATGATCGGAGTGCTGATCATCACCACCTTGACCCTGGCGGTGACCGTGCTGGGCATTTCGCCATTGGTCACCTCGCTGTTCAAAGCCATCGTGGTGATCGCGGTGACCCTGATGATGTCCACCAGGCTGCGCGCCATGTTCGGTTCCTTGCGCGACCGCCGCCGCTACCAGGAGGTAGGAGCATGAGCATCCTCAGCGAAACGCGCAAATCTGCACCAAAGTTGAGCCTAGACCGGCGCTACCTGCCGGTGCTGGGCACCGTGGTGGTCTTCGTACTGATGCTTGTCATCGGCGGAGCGCGCTATGAGAACTTCCTTTCGCCTGCAGTGCTGTCCAACTTGTTCATCAACAACGCCCACCTGATAGTGCTGGCCGCAGGGATGACCTTCGTGATCCTCACCGGCGGCATCGATTTGTCGGTCGGAGCGGTGCTGGCACTGTCCTCAGTGATTACCGCGACCATGCTCAATGCAGGGATCCCGCTGTCCTTAGTGCTGCCGATAGCGATCCTCAGTGGATCGATCATTGGCTTGGGTATGGGCGTGATGATCCAGTACTTCGAGGTGCAGCCCTTCGTAGCTACCTTGGCCGGCATGTTCCTGGCCCGTGGCCTGTGCTTTATCTTCGCCCCGGAATCGGTGCCGATCCGCAACGAAGGTTTTGTAGCCCTGTCCAGCTGGGGTGTTTCATCCGGGCGCTGGAGGCTGACCGCCGCTGTGGTTATTGCGCTGCTGGTCGTTGCAGCTTCCTGGTGGGTGCTGCACCGCACCCGCTTCGGCCGCACGGTCTACGCGGTAGGCGGCGGCGAGCAATCTGCCACGCTGATGGGTCTTCGGGTAGCGCGCACCAAGGTGATGGTCTACGTAATTTCCGGAACCTGCGCGTCGCTGGGCGGCATCCTCTTCGCGATGTTCTCCCGCTCGGGATATGCCCTGACGGGTGTGGGCATGGAGCTGGATGCAATTGCCGCGGTAGTGATCGGCGGAACCCTGCTGATCGGCGGCATGGGCTTCATCCTGGGCTCGGTGGTTGGCGTGATGGTGCTCGGGCTGATCCAGACCATCATCACCTTCGAAGGAACCCTCAGTTCCTGGTGGACCAAGATCGTGATCGGCGTATTGCTGCTGGTCTTCGTGGTCCTGCAACGAATTCTTACCTTGCGGCGAAATTAAGTCCGGAAGGAAAGGGCTCGGGGCCCGGCATCACCATGCCGGGCCCCGAGCTGTATCCAGCCGCTTAAAAGCGGATTTTGTTCAACGTAGACAGTGTCGCTTGCAGGATCCTGTCTTCGTCATCACGACCGTAACACGTCGACTTACCTCACGGAGGTTCAAGCAAGTGATGCATCCCAGAAAACGATGGGCTGTGCCTTTGGCACTGCTCGTGTCCCTATCCATTCCAGCTTCGGCCATGGCAGTTGTGCCGGGAACAAGCTGGCAGTCTCGCGCCACGACCGCAGAATCCGGCGATCCCGCCAGCGACAATTATGAAGCCTATGTCTTCCCCTATTTCACCGGAGAGAGCACCGATGATGGAGAAAAAATCCATATGGCTGTCTCTCAGAAGAATGACCCCAACAGCTGGCACACGCTCAATGATGGCGAACCAGTTCTAGAGTCCACCCTTGGAACCAAAGGACTCAGGGATCCCTTCCTGATCCGTTCCAACGACGGCTCCAAGTACTATCTGCTGGCTACCGATCTGAAGATGTACGGTGGCGGCAGCTTCGGCGAAGCCCAAGAATCAGGCAGCCACTCACTGATGATTTGGGAATCTCCGGACTTGATCAACTGGTCCGAGCAGCGAGAAATTGATTTGGCGCCGGAGAATTCCGGCAACCTGTGGGCGCCCGAAGCCCACTGGGATGAAGCCACTGGGCAATATGTCGTGTATTGGGCATCAGCGCTGTATCCCGATGAAGAGCCAGAAGCTGAGCACGACATCCAAGAGTCTTATCAGCGGATGATGTACTCGACGACGACGGATTTTGTCGATTTTTCCGAGCCAAAGGTTTGGATTGACGAGAAGCAAGGCCCGGGACTGGGGATGATCGACTCCACGGTCGCCGAAGTTGATGACACGTATTATCGCCTGACTAAGGACGAAGGCGATATGAGCGTGCGAATGGAATCCTCGCCGGAGCTTTTGCGCACCCAAGGCGTGGCTGAAGGCGATGGCTGGGACATGATTGCCGAGAAGATCGGCGTGGGAGAGCCCAACCCTTGGGGTGGAACTTTCACCTCGGGCGAGGGACCGACCATGTTCCCTTCCCTGACCGAGGACAGCTGGTATTTGATGATTGACCAGCCGTCCTATCATGGCGGACAGGGTTACATGCTCTTCGAGAGCCAAGACCTAGCTGGCGGCGACTGGACAAGCGTTCCCGACGCCAAGCTGCCAAGTAGCCCGCGCCATGGAACGGTTTTGCCGATTACCGCCGAAGAACAGCAGGATCTAATTGCTGCCTATCCTCCTGGCGAAGAACCCGAAGCGCCAGGGCCGGTAGTACCAGGTCCAGATCCGGAGTTGCCCGAGGGCACTTTCAAAGAGGACTTTGAAGACGGCGAGCTCGACAGCCGTTTCCAGATCATCAACGAACAAGCCGACGCGTGGGAGCTGAAAGACTCCGCACTGAACCTGAAGTCTCTGAAGGGAGACACTTGGCAGGATTCCAACGATGCCAAGAACTTGTTCATGGTTGGTGTTCCGACCGGGGATTTTTCGGTCGCCACGCACCTGAGCGCCCCGGTATCCAAGGACTTCCAAGGTGCAGGATTAGTGGCATGGGATGACTTCGATAATTATTTGCGCGCAGGGCTGGCGCACGTAGGGAGCGCGCCCAATGGCCCAATAGTCATTGAAAGCGGCGTGGAATCAGAAGGAGCATTCAGCTCGGAATATACTGCGCGTCCAGAGTCGAGCACCGAATGGCTTCGGATAGACCGCAAGGGCAAAGAGCTGACGGTCTACTACGGGGATTCAGAAGGTAAATGGGCTGAAGCAGCGAGTTTCATTGTCGAATGGGACACCACAAAGGTTGGACTCTATGCCTTGGCCGCCCAAGATGGCACCGGCCATACTGCCGCTTTCGATAGCTTCTGGCTCAACGAATCCGGGGCAATGGATCTGGTCCCAGAAGACCAATTCACGCTGAAGGCCAGCGCAGATCAAGGGTATTTAACTGCTGATAAGCACCAGCGGCTGACCCTGTCCGACGAAAGGCCAAGCTCTGAAATACGTTTTTCCGCGACTGAGTCATCCTCGGATGATGACGAAGGAAAACGCCCTGTAATCCTGTCAACCGAATCTGGAAACCTCGACGTCAAGGGTAAAAAACTCCAGTTGACTCCAGAAGCGGATACGACGTGGAGAATGGTCGATGCAGGCGGTGGCAAGCTGAATATCAGAATTGCCGAGGCCGCCAAAGAGAATTCGGCTTGGGTTGTGCGCCATAAAAATGGATCATTGCGGTTGGGTAGCAAGTCCGATGCAGTTGGCTTCAAGCTGGGATCAGGCGAGCTGGGAAACCAGGTGCTGACCATTGATGGCGACGGTACCAAGAATGAAATCAGCGAAAGCATGTATGGAGCTTTCTATGAGGACATCAACTATGCAGCCGACGGTGGACTGTATGCCGAGCTGGTTCGGAACCGTTCTTTTGAATTCAATGAGTCTGACAACAAGGACTTCACCCCGCTCACCGCTTGGAAGGCGCTGGGAGGCGCAGATCTTGAGGTGAAATCCGAGCGTGACCAGTGGCTTAACGACTCGAACCGTTCCTACTTGGAATTGAACGCCCAGGCAGCGGGCGGCGGCGTGCAGAACGCTTCGTATAACGAAGGTGTCGCGCTGAAGAAGGGGAACAAATATGACTTCAGCGTCTTTGCCCGTGCGGAGAAGGAACAAGACGTTGAAGTGAAGCTCACTAGTGCTGACGGTTCGAAAGTTATCTCTAGTACTACGGTGCGCATTTCCGGTGACAACGAATGGAAGAAGTACGAAGCTACGCTGGGCGCCAATGAATCCACCAATGCAGCCCGGCTATCTCTTGAAGCCACTGAGGCAGGGTCCATCAAGCTGGATATGGTTTCACTGTTCCCGCAAGACACATGGGTAGGCCCAGTGAACGGCAAATCGGTCTTGCGCAAAGACCTTGCTGAAATGGTCGCGGAAATGAATCCCACTTTCCTGCGTTTCCCAGGCGGATGCGTGACCAATGTGGGAACCTTCGATACCTACGTCGAGTCCGACGGGCAGGATCGCCAACGAACCTTCCAATGGAAGGAAACCATTGGCGCTGTGGAAGCGCGGCCAACCAACTGGAACTTCTGGGGTTACAACCAGTCCTATGGAATCGGCTACTTGGAGTACCTGAAATGGGCCGAAGATCTGGGTGCCACTGCATTGCCAGTGGTTTCGGTCGGAGCCAATGGCTGCGGATCGAAAATCCCGGAGATGACCGATGACAAGCGCATTGAGCGTTGGGTTCAAGACACCGTGGATTTGATCGAGTTCGCCAATGGCGGCACCGACACGGTCTGGGGCGCGAAGCGCGCTGAGCTGGGCCACCCTGAACCATTCGGGATCAAGTACATCGGCCTTGGCAATGAGGAAGTCACCAAGACCTTCGAAGCGAATTTCCCGAAATTCCGCGATGCTCTGGCACAGAAGTACCCGGAGATCACCATCATTTCGAATAGTGGGCCCGATGATGCAGGAACCCGCTTTGACGAACTGTGGAAGTTCAACAAGGAACAAAATGTGGACATGGTCGACGAGCATTACTATAACGACCCATCCTGGTTCCTAGGCAACGACGAACGCTACGATGCCTATGACCGCAATGGGCCGGAAGTATTTCTTGGCGAGTACGCATCGCGGGGCAATAGCTTTGCTAATGCCCTGTCCGAAGCTGCGTACATGACCGGTCTTGAACGAAACTCCGACGTGGTCACACTGGCTTCGTATGCTCCAATGTTCGCCAATGAGGATTATGTCCAGTGGTCGCCGGATCTCATGTGGTTCGACAACGACCAGTCTTGGGGATCGGTAAACTACTACAACCAGAAACTGTGGATGAACAACGTTGGGCAGCAAGTTGTGCCTTCGGAACTAAGCGGGCAGTCGGCCACCGCCAAGGACATCTCTGGCGGAGTGTTCCTGAGCAGCTGGCTGACCAAGACGGCCTATGACAACCTCGAAGTCACCTCCAATGCCACCGGTGAGACCCTGTTCTCAGACGACTTTTCCGATGCATCGGCATGGGACGCCCAAGGCGGGGCATGGGCAGTTGAAGACGGACGCTACGTCCAGTCGGATACCGGGGCTGAAGATCCCCGGAGCCTGATTAAGGGGGCTTATGGCAAAGAGTGGGATAACTACACAGTTGAGCTCACCGCCCGAAAGGAAGCCGGCGAGGAAGGATTCTTGATCGGGTTTGCCGCTGGGGCTGCCGATGAGTTCTATTGGTGGAATCTCGGTGGCTGGGGTAACACCCGTTCGGTGCTTGAACGCGCTGATGGCGCCCGTCAGGGCGAAGTTGTTGCCGGTCCCGATGTCAGCCTTGAAACCGGGAAAGACTACCAGGTCAAGATCGTGGTGGACGGGGAGACTATCAAGCTGTATTTGGATGGACAGCTCCAACTCGAGTACACCGAGCCAGTGGCTAAGTCGCTGTACCAGGTGGTTACCCGTGATACCGAAGCCAACGAGCTGATCGTGAAGCTGGTCAATCCAACCGGCTATGCGTCCCAGACCAAGATCGAAGTTCAAGATCTTGCTGTGGGCTCGAAGGTGAAGGGCACCGAATTGGTGGCTGCGCCAGAGGCCCAGAACACCAAGGAGGATCCTACCAACGTGGTGCCTCGGGAATTCGAGCTGGCAGCTGCACAAGACGGCCTGTCCTATGAAGTTCCGGCCTATTCGGTAACCTTCCTCAGGCTAGCGCAAAAGTAGCAATTACCAGCTATGCCATGAGCTTGCCCCCATTTCGCGGTCGAACGCGAGGTGGGGGCAACGCTTGTAGTCCCAGCATGGCATTTACTTGGAGGTCAAAGTCCTCTGGTCGAGAAGGCGGTTTACGACCTGGCCAATGGCAACTGCATCACCGCAACGGCAAGTGTATAAATGTACCGGGCGCAGGTGGGAAGTGAATATTCTTATCCGGGAAGTCCATCCGGTCATCGAACAGGGGTATCGGTGAATTGTTGAAGTTGATCTTGAGGCGTTCTTTACCGGGTGAACCATGACGTGCTGATGCCTAAGGTTTGCGCGGAAAGTGAAAGACAAGCGGGCTCTGCCGAACTCTTATTGGGATGAACTTGGTGTGTTGTTCTTACGCAAGTCTTGGGATCGCTTTCAGTGTTCTGGCGAACTGCGCGAAACGGACCTCGATTTCCAGTGACGGGGAGGCACGGGTTAGCACCCTCACCTACTAGATGTGGTGGTGACTGTACCTGCCTGACGGGTATGGTTCAGATATGGCCGTTTCAGACCCACTTTTTCTCGACAAGACCAACCCCGAGCTGTGGAACTCCATAGGGAAGTTCTCCGCTCAAGTTACCAAGTCCTATCGCGCCGCTGGGGTCAGTGATCGAACCGCCGAACTGATCAACCTGCGCGTCTCACAGATCAACGGCTGCGCCTACTGCTTAGACCTGCACACCCGTAAGGCACTGGCTGCCGGCGAAACAATGCAACGCATCGTCTTGCTCAGCACCTGGGATGAATGTGGCGGGCACTTCGACGAATTTGAATGCGCGGCCCTAGCGATCGCGGAGGCCACCACCGACCTACCCAACCCCGAAGAACGCATCGCCGCGGTTGCCTCGGCGCGGCTAGTGCTCAACGATGAACAGGTTGCAGCGATCCAATGGATCGCGGTGGCAATGAACGCGTTTAATCGCATTTCCATCCTTTCGCGCCACCCGGTGAAGGAAAAAGAACTAGGTCAAGGAACGGCTAAATGAAAGTCTCAAACCGTGGCCAGGTACCGCCCTTTGAGGTCATGCAAATCGTTGATACGGTAGCCACCATGCGTGCCGCCGGCCACGACGTGATCTCCCTGTGCGTCGGGGAACCTGGCGGGGGAGCTCCGGCTGCAGTCAACGAGCTCGCCTCAAAACTCCATGCCGAGCAGGCAGACTTTGGCTACACCTCAACTATCGGTTTAGAACCCACGCGTCAGGCCCTTTCCGATCATTATCGGCTGACCTACGGTGTACAGATCCCGGCGGAAAACTTCGTGATGACCGCAGGATCCTCCGGCGCATTCCAACTGGCATTTCTAGCAGCATTCGACCAGGGGGACATCGTCGCACTGGCTCGCCCCGGATACCCGGCCTACGCCAACATCTTGCAAGCCCTAGGACTGAACGTCGTGGATTTGCCTACCGGCCCCGCGCAGCGTTTTCAGCCGACCGTCGAGCTTCTGGAAGCGGCGATAAAACAGCACGGTCGTCTCGACGGGCTGGTCATCGCCTCCCCGAACAATCCCACCGGAACTATGCTCAGCGCCGAAGAACTCGAAACCTTGGCTAGCTGGTGTCAGGCCAACGGGGTGCGGCTAATTAGCGACGAAATATACCACGGCATCGAGTTTGTCCCGGAGCGTAAGGGCCACACCTCCTGGGAGTACTCGCGCTCCAGCATTGTGGTGTCCTCGTTCTCCAAATACTGGGGGATGACCGGCTGGCGTCTGGGCTGGATGATCGTCCCGGATGACATGCTGGCGGTGGTCGATGGGTTGGCCTCGAACCTGGCGCTATGTGCCCCGGCGCCAGCACAACGCGCGGTTCTCGCGGCATTCGAACCAGACAGTCTCCAAGAAGCAGAAGGACGCGTGCGCGAGTTTGCGCGCACCCGCGAACTGGTACTGGGCAGTCTCGACAAGCTCGGAATTATTGCGGCCGCCCCGGCCGATGGCGCGTTTTATCTCTACGGAAAACTCTCGCCCCAGGTGCTTGCTCAGTTCGGCTCGGCTTCGGCTTTTTGCGCCGCGGTGCTCGAAGATGCGCAGGTGGCACTCACCCCAGGCGGGGACTTTGACCCGTTTGAAGGGAACCTATTTATCCGGCTATCCTTCGCCGCCGGCTATCACCGGGTGGCCGAAGCACTGGACCGAGTCGAAGAATTCTTGAAAAGGAATATGTAACGCCGCTCAGTTATGCACAGTTCGGCGAGGTGGTTAGTCGCTTACCCGACTAGGGGTTGAAGCTGAGATGAATCACTGATCATCTGCCAGCTAGGAGCCCTGCGATGAGCGACTTCCCGCTTCCCGTCGACCACGAATGTCTCGCCTGCTATTTGTACCGCGTTGCCGGGCAGTCGCCGTGCGACGGATCCTTGCGCGTACTCAAGGTGTACCGCGATCACAGCGCACCGCGGGCCACCGCCTTGGAACGTAAAATTCGGTTGCTGGGCGGTTACTGCGACTGCGAGGTGCTCATGAACGCGTTGCGTCCGGCAGGCACCGAAGCGATTCGAGCGATAGATCGCGGCGATGATTTGATCTGCAAAGGAGTACGCCGCGGCTGTATTCAACCCTGCGAACAGTGGATGATACGCCGCGGCGTGCAATGGGCCGGCGGACAATTCCGCAGCCGGGGTGCTTAAAACTCTTAGTCTTCGATCACGTGGGACTGGTTGTTCTTCTTTTTCTTGCTCGCCATCTGGGCTTTGAGCAGTTCGATCAGGATCGGAATGATCGAGATGAAGACGATCAGGATGAAGATGATGTCGATATTGTCTTTGATCCAGGTGAACTGACCCAGCCAGAACCCCAACAAGGTCACGCCGACGCCCCACAACAAGGCACCAACAAGGTTATAGGCGACGAACGTCTTGTGGTTCATCTTGGCTACACCAGCGATCACCGGCACGAAGGTGCGCACCACGGGGACGAAGCGTGCAAGGATGACCGCGCGGCCACCGAACTTCTCAAAGAATCCGTGTGCTCGCTCCACGTTCGCCTGCGAGAAGAACCGGGAATCTGGCTTCTTGAAGATCGCCGGACCCGTCTTCTTACCAATCATGTAGCCAGTCTGATCACCGGCAAAGGCACAGACAAAGATTGACAGGGCAAAAAGCCACAGCGGGACGTGAATCGTTCCGGCCGCGATGAGCATGCCCACGGTAAAGAGCATGGAATCGCCTGGCAGGAAGAACCCGACAAGTAGTCCGGTCTCCGCGAAAACGATGCCACAGACTAACAGGACGACCCATGGGCCTAAGGCCGGGTCGTTAAGGAAGACAACAGGATTCAGCCAGTCGGGCAGGAACGCTGCTCCGAGGGTTGGCGTCCCGAACTGCGTCATGAGCGAGAGGAAAGAAGTTTGATCTAGCACGCTCAAAGACTACGGTAAATCGCTGTGAGTTTCCCAGAGAGCTGGCCATATTGCTCCTGCGCCCACAGACACTAATTCCATGCAGAATAACGGTATTTAGGCCCTTGACCGGCACAGATCTTAGTAATGTGTGCACGGAACGGATTGGAAGCAATTCGCTGATGATGCATCACAAGTTGCCAAGGTCACAGCCTATGCGCAGTTTCAAGTCATCTGGTTCTCGTACTCTCACCGCTACGCACCTGCGTGGCAGCACCGGCATGACAACGGTCATGGTCATGACATGACTTTCTGCTCTTCTCAGCGTGAGGCATCGCGCGAAGACTATAAGTATGCAAACGCTGATTAAAACCGAAGCAGTTTCGCTGACCGGGTTGACCAAGACCTTCTCCACCTCGCGCACCAAGGTCCAAGCGGTCAAAGGAATCGACCTGCAAATCCCCACCGGGCAGATAGTGGCTTTTTTGGGGCCCAATGGTGCCGGGAAAACGACCACCATTGACATGATCCTTGGGCTGACCCAACCGACCGCCGGTGCAGCTAAAATCCTCGGTCTTGACCCGCCCCAGGCGGTTTCCTCTGGACGCGTCTCCGCCGTCCTCCAAACCGGAGGGCTACTGCGAGATATGACGGTGAAGGAAACCGTGACGGTCATTGCCTCGATGCACGGCAAGTCCGATCGCATCAACGCGGTCATGGAACGAACGGGCCTGACCCGAATCGCCAAACGGCGTGTGGGCAAATGCTCCGGTGGTGAACAGCAACGCATCAAATTCGCGCTAGCCTTACTTCCCGATCCAGACGTGCTGATCCTCGACGAGCCGACGGCCGGCATGGACGTGATGGCCCGCCGCGAATTCTGGTCCACGATGCGATCCGAAGCCACCCAAGGGCGCACCGTCATTTTTGCCACGCACTACTTAGAAGAGGCGCAAAACTTCGCCGAACGCACCATCTTGATGAGCCAAGGAAAAATCGTCGCCGACGGTGCCACCGCCGAATTACGTCAGCTCATATCTGGCCGCACGCTTAGTGCGACGTTCACCTCAGAAGATCAGGGGGAGCAGGCGGCAACATTTGATCAGTCGGTGCAGATTACCGAACGCAACGGCTCACGTTTCGCATTCCAATGCCAAAACTCGGACCGCTTTGCCGCTGCGCTGCTGGGCGAATACCAAGCCTACGATCTAGAAATTTCCTCCCCGAGCCTGGAAGACGCCTTCATCCAGCTGACCAAGGACGCCTCATGATGACCACATATATCCGGGTAGAGTTCGCCCGGCACTTCCGCGACGGGTACAACCTCATCTTCGCGTTGTTGCTCCCGGCAGCCATGTACATTCTGTTCGGCAACATTCCCAGCTACACCGCCTTCGACCTGGGAGCCGGCAACGTGAAGTTCTACTTGATGATTTCCATGGCCGCCTACGGCGCAGCAGTCAGCACCGTGGCGATCGCCGGCACCGTCGCGACCGAAACAATGCAGGGCTGGGGCCGACAAATCGCACTGACCAAAATGCCACCAGCGGTATTCGTTGGCAGCAAGATGATCGTCGCGGCAACCGTCGCCGGAATTTCCGCTGCCATAGTCTTCGCCTTGGGCGCCGCCACCGGAGCAAAAGTGAACGAACCATGGATCTGGGGTGCCAGCTACCTGATCGTCCTGCTCGGCGCGATGATCTTCGCCTGTTACGGGATCGGGGTGGGGATGGTCTTCAAATCGGAGTCCGCCCTGGGCCTAGCCTCCGGGCTGATGGTGTTCTTCGCCTTCTTCGGAAATGTGTTCATGCCCTTGGAAGGTGGCATGTTAGACGCCGCCCGGTTCACCCCGATGTTCGGCTACGTCGCGTTGGCACGCTACCCGCTGCTCAAAGATATGCCGTCAGGAGTAGAGATGGCGCCGGATCCATTGTGGATGCCAACGGCTAACCTTGTGGCATGGGCAATCATTTTCGCGCTCTTCGCGGTCGTAGCAACCAGGAAAGCCAAGGCGCGCCAGTGAAGCTAAACGCACAAGGTACCAACCAAGCCCCAGAAGAGCCTTGCGACTTCGGCGATGAGCAGAAGTTCTGGGACCGCTGGGGTTGGATGGTGGCCGGAGTATGGATCATCTTCTTGGTCTTCCCCATCCTTGACCTGCTCGTCGAAGACTATCCGCTGCCCACCAGAATCATTGGGCTGAGCCTGGTGGTGCTGTTCGCAGCCATTTACCTTCGGGCTTATGCGAAATATTCGTGGATCGTCGGCCAAGGCGGAACCGATCAACGCCGTGCGCACGTGTATTTCCTGATGCTCTGCGCCATCATCGTCATTGGCGTCCCGGTGACCGGCTTAACCGTCATGGGTTTGTTCCCGTTCATCACCTCTTATGCAGCGTTCCTGCTGACCAAAAAATGGACCACCACCACCTATGCCACGGTGCTGGTGGCCTGCTTTGCGCTGCCGGTGTACTTCGGGAAATTCACGGACGCGATCTTCCTGATTGGTCTGAACATTGTCTTGATGGTGGTGTACGTAATTACCGTCGCCGCCATCACCCGCTCGACTGATGCCGAGCGGATCCGGGCCGATTTCCTGGTGGTGGCCGAGCAAGAACGCGTGGCCAGAGACGTCCACGACGGTATCGGGCACTCGTTGACGGCGCTGAATTTGAAAGCGCAATTGGCCTTGCGGCTGATGGATGAAAAGCAGTACCAGCAGGCTCGTGGCGAATTGGTGCAACTGAGCGAACTGGCGGTCGACGCCCTAGATTCGGTGCGCACCACCGTCCAAGGACTTAACCGTCAAGACTTAGAGGTTGAACTGGCCGAGCTGCAACATGCGTGTAATGACAACAACCTCGAATTCACGGTAGCCGGAACCGCTGAGCAGATCCCGTTGCAGTATCGCTCGCACGTGGCGTGGATCCTGCGCGAAGCGGTGACCAACGTGCTGCGTCACGCCCACGCAAGCACGGTGGTGCTGCATATTGAACCGGGCCAAGTCAGTATCGACGATGACGGGGACGGCTGCCAAGCAAATAGCCCCGGACATGGCATACGAGGAATGCAAGAACGCGCCCGCCAATTCGGCGCCAACTGTACAGTGGGTTCATCACGGCTGGGCGGAACCAGCGTGCAAGTAGTCTTTGACGCCAAGGAGGCCCGGTGATTCGAGTACTCATCGCCGATGACCAGCACCTAGTCCGCGGAGCGTTGGTTGCGCTGTTAAATCTGGAAGCGGACATCACCGTGGTCGCCGAATGCGCGGACGGCGATGAAGTGGCCACCGCATTGGATACCCAGCGCGCAGATATTGCGTTGCTCGATGTGCAGATGCCGCGCCAGGACGGATTGCGTACCGCCGCCGAACTAAAAACCAGCCACCCCGGGGTGAAAGTTCTGATTCTGACCACCTTTGACCGGCCAGGGTATTTCCGCCAGGCCTTCGAAGCGGGTGCCCACGGATTCCTCGTTAAGGATTCGCCGCCCGCGGAGCTGATCGCCGCAATCCGCAGGGTCTACTTAGGGGATAAAGTGGTCGATCCGCAACGCGCGATGCTCAGCGTAGAAACACGGAATAATCCGCTGACCGAGCGGGAAAGAGAAATTCTGGGCTTCGCGGCCACCGGTGCCCCGGTGTCAAAGATTGCCTCCACGGTCCACCTGAGTGCCGGAACCGTGCGCAATCACCTGTCCAACGCGATCGGCAAAACCAATACGACCAACCGGATTGAGGCTGCACGTTATGCCCGCGAGGTGGGCTGGATCTAACGCGTCGCGAAGTGCGTGATCAAACCGATGACCCACACCGAGGTGGCTAGCAGCACGCACCCGAATTCGACGAGAATGCCCAACCCCATAGCCTTGAGCGTCGCCCACGACGAGGCGAGGGCCCCAGCAAATTTACGGTGCCGGGCCGCTTCACCGATAAACAGTCCCAGCGCAAAACCAATAAACAACCCCACCACTGGGATGATAAACGCCCCAGCAATTGCACCGATCAGCCCCCAGAAGATCGAGCCCTTAGGGATCTGATGTTGTTTGAGCTTGCGCCCGGTCAGCACCGCGGAGGCGGACCAGCCCAAGGCGGCGATCAGCATGCCGAGCCCCGCCGCCCACCAGGCAGCTCCCGAACCAAGCAGCCAACCCCACCCCAAGAGGGTCACAATGGTCAGCAATGATCCGGGAAGTACCGGGATGATCGTGCCCAAGGCGGAAACGATCAGCAGTAATCCGGCGATAACGGTGTAAATAATCTGTGCATCCACACCCTTAGTGTGGCACGGTGAAGTCAAGAATAACTTTTGGGCACGAGCAAAATCTTGAGGTGTTTGATGAGTCAGCAGCAACACGGCAGCATCGGTGTGCAGATCACTAACCACGTAGCCACGCTTACCCTGAATAACCCCACCCAGTACAACGCACTGACCAAGGACATGTGTCTCGAACTGGTCGGCGCATTTTCCGGATTATCCGTTGACCCGCAGGTGCGCACGATCCTCATCACCGGGGCCGGGGCAAACTTCAGCGCGGGCATCGCCATTGACCAAATGGATCTGGTGCTCTTTGACGAGCCGGTGGACGGGGAACTGGTCAACCATTTTGACCTGGTGGATCGGGCGATCACCAGCTGTCCGAAGCCGACCATCGCGGTGGTGCGGGGAAACTGTTTTGGCGGGGCCTGGCAGCTGGCTTCGGCCTGCGATATCCAGTTGGCGGCGGACACTACCCGGCTGGCGATCACCCCGGCCAAGGTCGGACTGGTGTTCCCACGTCCGGGTGTGGAGCGTTTGGTGCAAACCGTGGGGCCAAGCCGCGCAAAATACCTACTCTTTAGCGGCGCGGAAATCTGTATGGAGCAAGCCGCAGCCTGGGGCTTGTTTACGCAGGTGGTCCCCAAGGAGAAACTCGAAAGCCAGCTGGCGACGCTGATCTTCCAAATGGACGCAAATTCCGCGTTCTCTATAGTGCACACCAAACAGGCCATCACCATGAGTACCGCGAGCACCCCGGATTCGTTGTCCGACTCCTATTGGGCGCAGCTCTGGGAGCACAACGCTCGCAGCGAAGACTTGGCCGAGGGCCGTGCCGCCTTCGCTGCGAAACGTCGTCCGGAATTTACCTGGGTCTCACCGGAGAACTAAAAGCACCAACTAGGCGCCGTGCTTAGCGACCAGCTCACGCTTGAGGATCTTCCCGCTGGGACCCAGCGGGAATTCGCTGACGATCTCAATATGTCGCGGATACTTGTATGCGGCGATCTGCTCGCTGATCCAGGCGCGAATACTTTCCGCCGTCAACGTTGAGCCGGGTTCCAAGGTGATCGACGCGGCGATCTCCTGGCCGTGCACCTCGTGCGGGATCCCGTACACGGCGGCGTTAGAAATTTCCGGATGCCCGACCAGCACCTCTTCGACCTCGCGTGGGTACACGTTGTAGCCGTTGCGCAGGATCATATCCTTGGTGCGGTCCATAATGCGCAGGTAACCGTCTTCGTCTTTGGTGCCTAGGTCCCCGGTGCGGAACCAGCCGTCAACCACTGCCTCGGCGGTAGCTTCCGGACGGTTCAAATACCCAGAGAAAAGGTTATGTCCGCGGACCACCAGTTCGCCCAGCTCCCCGGTGGGTAACAAGCGGATTTCCTGCGGGTATCCCGGATCTGCGATCTCCACGTCCACGCCCCAGACCGCGGTGCCGATGGTTCCGGGCCGAGGCTCGCGTCCGAGCTGATTAAAGGCTGCCACCGGCGAGGTTTCGGTCAGCCCGTAGCCCTCATGAATCGGCGCACCGAAGCGGTCCTGGAAGGCGGTGAGTATCGCCACCGGCAGCGCGGCCCCACCGGAGACCGCATAACGAAGCTTGGTGGGATTATCGGTCCGCGTCTTTCCGGCCTCGAGCAGCGCCACATACATCGTCGGCACCCCGAAAAAGATGTCGATATTTTCGTCGAGCACCAGATCTAGCGCGCCCTTCGCGGTGAATTTTGGCAATAGCACGATCTCGGCACCAGCACGTATCCCGGTGTTGAGCACCGCGGTCTGCCCGAAGGTGTGGAACAGTGGCAGCCCACCAAAAATCTTGTCACCCACTCGCATATCGATGGTGTCCAGCAGCATCGTGCTGGTTTGTTCTACCAGCGCCAGGTGTGTGCCTAACGCACCCTTGGGTGTTCCGGTGGTGCCCGAGGTGTAAAGGATGGTGGCGATATTTTCTGGGTGCTGCGGAACGTAGGTGGTGATCGCGGTGGCTTTGGCCGCCCGATCTTCGAGCCGGTCGGTCGCTAACTCCTCCGGTGCCAAGACGCTGAGCAGCTGGACCCCGGCAAGCTCCGCCCCGGCGGCGCCTTCACCGAGCAGCGGCGCCGCGCAGATGAGCATTTTTGCCGAGGCATCATCAAGCACATAGGCAATTTCTTGCTTCTTCAGCAACGCATGCACCGGGACCACAATCGCACCCAGAGAGAGGATCGCATAGTAAACGCGCGCAAAATCGGTGACGTTGGGAATGAGTACCGCCACCCGATCCTCGGCTTCGATGCCCGCCTCGCGCAAGGCACCGGCGTAGGCGCGCGTTTCATCCCAAAGCTGACCGTAGCTGGTGCTCTGCCCATTGACGGTGATTGCTTTGAGCTCACGATGGCGCACCGCGCTCTCGGCCAATAGCGCGGCCACGGACATAGTCAGGTTTGAGTTCGAACGAATCACTGGGGGCTCCTAAAGCGAAACAAGCAAGTGCGTGAGGTAGGTCACCTTAACAGCGTACTGACACTTTGTCCCAAATCAAGGTACTGAGTATCATTATTCTGCTCAGAGCCCATTGAATACCCCGCGGGACAGACTTAGACTCAGCCTGTCATCACTAATCAACTCGCAAACCAAGGGGACAAAATGTCCATACCCGATTTTCCGCCCGGCGCACCGTGCTGGATCGATTTACTCACCAGAGATCTTGATGCCGCCAAATCCTTCTACTCTCAGCTCTTCGGCTGGAACTACGAGGTGGGCGACGAGGAAAATGACGGTGGATACCTGACCGCGACCAAGGATGGGCTGGCCGTCGCGGGCCTCATGAGCAACGATCCGGACAACGACTACCCGGACGTCTGGAGCACCTACCTGCGCGCCGATGACATCGGAGCGCTCGCCGACAAGGCCGAATTTCATGGTGGCCAGGTATACCTGCCGCCGGTCGAAGTCCCCGAGCAGGGGCGGATGGCGATGATCGGAGATCCCTCGGGACTGGGGGTGGGGCTCTGGCAGTTCGCCGGGCACACCGGCTACCAGAGCCAGGGCGAGCCGGGCACTCCCGCCTGGCATGAACTGCACACCAGAAAGTTTGAAAGCTCGACGAAGTTTTATAGCCAGGCACTTGGCTGGGAGCTGGAGGTGCTCAGCGATAACGATCAGTTCCGCTACCAGACGCTGGGTTCCGGTGAGCAGGCGCGGGCCGGAATTATGGACATCTCGCACTTTGATGATCCCAGCCTGGCCGGCTGGAAGATCTACTTTAACGTGGCCGACGTAGACCAGACGGTCGCCACGGCGGTGGCCGCCGGGGGCGCCGAGATCAGTGCGCCGATGGATTCAGACTTTGGCCGGGTGGCCGTCATCGCCGATCCCACCGGCGCCGAGTTCTACGTCATCGCGGCCAATAACTAGGGCGGTGGAGCCGAGCCAGCCAGCCGATTTCCAGCACCATTCGGCGCATAATCGCCGGGGTACCTACAAGTCAGCGCGGCGCTAGGCGGTATGCTCGAAATTATGCAACAACGACTACTTGGACGAACCAATAAAACCGTTTCCGTCATAGGACTTGGCACCTGGCAGCTGGGCGCCGACTGGGGAGAGGTGGATGAAGCCGACGCTTTCTCGGTGCTCGACGCCGCCTACGGCGCGGGCGTCAGCTTCTTTGACACCGCCGATGTTTACGGCGACGGACGCAGCGAGGCGCTGATCGGCCGCTGGTTGAAAGCCAACCCACAGGCGCAGGTCACCGTGGCGACAAAGATGGGCCGCCGCGTGGAACAGCTTCCCGAGGCCTACAACCTGGACGCCTTCCGCGCCTGGAACGATCGTTCGCGCACCAACCTGGGCGTGGACACCCTGGATTTGGTGCAGCTGCACTGCCCACCAACCCCGGTGTACTCCACCGATGCGGTTTATGACGCGCTAGATACGATGGTCGACGAGGGCCGGATGGCTAACTACGGTGTCTCGGTGGAAACCGTGGACGAGGCGTTGGCTGCGATCGCCCGCCCAAATATCGCCACCGTGCAGATCATCATCAACGCGTTTAGGCACAAGCCGCTGGAAGAAGTTTTGCCCGCAGCCCGCGCGGCCGGGGTGGGGATTATCGCCCGCGTACCGCTGGCCAGTGGCCTGCTGACCAACCGTTACACACTGAACACCACATTTGCGGAGAACGATCACCGCAACTTTAACCGCGACGGTTCGGCTTTCGACGTGGGGGAGACCTTCTCCGGCGTGGACTACGCCACCGGGCTAGATGCGGCGAAAAACTTCGCCCAGCTGGCCTCCGCCGAGGCGCCCGAGGCAACCAGCGCTCAGGTGGCGCTGGCCTGGCTAGCCGACCAAGAGGGGATTAGCTCGATCATTCCCGGGGCGCGCACCGCCGAGCAGGCGCGAGCCAACGCCGCCGCCGGATCGCTGCAAATTTCCGGCGGCTTTAACGCCTCGGTACGCGAGCTCTATGACACGAAGTTGCGCGCGGCCATCCACCCGCGCTGGTAATCGACGTTTAAACGGCCCGTGCGGCCGGTCCCTGAGGGCCGGCCGCACGGGCTTTTTCGCTTCCTAGTTCGGCGCGCCGATGCGAATGGTTGTCCCCAACGGCACCGGTCCAACCGGGCGATGCTGGCCACGCTCGGCCACATACTCCAGCTCGGTGTCCGCCACCTCCGGCGCATTGACGAAGGAGCGGAAACGGCGCAGCTTGTCCGGATCGGCCAAGGTTGCGGCCCATTCATCCTCGTAGTTGGCCACGTGCTTTTCCATGGCTGCCTCCAGCTCTTCGGCCAGGCCCAGGGAATCGTCGATGACCACCTGCTTGGCCCGTTCCAGGCCACCATCGAGATCCTGGAGCCAGTGCGCGGTGCGCTGCAACTTGTCCGCGGTGCGGATGTAGTACATCAGGTAGCGGTCGATGTATTTGAACAGTGTCTGCTCATCCACGCCGGCGGCGAGCAGCTGGGCGTGGGCCGGGTTGGCGCCGCCATTGCCACCCACATACAGGTTCCAACCATCGGTTGTGGCGATCACGCCAATGTCCTTGGCGCGAGCCTCGGCGCACTCTCGGGCACATCCCGAAACACCCATCTTCAGCTTGTGCGGTGCGCGCAGGCCGCGGTAGCGCAACTCCATCTCGATGCCCAAGGCGGTGGAATCGAGCATGCCGTAGCGGCACCAGGACGAACCCACGCAGGTCTTCACATTGCGCAGCGACTTGCCGTAGGCCTGGCCGGATTCGAACCCGGCGTCCACCAGCTCGCGCCAGATCTCGGGCAGCTGCTCCAGGCGGGCACCAAACATGTCGATGCGCAGGCCGCCGGTGAGCTTGGTGTACAGGCCGTACTTCTGCGCCACCGCGGCGATCACGCCAAGTTTCTGTGGGGTGATTTCGCCACCGGGGATGCGCGGCACCACCGAATAGGTGCCGTCCTTCTGCATATTGGCCATCACCCGGTCGTTGGTGTCCTGCGCGCCGGCAAGGCCCGCATCCATCGGGTGCACACTGGTCTGCGAGGAGAGGATATTGGCGATGACCGGCTTGCAGATATCGCATCCGGTGCCGGTGCCGAAACGATCCATCACCTCGCTGAAGGTCTGCAACCGGCCAACGCGAATCGCTTCATAGAGCTCCGGGCGGGAGAAGGCGATATGTTCGCACAACGCGGAGGAAACTTCCGCGCCGTCCTTGAGCATCTGCGCTTCCATGAGCTTTTTGAGCATGGGCACGCATGAGCCGCACTGGGTTCCGGCCCGCGTGCAGCCCTTCAGCCCGGAGACGCTGGTCACCGGAGCCACGCCCTCGAAGCAACCGCAACCGGAGACGGCATCGCGGATGGTGCCGGCGGTGACCGAATTGCAGGAACACAACACCGCATCATCGGGCAGCTCGCCCTCCGGAGCCTCGCCGCCCGGGGCACTCAAGTAAGCACCTGGCTCGCCAGGAAGTTCCCGGCCGAGCAACGGACGCAGCGACTGGTAAGGGCTGGCATCGCCAACAAAAATGCCTCCCAGCAGCGTCTTGGCATCGGCCGAAACCACCAGCTTCTGGTACAGGCCGCGCGGGGCATCCGCGTAGACCACTTCCAGCGCGCCCTCGGCGCGAGCAAAACCATCGCCGAAGCTGGCCACATCCACGCCGGAAAGCTTGAGCTTGGTCGCGGTGTCGAAACCGGCGAATTGCGCGTCTCCGCCGGACAGCTGCTCGGCGACGATTTCCGCCATGGCATTGGCCGGAGCGACCAGGCCGATGCAGAACCCGTCGTAGTTCGCGACCTCACCGATAGCCCAGATGTGCTCGATATCGGTGGCGCAATGCGAGTCGATGACCACGCCGCCGCGTGGACCCATGCCGAAGCGCGGTGCCTGGCTACCGGCCTCGTCCAGGGCCGCGTTGTAGTTGCGGATCAGCTCATCGCGCGGACGCACGCCGATGGAAACAACCACCATGTCGGCATCGATCAGGCGTTCATCGGCCATCAGCACGCCGGTGACGACTGTGCCGCCAAACTCCTGGCTGGTGGTGATTTCCTTCGGGAAGACTCCGTTGTGCACCGTGAATCCGGTCTGCTCGATCAACCGGCCCATGGCCTGGCCGGCCCCCTCATCCAACTGGGTGCCCATCAACCATTTGCCGCCGTCAATGACTACCGCTTCCGCACCCAGCGCTTGGGCGCCTGCGGCGGCTTCCAACCCGAGCAGGCCGCCACCGATGGTAGCGACCACCGGGGTGCGGCCCAACGTGGTCTTCAGTTCCTTGACCTTTTCGGCGATGGACCAGACGTCTTCCAGCGTGCGGTACACGAAGGTGTGCTCGTTGCCGGTGATTGGCAACGTGGCTGCATTGGATCCGGTGGCAAGCACCAAGTCGTCATAGCCGAAGGTGCGTCCATCCGCGGTGGACACCGTGCGCTTCACGCTGTCGATGGCCATGACCTTGGCATTGGTTTCCAAGCTGACATGCGCTGCTTCCCAGAGCTTCGGGTCGCCGAGGGTGAGATCGACCCCGGGGTTGGTCAGCGCCTGGGAGAGTGCCACGCGGTCATAGGGAAGGTGGGTTTCTTCGGTTAAAACTGTGATGCTCAAGTCCTGCGGTGCGCGGCTGGCCAGCGCTTCGGTGAAACGGTGAGCTGCGGGGCCTCCGCCGATAACCAGGACATTGCGTGCAGTGCGTGGTGTACCCATGATCTATTTCGACTTTCGCTGGGAAACGGTGAGTTTCAGGCTGATGAGTCCACTGTAGAAAGTACGTTTTGCGCCGCAATTACACCCGTGTTTCGGCCGGAGCAATTCTCTCCACCGTGGACCAACGGCCTAGTGAAGCTGCCGAAACATAATCGAATCATTTGGCCGGGAAATCGATTCGGTGATACGAAAAGATTAGGAAAAACCGGCGGAATGCCGGAAGAAAAATGAATTCACGGTGCTCATATTTGCTGTTAGCGATGCTTTACCCAGTAGCAATCACGATTGGTGTCGGGCGAAACATGCGGCTTCTAAGCTCGATTTATCAGCGAACACCAACCACGAAGGATTGACATTCATGAGCACGCAAATTGCAGAAGTAACTCGGGAAGCAACCTTGAACTTGGTTCCGCTTTGCAGCAGCGCAGACTTGGAGCGCGGATGGGGAGAGGCGCTGTTGCTTGAAGGCAGGCAACTGGCCCTGTTCCGTACCGAAGAAGACGCCTTCTACGCGACCTCGCATCACTGCCCCAACAGTGGCGCGAAGGTCATAGCCCGCGGCATTTTGGGTGACACCGTGGTCGATGGATCTAACGTGTCCACAGTTGCTTGCCCGCTGCACAAGGAAGTGTACCGCTTGGATACCGGGGAATGCCTGAACTCCGATTCGTTGCCGTTGCCGGTGCAGCGGCTTGTGGAAATCGAGGGACAACTATGGATGGAGCAAAGCAAATGAGCCCAAATACAGACCGTGTCCTCGACGTTGAGCATTCGGCCTGGCAAGGCTGGATTGAGATCCAGGACGAGACGGAACTGCTTGCAGCGAGCTAGTGCCGGCTGCCGCGTTGGGCGGTGGCGGCGTGCAAGAATAATGCAACTCGCATCATCATCTATTCGTAGGGACGAAGGCATAGAGCTTTCGTCCCTACGCTTTTGCGTGGCTGGGCGGGACAGGCGAAATGGCGGCCGGCTCGCTAGGCGCCGACCACCAGCAGAGTCATTACGCCAGGGACGGAGCCTTGGAAAGCAGCTCTTCGATTTTTGATTTGCACCCTCCGCATCCGGTGCCTGCACGGCAGCTTTCTCCCACCTGCGCGACGGTTGTGCATCCAGCGTCCACCGCATGGGCCACCTGTCCGTACGTGGCACCGGAACACCGGCACAGCTGATCTTCATCGCCGGGGATCGCAGAGATTTGATCCGTTGCCGGATCATCTAGGCGCAGCAGGCTAGAGCGGTCTTCCGGCAACGCGGTGCCCCGTTCATAGGCCAGCACAAGTTCGGCACTGGTTTGCGGCAATCCCATGGCCAGGAATCCGGTGATCGCATCCTGGCGGGTGACGATCTTGAGGTAGCGTCCGCGCGCAGGGTCTGCGTAGACGGTGGCCTGCAAGTCCGAATCGTCCCAAAAACCAGCGCTGATATCACCGGCGGCGGTCAGCTCGATGCCTTGGCCCTTGAGCATCAGTACGTCGGACGCGGAGAAGTCAGGAGCAGCAAGCGGCTCGGATGCGGCCGAACCAGTCAGCTGCAACAATAGTTGGGACAAAAATGCGGCCTGAGCCCACCCCGGGGCCAGCAATCCGACCGGCGGCTGTCCGGAAACTTCGGCGCAGTCACCCAAGGCGAAAATTCGCCCCTCGGTATCGGCGCATAGGAATTCATCGGTTTTGATACCACGGCCCACCGGCAGACCACAGCCCGATGCCAGCTCTGTTCTGGCGCGGACGCCCGTGGAAATGAGCAGGGCGTCTGCCTGGATCAGCCCGTGGGTGGAGGTCATCAAGCCGGTGAAACCCCGTGCATCCTTTTGAACGCCGGTTGCCTTGGCTCCCGGGATCACCTCGACACCGGCTTCGCGCAGATTACGGGTCAGCAACGCCCCTCCGTCTGCATCCACGACGCGTCCCAGGGGTGCCGGACCATGATGTACCAGTACCGGTTGTGCCCCGGTACGCGCAATTGCCAGGGCTGCCTCGATGCCCAGTACACCGCCGCCGAGAATCAAAATGCGTTGGCCAAGACCGATCGATTTGCGCAGCTGATGGGCATCTTCGACCGTGCGTAGGGCGAATACGCCGGCAGGCAGGGGAGCGTCGGTATGCGGTTCGAAGTTCAGGCCATTGAGCGTCGGGACCACGGCCCGGGCGCCGGTGGCGAAAACAAGCCGATCGTAGGACACATAGTCGTTGTCGTCCAGATGGATTCTGCGGCGTGAACGATCGATGCCGGTAGCCCGTACGCCCAAGCGCACTTGGATTCCGGCATCGGCCAGGCGTTGCGGATCCGCCATGCTCAGGTGCGCGAACTCGGCGGCCCCCACCGCCAGCTCAGCGAGCAGCACACGGTTGTAAGCCAGCTGATCTTCGGCGCTGATCACCGTGATTTCGCATTGACCGGACGCCGCCGCGGGCAGCAGTCCCTCAACGAGGGAAGCTGCGACGGGACCGAAACCGATGATAATGATGCGTTGCGGGCGTTGCTCGTTCATTGTTCCTCTTTCACAGCGCTCAGCGAAACCTGGGCGTGCTTGAATTCCGGCATCCTGCTGTGCGGGTCAACCTTCGCCTCGGTCAGCAGATTTGCGGTACCTGAGTTCGGGTAGTGGAAGGGTAAGAAGACCGTGTCTAGCCGGGCATCGGCGGTCAGCCGTGCGCGGGCGGTCACTTCACCGCGTTCATTGCTGATCACTACCTTCTGCCCCGGGACAATCTGATGGGCGAGGGCTGTTGCCGGATGAATTTCAAGCAGTGGTTCCGGTGCGGCCTGGGCTAGCTCGGGAACGCGGCGAGTCTGCGCGCCGGACTGGTAGTGCTCAAGCAAGCGGCCGGTAACTAGTGACACGGACGAGTTGTTCTTCCGGGGTGCCGGCTGGAAATAAACAGGCACCAGCACAGCACGCTGGTCTTCATGGGCAAAACCATCAAGGAACAGCCGCGGGGTGCCATTTCGGATGCCGCGCTCGGCGATGACCTCGGTGCCTGCAGGGCACGGCCAATAGATGGCTGCCCCGGCGTCGAGGTCATCCCAACGCACTCCCGAGTAGTCCGCCAAGCCGCCGGCTGAAGCCAATTTGAGTTCCTCGAAGACTTCTTGGGCATCGGGGGAGAATCGTCCTGGAGCGTTCAGGCGTTGGGCGAGCTGGGAGAAGATCCACAGTTCATTGCGCGCATTTTCTGGTCCCGCCAAGGCAGCTCGGCGGCGCAAGATTCGGCCCTCCAAGTTGGTCATGCTGCCTTCTTCTTCAGCCCATTGCAGCACCGGCAAGACCAGGTCCGCTTGGGCTGCAGTCTCTGAGAGGAAGAAATCGCAGACCACCAAGAAATCCAGCCTGGACAGGGCCTGGATCACGCGCGACGCATCGGGTGCGGAGACCACCGGGTTAGCTCCGTGGATCATCATCATGCGTGGACCGCTCGGGGTACCTAGCGCGTCAAGGAGTTCAACGGCGGGAAGCCCGGGGCCGGGGATGATCTCGGGGTCAACACCCCAGACGCGGGCTACATGCGCACGGTGTTCGGGGTCGGTGATTTTGCGGTAGCCGGGAAGCTGGTCGCACTTTTGCCCGTGTTCCCGCCCGCCCTGCCCATTGCCCTGGCCGGTGAGGG
>NZ_PCQA01000004.1 GCF_002979915.1 Arthrobacter sp. MYb213
TTGAAGTAAGTGAAAGTCAGTAATGATGATGGTTTGAGGCCCTGGACACTGTGGTGTTCGGGGCTTCACCTGTTTAAGCCGTCGGCGCATATATGGCTCAGCTAGTTCAGGGCAAAGAACTAATAGCTACAGTGAATAGTAGATACTACTAGATCTGCTATATAGGGAGCCCCTCGTTGACATCTGATGCGCTGAAATATCTCGATGATTCCATCCGCCCTCAGGATGACCTGTATCGCCACTCGAACGGCAAGTGGTTCGACTCGGCATCGATTCCAAGCGATCAGGGGCTCTACGGATCATTCATGGAACTGCGTGATGACGCAGAAGACGCGGTTCACGCGATCATCACCGAAGCGGTCCAGTCCTACGAGTCGGGCACCCAGACTGAGGGCCCCACCAAGCGTATTGCAGAGCTCTACGGCAGCTTCATGAATGAAGAAGTGATTGAAGCACGTGGCGCCGAGCCTGTCGCGCAGTACCTACGCGAAATTGCGCAACTTTCGACCGTAGATCAGCTAATTGAGCTCTCTGGATCTTTCTACCGCAGGGGCATCAGCGGATTCCTCGCCTCCGGTGCGATGAACGACGCAGGAAATCCAGAGCGCAACCTTCTAACCTTCTTACAGGCCGGCCTTGGGCTACCAGATGAGTCTTACTACCGTGAAGAGCAGTTCTCCCAGACGGTCGAGGACTATCAGGAGCACCTGGGCCGATTGCTGGAACTCGGTGGCATTGAATCTCCGAAGAACGCGGCGAGCTCAGTGGTGGACTTGGAAACTAAGATTGCCGGTCACCATTGGGACCGAGTTAAGGTCCGCGACGCACAAGCACGCTACAACTTGATGAACCAAGACGAAGTTCTTGCTCTGTTCCCTGAGCTGCGTTCCTGGTTGCAGGGCGCGGGTATCGGTTCGAAGTACAGCGCTGAGGTAGTCCTCTGGCAACCAAGCTACTTCAAGGCACTGTCTGAACTACTAAACACTGAGCCACTAGAGAGCTGGAAGAACTGGCTCACTGTGCAGGTCCTGCGGTCGTTCGCGCCGTATCTGTCTAGCGCTTTTGTTAACGAAAACTTCTCCTTCTACTCAGCGAAGCTGGGAGGAGTGGAAACCCTCAAGGAGCGTTGGAAGCGCGGCGTTTCGTTCACCGAGGGTGGTGTAGGTGAAGATATCGGTCAGCTTTACGTAGCCAAGCACTTCCCGCAAGAAGCTAAGACCGCGATGGATGCTTTAGTTGAGCGACTCACTGAGGCCTATCGTATTTCCATCTCCAATCTGCCGTGGATGGGCGCTGCAACCATTGTGAAGGCGTTGGAAAAGCTGTCGATGTTCCGGCCAAAGATCGGGTACCCCGATGAATGGATCGACTACTCATCGATCACGACGGACCCGTTGGACGTTATCGCTAATCTTGCAGCGGCCAACGAATTCGAATTTAAGCGTGAGCTAAAGAAGATTGATGACGGGGTGGATCGAGAGCTGTGGTTCATGTACCCGCAGACCGTCAACGCCTACTACCACCCACTGCTTAACGAGATCGCCTTCCCGGCTGCTATCCTGCGCCTGCCATTCTTCGACAAAGATCGCGACATCGCCTCGAACTTCGGCGCTATCGGCGCGGTCATTGGACACGAAATCGGTCACGGCTTTGACGATCAGGGATCGCAGTATGACGGCACCGGGCAGCTAACAAACTGGTGGACCGAAGAAGACCGAGCTGCCTTTGAAAAGCTCACCGGAAAGCTCATCGAGCAGTACAACGCGCTGAGCCCTACGGAAGCACCCGATCACCAGGTCAACGGCCAACTGACTCTCGGTGAAAACATTGGCGACCTTGGCGGGCTAGGTATCGCGTACCAGGCCTACAAGTTAGAGCTGACAGCACGGGGTATCGCAGAAGATGAAGTGATCGACGGTGTTACCGGTGATCAGCGCTTCTTCTACGCTTGGGCAGAATGCTGGCGTACGCTGATCCGCCCGGAAACGGCAGTTATCCGGGTAACCACCGACCCACATGCTCCGGGCGAATTCCGCTGTAATCAGGTGCCAAAAAACTTGGCAGCCTTCCACGAGGCATTTGACACGAAGCCCGGCGACGGAATGTGGCTAGACCCGGCTGACCGCGTAACCATCTGGTAGTACCGAAACAAGGTGCAGGGAGCGATCCCGGCACCTTGTTTTCGTTAAGGCATAAAGATCACCATGTAAGTCGCATCATGATCAGGCCACAGAGCAATGAATGACACGTAGAATGGACTATTGTGACTTCCCAAAATAATTCCGTAGATAGCACCGATCCAAACGACCAGCGTCAGGTCCGCATCGATAAGCGCAACGTCCTGCTGGCAAACGGCGAGGAAGCCTTCCCGGTTGGGGTGGCACGCACTCATACTTTGCAGCAGGTCCGTGAACTGTTCCCAGATCTGGAGCCGGACCAAGCAACCGGTCAGAGCGTCGGCGTTGCAGGACGTATCGTCTTCATGCGCAATACCGGCAAGCTTTGCTTCGCCACCTTGCAGGAAGGCGGCCCAAAGGGCGCCGGAACACGTCTGCAGGTAATGCTCTCGCTGGCCAATGTCGGCGAGGAGCGCTTAGCTCAGTGGAAGTCCCTGGTAGACCTCGGGGACCACGTATTTATCACCGGTGAGGTTATTTCCTCGCGCCGCGGCGAGCTTTCGGTCATGGCCGAGGGGTTTGAAATGGCTTCCAAGGCCTTACGCCCGCTTCCAGTGCTGCACGCAGACCTGAACGAAGAAACGCGTGTGCGTCAGCGTTACGCAGATCTGATCGTGCGTAACGAAGCCCGCGAGATGGTTTACAAGCGTGCAGCGATCATCCGCGCCGTGCGCAACACCCTAGAGAACCACGAGTACGTCGAGGTGGAAACCCCGATGTTGCAGCTGGTGCACGGTGGCGCCTCGGCCCGCCCGTTCAAAACCCACCTGAACGCCTTCGATCAGGAAATGACCATGCGCATCGCGCTTGAGCTATACCTGAAGCGCGCTGTGGTTGGCGGCGTGGATCGAGTTTTCGAAATTGGCCGAATCTTCCGTAACGAGGGCGTGGACTCCACGCACTCGCCAGAGTTCACCATGCTCGAATGCTATGAAGCCTATGCAGATCAGTACGTAATGGCGCAGCGCATGCAGGAGATCATCCTCAACGCGGCGGACGCCATCGGTGCTGGCCGAACCTTGGAGACCGCCAAGGGAACCATCAATCTTGATGGTGAGTGGCGCTGGTTGAGCGTCTACCCGGGACTCTCGGAAGCCGTGGGTGTGGAAATCACCCCGGAGACGGATGCCTCGGTACTACGCGAAGTCGCCGCAAAACACGAAGTTAAGATTGATCCGTCGTGGAGCGCGCAGAAACTGGTTATTGAACTCTTCGGTGAGATCGTCGAGCCAAACTTGATCGACCCAACCTTCGTGTGTGATTACCCGCCGCTGGCACAGCCACTGGCTCGTCCGCACCGCTCGAAGCCTGGAGTGATCGAAGCCTGGGACCTGATTATCGGTGGCATGGAGCGTGGTACCGCCTTCTCCGAGCTCATTGACCCGGTTATCCAGCGCGAACGCCTCACCGAACAGTCGCTGATGGCTGCCGGCGGAGACACCGAAGCGATGCAGCTTGATGAAGACTTCCTGCGTGCACTGGAATATGGCGCCCCACCAATGGGTGGTATCGGCTTGGGCATTGACCGCCTTGTGATGCTCTTTACCGATCTAGGTATTCGCGAAACTATTTTGTTCCCACTGCTCAAGCCGGAGGCCTAAAGCCCATGCCATATGTAGAGGCTATTGTTCCGACTATCGCTTTGGCGCTCATTTTTTGGTACGCGATGAAAGCGATTACAAACGCTGATAGAAATGAACGTAAGGCTCAGGCTGAAGCCGAGGCAAAATTCATCGATCGTGGTAATTCAGAATCTGGAACGCCTGGGAAATAAGATAAGTCTAGTAATTCCCTCTTAATTCTTTGTTGCGTTCGGATTTATTGCGAAATTTGACTATACTTGATTTCTGCAATGAACATTGAGTTCTTTGGAGCTTAGTTCAGCAAATCCACGCATGGAGGAAATAGAATAATGGCACGTCAGGTTCAGATTGCCCTGATTGACGACATTGATGGTAGCGAAGCCGTTGAGTCCATTTCGTTTAGTGTTGCTGGTCAGCACTTCGAAATGGATTTGAATGCGGAGCACGCCGACGAATTCCGTGCGGCCTTAGAGCCATATATCGATGCTGCACGTTCAGCCAAGCAGAGCAGCACGAGTGAAGCCCCTGCAATTCGCGCATGGGCTAAAGAAAACAACATCAAGGTCAACGCTCGCGGGCGTTTGAATGCTGATGTTGTGGATGCCTACAACGCAGCAATGCGTAAGGGTGGCCGAGGTCGCGCCAAGTAATTTACTGGGTGTTCAATAAGTCTCTACAAGGGGCCGAAGTATCGAAAGATACTTCGGCCCCTTGCTTGTATAACGGGTAAATCACGGTCCATTTGTTTGGTGTACCAATGAATGTACATGCTTGTTGAAATAAGTCTGAAATTTAATGAACTAATTAGCGCACCAAATATTGGCCTGCCATTCAATTATGGGGAAATCTACGTCTTCCGGTTATCCCTATGGCGAACAAGGGCGCATTGTGGCCGTCTGGTGCGTAGCATCGAACTATTGGTAAGCAAGGAGTGTGCCGAAGATGTTTGAGAGATTTACTGACCGTGCCCGTCGAGTTGTCGTGCTCGCCCAAGAAGAGGCGCGCATGCTCAACCACAACTACATCGGCACCGAGCACCTGCTGCTCGGTCTTATCCACGAAGGTGATGGGGTGGCCGCCAAGGCGCTCGAATCGCTGAATATTTCGTTGGGTGCCGTGCGTGAGCAGGTGCAGGAGATTATCGGTAAGGGCCAGCAGGCCCCTTCCGGTCATATCCCCTTCACTCCACGCGCCAAAAAGGTTTTGGAGCTTTCGCTACGCGAAGCGTTGCAGTTGGGTCATAACTACATTGGAACCGAGCACATTCTGCTCGGCTTGATCCGCGAAGGCGAGGGCGTCGCAGCCCAGGTGCTGGTGAAGCTGGGTGCCGACCTTGGTCGCGTGCGCCAGCAGGTCATCCAGCTGCTCTCGGGCTACCAGGGAAGCAAGGACACCGCCTCGGCTGGTGTTAGCTCTGGTGGACAGTCCGAGGGAACCCCTGCGGGATCTGCAGTACTGGACCAGTTCGGTCGCAACCTCACCGCAGCAGCCCGCGAAGGCAAGCTGGACCCGGTGATCGGTCGCGAACACGAGATGGAACGCGTTATGCAGGTCCTCTCGCGTCGTACCAAGAACAACCCGGTACTCATTGGTGAGCCAGGCGTCGGTAAGACCGCGGTAGTCGAGGGCCTAGCCCAGGCGATCGTGCGTGGAGACGTCCCGGAAACCATCAAGGACAAGCAGCTGTACACCCTGGACCTCGGTTCACTGGTGGCCGGCTCGCGTTACCGCGGTGACTTCGAAGAACGCCTGAAGAAGGTGCTCAAGGAAATCCGTACCCGCGGAGACATCATCTTGTTCATCGACGAGATCCACACCCTCGTGGGTGCAGGTGCTGCCGAGGGCGCTATCGACGCTGCCTCGATCCTCAAGCCAATGCTGGCTCGTGGCGAGCTGCAGACCGTCGGTGCAACCACCTTGGATGAGTACCGCAAGAACATCGAGAAGGACGCGGCGCTTGAGCGTCGTTTCCAGCCGATTCAGGTCAAGGAGCCTTCGGTCGAGCTGACCACGCAGATTCTGCGTGGCCTGCGTGACCGCTACGAAGCGCACCACCGCGTGACCATCACCGACGGTGCACTGCAGGCAGCTGCCACGCTGGCGCACCGTTACATCTCGGATCGTTTCCTGCCCGATAAGGCCGTTGACTTGATCGACGAGGCCGGTGCTCGACTGCGCATTCAGCGCATGACCGCACCTCCGGCGTTGAAGGAAATGGACGAGGAAATCGCTACCGTGCGACTGGAGAAGGAAGCTGCGATTGATGCGCAGGACTTCGAAGGTGCCGCATCGCTGCGCGATAAGGAATCCAAGCTCATCGAGGCCCGTAACGAGAAGGAAAAGTCCTGGCGCAATGGCGACCTCGACGAAATCTCCGAGGTCACCGAGGAACTCATCGCCGAGGTTTTGGCTAACTCCACAGGTATCCCAGTGGTGAAGCTGACCGAGGAAGAGTCCACGCGCCTGATGAACATGGAAGACGAGCTGCACAAGCGTGTGGTCGGCCAGGATTCGGCAATCAAGGTGATTAGCCAGGCGATCCGCCGTACCCGTGCAGGTCTGAAGGATCCAAACCGCCCAGGCGGCTCGTTCATCTTCGCCGGTCCAACCGGTGTAGGTAAAACCGAGCTGGCAAAGGCTTTGGCCGAATTCCTCTTCGGTGAAGAAGACGCGCTGATTACTTTGGACATGTCCGAGTACTCCGAGAAGCACACAGTTTCGCGACTCTTCGGTGCCCCTCCGGGCTACGTCGGTTACGAAGAAGGCGGACAGCTGACCGAGAAGGTTCGACGTCGTCCATTCGCCGTAGTGCTCTTTGACGAGGTGGAGAAGGCCCACTCGGACCTGTTCAACTCGTTGCTGCAGATCTTGGAAGACGGTCGTTTGACCGACTCGCAGGGTCGCGTGGTCGACTTCAAGAACACCATCATCATCATGACCACCAACCTTGGTACCCGAGATATCTCCAAGGGTGTCATGACAGGTTTCCAGGCATCGGCCGATACTCGTACCGGGTACGAGCGGATGCAGGCAAAGGTTCAGGAAGAACTGCGTCAGCATTTCCGTCCGGAATTCTTGAACCGCGTTGATGACATCGTGGTCTTCCCACAGCTGGACCAGGACGAGATCGAAGAGATCGTTGATCTGTTCGTCGGACGTCTGGCCAAGCGACTAGATGATCGCGGTATGACCATCGAGCTGACTCCGGCCGCACGCAAGCTATTGGCCGAGCGTGGCTACGATCCAGCCATGGGTGCTCGTCCATTGCGTCGCACGATCCAGCGCGATATTGAAGATCAGCTCTCTGAGAAGATCCTCTTCGGGCAGATCGTCCCAGGGCAGAAGATCACCGTTGACGTCGAAGGCGAAGCGGAGACACGCAAGTTTGTCTTCCACGCAGAAGGTGGAACCGGTGAGCTGGAAGGCGAACCGGCACCAGCTGCGTTGGAAAGCTAAAACCTAGGCAATAAAAACCACGGGTGAGGTATTCGGATAACTTCCGACTACCTCACCCGCGGTGCTTTTAACCTAGTTTTTCACTGCCTTGGCCACCAAATCGGTGAGCATTTTGAGATGCGTTTCTTCCAGCGCGGTGATCGCAAAAGAAGTTGGCCACAAGGTGCCCTCATCTAGCCGCGCCACATCATTGAAGCCGAAAGTTAGATAGCGTGCCTCAAACTTCTTAGCATCTTGAATGAAGCACAAAACCTTGCCATCAAGAGCATAAGCGGGCATCCCGTACCAGAGCTTTGGCTCCAACTGTGGGGCCGTGCTGGTGATCAGCTGGTGCAGTCGCTGAGCTAGTTCCTTGTCGCTTCCTTCAAAGGAAGCGATTTTTGCTTCCAGATCCGCTCGCGCGGCCTGCTGCTTCTCGGCCTTGCTCATGCGTTTCTTCGGAGCCTTTAGCTCGGCCGCACGTTCCTTCATTGCGGCTTTTTCTGCCGCGCTGAATCCCTGAGTGTCCGACATGTTCATATACTCCTAAGCGCTTTGATTGATGCGGACCATATTTCCCGACGGATCGCGGAAGGCACAATCACGAGGTCCCCACGGTTGCTCGATAGGTTCCTGCAAGACTTCTGCCCCGCTGGCGCTGACGGTTTGGAACACCGAGTCCAAATCATTGACGGAAAGCACCAGGCCACCTAGTGCTCCCTTGGCAACGAGTTCCGCGAGAGCGGCCGCGTCTTGCTCAGAGCGTCCAGCGCCTGGCGCAGAGAGTACCAAGTTCAGACCGGGCTGCCCAGATATTGCTAGCGATACCCAGCGGAACCCGCCGTGAGCTACATCCGAGACCACCTCAAGACCCAACGCGTCGCGGTAAAAAACTAAGGCTTCATCAACATCAAGTACGGTGACCGGAATATATTGCACACTAATATTTGTCATGAACTCAGCCTAGCGTCGGGGAAAATTCTGAGCTTCTTCAAAACTGCTCAAAATCGTGGAGGGCGCATCAGGATCTTGGCAATGCACGCTGGGATCTCCTCGGTCGCTACATGCTCACGGGCCGCATAAGCCGAAGGGGACTCACCAACTATCTCGGTGAATCGGCTGCTAAAGGAACCAAGCGAACTCCACCCGACAGCCATGGCAGCGTCGGTTACCGAAACTCCGGCGCGTAAGAGCACCATGGCTCGTTCGATCCGGCGGGTCAACAGGTATGAGTAGGGTGTCTCGTCGTAAGCGCGCTTAAACTCCCGAGAAAAATGGGCGGGGGACATCAGTGCACGCCCCGCCATTGCAGGAACATCTAACGGCTCCGCAAAATGCCGATCCATGAGGTCTCGTGCCCGGCGCAGGTGAGCCAAGGTGGCCAGATCCATTAGCTGCGTTTTCGCAATACTAAGTACAGGCCGAGACCCACACAGCACAGGTACACCCCGGTTACCGCCAGCCAGCCGGTAGTGAACCCGCCTGGTGAGGAGATTAACGCACCCATAGCCAGTGGTCCAAAAGTAAACCCGGCAAACTGCCCGGCCGAGACAATGCCGGTGGAACTACCTAGCGAAGCTGCTGGAACCGCGCGTAACAACGCGGCCATCAACACCACCGAAACTCCAAGGGCCGCAGCACCATGTAAGAGCACAGCAATCCATAACAGAGGCGCAGAATGCTGTACCTGGGCTTGCCAAAAGGTCAACGCACCACTGGTGGCTAACAGGGCTAAGGTGAGCAACAGTTTGGGTGCAGAGACTCCTTTAGACATCAGTGCTCCCCAGCCGATACGTGCGGCCACGCCGAAGGCTCCTGCCACGGCAGCGGTCAGACCGCCTAAAAGCAATGAAAAGTGCAATTCGCGCACCGCAAACAAGGGAAGGTACACGTTGGTTGCCTGCACCCCCATACCGTTAATGAAGCCAAAAGCGGTCAACGTGATAACGATAAAACGGGTGGAAGGGCCGGTGGTGGTTGCCGTATTTTTCCGTGGCTTGCTCGCCGGGACCGGAAGTAGGGCGGTGGCGTTGATCAGCCTGACCGTCAGCACCCCGAGTACCGCGGCAAGCAGCGCTCCGACCAGTGAAGCTCCGCGCCAGCCAATCCAGGCGGCCAGCAACGGGAATCCGAGACTGCCCACCAGCTGGCTTACCTGCACACCAGATTGCTTGACACCCGTCCACGTGATGCGTTGTGCCCCTGGCACGCGTTGGACCAACACTCGATTGGTTACCCCGTTGGGGAAGGACTGCGCGAAGCCAGCGAACATCGCGGCCACGAGAAGCAACGCGTAGCCGCTGGGAATAGCAGCCAAGGCAAGTGCGGCAGCCGATAGTCCAAAGACGATGATGAATAAGCTGGCGTCGGTACGCCGATCCGCAAACTTACTAAAGGCGGCGTTACCTATAGCCGCGCAACCGAAACATACGGTGGCAAGTAAACCGAACTGCGTCTCGCTGATTTGCAGGTCCGAAATAACCAGGTCGCTGGTGGCACTGAGCCCGTAGGTAAACAACGGGGCGATACCCACTGAGGCCAGGAGCACCAGCAGCAAGCCGGCTCCGGGTTTGGCCATATGCTGTTGCATCGTGCTCCCTGATTTGTGGTTGTCCGTCCTTAGTGTTGCATATTGCTTGGCTGATATGTCACAAAAAAGACTTCAGCGCTTGGGTGGGCTTGGTTACGGGAATAGTATGTGGCAGGTGAATACTTTTACCGTCCGTTCAGCCCGTACCAGCGATGTCGCGAAAATTAGGGACCTTGTGCGCCCGCTCGCGGTAGACCGAATCTTGCTGGATAAGGAAGCGGTAACCTACTACGAGTCCATACAAGAGTTCGTCATCGCCGAAGACGCTAGCGGTGGCGAAGTAGTCGGCTGTGGTGGACTGCACGTGATCTGGGAAGATATCGCAGAGATCCGCACGCTGGCCTCCAGCACCAAATACCGCGGTCAGGGTGTTGGGCATGTGCTGATTGAAGAATTACTGCGCAGAGCCAAAGAAGTCGGAGTATCCCGGGTATTCTGCCTGACCTTCGAAGTGGAATTTTTTGAACGTCATGGGTTCACCGTGATGGCCGATCAATCCGCGGTCGACCAAGAGGTGTATCAGGAACTGCTGCACTCGCGCGATGAGGGCGTGGCAGAATTCCTGGACCTCGCGCGGGTGAAGCCAAATACCTTGGGCAATACCCGAATGATCTTGACCTTCTAGTCCATCGAATCGTAGCGTGCACGGAAAAGTAGATATACCGCGTAGGCCAGCAGTCCAACACCGATGGCCGCTAGCGCGACAGAACCAAAGCTTTGGTCTCGAATGGCTTTGAGCGCCCCATCAATTCCCGTTGCTTCTTCTGGGTCATGCTGAATTGTGGCGACAATAAACAGTAAGCCAAGAGCCCCAAGCACCAGGCCCTTGGCGATGTAGCCGACTGTTCCGGTGATTTTGACTGCGGGGGAGATTGCGGTGCCACCAGTGGTTTTTAGGTCTTTTAGGAACCTGCGGGTCACGCCGCGGAAGACGAAAAACCCGCCTATGCCGATCACCGTGGCGCCAAAAATAATCAATGCGATCTGCCCGGCCGGATGCCCCATCAGCTCACCGCTGAGGCTTGTAGCTGTCTTCGTTGAATCGCTGCCACTGCCGATAGCATAACGGCCAAAGGCGCCGCCGGTAAGCAGAAAAACTAACCCGGTGGACACAAATTTTATGCGCGTACGGAGCTTGTCGCTGTGGAGGAATGCCTGAGAAATATTCCACAAACCCAAGAGCAGGGATCCGGCGGCACAGACCCATAACAACACTTCACCAAATGGTTGAGACGCGAGAGCCTGGATGGCACCGCTTTGATCTGCTTGTGCGGATCCACCGGTGGCGAGCACCAAGGCCAACGCGCCTAAGACGCCGTGCAATATTCCATTGGCCACGTAACCGAATCTGGCCAATCGCTCAAACCAGGGGTGATCGGCTGCCCTGCGGGCGGCGTTAGCCGCGTCTGCGCTTGCATTCATAGCCATAGCATAGGACGGTAGTGCCCCAAATACGATAACTGGCGCGCGTTGCTTAACTTGGTAGTCGGATGCCTGATTCTTCGGCAAGCGCTAATCCGTCGCTCAGCAGCCCGGCCAGTGCGCGTTCACGTTGCTCAAGCGGAGCATCAAGCTTGTGCAGGGCTACAAAGTCGCTGTGGTTTTGAAGCGCTAAATCCGTCAGGAAAGTTTCGCGGTGTACGGGTTCTTCATGGGCCCGCAAGATTGCCATCATCGCCCCACGAACTTGGCGGTCGGTGCCCTTCCACGCTTGCCCCTTGGGCGCGTAATGCGGCGCGGGTTGTCCGGCTTTAATCCACGCGCAGTGTTCATAGACCGGGCAGGCATCGCATTTTGGTGAGCGTGCCGTGCAAATCAGCGCGCCGAGCTCCATTACCGAAATATTCCACAGGTTAGCGCTTGAGTGCTCTTCGGGCTGCACCTGTTTGGCGCGGGCGAACTCGCTGGCCCGCGGATTTGGTTCGGGTAGGGCCATTGCACCAAATAACCGGGCGTGCACCCGGCGGATGTTGGTATCAACTACTACTGTGCGTTGTCCATAGGCGAAACAGGCAATGGCGGCAGCGGTATACTCGCCCACCCCCGGAAGTGCGCGCAGCTGCTGTTCGGTTTCGGGAACTTCACCGTTGTACTGGGTGGTGATTTCAATGGCGGCCGCATGCAAACGCATGGCGCGGCGCGGGTAGCCTAAACGGCCCCAGGCTTTTAACGCCTCGGACAAGGGCTCGGCGGCCAGATCTTGCGGCCGTGGCCAGCGGTGCATCCACTGCTCCCAGACCGGTAGTACGCGCACCACCGGGGTTTGCTGCAGCATGAATTCGCTGACCATCACGGCCCAGCCGCTGACGCCAGGACGACGCCACGGGAGGTCGCGGGCATTGAGCTGGTACCAGTGATTAATTTGTTGGTGGATTTCTTGCACATATCCACTCTAAGCGAGCCGATTCACGGTGTGGAATCGGCCCGCATTACCGGGCTGAGGCTCAGCAATGAACTAGCCTTAAGTCATGAGTAATGCATCGGGGGGAAAATCAGCGGCCAGCGTCTATCGCCGCCGGCGCATTGCCGTGGCCGTGATCGCTTTAGCAATCGTCGGCTTGCTGGTTTGGGGCGGCGTAGCCTTGGCCGGAATTCTTGGAGCCAGCACGCCAGCCGAAAATAAACCACAGGCGGTGCCGAGCAGTTCGCCAAGCCCCAATGAGTCCGCGACACCTGACACGGGGGACAAATGCTCTTCGGATGAGGTAAAGATTACCGCCAGCACCGACGCTGGTTCGTACCCTACCGATAAGCAGCCGGTGTTGATCCTTGGTATTGAGAACAGCTCAGAGCGTGAGTGCGAATTAAACGTGGGCACCACGCAACAAGAATTCTTGATCACCAGTGGCAACGACCGCATCTTTTCCACCCTCGACTGTCTAACCGATGGTGAAGATGTGGCAATGAAAATGAAGCCAGGACAAAAAGAATCCGCTCGCTTCACCTGGTCCCGGCAGCGCTCGGCCCCGGGTTGCAAGTCAGTCAACGTGAAACCACGTCCGGGAACCTACAAATTCACGGCAGCCTTAGGTGAAAATAATTCGGAGCCGGTGACCTTCCAGCTGGACTAGATATACCGGTCCAAAAGTGAGGACTCGGCCATCCGGGCTAGACCTTCCCTGATCGAACGCGCGCGCTGTTCGCCGACGCCTTCGATTTCCATCAGTGAGGTGGTGGACGCCGCCATCAGGTGCTGCAAATTGTCGAAGGCCGCCACCAGTCGCTCACCGATAGCCTTGGGCACCGTGCGGATCTGTGAGAGCAGCCGGTAACCCTTGGGGGTGAGCTGGTCATCTTGGCTCACGGTCGAATTTGGGAACAGGATCTTGGTGAGCGCTTCCAGCTCGACCAATTGTGCGTCGGTGATCTCGGCGAGCTTCTTCAGCGCCGCGTCAATATCTAGCTCCACACCCTCTGCATTTGAATAATCGCGCAGGATCAGCTGATTATCGGCCTGCACCCCGGCGAGCAGTTCCGCGTGCTGGGCCGCAAGCAGGCGGCCGTCTACGCCTAGTTCTAGGACATGGCGGGAGATCTCCTCGCTGGTTCGGCGCAACATCTCGGTGCGTTGCAGTACCGCAAGAACCTCGCGAACCGTGGCGACATCTTCAATTTCCGCGGCAGACAGGGCGCTGGTGACCTGGTCCAACCGGTGCCGGTAGCGCTCTAGGGTGGCTACCGCCTGATTACCGCGCGCCAGTAGGCGCTCACTAGTTTCCAGCACGTGGCGCTCGCCGGCCGCATATAGCGTGATGGTATGCATCGATTGGGAGACCGAGATAACCGGGAAACCGGTCTGTACTGCCACACGTTCGGCGGTGCGGTGCCGGGTACCGGATTCTTGGGTTTCAATTGCAGCATCAGGCATGAGCTGTACGCCTGCTTGCAATACCTGTTTTCCCGTTGCGTCAAGAATAATCGCCCCGTCCATCTTCGCTAGTTCGCGAATCCGGGTGGGTGTGTATTCGGTGTTTATCCGAAAACCGCCGGAGCAGATGGATTCAACTACCCGATCATGACCTAGCACTATTAGCGCTCCGGTACGTCCACGCTGGATGCGTTCAAGCCCTTGAGCAAGCTCGGTTCCCGGTGCGATCCGGGCCAGAGTGGTTAACAGTGCGGGGGTGGGGTGCAGTTTCACCGTGCGTCCTTTCAGCGGGCAGCAACCACCATTTTATCCTGTTGGATTCTTTCGCTGCGTAAAGGCGACGTCTAGCGCCTCGGTGATCGATTCGACCTGAAAAACGCGAATACCGTCTGGGATATTTTTTAGCGGTTCTGGGGTAGAAGGTGCCATGGCGAAAGAGAACCCCAGCCGGGCAGCCTCGGTAATTCGTCGGGAAATTTCTGGCACCTGACGCACCTCACCGGCCAACCCCACCTCGCCGAATGCGACAAAGTCTTGAGGAAGCGGGAAGTCGTTCATTGACGAGGCGATGGCTAGGGCGCAGGCGAGATCCGCTGCGGGCTCGGTAATTTTTACCCCACCCACGGTGGCGATATAAGAGTCCATCGCGGACAGATCCATGCGGGCTCGGGCCTGCAGTACCGCCAGCACCATTTGCGCGCGCGCCGGATCTAAGCCACTGGTAGCGCGGCGCGGAGCCGGTGCACTGGAGCGTGAAAGCAGGGTTTGCACCTCGGCGACCAAGGGACGGCGGCCCTCCAAGGTCACGGTAATGCAGGTACCTGGTACCGGGTTGCGGGTGCGGGTGACAAAAAGCTTTGAGGGGTCGGTCAGTGAATGAATGCCATCTTCATTCAAATCAAAGCAGCCCACCTCATCGGTGGCACCGTAACGGTTTTTTAGCGCACGTAGGATGCGTAGCCGGGAGTGTTTCTCGCCGTCGAACTGGCAGACCACATCCACTAGGTGTTCGAGCAGGCGCGGTCCGGCAACCGAGCCTTCCTTAGTTACGTGACCGACCATAATGGTGGTCATTGCCCGGGTCTTGGCGGCATTAATGATTGAGGCCGCGACCTCACGCACCTGTGACACGCCGCCGGCTGACCCGTCGATTTCCGCCGAAGAGAAGGTCTGTACGGAGTCCAACACCAAAAGCTGGGGGTCAATTTCACGAATCTGGCCCAGCGCGAGAGACAGATCGGTTTCCGCGGCTAGGTACAGATTATCTGCGACCGCGTTGATCCGTTCGGCACGTGATTTAACCTGCGCCGCGGACTCCTCGCCGGTCAGATAAAGTACGCGCAGGCCGGTTGCCGCCGCCTTGGCAGCTACGTCAAGTAGCAGGGTGGATTTTCCTACCCCGGGCTCCCCGGCAAGCAAGATCGCCGCGGCCGGGACGAGTCCGCCACCGAGTACGCGGTCCAGCTCGGAAACCCCGCTGGTGCGAAATGCTGCTGCCGAACCATCAATTTGCGCAATAGGTTGGGCAATATGTGCCACCTTCGCGGCCGGTGCGGTGCGCGCGGTGACTGCACCAACCTCGTCGACCGAACCCCAAGCCTGGCATTCGCCGCAACGGCCAACCCATTTAACCGTTGTCCAGCCACATTCGGCGCATTTGTAGCTTGCGGAAGGCTTACTGCGTGTGGAGGTCTTGGCCATAGCTCAATGTTATCTAGCTAAACGGACAATTCAGCTCAGGCGAGGCAGTGGCCCCACAGCTTCTTCGTGATCTCGGCCGGCCGCCTGCAATAGGTCGACAACCATCGGGCGAAGCAGCAAGACCAGTCCCTCACCTTGTAACCCTTCAACGCCAAGTTCGCGCGGGTCAAGTTGAGCCGCTACCTCTTCGAGCTGGAGCCGGGCGGCTTTCTCAAATTTTCTTTGTCCGGCCACGGTTGGTTCGCGCACCGAATGGGCCATCGTATTAACCGCTTCGGATGCGTCACGCAGCAGTGGTGCCAGGCTTTGCGCGCCCTGCTCGGTCAGTGCGCTATTACTGAGCACCGAGGCCAGCCGGCGGGCGAAAACGCGGCAGTTACGGGTGGCACGATCAAAGTGTTCAAAGCGTGAGGATAGCCGGCTGAGCTCATGGCGGTGTCGGCGTCCGGTGGGGGAGAGGGTGGCGACTTCACGGGCGGTACGGAAGGCGCCGGGCAGGGAATCGAGATGGCGTTGGGTGGCGCGAGCCTTGATCAGTGCGTGGAATGCTGCGCGGTGGTCATTGTCGCGGACCGCCCAGGAGCATTCGATCATCACCTCGGATAACTCTTTGAGTAGGTCAGAGAGGCCGCTGACGGGGGTGCGTCGCGGGTCGCTGGGCCACAAGATCACGATGAGTAACGCCAGCACCGAGCCGGTCATCGCGTCAATTGAGCGGGCGAAGGGCCCGTCGGCACTAATCGGTAACAAAACCACTAGGGCCGATTGCATACCCAGTTGAGTTGAGAAAATTGCGCCAGAATCCAGGTATCGGGCCACCACTAGAGATAGCGACATCACCGCGGCTGCCTGCCAAATACCCTGCCCCCACCAATGCATCAGCATGTCGCCCAAGGCCACACCCAGTGTGCAGCCTAGCGCGACCTCTGCGGTGCGCCGGGTGGTGGTGGCCGATCCGAAGCCTAGAGATACCAGCGCGCTGGTGGCGGCGAAGATTGGGTCGGTATGTCCCCAGATTGCCGAAGCGATCCAGAATGCGCCGATTGCGCCCAGCGTCATACGCGAGATGCGCGGTAGTGAGTTTCGGGTGCGCACCAGTCCGGAGCGGTTGCGTTGGCTCAGAAACTTCCACGCGCGGTGCGCTATTCCTGCTTGGGACATATCACTAGTGTTCCATGACACGCCGCAAGAGGGTGCCTTAGGTCGGCGATGTTGCGTCGGTTGGTGATGAAAACGCCAAAAACAAATGAGGTGATCGAGCTCACGTGAGATTGTGTGGGTTGTTAACCTTCCGTTCACCTTGGCTGGGTGATCTGGTTACCTACGGCGTTTAACGTCGTATACGAAGCGTGGCAGATGTCCGCTGTTGGTCCCACTCAGATCATCTATAAATGGGGAGTAATACTCGTGAAGCTCAATCGTTTTGGCAGCGCTGCTGCAGTTCTTTCCGTCGCCGCGCTCGCACTGACCGCCTGCGGATCAGATAACCCAACCGCAGCCGCTGGCTCGGAGTCGGCCAGCAACTCGGCTGCATCAGGCGTCACCGGCACGCTAACCGGTGTCGGCGCTTCCAGCCAGAACTCGGCAATGGAAGCCTGGATTACCGGCTTCAAGGCCGAGAACGCGGACGCCAATGTGCAGTACTCCCCAGATGGTTCCGGCGCTGGCCGCGAAGCATTCTTGGCAGGCGGCGCACAGTTCGCCGGTTCGGATGCCTACCTGAAGCCAGAAGAAGCCACAAAGGCTAAGGAAGTTTGCGGCCCAGAGGGCGCATTCAACATTCCTGCCTACGTCTCCCCGATCGCGATCGCTTTCAACCTTGAAGGCGTCGAAGAGATCAACATGGACGCAGCAACCATCGCCAAGGTGTTCAAGAAGGAAATCACCAAGTGGAACGATGAGGCTATCGCCAAGCAGAACCCAGATGTGGAACTGCCAGACACCGCGATCACCGTGGTACACCGCAACGATGAGTCCGGCACCACCGAGAACTTCGTTGAATACCTGAAGGCAGCAGCTGGCGACGTCTGGGACTACGATGTTTCCGGTGACTGGCCAAGTGACATCCAGTCGGAAAACGCTAAGGGCACCTCCGGCGTGGTCTCCACCACCACCTCCACCGACGGCGCTATCACCTACGCTGACTTCTCCGCAGTGGGCAAGTTGTCCACCGTGAACGTCAAGGTTGGCGAGGAATACACCAAGATTTCGGCCGAGGCTGCAGCCAAGGCTCTAGAGACCGCAACCCCGGTCAAGGACGCAGCCGAGATCGATCTGGCACTGGACCTTGAGCGTGACACCACCGAGGCTGGCACCTACCCAATCGTGTTGGTTTCGTACCACATCTTCTGCAGCTCCTACAAGGATCAGGCAACCGTTGACCTGGTCAAGGCCTTCGGCAACTACGTCATCTCCGACGCAGGCCAGAAGACCGCACAGGAATCTGCCGGTAACGCCCCAATCTCGGCCGCAATTTCCGAGAAGGCTGCCAAGTCGATCGACGGCATCACCGTAGCCAAGTAGTATCCAAGCATGACCGCGTGGGCGGATTAAAGTGATCCGCCCACGCAAAACCCCTCCACCCCCACGACCTCGCAGTCGTAACCCCCTCCTTGTAAAGGCTCCTGCCATGACGACTAATGCTTTGAAGAGCAAGTCATCGACCTCGGGTCAAGCGGGCGACAAGATCTTCTCCGGCACCGCTTTGGCTGCCGGTGTGCTGATCCTAGTCACGCTGTTCGCCGTTGCGATCTTCTTGCTCATCCAGGCCCTGCCGACGTTTGTCGCCGACCCGGCCGACATTTCCGGCGGGGAAGGTTTCTTCGCCTACATCTGGCCGATTGTTATCGGTACCGTGATCGCTGCGGCGATCGCACTGCTGATTGCCACCCCGATTGGTATCGGTGTGGCCCTGTTTATTTCGCACTTTGCTCCACGTAAGGTCGCCGGCCCACTGGGCTACGTGATCGACCTGCTAGCCGCGATCCCTTCGGTGATCTACGGCGCGTGGGGTTATATGGTGCTCGCCCCGGCACTGGTTCCAATCTTTGAATGGTTGGCAGCAAACCTGGGCTTCATCCCAATCTTCGCCGGTCCTGCCTCGCAGACCGGTAAAACCATGTTTACCGCAGGTATTGTGCTCGCGGTGATGGTCTTGCCGATCATCACCTCGCTGAGCCGTGAAATTTTCTTGCAAACTCCCAAGCTCCACGAGGAAGCCGCACTGGCATTGGGCGCTACGCGCTGGGAAATGATCACGATGTCGGTGATCCCCTTCGCGCGTCCGGGTATTATCTCGGCGGTCATGCTGGGGCTGGGCCGCGCACTGGGTGAAACCATGGCGGTGGCTTTGGTATTGTCCACCGGCAACCTGATCCCATCGCTGATCAAATCCGGTAACCAGACGATCGCCGCGGAAATCGCGTTGAACTTCCCCGAGGCTTTCGGGTTGCGTCTGGCAGAACTGATCGCCGCCGGCCTGGTGCTGTTCTTGATCACGCTGATCGTGAATATGATCGCCCGTGGCATCATCGCCCGCCACAAGGAATTCTCGGGAGCTAACTGATGAGTGTCATGACTAGCAATAAGCACTCGGCCACGCCGACCCCGCCAAGCCGCAAACGCAACTCTCTGTCCAAGGGCAAGCTTCCACGTTGGGCCGTGCCGGCTACCGCTGCCGGCGCGATTATCATCGGAGCGGCACTATCCACGCTGACCGGGTTCAGCGTAGCAACCTTCGCAATTTACTCTGCGGTACTTTTTGTCATCGCCGCTACCGTGATTACCTCGGTGGTTGAGGGCAAGCGCCAAGGGCGCAATGCGATGTGGACCTACCTGATCTACGGCTCCTTCTTATTGGCCCTGATCCCGCTGGCCTCGGTACTGTACACGGTGCTGGAAAAGGGACTTCCGGGAATGAGCAGTCACTTCCTGTTCACTTCCATGAACGGCGTGACCGGTGCGGTTGATAATCAGACCGTAGCCGATGGAGCCCCCGTTCTTGGCGGTGCCTACCACGCGCTGATGGGCACGTTGCTGATCACCCTCTGGGCAACGGTCATCTCGGTTCCGGTGGGCATGCTCACCGCGATCTATCTGGTGGAATACGGTAAGAACGGTCCGCTATCCAAGGCGATCACCTTCTTCGTTGACGTGATGACGGGTATCCCATCGATCGTTGCCGGTTTGTTTGCCGCCGCCTTCTTCGGGTTGATCCTTGGTCCTAACGCCCGCATGGGTATCGTCGCCGCGGTCGCGTTGAGCGTGCTGATGATTCCTACGGTGGTGCGTTCCACCGAGGAAATGCTCAAGATTGTGCCTAATGAATTGCGTGAAGCCGCCTACGCCTTGGGTGTGCGCCGCTGGCGCACCATCTTGAAGGTAGTGATCCCGACCGCTATCTCCGGTATCGCCTCGGGTGTCACCTTGGCGATTGCCCGTGTGATCGGTGAGACCGCGCCAATTCTGGTGACCGCCGGTATCGCAAGCCAGATCAACACGAACGTGTTCGCAAACTGGATGTCCACGCTGCCGACCTTTATTTACTACCAAATTCTCACCCCGACCAGCCCGACAAATATTGACCCGTCGGTACAGCGTGCTTGGGCTGCGGCCCTGCTGCTGATCCTGATGGTGATGGCACTGAACCTCGGTGCCCGCTTGATCGCTTCGCTGTTCGCCCCGAAGAAGGGCCGTTGAGCCTAAAGGCTCCGGCACTTATCCACACTAGATTTCCAAGGAATACACCATGGCAAAACGCATCGACGTCAACGCGCTGAACGTCTACTACTCCAAGTTCCTCGCCGTTGAAGATATCTCGATCAACATCGAACCAAAGTCAGTCACCGCATTCATCGGTCCCTCGGGCTGTGGCAAGTCCACCTTCCTGCGCACGCTGAACCGTATGCACGAGGTGATCCCCGGCGGCCGCGTCGAGGGTGAAGTATTGCTGGACGGAGATGACCTGTATGGCCCGGGCGTTGACCCGGTGACCGTGCGTAGCCAAATCGGCATGGTTTTCCAACGTCCGAACCCGTTCCCCACCATGTCCATCAAGGACAACGTGCTGGCCGGTGTGAAGCTCAACGGTAAAAAGATCTCCCGCTCGGATGCCGACTCCTTAGTGGAGAAGTCGTTGCGCGGTGCAAACCTGTGGAATGAGGTCAAGGACCGCCTGGATAAGCCAGGTTCGGGTCTTTCCGGTGGCCAGCAGCAGCGTCTGTGCATCGCTCGAACCATTGCGGTGAAGCCGGACGTCATCTTGATGGATGAGCCGTGCTCAGCCCTGGACCCAATCTCCACACTGGCTATCGAAGACTTGATCAACGAGCTGAAGAGTGACTACACCGTGGTGATCGTGACTCACAATATGCAGCAAGCCGCGCGCGTGTCGGATAAGACCGCGTTCTTCAACATTGCCGGCACCGGCAAGCCAGGCAAGCTCATCGAGTACAACGACACCGCCGCCATCTTCTCCAACCCGGAGCAGAAGGCCACCGAAGATTACGTCTCAGGACGCTTCGGATAAAGATTTCGGATGCTGCCCCTATTGCGATGGGGCGGTAGACGGACCGGAAGGGGGGTCTTCCGGGGATCCTGGAGGGGATCACCGCCAGCGGCGCCATGCGAAAGCACGGCGCCGCTGGTTTTTAAACTTCTTTGTAAAGGTCGCTTGACTGTAAAGCTCCCTTGTCTGTAAAGTTTGGTTTACATTACGAGGAGGATGTTATGAACACGGAACAAGAAACCAAAGCCCGCTGGGGACGCTCACGCTTTGGCGGTAGCCAAGCGATGCTGATCATCGTTTCGCTGCTCGCCGGTGCGGTGCTATCGGCAGCATTGACCTTGGTTTGGTGGAACTTCGGACCATCGGGCGATCCTCAGCGGAGGCTTCTGGCAGCTTTGGCCTTTGGGCTGATCATGCTGCCTGCAATGTTCGGTCTTTGCTGGGTCTTACTGCTGGATCGCTCCACCTTGCGTGGGGCTACCAAAAACCCGGAGATCTCAGTGGAATCCCAGTGGTATGGCAAGGCTGCGGTGGGTGTCTTTCAAGACATCTTGCTCGTCTGCGGTCTGGGTGCAGCGGTTCTTTCGTTTATCGAGGTTCAGGCCTCCATCGGTTTAGTCTTGGCTGGCGTGGTTGCATTGTCGATGGCCGACTTCGGCGTGCGCTACCTCCTGATCAAGCGGGCCGAGGGCTAATGAGCAACACAAATAGGAATCAAAGTAGTACGGATCGTCAACCACGTGCCCTCGCACTAGGACGTTCACGCTTTGGTGGTGGGGCTGGACAATTACTGCTTCTAGTCTTGGGGACCAGCCTGTTTCTCGCCGCCGGGTTGAGCGCGGTATTCAGCTTGCTGGTCGATTTCCAAGAAGGCTTCTGGCCAGGGTGGATCAATCTGACGTTAGCCTTCTGGATGGTCGCTGCAGTTATTGCATGGTTCGTCTTCGTTGACCGAAGCTCACTGCCGAAACCCGTGAAAAATCCGGAACAAACCATCGAGCAGAGCTGGCGCACACGTGCTCAAGCGACAGTGTGGCGTGACCTGATCATCCTCTTTAGCGTCGGCTGCTTCGCGAGTGCAATGTTAATGCTCTTCGCAGACGTGGTGATTTCCTGGCCACTATCATTGGTCTGTGCAGGGCTGGTGTGGTTCGCACTTGGCGATTACATGATTAGGTACCAAATGAATAAGCGGGCCGAGGGCTAATGAAAAATTCCCTTCCTGATCACCGTAAAGAGCGGGGACTGTCTCAGCAGGCGCTCGCCGACGCGTTGGGGGTCTCGCGACAGACGATCATTTCCTTGGAGAAGGGACGCTACGATCCCTCGCTGCCGCTGGCGTTTAAACTCAGTGCGCTCTTTGGGTGCCAAATAGAGGATCTATTCCAGCCTGACGCCGAATAATAAAAAAGGTCACAAGTGCCCACGGCGCTAGGATTCTGGGATACGTTTGTAAGTGACTCGGAGCACTTGCAAGAATAGGAAAACCGCGATGGGACGCAAAATATTGCGACGGCGCATCATCCGCGCCACGTTGGGCGGTAGTAGCTTCGTGCGCGAAGAAAAACTGGCAGGTGAAGAGCCGCTGGAGATCCGGTTCGGCTCTACTGCTTTTACTACCTCGATGCGCACCCCGGGAGATGACTTTGATCTAGTGGCAGGCTTTTTGCATGCCGAAGGAATCATTGCCCGCGCTGAACAGCTGACCTCGATGCGCTACTGCTCAGGAACTGACGAGGACGGCAACCAGACCTATAACGTGATTGAAGCGCAGCTGGGCTTCGGTGCACAGGTTCCGGATCTGTCGGCCGCCCGCAACGTGGTGACAAGTTCGGCCTGTGGGATTTGCGGGACGAACTCGATCGATGAGGTGCATAAGAAGTCCAACTACGTGCTGAATCCAGACGACGGGCAGGTTCAGCTCGAGGCGCTACTAAAAATGCCGGACACACTGCGTGACGCGCAGCGACTCTTTGATTCCACCGGTGGAGTGCACGCGGCGGGCCTGTTTAATGCCGAAGGGGAGCTGTTGATCCTGCGCGAAGACGTGGGACGTCATAACGCCGTGGACAAGGTCATCGGAGCCGCCCTGCGGGCAAACGATTTACCTCTTCGGCAGAGCATTTTGCAGGTCTCCGGCAGAGCCTCATTCGAATTGGTACAGAAGGCCGCCATGGCGGGAATACCGGTACTTAGCGCGGTCAGTGCGCCTTCCTCCTTAGCCGTAGAGCTAGCGGATGAATGTGGGCTTACCTTGGCCGGATTCTCTCGCGGGCAAAGCATCAACTTATACACTCATGCACAACGCATATTAGGCACCAAGTAGCTCAGGCGGAGGAACACCATGCATCGTCCAGCACCCAAAGATGACATCAACGAAGATGACCTTAAGGTCGGTGAACCGAAACATAGCGCCGCCGGGCTAAAGGCCGTGATGGTCTCCATGGAGCGCGGATTTTCGGAAGCCGGACCGAGCCGTACCTTGCGCTCCATGCTGCGGATTAACCAGCACGGTGGGTTCGATTGCCCGGGCTGCGCCTGGCCCGAATCGATTACCGGTGCCCGCAAGCCTGCAGAATTCTGCGAAAACGGCGCTAAGGCCGTGGCCGAAGAAGCCAGCGCCCGCACCGTCACCCCGCAATGGTGGGAACAACACCCAATCAGTGTGCTGCGCGAAAAAACCGAATACTGGTTAGGTTCTCAGGGACGCATCACCGCGCCAATGATCATCCGACCGGGCGACGCCCACTACAAGCCAATCAGTTGGGCGGAGGCGTTCGCCACCATTGGGGAACACGTTAACGCCAGCACCCCGGATAAGTGTGTCTTTTACACCTCTGGACGCACGGCCAACGAGACGGCGTTCATGTACCAGCTGCTCGCTCGCTCGCTGGGTACCAACAACCTTCCAGACTGCTCAAATATGTGTCACGAGTCCTCGGGTTCGGCGTTGAACCCCACCATTGGAATCGGCAAGGGCACAGTGTCGCTCGAAGACTTTGACCATGCCGAACTAATCTTTGTCGTGGGGCAAAACCCGGGAACCAACCACCCGAGGATGCTGTCCGCACTGGCCGACGCGCGTAAGCGCGGAGCCAAAATTGTGGCGGTCAACCCTTTGCCCGAGGCCGGATTCTTTGGTTTCAAAGACCCGCAGACCATCGGCGGTATGCTCGGCAAGTCTAGCGAGATCAGCAGCCACTTCCTGCAGATCAAGGTTGGCGGAGACTTAGCGCTATTCCAGGCATTTGGGCATCTCTTGCTAGCTGAGGAAGAGAAGAACCCCGGAACCGTAGTGGACCAGGCGTTCATCAACGAAGTCACCGACGGTTTTGCGGCCTACAAGAGTGCTCGCGCCGAAATTGACTGGGATGCTACCGAGGAAGCCACCGGGCTGACGCGCACGCAGATCACCGAAGTGGCTAGATTGCTCATTGAATCTAAGGCCTCCATCTTTTGTTGGGCGCTGGGTCTAACTCAGCAACCGCACTCGGTGCCCACGCTCAAGGAGATCATCAATCTGTTGCTCCTACAGGGCAACTTTGGCAAGCCGGGCGCCGGTGCGTGCCCGGTCCGTGGACACTCCAATGTGCAGGGTGACCGCACCATGGGGATCTGGGAGAAACCAACTGAGCAGCTACTTGAGGCCCTAGACGCAGAGTTTGGTATCGATTCACCGCGTGCTCATGGTTATGATTCCACCGAAGCCTTAGATGCGTTCGAAAATAATGACGTGGACGTGTTCGTCTCCATGGGCGGCAACTTTGCCCTAGCGAACTCGGAAACAGAATTGTTGGAAGCAGGTATGCAGCGCGCCAAGCTGACCGTGCATATCTCCACTAAACCAAACCGCTCGCACGTGGTGCACGGACAGACCTCATTGATTCTGCCCACCCTTGGCCGCACCGACAAAGATGATAAGCACCCTAAGGGCGCTCAGTTCTTGTCCGTGGAGGACTCGATGTCGGTGATCCACTCGACCCAGGGGCGGCTCACCCCAGTCTCCGAGCACCTACTAGCCGAACCTGTCATCGTGGCACGCATGGCCCAGGCCATCTTGGGTGATGACCATGTCATCGACTGGCGTGCCATGGCCGATGACTATGACGTGGTCCGTGACCATATCGCACGAGTCTTGCCCGGTTTTGAAGACTTTAACCGGCGGGTTCGCGAACGTAACGGCTTTGTATTGCCGAACGCACCACGTGACTCACGTTCTTTCGCCACGGATATCGGCAAGGGCCGGTTCACGGTCTCACCATTTGAAGCGCTCAAGCCCCCAGCCGGTCACCTGATCTTGCAGACCATGCGCAGTCACGACCAGTACAACACCACGTTCTACGGGCTTGATGACCGCTACCGCGGCATTAAAGACGGGCGGCGAGTGATCCTCATCCACCCTGACGATCTGCAAGAAATGGGCTTTGCAGACCGCGATCTGGTGGATGTGATTTCGACCTTCGGTGGTACCGAGCGTCGGGCGAACCGTTTTAGGCTGGTGTCCTACCCTACGGCGAAGGGCTGTGCTGCTGCCTACTTCCCGGAAGCTAACGCGTTAGTACACCGAGGTTTGGTGGCTCGCGAGTCCAATACTCCGGGCTTCAAGGCGATGAGCGTGCGTTTTGTTCCGCACACCCAGCAACCTGGCGCGACGCTAGATAGTTAACCCACCGGGTCCATGGCAAGGGCTAAGACCGCTGCGGCCAAAATGCAAACGACCGGAGTGAGCAGCCAATGTCCAAACACTTTGGCTACGCGGTACCAGACAACCGATTCGAAGGGCTGGTTAGCGCCGGCGCCCACAATCGAACTGGTCACCGCCTGAGTGGTGGAAAGCGGTAGGTGCAACACCAGCGACCCGACGTAAAGCATGGTGGCCGCGACCCCCTGCGCGACCATGCCGCGCAGGGGATCAAAGTTCACCAAGCGACGTGAGAGTGTGTACGTGATTCGCCAGCCGCCCAGGAGCACGCCGAAGGACAAGGCGCTAGCGGCCACCAGCTGGATGGCCACTGCTACCGGCCCAGGGTCCATCAGCCCACCGGTGATGAGCACCAGGGAGATCATTGCAGCGGTGCGCTGGCCGTCCTGCAAACCGAGGCCAAGCGCCACGGCACAGGCGGCGATGGCCTGTCCGGCGCGCGAACGAGCGTTCACGTCTCTCGCGGTATCGTGGCGCATCAACCACGTGGCCGGAACTACCAGCAAAAATGAGGCGAAGTAGGCGATGACCGGAGTGATGAGTAAGGGCAGAAGTACCGAGCCAGTGAACAGCTGAACTGCACCGCCAAGTGATTCATTGCCGAGCCAAGAGTTAGCCGCGCCAGCACCAACTAATGCAGACATCAAGGCGTGAGTGGACGAAACAGGTATGCCACGCCACCAGCACAGTATTAGCCATGCTCCGGCGGCTAACAACGCGGCAATGAGCAACTTCATCCCCACGGCACCCTCGGGCAACTGCAGGTTCAGTCGGCTGATCAGCACGGTACTCAGGGTGGTGGTTGCCATGGTGCCGATAAAAGCGAATAGTGCCGCGACAACTACTGCGACCGCTGGGCGTAGTGCCCTGGTTCGTACGGCAGCTGCGACCGCGGTGGAAGAGTCCCTGAAGCCATTGAGTACCGCGTAACTCAGGGTTAAGGCGATAGCAATGATGGTGAATAAGGGCAGTAAGTCCATCGGATTCTAGGATTCCTTGACCAGCACGCGGCCGAGGTGGTCGGAGAACTGGCGCAAGGAATTAGCGGTCAGCAGTAAATGGTCCGCTACACGCTGATGTTTGTGAATCGTGGAGGCCTTGGAGAAGTTCGAAATTTCATTGATCCAGACCAAGTGAGTGCGGGCCGCACGTTTGGAATACTGCAACATCTGAAGCCAGTTGTCTTCCAAATCGTCGAGTTTGTTCAAGCTTCGCACGGAGTGTGACGCGAGTTCGGCGAGCTGTGAAATTAGTTCTAGCTGCTCCGCAGCGCGCTCAGAGAGCGGAGTGGAACCTAAGGTGTTGATAAGTTCGCCAATGCCGCGCAGGTGTTCCATGGTCTCGTGAAGCAGGCGGGAAAAAGTGTACATATCTTCACGCGGTAGTGGACTGATGTAACTGGTCCGCAGATGCGTGAGCAAGGCGTGAAGCAAGTCCGAGGCTTGAGCTTCCGCATTGGCAAGATCTTTGAGCTGGGCTGCACGGCCATCCGGGTTGCCGATCATCTCGGAGACACTTGCCACCGAGTTACGGATTGTGCTCGCCAGATCACTGAGCAATTCAATGCCACGCGTGGCTGAAGGAAAGATTTGGAACTTCACGTTGTTCGGCGCACCATTCGTCTTAGGCCATCGTTTTGGTACTGACGCTGAACAGTTTACGTCGCGAAGGTTAACGACGAAACGTTAGTGATGCCGGACCGGGAACGCCTCTCGGCGGAAGGCCGCTCGAAGCGGCAGAATATTGGAGCCCGGGGTTACCAGCGGCCCGGCACCGTCTACTAGTTTTCTCGTACTAAGCGCTTGCTGTCAACCACATCTGGTGACTGGTGCTAATTCTCACGTTCTTTACGCAAGGACTTCTCGAGACCACTTACACATAACAGTCCGCAACAGAACCAAATGGCACCCGCTGGTCCCGTACCCACAGCCACCGTACTGGCCGCAATAGGCAGGAGCACCTGTCCTAGCCTGTTTCCCATTAAGCGGACCGCTAAGGCCGCTCCACGGTCCTGTGCGGGCACGGAGGTTGACACCATGGTCATCGTCACCGGCTGTCCCATGCCTAGGAAGAAACCGCCCACGATTAGGGCTAAAGCCGCTAACCAAAGTACGTCAATGAAGAGCGGGGCAAGTGCAATGGAGATTCCGGCGGCAAACAGGCTGGTCAGCAACATTGACTCACGGGAGAAGTGAGTTGAAATCCATGGCAGGAAGAGCCTGGAAATAACCGAGGCGCCGCCGCGCAGGGCCAGCAAAATACCCACCATGGCTGGGGCAACGCCATGTTTTTCGGCAACCAAGGGCAAGAAAGCGGTGAGAATATCGATGATTGAAAGCAACGCCAGCGAAGCGAGCATGTGCGAAGGAATGGATTTGATGCGCAGGATCGAAATGATTGACGCTTCGGATTTGGGGGCCGGTGTAGCCGCGGCGCTCTTAGATAGCCGTGGCTGAAGATTTGGCAAGAGCAAGGGGATGGCTAGCAAGGCACAGCCGGCACCGATCCATAAGGAAAGAGAAATGTCGGCAACACGTTCGGGAGAATCAGCAGAGGAAGTGGTCCCGAGGATGGCTCCAGCAATCAGCGGGCCGAGGAACTGTCCTGCGGCGTACGCCGCGGTGAACCAACCGAAACCCTTATCGAGCTGGTCATCTGGGAAATAACGCGCGATAGATGACTGACCACCAATGGTGAACAGTAAGTGCCCCATACCTAGTACGGCGCTGGCAATGGCAACCATGACAAAGCCGTTGGCTGCCGCGACGCCTAAGGAGCCTAGTCCCATGAGCCCGGCGCCGGCGAGCATCAAAAAACGAATCTTTGGAATTCGTGAACTAATGCGACCAAGCCATACAGCCGTGACCATTGGCAACAGTGCGAAGGCAGCGGTGGTGACACCAACGGTTACCGGGCCAGCGTCTAAGGAAATTAGTTTGTAAGTGGTGACCGGTCGAACCAAGTTGAGCGTGGTTTGCGACAACAGTGCGGTAGCGATCAAAATAAGTAACCACCGCAGTGTTCCGGAAGCCGAATTGTTTGCTTCCGCGCCCACTGTGCCTACTTTCTTTTGGTGCTGCTATCCAAGCTCAAGTTTAGGTGCTCTTGAGCGAGCAAGTGTCACCGGCACTCTCTTGCGCACGAGTACGGCTAACTGTTTAGCGAACTCGCACGTTAGGGAGTTTCTGGAAAGGTTCCATCGCCCAAGTCGGGATTGGCCAAGGACTGTAGTGGATCATGGAGAAAAATCCTGCGGCCTTCATTGCGCAACCTGCGCAGGGCTTCAAGCACCATTCGCCGGGCAACTTTGGTGAAGGAATACACCCGAGAAATATCCAAATGAACGGCACCGTCAAAGTCTGATTCGGAGAGCAGATCCAGTAATTCGGCGGCTGCAGGAAATCGTACGTTGCCTTGGAGATAAAAAATCTCCCGACTTCCTTCTTGAGTTACCCCGACAACGTCAAGTCGACCGTGGCTTGGTGCGAAGAGGTGCATGTCCATATCTGAGGACAATCTTTCAAAGATCCGGCGCGACCTCTGGCTATTACCATGAGAGTCCAAACGCGGTGAGAACGCAGCAACACCCACTTGGTCTGGTAAGACGCCCACAAGTCCTCCGGAAACCCCGCTTTTAGCGGGGATTCCCACACGCGTGAGCCAGTCTCCAGCACCGTCGTACATGCCGGCTACCGCCATGACTGACATAACCTGTCGCGCGGTATCGGCATCGATAATTCTCTCGCGAGTCACCGGTTGAACTCCACCATTGGCTAATGTTGCGGCCATCATGGACAGGTCATTGACCGTCACCAAGATGGAACACTGTCGGGTGTATCCAGCGACTACTTCGTGCACGTCATCGGTGAGTATTCCGAATTTTCGAAGCATATGCGCCATAGCGAAATTATGGTCAGCGGTGGTCAGTTCCGAACGATAGACATCTTCATCTACGGATAGTTCTCGTCCAGCAAGGGATGAAAACATGTCTAATACTCGTTGGTTCCTAGCTGCCGCGGTCGCGTCTTTCCCGACGAGCAATGAATGCGCGGCAATAGCGCCGGCATTGATCATCGGATTCTTAGGACGGTTGGTGCCATCTTCCAGGGAAAGCTCGTTAAAGGCTTCGCCTGAGGCTTCCACACTAATTGTCTTCAAAACATGGTCTAGCCCCCGGTCCATAATGGCAGCCGCGTAGGCAAAAGGCTTGGAGATGGATTGAATGCTAAATGGCGTATCGCTGTCACCGGCACAGTAGGTGCTGCCCGTCGCGGTGGTGATTGACACCGCAAATGGTGTTGGGTCAGCATTGGCCAGTTCCGGAATGTATTGGGCGGTTTCGCCGGAATTGTCCTCACGCAGGGAATCGAGAACTTCGTGAAGGTAGTCGGGAACTGGAGTCTGCATACTTACCGATCTCTAGTGCTAAGACATGGTTTGGTTCCAACCTAACCGCTGGAGCCCAAGATGTCTTGTGTAGTCCGAGTCGTGATCAGTCCAATAAATCCTGACGCCACAACCTTGCGCAGGCTTCGAGATCCTCGGCGGTGTTCACCATTGATTTGGCCCGCGCGGTAAGTTTTGTGCCCCGAGTTTCATTCGCAAGATCCGCGGCATCTGCATGCTCTGTCATGCCCAGGGCCAGTACCCTGCAGTAGGCAGCCGTACGCTCCAGGGCGTGGGCGAAGTCGCCTTCGAAGGCGCCGGTAAGGATAGAAGTTGCCATGTTTTTAAGTTCTTCGGCCGTGGGCGGCTCGGCAACGCCCGCTACCAGACGTTCAACTTCTGCGCGATGAGCACCGGCACGAAAACGTGCTGACATGGTCTCGGCGTTATCAAGCGTCGCCGTGCGTACGGCGTAAAGACGCCACAGTGCTCCAGGAAGCGAACGCGCGGGAGCTGCGGACCAAAGCTCTGCAAGAACCTCTAGTCCTTCGGTCTCTGCGACCTGGACCAATCTGTTTGAAATGTCAGGGTCCTCGTTGGCAATACCTTTACGCACAAAAGCCTGAGCCGAAAGGTGAGCTGCTTCAGAGATGCGAGCAGGATCGGCGCCGCCCTCATAAGGATTAAAATCCTGCGGAGCGAATGGACGTGGTTTGTGATGGCGAAATCCGGAGACCTGACCAACTGTGGAACCTGCGCGTGCACCTTTCATGGCTTCGAGACTACTCGCATTTAGCTCACTCTGCTCCACTATGGCGAGTGAATCTGGGCACTAGAACAAAGTGGATGACGTTGCAAAATACTCATATTTCGCAGGGCTCAGGCACTCATTATTTCGACGTTTACGCGGTACTGGATGTGGCCGCGACACTGCCAAATTTCACTCGATTAAACATGAAACGATACTTCGGGTATTATGGACTTTGGCTTAGGCCGTGCGCCTTTAGCTCAGTTGGTAGAGCACTGGACTTTTAATCCATTGGTCGCGGGTTCGAACCCCGCAGGGCGCACCATATAAGAATCCCATTACCCTTGATTGACTAGGGGTGATGGGATTCTTCTTTAATTTGAGCCCGGCACTGCGGCGAATTGATCCTCACCAGCTTTCGATATCGTTTATTTCTCGAACTAGCCGAAACGGGTTGTCGTAGTAAACGATTCTGCTTGACCGTGTACCGCCTCGAATCGCGGGAGTTAGTGTGTAATAGTCACCGTCCCAAGCTAGCTCCGTGGGTTGGTCGACCGAGCGCTCATCCCAATCCTTGGGAATAGATGGAGTGTAGATCCACAGTTCTGCGTCGTCATCGTCAGAAGCATTGGTGATGGATTTCCAGCCCCGGCGATCGGCAAGAATATCTGTAGGCGTGGCGTAGAGAAAAGTCGAAAGCAGTCCCGTTTTATCCGGAGCAATCTTCTGCACGCAGCGTATAGCCGCTTCTAATTCAATGGTCCCATCGGCTTCGCAGAGCTTATCGATGGCCTGACTGAACCGGTGCTGACGAAAAGTGGCTCGATCCTTTATTTCGAGCCGTTCTCTTTCGCGGTGACGTTGCTGCGCGCTACGGGAATGTCGTTTTTTACTGACAGACATGGTCTGCTCCTCAGAGCTGAGAGAGGTGGTGTTAGTCAGCTCAGCCTAGGAGTACCTCAAAGAATCTGGGGTCACTTAGGAAAATATGTGGATAACCAGTTCGGCATGCGCCAGCTTTAGGCGAAAGGTTCCAAAAATTTGATCATTCGTTCCATGACCACAGCGCGTGCTTCAAGATCGTGGGAACGCAGTGAGGAGTCGGTGAACAGGTGTTTGTTGCCCGGGTAAGTAAACAGCTGTGCGAGCTCATGGCCTTCGCCTTCGACAAAGCGTTGCACAGCCTCTAAATCGCCTTCCTTGGCGAAAAATGGGTCTTCATCCATGCCATGAATTTGTACCGGAACGTTTTCTGGCCATGGGCCGAAGCTCCAGTCTGCTTCTACGTCCACGAAGGATTCTAAGAGGACCGCTGCGAGAGCTCCTGGCCGTTGCTGGGCGCACTGTTGCGCCAGAGCGGCACCCCATGAGCTGCCGATATAAACCAATTCCTCGGGAAGCTTCGAGAAAAACTTGTCGACGCGCTCCTGGATCTTATCTTCGCCTAGCTTGTTGGCCATGCGAATTCCGGCGTCGATATCTTTAGGAAGCTTTCCTGCAAACAGGTCCAAAGTATGTACGCTGTGGCCAGCTGCGCGTAATTCGGCGGCCATAGCTTGAACTCCGGGGGTGAGCCCCTGGACGTGGTGGAAAAGAACTATCGTGGCCATGGATTACTCCTCGTAGTTGCTAGCGTTCGTCGACTAGATTCTCGATGCGCTGAGGCAGGTGCTCGATTGCCAGATCCCAGCCGGGCATTTGGCTATTAATTTCTACGCTGTAGCCCTCGGTGAGCATGAACTCGGCGCAGGTTAGTGCTTCGTGGCCGGAGCCTGTTTCATAAATGAAGGCACGTCGAATGTCGGTCCAGAGCAGGGTTGCGGACTGATCGATGACCAGGCCGGTAGTGACTACTTCGACGGTGCGCTGGGGGTAGGACATGTTCAACTTGCTTTCGGGGTCCTCGGCGGTGTGCTTTGATCTAGTGTAAACCGGCAACACACCGCCATCGGGTTAGCAAACCGCTGTGGGGTAGGACTTCGTCATGGAACCATCTGCCCTCAGCTCCAATAAGTAATCAAGTCCCAGCTGGTTCAAGAACTTGTGGTCGTGACTGACTACCAGCAACGCGCCACGATAGGCCCCTAACGCCTCACAGAGTTGACGCACACTATCGATATCCAAATTATTTGTGGGTTCATCAAGGATCAGCAACTGAGCCGTGGGCTCAGCTAAGAGTAGCGAACCTAAATAGACGCGGAAACGTTCTCCGCCGGACAGTGCAGATAGCGGGCGGTCTGCATTAGTGCCACGCAATAACAACCTCGCGAGCATATTTCGAATCTGCCCCGATGTGGCTGAGGGCGCTACCTGACTAATATTCTCGACCGCACTGCGGCTTTCGTCGAGGCCCACTAAACGCTGCGGCAAGTACCCAACGCGTTCGAGGAAAAGCTTGCCCGAGAGTTCAGCCTCGGACGGTTCGGTGCTCAGTAGTTGGTTTAGCAAGGTGGTTTTACCCGAACCGTTGGGTCCAGTAAGAGCCACCCGCTCGGGACCTTGGATGATGTGTTGCCCGCTAGGGTAGCTAAACTGAGCTACTTGTTTGCTGGCGGGAAGTTTTGGATCTGGCAACTCCACATTGATGTGCTCCTCCGATCTGACACGAATTTCAGCCTGCTCGAGTTTGCTCTGCGCCTGCTCTACCTTTCCATCCAGATTCGAACGCATTTTTCCGGCATTCGCCTCGGACTTTTGGCGCAGGTGATTGGCTAGGATTTTCGGTAGCCCGCCACCTAACTGTTCAGCGCGCCCCTTGCGTTTGGCGCGGGCGAGTTTTGTTTCGGCTTCTACCCGTTGACGCTTTTCTACCTTCAATGAAGCGTTCGCCGTTTTCGCGGCTTGTTCGGCTGCCTGCTGCTCGGTCGCCAGCTGTTCGCGGTACACGCTGTATGGCCCTCCGAAAAGACGTAGCTTTCCTGCATACAGCTCTACCGTGTGGTCCATAAGTTCAAGAAGCTCGATGTCATGACTGACTACGATTAGCGTTCCCTTCCATGTACGCACCAGTCCATAGAGCAATTCTCTAGTCGGTACGTCGAGATTGTTCGTTGGCTCATCGAGCAGCGTGATTGGTAATGCCGCTAGCCGCAGACCGATTACTGCCAGCAACATTGCCTCCCCGCCGGAAAGCGTGCTGACCTGACGTTCGAAGTTTAGAGATTCCAACCCCAGCGGACTAAGTTCGGCTTCCAGCCGGGCTTCGAGATCCCAATTGGCGCCAACGGCGTCAAAATCTGCCGGATCTATACTTCCGGATTCGATAGCTTTTAGCGCACGGTAAGTGTTATCAATTCCTAACAGCTCGGCCACGGTGGTGTCCTGGTGAAGGGTGAGTGTCTGGGGCAGATAGGCAAGATCGCTGGAGGCCTCCACGGATCCGGCAGTGGGCGTCAACTGGCCAGCAATGAGCTGCAAGAGAGTCGACTTACCGCTGCCATTGATGCCGGTCAGCCCGGTGCGTCCGGATGGAAAGACAGCTTCAAGGTTGGTCAAGGCGCGCTCGCCGGTAGGCCAGCTGAAACTGAGGTTGTGTAATTTTATTGGTGGAGTCAAAGACATATTTGGTCCTCCCACGGGTGTGAAGAGGCTACCGAACACGGGGACCGCGCAGCTGGCTCAACCCAAGGGGAACCAACAAAAAAGGGATACCGAAGCCGGTAGCCAAAATGAACGAGGTGCACCGAACTGTGGTGCGAGGTCATTGGCGGGCTTAGCGGATATCCATGTATTTGAGTGTAACAGGGCAGTCTGAGCCGTTGAATAGTCAGTATAAGAAAATCGGCAGCCAGCCCGGGTTGTGCGCATGAACCAGCGCCAAGAACAGCACGAAGTCAAAGATCAGGTGTACCGAGATGACGTAGGTCAGTGACTTGGTCAGTTTGAAGGTGTATCCCTGAAGCAATGCGAAAGGGAAGGTCAACAAGGGGCCCCAAGATTGGTAGCCGATCTCCCATAAGAACGAGGAGAAGATCACCGCCTGCAAGAGGTTAGCTAGCCAGTCAGGGAAGTGCTGTCGCAACAACGTGAAGGTGGTGCAGATGAAAAATAGCTCGTCCCAGATACCTACGGAGTTAACGCCGAGGAAGAGTCGCCAGAAGATGGTTGGATCCGAGGCGTCCGGCCAGTTTTGATAGACGCCGGTACTGATCAGATACACCGGCAAGATGAAGTAGCCCAGAGCCACGACCCCGAGCAGATACAGTTTGGCGGTCAGCGGCCATTTACGCCCGGTATTCACCGGGAACTTGATGATTTTCTCGCGGTATACGAACCGCGAAACCAGCCAAGGAACCACTACGGCCAGTGCCAGCGCACTGCCCATTAGCGCCATATGTCCCAAGCTTAAGTCGGCGTTTAACGGGACTAGGCTGATGATGGCCAACCCTGCGGCTATGAGCGTCAGATGGAGGGCGAGTCTGCGGTCAATTATTGCAGCCGTGAGCAGGCTCAAGACAAGCAGGCCATAGCCCAGCAGATCGTTTTCAACTCCGAAAAGTAGTACGCCGGAGACCGAGAGTAAGGCCGCCGGCAGTAGTTTCCAGCTCAGGGCGGTGCGGGGTGCTTCACTTGGGAGCAGGCTCATGCACCTAAGCATGCCAGCAACACAAAAGAAAAACAGCGTTAAAAGCTATCGGTTCGCATCCAGCGTTGGATGCGAACCGAAAGGTTAATTCTGCGGAAGGGTTACTTCCAAGCGCGGTGTACGGCGACAATGCCGCCGGTCAGGTTGCGGAACTCGACGTTCTTCCAACCGACGTTGATGAACTTCTGCCCTAGGTCCTGCTGGTTTGGCCAGGCAGCGATCGACTCGGCTAGGTAGGCGTAAGCCGTAGGGTTTGGTGAAACGATGTATCCCAAGGCTGGGATCACGCGAGGCAAGAACTGCTTGTAAGCCTGCTTGATCGGAGTCATTGTGGGGGTGGAGAATTCAGCCACCACAATGCGACCGCCGGGCTTGGTCACGCGGTGCATTTCAGACAAGGCCTTCTCGGTGTCGGAGATGTTGCGTAGTCCGTAAGAGATGGTGACCGCATCAAAGGAATTGTCCTCGAATGGTAGATCGGTGCCGTCACCGTAGACGAATTCAAGCTGCGGGTAGCGCTTGCGACCCTCAGCGAGCATGCCATGGGACATATCGCAGGCGGTCACCGTGGCGCCGGCCTTGGCCAGCGGTACTGAAGAGGTGCCGGTGCCCGCGGCGAGATCGAGAATGCGCTCGCCGGGCTTCGGAGCAATCGCCTCGGTGGTGATCTTGCGCCAGTAATTCACGATGCCGCCGGTCATCAGAGTGTTTAGCAAGTCGTAACGAGGTGCCAACTTGTCGAACATGTCTTGGACCTGGGTGGCCTGCTTATCCAGACCTGCGCGTGAATTATGGGAAGTCATAGTTCCAAGTGTTTCATATTTGCGCGTGAACGCACGCCGGATGTGGGGCGAATCGCGCTCAGAGTAACGATTCGAGACGTGCGTAGCTGGCCTCCATCCCATCGATCATTCCGGTGGCCAGCACCATGTCCCGAGTCTGAATATCTGGATAGGTGACGACTACGGACAGTAAGGTGCCCGCGATAGTCGCGGTGAATGTTGCCTCATTGACGGTCGCCGGATAATCGGTATCGATCATTTGCTCGGTGGTCCGCTCGTAGGACTGTGGCAAGGACTCAAGCACGGCTCCGGTGAAACCGAACCCTTGACCGATTTCCTCGGACTGTGGCTCCCACCAATATCGGTAGGTGTCTCCGACATCTTGCGCGGTGACGCATTCGGTCATGCTCCAACCGTCCGGCCCCAGCATCCATCGCTTCATAAGCTGCACCTCATGATGTGCGCGCCAGACCTGGTCGCGGGTTCCGCGAACCAGCCGGCTGATGCGTACCTTGGTGTCGGACAGAATCTGAGCATCAGTGCTGAAAGTTTGCGCATAGTTGCGTAGATCGATGAGGACCTGTTCGATCTGACTCATCGCCGAGCGGGTTCCGTCGATCATGCCCATCTTTACGATCTGTTCCAGTTCCTCAACTGAATCAAAGTTGGCAGTAATCGTCAGTTTTGTTCCTTCGGGAGTTGGATCGAAGGAAAAGACCGTACGTGTGGTGGGCAAATCGGCGTTCGGAGTACCGTCGGTATTTGCGAAACCATCGGTGACTTCGAAGAACTTCTGGTCGACAACTTCATTCCACTCCCAGTAGCCATGGAATTCTTCGCCCTCGGGGGAAGTCATGTGGTAGTTCGAGCGACCGCCTGGGGTGGCATCGTGACGGGTGAAAGTTGCTGGGTACTCGACCGGCCCCCAAAACTTCTCGATTTGTCGCGCGTCTAGATAGGCCTCCCAAAGTCGGGATACCTTGACCGGGAACTCCGCATGGACGGTCAGCGAGAGGGTTTCTGGATCTTTGACAACTGATGTGACGGGCATGGGAATGCTCCTTAGGTAGCCTCGTCGGAGAGGAAATCATCGAGCCTGCTGATGCGCTGGCGCCAGATATCTTCTAGGGATGTGAGTAGTTCTTGTGCATGCCGGATGGTGTCTGGCTGCCCGCGAACTATACGTTCGCGGCCACGTGCGATTTTGCTGACCAGACCGGCGACTTCCAATGCGGCAACATGCTTTTGCACTGCTGCAAAAGACATGTCGTAACTTGCTGCCAGCTCCGAAATGCTCACCTCGGCATGAAGAGTCCGCCGCACGATGTCTCGTCGCGTGGCATCTGCCAAGGCGCGGAAGACCTTGTTAGTCTGTTCTTCGCTCAACTCATATACAACCATTTGGTTGTACGATACTCCTGACGTGAACGGTTTACAAGAGCGGTGCAGGGGAGAGTGTTCAAAAAGTTTTGTTAGTAAACTTGTCGCCCAGATATTGAGTTATTTATAGGGGATTTATCCTACTGTTTTCATGGATCCGAGAGCGTTTAGGTAGGTTTTGGAGTTTTGCAGTGCAAAGTCGGGCAAGCTCTCTGACGTGGGTATGACTCTTCTCAAGCCACCAGCATTCACTTAGGCTTGTGAACAATGCAGAAATCCAGGTCGCTGGATAGGGGAGAGTTATGGGCGAGTCCGCCATAGATTGGACCGGCGCATCACGCCGTGCCGAGCACGCGCACGAGCTTCTGGAGACCCAGGAGGCGGGGGTGGCGGAACTGCCGCTGCGCAGTGATGTGCGTGAATCTTGGAAGCGCTCGTTGGCATCACTTACTGCAGTTCAAGTCCCCTCGGTGCTCAGTGATGATCGGCTCAGGCTTGCTCGCGAACGCAGCGAGTTGCAGCGCATTTGGCCGGTTTTCGAAAAACTCTTGGTCCCAGCCGCAACCGACGCCAACCTCTTAGTCGCATTAGCTGACGCCGGCGGCACCTTGTTGTGGGTCGCGGGCAGCAATGGTGCTCTAAGCCAAGCAGAGGGCGTAGGCTTCATGGCCGGCGCAGACTGGGCGGAAAAGACTGTGGGAACATCCGCGCCGGGAATGGCGTTAGCTACCGGTGCTGGATCCCAGGTCTCAGGTGCAGAGCATCTTTACGAAAGGGCTCACCAATACAGCTGCTCCGCGGTCCCCATTCGAGATCCACGCACCGGGCAAGTGATCGGCGCAATTGATCTGACTGGCGGGCCGGATGCCATTGCGACGCATTCGCTACCGCTACTGCAAGCGGCGGTGATGGCGGCAGAAACTCAATTACTCCTGCCTGGTGTTGGGGTAGTGGCAGACCCGGACTATCTAGATCTTGGTCGCTCCGATGGTGCTCATCTAGGTTCCGTTCCGATCTCCCTGCGCCACGCTGAAATTCTGACGTTGCTAGCCCAATATCGTGAAGGGCTGAGTACGGCTCAGCTTGTCGAAGAGCTATTTGAGAGGCCTGATGCGGCGGCAGAAGGCACTGCACGAGCTGAAATAGTCAGGTTACGCAAGGTGCTTGCGATGGTCCCTGGGAGAACATTGACCTCGCGACCCTATCGGCTGCAATGGGGTTTGCAAACAACAATTGGACGGCTTTGGAAGGCTTTGGAAGAAGGTGACTTGGGCGCCGCATTGCAGATATATTCGCCAGGGATGCTCGCGCGGTCGCAAGCTCCAGGAATCATGCTGCTGCGCTACCGTGCCGAAGCTGCGTTGCGAGAAATGGTTCTGGATCGAGGCACTGCCCATCAACTATTGAACCTGGGCCGTCAATTGGCTGACTCCGATTTGTTGCGTGCGGCCTTGCGGGAACTTCCAGCAGATTCGCCGGCTCGTTCGCTCATCGTTGCCGAGGTTCAAGGGCTGGACGAATAGCGGAACTTGGCTGCAACCTACTTGCAACCTTTGCGTGACTAGAGTCACATTCAAGGTTCCGCGGTGAAGACACCGTGGCCAGGATGACTGACTAAGGAGTCGTGCAGCAATGGGCGTTTATGCAAATCCAAACACCGATGGGGCATTGGTCGATTTTAAGCCACGCTACGAGAACTACATTGGTGGCGAATGGGTTGCTCCGGTTAAGGGCATGTACTTTGAAAATGTCACTCCGGTAACCGGTAAGGTGTTCTGCGAAGTGGCGCGTTCCACTGCAGAAGACATCGAGGTAGCCCTGGATGCAGCCCACGCAGCGGCTCCAGCCTGGGGCAAGACTAGCCCGGCCGAACGCGCGGTCATCCTAAACAAGATTGCGGATCGCATCGAGGAAAACCTCGAAATGATGGCCGTGGCTGAAACCTGGGACAACGGCAAAGCCATTCGCGAGTGCCTCAACGCCGATCTGCCTTTAGCTGTGGACCACTTCCGTTACTTCGCTGGCGCTATTCGCGCCCAAGAAGGAAGCCTTTCCCAGCTGGATGAAGATACCACCGCGTACCACTATCACGAACCGCTGGGCGTAGTTGGCCAAATTATCCCTTGGAATTTCCCTATCCTCATGGCCGTGTGGAAGCTCGCGCCAGCCTTGGCCGCCGGTAACGCCATTGTGCTCAAGCCCGCGGAGCAGACCCCGGTCTCGATCCTGGTACTCATGGAATTGATTGGTGATTTGCTGCCTGCCGGCGTCCTGAATGTCGTCAACGGGTTCGGCGTCGAGGCGGGCAAACCGCTGGCCAGCAACAAGCGCATCCGCAAGATCGCGTTCACCGGTGAGACCACCACAGGTCGCTTGATCATGCAGTACGCCTCGGAAAATCTGATCCCGGTCACCCTCGAACTTGGTGGCAAGTCCCCGAATCTCTTCTTCGAGGACATCGCGGACAAGGATGATGCCTTCTACGACAAGGCCCAAGAGGGCTTCACCATGTTCGCGCTAAACCAGGGTGAGGTTTGCACCTGCCCATCGCGTGCATTGATCCAGGAAAGTATTTACGACCGCTTCATGGGCGATGTCATTGCCCGTACCAAGGCCATCAAACAGGGCCACCCGCTGGATACCGAAACCATGATGGGTGCCCAGGCATCCAATGACCAGCTCGAGAAGATCTTGTCCTACATGGATATCGGTAAGGCCGAGGGCGCCAAGGTGCTGCTTGGTGGAGGACGCGCGGATCTGGGCGGGGAACTGTCCGGTGGTTACTACGTGCAGCCGACCATCTTTGAGGGCACCAACGACATGCGCATCTTCCAAGAGGAGATCTTCGGCCCCGTGGTAGCAGTCGCCAAGTTCAAGGACTATGACGAGGCGATCACGATCGCCAATGACACCCTGTATGGCTTGGGTTCGGGCGTCTGGAGCCGCAACGGCAACGTGGCCTACCGTGCGGGGCGCGCCATCCAGGCGGGCCGTGTGTGGGTCAACCAGTATCACGCCTACCCAGCTCACTCGGCTTTCGGTGGCTACAAGTCTTCGGGTATCGGACGCGAGAACCACCTGATGATGCTGGACCACTACCAGCAGACCAAGAACTTGCTTGTCTCATACTCGGAAGACAAGCTCGGATTCTTCTAAACGTGGACTACCGCTTGTAAGAGTAGGACACTGGCCTTAACGGGCTAGCTGAGGGTCGTCGCCCGGATGCATCGAATAGTCGTTGCATTCGGGCGGTGATGCTTAACCAAAAAAATGCAAAGGAGCACACCATGAGCACGGCTACAGAGTCTCGGGCGGTCATTGCTGGAGAAGGGTTTTCTCGCGTTGCCTTTACCGAAGAAGCCCTAGAACTGCTGCGCAAACTATGGACCATTCATGGCCCGCTGATGTTCCACCAGTCCGGTGGCTGCTGTGATGGTTCTTCCCCTATGTGTTTTCAGGCAGGCGAATTCAAAACCGGTAATGCGGATATTCTCCTCGGAGTCCTAGAACTCAACGATGCATCCGGTGAAGAACTAGGACCAATTGATTTTTGGATGTCTAAAGAGCAGTTTGAATACTGGAAGCACACCAAACTGACGATAGACGTTGTTAGTGGCAGGGGGTCTGGCTTTTCGTTGGAAGCACCAGAGGGCAAACGGTTCCTTATTCGTAGCGAGATCATCGAATTTCCTACCTCGTGACCACCTAAACTAGGGTGATGCGCCTTTGGTCCTTACATCCAGAATTGTTAGACACAAAAGGTCTCGTCGCCTGTTGGCGCGAGACCTTACTGGCACAGAAAGTGTTAGCCGGGCAGTCCTCCGGTTACACGAACCACCCGCAGCTAGCGCGTTTGCAGTCCACAGCCGAGCCATTAGCAACTGTCGGGGCTTACCTGCAGGGGATCTTGGATGAGTCGCTACGCCGTGGTTATCATTTTGACGCATCCAAAATTTTGCGTCCGGAGCTCGCGGCCCAGCGTGGTCAGCTAGCGGTAACCAGCGAACAACTGAATTTCGAATATCGTCACCTGCTGCGGAAACTCGAAGTACGCTCACCACAAGATGCCTTGATGCTTGCTGAACGGCACGCGACTGAAATTCCCGTCCACCCACTTTTCCATGTCATTGCCGGCCCAATCGCATCATGGGAAAAAGATTCTCAAGCGGTTTAAATAGTGCAGAGCAACTCGGGCTTTTGGGTTACTCAGAGTTTTGGAAGGGCCTGAACCCACGAGTTGATTCGCTCAAGCTGGGCAATATCCAAATACAAGACGATCTCTAATTTTTCCTCTATCTGACGCAGCAGGACCGCAGAGTCCGTAGGCAGTTCCGGCTGAGCTAGAACGGCAGTAGCGGCGATTGAGTCCCGCGGAATATCGGCCTGGCGGCACAAAAACAGGTCGCTTTGGCTACCTGCCCACGATTCGGCAACAGAAATTTTTCCGTCAAAAAAAGTTCTCAAATCCTCGGCAAGAAACCAACCGTCGCCAAGAGTCACCTTGAATTCCGCGACTATGGCCAACGAACGAAATTTGAATCCAGCCGGGGCACTTGTTGCCCGTAGAACAAATCCGGGGCCTTCAAGCTGTGGCACTTGGGCTAGAGCGAGGTTGAAGGATTCGGGGTTGATGCTCTCTTTACGCTTGAACCAAGTCAAAAATATTTTCCTTTTAATCCGCGGTGGTGCCTAGTGTCTTTGAGACTAACCCTAGCCGTGCGGGCCGCAGGAGCAATCTGCAAGTCGTCTTGAAACCGCCAATGCAAATGAGTTGTCCTTCTCGCTGTGAGCGCGTCCCGAAATGTTGAGTGGACTCTCGACTGTTAAGTGACTTAAGATCCCGTCGGTGGATAGGTTCCCCATCTCACGCGCGTCTTTCACGAACAGCGTAGTGGCAACAATATCCTCATTCTAATCAAGCCTTGACAAGGAGAAACTTATGCATTGGGACAATGGGTGGTGCAATCCGACCTGCGCGATACCTGATGCACTTTCTTGAGGTCAGAGACCTTCGTGCTGGCTCTGCTATCCTTGCCTTAAATGCAGGTTGTAAGCCTGATTTAAAGCAAATCTGACAGCATCAAGCTACCGTCAATTTGTATATACGTTGGAAGGGACCTGATGCATTTAACTCCCCGCGAGCAAGAGAAATTATTGATCGTCGTTGCAGCCGATCTCGCTCGTCGCAGACAAGAACGCGGCTTGAAGCTAAACCACCCCGAAGCCGTGGCAGTCATTACCTACGAACTCATCGAGGGGGCGCGCGACGGACGCACCGTTGCAGACCTGATGAGCTATGGCACTACGATTCTGACCCGCGAAGACGTGATGGACGGAATCTCCGAGATGATTGACGACGTCCAAGTCGAAGCCACCTTTCCCGACGGAACCAAATTGGTAACCGTCCACAATCCGATTCGTTAGGACGGGAGCAGAGATGAAACCTGGAGAATACATCCTCGCCGATGATCCAATCGTTTGTAATGCGAGTCAACAGACCCGAATTCTCAACCTGATCAATCGTGGCGACCGCCCCATCCAAGTCGGCTCCCATTACCATTTCGCCGAGGCCAACCCGCAACTTGACTTCGACCGTGTGGCAGCGCGCGGGTTCCGCCTGGATATCCCTGCCGGCACCGCGGTGCGTTTCGAACCAGGGGATGCGCGTACGGTCCACCTGGTGGAGTACGCCGGAGCGCGTGAGGTGCATGGATTCCAAGATCGAGTCAACGGTCCGGTCGGTCGCACCATCCCGGTAGTTGAAACCGAAGCCATCGGCGGTAGTGCGGGTATCGACCCGGTAATCGAAGCCGACGTGGTTGCCGACTACGACATCGATTTGCCGAATCAGAGCGAAACCGCCATCGGCTTCCACACCACATTTGGTGTTGACGAAGTTGATGAAGCCCTTCCACCACAGCCGCATAAGCTGCGACAGGCCGAAAAGACGCAGACGCAGAGTTCGGACGAGGAGCAGGAGAACTAAAAATGAGCTTCGAACTTAGTCGCAAGCAGTATTCGGAAATGTACGGGCCCACCACCGGCGACGCAATTCGTTTGGCAGACACCGAACTTTTCCTTGAAATCGAGAAGGACTACACCACCTACGGCGAAGAGGTAGTTTTCGGCGGCGGTAAGGTCATCCGCGATGGCATGGGGCAAAACGGTCGTCTAACCCGTGATCAGGATGTCCCAGATACCGTGATCACCAACGTGGTGGTGCTGGATTACACCGGTATTTACAAGGCAGACGTGGCCCTGCGCGACGGCCACATTTTCAAAATTGGCAAGGCCGGAAACCCGGATATCTCGGACGGCGTAGACATCATCATCGGCGCCGCCACCGACATTATTGCCGGGGAACATAAGATCCTCACCGCTGGCGCCATCGATACTCATATCCACTTTGTATCTCCAGATCAGGTACCCGTAGCTTTGTCGGCCGGAACCACCACGCTGATTGGTGGTGGTGCTGGACCTTCGGACGCGTCGAAAGCCACCACGGTGACTCCTGGCCCATGGCATATTGCCCGCATGCTGCAGGCGGTAGAGAATCTGCCGATCAACATCGGCTTGCTGGGCAAGGGCCACGCAAGCGAACGCGCACCCTTGGCGGAGCAGATCCGTGCAGGAGCTATCGGCCTGAAAATTCACGAGGACTGGGGTGCGACAACGTCCTCCATCGATAACTCGTTGAAAGTGGCCGACGAATTTGATGTGCAGGTTGCTATCCACGCGGACACGCTGAACGAATGCGGTTTCGTGGAAGACACCATCGACGCCATTGCCGGACGAGTCATTCACACCTTCCACACCGAAGGCGCCGGAGGCGGTCACGCCCCGGACATTATCCGCATGGCCGGACTACCAAACGTGTTGCCAGCGTCCACCAACCCGACACTTCCGTACACCGTTAATACTGTCGATGAGCACCTAGATATGCTCATGGTGGCGCACCATTTGAATGCCGATATCCCAGAAGATGTAGCCTTCGCCGACTCTCGGATTCGACCGGAGACCATTGCCGCGGAAGACGTCTTGCACGACATGGGCGTCTTCTCCATTACTTCCTCGGACTCCCAAGCTATGGGGCGTGTCGGTGAAGTGGTGTTGCGTACCTGGCAGGTCGCCGATGCGATGAAGAGCCAACGCGGCAAGCTGGAAGGCGACGGCAAGGTGGGAGACAACTTCCGACTCAAACGCTACGTCGCGAAATACACGATTAATCCGGCCATCGCACACGGCATCGCCGATTCCATTGGCAGCATCGAAGAGGGCAAATTTGCCGATCTGGTCCTTTGGGATCCGGCGTTCTTCGGAGTGAAGCCAGAGATGATCATCAAGGGTGGACAGATCATTCAGTCGGTCATGGGGGACTCTAACGGGTCTATCCCGACCCCACAGCCGCGAACCATGCGAATGAACTTCGGCGCGCTGGGTACAGCGGTGCAGGCTTCCTCGATTACCTTCCTTTCAAAGGCGGCTATTGAAGAAGGTGTTCCCGAACGGTTGCGTCTGCGTAAGGTCATCCGGGCCTGCTCTGGTATCCGCGAGTTGACTAAAGCGGATTTGAAATACAACAGCGAAACCCCGGAGATCCTTGTTGACCCGCAGACTTACCAGGTCACCGTGGACGGGGAATTGGCAACTTGTGAACCTTCCGAGGTGCTACCCATGGCGCAGCGTTACTTCCTGTTTTAAGGATCCGCGCCGGTGCAACAAATTTTTGAGGAGAGTAATGATCATTGAACAACTTGTGGGCAACGTCCATGAGCTGCCGGCCGAGCAGTACGCCGGAAGGCATCACGAAAAGGTCGTCTTGCCCAGTTCCGCTCTGGTCAAACGAATTCAACGGGTTACCAGCGACCACGACAGGGAATTAGGGATCCGTCTGGCTCCCGGGCCAGACCTGCGTGACGGGGACATCCTGTATCTCACAGATACCGAAATGATCACCGTGTCGGTGCTTCCCACCGATGTGCTGGTCATCGCCCCACGCAGCATTTTGGAAATGGGTCAGGTCGCGCACGCGTTGGGCAATCGGCACCTTCAAGCGCAGTTTTTTGGTGAGGAGTCCGAATATGCCGCGCAGGTCATGGTGGTCCAATACGATCACACCGTGGCCGACTTCTTAGAACACCATCTCACCCCCTATAACCGGCAAGAACGTGTGATGCCGGTACCGTTCCGTCATGCCGAACATACCCACTAGCGCCTCGCACCTGCTGACTCTGATGCAACTGTCCGACTCGGCATTGCCCACCGGGTCCTTTAGCCATTCCTTTGGAATGGAAAGCTATCTAGATTCCGGGTTGGTGCATGACGAGACGAGCTTTGCGCTATGGCTGGAATTGTTTCTTACACAGTCGCTGAGTTACACGGACGGGTTAGTAGTTCGGCTTGGACACGAGGCATTGAGCGGGCAACGAATCAGAGAACTGGATTCAATGATTTATGCCTCCGCATTGCCACGGCAACTGCGTGAGGCAGCCACAAAAATGGGCAAGCGCATGCTTGAAGTTGCCTCGGTGGTTTCTCCCAGCGAAGAACTGGAAGAATACCGCCAGGCGGTTGGCTCTGGGCAGTGCGCGGGACACCCTGGGATTGCCTTCGCGTTGGGTGCCCGGGCGGCTGGGGCACCGGTCGCAGATGCGGTCAACAGCTACCTGTTCTCCACGGTGACTAGCCTGACGCAGAATGCGATTCGTGCCATCCCTTTGGGTCAGAATGCGGGGCAACGAGTACTGCGCGCTATGCATGAACCGGTCACGCGCAGCGTGGCGAAGATTTTCAGTCTGCGAGATCGTGATCTAGGTGCAGCGGTCCCCGGACTCGAAATTGCGCAGATGCGCCACGAACACTTACGTGCGCGCATGTTCATGTCTTAGCGCTGAGGCTTTGATAGGTTGACCGCCTGCTGGTGGTCATGAACAAGATTTGAGGAGTACTGTAATGGAACCAATTTGTATTGGTGTTGGAGGCCCCGTCGGGGCAGGTAAAACGCAGCTCATTGAGCGCATCACCCGCGCGCTGGATGGTGAGATTTCCATGGCGGCAATTACCAATGATATTTACACCATTGAAGACGCTAAGATTCTGGCTGCTAACGGGGTGCTGCCGCTGGATCGTATTGTGGGCATTGAAACCGGAGGTTGCCCGCATACGGCGATCCGCGAGGATACCTCGATGAACTCGTCTGCTATCGAGGAGTTGAAGCTGCTCCATCCGGACTTGCAGATTATCTTCGTTGAGTCCGGGGGAGATAATCTTTCGGCTACTTTCTCCCCGGAACTGGTGGATTTCTCGATTTACATCATCGATGTAGCTCAGGGGGAGAAGATTCCACGCAAGGCCGGGCAGGGGATGATCAAGTCCGACTTGTTCATCATCAATAAGACCGATTTGGCTCCGTACGTCGGAGCTGATCTGTCGGTGATGGAATCAGATTCGAAGCAGTTCCGTGGCGATAAACCGTTTTGCTTCACGAACCTGAAGACCGATGATGGATTGGACAAAGTCATTGGCTGGTTGCGTCGCGACGTGCTGATGACGGACCTGGGCTAATGGCGGCGCCGACCAGGTCGCGCGCTTCGGCGCTGGGTCCCACACCCTTTACCGGAAAGCTAGTTGGCGAGCTGCGGTTACACATTGGACGGCGCTCGGGCAAGGACATCGCCACAGCGCAATACCATCAAGGTGCCCTGCGAGTGCTGCGACCACATTACCTCGATGGCAGTGCTCAAGTTTGCTACACGATTGTGAATCCAGGTGGAGGCTATCTAGGTGCGGATCGATATGGCATCGAGATTGAGGTGGAGGCGGGCAGTAGCCTGCTTTTGACCACTCAGTCGGCAACCAAGGTCTATCGGACACCGCAGGGTGAAGCCACCCAGGACATGGTCATCCGTTTAGGTTCCGGCGCAGTTCTTGAGTATGTGCCGGATCAGCTGATCGCTTACCGGGAGGCCAGTTACCGCCAAGACACCGTGGTGGATATGGCGGCAGATGCTTCCTTAGTGTTGTTCGAGATCCTCACTCCGGGTTGGAGCCCGGACGGCAAACTCTTCCGCTATGACCAGCTACGTTTGCGCACCGAAGTAAGAGTAGAGGGAAAACTTGCGGTGCTGGACAACCTCTGGGTGCAGCCCGAGGAACAATCGATTGATTCGCAACTCTACTTTCAGGATCACACCCATGTGGGAATGCTCTTGGCAGTTGACGCACGCATCGATGAACAGCTGGTGCAACTGCTACGTGACGAGGCTTATGCAATCGCCGCGCAGCAGCGCCACCCGGTGCACGTCGGTGTTTCCGCTACCGCCACCGCGGGGGTAGCGGTACGTACGCTGGGAAGCTCAACCGAGTCTGCTACTGCGGTAATGCTGGGGATCGTCAACCTGCTGCGCGAACGCTTTAGAGGTCAAGAACCGCTAAACCTGCGCAAGTATTAGCGCAGGTTTAGCATTTGTTTAGAGCATCTGGGCGCGAAGCTCGGCGGCGCTACGTGGTGATAACAAGCCGGGGGCAACGTCAAACACGGTCTGTGCGCCAGTGATTCCGGAGTTGTTCATCCGGTACACCGCGCGAGCGTAAGCCACCAGCACGCTGGAGGTGAACTCCGGGTTTGAACCCAGCGCCAACGAGTACTCGATGACCTGTTTCTGGCTCTCACTGGTGTTGCCCGAACGGATCACGAAACCGCCGTGGGGCATGTCCGAGTGCTCGGCTGCGAGGGTCTGCGCATCGATGAAGTTCACGGTGGTGTCGTACTGGTCGAAGTAGTGTTCCATGTTCACAATTGATTCACGCACGGAGTTTTCATCCGCGCCGTCTTCGAGAACAACGTAGCACTCGCGCTGATGCTTCTCGCGGGTGCTCAGCGTCGGGCGAAGTCCCGAGCGTACCTGCTCAATCGCTTCCGGGCTAGGGATGGTGTACTGCACGCCGCCGGCAACACCAGGCACGCGGCGCACCGCGTCGGAGTGGCCCTGGCTCAGTCCGCGGCCCCAGAAGGTGTAGGTTTCTCCGTCAGGAAGCAGCGCTTCGCCATAGACACGATTAATTGAAAACATGCCTGGGTCCCATCCGGCGGAGATCAGTGCGGTCTTGCCGGCTGCCTTTGCTGGTGCGTTGACCGTTTCATAGTATTCCGGGATGCGCGCGTGAGTGTCGAAGCTATCGACGGTGTTGAACAGTGCAGCCATGCGGGGGCCTTGTTCTGGTAGATCCGATTTCGAACCACCACAGAGGATCAGCACGTCGATATCATCTACGTGGTCCGCCAGAACATCCACCGAGTAGCGTGGTGCAGGCTGAGCTAGCTGGAGTGTATCTGGATCGCGGCGGCTGTAGACGCCCACCAGTTCCATATCTGGATTTTTGGCAATTGCGGCTTGCACGCCGCGGCCGAGGTTTCCATATCCGGCAATGCCGATGCGGATTTTTGAAGACATTTGATTCACAGTCCTTCATTGACAGGTATCAGGCCAATGACCAGGCCGGATAAAAATGAGGCGATGGACGCAGATGGCGAAGTGCCAATAATAGGAAGTATTCCAAAGAATCAGATGGAAGCGTGAATAGCTTGTAGCTATGTTAAATTCCGTGGGCACGCCAAAATTGTGAAGTGGCGTAGAGCGGTCAGAGTGTCTTCGTAGACAATGGGCCTGTTTCGGACGAATCGTAATGAGGTAGTTCGAGTGGCCCGAATGACTCAGGGAAATCCAGTACCCGGGAACAAATCGTTTGAAGGCTGGAACTGTCATGCGAAGCGATCAGCACCGCCGCGCCAGCATTCGCATGTTTGGCAAGCAACATCAAGATGATGTGTGTGGTTTCCATGTCGAGTTGTGCGGTGGGTTCATCGCAGATCAGCACGCGGGGATTAAGGCTTAGCGCCCGGGCCAGAAGGATACGTTGAAGTTGCCCGTCGGATACTTCGGATGCGCGACGATGCAATAAGGCATGGTCCAAGCCAACCAGTGAGCACAACTGGCTAAGTTGGGTGCGATAGCGCTCCGGGCGAATCCGAACGGACCGTTCGGCGAAGGCCAAGGGGGCTGCCAGTACGGTTCCTAAAAGCTGACGTGGGTCCGTTGCTGCGCGCGGAGATTGCGGCACGATTCCAATATTGATGCGGGTGGCTAGGGGTACGGTGCGAGTAGCATCCACTGGTTGCCCCGATATTAGTACTTGTCCCTTAGTTGGCGTCTTGAGTAATGCCGCAATGTTCAATAGGGTGCTTTTGCCGGAACCTGAGTCACCACGCAGACCAACAATCTCTGAAGGCTCCAGGCGTAAATTTACTGCCTGAAGAACCTGTTGCGAGCTCTTAGGATATTGGTAAGAAACATTACGCAGTTCTAAGCTCATGGAGTTTGTTCCTTCGGCGTAGCAAGCGTTTGGTGTGCGCCAGATACAAAATGACCGTCATGGATCATACTTACCTCGTCCGCCAAGAGGGCTGCTAGCTCCCGGTCATGGGTGACCATCACGATGGTGCGTCCGCTGCCCGCCAACTTCTGCAATACCGCGCCAAGATGCTGCTGACTACTCGGGTCCAATGCCGAGCTCGGCTCATCTAAGAGGATTACTTGTGCCTCACCGATCAGGGCTAATCCAAGTAATACTCGTTGTGCCTGGCCACCAGAGAGCTCATGGGGATAACGCGAAAGAAGTTCGGGTGAAAGTCCTACCCGCTGTAGAGCCTGGCGTATCGCCTCGGGGGAGGCATCGCTTCGATGGCGTCGCAATTCGCGACGTACGGTGGAAGCGACAGTACGTACCGGGTTCAGTGCGGTGCCGGCCGAACCTGGGACGAAAACTAGCTCACCAGCGTGTGTAGCAGGCAGTGTTTGCAACGGAATTTGTTTTCCTTGTCGCAGTAGCTGACCGGTTACTCGTATTTTCGGCGGTAACAGGCCTGCCATGGCGCGAAGCAACATGGTTTTGCCTGCACCGGAAGGCCCTAAAATCACGTTAATTTTTCCCGATATGGCCCGGTAATTCACCTCGTGCAGAATCTCGGTCCGCGCTCCACTGGGACTTTCGGTCCAAAGTCGTAAGTTTTGAACTTCAAGCGCACCAGACGTTAATTCAGTGTCGGCAGCTGGCATCGGCCCGCTTGGAGCCACAGGCTGCCTGCTGTTTACTCGCGAAGAAGGTTCTTTGGCCAGTGCGGACAACGCTGCACTGAGCAGGACCAATAACCCTGCTGGGATCACCAACAGCCACCAAGCACCGGAGAGCACCCCGCCGCGGGCGTCTTCCAAGATGAGTCCCAAGGATGCGGTCTGCGGGGGCAAACCCACGCCGAGGAACGATAGCGCGGATTCATGCCAAATGGCGTGGGGCAACTGTAAAACTAAGGCGATTGCCGCCTGCGGCGCCACGGCCGGAATCAGATGGTTGACCCAAATCGCGGTGGGCCTGGCCCCGGCAGCACATGAAAGCGCCACATACTGCGACTCCCGTTCGCTGATGAGTCGTGCGCGAACAATGCGGGCCACCTGGGTCCAGTGGGTCAACGCAATTGCCGCAACGATAGCCCACCAGTGACCGGGCCACATAGATAAGACAACAACGCTGAGCAGTAGATGTGGAACGGCGTTAAGGGCGTCAACCAAGCGCATGGCGAGCCGGTCAATAATTCCTCCGGCATAGGCGACAAGCACGCCGACCCCCACACCGATCAGTGTTGAGGCGACTGCAGAGGTCAGTGCGAGTAGCAGCGATAGCCGTAGTGCCTGTGCCGAACGTACCCAGAGGTCACGGCCCAGCTGGTCGGTACCGAAGAGGTGCTCAAGGCTTGGTGAGCTGTAGACCTCGGTCAAATTTGTTCCCTGAACCGCCTGCGGGTTAAACAGTGGAATGCAGATCGCATAGAGCACTAAGGCTCCAAGAATCAGCAGGGCTGAGAGTTGTCTTTTAGACATCGCGCACCCGCGGATCTGCCAGTAGGTACCCGGCGTCGGCCAGGGCGTTGCCAGCAAAAACCATTAAGCAGGAGCATGCGGTTACCGCGGCGAGCAACGCAAAATCTGCCGCCACTGCCGCATCGATGACGGCTGAGGCGATGCCAGGCCAAGCAAAAACACTCTCCACCAGCAACGCTCCGGTCACCAACTCGCCTAACCTGCTACCCACCACGGTTAAAAAGGGCAGGGCCGCGACGGGTAAGACTTCGTGGCGCAAGATCTGCGCTTCGCTGACCCCTCGTCCACGGGCGGCGAGGACGGCGTCAGATTCTAAAACCTCAAACATAGAACTGCGCAGGTTCAGCAGCAGCCAGGGTAAGAGGCTAACTGCCAGCACCGTCGCGGGGAGAGCTAAATGCAATGCAACGGTGCCAACGGTCGGTGCCTGTCCGGCGAAGGCGACTCCTCCTGCGGGCAGGCCCATACCCAAGGCAAAGATGACGATTGCGAGCAGGGCCAGCACAAAAGGAGGCAGTGCTTGGGCTACCTGTGCAAAGAACACCACTGCTCTGTCGAGAAAACCGCCCCGGTATCGTGCGGCCAGGCAAGCCAGTACCAGCGAAAGGATCACCGCAAGCAACAGTCCGGTCAAGGTTAACAACGCAGTGTAGGGCAGCTTTTCAGCTAGGGTTTCGCGCACCGGCTGCACGTAGAGCCGAGAGAATCCCAGGTCCCCATGCAGTACATCGGTTACCCAACGCCACCATGTGAGGTACCAAGGTTCATCTAGCCCCAGCTGTTCTCCTAAGGCCTCGCGTTGAGCGGTAGTAGTCCGTTCGTATCGCGAGCCGAGATAACTAACCAAAGGGTTGAATGGGGCTATCGAAGCCAGCCAGAAAACTACGGCTGTAATGCCCGCGGTGACCGGCAACGCCAGCAGCATACGACGTATAAGGATGAGCCCAGCCGCGCGGACCCGCAGTCTTTGTTCAACACCTTTAGTTGCCAGCTGCATCATTGCTTCGGTGTCCACTCATGAATCTTTGCCCAAGGTCCCCAGGTGGTCCCGTGATCATGGGGTTCTAAGAGCAACCCGGAGGTATTCCAGTTCTCTTCGATGTCACTGCGCTGAACGTAGATGTGGTCAAGAAACGCAAGCAAGAGCATAGACGGCTGCGCCACGTAGAGTTGCTGGACTTTGCGGTAGGCCGCGGATCGTGTCTGTGGATCCAAGCTGGTGCGTCCCAGATGCAGTTGTTCATCCATTTCCGGGTTGGAATACCGGCTGGGATTGTCGTAGTAAGCCCCGGCCTCGGGGTAAGAGGAATGAAGCATCTTATATAGCTGGGTATCAACGTCATAAGGGTCATCGCCGCCACCGAGCATGATGGCGTCTTTGGCGCTGCGCGGTTCGGCCTCGTCAAAGGTCGCGGCCTGTACCTCGACGGCGATGCCAAGTTCCGCCAACTGCGCGGCGACCGCCAGCGACAGGTCCCGTCGAAGCGTATCTCCCGGGTTGTACAACACGGTGAATGCCGCCGCGCTGCCGTCTTTGGAGCGCACCTCGTCGCCGTTGCGCATCCAGCCTGCCTCGTCGAGTAATGCTGAAGCGCGTTGCACGTCGTGGGTGAAAATGGCATCTGGCGCGTAGTTTGCGCCGTATTCGGGGGAGACGAAAGTGTAGGCTGGCCGGCCGCTGCCGTCGAGTACCGCGTCGATGAGCTGCTGGCGATCAATCGCCAGATTTAGTGCAAGACGCACCTTCGTATCGCTGGTCAAGGGGTTCTCCGCGGGCAGGGAGATTCCACGCCAATCGGCCGAGACTGCGCTGAACACCTCAAATCCTTCGCGGCTAGAAAAACTGTGGGCAAGTCGCGGAGGAAGAGTCGTTCCGGTGAATCCGCTGGTGGCTAGGCGTTGGCTTCGGGCATTGTCATCCGGTGCCGCCTCATAGATGACAGGTGTTGCTTGCGGCTGACCGGAACGGTACTGCGGATTTGCGGTGAGTACTAGCCGAGCGGAAGAGAAATCTTCCACGAGGTAAGGGCCGGTGCCTATGGGGGTGCGGCTAAGCGTAGATTCGGCTACGGGTTGGGCTGGATCCACGAGTTCGGAGGGAGCGATGCCGATCAGCAGTGAGGTTTTGAAGGATACCTGTGCCTCTTTGAGCTGAAAGCGCACGGTGTTCTCAGTGGGCGCGGAGACCGAGGCGAGATTTTCTAGGCTGCCAGCCAGCGGGGAAGCCGTACGGGGGTCTAGAACTGCGCGGTAGCTGGCCACTACATCCTGGGCATCAAGGCTCGTACCGTCACTGAATTTGATGTCTTCTCGAAGCTGGATCTCCCAGCTGCGTGAATCTGCTGAAATTTTCGGTTCCTTGGCCGCTAGCAGCGGGACGAGCTTAGGTAGCTGGTCTTCTTCACCCTCGAGGGTGAATAAGGATTCGTTGATTTTTCCAAGTCCGTAGCTGTCGAATCCGGCCAACGGGTTCAACGTCTCCGGCAGAGCCGCGGTGAGTAAAGAAATGGGCTGTTCGGATGCATGCTGACTACCCGCAGGTTGGCATCCGGCGGTGAGCAAAATCAACGGAAGCGCCATAAAAGCAATGACGCGGCTGCGAGGTGAAGGGGTACGCAGAGGGAATCCTTAGCTACTCTAGATGGGGGTATGTTCACAGGATACATGTGTCTAGCTGAACAGATGTAGTAGCGAAACCCTGAACCATGAAGAGGGGATTCTGGGATGGAAAATAAGCGCAGTCAGATCGCCGTGGATGCGGTTAATGAGGCGCAGCTGCGCATCGCGCAGTGGGCAGAAGTTTTTTCGCTCTGTGCCGATCCCACTCGAATCAAAATACTCTTCGCCATTCATGCAGCCCCGGATTCTTCGGTGAACGAACTAGCCCAAGCGGCCGAGTTGAGCCCCAATACAGTGACTCAGGCATTGGCAACACTGCAGCGCGCACAGGTCGTTGAATCTCAGCCAGACGGCCGTTTTCGGCGTTGGCGCTTAGTGCATGCAGGCGTGCACCAGCTACTGCATCAAATGGAGGCACCGCATTCCGAGCTTCATCCCGAACATCTGGTAAGTGAACCCGGACGAACTTCGCTGGACTGAAACCTACGCGCTCGCCGACCGAGCTTACTAAGGCTATTTAGGGTTGCTTTGAATGAGATCTAGGTGTGCTTCGAGCTTCTTGCTTGCGCGGTTCAGATGCTCGGCTAAAGTACTGGCCGCGCCTTGCTCGTCACGAGATTCGATCTGGGTCAGAAGCCGTTGATGCTCTGCAGCGATGTCCTCGGTGCTAAGCAGGGTTGCGTCTTGTACATGCGTCATGCACAAGCGGATCTCGTCACTGAGCTGCGCGTAGATTGCGCTAGTTCGAGCGGACTTCAGGGCGTTGACTAGCGCCGAATGGAACCTAACGTCAGGTTCCACGATGTCGATGGGCGAAGCGTTGGTCAGGGCGGTGATCTGCGCGTTTGCTTCGAGCGCGGCCGGCGGGACATGGCCGGTGCTTGCCAATAAGCGCACGGCCTCGGCTTCGATGATTGCGCGTGTTTGGTAGATGTCTCGGGCATCCGTTGAATCCAGAACGGTAACGCGTGCGCTCTGGTGCGCGTTTCGAGACAGCAGTCCACTGGCGACCAGGTTTTCTAATGCTGCCTTCGTGGTGGGGCGTGCGACGCCATAGTGTGCGGCCACGTCCACTTCGCCCAAAGGGGTCCCGGGTGTCAGCTCACCGTTAAAAATTCTGCTTCGCAAATCATTGATTATCGCCTGTACTACCGAGACGACACCGAGTCTTGCGGACATGATTCCCCTTTAAGCAACTTGCTGACCCATTGAGTATCCCACGAAAGGTACTAACATAGCATGTGTACTTGTTAGACAATATTAATTTTAGGTAGGCTGGGCCTACCAACCGCACAGGAGCGCATCATGGCATTGAGCACGCCGGCACTCGGAGAAACTAAGGTTTCACGAAGCATCCTTGATCTGGTCGCAGAGCCCGACCGCGTCAAAACCACGTCCATCGACAGGGTGGCCTACGCCTCGGACGCCTCGCATTACCTCTACACCCCTGAAGCTGTAGTGATCACCAAGGATGCGCAGGAAGTTTCGCAGTTGCTCTCAGCCAGCATGCGTGCAGGGCAACCGGTTACCTTGCGTTCGGGTGGAACCTCCTTGGCCGGTCAAGCCAGCGGTGACGGGCTGATGCTCGATGTGCGGAGAAACTTCCGCGGCATTACCGTGCTGGACCAGGGAAAGCGTGTGCGTGTGCAGCCCGGTGCTACGGTGCGTCAGGTCAACGCGAGGCTCTCGGTCTACGGTTACAAGCTAGGCCCTGACCCCGCCAGTGAAGCGGCGTGCACCATTGGCGGAGTGATCGCAAATAACTCCTCGGGCATGGCATGCGGCACCGAATTTAACACCTACCGCACCTTGGAATCGATGACCTTTGTGCTGCCGAGCGGGACCATGATTGATACCGCTGCCCCCGATGCAGATGCGAAACTCGCCGCCGCCGAGCCGCAGCTTGTGCAGACGCTGACCCGACTGCGCGATCGAGTCCGCGGAAATAAGAATTCGGTAGCTCTCATTGAGAAGCATTTCGCGCTGAAGAACACCATGGGCTATGGCATTAATTCATTCCTGGATCACGATTCACCGGCTCAGTTGCTAGCCCATCTGATTATTGGTTCCGAAGGCACCTTGGCCTTTGTCGCCGAAGCGGTCTTTAGAACGGTTCCCATCCGTAAGCTCGCCATTGCAACCTTGGCGGTATTTGATTCCTTAGATCAGGCCACCCGGGCACTTCCGGACCTGCTGGATTCTGGGGCGGCAACGCTGGAACTCATGGATTCCACCTCACTTCGCGTAGGCCAAAATCTACCCGGAGTTCCTGAGGCAATTATGGGGTTTGAAGTCAAAGAACAAGCGGCACTGCTCATTGAATACCATGCCGACCAAGACGAAGAACTTGCCGGACTACAAAGTGCCGGCCAGCGTTTGATAGATTCCGCGGCCCTGCGTGCGCCAGCAATCCTGTCCCAGGACGCTAAAAACCGTCAAGCCGCATGGAAATTCCGTAAGGGGCTCTACGCTTCGGTGGCCGGGGCGCGTGTCTCAGGCACAACCGCACTACTCGAAGACGTAGCTGTCCCCGTCGATACGCTGGCCGAAACCTGTGGCACGCTGCAAGAGCTCTTTGACGAGTATGAGTACCAGGACTCGGTAATCTTTGGTCACGCCAAGGACGGAAATATCCACTTCATGTTGACTGACCGCTTTGAAGGTGACACCGCGCTGAACCGGTACAACGCATTCAACGACAAGATGGTTGAACTGGTACTTTCCAAGGGCGGAAACCTCAAGGCAGAACACGGCACGGGCCGTGCGATGGCACCATTTGTGCGCCGCCAATACGGCGACGAACTCTACGAGGTAATGGTCGAACTAAAGACCGCCTGCGATCCACGAATGATGCTCAATCCGGGCGTTATTATCGATGAGGATCATGCCGCGCACATCCGCAATATCAAGCTCAACGAGACCATTGAAGTTGAGGCAGACCGCTGCGTTGAATGCGGTTACTGCGAGCCGGTATGCCCGTCCAAAGATCTGACGCTTACCCCTCGTCAACGTATCGCCGTACGCAGGGCTATTGCGAAGGCAGAGGCCGAGGGAAATAAGGAACTCGTTGCGGAGCTTGAGCGCGACTATGAATACTCGGCGGTGGAAACCTGCGCGGTAGACGGTATGTGTGTCACTGCTTGCCCAGTGCAAATCAACACAGGACTGTTGGTCAAACGGTTACGCCGCGAAGATGCCAAACCAGCCATGGCTGCCGGATTCAAGGCGGCCGCCAAGGGCTGGGGTGCGGCAACCCGAGTTGGCTCGGTGGCACTGAGCGTGGCAGATAAATTCCCTACCCCGCTGGTTCGCGGTGCTACCGAGATTGCCCGCAAGGTGGTGGGGGAAGACACCATGCCGCGGTACGACGCGGACCTTCCTAGGGGTGGCAAGGCACGTAAGCCGCTGACGGGAAACCTTGGCGCACCCGGCGTAGAGCCCATCGCTATCTACCTGCCCGCATGTGTAAATTCCATGTTTGGGCCTGGCGGTGAGGGGCAAGGCGTAGCGCCAGCCTTTGAACAACTACTGAAGCAAGCAGGCGTCTCTGTGCTGGTTCCGCAAGGGATCGAATCGATGTGCTGTGGCACCCCATGGACCTCTAAAGGATATGAGGATGGCCATGTACTTATGGCCGAACGAGTGCGCGCTCAAGTTCATGCAGCCCAGCCAGGTTTTCGCTTGCCGGTCATTTCTGACGCCACCAGCTGCACCGAAGGGTTCGCTCACACATTAGAGGAGCACGGCTTTGAAGTTGTCGACCTGTTGGCCTTCACCTCCCGTCACCTGTTGGGCAAACTCCCACCGGTCACGCAGATTGACTCGCTAACTTTGCATCCCACCTGCTCCTCGACTCAAATGGGGCTCAATGGGGATCTGCAAAAGATCGCCGAGGCAGTGGCGCAGAAAGTAAACATCCCAATGAACTGGGGATGCTGTGCCTTCGCCGGAGATCGCGGCATGTTGCACCCGGAACTGACCGAGTCCGCTACTGCTCGCGAAGCTGCGGAGGTACGTGAGATAGACGCTAGTGCTCACGCCTCGTGTAACCGCACCTGCGAGTTGGGCATGAGTCGCGCTACCGGCAAGGATTACCGTCATGTGATTGAACTACTGGCTCAGGCAACCGCAACGCACTAGCCAGGGCCTGCGCATTAGTCGGGCCTGCGTTTCTTGGCAGGAAGTTAAATAGTTAGGCACCTTCGAGGAATTTCGAAGGTGCCTGACTGTTATCCTTTAGCGCTAAAGGATTCTGATGTTTCCGTGACCAGTTAACATCTGCCCCCAAGTTTTACAGATGATAACTTTAGCCACCGTGCGAGTTCGGGCCGTAATCGGTACACCTCTCATGGCCGGAAACCTCAAGTTACAACAATCTTATCTATGAAATTGTTCTATAACTGAACAAAAACTCATCTCCGTACAACTCCGAACAACAATAATTGACTACTTAGCGCCTTTCAGGGCAGTAAATTCGTATATACGGATTCAGGCATGAATTATTGTTCTACCCTTAGGTAGATAGCGTGTGATAAATAACTGATATCGGTGCAATTTAATAAATCTTCCGTCGTAGAATTAATTCACAGCGCGGAACTTCATCGGGCGCCATAAGTAAAGGACGCAACGGTGTCGAAATCTGAGGAACAGTCTCGCTCGGAACTGTCGGCTTTTGATCTCATTGCCGAAGATCTGCAGCGTTTGCGACTTGACGCCGGAGACGTTCCCTACGCTGAAATCGTTCGACGGATCTCTAGCCATCGTATTTCACAAGGTGTTGCCCCTGGGGCGTCTCGACCAGCAAGATCAACGGTCTACGATGCCTTTCGAGCTGGGCGTACCCGACTCAACGTGGAACTTATTTCTGAAATTGTCCGTGCCTTAGGGGGCACAGATGAAGACGTTGAAAACTGGCGCAACCGATGTTTACGAGCCAGGGCTGACCGAGTAACTTATGTGCCGGAACCTGAAAATCATCCGAATTCTCAAGGTGTAGACGTGGTTGAAAGCCCGGGCATTAAGCAGGTCGAGGACAGCACACAAAGTGAGGAACCTAGTAGGCGGCGGCGTCTAGGCAGAAGAATCCTGCTGATTGTGAGCAGTATTGCGATCAACTTACTAGGGTTCTGGCTGGTCGCAACACTGGGGATTCCGCTGTACCTAGACATGCTGGGCACTGCGATCATCGCGATGATTCTAGGGCCTTGGGCGGCGGTTGCCGTGGCTATTGCAACGAACCTCGTGGGGACTTCGATTACAGATTCTTCTTCGCTGGCATTCATTCTGGTCAATGTCACCGGTGCCCTAATTTGGGGATACGGATTTCGGTGGGTACGCCGTGGAGGAAGTCTGAAACGGTACTATCTGTTGACGTTTTTTGTCGCACTGTCTTGCAGCGTGGTCGCGACAATTATATTGTTCTTTGTTTTTCATGGTGGAACAGGTCATGCCTCAGAAATAACCCGGGCAAATTTGGATGCCTATGGAATGCCGTTGATTGTGACCGTATTTGCGTCGAATCTTCTTTATTCTCTAGCCGATAAAATGCTAACCGCCTTTCTAGCTGTGATGGTCTTGGTGCGACTAAGGCACTGGGAGAACGGTCCAGACACCGTTGAGCTGGAAGCCGATATTTCACGTCGGCTTAAAGATGGGGAACTCTCAAAATGATCTCGCGCTAGCGCGATCAAGGATTTGTGCCTTACTCTTGAATCTGTCAGGGACCGCCTCAAAAAGGTTCCGGCGCTCTCAAAAGGGGCGATACCCGTTGCTCATAACAACCGGTAACGGCAGACATATATGGAAATTTCTTCAACTCCTTTTTAGGGAAAGAGTCCATTATGTCCAGCGTTTCAGCTGCCATCGCCCATGCCCTTAAGCCCATTGCGCCACAGATTTTTGGTCTCATGGGCAACGGCAACGCACACTTCCTCGACGCCGCAGTTCGTGCCGGCTTTGACTACACCGCGGTACGCCACGAATCCGCAACGGTTTCCGCGGCAGACGCCTACTTCCGACTCTCAAATCGTCTAGCGATTGCTTCAACCACCTACGGGGCGGGCTACAGCAACGCCGTCACTGCACTAGCGGAAGCCGCCGCAGCACGCACCCCGTTGCTGCTTGTCACCGGAGATGCGCCAACCACGGGTCTGCGCCCGTGGGATATTGATCAGGCGGCCATCGACGCCGGAGTGAGAGCAGTTCGCTACGTGGTGGATCGTCATACTCCGGGTGCCACTGCACTACAGGCCGCCGCTCACGCACTACGCGAGCAGATACCTGTGGTTCTTGCTATCCCATATGACCTCGCCGCGGTATCAAGCCTTGAAGGGGAATTGCCAGACTTTGCATCTTTGCGTAGCACCCCGCCAGCACCAGAACTGAACGCCTCGCAGATCAGCGCCATCTCAGAGATTCTGGCTGGAGCCCAACGCCCGCACATTCTTTATGGCCGCGGAGCCGTCGACGCTGCCGCGCAGATCACTGAACTTGCCACGCGTCTGGGCGCTACGACCTCCGGAACCTTGCTAGCCCGAGATCTGCTGGACTACCCCTATGATCTGGGTATCACCGGAGGCTTCTCCACGGAACGAAACGCACAAATCATTGAGCAGTCTGATGTCGTGCTGGTGCTTGGTGCGGGGCTGAATCAATTCACCATGCGCTTTGGAGAGCTAATGAATGCGCAGGCGAAGGTGGTACAGATTGATCTAGCGGCCACCGCCACAAATCCCCGCGTGGATTACTTCGCCACGGGTGACATCAAGGCAGCAATGCGTGGCTTGCTTGATTCCTATGACGCCCCGAAATCTGCATGGGTTTCCTCGGTAGACCTGAGCTTGGTGCGCGAACGCCCGCTAGGTGATGAGCTTGCCGCCGATGGTCTACTTGATCCACGACGTGTAGCTAGTGAATTGGAGAAAATTCTTCCGCAAAACCGGGTACTGGTTCAAGATGGGGGACACTTCATTGGCTGGGGACCAATGTATTGGTCAACTACGGGTGCCAGGTCGTTGACCTGTGTTGGCACCGCTTATCAGTCAATTGGTCTAGGCATTGCTTCGATGGTGGGAGCAGGAGTCGCGGCCGAGGGACGTACCGTAGTGCTAGCCGCCGGAGACGGAGGTTTCTTGATGGGGCTGGCAGACCTGGAGTCGATAGTTCGAACTATTAGCAGTGGCGTCATCGTCATCTACAACGATTCCGCCTATGGCGCAGAAGTTCACCAGTACGGCTCGATTGGTCTGCACGAGGACCCCATGCTCATTCCAACCGTCGACTTTGCGGCGCTTGCCAGCGCGGTAGGAGCCACCGGTATCCGGGTGCAATCCGTGGCTGATTTTGCAAAGGTTCAGCAGTGGGTACAGGACGGTTCGAAGGGCATTTGCCTTGTCGATGCGCGTATCTCACCGAACGTTCGGGCACCTTATATGGAAGAAGTGCTGGCGGCTAACGCTAAATCCGCCGCGGCACAGTCATCACAATCCGATTAAGATGCTGGAAAAGTAGTACTGATCCGGCGTAGGGTGGCAGAGTGCGCAAAGTTTTAGCAGGAACGGTAAGCCTAGGTTTGGGAGCGCTTTTAATGCTTCCCGCCGCTGGCGCAAATGCCGCCCCCTGGGAAGCGCAAGATCCGCACCCTGCGCCGAGTCAAGAAACCTCAGAGACATCGCTACGCATCGCGACCATTGATACGCGCATTTCCCGCGAAGCTGACGGGCAACTAGCCACCGACCTTTTGCAAGGCAACGACAGGCAGGCGTCGCTAGCGGCAGATAACATCACCGCCGCCAACGCGGATGTTGTGGTCTTGACCGGTATGGACGCAAATGAGCAGGCCGTCGAAGTATTCCAAGATCGCTATCTCAATAACCCAGATGATGCGCGTGTGGATGTCGAGTACGACTACATGTACTTAGGTGTGGGGTCCAAGGGTAAACCCAGCGGAGCAGACCTGAATGGGGATCGAATTGTTGGTGGCCCCGAGGATGCTTGGGGGCAAGCTGATTTTGAGGGTCAAGGATCCGTCGTAGTGCTCTCCAAATATCAGATCACCCCTGATCAGGTCACCAGCGTCTCAGAATTCAAATGGGACCAAATGCCGCAGAGCCGTCTTGAAGACTCTGGTCTCAGCGGCGCGTTGGCAACATCAATTCCCGTAATGAGTAGCGGACTCTGGGATATCCCCATTGAGTATCGTGGCAAACAGGTACATCTGATCGCGGTGCAAACCGACGACAACTTCGGTGGATACTCATTCTCCGAATCACGAGAACTGGATCAACTGCGTGTGATTGATGACTACCTCAACGGAGAAAAGTACCTGCGCGATGATCAGTCCAAGAAAATCAATGGTGTCGGGAATGCCCCGTACGTTGTTGCCGGAGCACTAGGCCAACAGCCATCCACATTGACCGCTCGTGATGGTTTACTGAAACAGATAAACCGTCCGGATGCCATCAGTGATTCGGGAAATTACCTCGTTCCAAGCTCGGCTTGGCAAGTACTTGGGCAGGGACATATTGGCGACCAGGAGCCGGTGCAGGCTCAATCTGTGGACGGCCCACCACAGCTCAATAATCCTGACCCTGCACTAATTTGGACCGACGTTCAGTTCTAGGCTTCGCCCACTAACAGGCCTCTAAGATACTTGTTGAGGAATAAACTACTGGGGTCAACTGCAGCACGTACAGTTTGAAAATCACCAAAGCGCGGATAGCACGCAGATAAATCTGCTGCACCCAAAGAATGTACTTTGCCCCAATGCGGGCGCCCCTCAAAGCCGCGCAGTATCTTCTCCACCTCGGGAAAGTACTGTGGAACGTCATCATGAATATATTGATGCACTGCAATATATGCGCTGTCTCGTCCGCTGGCGGTGCCTAACCAGGTGTCATCCGCGGCCGCGGTCCGAATTTCTACAGGAAACACCACCTGAGCAGGAATACTATCCAAATACGAGCGTAGTTGAGCGAAAGCCGAACTGAAGTTCTCCAGTGGAATAGCGTATTCCATCTCGGTGAAACGAACGCGACGAGGCGAGGTGAACACCTTGTCCCAGCGGTCGGTGTACTCCCTATTTGAAAGTACCGCGGTAGCAAGTCGGTTCAGCTTAGGGATCCACCGCGGGCGTAATGCGCCGAGGGTGCTAATTCCTTGTAGGGCTCCATTTGAAACCAGTTCATCGTTGACCCACCGGGAGAAGGAGTTTATTTTTGGTAGGGTACTGCCCGCTGCTAAACGTGTATTAGTTTTGACAATCGCCTGAGTCGTACCGGGGAACCAAAAAAATTCCACGTGGTCGTGCTGAGTGGAACGTCCGATAAAGCTTTGTGCTATTTGCTCGATGCCTTCCACCCGTTCTACCGCATGGAGTAAGAAATGCGGGACACAACGCAACCTGACATGTGTGATCACGCCCAGCGCACCAAGGCTTACCCTGGCGGCGTGAAAAAGTTCAGGGTTTTCCGTCGCTGAGGCTCGCTGATGAGTCCCGTCGGCGAGCATGATGCGAATCCCGGTGACGGCACCACTAAAACCAGTGAAGCCCAGTCCGGTCCCGTGCGTTGAAGTGCTAATGGCACCAGCAACGGATTGCCGATCGATGTCACCCATGTTTTCAAGAGCCAGATTAAATGGTTCAAGTAGCCGTGGAATCTGCCATAAACGGGTACCAGCCCGGAAGGTAACTTCATGGGTGAAGGCATCGACTTCTTCGATTCCTTGAAAGCCATCAAGACTCAGTAGTACTGAGTTGGTTTGGACCAAAGGAGTAAAAGAATGTCCGGCGCCGACGGTACGAACCGTCAGTCCCTGATCTGACGCGGCGCTAAGAATCTGTGGAAGCTGCCCCGGATCTGAGATGTTATGCCAGTGGGCCGGAGTCGCGGTGACGGTACGCGAAAAGTTGGCAAAGCGCCTCACAAGAACGCCTTTCCCTCGCCGCGGTAGGTCGGCCAATCATCGATAATCTGTCCTTTTGAATAGACCGCTAGCCGATTGACCCGTTCGGCCGGTTCTCCGGCTTTAGCGTGGCGTAACCAGACCGTGTCGCCAACTTTGAGTTTGCTAGCGGTGGCTCCCTTTAACGGGGTCTGCACCTCGCCAGCGGCTTCCATCGGCAGATACTTCAGTTTCTTAGGCCAGGCAATCTGTGGCAACCGGCTCTTGCCAGCTGGTCCGGAAGCAACCCAGCCGCCACCAAGAATGGTGACGACATCGGGTTCGGGACGACGCACGACACTAAAACCTAAATAGAGGGCGGGGACGGGCCGAAAGGATCTAAAGGAATCGAACAACGCCGGGGCGAAGAGTCCAGAGCCGGCAGCCACTTCGGTAATCGCGTTCTCTTGTACGGTGGTTTCAAGTGAACCGGTACCACCGGCGTTAACGAACCGAAGGTTCGTCACCTCATTGACCAGCCTGATCGTTTCCCCGCGCCGTTCGGCCAGTTCAGCGGCACTGCGTTTACGGATGTTGCGAGCGAGCGCGGCTTTGAGGCCAAAACCGCCATCGGGAACCGAAGCGATCTGCGATTCGTAGCCCATCAGCCCATCAACTTTAAATCCCTTACGCTTAACGACTTGCCGTGCCAACGCTGCCACGTCTTGGGGATCATGCAATGGTGAACGAGCGGCGCCCAGCCGGAAAGTAGCTGTGGGGTAGTAGGAAGTATCAAGCTCTAGGGCTACCTTCAATTCCTGATGCCCCACCGCGATCTTGTCGATCAAATCTAATTGGTCGATATCGTCGATCATCACCGTGATCTCTTGTCGTGCTTGTTCGCTGGCTGCCCATTTACTGATGGCCGCTGGGTCTGACTGCGGGTAGGCAACAACCAGATCTTTGTAACCGTGGCTTGCTAGCCAGAGGGCCTCGGCAAGGGTGAAGCATAAAACGCCCTTGAATCCAGGTTGCTCCAGCACCCGGTCTAGTGCACAACGCACCCTAAGTGACTTGGAAGCCACTCGAATAGGTAGGTTTTGCGCCCGTTCGCGTAGGGCGATCAGGTTATTATCAAACGCTTCCAAATCGAGCAGGGCCAGTGGACGTTCACCCATTCCAGCCTTTTCTAGTGCCTGATTGTAGCGTTTGGCCTGTGCATTCTTCATAAACCAACTCTTGCACCGTGGTCCGGACGATTCAAGGGGAAAATCTGCGGGAATAGAGATTCAATAACTTTGCGGTGAAAATCCGGCATTTTCTCGGGAACTATCAGGCTCGAGCCATTAGTCTGGTTACATCATGAGCAAAGATCCCATTTCGATGACATTTATTGATTCGAGCGGCAAGCCGCGCTCGGCCGTTCAAGACGCCATCATGCGGGGCGTTGGTGTGCAAAGACCATTAGTGCTGGCATACCTCAAACGTTTGCGCGCCAAACATCCGCAGGCCTCGGCCGCGGAGCTGGCAAAGATCGTTGAGCGCGATTATTTGGTCGTGGTTACAGGTTCAGGTGCTGCCGTCGGCGGTACTGCTGCCGTTCCAGCCGTTGGCACCGCGGTAGCACTGGGACTCTCCTTGGCCGCCACGATTGGCTTCTTAGAAGCCTCTGCGCTCTATGCGCAGTCGTTGGCGGAGCTACACGGTATCGCCATTGATGACCCCGACAGGTCTCGTTTGCTGGTCATGGGCGTGCTGATGGGTGAAGAAGGTAGCTCGATGATCTCGGCATTGACAAGTCAAGCGGCGGGACGAGGATCCGGACCGGTACAGGGTTGGGCGCGCTCCTTTGGATCTCATAAACCTACTAGTCTGATGGCGACGGCGCAGAAGAGTCTGCAGAAAAAATTCATCCGCAAAATGGTCGGTACCCAAGGTGTCAGTATGCTTGGACGCCTAGTTCCTTTTGGCATTGGCGCGGTAATCGGCGGAGCGGGCAACCGTTTTCTTGCTAAGAAGGTTATTGAAAACGCAGCAGTGGCCTTCGAAGGAATCGATACCGTCTCAGCGGGGCAGCTGGAGTTGGATGACCCAGATATTCTCGATACCGAGATCGGGGAGAAGAAGCGAAAGCGCAAGTAGTTTTTATACTGAAAAACAAGCGTAAATGTTTCACATGAAACATTTACGCTTGTTTTTCACTATTAACGCTTTGGAATGAGACGGTTCTGTCTCGAAGTCCCTGCAATCAACGCCAAGGCAATCAGTGACAACAGCACGACAAAACCGGCATAACCGTAAGTGACATTCTTCAATCCGAAGCTCGGGATTAGCAGTCCGGCAATGAGCGTTGGTAGCCCAAATGCTAGATAGCTAACCAGGTATACCGAGGAAAGCGTGCCTCCGCGTTGTAGCGCTGGAACTCGCTCCACGATGGTTCGTAAGCCACCCTGGAAGGCGCCGCCCAAGCCAATGCCACCGATGATGCTTGCGATGAAATATACAGCGATACTTTCCGTATAAACCGCGAGAACGAGGCCAGCCGAACCTACGATCAATGCCGCACAGCCAAGGATCATGACCTTCAGTGCATTGGACCGGAAGGTGAGCACGCCGAGTATTGAACTGGTACCGGTGACCGCCATAATGGCTAAAGCGCCTAGCGTGGGCGACTGAATATTCAGCAATGTTTTGCTGATGCTCGCGCCGAGTCCCAAATTCATCCCGACCAAGGCCCAACTGGCAAGCAGCGCGCCCACGGCAACGAAGAATTCGCGACGTACTTCTTTGGGGATCAGCACCGAGGGGACCAACGAACGAAGTACGCCTGGACGGCGCGGGTGACGTTCCTTGAGTAAGCATGCAGGGATAAGGGCAAGGATCAGAAGCGAGGCCACCACCAGGTATGGAACCTGAAATGGATGTGGTGCGAATTGGACAAGAATTCCACTAAGTAATGCGCCGAATCCAATAGCCGCCGGTGGTACCGCGCCGTTGAGCATTGCTACTGTGCCGTGGCGTGATGCGGGGGAGTAATCCAAGAGCGCGGCGCCTAAGGTGCCAAACCCGAGGCCCGAGGCGATACCCTGCAGGACTCGGGCAATTAAGAGGGCGTTGAGCGAATCGGCGAACGCCATGACCAGCATCGATGCGGCGGCGACCAGCAACGCGCAAAAGGCTACGGGGCGCCGACCAATATGATCCGATAGTGCCCCGCAGGTCAGCAAGGTGACCAACAGGCCAAGGATATATACGGCGAAAACGCTACTGACTTCTAGTGGGGATAATCCCCATTGCTCGGAGTAGAGCGGAAAGAGTGGCGAGGGAGTGCCGGAGTGTGCGGCGATGAGGCAAAGGCCAATTAGTGCGGTGGTGAAGCCGAATTTATCGGCGACGAAATTATTGGCGTGTGCCACGAGATCTCGTTCTGTGTTGAATTGGTTAGGGACTATGAGGCGAATGCCTAGGGTTGTTCAGCTAAGAGGCCGCGGACGGACCAACGTACGGTTTCTTCGATGTCTGCGACAGCTACATTGTCGGCATCGCGCATCAGTCGAAAGACCGCGGCTCCATAAACCACGTCGATGGCCATCTCTATATTCAGCCCAGGCGCCAGCTGACCCGAGGCTAGGGCGCGAGCGAAAAGTGGTTTGAGGGCTTCTCGCCGGGGTGCCATATAGAACTGATCGATGTACGCTGCGCTTTGTGGTTCCAAGGAGCAAGCGGCTAAAAGCTGGAAAAATACTCGGCCGCTCTGCACGCTGTGAAAAGTCAGTGATGCGACCGTGGAATTGACGAGATCCGTCAGTGGGTCACCAGCTGTGGGGAATTGCAGCGCTTCGCTTGTGACACGTCCAAAAGCTTCGGCAACTATCGCATTTTTGGTAGGCCAATGCTTATATAACGTCGCCGAGCTGACTCCCGAATATTCAGAGATGCGTTCAACTGAAATTCCACGGAATCCGACCTCGTGTAGTAGCTCAGCTGTAGCCTTTAGGACTTTTTGGTGGGTTGCCACACTGCGTGGGCGGGTGCTGACCGGCCAAATTTCCTGATTCACGGCAATCCTCAAAACTAAAGTGTCACTTTAGTTTACCAATAATTATCCGAAATCTGTGACCTTTAGTGGGCGTTAGGGCTCTCTGTCCAAGGAAATCACTGCTCGTAGATGCCGCCCAAAGCGTGGAGCCGTGCAGTGCGCCCGGCGTGCTGCGCCGCCTGCCAATTTACCGGCAGTGAACCGGCGTAGGCCCCGCTTGGTGTGGTAAATCCAGCACAAATTTCTGAGCGGAAAGTCTCGCGTTCGAGTCAGCGGGTAGCGCGATTTTTGACCTTTGATGCGTGGGGAATCAGGGCGTGCCCGTTCCTTGATCGGCACTTCGTCCGTCTAGGGTACGCAGGTGCCAAGCAAACAACAAATACTTTAGAAATTGTGTTTGATATGCGCAAACTCCTAGTAAAAATGCCTAGGCCAAGGCTAGGCAGATGCCTAGTGTGATGGCGCGCACAACCTGTCAAGGTTGAATCCATCAATGGCCGCCAAGCAGCGGTTGCGCCCTGTCGGGCCCCATATGAAGGATGGAGCAAACCACATCATGACTGAGACTCTAAACGCCGTATCCGAGGTGCTCGACAACGCGCTTGTTGACAGCCCCGAAACCGGCGAATACCGCACCAACCGAAACATTTTCACCGACGAAGAAGTTTTCGAGCTGGAAATGAAGCACATCTGGGAGGGCAACTGGGTTTACCTGGCCCACGAATCGCAGATCCCCAACATTGGTGACTACTTCACCACCAACATCGGCCGTCAGCCGATCATCATCTCGCGCAACAAGCAGGATGAGCTCAACGCCATCATCAACGCTTGTAGCCACCGCGGCGCAATGCTGTGCCGTCGCAAGACCGATAACCGCACCACCTTCACCTGCCCATTCCACGGATGGACCTTCAACAACTCGGGCAAGCTGCTCAAGGTTAAGGATTCCCGCGGAGCCGGTTACCCGGAGCAGTTCAAGCAAGATGGTTCGCACGACCTGACCAAGGTTGCCCGCTTCGAGAACTACCGCGGCTTCCTCTTCGGCTCGCTGAACCCCGACGTTCCATCGCTGGAAGAACACCTGGGCGAAGCGGCAAAGATCATCGACATGATCGTTGACCAGTCTGAAGAAGGCCTAGAAGTCCTGCGTGGCTCCTCGACCTACACCTATGACGGTAACTGGAAGCTACAGGCCGAGAACGGCGCCGATGGCTACCACGTCTCGGCAACGCACTGGAACTACGCGGCCACTCAGGCCCGTCGTGCCTCCGGTGAGTCGACCAATGACACCAAGACCATGGATGCCGGCGGCTGGGACAAGCAGGAAGGCGGCTTCTACTCCTTCGACAACGGCCACCTGCTGCTCTGGACCGAATGGCTAGACGCCGCAAACCGTCCCTTGGCCGAACAGCGCGACGCGTTGGTTGCCAAGTATGGCGAAGCCAAGGCCGACTGGATGATCGGTGTCTCGCGCAACCTGTGCCTGTACCCGAACGTTTACCTGATGGACCAGTTCTCCTCGCAGATCCGCGTATTCCGTCCGGTCGCTGTGGACAAGACCGAGGTCACCATCTACTGCATCGCACCTAAGAGCGAGTCAGACGCCGCTCGCGCCAACCGCATCCGCCAGTACGAGGACTTCTTCAACGCCTCGGGTATGGCCACTCCGGATGACCTCGAAGAATTCCGCTCCTGCCAGAAGACCTACATGGCTACCGCAGCGAAATGGAATGACATGAGCCGCGGCGCGGCACACCAGATCACCGGCGCAGACGAGCGTGCCAAGGCCATTGGCCTAGAACCAATCGCCTCCGGTGCGCGCACCGAAGACGAGGGGCTGTACCCAATCCAGCACGGCTACTGGCTTTCGGCCATGCGCACCGCACTGGCAGCCGAACGCGAAGCACAGAACTAAGGCCGAAGGGAAAATTCACATGAGCACCATTGCATTAACCGAGGCAGCGACGTCCAACGGCACCATCACCACCGCCGATGTCGCACAGTTCCTCTACCAGGAAGCCCGCTTCCTCGATGACCGTGACTTCGATCGCTGGATCGATTGCTACCACCCAGAAGCTACCTTCTGGATGCCAGCATGGGCCGACGATGACAAGCTCACCGAGGACCCGCAGCGCGAGATCTCGTTGATCTACTACGCAAACCGTGGCGGTCTGGAAGACCGTGTCTTCCGTATCAAGACCGACCGTTCCTCGGCCACCTCGTTGCCAGAGCCACGCACCGGACACAACATCAACAACATTGAGATCGTTGCGGTTGATGGGGACAAGGTTGAGGTGCGCTTCAACTGGTTCACCCTGTACTACCGCTACCAGAACGTGGACACCTACTTCGGTACCTCGTTCTACACGATTGACTACTCGGGCACTCAGCCGGTGATCACCGCGAAGAAGGTAGTGCTGAAGAACGACTACATCCACCACGTAGTGGATATCTACCACATCTAATTCGGCCGAGAACACCCGGTCAGCCCGTGATGCGTCGAGCTTAAGCTCGGCGCATCACGGCCAAGAACTTCCCGCTGCGCTGTCAGCATCATTTTGAAAAGAGCCCCCATTATGACTTATCAGGTCGCCCTAACCTTCGAGGACGGGATCACCCGCTTCATCAAAGTTGGCCCCCGCGAAACCGTCGCCGATGCCTCCTACAAGGCAAGGATCAACATCCCGCTGGACTGCCGTGACGGCGCCTGCGGCACCTGCAAGTCGTTCTGTGAATCGGGCAAGTTTGACGGTGGCGATTACATCGAAGAGGCGCTGACCGATGACGAAGCCGAGGCCGGCTTCTGCCTTCCCTGCCAGATGGTTCCGGAGTCGGACCTGGTCCTGCAGATCCCAACCACCTCGGATGTGGCTAAAACCGCGGCGAGCGTCTACGAGTCAACGCTGACCGAGATCCGCCGTATTTCCGAAACCACCTACGCCTTCAGCCTCGAGGTAGATAACCGCGAAGAGCTAAACTTCCTGCCCGGCCAGTACGTGAACATCGAAGTTCCGGGTTCTGGCGGACAGACCCGCTCCTACTCCTTCAGCTCCGGACCCGAGGTTGCTACGGTATCCTTCCTGATCCGCATCACCGATGGTGGGCTGATGTCCACCTACATGCGTGATGTGGCGCAGGTGGGGGATCGACTTTCGTTCACCGGACCAATGGGCAGCTTCTTCCTGCGCGAACCAAAACGCCAGTCGTTGCTACTGGCCGGAGGCACCGGACTAGCGCCCCTGCTTTCCATCTTGGAAAAACTTGTCGGCATGGACAACGCACACCCGGTCCACCTGATCTACGGTGTGAACACCGATACCGACCTGGTCGAGCTGGATGTGCTAGAAAATTACACCTCGCGTATCGAAGGATTCAGCTTTGATACCGTAGTGGGCGACCCAAACAGTGCCGCGGAAAAGAAGGGTTACGTCACCAACCACTTCCAACCACAGCACCTGGCCGAGGGCGACGTTGATATCTACCTCTGTGGCCCGCCTCCGATGGTCGAAGGCGTACGCCGCCACCTGGAAACCGAAGGCATCAAGCCGCAGAACTTCTACTACGAGAAGTTCGCCCTCGCGGTAGTGCCAGATGCCGCGCCGGCTACCGAGGTTGCAGCCCCTGTGGAACAAGCCGAGGAGGTAGTTGCGCAGGCGGTCACCGAATACGAAATCGGTGAGGAACACGCAACCTTCCAGGCGCAGTTTGATGCCCGGATGGCGCTGGAACTGGCGATTGTGGAACTGACCATGGGTCGGTTGACCGAGCAGCAGCTCGGAGAATTTAAGATCCTTGCAGAAATTGCAGGAAAGACGCTCGATGGAGAAAAATTCGTCAATGCCGACGAATTTACCGTCACCAACGACGCATTCCACGAGTTCTTGTTCACCTGTGTGGGCAACGAACACCTGCTGCAGGCTTACACCCGCCTCGAAGTACCGGCAATTATGGCCAAGGTCCTGCGCCAAGAACACTGGATCGATGGCGCGGTAGACGCAGACCACCTGGCCATCGTGGCAGCTTTCGAAAAGCAGGACATCTCCGCGGCGCGTACCGCAATCATCGCGCACAACGAGCATGCCAAGGCCACCATGGCTGCCGCATCCAAGGAATTGAACAAGTGAGCGGGGCCGACACCACGAGCAACGTGACCGAAGCTGCGGGCTTGCCCGAGTCATTCCATGCCGGACGTTTTGCCGGCAAGGTAGTGATGGTCACCGGTGCCGCACAGGGCATCGGCTGGTCAGTAGCTCGGCGCATCGCCGCCGAGGGTGGTGATTTGGTGCTGGTAGACCGAGCCCCATTGATCCATGACGTGGCAGAGGGTTTGCGAGCCCACTCGGCGCATGCGTTGAGTGTTACCGCGGATCTGGAAACCTACGAGGGCGCCTTGGCGGCGGTTACCGCTGCCATGGATGAATTCGGCCGGATCGATGTGCTGATCAATAACGTGGGTGGAACCATTTGGGCTAAACCTTATGAGCATTACACGCCACAGGAGATTCAAAAGGAGATTCAGCGTTCGCTGTTCCCCACCCTGTGGATGTGCCGTGCTGCCTTCGAAGTGATGGTTACCGCCGGTGGCGGCACCATCGTTAACGTCTCCTCGGTGGCCACCCGTGGCATGAACCGGGTGCCCTACGCGGCAGCGAAGGGTGGGGTGAAGGCCATTACCTCGGCGTTGGCCATGGAAGGAGCACCGCACGGAATTCGTGTGGTGGCTACCGCCCCAGGCGGCACCGAAGCACCTGAACGTCAGGTCAAGCGCGGCCCCGCCCCACAGGGCGAGCAGGAGCAGGCCTGGTACCAGACAATTGTTGACCAGACCGTGGACTCAACGTTGCTCAAACGGTACGGAACCTTAGACGAGCAGTCCGCTCCGATCGTGTTCCTAGCCTCCGATGAAGCCTCCTATATTACCGGTGCAACCCTCGCGGTGGCCGGCGGAGACCTCGGATAGTTCGACTGAATATCGAATGAAACGGCCCGTTACGACGGGCCGTTTCGTTAATCATCTTGATCCCGGTGCAGTAGCTGTACCCGCCGGGCACGTATTTTCTGGGGGCACAACGAGGTGCCCCCAGATACCGCAAATGAACGGAAATCACGTGATGACCAGCCCTACAATAAACAGTTCCAAGCAAGCGAGCACGGTACGTTGGGTGGTCACTATCGCCGCCATCGCACTGATCTTTGACGGTTATGACCTAGTAGTTTTTGGGACCATCGTTTCCACCCTGCTCGCAGATCCCAGCCAGCTAGGACAGCTTGATGCGGCTGCCGCAGGACTGCTGGGAAGTTACGCCTTGCTCGGTGTGATGGTTGGTGCGCTGACTACAGGCGCCGTCGGCGATTACCTAGGCCGCCGCAAGGTCATGCTCACCGGTATTATCTGGTTCTCCATTGGCATGGCGCTGACCGCTTTTGCTCCAGACTCATTCTGGTTCGGGATCTTGCGCTTCCTCACGGGCATGGGAGTGGGCGCATTGGTCGCCACCGCTGGTGCCATCGTCGCTGAATTTGCACCGAAAAACCGCCGTAACTACTACAACGCCATCGTTTATTCCGGCGTGCCCATGGGTGGTGTGCTTGCCTCGCTCCTGGCAATGGTGCTCACCGACCTCATCGGCTGGCGTGGATTGTTTATGATCGGTGCATTGCCGTTGCTCTTCCTCCTGCCTATGGCATGGTTCAAACTTCCGGAATCCCCACAATGGCTGTTGTCACGTGGTCGGGTAGCCGAAGCACAAGAACTGTCGGCACGCACCGGCATTGTTCTCGAACTACCAATTGATGCTAAAACCGAGAACTCTAAAGCAGAAGCAGTGGGCTTCGCAGCTCTGGCTACCAAACGCTACGCCTTGCCAACAGCACTGCTGGGCATGATGAGCTTTGCAGGATTGTTGCTTACTTACGGCTTGAACACCTGGATGCCGGAAATCATGTTGCAAGCCGGCTACGGTAAATCCCACTCATTGTTATTCCTCTTGGTGCTCAACCTTGCAGCGGTGTTTGGCGGACTGCTTGCCTCGGTCGCAGCAGACCGAACCGGCCCCAAACAGGTCATCGCGGTGACCTTCTTCCTAGCTGCCCTTGCAATGGTGTTAATGACGTTGAAGCTGCCACTGTTGTTGCTCTTGGCACTAGTGGCGGTGGCTGGTGTGGGAACCATCGGTACTCAGGTGCTGATCTATGGATTTGTCTCAAATTATTACCACAGTGCCGCTCGCGGAGCAGGCGTTGCCTGGTGCGCTGGGTTCGGCCGCCTCGGCGGTATTTTCGGTCCGCTGGCCGGGGGACTGCTGCTCAGCGCGGGAGCGACCCCAGGAACTGCGTTCTACGTTTTTGCAGCTGTTGCTATCGTTGGAACATTGGTCACCACCTTTGTACCTATGTCTCGATCCAACGCGCTGCAGCCTGCGCGTGAGCTCTTGGTGACCGGCACAGAAAAGTAGTTGCACATCGATTCGGTGAAAAATATTAACAAAGGGGTGGTGGGTGTGAAATTGAGCCAGCAGGAAGCTCAAGACACACTCGCCACCCTTTTGCGTGACGCGGAACAGGGGCGCAGTGCCCTCGCCGTATTGCAAGGGCCACAGGGTAGTGGAAAGAGTACCGTCATCCGACGGATGCACACCAGATCTCGCGCGGCGACCGTCAGCGTGGTGACCGCTTCTCGCTGGGAGGCCCACGAGCCAGCGGCGGCACTGGGGCCGTTGCTAGAACCTATTGGTTTTGGCTCACCAGCGGATCTGGGCCCCGCATTGTTGCATTTCCTCCGTGCGGAACCAGAGCGCGCCCGAGTATTGGTGATTGAAAATGCGCAGTGGGTCGATGCTCAGAGTCTGGCGGCGGTGCGCTATGCCTGGCGGCGATTGCGCACCGAACGAGTGCTTATCGTCTTGGCAATCCGAGATAGTGATGTGGCCATGTTGCCGCCCGAAGCCCGCGAATTTCTTGATGACAGTGAATTGAGCCGTGTACAACTGGCTCTGCCAACATCGGCGCAAATCGGTGAGATTGTATTTACCCGCTTGGGTATTGAACTGCCGGCGATGGCTGCCGAGCAACTGGTGGAGTATACCCATGGCAATCTTCAGACGATCCTTGATTTAGCGCAGGAGAACCCGGAACAAAGCTGGGAACAATGGAATCGGTGGCCACCGGCACCACGGGCGTTGTCGTTACACATCAAACGCCTACTCGAAGAAATTGAGCCACAGGCCCGCGCCATTCTGGAAGCGGCCGCGGTGTTAGGCGTACAAGCCAGGCTCGATCTAATCGTCAGACTTGCGCAGGTCACCGAGCCATTAAGCCCGCTACAACAGCTGGTCGATGTTTCTCTGGTGCAAACCTACGGACACAGCGGCATGGTGCGGCTCGGATTTGAAAGTCAGCTCACTCGGATGGCGGTCTACCACCAGATTCCTTTGAGCACGCGAATTAGGTTGCACACCGCCGCGGCGAAAATTGTGGAGGACCACGGTGCCATACTCGGCCATCGGGCCGATGCCAGCCTCTTGCCTGACGTTGGTCTCTCCCGTGCGTTAGCGGCGTATGCGGTGGCCCAAGGGCAACGTGGTGAATGGTCTTCGGCGGCAACTGCCTTCTTCCGCGCCACCCACCTAACACCCAACCCGCAAGAACGTGATTCCCTGCTGCTCAAGGCGGTAGATGCCATCGTTGCTGCCGGTGAATTGCGCCGAGCCCAAACGTTTTCACATCAGCTTGCGAGTTTAGCGAGCAGTCCTGAACGAGATGTACTCTCCGGCTATATAGCCATTCTGCAGGGGTGCGCGAATACGGCTAATCGGTGGCTCACCAGCGCCTGGCAGAGTGCTGTTCAAGCTCAGGCCAGCGATGCCATGGCGGTCATCTCGCAGCGTCGGGTATTACATTCCCTCTGCCAATTGGAAGGTCAAAAACTTCTAGATTGGGCCGAGCAGTCGCTGAATTTAGCCGAGGTTGGCAGTCCACTGGCGATTGAAAGCGCAGCCATTCAGGGCCTGGGTTTGGCAATGATGGGACGCCGTGACGAAGGTGAACAGGTGCTTCTTGGTCTGCTCGCAAAGCTGCCCACCGGGGCTCAACGCCAACGCGCAGAAATGTCGTTGGGGTGGGTGTATTTAGCTTCTGACCGGGTGGAACTGGCTCGTCATGAGCTAACTGCCGCCAGCTCCACCGACTTCAGCGAGGGTTCACTGCGTATTGCCCTCTGGGCTAAGGCGTGGTTAGCCCGCGCGGAATTCTTGATGGGAGATTGGGACCAAGCGCTAGAGACCGTACGAGCGGCGCAGGTGCTTCAGGAGCGTTCTGAAATTCAGGTGGTTCGGCCGCTTATTCAAGCTACCGCCGTCCTCATCCATGCCCTGCGTGGAAATTGGGACCTGGTCGAAGTTCACTTGGCAAAAGCGTGGGCCAAAATTGGTAGCTATCCGGTGATGGAGGTTCCTTACCGGATGGCACGCGCGGAAGTTGCCAGAGCCCAAGCAAACCATGAAGAAGTCATTTTGGTCTTAGAACCACTGCTTAATTTGGACCGCACACAAGGGATCGATGAACCTGGATTCTGGACATGGCAAGACACCTATGCCGGTGCGCTAATTCGGGCCGAAAGATTGGATGAGGCCGAAGCGTTTATTTCTCCGCTCTTAGAAGCCTCCCTAGCAACCGGTCATCACAGCAGTAGCGCACGGTATCTGAGTGTGAAAGCCATGCTGTTAGCAGCTCGCGGAGATATCGATGGTGCGCGTGAGATCTTCGAAGAGGCTTTAAGGCATTTAGAAGGCATCGGCGCCGCGTACTATCGAGCTCGAATTGATCTCTCATATGGGCAGTGCTTACGCCGAGCCGGAAAACGCGCCGAATGCGTTGCCCCGTTAACTCGAGCGTTGGCCACGTTCACACATCTTGATGCCACCGCCTACATCGAACGTTGCACCCGCGAATTGCAGGCTAGCGGTACCGGTATGTCGCGCCGAGATGCGACCGACTGGTCCACACTCACGGCGCAAGAGCAGACCGTTGCGAAACTTGTCTGCGAGGGCGCCAGCAACCGCCGGGTAGCCGAAGAACTATTTATCAGCACCAAAACTGTGCAGTACCACCTGACAAAAATTTACGCGAAGCTGGCCGTTTCAACTCGTACCGAACTTGCTGCACTAACCCGTGAGGGATTCGCCGAGTAATGCGCAATACTAACGCGCAGGAAGCGGACTAGTCCCGGTTTGTTTTCGAGGAGTTCTGTGTTGGTCCGGGCATGAAATGTTGCCTACCAACAAGCATCGCCGCAGCTGTGCCGGGGATGACTAAGAGCAACGGTAACCACTGGGTGAAAGCGAAAATTATCAACGCTGCAACCAGCAAGATGAGCGGGGCACTTTGATAGACCTTTGACATGATGTGGCCTCCTACGGGGCAACGGTGTCTGCCGAGTCTAGCCGCTATTTCTTATCGTTGGTTGGTTTCCTAGATAATTATTCACAATTCATCGGCTGCGTTCACGGCACCAAAGTTAGTCCGTTACGCTCGCTGATTGAGAAGCTGGATGGATAGGTTCCCCGGGAAATACCTGCGCTGGGAGGCCGATAGTAAAGCCTTCGGCACGCACGACCGTGCCAATTAGTTCTAAAGAATGTGCACGATTAGCTGACCCATCGCTGAGCGTTACTAAGATGCCACTGCCGAGCTGTTCGCCAACGGTAATCTTCAGATCGTCCGGGGTGATTCCTTGCTCCTGGAAGATGACTTTAGTTGCGGCGACCATCTGATCGCTGAGTGGCTGACCGTCGGCAGGTGTGGAAGTGACACGACATACGCCGTCGAGGTCGCCGGCGTAGACGGCGGTGACCAAGGATCGGCTAGCTTCTTCGAGGGAGGCCACGGGCTTCTCTCCAGTACAGGTGTCGTCTGAGTAATTGCCAAAGGCCGTACATCCCGAGATAAGCCCCGCACAGAGCGCGAGCCCAAGTATCGAGGCCCCTGAACTAAGACGAGGCTTGTAGGTCTGCAAGCGTTGTTGAAGTAACCCATCTGTTGCTGCCATATTGTAGATGCCTTTGCTAGAAATAAGATGGCGGCAAAGAATGTGTAAAGAACATCTCACAAGGTGTTTTGCCAACCTTCTCGAATCCTAACAACCGAAGCAAATCAGGGGAAGGTTCTCAGCCCAGACGCTGCGCGAGGGCCACAAGAATTCCTTCAGGGCCGCGGATGTAGGCCATTTTCCATGAACCCTCATACTCACCCACACCGCCCACGAGGGCATAACCTTGGGACTTGAGGCGCTCGACCTGTCCCTGTAGATCATCAATTTCGAAAGACAGACTCCGAATCCCCAACTCGTTGGCCATGTTCTGCGGAGATCCGTTTAGGTGTGCGGGACGAACGAAGCTAGAAAGCTCTATTGCCGTATCACCACCCGGGATTCGCAACATCACGATTTCGGACCGCGCATTGGGCAGTGCCGTGACCGTGTTAATGAAGTCGCCTTCCACGAAGGTACTCCCTTCGACTTCAAGGCCGAGCCCAACAAAAAACTCCGTGGCTTTCTCAAGATTTTGAACGGTGATACCAACATGATCAAACCTCAAAATACGCGACATAAGGAGTACCTCCGGTAGGGAAACGTTTGCTGATTCAAAGTTGAGTCTACGAAGGTATTCGAGGCTAAGGAAGGGGTCTAGCGCCTACGATAAAGTATGCCGATTAACATTCCTGCCTCTGCGCTTCCGTTGACAGTCAGCGACCTTGAGCTCATCAACTTTGCGCGCGAAACGATTGATGCGACCACCGATGCAGGTGCAGATGCAGACGGTATTCATACGATGGGCGCGGCGGTGCGGGCAGCGGACGGCAGAATGTTCGGCGGGGTAAATATCTACCACTTCACCGGTGGCCCTTGCGCCGAGCTTGTGGCGCTCGGCGCAGCGCGTGCCGCCGGAGCAGTCGAGCTGACACACATCGTGGCGGTGGGAAATCATGGTCGGGGAGTGAAGAGCCCCTGCGGTAAAGACCGACAAATACTTGCGGACTATTATCCGAGCATCCGTGTCATTCTCGAAGCGCCTGAGGGGGCAGTCAGCGTGCTTGCCCAAGATCTGTTGCCGCTAGCCTTTGACCATCGCGCCGAACAAATTTGAAGCTCCTGAGCTGGAGATAAAAAAGCACCGTCTGACGCTCCCATACAGCGTCAGACGGTGCTTCTAAGTTCTGCTTTACTTCACTGGGTCAAGTACGAAATCGTAGGTGACCTGCTGACCGTTGCCGGACTCGGCTGGCTGAGGGTTCAGCAGCAGCTCTGGCTTCACGGCGCTTGCGATGTCATCATCGTTGTGCTCGTCGCCTGGGAAGTACAGCTGTGCGGTGAGTAGTTCGTGACCTTCAGCCGAAACCTTCAGGTGTAGGTGGGCTGGACGCCATGCGTGCCAACCGGCCGCAGCGATCAGCTGACCGCAGGCACCGTCGGTAGGGATCTGGTATGGAGCTGGCTGCATGGTGTTGATCTGGAAGTTGCCTTCCTCATCAGCGATGAAGGTGCCGCGCAGGTTCCACTCTGGGATGCCAGGAGCGAACTGCGAGTAGAAGCCTTCTTCGTCAGCGTGCCACAGCTCAATCTTGGCGTTCTTCAATGCAGAACCATCGGTGGAGCGAACCTGACCCTGGAAGAGCAAGTTGGTGCCCTTCTCGTCTTCGCGCATCGAGATAGTGGCAGGGGAGTCCTGGGAAGGAGCTTCTGGCACGTAGTAAGGGCCCTCGATAGAACCCTTGTTGCCTTCGCGGTGATCGGTGGCAACATCTTCCACCGCGTGCTCCAGCCATACGTCTAGGAACAGTGGCCACTCGCCATCGTCGCCAACCTTGATCAGCCATGCCTTCAAGGCGTTGAACTCGTCGTAGCTCACACGCTCTTCGAGGATGATGTCGGTTGCGGCCTTTACAAGCTTGGAAGCCAGCAGGTTCACTCGCTCGACGGAGGTCTCGATGGCGTTAAGCTTTCCGGAGGTGCGGAACTTGTCGGTGGCGGCGTTGCCCGACTTTGCTGCCGTTGCATCCTGTGGAGTTTCGATGGTCATAATGACTCCCCTAAACGTGTGTTATGTGACTGACGCGGATCTATATTGTGATCCCCATCATCTCGTGCGATTGATATTCAATGTAGTGCAGTGTCTATGCCGAGTAAAATACTTATTTACCGTCCACTGAGATCATTTGAATATCAATCCTTGTGGGTTAGCGCACAGCTGGTGACGGGGCACTCAAATTGCATCTAGCGTATTGAGTTTGGGTGCTTTGCCAGAGGGGTCACCTTGATCTTCATGTACGCGTACATCGGGAATCCGCTGAGAATCTGATGTAGCTCATCATTGGATTCGACGTCATAAATGGAGTGGTTTGCATACTCGCCAACAATGCGCCAGATGCCCTGCATCTTGCCGCTTTCCTGCAACTGAGCCGAGTAGGCCTTCTCGCGGACCTGGAAATCTGCAACTTGCTCTGTCGTGAGGTGAGCCGGGAACGATACATCCATACGTGCAAGAAACAACATTGGGTTCTCCTAAAAGTAAGTGGGGGTGATTCTAGTCTTGGCGGTAATGCGCCAGCTTGGTTTCATCAATTCCGGCGCCTACGCCGGGAACGTTTCGCACCGAGATGCGCCCGTCCTTGATCACCAGCGGATCCGCGAGCAGGTCATCTGTCATATCCAAGAAGTTCGACAGTTCGCCGGCCTTACGGGTAGTGGCCTGGTGGGCCGCGCCAAAGGTAACAGTGGCCAGTGAGCCGACTTGAGTGTCGATCTGATTGCCCATGGTGACATCCACGCCGAGCCCGGTGCAGAGCCCCAGGATTTCGGTGGCTTCGGTGAACCCCGAACGCGCGGTCTTGATACAGATGGCGTTGGCACCACCGGAGAGCAGTTCGCGTGAGACGTCACCGGCAGTCGGGACGGACTCGTCGGCAACAATTGGAATTGGTGAGCGTTCAACAAGTCGCTTGCGGCTCAGGGTTTCCTTGGCATCACACGGCTCTTCGAGCATCGTGAGGCCAAGACCCTCGGTCTGACGTAAGACTTCCATCGCCTCGTTCGCGGTCCAACCACGGTTCGCGTCTAGATAAATCTCGACGTTTTCACCTAGGCCCTCGCGCAACACTCGGCATGCCTCGATATCCAGCGCCAGAGGTCGGCGACCCACCTTCAGCTTGAAGGTGGTGATGCCGTACTGCTCGCCGAAGCGTAGGGCTTCTTCGAGGAGTTCTTCGGCCGGACGGAAGCCAAGCATGTGTGATACTCGCATGGAATCGGTGAATCCGCCGAGAAGCTTGTGTACCGGGGTCTTCACCGCTTGGCCGATAGCATCCCAGATGGCGATATCCAGGGCGCCCTTGGCAACCTGGTTGTGTATCGTGCGATCCATGACCTGACGAATCTTTTCGCGGTCAAAGATATCCAAGCCAAGCACCTGTGGACCAAAGACATCCTGCACAATGGTGCGGATGGAGGTCTGGGTTTCGCCATAGGTATACGGACGTGGTGGGGCATCGGCGATGCCGATGATTCCGTCTTCGGTGTGTACACGGATCAGTACGTGGTCGGCCGTGTGTACCTCGCCGCTGGCAAAACGCAATGGGTGCGTGTAGGGGATGGCGTAAGGGATCGCTTCTATGCGAGCAATTTTCATTCGGAGTGTCCTTCCTCAGGAGCCAAGTTGGTGCAGAGTTTTAGAAAGTTTTGTACCAGCGGTGACTGATTGCCCAGCTTCCACGCGACCGCAAGATCGACCGAAGGGGCGTTGCGCAGTGGACGGAAAATGATCCGCTCGCTGTGTGGCAGGTAATTGGACGTTGGAACCATGCCGATGCCTAAGCCCGCGGCCACAAAGGTCAGTAGGGTAGAGGTCTCGCGGGCTATCTGCGCGGTGCGCGGAATGAATCCGGCGCTGCGACAGGCTTCAACGAAGATCGTGTTTACCGCAGAGGTGGCGGGGTAACAAATGAAATTTTCGGTTCGCAACTCTTGGATGTCGATAACTTCTTGTGAAGCCAGACGGTGCCCGGTGGGTAACGCGACAGCGAGCAAGTCTTTCTCTAATAACGAATATTCGACCTCGTCATTGTGTACTGGCGGGCGCAAGATCGCGATATCAAGACGGCCTTCAGCCAGCGCTTCTTCCATTTCCGGGGTAAGCATTTCGCCCTGAACGTTGAGCTGAAGTCCCGGCATATGCTCGGTGGTCGCGGCGATCACCTTGGGCATGATGCGGTAGGTGGCGCTGCCGGTGGAACCTAAGCGGAGCACTCCACTCGCACCGTCCCCGACGGTGCGTACATCGCGTGCAAGTTGGCTATGTTCTTCGAGGAGCGCGCGGGCTCGGGTCAACAGCAATTCGCCGGCAGGAGTGAGATCCACTTTGCGGGTAGTGCGGATGAAAAGCTTCGTTCCCAGTTGTTCTTCGAGCTGCTTGATCTGCTGAGAGAGCGGTGGCTGAGCCATATGCAGGCGTTCGGCAGCGCGGCCGAAATGTCGTTCTTCGGCTACTGCGACGAAATAACGTAAAAGTCTAGTTTCCATGGATGCTCCGATCGTCGACCCGCGCTTAAAGCTGTAGCGACGTTCATGGCAACTCTAGTCAGCCGGTTCGATAGTGAGAAATACTTATTCAAAGGTTATTGAGACTGAATAAATACTAATCTCTCGATGGCTTGCAGGGAAGAGGCGTTGTTACGCGTCCCTGAATACGTATTCTGGCACGTCAGCCAGAGATGACCATGATGAGCTCGCCCACGGAGAAAATTACGACGCCTGCTAGTGCGCCGATCACGGTGCCATTGATCCGAATGAACTGCAGATCACGGCCAACCTGAAGCTCAAGCTTTTCACTGGTTTCCGCTGGATTCCAGGCCTGAACAGTATCGCTGACTAGTCCAGCCAAAGCCGCTCCATGCTGTTCGGTCAGTGAAGCAACGCCAGAAACTAAGCGGTCCTCCAAATTCTCACGGAGCTGATGGTCATTTTGTAGACGTTCGCCAAAAGTACCCAAAGCTGAACGAAGCGCAATATTGAGTGGAGACTCGGCATCCTGCAAGGACTGAATCAACCCGGTCTTCAAAGAATCCCAGCCACGAACAGCTAGTTCACGTAACTGTTGGTCGCCAAGCAGTGAGTGCTTAAATGCCTCGACCTTGTTGATGGTTCCCGGGTCATGCTGCATGGCCACAGTGAAATCCGCCAGCCAAGCGGTCAGCGCCAGACGCAATGGATGTTGCACATTATTTGCCACTGCGAAGAGCAATCCGCGTAATTCTTGATGCACTTTCTGCGCCAGCAGCTGGTCGACCATTTGTGGAACCCATGAAGGGGATCGACCAGAAACCACATCTAAGAACACCTCAGGGTGTTCGGACACCCAGGTTCCGGCCCGCTGTGCGATCAGTTCTACGGCGACTTCATGATGGCTATCGTCGATGAGTTTCTGGCCTAGTGCTCCGAGAGTTGTGGACCATTCTGGGGCGACCACATAATCATTGGCTAATACCTGCAAGACGGTGAGTACCTGCTCATCATCCAGGGAATTTAATGCGCCTACGGCCAGAGTCGAAAGCTGGGTGGCCGCGGCAGTAGAACCCTTCTCGCTAGCAAGATAGCTACCGGCACGAAGCCCCAATTGTGCTTGACGAAGCTTTGTGGTGATGACTTGAGGGGTGAGGAAATTCTGCTGTACAAAATCACCTAAAGAGGCGCCAAGTTCATCTTTTTTACGTTGAATCAGATTTGTGTGAGGGATTTTCAGGCCCAGAGGATGTCGAAATAGCGCAGTCACCGCAAACCAGTCGGCCACCGCGCCGACCATCCCGCCCTCGGCGGCTGACTTCAGATAACTCAAAGCAGGAATTCGCTCTTGGAACAGCACGCTAAAAACAAATAGCGCGCACATTAGTAAGAACAGCAGGGTAGCTACCCGCTTCATACTGCGAAGGCCTTCGGTGCGCTGATCAAGAAGTTCTGGCATGCGCACCACTTTACTTGTGATGGCACGCCATTAATGACGCGCGTACCGCGCATAAACCAGTAGCGTTGGAGACATGGACACGCTCTTTTACGCACATCGCGGTAGTTCGCAAAAATTCGCCGAAAATACTCGCGCAGCCTATCTGCAAGCCATCGACGAGGGTGCGGATGGAATTGAGTGTGATGTGCACCTGAGTAGCGACGGTGTAGTGGTCTGCCATCATGATCCAACCGTTGACCGTACCAGCGATACCACCGGCGAAGTGGCTGGATTTACGCTCGACGAGCTCAAAAAGATGGATTTCTCCTCTTATATGCCGGTGGCCGTACCGGAAGAATACGGAAGCATCAGCGACCAGCTACTTAGCCTAGTGGAGCTGCTTGAATTGATCGACGAGCGTGGGACCAACATTGGTTTAGCGATAGAAATCAAGCATCCCAGCCCGTACGGGCACCTGCTCGAAGAAGAAACACTGAAGGTCTTAGCTGGATTTAATTTTGATCCACAGACGGGACTGGCGGGTCGCCGAAGCCAGATTCAGGTGACTTTGATGAGTTTTGAGCCTGACTCAATTCGTTTCCTCGCCCAGACCGTGAATCGAGCATTGCTTTGCCAGCTGATGACCGAGATTGATCCACGGCGGGTAGCGGACTTTCTCAACGACGGTGAAACTATACGCGCCGGAGTATATGAAGTGATGCGCCGTTCAGTGGCTGAAGGACGGGAGCTGATCGATGCCGGAGGTGCCGGTATTATTGGCCCAGGCGTGGCCTGGGTCCGCGCCAACGAACACTTAGTGCGTCAATGGTTAGAACAGGGACTCACCGCGCGAATCTGGACCGTAGACCGCCCCGCTGACGCACAGTATCTGATCGACTTGGGAGTCACCCAAATTACCAGCAACCGCCCGGCAGCACTGCGTCAAGAATTGGACCAAGGAATGAGCACCAAGAACACCACGACCCAAGATAATCTCTACCTGCGCGATAGCTATGTTTTCAGTACGCAAGCTACCATCATCGCTTCGGGTAGCGATGAAGCCGGTTACTGGATTGCTCTGAGCCCTAACATCTTCCACCCACGCGGCGGAGGCCAACAAGAAGACCACGGAACGGTTGACGAGCAGCCGGTGAGCGTTGGACGCACCGATGACGGGCTGGTTGTTCTTTACACAACTTCCACCTTCAGCGACGGACAAATCGTCACCGCAACAATCGACGAGGCGCAGCGACGCGGCAACGCCGCCTTACATACCGCCGGGCATATTCTCGGCTTTGCCGGAGAGGATCGCGGATGGGAGCACCGCGGGCACTCACACTTCCCCGGGCAAGCACGTCTAGATTTTGATCCAGCGAGTATCGACTTGCCGCTTAATGATGAAACCGAAAAGGCAGCAGCTGAAGCTTGGTTACAGCAACGCGTTGACGAGCTGATCTCACACGGCGGGTCAATCAGCACTCAAATAGATGAGCATGGCCACCGCACGGTCACCATCGAGGGGATCAATTCCGAGGCCTGCGGGGGCACTCATGTGAATCACGTGAACCAGTTAGACGCAGTAAAAATCGGCCAGGCACGAGTCAAACGTGGAGTTTACAAGGTGCGGTACGATGCCCAGCACAAAGAATAATTGGTTGACCCCGGCTACCAAAATGGGCCTGTCCATCGCGCTCGCGACTGGACTCTACGGGATCTCATTCGGTGCTTTGTCCATAGCTGCAGGTCTTAACCTGTGGCAAACGGTGGCCTTGAGCGCGTTAATGTTTACCGGTGGCTCGCAGTTCGCTTTCATCGGGGTGCTCTCCGGAGGCGGTGCAGCCTCAGCCGCCTTTTCCGCGGCGACCCTACTGGGGGTGCGCAACGCCGTCTATGGAATGCAGATTAAGCAGTCGCTTCGCCCTAGCCCACGGTTGGTTCCCTTCATGGCACAGGTGACCATCGATGAGTCCACCGCAACGAGCTTAGGCCAAGCGAGTCTCAGTGAACGGCATCTTGGGTTTTGGACCGCGGGCCTAGGCGTTTATGTGCTCTGGAATCTCTTTACCCTCGTGGGCGCGCTGCTTGGCGAACGAATGGGAGACCCTGCGGCTTGGGGGCTGGATGGTGCTGCGGTCGCTGCGTTCCTGGGACTGTTGTGGCCACGATTAAAATCAGCACAACCGGTTTTTGTCGCTTGTGCTGCGGCGATTGTTACCGCGTTCGCAGTGCCGTTGACGGTTCCTGGTGTACCTATTCTGATCACCGCCGGGTGCGCAGTACTTTTTGCGGTGCTCACCGGGCGTCACACCAAACCGGCTACCGAACACGGACAGCTGCAACAAGTAGATCAGGAGAAAACATGAGCGAATTGAGCTGGTGGCTCCTGGGCGCTTGCGCGGCCGCCTTTGCACTGAAGATTAGTGGCTACTTTGTCCCTCGTCGCGTACTTGACTCCCCCTTGATGAGCCATGTGGCAGCAACACTCACCGTCGCGTTGCTGGCCTCACTGGTCACTATGAATGCGGTAACTAGCGGACAAGAACTTATCATCGACGCGCGGATCGGAGCGTTGGCGGCAGCAACGATTGCTTTGATCTTCAAAGCTCCCTACTTAGTAGTGGTCCTTGTCGGAGCACTGGCTGCGGTTGCGTTGCGTGCCACTGGATTAGCGGCGTAAACGCCACTGCGCGTGCGGGTGCGCTCAAACTAAAGTGCTGAAGGCCGAACTTTGGGCGCGTTGCGTGCGTTGTGCTTGCGGATTGAGTTGTGTGCACCAACTTGGGTAGACCCGGAATCCACGTTTCCCGGGACTGGAATCGCTGGTGGTGATTCCAAGCTCTCGTAAATGATCTTCGGTGAACCTGAAGACGCCGAAACGTTCCCCGTCTTGTACGAAAACCAGCATTCCCGCAATTTTTTCACCCGCGCTAAACGGCACGGTCCGACCTTCACCGTCGCGTGTCCAACAAGCAAGGAACGCTCCGGGTTTGGTGGGGGTGATGCGCGCGGTACGAATTCTCCAATGTTGGTTTTCTAGCTGAACTACGGCTGATTCGTAGTCGCTGTTTTGTTCCTCTGCCGCGATTGCGGGCGGTGTTGAGCTAGCGGTTAAATCTAACGATAAATATCTAGTCAGTGCGCTATAGGTCATGCAGCCCATTGTAGTTAAGTCACAAAATATTGCGCACACAGAACATAAAGGCTGACAAGCTTCGAGGTCGGTGGCACAGTGGAATCATGATTGTAGCTTTTTCAGTTGCCCCAAGCACCGACAACCCCGATGCCTCGGTTCATGAGGCCGTCGCCGAAGCGGTACGAATCGTTCGAGCCTCCGGTTTACCGAACCGCACAAGTTCAATGTTTACCGAGCTCGAAGGCGAGTGGGATGAAGTCATGGCTGTCGTTAAAGCCGCCACAATGGCTGTGAGCAACTACGGTTCCAGGGTTTCACTGGTGCTCAAGGCCGATATCCGCCCGGGATATACCGGTGAACTTGACGGAAAGATTCAGCGTCTCGAGCGCGCGATTGAAGATTCTGAAGCCTAAATGTCATGATTCAGCATTCTGCACAGCGGGAGTGCGTAGCGAACGGTGATTATCTTAGATTTCGTGATTCTTCGCGGGGCCACAAACCATTGATTCCAAGTGATTGGGATGGACTTGAGCCCGGCAGAGCGTTCTAACGCGAAATAGAGTTTGCGGTCTCTGCTGTCTCCGTCTCCTGAGGCGGAGACATAAACGGAGGGTAACGGCGCACGAGGAAATTCGTTGCAAAGCCGCCGGCTAATGCCACGAGAGCTCCGAGCCACAGTGCATAATTCGTTTCGCGAAGTAGCCCTCCCAGAGTTGGGGCGAGCACCATGGGCAGAATATAGAACCAATGTTTGGCAGTGGTTGGCCCCCAGAGCCCTTCAAATTTTGCTAAGAGGCTAAAACTAACGATTAGTAGCAATGAACCGAAACAGATGATCCAAAAAGTCGGGGATAAACAGAAGACCAGCGTTAGACCTGTCACGACGCTGCCGCTGAAGGTCGCGAACTTCTCGTTACGATCCACCCGTGACCTTCCCTTCGCTTCGGACGTTTAAATAACTATCTACTTAGTTTTCCAAATTCCATCCGCCGTAGCAATAGTCCTTAAGTAGGAGGGCAGTGGTGCCTAGCGACGCGGAACCTGATGCTGACGTAATGTAGGAGCGTGTCACTTTTGAACGAATACCGAATCCGTCTGGCCCAGGAGCAAGATCTCCGGGCAGCTCTTGAAATGAAGTTGCAAGCTTGGCGTGAAGCCTACTCGTCCTTCCGTGACGAAGGATTTTTCGCTCACCATGAAAGCCAACTGGACCAGCAGCTTGCGTGGTGGGAACGTGGCTTGGCTGGGGGAGCGCAGTTCTGGATTGCCGAAACAGGGGACGGAAAAATTGTCGGCTTAGCCGGCGGAACCCCCACCATTGAAGAAGACCAAGATACCGGCGTCGATATTGAACTCGGCGTACTTTATGTGCTCAAAGAGTATTACGGCACCGGGCTGGCAGCCCATTTGATGGACACCGTGCTGTCACGGCGTGACGCGTTGCTCTGGGTGCTGGAAGGAAATGCGCGAGCAATAAACTTCTATACCAAACACGGTTTTGTTCCGGATGGCACTAGCGAAGAGCTGGTCGGATCTTGGGCAGGTCTTCGTGAGCAACGGATGGTACGTAAACATGGCTAAGACCGAAAGTAATGTCATGGTCGGAAGCTACGAGATCGCTACCGGGCTTGCTGAAATTGAACCTGACCCTTACGGAGCTAACCGTTACATTCTGAAGGTCAACGGTGTGCCTTCTTCGCCTATTGATCTTGATGACCCAGGCTACCTGGATTTTGAATACATGCGTTGGATGGAACCTGTATTCACCATTGGTTTTCCCATCGACGAATTTGACGGCCGCACGCGCAAACTTCGGGTGTTACACCTAGGTGGCGGCGGCTGCTCAATGGCTCGTTGGGTTGCAGCGACCTATGAGAACGCGCGCCAAGTTGTTGTTGAACTCGATGCAAAACTCGCCGAGTTAGTGCGTACTCGTTTCGACGTCCCGCGTGCACCCTTGGTCCGGTTACGTGTGGGTGACGCCGGGCAGGTGCTCCCCACGCTCAGTGACGACAGCCGGGACATCATCATCCGAGATGTATTCGCAGGCAGCATTACTCCGCGCGAGCTCACTACCGTGGGGTACGCCCAGGAAGCTCAGCGAGTACTGGATCAAGGCGGAGTTTACTTATTGAACTGCGGTGACTCTGCGGACCTTGCCGGCGCGCGAGCAGAAGCTGCTACGCTACTTTCCGTATTTTCCCACGTGGCCATGATTGCTGATGCGCCAATGCTCAAGGGACGCCGTTACGGAAATATTGTGTTCCTAGCTAGCGACGAGCCGTTAACACTCGGCGCGAGCTTTGAACGAAACCTGCGAATTGCCCCGCTGCCAGCGCAACTGGTTGCCGGTGCTGGGGTTACCAAATTTGCTGCGGGAGCCACGCCGATTAGCTAACTGGCATTCGGTAAGCGGTGCCGTCCGCGTCCCGCTGGACCAAATTATGGTCCACCATGTAACGACGCAGTAAGGCCACATCCTCATGAATGACCGCTAAGCGCTCATTGAGCTGATCTTCCCGTAAGGATTCTTGGGCGGTCAGAACCTGGTCTCGAATATGGACCATCACTTCATGGCGGTCTGTAGGACGTGCCGGTAAGGCGTTTAGCCGGGTGCCTGTAAAAAAGCGCAGTATTCCGGTGCGCTGGGTATTGGCTGCCGATGCGGCCTCCAGGGTGTCATTCAAAAGCTCTTCATTGAGCGTCCAACCCTGGTCTGCATCAACTAACAAGCCAATCTTGGCCCAACGACGTAGGTCTTTGAGGCTCTGGGTAGAGCTGCCGAGTTTGGCTCCTTCTCCGGCTAGGACCAAACCCAGTGCCTTGCGCATATTCGGGTTCTTTAATCCCGCAGCGATTTCGACCCACTTGTTGTGTTGAGACATGTTCTTCCTTCAACGTTCAGATCATCTGGATATTTCTCATGCTACCCAGTGTGATTCACCGGGCGTAGAAATGGCTGAATCTCAACTCACGGTAATGGCTGCGAAATAGGGGAGAAGGCTGAGCCTTTGCGGTTCGGTCGGTAAGCGAAGAACATGCTTTGGGCAAAGAAAAATCGGCTCGGCTCGTGGAAACGAGCCGAGCCGATGAGTCGTACTTTTACTTACATGCCGATGGCATTCTCGATCAGTCCGATACCAAAGAAGAGCACGAAGGCTGCCGCGACAGCCCACATCAATGGGTGGATCTCCTTCGCACGTCCCTGCGCTGTGCGGATGAAGACGTACGAGATGAAGCCCGCTCCAATGCCGTTGGCAATAGAGAAGGTGAATGGCATCAGGATGAAGGTGAGGAACGCTGGAAGTGCAATGCCCCAGTCGCTCCAGTCAATCTTGGAGACCTGCGAAACCATCATGAAGCCTACGACTACCAGCGCCGGTGCGACCGCTTCAAAAGGAACAAGGTGGATCAACGGGGTCAGGAACATCGCCACGATAAGTAGCAGACCGGTCACCACGGAGGCTAGACCGGTACGTGCACCTTCGCCGATACCGGCGCCGGACTCCACGAAGATCTGCGCCGAAGAGCTCGAGGTACCGCCACCGACGATGGCGCCTGCGGCGTCAACAAGCAGAACCTTGTCGACGTTCGGGATGTTGCCGTCCTTGTCCATTACGCCAGCCTCGGAAGCTAGACCCACCATGGTGCCCATGGCGTCGAAGAAAATCGATAGTAGGATCACGAAGGCCAATAATGAAGCGGCGGTGAAGCCCAACTTATCGAAGGCACCAAAGAGATGAACCTGACCGATGAGACTCAGATCCGGCAGGGTCCAGCTTGGAAGTGAAGGAACAACCAGTGACCAGCTGTTCGTCTCCTGGTCGCCAACGTTGAAGACCGCTTCAAAAATATTCGCTAGTGCTGCGGCGGCAACAATCCCGATGAGGATGGCACCTTTAACCTTGCGAACTACCAGTGCCATGGTCAACAGCAAACCAACGACGAAGACTACGATTGGCCAGCCCATGAGCTTGCCATCAAAGCCTAGACCCACCGGTACGGTGGTGTTTGCGGCATCTGGGATGCGCTGAACGAAGCCCGCATTGACCAGACCGATGAGTGCGATAAACATACCGATGCCGACCACGATGGCGGTCTTTAGTCCCGCAGGAACGGCGCGGAATACTGCCGTTCTAAAGCCGGTGAGGACCAGCAAGAACATGACGATACCGGCAACTACCACCAGGCCCATGACATCTGCCCAGGTAAGTTCCGGATTTGTTGTCACCGTGATCGCTACGAAGGCGTTGACGCCCAGTCCGGTAGCCATGGCGAATGGGTGCCTGGCCCAGATGCCCATCAGGATGGTCAGGATGCCAGCAACGAAGGCGGTCACCGCGGCTACGCGTTGGATCCCGAGTTCACCACCGGAAGAGTCGACGCCGGAAAGCACCAGCGGGTTGAGTACAACAATGTAGCTCATCGCGAAGAAGGTGGCGATGCCGCCTCGAACTTCGGTAGCAAAAGTTGAGCGGCGTTCCGAAATTTTGAAATATCGATCAACGCGCGCCGGGAAGGATGTCTCGGTCACAGTTTTGGTGGGGGAGGGCATAGTAAAAATTCTATGACGTTTTGGGCATGGAATCATACTGATCTCACAGCTGAGTAGGCTTAGCGTGAAATCATTAGACCCAACTCACACTGTGAGACAAGATTGGAAGTACATTGGTTGTAAGAGGGGTCACACCCAATGCCATCACAGGTCAATGAGGAGCGAGTCTGATGAGTGACGAAGCACCAGTCGGAACTGAAAAAATCGAAGGTATTGTCGTCGGTGCCGACGGGTCCCAGCAAAGCAAGTGCGCTTTGCGGTGGGCCGAACGCGAAGCGGTTCGCCGGGGCAGCGTGTTAAATATCGTATCCGCCTACACAATTCCAGTTTTTGCTGCCTCGTCCATGGACGCAGGCTATTCAACTTTGGATGATGATTTAATCCGTGGAGGCGCCGAGGACATCGTGCGTCAGGCACGCGCAGAGCTTGAAGGTAGCGAAGCTACGATCCGCACCTATATTGAGTCTGGAGACCCGTCCGGTGTTCTGCTGGACCTCAGTGCAGATGCCGAACTGGTAGTAGTTGGAACGCGTGGCCGTGGCGGTTTCGTGGGCCGGCTATTGGGGTCGGTTTCGTCCGCATTGCCAGCGCACGCCAAGTGCCCAACGGTTGTTGTGCCGTTGTCTATGGCTAAAGAGCAGGAACAGGCTCAGGAAGACGCTCCGGAACGTCAGACAATTGTTGTTGGTGTTGACGGATCGGAACGAGCCAGGTCTGCCGTACTAGCCGCAGCCGATGCGGCGCAAGCACGAAACCTCAAACTTCGTGTGGTTTGCGCTGTTTCTCCGGTCTCCGCAGCGTTGGCCTGGATGCCAGCCACCGTTGATCAAGAAGCGGTACTTGAAGATGTCCGCTACCAAATGGACGTGGGCGAGCGTTGGATTAAGTCGCACTATCCGAATGTTGAAGTGGAAACTGATGTGATTTCAGGACCTCCGGTGGAGGTATTGATCCGCGAATCTGAGCATGCGGTACTTACCGTCACGGGCTCGCGTGGTCGAGGTGGCTTCGCCGGTATGTTGCTTGGCTCTACCAGCCAAGGAGTATTGCACCATTCAAAGGGGCCGGTCATGGTGGTACCAGACAGTGATGACCCTCGTTTGGCTGACCGAAAGAATTTCGACACTAACGCCGAATAAAAACCTTGTTGGCCCGGAAAGAGAAATCTTTCCGGGCCAACTTCTTGCCATGGATCAATAGCTCGTTGGCTAGTTGACTAGCAACGGACAAGAAAAATGCTTCCGCAGTCAGCAGACTACGGAAGCATTTTTTCGGAGGTGAGCGGGCTTAGTAGCGTGCTGCCTTCGAATGTAGGTTGTTGACCCAGCTCAGCGGGGTCGTCGAGATACCGGCACCTGGGTTACGAGCGTGAACTACTTGGCCGTTACCGATGTAGATAGCTACGTGGTAGAACGAAGCTCCACCATTGGAGGACGAGAACACCAAGTCACCCGGGCGTAGCTCGCTCAACGAGACATACTGCGGAGCACTCGCGTACTGCTGGCTAGAAGTACGTGGAAGGTTGATGCCAGATTGGGCGAAAGCCTTCTTGGAGAAGCTGGAGCAGTCAAAAACATTTGGTCCGTTGGCGCCGAAGACATAACCCTTGCTCGGATCAGCAGCGGTTTTCAAAGCCCATGAGATCGCAGCAGAATAGTTGCTGTTATTGCTCTCCTGTTTAGGCTCTTCCTTCTTCACCTCAGGTTCAGGCTTTGGCTTCGGAGTAACCTTAGGCTTTTCAGGAGCCTTTGGCTGAACCTTCTTAGGTTTTGGCTTCGGAGCTTCGATAACCTTTGGCTTTTCAGGAGCCTGTGGCATGACCTTTGGCTTCTCGGTTTCCTTAGGCTTTGGTTTAGCCTTTGGCTTCTGAGTTTCCTTTGGAGCCTGGGTTTCCTTTGGCTTTTCGGTTTCCTTTGGAGCCTGAGTTTCCTTCGGCTTCTCGGTTTCCTTTGGAGCCTGAGTTTCCTTAGGCTTTTCAGTTTCCTTTGGAGCCTGAGTTTCCTTAGGCTTTTCAGTTTCCTTTGGAGCCTCGGTTTCCTTTGGCTTCTCAGTTTCCTTCGGCTCGTTCTTCTCGAGCTCGATCACCTTTGGAGTTAAAGTTCTTAGCTTTGAGTTGTCGCCATCTTCGGAATCAAGAGATTCGAATTCCTGGGGAGTTTCTACAGCAAGTGGTTGCGCAGTGGCCAAGTCATCTTTCGAGACCGGCTCATCGGCCTGCGGAGTCTCGATGACTTCCTTCAGGGCCGCTTCCTGAGCTTTTTCTTCTTGCTCGGCGATCTGCTTACGAACTACTGCTTCTTCTTTTTCCTTGAGGACCGAAAGATGACCAATAAGTTCGTCGCGAAGTTCCTTCTGAGGAGTGATCGACGATTCGTAGGTGTTCAGAGTGGAGGTAGCGGTAGTCGCAGCCTCGTCATAGTTCGCTGCAGCAGCCTTAGCGGCCTTCTGAGCGGTGTCTGCGTACTCTTCCCAAGCAGTGACGAGGGCTTCGGCTTCAGAGGCCGTGTTGACCGTCTGGGAGCGATTCTCGCTCAAGGCGCTCATGGTGGCGGCCTTGTAGAAGATGTCGTTTGATTCATCATCCTGTAGCAGGATGCCAATGCTGGAGTTGCTGGCACCGTTGCGGTACATATCCGAAGCGATAGCGCCGAGGTCATTGCGACTCTGGGCTAGGTACTGCTTCGCATATTTGACCTGCTCAACTGCTTTGTCAGCCTCGGCTGAACGCAAATCGCGTTCCTGCCCGGCAGTCAGCAACGATTCCTGTGCTTCTAGAGCGGCGGTCTCAACACGCTGTAGATCAGCACGGCTTGAAGCAAGCGATGCTTCGAGGCGGGCGATCATGTTGTTAGTGGCGTTCTTGTCCGACTTGGCAGCCGCTACCTCTGCCGCTGAGGGCAAAGAGGTGTTTGACGGTGCAGCGGCGACCGAAATAGCCGTGGGAAACTTTGCCGACGGTGCGGCAGATGCCGGGACGGCGCCAGCAAGACATGAGACTGCTAGGGCCAGGGTGCACGCGGCAACGCCGAGCGAGTGGCGGTTCGCCATATCGTTCCTCACTAGATTCAGGTGATGACAGTTGGGAAAAGGACCAATCGTAATTTTTCGAGATCGAAATGTTGCAATTTGGTCAAGGTCCCAAATAGCACACTAGGCCAAAAAAGAGGTGCTTGGCAACACTAGTCACACCAGTCACAAGAATTACATCGATGGGATTTCTGCCCCTAATTTCGGAGTGATATGGGCGAAGGTGGCATAAAAGGTATGGTTTTAGGGTTTTTGGCGGGAAGTAAAAGTCCTATAAGTGCCAAGCTTGATGACGTTTGATTCGTTATCTTGACTGTGCGCCAACGCAAAAATGTTGGAACTGGGTCCACGTTCGTTACTTTGTCGCGCGACTAAGCAAGATGAGGGCTGAAATGCGCTGTTATTGCGTCCTTATGTAGGTATAGGCAGGCTAAAACGTTCTTGGCTTAGGAAAGTGCCAATTGAGCGTGTTTGGCCATGATGCTCAGCGCGCCCAACGGCTAAAGGTGATGGAACCAGAAAGTAATGATCACTGAGCGGGAAGTCGGCTTCGTCAGGGCGAAGCTTTGCCCGTCGCGGACTAAGCATGTGCATGCAGCGCATCCATGGTGCGATTCGCTTCAGTCGCAGATAAATAAAATACCGGCATGCCGGCCCTGAAACACCGACAGAGGTCGGTTTTCCACCCCGCGGCGCCGAGGTCAACAATATGAGAAACGCTGGCAAGACAAATTTTGCACTATTTTGAGCAAAATTCGTGACGCACATCTCAATATAAGTTTTTACGAAATTTTGCTATCCCCAGCCCAAATCGTGCAATTTATCGTCGTCGATTCCGAAGTGGTGCGCCACCTCATGCATGACTGTAACGCGCACTTCACGGATGACATCTTCTCGTGTTTCACAGGCTCTTAGAGTCGGGTTTTTGAAAATTGTAATCCGGTCTGGCAGGGCGCCTGATGCCCAATCGAGATCACGTTCAGTGAGCGCAACACCCTCGTATAAGCCCAGAATCTCGGTGTTTTTTGGTTCTCCAGGGAGTGGCTCGTATTCGTCTTCGATAAAGAAAATGACGTTGTCCATCATGTCGATAGCGCTCTGCGGAATGCTGTCGACAGCCGACTGGACTAGGTCGTCAAACTCGTCGTCACTCATCTCCAAATTCATATTTCAACCCTACTGTTCAGCGTCGCTTTGAGCTTGAAAAAATTGCCCCGAAGGCCGATTTTGCAAAAGGTAAAAAGGCCACGTATAGTTGTTGAAGTCCGCTACGGAGACGCAAGAAACCGAAGCAGATATAGGCCCCCATCGTCTAGCGGCCTAGGACACTGCCCTTTCACGGCAGCGGCACGGGTTCGAATCCCGTTGGGGGTACAAACAACCAACTTGTTGGTTGTCAGATGAAGAAATTCATTGGCTTGCGAAAGCAAGGCCCTGTAGCGCAGTTGGTTAGCGCGCCGCCCTGTCACGGCGGAGGTCGCGGGTTCAAGTCCCGTCAGGGTCGCTCGGTTTATTGTTTAGGCAATAAATCTGGTGTCCACTTAGTGGTACCAGGCTCTGTAGCTCAGTTGGTAGAGCGTTCGACTGAAAATCGAAAGGTCACCGGATCGACGCCGGTCGGAGCCACGTAGCCCTCGGTTTACCGAGGGCTTTACTATGTGATTTGAAAGTTTTTCAAAATGCATGGCCCTGTAGCGCAGTTGGTTAGCGCGCCGCCCTGTCACGGCGGAGGTCGCGGGTTCAAGTCCCGTCAGGGTCGCCAACAAAAAAGCTCCGGTTTTCCGGAGCTTTTTACTTTAAAGATCTTCTCTACCTGCCAAGGTTGGAGTTGCAGTGTTGGGCCTCGAGCTTTTAGTTAGCCCGCCCCAAGTGACGAGGGCCTAGCCAGCGATTAGTCAGCCGGCGGTAAGCGGCTGCAGCAGTGGAGAAGTCACCATCCTCGATGGCCTGGATTCCGTGCATCAAATCATTGGCCGACTCATCTGGCCACACAATTTCAGCAAGTAATCCATAATCTAGCTCGATGACTGAACGTCTATCGAAGGATTCTAGCCAGCTTCCTAGAGCCCCTAGCTCTTCAAATAGCGGAGCCTGCGGAGCATAGGTCACTAGTGTCTGAACTGCCCAGGCAAGGCGTTCTACGGCCTGCTCAAAAGGTACGATGAGGCGCACCGTCATGAGGCGGTCATCTTGATGGATCTGCTCGAACTCATCATCTTCGCGGAAGAGCGCAAACCAGCTCAACGGGATTCCCCACGTTGAAGTGCGGGTATGTAAATGCGTCAGGTCTGCTGCAAGTTGCTCTGGAGTCACTCGCTCGGCATTGGCGCTGCGCGCCGCCGGCGGTACAAGAAGATCGAAGACTTCGGACCGGATCGCTTCCTCGGCTTGTTCTGCTGCTAAAAGGCTACGCGCCTTTAGCTGCCCAGGGCAGTAGCGAGTGTGCTCGTTGCCCTCATAATCAAGAACCTTTAGCGAGCGGAAGTGCTCAATCTCGTTATGCGGGAACGGGTCTGAGACGTCTCGTAACGTGCGCTCCCAGAGGTTCTGATTTTCGTAATTATCCCAATGACTCGCACTGCGTTGTCCATTGCGAAGAATAATTGATTGGGCCCAATCTTCGAAGGTATCCAAGGGCTCATAGACGCGCAGATGTGCGGTGGCGGCTGTAAGTTCTTCGAGGGGCCCAATCAATTTTTTTGTCATTGTTAGTCGTTCAACTCCACAATGACTGGTGCGTGGTCACTGGCACCCTTACCCTTACGTTCTTCGCGGTCGATAGTTGCGCCCACTACGCGCTCAGTCAGCGCGGGAGAGGTCAGTGCAAAGTCGATACGCATGCCCTCACCCTTCGGGAAGCGCAGCTGCGTGTAATCCCAGTAGGTGTATTCACCTTCGGTATACGGTCGCACGACATCTGAAAAACCAGCATTTTCAAAAGCAGTGAAAGCTGCTCGCTCGGGGGCGGAGACGTGGGTTAGCTGGTTGTCTAAGAAAAATTGGATGTCCCAGACATCTTCATCCTTCGGTGCGATATTCCAGTCACCGAGCAATGCGATTTGAGCTTTCGGGTCGGCATCGAGCCATTGAGTGGAATTTTCCTTCAGGCCTTCGAGCCAGTTGAGCTTATAGCCCATATGTTCGTCGTCTAAAGCGCGTCCATTGGGTACGTACAAGCTCCAAACGCGGACCCCTCCGCAAGTGGCGGCGATGGCTCGCGGCTCCTGGATTGGATCTTTCCCACCTTTACCAAACTCGGGCTGGTTGGGAAATGTGCGTTGCACGTCGTCAAGTCCCACGCGGGAGGCAATGGCTACGCCATTCCACTGGTTGACGCCAAAATGCGCCACCTCGTAATCGTTATTCTCGAAAAGTTCCCAAGGGAAGTTATCGTCTTTACATTTCGTTTCCTGAATTGCCAGGACATCAACGTCGGATCGGCGCAGCCAGTCTTCGACGCGGTCAGCCCGGGCGCGCAGGGAGTTCACATTCCAGGTTGCAATCTTCACTAGTTCAACCTATCAAGTTTGCTGTCATGCGCCACTTCAATTTACTTGGAAGTCCGAGTATATTCGAGATTGAACTGTGACAGCGATCACCGAGGGGTGGGTATTTTGACCGACATTCTGACCGAACGCCGGGGACATTTGGGACTCATCACTCTGAACCGGCCAGCCGCGCTTAACGCACTGACCACACAGATGTGCCGGGAGATGCTTCATGCGTTGCTTGCGTGGCGTGAAGACCCTCAGGTGCGCCATGTGGCGATCACCGGGGCAGGGGAACGAGGATTGTGTGCCGGTGGAGACATCGTGGCCATTTACCGCGATATTTTGAACCGCGACGGGTCCACCGAAGAGTTCTGGCGTATTGAATATCAGCTCAACGTACTCATAGATGAGTATCCCAAGCCATTTGTGGCGCTGATGGACGGGATTGTGCTCGGTGGGGGCATCGGAGTATCGGCTCACGGTAGTCACCGCATCGTGACCGAAACAAGTCGTTGCGGTATGCCTGAGGTGGGAATCGGATTTTTCCCCGATGTCGGAGGCACCCACCTGCTTGCTCAGGGTGACAAGGCCGCAGGGCGTCTTGCAGCGCTGACGGGATTGAAATTTCAGGCCGCGGATACGATAGCTCTTGGCCTGGCCGACACCTATGTACCCCAAGAAAATTTGGCCCAGCTCTTGACGGAGCTAGAGGCCGCAGAAGTCGAGGAAGTTATTGCTCGATATAAGTCCGAGCCAGAACCAGGCATGCTCGATGGTCAGTGGGTAATGGCCTTCGCCGAGCCGAGCATCCCCGGAATTCTCGCGGCGCTAAATGCGAGCGATCAGTCGCAAAGCCAAATTGCGGCCAAGGCGCTTCGTGCTGCCTGTCCGAGCTCGGTTCGGCTCGTTGATCAGCTGTTATCTAGTGCCGGAGATGACCTGCGCGAAGACCTGCGCCGAGAATTTAGGGCAGCCGTCAACCGCCTGGATGATCCTGACTTCGCCGAAGGAATCCGCGCGGCGGTTATCGATAAGGACCGCAACCCACAGTGGCGTGAGCAGGTGGGGAATCTGACTTCGGCGCAGCGCACGGCTCGCCACTTTGCCCCGTTACCGGGAGCAGAACTGAATTTTGCACTGTTGGAGCAGGGGATACGAGAGAAGAGCGGAAAATGAACGAGAAGCCAGTCATTGGATTTCTAGGTCTAGGCCATATGGGCCTACCTATGGCGATCAATTTGCATCGCGCAGGCTATCGATTAAAAGCTTTTGATGTTGTCCCGGCCGCGCTTGAGGCAGCCCAAGCTGCTGGCATAGATACCGTGTCGACTGGCGCCGATGCCGCGCAGGACGTAGATATAGTGCTCACCATGTTCCCTACGGGTCAGCATGTATTAGATGCTTACCGGGGGTACCTGCTGGATACGGCCAAGGATAATACGCTGTTCTTGGAATGCTCCACCATCGACGTAGCCCAAGCCCGGGAAGCGGCGCAGCTCGCGGTGGACGCCGGTCACCGCAGTGCAGATGCACCGGTATCCGGGGGAGTTGTTGGCGCTGAAGCGGGAAGTCTGACTTTCATGCTTGGTGCGGATCAGTCAGATTTGGCGCAGATTAACCCGGTGCTTGAAGTAATGGGCAAAAAAATCGTGCACTGCGGCGGGCATGGAGCAGGTCAAGCTGCCAAGGTCTGCAACAACATGCTCTTAGGGATTTCCATGATCGGCGCCGCGGAGGCCTTTGTCCTAGGTGAGCGCTTGGGGCTGGAGCATCAAGCCTTGTATGACGTGATCTCCTCGGCCTCGGGGCAATGCTGGGCAGTAACTACCAACTGCCCGGTACCGGGGCCAGTCCCCACATCGCCGGCTAATCGTGACTATCAGCCAGGGTTTGCCGCAGCCTTGATGGCCAAGGATCTTGGGTTAGCATCCAGCGCTTTAGATAATACTCAGACCGATGCCAAACTCGGGAGCCTCGCGGCGGCCCTCTACCGAAAATTCAGTGACGAGGGCAATGCTGGCACGGATTTCTCGGGTGTTATCAATGCGATCCGCGACGGGTCATTATAGAAAATCACCGGAGGCGCGACGGAAGCGCGAGAGAATTTCGAAAAGTTCCGTCGCGTCTTTAGGGGCCAAGTTGCTTTGGGCGAAGAGCATCTTGTTAAGGTCCTCCCGTGCTGCGTTGAGCACTTCTAAGCCTTGAGGGTTTAGCTCTAAAAGCCGGGTTCGCCCATCGGTGGGATGTGCAATGCGTTGCACTAAGCCGGTGGCTTCAAGGCGATCTACGGAATTGGTCAGGCTAGTTGCATGAACCTGAAGTAGTTCGCTGGCGCGACTCATGGGAAGCGAACCACGCTTGGAAAACCCAAGCAAGGCAAGAACCTCAAAGCGCGCAAAGGTGAGCCCATGCGGTTTGAGGATCGCATCGGCTCGCTGCAAATAGATCGACGCGGTGCGCATTACCGCGGTGATCGCCGCCATGGCATCGGCTTCGGAAGCCCAACCATGGGAAACCCACTGTTCTCGGGCGTCGGCAATCGGGTCGCGTGGCAACGGAGAATTCAACATTTACCCCCTGAAGAAGTCTTAGTCCAACAATATACTTGGACTTCCAAGGGTTTGGAAGGAGAAAACTGATGGACCTATTGGGTGTGGCACACCAACTACACGAGGCCGATCAAAAACGACTAGATCAGGTGCGTGAATTCCTACAGGAACATATTCGCCGGCAGTCGATTGAATTCTGGAATCGCGAGGAATTTCCTGCAGAACTTGTTCAAGGGTTAGCAGGTCAAGGGCTAGCCGGGCTCCAGCTCGACGGCTCCTCGCATCTCTTTCGCGGGCTGCTTCATGCGGAAATCGCACGTGCAGACGTTTCACTGTCGTCGATTGTTGGTATTCATAACGAGCTGGTGGTGGGCATGATCGACGCTCTCGGATCTGCCGAACAACGTGAACTCTGGCTCCCGAAACTTACCAAATTTCAAGCTTTTGGCGCCTTCGCCTTGACTGAGCCTGACCATGGCTCGGATATCGCCGGTGGCATTCACACCACGGTGACCCGTGAAGGTGAGGAGTATGTGCTCAACGGCGCCAAGCGTTGGATCGGCATGGGAACTCTTGCCGATTTCGCGTTAATCTGGGCAAAATGCCCTGACGGTGGTGCGGTTGGGGCATTTCTCGTAGAGAGTGACCGTCCCGGTTATAGCGCTACAAAAATTGAGAACAAGATTGGCCTGCGCATTATGCAGAATGCCGACATTGTCATGGATAACGTACGGGTTCCTTTAGAAAACAAGCTTCCTGGTGCTGTCGACTTCGCCTCGGCTAACGCCTTGCTAATGCAATCCCGTGCATGGGTCGGGTGGCAAGCGGTCGGAGCGATGTTAGCAACTTTAGATATTTGTACCGCCTACGCGAAGGAACGTCAGCAATTCGGGCAACCCATTGCTGCTTTTCAACTGGTGCAAGAACCTTTGGCCGAGATAGCGGGTAACGCTACCGCTTGCCTGTCGATGATGGTGGATGTTGCGCGCAAGCAAGAACGCGGTGAGCTAGAAATGGTTGATGCCGCGTTGGCGAAGTCGACTGCTACGCGGCTGGCTCGACGGTCGGCTTCCCTGGGGCGGGCATTGCTGGGCGGCAACGGCGTTGTGACCGACTATGAGATGGCTAAAGTCTTCTGCGATGTTGAAATTATCCATACCTACGAAGGAACTTACGAGATCAATTCACTGATTGTCGGGCGAGCGTTGACCGGGGTGAGCGCCTTCGTCTAACTCATAAATGTGGTGCTGGCTTGGCTAGCTGGTGGGGCTTCAAAAAGATTTTCGTGAAAGTACTTTCCAATATGGAAAGTACTTGTTAGTCTTAGTGCACAAGCCCCACCAACAACGGAGAAGACAATGTTTGTTTCGAAGAAATTTTGGTTCGTCGCACTCTGGTCCGTCATGACCCTCGGATGCCTGTTCATGGCAGTGTCCGGAATGGCCACTGAAGCTCCGGCGTTGGTTGTTGCGGGAATGTCAGGGTTCGCAGCCATTGGCGCTTCAATTAGCGCCTACGTTCAGCAGCAGAAGAAAAATCGTAAGGCTCTGGCATGAACCGCGAACCAGAACTCAGCGCGGCGGAACAACTAGCCGCTTTTGAAAATGCGCAACGTGAGATGACCCCGGTGGCCAAACGAGGTGCCAAGCAATTAGGAATGCTTTGTGTATCCCTTGGGCTAGTGCTCGGCGTGCTGCACGGGTTGCTTCATGTGTATCACCCGGAACGTAGCCTGACCGCATTTTTTATCCTTGTCGGAGCGGCCATACTGGCAATCTTCGCTTTGAGCTTTGGCTATCTCAAGGTCCGTAGTGTGCTTCCTCGCGGAATGAGTAAGGCATACTTGCTAAGCCTATTTGCCAGCCTCGGTATTTACGCAGTGACGCTTAGCCTGATCACCACGCCGATGGCGCCGCTTCTGGTCGTATTGCTCGGACTGGCGGTGGCGCTGCCGTTGCTTCTCGGTGGTGTTTGGATGATGAAACGATGAGCGAGCACCCACGCACCCAGATGAACGATGACTTCACTAACCCTGTGCGCTTGTCCTTGATGGCTGCACTGCAGGGAGTAGAAGAAATCGATTTTAAGACTCTGCGGGAGACTCTCGGAGTCTCCGACTCGGTCCTTTCCCGGCATATCACGGGCCTTGAAGAAAAAAATTACCTCAAAGTCCGCAAAGGTTTTGTCGGTAAACGCCCGCGCACTTGGGTTAAACTTTCTGCGCACGGGCGTTCCAGCCTCACCGAGCATATTCAGGCGTTGCGAGCTATCACCAGCGGACTGTAATCGGCTAAGACTGCCACCAGGTATCGCGGTAGGTAGCTGGAACGGCGCGTTTGTGGCGCGAACCCAAGAAGCGGGACTCGATCACTTCGGCCACCGCGGAATCTACCTCCCGACCTTCAAGGTAGTCGTCAATATTGGCGTACGTCAGCCCGAGCTCGTCTTCATCACTACGTAAAGGTTGCCCATCTAATAGGTCAGCCGTTGGCTCCTTAGCCCAGAGCAATTCGGGAGCGTCCAACTGACGCAACAATGCCTGATTCTGACGTTTGTTTAGCCCGGCTAGCGGCAGCAAGTCTGCTCCACCATCACCAAATTTAGTGAAAAATCCGGTCACGGATTCGGCGGCATGGTCGGTTCCGAGCACCAAGAAGCGGCGGTCGCCGGCTAAGGCATACTGGACAATCATGCGCATCCGGGCCTTGGCGTTACCCCGATTGAAATCGGTCAGGCGAGGGTGCCCGGCATCGTCTAATGCCGCATCCAAGGCACTGACCGGCTTTTCGATGTTGACTTCAAATTCTTCATCCGCGGCGACAAAAGCCATAGCTTTCATCGCATCGTCGGCATCGCTTTGCACCCCATGAGGCAACCGAACCGCAATAAAGCGTGCTTCTCCACCGGCCTCACGAATTTCCTGGACGGCTAATTGCGCCAAGCGACCAGCCAGGGTGGAATCGATTCCCCCAGAAATACCCAGTACGAAGCCACTGGCTCCCGTCGCGGCTAGATAGTCCTTCAGGAATCCCACGCGGCGGGTGATCTCCTGTGTAGGAATGATTTCAGGCATGACGCCTAGTTCTTCAATGATCTCTGCTTGCAGTTCACGCATGCCTACCATCCTAGGCAAGAGAACAAGGAGCTTGGGCTTTTAACCGGAGTCGGAACAGAAAGTTAATCTGTATTCAACATTTGGCGATTCACCATTAATCGGTTTCGGCGTCGCTCCAGCCAAAGTTCCGCGCCATCTGCTCCAGCGAGCTCACGGTCGTGGCATATTCCTCTTCGGTTAGTCCTTCACCGAACTGTGAGCGGATCCGGTCCACTAGTTCGCTGAGCTTCACCAGTGAAACGTGACCGCGTTCGGTAATTGTGTATTCACCGTCTAGGTGTGAAATCCAGCCGGATTCAACCAATTCTGCCAAATGCTCGGTGACGTTTTGAGGCTCATCCGGCGAGGCAAAAAACGGAGAAAGGCCAGAAATAAGTTTGGCTTCAGACGCCGGGTTTTGCTCCAACAGGTTTAACACCTGCCACTGTCGGCGGGTGACGCCGTGTTCTTCTAAGGTCGCTGCAAACTGCTCGTCAATCAGCGAATCTACCAATTTCAACCAGAAACCCAAGGGGCGAGTCGCGTTCATGATCCCACCTTATCCGGGAGTTCCCGCTGGGGCTAGGGGCTATTTTTACTCAGTTACGCCAACTCAATTACGGTTCACCGAAATCAGCCTGTGTCTAGGTCTGGCGTTAGAAAAAGCGCCGAGATGACTCAGCTATGCCGCGATGACCCATCACGCGGGGACGGCTGCGGATAGTGTGCTGGAGGAAGCGTCACATGGGATGTCGATTGCGACGCCCGGCATGCGCAGGCGACTAGAATTATGTCCATGAGCGAAACCAGCGCCCGTGAGCGACTAAAAGAACTGATCCAAGAACTTGCCATCGTACGTGGCAAGGTGACTCTGTCTTCCGGGAAGGAAGCGGACTACTACATCGATCTGCGTCGGGTCTCCTTGCAACAGGAAGCTTCCGGGCTGATTGGCGAGGTGATGTTAGACCTGCTCGACGAGGCAAAGCTTGAATTCACCAACGTCGGTGGCTTGACCATGGGAGCGGATCCGGTAGGAACCGCCATCATGCATACCGCACGCAATCAGGGACGTAAACTAGACGCGTTCGTGGTGCGCAAGGCACAGAAGTCCTACGGCATGGGCCGTCAGGTTGAAGGTCCCAGCGTTGATGGTCAGGACGTGATTGTGCTGGAAGATACTTCAACCACCGGCGGATCCGCATTGACCGCCGTTGAGGGTGTACGCAAGGCCGGCGGAAACGTCATTGCCGTCGCGGTAATCGTTGACCGTGATACCGGAGCGAAAGAACGTATCGAAGCCGAAGCTGGCGTGCCTTACCTGTTCGCCTATGGGAAGACCGAGTTGGGGCTCTAGAGCCTACTAATCATCTGGCCTCGTCCAAAGCTCACCAGCTTAGGACGAGGCCAGACGTTTAATATCGAGTTTAGGGTTGTGGCGCAGTGGCCGTCGACTCGCGTGGGATCAGGGATGCGGGCATCTGCGCGGGTTGCGTGACTTCTTCGCCGGCCAACATGCTCAACAGTAGGGTCACCGCGGTGGCTCCCATCTCATGCATAGGCTGTCGTACCGTGCTCAGTGTGGGCTTTGATTGGGCTGCCTCGGGAATGTCGTCAAAACCGATGACCGATAAATCATTGGGAACATTTAGTCCCAGGCTTTTGGCCGTTTCAATAGCCGAAAGTGCCGAGAGGTCATTGGCGGCAAAGATTGCGGTGGGCGGTTGCGGAAGCGTCAATAAATCGGTGGCGGCTATTGCCGCCAGATCTCGTTGATAGTCGCCGTCATGGACCAGTTGTGGGTCATAGGATATTCCTGCATCCTGTAGTGCTTGGCGGTATCCGGACTCGCGCAAGTGTGCAGACTTAAGATCTGAACGTCCCTTGATATGACCAATGCGCCGGTGTCCCAGGGAGATCAGATGCTCGGTCGCAGTTTTGGCTCCGCCGAAGTTATCTACATCGATGGCCGCCGGACCACTCGTGCCGGCGTGCGGGTCAATAGCGATCACCGGAACTGAACTATGTGGGATCTCGACGGTGGGGGTGACGATAATGGCGCCGTCGATGAGGGTCCCGCCGAGTCGGGACAGGGAGCGGTGTTCCCAGCCGGCTCGGCCGCCCGGAGCGAGGTTGCCAGCGTAGGCCATGAGGTCGTACTGGGTGCCGCGAAGTGTTGCCGAAATTCCGTTGAGCAATTCCAATGCGAAGGGCTCAAATTCGGCGACCAAGATCCCGATGATGTTGGTTCGACTGCTGCGCAAAGACGAAGCAACAAGAGAAGTTTCATAGCCCAGCTCGGCAATGACCTGCAGGACCCGCTCCATGGTGCTCGGTGCTACGCCATAACGTGCGTTGACTACTTTAGACACGGTGGAGACAGACACCCCGGCCGCCTGCGCAACATCATTGATGGTCACGCGGTTCGTTGTACTTTGAGACAGGGCAGAGCCAGGCGATTGTTCAGGGATGCCGGAGACTTCAGCCGATGGGGTTATCACTCGGCCTACGCTACCTCACGCTAAGGCGCGATTCCCACTAGGAAACTCGGTCTGGAGTTATAAAAACTTATATTTCGACATCGTTTTCGAAAACGTTATCGAAAACGATTGACATGACTTGCGTCACGGTGACATTCTTGGGTGAGCCAGACCGTCCGACACCGCATGGAGCGGGTCGCCCAACACACTTGAGGAGTCCACTATGGAGCTTGGAAAAAGAGGATTAGGAATTCTTGCGTTGCTCGCCAGCACCGCACTGTTGGCCAGCGGTTGTTCGGGCGGAGGAGGAACCAACGACGCCGCTGCTGCCGGCGAAGACAAGACCATCACCTGGTGGCACAACTCCAATAATGGTGAAGGCAAGGCTTACTACGAGAAGGTAGCCGACGATTTCGAAGCCGCCCATGAGGGAGTAACCGTCGAGGTCAGCGCGATGCAGCACGAAGACATGCTCACCAAGCTCGATGCGGCATTCCAAAGTGGTGATGCTCCGGACGTCTACATGGAACGCGGCGGTGGTGAGCTGGCGGGCCACGTTGAAGCAGGCCTAACCCGTGACCTCAGCGAGCTGGCCACGGACGAGATTTCCATGATTGGTGGAAACATTGCCGGCTGGCAGGTCGACGGGAAAACCTACGCGCTGCCATACTCGGTGGGCCTGGCCGGATTCTGGTACAACAAGGCACTGTTCAAAGAAGCGGGCATTTCTAACCCACCACAGACCATGGATGAATGGATGGACGCGGTCAAAAAGCTGAAAGCAGCGGGAATTGATCCGGTATCGGTCGGTGCGGGAGATAAGTGGCCGGCCGCCCACTACTGGTACTACTCGGTACTTCGTGAATGCTCCCAAGACGTACTCAACGCCTCGGTCAAGAACCTGGAATTTGATGACCAGTGCTTCGTCAAGGCCGGCGAAGATGTCAAAAAAGTCATTGATGCCGAGCCATTTAATCCCGGATTCCTTTCCACTCCGGCACAGTCCGGCCCAACCTCAGCCTCAGGCCTGCTAGCTACCGAACGAGTAGCCATGGAATTGGCGGGCCACTGGGAACCGGGCATTATGCAGGGACTCACCGAAGACGGTAAAGGTCTGGGCGATGACACCGGATGGTTCCCATTCCCAACAATTGACGGCGGTGCCGGAGCGCAGGATGCACAGCTCGGCGGCGGCGACGCATGGGGTGTTTCGCAAGACGCTCCGGACGAAGCAGTCGACTTCGTCAAGTACCTGCTCTCCGACAGCGTGCAGCAAGGCTTCGCGAAGCTAGACATGGGACTGCCTACTAACCCGGCGGCCAATGACTCCGTGGCAGATCCGGCCCTCGCCTCGCTGCTCAAGGCCCGCGATGAATCCCCATACGTTCAGCTGTACTTCGACACCGCTTTCGGCGCCTCCATTGGTGGAGCGATGAATGACGAAATCGCGTTGCTCTTTGCCGGACAGTCCTCACCAGCAGACATCGTCGCTAAGAGCCAAGACGCCGCAAATATGGAGAAGTGATTCTCGGTGACAGAAGGGGTCAAAGTCGTTTCTGCCACCGTACCGGCCAGGCAGGGCACGGCTGCCGAAGCTCGGCCGCGGAACACCGCGGCCGAGCGTGGGAGCCGATCGCCAAAACGAAAACTACGCGCGCCGGCGGATAAACGAAAAAACCTGGAGATCCTGTTCTTCGTCACTCCAGCGTTGTTGCTCATCGCGATGTTTATGTTGGTGCCGATCATTCAAGCGGTGCGGTTCTCCGTCTACAACTGGAAAGGATTCGGACCGCTTGTAGACTTCGTCGGCCTGCAGAACTACGTCAGGGTGCTACAAAACGAGGTCTTCACCGACGCTTTAGTGCATAACCTGGTCATCATTGCCGGATCGATCATCATCCAGCTGCCGCTGGGGTTGGCGATCGCGTTGTTACTCAACCGCAAGATGAAGATTCAAGGGTTGCTGCGCACCATCATCTTCGTACCTTACGTATTGTCCGAAGTGATCGCCGGCGTCGTATGGTTCCAGCTCTTGCAGCCACAGTACGGGTTGATCGATACCGTATTGGCCAAACTCGGCATTCAGGGTCCTGCGCAAGGTTGGCTAGGTACGCCAGATTTGGCGCTGTGGACCGTGCTCATCGTGTTGACCTGGAAATACCTAGGTCTCGCGGTGATTCTGTTCCTTGCTGGACTGCAAGGGGTTCCTGATGAACTCTATGAGGCTGCGCAAATTGATGGAGCCTCATGGTGGCAAATCCAACGCAAGATCACCATCCCATTGCTGGGGCCAACCCTGCGCACCTGGGGTTTCCTCTCGATGGTCGGTTCCTTGCAGCTCTTTGACATGGTCTGGATTCTTACCGGCGGCGGGCCCGCAAACTCCACGACAACGATGGCCACATTCCTCGTATCTGAGGGAACCAAACGACAGAACTTCGGCGTCGCTTCGGCTGCATCGGTGATCTTGTTTATCGTTGCGCTGATTCTCGCCGTCTCTTATCAGCAGTTCATCCTCAAACGCGATACTCAGCCCGATACTTCGCGTAAGCGAAAGAAGGTGCGTCGATGAGCACTGCAGCAACCTCAATAAAACCCGCCATGAAGACCAAAAAATCTCAGGGTAAATATGGTGGAAACGTACTTGTGTACGCGCTTTCCCTAGCAGTGGTAGCACTTACTTTAGGGCCGGTGCTTTATGGGGTACTTGGTGGGTTTCGTACGAATGCGCAGCTAGCCCAAGCGCCCGCGGCACTACCGGAACCATGGGTACTGAGCAATTACACCGGGGTACTAAACAACCCAGAATTCTGGCGGTATGCCCTGAACTCTACGATGATCGCGGTGCTCACCACGGTGATTGTGGTGGTTTTTGGAATCATGGCGGCCTACCCATTGGCGCGGTACCAGTTCAGGCTCCGCGAACCGATCTTCATGGTCTTCGTGCTGGGCCTGCTCTTTCCCGCCACGGTGGCAATCGTTCCGTTATTTATCCTGATCTCCCGAGATTTGAATCTAGGCAATACCTGGTGGGGCGTCGCGTTGCCGCAGGCAGCGTTCGCACTACCGATGACGGTAGTCATCCTGCGTCCCTTCTTGATGGCGTTGCCTCAAGAGCTAGAAGAAGCGGCCCAGCTGGATGGAACCAGTCGCATCGGTTTTTTCTGGCGCATCTTATTGCCGCTATCTGGCCCGGGCATGGTCACCGTAGGCGTACTTGCCTTCGTGGGCTCATGGAATGCCTACCTGCTCCCGCTGTTGCTACTCCAAGGTGAGATGCGCACCCTTCCGTTGGGCGTCGCAGACTTCTCGACCGAGCACTCTGCAGATACCGCAGGAGTCTTTGCCTTCACCACCTTGGCCATGATCCCCGCGCTGATTTTCTTCCTCGCCATGCAGCGCCGCATTGTCAGCGGCCTGCAAGGAGCCGTCAAAGGCTAAGGCCTCGCGGAAACACTTTTCGGGCTAATGCCCAGTACTAAGGACCAAAATGAACATCGCAGAAAGCACGTGGCGTAACGCTGCACTGTCCATCGCAGAACGAGTCGACGCGCTGATGGGCGAAATGACCATCGAAGAAAAAGTGAGCCAACTTGGTTCCTATTGGATTCGCCCCCAAGAAGACAACGACTCTGGCGAGGGAAACGTTGCACCCATGGAAGACACCTTCGTTGATGGGGTGAGTTTCACCGAAGAAATTCAGGATGGTCTGGGACAGATCACTAGGGCCTTCGGATCATTTCCAGTGACCCCGGCAGAAGGACGCGACAAGCTGGCACAGATGCAGCGCGAGGTGACCGCAGCCAACCGCTTCGGTATTCCAGCTTTAGCGCATGAAGAATGCCTGACCGGGTTCACCACCATGGCGGCAACCTGCTACCCAGCGTCGATCGCTTGGGGTGCAAGCTTTGACCCGGCTCTAGTGAATAAGATGGCACAACTTATTGGCCAAGATATGAAAAAAATGGGTGTTCACCTCGGACTGTCTCCGGTCTTAGACGTGGTCAGGGACTACCGATGGGGCCGCGTGGAGGAAACCATGGGCGAGGACCCACACCTGGTCGCCGAGTTGGGAACTGCCTATGTGCGGGGGCTACAGTCTGGTGGTGTCCATGCGACGTTGAAACATTTTGCCGGATACGCAGCATCTAAAGCAGGGCGTAATCACGCGCCGGTTTCCATGGGAATACGTGAACAAGAAGACGTTGTCTTTCCACCCTTCGAACGAGCCATCCGCGAAGGAAAAGTTCATTCGGTGATGAATTCCTACTCGGATCTTGATGGCGAAGCTCCGGCAGCGAGCCATCGCTTATTAACGCAGATCCTGCGCGAACGGTGGGGTTTTGAAGGTACTGTCGTTTCCGATTACTGGTCGGTCAGCTTCTTGCAGGGAATGCATCAGGTTGCCGAAACCTTGAATGATGCCGGAATTATTTCGCTTTCTGCCGGGATGGATGTGGAACTTCCCGAAACCAACGCCTTCCGTAATCTGGGTCGCGCAGTTGCCGAAGGAAAACTAGAGCCAGGCATCCTTGATGAAGCGGTACGTCGAGTACTCACACAGAAAGCTCAGCTGGGACTCTTGGATTCCGAGTGGTCCCCCGAAGGCCAGTGGGCTGGGTCCGACGTCGACTTGGACTCTTCTGAGAACCGGGCCCACGCACGAAAAATGGCTGAAGAGTCCATCGTGCTCTTGAAAAACGAGGGAGTTCTTCCCTTGAAAAACCACGCATCGGTAGCCGTCATTGGACCATCGGCCAGCCAACCGCGCACTCATCTAGGCTGTTATTCCTTTACGAATCACGTGCATTCACGGTATGCGGCAGATGATGATCATGGAATTGCGATGCAATCTATCCTCGAAGCGCTCCGTAGCGAACCGAACCTCAACGATAGCCGCTTCACCTATGAGCGTGGCGTCGATTTTACGCATCCAGATGTTAGCGGCATCGACGCCGCGGTAGAAGCAGCCCGTGCTGCAGACATTGCGGTAGTGACCGTGGGAGATCTGGCGGGACTCTTTGGCAGGGGCACTTCCGGCGAAGGTTGTGACGTGGTGGATCTAGCTCTCCCGGGCAAACAAGTCGAGCTAGTTGAAGCGGTACTTGCCACCGGAACACCAACGGTACTGGTGCTGGTAACTGGCCGACCCTATTCCTTAGGACAGTTCGAGTCTCAGGTGAAGGCTATCGTGCAGGCATTTATGCCAGGTGTTGAAGGCGGACCGGCTCTCGCATCGGTACTCAGTGGCGCGGTTAACCCGTCGGGGAAACTGCCGGTGCAGATACCGGACCACCTCGGTGGCCAGCCTGGAACATATCTCACCGGACAGCTCGGCTGGAATAACGACGGCGTATCGAACCTCGATCCGCGGCCACTCTACCCATTTGGGCATGGAAGTTCATACACGAACTTTGAGCTCAAAGATCTGGAATTATCAACCACCGAGATTTCCTCGGATGCAGCGGTTCTCATCAGCGCAACGGTCTCAAACAGTGGTGACCGAGATGGTGCTGAAGTAGTGCAACTTTATCTTGATGACAAGGTGTCACAAGTAGTGCGCCCACGGCTCTGGCTCGCTGGCTTCGCCAAGGTCCGGTTGGCTGCCGGGGAATCGAAGCGGGTGGAATTTGAACTACACGCGGACCGTACTTCCTTCACCGGAGTATCCGGACAGCGTGTGGTGGAACCAGGAGTGTTTGGCGTGCGCGTGGGGTCCAGCAGTGAGGACCTGCCACTGGCCGCAGAATTCCGAATTATTGGGCCTTTGCGAGAGGTCCCCGAAGGTCGAGTGATGGATACCCCGGTCACGGTGAAATAAGAATACTTCCTTGTGACCATCCAAATATGAAGGCCACGTCCTACCCAACGCCTTGGCATTGGGTAGGACGTGGCCTTGCTAGTATTTACCGGCTTCCTAAGCCGGGACACCTGGGCATGCCTGACAGCAAGATTTTTGATGAAACTTCACCACCTTTTTGGAAGCGGTACAGACCTAGGCGGGTATGAGTCAGGGAAAGAAGATCGAAAATATCGATGACGTGCGTATTACAGGTCGCCATTGAGGTAGAAATAACTAAACCGGTGTACCGCTTGGAGCAGCGGCGGACCTGTAGCAAGGCGCAGAATCGAATTCTGCAAAGTCAACTGAATAAGAAGACCCTCTGTATCGGAGTATCCCGATACAGAGGGTCAATTTATTAGTTTCTTATACGGCTTAGATTTTGTGCTTAGGCCTTGGAAGGCTTCGCTTCCTTCGTTGAGCCTTTGTCACCATCGGCTACCAGTTCGGCGTGAATGTTCGCCACTGAGGAGAACTGGAGGTCCGGACGGAATGGGAAGGTGTCAACGTCACTGGCGGAGGTAATGCCGGTGTGAACCAGTGCGGTCAGCAGGCCTGCTTCCATGCCCGCAATGATGTCGGTATCCATGCGGTCACCGATCATCGCAGTGGTTTCCGAATGCGCATCGATTCGGTTCAGCGCCGAGCGGAACATCATCGGGTTTGGCTTGCCCACCACATATGGTTCGCGGTTGGTCGCGCGGGTGATGAGTGCGGCTACGGCACCCGTTGCTGGCAAGAGCCCCTCGGCGGAGGGGCCAGTTGCATCCGGGTTAGTGGCGATAAAGCGCGCGCCACCTTCGATCAACCGAATTGCTTTGGTGATGGCCTCGAAGGAGTAGGTGCGGGTCTCACCAAGAACCACATAATCCGGCTTCTGGTCAGTCATGATGAACCCGGCGTCATGCAAGGCGGTGGTCAGCCCGGCCTCACCGATAACAAATGCGCGTCCACCGGGACGCTGGCGGGCAAGGAATTCTGCCGTTGCTAGTGCTGAGGTCCAGATGTTCTGTTCCGGCACATCTAAACCGGAGGCCAACAGGCGAGCACGCAGGTCGCGAGGGGTATAGATGGAGTTGTTTGTCAGCACCAAGAAGCGCAAGTCATTATCGCGCCAGTACTTCATGAGCTCAGCGGCACCCTTGATAGCCTGATTTTCGTGGACTAATACGCCGTCCATGTCGGTCAGCCAGCATTTGATGTCGTGAATAGTGCGTGCGGCACGAGTTACGGTCGTCACGAGGTGTTATTCCTCCTTGGGCAGTGATGGTGGGACGTATCGTCATCGATCAACTTCCCTGATGTTTAAAGCCTACACAGCAAACACCAAGAACGCCGTGAACGTGGACACCTCGTAGAACAACTACCCTTAAAGGGTGAATGAAGAATCTGTTGAACCCACGGTAGACCCTGCAGCTGCACACGTTATTGGTGTCGGCCCCTGGGAAGGAGAGCTACCCACCGAGGCGCACTACGACCCGGAGCTACTGGCCGAAGGCGATAAGCGCAACGTTGCCGACAAATACCGGTACTGGTCAATGGATGCGATCATTGCAGATCTTGACGAACGCCGCCACGACTTTCATATCGCTATCGAGAACTGGCAGCACGATATGAACATTGGAACCGTGGTGCGCTCGGCTAACGCATTCCTCGCCAAGGAAGTGCATATTATTGGCCGTCGACGCTGGAACCGTCGCGGAGCGATGGTCACCGATCGTTACCAACACGTACGCCACCATGCAACCGTGGATGAATTTGTGACCTGGGCCGAGGGCGAAGGACTGACAATTATCGGGATTGATATCTTCCCTGACTCTGTCCCATTAGAAACCTATGATCTCCCGCGAAACTGCGTTCTGGTCTTCGGTCAAGAAGGTCCTGGGCTTAGCCCCGAGGTGCACGCGGCAGCTAAAGACACACTTTCAATAGAGCAGTTCGGTTCAACTCGTTCGATAAATGCCGCTTCAGCAGCTGGGATAGCTATGCACGCATGGGTTCGCCGGCACGTCTTTGGGCAACACATAGGTTAACAAAAGTCCAAACATCTGATTTTTAAGCAGAAGTTTACTCAAGTATCTGGATTAGTTGCCGAATTCAGCTTAGGCTAGGCCTTGGTTATGCATTCGTGATCTGGGAGCGGCTTGTAGTGAAACGGCGACATCAGGTAAACCACGACTTACTACTTATCGGATTACCCCGAAAAAGGAAACGTCTGGTCGTATGGGCTACCTCTGTGGTGGCCGCTATAGGCCTCACCGGAGCGCTCGCAATTCCTATCGTTGCGCAGACAGCAGATAACCGTCAGGGCAATATGCCCATTGCAATTGATGCAGACGCCGAACAAGCAAATTTCAGCAATTCGGTTTATGTCAGCCAAGATGCACCACTGAACGCTTTCGGCGGATCAGGACATGCACTTGCCATTGATGGTCGCCCGCTAGGCATGGTTGAGGGAGCAGCGGAATCTTCCGAAGAAGCTGAATCCGAAACCGAGACGGCCTTGTTGGCAGGAGCCGTAGGCACCATTGGCCAGCTACCTGGTGGTCTGCAGCTAATGCACCCGGTTCCTACCCGCCGCATCTCCAGTCCTTACGGCTGGCGCAGCAACCCTACCGGTGCCGGAAATCAGATCCACATCGGTCAGGACTACCCAATTTCTTGCGGTTCTCCTGTTTACGCCAGTGAAGCCGGACGGGTTATTGTCTCCGGTTGGCATGGGCACTCGGGTATGCGCGTGACCATTGATCATGGAAACAACGTGCAAACCGGCTACAGCCACAACTCAAAGCTAGTCGCCAAGATTGGCCAAGAGGTCAAGCAGGGTGAACTGATCGCGCTCGCCGGTACTACCGGAAACTCGACCGGTTGCCATGTGCACTTCGAGGTTATCGTTGATGGACGTTGGCACGATCCACGTAACTACCTTCCAAATATTTCTGGACAGCCAAACGCAATGATCGATTCGACTCGTCTGACGGTCAACTCGAACAGTGCGCCAAAGGGTAACGGTTCAAACGGTCCACAGTCGCAGGCTCCAAATCGTGACCAGGGCGCAAACCCTGATGTGGTGGTACCGGAGAACGACACCCCAGTGGTGCCGAAGCCTAAACCTAAACCAAAGCCCAGCGATTCGCACTCGCCGTCGCCGACTGAGCCTAAGTCTCCGTCGCCGAGCGATTCCAATACGCCATCGCCTACCGATAGCAAGTCGCCATCGCCGACTGACTCAAAAACTCCGTCACCAACCGATGGCACTAAGGATCCTTCGCCGCCGGAAGGCACTGAATCGCCAACGGACGGTACCGATACACCGACGCCGAAGCCTTCGACACCGAAGACGGAAGCGCCTGTACCTTCGGCACCTGAGTCGGAGGAGACAACCCCTGAGACTCCAGTAGCACCGCCATCAGATTCGAAATCCAGTGGGTCTAAGAGCCCTGAAGTGCCAAAGCAGTCTGGATCAGCAAGCAGTAATGTGCAGGCCCCGGAGCCTGAAAGTAAATAGCAAGTAAGCGCATGCCGCGGGTGTTAACCGGTTTTTAAGCCGGGTAACATCCGCGGTTTGTTCGTTAAATCGATGGCAACCCGTGTCACGTTCAGAGATCTATGCCACGTCAGGGCTTGCTGCCGATAGGATGGAGTGAGAAACGCCGTCAACGGCGACGCGTCCACCCTCGCTAATCACAAGGAGTGAAGCATGCCTATCGCAACCCCCGATAAGTACAATGCAATGATCGATGCCGCCAAGGCTGGCGGTTACGCCTTCCCGGCGGTCAACGTCACCAGCTCGCAGACCCTGAATGCCGCAATCCGCGGCTTCGCAGAAGCTGAGTCAGATGGCATCATCCAGGTTTCCACCGGTGGCGCAGCCTACTGGTCCGGCGCCTCCGTCAAGGACATGGTCACCGGCTCGCTCGGCTTTGCAGCCTTTGCACGTCAGGTAGCTAAGAGCTACGGCGTGAATATTGCGCTGCACACCGACCACTGCCCAGCGGACAAGCTGGACAGCTTTGTTTTGCCACTGCTTGCTGCCTCTGAAGCAGAGGTCGCCGCTGGTCGCGATCCTTTCTTCAACTCCCACATGTGGGACGGCTCGGCAGAGACTCTAGAAGAAAACCTGCGCATCGCAGCAGAACTGCTACCACGCACCGCTGCCGCCAAGCAGATCCTCGAAGTTGAAATCGGCACCGTAGGTGGCGAAGAAGACGGCGTAGAAAACGAAATCAACGATAAGTTGTACACCACCGTTGAAGACGCCATGGCGACCATCGAGGCCTTGGGTACCGGTGAAAAGGGTCGTTACATCACGGCTCTGACCTTCGGTAACGTGCATGGCGTGTATAAGCCAGGTGGCGTGAAGCTCCGCCCAGAGATCCTGAAGGACATTCAGGCTCAGATCGGTACGAAGCTGGGCAAGGCTAACCCCTTCGACCTAGTCTTCCACGGTGGCTCGGGCTCCTCCCAGCAGGAAATTGCAGATGCTGTTTCCTACGGCGTGATCAAGATGAACATTGATACCGACACTCAGTACGCGTTCACCCGCCCAGTTGCCGGCCACATGCTCGCTAACTACGACGGCGTGCTGAAGGTTGACGGCGAAGTTGGCAACAAGAAGACCTATGATCCTCGTGTTTGGGGTGCCAAGGCTGAAGAGTCCATGGCTGCTCGCATCGTCGAAGCAGCGCGCCAGCTAGGCTCCGCCGGAAAGTCGCTGAAGTAAATATGGTCGGCGAGAATCTACTGGGGATTCCAGAAACACTGTTGCCGGAAGAAACCGACGTGCTTGCGCGTTTGGACGCCGGAGACGAAGCTATCGACTTGGCAGCTAAGTTCCCATCGTCATCGCTGGTCTGGGCTCTGCTCGCCAACGAGGCACATGGCGAAGGCCGCACCGTGGATTCTTACGCGTTCGCTCGCGTGGGTTATCACCGTGGCCTGGATTCGCTGCGTAAGGCTGGATGGCGCGGACAGGGCCCAGTGCCTTGGCGCCATGAGCCAAACCGCGGATTCTTGCGTTCGCTTTACGCGTTGGGCCGTGCGGCCGCAGCGATTGGCGAGAGCGAAGAAGTGGATCGTATTGAGAAGTTCCTCAACGATTCGGATTCCAGCGCTAAGGCAGCTATCGAAGCCGAGTAACAACTAACAAAAGATGCGGACGAAAACTTACAAGTTTTCGTCCGCATCTTTTTGCCCAAAAAGCATGCGACCCAAAGAGCTTTACGCCGTAGACACTCCAAACCTCAAGACTTTTCGTCGTTCAGGGCCTCCAACGGGTCGAGCTTAGATACCCAACCAATCTGTGTCTCGCTGAGACTTGACCATTAACGTCAGTGTTCGGACCATTCAGCGCCGATGATTGAAAAATGAGGGTGTTCTCATGAAGTTCTACTTTTAGTTTCATATTGTTTACCTAGAGTTCACTTGAGAGAACAAATCATCACCTCATCACAATGAAGGGAGTCCACCGTGCTTTCATTCTGGCTGGCTCTAGGTTCAAACATCGTCGGCATCACCATCTTGGTCTACTTCGTGTATTTTCGCAGGCACTTCAGGCGTGATTTGGTATTGGCCTACGTTGCGCTGAGCATGGGTATTTTTGCGGTCACCATGTTGCTTTCAGGCAGTGGAGCGGGGATGGGGCTTGGGCTGGGTCTCTTCGGTATTTTGTCGATTATTCGACTACGTTCCGATACTTTGACGCAGGAAGAAGTCGCTTACTACTTCATTTCTCTTGCCATTGGTCTGGTTAATGGACTGCACCCGGACCCGGCTTGGTTGGCGCCGTCGGCTACCGCCGCCTTGGTGCTCGTAATGTACGTGGCAGACCACCCAAGTTTTGCACCGCGCACCGAACGCCAGACGGTGACTTTAGAGAAAGCCTATGCGCAGAAACCAGATTTGGTAGCTGCGCTAGAAGATCTGCTCAACGCGAAGGTGCTGCGCACCGTGGTTGTTGAACTGGATATGGTCCGTGACCTGACCATTGTGGATGTCCGCTTCCGGACCAATAAGCACAGCAAACCACAGCAGCCGGTAGAGCTCGGCGGCACTTACGAGCTAGCAAAAACCTCGACAACTTCGGCAACTGAGGCCAAACAGGAGTCGTGGTCCAAATGACCGCGCAAGCGATGACTTCGCTATCGCGTGAGGCTTTAGAAGTTGCTGTCGTAGATCGAGCACCCATCGGATTAGCCGAGGTGATCTCGGAAGCCGCATTGCAAACTCGTGTGGATCGTAAATTTTTGCTGACGCCAGAAGAGTTCACTGCGTTGACTGAACGGCTGGGGGACCAATTTAAAATCATGGAAATCGACGGACTACGTACCTTTCGTTATGAGTCTGTGTACTTCGACACCGAGGATTTTGAACAGTATCGTGCCCACCGCCAAGGACGTCGCCGACGCTACAAGGTCCGCTCCCGCACATACGCGGATACCGGACTATCGATGTTTGAGATTAAAACTAAAGGACTCCGCGGGGCAACGGTGAAACACCGTGTGGAACAAGCCCCTGAGCAAGCCGGTGAACTCAGTGAAGAGAATCGTGAATTCCTTGACCAGGTATTGGCTAGCGAATATGGCGAAGAAGCGCCATCGTTGTCAGCGGTCCTTGATAGCACCTACACCCGAGCGACATTCGTGAATCCCATTGACGGTGAACGAGTCACCTGTGACGTGGAATTGAACTACGCAAACGACGAGAAACAGATCGCAGGACCGGACCTGATAGTGGTGGAAACCAAATCTGCAGACGGCCGTGGGGTCTCCGACCGGGCGCTTGCTGAACTCGGTATTCGTGAGGTCAGCATGTCCAAGTACTGTATCGGGATTGCATTGCTACATCCTCAGCTCCCAGCCAACCGCTGGAGCCGACTCTTGGCTCAACGCTTCGGAACACGCCGTGGACCGGTGTCACGCCTGACGCGCCCCCGGGCGATGGTTCGTAGTTAGATCTTCTAAGCAAGCATTTCCCCGAGAATATCTCGGGGAAATGCTTGCTTAACGCGTGCTAGCTAGGCGATAGCCCACACCTCGAACGGTTTCGAAGCGTTCCCCACCAAGCTTGTTTCGTAGGTAGCGCACATACACGTCCACCACATTTGAGCCAGGATCAAAGTCGTAACCCCACACTCTGGAGAGCAGTTGTTCGCGGCTGAGCACCTGCCCTGGGTTGCGCAGGAAAGCTTCGGCCAGCGCAAATTCGCGGGCTGAGAGTTCAATTTCCTTTTCTGCCACGAGAACCCGGCGTCGCAACAAATCCATTTCTAGATCCTCGTGACTGAGCACCGAGGTTTCGCTCGCGCTATCTTCTGTGCGCAGACGTAACCTCACGCGGGCTAGTAATTCGTCAAAATGGAAAGGCTTGGCCATATAGTCATCGGCGCCATTTTGCAGGCCGGTGACGGTATCTTCAACGCTGCCACGCGCGGTCAAAATGATGACGGGTGAATCAATATGTGCCGCACGCATACGTCGGAGCACCGAGAAACCGTCTTCATCGGGTAGCCCAAGATCCAAGATGATCAGCTCAAAGTCGCCGTCGCGGGCCAAATCAAATCCGTCACGCCCTGTACCGGCCACTGCAGAAGTCAGTCCCGCTGCGCGCAGGCCCTTGGCAACAAATGAACTAATGCGTGGCTCATCTTCAATGATCAGGATACGACTCATACTTCGGTACCTCGTTTTGTCAGTGGGATATCGATATAGAATGTGGAGCCCTTCCCGGGCTCAGCATCTACCCAGACGCTACCGCCGTGGGACGTGGCTATAGCCGAAACAATGTTTAACCCCAGACCGGAACCGTCCGAGCGTACCGAGTTCTTTCCACGCCCAAAGCGCTCAAAGATTCGTTCGATATCTTCGGGCTGGATTCCTACTCCGTTATCTGAGACCCACCAACGTAACAAGGTCTCACCGTGTCCGTCTCTGAGTATTTCGTTGCCCAAACCGATGCGAGTGCCAGCGGAAGAAAATTTCACGGCGTTAGCGCAGAGCTGTAACATCGCCTGGGTAATGCGCGTCTGGTCGAGGGTGACGGTAGATTCACAGCGGTAATCTATGCGCCAGTGCCGGTCACCCAAGGCACGAGCTTTGTCCAAAATTTCATCTAGCAAAGCTCCCACTTGGGTGGGTGCTGGCTGGATGAAGTCAGCCCGGTTTGATTTAGCGAGCATTACCAAGTCATTAATGAGTAGGGACATGCGACTCATCTCGTCCAAGGCGATTTCTTTGCTCTGCACGACGTCTTCTGGATCATTTTCATCCATTAGTTCAAGATGTCCACTGACGATGGTTACCGGTGTACGCAGCTCATGACCAACATCGTCCAGTAGCTGTCGTTGTGACTTCAGTGAGTCTTCTAAACGGTCGAGCATCTCATTGATGGTCACCGTCAGCTCGGCAAATTCATCGTTTCCGGTGACTTCAATACGCCGAGACAAGTCACTTTCCGAGATCTGGTGTGCGGTGGTTTGCAGCCGCCGGATCGGTTCCAGTGTCCGGTTGACCACCAGCCAAGAGGCGCCGGCCGCCAGCGCCATGACGAGGAACCCTACGGCCGTAAATATCGAGATATTACGGTCATTGGCGCGGGCTTCGGCATGATAATCATAGGCGAGCACGAAGGCGCTCGAATTGGGGTCTTCCGGAAGCTGCACGGGAACTACCACCGCCCGATAGGTAGTGATTTCGGTGGTGACGGTGCCAAGGTGGATATGGCTATCTGTTTTGCTCTGTTGCGCCCACTGGAGAAATTCAGGGTCATCTTCGAGTCTTAATTCCACTATTTCGGGTGCGGTCCAGCGGACGTCGCCATCGGCTAATCCCAGCATGCCTTGATGCCGGGAAGGCAAGGTGCGTTGCATGGCGGTGTAGAGCAGATCTTCGGCTTTTTCAAAGCGTTTCAGCGTACGCGGATCCACCCCGGTATCGGTGAGCACCCCAAACTCCTGCACGGTGCGAGATAACGAGTCATCGATGCGCTCGTTCAATTCATGACGTTGAACCGCGAAACTGGCGGCCCCCGCAGAGAGTAACGCTAGTCCCACAACCAGCAGCATTCCGGTGAGTACCCGGGCACGGATGGACCATGAGCGTTTAGTCGTCATCATCGTCCTCTAGGTCGTCATCATCATCGTCGTCGTCATCATCGTAGCTATTTGCCGATGGTGGCAGGGGGACGACTGGTTTTTTGCTCGGTTTTGGTTTGACCGTAGGGGCCTTGCTCGGCTTGGCCGTAGGCGATTTTTTCACCGGAGGCGCACTAGTTTTCGGGCTTTGAGTCGGTTTCGAAGTTTTTGAGGGTTGCTCCGACGGGGGTGTCGAAGGGGTGGTTGACGGTGAGGGGACACCTGGCTCACCGCCCGAAGGAGAGGGACGAGTGTCCTGGATAATGAAGCCGTTTCCTAAGTCTTTATCTGCAGGATCCGCGACAACCTGCCGGATGCCTAGAATTCCCAAGAGCACCACCACGATCACGATGACCAGAAGTGCGATACGACGCAACGTTTCCAAACCCATACCACCATTGTGTCCGAGACAAATGAGACGAAGATGAGAGAACACGGCCCTGCGCGTCTTAGCGCGGCACTGGCCAGGAGTTAGCTCAAATGTTCAAAGATGATTGCCGTCTGTGTGGAAGAGAAAGCTCGGTTAGCGCCAAGATGCGTCGCTACGAAGGTGCGCAGGTCATCAATGCTGCGGGAGGCAACTCGCACTAGGAGATCCGGTGTACCGCCGAGCACAAAAACATCTTTGACTTCTGCTAGCTCTTGCAGGGTCCGTGCGGAGGAAAGTAGCCGGTCACGTGCCGCCGGAGCAACCACCACTGAGATCATGGCGTTGACGGTGACACCAAGAAGCTCTTCGTCGATAAGCGTGGTGTATCCGCGGATCACCCCGGCGCGGTGCAACGCCTTGACTCGACCCAAACAGGTCGAAGGCGCCAGTCCAATCTTGGCCGCGAGCACATTATTGGCAATGCGAGCGTCGGTTCGAAGTTCGGAAAGAATCGCCAAGTCGATCTCATCGACGCGAATAGGATGCGGTACCGTTTCGCCCTGGACCGACCAAAGTGAACTTTTCACGAAAATATTTCTCATTTCTTGGCTATTCTTCGAAATCGATCGAAGTATTTCGTCACTGATTCTACGATAAGAGATAAGAAGTATTCCTAGAAGAACTGAGAAACCGTGCAAACTGAACTGAGCAGAGCTTCCCTAGCGCAGCTAGATGCCAACGATCCGCTGATCCGGTTCCGCGAGCGCTTTCAACTCCCCGAAGGCGTCATCTACTTAGATGGAAACTCTCTCGGGGCGTTACCGCATGGAGCGGCCGAGTGTGCCGCACAAGTCGTCACCCAACAATGGGGTCAGGGCCTCATCCGCTCGTGGAACGATGCCGGTTGGTTTGAACTTCCTACGCGTTTAGGCGACAAGCTGGGCCAGCTGCTGGGCGCAAATCCGGGTGAAACCGTGGTCACCGACACCACCAGCCTTAACCTCTTTAAGGCTTTAGCCTCGGCACTTCGCATTCAGCAGGTTGACGGCCCAGACCGCCGGGTGCTGATCACCGAACGCGACAACTTCCCTACAGACATTTACATCGCAGAGGGCCTGGCAGACCTGCTTAACTCTGTCGGCGCTGAAACCGGCGTCAGCTACGAAGTGAAACTGATTGATAGCGAAACAGAGCTGCTTGCAGCCTTAGGAGACGACACCGCGCTCGTATCCCTGTCGCACGTGAACTATCGAACCGGTGCCATGTGGGATATGGCTGCTATTACCGAGGCAGTTCACCAAGCCGGCGGGTTGGCGATTTGGGATCTGGCGCATGCTGCCGGTGCAGTGCCCGTTGATCTGAACGCCGCTAACGCTGACTACGCGGTCGGTTGCACCTATAAATACCTCAACGGTGGCCCCGGATCCCCGGCATTCATTTGGGTCAACGCGCGCCATCACGAACGTTTTTGGCAGCCGCTGTCCGGCTGGTGGTCCCACCAGGCGCCTTTCGCCATGGCGGAGAGTTACACACCGGCCAATGACGTGCGTCGCTTCATGTGCGGCACCCAGCCGGTAACCTCGATGGCCATGATTGAAGTTGGTCTAGATATCAGTGTTGAAGCGGAGATGGTCAAGGTCCGCGCGAACTCGCTAGAACTGACGGACTTGTTTATCGAACTTGTTGAAACCCGCTGTGCCGGGTACGGGCTAGAACTGATCACCCCACGAGACCATGCCCGCCGCGGAAGCCACGTCAGTTTCAGCCATCTCAACGGCTACGAAATTATCGCTGCGCTCATTTCAAGAGGGGTCATCGGCGACTATCGCGAGCCTGAGGTTTTGCGTTTTGGGGTTACGCCGCTCTACCTAAGCCGCACCGATATCTGGGATGCGGTAGAGATCCTGCGTGAAGTTCTGCACACTGGGGCATGGCAGCGCGAGGAGTTTGCCGTACGAAATGCCGTGACATAGCGCAAAATTCACTGACCTTCGGGCCTATAACCCGAGAATTCAGCGAATTTACGCCAGAGTACCCTTAATAACAGCGCGGCATCCATCGATGTCGCGCTGTTCGCATAGGTCTAAGGGAGCATCGTTGGGCAAGCAACCGGTACATGTCACTGAATCCGGGTCGGGTCTAAAGAAGTCATTAACACCGGCCCAGATGTCGATGATCGCGCTGGGCAGCGCAATCGGCACGGGACTGTTTGCCGGCAGTAAGCTGGCCATCTCCATGGCAGGACCATCGGTGATCGTTAGCTACCTGATTGGTGGCGTCGTGGCACTGCTGGTCATGGGAGCTCTCGCCGAAATGACGGTTAAGCAGCCGGTGGCTGGTTCGTTCGGCGTGTACGCCGAACGCTACCTAGGACGGTTCGCCGGATACCTGACCAAATACCTTTACTGGTCCGCGCTAATCTTCGCGGTGGGTACCGAGGTCAGCGCCGTGGGCGAATACATGCAGTACTGGTTCCCAGAAATTCCCGGACTGCTCTGGGTGATCCTCTTCTCCGTCGTGCTGCTCGCAGTGAACTTTGCCAGCGTTAAAACCTTCGGCACCACCGAATACTGGTTCTCCGCGATTAAGGTCTTCGCCGTGGTTGCCTTCATCATCATTGCCCTGTGGCTGGTATTCCATGATTCCACTGACCAATTCGGGTTCCAGAACTACACCGCCGAGGGCGGATTCTTCGCAAATGGGCTCTCCGGTATGTGGAGTGCGGTGATCGTGGCAATCTTCTCCTACATGGGCATCGAAGCCATCTCGATTGCCGCGGCCGAGGCCCGCAACCCAAAAATTGCGGTGCGCAAGGCCTTCAAAGTTTCCTTCCTGCGCCTACTACTCTTCTATGTATTCACCATGGCGTTGATCCTCGCGGTGGCACCCACCAGCGAACTCATTTCCGGAGGTTCTCCGTTTGTCACCGTCATGTCTCAGGTGGGTATTCCCTTTGCCGACTCGGTGCTGAACTTCGTGCTGATCATTGCCGCACTGTCGGCGATGAACGCTCAGCTCTATGCCGCGACTCGCATGTTGCACTCATTGGCTGACTCCGGTCACGCGCCACGTTTAGCCCACAAGACCAGCAGTAACGGTGCCCCGATTCACGCGGTGTGGATGTCTGCCGGCGGCATTGCCGTGGCTGCACTGGTCTACGCCATGGTTCCAGAAGGCGGATTTGGCATCATGATGTCGCTGGCTACCTTCGGAGCCTTGGCTACCTGGTTCATGATCTTGGTGACCCACGTGGCCTTCCGGCGCAAGGTGAGCCGGGAGCAGGCGGTCTTGGAGTACAAGCTGCCCGGATACCCCGCGGCCTCACTATTTGGTGCACTATTACTGGCAGGACTGCTGGTGACCTCGTTCTTCGTCCCGGAATTTAAGTACACGTTGATCTTCGGAGTGCCGTTCGTCATCGTCATGTCGGTGCTTTACAAGTTGGTCTTTGCCGGCAAGAAGCAACCTTCGGCCTAACCGGGGCAAACCGAGGCCCGCGGCGCTAGTTCACTGGAGAACTCTGCTGCGGGCACTAAGATCGTTAAGGGCCTGCCAGATAGCAGGCACAGCAACATTCGAGGAGCAATGGTGGCCAAGCTGTATTTCCGATATGGGGCAATGAACTCGGGCAAATCAACGAGCTTATTGCAGGCTGCCTTCAACTATGAGGAACGCGGCCAGCGGATCTTATTGGCCAAGCCCGGAGTCGACACTAAGGGTGAAGCCTCGATAGTTTCCCGATTAGGGCTTGAACGCGAGGTCGACTTCGTGATCAGCCCGCAAGGTAATGTGCGTCAGCAGTTCGCTGCGATAGCTTCCGGTGAGGATCCCGAAGCCATTCTCACTCATGTTGATTCGCCCCCGGTCGCTTGCCTGCTTGTCGACGAGGCCCAGTTCTTGACCCGTGAGCAGGTTGATGACCTGTTGCGAATTGCCGTGCTCGACAACGTACCGGTTCTTGCCTACGGAATCCGCACCGACTTTAAAACCCATGCTTTCCCCGGATCCGCGCGACTCATGGAGCTTGCGCACTCCTTGGAAGAGCTCAAAACCATTTGCCGTTGCGGGCGCAAAGCAATGTTTAACACTCGCCGGGTGGGCGATCAGGTTGTTTTTGACGGCGACCAGGTAGCCATCGATGGGGAAGATGTTTGGTACGAGTCACTGTGTGCCTCGTGCTATTTGGATGCCTCGGGTGGGCAACTTAGCTAGCAGGTGCCCGCGGGATTAGGGACGTGAGAAGAGTCCGGAAACTGCTCGCTGCAGTCCCCAATCAAAACCATCACTTTGTGGTGTATCAACGTCCAACTGCACGAGGTTCTGCCGGTAGGCCACCGAACCCAAAATGTGGTTAAGCAGCAGTTGCTGACCAAAACGGGATTCTTCCACAGACAAACCAGCTAATTGAAGTAGCTCGCGTAGCTGTAGTACTGGGTTGAGTTGCTCAACCTGTAGGGCACTGGCTACCTCGACTACCTCGGGACTGTCCTGAATGGGCAGTAGCGCCAGGTATAGCTTGCGACATAGCTGCAAAACCGCGTCGGCGGGTGTTGCAAAATTTTCTGGGATGACACGTAGTTGCTCGGTGTTCAACAGCTTGGCAGCAACGGCTGCCAACAGCTCCTGTTTGTTTTTCACATGCCAGTACAGTGCGCCAACCTGTACTTCGAGTTCTTTGGCCAAGCGACGCATAGACAGGTCAGCTAACCCGAACTGCTGCAGGATATCGACCGCGGTATCCACGACGGTCAGCTGAGTTAATGCCATGGCTTCTAGTCTAGACGTAGCAGCACTGACTACCTGCGTGTACTGATCCGGCTAGGTAAGTCTGCGTAGTATTTATCCGTATTGCGCTAAGCAGTGACGCGGACAACGCTGGCAATAAAGATGGACATTGCCGTGGTCCAGCTGATGATGGCTATTGCCTGCCAGATGAGAATTCGTGTCTTGTTGATGCCAATGGCGGCGAGCATGGTGGCGGTGAAGTGAGTTGGTAGCAACAGTGGGCCGAGCAGGCTGACCCCTGGAACTCCGTAGCGTTCGAATGCGCGCTGGAATTTGATTCGGCGGTTGGACTTGCGCTCACTTCCCTCGGTGAGCCCGGACTCAAGGTTCTCACTCAACTGCTGAGCATCGGTGTGATCTGCACCGTGTGCCCCGACGAGGTTCTTTGCTCGCTTGCGGTTGGACAGTGCCGAGTGAGCTCCGGAGCCTAGCAACACCAACATTGCCACACAGACGAAGTTGCCGATGATGGCGGCGATGGCGGCGACCAGCGGATTGATACCGCCAAGAATACCGACGGTTGCAGCTCCTTCGCCTTCAACGAAGGGTACCGCGCCGGCTAGTGCCACGATCAACGGTTGCGCGATCTCGGGGACCTGAGAGATGAGATTTTGGAAGGATTCGATGAGGTTCATGATTGCTCCTGTCGTGATTCACCGGGTGTCGGTGTAATACAATTTCATCGCGTTTCAGGCGCCTGGGTAAGTGCCTAAATGTCACTTGTGACAGGGAGTTTTACATGTTCAGGTAATGACATTTGTCATCCCCGTATACTGAATAAATGAGTGCTTCTTTACCTGCCGATCCGACTGAGAACTTCGGACCCAGATCCCTCGGTTCGCGCAGGCTGAGCACGGGAATTACCGCCACTTGGTGGTACACAGTGGCTGCCTTGCTGATATTTCAGCTAATGATCCTGCTCTTGTGGATCGGCGCGCAGAACAACTTGGGCAAGAGCCCCGCCTCCGTGTTGACCATGGCGATCGGTGGGCTGGCGTGGTGTGTGGCAACCGTGCCCTTACTGGTGCTGTACCGGCGTCGAGATGAGACGGTGGGAGTCGCAGCGCAATGGCGTAACATCCTTCTTCCGCTGTGCGTCAGCGTGGCATTTGCGGTCAGCGCAGGCCTGATCAGCGGGCTCTGGGTGATGGCGGTGTTGCCAATCGTGCAATCACTGATGCTGCTCAATTGGCCTCGTGGCGTACGCCTGCGGTTGGTCATCGCCGCCCTGGTTTTGCTTGGCGGCCTGTGGTTCATTGACCTGCGTTCGGTGACTTCTGCCGATGGGAAGGTCGCAGAGAGCTGGTGGGCGCTGGGATTTTTGACCATTTTATTGCCGGCCATCACCGTCAGCTCGCTGTGGTGGTGGGATGTGCTTGCCACACTAGACCGTGCCCGAGCGGCAGAATCACGGTTAGGGGCCACCCAAGAGCGATTGCGCGTGGCGACCGACGTCCATGACCTGCAGGGCCATCATCTGCAGGTGATCGCGTTACAGCTTGAACTTTCCGAGCGTCTATTAACACGTGATCCAGAGGCGGCACTGAAACAGCTACGGTTAGCCAGATCCAGTGTCGCCGAGGCGCAACAAGGCACACGCGATCTAGCCATGCGCTTTCGCGGAGTACCGCTTCGCGATGAGGTAGATAATGCCGTTGATATTCTCCGGGCAGCTGGGATCTCGGTTCATGCCACGGTGTCAGAGGAAGTGAATCTGGCGCCCGCCAACATTCTTGGGCCGATTATTCGTGAAACAACAACGAACGTTCTGCGTCACGGTGCGGGGCTGCGCGCACACCTGTCGTTAGAGCGCGAGGGCGCCCAGTGGCGCTACGAAATCACTAACGACCGTGCCGCGGAGAATGCGCACAGCGTTGATGGATCTGGGTTACAAGGGATTATTCGCCGTGCGGCAGAGGCCGATGGCTCTGTTGAGGTGCACCGCGGAAAACATGATTTCTCGATTGTGGTTCTGGTGCCAGCGACGAGCATTAAGGAAGAGCGGTAATGATCCGAGTATTGATTGCTGATGATGAGGCAATGATTCGTTCGGCGCTGGCAGCACTGCTGCGTTTAGAAGATGACATCGAGGTCGTGGCGGAATGCGCCGACGGTGCGCAGGCCGTCATCATGGCAGGAAAACTGCAACCCGATATCTGCTTGCTCGATTTGGAGATGCCAGAACTTGACGGTGTTCAGGTGGCTGACCGGCTGCGTAGTACGGGCAGCGCCACACGTTGTGTTGTGGTGACCAGACATGCCCGTCCTGGAGTGCTGCGCAGAGCCCTGGCATCTGGGGTCTTAGGGTTCTTGCCCAAGTCTCGCAGTGCCAACGAGGTAGCCGAGGTCATCCGCCGAGTCGCGGCAGGGGCACGTTACATAGACCCCGAGATTGCCGCCGATGCGCTCAGCGAGGAGCGGAGCCCGCTGACCGAGCGAGAGCTGGACGTGCTGCGTGCTGGTCGACGTGGTGAATCCACGGTTCAGATAGCTCGGGCGCTCAACCTAGCTGCCGGAACCGTACGCAATTACATCTCCGCAATTCTGGCGAAGTTGAACGTGGCTACCCGCCAACAAGCGGTGTTGCTCGCCGAAGAACGTGGATGGATCTAAGTAAAACCGCTAAGCCTGCCCAAGGGCTCACGTGAGTCACTTCCAAGAGCTGGGCAAAACACGTGTGCGCTTAGGCCCCGAACACCGTGCGACGCAGGTAGTCGTTACGGAATTTGCCCGCAGGATCTAGCCGGTCAGCCAGCGCGATGAAGTCATTAAACTTCGGGTACAGACCGCCAAGCTCGGGAACTTGGGCGGCAAAGAGCTTGCCCCAGTGCGGTCGGGCAGCAAACGGTGCCAGAACTTTTTCGAGCTGTGGAAGGATCGCCTCGACAGCTTCCTGCTGCGGCTTCCAGGTAAAGTGCAGGGCGATGCCGTCGCGGTCGTAGTTTCCACTGAGCCATAGCTCGTCTGCGGCAATTGCACGCACCTCGGAGATCAGCAGCAGGGGAGTGATGACCGGTGAGAGCTTGCGAATTGCTTGAATGGCTGCCACCGCGTGTTCGCGCGGAACCAAATATTCGCTCTGTAGTTCAGCTCCGGCACTGGGCATAAAGTCCATGCGGAAATGGGCTAGTCGGTCCGACCAAGGCCCTGACTCACCTAACTGAACGCTGCAGATCGTGCCGTCTGCTCCGGGTAGCGGATGCACTGCAGCAATAGCTGGCTGGCCATCGAATTTGCCTTGATCAATATCGTCAACCAGCGCGTCGCCCACGCGGCGTTTGAGCCAGGTCTGTCCTACCTGGTCGCCGCTCCAGTCGGTGAACAAGCTGACACTGTAGGCGGAGGCTTGGATGGCAGAAAAGTCCTTGAGTACCTTGTTCCATGACAAACCTTCAAAGACGGTCTGGCGCACTTCAAAGCTTGGCAGGATATCCAAGGTGAGGTGAGTCAAAACTCCCAGTGAACCTAAGCCGACAACCATGCCGTTGAAATCTTCGTCGCCACGCTGCACGGTCATCAGCGAACCATCGGACAGTACCAGTTCTACTGCACTGACAGCGGTGGCGAGGTTGCCATGAGTTTCGCCGGAACCGTGGGTGCCGGTAGATACCGCGCCAGCCACCGAGATATGTGGCAGTGAAGCGAGATTGTGCAGGGCAAAACCGGCTTCCTGCAATACGTCGGCTAGCTGTCCGTAGGTGATGCCGGCACTGACGCGCACGGACATAGCTTGCGGGTCAATGGTTATTTCTGCTGGCATCTTGGCCAGAGAGATCATCAGCTCCCCGGTATCGGCGATGTCATTGAATGAATGGCGCGAGCCCAAAACCTTCACGGATTGTGCTGCACACACCAGGTCCCGCAATTGTTCAAGGCTGGTGGGGTAAAGCAGTTCTTTGGCCCGGTATGCAAGATTTCCGGCCCAGTTCAGTTCCTGTTCACGCAATTTCACGGCCAATTCCTACTTCTTCAGCCACTGGCTGGAAACTAGTGCACGATAGCGTTCAAGTACCTGCGGGGTTGGCTCTAATGCCGGCACCTGGATGGTGTCCTGGCTCCACTTTGGGAATTCGCCGGCCAGCACGCCGGCGGCTTGGCGCGCGGCGCCATCTGCCACATATTCGCCCGGGGTCGGCACCATGATGGGTAGTCCTAAGATCTGCGAAGCGATCTGTTGCACGGCTCGGGACTGTGCGCCACCACCGATCAGGATGATGCGCTGTGCGCGCACCCCCTGGGCTTCTAGAGCATGCAGACCGTCGGCCAGTGAGCAGATCACAGCCTCCACGGCACTGCGGGCCAAATTTGCCGCGGTGTAGTTGGCGCGGGTAATTCCATGCAAGGAACCTGTGGCCTCTGGCAGGTTGGGGGTGCGCTCGCCGTCAAAGTACGGCAGCAAGGTGAGTCCGTCCGAGCCGGGATTGGCGGTCAGGGCGAGGTCGTTGACCTCCTCCAGCGTTATCCGCAATAGCTTGGCGGTGGCATCGAAGATGCGGGTGGCGTTGAGCGTACAAACCAAGGGTAGGTAGTTGCCGGTGGCATCGGCGAAGCCGGCCACCAGACCGGAGGCATCTGCCGACGGAGCATCGGTCACGGCGAACACCGTACCTGAGGTGCCCAGCGAGATGACTACATCTCCTAGTTTGGCCCCTACCCCCAATCCGGCGGCGGCGTTATCGCCGGCCCCCGGGCCGATGTGGGCGCCGGTCTCGGTGCGGCCGATGGAATCTAGTGGACCAACAACGGTAGGCAGGATGGGGGCGTGGCCCAGATGCTGCTCTAGAGCTTGGTGGTCATAAGCGTTTTTAGTGGCTCGGTAATAACCGGTGCCCGAGGCGTCTGAACGGTCGGTGCGCAGGGCGGCCAGACCTTCGGCTCCGCTGCCCGGGCCGTAACCGGCCAGGCGCCAGGACAGCCAATCATGTGGCAGGCAGATAGCGGCGACCTTTGCCGCATTTTCTGGTTCGTGATCTTTGAGCCAGCGCAGTTTGGTCAGTGTGATCGAGGAGACCGGGAGGGTGCCGGTGCGTTGTGCCCAATATTTGGCGCCCGCTTCCATATCGCCCTGACTCGCGTCGCTAATGATGTCGATGGCCGCCTGCGCGCTGCGGGTGTCATTCCACAGCAGCGCCGGGCGGATCACGGTGGCAGACTCATCGAGTACCACCATGCCATGCTGTTGCCCACCCACCGAGACAGCTTCCACGTCGTCTAGGCCACCGGCCTGGGCGATCGCTTCTTGCAGTGCGCTAAACCAGAACTCCGGGTCAATTTCGGTGCCCTCGGGGTGCGCAGCGCGTCCGGAGCGCACTAGAGCGCCCGTTGCGGCGTCGCGAATGACCACCTTGCATGATTGGGTGGACGAGTCGATGCCGGCAACGAGCGTCATAGTTCGGGCTGCTTTCTGCGGTGGGTGGGGTTAGTGATTTAGCGGGCGTTGAGCAGGTGCTCGATAGCCAGCTGGTTCAGGCGGATGAACGCGAAGTTGCGCTGCGCCGCCGCATCGGCGTCGAAGTCAGCGAAGCTTGCCGCGTCGCTCATCAGCTGCGCTGCGGTTTCGCCAGCGTTCAAGGTGCTCTCGCCCAATTCGAAGACGCCGGAGAGCTTCATAGCTTCCTGAACTTCTGGGTCTGCACGGAATGCCTGGGTGCGTTCCTTGAGCATGAGGTACATGGACATATTGGCCTTTGCCGAGTCCCACACGCCGTCGTAGCCGTCGGTGCGTGATGGCTTGTAGTCGAAGTGACGTGGGCCGTCGTACTTCGGGCCACCGGTTGGGAAGCCGTTCTCCAGCAGGTCAACGGTGAAGAATGCGCTGGTCAGGTCGCCGTGACCGAAGACTAGGTCCTGGTCGTACTTGATGCCGCGCTGGCCGTTGAGGTCAATGTGGAAGAGTTTGCCTGCCCATAGGGCCTGAGCGATGCCGTGGGTGAAGTTCAGGCCAGCCATCTGCTCGTGGCCGGTCTCTGGGTTGAGCCCCACGATGTCGCCGTGTTCTAGCTTCTCAATGAAGGCCAGGCCGTGACCAACGGTTGGTAGGAAGATGTCGCCGCGTGGTTCGTTTGGCTTTGGTTCCAAGGCAAGGCGCATGTTGTAGCCCTTTTCCTTGATGTAGCTAGCGGTGGTGTCTACGCCTTCGCGCATCCGATCCAGTGCCGCAGCCAAGTCCTTGGAACCGTCGTACTCGGAGCCTTCGCGGCCGCCCCACATGACGAAGGTTTCGGCGCCCATCTCGGCAGCCAGATCAATGTTGTGCAGTACCTTGGCCAGTGCGAAACGGCGGATCGAGCGGTCGTTGGAGGTGAAGCCACCGTCCTTGAATACCGGGTGGCTGAACAGGTTGGTGGTCACCATTGGGACCTTCAGGCCGGTTTCCTTCAGTGCTGCACGGAAGTCGGTCAAGATCTGCTCGCGCTGGGAAGCGGTAGCGTCAAAAGGAATCAGATCATTGTCGTGGAAGGTGACGCCGTAGGCGCCGAATTCGGCGAGTCGGTGCACGGCTTCGACTGGATCCAGGTTCTTGCGGGTGGCGACACCGAATGGGTCGGCGCCGGTCCAACCCACGGTCCATAGACCAAAAGTGAAGCGGTCGGCGGCGGTTGGCTGGAGAGTCATGGGATACATCCTTGGATCGAGAGAGTATGGCTTTCACCATTTAGTTTATGTCCTGAACTATATGGGTGGTGATGCGCTAGAGTCAATAGGAAACGGCAATAAGCCGGCCAAGATTTCCTAAGGAGCAGGCATGCGCAAAACAACGGCTGAAGCCCAGCCTGCACCTTTGGATGCGCCCGGAAATGTGGGGGATGTGCGCAAGGCAAACCTGGCAAGAGTTTTAGCAGTCATTGCCGGCGCCCACAGCGAGCATCGACTTTCTCGTGCGGACATTGCCACGCGCAGTAAACTCACCAAGGCCTCGGTCTCCAGCTTGGTCGCTGACCTGCTAGCAAGCGGATTGGTGATTGAAATTGGGGTACACCGAGACGGAGAACGTGGACGGCCCTCGGTAGGCCTGATATTAAACCCCGCACGCTGCGTAATCGGCATGGAAATCAACGTCGATTACATCTCCGCCGGGCTCGTGGACTTATCTGGAAAACTACTGACTCACCAGATTGTTCCGCGCCTGAATCGTGGGGTTAACGCTGAACAGGTCATCGATGCTCTGAGCGAGCTCAGCAGTCAAATGCAGCAGGCTGCCGAGGCCCAAGATCTGAAGATCCTTGGTGGTGGACTTGCAGTGCCAGGTCTGGTCGATGAGAAAAGCTACACGGTGCTCCAGGCGCCAAACCTCGGCTGGGAAACTCAATCCTTGAACGTGCGAAAACTGCTGCGCGAAACGAAGAGCCGCTTCCGACTCTTTAACGAGGCGAACGCCTCGGCGCTGGCCCAGCAACAGCTGATGGGACCGGCCGAACGCGACTTCCTCTTCGTCTCCGGCGAGGTGGGTATTGGTGGCGGTCTGATTATCGATGCCGAACTTTTTGCCGGTCCACAGGGACATGCCGGCGAGCTGGGACATGTGGTGGTCCAGCCAGAAGGCAAGCCGTGCAGCTGCGGTGGACGCGGATGTCTAGAAACGGTTGCCGGGCAGGAAGCCATCCTGAGTGCGGCAAACCTTGGGGTGGCCGCTCGCGGAGCCTCGCGTCAGCAGCGGATTGAGCGTCTGTACCAAGCGTTGGAATCTGGGCAAGAATCGGCCAGCATTGCTGTGGCTGACGCCGGTAAGTCACTGGGTGTTGCCGTGGCCTCGGCGATGCGCCTATTCAACGTATCCACCGTGGTTTTTGGCGGACACTTTGCAGCCCTAGAGCAGTGGCTACTGCCGGCCACGACGCACAGTCTCACAACCCATGCCCCAAGCATCGCCAGCCAAGCACAACTGAGGTTTTCTCCGCTGGGGCAAACCGGTGCCCTGATCGGTGCAGCGCACAGCGTGGTGGGTGATTTACTAGAATCACCGCACCAGCTGGTGGGCTAAGCTGCGCTAACCGGTTGCTGTAATTCGGTCACCCAATCGGATTGGTCTGCAGATTCGGAGCGCACATAAAGTTCGCGGCATGGCCCGGAAGGAACTAGCCCGCGCGCTAAGACCTCTTCATGCACTGCCTGCCAGCTTTCATGGATAGTGTCCATGGCTCCCAAGTGCATCCCGCAGATTGCTTCGGATACCGCCGGCAACTCGATACTCTCGAAACCTTCACGGGCTTCAGCGTCTGTAGTGAAACCCGCAATGACTTCCATGCCGTTCTCCGTGCCGGAGTATTGGGCGACAGGAGCGGCAAATTCTTGGCCGTCCAGAGCGGCGGCAATCTGGCCGAAAAGCGGACCGATGCGTCCGGCGATTTCAGGTTGCTCGGCTACCGCGAAGCGTCCGGCAAGCAGACGCACCGCGGGCAGGGACTTGTGGATGATTTCGATGTGTGACATGAGCTTCTCCTTAGAGATTAGGCGTAGACGCCGTTCCACGTCGAGCAGTCGCTGGGTGGCCAACCGATGCTCGGACTCAACCTGCGCATGACGAATCTGCAGTAGTTCTGCAATTTTCTGCGCGGTAGCTCCCTGATCTAGGATCAGGGAAATTTCCTCCAACCCAAAACCCAACTCGCGCAAGGCAACAATTCGATGCAAACGCTGAAGCTGCGATGGGTCATAGGAACGGTAACTACTGAACGGGTCTACATGGGCTGGTATGAGCAGACCGGACGTGTCCCAATGCCGCAACATGCGGTGGGTTACCTGACCGATCTGTGCAAACGCCCCGATGGATAACATGCTTTAGTTCTCCGCCCTCACACTGTGTCAGAGTCAAGTTTGCGCGAGAAAACAGTAGATATCTATGAATAACACCGACAACCGTCATCTGAGCTCGAGATTCACTAATCGTTTCGGTAAACTTTGGTCGTAAGAGCCCCTAACTCTTACATTGCTCCCTTTGGGTCAAGTGAGAAGTACAGGGGCATATTTTTTGCCCGGCACCGTGCCGGGACGGCGTGAAGAACGCCGCAACCGCTGCTTTATGCAAGGGGGAGGATCCCATGCCAGCAATCGTGATCGTCGGAGCCCAGTGGGGCGATGAAGGTAAAGGCAAGGCTACCGATCTACTCGGTGGGCAGGTCGACTATGTAGTCAAGCCAAACGGCGGCAATAACGCCGGGCACACCGTGGTTGTCGGCGGTGAGAAGTACGAGCTAAAGCTCCTTCCGGCCGGCATTTTGTCGCCTAACGCCATTCCGATTATCGGTAACGGTTGTGTGGTGAACCTTGAGGCCCTCTTCGAAGAAATCGAAGGGTTGGAAGCTCGCGGCGCCGACACCTCGAAGCTGCGCGTCTCGGCTAATGCTCACCTGGTCGCTCCGTACCACCAGACCATGGACAAGGTCACCGAACGTTTCTTGGGTAAGCGTGCCATTGGCACCACCGGACGCGGCATCGGCCCGGCCTACATGGATAAGGTCGGACGCCTAGGCATCCGTGTACAGGACGTCTTTGATGAGTCGATCCTGCGCCAGAAGGTTGAAGGTGCACTGCGCCAGAAGAATGAACTGCTGGTGAAGATCTACAACCGTCGCACCGTGATCGTTGAGGACATTGTGCAGTACTTCCTGTCCTACGCGGACCGGTTGCGCCCGTTGATGATCGATTCCACCTTCGAACTGAACAACGCCTTGGATGAGGGCAAGGTGGTCCTCATGGAGGGCGGCCAAGCAACCTTCCTGGATGTTGACCACGGCACCTACCCGTTCGTGACTTCCTCGAACCCTACCGCCGGCGGCGCCTCGGTCGGTTCCGGCATTGGCCCGACCCGAATCAGCCGTTCGATCGGTATTATCAAGGCTTACACCACCCGTGTGGGTGCCGGACCGTTCCCTACCGAACTGTTCGACGACATGGGCATCTACCTGCAGACCACCGGCGGAGAATTCGGTGTTAACACCGGACGCCCACGTCGTTGTGGTTGGTACGACGCGGTACTGGCTCGTCACGCCTCGCGCGTGAACGGCTTCACCGATTACTTCGTGACCAAGCTGGATGTGCTGACAAACATTAAGCAGATTCCAGTGTGCGTGGCCTACGACGTTGACGGTGTGCGTCACGACGAGATGCCGATGACGCAGACCGAGTTCCACCACGCGAAGCCGATCTTCGAGTACTTCCCAGGCTGGACCGAGGATATTTCTGGGGCACGGACCATGGAAGATTTGCCAGAAAATGCACGTAACTACATTCTGGCTCTTGAGAAGATCAGCGGCACTCGAATCTCCGCCATTGGCGTAGGCCCAGACCGCGATCAGACCATTGTGCGCCACGATCTGATCAACGACTAACTCTTTAGTCCCAGAGAATTTCTGGGAAGAGCAATGCAGGCCCGGCGGAAAATTCCGCCGGGCCTGCATTGCTCTCGCCAGAGGTGAGCCGAGAGTAGTTGTTATTTGACGCCTGCGTCGACGCCTTCAACTTCAGCGGTACCTGCGACGCGTTGATTCCAATGTTCAATGACCTGCGCGGGGGTAGGCCTGGTGAGCAATGAAATGACGGTGAAGGTGACTGCGGAGGCGATGAGTCCAAAATAAATTGGTTCGTTGGCGTAGACGCCGTCGAACTTTTGTTCGGCCTGAATCTCTAGAATGATCATGGTGCCCAGTGTGACCAGCGTGCCGGCGGCCATTGACGCTGCTGCGCCAATGCCATTTCCACGTTTCCACAGCAATCCACCAATGATGGCCACCAGCAGCCCGCCGACCAAGATGTCATAGGCGATCGTGAGTGCGGCAACCACATCATCCACAAGGATTGCCAGTGATACGGTCACGATTCCAAGTATCAATACCCAGATGCGGTTCGCCCGCACATCATGTTCTGGGTTTTCATCGGAATTGACGCTGATGGACTTACCAAACCAGCTGGCAACAAATGGAGTGACGTCGGTGCGAGCCACCGTGGCCGCAGCAATCAAAGCTCCGGAGGCGGTGGACATCATCGCGGCCACTGCCGCTGCCATCACCAAGCCACCGACGGCTACGGGAAGCAGCTGGGTGGCAACTTCCGCGTAGACGACGTCCTTATTCGTATCTGCCCCGATAATGTCTGGCAGTGCGACCTTGGCGGCCATACCAATCACTGCTCCCGCGGCACCATAGATGATGCAGTAAATCCCGGCGGTAGTTCCGCCCCAGCGGGCTACCTTGGGGCTCTTCGCGGTGAATACGCGCTGCCAGATATCCTGACCGATCAGCAGACCCAGCGTGTATACGACAAAGTACGTGATGATCGATTGCAGTCCGATGCCAGTGAAACTGAAGAACTCTGCATCTACGCGCTCACGGATGCCGTCCATGCCACCTGCGGCGTTTAATGCGAAAGGCAGCATCAGGCAGAAGATGCCTACCGTCTTAATGACGAACTGCACCTGATCAGCCAGGGTGATGGACCACATGCCGCCGATGGTGGAATAGACGACCACAATGGCGCCGCCAATCGCGATGGCTAGCCACTTCTCCCAGCCGAAGAGAACCACAAAGATCGTCGCATACGCGCTGGTTGATGTTGCGCAGAGCATCAAAGTGTAAGCGAGCATGACAATGCCCGAGGTGTTGGTGGCGGACTTGCTGCCATAGCGTAGCGTGAGCATTTGCGAAACGGTAAAGACCTTGAGGCGTTGCAAGGTGGGGGCAAAAGCCAGAGACAATAAGATCACTCCGGCCCCGATGGCAACGACTAGCCACATGCCGGAGATGCCCCATTTATAGCCCAGACCTACGCCACCCACTGTCGACGCGCCGCCCAATACTACTGCCGCCATGGTGCCGGTGTAGAGGAACGGGCCGAGTCGGCGTCCGGCGACGAGGTAGTCACTACTGTTCTTGGTGCGGGACTTGCCCCACCACCCGAAGAGCAGCATTGCCGCTAGGTACGCTGCAACGATTACTCCGTTGATGTATTCCATGAATTGGGCTCGTGTTCTATGAGGTCGGATAGTCGAGGATTACCGAGAGGAAACATTAGTTGCTCAATAGGCTATTGGCTGGATGGATGTGTCGTCAAACACGTCACGCTCGTTACTGCCTTCATGAAGGGGCTTGGTCCCACATGGCCCTGAGGGTGCCACGGAGCGGCAGACCGCGATTATGACTGTGATGCAACACACTGACTTATCTGTGGGAAATTTATAGACAATTTGCCTTATGATATGCAGTCCTTCTAAGCAAGATGTCATATTTGCGTAGTAAATGCGTAACTTCGTGCATTGCTCACCGGCCTCTAGTACTGTTTCACGACGACGCAACGTTGCATCTGGTGCCTTGTGGCACCTTTTTTCGTATCCGCGAACCAAGACTTTTATTCGATAGAAAGACGCCAAAAAGATGAGTGAAAATGGTCAGCCGTCGACAAAGAAGTCGGCCGGACATGTCATTGTTGACACCCTTGTAGCCCATGGCGTGGAGCGTGCCTACGTTGTCCCCGGGGAAAGCTACCTAGACGTCCTTGACGGTCTGCATAATTCGACTATTGACACAGTTGTTTGCCGCCACGAAGGCGGAGCCACGTACATGGCCGAGGCAGAAGGAAAAATGCACCAGCGTCCGGGCATCGCGATGGTCACCCGTGGTCCGGGCGCCGCTAATGCCCACGTAGGATTGCACACCGCATGGCAGGACTCTACCCCTTTGGTGCTGTTCGTAGGCCTGATTCCTTTTGAGCACCGCGGCAAGGAAGCCTTCCAGGAGTTTGATCCGCGGGCCTGGTTCGGGACCGGCGCTAAACGTGTGATGGTCTTGGATCACCCGGATCGAGCCTCCGAAGTCGTCGCCGAAGCAATGTTTGCTGCGATGTCCGGCCGCCCTGGTCCGGTAGTTGTTGGTCTGCCCGAAGACATCATCACCCGCGAGGTTTCCGCCACGCTGCACCCGGAAATCCCGGTGGCCACCGGGGGCATGACCGTCACCGATTGGAAGGCGCTACACGGCGCACTGCAGGAAGCGGATAAGCCACTGTTTATCTTCGGTGGTAATGACTGGACCCACGAAGGTGCAGCTGACTTCACCCGCTGGCTCGAAGATCATGATCTACCGGCGGCAGCCGAATGGCGTTGCGAAGGCACCGTGCCGTTTAACTCTCCGTCCTATGTAGGGCCAATTGGGTACGGCAGGCCCAAGCCAACTTATGACCTGCTGGAAGAAACGGATCTGTTGATCTTCGTTGGCACCGTACCGGGAGACGTGATCACCGATGGATTTAACGTCCGTCAAAACTGGGACAAGAAGAACTTCCTGGTCACCATCGACCCATCACTTAGGGGCCGGTCCGGTCCGGTCTCTCATCAGATCGTGGCTAAACCTGATGTCTTCGTTCGTGACCTGTTGCTGATGGACCTGCCGGTAAAAGATTCATGGCGTGAATGGACCGGACGCATGCGCGGCGAACAAGAAAAATTTGCCCAGTTGCCGCCTTCCATACCAACTTCAGGCCAGGCAAAGATGGATACCTTGATGGCAAATCTGGTTAACGCCCTTCCCGAAGATGCCATGGTCACCTTCGGCGCCGGTGAACACACCAACTGGGCGCACCGCTATTTCCCCACCAACGGTTACGCCTCAATGCTCTCGGCACGTAACGGCTCGATGGGCTACTCCATCCCTTCGGCGGTGGCCGCGTCACTGTCCTACCCACAGCGCCGCGTGGTCAGTATTGCCGGCGATGGTGAGTTCATGATGAACGGCCAAGAGCTTGCTACCGCCGCCCAATATGGTGCCACCCCGCTGGTGGTTGTCATGGATAACCAGCAATACGGCACCATCCGCACCCACCAGGAACGCCATTACCCGGATCGCGTATCCGGTACCCAGCTGAAAAACCCGGATTTCGCTCTGATGGCACAGTCCTTCGGTGGCTACGGAGTGCGCGTGGAGAACGACGCTGACGTTCCTGCCGCCGTGGCTGCGGCGCTTGCCGCAATCGACAATGACAAGACCTTTGCCCTGATCCACCTGATCGTTGAGCAAGGGGTGAAAGCCTACTAAGGCTTTCTGCGACGTACTACCGTCGGCCAGTGGAGGTTCGCCATTCGCCGACGGTAGTAGGCCGACCAAGGATAAATCACACCTTGATCGTCTTGGCATGCTCGGTCTGAAGGTTTAAGCTGAATTCTTACCCAAGATGTGAGCATTCCTAAACCTACGCACCAAGTCGGAGAATCTGATGGCACAAATGAGCGAAGAGCTCATTGAGCAGTGGGCTGATGCCACTGCCGAAATCTACAACGAGTCCCTTTCCGGTATTAGCCTCACCCGTATGCCGGCTGCCGTTGCGCAGTACATAGATCTCTTTGCGCAAAGTGAAAACCTGACCTTCACACGTGAAGCTACTCCACTGGACTACTTTGAACGTCACCCTTTCCTAGCAATCAGCGCGATCCTCAACAATGCCGAGGCGCTAGAAGCCCTCGACGAAGATCAGCAAGAAGCACTGGATGAGATGGTTGGATTCACCGAAGCTTGGTACAACTTCGACCAAGAGCAGGAGCCCGAGTTGGGTACTTCCGAGGCCGACGACGAAGAAGACTGGTAAACCCAGTACAACAACTGCATAAGCCAATCGATGCGCGCTCCCGCGCACCGGTTGGCTTTTCTGTTATTTGGGGCCGAGGGTCAAGCGAGTTGAGCGGTGGTATTCCATTAAATGCATGGGAGTGGGACGATTCGAGTATGAGCCAGTTCAGTGTTTTTGAAAGCACCGTGGTGATTCACTTGCCGGTGCACCGTGTCTGGGAATTGTTGACCGATTGGACCGCGGCTCCCTTGTGGATGCCGGGTATCGCCACCATGCATTCGGATGACGTGCAGTTGCGCGTTGGCACGAATTTGATCTATCGGGTGGGTGGACACGAGCGACGTTATGAAATCCATGATCTAATCGAAAATCGTTTGCTCGTGGCACATACCTCTGAGAACCCGGATGGCTTGTCCTATCGTTTTGATCTGAAAGACGATGCCGGATACACCGAAGTGGTGCTTCAGGTTGCGGTAATTAACCCGGATTTAGGCGTTCAAGAGTGTGAAGAGCTTGCCAGGTCGGTCCGTGAAGCCGAAGGGGACATGCTTGATCAGCTCAGATTTTATGCCGAGCAGGCCCCTTAGGGGTTCGTCTTAATTCGATGGTCGTAGGCCTTTGCTGGCTTAAAGTCAGTTCCGGCGAATAGCTGGTCCACGGTGACCAGGGTGTATCCGGCATCGTGAAGTTTGCTCACTAGTTGTGGCACCGCTTTGACCGAGCTCTCGTGAATGTCATGCATCAAAATAATCGAGCCGGGCTTGGCTTCTTCGAGGGCAATTTTGACGGTCTTTTGTGGGTCGTGGTGTTTCCAATCCAGCGTGTCAACGTCCCACAACACCAGTGGGTAGGGGATCAGCCAGTCATAGACGGCGCCGTGGGTGCCATAAGGCGGACGAAGAATCTGCGGTTTCACGCCGGCGGCTTGTTCAATTGCCTCATCGGTCCACTGCACCTCGTGTTCAATACCCTCGGCGGTTAACTTAGTGATGTCTTTATGGTCAAAGGTGTGGCTGCCTATTTGGTGCCCCTCGTCAACCATGCGCTTAAGCGTCTTGGGGTATTTCTTCACGTTCTTGCCCAGTACAAAGAATGTGGCCGGCGTGTGCTGTTCGGACAATTCATCGAGTAGGCGATTTGTGTACTCTCCGGGGCCATCATCGAAGGTTAGCGCGACGCATTTGGTGGTTGCGCAGTCCACTGCAGGTGGCGTGGCAACGGGCTCGGGCTGTGGTTCGGATGGCTGGGAGGCGCAACCTGCGAGCAGGAGAATGCCAAGAAACAGTGCGCTGAGCCGAAGGATGACGCTGGAAGACATGCTCATCTATTCAGCTTCTCGCTCATCCGGTGGCAACGCAAAACTGCCACGCCTTCGCTCAGTGACTTCGTAGCCAGTGCATAGGGAACGCGGTGAGGGTCAAGGCGCTAGCTATAAGCTTGCCTGCGTTTCCGATGTTGAGTGCAACGGATGCTCAATTTCATCACGAGCAAAACGTCCAGCCCACCAAGCGAGCAGCCCGAAGATTGGCGAGGCGGTCCCTGCGATCACAAAAATACTTTGCAGGCTCAACACCTGGCTTAGCGGCCCGGCTACAGCCATGGACAAGGGCATTAATGCTAAGGAAACAAAGAAATCCAGGCTGGAAATACGACCTAATAAATGTTTCGGCACCCGGCGTTGCAACAAGGTTCCCCAGATGACCATTCCGGCCGAATCGGTAATCCCGAAAAGTAAGAGAATCGCGAACAACATCCACGCGGCATCCACGTAACCCACCGCGGCCAGCGGCAATGTGCCTAAACACCAGCAAGCGGTCATTAGGGTCAGGTATCGACGTGGGAACTTCGCCGAGGCGATCAACAACGAACCGATCGCCGAACCGGCCCCGAAGAAGGCCAGCGTGTAGCCAAAGAGTTTTGCATCCCCGCCTAGATGATCGCTGACGATAAATGGCAGCAGCACCTCAAAAGGTCCAATAAAGGTGAATACTGAAATCACCGAAAAGATCAACGTCCAACGCAACCAGCTGGTACGCATCGTATAGCCCACGCCTTCGCGTAACTGGCGCAGTACGCTGGGCGCTACAACTGTAGAGTCGGCAGGCTCCGGGGCGTCGTATTCTTTGCGGTGCGCTATGCGGCGCAGAACAAAGATAGCGATCACATGACACAGCGCGATTGTGGCAATTGCGTGCGCCGGGGAAATCGCGGCAACAAGAAAACCCGCAACCATCGGTCCCAGAGCCGTGTGCACTACCGGCCGGACCATACCCTCAAGACCGTTGGCGGCCAGTAGATCCTTCGGGGGCAAGATGCGAGGCAATAGTGCGGAATATGCCGGGAAGAAGAATGCTGATCCGGCACCGGCGAGGAAGCTGGTGAGCATGAGGTGCCATAGGGTGATGGCGCCAGTCAGTGCCAGTAGGGCTGTCACGCTCATGATGAGCACCAACAGTAGCTGTACCAAGATGACTATTTTTCGACAGGAGTATCTGTCGGCCAAAATGCCGCCGAGCAGCACTAAGGCAAGTAGCCCCACAGCGTTTGAGGTGGCCACCACGGACAGCTCTAGGGGCCCGCCGCCTAAGCGACGTACCTGATAGACCATTGCCACCGCCCACATGCCGGCGGCAAAGGTGGAAATAATTAATGCGCTCGCTAAGAGCGCATAGTCCCTGTGGGTGAATGGCTTAACGAGGCGCAGCATTGAGTCATGCAACCTACCCATGAGAAGCTCCTACAACTTGCGCGTAGGATCAATCATCCATCCACTGATTGAATTTTGTCAATCAGTAATCTGGAATTAAAACCAAAGCCCGCGCCTCACCGTTAAAGGTCAAGCGCGGGCTTTGCATGAACAAGGTGTTTTACTCCGAGTCGTGGTCAATCTCCAAGATTTTCACCAGTTGATCCAGAGCCTCTTCGGCTCCTTCACCCTCAGCGCGCAACACAACCTTGGTGCCGTATTCGGCGCCCAAGCCCATGAGCGACAGAATGCTTGAGGCATCTAATGCGTCCTCGGAAGGTTCTGTTTCCAACGCGATGGTGACCTCGACCGGAAGCTCGCCGGCGGCTTCGGCGAAGATTGCAGCCGGACGGGCGTGAAGGCCAACTCGACTTCCAATGATTGCTGTACGTTCTGCCATGACGGCTCCTTTTAACATAGGTGGTAATTCAAAATCCTAAGGCAGGTGACCCTGGAGTTGTTAGAGTCCGAAGCGATCCAATTCGGGCAACTGCGCACGTACCAAGCTTCGGGCTTCCTCAGCTGACGCGGCCCGCAAGGCAAGCTGCGCCAATTTTTGAGCGGTAGCCAAGTCCACGGTGCGTAGCACCGCGGCGACCGGGGAAAGTGCGCGCTTATTCATGGACAAGGTATTAACGCCCAGTCCCACAAGTACTACCGCGAGCGCAGGATCTGCCGCGGCTTCGCCGCATACTCCCACCGGTTTAGCACCGGCGCCCTGTGCCCCGGCACTGGTGGCCGCGATCATGTGCAACACGGCCGGCTGCCACGGGTCATTCAGTTCAGCCAGTGAGCCCAGCTGCCTATCCGCGGCCATCGTGTATTGCGTCAGATCGTTGGTTCCGATAGAGACAAAATCGCAGCGTTCCAAGATCCGCTCGGCCATCAGCGCGGCCGAGGGAACCTCAATCATCACTCCAGCGGTTGCGAGGTTTGCCGTGCGTACCAGTGCCGCAAAATCTTGGGCCTCGGCAGGCGTAGAGATCATTGGTGCCATGGTCCAGACCTCGGCCTGGTGGTTGGCGGCGGCCTCAGAGATCGCAGTGAGCTGACGGGCAAGGACTCCGGGGCTAGTGGTGTCCGTGCGGTAGCCGCGAACACCGAGTGCCGGATTTGGCTCCGTCGAATCGGTGAGGAACGGAAGCGGTTTGTCGGCCCCGGCATCCAGGGTGCGGACCACAACTTTTTTCTGCGCGAAGGCCTCAAAAACCGCACCATAGGCGGCTACCTGTTCCTCATGGGATGGTTCCTTCTCGCGTCCTAAGAAACAGAACTCGGTACGCAATAGGCCTACGCCTTCGGCACCTGCCTTGGCCGCAGCCTGCGCATCGGTGCCGCTTCCTACGTTGGCTAGCAGGGGAACGCGGTGGCCATCAGCCAGTACTCCTCGGCCATCAAATTCCGGAAGCTGCTCACGATTTGCGTAGGTGCGTGCGGTCGCTGATTCAACCTCGGTGGGGTTGCGCACCACGAGACCGTCAATTCCGTCCACGTAGACTACGTCGCCATCAACCAGGGCGGTGGTATCGCTGGCCGCCACGATAGCCGGCAACCCTAAGGAACGGGCAATAATCGCGGTGTGGGACTGTGGCCCGCCATCGCTGGTGACCAGAGCCAAGACCTTCGCCGGATCTAGGGTAGCGGTATCTGCCGGCGCTAGGTCAACGGCTACGAGTACAAAGGGGGTTTCCGAATCGGGGATACCCGGGGCAGGCACCCCACGTAGCTCGGCCACGATACGGGCGCGAACATCGAGTACGTCGCCGGCGCGTTCGGCCATGTAGCCACCGAGTGCGGACAGTTGGGTGGCTACCGCATCGGCGGCCTCCCAGAGAGCCGACTCCGCACAGGTGCCCGAGGCAACCAGCTTCGTTGCGGACTTCAATAGGCTTTTGTCGCTCGCCATGAGTGCGGTGGCCTTGAGCACCGCTTGCGCGTCCCCGGTAGCCAGTGCGGCGCGTGCCTTGAGCTGCGCGGCAACCGCTTGAGTGGCCTGGGCCAAACGGGCGGTTTCACTGTCGATAGTGGCACCCTCAGGAAGCGGTGCGCCGTCGGCGGGGGCTTGGATCGCATCGGGCATACGACGTACGGTACCGATGACTCGGCCTGCACTGACGCCTACCCCGGAAAACTTTTCTACCTTGTGCGTGCTCATGCTGCAACCTTGACGCTTTCAACGTTTGGCACCGCAGTCTTACGAACAAACTTCTTCAGAATAATCACCAGTGCAGCGGAGATGAGCGTGCCAATGACGGTGGCTAACAGGAACAGCGGCCAGGTGTTATTCATTGCAAAGAAGACAAATGCTCCGCCGTGCGGTGCCTGACTGACCACATCAAAGGTCATAATCAACGAACCGGTCACTCCGGCGCCCACCATCGAAGCAGGGATGACACGCAATGGGTCTGCCGCGGCGAAGGGAATAGCGCCTTCGGAGATGAACGCGGCACCGAGCAACCAAGCAGCCTTGCCGTTTTCGCGTTCGGCTCCGGTGAATAGCTTCGGGGAAACCGTCGTAGCCAAGGCCATGGCCAATGGTGGCACCATACCCGCGGCCATCACAGCTGCCATGATCATCAGTGGGGCAGGATTTTCCGTCAGTGAACCGGCGCCCAGTCCCGCTACCGCGAAGGCGTAGGCAACCTTATTAACCGGTCCACCCAAGTCGATGGCCATCATGAGGCCCAGGATCAAACCAAGAATCGCAGCTGCGGTACCCGACATACCCGAGAGCCATGAGTTGAGTGCTTCGGTGAGCTTCGCAATTGGTCCGCCCAGGAAGAGGATCATCAGACCCGAGGCGATGATGGATGCAAGCAGCGGCACGATCACCACTGGCATCAGTCCGCGCAACCAGCGTGGAACGTTCCAGGAGCTGACCCAGCGAGCGGCCAGGCCGGCAATCAATCCACCGACGATACCGCCAAGGAACCCGGCACCCATGAAGCCTGCCACCGCACCTGCGGTGAAGCCCGGGGCAATGCCTGGGCGGTCTGCGTAGGCATAAGCGATGTAACCAGCCAGAGCGGGAACCAGGAAGCCCATGGACAGGCCACCGATCTTGAATGCGACCGCTCCAAGGTAGGCCATGAGCCCTGCATCTGGCAGGTTGAACAGCGTGTTGTCAGTCAAGTACTGGTCTGCCACGTCGGTGATCGCGTAACCGCCGAGGAGGAAACCCAAGGCGATCAGCAAGCCGCCGCCGGCCACGAACGGAATCATGTAGGAAACGCCGGTCAACAGCGCGCGCTTGAGCTGTGCGCCGAAACCTTGCTTGTCATTGGTCTGTTCGGATTCGGCCGAGGCCGTAGCGGAAGGCACCCGGCGTGCTTGCGGATCGCTAGCTGCCGCGATGGCATCCTTGAGAAGTTTCTCAGGCTCGTCGATACCGCGCTTAACCGGAACCTGAATCAATGGCTTGCCGGCAAAGCGTGCCCGGTCACGTACATCAACGTCGACGGCGAAGATCACCGCGTCGGCAGCTTCAATAATTGCAGGATCTAAGGCGGTGGAACCCGAAGAACCTTGAGTTTCCACGGCAAAATCAATGCCTAGCTCTTCGGCGGTTTGTGCCAACGAGTCGGCCGCCATGTAGGTGTGGGCAATGCCGGTGGGGCATGCGGTGACCGCCACGATCTTGGCGACCTTTGCGCGTGATGGGTCGGTAGTTGATGCCGGCGCTGCTACCGGGGCGGCGGCAGGAGCCGTGGGATTCTCGGAGATCACCGCGGAGACTAACTCGACGATTTCACTGGCGCTGCTTGCCTCGCGAAGTGCTGCGGTGAAGCTCTTCTTCACCAGCGCGCGAGCCAATTTGGAGAGCAGCTTCAAATGCTCTTTATCGGCGCCCTCTGGGGCAGCGATAAAGAAGATCAGATCTGCCGGACCGTCTTTGGCCCCAAAATCTACTGGGGTAGCCAATCGTGCCATGGCCAGGGTCGGGGTGGTGACGGCGGCTGAGCGGCAGTGTGGAATTGCGATGCCGCCGGGTACTCCCGTGGCGGTTTTTGCTTCACGGGCCAACGCGTGTTCGGCCAAAGCCGATGCATCGGTAGCGCGGGACGCCTTGGCTACTAGGTTCGCCAGGTGATTGATCACCTCGGTGGTCGAGGTGCCCAAGTGTGCGTCGAGGGTGACGAGCTGGGTGGTGATCAGGTCGCTCATTGCTATGATCCTTGCCTTGGGTTGAGTGAGACGACGGTGACGGCGTCCGCGGTGAGGTCAGATGGTGAGGGGATAGTCGAACCGGGCAGCGAAGTTGCCGCTGCCCCGTAGGCGATGGCCGAGCTAAGACATTGCTCCGGTGAACCCTGAGAAATGGCCGCCAACAGAAATCCTGCCAGCGAAGAATCTCCAGCTCCTACGGTGCTTCGGGCGGCGATGGGTGCATGCCAGCCGTGCCATGCCCCCTGGCTTGTGGCCAGTACCGCGCCGTGGGCTCCGAGCGTTGCCAGCACGGCGCCGGTTCCGCGCTCAAGCAGCGTTTGGCAGGTTTCTGCGGTCAGCTGCGCGGAGGTTTCGAGCTGTTTTTCGCTGAGCGTGGCGCCGACAAGATCTGCCAGCTCCTCAGCGTTTGGCTTGATGAGGTCCGGGATGTGCTTTGCGGTGTGAGCGTAAAGCTGACGCAACGGTTCCCCGGAGGTGTCCACCGCGATCTTCGGGCAATTGGTGCCCAGCGAATCGCGAAGCGTGGCGGTGAGCTGCGCGTAGAAGTCTGCCGGTACTCCTGGGGGTAGCGAGCCGGCCATCACCAGCCAACTAGCCTCGGTGCTTGCTTCAAGTACTAACGCACTCAATGCGGACACCGCCTCGGCGCTCAAGTTCGGGCCTAACTCGTTGATTTTGGTGGTGGTGCCATCCGGGTCGGTCAAGGTGATGTTGGTGCGCAGCGCTTCATCGATGGGCAGTGCGGTGAAGTTTAGTCCGTCACCACGTAGCGCGGCGATGAGTGGATCATTAGCTCCGCCGGGTAGTAGCGCGTGAGTCTTGGCTCCAGCCGCGGAAAGCGCGCGGCTGACGTTTACGCCTTTGCCGGCAGCCTGGGTATGACTGGTTGCGGCGCGTTGGACAGCTCCGTGAGCTAGCGGCTCTTGTAATTCAATGGTTTTATCCAGCGCCGGGTTGCAGGTCAGTGTGATGATCATGCGACAACTACCTCGACTTCGGCGAGTTCCAAGGCCGCAGCGAGATCACCTTGTGGTGCGCTGTCGGTCACCAGGGTGTCTATGGCGTTCAAACGCGCAAAGCGAACCAGGGTTTCTTGGTCAAATTTTGAGCTATCGGCGAGGAGCACTACGCGGCGTGCGCTTGCGATCAAGGCGGTTTTAACCGCGGCTTCTAAGGGGTCAGGAGTGCTCAATGCGAAATCGGCATGCAGGGCATTGGTTCCGATGAAGGCAATGTCGGCGCGGTAGTTGGAGTATTCCTGCGCGGTGCGGGCACCACTGGTGGCACCGGTAATTCCGCGAACTCGTCCGCCAATCAGTTCCAAGGCAATCTCTGGGCTTTGCACCAGTGCCGTGGCGATTGGAAGCGCGTGGGTGATCACCACAAGTCCGGATCCTGTATTGGTTTTGACCATGCGTTCGGCAAGGAATTCTGTGGTGGTCCCGGCATCTAGGATGACCGAAGCGTCGGAGACCGGCAGCAGGCTGAGTGCGCGTTGTGCGATACGTGCCTTGGCCTCAGCGTGGATGGCGGTACGTGCCATGTAGCTTTCTTCGCGGGTGCTTGCCTCACTGATGGAGACAGCGCCCCCGTGTACACGACGCAAGAGATTTTCAGACTCCAGCTGGGCTAGATCGCGGCGAACGGTCTCCGCGGTAATCTCAAAGCGTTCAGCCAGTTGCGCGACGGTTACTTTCCCCTCGGCGGCAAGCTGATCGGTGATTAGCCGGTGTCTTTCCTCGGCAAACATCTACGCCTCCATAAAGTCATGACATGCAACACATGAATCTGTGTTTCCATGACTTTATGTCCGATTGTGTGGGATCGTCAAGCGAATTTGTAAAGAACTTTTGGGTTTATCTGTTTTTGAGTGGGTTTTTCTGCATATGATGACGCTGAATGTCCTGGCGTTAGCGCCGAGTGTAGGCCGTTTTACCGCCAAAATTAGTTCCCTCAAAGAGTTCGTTGACCGTCACCAAGGTGAACTTTTCATGCTTGAGTCGCTTGACCAGTTCCGGTACCGCTTTGACCGAGCTGTCGTGGATGTCATGCATTAAAATAATTGACCCGGAGTGTGCCTGAGCCATCGCGAGATCTACGGTTTTCTTCGGATCATGGTGTTGCCAATCCAAGGTATCGACATCCCAGAGCACCATCGGGGTGCCCACCAGTTGGTCAACGGCGGAATTATGAGCCCCATACGGCGGACGTAAAGTATCCGGCGTCAACCCGGTCGCCTTGCGAATGGCCGATTCGGTCGCGGCGAGTTCATTCTTGATTTCTTCTGCGGACAGGCCGGGCAAGCTTCGGTGATCAAAAGTATGATTGCCCAACTGGTGACCCTCGTACGCCATGCGATTTACGGCCCCGGAAAAGTTGGCAACGTTCTGACCGAGCATGTAGAAGGTTGCGGGGACGTTTTCCTTGGCTAACATGTCCAGTAAAGATGCGGTGTACTTCCCTGGACCATCATCAAAGGTCAAGGCTACGCATTTGGCCTTTTCACAATCTACGCGAGGCTGTGGTTTGAGCACCATCGCGGTGACCGGAGCCTGGACTGCAGGAACTGCACTGTAATCCGAAGCCCGTTCAACGTGCATGGAGCCTTCACTTCGGGCGGAAGACGTACTGGCAAAGAATCCTGCAACCGCGTGGCCTGCCCGGGAAGCCTGTTGGGTTATTGGAGAACCGCAGCTGGTGAGGAAAAGGACACAGCAAAGTACGGAAATAACCGCGTTGACGCGGGAACGGGAAGGCATGTATTCACCTTTTCGCCTTCCCCAGCTGAAATCAATTCGACCACCCGGCAGGCAATAAAAATCCGCTGAATCGTTATGTAAATAGGTGATTTCACGCCCCAGCATCATGTGATGCTTCCGGGCGGGGGATTGGAACGGTGAGGATGCCAGCTCAAATAAGCTGGAGCCTGTGGTGATATCACCACAGGCTCCAGCGAGAATGCAAATATGTAGAACTCTAGGCCAGTAGCTGGCGCTTAGAGGAGATTACCCCGGTGTTGAACCCGGCAAGACGCAACCCACCATGGAAGCGGGCATGCTCAATTTTGACGCAGCGGTCCATGACTACATTCATCCCGGCAGCCTCGGCGCGTGCGGCAACCTCCTCATGCCACGAACCAAGCTGCAACCACAGGGTTTTCGCGCCCACAGCCAGCGCTTCATCCAGCACGGTGGGAAGGTCATCGTGTTTACGGAAAACCTCGACCAAGTCAGGGGTCTCCGGCAGATCAGCTAATGACTTGTAGACCGGCTGCCCGAGAATCTCGTCCAGCACCGGGTTGATGAAATATACCTTGTACTTCGAGGAGGACAAGAGGTAAGTGGCGACAAAGTAGCTGGCGCGTGATGGCTTATTTGAGGCACCAACGATAGCAATGGACTTTGTTTCATGCAGAATGTTCAGACGTTCTGCGGCGCCAGGGCCCTGCCAAGTACGTTGCTGAGTGCTCATTAGTTTGCTCCCTTCGAAGCTGCTGGCACGGCGCAGGCAGCGCCGTCATAGGTAGGAGCCGCATCCAGCTTGGCTGCGTTTTTCTGGGAAGCAGTTAATGCCTGGTCTAGATCCCAAAGGATATCTTCAACATCTTCTAAACCGACGGAGAGACGAATCAGATCTTCCGGAACTCCTGCGGCAACCATCTGTTCGGCGTTCAGCTGCTGGTGGGTGGTGGACCCAGGGTGTAGTACCAAGGTGCGCGCGTCACCGATATTGGCCAAGTGGCTTGCTAGTTGCAAAGCTTCGATGAACTTGGTGCCGGCCTCGCGTCCACCCTTTACTCCGAAACTGAAGACCGAACCAACGCCCATAGGCAGTAGCTCGGCGGCGCGGGCATATTGTGGGTGGGATTCGAGCCCTGCGTAATTGACGTAGGTGACGCGGTCATCGGCTTCGAGCCACGCGGCGACCTGCTTCGCGTTGGTCAGGTGGTTATCCATGCGCTGTGGCAGAGTTTCCAGCCCCTGCAACAACTGGAATGCAGACTGCGCAGGCAGGGACGGACCGAAGTCTCGTAGCTGCTCGCTACGCAATTTGGTCAGGAATCCGTATTCGCCGAAGTTATCCCACCAGGACACGTTGCCGTAGCTTGGTACGGGTTCGGTCATAGTGGGGAACTTGCCGTTGCCCCAGTTGAATGTGCCAGCCTCGATGACTACACCGCCCAAGGTGGTGCCGTGCCCTCCGATGAACTTGGTGGCCGAGTGGATCACGATGTCCGCGCCATGTTCAATGGGGCGCAACAGGTATGGCGGGGTCAGCGTCGAGTCAACCACCAGCGGGATGTTGTGGCGGTGCGCGACCTCTGCCAGACCCTTGAGGTCAGCGATGTCGCCCGAAGGGTTTGCCACGATCTCGGTGTAAACGGCCTTGGTGTTCTCCTGGATTGCTGCCTCAAAATCTGCAGCGTCATTGGAATCGATGAAAGTAGTCTCGATCCCGAAACGGCGCAAAGACACGTCCAACTGGGTGATGGTGCCTCCATAGAGTTTGGAGGAAGCAACAATGTGGTCCCCGGCCTGAGCCAGTGCCGCGAAGGTGACAAACTCAGCAGCCATGCCTGAAGCGGTAGCTACCGCGCCGATACCGCCTTCGAGTGACGCCATGCGTTCCTCGAAAGCTGCCACCGTGGGGTTACCAATGCGCGAGTAAATGTTCCCGTACTTTTGCAGTGCGAAAAGATTAGCCGCGTCATCGGTGTCTTTAAAAACAAATGAAGTGCTCTGGTAGATCGGCACGGCGCGTGCGCCATGCTCCGCGTCGGGGGTGCCGCCGGCGTGTAGTGCGCGGGTGCGAAATCCAAACTTGTGGTCAGCCATGGTGGCGTACGACTCCTTGTCGATTGATGCTTCGGCAGGAATCCCGGATCAATGTCGCTTAACCCCTGAAACTCAGTGGAAAGCAGCTCCATCGGTTCTGGCGGTAGCACCTAGTCCACCGGTTGTGGCAGGTTGCTGCGGCGTCATCAAACCAGATCTCTCGGCCGCTCGGGATGGTTAGTAACAGTCTGTCAATATGTCCTTGAATGACCCAACTATGAGTCCTAACGTTTCGATTCTTGAAGGAGGAATCTGATTCGGGCATGGCTTAGAAGTTAGCTTATGCTCGAGCTATGGATACAGCGTTAGCTTTGATCAGGCATGGGCAGACCGACTGGAACCTTGCCGGACGCATGCAAGGACGCACCGATATCGAATTGAACGACACCGGTCGCGCGCAAGCGCGGGAGCTTGGCAGGGACCTGAGCGGACAGAATTGGGACCTGGTTGTCGCTTCTCCGCTGTTACGGGCGCAAGAAACGGCCTTGCTGATCGCAGCAGAACTTGACGTTGAACATGCAGCGCCGGTCGGCGACGTGATTGAGCGAGGCTTCGGCCCACTTGAAGGCCGGATCATGGCTGAAGTTAGCGAGGCCGAAGCGGCGACTCTTGCAGCTGAGACCGAAGACAGGGAGACCGTCTTGCACCGCATGCTTGGTGCCTTGTCTGTTTTAGTGCAGGAGAACCCTGGGCGAAAGATCTTGGTCGTTAGTCATGGAGCTGCCATGCGGATTGTGCGTGACGCGCTCGCCGGGGTACGTATCCATGAGGGAGTGACTAACGGGGAGTTACTGGAAATTGATCTTGACCGGATGCATGAACTGCGTGAAGAACTAGGCCTCGTCACCGCTCACTAAAATGTGGCAACAAAAAAGTTTTTGAAAAAGTTAGCTCACGCACCTCACATAATGGCCACACGGTACGTTTACCTAGTGACAGCCGCCAACGAGGAGCCACATGAAGCAACCATTCGAACGGGTCGTGCAGACCCATGGACTTAGCGTCCTGCGAGTGTGCCGCGCGCTACTCGATGAGCACCGCGCTCAAGATGCCTGGTCTGAAACTTTCCTCTCGGCGCTGAAGGCCTATCCGCAGTTGGACCAGGAAGCCAACGTGCAGGCCTGGCTGGTGCGCATTGCCCACCGCAAAGCAATCGACGAACTGCGTAAGCATCGACCCGAAATCGTGCAAGCTGAGGTTGACGCTGGCGACGACGTCCACTCCGAGACTCCGGCACAGAATTTAGAAAATCTGGAACTTTGGCAAGTGGTTAAAACGCTGCCAGAAAAACAACGGCTAGTAATCGCCTACAGGTATCTTGGCGGATTAAGTTATGCGCAGATTGCCGAGGTGCTGTCGGGTACGCCGGAAGCCGCCCGAAGAGCGGCGGCCGACGGAATCAAAAACTTACGAAGCAAGCTGGATGAGGCACAAGCCCCGGGAGCTAAACGATGAATATTGACAAGGTAAATTCCGGCCCCAACGCCGAGGAGACTACGCTGCTGACCCAACTGCATTCGCGTCTGGAAGCCGAAGCAGAAAAGTCACGGCTGACCGACATTTCCTACCGTGTGCTGGATACCCCGATTGGAAAACTACTACTGGCGAGCACCGAGTCCGGACTGGTCAGAGTTGCTTTTGAAATCGAAGGCTATGACCATATCCTTGAAAGTCTTGCCACTAAGGTGAGCCCACGAATCCTTCAGGCACCTGCAAAACTCGATGGGGTAGCACGCCAGCTTGATGAATATTTTGCTGGTACACGACACGAATTCCAGCTCCCGCTGGACCTGCAACTATCCACAGAGTTTCGCCGAACCGTGCAATTAGAACTGGGACAAATCGGCTACGGGCAGACCCTGAGCTACGCGCAGGTGGCAGAGAAGATCGGTAAACCAAAAGCGGTGCGCGCCGTGGGTACCGCCTGCGCGACCAATCCACTACCCATTGTCTTGCCATGTCACAGAGTCCTGCGCACCGATGGTTCGCTCGGCGGATATCTTGGAGGATTACCCACCAAGCTGCAGCTACTTGAACTTGAAAACCCGCAACGACAAACGCAGCCAGACCCAGTGTTGTTTTAGGCCGAGAAAGTCAGGCTGCCGTTGTCGCTTGCGTTGAGACTGAAGCAAACGCACAGATAAACAGAGAATCTGGGTGAGAGCTCGATGCAACGTGTGTTTCGGGCAGGTAGGTTGGTTTGCTCAAAATAGTCCGACCCATTGGCTAGACTGAAATCGCTTCTTCCGTTGGTTAGGGGCTTCAGGGTGGGGTCTGCGAAGTAATGCAATCAGGCTACTTGCTCGCCCCCGCACTAAACTAGCTGGAGGATACCGGTGTCACACTCAACAAAACGCATTATTGGCAGCGTTTCATTGTTTGTTGTTCTCGCCGGGATAGTTGCTTTACTTTTTGTCTCCGCTACAAGCCCAACGTTCCTAAAGAACGATACAAAGCTAACCGCCGAAGCCAACGCAGGAACTCCAATTGTTCAAGCGATCAAGACTCCGGACCCGACTCCAACGCCAACGCCCAACAAGATTGAAAACCCGGCACAAGAATGGGCGGACGATATGATTAACCTGCTTTTGAATGGCAACTCGAAGTCTACTTTTGCCGACTTTAACCCCGAGATTGCACACCATTACATCGAAGCGTGGAGCCAGCCTCGGCCGGGTGTACTTGCGATTGAAGTGCGAGACAGGGACTGGTCTAAGTGTGACCTTGATGCGCTCGGTACAAATGTTCTCGCAACAGCGGGTTGGGACAATCCGCGGTTAAAGCGGGTGGAAGTTTCGACCGGTGATGCAAAACCCCAAGTCGTGGAGCGCAATAGCGAATCTGCTTTGCCACCTAGTTGCGCGTAGCAGATTCTGCGTAAGAGCGACGCGCCGAATGAATGCGTTATTGGAGTGAATGGAAGCTCATTAGTTCCGTCAGCCCTTATTTCGGACTCGGCATCAGATGTGCTGAAGCGGTAGTTACGGAAGTTAACTATTCCAGAGGTCCGTCAGGCGTTGGATAAGTGCATGTCGAAAACCGGATAGCGTTTGAGAAAGCCCTTCGAGTAGTGCCTGAATACTCCCATTTTTCGTGGCTTTCCTGCTATTTGCGCATCATTTAGGGGTCGAGGTAGCGGCTTCCTGCGTGAAAACACGCCAAAGCTGGGAAAAAGACAGAGAAAACAAAAAACCGTGGTTGCCACTCGAAGGGTGGCAACCACGGTTTTGAGCCTAGAAACTACTTACTTGCGCAGTTCAAAGCGGTCGGCATCCATGAGCTTAGCCCAGGCTGCAGCGAAGTCCTTAGCGAACTTCTCCTTGGCATCATCCGCGGCGTAAACCTCGGCCAAAGCACGCAGCTCGGAGTTCGAGCCGAAGACCAGATCTACGCGGCTGCCAACCCAGCGGCCGTCGGTGGTGGAGTAGGTCTTCTCTTCGGCATCTGGGGTCCATTCAAGGCCCAATTCCAACAGGTTCGCGAAGAAGTCGTTGGTCAGTGCGCCCGGGGTGTCGGTGAAGACGCCGTGGTTCGAGCCATCCCAGTTGTTGCCCAGCACACGCAGACCACCTAGCAATACGGTCATCTCCGGTGCGCTCAAGCCCAACAGGTTAGCGCGGTCGATCAGCAGGTATTCCGGTGGCAGGTTCAGGAACTCGGAATCGTAGTTGCGGAACCCGTCGGAGACCGGCTCCAACCATGCGAACTGCTCTACGTTGGTCTGCTCCTGAGTTGCGTCAACGCGACCCGGAGTGAATGGAACCTCAACCTGCTGACCGGCAGCCAATGCCGCCTGCTCAACACCGACGTTTCCGGCCAAAACCACAACGTCTGCGAAGGAAGCCTTGATAGCGGAGGTAGCGTTGAACTCTTCTACGATCTGCTCGAGGACAGTGATAACTGCCTTGAGCTGTTCTGGCTGGTTCACACTCCAAGAAACCTGTGGTTCCAGACGGATGCGGCCACCGTTAACGCCACCGCGCTTGTCCGAGGAACGGAAGCTTGCAGCAGCCTTCCAAGCGGTGGAGACCAACTGCTGTACCGACAGGCCGGACTGCTCGATGAGTGCCTTCAGTGCTGAAACCTCGGTAGCACCCAAGGTAACTGCTGGGGCTGCCGGCAGTGGATCCTGCCAAGCTAGGTCTTCTGCCGGGATCTCTGGACCGAAGTAACGGGACTTCGGACCCATATCGCGGTGGGTCAGCTTGAACCAGGCGCGGCCGAAAGCATCTGCGAACTTCTCTGGGTTGTTCTTGAAGTCCAGTGAGATAGGACCGTAAATTGGGTCGAAGCGTAGCGCCAGGTCGCTAGTCAGCATGCGTGGTTCGCGACGCACGGCCGGGTTATGAGCCATTGGCACCATGTCGGCACCGGCACCGTCCTTTGGTCGCCACTGCTGTGCCCCAGCTTCGGAGTGGAACAGCTCCCACTCGTAGGCGAAGAGGATGTGGAAGAACTCGTTGTCCCAACGGGTTGGGTGGTAGGTCCAAGTAACTTCGAGACCCGAACCGATGGTGTCATCGCCGTGGCCGGTGCCGTGGCCCGACTTCCAGCCCAGACCCTGCATCTCCAGGGGAGCCGACTCTGGGTCTTCGCCCTTGTGGGATTCGGCGCTAGCGCCGTGGGTCTTGCCGAAGGTGTGTCCGCCGGCGATCAACGCGACGGTTTCCTCGTCGTCCATGCCCATGCGGCGGAAGGTTTCGCGGATATCGACGGCCGAGGCCAAAGGATCTGCAACGCCATCTGGACCCTCAGGGTTTACGTAGATCAGACCCATCTGGACGGCTGCCAGTGGAGCTTCAAGGTTGCGTGCACCGGTGTAGCGTTCGCTTTCCAGCCAAACCTTTTCCGGGCCCCAGTACACGTCGTCGTCTGCTTCCCAGACATCCTTGCGGCCGCCACCGTAACCGAAGGTTTCGAAGCCCATGTCTTCCAGAGAAACGTTACCGGCCAAGATGATTAGGTCGGCCCAAGATAGCGACTGGCCGTACTTCTTCTTGACTGGCCAGAGTAGGCGACGTGCCTTGTCTAGGTTCACGTTATCTGGCCAGGAGTTCAGTGGAGCGAAGCGCTGCTGACCTGCACCGGCGCCACCACGGCCGTCGTGGGAGCGGTAGGTGCCAGCCGCGTGCCATGCCATGCGGATGAAGAATGGACCGTAGTGACCGAAGTCTGCTGGCCACCAGTCGTAGGACTTGGTCATCAGTTCGGCGATATCGGCCTTAACGGCTGCGAAATCCAGTGCTTCGAATGCTGCTGGGTAGTCGAAGTCGGCATCCAGAGGATTGGTGGCTTCCTGGTTCTTGGATAGGACCTTTAGATTGAGCTTATTTGGCCACCATTCGGTGTTCGCATTGCCCCGGGTTGGGTGAACGCGTCCGGCTCCTACTACTGGGCACTGGCCTGCAGTCGTTTCTGACATGTAGTTTTCCTTCTGATGCTGAATTGGGCGTGATTTTCCACGTCCGCAGGACGGGCCTGCGAAGATGAAGACTAGTTCCTTGCGGTACTTCTTTGTAAGTAGAACTTGTAGCTGGCTACGCTGTTTTGGTTGATTGGCAGTTAGGACAGAGTCCCCAGTAGATGACCTCGGCCTCGTCGATAGTGAAACCGTGGTGATCTGAGGCGTGTAAACACGGCGCTGCTCCGACGGCGCAATCGACATCCGCCAGTGATCCGCAACTGCGACAGACCACATGGTGGTGGTTATCTCCCACCCGAGCCTCGTAGCGGGCGATATGCCCGTGGGGCTGGATCTGGCGCAGTAGTCCAAGGCTGGTCAAGAGCTTCAGCGAGTCATACACCGCCTGGTGAGAAACCGTGGGGTGTTCCTGCCGGACCGCTTCAATGATGGTCTCGGTATCCGCATGGGGGTGAGCCGTTACCGCGGCAAGCACTGCAACGCGCGGGCGAGTAACCCGCATCGATGCATCGCGCAGCACCTTCTCGATTCCCTCGGATGTTGTCATGACACTAGTTTGCCTTATTTATTTTGAATGAGTCAAGATATGCTCTACTTTTTGCAACATATTTTACTGAATGTACTTTTGGGCCGCCCAATGGCCTGCTGAGCTGGCCAAATTTTCCGTTTTACAGCATTTTTTGTTCGTGGCGAGGAAATTCACATGACGTAGCCATTAGCTATGTTTCATAAGGGAAGCAAGGTCTCCACCGGTGCGTTAACGCACTGTTCAAACACTACGAGGTTTGACCCGTATCTATGGTGCGACCATGATGGACAAGGCTTTCAAGGCTTTCAAGGCCGTCAAGAACCACATGTATTCCATAGATTTACTGGGTTGAATTTAGTCAACCTCCGCAAATGCTGGCACCCGAGGGCTAATACTCAACGCCTTCCGCTGTCGAATAAGAAGCCAGTGCACGATGACCTCAAAACAATGCTCAACCGAGTCCACGATTTGGCAACCGACCCTTTACCGGGATGGTTGCCTCCGGAACCCATGACGTTTAGGCGAAATGAATTCCGCCGGTGAAGGAAGAACAAATGACGCAGAATGAACAATCATTCGAAGATTTAGTCGGTGAGCTGCATACGGCTCGTCAACGACGGCCTAAAAAATATAACAAGACCGGAATGGATTACTGGGTATTTGGTATTGCTGGATGCTTGGCCTTGGCTTTTATTGTGTGGGGATTCGTTACTCCCAAAGGACTAGGCGTCGCATCTGATGCCGCGCTCAACTGGGTGATTACCAATACCGGCTGGCTATTTGTGATCGCAGCTTCGGTATTTACCGTATTTGTCCTCGTGATTGCCGCCAAGAATTTCGGTCGCATCCCACTGGGGAAAGACGGTGAGAAGCCACAATTTAGCACCGTCTCTTGGATCTCCATGATGTTTGCTACCGGTATGGGTATCGGCTTGGTGTTCTACGGTGTCGGTGAGCCACTGTACTTCTACATGTCACCGCCCCCAGGAACCGTAGACGGGCAAACTCCTGCTGCGTTGAGCACCGCGATGGGCACTACGCTCTTCCACTGGACTTTGTTCCCATGGGCCATGTACGCAATTGTTGGTCTAGGAATGGCTTACGGTAGCTTCCGACTCGGACGTCCACAGCTGTTCTCCGCGATGTTCTCCTCAATCTTCGGTGACCGGGTCACCCATAGTTGGGGTGGCCGCACCATCAACATCTTGGCCATTTTGGCCACGCTGTTTGGCTCCGCGTGTTCTTTGGGTCTTGGTGCGCTTCAGATCGGTGGCGGAATACAGGCCAGCGGTGTGATGGCCCAGGTTGGCTCCGGTATTTTGGTTGTCATCATTGCCATTTTGACTGCACTGTTCGTCGCCTCGGCCGTATCCGGCATTGAACGCGGAATTCAGTGGCTTTCAAATATCAATATGATCTTGGCGCTCGTCATTGCATTGATCGTCTTCATCGGCGGACCAACGCTGTTCATTCTTAACGTCATTCCAAATGCCGTGGGTGCCTTCATTGGTGACCTTCCGCAGATGGCATCGCGTACCGCCGGTTCCGGCGGCGAAGCAATGTCTGCTTGGCTGTCCTCCTGGACCGTGTTCTACTGGGCTTGGTGGGTTTCATGGGCCCCATTCGTTGGCTTGTTTATCGCCCGAATTTCGCGTGGTCGCACCATTCGTCAGTTCGTGACCGGTGTCCTGCTGGTACCTTCTAGCGTTACCCTCATCTGGTTCTCGATCTTTGGCGGCGGCGCCATAGGCTTGCAGGAACGTGCCGAACAAGCGGGGGATACCGGTGCTGCCCTAGCGAATATGGTGGACGGAGTTCCGGACCTCAACTTTGACTTGATCCTCTTTGACCTACTTGGTGCGCTACCGCTACCTGGGTGGATCGCGGTGTTGCTTATGATCGTGACGGTGCTGCTGATTGCAATCTTCTTCGTCACCGGCGCTGACTCTGCCTCCATCGTGATGGGTGCGCTCAGCGAACGAGGAGCCGCGGAACCGTCAAAGAAGTCCATTATCTTCTGGGGCGTTGCCGTAGGTGCGGTAGCTGCGGTGATGCTACTTGCCGGTGGTGACGAACCAGCCGAAGCGTTGACCGGTCTGAAGAATATTACAATCGTTTCCGCGCTGCCGTTTGTCCTGGTGATGCTCCTGCTCTGCGTGGCCATCTGGAAGGACCTGAGTAAGGATCCTCTGGTACTTAGTGACAAGGTGGCTCGTCAGGTCCTGGAGCAATCGGTGACCGAGGGCGTAGAACGCCACGATGGAAGCCAGTTCAGCTTGATGACCACGGAAATCCCGTTGGTAGATAGCAAAGAATTTGTGCTCAAGACGAAGGCCATCGATTCGTCATCCGCAAAGGAAGACTCCGGCTCAACTGGGCCGGCCAAGCCCGAGCGTACCGAAGAATAACGAAGTAAAGCGAGACAAATCTGCCCCGCAGTTCAGCGAACTGCGGGGCAGATTTGTCTCTGAAACTATTTAGCTCCGTGCCCGGCAAATCTCATCTAGCTCGGCGATGCACGGTTCATTTTGCAAGCTGGTGGTGTCGCCGAGCTTGGTTCCTTCGAAGAGTTGAGTCAGCAGTCGGCGCATGATCTTGCCCGAACGGGTCTTAGGAACATCAGGAACCAGCACGATATCGCGTGGTTTAGCGATCGGGCCGATCTGTTCGGTGACCGTTGCACGCAGGGCGGTGATGAACTCTTGCTGACGCGCAATCGTTTGCGCATCAGGGTTGGCTGAGATCAGTGTCTTATCCAGCGGAACCACAAACGCGGTGGCCGCGTGGCCGGTCTTCGGATCCGGGGTGGGGCAGACTCCGGCCTCGACGACACCCGCATGGGTCACCAACGCCGACTCAATCTCAATGGTTGACAACCGGTGCCCGGAAATATTGATGACGTCATCGGTGCGGCCCAGGATATAGATATCCCCGTCCTCATCAAAGCGAGCCCCATCACCGGCAAGGAACCAACCCTGGGCAACGTATTGCTCCCAATAGCTGGTGTAATAACGTTCCGGGTTTCCCCAGACCGTGCGGGCCATGGATGGGCCGGTCTGGGTAATTACGATATTTCCCTGCTCGTTGGCAGCCACGGTGTTGCCCGCGGCGTCAACAATGTCCACCGATACGCCCGGTAGAGCGCGCGAGGCACAGCCTGGTTTGAAGTGCTCATCGGAAGGCAACGGCGATAGTACGGTAGCGCCCGACTCGGACTGCCACCAGGTGTCAACCATCGGGATTCCACGCTCGGTATCTCGTCCCACCTGGGCGCGCAGCCAACGCCATGCTTCGGGGTTGACCGCTTCGCCCACGGTGCCGCCCACGCGAATTGAGGACAAATCGTATTTGTCCTCAATGCCATCGGGGAACCAACCCATCAGCGAACGGACCAGCGTTGGTGCAGTGTAGTAACTGGTGACCTTGTAGCGTTCGATAATCTCAAAGTGGCGTCCGGGATGCGGCGTGTTCGGCACACCCTCGTAGATCACCTGGGTGACACCGTTTGCCAGTGGCCCATAAATTTCATAAGTATGTGCGGTAACCCAAGCCAAATCCGCGGTGCACCAGTGCACGTCATTGGCGCGCTGAGACTCGTCGGGGTTGCCGAACAAGAGATTGTGGCTATACGCGGCCTGAGTGAGGTAACCGCCGGTGGTGTGCACCAGCCCCTTGGGCTGTCCGGTAGTGCCCGAGGTGTACATGATGAACAGTGGCGTCTCGGAGTCGAAGGCTTCGGCTTTGTGATGCGTGGGCTGGTTCTCTACCGTTTCGTGCCACCACAGGTCGCGTCCTTCGGTCCAAGGAATGTCGTCCCCGGTGCGGCGAATAACCAGCACCTTTTCAATGTCATTTTCTCCGGAGACCGCAATGTCTGCATTGGCTTTGACGGGGACCGAGCTCCCGCGACGGAATTGACCGTCGGTAGTCACCAGGAGCTTCGCTTTGGTGTCTTCCACACGGAATTTGAGCGCCTCCGCGGAGAAACCTCCGAAGACCAAGGAATGGATCGCGCCAATACGGGCGCAAGCCAGGGTAATCACAATTGTCTCGATGAGCACCGGTAGGTAGATGACCACACGGTCACCCTTGGTAATGCCGAGTTCCAATAGTGCGTTGGCCGCTTGGCTGATGCGATCTTGCAAGTTTTGGTAGGTCACCGCAATGCGGTCACCGGGCTCGCCCTCAAAGTAGAGCGCAACCTTGTCACCATTTCCGGATTCCACATGGCGATCCGCGCAGTTCACCGCGGCATTGAGCTTACCGCCCAGGTACCAGGAGATCTGCGGTCCACGCTTTGTTTGGGGGTCAGCGGCAATGATCTGGCTAGTGGTGTGCCATTTGGTGTCCCAGTCGAGCAAGTTTGCTGCTTCGTCCCAGAATTCCTGCCGGTTCTCGTCGCCAGCAAGTGTGGTTGTAGTGGCCAACTCGGTGATAGTCATTGTATTTCCTTGAAGAGTTTAAGGGGTGCAGTTCCTGCGGTGCTTACGTGCGCGTTGTTTAGCTAGTGGGTGCCCAGTTGCTTGCGCATCATCGAGCAACATCTTCGAGTAAGCCGGCCGGGGCAGGGCAATATGAAAACCATGATTTATCTCCATCGTTGCTGGCGGTAGCACCGGCCACACATTGAATGACAATTCGTGTGTGGTGGTTGCTGCGGCGTCACAGAGCCAGATCTCTCGGCCGCTCGGGATGGTTACATGACTATTACAGGCTGTCGAACGAATTCAATGCAAATCCGTCGTAACATGAAAAATATTCGATAATTACGTCACATCATCAAGATATTTCGATTTTTATTTCACCAACAACGTATTTGGATGAAAAATCGCGAAACGCTGGGTGTGGTGTTCGGCTATGCCGGATAAGTGCAGTCCTTGATGCACTTCAAAGGTGCTGCCAGCACGAAGAAATGTGACTTGTCGGGTTGAAGGCAACGTAATTCTCAGGCTACAAATGATTACGAACCATCCAGAGCGACCGAGAGATCTGGCTCGAAGACGTCGCAGCAACCACCCACCATTTTTGGCCCGGGACGGTGCTACAGCCAGAACCGATGGAAAGAATAGAGGACTTTCGATGTCATTTGGCGATTTAGCTGGCGACTTTAACGCGCTCAGCGATCCGTCTGTGGCCGGAAGCGCTACGGAGCTTGATGAGCTGCCCGTAGAGCTACCCACACGACAATTACTCAAAATAACTCCAGGTCCTGGCGCGGATGAACAGTACGAACGACTTGCAGATATCTTCCGCCCCGTCTTCGCGCAGATTGCCGCCGGGTCTAGTGAGCGTGACCGGCAACGGATACTGCCCTTCGAACAAGTTGGGCTGCTTAATCGTGAACGCTTCGGCGCCCTGCGACTACCCATTACCGAAGGTGGTCACGGGGCACGGCTCAGCGATGTGTTTCGGTTGCTCATTGAGCTGGCCGAAGCTGATTCGCACGTTGCGCAGCTCTGGAGAGCACATATTGCCTTCGTGGAAAATGTGGTGCGTCTAGAAGACCCGGCACTACGCAGCAAGTGGGTTACGCGAATCAGTGCTGGCCAGATTGTTGGCAATGCTTATACCGAAGAGGGCGGAAACGCCCTGGGCGTACTGAACACCAAAGTGACCGAGCAAGACTCGCGGTGGTTGGTCAACGGCCGCAAGTTCTATTGCACCGGTACCATCTTTGCGGATTGGACCACCGTCGCGGTAGCCCACCCAGTGATCCCTGGCCGCCAGATCGCCGTGGTATCAACACAACATAGTGGCGTGAAGATCCTTGATGACTGGGATGGGTTTGGTCAGCAGCTCACCGGTACCGGCAGCACCGAATTTCATAATGTCCCGGTGGATACCTTCATGCCTGAAGATCCCACCGACCCGGAGGCCGCAATCTTCCAGTTGGTGCTCATGGCGGTGCAAGCCGGAATTGGTCGGGCCGCACTAAACGACCTGCGATCCTCGGTTCAAGCACGTACCCGCACCTTCTCTACCGGGACAGGGGTCCCGGTACACCGAGAACCGCAGGTACTGCAGTTGGTCGGGGAGGTTTCCGCGGAAGTTTTTGCCGCCGATTCCGTGGTCATCGGTGCGGTGCTGGAAGTTGAAGCGGCGATGGCGGACTCAAATCTGAACTCCGAGGAGCGCTTCGCGGTATGTGAGTTAGCAGCTAACCGGGCACAGACCATCGTGCAGCCCCTGGTGATCGGGGCGACGAGCAAACTCTTTGACGGGCTCGGCGCATCAGCTACACGTAACAGCTGCAATATGGATCGGCATTGGCGTAATGCCCGCACCATTGCAACGCACAACCCGGCAATTTATAAGGCACGCATCGTAGGGGACTACGAGATCAATGGGGTCCAACCCCAACGGCTCTCGGTCACCGGCACGGTTTCTGGATCCCCGCAGTTTTCCGGATCCTAAACAAAATTTCTGCACACAATGCAAGATCAACAAGATTTCATTTACATGGATAGGGGCACACCAATGAGCGAGAACAAGCGCGAAATCCTTTTTAACGCCTTCGATATGAACTGCGTGGTCCACCAGTCACCAGGACTGTGGCGTCACCCAGCCGACAAGGCCTCGACCTACAAGACGCTGGGCTACTGGACACACCTGGCCAAGGTCCTGGAAAAGGGTAAATTTGATGGCTTGTTCCTCGCCGATGTCTTAGGTACTTACGACGTATACAAGGGTTCCAACGAGAGCCCACTGCGCACCGGCGCGCAGGCTCCGGTCAACGATCCGATGATGCTGGTTTCGGCGATGGCTGCGGTCACCGAGAACCTCGGTTTCGGCGTCACCGCTGGCACCGCATACGAACACCCATATGCTTTTGCCCGCCGTCTGGCCACCTTGGACCACCTGACCGAAGGCCGTGTGGGCTGGAACGTTGTCACCGGTTATCTGCCATCCGCTGCCCGCAACATGGGCCAGGAAGACCAGATGGAACATGATGAGCGTTACAACCACGCAGACGAGTACCTAGAGGTTGTTTACAAGCTTCTTGAAGGTTCGTGGGAAGACGACGCGGTCCAGGCCAACAAGGAAACCGGCGTTTATGCCGACCCGGCCAAGGTGCACTCGATCAACCACGAAGGAAAGTACTTCAAGGTTCCGGGCATCGCCATCACCGAACCAAGCACCCAGCGTACCCCGGTGATCTACCAGGCCGGTGCCTCTAGCCGTGGCATCAAATTTGCCGCCGGAAACGCCGAATCGGTCTTCGTCACCTGCCCAACCCGTGAGACCCTCAAGGTTGCTGTAGCCAAGATCCGCGATGCGGTAGAGGCTGCCGGCCGCGACCGTCACGACGTAAAGATCTTCGCAATGCAGACCATCATCACCGATGAGACCTCCGAGCTAGCCGAAGCCAAGTACCAGGACTACAAGTCCTACGCGGATATCGAAGGCGCTCAGGTACTGATGTCGGGCTGGATGGGTATCGACCTGTCCGCTTACGGTCCCGATGACGTTATCGGTGAGAACGTAAAGTCCAACGCTATCCAGTCTGCCGTGGAGACCTTCCAGAAGGCCAGCGGCGATTCGGACAAGCCATGGACCATCCGCCAGTTGGCTGAGTGGGTCGGCGTTGGCGGCTTCGGTCCAATCACCGTCGGTTCCGGTGCCGAGGTTGCCGAGAAGCTCATCGAGTGGGTGGACTACACCGATGTAGACGGTTTCAACCTGGCCTATGCGGTTACCCCGGCAACCTTTGAGGACATCGTCGAGTACGTGGTCCCAGAGTTGCAGGCACGCGGCGCATACAAAACCGAGTACACCGAAGGTTCACTGCGCAACAAGCTGTTCGGCCAAGGCGACCGGGTGAAGGATACCCACCGGGCTGCCCAGTACAAGATCTCAAACCGTCTGGCCCGACAGGCCTAAGGGCTTGAAAACCAATTAGTAAAGCAGAACCAGCAAGTCCCCGCGAAACAATAAATTTCGCGGGGACTTGCTGGTTCTCGTGGCTATTTAGCCGGCGTGACTACCATGGCTGAACCGCCGCCACGACGGGTTGGTTCAGCCGCCGCGATCAGCGACCCATCAGCGGCGATTTCGACCGCCTCAACCGCGCCGATTTCGGCCTTCGGAGTGAAGGAATCACCAGATGGGGTGAGCTTGTGGCCGAAAGCCTCAAGAGCTGAGCCGTAGGCCTGGATGAATTCGGGTTCTGCCGTCACTGCCGCGGTATTACGCTGCGAGGCGCGAGGTGCCGCGATTGCCTGGCTGATGTCCATGCCCAGATCAATGCGGTTCACCAAGGTCTGCAGCACCGTCGTGATGATGGTGGAGCCGCCAGGGGAACCGATGGCAAGCATCGGTTCGCCGTCGCGTAGCACAATCGTTGGTGCCATCGACGAGCGTGGACGCTTGCCGGGTTCGATTCGGTTTGGATCCTGTGGGTCATACACCGTGGAGAAGTCGGTCAGCTCGTTATTCAGTAGGAAGCCGCGCTGTGGCACCACCATTCCCGAACCGCCGGTCTGCTCAATGGTCAGAGTGTAGGAAACCACGTTGCCCCAGCGGTCCACCACCGAAAGATGGGTGGTGGAAATATTCTCAGTATCCTGCTCAACCACCGGTTCGCTGGTTGTCGCCGGGCACGTTCCGTCGTAGTCCTCAATGTCGCCCGGAGATACCGGCTTCACCGCGGCCTGTTCGGGGTTTATCGCGCACGCCCGGTCGACGCCGAACAACTTGTCGGTCAGGGTATCGGTGGGAACATCCACAAATGCCGGGTCTCCAACAAACTTGCCACGATCGGCATAAGCCAAAGCCGTCGCTTCAAAGTAGTGGTGAAGCGCGGAGGGTTGTTCCATGCCTGAGAGGTCGAATTCGCTAAGAATGTTCAGCGATTCTCCGATGGTGGTTCCTCCGCTGGACGATGGCGCCATGCCAAAGACATCCAGCCCACGGTAGGCAACCTTGGTTGGTTGCTGCTCCACAACCTCATAGTCCGCCAGATCGGCGGTACTCACATAACCGGCTGGAACCGGGAGCTTGGTGTCTTCAACCTTGGGTGGAGCTTGGACCGTCTGAGATATTTCCTCGGCCATCTCGCCCTGATAGAACGCCGAGGGGCCCTGCTTGGCAAGTAACCGGTAGGTCTGGGCAAGATCCGGGTTTTTGAAGATGCTGCCAACCTGGGGCGCATCGCCATCGGGCAGGAATAGTTCGCTAGTTGAGCTGAAGGCAGCGAAGCGTTCCTTGTTATCAAGAGTCTGTTCACGGAAGGTTTCATCGACGACAAAACCGCGTGAGGCCACCTGGGTGGCCGGGCGCAAAACTGTCTTCAAATTTTGGGAACCCCAGTTATCCAAGGCACGCTGCCAGGTGGCTAGAGTTCCCGGTACGCCTACTGCAACGCCGCTAGTTACCAGTTCGGGAGTGAAGTTGTAAGGCTCGCCGGTTTCCGGATCGACAAAGGCATCTTGGGGGATTGCTGCCGGTGCTGTTTCACGGCCGTCAATTGTGCTGATTTTTCCGGTTTTTGAATCGTAGTACATGAAGTAGCCACCGCCACCGATACCCGCACTATAAGGTTCGGTCACGCCCAGCGCTGCCGCGGTTGCCACGGCCGCATCAACTGCGTTGCCGCCTTTGCGCAATATTTCAATGCCGGCGGCGGTCGCTTCGGGGTCCACGGATGAGACTGCGCCGCCACTGCCTTTAGCCGTTGGTGTTTTGTCGGTTGCTCTGGGATCGGCGTTGGCCGGAAGGGCAGTGAAAGCGCCCAATCCCAGCGCGAGTGCCGCGGCGCTGGCGAAAGCTCTCGTACATGCTCGTGACATACTTTGATCTCCTGAAAAGGTGAGGATGAAGTAAGCGCCAATTTACGTGAGAGTCACCTGAGAAAAGGCCTGTGACACGCGTCATGGCGCGAGCTTGTCCGCAATTTTGCGCAGGTCGGAACATGTTCAACTTAAGTTTCGGCAACTCGGCAGCGCGCTCTGCGCGCGAGTGCGTAGGTATCGGGTCCAGCTGATTTGTCGGTTACTGCAACATCAGAAACCTTTGCCGCCAGCGGGGACTATGCGCTTTCCAAACTGATGGGGCGTTGCGTTTGCATGGCCGAAGGAACAGCCGTTGATCTCCATGAGGCTTGGGTACCCAAGCTCACGTCAACGCGGTAATAACCAGACAATCGCCTAGGCAACAACTACGGTGGCTGGGCAGCGCTTAGGCTAAGAACATGAGCAACGAACACGCCGCCGAGATGCCACCGCTAGATCTCGCCTCAGCTGCGCAGATGTGGGATGACTACCGAAAAAGCTGTGCCAGTGACCCGGGCGACTACGTGGTGGAATACTTCGGAGACAGCACTGCGCTGGCCGACTCGTTATTGCGAGAAGTAACGCACGGGCAGAAACGTGCCACCTCAAGCCTCGAAAACGAGTACATTGCCGAGAATGAACCCCTCCCGCAGATCGGCTCGCACTGGATTGCCTGCGACGGTACCGGGACACCACAAATTATCCTGCGAACCAGCGAGGTGACACTGAGATCATTCGACCAGGTGGATGCCGAATTCGCCTACGCCGAGGGCGAGGACGATCGCAGCTTGGCTAGCTGGCGCCGGGAGCACGAAAAGTTCTGGAAGCGGACGCAGCAAGCAGATTTTGCCAAGCAGTGGGAACCTGCAATCACCAGCATCCCCGGGGAGCGAATCGTATGCGAACGCTTTGAAATCGTCTGGCCGCGAAGCTAACGTGTAAGTATTGATCCATGGAGATTCGATACCCGCAACCGTTGAAACCAGGCGACCTGATCGCGGTGACCGCGCCCTCAAGCGGCGTCAATGAATCTCTGCAGCAACGTCTGAATTTTGCGGTGCAAAATTTACGCAACTACGGTTTTAAAGTCCAAATCGGTAGCTGCATGGACGGAACCAGACACACCAGCGCCCCGGCTGAAGAGCGCGCCGCAGAGCTCATGCGGATGCTCTTGGATCCAGCAGTCAAGGCGGTCGTTCCGCCATGGGGAGGAGATACGGCTATTGACCTCATGTCGCTTCTTGATTTTGAGACGCTCCGGAAGGTAGAGCCCACCTGGTTTGTCGGTTATTCAGATATTTCAACGCTGCTCGTACCACTGACTCTTCTTTCCGGGATGGCTACGCTGCATGGCGGTAATTTGATGGATACCCCGTACGAAGTTCCGGATGGGCTGATGTCTTGGATTGAGGTTGCGTCGTTACCAGTAGGAACGAAATTTAGACAATTTTCCCCCGGAATCTTTAGGCTCAATGATTGGGATGATTGGGAAAATAACCCTCAGGCTACCAAACATCTGTGGAATGGTCGGGGCGGTTGGGAACGGTTTGATATGGCGGTTGGACCAGTCGACGTCCGAGGCCGCCTTATTGGTGGGTGCATTGAAACACTGGTCAACCTTGCAGGGACCGCGTTCCTCGATAGCAGCAGAATGCTGAATTCGGTAGAAGAATCGTCAATTGTGTATGTGGAAGCATCCGGAGTCGAAGCTACTACGATCTGCAGACAACTCCACGGGATGCGGCTTGCCGGATTCTTCAACGATGCGCAAGCAATACTTGTAGGTCGAACAGGAGCTCCGAATTCTTCGTCATTGACCCAACGTGAAGCCGTTTTGGACGCGTTGGGAATGCTGGGTATTCCCATTATCGGCAACGTTGAATGCGGGCATGTGCCGCCGCAATTACCGATCGTTAACGGGGCGAAAGGCCACCTGGTTTTTGCCGAAACCGAGCAGTATCTTGAGCAAGAATTGACCTAAGCTTGCAGACTTGTTCCCCTGCGACAGAAGTTATTGGGAAATGAAGGATATGCCTGCAAGCAAAATTAATCGAGAAAATACTTCAGATATTTAAGCCCTGACAAGTGTCAGCGTCACGTACCGACATGTGACGATCGATGTTCTGATATGTGACCATTTTTTCGTCCAGCGCAGTCTTTCTGACTCTTTCATGACGCATTTATAACGTCATGCTTGTTCATGAAAGCTACAGCGGGACAGACTGAAACTGTTCGGTTCACACACCGAATAATAACCATCCAGAGCGACTGAGAGACCTGGCTCGTAGACGTCGCAGCAACCACCCCGAGCGGGGCCGGTGCTACCGCCAGGACCGATGGAGCGGTCCGTTTAAACCACGCTGTTCTGCTTACTTTGGTAGCTACCTCAGGGCGCTACGTTGTGAATCTGCAGATCGTGTGCGAAGCGGTCCCTGCGCGGTGCAAGCACCAAGGAGAACAATTGCGGACATCTTTCTTCGGGGCCTCAGATGATTGAGATCCGACAGCTACATAAGCACTATGACACTGCTCAAGGTCGCGTTGAGGTCCTCAAGGGAATCGATTTGAATGTCGAGTCGGGCAGTATTACCGCAGTGGTTGGGCCATCGGGTGCAGGCAAATCTACGCTGTCGCATTGCATCTCATTGTTGGAAAAGCCCAGCAGCGGTCAAATTTTGGTTGACGGAAAAGACCTTTCGGTTCTCTCGGGCAAGGCCTTGCGTGCAGAACGCCGTGCCATTGGCACGATCTTCCAGAATTCGGCTCTGCTACGTCGGATGACAGTAGCCGAAAATGTCGCGCTACCCCTGCGGAACCTAGGGGTAATCCATCATGAAATGGAACATCGAGTTGCAGAGCTCTTAGCACGAGTCGGGCTGGCCGACCGGGCCAATTCCTATCCAGGTGAACTATCTGGCGGACAGCGCCAACGTGTTGGCATTGCTAGGGCACTTGCACTTCGTCCACGACTGCTGCTTTCTGATGAGGCAACCTCTGGCCTTGACCCGGAATCTACCGCTCAGATCCTGGAGCTACTCGCTTCCCTGCGCACCGACCTGGGCTTAGCCATCATTTTGATTACCCACGAAATGGATGTGGTGCGACATATCGCGGACCGTGTGGCCCAATTAGACGGCGGCCAGATTGCCGAATATGGGGAACTACGTGCGCTTGTCGCAAATCCGAAATCGGCGACCGGCTCCAAGCTCTTGCCATTGCGTCCGGACTTGGTGCCCGCCGGCTATGACTTTGCCTTGACGGTTGCTTACCGCGGAAACCACATTGATCCTTCATGGATTTCAAAATTGGGTAGTGAACATGGGGCCACCGTGGCATTGCTCGGCGGGTCCGTTGAAGCTCATCACGAGGGCACCTTGGGCCGGGTTGAAATCGGGGTGTCGGGTATTAACAAAGAACGAGTCATTGAGGTACTCGACGGTTGGGGACTGCATGCCACTGCACACTCGCACGCATTGGGCTCGGCTGCAATTAACTATGAGACACGCATTGAGGTGAAGGTATGAGCTTGCCAACCGAAAGTTCCACTGTAGGGACCGATACCCCATGGAGCGAGCTAGGCTCCCTGATGCTTCCGGCCTACGCCGAAACCTGGGCAATGGTCGGCATCGTGATGGTCCTAGTGATCATTCTTGGCGGAACTATGGGCTTAGCCTTGTTCAACACCGACAGGCGTGGGATCTTCCCACATGCGCAGAGCCATGCCACGCTGAGTTGGATCGTGAATATGGGCCGTTCGTTGCCCTTTCTCGTCTTGATGGCTGCCATTATTCCTTTCACTAAGTGGGTTACGGGAACCACCATCGGTATTTGGGCTGCTGTAGTGCCTATGACCATTGCAGGGATTCCATTCTTTGCCCGCTTAGTGCAAAACGCGCTGAACGATCTGCCCAAGGAAAATCTCTCAGTTGGTTTGGTGACCGGTGGATCGCCACTACAAATCATCGGCGCCACTCAAATACGTGAGGCACTACCGGCCCTAGCCTCGGCAATCACGCTGAACACCATCTCAATGGTCGAGTATTCGGCGATTGCGGGAACTATTGGGGCTGGCGGTATTGGATATCTTGCGGTGACTTATGGTTACCAACGCTTTGATATGAACGTCATGATCGCCACCATCCTCGCGCTGATAGTGACCGTCCAAATAGTTCAATTCCTCGGCGATCGTATCGCCCGTGCGCTGGCACGCCCCTAAACGCCTAGAACAAACGAGAAGATTATGACACCTTCACCCACTGGCCATGACCATGGCTTCACCCTTCGAAAAAATACTGCCAAATTGCCATGGACCCTCGCTGCTTGCGCGACCATCTTGGCACTAGTACTTGGCGCACTCTTAATACAGCAACGTTCTACGCCCGCGCTCGCAGCTAACCAGGCGACTAAAACAAAATTTAAGGTCCACTACGAACCAGCGATGGCTGGCGAAGAGCAGATACTGAAATACGTGGCCGAGAATATTGCGCCGGACTATGGAATCGAAATTGAACCGGTGGGCTTGCAAGATCCGATTCAGGCCAACCGAGCCGTTGCCGAGGGGCAATTCGATGCGACCATTTTCGAACACGAGTGGTACATGAAGCAGTCTGCGGAGGCTGCTGGTGTAGATCTAACCGCAACCGTAGAGCTTTATCAGTGGGGCTTCGGGTTGTACTCCAGCCGATATGGTTCCGTCGAGGAATTGCCCAAGGGAGCAACACTGCTGCTCCCCAACGACGTCGCTAACCAAGGACAGGCGCTATGGCTACTGGAACGCGAAGGCCTACTCGGTTTGAACCCTGATATCGAACCGCGTACCGCCAAGATGGCTGACGTGGTAGACAATCCGCATGAATTCAAATTGAAAGAAGCGGAACTAATGACTATGCCACGCATGCTCGATGACGTGGATGTGGCGATTGGTTATGTCTCGCAGTTTGATGCCGGAAAAGTTGGCCGAGATAAAGGACTGCTGTTCCCGGAACCGCCTAGAACTTTCGCATCAAAGCTAATTTTTGGTACCGAATTCTCCAAGTCTCCAGACGCAGCAAAACTGATAGAGGTCTTCTCGGACCCTCGGTTGCAGGATTATCTGGAGAGCACGGAAGATCCGTTAGTGCAGGGAGTGTTGACTCCGGTATCGGCTAAATAGGGTATCCGGCAGACAATCCGATTGGAAAGGTCAGTTCGAACTATCTCGGTTCGAACTGACCTTAACTTTTAAGCTTTTTCAGCTGGCATTAACTCGCAGTTATGGAGTGCCGTCAAGGTTTTTTTTGAACTAGCGTCACGAAGTGACTTATGACGAAATGTTCTGCGGAATATGACGTCTTTTCTTATGCCGGTGAGGTTAAAGCAAGTTTCGTGACGCGTTTATAACGTCATGGTTGGTCACACCGCAAGGCTGGGCACAAACTTGAATTATTCGGAAAACATGCCGAATGCTAACCATCCAGAGCGACTGAGAGACCTGGCTCGTTGACGTCGCAGCAACCGTCCTTTCAAGGAGCGGTGCTAAGGCCAGGACCGATGGAGATTGCTTGATTTCGCAACGGTCCACACAGGGGAGAAGTCTGCCTTCTGCCCATCGCTCAATACTGCGGTAGGACCATGAATTCGACGTAATCCTCGAGAGCTAACCTAGAGGAAGACCAGAAAATGCGTACTAAACACTTAGTGATAAAGACGGCAGCGTTACTGGCAGCAGCCGGACTAACTTTGACCGCCTGCGGCGGAAGTAGCTCAGCGACTGGGGCAAGCTCAGCTCCCTCGAAGGCCGCTGAAAGCGAGACGCCGGTAGAAGGTGGCACTTTCACCTACGCCGAGGTTACCCCGATCAACAACTGGCAGACCCAAGCTGCACGCTTCTACGAAAAAGCGAACGTGCTCAACTCGGTCCTGGACAGGTTGACCTACTTTGATGTGGAGTCCGGCAAGCTCGTAGGCTGGATCGCCTCCGATTTCTCCGCCAACAAGTCACAGACAGAGTTCACCTTCACCATCCGCGATGGTGTTACTTTTTCTGACGGAACTGATCTAGATGCAGAGGCCGTGCAGAAAAACCTAGATGCCCTAGGTTTAGGCATCAAGTCGGCGCAGATTCAGCCCAATGTTGATTTCGCCGCTTACAAAAGCTCAGAAATTGTGGGCAAGAACAAGGTCAAGGTGACCCTGGAACGTCCAGATGCAAATTTCCTCCGAGCCACCTCGTCGGTGACCGCCGGGCTGGTCTCCCCGGGAACATTGAAGCTGGACAACGCAGGACAAACAGCGATCTCAAAGATCGTCGGATCCGGCCCGTTCGTTTTTGAATCCGAAAAGGCCGATGAGGAAGTCATCTTCACTAGCCGCGATGACTACGCGTGGGCGCCACAAAGTGCAGCGAATCAAGGCGATGCCTACCTGGAAAAACTTGTCATTAAGTACCTTCCTGAGGTGGCTCACCGCGCAGGTGCCGCACAATCAGGCCAAGTTGATTTGGTCCGCGGACTGCAACCGGTAGACGAAGGTGTGCTCAGCGCAGGTGGCGGACAGGTATTGGCAGCGCAAGGTGTCGATCTAACAACTAATCACGCTGCGATACGCATCGGCTCGGGCAAGTTAGATGACCCGAAGGTGCGCCAGGCATTACAGGTCGGTATCGACAGGCAAGCGCTGAAGGACACGGTACTTTCGGACAGTTACGTGATTGCGGGGTCGATCCTCAATCATCAAGCACCGGGATTTGTGGATCTCTCCGCGGAGCTCGGCTATGACCCTGAAAAATCCAAATCACTGCTGGATGAAGCTGGCTGGAGCGTGGGAGCGGACGGGATCCGTGAAAAAGATGGAAAGAAACTCGAAGTCACGGTAGCCAGCTCGAACAACTCTGTGGTTATCAAGCCGGCTTTTGAATTGATTGAGCAGCAGTGGCGTCAGATTGGTGTGCAACTGGTAAACCGTGCAGCGGACAATTCCTTCCTCACCAACGCCATGGTTGATGACCAGATTGAATTTTTTGGTACCCGGCAGTTTGCCTATGGAGGACTGGGTCCGGTGTATGCACCTGCGACCAATAACCAGACCTTAAATGCAGACAAGGAACTCAACGCACTGTTCACCCGTGAACAGGCGGCGACGTCCGAGGATGAACACCTCAAGCTCGTCGAAAAGGAACAACGCGAGCTGGTACTCGACAAAGCATTGACCCTAGTTCTCTGGGACGAAGTGCAAGTATACGGAGCTAATAAGGATGCTCACGTCGACTTCACCTCAGGGACCGCACCAATCTTCCAGGGTGCCTGGAAGATCAACGGTTAAGGAAAACATCATGGGTGGATACATCGCTAAACGCGTAGGGCAGGCACTACTGGTGATCCTGTTGGCCTATACCGCAGTATTTCTTGCGGTGCAGGCGCTACCGAACGACCCGGTAACGATCTTCCTTTCAGCAGATGCCTCCGCCGATCCGGCCACTATCGCACAGATGAAGGCATACTACGGCTACGACCAGCCACAGATCGTTCAGTATCTGGACCAACTCGGTGGGCTACTGACCGGAGATTTTGGCTATTCGTTATCATCGGGTTCCGCAGTATCCACACGAATCGGTGAGGTCATCGGTTCGACCCTAACCCTCGCAGGTAGCGCCTTTGCTCTGGCCATCCTGATGGCTGTGGTTTTGACCGCAGCCGCTAGTCTGTCGCGCAGTAGCCGAGTGCGCAACGCCATGCTCAATCTTCCCCCGTTGATGATTTCGGTCCCCGTCTTCTGGCTCGGCTTGGTGCTTCTACAGATCCTCGCAGTTCAGCTCGGCGTGATGTCGCTCTTCCCAGATGGCTCGTTGCTGTCCTTAGCCGTGCCGATCATCGTTTTGGCTATTCACCTCAGTGCCCCGATAGCCCAAGTACTGATCAAAAGTGTGCAGGAGGTGAACCGCCAACCATTCGTTGACGTGTTGCGGGCTAAGGGTGCAAGTGAAAGCTGGATTTTCTACCGGCATACGCTGAAAAATGCGGTGCCTTCGGCACTGTCCATTGCGGGGATCACTGTCGGCACGTTGCTTGCCGGCTCGGTGATCACCGAGACTGTGTTCGCACGCGCGGGCTTAGGGCAGTTGGTATTGCAGGCGGTTACCGTACAAGATATTCCGCTAGTTCAGGGGTTGGTCTTGCTCACAGCCGCGACATTCACGGCGGTCAACCTGTTCGTTGATTTGATTCATCCGAAACTTGATCCGCGCATCATTACCGCCCATGCCGGCTCGCCTCGTGCGTTAGCCGCCTAAGAGAGGAGGAATAGATCATGAGTCTTTTGACCGAACGCAGCAATGACGCGGATCTGAGTTCCGTCGTTGAGAATAATCGGACCTTAACCTCATCGAGGACGGTAACCGGCAGCAAGCTACGAAGCTGGCTGGGTAACTGGTGGGTACTCATTCCTCTGGCAGTACTCCTTGCGTGGGCGCTACTACCGGGAATATTTACCGGTGCGGATCCGATCACCGGAGTGCCTCAAGAAAAACTCTCGGCACCATCGCTGGCCCATCCTTTCGGCACCGATCATCTAGGTCGTGACGTTTACGCTCGTGTGGTGCAGGGAACGAGCCAAACCCTGCTGACCGCGGGGCTTGCCTGCTTGGTCGGCAGCGTGGTCGGTAGCCTCCTCGGTTTACTGGCCTCCACCGCGGGACGCTTCGTGGACTCGGTGGCGATGCGTTTTGTCGATGTGGTGTTGGCGGTCCCTGCCTTCTTGATCGCGCTAATCCTTGTCACTGCAACCGAACCTGGTCCTTTATCGCTGGGGCTCGGCGTAGGCATCGCCTCCATCGCTGCCTTCGCGCGATTAGTGCGTACCGAAGTGCTACGGGTGCGTTCGCGTGATTTTGTGCAGGCCGCGCTGATGAGTGGCGGTGGCTACCTTACTGTGCTGCGCCGACATATCATCCCGCACGTGATTGGCCCTGTGCTCGCACTGCTGGCGGTAGACCTCGGAGCAGCAATTCTGGCGATTTCCGGGCTGGGATTCCTAGGCTTCGGATCACCACCACCAACCCCTGAGTGGGGCCTATTGATTTCCGAAGGGCGCCAATATCTCACGGTGGCCTGGTGGCTAACCACCCTACCGGGGTTGGTTATCATCACCACGGTCGTGCTTACCGCAACACTTGGTCGGACCATCAACAAAGCTTTCCGCTTCTAACTGGTAACGGTTACCTGAAATTTGTAGAGGAGGCAGACCTTGACTGCCAAAGAGCACAATAACCCAGTAGTGCGCATCGAAGACTTAGCGGTTCGTTATGCACAGGGAACCCACGCGGTCCAAGGGGTAGATCTAGAAGTGCCGGCCGGGCAGATCGTTGCAATTGTTGGCGAATCAGGTTCCGGAAAGTCCACCCTGACAAAGGCGCTGATCGGCTTGCTTCCTATCGACGCCACCACATCCGGAAGCATCCGGTTCGGCGGCACCGAGGTCACCACGTTGGATCTGCGTCAATGGCGTGAAATCCGAGGAGCGGGGATCGGTTTAGTTCCTCAAGATCCAGGCGCTTCGTTGGACCCGGTCCAGACCATCGGCTCACAGCTGATCGAGGTTTTCCGGCTACACCCAGAGCGTTCTGTACCTAAAAAGCAGTGGCGTAGCAAAGCCATTGAACTGTTGAGCAGCGTAGGCATTGATCGAGCCGAACAACGACTAAGCCAGTATCCTCACGAGCTCTCTGGAGGGCTGAAACAACGGGTGCTGATTGCCATTGCCTTCGCGCTAAACCCGCAGCTACTTATAGCGGACGAGCCGACCAGCGCGCTGGATGTCACCGTACAGCGTACGGTTCTTGAAGTGTTCGTCTCCCTAGCCAGAGAGAAGGGAACTACGGTCCTATTCGTCACTCACGACCTCGCCGTTGCGACGGACATCGCGGACCGGGTGTTGGTAATGAACGGCGGCAAGGTACTCGAAGACCGTTCGGTACGCGAGCTCATTACCGACAGTACAGACGAATACACTAAGGCATTGCTAGACCAGGCGTACGCACATAATCAGAGGCGTGAAGCCAACGACAGCAAAGATGTAGTCATTCGGGTTAACGATCTTGGGAAAGAATTTGGTCGAGGCCCACAAACTCATAAGGCAGTGAACCATGTCAGTTTCGAGGTTGCTCGCGGAACTACGTTCTCTCTCGTTGGAGAATCAGGGTCCGGCAAATCTACGACTGCAAAAATTCTTATGGGACTCCTTCCAACAAGCCACGGCAGTGTAGAGATCAACGGCGTAGACGTCACTTCAATCAGCGGCCGGCAACGCTACGATCTCTGGCGTCAAGCCCAGCTTGTCTACCAAAACCCCGACTCGGCCTTGGACCCGCGACAAACAGTCCGAGAGATTATCGACGAGCCGATGCGCAACTACAAGCTCGGCGATGCCCGCTGGCGCAACAACCGCGTGAACGAACTGATGGAACAGGTAAACCTCAGTCCAGAACTTTCTGGAAAGCGCTCGCCGGAACTATCTGGTGGGCAGCGTCAGCGAGTAGCAATTGCTCGGGCCTTGGCCAGTGGAGCAAAGATTCTGGTGCTTGACGAAGCACTCAGCGCGCTAGATGTGCTGACTCAAGAACAGATCCTAACTTTGCTTGATCGGCTCCAGCGTGAGCAACAACTGACTTATTTATTTATCTCCCATGACCTTCATGTGGTTGAACGTATCAGCCACCATGTTGGGGTAATGCGTCAGGGCGAACTGGTAGAAACCGGAACCATTGATCAGGTGTTTTCTAATCCCAAACATGACTACACCCGTACCTTGCTCGCTGCGAATCCGGGAGAGAAGCTTCGCGAGCTTGAACATCTGCGTAGCGCTTAGTAAAAAGTTCATCCCTGCACTGATAGAGATCACAGGAAAGAGAAGTCCATGAGCAATCACCTCACTGAGTCCTTGAGTTCCGAAGCCGCTTACCAACAACTGATTGAGCGATTCAGCCCGGTATTTGAACGCATTGCCGAGGGTGCAACACGTCGAGAGCAAGAGCGTGTGTTGCCCTTTGAGCAGGTTGGGTGGCTTAAGGATTCCGGCTTCACCTGCTTGCGTGTGCCGCGTAGTCATGGGGGTGATCCCATTAGCCACGAACAGCTCTTTCGGTTGCTAATAGAGCTTGCTGCCGCTGATTCAAACGTTGCTCATCTACTGCGTAGTCACTTTTCCTTCGTCGAAACTATCGCCTTGCAGCCGGACGAGTTTCAGGACCGCTGGTTCCCACGAGTGCTTGCCGGTCAGATCTTCGGAAACGCCGCCACCGAACGTGGTGGTAATGCGCTGGGCACCACCAATACGCGTTTGAAGAAAACCGCAGAAGGGTGGGTGCTAAACGGCGAAAAGTACTACACCACTGGTTCAATCTTTGCCGACTGGGTGGTAGTGATGGCCTCCACCGATGGAATTGAAGGACGCCAGTACGCGATAGTTGACCGTCATGGCGAGGGGGTGGAGATCCTTGATGATTGGGATGGATTCGGCCAGCCGCTAACCGGGACCGGTACGGGGATTTTCACCGACGTCCCGGTGGAAGAAAATAATATTCTGCAGCGGAAAGTTGCCTCCACGCTGGAGCCCGCGTTCTTCCAGCTTTGCCTGCTCGCGGTACTAGTAGGCATTGGTAAGGCAGCCCGCAATGAGGCAGCGCATATCGTGGCAACACGCACCAGAACGTTCAACACCGGATCGGGAGAGCTGTTCCGCAACGACCCGCAAATTCAAGAACTGGTAGGGCGCCTTGCTGCTAACGTCTACGCAGCGGAATCTATTGTGGTCACGGCCGCCCGAGAACTAGATGCGGCCCATGATCCATCGCTGGCTCTGGATAGCGAAGCGGCTTATCTTCGTGCCGAGCTAGCGGTCCAACAGGCACACGTTGCTGCGCCCAAGCTTGTACTTGATGCGACCAGTGAGCTATTTGACGTGACAGGGGCCTCGGCCGTCTCCACCAGCAAGTCATTGGATCGTTTCTGGCGTAATGCACGCACGGTGGCCACCCACAATCCTGTCGCATTCAAGGCCCGCTCGGTGGGCGATTACTTTATTAACGGCACTATTCCAACGGGCCTAAATTCAATTGGCGACGCCAAGGGAGCAAAATAACATGGGTACTTTCGACTCTCGCCCCCGGTTCATCCTTTCGGCTTTTCTGATGAACACCTCCAGTCATATTCTCGGGGGAATGTGGCGACATCCAGATGCGCAGCAGGACCGCTTTCATGAATTGGGGCTCTGGGTGGATTTGGCGAAGAAACTCGAAGAAGCCAAGTTTGACAACCTTTTCTTCGCCGACGTAGCAGGCGTTTACGGTGATCACGAAGGTGGCTGGGCTTCTTTGGCCCGTAAAGGAATGCAGATTCCAAGTCATGATCCAATGGTGTTGCTCTCGGCGCTATCTGCGACGACTAAAGACATTGGACTGGCTATGACCAGTTCCGTAGTGCAGTCTCATCCGTTCCAATTTGCCCGACAAATTTCCACGTTGGACCACCTCTCCCAAGGGCGTGTGGCTTGGAATATTGTGACCAGTGTTCTCGAGAATACGCACCGCAATTTTGGTGCGAAAAACCTTATGGGTCATGACGACCGGTACGGCTGGGCTGAAGAGTATGTAGATGCCGCGTACAAGCTCTGGGAAGGTTCTTGGGAAGACGATGCGTTGAAAGCTGACAAGGAATCCGGACTTTATGCAGACCCAGCGCGGATTAACAAGATTAACCACCGCGGTGAGATCTACTCAATTGACGGTCCACACCAGGCGCTTCCTAGCGCACAGCGCACACCGTTTCTCTTCCAGGCAGGGTCTTCTGCGCGGGGAAGCCAATTTGCAGCTACCCATGCCGAAGCCACATTCTTATTCGCACCGCATCCACAATATGTGGCCAAGAAGGTCACCGGCTTAACTCAAAATTTGCAGGCTGCGGGGCGCACACGTGAGGACATCAAAGTTTTCGCAGGTCTCTCCTTCGTCGTCGGTTCCACGGAAGCTGAGGCAAAGGCCTTGGAAGCTGAATACGATCAATATCTTGACCCGCATGCAATCATCGCCCATATCGGCGGTGGAATCGGTGTAGACCTTGGTGGATTGGAGCTAGACACTCCACTGGGTGAGGTCAAAACGGAGGGTGCTCAGGGAGTACTTGAAGCCGTCTTAGCGTCTACTCCGGGGCGTAACCCGACCCTGCGCGACCTCGCGCACTACCGGGCGAAAGCGCAACAGATTGTGGGAACGCCAGAACAGATCACTGACAAGTTACTTGAATGGCAGGATGCGGGGATTGACGGGCTGAATGTCATGAACCACATCTTGCCTGGATCTTATGACAACTTCATCGAGGGGCTACTTCCGGAACTTCAACGTCGTGGACTGGCACAGACCGAGTATGCTCCCGGGAGCCTGCGCGAGAAGGTCTTCGGTCGCGGAGACAAACTGCCAGAAAACCATCCGGCAGCCAAGTACCGTGGTTCCTTTGGTGACCTGTCTGCCACCAATCTGGAAAAGGATCTTCAACAGGTACCGTGAGCCGACTGCTCAGGTTGTAGCAGTGATTCGCGGGCAATGGGGGACCTCGAATCACTGCCCGGTGGTGAACTCATAAGAATTCGCTGCGTTGCTTTGGCCGTTTGAAGGATCACGGTAAGGTGGCGATCATGAGCAACCAACATGTCAACGATCAGGCAATAGTCCGCAGATTATTGACGACGCCTGCGCGATGGGCGGTCGTAGGACTGAGCGCTAACCCGCATCGGGTGGCCCCATCAATTGCTAGGTACCTCCGCGACGACCTAGGCATGGAAATCATTCCTGTCTCGCTACGTGCCGAAGATGCACTTGGAGAAAAAGGTTATGCGAGACTCGATGAGATTCCCGGGCAAATCGACGTGGTGAACTGTTTCGTCAATTCGCAGAAGGTCGGCGATATTGTGGACCAAGCAATCGCGGTCGGGGCAAAAGCTATCTGGATGCAGCTGGGAGTTATTGATGAGCGCGCCGCCGAGCGTGCTAAAGAAGCAGGGCTCGAAGTAGTCATGGACACCTGCCCAAAGATTGAATATCCGCTGCTCTAAGCCCTTGAGCTAGTGGATGCAAGACTAACCATCTTGATACGGTAAAAGCACTAGCCCCGGTCTTACCTCTGAAGGACATTTGATGCCAGACGATTCGCTCGAAGTACTTCATGAGCGCTGGCGCGCCCTCTGTCTGGAGATGCCCGGAGCGTTTGAAGATTTTCCCTTCGGTGAAGGTTTCAGCGTTTTTAAGATAGCCGGTCGTGATCGCGCAAAAGCAAAAATGTTCGGATTGCTGATGGAACGCGACGGTGAGCTGTTACTGAATTTGAAATGCGAGCCAGCGATTTCAGATCAATTGCGAAGCGAATATGAGCAGATTATCCCCGGATATCATATGAGCAAAAAGCACTGGAATTCGTTGCTCCCTGGGCTGGAAACCGAGCATATGCGCGAACTGATTGAAGACTCATATGATCTGGTGATCGAAGGCATGCCCAGGCGTGACCAAGAATTCATCCGGTTTCAAACCAAAGTCTCGGGTGAATCGTTAGACTGATTTACATGTACTTCATTGTCGTTAAATATCAGGTAAAGCCGGAATTTTCCGAGAGCTTCATGTCCCACGTTGCACAGTTCACTGAGGCCACCCGCGCCGAAGCAGGCAACATGTGGTTTGACTGGTCACGCAGTGTTGAAGATGCGAATCAGTACGTTCTCGTCGAAGCGTTCCGCGATGACGAAGCTGCTTCGGCTCACGTTAACTCTGAGCACTTCGCTGCGGGTCTTGAATCCATGCGTCCGTTGCTTGTCCAGACCCCGAAGATCATCTCGCGCAAGATCGATGGCGAAGGCTGGGACGAAATGGGCGAGTTGCAGATCGGCTAGTCCCCAAAACCACATATCGACGCGGCTCGTGAATGGAGAAAACTCCACTCACGAGCCGCGTTTTTGTTATTGCGCTGATAAAAGTAGGTTGCATTAGTGCACTACGCGGTGAAGACTCGGCAAGGAAAGCAACTCAACAACTGTGAGGAAGCGATTGTGGCTAGAGAACTTGATGTCATCATTATTGGCTGGGGCAAAGGCGGCAAAACCTTGGCCGGAACGCTGGCCCGTGCAGGGTGGCGCGTAGCGATCGTGGAACAGTCGGAAAAGATGTATGGGGGAACGTGCATCAACATTGCCTGCGTGCCAACGAAAATCTTGATTCACGAAGCCGAACAACACCGCGGCCATGGCGCAGATGCAGATTACTTCAATAGCTCGGTTGAACGTCGCGATGAGCTCACCGGCAAGATGCGTCAAAAGAATTTCTCCATGCTTGATGACCTGGATTCGGTCTTGGTGCTCACCGGGAAGGCCAGCTTCCTCGGGGCGCACCAGATCAGGGTGGAAAGTGGCGAGGACGTTCTCGAGCTGAGCGCACCAAAAATCATTATCAATACCGGTGCAGTGCCAGTAATTCCATCCATCAAGGGTGCGGAAATTAGCGGGCGCATCCATGATTCAACTACCCTGCAACATGCCGAACTTCCGAAAAAACTCGTGGTGGTCGGCGGTGGTTACGTGGGCCTCGAATTCGCTTCGATGTTCGCTCAGTTCGGTTCGGAAGTCAGTGTCTTGGACCGTGGAGAGCGAGCGCTGAAACAAGAGGACGAAGATGTCGCTGCTGAAGTAGTCTCGGCGTTGAACGACGCCGGAGTCACCATCATTACTTCGGCCAGCGTCACCAGTCTGAGCCAAGATGCACACAGCGCCACGGTCACCTATGACCGAAATGGAGAAGAGCACCAATTGCACGCAGATGCAGTGTTGCTGGCTCTGGGCCGAACCCCAAACACCGCGCCACTAAAACTTGAGAACACTGCCGTGCAGCTCGGTGACAAGGGTGAAATCAAGGTGGATAAATACCTGGCGACGGATGCGGAAGGGATCTACGCACTTGGCGACGTCATTGGTGGAGCCCAATTCACCTACACTTCGTTGGATGACAACCGGATACTCAAAGACAAATTTTTAGGCGAAGGTAAACGAAACCTCGAAGATCGTGTTGCGGTACCGAGCACCATGTTTGTCACACCACCCTTGGCCCGCGTGGGATTGAATGAAGATCAAGCTCGTGCACAAGGACTAGACATCAAGGTCGCGACGAAAAAGGTTGCAGATATCGCGGCGATGCCGCGTCCCAAAATTGTGGGTGATCCGCGGGGCATCATCAAATTTGTCGTGGAGCGCAAGACCGACCGAATTCTTGGCGCCGCGTTAATGCACGTAGATTCGCAAGAGGTCATCAACCTAGTTGCGATGGCCATGCGTGCAGGGATCAACGCGAGCACTTTGCGTGATTCGATCTTCACTCATCCCTCTTCTACTGAAGCACTCAATGATGTCTTGGGTAGCTTTAAATAGTTCCAAAAGGATTTAAAGGATTATGGCACCCCGGAAAATTCCGAGGTGCCATAATTCTTAGCGTTATTTAGTGGGAGTTCTTCTTGCGACTGCGAATCAGCAACAAGATAATTCCGGCCACGATTACTACGCCAGCGGCAATTCCAATCCAGCTTGCGGAGAAACCGGTGTCAGCCAATGAATCCTTGTCCCGAGGCTGTTTGCTCGGAGACTCGTTGGTGTCATTTGATGGGGAAACGCTTGGCGACTGCGAAGGGCTTTGCGTCGCCTCGGCCGATGCCGATGGGCTCTGCGATGGCTCTTCGGTCGGTTCATCGCTAGGAGTCGGAGCGACTGCCCCTTCGATCACGGTGAAGTCCACCGAGATGTCTTCGCGCTGAATCTGCGAGACCACCAGTGAATTTTCACCCAGGGTTGCATCGGAAGGAACGGCAAGTTCGAAGGAAGTATTGCCTTCAGCGTCTGCGGCTGGGATGTCCTCAATGACAAGAGCACCATCGAAGGCCGTTGCGCTGAGCTCTGCACCCTGTTCCAAACCGGAAACTGAAACCTGAGCGCTTTCGCCGACAACTACCTGTGTCGGGTCAATTTCCACGGTGGCCCAATCGGTGCCAGCCAGTGAGGCGCGGCCTAATGGTGCTGGCGAAACTAGATCGTGTGATTTGAAGTAGTTGACCGTTGCATCCAGATCAATTTGACCACTATCGGTGTGACCGGTTCCGGAGGCAAAAGCTGAGAAGTTGTCGCCGCCGGTAGCCAAGAATGCGTTAGCAGCTACCTTGAAGGTGGCGCTTTCGTCGAGTGGCTCTGCGTTGAAGGTGATGTCTTTGATGTGCTTACCAAAAGCCGCATCTTCTACGTAGGTGTACTCCAAGCCGTCGGAGATTCCCAAGTGCAGTTTGGCGCGCTCGGAGCCTTCTGGCTGCCACTGCTGCTCTAGCGCTTCACGGATCTGCTTACCGGTCATGTCGAAGGTGATCAGTGTGTTTGCAAATGGCTGGACATCCGCAGCGGCCTTGTACGTTACCGTTCCGTCTTCGCCGTAGAGCAAGTCAGCGCGCAAACCGCCAGGGTTCATGAACGCAATTTCTGCTGGTTCGCCACCAAAGTTTTCATTGGAAGTGGCCCACAAGTGAATATCTGCCACGGTATTACCAAGAGTGGACTCGACGCCACGGTCAGATCCGGGTTCCTCTCCACCGCGCAGGATATCCTCGGAAATTTGGCCGACTGGCTCACTGCCGACTACCTCAGAATCTTCTACTGCTTTATCTACAATGGTTCGAACCTCGGGGTTAGCCTCGAACAAAGGGGACCAGTCTCCATTGTCGTCTTCTTTCGCCAACGGAATCAATGCGTGTGCACTTTCTACAACTTCAAAAGTGGTTGGGTTGATTTCGAGTGAAATCTGGCCAAGCGTAGTTCCGTACTGGTGCGACTGAATAACCGGGCGTCCATCGATGTCGCAGTCGTATGCCTGGTGGGTGTGCCCGGAGAAGACTGCGTCAACATTCTCATTAACATCGCGGATCAATGTTCCATAGTCGGTTTCTTCGGTGGCAATGGTGGCGCAGTCGGTGTTGTCCGAACCGTTGTGAGTCAGCAAAATCAACACGTCTGCTTCGCCGTTTGCGGGATCCTCGTCAGAAAGTTGCTTGGCGACACGGTTCGCGGCTTCAAGTTCGCTTCCGAAATCAAGGTTCTTAATGCCTTCTGGGCTCACCAACGAAGGAACGTCCGCGGTGACGGTGCCGATGAAGCCGACCTTAAAGCCAGCGATATCGCGAATTGCGTATTCACGCAGAGCAGGTTCCTTGGTGCCCTTCTTATAAACGTTGGCGCCGAGGGCAAAATCGGCGCCTTCTTCTCCGGTTGCTTCACCGAAGCGGTCAACAACTCGTCCACTAAGATCTGCGAAACCGCGGTCAAACTCATGGTTACCAACGACCGAAACATCTAATCCACCGGCTGCGAGTGCATCAATGGTCGGATTGTCATCTTGCGAGGCGGAAGCGAAAGTGGAGGCGCCGATATTATCGCCGGAGGAGACAAATAGCGTATTTGGGTTTTCCGCTCGTTGTTCATCGACGGCGCCAGCAAGTACCGCAGCACCTACCGAATCACCGTCGGCCGCGATACGACCATGAAAATCATTGATACCCAGCAGATTAAGCGTGATGTTTTCGTCCGCTGCTGGTGTTGCGGTGGTTGTTGCTTGGGCGGTCAATGCGCCCGTGGTGAGTAGGGACAAAGTAGCTAGTGATGCTAGCCCCGTGTTCCTTAGATGCCTGATTGTAGACATAGGTCCTCCTAGTAGTGTGCGAGTGACATGCATCATGTCTATCGCAAGAAGGTGAACCTGTCGATGTTTTCTTATGAAATTTATCCATCGTTCTGTAAATTTTTTCGCAGACACAGGTGCTTGCTACTGCATTGGCTGTTAATTCGGCGGCCTTGGTAAACTGCAGCTCATGAGTGAAACTTTGCCTCCGTGCCCAGAATGCGCCAGCGAATACACCTATGCCATGGACACCTTGTTGGTTTGCCCCGAGTGCGCCCATGAGTGGAATGCGGCTGCAGCTGCCGATGAATCCAGCGATGAAGCAAGCGCTGAGATTAAAGATGCTGTGGGCAATGTTTTGCAGGACGGCGACTCAGTCGCCATCGTGAAGACCATGAAGGTCAAGGGCGCGCAGAGTGCCCTAAAATCTGGAACTAAGGTCCGTAATATCCGGCTCACGCCTGGTAGTGGAGACCATGATATTTTTGCCAAAGTTGATGGTTTTGGACCAATGGAATTGAAGTCGTCGATTGTGAAGAAAATCTAGTCTGTTAGATCTTTCGGCGACGCGGATCGCCGGCGGTGACGTGCGAGCGGTCAAGCGTACTGGTCACCAGAATCATTGCTGCAACGATGAACATCAATGAGGACGTTACCCAGCAGGTAGTCGCGATTTCACGTTGCCCAATATTCAAGGCGAGCAGGAAGACGCAGACGCTGACGGCCAAGATTGATGAGCCGAGCAGTCGTGTCTTCATGGTGCACCAGTTTCTGTAGAAATTCATCGGTCGCGCTCAAGTTCATACGCAAAACGCTGGACTAATAGAATTCTGCCACAGTTTATCTACTTTGAATATAAAACTTTTGGTGCAACTTTGACCTATTGCCCTCATCCTTTTGTAGGATGCCTACCTCTGGACGTGGATTAGAGGCAGGATTTTAGGATCGTATTAATCGCCGTATGCTCTGCGGTAGTCATCCAAGCATCGTACTTTGCTTTGACCTGCGTCTGCCGCGAAACGTAGGCACAACGGAACTGTTTGTTCGGCGGTAGCCACGTTGCCGCGTCCTTGTCACCCTTGGAAGCATTGGCAGAACCATCCGAAGCCATTAGGTTCAGCGGGTCATTCGCGAATTCGAGTCGAATCTGCGGATCCCATTTTTGAGCACCCTTCTGCCAGGCATCCGATAGTGCGACTACGTGATCAATTTGAACCTTCGAGCTGGTTGTCTGACCGCGCTGAAAATTGATGGTTTCACCAGTATAAGGGTCGTGGAAAACACCGCTGAGAACTACGCAGTTCACTCGGGCTTGTTTGAATACTACGTTTTCCAGATCGCGGGCCAAGGTGTCATTACGTGCATCGCAACCGTTTCGGTCTGGATCCTTCCATCCCTTGCCGAACTGGTCACGTGTGTAGCCTGTTTTTGGGGCGCGACCTTTAACTCTAATGGTCTCTAATTGCGTGAGCGACTTCGAGAATTCTTCTGGACTGCCCAGCATGGGAGATGCAGCTGGCGTAGTACTTTCGGCTTCAAAGTCAGAAAATTCGATGGATGCCAGCGAAGCGCAACCGCCCAATCCGAGGGTGCTGGCAAGTAATGCAATAGATAAAGTACGACGCAACAAGCGCATGCTCGGGTGGTTCTCCTGCTCAAATTAAATTCGTGGAGATACGCTCCACTCTCTGCACTATATTTTGAGCAACCGACGAAAAGACGCATTCGAATGGGTGTGGCATTGTGAGATGACTCCACTAGTGCGTGGGTAAATTTAATTTTGCACTTAGCTTGGAGTTGTTATGTGAACCAGAGATTCTGACTCCTATTGTTTAACTTCATCCGATGAAATAATCTTTTCTAGAGCGAGGTCATAGAAGGCCATTAGAGGAGCGATACCGTTGAGAAAAATGCTATCTGTATTGGCTGCGTCGATGATGGCCTTGACCGCTTGTACCGGCACTCCGGCTTCCGTGTTGGAGAAGCAGGCAGGCTTAGGAGAGCTCCAGATACGACACGAGCAACAACTCAGCGCTTGGGAAGCCGAACAGATCGCAATCGAATCAGGCACCTATGAAGAACCGGCTGTTTTTCTAGAAGAGGTGTTTAACGCTGTCAGAGCGGTGGATCTGCTGGGCGATGAAGTGTTGGACAACGATGGGGTGACGACGGCCATCACGAACGCTGGATACTTTAGTTTCAATGCTGAAGGTGGGGCCATGGGTGATGCCCTCGAATTTTGGGGAGAACATACTCCAGGGACCTATTGGGTGTTGTTCGCTTGCTCGGGCGAAGGACAAGTCGAAATCTCGACTTTCGCTGACGACAAACGACTCATGACAACATCGCTGGTTTGCGAACAACCGCTATCCAAGGTCAAGAAGAGCTTTGAACTCAAAACATCGGCAGAGTCGCTACGTGTAAATATCGACCCAGAAGAAAGCGTCCGAGGCCGGTATGAAATCCATCTTTACGGATAATCAGCGGTGTTCATGGGTGCTCCGAGAACATGGAACTACTGTCGTTGGGTTCTTGGCCGCTTAATTCGCAAGGTCCAGTAGGAGGAGACATGAACTTCCCGTTTATTTAGCTCCCAGCTACTGGCCATATATGAAATTGCCTTTGCCATGGAGCGCTCGGCATGCACCATCACGCTAGTACTGGTGCTAGGGGGCGCGAGTCTGGAGAAGGCTTCAGAGAGCACGTCGCTGGTTCCGGGACGGAACCCATTGCGATGTACCCAGCGCAGCTCAATTCCTGACGGATGATCAATATCAAATTCACTCTCGGGGCCATCAACTTCAAGAAGTGCAACACCCTTGGCATCTTTTCGGAGCATCCCCATGGCTACGGAGACGGCTGGTATTCCGGCCTCGTCTGCGGCGAACACATAGTTATCAACATTGTTGCTTGGACTAAATTTTCCGCGCGATGCAGAGATGACCAACGGATCTCCTGGCTTAGCAGACGAGGCCCATGCGCTGCCAGGACCACCATCGCCGTGCAATACAAAATCGATGGCTAACTCCTCAGCCTCTTGATCGATCCACCGGATCGTATAGGAACGGGTGCAAGGAACCTTTTCGCGCGGCAGCGAGCGACGCAAGGCTTTGAGGTCGTACGGTGCTTTGAGGCCAAGTTCTGGATCAGCAAAGAAAACCTTGACGTACTGATCCGCTTTGCCATTCGGTCGGTATCCGGCAAGTTGTTTGGCGCTGGCAATAACTCGAATCATTTCTGGGCTTAGCCTTTCAACCCGTTTGACAGTGAGTACATGCTGGCCGAATCCGTGGTTAGTAGAAGATGTTGTATTGCGTTCGGATTGAAGAGACGTGTGGTCGACATCGATACCTTGGCGCATCGGTTCCTTTGAGCCCAAGGACTTTCCCAAAACGCGTCGTGCCGCGGCTATCGCAGCTGCGGCTCCGGCTTGTTGTGCGGCAAGGAGTAGCTCATCGGTTTGCACTGCGTTGAGCTCGGTACCGCTACCGCGAGCATTTTTCAGTGCTCGCTTGGCAACTTTGGCCCCGACTTTCGCACCAGATTTTTCCGCGTGGTTCAGCACCTGCAGGGTGAAGTGTTCTGGCGCCTCGACGACTAGCTGAGGTCCGTACTTACTATGCTTATGGTGCTTAGACATAACCGGTATCCCCGCTGCTCTTAATTGCCGACAATGCTCTTTCCTTGAGTGTCCGTCACGGCACGGAAACTGACAAGCCCCCGGCTTTTGAAGTCGCCGGTTTGGCGAGCCGACAGCGTCAACTATTGAACTTTGACCACCTGAGGGAAGACAGAACAACCAAGATGTTTTCGCTGAGTCCCGGCTGAAAGCTCACTGAGATTGCTAGCCAGAATGAGATCACGTGCCTAGGCTGGAAAATGGGCGAAAGGAGCATCCCATGAAAAAAATTCTCATGGTTCTAACTAGCGTTTCCGAAATTGAAGAGACCGGAGAGAAGACGGGGTACAACGTAGCTGAAGCTGCGCACCCATGGAAGGTCTTCAAGGATTCCGGGCATTTTGTTGATTTTGCTTCCATTAAGGGAGGCCAACCGCCACAAGATACCGTGGATGAGGATGATCCAATCCAGGTGGCCTTCACTCAAGATGAGACCACACGGGCAGGTCTATACAACACCGCACGGGTTGAAGTTGTTGATCCGGAGCAGTATGACGGCGTATATCTTGTCGGTGGCCACGGCACCATGTGGGACTTCCCAGATAGCGACGGCCTACAAAAACTCGTGGGTAGCATCTACGACTCAGGCGGATTAGTCGGAGCCGTTTGTCATGGTCCGGCCGGGCTAGTCAATGTCGAACTGAAGAACGGTTTGCGACTTGTCGAAGGTCGAACCGTCGCGGCATTCACCAACGATGAAGAAGTAGCAGTAGGCAAGGAGAAGGTCGTTCCATTCCTGCTGCAGGACAAGCTCGTCGAGCAGGGCGCGACCCATGAGGCTGCCGACAACTTTGAAGAAAAGGTTGTTGTCGACGAACGTCTGGTCACAGGCCAGAATCCTGCATCAGCAGGAGGTGTCGCCAAGGAAATGGAGAAGCTCTTCGCGGAGGCGATCCATCAGGAGAAGGCAGCCGAGCAGAACGATGCCGAGGATCTGCGAGCGGCGCATGACTCCAAGAAATCGGCATCGCATAAGGAGCGCGAGGGACACTAACGTTCCGTTCCGTGAGAACTAGCTTCGCGCTTCTCACTTCCGAAAAACCTAGAATTTGGGTCGGGGTGGCAGATGATATTTATCTGCCACCCCGACCCATTTTGCATTAATCAGCAGTCGTTGGAATCCATGGATACACGCGTGCGCGCAGTTGGCGTGTTTTGCCAGACCTAGTGCAGTGGTGGCCGCAAAGGGGCCAAACTGCAATCCAGCCGTGCTGGTATGACGCTAACGCCTGTCGTTACAGTTGAAGGACTGTTCGTTCAGGCTCCTGAGGAGGAAATCATGCGACCTCAACGGATTTCTCAACTACCCATAGCGTTGGGGCTCGGAATACTTTTCCTTGTTGTCGGGTGTAGCGCGAACGATGGTGAAGGTGCGACCGAAAGTTCTGCGCCGCCGGCCACTAGTCAGAGCTCAAGTCCAGTACAAGAATCGCCATCTCCCGCCAGTTCCGCCACCGCCAGTGCGAGCAGCTCAACGTCGGCGACCAGCGCCAGTTTGACACTGTTTTACGTAGCGGTAGGCGACGCGGGTAAAGCAGGACCCGAAATTGGCTGCGGTGACTCGCTAGTTGCTACCGAAACCGGGCCAAAAGAATTCACTAACCAGGTCGAGGCATCGATAACGGCACTGCTTGCGAACGATGCCCAGGAGCTAGGAAGTTCTGGGTTACGCAATGCGCTGGCAGCCTCGGACCTCGAATACGTGTCGTCCATGGTGGACGGTGATGTGGTGACGGTCCGGCTAAACGGTGCAGTCAGTTCGAGTGGCACTTGCGATGATCCGCGTATTGTCGAACAGCTCAAGTACACGGCAATGACTGCAGCGGGTACCGGGCAAGCCGAGATCTTGGTGGAGGGCGAGAAAATTGAAGAGACGCTCAGTTCCAAATGACCGGGATGCAAAAAACGGTGGTCTTCCTCAAATTGAGGAAGACCACCGTTTCAGAGCAGTAACTAAGGCTTAGCCGAAGTACTTGATCATGGTGCCTTCGTGCGCTTCGCGTAGGTCCTCGACAGACACGGTGAATTCACCTTGTACTTCAAGAGACTTTGACTGCGCATCGACGATGCCCAAACGTGCCACGGTAACGCCGCGTGCGCTGGTCATGTCGTTGAAGCGAACTTCTTCGCTACGTGGAACTGCAACCACAGCACGCGACTGCGACTCGGAGAACAAGGTAGTGAAGGAATCGAGTCCATCACGCTTCTTGATGTCATCCAAAGCTACGCGTGCGCCAACACCGTAGCGCAGAACCATTTCTGACAGGGCAGCTGCAAGGCCACCTTCAGATAGGTCGTGTGCTGCGTCGATCATGCCGTCGCGGCTGGCGTTGATCAGGATCTCACCGAGTTCCTTCTCAACGTCTAGGTCAACCTTCGGAGGCAGGCCGCCGAGGTGTCCACGCAGGTTGGCGAACTCCGAACCGTCTAGCTCGTCGAAGGTCTTACCAATAAGGTAGATTGCCTGTCCGTCTGCATCCTCGCGCCAGCCCGAAGGAGTGCGACGTGCGACATCATCAAGCTTGCCCAGGGTCGCAACCACCGGAGTTGGGTGGATTGCGGTGGTGCCAGTCTGGTTGTACAAGGACACGTTACCGCCGGTGACCGGAACGCCGAGCACCTGGCAGGCGTCAGATAGTCCGCGGATACCTTCTGCCAGCTGCCACATCACATCCGGATCCTCGGGGGATCCATAGTTCAGGCAGTCGGAAACGGCAATCGGGATCGCGCCGGAGGTAGCGACGTTACGGTAGGACTCGGCCAAAGCCAGCTGGGCCCCTAGGTAAGGGTCCAGGTAGGTGTAGCGGCCGTTAGCATCGGTAGCGATGGCTACGCCTAGGCCGGTTTCCTCATCGATACGGACAACGCCAGCATCATCCGGGGAAGACAAGGCGGTGTTACCGCCAACGTAGCGGTCATACTGGCGGGTGATCCACGATTTGTCGCACATGTTCGGGCTGGCGATGAGTTCGAGTACCGCAGCCTTGATCTCATCTCCGGTAGCTGGCAAGTTCTTGCCGGCGTCCGAAGCCTTGAAAGTGTCGGCCTGCAGTGCGTCCTGCCACTGTGGGCGTGCGTAGGGGCGGTCATATTCCGGACCGTCTACTGCCACGGTGCTTGGGTCAACGTCTACGATGACCTCACCGTTCCAGGTGATGGTCAGTCGGTTATCGTCGGTGACCTCGCCAAGCCAGGAGTATTCCACGGCGTACTTATCCATCACGGCTTCAAAAGCCTTGACGTTATCCGGGGTGACCACGGCCATCATGCGTTCCTGAGACTCTGACATCAGGATCTCGCCTGGGGTCAGGGTTGGGTCGCGCAGTAGGACGCTGGTCAGTTCGACGTTCATGCCACCGTCGCCGTTGGCTGCCAATTCACTGGTGGCGCAGGAGATACCCGCGGCGCCCAGATCCTGGATACCTTCAACAAGTGAAGCCTTGAACAGTTCCAGACAGCACTCGATGAGTACCTTCTCGGCGAACGGGTCGCCAACCTGTACCGCTGGGCGCTTGGATGGCTTGGTGTCATCAAATGATTCCGAAGCCAGCACCGAGGCGCCGCCGATGCCGTCGCCACCGGTGCGTGCGCCGAAGAGTACGACCTTGTTGCCCACGCCCGAGGCGTTAGCCAGGCGGAGATCTTCGTGGCGCAGTGCGCCCACGGCTAGTGCGTTCACCAGTGGGTTGCCCTGGTAAATCGGGTCGAAGACGGTTTCGCCGCCAATGTTTGGCAGACCCAGTGAGTTGCCGTAGCTACCGATACCGGAGACCACACCGTGTACCACACGCTGGGAATCCGGGTGGTCGATTGCGCCGAAACGCAAGGGATCCATCACTGCAATTGGGCGTGCGCCCATGGAGATGATGTCGCGCACGATACCGCCGATGCCGGTAGCAGCACCCTGGTGCGGCTCAACAAACGAAGGGGAGTTGTGCGATTCGATCTTGAAGGTGACGGCCCAGCCGTCGCCCAAGTTGGTGACACCGGCGTTTTCGCCCATGCCGACCATCAGGTCCTTCTTCATCTCCGGGGTGACCTTCTGGCCAAACTGGCGCAGGTGGTTCTTGGTGGACTTGTACGAGCAATGCTCGGACCACATCACCGAGTACATGGCCAGCTCAGCCGCGGTTGGACGACGTCCCAAGATCTTCACGATCTCGGCAAACTCATTGTCCTTCAGGCCTAGCTCGGCCCATGGAAGTTCCACCTTTGGGGTGGCTGCGGCGTTCTCGACGGTGTCGATATTAAATTCTTTGGTGGCTTCTAGGCTCATTTTTTGCCTCCAACAAGGTGGGTCAAAACACTGGTGAAGAACGTCAGCCCGTCGGTACCACGGTGATCTGGACCGAAACCGGCTTCGATGGCGTGCTCTGGGTGCGGCATCAGGCCGACCACGTTGCCCGCCTCGTTGGTGATGCCGGCGATCGAACGGCGCGAGCCGTTAGGATTCCAGCCCACGTAGCTAAAGGCCACGCGGTTTTCGGCTTCGAGCATGTCCAGGGTCTTCTCGTCAGCCACGTACTGACCGTCCTGGTTCTTCAGCACGATGGTGATCTCCTGGCCGGCTTCGTAGCCGTTGGTCCAGGCGGTCTGATTGTTCTCAACGCGCAACAGCTGGTCACGGCAGAGGAACTTCAGGTGATCATTTTTAATCATCGAACCGGGCAGCAAATGCGACTCGGTGAGGATCTGGAAACCATTGCAGATACCCAAGACCGGAAGCTTCGCCTCCGAATTTGCGGCATCAACAATCTTGTCCATCATGGGTGCGAAGCGGGAGATCGCTCCGGCGCGCAGGTAATCGCCATAGGAGAATCCGCCGGGGATCACCACGGCGTCAACATCCTGCAAATCGGTGTCGGCGTGCCACAAGGACACCGCTTCGGCACCGGCAGCGCGAACCGCACGAGCGGCGTCACGGTCATCGAGGGTGCCCGGGAAGGTCACCACACCGATGCGTGCACCAGAAAGTTGCGTAGTTGGCGTTGAGTAATCGCCAATTAAAGGAAGTTCGGTGCTCATTAGTCTGCGACGACCTCGACGTTGACAACGTCTTCGATGACCGGGTTAGAAAGCAGAGTTTCTGCAGCTTCGCGCGCCTGGGCGAGAATTTCGTCGGTCACCTCGCCATCGACAAAGAGTTCGAAACGCTTGCCCTGACGGACAGCTTCGAAGGAGGTGAAGCCTAAGCGGGGAAGTGCTCCCGCGATGGCCTTGCCCTGAGGGTCAAGGATTTCTGGCTTGAGCATGACATCTACAACGATGCGGGGCATCCGGCATATCTCCTGTTGGCGAGGTTAAGTTAAATGCCACACGGAGATGCCGTCTCACACCAGGGGGATTTGGCGCTCCGCGAGCTTGCTTGATTAGTCTACCGGGTAAGCGAGAGGTAAAACGCATAGGTGTGTATAAGCACAGTGCTAGCTCGTTATAAGTCATGTGATCTTCGGCTCGTAAGCTGGGGGACCGTACCTCCCAAGTAAACTAAAAACGTGCAAAACTCCAAGGAAACCCGCTGTCCCTGTCGTGAGCTCGATGCGCAGAAGCGCAGTTATTTAGACTGCTGCCAACCTTTTCATGACGGGCGTGCCAGCGCAGATCATCTGCCACAGACCGCTGAGGAATTAATGCGCTCGCGCTATAGCGCCTTTGTGCTGGGAAAAACGCAGTATTTACTTGATACCTGGCACGAGACCACACGGCCTAAGAACCTTGAGCTAGATGCTGACATGCGCTGGTTAGGTTTGGAAATTCATCAAACTCGAGCCGGAGGCCCTGACGCTACTAGAGGTGTCGTGGACTTTGAGGCGCACTACGCCCAGGGGCGTGGACAAGATAGCCAACGCGAAGTGAGCTCATTCGTGCGCGAAAATGGTGCCTGGTTTTACGTCGATGCACTGTAGCGCGCTGGAAGCTACTTGCTTGAAGTGCGAAGAGTTGACAGCATCTGGGTGAGATTACGTTTCTCTGCCAAATCAAATGCGTTGGACCCCGAGGGGTCACTTAGATGCGGGTTGGCTCCGGCTGCTAAGAGCAGACGGACGATTGACAGTGAATTATTGGAGCCTTGTCCCAAGGAGATAGCCACATGCAACGCGCTCCAGCCAAGGTCATTGACCTTGTCCAACGGAACGTCGTGCTGCAACAAGATTCGTACCGACTCGACCTGACCTTCTTCACTAGCTAAGAAGAGGGCGGTACTGCCGAGGCGGTCCACGTTGTTCACATCCGCACCGTGGGCCAGCGCCGAACGAAGAACTTCTTCTAAACCAAAAGCGCTGGCCTTTAAGAAGGGCGAATCTTGGGAAGAATTTTTTGCATCAGGTTGAGCCCCTGCGTTTATTAAGGTCTTAGCGAGCTTCTGATCGCGGTTGAGTACCGCGCGCATCAGTGGAGTATTGCCCCGTGAATCCTGTGCTTCCAGCTCAGCTCCGGCTTTTAAAGCTTTGCGTGCGGCCTTCGGATCCCGGTCGGCAACCGCCGCATAAAGAGCAGTGGTGGAAGCCGAAAGTACTGGAGCGCTTCCGGGAAGTTGCTTGAAGCTGGCCGAACCAGAACCGGAGGCCGCGGCGCTCGATAGCGGGGTCACATCTCCCTGCGTAGCGGAGGTTGTCGGTGATGACGTTGGCTTCGCTTGGGTGTTGGTGACAGTTTTAGTTGCCGCGCTGGCTGGAGCACTTGGCGCGCTCGGCTTTTTAAGTTGAGGGGCAGAGGGCGCTGCAGCTGGGCTTTGAACCGGCAGGCTTGTTGGAGCGTTGGAAGAGGCGGTCGACGGGACGGGCGCAGCTTGTGGAACCGGGGAGGAGCAACTTGTGCATGCTCCAATTACGGCTGCCAAGGGGAGCGCTAGTAATGCGTAGCCACGCATTTGAGTAGAATGCCCGTGTCGAAGTGCCATCTTTCCTTTCGAAAATCGGAAGTTTCTGGGTAGTCACCTTAGTTCATACCCAATATCAATCTGCTAGTGAGCATATCGGGGAAAGCTGAAGATTTGCGGTCAATAACCGTCGAAATTGCTTTGTGCCGAATGCTCAGAGAACTTCGGTAAAATCTAAGACACCATGGAATGCCTTTACTTCTCCGCCGACCGTTGTCACTCCTGCACGCAAATGACGGTGCCATACGCTGATCAGCTCCAAGCCAAAGTCGATCACTGCGCCACCTCGTTGGCGCAGTTCCCCGATCTGCAATTTTTGCCGCCACAGGCCAGCTCAGAATCGGGTTTCCGCAATAAAGCGAAAATGGTGATCTCCGGAACTACGGACAATCCCACCATCGGTATTCTCGACGCCGATGGCCACGGCGTTGACCTACGCAACTGTGGGGTGTGTGCTCCCGAGTTGCGTGCGCTGTTCCCAGTGATTGAACGCTACATCAAGGAACTGAAAATGATTCCTTACAGCGTGCCGAAACGTAAGGGTGAACTCAAACACGTCATTCTCACGTTGTCAGATACCGGTGCCGTGATGGTGCGTTGGGTACTTCGCACCAAAAAGCATTTTGTGGCGTTGCGTGATTCATTGCCGCAGTTTTTGGAGCTGCTGCCACGCTATAGCGTTGTTTCGGTGAACTTCTTGCCCGAGCACAAAGCTGTGTTGGAAGGTGAGGAAGAAATTATCCTCACTCGTCGCACTACCCTGGAATTTGGTCTCAACGGGGTGCCGATGCACCTACGCCCGCAGGGCTTCTTCCAAACAAATACCGAAATCGCCGCGGCGTTGTACCGTCAGGCGCGACAGTGGATTAACGACGCGAACCCTGCCAGCGTATGGGATCTATACTCCGGTGTCGGCGGGTTCGCACTGCACTGTGCCGAAGGGGATCGTCTGGTTCAAGGAATTGAAACCAGTACCGAGTCGGTTGCGGCGGCTAATCTTGCGGCCGAAGAATTGGGCCAAGAAAATACGACCTTTACAGCGATGGACGCTACTGAGTTCGCATTAACTGCAGAGCAAGCGCCGGACGCGGTGGTACTTAACCCTCCGCGCCGCGGTATCTCTGCGGAGCTTGCCCAATGGCTGAACGCGTCCAGCGTGCAACATCTGGTGTATTCCAGCTGCAACACTAATTCCCTAGCTCGCGACTTGGAGCGCCTTGACGGCTTTAGCGCCAAACAAGCACGCGTGATGGATATGTTCCCACAGACAAATCACTATGAGGTCATTGTGCGTCTGGAACGTATCGCGAGCTAAGCATCGGTTTAGCGATCCAAGGTTGCGGTGCGCCTGTCTAGGCGCAGCATGATCTCGTCAACCATGTGCGGGTCGACACCAGGTTCGCGCCTGGCCTGCAGCAGCTCATCGCGAGCTGCTGCCTGTGCGGTGGACTGGATCGCGTCTGCCTTGGTGATTACCGCGCGCAACTGTGTGTACTTCTCATCGGTGATCGCATCGTGGGTATCAGGATCTGACAGCAAGATGTTGTGTAGATCGTGCATGCGTCGGGTGACCACGTGTCGGTAGTTTTCCGGTAGTTCATGCAATTCCATATTCGTCTTCAACGTTTTCACCGCAACATCCTCGGCACGTCGGGCCAACGCCCGGCGTGCCTTCTTGGTGGCTTGATCATTGCCACGCAATTTGAGCACGCGCATCAGTACCGGAAGCGTTAAGCCGGGCACCACCAGGGTCGCCAGCAACACCGTGCATGCTGCGACGACTACGAAGTTTCGTCCCTCGATAGGTGTACCATCCGCGGTGACCTTCGGCAACGCCAAGGCCAATGCCAGCGTCGCCAAACCGCGCATGCCACACCAGGTGAGCACCAGGGAGTCCTTTGCCGCGGAGACTTTGTTCATTCCGCGCATGGTATTTGGTAAGTGGTAGGTCCCGAACATCCATAGCGCGCGCACCAAAATCACCACCACGCAGATCGCCGCGACGCCGGGGATGAAACGGATCAGGTTGCTGCCTTCTTCTTGGATGACCGAGTTCATTTCCAAACCCATCATGCCGAAGGCCAGACCGGTGGCTAACATTTCGAGTACTTCCCAGAACGCGCGTCGAGTCAGACGCTCCTGGGAGTCTTGTGGGCGGTCACGCCGTCCAAGTTCTAGGGCCAAAACCACGACGGCGACCACGCCCGAGGCATGGACTTCTTCAGCCAACATGTACACCGCGTAGGGCGCCACTAAGGTTGCAGCGCAACGTGCCGCAAGATTTGGCACGAAGCGGTTCAACGCACCGACGATCCAGGCCATGACGAAGCCTACGAGTATCGCAAGCGCCGCACCGATCAAGAAGCTTGGGACAAGATTAAATCCAACCTCGGTGCCGTTTAGCATTGCGGTGACCGCAAGCTGGAAGAGCACGATTGCCATCGCGTCGTTAAAGAGGCCCTCGGTTTCCAATAATGAGGTGAGCCGGCGCGGCATCTTCACCTTGGTTGCGATCGCATCAACGGAGACCGGGTCAGGCGGTGCCACGATCGCTCCGAGAGCGATAGCTAAAGGAATGGAAAGGAACGGTGCGAAGACAAGCGAGGTTGCCGCGACGGCGCCTGCCGTCACCACGATCAACACCACCGCCAGTCGGATCAATGCTTTCCAACGCAGCCGGAATACCGACCAAGAGCTTCGTTGTGCTGTGGCAAAGAGCAATGGGGGTAGGAAAATCGGGAGGATCAATTCCGGTTCGATATGCAGCTCAGGAATGAACGGCAAGAACCCTGCCAAGGTCGCCACGATCAACATCAAAATCGGATAGGGCAGCTTGATGCGTTCACCCAGTCCGACAATCAATATAGTGGCGAATAACAGTGCAATGATCAGCAGGAAGAACTCCATAGTCTTCCTATTCTAATCGCGGTATCTATAACTCAAGGTATTTACGAGGAAAAATAACTCGTTACCGTAGTCCTTCGCCTAGCAACGGAGCTAGTGAATCCCAGATGTTGATGGCGCAACCATTGTGTCGGTCAAAGTTTTCCTGGACAGGCTGATCGCCAATTTTCCCTTTAACTTTCGCGGTGACCGGTCCACCGTAGAATTCGGTGCAAGTTTGTTGTGCAGAGGGTTTGTTGGCGAGTAATTCGGGGTTCTTTGCCAGTAACTCACAGGCATCATTGGCGTTGGGAAGTGTGCTGGATTCGGTCGCTCGGTCCCCACGGCACTGAAGATGATATTCGTTGTCCACAGATTTACCATCAAAACTAATGCTGATCTTTAGATCCGCTGAGGTGCTGGCGGGAGCGGAAGCCGTTTGGGGATTTGACGTCGCACAACCGGCGAGCAACAGCCCGGCCAGAAGCGGTGTTATCCACGCTAAGGCAGAAGTGCTGAGCTGATCTTTGAGTCGTCCCATAGGCTCATTGTGCTCGGCCAACATGGGAGTTAGCTAGTGTTTTGGGGTAATTGGCAGGCTAAGTGCTACCTGCAATAGTTTGGCACGAAGCACATCCGCACGCTGTGCAAACTCTTTTTGCAACCGCACATACTGCGCCTTGCCCTCGGGAGTTTCGATGCGGATGGGATCATGACCCCACTGGGCCAAATCATAAGGTGAAGCTTGCATGTCCATGGTGCGAATGTCCCAGGCAAGTTCAAAGCAGTCCATGACCAGATCGGTCGGTACCGCAGGGCTCAACTTATAAGCCCATTTATAGAGATCCATATTTCCGTGAAGGCATCCGGGCTGTTCGAGGTCCACCTGCGTGTCCCGCGTTGGTTGCAATTCGTTGAGTGGCACCGCTTGTGGGGTGTAAAACCTGAACGCATCAAAGTGGGTGCAGCGGATCTTATGGTTTTCTACTACCTGATCGGTTCCGCTAGCTCCCAAACGTAATGGCAAATATTCATGACGGATACCGTTGAGCTCAGATTTATAAGCCATTGCCCACTCATGCAATCCAAAGCAGGAAAAGTTCGCTGGGCGCTGTGCGGTATTGCGCAACAAGATGCGAGCAAATTCGGTAACACGTGTTCGAGACTCTGAGAACTTCTGTATATCAAGTTCTACGCCAGGTCCGTCAGGCGTTTGTACTGCACGATAAAACTTCCAATCGGCACGCTCTTGAGCTTCTTCGCCGAGCAAAGCCACACCAATTCCCGGGTGCCAACGGTAAAGCTGGCCAGGCTTCTGCGTGTAATAGGTGAAGAGAAAATCTTCGATGGGATGTTTGGCTCCGGTCATTCGCCGTTGCACAAATGGTTCGCCAAAGGTCCTAGCACGTTCCTCATGCGCGGCGGCACGTGCTAGCCACTGCGGGGCTTCCAATGTGGTTCCGGTCGAGAGCATACTTCTAATTATTCAGTTCATTAGCTGACGAAACCAGTTTGGTACGTCAACTCACATCTCGGATAAAGGAGTGCAACATGGAAAACCTTCCCCCCTGGGAACCGCCAATGGGTGGAACCGAGCAAGTGCACCTGCTTGGCATGCTTGACCGGTTGCGAGTCACTTTCAGATATAAGGCCGACGGACTGGACATTAAGCAGTTGATGTTCAGGCTGCCCAGCAGTGAGTTGAGCCTTGGCGGATTATTGCAGCATCTTGCAGCCGTTGAGGATGAAAAGTTCACTTACTTCATCGCTCGCGAACGTCCAGAGGTTCTTCTTGAACTCACCGCTGATGGACGCGACCAGTTTGTGGTCAACCCCGTAGAGGATCCCGCAGGTCTTTATCGCCGGTATGACACCTCGGTCGCCAAAAGTCGCAGGATTCAGGCCGAAGTGGTTGCCACCGGAGGGCTGGATACACTTTCGGCTCTGGAGTATGAGGGCAACCATGCCAGCGTTCGCCGGGTTATCTGCGATCTCATCGAAGAATATGGCAGGCATACTGGGCATGCAGATTTACTGCGTGAGGCCATCGATGGAAGGGTCGGCGAGGACGCACCTTTCGACTATCTTCCGGTTTGGTACGGCTGATTCCAGTCTGCGCAGTCCGCGCGGCACGGCGCAGATCGTTCTGGTCCACAAACCTAACAGTATGCAGGCGGAATAAATGGAGTTGGGTTCGTAATATTCCCATGTGCCAGAATTACAGCGCGTTTGTGCACGGAAACGATAATTTACTGATCTGTCGAATAGCAGCAGTAGTTTCCGAAAAGCCGTGATTTAGGGGAATAGAAATACGGGACGATAATTGCACGACTCTCAATGAGCCTGAGGAATTCTAATATTAGGGCCTAGCTCGCTGCTATTTATCCGCCGACTTGTAGCCGCCAAAAGATAAATAACAGTCATGGGCTTTAGGTGGAGCCCCGGGAAGAGACCCGTCCGGCTACGGCTAAATCGTTGTGATAACCCGTCGTCGTATGAGCGAGGAAGGCTTTGAGCTGCTGGACAGTGAGCACGCCAGTGTCGCCGTGATTTTCAATGACGCGATCAGGGTCGCCGAGGTAATCGCTCAGACGGGGGCATGGAGTCTATACCACTGCATTCAGTCTCCAGACAGTGCCTAAGAGAGTTGCCCGACTTCGCGTCCATCTCTCGCCGGTGCTCAGTCGAGGACATTCGGGCCTGCGTACAGGCTTTCATCCCTAGCCGGAAGTGGATTCTCGGCCCGTTATTGACCAGTACCCCGCCCAGGGGCGTGTTTCAATAGAATCTACGTATCGGCACCTGAATCCGGAGGACAAATGGCTACAAGGGATGACGTAGCGCGCCTAGCTGGCGTTTCTCCCAGCACAGTTTCGTACGTAATCAGTGGACGGCGCAAAATTTCCGATGCGACGAAGGCCAGGGTACTGGCAGCTATGCGTGAACTGAGGTACACCCCGAACGCCTTTGCGCAAGGTTTAGCTGGTGCGCGTCGCGGGATCTTAGCTCTGCATTTTCCGACGAGTGTCGACGGTTACTCCTCGACCGAGTTTGAATATGTCACTGCGGCGATGGAGCGGGCCCGGATGTTTGGCTATCACATGCTTCTTTGGTCTAATCCGATGACCGACGTAATGGGCCTAGAGAGCCTAGTTGCTCAGAAGCTCGTGGCCGGAGTGTTGCTGATGGAAGTGTCGATCTCGGATCCGCGTTTTGATGTCCTTAGGCGCGCGAAAATACCCTTCGCTTCTATCGGACGTCCAGATGACAATGCTGACGTGACTTATGTAGATAATGACTTTGCTGAAGCGGGTCGAATAGCTGTGGAGCACCTAGCAAGTCTCGGGCATCGTTCCATCATGTATATCAACGTGTCAGTTGAAGAGCAGGAAGCTGGCAACGGGCCCGGAATTCGCACCATACGGGCTATTAGAGAAGCCGTTGAGGGCCGAGACATGCTGTTGCAAGAAGTCCCGGTTGAGAACAATGCGCGGGGCGGCCGTGCGGCTTGGGAAGCCTATCTTGAGCTCCGTCCACGTCCTACCGCTGTCTTGGGTCTCAAAGAGTTTGCCACTGCTGGATTCGTGAATGCCGCAGGCATGGCTTCTTGGCAGATTCCCAAGGATCTTTCGGTCATCGCGCTGGGCGTCGGTGACCGATCTGCCGAGATGGTGGCTCCGGCGCTAACTACTGTAGCCCCGTCAGGGGAGCATATTTCCCACGCGGCGGTGGAAGCGCTCGTGCAGCTAATAGAGGGGCGAACCCAACAGGTCCTTCAGGAGCTAATAACCCCAGTCATGATCGAAAGGGAAAGCTCCGGACCGGTGCCGGAATAACTATCGCACTGTCCTATATTGATGTTCTTTGACGTAACTGTTGACGCGCGTCGATGATCTACGTCACTATTGAGGGGATCACTCGTGCCAAGCCGGTACATCCTGCGGGGTACTTCTCAACGTGGAAGGCATCATGAAGCCAGTAAAACGAGGGCGAAAACTTTTATCCATCCTTTCCGTAGCCTCCATTGGCCTGCTCGTGGCCGGTTGCTCCGGGGGCGCGGACCCGAATGACCCGAACGCATCAGGTGGTGGAACTGAGGTCAGCCAATCCGACGGAGTGGTAGACATCTACGGTCCAATCACCGGCACAGAAGCCGAGCTACTGGAAAAATCTTGGGCCGACTGGTCGGAGGAAAACGGAATTAATATTCGCTACACCGGCGATAAGAATTTTGAATCTCAGCTGGGCATAAAAGTTCAGGGTGGAGACACACCAGATTTGGCAGTATTCCCTCAGCCTGGTTTGCTACAAGCAACCGTGGATATGGGCAAAATGCAAAAGCTTCCTGCTGACGCTCAGTCCGAACTTGAAAAGAACTGGTCCCAGGACTGGCAGGAGTACGGCAAAGTCGATGGTATCCAGTATGGGGCTCCACTGATGGCCAGCGTCAAGGGCTACATCTGGTACTCGCCGAAGCAATTCGAAGAGTGGGGTGTCGCTGTCCCGAAAACTTGGGATGAAATGACCGAGCTGGGAACTGAAATTTCGAAAAAAACTAACGAGCCAGCATGGTGTGCCGGTTTCGCTTCCGGTGAGGCTTCAGGCTGGCCGGGAACCGACTGGATCGAAGACGCAGTTCTGCGCCAGTCCGGAACCGATGCCTATGACAAGTGGGTATCGGGAGAGCTAGAGTTCACCTCGCCAGAAATTACAAGTGCCTTTGACTCCGTCGGAAAGATCTTGCTGGACCCTAAACAAGTCAACGCAGGGTACGGCGACGTTAAATCGATCAATGCGACGGCCTTCGGCGACATTGGGACCGCAGTGGCTAACGGTTCTTGCGCTTTAACCCACCAGGCTTCCTTCTTGGAGGGATTCATCATCGATTCAAAGAACGCAGACGGAGCGAAGGCCACGGTGGCTCCCGATGGAGACGTTTGGGCTTTTGTCGCTCCACAGTTCAACGAAGATGAACCAGTGTCGGTTGTCGGTGGCGGTGAATTCGTTGCAGCATTCTCCAACGATGATGACACAGCCAAGGTGCAGCAGTACCTTGCTAGTGCAGATTGGGCTAACAGCCGTGTTGGGCTCGGTGGCGTGATTTCGGCAAACGCCGGGCTTGATCCCAAGAACGCCAGTAGCGACCTACTGCGCTCTGCTGTTGAACTGTTGCAGGACCCAAACACTACCTTCCGCTTTGACGGATCGGATTTGATGCCAAAGAGCGTTGGGTCGGATTCCTTCTGGAAAGGAATCGTGGACTGGATAGACGGCAAACCAACCAAGGAAGTACTCGAAAACATTCAATCCGGTTATGACTCCTAGTCACCGATTAGCAAGTTGTGAATGGCCGGGTCATCCGGCCATTCACGGCTTTGTAGGAGGCCTGACGCGTGTCTGATTTTTTCCAGTGGCTTGCCGGTTTGCCACCCCTGTTTCAAATACCGGTGATCTTAGTTTCCTTCGCTGCAATAATCGGTGCGCTCCTCGTCTTCGTTGAGGTAGCTACCAAGCCTGGGCGCGGATTTACGCTCTTGAGATTCATAGTTGCAGTGCTTCTTCCAGTGGCAATTCTGCTGATACTGGGGCTATATAACTCTGTAATTTGGGTGGCCGCCATTGCAGCTGTGCTAGGCGGGGCGATGTTCTTCTATGATCGCCGTTCACGCCAGGGTGCAGGTGCCTTACTGCAGCTCTCTGGATTTCTGGTCCCCGCCATGCTTTTGCTGGCGATTGGTCTGATCTACCCAACCCTACGTACGCTATTTAGCGCTTTCACGGCCAATGACGGTTCAGGCTTTGCTGGACTGGAAAACTTTCTCTGGGTATTTAGCAGCCCTGACGGTGTGACCGCCTTGCTCAATACACTCGTGTGGGTGCTGGTAGCACCAGTGGTTTCAACTGCCATCGGTTTGGCTTATGCCGTGTTCATTGATAAAAGCCGCGGAGAGAAGTTCTTCAAACTTATGGTCTTCATGCCGATGGCGATTTCATTCGTCGGTGCATCGATCATTTTCAAGTTTTTCTATGACGCCCGTCAGGGCGAGCAGATCGGTGTTTTGAACGCCATTATTACTGCCTTTGGAGGGGATCCCGTCGACTGGCTAGGGCTAGAACCATGGAACACTCTGTTCCTCGTGATCATTTTGATCTGGACTCAGGCCGGATTTGCCATGGTCATCTTGTCGGCTGCCATTAAAGGCGTGCCCGCGGAGCAGCTGGAAGCAGCGGCGCTAGACGGGACCAGTCCATGGCAGAGCTTCATGAATGTAACGTTGCCGGGGATCCGTTCATCAGTCATCGTGGTGCTTACAACCATCTCGATTGCTTCCCTGAAAGTCTTCGACATCGTTTCGTCGATGACCGGAGGACGTTCCGACACCACGGTTCTGGCCTTCGAAATGGTGCGTCAGTTCCAGTTGGGTGCACGCACTGGGTACAGCTCAGCTTTGGCAGTCATCCTGTTTATTTTGGTGCTTCCAATCATCATTTACAACGTACGGCAGCACAAAAAACAAAAGGGAATCCGATGAGCGCAGTCAGCGAGTCCTCACGTCGCCTGTTGAGAGCCACAGAAAAAACAGGCGGAAAATTGCGCAAGGCCACCTCATCGCGAGGAGCCACCCTTGCTGCTTTCATAATAGCTGCGATATGGACCATACCGACCTTTGGATTGTTCGTCTCATCGTTCCGAGAAGCAAGTGACATCAAGACCTCGGGGTGGTGGACGGCACTAGCCAATCCATCGTTCACGCTGGAAAACTATGCCCAAGCCTTTGTCTCAGGGGATAGTCTGTCACTGTCCAAGGCATTTTTGAATTCATTAGTTATTACGATTCCGGCGGCGATCATTCCGATTATCCTTGCCAGTCTCGCTGCCTATGCCTTCGCATGGATCGATTTTAAAGGGCGCAATACACTGTTTGTCCTCGTATTTGCGTTGCAGATCGTTCCGATCCAGATGGCATTGGTTCCACTACTGCAGTTGTTCTCGGATGGTGTCCAGATTGGTGGGTTGTATATCCTGCCAGGTTTGGGCGTTAACGGACTCGATGGTGCCTACGCCAAGGTGTGGATCGCTCACACGATTTTTGCGATGCCATTGGCAATTTTCATGTTGCATAACTTCATTTCTGAGATTCCGGGCGAGGTTATCGAGGCGGCTCGCGTTGACGGGGCCGGCCACGGGACGATTTTTGCTCGCATTGTTCTGCCATTAGCGACGCCGGCTATCGCATCATTTGGAATTTTTCAATTCCTCTGGGTCTGGAACGACTTGCTGGTAGCCACCGTTTTTACCTCTGGTGGAGAGTTGCCGATTACTAAAGCGCTTCAGGACCTCTCGGGGTCCTACGGTCAATCGTGGGAGCTGCTTACGGCAGGTGCATTCATTTCGATGATAATTCCGCTGACGGTTTTCTTCGTGCTTCAGCGGTTCTTCGTGCGTGGCCTGCTCGCGGGAGCCAGCAAGGGCTGATCTTGGTTTGACTGTATATGCCCAACGTGGACATTTACTAGGAAGAGACAACCCGCTAAAGGCGCAGGTGGTTTAAATTCTAGCCAATGGCAATTGCCACTATTCAGCTGTTAGTGGTCCTTTTGCTGACTACGCGCGGGAAGCGAGAGCCTAGAGTCGGTGCGTGGTTGATGATGATCTCGGTGTCGGTCACGGCGCCTTCATGTTGCTCTAGGAACTCGACCACGATTACATCCAGATCGAGGTTGGTGCGCCGGGTCCTCGGGCCGTCTATCGGGATCTGTCCTGCCCGTACGCCGCCTCCGGTGAGGTACTGCGCTATGGGCCCGTACAGACACTAGGTTCGACGTAGTATTGCCCCATGACACTTCAGCGTTCAAGCGAAATTCAAGCACCCCCTGCCGAGGTTTTTGCGTGGTTTTCTCGCCCCGGAGCAATTCGCAGACTCCTGCCGCCTTGGCTTCCGCTGAAGGTCATAGCCGAAGCCGAATCCTTACGTAACGGAACGGCGGTGCTGGGGTTGCCAGGTGGCCTGCGTTGGTTCGCCCAACACCAGTCAGATGGTTATATTCCTGAACGAAAATTTGTCGACGAAGTAGAACCGCGAGGTTTGCGAGCCATCGCCACCCGGGCGGTGAACTGGAAGCATGAGCATCTCTTCGAACCTGCCGCTGGCGATGCGACCACGGTGATCGACCGTATCAGTTCGAACCTTCCTGCCCACCAGACTGAGCGAATGCTTGCCTATCGTCATCGTCAGCTTGGCGCAGACTTTGCTGCCCACCAGCGAGCCACCGCCGCAGGGCTGAAACCATTGGCCATCGCGGTGACCGGTTCAAGCGGAATGGTCGGCGAAGCGTTGTGCGCGTTCTTATCCACCGGAGGGCATCGGGTCATCAGGTTAGTGCGCGGCACCCCAAAGTCTGCCGATGAGCGACGTTGGGATCCGATGGCGCCGGCGGATGACTTGCTTGACGGCTGTCACGCGGTAATGCACCTGGCTGGAGCTAGTATCTTTGGCAGGTTTAGCGACAATCACCGGAAGGCGATTGAATCCAGTCGTATTGAGCCGACTCGGGCCTTGGCCGAACTTGCTGCCCGAGCAAACGTGTCAACGTTCATCAGCGCTTCTGCCGTGGGAATATATGGTGCAAAGAGTGGGCCCGTCCCAGTTGATGAAAAGTCGACCCCGCAACCCCATAGCTCTGATTTCTTAGCCGACGTGGTGCAGCGCTGGGAGCAAGCGGCCGGTGCCGGAACAGCCACGATGCGCCGGGTGCAAATCCGTACAGGTATTGTGCTCAGCCCCCGGGGTGGCATGCTCGCGGTGCTTCGGCCTATCTTCACCGCCGGCCTCGGCGGCCGACTAGGTTCGGGCACCCAATTCCTGTCGTGGATTGGTCTTGATGATCTAGTAGATATTTACCACCGGGCTTTGTGGGACATGCAGCTGGACGGTCCGGTAAACGCCGTGGCACCTTACCCGGTGAACAATATCGAATTCACTAAGGCTCTGGCCAAAGCAGTGCGCCGTCCAGCCATCGTTCCGGTGCCCGCGGCGGCGCCGAAGTTGCTCCTCGGTACGGAAGGTACCCAGTTGTTGGCTATGGCGGACCAGCGGGTAGTTCCGCAGAAACTTCTGGACGCTGGACATGAGTTTCGAAATGAACGCATTGAACTGGAACTGGCACACTGCCTTGGTGGGAACTGAATTAGTTCCCGGCTTAAACACTAAGCTCCGCCTCTTTGGGTATTTCTACCCAAAGAGGCGGAGCTTAGCTGACGACGGACCAAAAGGTCCTGGGGTTTTAGCCCATGTGGATGACGCCGAAGAGCACGCCCGAAGCGAGCATGACCAGGCTTACCACTGCCGCACGCCACAGTACCTTCTTGTGGTGATCGCCCAAATCCACACGAGAGAGCGAAACCAACAGAAGAATTGCAGGGACGAGCGGAGATTGCATGTGCACTGGCTGTCCGGTGATGGAGGCGCGAGCCATATCCACCGCTGGAACTCCGAAGTGCGCGCCGGCCTCGGTGAGGACCGGAAGAATGCCGAAGTAGAAGGCGTCGTTACTCATCAAGAACGTTGCCGGGATTGAAATCAAGCCGGTGATTACCGCCATGTATTGACCCAGTGAGTCAGGGATAATATCGACCAGCCATAGGCTCATCGCGTCAACCATGCCGGTTCCGGAGAGTACGCCGGTGAGCACCGCGGCGCCGAGCACCATGGATACTACGGCGATAATTTCGCTGGAGTGTGCGGCAATCATCTTCACCTGGTCATTGACCTTCGGGAAGTTCGCTACCAAAGCGATCGCGGTACCGATCATGAACAGGTAAGACAGTGGCAACACGTCAACAATGAGCAACACCATGATTGCTACGGTGAGCACTAAGTTGAAGTAGAACATCTTTGGACGCAGGGTTTCGCGGTTTGGGTCCAGGACGGTGCCGTCCATGGTGGCCGCTTCGCTGCCATCGCCGCGACGTGCCACGGCTTCAAGTACTGCTACCGAGGCGCCCGAAGGAGAGGTGCCCTTGTCATTCTTGGTGCCGGTGAGATTGCCCCCACCAAAGCCGGTGCCCCAGAGTTCGGGACGCTCACGCTGCAGACGGCGACGTTCGCCCAGACCCAGCTGCCAAGCGAAGATACCAATCACGATCAGGGCTATGCCCAACGATGGCAACATCGGTACAAAGATATCTGCTGCGTCGACGCCTAAAGCGGCCGCGGCGCGGGCGGTTGGGCCACCCCAAGGAACGATATTCAAGGTTCCGTTGGTCAAACCAGCCACACAAGTTAATACGATAGGGCTCATGCCCAGACGCTGATAAATCGGTAGCAACGCGGCGGTGACCACGATGAAAGTTGTGGAGCCATCGCCATCCAAGGAGATCACTGCGGTGAGCAGAGCGGTTCCCATGACGACCTTGGCTGGGTCGTTACCCACGAGCTTCTGAATACCCGAGACCAGTCGGTCAAAGAGTCCCACATCAATCATGATGCCGAAGTACATGATGGCGAACATCAGTAGGGCGGCGGTACCCGACATGGACTTGATGGCGTCCATGATCATGTCGCCGAGGCCAAAGCCTGCTCCGGTGAACAGTCCAAAGACGGTGGGGACGATGATGAGGGCCAGCAACGGCGTCATCTTTTTAGTCATGATCAGCACCATGAAGGTGAGAACCATGAGGAATCCGAGAGCAACTAGCATTGCGCCGACCTCCTAAAGTGTGGCAAGTGATGATGCCAGCGGGGGTGCGGGCACTTATTCAAAGTACGTGGTGGCGCTCACGTTGGGTGGGTTGAAAGTATTCTGATCTCTTTAGGTTTTTGCGATCTTTTTGCTCATTAAAATCATTGGCGGTTTATGCTGGACAAATGCCCCAGACAATAGCCACCCGACACTTCGCCTCGCGCATCATGCGCTTGCAATTTGTGGTGCTTGGCGTGCTCATCGTGCTGGCCACCGCGGCGACGCTCCTGAACAGCTATAACCGGGTCTTTGAACGGGCCGAAGATGCTTCGCTGGGCATTGCACGCTCGGTCGCGTCTTTGCCACAAGTCATCGAGGAAGTCTCGATTTATGCCGCGCAGGAAAAACTTGAGTTAGAAAAACTACGCAACGGTCCACTGCAACAGTTAGCCGAATCGGTGCGTAGCGGCGGACAAGCCTCCTTCGTAGTAATTACCGAGGATCGCGGGCTGCGGCTGAGCCACCCAAATCCGGCAGAGATTGGCCAGCTGGTCTCCACCGACCCGGTGGCGTTGACCGGTGTGGAAAATGTGGCCCGAGAACACGGAACGCTTGGTGAATCGGTGCGCGCCAAGGTGCCGATCCGTGCCGAAAATGGCACGGTCATTGGTGAGGTTTCGGTCGGTGTAGCAACACAGTCCTTGACCGGCGCATTGATTGCATCCTTCGGTTGGATTGTGCTTTTCGCAGTACTCGCAGCCTTATTAGCAACGTTGGCTGGACGCTTCACCGTGCGTACGCTCAAACGCCAAACCCTAGGGCTGGAACCTGCAGAGATTGCCCAGTTAGTACGTGACCAGCAGGCGGTACTCTACGGCGTCAGCGAGGGTGTGATTGGTTTGAGCCCTGATGGCACCATCACCGTGCGTAATAAGGCGGCCCGACAACTTCTGGGCCTGCCACACCGCACCGAACTCGCCGATATTATCGGCCGACACTACGAATCTGCAGGACTTGATCTGCGGCTAGTGAAAGCCATCAAAGAACATGATCGCGCCCCGGTCAGGTTGGAAGCCAACTCAAATGCCATCGTTGCCCGTGTCTCAGACGTGGTGCGCGATGGGGTGGAGCTAGGTCAGGTCATTTTGCTTCACGATGTGAGTACGGTTGAGGCGCTAGGTACCAAGCTTGATGCGGTGCAGGATATGGCCGATGCCCTACGCGCTCAACGCCACGAATTTGCCAACCGCATGCATGCGGTACTGGGACTCATTACTTTAGGTAAAACTGACCAAGCTGAAGAATACCTTCGTGAGGTCATGGATTCTGGGCCGGTGATTGCACCGGTCGCAGGACTGGAATTAGTCCAGGACGCGTATCTCTCGGCATTCCTCTCGGCCAAGGGGGTTCGCGCGCATGAGTTGGGTATCGAATTGCGCGTCTCGGCCCAGTCCATGCTCTTTGAACAGGTCGCCTCGGCGTCAGATGCCCAAGATGTCACCGCGGTACTTGGAAATCTTTTGGATAACGCCTTTACCGCCAGTTTGCGCGGAAACAGCGACCCGTGGGTAGAAGTGGATCTGCTTTCTGAAGGGAGCACCCTGCATCTTGCGGTGGCTGACTCGGGAGCCGGAATCAGTACCGATGAAGATATCTTTTCCCCGGGGGTGAGTACCGGATCTTCGCTAGGTGAGGGACATGGCTCGGGTGTGGGATTGCCCTTGATCCGCCGCTTAGCTCGTTCACGCAGTGGGGACGTCTGGATCGCCGACGCCGGGGGAGACCATGGTGGAGCGGTAATTGCCGCGAGACTGCCAGCGGTATTGGCTGAACCGAAGAACTAATGATCATGACAGGAGAGCACAAATGACGCAGGGCGTTGCCACGGGAGACTACCGGGTACTTATCGTAGATGACGACTTTCGGGTCGGTCAGCTGCATGCCGACATGGTCAATGAGATTCCTGGATTTCAGGCTCTAGACCCGGTGCAAGATCCACGCACTGTTCCGCAGCTGGTCGCCGCCTTGCAGCCAGATCTAGTACTTCTGGATTTGTATCTGCCACATGTCAGTGGCGTGGAATTGCTGCGCGAGTTGCAGATCGACGCGATCATGGTCTCGGCTGCAACCGAGTCAAAAAACGTGGCAGCGGCGTTGCAAGCCGGCGCGTTGGCTTTTATCATCAAGCCCTTTGGTGCCAAGACACTCGCTGGAAAACTCAAAGGGTGGGCCCGGTACCGGCGGCAGCTTGCGGCCTCCACAGATTTTGACCAGCAAGGCGTTGACCGGCTGTATCGCACCCTGCAAGGTGCCGAAGATAGTTCGGCCGCCACTAGCGTAGCTCCCACAGAACAAGCAGTCTTAGCCTGTGTCCGTCAGTCGCGTGGACCGATGAATGTGGCAGAGGTTGCCGAGGCTGTAGGGGTCGCACGGGCGACGGCCCAACGTTACCTTGCCGCATTAGTAGCCAATGAATCTCTTGAATTACAACTGGGCTACGGCACGAGGGGCCGTCCGGAACACCGTTACTTTGCAAGGTAATGGACTAAATTACTTTATGTCCGGGCTTGTTTTCGTGCGCTTTCTACGCGTGCTTAGATTTCCTGCGCTGACTGCTGTTCTGGTAGCGTCTTGCTCAAACTCAATTGAGGAGGGCAAATGAAAAAGCTGCATGCCAAATATTCGGAGGGATTATTCGTCGCTGTGCTTGTTTCTATGAGCCTCGCATGGAAACAGCGAATCGCAGACCCGTGGGGTTTGTATCTGATCGTGCTGAGCGTAGCTGGATTTATGATCTCCGTGGTGAGCCTCGCAATCCGTACAGCTCGCGAGGAATCCCCAAGTAACTAGGCAGAGATCTTGGTTTTACGGCAGAGTTTGTTTTGCAGTTCATAAACCTGCCACCTAGTGGAAAACTTGACGCGAAATACTGGCGATCATGACACAAATATCGCGACGAAACTTGCTGACTGGCGCTCTCGGCGTTGGCGCGCTTGGACTCATAATCCCAGCCGGCCCTGCCTTGGCCTCTACCAGCCCCCGGCTGGTGCGTTCAAGGCTGACGCTCACCAGCGGATTTTCCATGGGAGACGTCTCCACTCACGAAGCGGTGCTCTGGGCACGCACCACAGGAGAAGGCCGATTACGCGCACAGCTACGCGCCATCGATGAGGCCGGTCAGATTATTCGAGGCCGCGGATCTTTTGAACGAACCTTACGCGGAGCCCAAGCCAGCGCAAACACCGACTTCACCGCCAAAATCGCCGCATCGAACCTGCCAGCAGGCACCCGCTTTGCGGTGAACATCGGCTTCGAAGACGAAAACGGCACATTGGGGGAGACCACCACCGGCTCGTTCATCACCGCTCCTTCACACACCGGCCGACGTAATCATGAAGCCTCCATGGCGCAGAGCTTCGTCTGGTCTGGCGACACCGCAGGACAAGGTTGGGGCATCAACGAAGAAATCGGTGGCATGCGCGCCTACGCGGCCATGCACGCCACCAAACCAGACTTCTTCGTACACAGCGGTGACACCATTTACGCCGATGGTCCAATCTCCGCTGAGGTAGTGGAATCTGACGGCCAAATTTGGCGCAACCTGGTCACCGAGGAAGTCCCCAAGGTCGCCGAAACCTTGGCGGAGTTCCGTGGACGGCATCGCTACAACTTGATGGACGCCAACGTGCGTGCCATGTACTCCGAGGTGCCGGTGATTGCCCAGTGGGATGACCACGAAACCCACAACAACTGGTGGGCCGGGGAGACTATCGAAGATGAACGATATACGGTGCGTGACATCAATACCTTGGCCATGAGAGGACGTCGGGCATGGCAGGAATACCAGCCAATTGCCGACCCTCGTGCCATGCGAGGTGGAACCGGCTTTGAAGCCGCACGAATTTACCGCAAGATTTCCCGTGGTCCGGCATTAGACCTCTTCGCGTTGGATATGCGGAGCCACAAATCGCAGAACACCGACGGGTTGGAAGGCCAGGAGACGGCGATCCTCGGCGAAGAACAGCTGCAGTGGTTGCTCGATGGGCTGGATAAGTCGAATGCCACCTGGAAGGTCATTCTCAACGATCTACCGCTGGGAATTATCGTTCCAGATGGCAAAGCACAGGAATCCATTGCCAACGCCGACCACGGCGCACCGCTGGGACGTGAGCTGGAACTGGCTCGATTGCTCAAAGCCATCAAGGATCGCGGCGTGAAAAATGTGGTCTTCTTAACCGCGGATGTGCATTACTGCGCCGCTCACCACTACTCGCCGGAACGTGCCGCCTTCAGCGATTTTAATGAGTTCTGGGAGTTTGTCGCAGGTCCGGTCAACGCTGGATCCTTTGGCCCCAATAAGATGGACGGCACCTTCGGGCCCAAAGTGGAATTCGCGCTTGCCGGGACCAGCAACCAGTCGCCGCGTGATGGTAAAGGACAGTCCTTCGGACACGTTGACCTCGACGAATCTCAAAGATTCACGGTTTCGCTGCGTAACGGCCTCGGCGAAAGTGTTTACAGTAAAACCCTAGAGTCGGTGCGCTAACCGCACTGCTAGAGCAAAGTACATAAAAGTAGCGGCGCAGATCCAAAAGATCTGCGCCGCTACTTTTACTTCAGAGACTTAGCGTCCGGTGCCGCCGTATACGGTGGCTTCCACATCGGTATCGAGATCGAATGCGGTGTGGATGGCGCGAACCGCATCATTGAGCTTGTCAGCGTCGGTGACCACAGAGATGCGAATCTCCGAGGTGGAGATCATGTCCACGTTGATTCCGGCCTGGTGCAGCGCTTCGAAGAAGGTGAACGAGACGCCCGGGTTCGAGCGCATGCCGGCGCCGATCAGCGAAAGCTTGCCGACCTCGTCGTTATGCTCGATGTCTTCGAAACCAATCTCACCACGAGCGGTTTCCAGCGCGGCTAGAACACGCTTGGTCTCAGTCATTGGCAAGGTGAAGGAGATATCGGTGGCACCCGAGCCCTTGGTCGAGATGTTCTGTACGATCATGTCGATATTGGCTTGCGCGGCGGCGATTACCCCGAAAATCTGTGCTGCCTTACCCGGAATATCCGGTACACCGATGATGGTGACCTTTGCTTCGGAATGGTCGTGGGCAACACCGGAGATGATTGGCTGTTCCAAGGGTTCTCCCTCTTGAATCTTGATCTTGTCGTTGGGGTCCGGGAGCACCCAGGTGCCCTCGTTAGTGCTGAATGAGGAACGCACATGCAGTGGCACGCCAAAGCGGCGAGCATACTCCACGCAGCGTAGGTGCAGGATCTTGGAGCCACTGGCTGCCATCTCCAACATTTCCTCGCTTGAAATCGTGTCGATCTTCTTTGCTGCGTGAACCACGCGTGGGTCGGCGGTGTAGATGCCGTCCACGTCGGTGTAGATTTCGCAGACATCGGCACCCAATGCAGCGGCAAGTGCCACCGCGGTGGTGTCCGAACCACCGCGGCCCATGGTGGTGATGTTCTTTGATTCCTTGCTCATGCCTTGGAAGCCGGCGACGATGGCAATGAAGCCGCGGTCGATGGCGCGGCGGATACGCTGCGGCGAAACTTCCATGATCCGCGCCATGCCGTGGGTCGAGTCAGTGATCAGGCCGGCCTGTGAGCCGGTGAAGGATACTGCGCTTTCACCGAACTGGTCGATGGCCATGGCGAGCAGTGACATGGAAATGCGCTCGCCTGCCGAGAGGAGCATATCCATCTCGCGGGCCGGGGCGTCATCGGTGAGTTGCGCGGCGAGGTCAAGGAGTTCATCGGTGGAATCTCCCATAGCCGAAACGACGACGACAACCTCATGGCCCTGCGCCTTGGTGTCAATAATTCGGCGCGCGACACGTTTGATGCCTTCGGCATCCGATACGGACGAACCGCCAAATTTTTGAACTATTAGGCCCATGGGCGCACACTCCAACTGATGAAAGTTGTTGATGCGCATCGTGTTGTGAGAACAGATGCGACATATCTACCACTAATAATTGTGGCAGTACCAAGGGTGCATCACCTAGTTGTGACGGTAACCATTGGTCATATTGCCTAATATCTGCCACTTTGAATGCCTAGAAAGGCCGGTCAACTGCTGATCGTAGCTAATATTTGTCGCCAAAATGACTTCCAGCCCTCCAGATCCTGAGGGTTGGCAAGTTTTGCGTGATCAGCGCTTACGCTTGCCTTGCTACCCTTCATGGTGATGTTCACGCTCACGCGGCTACCATCGCTAAATTGCGCCTTCCAATAACGCCACTTTTCGGAACCACTGACCGCTGGTTCTGCCGTAAGCTGGGCGCCGTTAAACACGCTGAACTCTGCGACCGTACCGACCCAGCTTTGTAAAGCACCCTCAAGATCCATGCTCAGCGTAGTGGAAACCGAGCCTTTAAAACTTCCATCGCTTGCCTGGCCGGGAACTCGACGGCCGATGTGCTGTTCATAAGCGATGGCTACCGATTGCGCCCACCAGCCCGGGTTTTCAAGGTCTGCGGGCATGAGCTGGTAAATCATGGAAGCGAGCGGTTTATGCGACAGTTCTTTGGCGCCAGCAGATTCTAACTGCTCCACCCACTGCTCCCACGGAGTGCCGGTGGCCTTGGTGATTGCCTCGATATTGCTGCTCTTAATCGCCATTAAACGAGTGTAGCCACACTCCAATGAAAAGGAGTGTGGCTACAACGAAGAACTCTTTATAGTTCCCGTAGATCCGCGTTAAGTCGTTCCAGTAGACCGGTGAGGTGGCACAGATCTGTATCGGACCACTTATTGATCCGTTCGCGTAAATCGTCGCGCCAGGTCTGTAACCAGCCATGCCAACGTTGCTTGGCCAGATCGGTGGGCAACAGGTTGCATACTCTTCGGTCTGTCTCGTCAACTTCCCGCTTGACTAGACTAAGCTCTTCGAGCCGGGTCACCAGCCGGGAAAGCGTCGCCTTATCAGTCATGAGATGTTCGCAGATCTCTGACTGGGTGGTGCTTCCCGATTTGAGGATCATCCCCAGCACTGGGACCGCCGCAGGTGGCAGCTTTTCGTCGAGCTTGGCAGCCATGGTGCGGCGAGACTTTGCGGTCACCGAAAGTAGGGTGAAAAGCTCCTGCTCTGCTGCATCGAATAGCTGGCTACGATGAGCCCAAGACTGAGTTTCTTCCATGGTATCCACGGCGACTAGGCGTCAGTTTCCGTGACGGAAGAAGCCTCTGACTCTTCAGCTAAACGCTCGGTATTGGTTTTCTCATTCAAGTGCTGATTAGGCAACAGGATCACTGCGACCAGGGTGATCAGCGCGAGTGGTGCTGCGAAGGCGAACAAGGTGGCAACACCGTCGCCATAGATTGATTCGAGAATCGAACGCACTGGTTCTGGCAGGGTGGAAATGGTCGGCAAGGAACCGGAGCTCAACGATGCGCCAACCGCGGCGGCCTTATCGCCCAGCGAGGCGATGGCAGCAGATAGATCGCTCTGGCGGTCGGCAATCATATTTGGAATGGTGGCCGCAAGCAGCGCGCCCAGTCCTGCGGTACCTGCGGTACCACCGAGGGTACGGAAGAAGTTCACCGAAGAAGATGCAACGCCAAGAATCTGAGGTTCCACGGCGTTCTGCACGACAAGCACCATGTTCTGCATAACCAAACCAACGCCAGCGCCAAGAATGAACATAAACAAGCCCACCTGCCAGAAGGGGGTGTCATAGTGAATGGTTCCGAGCAGGTACAGTCCGACTACCTGCAAGGCAGCGCCGGTGACCACAAAAGCTTTCCACTTACCGTAGCGCGAGATGAGCGCGCCGGCCACGGTGGAGATGACAAGCAAGCCGGCCATCATAGGGAATGTCATGAGACCTGCCTGGGTGGCGCTAGCGCCACGGGCCATGATCATGTACTGACTGAGGAATACCGTCGTACCGAACATCGAGATGCCCACGGCAAGCGAGGCAATCACTGCGAAGGTGAAGGTGCGGTTCTTGAAGAGATTAAGCGAGATCAATGGTTCTGCGACCTTGAGTTCAACGAACACGAAGATTGCTAGCAAGATGACCGAGCCAACCAACATGAGGTAACTGGTGCTGGAGTTCCATTCGAACTCGCTGCCACCCATTGACAACCAGATCAGCAACAGTGCCACGCCGGAGGAAAGAAGCATGATGCCCAGGTAGTCGATTTGTACCTTGCGCTTAGCGAAGGCCGGGAGATTCAGGGTGCGCTGGATCAAGATAATGGCGACCACGGCAAATGGAAGAGCTACGAAGAAGTTCCAACGCCAGTTGATGGTATCGGTGACGAAACCGCCGATGAGTGGGCCACCTACGGTACCCAAGGCCATGACTGCGCCAAAGAGGCCCATGTACTTGCCACGTTCACGTGGTGAAAGGATGTCGGCCATAACAATCTGGCTCAGCGCGCCCATGCCGCCACCTGCGAGGCCCTGAATTACGCGCATGGCAATCAGGAATTCGGTGTTCTGCGCGAAGCCGGCTGCGGCCGAGGCGAGTACGAACAGTGCCAGGGAGATCTGCAACAGCAGTTTGCGGTTGCCCAGGTCGGCGAGCTTGCCCCAGATAGGGGTTGAAATGGTGGTGGCGAGCAAGGTTGCGGTGACCACCCAGGTGTACGCGGTCTGGCTACCGTTCAGGTCCGAGACGATCACCGGAAGGGAGCTGGACACCACGGTGCCTGCAAGAATTGAAACGAACATGCCCATGAGCAAACCGGTCAGTGATTGAATAATCTGCCGGTGGCTCATCTTGGGTTTTGCGACCGGCGCTACTGCGGTCATGGCGACTCCAAAGGTCTAAAAATAAGGTTGATTGATATCAACTATATGCCGATGGTTGACCATTATCAACCAATGTGTTTGAGTGCACATTGATCAGAGAAGCCAGCCCGGCTCAACACAAGGTTGGCCGGGCTGTAGCGAAGAAAATTTTTGCTGTTGGTCTTAGCCGCGTGAAGAACTCGGGGCAATGGTATTGCGGCGGCCTTCGAAGGCGCGTGCCAAGGTGACCTCATCGGCGTATTCCAGATCGCCACCCACCGGCAGCCCCGAGGCCAAGCGGGTGATCTTGATGCCCAAAGGACTCAGCTGGCGAACCAGATAGATTGCGGTTGCCTCACCCTCTAGATTTGGGTCAGTAGCCAAGATCAGTTCGGTAATGGAACTGTCTCCCAGGCGCGCAACTAGCTCACGAATGTGTAATTGTTCCGGGCCGATTCCCGCGATCGGGTTAATTGACCCGCCAAGCACGTGGTACTTGCCGTTAAAAGCGCGAGTACGTTCAATGGCCAGCACATCCTTGGATTCCTCCACGATGCAGATTTGGCTGGTGTCACGGCGCTCGTCGCGGCAGATCCCACAGGTGTCCTGCTCGGAAATGTTGAAACAGATTTCGCAGAAGCGAACCTTTTCCTTGGCCTGCTGGATGGAAGCGGCAAGGCGCGTCATATCCTCGGCGTCGGCATCAAGAATGTGAAAAGCGATGCGCTGCGCCGATTTAGGACCGATGCCGGGTAGCCGACCGAGCTCGTCGATCAGTTCCTGAACAGCACCTTCGTACACCTATTGCCCACTTTCCTGAGGGTTCAAACGTTTATTAATGACCGTGTTACACACTAGTGTCTCACTCCGACAAGATGCCGGTTAGAGCCCGCGCTTCATTTCGACAACATTGCCGTTCACATCACGCTGTTCAATGACCAAACCACCAAGCAAACGTTCTACCGCGGGCACTCCGATCAGTGCGGAATCCTCGACCTCAATATCATCCTCGCTGGGCGAGAAATCTTCGGGTTCCGTAGGCGCTGTCTGAGTCACCCGGTCCGGGGCACCCCAACCGTTATCCGAACTGCTCTGGTGAGTGCTCGGTGCGTTGTCCTTCGACTGGCTCATGAGCTGCTGGTAACGGCTCAACCGTCCGCCAGCCACCGGGGTCTGGGCCACGGGCCGATCATCCGATTCGCTGGGGGTACCCCAAGCTGGTGCAGACTCGGTCGCCGGTTGGACCGCCGGATTAGGTGGCTCCGCAGCTGGGGTTACTACCGCAGGGGCCACCGGTGTCGCGGCAACCGGCTGTGGCTCAGGCTCACGGATCACCTTGGACTCGAAAGTATCGGTGGTGCTACCGGGATGCAACGGGGTTTGCGAGACCGGACGAGAAATCGCCGGGCTCGCTACCTCGGACTGACGTGCGCTTAACCCGGCGGTCAACCGCGGGCGAGGTGCCACCGGGGGACCGTCAAAAGAACGCGATTCGGTAGCTCGCGGAGAAGGAATTACCGGCTCCACCACGGCAGGCGATAGCGAAGACGGTGCACTTACCTGCGGCGCGGTGGTTGGCTCGGGGCGTGGCGAGGCCACGGAAACGGGGGCCGATGTAGGGCCGCTTGTCGCATATCCGTCATCGGGATAAGGCGGCTCATCCATGTACGGTTCATCCAGCGGTGGCGGGACGTCGTCATAGTTGCTGACGTACCCACTGTCCTTAGTTGGAGCCGGCTTGTTCATAGGTGCTGCTGAACGTGCTGACTCCGGACGGGAAGCCTCAGGTTGTGCTGCGGAAGGAGACGTTTGTGGGCGCGCAGGAGCGTTGGGCGTAACCCCAGCGTTCGGAGCCTGTACGTTGTTGGCTACTGCTGGGGCGGACGCCGGTGTTGGCCGGCGTTCACCTTTTGGGGAACCACCACCGGCGGTTGCCGATCCACCCTCGGTTAGTACAACCTCGATTTGTTGACCTGCCACCTGGCAAAGGATGCCCACCAAGATCTGCATCATGTCTGGGCGATTGCGCAAATTGACGATAGGGCCGGTATTGCTGAATGCAAGGGTCAAAGTGCGACCATCAAATCCTGCCACCGAACCATAATTAGCAACCATCGAGTGAAGTACTCGTGAGCTTGACTGCAACTGCTCCAAAATGGCGGGCCACGCCTGTTGGAACTTCTGCACCGGGGTTGCGGCGTTTGGCGCCTGCTGCTGAGGTGCGGCCTGTTGCTGTTGCGGTTGCTGATGCTGAGCTTGCGCTCGTTGCTGCGCTTCAGCTTGTTCGCGGGCAGCTTTTTCCTGCGCTTCACGTTGTTCGGCGGCTGCGCGCTGTTCAGCCTGCTCGCGGGCAGCCTGTTCCTCGGCCCGTCGCAGATCCTCTGGACGCTGCTGGTTCGGGGCTGAAGGTGTTGCTTCTGGTTGTTGCCGCGGTTGTTCGCTCTGAACCTGCGGCTGAGCCTGCACCTGCGGCGACTGTTGCTGCGTTGGCTGCTGACGGTTCTCAGCTGCCCGGCGTGCAAACTCGGCCATGGCTGGGTTTTGTTTCACATCATCGATGGAAATCCCAGTACCGAAGGAGAGATCTTCGCCGGCTGCCGGGTCTGGAATCAGACTAAACGGGGCCACACCTTCTGGGCGTGCTTCTGGAACACTCGGACCTGGCTGGACCGGAGTGGTGACCGGGTGCAGATCTTCCTTAGGGCCCCACGTGGCACCCCAATCGGCGGCTTCCCCAGTATTCAGCGAGCGAGCCGCATCTGGATCTAAAGGAGCGTTAATATCAGGCTCGCCCTGCGGGGCCGGAGCCTGCGGTTGAGTCGTCGGGGCCTGTTCCCGTGGCTGTTCTTGGGGTGCAACAGGTTGCGGAGCCTGCGATTCGGGCTGTACCTGAACTTCCTGCTGTGTTTGCTGCTGCGTGTTGGCAGGATGTTGTTCTGGTGCCGCTTGCGCAGGGGCAGGGGACTGCTCGGGAGCAGCGGGTGTTTCTACCCCTCCGTTACGACCCTTGGCTGCCGCGAGAGCTTCTCGAACTGCAGCCGCACCCTGACGCGCGGCCGCCGGAGACGGGGTCGCTGACGAAGAATGAGCTGGCATCTCGCCTTCAGGCAGTTCAGGCAGCGCGCCGGAAATCGCGTGGCGTTCTAGTCGGTCGAGCCGGGCAGCAAAAGCGCTCGCCGAATTTTCGGCGCCCGGGAGCATCAAGCGTGCTGCCAATAGCTCTAGGTGCAATCGAGGCGAAGTTGCCCCGTTCATCTCGCTCAGGGCCTGATTCGTTACATCGGCCCAACGGCTCAGTTCACCGGCACCGACAAGCGAGGCTTGTAAATGTAGTGACTCCAACTGATCAGCAGGAGTGCCACGTAAGATTTTTTCCAGACCTTCGGGCATCGCCTTGGCAATGATTAGGTCTCGCATGCGTTCAAGCAGGTCTTCAACGAAGCGCCGTGGATCCAAACCGGTCTGGATGATGCGGTCAATGGCTCCAAAGAGAGAAGCGCCATTGCTTTCATGCAGGGAAAGGATCACCTCGTCGAGCAGGGTCGAGTGGGTGTAGCCGAGTAAAGCAATCGCAGTCTCGTAGTCCACTCCACCTTCGCGGGCACCGGCCATTAGCTGGTCGAGAACCGAGAGGGTGTCGCGTACCGAACCGCCGCCGGCACGGATTACTAGGGGTAGAACGCTGTCGGCGACCACCACATTTTCGCGCTCGCAGAGCACCTTGAGATAGGCCAAGAGAGCCTCGGGAGGCACTAAGCGGAACGGGTAATGATGGGTGCGTGAACGGATAGTGCCAATAACCTTTTCAGGTTCCGTGGTCGCAAAAATGAACTTGATATGTGCTGGTGGCTCTTCAACGATTTTCAGCAGGGCGTTAAAGCCCGCCGAAGTGACCATATGAGCCTCGTCAATAATGAAGATCTTGTAGCGGTCGCGGGTTGGCGCGAAAGTAGCGCGTTCGCGCAGATCACGTGCGTCTTCCACACCGCCGTGGCTGGCCGCGTCAATTTCGATCACATCGAGTGAACCTGGGCCACCATTAGCCAGCTCCACACAACTTGGACACGTGCCACATGGGGTTGGCGTAGGGCCCTGTTCGCAGTTCAGGCAGCGCGCCAGAATTCGGGCGCTCGTAGTTTTGCCGCAACCGCGCGGTCCGGAAAAGAGGTAGGCGTGGTTGACGCGGTTCTTTTCCAAAGCCGTCATCAGTGGGGCCGTGACATGTTCCTGCCCGATAACCTCGGCGAAAGTGTCTGGACGGTATCTGCGATAAAGCGCTGTACTCACACCGGTACCCTATCGGTTGCGCGATGCCGGAGGCATCAACTGGTCGACAATAAATTCTGGTTCTACAACCCAAGGCTCGCGAGGCAAGTCATCAGGGTTGAAGGAGTCCAAAGCGGCCTGCAAAGACGTTCCGGGCAAGCCCAATGACTCTAACAAGTAGGCGCGGATCTGGGCACCATTTACCCCTTTTTCGGAGAGGTCTTCGAGAGTTACTGCACCGTCGCGTTTAGCGAGCCTTTGGCCTTTGGAATTCAACGCTAAAGGAACATGGGCGTAGGTCGGAATTGGCATTCCAAGTAGCTGCGCCAGATACGCCTGACGTGGGGCGGAGGACAAAAGGTCGTCTCCGCGCACGACTTGGTCAATGCCGTAGGCGCCGTCATCAACTACCACGGCAAGGTTATACGCGGGGGACCCGTCATTGCGTAGCAACACAAAGTCGTCAACGATTCCGGTGTACTGGCCAAAAATTACATCGTGAACAGTGAACTGAGCAACCCCCGCGCGCAGTCGCAGTGCTGCTGGGCGTTCCTTGGATTTTTCGGCCCGTTCTTCGGAACTCAGATTTCGGCAAGTGCCTGGATAGGCGCCCGGAGCGGCATGTGGTGCACTGGCAGCTTCGGAAATATCTTTACGCGTGCAAAAGCACTCGAAGAGTAGGTCTTTGTCCCGAAGTGATTGGATCGCATCGAGATAGACGGGTAGGCGCTCACTTTGACGTACCAACGGTGAATCGAATTCGAGGCCGATAGCGGCAAGTTCGAAAAGCTGTTGTTCTTCGGCTCCGGAGCGCACACGGTCTAGGTCTTCAATGCGCAATAAGCATTGACGCCCGGTGGACTTAGCAAAAAGCCAAGCAAGAATAGCCGTGCGTAAGTTGCCCAAATGGAGTTGCCCAGTCGGGCTTGGGGCGAAACGACCAACGCCCACGCGAACTCCATTCGGCTTGCTAGAAAAATAAAAGACCCCTCATGCACCTGCCAGAGCCCATCTACCCTTGCTACCTTCCGGTCCTGGGGGAGTTCAACAGGATGACACCACACGAGGGGTCATAGAAGATACTACCCGAGAGATGGGGATGGGTAAAAATCGGCAGGCGTGCGCTTGCTCTCAACCCGGGGAAGAGATTGCATAGGTTGACTCACCCAACTTCCGCGTCCGGTGGGTCATACCAGCCAAGTACTCTTCGTATTCGAGCAGGCAATTCAGACGCTGGGAGCATCGGAGTCTGGTTCCGCTCAAAGTCGAAGTTCTGCACACTGGTGACGCTGCCAGGAAGCTCCACCTGCAAGATTCCGTTTGGCGACCGCCAATTGACCGATCCGTCGGGCATATACGTGGACTGCCAACCGAGCGCGTGTTTAAACATTTGATGACGTTTGCACAATAACTGTGAATTAGTTCGGTTTGTATGGCCGCCTTTGGCCCAGTCATCAATATGATCGATTTCGCTGGATTCAGGTAGTCGGTTGCATCCGGGGAACCTGCAATGGTTATCGCGTTCTCGCAGTAAATCTTTCAGGGCTTTGGACGGTCGATATCTACGCCTACCCACGTCGATTACCGCACCCGACCAGGGATCGGTGAGTACCGCCATCAGCGAAGGAGCATCTTTTGCTACGCGCAAGGCAGCTCCGATGCCAATCGGTCCGTATCCTTCAAGATCCGCCAGCGTCCTAGATGGATCTGCGAGCATCTGCAAGGCCGGAATGGTCAACGATACGCGAGCTTTAAGCGGTGTGCCTTCGCTAGCTGGCCAGCCGTCCAGGATGGCATCGCGGAGGATATCTGCGCGACGTTGTTGTTCGTTACGCAGATCTTCTGGATCGTCGTGGTTACGGGCATGCCAGTTGACCGTGTTGAGGATCGCCAGTGCGTCCTCTGCGGGAATGCGGAGTTGGAGCACCGCCATTCCATCGGCTTCAGGCCACCAGATGACCGAACGGGTCTCGCGGCCTCTGTCATGACGTTCCTCCACTGGTTCTGGCAAGAAGCGTTCGCGCATCTTACGCGCACGGTCTTTCACCGAACGATCCGAACCGGTACGAGCAATAGGTAGAAGCACCTGTTGCAGTTGCTGGACATTATCGGGTTCGAGATCCTGAGACTGAGCGACGATTTCGGTGGCACTTTTGGTAGTGATGGTGCCTTGGCTCAATTCACTGAGAGTTTCTTTACAGAGATAACGCAATCCCTCAGCCGTGAAAAGTTTGCTCTGGGTAATTCGATCGCTTTGGCGCAAGGCACCGGAGGCTTCGGCAATAAATGAGGCTCGCACCAATGGTTCCGACTGCGGGTTTACACCAAAGCGTTCTGCGGCTTGGATTTGAAGCGAGTCCTCGATAAGAAATTCTTGAGTACCTGTTTGCGCCGCCTGCTTGGTTGCCAATTCGTAGGTGTCGGCTAGTAGCACCGCCTCTGCAGCGTCAAGCATGCTGCGGGCCTGGCTAAGAAGCTTTAACTGGCTTAGACCACTGCCAGGTTCGATGGCTCTGCCCGATTCATGGAGCTCCTTGGTGATGGCTGCCAGTTGGGCGAAGATCGTATCCTGCTCAATATTGGCAGCCCACATGCCGTCGGTACCTGGATCTGTTCTGGTGCCCGGCGGACTGATATGGAGACGATGCGCATCATCGTCGTTATGAAATACCTCTCGTTTATTCATGTTTTAAGTGTCTAATGGGTGCTAGGAGAGCAGTTGGGAGCTTTTACCAGTTGTGGATAAAGGTAAAAATCCCCTAAAGTTAGGCAATTTTATGTGTTGGATAACCGCATAATGATTGCTGAAGTTCTCGATTCGTGATTGTGACGATATTTAGATATGCTGGTACCTGCTCCACGGAGCAAACTGAGGAGGATTCGCCTAGCGGCCTATGGCGCACGCCTGGAACGCGTGTTGGGTTAACGCCCTCAGGGGTTCAAATCCCCTATCCTCCGCCGATGAAAACCCCCGAGAAATCGGGGGTTTTCGTGTTTAAATTTGCTTCCAGGAGTAGCATCCATAAGTACGTTGTGCTCGCGCGCGACGCTGGGTCGTTTCGCCGTAGTTTGGAGGAATTTTATGAGCTGCAGGTTCGAAGAACTCGCGATTGACTGTAAAAATCCGGTACTCATTGCCCGGTTTTGGGCTGAAGCGCTCAACTACTCGGTGCTCTCTGAAGAAGTCGGCTTAGTGACTATCGGGCCTGCGGAAAAATCATCGTTAGGTCCACATCCGGTGTTGACCTTCGCGCAGGTTCCAGAAGAGAAGACATCTAAGAACCGGCTACATATAGATGTTCGCCCGACTGACTGCACGCAAGATGAAGAAGTTGAGCGGCTACTATCGCTGGGTGCTACGTACCCTGAAGTTGATGCGAGTGATGTTTCATGGGTCATCCTTCTTGACCCTGAAGGCAATGAATTTTGCGTCCTCAGTTCGCAGCAGCTGTAGTGCTCGCTCTCGGTCAACCTGTCGAGGCCGTCCGGTAGCATGGTTTCTCAGGTGGACAGTGAGGGCGATCACTAAATGGGGGTGTGGCTGGCTTGGCTGGGGAAAATCGTAAGGCAGTCGTTATTGAGCACGAATTTGAGACCCGAGCAGTCTTGTCTCGACTGCTCAAACACGTGGGATTTGTTGTTCAAGAGGCCTCGACTGGGGAAGAAGGCGTCGATCTAGCCACACGGAGCAATCCAGAAGTAATTGTGGTGGGGTATGGCCTTCGAGATATTGACGGGCACGAAACGCTACGGCGGATTTCTGCGCGAGTTAATGCGCTGCTACTAGCAGTGCTTGAAACAAATGATGAGTTTGAAGTAGTTCATGCCTATGACTCCGGTGCCGACGGCGTAGTTGCGAAGCCGATAAAAGAGCGAGAATTCAGGGCGCGCGTCGATTCCTTCGTCCGGCGGCAAGACAATATCAATAATTTGCTCGCCTTGCGTGAGCGCCGTGCGGATCAGATCCTTCGCCATCGAAACCTCTCGCTGAACGTTGTGACCTGGCAAGTGATGATTGATGACGTGTCGGTTGAGCTGACTGCTACTGAATTTTCGCTGTTGCGCGCGCTGCTGGTGTATCCCGGGCATGTGCGAAGCAAAAAAGAGCTTGCTCGCATTCTGAGCGATGAAGATGAGCTGGAAGCGGTGGACTTATATGTGTCACCGGCAGCCGTACGAAGCATTGAAGTGCATATTGCAAATCTAAGGCGCAAACTAGGCGATTCGGCGCGTGAAGAACTGTGGATCGAGACGGTACGCGGTGTCGGATACCGAATGATTGGGCCCCACGAAACCAAGTAATACCGGCTGGATAATTCTTGAGCTGATCTTGAGCTGTCGATGGCGTCAACTTGAGACTCATCGAGCACAATGTTGTCCATGGCTTTGGGCCAGACGGGGCGAAGTGCTGAATCAGGTTAGGACTTGGGGGACTAATCGACTGTCGAGCAGGCGGTTTTCTATACAGATACCCGTTTAAGTGAGTGAAGGCTTCGAAATAGTAGCGCAATACTATTTCGAAGCCTTCATACTTCAGCGGAAATCGGTGACTAGACAGATGCCGTGGGGCTGCTCAATTCTGGGTAATGAATAGCAGCGGTTTGTGGGTGGGCACGCAACCAACCCTTGAGTACATTGGCGCCATACGAGGCGAGCATCGGGTTCTGTGGATCATCAGAGATTCCTCGTGCTTGCGCTGCAAGAGCTGCCGGTAGCTGCACCTTATCAATCACCGCGTCTAGGCGTGGGGAATAGAAGAACGGCACGGAGTAACGGTCCACGCCGGCTGGCGGTGCGATCACCCGGTGAATGGTTGCCATCAGATATCCGTCGGTAGCTACTTCGAGCATTTCGCCAAGGTTGACCACTAGCGCACCGGGGGTAGGCGGCACCGCAATCCACTCTTCCTGGCCGTATGGCTGCACCTGCAGGCCGCCAACTTGGTCTTGTAATAGCAGGGTTACAAAACCGTAGTCAGCGTGTAAACCTACGCCCTGGTTGCCGGACTCCGGAACCACGTCACCTGAGACATAATGTACTAGTTTGCCCATCCAAGAAGGAGTCTTGGCGAAGGGTTCATCAAAATGATCTTCGGGTAGCCCCATACCAACTGCAAGCGCAGAGAGTAGTTCGTGACCGGTCTGATTCATCAGTTCCGCCCACTGCATGGCCCGTTCTTCGAGCTGTGGGAAATCTTCTGGGAACTGGTTCGGCCCCTGAAGATTCAAGAATGGTTTGTCGCTCGGAACCTCGGAGAGAGTCTCACGTGCTGGACCGTAATCAATCTGTTCGCGTGCGTCTGCGCGACCCCGAGTGATCTCGGTGCCCATACGGGTGTAACCGCGGAATTGGGCACTGTTTCGGTTGTCGAGCTTGATCTTCTCTTCGACCGGTTTTTTGAAGAACTCGGCAATGGTGTCTAAGAGTTCCTGATCCTGGTTTTCTTGGGAGCCGTAACCCACGATTTGAAAGAAACCTACGCGATGCGCGGCATCGCGTAGCGCTACTATGAAGGCTTCGTTAAAGCTTCCATCGGCGTTACGTGCGGTAGAGATATCGAGGACTGGGATCTCGGTGACTACGTTGTTCATACATCTAGCGTGCACCCAAAAACACAATTGTTACTAGCGTCCGTTACGCTGAGTTCCGCCAAGTTTCACCCATCGTAACAATCCTTGCTTTTTGCTTAACAAAGTCCCATTATTAGCGATCGCGATTCGCTAAACAGTTTTCTCGGTAGTGGTTGGTGCCTGGCCCGTCATTTCTTCGCATATCGGTTTTAAACGTGAAGAATGTGCGTTTTGCGGAGGGTAAAGTGTTTTTTCTGGTAGTTGTACATATGCTTAGAGAGTGATTTTCCGAGCAGTGGGCGATTCCCGTCCGTACCCAGCGCATGAGTTATCCACCTCTCGGCAGTGGAGTGAAATCCCTCCACAGCAGGTGAAGCTCGACGAGCTGGTGACCACTAAGACGGTGCTCGATTTATCGGCACTGCTTTCCGAGGACTCAACCTTCTACGGAGATCTGTTCCCGCACGTAGTGCGCTGGCAGGGCACTTTGTATCTGGAAGATGGGTTGCACCGAGCCTTACGTTCGGCGTTGCACCATCGAGCAATAATCCATGCAAGGGTGTTGGATCTTGAAGGCTAACGGGTAGGCTTCGACTCAAGATAGCCTCACATCGCAGGCCCAAGGGTGCGCAGGGAAGGTGGGTTTATGACCGAGCCGAAGGATCGCCGCGATCCAAGCAGCTGGCATGGGCAACACATCGTCAGCGAAGCAGAGCTCGCCTTTCAATCCGATGGGCAGGCCAAAAAGCGTCGCCGTAGTCGACAGAACGTGGTTTTTACGGTCATGGCCTCGCTGGTCGTGGTCGTTTTTGTGGCTTCAGTACTGATCTTCACCGGCAACTGGCCCTGGAATAAAGACCAAGCACCACAGGCAGGAAGCGATGCTCCGGCCAAAATCGAAAACCCGGTGTGTCCTGATGTGAACTTCAAAATTCAAGATCCGGGCACGGTCATGGTCCGCGTACTGAATACCACCGGTGAGTCAGGATTAGCAGGGGCAACGGCCGAAAGCCTTAAAGAGCGTGGCTTCACCATCACCTCGGTCACCGAATCAGCCAGTGACTATGCCGATGAAGTGGGAGCGGTGATTGCCGGCCCCAAGGGTTACGCGCAAGCGCTGAGCATTCAACGGCAGGTCCCTGGTGCAGTATTCGTCTTTGACAAAGACCGCCGCGATGATCGCGTTGATTTAGAGGTCGGAGCCAAGTTCGAAGGACTGGAAAAGGAGCGCAAGTTGAATGACGGTCCCGGAAAGCTTCGCTGCGCAGAATCGAAATAGCGGCAGCGAAGCACCGGTGGAATCTAGCTAACGGTTTCGGCGTGAACCTGAGTCAGCGCGTTGGTGAAAGCCTCGGCTGGCTGCGCTCCGGAGATGCCGTATTTGCCGTCAATAACAAAGAATGGCACTCCGCTAATGCCCAACTGACGAGCCTGCTCGATATCTGCATTAACTTCTTCGGCGTATTTCTGCGTACTCAGTGTCTGTGCGGTAGCGGACTCATCGAGTCCGACCTGCGTAGCGAGCTTGGCAAGAACCTGGCGGTCTGCGGTATCCAGGCCGCGCTCGAAATGTGCCGAAAGTAAGGTCTCTTTCATCTCGCTGCCCTTGGACTCGGTCTTCGCCTGCTCAAGTAGGCGCAGTGCGGTGAACGAGTTAGCCGGACGCAACTGATCAAATCTGTAGTTGAGTCCTTCGCCAGCGGCCTGCTCGGTGACATGTTCTAACATGCCCTTCACCTGCTCCGGATCCATACCCTTTATCTGCGAAAGGTACTGCAACTCATCACCGTCATAGTGTTCGGGCAGGCTCGGATCCAGTTGGTATGCATGCCAATACACATCCACGTTGTCGGAGAACTCAAATTCTTCGACACCCTTTTCAAAGCGGCGCTTTCCAATGAAGCACCAAGGGCAGGCAATATCGGACCAGATGTCCACACGGACTCGTTTTTCACTCATGTAAGGTTCAACTACTTGGAGCCCTGCTACATTCCCGATTACCAGATGGCAAGATAGAAGCAAAAGAAGTTCGGTGCAGTCAGGAGGAAAATGGCCAAGTCATTGAGCTATAGAGGGATCTTCTTTGCGGGTGGAATCACCATGATGGCTGGTTTTGTCGATGGCGTGGGATTCTTACATTTCTCCGGATATTTCCTCTCCTTTATGTCCGGTAACTCAACACGTTCCTCCGCCGCACTCGCAACTGGTGACGTAAATGGTTGGTTGCTAGCGATGAGTTTTGTGGCCAGCTTCGTGCTTGGAGTGGTGCTTGCGACGCTGATTTCTGCCAAAGCTTCACGCTTCAGGCGACCCCGGGTGATGTATCTATCCGGGGCACTCTTATTGGTAGCAGCGATTTTAGGTTCTTCGGGAGAAACGGTGACGGCTTGCTTGCTGGCAGCGGCTATGGGGGCAGTCAATGTTAGCTATACCCGCTCTGGGGAAGTGTCGTTGGGATTGACCTATATGACCGGGACGCTAGTGAAGCTTGGTCAGCATCTGGCAGGAGCCTTATCTGGGGCAAATCGAACCTTGTGGGTTCCTTACGCGATCCTTTGGGCCATGATTACCCTCGGCTCGGTATGTGGCGCATTTGCCTACTTGCAGTTTGGGCTTGCTGCATTGTGGTTGGTGGCTCTGGGCATGCTCGGTTGGGCGAGCCTTGGATTGATACGTGAACGTCGTCTGATGAGCGGCGCACGTTAAGCACAAAAAATTCGCCAAGTCATAGACTTGGCGAATTTTTAGTAATGGGACGTTTTACTTATTGCTTGAGACAAGCTCTTCTTGCGGTGTACGCACGAGGAACTTATAGGCCAAACCAAGCAGGACTAGCCAACCGGCACCGGCATAAAGCGCGACGCGAGTCTCCGCGCTTAAGGCTAGGAGTACGACCACAAAGGCCATAAATACCAACGCAATCCAAGCGCTGATGGTGCCACCGGGAACCGTGAATTCGCGTTCGAGGGCGACGCTCTTTTTTTCCTTGCGGCGCATCGCCAAATAGGAGGTGAGGATCATGATCCACACCCAGACCGTCGCGAAGGTGGCGATTGAGGCGATGATCATGAACAGTGATTCCGGTAGCAGGGCGTTGAGAACCACGCCGACCAGCAACACCATGGACATGATAACTACTGTCATCCACGGCACTCCATGGCGAGAGATTTTCGCGAAGGAGGCCGGAGCATGGCCTTCACGTGACATCGCAAACATCATGCGGCCGGCACCAAAGGTATCGGCATTGATTGCGGACACTGCGGCGGTAATAACCACTGCGTTTAATATGTGAGCAGCGGCAGGAAGGCCCAGTGCGTCAAAGATCTGCACGAATGGAGAGGCTGACCCATCAATCTGACGCCAGTCGAAGAGCATCATGACTACGGCAAGTGATGCTACGTAGAACAGCAGGATGCGCCAGGGGACGGTGTTGATCGCAGCTGGGACAGACTTCGCAGGATCTTCGGCCTCGCCGGCGGTGATGCCGATGGTCTCGATGCCACCGAAGGCGAACATCACTACAGCGAACGACAGCAGTAGCCCCATGAATCCATTAGGGAATAGGGTGCCGGCGCTCATTAAGGTTGCAAAACCAGTGGCTGTTTCCGAACCAGGTGCGGTGAAACCGAAGACGATTAGTGCCGCGCCGCCAATGATCATCGCAATGATTGCGGTGACCTTGATGACTGCCAACCAAAACTCTGTCTCGCCAAAGACCTTAACCTTCATCAAGTTGATGACCGCGATCAGTAGCACCACGGCAAGAACCCAGATCCACTGTGAGACCTGCGGGAACCAGAAACGCATGTAAATACCGAAAGCGGTCACGTCGGCAATGGCAACGATTGCCATCTCAAAGGTGAAGGTCCAGCCGGTGACAAACCCGGCGAAGCGGCCTAGGTAGCGTGAGGCATAGTGTGCAAAAGAACCAGAGACCGGATGTTTCACCGCCATCTCACCCATGGCGCGCATGACGATAAATACCGCAGCGCCACCAATCATGTAGGCGAAAAGTACTGCCGGTCCAGCGGCCTGAATGGCAGCTGAGGAACCGTAGAACAATCCGGTACCAATAGCAGAGCCAAGTGCCATGAAGCGGATGTGGCGGGCCGTGAGCCCGCGGGCGAGGGAGCCCTTAATATCGGTCACGATGAAAATCTCGGATCTTGTTTGAGGTGCATGTGATCAGTGGCTGTGCGCGTGGTTCAAAGAATTTAAGCCAGCGCGTGCCTCAAGAATTTTACGTGCTGTGCGGTGTTGCCTGGGGTTGTTTGTGGTCAAGCTCTATCGTGAGATAGCTCATCTGCGGTGCCGTAACCTTTTCTTGTCGTGCTCGGTACAAGAGCCCAGAATGGGTATGAGATAACTTTTGAGTATATTTTCACTGGTCAGAGATATGTTGAATAATAGCCCGGGGTTATTCTTTGGGTAAACTAAAGCCCGTAAATATTGCGAAGTAACGATGGACAGTGGCTCTCGACCTAGAAGCATTCTGAAGTCGGTGTGCAAAAGCAGGCGGAAAGAACACATGAAAAATACCGGACTGCGACTAGCCGTTGCCGTAGCCGTTTTATACTCACTTTTTGTCTCTTTCATGGTCACCAAGTCCATTGATGAATCAACGCTTGCAGGCGCGAGCAGAATTCTTGTCTCGGGCACACATACGTTGTCCGGAAGTCAGGGGCTGGACGTAGTGGTTCAGGGATCAGCTCAACGCTCCGGCTCCACCATAGTGCGAGAAATTCGCGATTTGCATGACACTTCAGTGCGCCACTTCTATCTGGCCAGTGGCGATAATGATGGCAAAGAAGCAAAGTGGTTGGACACCGGGTTTCCGCAGTTCAGCCAGGGCGTCAGTACTAACGTGCACGCAGCAACAGAGCTTAGTGGGGTAGACCCTCGCGGAGAATACTTCATCATTGGCAATTCGGCCGCGCTGGATATGGTGGTCCACGACTTTAGCCAGTTAGGTTATGCGGTAGAAACCGAAAGACCGGGTGCTTTTATTCCGGCCGCTCTCGGAGAGATTTTCTTTGGTGTCCTAGGGGCAGCAACGCTTTTAGTTTTGCTACTCGTGGCATTATTGACCGGATTTTCGGTCCTCTCACGGGCAAAGAGTTACGCGATTCTTCGGTTACACGGAGGCAACACCAGTACGGGATTAAAACGAGACCTCCGGCAAGAACTACCGGCCATCGCGTTGATACTTGCGATCTCCTTCACCGCGGCGCTGATAGGGCTATTGCTGTACAACGGATGGAACCAGCTGGGCAGATATCTGGCATCGGGGCTTGGCCTGGTAACGCTCATGTTATTAATCGTCACCTGCATCTATGTTGCGGCGTTACTCTTGGCGTTTGACGTGAAAATTCTCGACGCGATCAAAGGTAAATTCGGGTTCAAAGTTGCGGTTCCGGCCACCTATCTTTTACGTTTCCCAAGCATCATCTTGGCGATAGCACTTATCGCCTCGGCTTTCGCTGCGAGCACGGCGGCCTCACAAGCGCAACGAAACCAAGAATCTTTAGCCGATGTAGGCAACGTGGCAAAAATCTTCTTTGAAGGCCTTTATGTTTCACAACAGACGGAACAGTTAGCGGTTGAGTCGGGGAATTGGCTTAAAGAACAAGATCGTTTGGGGCACACCATAATGGTGAGCACACTTGCTGAGTACTCATCGAGCGCCGCACTTACTGACGAGGTATTGCTAGTTAGTCAGGGCTACCTCCAACGCAACCGAATCCTTGATAATCGGGGGCAGCAAATAACCGATGTTCCAGACGATGAGGTTCTCATCATGATTCCCGAACACTCCACACATTCCGCTGCCGAGGTGGAAAGAGCACTACTGGAAAATTATGGAGGTAGCCAACCACCATCGATAAGCACTCAGGTATTGCGTGGTGGACAGAGTCATTTCCTCTACGGCACAGGAGCAGATCATCCAAACAAGCCGAGTTATCTGGAGGACGTCATTGTTGTTGGCATCGGGGCGAACTCAGGGTTCATTGCCGATGATGGCTACATGTCGCTAGCCAGTAGGGGCCAGCTTCTGATGGCGGACGCAGAACAAGCGCTGAACGACACCCCTAAAGAATTCTTGGGAACATGGATTTCCGCCTACCTCCCGATCGCTCAATTGGCCGCCGAGGATTCAGCGACGTTGAACGAGTCGGTTCGCTTCCAGACAGTTTGTGCCGTCGTAGCGCTTCTGGTGCTCCTCGCAACCGCTGTAGGAATGGCGCAGATTCATGTCCGGGGTAATGCCCAACTGATTTTGGTGCGATATCTGCATGGGTGGTCGTTTTGGTCCACTCACCGGTGGCTTTTCAAAGCCGAAGCAGTTCTCCTAGGGGTAGCCGTGGTGTGGGCGTTGATCAGCGGAGTTTGGACGGCTCTTCGCGCGAAGAATTTCGGCGAGGTGTCGCATGTAGCCAATGATCTGGCCGTAGCGCAGTGGCAACCGGTCGTGGTTCTGGGCGTAGCCCTGTTAAATGTCTTGCTACTTTTAGTTGTCGTGCGCGTGAAGACTCAAAGCCTGATTCGCACCCATAGTGAGGAAACCGCATGAGCAATATTGAGGTTCACGGGGCCACCAAAACCTTTGGCTCCAAAACACTATTTCAAAACCTGTCGTTTAGCGTGCCTGCCGGGCAGATGATGGCAGTGATGGGAACCTCGGGATCCGGAAAGTCGACTCTTTTGAACTGTATTGGGTTACTAGAGAAGCTCAATGCCGGAAGTATTACTGTGGGCGGGCAACAAATCTCCGCCTTTTCCGGTAAGCAACAACGTTATTTCCGGCGTGACTCTTTGGGCTACATGTTCCAAAATTATGCGCTGATCGAAAACTCCACGATCAGGGACAACCTCGAAGTAGCACTCGCAGCATCGGGTAAATCAAAGATCCTGGGTGCCGACTTTGACGGAGCGTTGCAACGTGTGGGACTAGGCGGACGAGGCAAGGAGCTGGTCTATTCCTTATCCGGGGGAGAACAACAACGGGTGGCGTTAGCCAGGCTGCTGGTTAAGCGTCCTGCGGTCGTGCTTGCTGATGAGCCCACCGGCGCCTTGGACAGCACCAATGAATCCATGGTGCTGAACGAACTGCGCAATATCGCGAATGCGGGTGCAACCGTACTAGTCGCGACCCATTCGAATGTTGTAATGAGCCATTGCGACACGGTTCTGGACTTGGCCTAGCGCAACGCGAGCACCGCGGGCGCAATAATGAAGGCACGCACGGTGGGAGAATGGACTTATGGAACTTGGATTCATCAGACACGGTCAGACCCGCTGGAACCTCGAAGGACGGTTGCAGGGAAGTAGCAATATCGAGCTGAATGACACCGGGCGGGCGCAAGCCCGCGACGCGGTGCAGATCCTTGGCTCCGCACGTTGGGACGTCATCGTTTCTTCTCCACTAAGTCGCGCACGTGAAACCGCACAGATTATCGCCGACGGGCTCGGCCTAGAACTTGGCCCAGCCTATGATCTGCTCATCGAGCGTGATTACGGCGAAGGCGAAGGGGTTTTAGAAACCGAGGCCGCGCAACGCTGGCCAGGCAAAATCGGTGGCGGCATCGAGTCTTTGGAATCGGTGGTTGACCGCGGGCTGCGGGCCATCGAACAGATCGCTACCGATTACCCGGGTAAAAATGTTGCAGTAGTCTGTCACGGCACGATTATTCGTTACACGCTCTCGCATTTTGCCGGGTACCAGCTGGACACCATCCGCAACGCATCGGTAGCGATCCTGGAATATGAAACCGATGGTTGGGAACTAAAGCTGGTCAATGACCAGGTGCCACAACCGCCGGTCAAAACCCAGTAGTTAGTCGCGTCTTACTGTGCGCTGTACCGCCCGAGCAATACCTGAGTCGGATTGCTGACTCTTAATGTTAGACAGCCATGATCCTAGCCGCAGGTATGCGTCGGAACGTATCGACACAGGTGAAAGAAACACGTCATGCAGTGCGTTGGGTAGCCGAACCAAATGTAATTCGCGGCCTAGATTGATGCTTCGTTGCGCGACCACCTGCACGTTTAGTGCCACATCGGAGCGGGTAGCGGCATCATTCCAACGCGGCAGCAGGTAGTCTTTGGCGCTAAGCATGACCAGCACCGGTTGCTTCAAATCTAGGCCCTTCTTGACCTTTGCCTGGGCGGCGAATACCGCGGAGATGAACCCGGTGTGCAAGGGAAAACCGTTGGCAGGTCGCCAGTCTAAGTTGTATTCCCATTCGCCTTCAAAACGGTTGGATACCGTGCGGGTGTAAAACCCCGGGTCGATGCCCGGGAGGTTTCGGTAGGGGTTACGATGGCTGGTTGCTTTCAGAATTTTTGCTAAGGCGGTGCGTCCCAGTTCCGAGGCCTGAAATTCTAGCCACGGACTATTAAGCGCCAGCGCATCAACCTTGGTCGGGTTCGCCGCCGCATAGAGCGCCGCGCTGAGCCCACCGGTGGAATGGCCGAGCATCACAAAACGTGTGCCCGGATGCGCACTGGAAATAATTCGGTGTGCCGCATCAAATTCCTCGAAATAATCCTCCAGGTTAGTGATGAAACCCGGCACGCTAGAGGCGCCGAGGTTACGCCCGTAATGACGCAGATCGAGTGCATAGAAGTCGGCTCCGGCCTCGGTGAGGAACCGCGCCAACTCGGTCTGGAAAAAGTAATCGGACCAGCCGTGCACATATAAGATCGCCAATCCACGCAAGGGTGGGGCAAAACGTAACCGGCGACCAGCCGGACGGTGACGGATCAATGTCGCAGTGGAACCGTCCGTGAGCGGTAGCTTGCGACAGGCATAATCTGCGCCCAGCACATCGGCGCCCCAAAGTTCCTCGGTGGGGGAACGAAATTGGAAGGCCATAAAGATATCCTAACCGCGCACGAAAAACGGCATTCACCGGATGGGCTGGTTACCATCCGATGAATGCCGCAGTTCGTGGCAGTGCGCAATAAGTTGTTGAGTTCAGGCGCGGACCGCCGAGTTACTGTCCTGGACTAGCTGGCCATTTCATAGGCCGGTGCTGGGGTGTCCAGGTAACGCTGGTGGGTAAGCCGCAATTGTCAGAGTACATACGCGTTAGCAGGCCACCTGCACATGTCGTTCTGGTGTAAGAAGTTTTCTCCACATAGCGTCCGGACCACAGCGTGGCTCACAAGGATTTCGAGCATCTCAGAAGGAGTGAATACGCTATATGTGCGCGATGAAGTACATGTTCAGCAATCGACTAAGGGACTCTCGACTAACCGGCTAGATGGCGGTCATTCATCAAAAATATACGTTAAGGATCCGGATTCATCGTTATCGTGGCAGCCAAATCCTGTCCGGGATTCGCTCAGTTCTGGAATCTCATGAGCTGGTTGGTTCGATTAGGCGGATCCGTGTGGCATTGGCGAACCTCCCACAGCGCGGTTCCGAAGTTTGTCGCAGCGGAATGTGCTGGAGCGATGCTGGCGGGCTACAAGATAGTAGAAACGCCCACACATCGCCTCTTGATTGGAGGAGGTCCATCATCGCAAGTGAATGTGGCATCGGTTCGGGAATGTGCATAATCAGTTGGAGGTTTCAGCGGTCAAGTCTGTCGCCCAAGCTTGGCGTAAACACTAGTTCAGTCAATTCATCTGAAAGTCCACCCATTGACTGGTTTATTGACTGAATGAAATCGTCTGTGCCAGCCTGATCTTAAGTGATAGGGCTTCTATCGGTATGCAGAAAACAGAATCCCACGGGCAGACCAACTAGTGGCTGGATCCGGGGGGTTCTGCCTCCTCCATAAAATCTGGGATAGACGGCTAAAATAGACTATGTCCCTGAACATTCATTTGCCAGAAATTTATTCGCCTTATGACGTTGGTCGTTTACGCGCAGGAAACTTCTTGACGATCCAAAGCAAGACAATGAATAACAGTGCTGAGACCGCTGAAGCAACCACACAGGCCACCCAAGAGTTGAAGAATCCTGTATAGCAAACTGTCATCACAACAAATCCGGTAGACCATGAGGATGCTTCTCGGAGTGGTTTATTATCTGGAAACTTCGTCTTGAGGAAAGCTTCAATGATCCCGGTGACAACTACAGTCGCAATCAACGTGCCGATAGCCCAGTAAACGAACCAACCGGCAACATCTTGGCGAACCTGATCCATTCCAAAAATCAGGATCGCACTCCCGATGCCAGCCGAAAGCGGAAGCGAAACGAAGACCAAGACCGCAATGAGAATCAGTATCACCCAGAAAATTGCGACGATCTTGCTCAATGGCTTATCGTCGCCCGTAGCTTCACTCATTAATCCTCCATCCCAAATAAGAACTTCTAACGTAACATCCTGCCGGTATCAATTAGATGATGATGTTCATGATGACCCAAGCAGCGTCCTTTGCAACGTCATATGGAATTCCAGCCACTTGGAACGCGATGATCAATTCATTTTCTGAATTTAATTCGGCATTGCGCACGACCGTAGTGATCTTGTGAAGGTATTTTTGGACATTTGCCGGGAACAGATGTGCCGAGTGGTCAATGGTCCAGAGCACGATTTTCTTCACGGCACCGGTGATACCAGCTGGCTTGGCAACGCTAAGCCCTGCCGCACGAAGTTTGGCTTCGTTCTGTTTCTGAGATTCAAGGGAACGAGCAAGTTCAGCAATGTCAGTCGCGCCGGCTGCTTCTGCCTCGCGGGCAATCTGGCTTAGGTTAATTTGGATAGGTGTTGTACTCGTCATGGGTGCTTTTGCGCTTGAAGGGACGCTTGGCATAAAACTCGCGTTGGCGGCAGGCATAGCTACACCGAGCATTAGAACGGCAGACAGGCCGATGGTAGCGATTTTTGGTGCGGTTTTCATAGAGTTCCCTTCAGTGCGCGATTCTTTTCCGTAAGTCGTTTTACGGGGAGAGCAATCACAGGTTCAAGCGCCCCCATCATGAGGACGCTTTAAGATCATACTGTTGATTAATTATCACGCCAAACTGTAATCTCATACTTCGACACTGTGGCCTGAGGGTATTTAAAATATCACTCGAATATTTAACGTAAATAATTGACTGGTCTTCGAAATGCATGCCAATCGGCAGTCAACTTCAAAGGTCGGAAGCTTGCTCGATACCTAAGTAGCTGAAGCGGAACCTTTGGAGAGTTTATTGACGAAAAGTCACGCAGGAGATGCTTTCGAGATCTCTATTCTCCAATTTCGCTGAAAAGAACAATATTGCGACTCCGAAGTTAGGCAACTGACAAGTGGAGGGGGACAACAGATCCGGGGTGGTTCGAACGACCTATCGAGCAATTGGATTTTCCGCCGTCTCTCGCTTGTGTAATAAGCCCGAATCCTATACTGACTGTGTATCTCCACATTTTTGAAAGAAAATTCATCGATTTTCTTGACGGGGACCCCCGATCGCGACGTTTCAAATGAGCAAATAGCTGAACGTTGACATCGAGGGTGCCATAAAATTCAGCTGCCAAAACCGCACCCATGCTACTTTGAGCGCTGGAGGGCGCTGAGAGTGTTTTTGAAGACCGGCACCTTATGACCCGTTGGAGTGTTGGGCGCCAGATGCATCGCCGTGACCGGAATGGCATCGGAAGTAAGGCAAATACGCCTACGCCAAAGAGGGAAAGGAAAAGTAGTTGCTACCGGATATGACGAAACGAAATGGCACTGAGTCCGGATTCGGTTAGGGCCATGAGAACGTCAAACCTTTCCTGCACCTCGGAACGCCTTTCCGGTTTCGTGTTGTCTACGATCAATGTGGAGCCTGCGATCAGGTCGCGGTTGCGTTCCACGTTGCGACGATGAGATATCGTACGTTACTTGATACCGAATAAATAGTGCATTCTCGCACTCTTCGACAGAACTTCGGGCGAGCGAGACTGAAGGGTCTTAGACTGATAAATGGTCTGCCGAGGACTCGTTGCCTCCGAGAGTTTCAGAGGGCGAGCGATCAACGCATCGTGTACCGTAGCGCCTGCCGCGCACGAAAAACGGCATTCACCGGATGGGCTGGTTACCATCCGATGAATGCCGCAGTTCGTGGCAGTGCGCAATAAGTTGTTGAGTTTAGGCGCGGACCGCCGAGTTACTGTCCTGGACTAGCTGGCCATTTCATAGGCGGGTGCTGGGGTGTCCAGGTAACGCTGGTAGGTGTTGGAGGTCAAGAAGGTGGGGAAGTCATCGCGCAAGGCGCAAGCTTCGAAGATTTCCACCGCTTGTTCGAAGCGGTCTCCTTCAAAACGCTCGATCTTCTCGATGGTTTCATCGGTCAGTTCGTGCATCCAGGCCCGGGTGATGACCTCACCGGTATCGGTGATAGCCGACTGGTGGATCCACTGCCACAACTGGGAGCGGGAGATTTCCGCGGTAGCGGCATCTTCCATCAGGTTGCGCAGTGCCACCGCACCGTTGCCGCGCAGCCACGACTCAACGTAGCGTATGGCGATCTCGATGTTCTCGCGGATACCGCGTTCGGTGATTCGACCTTCGAGGCCTTCCACATTCAGCAGTTCCTTGGCCGAAACTTCCACATCCTCACGGGTGCGGGAGATCTGGTGTGGATTTGCACCCAATACCCGGTCATAGACCTCACGAGCTACCGGAACCAGATCCGGGTGCGCCACCCAAGAACCGTCAAAGCCGTCGTTGGCTTCGCGAGCCTTGTCCTCGGACACCTTTTCGAATGCAATCTGGTTGATCGAAGCATCCTTACGGCTAGGCACGAAAGCGCTCATTCCGCCGATTGCGGTAGCCCCGCGGCGGTGGCAGGCGCGCACCAGCTGTTCGGTGTAAGCCCGCATGAACGGGCTGGTCATGGTCACCAGCTCGCGGTCTGGGAAGACGAAGCGCGGTCCGCGGGAACGGAAGTTCTTGATGATCGAGAAGATGTAGTCCCAGCGTCCTGCGTTCAGTCCGGCCGAGTGCTCTCGCAGCTCGTAGAGGATTTCCTCCATCTCAAACGCGGCGGTGATGGTCTCGATGAGTACCGTGGCGCGAATGGTGCCGCGCTCGATGCCCAGCAGTTCTTGAGCCAGCACAAACACGTCGTTCCACAACCGTGCTTCGAGGTGATTTTCCAACTTTGGCAGGTAGTAATACGCGCCACGGCCAGAATCGATCAGACGCTGTGCGTTGTGGAAGAAGTGCAAACCGAAGTCGACAAATGCGCCGGCAATAGGCTTGCCGTTGATCAGCAGGTGCTTCTCTGGCAGGTGCAGGCCACGGGGGCGAACTACGATGGTTGGCAGGTCGCTCAGCTCGTAGCCGTTCAGCTTGTATTCCCGGCCGTCAGGGTCGGTGAAATCAAGTTCCCCATCCAATACCCGCAACAGGTTGACCTGATTCTTGATCACGTTCTGCCAAGTAGGGGAGCAAGCATCTTCCATATCTGCCAGCCATACGTTAGCGCCCGAGTTCAGTGCGTTGATTGCCATCTTGCGTTCAATCGGCCCGGTGATTTCCACCCGACGGTCTTCAAGTCCCGGTGCAATGGGTGCAACCTGCCATGACGCATCTTCGCGGATGTGACGGGTTTCCTCCAAGAACTTCGGGTCATGCCCGTTGGCAATGCGAGCTCGGTTCAGCTGACGACGCTGCATGAGCTCGACACGGCGGCCTTCAAAAGCCTGGTGCAGGTTGGAAATGAAATCCAACGCCTGTTCGGTGAGGATCTGTTCCTGGTAACGAACTGGGGTAGCGGTGATCTGGATCGAGTTCAGGGAGGTGGGGGTAAACATGATGTTCTTCCTTAAAAGTTTGGGGTCGGTGGGGCCGGCGTCATTGCCGGCCCCACCGTCAGGGCCCCAAAGGGGTCCTGATTTAGTGGAACTGTCCTTCTTCGGTGGAACCAACCAAGGCCAGGGTGGAGGCGTTGGGGTTCAACGTGGTGGCGATCTTGTCGAAGTAGCCGGTACCGACCTCGCGCTGGTGCTTGGTAGCGGTGTAGCCGCGGGACTCGGAAGCGAATTCTCGTTCCTGCAACTCGACATAGGCGCTCATCCCGTCGCGGGCGTAACCCTCGGCCAGATCAAACATCGAGTGGTTCAGTGCGTGGAAGCCGGCCAGCGTGATGAACTGGAAGCTGAAGCCCATCGCGCCGAGTTCCCGCTGGAACTTGGCGATCGTTGCATCGTCCAGGTGCTTCTTCCAGTTGAAGGAAGGTGAGCAGTTGTAGGAGAGCATCTGATCAGGGAAGTCAGCCTTGACCGATTCGGCGAACTTGCGAGCCAACTCTAGATCCGGGGTTCCGGTCTCCATCCAGATGAGGTCGGAGTACGGAGCGTAGGCCTTGGCCCGGGCAATACATGGTTCGATTCCGTTGCGAACCTTGTAGAAACCTTCTGCGGTGCGCTCGCCGGTGATGAACTGCTGATCTCGTTCATCAACATCCGAGGTAATCAGGGTGGCTGCCTCGGCGTCGGTGCGGGCGATGACTACCGATGGGGTTCCCGCCACATCGGCGGCCAGGCGAGCCGCATTGAGCGTGCGAACATGCTGCTGGGTTGGGATGAGCACCTTGCCACCGAGGTGGCCACACTTCTTTTCCGATGCCAGCTGGTCTTCCCAGTGGACTCCAGATGCGCCGGCGGTGATCATCGACTTCATCAGCTCGTAAGCGTTGAGCGGACCACCGAAGCCTGCCTCGGCATCTGCGACGATGGGGACCATCCAGTCCTCAACGCTCTGAATGCCTTCGGAGAATTCGATTTGGTCTGCGCGAAGCAGGGCGTTATTGATGCGGCGCACTACCTGTGGAACCGAGTTGGCCGGGTAAAGGGACTGATCAGGGTAGGTCTGCCCGGAGAGGTTTGCATCCGCGGCCACCTGCCAACCGGAAAGATAAATCGCTCGAAGTCCGGCCTTGACCTGCTGGACCGCCTGATTGCCGGTCAACGCACCCAGGGCGTTGGTGTATCCGCCGGTGGGGGTTTCCTCGGTGAGCTGCTTCCACAGTTTTTCTGAACCACGCTTTGCTAGCGTGTTTTCTTCTTGAACACGACCCTGCAGGTTTACGACATCAGCGGCACTGTAATCGCGGGTGACACCGTTCCAGCGTGGGTTGTTCTCCCAGTCGTTCTCGATAGTTGCGATGCGGTTGTCAATTGAATTCTGCTCAGTCATTGTGCTGGCCCCTTCGCCCACGTGTTGGTGTTCGTCCGTATTCATCGAATGCGGTGAACTTCTTCGTGACATTGACTATTCCGCAGAAGCAAGGGGTGCAATAGGGGTCTTTAGAGGAAAGATTTGCAGTTCTTTGATAATTCTCAAAAATATTGATTTCTTCGCATATATTCGTGCGATTAGAGCAAGATTGCTCAAAAAGTGGAAAGCGAAAGAGAAAGAAGTGCGTTTTTTCTGAAACTAGAGCGTACGCTGGCTAATTTTTGGGCGCGCCAAAGGAGGGGGGATGGTGCGTAAATGAGTAGTTTTACCGCTTAGGGCAGATCCAAGGATACGACTGCCATGAAACCGCGACCAGAGATGGTCGGTTCGGCCACATCACCACCGATGACGGTGTCGCGCACTTCGAGTTTTTGTTCTTCGCCATTGAGTTTCAGCACGCCGTTACCCTGCACCAATACACCTAGCTGGCCATCAAACAGGTACTGATCGCGTTTCTTGGACAGTTCAACGATGCGCACCGTGCCGCGCACACGTCCTGGCGTGGTCGTCAGGTGCAGCACGAGTAATTCCTCAGCGGGCTGGCTGGTTGTCACTGGGTTGGACGTCTCAATTTTTAGTGGGCGCAACGGTTCAAGTCCGTGAATCTGCCCATCAACATCAAGCTGGAGGAAATCACCGGCAATGAGAGTCAACGCCTGCGCAATACCGGAGCCCTGAAAAGAGCCTGCTTTTTCAATTGAACGAATCGAGAGGTTCCAGCTCGCGGAGTCCTGCACGGCGGCGGTGAGCTGACTCTCGGTAGTTAGCTCGCCGGCACATATCTGGCGCACCTGGCCCAGTTCCCACTGTTTCTTACTGCTCTGGGCCAGAGGGATGATGGTTCCGGGGGCGAACTGCGTGGCTGCTTCACTCATAATTCGAGTTTACTTCTCCAGCACGGCCAGTAGCTCATCAACCACACCATCGACGCTTTGGGCGGAACTGATCACCGTCCATTTGTGCTTCGCTGCCATCTCTAAATACGCGTTGCGGCTCGCCTCAAGGAATTCCTTGGTTTCGGTATCCTCGCCGCGCTGGTGGATTCGTGAATACGCCGTGTCCGCTCCAACGTCGAGCACAACCACGTCAGCGTCTTGTGTATAGGCGAGAGCTAGCCAGAGGAAGAATCGACCTTGTGGCAGTCCTCGCACCTGGCGAAGCGCAAGTTGGCAGGCTAAGTGACGATCCATCACGGTGACCCCGGAGAACAATGAAGCTTTGATCGTATTGCGCGTGACATTGAATAGTCGGAATATTGATTCGATGCCATCCTGTGTGGCGCGTGAAATTTCAAAACGAGAATTGTCGACTCGCTGATTCAACCATTTACGAGCCGCTGGATTTGCCACACGCTGGGTGGGAAGATCTTGTTGCTGCAGGATGTGGACGAGCGCGGCAATTGCGGTGCTTTTGCCTGAACCATCGATGCCCAACACAATCAGCGTCCCCCTGGGCCGTAAAGTCTGGGGACGGTGAAGGGGGCGCTGTGAGATTTCGGTGGTGATAATCGCAGGTCCTTAAGTTGATGTCTTAATCTCTGCAACGTTCAAGTACCAGGTGTTGATAGCGGATTGTTGCTGGGAATTTCACGTGAATCCAAGTCCGTAAGTCTCGGAGCTTGAGCGCAATAGATCCGAACATGCGGTGGAGGAACTTCTCCAATGTCATCCCTTAGGGTGTCGAAAACCTCCAGAATGCTGACCTAAGGTAATGACCAACAGGTCCGCGAGTAAGATTTGAATATTTAATGTCGCGCAGCCTGAGTCAGTGACCAGATCAGAGAATGGATCGACCTTGCGACCTAAACCCCGACTCCTCGGCCTTGGCCTACTAACAGCGACGCTCTGTCTGAGCACGTCGTGTGTTTCAAATAATGAGACCGCGACAAATCCCGGCGCAATTGACAATGGCGTGACTCAGACGCAGACTCTCTCCGAGGTCCATTGGGGCAGTGGGAAAGAAGTCAGCGCACGAGTCGTAGAGCTGGACGCTGCCACTGAAGTGGCGTTTGGGGATCAGTTCACTGCACAGGATTCAACGGGTAACTGGCAAAAGCAATCGAATTTCCTCTTGGGGCTGGGACTAAACACCCAAGGCGAGGTCATAGGTGAGCTGTCCCAGCAAATGAAGCCCACACAAGCGGATACCAAATTGAGTGACCATGGTGAAATAGGGCTTGCGCATAACGGTGAGTTCACAGCATTTGGAAGTACTCGGAAGCTGGTTGAAGGAGATGGCAACCGAACCGTCACCTCCGCTATCTCTACAGATGATGGTTATCTCTGGGTAGAAAGCCCCAATTATCAATCCGTCTCTGGTACTTGGCGGCTGTTCACCGGTGGCCCGGGAGAAGAATCAAAGTTGTTGGCTAAGTCAAAAACCGATGACGAATCTAGCAACAACCAGTTGAGTGTCGAGGTAGCTGCACCGGTAGCCGACGACAAGTCCGTTTATTGGTCAACTTTGACCACCAAAGCTAACGGGTCAACTTCAACGTCGGTTCTCCAGCATTCGCTTTCTGGAGGTGACGAAAGCAAGATTTTCGCTGATGATGCCACCAGTCCCGCCGTGCTGGATCAGGGGATCGCGGTTATAGATGTGAAGACTGAAACGGACACAGAAAAGAAATCCGAGAATCACGTGTCAAGATCAATTTCGCTTCATACCGAGCAAGCGGACCCTGAAGTTTTACTCACCGGAAGCCCGTTGCTCGATGACACCGCGGCTTTTACAGAATTAGTTGGGCAAGAGGAAACTCTGCTGACTCAATTGGCGGACAAGTTCTTAGTCATTAATCCTGAGAACAAGGACGTTACGGCCGTCGCACTGCCAGCTGAGTCACGCGCTGTGGGCTACGCAGTTTGTGGGCAGCATGCTGCTTGGCAAGTGGTGGACGTTGGAGGCGCGAGTGATGGTTGGCAGTATTTGCTGGATCTAGAATCCAATAAACTTTCTAAGATTGCAAAGGAAGGGCTCACCGGCACAACCTTCTGCAACGGTGACTACTTTGCCTGGGGCGTGCACGGAACAGGGGACTCAACAAATGACGCGTACGTTGAAGTCATGAAATGGAAGGAATAGTTGGTTGAGTAACGAGTAGCCGTGTTAAGACTGCGATCGCCCTAAGGGAAAGAACAGAATATCTTTTGACACGAGTGTTCATTCCGCGCGCCATTATTGTCATTTAGGGTGAATTCCTAGAAAAATTGATTGTTCTTCGCTTAGGCTGGGAATGTGACTGCACCCACATGGAATCGTAATTTCTCCGTTGACGCCGAATCCGAGTCTGTTCTGGACCCGGAGCTCGATACGCTTGCGCTTGGCCGGCGAATTCGCCACCTGCGCAAAGCAAAGTCGTTAACTTTAGACGATGTCTCGGCGTTAGTAGGAACGGCTCCCAGCCAGCTTTCACTGATAGAAAATGGCAAGCGGGAACCAAAACTTTCGTTGCTCAAGTCATTGGCACGCGCCTTGCAAGTAGGAGTGGACGATCTGTTGGGATCCGAGCCACCTACACGACGTGCAGCATTGGAAATTGACTTGGAACGTGCCCAACGAGGCCCGCTCTATGAGGCATTGGGATTGCCCAAGGTGCGCGTAGGTACGCGTTTACCCATGGACGTGCTCGAATCACTCGTAGGATTGCAAAACGAGCTAGAACGCCGTCTCGAAGAGCAGGCTGCAACTCCGGAAGAAGCGCGACGTGCGAATACCGCGCTACGTCAAGAGATGCGTCAACGTAATAACTACTACAAAGAAATTGAGCAAGAGGCCTCTAAGGTGCTTGCAGCAGTCGGCCATGACGCTGGACCACTATCGCATCATCGTGCAGCTGATATCGCTGAACACCTTGGATTCAGCCTCAGATTTGTTGGCAATCTTCCGCATTCCACCCGCTCTGTGACTGACTTGAAGAACAAGAGAATTTATCTAACACAGGCCAGCCGCTCGGAACATGACCCACGTTCGGTCCTGCTTCAAGCGTTGGGACATTACATTCTGGGCCACGAAGCCCCCACCAGCTATGCGAATTTTTTGGACCAACGCGTCGCGACCAACTACTTTGCCGCGGCCCTGATGATGCCTGAGAAATCAACCACCGAATTTTTGCGGCAGGCGAAGGCCAAACGAGAAATCGCGATTGAGGATTTACGCGACGCTTTTGCGGTCTCCTATGAAACCGCAGCTCACCGGTTTACCAACTTGGCCACAGAACATCTGGGAGTAACCTGCCATTTTCAGAAGGTCCATGAATCGGGGATATTGCATAAGGCCTACGAAAATGACCGAGTTAATTTCCCAGCGGATCACACCGGCGCTATCGAAGGGCAGAGTATTTGCCGCTATTGGACCAGTCGCGTGGTTTTTGAACAGATGGATAAATTCCGTTCCTTCGAGCAGTACACCGACACGGTAAATGGCACCTACTGGTGCACTGCGCGCACCGAACGGCACTCTTCGGGGCTGTATTCGCTGTCCATCGGGGTTCCCTTTGAGCATGTTAAATGGTTTCGTGGCCGGGACACCAAGGAACGTTGCCAGTCAACGTGTCCAGATGAAAACTGTTGCAGACGCCCACCGGCAGAGTTATCCAGCGAATGGTTTGGAAACGCTTGGCCGTCTACTCGCGCAAATACGCACCTATTGGCAGCGATGCCCACCGGAGCGTTCCCTGGCGTAGATGAAACTGAGGTTTACCGATTCTTGCAACAACAGCGCTAGACATCCTGTGGCAATGAATCAAAGCGACCTGTTCTTGCCCGTGCGTCGTGTGGAGTCGGTGGATCCCGGGGCACCCCTTGCCGCGCAATGGCCTCTGGTATTGCCACCGGTGCGACAACTGCTCCTCGAAGGTCTGGATTTGGGTAGAGTCACCGTGATCGTGGGAGAAAATGGCGTTGGTAAATCTACCTTGCTTGAAGCGGTGGCGATCGCCTACGGGATGAACCCGGAAGGTGGTTCTACCGGCGCGATGCACGTGACTCGAGCATCGGAATCTTCCCTCGCGCAAATGCTTAAACTCCACCGTGGTGCGGCTGCCTCACGGAAGGGGTTCTTTCTTCGTGCAGAAACCATGCACTCCTTCTACACGTACTTGGAACAATCGGCGTTGGGCTCGGCCTTGCACGAGCGCAGTCATGGCGAATCCTTCTTGGATCTCGTCGATGAGCGAGTAAATCTCAAGGGACTGTGGCTTCTGGACGAACCTGAGTCTGCTTTGTCTTTAGCGGGATGCAGTGCCTTGGTGCGGAAGTTGCGTGAAATAGTAGAGCGAGGCTCACAGCTGATCATTTCCACTCATTCGCCAGTTCTGGCAGCGTTCCCGGGCGCGAAGATCTTAGAAATCGGTTCTTGGGGTATGCGCGAAAGTGAATACGATCAGCTTGAACTCATTAGGCAGTGGCGTGAATTTCTGTCCGACCCACATGACTTTTTGAAGTCTTAGCTAAGCCGGCTACGAATAAACGTGGCGGTGGGCTCGGCTAATGCGGCGCCATCCTGGGTTACCGAACGGCCCGAGTAGGCAACTTTAAATGAATGGTCCCCGCCTTCAAACCAGACAATTTGGCCCTCTTCATTCAAGTCCGAGACCACACGGTTGATAATCGCTGGGTTGGCGAATGGATCGCGGGTTCCCTCAAGAAAAAGCATGGGAATGGTGAGCGGGTACAGGTGCTCGTCGCGGAGCTTGTCTTCCTTCTGCGGGGCGTGCAGTGGGTAGCCTAAGAAAATCAGTGCTTCGGAGGGCATCCCTTCGCTGACAGCAAGGGAAGCCATGCGTCCACCGAAGGATTTTCCTGCGGTAAAAATGGGAAGGCCGGCGGCAAGATTATCTGCGGCCCACTGGTGGACTCGTTTCCACGCGGCAACGGCAACCGGAGCCTTGTCGGGGAACTTTTTACCGGCGTCCATGTAGGGAAAATTGAAGCGCAATACGGAGACCTGGTGTTGCACTATGGCCGAAGCAAACCCCGCCATGAAGGCATGATCTTTTCCGGCACCTGACCCGTGAGCCAAGATAAGAAACGCGTATGCATCATCCGCAACATCTAGAGATGCGCTCAAATGGCCGTCTTCCCATGGGATAAGTATTTCTTGGCTCATAGAATCAAGCGTAGTTCTTTCTGGGGTGTTCAAAGAGTCTGGACTGGTGCCCGTGGCGAGACTACTCCATGGGAGGATTCTTGAACTCGGTGCTCGTTTCATCTGATCCCTCGACTACGACGGTCAGCTTTTCCACCTGTTCATTTCCATGGGCCTTGGCATTGATCTTGAGCATCATATTTCCGGATACAAAATTAACGCCAGGCAGTGATTTCGTGTCGTAGGTGTTGTCTTGCCAAATGCCGGGAGCCAAAGTCACTACTAGTTCGCCGAACTTAGGGGATTCTACGGAATCTATGTACGCGTGTGGATCGGTGGGGATACAGCTACGGTAAGTTTCGAGTTTTTTGATGGTCGCACCGCAAAACGACTCATAGGTGTCATTCATTGAGTCGAGCCACTGCACGTACTTCTCTTCAGCCCAAGCATCACGATCATTAGGGTCGGCACCAGTTCGGGATCGGGAGTAAGTGCCCGAGTATTTTCCATTCTTGGTAGCAAACGTTACCGATTCTAATTCCGGTGATTGTTCACCGATGCTTTCAAACATCACCAAGCCCATTATTCGAAGCTCGTCGGTGGGACCTTGGTAGTTTTGAAGCATTCCGTCTTGGTTGAATCGGTAGGAATTATCAAGGACTATTTCGAGATGTCCCGATTTTGAACTGCTCCAACTGATCATCAGATTGTTTGGCGGATAGAACCCCTTCACCGACTTGATCCCAGAATTATCCAACCATGCTTGGATTTTCGAGTCGGCCCAATCCTGTCCGCTTGCGTCTAGAGTGGGTGAAACAGCCGCCGCCTTAACAGTTGAGGTAGCCGAAACTGAAGGTGAAGTAGAAGCAACAGGAGCATGAGTTTCTTTGTCATTTGTCGGAGATTCCGTGGCAATCGCGTTGGGCTGGCTTGAACATCCTGCCAACACTAAAGACACAGCAGCAATGGTAAAAAGAAGACGCGAGCGCATGGAACCTCCGGGGTATTGGCCAATCGTCAGTCTATCGAGGCTCTCCTACAGAACAAGATGCGAATTCATTGCTCCGTAACGACGTTGATCTTGGAATGGATAGTCACGATTAAACACGAGAGGGGCTAACGGATCGAAATGATCCGTTAGCCCCTCTCAAGGGCATTTTTAGCTACCGAAGTAGTCCATGACCGATTCGCTTGATGCGATTTCCGCGGCTGGGACCTGCTTGGCAACCTTTAGCTGTCCTGCAGCGAAGTCGACCTCTACAGTGTCACCGGCGTTGAGTTCATCACCGATCAGCAGATCCGCGATAGCATCTTGGACCTTGCGCTGAACCAGACGACGCAGGGGACGAGCACCGAACTCTGGGTCGTAGCCTTCCGTTGCCAACCATGAAACAGCAGCGTCGGTGACGTGCAGTTTCAGTTCCTGCTCCGCCAGGTGCTTGCCGGTCTCATCGAGAACCAGTTTCACAATCTGCGCAATCTCAGACTCGCTGAGCTTGCCGAAGAGTAGTACCTCGTCCAGGCGGTTCAGGAACTCGGGACGCATGAACTCACGAACCTTACCCATGACCTTGGCCCGAATTTCAGCCTTCTCGCTACTTGCATTGACCGAGGTGAAACCAAAGTTACCGGCCTTGTTAGCGAGGTATTCGCCGCCGAGGTTACTGGTCATCAAGATCAGAGTATTGGAAAAATCGACGGTGCGTCCGGCCGTATCTGTCAGGCGTCCGTCATCCAAGACCTGCAAGAGCACGTTGAATACATCGGGGTGAGCCTTCTCGATTTCATCGAGCAAAATCACCGAGTACGGGTTGCGACGTACCTTTTCGGTGAGCTGTCCTGGCTCGTCGTGCCCCACATAGCCTGGAGGGGCACCGATGAGCCGCGAGACGGTGTGCTTTTCTCCGTACTCGCTCATGTCGATCCGTACAAAGGCATCGGATGAACCGAACAGGTTATTAGCCAGAGCCTTAGCCAGCTCGGTTTTACCCACGCCGGTCGGGCCGAGGAACAAGAAGGAACCAATTGGACGTTGTGCCGGAGCTAAACCGGTACGGCTGCGGCGCACGGCACGGGAGACAGCCGCAACTGCGTCGTGCTGGCCGATAACCGAGGCGTGCAGCTGTTCTTCCAAGGACGCCAACCGGTTCTTGTCATCCCCGTTGATCCGGGAGGTTGGGATTCCAGTGGAGCGAGAGATGACCTCGGAAATTTGGGCTTCATCAACGATACGAGTGATCCCAGAATCACCGGCCTTCTCGGCAGCGGTAATGCGTTCGGTGAGAGCAGCATTATGATCGCGCCATGCACTGGCATCTTCATAACGTTCCTCGCCGATTGCACGGGCCTTTTCGCGGTCTGCCTCGACCAGCTCGTTGCGTAGTGCCTGTACGTCCTCGGTGCCGCCAGCGGCGATTGACCTGCGGGCGCCAGCAATATCGAGCAGATCGATTGCCTTATCCGGCAAACGACGGTCGGTCAGGTAGCGGGCCGACAGCGAGACTGCAGCTTTCAAGGCCTCAGGGGTGTATTGCACCTGGTGGTGATCTTCATAAGATTCTTGCAAACCCTCAAGGATCGCCAGGGCGACTTCCTGAGAAGGTTCTCCCACGGTGACTTTGCCGAAGCGTCGTACCAGAGCCGAATCTTTTTCGACCTTACGGAATTCATCTAGCGTGGTAGCGCCGATCAGGTGCAATTCCCCGCGAGCTAGACGTGGTTTGAGGATATTAGCTGCATCCATATTTCCGGATTCGCCGGAACCGGCGCCAACTAGCAGGTGCATTTCATCAATAAAGATGATGGTCTGCCCCTCCGCGTCAGCGACTTCCTCAAGCAGCCCGGTCAGGCGCTGTTCGAAGTCACCGCGGTAACGCGTTCCAGAGAGCATTCCAGGGAGGTCAATGGAGATCAGCTGAGTTCCGCGGATTTGCTCAGGGACTTCGCCGGCAACGATGGCGCGAGCCAGTCCCTCGGCGATAGCGGTCTTACCTACGCCAGCTTCACCGATAAGTACCGGGTTGTTTTTGGTGCGGCGAGCCAAGATCTCAACGACTTGAGCCAACTCGTCATCACGACCGATGACTGGATCGATTTGTCCGTCAGATGCCAAAGCGGTCAGATCGGTGCCGTAGCGTTCAAGCATTGAAACATCTTGTTCTTCGCCAGTCTCAGCTTCGCCGGACTGCGCGCGCTGGGCTTGCTCCATGGCTGCCTGTTGCAGGCTTTGTCCAGTGATGCCGTGTTGTGCGAGCAACATGCCCACGGGGGAGTCTGGTGAGAAGACAAAGGCTAGGAATAGGTGTTCAGGATCGATATAGGTCGAACCGTAGTTTCGAGCAACCTGATACGCGTCAAAGAGACTGCGCTGCGCAGCGGAGGAGAGACGAGAAGGCTTCTCGGTTGCCTCTTCGCGGCGTGGCAGGCGCTGAATTGCGTCCTTGGAGAGGGCTTCAAGATCCACACCCATTGCGCTCAGGTGTTGTCCGGCAGGCTCGGTGCGGAGCAGGGCGACAAGCAGGTGCAACGCATCAATCTCTGAATGCCCGTTTTCGTGGGCGAACCCGGCGGCGATAGATACCGCTTCGTGAGTGCGCTGTGAGAGCAGACGAGTGATGTCGATGGGGCGCGCGGCCTGAGCACGTGAGGAGAGGAACCGGGAGAGGAATTCCTCGAACGAGCCGTCTGACGGTGGTCCGAAAAAAGCTGGCAAGATGAGCCTCCTAGTAGAAACTTGAGTGGTCTATGCTCATGTTCAACGTAATACGACAGAATCTATTCCCGCAAAGTGGAGTTAGGCAACTAGAAGAGTGGTAGTTCACAGATTTTAGGCATCGCGGGGGATCTCGATGAGCCCCAGCCGTGTTGCTGCAATGAGCGCCTGTACCCGGTCGCGTACTTCCAGTTTCATAAAGATCTTCGCCATATGGGTCTTTACCGTAGCCTCGGAGATATTCAAACGCCGACTCGTCTCCGTGTTGTTGAAACCTTCGGAGAGAAGTCCAAGGATTTGCATTTCACGATTGGTTAGACCCAGATCGTCGATAAGATCCGCAATATCTTGTGGCGTTCGGTGAACATTTCTAACCGCGGTGATTAAATCAGCCGAAACCGACGGTGAGATGGCCGCAGACCCATTATGAACGGAATGAACAGCCTTAATTATTTCGCCTGGTTCAGTGTCTTTGACGAGGTAACCACTGGCGCCTGCAACAAGGACCGGGACCAGATAATCATCCGAGGAAAATGCGGTAATAGCAAGGATTTCCGGGCTGTCCTCTAGGGATTTAATATTCTTTGTAGCTTCAATGCCATTCATGATTGGCATTTGTAAATCCATGAGGACGACATCTACTTCGTGCGCTTCACAGTAGGTCACCGCTTCTTGCCCATTTTGTACCGAATTAACAGTTACAATTCCCTGATCCGTTGCTAGGATCGTGCTAAGCGCGTGCCGAATAAGAGGCTCATCATCTACGATGAGGACCTTAATCTGTTCCATTGGTTTCCTTTAAATGGGAGGCAGCTCAGGAGTCAACCTGCCTTAAATCGAAGAATATAAGTTCAATAGTTTTGGGGTTTGAAATGAAAGCTTTAAAGATTTTGGCAGTAGCTGCCCTCGTAGCGGCTCCGTTTGCTGCAGCAGCACCTGCAACTGCGGCACCGGTGGCCGAGTCTACCTATTCGGGACTGGCCGTCGCGACTCCAGCGGGATGGGGTACTGACTTCTCTAATTGGGTGTGCAAGCATTACGGCGTATCTTGCGGTTAAAACCGTATTTGACTTTCCTGCTCGTCAGGTAAAGTATTCCGCATATGAGACTGCGTATGATGGCCACCCTAACTAAGCTTTTTGCTGGTCGGGGTGTTGTCATTTGGGTCGGTATTCTCACCTTTGTGGCAATCACAGCTACGGAAAGCTATACGCTACTCCAGGATGGTTTTGAAGACTCCCCTACCAGAGTGGTTCACGGGGCGATAGTTGGTTTGTTGTTGCTGGTCGCGCTGCTGGTAGGTACGCGTTGGGTTGCTGCGTCACTTGGAGCTTATCTGGCCACGCTCTTTTTCTTTTTTGGCGATGGAGACCTGCTTCTGTGGCTAGTGTTCTCACTCGTTATTTTTAGTGTCCTCGCCGCCACCGCAAATTCGTCTATTGTGCGGATTTGGTACCTAGTGCTTTTGGCTATTTGGATGGGACAGTACGGGATCAGATCGGGCGAAGACGCGATCTTGCTGGTTATTTTTGTGCCGATTGCAGCGGTGGCCTATGTTTTAGCGCGGAACATATTTAACCTCCGCGAGCGAAATCTCAACGCGGTTCTGCTCATGGAAGAGAGCCGGGAGCAAAACCGAGTCGCGATTGAGCGCGAACGTAAAAACATCGCTCGGGACCTGCACGATATTGTCGCCCACGACATCACCGTGGTGGCTATGCAGTCTAAAGCTGCAAAATTTGCCAATAGTGGCCAGGCAGCCATTGACGCAATCGACATCATTGCAAAACTCAGTACAGAGACGCTCCACGACTTGAGGCTGATGCTCAATGTATTGCGAACCGACGGGACAATGAGTGATTCGTCGGGTGGAAGCGCCGATAAGCCGGCGGCAACCACTGTTTATGCAGTTCAAGGCCTGGAGATCTTTACGCAACGGTTAAAAGATTCCGGTTTTTCTGTGACCTCTCACACCGACGAAAAAATCTCTGAACTTCCGCGTTCTGCGCAGACTGCGTTGTATCGAGTGATGCAGGAAGCGACCACGAACATTATCAAACACGCTAAGCGCGAGAGTTCCTGTAATCTGCGTTTAGAGATCTCCGGGTCGAACGCAATCCTTGAAATGACTAATCAGATGCCGAACTCGAAGCCTAAAAAGGGCGACCTGCCGGTCGGTGGAATTGGTCTTATTGGTATGCGAGACCGGATGAATGCTTTCGGCGGCCGGTTCAATGCGGACGTTGTGGATGGCCACTGGGTGCTCACCGCCAGCATCCCGTTCTAGGCCCTACCCTCCTACTTAAGTATGATTTCGCTTTTCTTGGAATCGCGATAAGTTATAGATGTATCGGTGAAGACCGATCACCGCAGGGAAATTGGTGATGTTTTGCGAGTGGCATCATCAAAAGTTCCGCAGTGATTAAAAGGTACGTTGCGTCATGGACGAACTGATCTTTCTTCGGCGTTGTGCCCCCATCGCACGCCTGAGTTTGTTAGTGGCGCGACGTACCTTTTATAACCTCACCGATACCTGTTGTGTTACAGCTCACATGGCTGATGTGGAATGTCCTAGGCCGAGTTTTCCGTTATACCTCTTGGATACAATCAACTTTCGAGAGTGAGCATCACATGTCGGTTCAGACTGAAACCCAACCATACGAAATGCTAAGCATTAACTCGGACGCGGCGGATCAGCTGTTCTTCGAAGCCCGTAGCGCAAACTCCTTTAGCGATGAGCCGGTCTCGGATGACGTTCTGGATGCAATCTACGACACCATGAAAATGGGTCCAACTCTCATGAATAACCAGCCAATGCGCATCACGTGGGTGAAAAGCGCTGAGGCTCGTCAAAAGGTCTCAGAGACCATGGCTGGCACTAACGCACAGAAAGCGCTAACTGCACCGGCACTAGCCATTCTTTCGTTCGATACCGAATGGCACGAAGAATTCCCATCTTTCTTCCCACATGCTCCAGAACGCAAGGCAATGTTTGAAGATCAGGGTGCGCGCACTGCGATCGGAAATAACAACGCATGGTTGCAGGCCGGATACTTCATCATGGCAGTACGTGCCGTTGGTTTAGCTGCTGGCCCAATGGGTGGCTTTGATGCAGCTGCGGTTGACGCCGTGGTGAACGTCGATGGTCGCAACAAGTCGTTCTTGATAGTGAATGTTGGCAAACCAGGCGCTGACGCATGGTTTGATCGACTTCCACGCCATGATGCGCAGTTCGCTACTCGCAGCATCTAATCACTTCAAAAGCATAAAAGGGGTCCTCCGCAACAAATTTAATTGTTGCAGAGGACCCCTTTGGCCTTTAGCGCGAGGGTTACTCTCCGGCTCCCGACGGGTCATTTTCAAGAACGTGGTCCGACACCTTGGAAAGCGCGCGCTCAAGTGCTGCCCGAAGGATCACCGGTACGGTGATTTCCTCTTCCAAGGTCAGTAGGCCTTCGCGTTCAAAGGTGCGCAAGATGGTTTCAACCTGTGGGACCGCGACCTCGAGGCTTGAGATGAGGTGGTGTTGCTCAACCGGCAGGTCATCTTCGGATGGGATGTGCAATGCAAATTCGGTGCGTGGTGGCTTCGAAGAAGCAGCATGGGTGAGAAGTCCGGCGACCATCTCAGCAACCTGGGCCTGTCCGGGAGTCTGCAAGGTATTGATCAGCACGTGCGAATAGATGACCTCGGCGAGTAGTTCCTTGATCAGGCGTGCGCCAGCTCCGGTGGATGCGAGCAGAGCTTCGCGAAGTGAATCTGTGGGTACAGCCTGCGGTGAGCTGTAGCGAAGCATGGCAGTGCCGATAAAGGCATCCCAGTAGGCGGCCAGGCGGGGAATCGATGCCAGGTCCGCTACCACGGTTCCGTCTTCGGGCTCCCAGCGATTAGCTTCTGGGGTACTGGTCTCATCAACGGTCACCATGAGGCCCAGAGCTTCGGCTGCTTCTTGTAGCGTCTGTCCGCTGATCATTCCTGTTGGATCACTTGGCTTGCCTTCGCCGACCCATTCAATCAATTCACGTGCCGCATAAACGAATGGCATGGATTCTAGGACCGAGTTGGCTTCCTCGTCATCCATGAATGGGACAACGATGGGGGAATCGCCAGCCATGCGAGAGAGGAACTCAAAAACTTCCTTGAATTCCTCAACGTTGCCGCCAAAATTCGCGGTGGTACCCAAGAAAGTTAGGTAGTGCTTGAGGATGGCCGCGCTAGCCTCGGAGACTTCCTCGCCTATGGAAGCTAGGTGCCCCAGCTGTTCGCCAAGAATGGTGGGGTCCAATGTGGTGACATCCACGCGCTTGCGTAGTTGTGCATGAGCGACCAGCAAAGTGGTGAGACCTTCCAAGCCGGCGCGAGTTTCACTTGCTGGTTGGCCATCGGCTTGGAAGTGGCGGAATAGCTGGGATTTGAACGGCTGTAAGGCCTGTCGAACTTCAGATTCAAACGGTGCGCTACTAGCCCCAGCTTGGCGTGCTGGATGGCCCGAGGAAGCCTTTTTCTTGGCGGGCTTGCGTGATGCCATGATCTGTTGTTGTTCCTTTGCTAAACGGGAATTGGTCGTCCGTTCCAGTCTACGCAGGGAGCTCACGTCAGCGTTGTTCAGCGCAAGCCATCGTAATCGCGAGCCGGGGATAGCGAGGGGATACTTTCAAAGCTCCGTATTTTCTACGGTATAAAGTTGGAATTACAGTCAAAAATACAGGTCACACATATATGTGGTTGCCATCACCGTTGAATCCTCAGTGCCCGTTGATTTTCCCTTCAGTTCGCGCGACAGTGAAGACATAAGGCTCTTTCATTGAGCTATAAAAGTCTTTTGAGGAGAGTAGCCCATGGCGGTAACACCAGCACCGGATCATGTTGTAATTGTTGGCGCCGGATTCGTCGGATTATCGACGGCTTGGTACCTGCAAGAAGCCGGCGTCAAAGTTACCGTAGTGGACCGCGGTGGCGTGGCTTCGGGTTCGTCATGGGGAAATGCGGGCTGGCTGACTCCGGCATTGACCTTGCCTATCGCAGAGCCATCAATCTTCTCCAATGGTTTGAAGATGATGTTTGACCCGGCCTCACCGCTATATATTCCTCTGAAGGCTGATGGAAAGCTTCTGCGCTTCCTTCTTGGATTCACCTGGCACTCCACTCCTAAAAAGTGGGAAGAAGCCATGCGTATTTACTCCGAAATTGGCACCCACGGGTTGGATGCTTTTGACGAGATTTCTGAGGGTACCTCGGCTGGTCCTGGGGTGGCAGAAAAAACCAAGCCAGCAGATCCTTTCCTTACCGGTTTCACCTCGTTCAAGGACCGCGATGCGCTCTTGCATGAATTTGAGATGATTCAGAAGACCGGCGGTTCCGTGGACTATGAGCTGCTCAGTGGTGACGAGCTGCGCGCTATCGAGCCGACCCTCTCCAATAGCGTTGCAGCTGGCGTGGCGATCAAAAACCAGCGCTACCTCAACCCGCCAAAGTTCATGGAGTCATTGGCCGAATCCGTTGTTGCCCGAGGTGGAGACATTATCGGTTCGTTCAACGTCACCGATGTACGCGATAACGGTGGATCGGCGACCGTCATTGGGTCCGAAGGCCGTGCGATTACCGCAGATCATGTGGTGATGGCTACCGGTGCATGGATGACTGATCTGGCTAAAAAATTTGGTGTTAACGTGGTGGTCCAAGCGGGCCGCGGCTACTCGTTCACGGTTGAGCCAGAAAGCATGCCAACGCACCCGATTTACTTCCCTTCCCAGCGCGTTGCTTGTACGCCATTGGGGGATCGCTTCCGCATTGCCGGAACTATGGAATTCCGCGACGTGAACCACAAGCTGGAGCCAAAGCGTATCGAAGCAATTGTCGCCGCTGCAGCACCGGTATACCAGGGAATCAATTGGGAAAACCGCAAAGAAGAGTGGGTGGGAGGTCGCCCATGCACCGCCGACGGCATGCCGTTGGTTGGGCAGACTTCTTCGCCACGCGTCTCGGTGGGCGGTGGCCATGGCATGTGGGGCGTTGCGCTGGGCCCATTGACCGGCAAGATTCTCGCCGAGCAGATTACCGGGCAGACCGTTTCCACCTTGGCACGTCACTTCAACCCATTGCGTAAGGGTTTCTAACCCCGCGCAAACGTCTGAACGCTTAAAGGCTCGGTTTCTCATTGGTGATCGATGATAAACCGAGCCTTTTGTCTTGCGACTCTAGGCCGCTGGTTGCCAGCGTTCACGAAGCCAACCGATGGCCGCTTCACCCTGTGCTTGTTGAAAACTGCGCAGGGTGGGCAGGCCAGGCGGGGCGGGTTGCCGAGCGCCATCGATGAAATAACCAGACATCCCGGCAAGGAACCCATCAATACTGTCTGTCGGTAAACCTTCGAAAACTGGATGGGTGCTCAGGACGGACGCTACATCGAACTCGGCGTCGTGCAAGCGGACATTTATGAGAACCGATAACGCATCAAACCACGGAACCCCGATACAGGCCCAAGGCCAATCGACGATATAGGCGCTTTGCCCGGTCAGTAAAAGATTGTCAGAACGAATATCTGAGTGCACCAACGACTGCCCCTCCAGGCAAGATAACCCGACTCGCGCACTGTCCTGGAGCCGCGGGAGACGATCAGCAATCCACGGATCTAAGTGCGTCGGCGGATCGGTGCCAACGCGGTCCCACCCGGTGAATTCAGCTGCCACCTCGGTGTGCAGAGCAGGTAAATGAGCCAAAGTGCTCGGTACCGGATTGCTACCTAGTGCATGCAACGAATCAAGTACTCGTTCAAGTTCGACATGAGTCCACGGCGTCTTGGGATGGGAGCCCGGAATATCTTCAAGGACCAAGGCCACCCAACCCTGTTTTTCATATGACCCTAGGTACCTTGGAACTGGCAAAGTATCGGGCAGTAAGGCAGAGATCTTCGCTTCGGCTCGATGCAACCGCGGCGCGACGGCATTGAGCGAGGTGCCGACGGCTTTAACAAATGCCCTACGTCCGTCCGCGGTACGCACCCGGTCCGCCGTGCCAGGAGAAAACCCGCCTTGCTGGCCGTGCGCTTCAACTACCGGTGAGCCGAGTATGTCTTCAACCGCAGTACGGACATGTTCAGGAAGCTGCGCCCAACTGATTCGCGGGGTCCACGGTGTACTCACTCGGTGATCCTTCTTTCTTCGACGCTCCGAATTTAGCGGGCTCACTTGTTTCCACAGGTCCTGCTCAACTAAGCATGACGTGAGGATTCATTGGCAAGAATTGACTTGTAACCTTCGCGGTAACTTGGGAAACGCGGAATGAAACCCGAGGCTAGTAGTCGCGCATTATTTAGTCGGCGGTCCGAGGCGTTTCGCGACGTTGGAGGTTCGGTTGAGGTCTCGGGGATTTTCGAGCCAAGTTCCTTAGCGAGGAAGAGATAAACGTCGGCAAGCTGGGCTGGTTCGCTGTCGGTAGCCAAATACAGTGCTTCGGCCTTTTGCCCTAGCGAAGCCACATGGACGATGGCTTGGGCAAGATCATCGCGGTGAATCCGGTTAGTCCAGTGAGACTGGGTTGGTAATTGCGCCGAACCTGAACGCATCTGATCGATCAGTCTGGTGCGCCCCGGTCCATAAATTCCTGAAGCGCGCAAAATTGTCAGCGGTAGACCGCTTGTGGCTAGCAATGTTTCGGTATCGGCGAGTACCTTCGCGGTAGGCCGGGCCGGTTCAAGAGGCGCGGTCTCATTGACCAGTTGCCCCTCGGAACCGCCAAGGACCGCCGAAGAAGACACATAAATGATTCGCTTGAGGCGTGGGCAGGACGCTTTTAAAGTCTCAATTAACTGTTGCGCTGTCTGCAAATAGCCGCGCTCATATCCGGTCACGTCACGGGTGGCCGGTACCGGGGTAAAGAGAACAAGGTCGGTTTCCGGATCAATCTGAGGCCAAGAATCTGCTTCGAGTAGGTCGACGTTATATCCGGTGAAAACCGAGGGAAGTTTCGAGCTATCACGACGCCACGCAGTGATTTGATGTCCGGCGGCGTGAAAGCGCAGCCCTGCCTCGGTCGCGACATCTCCGCAACTGATCAAGAGTATTTTCATCTGGCACCTCCAACGTAGCGATGCACCCACAACGGTGCCCTCGTTCTAACCATAAAGCGTGACGTGGCGCGCGCTAAACGTGAAGAAGTCGAAGGTGCAACACAAAGCTTGATAAATCGATAAAATAGGGTGGTTGTATGCCTTTGGTCGCCGGTCGAATGATCGCGGGGTGCGGGTAAAAGCCGAACCGGGCGGATTGGCTCAAAACGATCACCATAAAGGGGTGCAAGAAGATTCGTTCTTCAATTTTTCGTAAGGTCCATCCAGGTGCGGCAGTCCTTGAAATCCTGATGGTTGCGGCACTAGTTGTGGTGCTGGTTGCCATTGAACCGACCGGGTGGGATCTATCGGTATATCGCGAAGGCGCCTTGACGCTATTGCGTGAACCAGAAGCACTTTATGGGCCGTTCGTGGGGCCGGTGAATTCGCCGGGGCTACCGTTTACGTACCCAACGTTTGCGGCAATATTGTTCTTACCGATGGCATTTTTCCCCTACTGGGTGTCGGTTACGCTCACCATGGCTGCCTCGATCATCCTGACTTTTTTTGTTGCCAAAGACGTGGCTACACGAGTGGCGGACAAATGGCCTGCACTGAATTCGGTGATCACGCCGCTGACCTTGACGAGCTTAATGCTGATGTCGGCTCCCTTCCGCGACACCGTATGGTTTGGGCAGATCAACATCTTGATTCTCGGCGCCTGTTACCTCACCTTCGTGCGTTACAAGTCGCTGATGCCGTTTGTGATTGCCGTAGGAATCTGTGCCGGGATCAAGCTGACGCCGATCGCATTTTTGATTCTGCCTTTTGCTATGCGTAAATGGCGTGCGATGTTCGTTGGAATCGCCACTTTTATCGGCACCCAGCTTGTAGGCCTAATTTTCCAAACACAGAACACCTTGGACTATTGGCTGGACGTCGTGCAGGATCCTTCGCGGGTAGGAAACGTAGGGTATATCGACAACGTATCCCTGCAAGGATTACTTGAACGACTGAACGCACCCTCCTTGGTATGGCTCATCTTGGCACTGGGCGTGGGGCTTTCTTTTGTTGCTTTGCTTTGGAAGCTCTATGGGCACGTAAAGCCTATGGTGTTGCTCGGCATTGCTTCCGCCTGCCCCTTGCTTGTCTCTCCGGTGAGCTGGTCCCATCACTGGGTTTGGTTGCCGGTCATCACGTTTGCATGGGTTGTCGTAGCACTGGAGCTCAAGCCGGTACTGCGCGGCACGATATTCGGTGCGTTGGCTCTGACTTACCTGATTCTGTCGATTGGGTCTAAACAAATCGTGGCTTTTGCCGGTTATTTCCCGGATGGCGACCTGCCCGCTTGGTGCTATGTATTACCCGCGGTGCCGGTGCTCACTCAACTGTTGTGTCTTGTGATTGCTTTGACGAACACCAAAAAAATCGTGAACAGTAAGCCTGTTTCGGTGCCCTCTCTCAGCTGAGTTTGTTTGTCACCCACGCACTGTACAATTCTTAGTATTCGAATGTTTGTTCTAGCTAAGGGTGGTGTCTCGATGCGCGATGCCGAATCAGTGATGCCTCCAGGAACAACCCAAGGACCGGTGCAAGCCGTTTCCGCTATGGGGTTCCCGTCCCCGGCGCGTGATTATTTTGATGGCGGGCTGGATCTGAATAGGTTGCTCGTTCATGATCGGGTTGCCACGTTCATCATGCGGGTATCGGGACACTCGATGCACTCTGCCGGAATTTATGACGGCGACGAGATTATCGTGGACCGCTCCCTGCCGGTTAAACACGGCACCATGGTTGTGGTGAGCTTGAACGGCCAGATGCTGGTACGCCGGTGGCAGACAGAGGGATCACACGTGGGGCTACTTAGCGATGAGTCACCACTACCGGTGCTCCTCACCGAAGGAGACGAAGTTGAGGTCTTCGGCGTGATCACTAGGTGTCTGCACTATGTCCGCTGAACCTCGAACATCCGGGCACAGCGACCATGTTGCCTTAGTAGACGTGAATAACTTTTATGTCTCTTGCGAACGCATCTTTGACTATTCCTTGCGCAACCGGCCGGTTGTGGTGCTCTCCAATAATGATGGTTGCGTCGTCGCCAGATCGCAGGAAGCCAAAGACCTAGGGATTGCCACAGGCGAGCCATTCTTCAAGGTGCGCCGCCTGATGGACAGCCATAATCTTGCGGTGCGTTCGAGTAACTATGAGCTATATGGAGATATATCGGCTCGGGTGATGGAACTCCTAGGTCGCTTCGGTACCTGGCAGGAAGTGTATTCCATCGACGAATCATTTATCGGCCTCAACGGAACACTGGAACAAGTCCGTGACACTGCCGTGCAGATCCGCGCCGCGATTACTCAGTCCATCGGGGTGCCGGTCTGTGTAGGGGTATCTGCGACTAAAACCCTTGCTAAATTCTCTAACCACATCGCCAAGCACAATCCGTCTATGGACGGAGTATGCATTGAACAGTTGATGGAGCCTGCACTGGTATCCAGAATTATGTCTCAGGTTCCCGCCACAGATGTGTGGGGTGTGGGTAAAAAGACCGGTCAAAAATTGACTGGGATGGGCGTTCAAAGCATCGCCCAACTCAAGGCCACCGACCCTCAGCTCATTCGCAAGAAGTTCTCTGTCGTATTGCAACGCACGGTGATGGAGCTCAACGGGCAGCGCTGTATCGGGCCGGTGGAAGAGCGCTCGGATAAAGGCCAAGTAATGTTCACCCGTTCCTTCTCCACCCCTGTGCGAACACGTGAAGCGATGGATCAGGTGATGTCCATCTACGCACAGAAAGCAGCAAGCCGTCTGGCCAGCGAAGGTCGTTACGCTAGCTTGCTCACGGTGACAGCCGGAACCAGCCGCTTTGCTACCTCGGCCGCATCATTCCCTAGCGCCCAAATACGTCTAGTCAGGCCCACCCGAGATCCCATTGTGCTGACGAAGATTGCGGTAGCAGCGATGAACGAGTTGATGGAGCCAGGTATCGACTACGTCCGTGGGGGAGTGATCCTCTCCGGACTGAGCGAACACCCCGGAGCCGATGAGCTAGACCTAGGACTACTCGGCTCAACATCCGCTGAAGACAACGAAAAAGTCAACGTCAGTGATGTCGTGCAACAGGTCTCCCAACGGTTTGGCGCAAAAGCTATTGGCCTGGGCAGCGCCGGCCTGGCCAAAGCGCCGGAATGGTCCATGAAGCGCGAACATATGTCTCCGCGCTACACCAGTGACTGGGACGAGCTCTTTACCGTGCAAGCATGAAGGTTTTGGTGACACAATAACTCTCATGTCTACTGTGCTGCGTCGAACGGTGGGGCTGAGCTTGCTCGGCACACTTTTACTAAGCGGTTGTACGGCCCCCGCAGAAAATGCGAACCAGCCTGCGCCGAGTACAACTGGGCCAACTCAGCCCAGCTCACCAAACCCCTCAACCTCCGGATCAGCTACCGAGCCTTCGGCTACAGCCAGTTCGGCCAGCCCCACGAAGGTTGACCCGGAAGCACAACTGCAACAGCAAGCGGTGGCGCTCGCCGACTCGATGAGCCTATCTGAGCAGGCTCGGAGCTTGGTTATGGCCGGCGTCTCGGCAGACGGCGCCTCAGCGGCACAAATCGCTTCGCTGAAGAAGTCTGGAATCTCAAATGTTTTCCTTCGCGGCAGGTCGCAGCTCTCGCACACCAAGATTTCTAGCAGTGTGCGCAAACTCCATGAAGGGTTGGAAACCAATGTTCCCAACGGACTACCGGTCTGGGTAGCCACCGACCAAGAAGGTGGCTTTGTCCGGGTGCTGCAGGGGACCGGATTTACCAAGCTACCCACCGCATTAGAACAGGGCACGTGGACCCAGAAAAAACTACGGTCAAATATTTCCACGCTCGGTACTGAGCTATCCGAGGCCGGGATCAACGTCAACCTTGCGCCGGTAGCCGACGTGGTACCAAAGAGTTTGGGCACGGGCAATGCGCCCATCGGAAAATTCGGACGGCAGTATGCCGATAATTCCGCGGATGTTTCCTCCTCGATTCTGCTGGTGAATCAAGAACTCAGTGATGCCGGAGTGCACCCGGTGGTCAAACACTTCCCCGGATTGGGCAGAGTAAGCCTGAACACCGATACCCATGCCCAGGTTACCGACACAAAAATCGGGGCAGATAGCACCGATCTGGAACCTTTTAAGGCAGCCATTGAGCAGGATCTCGCGTGGGTTATGATTTCAAACGCCAAATATACGCAGCTGGATAAGGACAATGATGCTCCTTTTTCAAAGAAAATCATCACCGGCCTGCTGCGGGAAGACTTAGGTTATGAACGCTTGATCATCTCCGATGATCTATGCGATGCGAAACAGGTTTCCGCGGTGCCGGTAGGTCAACGTGCAATCAAATTTGTTCAAGCCGGCGGCACGATGCCTTTATGCGTGGATGAGAATAAGTCGTTGACCATGGCCAGCGCTCTAGCAAAGCAGGCAGCAAAAGATGACAAGCTGGCGGCGCAGGTCCGCGAGGCGGCAACACTGATTCTGGCCGAAAAGCTTCGCGAAAACTCATAATGTTCGGCGGCCTCGTTGCCGGATGAAGCTATTTTGGACAAAGAGAAGACCCGGGCGGATCCCTACTCGCTAGGGAACGCCCGGGTCTAGCTTTTTGGTCTGCACACTTAGATGCAGACGCTTAGCTCAGGAAAGATTAGCCTTTTCCGTTGCCTTTCTTATCACCCTTGGTGATGTCCAAGACCTGTGCGCGGTCGCCGGTCTCGTTCTTCTTCGCTCCGAGCTTTCCGGTGCTGTTGTGCAGGTGCAGCAACAGTGCCTTGGAGGCAACGGATGGATCTGCAACGGTCACCGGAATGTTGGTGCCCTTCAGATCGGTGAAGACGGTGCCCTGAGCCCCAAAATCAACCTGAGGTTCGGCAACGTTGAACTTGACCCAGTCGGTCTCATCCACTGGGATCATCGCGCCCTGGTCATTGGTGTGGTACCAGGAGTAGCTTGAAACACTGTAAGAGATTTCGGCTGAATCCTCATCCAGTCCCAGCGCGGCAAGTGATACCGGCAGGATCGCTACGTTGGTGTCGAAGCTGTTGGTATCAACATCTCCAAGCACACCATTGACTGGCTGCAGGTCTACCTGTGCACCGGTAGCCAGATCGAAGGTGGCCGCTAGGTCAAGATCGATTCCGTCAAGTGCGGTAGTGAAGGTCACGAAGTCGGCCTTGCCATCACCATTGGTATCGATGTTGACGTCCAACTCGGTACCGCCAGCAAGGTGTGCCCAGTTATCCCAGGTGGAGATACCGATGTTCAGTAGTCCATCGGTCATACCGGTTACCGGTGCGGTGCTGGCTGCGCCAACGTGCTGCAAGTCCATCGCGCGGGCTGCTGGAACGCTGTCCATTGACTTAGGACCGCGCTCACTCGAAGCACCAAGTTCAAAGGCACCCAGCAGGGAAGTGACCGAGGTGGCCCCCTCGCCTACGCGGATATCCTTACCCTTGAGATTCAGCTCGGTGGTGTTTGCACCCTTCTTCAGCTTCTTGACCGAAGCGGTCATATCGGCTGCAAGCTTAGGCGCTGCCTGCACTGGAACACGCAAGGTGGGAGCCGTTGAGCTGGTCAGCTCAACGCGACCACTAGCATCTGATACCCAGGCGCGGGCTAGACCCTGCTGGACGGTCTCCATGGTTGGGTCCAAAGTCTTGACCCACTTCTGGGGATCTACCTGCAGAGTAACGTTGACCTGAGCCTTAGCTCCTGGTGCCAAGCTCACGCTGTTGCGATCTAGCGAGAAGCTGGTGCCAGGAATCTGCGTAGCAGGCACGTAGTTGACCTTGTAGGTCTGGGCCTTGTCGCTGGTGTTCTCTACGGTGATTGAACGTGTTTCGGAGAATTTCTTCTTACCGTCAATTTCAAGGACACCGAAGACCACGCTGGTCAGATCCGCTGCCTTCGAATCGTAGGCAATGGCTGGGGTATCAAGTGCTGCCTTGGCCATGACGCGGCCCGAGCCAACACGGTTTGGACCGTAAGCCTTACCATTAGCCGCAAAAACATCCGCTGCTGCGGTGTTCATGATGGTGCTCTTAGCTTCGGCTGCGGTGAGGTTCTTATCCTGCATGACCAGTGCTGCCACGCCGGCAACCATTGGGGTAGCCATCGAGGTGCCCGACATGACCGCTGGTCCGTTACCGGTTCCAACGCCTACCGAGCCGATCTGCGTACCTGGTGCTGCAACGTCGGGCTTTACTACGCCGTTGGAGCCGTGCACGCCTCGTGAGGAGGACGAATTTAAGGTGTCCTTGACGCCTGATTCACCGGAAGCAGCGCCAACGAAGGAAGCATCTAGGGTGACCTTCAGGTCTCCTGCCTCAGCGGCTGGGCGCAGCTTATTCGAGTAGTCCAAGGTGAACTGTGCACCTGGGATATTAGCGTTGCCGGCGATGCCAGCATCAAAGAGATTGGTTTCAGCATCTAACAGGACACCGGTGGCACCGGCGGCTTCGGCGTTGTTGAAGCGTATGCCGGATCCACAAGGGAACTCGCCGCCTTCGCTCCACTGCAGCCAAACCCACTTGCCTTCCAGCGAACCTGGTTCAAATTCTGTACAACCAAAAGCGTTGTTGGCCGGAGCCATTACTACGTCACCGCTCAAGTCGGCCGGGTCAGCAGAAGTGTAATTAAAGTTTGCCGAGTACTGGCCTGCGGCGGTTCCTGCAACATTGTCAGGCGCATCTACTTGGATTTTATCCAAGGTGACCTGGGAACCGACGGTGTTAGCAACCGTCAACGAGGAACGAGAGTTACCAGGTGAGCCGCCAACGTCGGTGACGTCTCCTGCGTTACCCGAAGCGATGACCGAAAGGATTCCAGCTTCAGAAAGAGCATCAACAATGTCATTTTCTGGGTCCTGAACCGGTGAGTGATCCGAGCCGAGGGACATGTTGACCACATCGGCGCGGTCAGAGAAATCTCCGTCACCGTTTGGATCAAGCACGTAGTCCAGTGCCTGGCCCACGACCGAGGATGATCCGCCGCAACCGAAGACGCGGATGCCAATGAGCTGGGCTTCCGGAGCGGTGCCCGGGCCAACCTTCATTTTGGCGACTTCATCGGCGGTCAGCGAGGAGTAGTCACCTGTGAAGGTGGAACCGTCGGAATTCACGCCGTAGCCGGCCGCTGAGCCTGCAACGTGCGAGCCGTGACCTGCAGCTTCGCAGTCCAATGGGTTCGGATCCGGGTTAGGGACTGGCTGGTAATCCGGGGCGTCGGGGTCAGCGTTGTAGTCGTCGCCGACAAGATCCCAGCCACCAATGAACTTCTTGCTGTCAATCAATCCGGAATCTGCGGTAGGCAGTTCCTTGGAAGCCTGTGCTTTCTTGTAGTCTTCAATGGTGCCTGGTCCACCAAAGCCTGAGTGGGTGTAGTCAATGCCCGTATCGAGCACTGCAATCTTCACGCCTTCACCGGTAGTATCTAGCGCGGTCCACGCGTCTAACGCTTCGGTGTCGATGACCGCACCGCGGTTAGAAGGTGACTTGGGTACGATGGCGCTGATCTTTGCGACATCTGTACGTTCGGCTAGCGCACGAAGCTCTTTGGCGTCACCGGTGAGTGCAACGCCTCGCAATGCGTTCGAAGTTGTGTAGATAACCTCGGATTTTGCTTCCTTGGCCAGCTCTTTACCCTTGGACTTAACCTGGGCACGGACAGATTTGACCTTGTCCTTGTCTTTCTTCTTACCGGACTTTTTGACCTCTTTGTATGCGCCGTCGCCCTCGAGCTGAACGAATACCGAGACCTCACCGGTGGCCTTGGCTAGTTGCCCGCTGACTTTTAGTCCTGAAAGTGTCTGGCTTTTGATGATGGGCAGTGAGGCTGCGTTTTCACCGTCGGACGGTTGGGGGATGTTGGCAGCTGATGCCGGGCCTGTCATTGTGACAGCCAACGCTAAAGCGGTGGCTGAGCCCAAGATGAGCCGCGGCAATCGTGGATTGCGCCGAGTGACCATGATTCTCCTAGCTGAGCTGAAAGCGGGATGCTTTCATGTGAAGATGCAACGGTTTTCACTCGCAGCATGAAGGTGCGTATTGAGTGATGACCGGGGCCGACGTCCGCTAAAACGTCGAGTCTCCTACTGTGGAATCTTAGGTGACCCACGTCATATATCAAGGGGTTATTGAATAGTGATCTTTGGTGAAAGAAAGTATTTTGCACTTGCTTCATATTTAAAACCGCGAATCACCAAGCAAAACAGCGCCTACTTAGCACCTAGTGGCCGAGGACTTTTTAGATATTTTTAACCGATTGTTACCAGTGGGTAATGGTTTCATTGCTTAGTCGCGTTCCAGTATGCACAGAGCTTGCGGGGCTTAGTCGTGAATTAAGCAAAAGCGGGCGCAGCATACTCCGCCAGAGTATGCTGCGCCCGCTAGTTGAACTTCAAATCAGCTAATTGAAGTGGCGATTAAACGCGGCCGATAAAACTGTTCACTCTTTCGTCGAGCAGTTCAATGCGTTCGGCAACAACTACCATCGGGTCAGGGTAAATCGCGTTCTTTGGAGGCGGAATACGCACGTTGGTTGAGCATTCAAAGTTGGAACAAATCATAGTGCCCAAGGTGTCACCGTCGCGTCCTGGTTGGCCTGCCCTCCGGGTGCTGAATACCCCGACGTAGCAAGGAATATTCACGTCTCGGCACATGTCGCACATGGCCAGGCTGCTGCGCTTTCGGGTTCCATCTGCTGAACGCAGCAAGAGCGCCCGCGTTTGGCCCGCGGCGTTGCTGTGAACAAGGTAGCCACGCTGTGGCATTTTGGGATCGCGCCATCCAAGGTACTCAAGGTTTTCCCAGTCCAATGTTGCAAAATTTTCTGGCAACGTTAGCTTCTTCGTCTCACTGCGCGAGGCATTAATGAAGGCGGAGCGAATGGTTTTTTCTGTCAGTGGCTGCAAGGCAGGTCCTTAAAAATGTGCTGCGCGCATTTAGGGCGCAGGAAAGTTGTGTGGAAGAAGAATGTCCCATCAGCAACGAATTCACAGAAGGTAGCTCAAATAAGCACCAGCAACGCCGACGGCGTTGGGAGTGGAGTTTTGGAAGCTACCCGTCCGTCGAGGGGACGAACGGGGCAGGTGTCAAAGTGGCTTGCATAGCCGACCTCCCTACCGCGTGCCCGGGCACACAACGTCTTGACAGTGTGAGCTCCAGAGTAAATCTGGAGTCGTGATCTTTCAATCCTAACAAAGGCCACATCCAAAATGGATGTGGCCTTTGTCGCGTACGGTGTCAGGCGTCTTAGCGCCGGCCGCCCTGCCAAAGTGCGTCAAAGGGGGTGTTTCCTGAGACGCGGTTCCGAATGCCTTCGGTGACAAAGGCTTTCGCAGTGCGTGCAGCCTCCAACGGGGTTGCACCCTTCGCTAGTTCGGCGGTAACCGCGGCGGCTAGTGAGCAGCCTGCTCCGGACACGGCAACTTCGCCGATCTTTTTCTCGCGGAGTACTTCGAGCGTGGTTCCGTCGTAGAAGACGTCAATAGCGTCTTCGCCGGCAATGCGTACGCCGCCCTTGGCGAGTACTGCTGCTCCCGAGATCTCATGGATTTTCTTGGCAGCGGCAATGAGGTCTTCTTCATTGTCGATCGAAAGCCCTGAGAGCTGTTCGGCTTCGAAATGATTCGGAGTGACGAAGCTAGCCAGCGGCAGTAACGTCGACTTCAGCGCCTGGTCAGTATCTAACGCATGGCCTGGCTCCTGACCCTTGCAGATCAACACTGGGTCAAGGAGAACGTTGTTCCATTTCTGGGACTGCAACGCGGTGGCGACGGTGTTGATCGTGGCAGGTGAGCCCATCATGCCGAGCTTGACGGTGCCAAGCTGACCCTCGTAGCAGGTCTGGATGGCTTCGAGCTGATCTGCAATGACCTGCTGATCTACTGGAACGAAGCGGTGGTTCCAAGAGTCCTTTGGATCAAACGACACGATGCATGTCAGTGCAACAATGCCGTAGGTGCCGAGCTCCTGAAAGGTTTTCAGATCTGCTTGGGCCCCGGCGCCTCCGGTTGCTTCCGAACCGGCAATAGTCAAGGTCAGGGCTGGGCCTGAGGTATTTGATGAAGTAGTCATAGTCCCATTTGAAGGTAGTACGGAATGTATTGGTTTTTAGCTTTGCTGCCAAATGCTGATACTAGTAGCTTTTGACCAGCCCTCGGTCATCGAATCGAGATGATCGGAACTAGCAACAAGCAAGATCCACGGCAGGCCGTGACTGTAGGCAGCCCCGGCAAAGTTCGCCAGTACCGCACGACGTACCAAGTCCGGGTTGGTTGGCGCCTGCAAATCGGGGTCCGAAAGAAGCCCATAAGTTGAGCCGTAATGCATGCGTCCACGGGCTACAGGGCGGTCGAATTCAGCAACTTCGACCACGTCGTAATTGTCCATAGGAGCCTCAAAAACACTTGAGGTTTCCGCGAGCTTGACTACCTGCTCAACATCATCTGGTTTTGCGGCCAGCAGATTCATTGAGGAAGTTTCATTCCAGCCTGCCGCTTTAAGCGATTCTGCAACCTCGGTATTTGGTGCCCCGAGCAAGATCAAGCGGCGGTACTCGCTACCTGGGCTCCAATCGCTGGTTGGCCAATAACGTAGTAGCTCTGGGTCATCACCATTGCTGTCAACGGAGCGTAACTGACCTGGACTCGGGAAAGTGGCAATGCGATCGCGGAGCAGAGCATAACTCTCGGTCCACTGCGGCAGGGGAGTCGCGTTTCCGCTCATAGTGACATTAGCTCCTAAACACCTTGAAAATAATGGATCAGTACCTTCGACTTTACGCCTTAAAGATAGCGAATATGCAACGGCGAAGCCCGTGCGCCGGTGGGTGCTTATTATGATCTGGCGCAGGGTCTCTTCCGCAAGGGTCGCGGAGCTGGAAAGACCCGTGTGTGCCTATAGAAGTGGGAACTAAGAGGCTTTGGCTCTGCTGGACCGGTGTTCAGAGGCCGATTCAACGGTCGATGTCGTTCGTTCTTGTATGGAACCTGCTCTTGAATCCATGAGGGAGAGGACATCTTCAAAGAGTGAACGCACGACCGGCAGACGGCAGAGGATGGCAAATTTGCCAATAACCGGGGCGATGTTGCGCATCAGTGCACGTGAACGGCGCTGATTGGGCGAACTGTCGTAGGCCCAAGTTGAGAAGATTTGCCGTGACAGCAACCAGAGAAAACGAGGCAAGTCACGCCGGATTGCCAGCGGAGGAAGTGGGCGTGCTCCGGCGACAACGCTCTCCCATAAAGACATCTCGATCTGCGTGAGCTCGCTATTTTCGAGATCTCTTGAGAGTAAGACCTTGAGAAAGGATGGCCCGAAATCGTGGTATTTCTCCATCACCTGCACGCTGGCGTCGAAGACGATGCGGATATTCGCTTCTAAGGTGTTGCCTTCGTCGAGTTGTGCACTGCATATCTCAAATTGTTCTGCCCGTAGCGCGATGAGCAGTTCAAGAACTATGTCTTCTTTTGACCCGAAGTAGTAGTAGGCGTGCGAAAGGGACACCCCGGCACGCGACGCGATAGCGCGCATGCTGGCGGCCTGATATCCGTCTTCGGCAAACGCGTCCAAAGCCGTGCGCAGTAGTTTGGCTTTGGTTTGTTGCCCTTTGCCGGTGCGTGGCTGATTCAGCGGAGTTGGCTGGCTAAGAGTTCCCATACTCTTTGAGTGTATCCAATTATTGAACGCGTTCAAAAAGCTCATCAAATTGCTGCAAATGATGCGGGTCGAGTCACGACCGTTTTTCTTTCCTCGAATTCATATTCTGAAGAACACAAGGTGAGATGGAAGATTAAGTATTTTGGGCTTCAATAAACCTAGTTACCGTGAAGTAGGTCACGGCAATGAGCTGAGGTCTTCATGGGATACTAACTAGGTAAGTGCTAATACAGCGGGACAGCGCTCCGGCACATCATGACAGGTCAGCAAACCATTGTTGATTAACCAGGTGTCGGTCCATGCGGAGTCTTGGCGAACCACTTTTAACGAGGAAATTTTCATGGGCGAACCGAACGCCAAACCAATAAATACCCGAGCCTCCAAAGCAATATTTGCTACTGCCGGATCTCCATATTTTTCTGCAGTGCTCGCGCTCATGGGCGCCATAGTCATACTCTCCAATATCGGAGCGTCAAAGGGCGTGATCATCGGGCCATTTATCACCGATGGCGGCTTCTTCCTTTTCCCTCTGGCCTACATTCTTGGCGATGTGATTTCGGAAGTTTATGGACTCAAAGCTGCTAGATGGTCCATCCTGGTCACGTTTGCACTCGCGTTCTTTGCGGTGTTCGCCTTTTGGATCATGATTCAGCTGCCGTCGGCCGAATTTTACGACGGACAAGAAGCTCTCGAACGTACGCTAGGACCTATCTGGCAGATCGTTCTGGCATCGGGGCTGGGATTTCTCGTCGGGCAGTTAGCCAACTCGTGGGTCTTGGTCCGGATGAAGCAACGTTTTGGTGAACGTGGGCTGGTAGGCAGACTTATCGGGTCAAGTGGTGTCGGAGAATTCCTCGATACCTTGATTTTTTGTGCCGTGGCGGCACCGGTCATCGGAATCACTGATTCTTCTAACTTCATCAACTATGTAGCTGTCGGATTCGTCTACAAGACGGCAGTGGAAATCATCTTTGTACCGGTTACTTCACTAGTCATTCGTTGGTTCAAGAAACGTGAACCAAGTTATGCAGCACCCGCGCCAGGTGTCTAAAGTCGATTTTCAATCAGCAGTAAGGATGACAGGCAAGTTACCCCGCGCTCGCTAAGCTAATTAAATGAGCTCAGGCGACAGGCAAATCGAAACCCACGAACTGCTGATTGGCTATGCCGGGCAGGCTCTTTGCGAACCAATTAGTTTCTCCGTGCAGACCGGAGCCGGATTAGGGATTATCGGCGCAAACGGGAGTGGCAAATCGAGCCTCATTCGAACCGTGTTAGGACTGCAACCAGCCGTTTCCGGGACTGTCAGTTATTGTGGTTCCCCCTTAGACGAAGGTTCGGCGCGGTTTCGTCAGGAGGTCGCCGTCCAGGTCACCGACGGTGTGTTTTTTGAAGAGTTGACGGTGGCTGAACATCTTGAAATGGTGGCCCGTGGTCATCGGCTCAAAGAGTGGCAGACAGCGGTCGACGCCGAGCTAGAATTTTTTGAACTCACCCAGGTGATGCAACGACTACCCCAGGAATTATCTTCTGGCCAGCGGCGCAAACTACTGTTGGCGTCCGCCTTGATCCGCCCGGCGAGCTTACTCATTTTGGATGAACCGGAGCAACGGCTAGATCAGCGCATTCGAACCAAGCTCTATCGAAGGCTTCGGCAAATGCGCACCAATCAGGTAACCCTGCTCGTGGTTACCCACGACCCCCAGCTAATTCGTGAATGTCTTGACGAAGTGGTCCTGTTGGATGGCGATCGGGTGCAAACAATTGGCGCGCAGGCAGGGGCGTTGTGGCTTGAACGCTAAACGAGCCCACGTGGTAGAACAAACAGCTTATGACCCTAGAGAGCTGATCCGCTCGGTCAAGAAACTTCGGGATCGCTCAGCCCGCATCGACGCATTCTCCGATGGGTATATCTGGGTGCTGCTGGCGGTTGTTGCGCTGGTCTATTTGTTTAGCGCACTATCCGGGGTGATCTTCGCGCTGCAAGGTGCAGGTGAGACTACAGCGCAACTGCCCAGCGCCGTCTGGGACTTGCAAGATCTTACGGTGGCCCTACTCCCAGTCATACTGCTGAGTTGTTTTAGGGGGTTGCTTTACCTCGGTCCCTGTGGTCTTCGGCCCGATAAAGCCGCCTGGTGGTTACCACTAGCCGTGGATCTGAGAGGGATACGGAAACGCTCGTTTTATAATGCGCTCATCCTCGGTGCGCTGTTCAACAGCTTTATCGGAATCTTGTGGCTGGCAGGCCTCTTTACCCTTTCTGGTCGATTTGAAGTTCAGGTGTTCCTCTGTGGTTTAGTTTTCTTCGCTGTGACGGGAACATTACTCAGCGCGATTGCAACGCTGGTGCAAATAGCCGAGCGTGCGCGGTTAGTGCGCAGAATCTGTCATCAGCTCTTGATGCTCTTCATTTTGGGACTGAGCATTTCGTGGAGCCTGTTACTAACCGAGAATACCTGGGCTCAGGGCGCTTATGAACTACTTGGAAAACTGGCCTTTGCCCCACTCTTCTGGGCCGCAGGCTGCGCAGGTGCACTGCTGCTGGCAACCATAGTTATTTGGCAGGCAACGCGCAAAATAGATCAGATGAAGGCCAATAGCCTGCGACTGGCAGGGCAGATACAGCATGAGCTTGTAGGTTCTTTGGCTCAAATGGAATTGAGCGGGATGCTGCCGGCTACAGAATCGGCAGGTCCCCGATCAAGAAATTCTTGGTATCGGCCATTGCGCAACCTGCCAGTGGTACTCCAGATCCTTTTGTTGCGATACCTTCGCGGAAGATATTGGCGTGCACCGGGAAACTTGGTCTTGCTGACTGTCACACTGGTTTTAGCGGTACGTTCCATCGCTAACCCACTAGCAGTGACCGGATTCTTTGTGTTGCTTTTATGGGTGCTTACGGAGAGCTTCGGCCGCTTGAATCGCCCATTGGCCAGTGCGCCAGGGCTGGCTCAGCTGTTGGGCCTGCCACGCACAGCCCTAGTCCGACCTGCCATTGGATTCACGCTTTGCGTGATTCTCGTAATTTTGAGCATCTGCTCATTGCTTCCGTTAGCACTAGGCATGATCTCCATGGCGAACCTTGGATTTTGGGTTCTCGGCGTATTGGTGGCCGGCAGTGGCACGAGCGCCGCTGCCTGGGGCCGGGCTACGCGTGGAGAACGTGACTGGGAAGCACTGATTCTTGGTGCCAGCAACGAGATACACACCGGTTCGCTGATGCTTATCGAACTTCGGTATTTCCTTCAAGCGCTAGCCTCGGGGCTGCCCCTGATCCTACTTTTGCTTACACCAATCTCGCCCGTGCCATGGGGAATCTGGGCGTTTGGATTGCTGTGCGCTTACCCGGGGTACGCGGCACTACGACGAGCCGGCGAGTCAGCAATCGCTCACGTCCGGTAACTCACGGCCAACAAAACGCAACGGCGGGTATCGATGATTATTAAAAATCATCGATACCCGCCGTTGCCAGAAAATACGGTTAGGAGTCAGGCAGGCAGCCCTTGCGGATCAGGCTTGCCGGCGTAGTACTCCGACATGACCTTTGCCTTCAGCTCGAAGAAGCTACCGTCTTCAATAGCGTTGCGTGCCGAATCTACCAGGCTGACAGTGAAGTGCTCGTTGTGGATGGAAATGAGCGTGTGGCTGAGCAGTTCTTTGGACTTGTGCAGGTGGTGAATGTAAGCGCGCGTGAAGTTCTGGCAGGTGTAGCAGGAGCAGTCTTCAACCAACGGGGTGAAGTCGCGCTTGTACCGGGCCCCGGAGAGGTTAAACCGTCCGTGTGGCGTGTAGAAGGCGGAGTTCCGGGCTACGCGAGTGGGAGAAACACAATCAAAAGTGTCTGCACCGTTCTCGATTGCCGTAAAAATATCATCTGGCTCGGAAATTCCCAGCAGGTGACGTGGCTTGTTTTCTGGCAGTTCTTCGGAACACCAACCCACGATGGTGCCAAGGTTTTCTTTCTCGAGGGCTCCGCCAATACCGAAACCGTCAAAAGCCATTGCCCCGAGATCCTGGCACGCCTTACGGCGCAGATCTTCATATTGAGCACCCTGAATCACACCGAAGAGTGCTTGGTACTCTTTGCCCGCACGTGAATCGGTCAGCGCAAAATGCTCAGCAATGCAACGTTGAGCCCACAGCCGAGTGCGTTCCAGGGACTCCACCTGATAACCGCGGGAGTTCTGTAAGGTGGTCAGCTCGTCAAAAGCAAACATGATGTCGGCACCAATCTGGTGCTGGACATTCATCGAGATTTCGGGGGAGAAACGGTGTTTGCTGCCATCAAGATGGGACTTGAACCAGACCCCATCATTATCAACATTTGCTAGGCGTTCCTTGCCGGGGGCAACCGCATCATCCGGGCCAGACTGATCCACGGATTTCATATCGATGACCTTTTTGAAACCTGAGCCGAGGCTCATTACCTGGAAACCACCGGAATCGGTGAAGGTAGGTCCCTCCCAGCTCATGAACTTCCCGAGGCCACCCGCCTCGTCGAGGATGTCGGAACCGGGCTGCAGGTAGAGGTGGTACGCATTGGCAAGCACCGCTTGCGCGCCGAGCTGTTCAACCTGAACCGGAGTTAACGCCTTGACGGTGGCTTTGGTGCCGACCGCAATAAAGGCAGGGGTCTTGATTTGACCGTGCGGGGTATTGATCACGCCGGTACGGCCCAACATCGGCTCACCCTCCGGAGAGGTCAGGCGTGTACCCACCTCAAAACCGAACTCGGCTTGGCGGGAATGCGGGGTGCTGGGGTTAAAGTTCTTCTCGGACACGTAACCAGTGTGCCGTATCAGGTGCCGGGTGAGGAAAACGACAGCCCAAAAGTGAGCCAAAACCTAGCGTTCGACTTGGTCAAAGGCGAATAATACAGTTAACAGCACTGTGTCGTAAACGACGGAAGGATCTAGTGAATTTCCAAAATTTTAAGGAATCCGCACGTTCCTTGGTGACCTTGGGTCCAGCTCGGAAAGATCACTGGATCGGACTACGCACAGGTATCGGCGTCTTCGCGCCGTTGATCTTCTTGTTACTGATAAACCGATTAGACCTGATGGTCTTTGTCGTCTTTGGTGCGTTCACCGGAGTATACGGTCGTGTTGATGGGTACTGGAATCGGTTGCGCATGCAGAGCCGTTCAGGCCTGTTGTTCTTTATCGTGATCGGTTTGGCGTTGTGCGCCTCAAACTTCTGGATTGACCACGATAATCCCGAGCTCAAGGCCTGGCAGATTGTCGGAGCTACAACCTTGATAGCCGGCATTTGTTCGGTGGTCACCGGATTCCTGCGTTTGCGGCCAGGCGGCTCGCTGTTTCACATCTTCGCATTCGCCGCCATTGCCTCGATTGCTAAGCCGGCGCCATTTGCTGAAGCCATGTTTGCTGCGGCTGCGACTATTCTGCTGGCGCTGATCATCGGTGCGAGTGGCGCCTTAGGCCAGTGGTCAAGCCTGTGGAAACGCACTCCCTTGCCACCTTTGTCAGATAACGTACGCAAAGCGATCTGGTGGGAGGGCTTGTTCTACGTGCTCACCGCCGGCGTAGCTGGCGCATTAGCGAATATCATCGGCAGTCAGCTTGAAGCCGGCCACAATTATTGGGCAATGGTCGCCGCTGTGGTGCCGCTGGCAGGTCACACGACGGCTCTGCGTGTACGTCGTGGCGTGCACCGTGTGCTCGGCACGCTGGCCGGCATGTTGCTCATTGCGTTACTTATTGTGCTGAACCCAGCGATGTGGATCCTCGTGGTCTTCATTGGGCTATTTCAGTTCTTGGCCGAAATGCTGGTAATGCGCAACTACTTCCTTGCTCAGGTATTTATTACCCCGCTAGCGCTGGTAGGCACCAGCCTGATCACCGGGCTGTCCACCGCGGTGATGTATGACCGTGTCGTTGAAACGGTCATCGGTTCCGCGGTGGGCATCCTCGGCGTGCTCGTTGGTAGCTGGTTCGGCACGCGCATGCGCCGACGCCTAGGTATTCCCGAGCAAGATCAAAAATAATCTACTTAAATATTGATTCCGACATGGGCTAATGCCTGTCGGAGAATATTTTCTCGCCCCCCGGCGAACTCACCTTGGATGTCTTCGCTCAGGGCTTCTGCAGGGGAGAGCCAGGTCAGCTCGAGAGCGTCCTGACGCGGAGTTGATTCGCCACGCACCGGGACGATATAGCACATCGCTACGGCATGCTGACGGTCGTCGGTCAGCCCAGTTTCACTGGGCGAGGGGAAATACTCAGCAACGGTGAATGGTACCGGTGAGGCTGGGAGTTGGGGGAGCACCATGGTGCCCAGATCCTTTTCGATGTGGCGGATCAACGCCGCCCGAATCGTTTCTCGGTACATCACACGGCCGGAAACGAAGGTGCGTAGCATCTGCCCCGACTCATCGCCGGTGAGGAGCAAACCTACCTCGTTGACATAGCCCAGCGGATCGAGGCGCACGGGGATAGCTTCAACATAGAGCATCGGAAGACGTTGGCGGGCTTCGTAGAGATCTTCTTCGTTGAGCCAGCCTGGATAAGGGTCGGGCGTACGCACATTCATAGAACCATCTTCATACATATTTGCTTCGCTGTGGTGCACTTCCCGCTGTGTTGCGTAATTCACTGACAATGGGCCCCACCGGCTCTGGTGCGTTAAAAGGACGAACTGTAGGATTAGTTGAGCCGTTTCATCCTATTTTGGCGGCTTCTCTCCCCGACTTCTCTCGGAAGCAGTGTCCTGCCTTGACGAACGCCCCAGAGCGCTTGAGCAAAAAGAATTTCACCACGATTGCGGTACTGATCGTATCTAGCTTCGTGGTCATCCTTAACGAAACCATCATGAATGTGGCATTGCCTGTGCTGATGGTTGAATTTGACGTCACCGCTGACGCGATCCAGTGGCTGGCAACTATCTTCATGCTCACCATGGCCGTAGTCATTCCAATGACAGGCTTCCTCTTGCAGGTGCTGAGCACCCGCAAGGTATTCCTATTGGCCATGGGCCTGTTCGCCTTGGGCACCACGCTGGCTGCCCTAGCCCCAGGTTTCGGCGTACTGCTGGTAGCCCGCGTCATCCAAGCCTGCGGTACCGCAGTAATGATGCCCTTGCTGATGACCACAATTCTTGACCTAGTTCCTCCGGCACGCCGCGGCGTACTGATGGGCAACGTGTCTATCGTCATTTCCGTCGCACCAGCCATTGGCCCGACGCTGTCCGGTTTGATTCTGCAGTACCTGTCCTGGCGTTTCATGTTCATCGTGATCATCCCAATTGCTATCCTGGCGCTGGTCATTGGCACCCCACGATTGGGTAATGAATCCGGGCAGGCAAAGACCCCACTTTCCGGGCTTTCAATCTTGTTGGCCGTTCCGGGCTTCGGTGGCCTAGTCTTCGGACTGAGCCGGTTGTCTGCCGGTGGCGCCTCGGTACTAAACGTGGGAATCCTTATTCTTGCGGTGTTGTGCTTGGCCGCATTCGCCTTCTTACAGAGCCGATTGCAGCGCGAAGATAAAGCGCTTTTGGACCTGCGCCCACTGACCTACCGCGATTTCACGCTCTCCTTGGTGCTGATGATGTTCGCTATGGTGGCGTTATTCGGCGTGATCATTCTGCTTCCAATGTTCTTCACCAATGTGCTTGGAATGGAGACGCTAACTACCGGATTGATCATGCTCCCCGGAGGCTTATTGATGGGTGTTTTGGCCCCATTTGTCGGCAGAATGTACGACAAGGTTGGGCCTCGACCGCTGGTAGTTCCCGGTGCGCTGGTGCTCACCGCGGTGTTGTTTGCCTACGCGTTGATTCTGGATTCCACCACGCCAATCTGGCTCTTGGTACTCCTGCACCTGGCAATGAGCCTCGGGATGGCACTGATCTTCACCCCGGCCTTCACCACGGCACTGAACCCACTGCCACACCACTTGCACTCCCATGGTTCGGCCCTGCTCTCAACCCTGCAACAGCTTGGTGGCGCGATGGGCACCGCGTTGGTAGTCGGCGTCGTGGCTGCGACCACCGCTTCGAAGCTTGCTGCCGGAAGTGACAAGCTTGTCGCAACGGTGGAGGGCTTCGCCCCAGGCTTCCTCGTGGGAGCTGCCTGCAGCGTGGGTATCTTGGTCATTGGATTCCTGCTGGGTGGCAAAAAAGAGCTTGCGACTCAAGAGTCTGAAAATGCTCCGGCGATGCACTAATCCATTTTTATGGCGGTTCCAATGGCCATCGGTTTGCGGGTTTCCCGGAAGCTGGTGGCCATTTCCGTCTGAGTAAAAGCTAGGTATCCATGACGCCACTGAGACAGCTTGGCTTGGTGGAAAAGCTGCTTGGCTCATGCAAATGAGCGGTTTAGGTGTTTACGGCTGAAGCGCGCTCTTACGCATGTACGAGTTTTAATGGCAGTACCTAAATACCTGACGAACAGGAATAGTGTTGACGTATACACCAGCGTCTCACTCCGAGGAATAGGAAAGAAAATGTCACTCAAAGAGCAGCTTCGAACAGACAGCATCATGCAGCTGAAGGCAGGTAACAAGATGGAACTAACCACCTTGCGCAATGTCTTGGGCGAAATTGAAACTCGTGAAAAGTCTGGCAAAACTCCTACGGAACTAAACGACGCCGAGGTGGAAGCGCTCATCCGCAAACAGGTTGCTAACCGTCATGAAACCGCGAAGACCTACACCGAAAAGGGAATCTCCGATCGAGCTGCGGCTGAAATCGCCGAGGCAACATTCCTCGAAGGATATTTACCTCAGGCACTGAGTGATGATGAGGCTCGTTCGATCGTTGATTCGGTAATGGCTGAGTTATCTGCCGAGCGTGAGCTGACCATGAAAGATATGGGCTCCGCAATGAAGCTAATCAATGCTCAGGTCGCTGGTCGTTACGACGGTAAGACTCTCTCGACGCTTGTTCGCGCAAAGCTAGCCTAACCATGTGATTGGTGGTCGGAAGCTAAACTTCTGACCGCCAATTTTTTTGGTTAACCTGCCTGGCAGGGGTCTGCGCCGGTATTCATTGAGGATCTTGCGCAACGGGTAAGGAACCAACAACGTCCTCGGCGTTTGGCCATCTCAACTAACGGATACTTCTCAAATCTTCCAGCGGCAGTTAGGCTAAATTTCACGTCAACAACGCTCAAAAGGGGATTTGATGGAACTGCGAGATACCGTCGCGCTCGTCACCGGAGGACTATCCGGTCTGGGACGAGCCACAGCACAAAAGCTTGCCGAGAGTGCCACGCACGTGGTGGTGCTGGATCTTCCTCGTGAAGATGGTGATGAAATTGCGGCCCAGATTGCTGCAAACGTTCGCTATGTTCCGGCTGATGTGACCCAAGCAGAAGATGTGGCTGCTGCGGTGCAACGAGCCACCGAACTAGGACACCTGAGAACCGTGGTGAACTGCGCAGGAGTCGCCACTCCAGGTAAGGTGCTCGGACGCGAGGGCGTTATACCACTGCAGAAGTTCGCTAAGGTCTTGGAAATTAACGTCACCGGTACCTTCAACGTGGTACGTCTGGCAGCCGAAGCTATGGCACATAGTGAAGCGGTAGTCGACGCCAACGGCACTAGCGAACGCGGAGTGATCATCAATACTGCATCGGTGGCCGCCTTTGATGGTCAGATTGGTCAGCCCGCCTATGCAGCTTCTAAAGGTGCGGTAGCCGCAATGACGCTTCCACTGGCCCGCGAACTGGCAACTCACCAAATTCGAGTGATGACGATAGCACCGGGAATCTTCCACACGCCCATGATGGATGGATTGCCGCAAGCAGCTCAGGATTCGTTAGGTGCACAGGTGCCCCATCCGTCCAGGCTGGGACGTCCCGAAGAGTACGCGGACCTAGTGGCGCACATTGTTGCTAACCCAATGCTCAACGGTGAAACGATCCGCCTTGATGGGGCCATCAGGATGGCACCGCGTTAAGCTTCCGCGCTAAGCCCGCGCTGGATTCGATGTTCTGCGTGAGCTATATGGAAGCGTCGGCTTTCGGCACAGATAAAGACGATCATCGTCATGAAGACCAGTAACGCGGCAAACCACAAGGGTGCGCTGTCTTGGCGCCAAGCACTGAACGCGGCCGATAACATGCCGAGGCCGAAACCCGCGGCGAAGGCGTGACGGCCGCGTTCTGTCTGCGCGAAAGCTACTGCCAATAGTGTCACAGCAACACTTACGATACTGATCAGCAGTAAGTGTCCTGGACTGTTCCAGCCGGCGGCAGAGAGCCACAGCTGCACGGTGAATACCAACGAAAAGCCACTGAATAAGCTCACGGGTAGATCGGTGGCAATGCGCTCTAAATGATTGCGTGCGGTCTGTCGATTCATTTGGAGCATTCCATACAACCCGAAGCCGGTAGCCAAGGTTGCAAGTATCGCTCCTGGCCAAAGCAAAAAACCGGCGGTAAAGGTCAGCGCGCAGGCCATCAACGCTGTGGCAGAGAGGCCATAGACGGTGATGGCTCGTTGCCTCCGCGAGGAAAGCTGATGAGGCAACGCCGAATAAATGGCGCTGGCGATCATCAGCACCGCAATAGCTGGCCAGATGAATGCCAAAATTTGCGAGGTGTTCAAAATATCTGTTGAGGAATCAAAACTGGTATCCAGCGCAGCGTTTAAGGAAGTGAGCAGCAACAGGACTGCGGCTAGTCCAAAAAGTCCGGAACGAACCTTGTCAAAGGTCTCTACTGCAGGATTAGGGCGACGGTCAGGAGCAGCGTAGGGCAATTGCAGGCTCTGCTTTTGTGAGGCCGCGGCAATAGCCTGTTGGGCTGAGTCCACAAGCGAACGTAAATTCTCGGTGGGCTGCGGCTCTGCCATCGGTTACCGTCCTTAGCTGTGTGCTTCAAAAACCCAGACGCTACTCGTCAGGTGTGTGCAACAGCCTAGGATAATCCACTGGCTTTTAGAAGAGGGGCTTGGTCTAGGGCGCTTCTATTAGACGTTGTTGCGAGCTGAAACTACGCGGTTTTCCGGTGAGTGGGTCGGTAAAAGAAATTGTGTGGGCCAGCAGCTGCAATGGGCGCGAGTAGTCATCTGGAGCCAAATCCCACAGCCGCGGGTAGAACGCATCATTGATGATGCCCAGCCCCAGAGATGCTAGATGGACACGTAACTGGTGGGTTTTGCCCGAAAGCGGGTCTAGCTCCATCATGGCAACTTTCAAGCCAGCATGATGACCTTTGCTAGTACCGATGGCGCCCACAGAAATTTTAGTTTGTGCGTTGGGTACGCCCTCTTCAACTGAGGAACGAAGCTGGCCCTTGAGCTTGGCCATCCGGTTTTCAAAGACCAGAGGCATTGACTGCAATAGCGCATGTAATTCTTGGGCAGTGCGCACGTTGGGGTGCTCTCCATTAGCTTCCAGCACCCGACCGGTCTCTAGATCTGCCCCAGGCTCTAGGGCAACGACCGCCTGATATTTTTTGGAGATTTTTCGATTCTCAAAAAGCATTTGATATGCACCGCGAGTTTGCGGGTTTGCCGCGAACAAGATCACCCCGGCGGTGGCTCGGTCTAATCGGTGCATGGGAACCAGATCGGGGTTCCCTACTTGGTTGCGCAGACGGACCAACGCGGATTCCTGGATGAACCGACCGCCCGGAGTGGAAGGCAAGAAATGGGGTTTGTCCAAGGCAATGAGGTGCTCATCTTGATGCAAGATTTTTGCTTCAAAGGGAATCGGAGTTTCCGCCGGCAACGAGCGGTAATACCAAATGAACTCGTGCTCGCCCAGTGTGGTGTTGATATTTAATGGAACCCCACCGAGGCCAACGATCTCCTGCTTATCAAAACGACGCATGAGACCTTCCGGATCTACATGGCCGAAGCGTTCTAACAGGTAGTCTGCGACGGTATCCCACGGCCCGTCCTTGGGCACACGCAAACGTGTTGCGTTGACGCCGTTACGTACCGGGAGTGGGGAGAGCATAGCCATAAGGGCTATTCTTTCATTTCCTGGCACGCGGGGCAGTAATAGCAGTCTCGTTCTTGCCCAGTATTCTGCGCGGCGAGTTTAAACAGTTGAATTTTAGTTCCGCAACGCAGACACGGTTTTGCTGCACGCCCGTAAACCCAGAGTGGCTCTCTACTGTGTGGATCTCCAGTAGTAACTCTTCTACCTCGATCTTTGTTCACCTGCAGCAGCCGGTGGGAGAGCTCAATGATCCGCGCTAAATCCTTGAGTCTGCCTACCGGCGTCAAAGGGTGGGTCCTGGCCAGAAACAGCACTTCGCACCGGTATACGTTACCGATTCCAGCTAACAACCGTTGGTCCAACAAGGCGTCGCCAATGCTTCGCTCGGGGTCAGCCAACAGATTCTTTCTCGCCTGCTCTGGATCCCAATCAGCGCCTAAGAGATCTGGTCCAAGGTGGCCGACTAGGTCTTGCTCGTGGTCGGTGGGAATCAAATCCACCTGAGCAATATCAAAACCGACGGCAGTGGCAGATTCGGTATAGAGCACGACTCGGGCTGTGTGCGCTGGACGTTTCCACCGTTCGGCAGGGGAATATACATCCCAGCGGCCCTCCATCAGCAAATGAGAATGCAGGGTCACCGGTTCAAAATCGCTATCGGAAGGTGGCACTAGGCGCATCAGCAGGTGTTTGCCTCGCGGGCGGACCGCGTCAACCGTATAGTCGCTGAGATCTGTCGTGGCTAATTGAGGAACTCGAAAGTCACTGCGTAGTAGCTTGTGGCCGGCCAAGGCTAGATGCAACCGAGCAGTGGCTCGATAGACGGAATCACCTTCGGGCATGAGGACTCCTGAAATTGTGGTGGCTACCGGCGGAACCGGATGCCTTGCGGGGTGGAATAAAATCCGGCGGCAAGTAGCGGCGCGGCCAACGGATGCGAACTGACCGATTCGCCGTTGACCGTGGCAATGGCAATCTTGTCTACCTTTGCGGTGCGCAACGTCGTCACCAGTTCAGAGGCAAGTAGCTGCCACGCATCTTCTGAATGCTCACCAAAGGTTAGTACGGTTCGGCCTCCACGTTCCAAATAGAAGCAGAGCGAACCATCGAGAAATCCGACTAAAGCACCAGCTTTACGCCCCGGCCGGTGCCCGGTATCGCCCACCGGCCAAGGTAATGCTCCACCATAGGGGTTTGCCGGGTCAGTGGAAGCTAAAACAGTGGCAGTGGATTTGCGGCGTGGATCATCTGGCAACACAAAACCGCGCAACCGGTCGATGGTGTTAGAAGTGGAGAACTGGGCGGCGCCGAGCTTCTCGATGAAGTATCCGCGGCGGGCATGGCCCGCTTCTTCGAGTTTGGACAGCACCCGGTAGAGCTGGCCAAATCCTCCGGGCACCGCTTCGGCAGCAACCGAACCCCGGGTGAGTACCCCATAGCGCTCTAAGAGCACCTCGGCGGTGGCATGGGCGGCGATGGTCGGGTCTGTGACAGGAGACGGGAGTAAAGCCCACCTTGCACCACCACGCAGCGAACGAGCGGACTGCCCTGCTTGTTCGCGAGCCAAACGGTTTAACCCTGACAGCCTGTTAAGTCTTGCCGCGCGTGCACGTGGGGCCGGCTTAGCGATTTTATGCGCGGTGCTGCCACCGGCAAGATAACCACGCACCGGGGTGAGCGTGTCCGGGGAGATAAAACCGGCCCAGAACAAGTTCCAACAGGACTCGGTAATTTCTTGATTGCTTGGTGGAGCCTCTTCGCTGTGCTGTAGTAGCGCCGCAATTTCTTCGGTGAAATATGCACCGGTACTTTGAAATGAATTCAGCACCTTTAAGTCCAGCGCGCTCAACTCGCTGGTATTTCCTCCGGGAAGGGTGAGCGCTGCATGCTCGGCGGTGTGTAGGGATAGCCATCCGTCCTTGCCTCCGGCGGCTCCGGCACCACAAATCAGCACATCACCAGAGCTGGTTAATTCATCTAACCAAGCACTCTGATAATTGCGTAGTCGAGCTGGAAGAATGAATGACTCAAGTGCCGAGGCAGGAAGATCTGCGCCAGCTAATTGAGCAATCACTTCGTAGACCCCATCGCTTCCGGTCAGCTGGGAGCCGACCTGCTGCCAGGCGGGCAAGAACCGGGCATAGGTGGCTTGGTCTACCGGTTCCACCTCGGCACGTAAAGCCGCTAACGAGCGGGTGCGGATAGTGCGCAAAACCTGAATATCGGTATATTCATCCCCGGAAACACCTTCCGGGACTAGCTCTAAGGGACGGAAAGCTCCTAGCGATAATCGTCCGGCGGCCACGAGTTGGTCCATCACCGGACGCAACATCGCCACACCGAGCCCCAATGCTGCTGCTAATTCGCCGGCCGTGAAAGGCGTGTGCGTGCGCGCATACCGAGAGACCAAATCCTGAACCGGCTGTGTTGCGGGTTCCAAGAATGAGGCGGGAATGCCAGTAGGTAGTGGGGTGCCTAAAGCATCACGAAGATTAGCGGCATCTTCGATGGCCGCGTAAGAGTGCTGGCCTCCCAAACGTAGGGTGAATGCGCGGCGGGTGGCGACCAAAGCTTCGGCGTGGATTCGCGCGCTCTGCTCATCAAGTGCTTCATCCTCGAGTTCCGGATGGCGTAAGCGCAGTGCAAGCTGGGCTGCGCTCATCGGTCCGAGCAGACGCAACAGATCCGCCACTCCTTCGACCCCACTGAAGCGACGGGTTGGTGCTAGATGTTGCAGCTGGTCGCCAAGCTGCGCGATCACCTGTGCGTCGAGTACCTCGCGAACGTCGTTGCGGCCCAGCAATTCACCAAGCAGCACCGGGTCAAGGCTAAGTGCCGCGGCACGGCGCTCAGCCAAAGGCGCATCAGACTCATAGAGGAACTGCGCCACGTAGCCAAAGAGCAAGGATTGTGCGAATGGGGACGGGAGTTCTGTTTGTACCTCCACCAGCCGGATGGCGCGGGAAGACACTTGGGAGAGGATTTCACGCAGCGCTGGTAGGTCATAGACGTCGTTCAGGCATTCGCGCACGGTTTCCAAGATGATTGGGAAGTCCGGGTAGTTACGCGCTACGTCTAGCAGCTGACTGGCGCGTTGGCGTTGCTGCCATAAGGGAGTGCGTTTGGTGGGATTGATTCGTGGAAGTAGTAAAGCACGCGCGGCACACTCACGGAAGCGGGCGGCAAACAATGCCGAGTTCGCTACCTGGGAGGTGACCACGTCAACGATTTCATCTGCTTCGAACGCGAAGAGTTCAGCCCCTGGCGGTTCGTCATCCATCGCGGGGATGCGCAAAACAATCCCGTCATCGGCGGCCATCGCTGAGGCGTCTAGCCCCCAGCGTTCACGTACTCGGGCCCCAATCGCTAAGGCCCACGGTGCGTGGACGGCCAGTCCGAAGGGGGAGTGCAACATGACGCGCCAGTCGCCCAGCTCGTCGTGGAAGCGTTCGATGACAAAGTTTTGATGGTTCGGCACCTGACCGGTGGCGCGTTGTTGTTCGGCTAGATAATTCAGCAGGTTATTAGCGGCGTACGAGTCCAGCCCGTTATGTTCCAGCCGTGAGGCGGCCTCCCCGCGTTCTTCGGCGAGCAGCCCGGCGGTAAATTTACCTAGCTCGGCGCCCAGCTCTACCGGGCGGCCCAGCCCATCACCGTGCCAGAACGGTAGTTTGCCTGGCTGGCCGAAGGCCGGGGTGACAAGCACCCTGTCGTGGGTGATGTTCTCAATACGCCAGCTGGTAGCTCCGAGCGCGAAGACGTCTCCCACCCGAGATTCATAGACCATTTCTTCGTCGAGTTCGCCCACTCGTTTAGGGGCTTTGTCATCTTCCGAGCCGGCGAGAAATACACCGAATAGTCCGCGGTCCGGGATGGTGCCACCGGAAATCACCGCAAGGCGTTGGGCTCCGGGGCGTGCGGTGAGAGTTCCAGCGTCACGGTCCCAGACAAGTCGTGGCTTCAACGTGGCAAACTCATCAGAAGGGTACTTACCCGAGAGCATATCTAAGGTGGCGAGGTAGACGCTGCGTGGCAGCTGCTGGTAGGGGGCGGCCCGGCGAACCGTATCAAACCAGGCCTCGACGTTTAGTTCATCCATGGCGACCGCTGCGAGCGTTTGTTGGGCCAGCACATCTAACGGGTTGGCTGGGATCACCATTTTTTCAATGGCGCCATCTCGCATGCGGGTGACTACAAGCGCGGTGGAGAGCAGATCTGCGCGGTGTTTAGGGAAGAAAATACCCTTGGACACGGAACCCACCTGGTGTCCGGCACGTCCGACACGTTGTAATCCGGAGGAGACGGAGTTGGGGGATTCGACCTGAATGACCAGATCAACTAGTCCCATATCGATACCCAGTTCCAGTGAACTGGTGGCAACTACCGCGCGTAGCCTACCGAGTTTGAGGTCTTCCTCGATTTGGGCTCGAGAATCTTTAGATACCGAACCGTGGTGCGCTCGCGCGAGCAGTGGGGCTTGCGGGTCGCTGGGCGCGGAGGATCCGGCTTGCGCCATCATTACCGCGGGAGTTGTACCGGAAGTATTCTCGGCTGAAAACCCCTCACGTTCGGCGTAGATCTCGTTGAGCCTACCGGTGAGCCTTTCGGCTAACCGGCGCGAATTCGCGAAGATAATTGTCGAGTGGTTGGCCAGAACCAGATCAACGAGTTGATTCTCCACATGCGGCCAGATGCTTGCCCCCGCGGTGGGAGAGGAACCAGGACCGAGGTCGTGGGCACCTGCCGCAGCCGGCAGGTCTGTCATATCTTCTACCGGAACGCGGACCGCTAGTTCCCATTTTTTGGTGGATTTTGGGCGCACAATATTTGCTGGCGCAGAACCTGCAAGGAATCGAGCTACTTCTTCGGGCGGCTCGACGGTGGCCGAAAGCCCAATGCGTTGGGCAGGCACCGACAATAATGAATCGAGGCGTTCTAAAGATAAAGCTAAGTGGGTGCCGCGTTTGGAACTAGCGATTGCATGCACCTCATCGATGATGATGGTGTGCACATTCGTCAAGGTCTGCCGTGCCTGGCTGGTCAACATCAGATACAAAGATTCGGGTGTGGTGATCAGAATGTCCGGCGGGTTTTTTAGCAACTGTCTGCGCACGTTCGGGGGAGTGTCCCCGGAGCGTACACCCACCGAAACCGAGGGTTGAGAGATTCCCAAGTCATGCGCTGTGGCGCGGATTCCGGCCAGTGGGGAACGCAGGTTGCGTTCAACGTCCACCCCCAGAGCCTTCAGCGGTGAAATGTAAAGTACCTTAGTGCCGGCGCCGGAGCCTTGGGTGGTTTCGGGTTCCAGCCCTGGCAGCGCTGGTTTGGGAACTTCGGCTTGGTGAAGCCGGTCCAATGCCCAGAGGAACGCCGCCAGGGTTTTACCCGAACCAGTGGGCGCAATGACCAGGGTGTGGTGGCCGCTGGAGATTGATTCCCAGGCGCCTACTTGGGCCGCCGTTGGTTCGGAGAAAACGTCAGTGAACCATTGACGGGTCGCTGCGCCAAACCTGGAAAGAATCTCGTTCATGGAATTGATACTACGTTGTGGGGACCGACAAGAAGTGGCATTATTCGCCAGCCGTAATTTCACGTAAGGCTGCCACATGTCCGACGTAGGCGTCCCGACCGGGCCTGGTTAAGGAGACTCGCATATGGCTGCGGCCTAGCTTGGTGAATCGTTCGATTTGGATATAACCGGTGTCGGTAAGTTGCTTCAGATGTTTGCTGAGTACGGAGTCTGCAACGTTCAAAGCATCACGGAGGTACGCGAACTCTGCCCATTGCACGGGCGCAAGGCTGGCGCAGATGCGCAGCCTAATCGGTGCATGGATCAGCTCGTCGAAGCGTGCCTCATTAGCTTGCTTGTTCATTTCCGTCCTTGATGCGCGAAGTGATCGTTTCCCGGCGCATGACCCACAATGCGGTGCTAAGCACAGCGAATACTGTCATGAACTTGAGTGCGACAAACAACCAGGTCTGCGGAATCCAGAAATTACTGAATTGCATCCCGGCCATCATGAGACAAACGCCAAGCATGTATTTGCCGGAGTGATTGAGCGCTGGCCGGGATTTTGCGCGCTTGCGAGACCAATAGATGTACCAAACCAACGGGGCCAAGAAAAGTAACAAAGACCAGTACCACAGTGCTGAGTTGATGACTCCGTGAAGTGAGAAGATGGCTGCACAGATCAATGCCAAGCTAAGTAATAAACCGCGTGGTGGCTCTGTAGCACTTACGCTGGCAGTGGATGCTTCCTCGGCTTGAGCGAGAAGTGCTTTAGCGTCATGAGCTGGCTGATTCTGTGCTGCCGGGTTCATGGTGGGCTCCTCTTTGTGGATTGATGCGGAAGCTTTGAATGTGAGGGAACTTAGCTAGTCACACGGATCGCTCCAGAGCGTCCTGCACTCGATCCTTATCCAACGCTCGTTGCGCGGAGGAGAGCAGCTGCCACAGAATAAAGCAGGAGATGATCCATTTGGCTCCGATAGCGCCAAGGTCCACGGCGGTCCACATGCGTAAGCAGGCTACGGCGATTAATCCCAGAAAGAAATACCAGCTGTAGGTAGCTGAACCATCGAGTACAGGGCGAGCCTTGACTCGATTTCGTGTCGAAAAAAATTGCACCAGCAGTACCGGGAGGATTAAAGCTGCCAGCCACAGGAGGGCGGTTCCTGAGATAACGTCCGCAAGGCTCAGCACTGTGCTGGCGATGAAGGCATATACGAGCAGGAAGACACGGGTCGAACCGTCAGTCGAAACCACCGTGTGAGTAGCTCGATCAGCGGTTGTCAAAAGTTCAGCTGCAGTCAGCTTATCGATCTGTTCCTGCTCATTAGTCATGACTTTCTCACTTTCCATTACGGAAAGTCTTGTCTTTCCTTAATGGAAAGTCAAGAGTAGTGTCTAAACGTGGTGGTACTTGCCGCCGGCGAGAATGTCTTGGGCCCGATAGAGCTGCTCGGTGAGGATAAGTCGCACCAGCTGGTGCGGGAAGACCAGCTTGGACAAGGACCACTCAAAGTTCGCTCGCTGATGAACCGAAGCGTCCACCCCGTAGGCCCCGCCAATGATGATGACGACATTGCGTGAAGAATCTATTGGAGCTCGAAGTGTATTCGCCAACGCGGGGGAGTCCACGTTTTTGCCACGTTCGTCGAGCAACACCACAAAATCGCGGTCATCGATCTTCGCGAGGATTCGTGCCGATTCTTCGATACGTGCCGCATCATTTTCACGCGAAGAATGGTTAAGCAACTGCCATGACAGGTCAAAAGGCTTCTTCAGGCGCTTTTCGTAGCGAGTAATTCCCTCATCTACCCAGGACTCATGCTTTTTGCCGATGGCCAATATCTTGATCGTCATGGTTCTATTGTTCCGTATAGCTCGTGGCGGAAGTTGCGTACCAACGTGCCCACTACGATGGAAGTTATGAGATCGTCGTGGAACTTCCGTCAGGGACACAAGCCTCGTGGCACACAAATATTATGGATCATTTTTGGTCTTGTGGTTGCGATGTTCTTTTTCACTCGACGAGTGCTAGTTTCCTTGCACGTCGGTGGCTGGGCTAAAGATATGGACCAACCCACATACCAGTGGGTTTTAGATCATCAAATTCCAGCACTACAAGGTACTTCGGACTTCCTATATTTCTGGGGTTCTACCCCCGGGATGACGATGATCATGCTTGTGCTGACTGGATTACTTTGTTGGTGGACGCGCGGTGTATGGCCCTTGGCGACTGTTGCATTCACCGCGCTGGTCTCGGTGTTGCTTACGGTCATTCTCAAAGCAAGCCTTCAAGTCATCCGTCCGCAGGGGATCCCCGGTGGACCAGCACCCCCAGAATCCTATTCATTTCCCAGCGGGCATACACTCAACGCGGCCGCGCTAATTGGCATTGCCAGCTATCTAGCCATTGTTTATGGTCTGCAAAGATACGCATACCTGATCAGCATCATCGCGGCCCTCTTTATACTCGCCATGGGCGCATCGCGCATCTACATTGGGCACCACTGGGTATCAGACGTAGTGGTAGGACTGCTGATCGGTGCCGCTTGGGCCGCGGTAGTTGCAATCTTGCACTTCTACTTCGTGCCTCGTAAACCCGTGCTTAGAGACCCATCACGCGGATCGGTGAACCCTTAGCCCACGCACGAATATTCTCAGCCGAATCCTGATAGAACATTTCAAACTGTTCGGCGGTCACATAACCAATATGCGGTGTAGCGATCAGCCCTCGGGTACGGGAAAGCTGATCGGCTTCCGGTAGTGGCTCCACATCAAAGACATCCAGCGCAGCAAGACGAAGTAACTGATTTTCTAATGCAGATATCAAGGCCTGAGTGTCAACAATGCGGCTACGCGAGGTGTTCACCAAAATCGCCTCGGGTTTCATCCAAGACAGTTGCTTGGCACCGACTACTCCAGTGCTTCGCTCGGAAAGCTTCAGATGGATGGTCAGTACATCGCTAGTTGCGAAGAACTCAGCTTCCGAGACCTGCTCAACACCCACCTCGGTGGCCCGAGCTTTAGTCAGATTCTGACTGTACGCAATAACGCGCATACCGAAGGCAAGACCGACCTTGGCCACGCGCGAACCAAGATTACCTAGGCCGTAGACGCCAAGGGTTTTGCCTGCCAATCCCATTCCATAGGTGGACTGCCAAGGCTTTGCCTTATCGTGCGGATTCTGCGCAGAGAACAGCTCCACGTCGAGTCTGCGGGCGGCGGCAAGGATCAAGGCCCAGGTATGTTCCACCGCATCGGTTGGTGAATACCCGGTGTGGGACACGAGCACGTTGTGTAGTCCTGCAGCAGCCAAATCAATCGAGCCGTTACGTCGCCCGGTAGAAACTAGCATTTTAAGGTTGGGTAATTTTTCGAAGCGTGCCCGAGTGAATGGGGTGCGCTCGCGCATCGCTATGATGACGTCGAATGGTAATAACGCGGCACAGACCGCGTCGTCTTCATGGCCAAGGTGCTCGGTGAACACCGTGAGCTCGGCATTAAGTTCGGCAGCCAGTCCGTCAAAATCCACGAAGTCACGAGCCGCGTTCTGATAGTCATCCAAGATAGCAATACGCATGGTTTCATCCTATGCGTGCCAAGGGTCTAAGGTCTCGATAGGGAGCCTATGAGTCATAAATATGGCGGTGCCCAGCTGGGTAAAGCGGGCACCGCCAAGAACTGCGGTCGCTTACGAAGTGACTTCGAAGGTCAGCTGGTCGGTGAAGCTACGTCCATGGACATCGGTGGCCTTCACCGTTGCCGTGTGCGAACCCACCGCTAGGTCCGAAGGTACTTCAAACCGCCATAGGTGGGTGGTTTTCTCGGCCAATCCGCCACCGTGTACGAACTGTTCGGCAATAGCTACCGGGTCGGAGAATTCGGCGCCTACGCGGGGACGTTCACCATTCAATTGCTGGGTACGTTGAGCAGTGGCTGATGCTGCGCCATCAAGGCTTACCTCGACCTTTGAACCGGTACTTCCCATCCAGAAGTTTGTGGTGAGCCAGGTGTCCTTGGACAGATCTACTTGGCTGACCGACAGTGGATCTTCCAATGCGTTCACGGTGCCGCGTGGCTTGGTGACGTTTTGCTCGTACCACGTGCGGTAGAGCGGGGTGTTAAGTCCCAGGGACATCTGCTTTGAAGTATCACCGCCGGTCACCGTGAAGCGCTCGGTGATCTTGGTGTTTTTGATATCTAGGGTCAAGACTCCGGGTGGGGTACCGTCACGCTGGATGGACGTTGGATAACCATTGTCGGTAACCCGGCCGTCATACCATTGCCCGGAAACCGCGGGGACCGTCAGATGGGTGAACGGCAACCCAGCGTCGCCCACTTCATCCTGCCATCCGGCCATCAAATCACCGGCACGTAAATTCTCCGACATGTGAGTGTGTCCACCGAGGGAAACAACTTCGCGGCCTTCGAGGATCTTATAGATTTCTTTGATCTGTTTGGTGGTGTGCTCATCGCTGTAGAAGAATTCTAATAAGGGGCTGTGCCCGGCTAAGACAATGGCCTTATTCTTTGGAACCTTTGCAATGTCGGCGCGCAACCAGTCCAGTTGTTGTTCACCAAGGTCATAGGTGTAGTCACCCTTTTTGGCTGGAACCTTGGTGGGGTAGGCAATGGTGCTCAGCGCAACGACATGTGTTTTTCCAGTGTCGTAGGAGTAATATTCTGGCCCAAACTGGGCGCGGAAGCTATCAAATTCGTGCTCCCCGTCGAGGGCGTCGTAGTCGATGTCGTGGTTCCCGGGAAGGAATCGTGCCGGTCCGTTGAGCATGGAGGTTAGCTCGCGAGTCTGGGAAAATATGGATAGGTCATCACCCACCAGATCCCCGATGAATAGTGCCCCGCATCCGGTGTAATCCGTGCGCTGTGCCAAATCGGTGAAGACACCGTTGCGGGCGAACTCAACTTCTTTGTGATTGTAGGTCTGTACGTCCGCGCCGATCAGGCAGCTTTGCTCGGGAGATTGGGTGTCAGAGCTTTGGGTGAGCGGGAAATTGACGGCTTCAGGTAACGGACCGGTTGGCGCGATCCCGCCGTATTTGAGCTCCTGTGACCCTTGGGGAAGGTGAGTATAGAAGAACTGTGCGACGTTATGTTCATCGACCGGAACTTGATAGCCACGCGGTTGGGTGACGAACATGGTCATGTTCTCAAATGCTGGCAGTTCATAGCGTCCTTGAGCATCGGTGGTTCTCACCTCGCGTCCATTGGACACGGTAACTCCGGGTCTTCCGGGTTCGTTAGCGTCCCGCTGAGAGTTGCGATTTTGATCATCGAAGACTATGCCGTCGATGGTTCGTGGTGTTTTATTTGGCTGTTCGGTGTCAGCAGGAATGACTTCGACGTGGCCACGGTAAGCGCTGCTTTCCCAGCTGGCGGCTGCGGTGTTGGCTTGTTCTGGAACGGGTGCTGAATTCGCTGCGGTGAGCGCTGCGGAGGTTGCGAGAATGACAAGCGAACCTGCGGTGATCCGTAGCGGGGTGAAACGATTGGTCTTGCCGGGTTGAGCGAGTGATTTCACGAACGTTCCTCCGGGGTAGTGACAATCGACCGGTCTGTTGGCCAGCCAGTGCCAACATTGTCAGCCGGAGGTAAATAGCAATGAGCACTGGGGTAATCTCAAATAATCAATCGCGTTAAAACTAACTAGATGTCTTGGGAAGATTTATCGTTTTGATTCGTCGAACGTAGGGGTCAGCTATGGATTTAGTAGAACTATTGCTCAGTGGCCGGCGGGGACGGCGTTTGCTTTGGCAATTTACCTTGGACAGCGAAGACCAGACGCTGTCCAGTGTCGAAGAGCATCCATTAGTTTCGGCAATGTTCCATGCGTCTTATCAAGTGGAGGTAACTCGTGGTGATTCGGTGGTCATGTTTGGCCCGGGCGCGGAAGTAGGACGAACCGTTCGCGTGAGTGTGGAGGAGCTTGGCAGGCTGATTAGTATCACGAAGCTGCTGCCGGTGACCGAAGGACTCCTACAAAAAGCGTTAGAGGACTCAGTTGGCCATGCCAGATACTGGCAAGAACCAGATGGGGAGGACACCCTCTTGGTTGCACCCGCGCTGCGCAACGCCTTGCATCGGGTTGCCGAGCATATTGTGGCCTCTGGTTTCACGCAGCAGTGGCTAGCCCCAGTTGATCTGCGCACACAGTTTCATGTGGAATTTGACCAGCCTGATCCTGCTGGCTCGGTGACGAGCATCGAGCCAAATGTTTTTGACGAACTCCGTCGGTGGAAAGAGAACCTGATCCTCACCGAGGCACGTGCGCGCGCAGAAAAGCCAACACCGGTCACCGCCATGATTTCAGGCGAATGGTGGTCCAAGCCTAGCTGGGACTTGCGGGCAACCACAGGGGTGTTCACTAACCACCAACCAATAGGGGTGAGCTGCGTGGAAGATGCCTTCAACTGGGAGCAAGCAGTCGCACGGAAAGCTAGCGTTCTTCCTTCTGTCAAAGTTTTAGAAATCTTGACAGCCAACGATTGGGTCCAACTATGCCGCAGCTACGGTGTCGAGGTCACCGCCCACAAACGCCACGATTGGTATCGGACCACCGGACGCGACGGAGCATGGATGATGCCGGACTGGCTTGCGGTGGCCCAAGACTATGACGGCGTACATCTAAGCATCGCCGGCTATTTGGCGCTCGCCGGGGAATGTTTGGAGGTCGACGAAAAGTTTGCCACCGTGATTGCCGGTTGGGATCCCGATAAGACCTACTGGTTCACCGATGAGCTGAGATTCTATGCGGAGCCTGACATTTGGAACTTACTCGACGCGAACAACGAAGATCGTCGTTGGGTTCGTTCTTAAGGAAACTGTCGCAAAGCAACACGTCACCCAACTAGGTGCGATGGCCAAATTTTGATGAAATGGATGATATGAGTGAACCAAGCCAGCAGGATTTAGCCGCAGCAACCGAAGTACTATTGCAACTTCGCTGGTCTGATCAGGACGCCCTTGGGCATGTTAACAACGCCCGTATCGTCACGCTGATGGAAGAGGCACGAATCCGGTGGACGCGCGAAGACGGCAACACCGGACGTTTTGAATATGGCACGGTCGTGGCCTCGATCAATATCGAATATCTGCGTCCGCTGTATTACCAACCAGAAATGCTGATCCGTATGGGGATTAGCCGCGTGGGAAACAAATCCTTTACCGTGCGCGGAATCGGTTACCAAGAAGGTCAGCCGGTCTTCGACTCAACGACGGTGATGGTTCCGTTGGCGCAAGATGGTAAATCCTCACGTGCGCTCAACGAGGTCGAACGCGACTGGCTCGGGAAGTCGCTGATTTCAGCACGTGGCTGAGCCTTACTAGGTGAAATATCGGTGCCCCCGAAGGAATCCTCTGATTCATTCGGGGGCACCGGTTTTGGATGTTTAGGAAACGTTGTTACTTGGCTTCTTGCTCGGCGTACTCGTCCAAGACCTTTTTGCCGATCTTAAACGCCACATTCGCGGCAGGCACCGAGCAGTAAATTGCACACTGCAAAAAGACTTCCTTGATTTCATCGGCGATCATGCCGTTGCGCAGAGCAGCGTGTACGTGCATTTCCAGCTCTTCCCAGTAGCCGCCGGCAATCATGGCGGTTAGCGTGATGGCGCTGCGGGTGGTGCGCGGCAATCCGTCACGGGTCCAGATGGTGCCCCATGCATAGCGGGTGATCATTTCCTGGAATTCGTCGGTGAATTCATTCGAGTTATTGGTGGAGCGATCTACGTGTTCGCTGCCGAGTACCTCGCGGCGCACGACCATGCCCGCATCATAAGTGTCGCCAGGCTGGCGCTGAGAATCTGACATCAGACTTAGACCTTCTCTAGTTGGAGGTGAAGAAATCGACCAGCAAAGCCGCCGTTTCTTCGGGGGCTTCAGCAGGTGCAAGGTGAGCCGCGGAATCAATGACCGCCGCAGTACCCTTGGGGGCGTGCTCGGCAATGAATTGTGCATCAGCCGGTGGGCAGACCTGATCCTGAGCACCATTGATCGCAATGATCGGATCGGTGGTCGAGGCCAATTGCTCACGCACATCAAATCCGGCCAAAGCACCGCAGGCATGGGCGTATGCGAAACGATCCGCATCCTGCAGACTGTGAAGCAGGTCGGTGGAGACCACCGGGTTCTTCTCGATGAATCCTGGAGCGAACCAGCGCTGGGCGGACCCAGCAACCATGGTGGGGGTTCCTGCCTTTGCTACCAGTTCAGCGCGTTCGGTCCACCCTTCGGGGGTGCCAATCTTCGCTGCAGAGCAGATGGATGAAATGCCATCAAAGACGCCCGGGTAGTCCACTGCCAGTTGCAGTGCGGTAGCGCCACCTACCGAAACGCCGGCGTAGTACAGTTTGGAGCCTTCGGTGATGACATCATCTGCGCGTAGCGCATCAATCATGGCAATTACGCCGGAGGCCAGCTCACCCAAGGAGAACGCTTCGGTGGAAGGCTTGCTTTCACCGTGGCCAGGCAGATCCCAAGCGACGACCTGGAAGTGCTCTTTCAGATACGGTACGGCTGGCCCCCAAAGCGGCAAGGCCGCGGTGCCCAATGAAGGACCTGCGATGAGCGTTGGGAGCTCCTTGTTGGTGTGTAGCAATGAGGGGGTTAGCTGTGGGACTGCCATAATTCCTTCCGTGCCGAATAATCGGCGAGAACGGTTGTAGTGAAACGATCCGCGGCACCGAGGTACCCGGCAGGATCAAGTAATTCGGAGAGTTCTTTGTCTGAAAGCACGGTGCTGGGGATTTCTAGACGCAATAGTTCACCGAGGCTGACTTGGTCGGTCAGCGAACGTCGAACTAATGCTTGAATGGCGGCTTTGCCTCCGCTGACTAATCCTGCGGCCACCGAGGAAACGCGTTCGGACATGATCGCATCGCCACTCAGACGGAGATTGCGTTGCATGGAAGATGCATTGACCTGGAGCCCAAGGGCCAGTACCGCACCGTGATGAGCGGCCCCGGATGCTAAACGCAGCAGTTCGCGTAGCGCCTGCCATTCGGAGTGCCAGCCTCCGTCGGGACGTTCATCAACCGCGGTACCCGCGGCGCTGAACAAGGTTGCGACTAATCCCGGGGCGCTGATCGCAGCGTTGCGCAACAACAGCGAACGTACCGGGTTTTGTTTATGCGGCATAGCCGATGAGCCGCCCTTACCGGCCTCGCGTGGTTCGGAAAGCTCAGCAATTTCCGGGCGTGAGGCGGTGAGCACATCGGCGCCAAAGGTACCTAAAGCTGCCACGGTACTTGCCAACGCCGAACCAATCTGGAGGATTGGCATGCGGTTGGTATGCCAAGGGGTGCCGACATCTTTTAGGCCCAGAGCGCCTGCGAGCTTGCTGCTCAACTCTGCGGAGCTGGTCTTAACTTCCGGATGTTTGGCAAGTAGCTGCTCTAGCGAAGCGAGCGTACCTACCGCGCCACCCCACTGTAGGGCAAGATGTTGCTCCGCCTGCTGCAATCCAGCTTCGGCGCTGAGCACTGCCGACAGCCAGCTGGCTGCCTTCCAGCCGAAGGTGGTCGGCAGTGCATGCTGGGTCAGTGAGCGAGCAATGCACACTGTCTCGCGGTGCTCCTCGGCCAAAGTAGCTAGGCCGCGAGTTATCTGGCGAAGATCTGTCAGCGTGGTCTGTAAGGTTCGTGAGACCACGAGCATCAGTGCTGAATCGATAATGTCTTGGCTGGTGGCACCGCGGTGTAGCGCAGTACCGGCTGTATGGGAGGCTCCGTCTTCCACTAGCAGTGCGCGCATCATGGACAACAGGGGGATTAGCGCGTTGGCGCCATCCGGGGTTTTAGCAGCCAAGGACACCAGATCGTAGCGGGAGACCTTGGCGACTTCGGCAACGAACCGTGCTTCTTCAGTGGTGCACAACCCCACCTCGGCTTGCACTTTCACCCAGGCCGCTTCAACATCTAGCATGGCTTGAACAAAAGCCACATCGCTAGCGGTGGTTGCAGCATTTGTACCGGCCCAAGCTGGAGCGAGTACACCGTAATCCACGCTGTTCATCCATCTCTCAATTCTTTGCTGGCTGTACTTCAAACTTTAGTGCCCGACAACGGGCAAAACCCCGTGGGCGCTCCCGCACCGATTTTTTCGGGTGCGACAGCGCTGACACGGGGTCTGTAATTGGTGCTTAACTCTCGCGTGGGTAGGAGAGGAACACTGTTTCGTGCTCACCTTGCAGGCGAATATCAAAACGTAATGAGCCGTCTTCTTCGCGAGTCGCGATCAAGGTCTTGCGCTGCTCTTCGGTCAAGGAAGACAACAACGGATCCGCGGCCAGGGCTGCGGTGTCCTCCGGCAGATAGATGCGGGTGAACAGTCGGTTGAGTAGTCCACGAGCAAAGACGGTGAGCATGATGAACGGGGCTTTGCCTTCTTCGGTAGCGCCAGGATTGACCGTAGTGAAGGTGTAATGCCCAACGTTATCCACCGCGGTGCGGCCCCAACCGGTGAAGGTGTACCCGTCACGAACTAGCGAACCATCGCGGGAAATCACGTTTCCGTTCTCGTCTGCCTGCCAAATTTCAAGCAATGAATCGGGGATGACTTCGCCCTTGCCATCGGTAATGACGCCGTGGAGTCGTACCGAGTTCGGGTTCGCTTGGTTAACTAGCTCGTTGTCTTTTTCAAACGGCAGAGCGTAACCATAGAACGGACCAATTGTCTGTCCCGGAGTGGGAGCGAGTTTGAGTTTTGGTGCCTGAGACATTTAGTGATCTCCCTCTTCGTCTTCCATCCAGGTGCGGTTTGAGCCGGTCAGGACGATGTCCCAGTTGTATCCGGTGGCCCATTCGTGGGTGGTGATCGAATGATCATAAGTGGCGACCAAACGGTCGCGTGCATCTTGGTCGGTGATGGCCTGATAGATCGGGTCCAACGAGAACAATGGATCGCCAGGGAAGTACATCTGGGTGATCATGCGCTGGGTGAAATCGGTGCCGAACAATGAAAAGTGAATATGCGCCGGACGCCAAGCGTTGTGGTGGTTTTTCCACGGGTACGGTGCCGGCTTGATGGTGGTGAATGAATATTCGCCGTTTGGACCGGTGATCGCACGGCCCACCCCGGTGAAGTTCGGATCGATCGGGGCTGGGTGCTGGTCACGCTTGTGGATGTAGCGGCCGGCGGCGTTGGCCTGCCAGATTTCTACCAGCTGACCGGCCACCGGACGACCGTCGCCGTCCAGCACTCGTCCGGCCACAACGATGCGCTCACCAATGGGCTCACCGTTATGCTGAATGGTCAGATCCGATTCCAAAGCATGAACGTCGCGCTGGCCGAAGGCAGGGGAGCACAGCTCAATGGTTTCCGGGTCCACATGGTGCAGGTTCTTCGTCGGATAACGTAGCAGCGAGGAACGGTACGGGGCGAAGTTGATGCGTGGCTGAGTTTCAGCTTTCTTCCCGGCAATCACTTCTTGGCGGTATGCCTCGTGAACGCTGGTGATCTCTTTGCTGATTGTCTCCTGCGAGTCGGCGGTGGCCGCAGGATCTAGGACGTGGGAATTCTCGAAAGATTCGTCCTTGGTGGTTTCGGTGCTCACTACGTGCTCCCTTCGGGATGGATGAATGTTGAGATGACTGTGATTTAGGAGTGTGGCCAGCCGGTGTACGACTCGGCCAAGTATTGCTGGCCATACCGGGAAGAGGTGACTGTTTCCAGTTCGCCCAGTGCTCGCTTAGCCATGAACGGGTCGGCGTTGACGGGGGTGTGGAGCATGGACGTCATCCAGTAGGAGAAATTCTGTGCTTTCCACACGCGCTTCAACGCCAGGTCAGAATAGCCGCCTAACAGCTTGTCACTGCCGGTGGAGAAGAAGGAATCGAGCGCTTCGAAGAGCACTTTTACATCAGCGAAGGCAAGGTTTAGTCCCTTGGCTCCGGTCGGTGGCACGGTATGCCCGGCATCGCCAATCAGGAACATGCGCCCATGTGAGAGCGGCTCGCGGACGAAGGAGCGGAAGCCTAAGACGGTCTTGTCAAAGATCTTGCCGGTCTTGAGTTGGAAGTTATCTGGACCATCAACGCGCTTTTGCAGTTCTGACCAGATCTGATCATCACTCCAGGCGTTGACGTCTTCATTTGGGTCGCATTGGAAATACATGCGCTGCACGGTTTCACTGCGTTGGGAGATGAGGGCAAACCCATGAGGCGAGTTTGCGTAGATCAATTCCGGTGAAGACTTTGGCGCTTCGGTGAGAATGCCGAACCAAGCGAAGGGGTACGCGACCTTGAAGTCCTTGCGCACCGTGTCTGGCATCTGCCGGCGAGCGAATGAACGTGAGCCGTCGGCGCCTACGATGACGTCTGCATGGACCTCAAAGAGAGTGCCTTCGGCGTCGGTGAAACGGAACTTCGGGGTGGATGTTTCCATATCCATGATCTCGGTGACTTCGCAGTTGTAGCGAACATCGCCACCGTCACGCTGGCGGGCGGCGGCCAAGTCAACAAAGACCTCGTTCTGCGCATAAAGTGTCACGGTCGCGTCGACCAGGTCGCGGAAGTCCAGGGGATGCGATTCCCCGTTAAATCGGAGATCGATACCGGCATGTTCATCACCATCGGTGAGTACACGTCCGTCAACGCCGGACTCGGTGAGCATCTTTACTGCCTGAGCTTCAAGAATTCCCGCGCGGTGGGTGTTGCGAATGGTTTCATGGTCTCGCATTTCAACGACAAGATTGTCGATACCTGACTTGGAGAGCAGGTGCGAGAGCATGAGGCCGGCAGGACCGCCTCCGATGATGCCGACCTTGGTCTTAATGATCCGTGGGGTCTGAGCCATGGTGCCTGCCGATCTGTGCGGGACCAGTCTCAGTGGAATCCGGCGGCATTGCCGAATCCCCGGACATGGTCGAGGATGTTGAACTTCCTCAAGAATGCGGTGTTATTCGGACAAGCAATACTCAGCGTCTCATTGAATGAGAAAAGTTGCTCAATAGTTACGCACTATCACCCAGCACTACCCGCGAGAGCAGGTCGCGAAGTTGGGTACGCTCCTCGGGGGTGAGTGCATTGAGTGTTTCCTGCTCACTCTGCTCGGTAGCCTTGCGAGCCTTACCGTAGAGTTTTTTGCCGGCGTCGGTAGCGACAACCACCTTAGAGCGGCGGTCATTCGGATCAGCCAGTCGGGTGACGAGACCCTTAGTTTCCAGGCCGTCAACCAGGGGGACGATTTGGCTTGGATCGAGAGCGAGAAGCTCGGCGAGGTCTCGTTGAGTTGGCATTACTTCGCTACATGCCAATGAAAGGACCGAGTATGAGCGCACCTTCAGGTCGAAAGGTTTGAGCGCCAGGTTGGCTCGACCGGACCCGAGTGAGCGCATGCGCGCGACAAGGAAATCCAACTCCTGCATGAGGTCGCATTTCATGAACTGTTCCACCTTGGTCTTGGTCGATTTTTTCGCGTTACTCGCGTTCATCCCATTGTCCTCGCTTTTCATGAAAAAATAAACCATTGACTTTTTCAAGGATTAAAGATTTTATGTATATAGCTAAGGTTCCCACTTTTCGCCCCTGCGGAACAATCGGGACATCACACTAAATTGGAGATCTCATGTCGTTAGCAGGAAAAGTTGCAATCGTTACCGGTAGTGGTCGCGGCCTCGGACTGAGCTATGCCCAAGAACTTGCCCGCCAGGGAGCTTCGGTGATTATCAATGATGTCGACATGGCGGCCGTAGAAGCAGCCGTTAGTGCAATCACTGAATCCGGCGGCAAGGCCGCTGGTGTCGTCGCCGCGGTCGGCTCGACCGAAGCAGCCAAAGCACTAGTTGCCGGGGCCATCGAGAATTTTGGACGATTGGACATTTTAGTAACCAACGCGGGTGTACTGCGCGATAAATCCCTGCTGAAAATGACAGACGAAGACTTTGATCTGGTGATCAACGTGCACTTGCGCGGCACCTTCACCTGTGTGCGGGAAGCCTACGGCTACTTCAAGGAAAATAAGGTTGCCGGACGCATCATTGCCATCGGCTCGCCTACAGGTCAGCGCGGCAACTTCGGCCAGACCAACTACGCAGCGGCCAAGGCCGGCATCGTGGGCATGGTGCGTACTTGGGCGCTAGAAATGAAGCGCGCAGGAGTTACTGCCAACGTCGTCATCCCGGTAGCTGCAACCGAAATGACTAAGACCGTACCGTTCTTCTCCGCCGCGGTGCAGGCCGATGAACGTGGCGAAGCCATGCCAGACTTCTTCCGCAAGGAACTAGGCTTCGGCACCGCCGATGACGTGGCCGGACTGATCGCATTCCTTGCCTCAGATGCTGCTGCGGATGTGAACGGGCAGGCCATTGGAGTGGGTGGAGACCGCATCCAGATCTGGAGCCATCCAGAAGCAGTGAACACCGAATTCCATGATGGTGGCTGGGATTACGAGACGTTGACCAGCGAATTCTCTACTCGTTTTGGTGAGTACCAGCAGAGCGTTGGAGAGAAGTTCCCAGAACTTCCCGAAGAACTTCGCCCAGAACCAGCCAAATAAGGTTCGAGGAAAAACAAATGACAGTTCGCTATGAACTAGGCATCAACTTCGGAGCCATTAATGCCATCGACATGCATGTGCATCTTGAAGTGGACGAATGTGGTCACAAGGCTATGCCCGAGGACCTCTTTGAAGCTTCCGCAGCATATTTCAAATCTGAAGAACGCACCCCGTCGATAGATCGCATCGCCCAGGTGTATCGCGAACAACAGATGGCTGCGGTGGTCTTCACCGTTGATGCGCGAACCGCACTGGGCCATGAACCTAATTCCATCGAGGACTTGGTTGCCGGGTGTTCGCGTAACAACGATGTCCTCATTCCTTTTGGTTCGGTGGACCCTCGTCGCGGAGAAGCAGCATTGGGAGACGCCACTTACCAGGCACAAAAGCTTGGCGTCCGTGGGTTTAAATTCCATCCTTCGCTCCAGGGCTTTGACCCAAGCGACGTAGCCTTTTATCCGTTGTGGGAAACCCTGCAGGAATTGGGATTGCCGTGTATTTTCCATACCGGGCAAAACGGTATGGGTGCGGGGTTGCCCGGTGGGCGAGGAATCAAGCTTCGATACTCAAACCCGTTATTGCTCGATGACGTGGCAGCCGACTTCCCGAACTTGACCATCATCATGGCGCACCCGTCGGTGCCTTGGCAGGATGAAGCAAATTCAATTGCCACGCATAAAGCGAACGTATACATCGACCTGTCCGGCTGGAGCCCGAAATATTTCCCAGCCTCGCTGGTGAAAATGGGAAATAACGTCTTGGCTGGCAAGCTCTTGTTCGGTACCGATTATCCGCTGATCACCCCACAGAAATGGATGGGTGCCTTCGCGGAGCTAGAACTTAAAGATTCGGTACGCCCAGGAATTTTGAAAGGAAACGCAATGCGAGTCCTGGGAGTTGATGGTTAATGGAACCAGTCACCGGTAGCGACCTCTACGGATTCAAAGATCTGTTGAGCGAGCCAGAACGCGCCGCTTTGGCACGGTTGGGTACGGTCCTTGATAGGCACGTTCGCCCGATAGTTAATGACTATTGGGAACGCGGGGAATTTCCCGAACAGATCGTTGCGCCACTGATCGAGGCGGACCTGATGGACCCGCTGGAACTTAGAGAAGCAGGGCAGAAACCCTCGGGGTTGTACGGAGGATTTCGAAACTTTGAAATCGGCCGTGTCGATGCTTCGGTGGTGACCTTTTACAACGCGCAGGCAGGTTTATTTCGCACCACGGTGAACCTCGGCGGTAGCGCTGAACAAGTGGCTGAACTTGATCCGCTGATTACTTCCTATCAATACAAGGGAGTTTTCGCCTTGACCGAACCGGACCACGGTTCGGATATCGCCGGCGGCTTGGCCACCTCGGCCGTCGCCGAAAAGCGCGAGGGCACCGACGGATGGCGCATCGATGGCGCAAAACGCTGGATTGGCGGGGCTTCCCAAGCCGATGTGCTGGCAATCTTTGCTCGTGATGCGGCCGATTCACAGGTCAAATGCTTCTTGGTACCCACCGATAATTCGGGGGTGAAAATTCGGAAGATCGCCGGGAAGGCAAGCCTGCGGATCATGCAAAATGCCGATATCGAGCTGGATGACGTGTGGGTTCCAGATTCAGCAAGACTCAAGGAAATCAATTCCTTTGCTGACGTTGCGGCTTGTCTGCGTAATATGCGTTCGGACGTCGCCTGGATTGCCACGGGAGTCGCCGCAGGAGCCTACGAGGCTGCGCGTCAGTACGTCACCGAACGTACCCAATTCGGTAAACCACTGGCGTCATTTCAGCTCATTCAAGAGAAGCTGGCGCACATGCTTTCCAATGTCACCGCTAGTTTGGCAATGGTGGTGCGCCTAACTCAGCAACAAGACGCTGGGGTATACCGCGATGAGAACTCGGCTATGGCCAAGATGTTCACCGCCCGGATGTTGCGAGAAACTGTGGCGCTTGCCAGAGAGGTCTGTGGCGGCAACGGAATTCTGTTGGAGCACAATGTCGCTCGCCATCATGCCGATGCCGAGGCGATTTATTCCTACGAGGGCACTCACGAGATCAACTCGTTGATTATCGGACGCGCTATTACCGGTATTAGCGCCTTCCGCTAGAACTACTGATTCAACAAAAGCCCACCAAACTGACACTAATTAACAGGAGACACACCATGGCACAGACCATCTTGAGCTACGAAGATATTGCAACCGCTGCCGGCAAAGAGCTGGGCTACAGCGACTACCGAGTAGTGACCCAGGAGCAGGTAAATACCTTCGCGGACGCTACCGATGACCACCAGTGGATCCACACCGATCCGGAAAAGGCGAAGGAGGGTCCTTTCGGTGGCCCCATCGCCCACGGGTACCTGACGCTGAGCCTGCAGATCGCTTTCTGGTCAGAACTTTTCGACGTAACCGGGGTAAAGACCCGGGTGAACTACGGTTTGGAAAAGGTTCGCTTCCCCTCCCCAGTTCCGGTGGGTTCGAAGATACGAATGAAGGCCACTATCGCCGAGGTGGATGAGGTTAAGGGCGGCTACCAGATTGCCGTAGACCAAGTGATCGAGGTTGAAGGAGCGAGCAAGCCTGCCGTAGTTTCCCGTGGCCTCTACCGTTTCTACGCCTAACTAAACCCGGCAGCCACAGCGGTAGCACCGCGACAGAATTAGCGAAATGAGCGACAGATGTTAAATAAAGGGTTTGGCAAATGGATTCACCGCCGCAGGGTGAAATCAGCGCAACATACAGCGGTGATCCATGCCGGGGTGAGCTTCAACTATGCGCAGCTGGCCGAGCGCATCGATCGGCTAAGTGACGCGTTGCGCGCCAGAGGAATCTCCCACGGCAGTCGGGTGGCATTCTTAGGCGCCAACCACGCAGCGTTTTTAGAAACGATGTTTGCGGTCACCCAGCTTGGTGCTCTTTTTGTTCCGCTAAATATCCGGTTAACCCCGCGCGAGCTGAATTTTGCTTTACGGGATTCTGGTAGCGAGATATTTATTTATGTCGAGAATTTTGCTGCAGAGGCTCAGAGCGCAATTATCGATAGTCCGGTGCGTGAAAGCTTGGAAGTCGCGACGGTGCCTGGTACTGATTCGAGTTATGAACGGGCACTAAATTCTGGCGAGAACCGGCACGTCGATGTTCAAGTGCGCTTAGAGAATCCGGCGATTATCCTTTACACCTCGGGCACCACGGGGACTCCTAAGGGGGCGGTGCTGACCCATGAGAATATGACGTGGAATTCCTACAATGTCATCGTCGACTATGACGTGACGAGTAAATCGGTCGGGTTGTTGATCTCTCCGCTATTCCACGTGGCTGCGATGGGGATGGGAGCACTTCCGGTCCTCTTGAAGGGCGGCACTCTGGTGCTTCAAGAGCGGTTTGACCCGGCTGCAGTGCTACAGGCAGTAGAGCAGTACCGAGTCACCCAACTGTCCGGAGTTCCCACGACCTTCCAGATGTTAGCCGAACACGACACCTGGGCAGACACCGATTTGTCCTCGTTGCAGATGCTGACCTGTGGAGGCTCCGCAGTGCCGTTGCGGGTACTTGAATCCTATGAATCTCGCGGATTAGGATTCAGCGGGGGCTATGGGCTGACCGAAACCGCGCCGGGGACCACCCTGTTGCAGGCCTCGCATTCGCGATCCAAGATGGGATCAGCCGGGCTGCCCCATTTCTTTACCGACATTCGAATCGCCGATGCGCAAGGCAATGAACTTCCTACCGGCGAGGTAGGTGAAATTTTGATCAGTGGGCCCAACGTCATTAGCGAATACTGGGAACGGGCAGACGCTACCGCGGGTGCGTTCTATGAAGGGGGCTGGTTCCGTTCGGGAGATATCGGTTATGTAGATGACGAAGGCTTCCTCTATATCTCGGATCGGCTCAAGGACATGATCATTTCGGGTGGGGAGAATATCTACCCAGCCGAAGTTGAGCAAGCAATTATGGAACTGGCAGATGTTGAGTCGGTAGCGGTGATTGGTATCCCAGATGAAAAATGGGGCGAAGTGCCGCGTGCGGTGCTTGTTTTGAAGCCGGGTAGTGCCTTAAGCGAGAGCGACATCGTGGCACATTTGAGCGGTCGTCTGGCGAGATATAAGATTCCTCGAACCGCAGTATTTCTCGACGAACTGCCGCGCACCGCGAGCGGAAAGATCCGCAAGGCAGAATTGCGGAAGCAATACAGCTAAGCCGCGTGGTGTCGCAACTGAATTATTCGACTTGAACACCCGAGCCATCCAAGTACTTTCTGGATGGCTCGGGTGTATTGCGTCAATGTGTGACGCTGCGTTAAAACAGCATGTGCCTTGGAAACCATTGGAATTCAAATAGTTATAAAGTCAACCATTGACTTTTTCAATGGTTGCATTAGTCTTGAGTTGTGGCTCAAGTCACAATAATTTTGGCTCACCACTCGGAGCCGAATCAACGGGTTTCAAGGGGAAAAACATGAATAAGCGTTGGTCTACATTGCTCGCCGGAGCCTCGGTCCTTTCACTCGCGCTTGTCGGTTGCGGTTCCGGATCGCCGTCCGGCTCCGGCTCCGCCGACGAGGCAAACACCTCAGGCTCATCCGATAGCTCGCTGACCAAGCTCGTCGTAGGTATCTTGCCCATCGCACCATCAGTTGCCGTGCAGCAGGGCATTGACTCAGGCGTCTTCGAAAAGCACGGCCTTGACGTTGAACTAAGTACTTCAAACGCTGGAGCAGCCATGCTGCCGGCGGTTTCCACCGGTGAACTGGCTATCGCGGTGGGCAACCCACTGTCGGTGATGACGGCCGTGGATAAAGGTCTAGACATGAAAATTGTCTCCGGCTACTCCAATTCAGTTTCCGAAGGCGAAGATGCCAACGGCGTGATCGTCCGCAAGGATTCGGGCATTGACAGCTGGGATGACCTCGTCGGCAAGATCACTTCGGTCAACGCATTGCGTACCCAGGGCGACCTGACCATCATGGAATCAGCTGAAATGGCTGGCGCGAATCCGAAGGATCTCAAGTTCAGTGAAATGCCTTTCCCAGACATGGAAGCGCAACTGGACCGCGGCAACGTTGACGCGATATGGACGCCGGAGCCATTCCTGTCGCGCGCCTTGGCAAACAAGGACAATGTCTTGCTCGGCTACCCAAATCAGGAAGCTATCGTGGGCATGCCAACGATGGTGACCTTCACCAGTGGCAAGTTCGCTCAAGAGAACCCTGAAGTCATCAGCAACTGGAAGAGCGCGATGGACGAAATTCTTCCGGTTTCGCAAAATGACCCTGATGCCGCTCGTGCTATGTTGCCCGACTTCATCAACATGGACGCCGAAGTCGCCAAGGGATTGACGATGGAGACCTGGGAAGCCGACACTCCCGTCGATGAACTCACCAAGCTAGGCGACCTTGCGGCGAAGTTTGGATTCCTCGACAAGGCCCCAGACCTCAACTCAATGATCATTCAGTAATCTTCATCGCGCCGAGTTCGACTTGCTGCGGATCGGGTCTTCAACGGATCCGCAGCAAGTAATTGCACCATATGGGAGAAATAGTCATGAAACACTCGATTAAGCTAGCCGTTGCATCCTTGGCGGTACTCACACTTACTGCCTGCAGCTCTGGATCGCCTAGCGGCGGAGCCGCAGAAGAATCAGGCGCCGCAAATGGTGCGCTGGATAAAATTACCGTCGGAGTGATTCCCATCGTCGACACCGCGCCGATCTGGCTCGGCGACAAGCAGGGATTCTTCGCTGACGAAGGACTCGACCTGGAAATTGAAACCGCCACGGGCGGCTCGGCAATTGTTCCGGGAATCCAGTCGGGAAGTTACGACTTCGCGTTCTCAAACTTCATTTCTGTCATGGTCGCCAATGACAAGGGCCTAGACATGAAATTTGTGGCTAACGGTATTTCCACCACCGGAGACACCAAATCTGACGTCGGCTCCGTCATTGTTAAGGCCGACTCAAAAATTTCTTCACCAAAGGACCTTGCAGGTAAGAAGGTCTCGGTGAACAACCTTTCCAATATCGGTGACACCACCATCAAATCCATCGTCAAAGCAGATGGTGGTGACCCTTCGAGCGTTGAATTCGTAGAGGTTCCATTCCCGGATGCTCCGGCTGCCCTCGAAAACGGTATCGTCGACGCAGCGTGGATCCTGGAGCCCTTCCAGAGTGTGGCCCTTGAATCGGGTGCGAAGATGCTCTCGGCAAACTTCGCTAAATTTGATCCAGAACTGGACGTAGCCGGCTATTTCACCTCCACCGAATATGCCGAAAAGAACCCAGAAGTAACCGAAAAGTTCACGCGTGCCATGAACAAATCCTTGGACTACGCGCAAGAGAATCCTGACGCTGTCCGCGACATCGTCGGAACCTACACGAAGATCGATGACGCGGGGCGTGCCGAGATGGTCCTTCCGCGTTTCCGCTCAGAGTTTAATCGTGAAGCCGCACAGAAGCTAGGCGACGCAGCACAAAGCTTTGGAACTCTGTCAAAGCCAGTTGACCTGGACAAGCTGCTTCCATGAGTACCGTAACCACCACGCCGGCGCGAGGTAAAGGAGCCCGGCGCAAAACTACCAAGGCCAAGGTGCCCAATGCGGTCTGGGGTTTGATTGGTATCCTCGTGTTCCTAGGGATTTGGGAACTGTTACCGGCTCTTGGCATCGTGAAAGCGGAGTATTTGCCACCCGCCTCAGAAGTGCTGGTCACGCTGGCCAAGGACTTCACCTTGACCGCATTCTGGTTGGCCGTGGGCGAAACCATGCTCGCCTGGTTCATTGGACTATTAGTCGCGGTGCTCCTTGCCCTGGTGCTGGGACTGGTCATCGGAATGTCGAGCTTCCTGCGCAGGGCCACCAACTCCACCATTGAGTTTCTACGCCCTATTCCGTCGGTAGCGCTGATTCCGTTGGCGGTGCTGCTCTTTGGCACCAAAATTGAATCCTCGCTGATGTTGATCATTTACGCCTGCTTCTGGCAGGTGCTGATCCAGGTGCTCTACGGTGTAGCGGACGTTGATAACGTGGCGATGCAGACTGCACGATCCTATGGTTTTTCACCATTCCAGCGGATCCGCGACGTCATCTTCCCCACCATGCTTCCGTACCTAATGACCGGTATTCGGCTCGGAGCTGCGGTGGCATTGATCCTGGCAATTACGGCAGAACTGATCATCGGTTCACCCGGTCTGGGTAAAGAAATCCAGCTGGCCCAGTCCGGCGGTGCCATCGCTGGCATGTACGCATTGATTGTTGCCACCGGGCTTCTAGGCGTGCTTATCAACTTAGGCATGCGACTAATTGAAAAGCGCATCCTGTCATGGCACGTCTCAGTTCGTGGGGAGAACATCGCATGAAAACTCTCAAGTCTCTCCTCTATATTCTGGCGCTTCCAGTACTGCTGATCCTCTGGTGGATTCTTGCTACGGCAGGTGGGGCGAGCTTCTTCGTTCCCACCCCGGCAGACTTAGTGAAGACCTTCATTGATACCTGGATCGGCGAGCGTATGTTCACCGACGTGTTGCCAAGTATCCGCCGGCTACTCATTGGCGTCGTTGGTGCGATTATTCTCGGCGTGCTGTTGGGACTACTCGTTGGTCTAAACCGCACCGCACGTGCCATCACCGAGCCGGTCTTTGAATTCTTCAGAGCACTTCCACCACCGGTATTGATTCCCGTGCTGATGCTGCTGGTCGGCATTAACGACGGAATGAAAGTTGCGGTCATCATCTCCGGTGCCATTTGGCCGGTGCTGCTTAACACCATTGAAGGTGTGCGCGCGATTGATCCGGTACAAAACGAAACCAGCCGCTCCTACGGGATCAGCGGATTCGCGCGAATTCGTTACCAGATACTACCGAGCGCCATGCCGACCATTATGGCTGGCATCCGCCAGTGCCTGTCCATCGGTCTGATCCTCATGGTCATTTCCGAAATGTTTGCCTCATCCTCCGGATTGGGCTTCGCCATTGTGCAGTTCCAGCGTTCCTTCGCGGTTCCCGAAATGTGGTCCGGCATCGTGGTTCTCGGGCTGATCGGTGTCATCATGTCGTTTATTTTCCAGTGGATCGAACGCCGCGTCTTGCGTTGGTACAACGGTCTGAAAGAGGTTGAAAATGCTGTCTAATTCCAATGGCATCACCGGTGGACGTACGCTGCCCGAAGGCGAAGCGCTGCTATCGGTGCGCGGATTGAAGAAGGTTTATCACACCGACGGTGGCGATATTGAAGCGGTACGCGACCTGACCTTTGACCTGGGCCGCGGAGAACTCGTGTGCTTGGTTGGACCTTCTGGTTCCGGTAAGACCACCTTGCTCAAATGCATCGCAGGACTCTTGAGCGCAACGAGCGGTGAAGTACTACTCGACGGCGAAAAGGTCACCGGACCGCCAAAGAAGATGGCGGTAGTTTTCCAGGAATATGGCCGCTCCCTGTTCCCTTGGCTACGCGTGGCGGACAATGTTGAATTGCCGTTGAAGAATGCCGGGGTGCCCAAAGCCGAGCGTAAGAAGCTTGTGGAAGACGCACTGGACGCCGTGGGCCTTAGCCACGTGCCGCGCTCTTACCCTTGGCAGCTTTCTGGCGGTATGCAACAGCGCGTGGCGATTGCCCGTGCCGTCGCCTACCAGCCTGAGGTGTTGCTGATGGATGAGCCTTTCGCGGCCGTTGATGCGCAGACTCGCGCGGATCTTGAAGACCTGATCCGCAACGTCTGGAAGAAGCTGGGCGTGACCGTGCTGTTCGTAACTCACGATATTGATGAGTCGATCTATCTAGGTGAACGTGTGATTATCTTGTCGTCCTCACCGACGGTGGTGCAAGAAGATATTGTCATTGATTTGCCTGCGGAACGTGATCAGTTGGAGACTCGGTCGCTGCCGCGCTTTACCGAGTTGCGTCACCATGTTTATGCCGAGATTCAGAAGGCTAAGCAGGGGCACCGCCCGGAGGAAGCTAAGACTACATTCCTGACTAATCCGAAGTAGTTTCTGAGTGCTGTTCTTGTTTTTGATGTTGGCCTGACTGATTCCTGAAAAGGTGTTCAGTCAGGCCAACAGACGTTTAATCATGAACAGTGTGGGTATTGATTGAGCCAACGTTTAAGCGTTATTTGTTAGTAGTAGTGCGCGCGAGATTCCTCGCGCCGCGGTGCGCAGTGCCATGGCAGCGGGCTGCAACGACGTTGAATCGCGGGGGACTACCACCGATAGAACGGCTACTTGGTAGCCCGAACTATCCAGAATTGGCGCCGCTGCTCCGGTCGTTTCCGAGTCGATGTACCCATCGAATGAGGCGTATCCGTTGCGTCGGATCTCGGCCATTTCTGCTCGAAAGTTCGGGTGCGTTGATTCCATAATTTCTTGGTGGCGCGTCAGGAACTCACGGATAACTTCTGGACGTGAGAAGGCAAGTAACGCCATCCCCATGGAAGTACTGTGGACCGGCATTCGACCGGCCACGTTGGCCTTGTTGACTACCGAGCCGGGACGAGAGAGTCGTTCAATGATCAGCACTTCATCTTGGTGGAGCATCGAGAGCTGCGTATTCTGCCCTAAGAGCTGGTTGATATCTTCCATAAAAGGTAATGCGGCTTTACGCAGATCCTGTGTGGTGGTGCTTCGGTTCGCCAATTCCCACAACCGTAGCCCGAGGCGCACCTGGCCATCTTTATTCCGTGCCAGCAAATCGTGGCCAACTAACTCATCGAGCAGTCGATACATGGTGGCTTTGGGAATTTCAGCCCGGCGAGCCAGCGCAATGACGCTCAGTGACTGATTTTCTGAGTCAAAAGAATCCAGGATTCGCACTAAACGATCCAGCATTGAATCCCCGCTGGGTGAATTTGCCATGGTTCTACTGTAAATCAGTACGGTGGCCAGACTCATTAGGGAGAACGGATATCCACTGTCCAGATTGGATTGGGATGTAGTGGACTAGCCGTTGAGCTTGTCCACAAGCCTCAGACCACGTTGTGCCCACGCGATCTCGGCCTCGGCCTGAGCGATCAGCCCTTCATAAGTGAAGCGTTTAAAGGCGCGGGTTTTTTCCTGATCTTTCTTGGGCGTGTGTGCCAAGCGCCGCGCCAGCATGCCACTGGTCCCGTCTTCAATTTCCTTCATTGTCTGTTGCCACTGAGCCAGCATGGAGCTGTGGTGCTCGATATGCGCCAACAAATGCTCGCGCGCTGCGTCAGGTTCCGCCCACTCTAGGTAAGCGGCTTTTAGGTGAGCGGGATCGCGAGTACGAGCATATTCCAGAGGAGTGTTCATCCAAGTTTTAAAAGCCTCACGGCCAGCAGGCGTGACGTGATATTGGCGTTTCTTGCCACGTGGGCCCCACGGAATGTCTTCCCCTTCGAGTAGGCCTTCCGCTTCCATACGTTTAAGCGTTGGGTAAATCTGCGAATCGGGGGCATGCCACACATGGCCGACTGAAGCTTCGAAGTGCTTGTGGAGGTCATAGCCGGTCATTGGCTCTACTACGAGCAGGGCTAGCAGCGCGTTTGGGAGGCTCATGAAAACTTTCTCTGGCGTAAAGGTCTTGCCAATAACTATATACATAGTTAGTCTGTGATTCAGAACACTCACTATCTCGATAGTGAGTTGTTCACACTCTGGGAAGGAACACCATGACAACCACCGCTGCAACCAGCTCCACCACTAATAAGGTCCTGCCTCATCCACTCAACGCGTGGTATGTCGTCGGCTGGGATCACGAGATCACCCGAAAGCCGATGTCCCGGCGGATTGCTAACCGTCCGGTAGCGCTATATCGCACCGAAGATGGCAAGGTTGTGACGCTGGCGGATGCGTGTTGGCATCGCTTGGCACCGTTGTCGATGGGTAAAACCGTTGGCAAGGATGGAATCCAGTGCCCGTATCACGGCATCGTCTATAACTCGGCTGGGCGCTGTGTCTCCATGCCAGCGCAGGAAACCATCAACCCTTCGGCTACCGTGCCTTCTTTTCCAACGGTAGAGCGCTATCGCTACGTCTGGATCTGGATGGGAGATCCGACTTTGGCTGATCCAGAGTTGGTCCCGGACATGCACCAGATGACTTCGGAGAAATGGGCCGGCGATGGGCTAACCATTCATGCGGCCTGCAACTTCCAACTGGTGCTAGATAACCTGATGGACCTGACTCACGAAGAATTCGTCCACTCTTCCACTATCGGCCAGGAAGAGCTCAGTGAATCTGATTTTGTGACCGTCCGTGAAGGCAACAAAGTGACCGTCACCCGGTGGATGCACAACATCGATGCCCCACCGTTCTGGCTGAAGAACATGCGCGATAAGTTCCCCGGCTTTGAGGGCAAGGTGGATCGTTGGCAAATCATCAATTTCGAGGCTCCCTCGACCATCAGCATTGACGTGGGCGTAGCCAAGGCAGGTACCGGCGCCCCAGAGGGTGACCGCAGTCAGGGCGTAAACGGCTTTGTCATGAACACCATCACTCCGGAGACTGACAGGTCATCGCACTACTTCTGGGCCTTCATGCGCAACTATTGCCTCGACAGCCAGCTGATCACCACGCAGCTACGTGACGGCGTGCACGGTGTCTTCGGAGAAGACGAGGAAATGCTCAAGGCGCAACAGGCTGCCATCGATGCTAACCCTGATTATGAGTTCTACAACTTGAATATCGACTCCGGGGGCATGTGGGTACGCAGGATTCTAGAGGCCATGTTGGACGCCGAGGGGCGTCTGCCCTCAGCAAGCTAATGAGCGTTTAGAAAGAGCGAGAGAAAACCATGGCAGCGACAAACATTGAAACCTGGCAATCAGCCACCGTGATTGAGACCCGCGAGGTGGCACAAGGCATCTTACGTATCGTGCTTGAACCTACAATGCCGGTCAAAGCCGAGCCCGGAACGCATATAGACCTCATGGTGCAGGTTGACGGGGAAACTGTCAAACGTTCCTATTCAGTCGTGGATTTCAACCAGACGGGCACTCGTCTAGCGCTTAGCGTGACGAAGGCGCCACTGTCACGGGGCGGTTCGATCTTCATGCATTCCCTGCGCCCGGGACAGAAGCTGGAAATTACTCAGCCGCTACAGAATTTTCCGTTACGCGTCGGCGCTCAACGCTATGTTCTGCTTGCAGGTGGTATCGGCATCACCGCTATCGCCAACATGGCCGCCGTGCTGAAGCGGTTGAAAGCAGACTACACGCTGGTCTATGTCGGGCGTAGCCGTCAGGCAATGGCTTACCTAGACGAGCTGACCGAGCTACACGGACAACGGCTCGAAGTACACATAGACGATGAAGGAAGTTCGCTGAAGGTCAACGAGCTCGTGGAACGGGCCAGCGTTGGGACAGAGCTGTATATGTGCGGCCCTATCCGGTTAATGGATGCCGTTCGACGCAATTGGATTGAACGCGAATTGGATCTGCCAAACCTGCGTTACGAGACTTTTGGCAATAGTGGATGGTATGACCCTGAGGAATTCACAGTCCGAGTTCCCAAGCTCAACTTGGAAGTCAAGGTCCCGCAGGGGCGTTCCATGCTTGAAGCTTTGGAAGATGCCGGCGCGGATATGATGTTCGACTGCCGCAAGGGTGAGTGCGGCCTGTGCGAGGTTCGCATCCTGGAACTATCTGGGACTATCGATCACCGAGATGTCTTCTACTCCGAGCGTCAGCAACGGTTATCGACCAAGATGAACTGCTGTGTCTCGCGCGCTGTGACCTCAAAGACCGGGGCACAAATCGATGCGTCTATGGCGGGCCCCGCCATCATCACCATCGAACCTAACTAGAGAACACCCAAAACACCATTTAACGTCTCCTAGGGTTCCCAACAGGGGAGCCCTAGGACGTTGGAACGTGCCTAAAAATGGAAGAACTCTGCAATGAATATCAAAGAACGTATTGATGCTTCGCCCATGACTGCCTTCCAATGGGTAGTGGTGGGTGTTTGTACCTTTCTAAACGCCTTAGACGGGTTTGATGTGTTGGCCATGGCCTTCACCGCAAACCAAGTCTCCAACGAATTTGGCCTGAATGGTGCTCAGCTTGGCGTCCTACTTAGCGCCGGGCTACTCGGGATGGCAGCTGGATCACTCTTCTTGGCGCCTTTCGCGGATATCTTTGGCCGGCGCCCAATGCTGCTGTTCACTACGGCGCTGACCGCAGTGGGCATGTTTCTGTCATCTACGGCTGATGACGTCACGCAATTAGGCCTATGGCGTGTGATCACCGGATTGGGAGTGGGCGGCATCCTCGCCTGCACTAATGTCATCACCAGCGAGTATTCCAATAAACGCTGGCGGGGAATGGCAGTCAGCATCTACACCGCAGGGTACGGAGTAGGAGCTACCCTCGGTGGCATGGCTGCAGTATCCCTCCAAGCTAACTTTGGATGGCGTTCGGTATTCATTTTCGGTGGAATTTTCACTGCAGTTGCGTTTATATTGCTACTAATTGTGGTTCCAGAGTCTGTAGATTTTCTACTGACGAAACGTACCGATAGGGCCGAAGCGAAACTGCGAGTTCTTGTACGTAAACTACGTTTGGCCTCAGATACCGTCGTATTCTCTTCCAACGCACGAGGAACAGCTGCGGGTGGGAAAAAAGGGCAACAATTAACAGCCCTGTTTTCTCCTACGAACCGCCGCGTCACCAGTCTGATCTGGGTTGCATTCTTTGCCATCATGTTCGGCTTCTACTTTGTTAACAGCTGGACGCCTAAACTGTTGGTTACCGCTGGCATGACCGAAAGCCAAGGCGTAATTGGCGGACTGATGCTGACCCTGGGCGGAACCTTTGGAGCCTTGTTGTTTGGCCTCTTGACCACCAAGTGGCAGACGCGCAAAGTTTTGCTCGGTTTCACTGTGCTTTCGTCGATCACTATGGTGCTTTTCATCTCTGCGGTAGGTGTCTTGGCACTAGCATTCGTGATGGGTGTTGTCGTGGGCATGCTCATCAACGGTTGCATTGCCGGCCTCTACACCTTGGCGCCGGCCTCTTATGAACCGCAGACGCGAAGCACCGGGGTGGGCTGGGCTATTGGTATTGGCCGGTTCGGCGCGATTCTTGCACCGCTGGCGGCAGGGACATTGCTTGATGCCTCATGGAGCGCGGGCCAACTTTATCTAGGAGTAGGCCTAGTGGTGCTCATAGCCGCCGTTGCTATTGGATTCATGCGACCACTGGCGACTGCTGATCCGGAAACTACTTCTCAGGCTATTGCCCTGGAAACGGCAGGCTAACTATCGGTGGGTCCCGTTCCCAGTTCGAGAGACACGACGTGCATATGAAGCGTGCTTGAGAGTTCAATTCACGATTCTCCTACCACGTACGTCAACAAATCATCCTCCTACCTAGAAGCACAGATTCGGCAATAGCAGCACCTTTCGGCGGGCAGTAAAACCGAAAGGTGCTGCCGTATTTGGTCTGAAAATAGCTACGCCGCTCGGCATATGGGAAGGTGCAACCGCTACGGTGGGAGGGAGCCAAAGAGTCAAAAAATGCGCGTGTATTCGTACTCGTGTAAAAACGTAGCATCGACGTGAGCGTGAACCGCCAAGTCAGTTTGCCGGGGCAACATTATGTTGAACCAAAGTTAGTGGAAGGATTCTTCACATGACAATTATTCCCACCCCGCCAGGCCTGGACTTCGTGGCAACAATCGATGTTGAAGTAAGTGAAACAATCACCATTGGCAATACCGCTCAAGGCATGCGCCGGGTCGCCCCGATCCGGGGCGGTAGCGTGAGCGGTCCGCAGTTGACCGGACGTGTGCTTGATGCGGGTGCAGACTTTCAGCGATACCCATCCGCAGACCTTGCATACCTGGAAGCGAACTATGTGCTCGAGCTGGATGACGGTCACCGCATTTTGGTCGAGAACCGCGCAATACGTTCAGCCGCTCCGGAGGACCTTGAGCGCATGATGGCGGGGGAACACGTGGATCCTTCCCGGGTTTATTTCCGATGCATACCCGCTCTCTCCGCCGATGATTCTGGACCTTATGGGTGGCTGAACCGCACATTATTCTTGGGCTCCGGTGAACGGCTTGCCCACGGAGTGCGCATCGATGTGTTCCGCGTTCGTTAGAAGTCGGCGCTATCTATGGGTTTGGTGCCGAGCGTTTTCCGCGCTCGGTCCCTAACCCATTTTTATTTCGCGCAGATCTAGGACGCAGCTACCATCGGGTGTTTTGCCAAGGGTGCACAAAATTTCTGTGATGAGCTTTTGCGGCCGGCGTGATCTGGCAGAGCGGCCAACTACGCCCGAGGCACATTCAATGAAGCGATCATTGGATGTGCCGAGCATTATCCCGTTCGAATATCCTGAACCTACCTATCGCCAGGTGCCGACACGGGTGCCGTCTGTAGTCCTTGGAGCTGAGCGCTCGAATTTGCAGCGCTTTCGGATAACGAGTCCCATCATCTTTGTCACTGTTTTGAGCGATGTCGGATAGACAAAATCGTTACTAACCAGTGGCCCAGAAAGTTGAATCTCGCAGGTAGTGTGTGGAAAGTAAGCAAAACCATTGGGGAAATGGGGGAGTGGTGTTACAGGAGCGTAACTGGAAGACGATGGCGCTCGCGGCGATTGGTGCGTTGGTTCTTAGCGGTTGTACAAGCGGTCCGGCGACATCGACAGGGGCTTCACCCTCCGGAGCCGTGGCGTCGAGCAAAGCGACATCCGTTGAATCCGGGTCGTCTTCGGTTGAGACTGCCAAGCCGCCGGAAAAATCAGCCGAGATGAAAGGCGGGGTTTGATAAGTCAACCGGTTGGGAACCTCTGGACCTCATGTATAACGCTCAGTAGAGCCAAAATATCCACTTCGTTCCACGCTCAGATTACCGACCAATCCTCGGTATTTGCGACGCACTAATTTTCTCAATTAATCCGAGATCTAGGCCCAACTTGAGTCTCGGATCAATTCGGTTTGTTGGCGCTCGGACCCGCGTTGCCGTCGTCTTTGGGCGAATAAATGGCTGGGGGAGCAGTCGCGGCGGCTATTGGCCGTAAAGTAAAGGGCTCTTCGTTCGGAAGCGACCAAGGTATCTTGTTCCTTGCCCTCTGGATTTGCTCCGCTACTCAGCGGACGCTCAATAGATGATTTGGGCAGCTCTGAAGTGCACTTGTCGTTCTTGAGATACTCCACTGAGCATGATGAAGCCTCTGTGCTTACCCTGCCAAAGTTAAAAACGGTATCGTGTCGCAAATTGTTCCCCCAAAGCCAGTCGTGGATTTTCTTTGTTAGCCACCTCTTGAAAATGAAGAGTGCTCACTGCTAAAGTTCATATTACGAACAGAAGTTCACAATGTGAACAAAACCTAGCGATGGAGCAGTGGATTTATGCAGCAGGCATACCTATACGACGCAATCCGTACCCCTTTTGGAAAGATCGGTGGAGCGCTATCCTCCCACCGTCCAGATGACTTGGCAGCGCATGTAGTGCGCGAGCTGGTGGCTCGCGCTCCAAAGCTCGATACCAGCTCCATCGATGAAGCGATCTTCGGCAACGCCAACGGCGCCGGCGAGGAAAACCGCAACGTTGCACGCATGAGCACCCTGCTGGCAGGCCTACCTACGTCCTTGCCAGGCACCACCATGAACCGTTTGTGCGGTTCATCGCTGGACGCCGCCATTGCCGCCTCCCGCCAGATTGCCACCGGTGATGCCGACTTGGTGTTGCTCGGCGGAGTCGAATCGATGAGCCGTGCCCCATGGGTACTGCCAAAGACCGAACGCCCTTTCCCGATGTCCAACCTTGAGTTGGCAAATACCACCTTGGGCTGGCGTTTGGTCAACCCGGCCATGCCTGGTGAATGGACCGTTTCTCTGGGTGAAGCCACCGAGCAGCTGCGAGAAAAGCACAATATCTCGCGTGAAGATCAGGACGAATTCTCGGCTCTGTCTCACCAGCAGGCAGCGGCCGCATGGGATGCCGGAAAATATGACAACCTCGTAGTTTCGGTTCCCCCAGCAAACAAGCGCGGAACCGAGCTGACTCGGGATGAGACCATCCGTGCGGATTCCACCGCAGAAACCTTGGCCAAGCTACGCACGGTATTCCGTACCGGCGAGAACGCCACAGTGACTGCAGGTAATGCCTCGCCTATGAGTGACGGCGCCTCGGCAGCCTTCATCGGTTCTGCTCGCGGCGGCGAGTTGCTAGGCGCCGCTCCCTTAGCTCGAATCGTCTCCAACGCTTCCTTTGCCTTGGACCCACAGTTCTTCGGCTTCGCCCCGGTAGAAGCGGCAAATAAGGCAGTGGCCAAGGCTGGTCTGAAGTGGTCCGATATTTCAGTTGTTGAGCTCAACGAAGCTTTCGCTGCACAGTCCTTGGCCTGCATCCGGGCCTGGGATATTGACCCAACCATCGTCAACGCATGGGGCGGCGCGATCTCCATCGGTCACCCACTGGGTGCGTCGGGATTGCGCATCTTGGGCACCGCGGCACGCCGTCTGCAAGAATCCGGCCAGCGCTACGGTGTGGCAGCGATCTGCATTGGCGTCGGCCAGGGGCTGGCAGTAGTTATCGAGAATGAAAACGCAAGCAAGTAGTCTCCGGCTACTTGCTTTCACAAATCTTTAGAAAGGCTCAAACATGGCACCACGTATAGCTAGCTCGGCTGCGGACGCCGTCGCCGAAATCAAGGATGGTTCAACCGTCTTGATTGGTGGCTTCGGTAACGCCGGCCAGCCGATGGAACTGATTGACGCGCTGATGGAATGCGGCGCCACGGACCTGACCGTAGTGAACAATAACGCTGGTCAGGCTGACGCCGGCCTTGCGTTGCTGATCAAGGAACGCCGGGTGAAGAAGATTATCTGCTCCTTCCCACGCCAGTCGGACTCATGGCACTTTGATGAGGCCTACCGCGCCGGTGAAATCGAACTTGAACTGGTTCCACAAGGAAACCTCGCCGAGCGTATCCGTGCCGCAGGTGCGGGCATTGGTGGATTCTTCACCCCAACCGGCTACGGCACCTTGTTAGCTGAAGGCAAGGAAACTCGCGTTATTGATGGTAAGGGTTATGTTTTGGAAACCCCCATCAATGCAGACTTCGCGCTGATCAAGGCACTGACGGCTGACACCATGGGCAACCTGGTGTACCGCAAGACCGCCCGTAACTTCGGTCCGATTATGGCTACCGCCGCCAAGCAGGCCATCGTTCAGGTGGACGAGGTAGTCGAGGCAGGCAACCTAGATCCTGAAAACGTCATCACCCCAGGGATCTATGTAGATACCGTTGTGGCACTTGGAGGAAATAAATAATGAGCAACTACTCCAGCACTCAAGAAAAACTCAGTCGCGATGAGATGGCTCAGAAGGTCGCCGCGGATATTCCATCCGGTGCCTTTGTGAACCTCGGAATCGGACAGCCGACTAACGTCTCCAACTTCCTGACCAATGAGCAGGGAGTCACCCTACACACCGAAAACGGTATGTTGGGTATGGGCCCGGTTGCTACCGGGGAAGACATTGACGAGGATCTGATTAACGCAGGCAAGATTCCGGTCACCGAACTTCCTGGCGCCTCGTTCTTCCATCACGCTGATTCCTTCGCAATGATGCGCGGTGGGCACTTGGACGTTTGTGTACTTGGAGCCTTCCAGGTATCCGAGGCCGGCGACCTAGCTAACTGGCACACCGGCGCCGAAGGTGCAATCCCTGCGGTCGGTGGGGCCATGGATCTGGCTATTGGCGCGAAACAGACTTGGGTCATGATGAGCCTGTTCACCAAGACCGGCGAATCAAAGCTGGTCGAGGCACTTTCCTACCCGGTCACCGGGCTTGGCTGCGTCTCACGAATCTACACCGAGGTAGCAATCTTTGAATTACGAGATTCAAAGGTCTTCGTACGTTCCGCACACGGAATCAGCTTCGAAGAACTGCAGTCCAAGGTTTCGGTTGAACTGACCAAGGCCTAAAACAAAGTAGATTAGTGGGGGTGCTTTACCAATATTTTGTGTAAGGCACCCCCACTTTTCAATACCAGCGGGCCGTTGTGATGGTCTGTGCAAGGAGTTTCGTGAGCGAGCAGGGTGCAATTACTACCTCCGTGCAGTCTTTGGCGCGCGGACTTCAGGTGATCAGCAGCTTTGATGCGGACCATCCGTCGATGACGCTATCTGAGGTTGCCGTGCGAACCGGGCTGTCCCGCGCGACCGCGCGCCGATTCCTACTGACCTTGCAAGAGCTTGGATATGTCCGCTCGGACGGCAAGTACTTCGAACTCACCTCCAAGGTTTTGCAACTAGGCTATGCGTACCTTTCTAGCGCCACGTTGCCGCAGCTCATTGAGCCGGTCTTGGAAGAACTCTCGGCTAAGGTGCATGAATCTGCGTCGGCGTCCGTGCTTGATGACTCTGACATCGTTTATATCGCGAGGGTCCACACCCGCTCGATCATGCGCGTGGGAATCTCGGTGGGTACCCGATTCCCGGCGCTGAATACCTCCATGGGCAGGGTGCATCTGGCCTATCAGAGCCAGGAGAAGCAAGATGCCGTGGTGTCTGCTGGGGTGCCCGCGGGAACCGGTGTAGGCATCGATAATCCGCAGGATTTGTTCGCGGAACTGCACAAGATCCGCGCTCAAGGATATGCGGTGGTGGATCAAGAATTGGAGATTGGGCTACGCTCGGTCGCCGTACCGGTGTTCGGTCCCGACGGAAACGTGGTCGCTGCGATGAACGTGTCAATGAGCGTGCACCCGAATACCGTCGAATCTGCCGAACAGGCCGCACAGAAGATCTTGCCTGAGCTGCTAAACGCTTCGCAGCAGGTATGTGAAGCCTTGGCCGCAAGCCGCTAAGCGGCTTTGCGTTACTTCGGCTTTGCAGGATTCCAATCGATATCGGCGCAAGCGATTATAGTTGCGAGTAACCCGAGGGATCAAATGCTGGCCGCATGAATATGCTCGGTGGCCGCAGCGCACGCGTCTTGCGCGATCATCACATGGTAGCCGTGGTCCACGGCGGCCAGGGCGGTGCTTTCCACCGAAATATTTGTTGCGACCCCGGCGATGATCAAGGAATCAATTCCGCGGAAATTAAGCACTTCTGCCAGCTGGGGGCTGATTCCACCGATTCTCTGATTGGTGAGCACCACGTCGTTAAGCTTTGGCCCAAGAGCCTCGATGATCGTTGCAGAGTCGGAACCTTCGACTAAACATCGGGCCTGTTTGACCATCTGGAGTAGCGGCTAGTTGAGCTCCATATCTACGTCGCGGCGAGCGATCTGTTCTTGGAACAAATGCGCGAAGGCACCATTTGGTCCAATAATGTCTCCTTGATTGTGAATGGAATTCATCGCGGTTTTTGCCGGATCAAAATTCGTGGGGTGCTTCGTTGCATGGCTGCCGAACGCTTCAACAAGGTTCGATTACAGCCCGCCATGAGCCGATGATATGAGCCGGCAATTTTAGTTACAGCCGACGCAGATCCCGGCGGATCGGGTGCTCCTCGGGCACTTGCACCAGCACGATGCGGGTCCCGTCGGGGTCCTGAATCCATCCTTCGATGAGTCCCCAGGGTTCTTTGTGGGCCTCACGAGTAACCGTGGCTCCGCGGTCGATCAGCAGTTCCAACTGTGCTTGCTGCCTCGCGAACCTGCAGCCAAAGCACCAGCGTGGCGTCGGGCCCGGGATCCCGCTGGCCGGAAACTTCGAGTAATCCGTTGCCAAGAAAAAACACCAGTCTGGGCCACTTAGAATTGCCGAATTCGCGGGCCACGGCTAGCTGCAACACCTCGCGGTAGAACTTTTGGGTCTCGATCAGGTCCACGGGTCATAAAAGTACGCGGCTGGATAGTCCATCCATGGGCTCTAACCTAGCCGCCGGCCGGCGCACTGCCTAGGGCAGTGGTGTGGCCCGTCCCGGCAACACTTGACTGCCGGGACGGGCCCATTCGGGTCTACAGGTAGCAGGAAGGACGGTAGCCCGGATCTGCCGGGCCATCGGTGGACAGGGCGTTGAGTACCCAGCGGTGGACCACAGGATCAACTGCCACGCTGGCGTGGGACGAGATGTCCAGTGGGCACTTGTCCTGGAGCACCACATTGGTCACATGTGCACTATCGCCCTGGAGGGCTTGGGACTTGTACGGCATGACGACCTCGTCGTACTTGGTGGAAATGACCGTGTAATCCACGCCCGGGACGGTGTCTCCGATCGAGTTCAGTTCGGTGAGGAACTTGCTGCCCGCCACCTGGTCGGCGCAGGCATCACAAACCCAGCCAACATAGTTACCGGCAAGTTTCACTCCGGTGGGGCTTTGCACCAAGATGCCCTGGGTGCCGTGGCTCGACGGTGCGATCGCCACCAATTCATTGACGTACTTCGCCCCGCCCATGTGGCCCATGTACCAGCGAGGCATCATTCCACCCTGACTGTGCCCGACGAGGTCCACCTTCTTGGCGCCGGTGGCCTGGCGGACGCGGTCAATGAAGTCGCTGAGTTGGGCTGCCGAGTCGGGTACATGTGCCGCACCCGAGATACCGTTTTCAAAGCCGTAATTCAATGCGAAAACACAATATCCGTTGCGCTTGAGCTTGGGGGACAAGGAGATCCAGTTGACGTCCATGGTGACAAAGGTTCCATGAACGAGGACTACGGGATACGGATGTTCTGCATCGAGTTCGCAATCCCAATCATTAGCCCCCGATGGGCTGATGCTCAGGGAAGAAACTGTCTCGGCTTGTGCGGTGCTTCCCGCGCTCGGCACGATGGCCGGGGCGGTGAGCGTTGCAGCGGCTAGGCAAAGTGCGGCCAGACCGGAAAATATGCGTCGTTGCATGGTGGTCTTTCGGCTGGAAATGATGGGTTATCACTCGTTACTGACGAGTAATAAATGCTTATCCTCACAGTAGATTGAGGTGCTGTCTAGGGTTGATTTTTGATGAAAAATTTGCTGAAGCTAAGATTTGGGATTCTTAAGGGATCCGGAGGGGGCGGTTGAAAGTAAGATCTCTATCTATCGCCTATCAGCGGTTTACTTCATTAAATTCCACTCTCACCACCGGCCTTTTGGGCGAGCTTGATTTCACTGGAGCATGGATTCTCGCCCAGAGGATGCCGCCCGCTTGCGGCCTTACGCGGTCGGTGGCGGTGGCGCATTGTGACGCGAGTAGTAATCAAAAATTACTTGTATCTTCAAGCAAATGCGGTATTCTGGTCTTGTGGGAGCTTCCGTGGAAGCATCGCGATCTCCGACTTCGTATCCACCTTTGGGCCTGGCCCACGAGCAACTTATGAGGAGCTGACCTGCCATGAGCAATCTGCTAAGCGATGTGCGTTCTGCCAATTGGAGTAGCAATCCGCAATCTGCAGCCGTGCTGGTCTTCCTGCATGGCTATGGCTCAAACGAAAACGACTTGAGCTCGCTGGCAGAGCCGCTGGGCTTGGGCCTGCCATGGGCTTCGCTACGGGCACCGATGGAACTGGGGCAGGGTGGCGCGGCATGGTTTCAAATCATCACTCCTGGCGTACCCGATGCGACGCCAGTCGAAGCGGCTACCGCAGCGATCTGGGCCTGGATCGATGAAAATGTGGATCCAGAAACTAAGATCATTCCCATCGGATTCTCCCAAGGTGGTCTGATGGCAAGTCAGTTGCTGCGAACCCGCCCGGAACGCGTACTGGCCACGACAATTCTTGGTGGCTTCGTCCTCGGCGGGAAACAGGCAGCCGACGCTACGCTCGTGCAACAGTTGCCGGAGGTGTTCTGGGGTCGCGGATCCGAAGACCGCGTGATCGCGCAGGTTGCAATCGAGCGCACCGCCGAATTTTTGCCTCGTCATTCATCGTTGACCCAACGCATCTATCCCGGCTTGGCATATGGGATTAATATGGATGAACTGAACGATGTGCGCAATTACGTCCGCACGCAACTAGGCGCTGGTTCGGTCGACGAAGTCTAAGCAAAGGAAAATAGTTTTACGTGCTTCCTTGATTTTTGGTGCAGAGCACACAGGTAATCTTGGTTCATGGCCACTATGAATCAGGCGTTGGCGGAAATCCACGAGGCGATCGCAAAACTCCATCGTGCCGCCGCGCATGATCAGGATTCACGGCGAGAACATGTAGCGAGTTGGCTCGATGATCTTTTTGTTGATATCAAAACCCGAGAGCAGTTGTCTGAGGCATCCGGCGAAGCCTTGGGACTTTACCGCGGCGGTATGGGCTCATTTCATGATGTGGGCACCGCTGTGATGGCCGAAGCGGTGGATGGGCTAAATCGCGCACTACACGCGGCCCATGGAAGGGTATTGCGCGGCTAACCGCTTGTGCGGTTCCGCGCATGTGGGACGTACTCGAATGTGCGAAAGGTGCGGCCAGTGCCATGGTGGCACTTGACCGCACCGCGAAGAATTTCATCTACGCAGCAACGGTTTCTTCGACTTCTCTGATCTTTGCATACTCATTAGCTAGGCGGGTTTTCCGCACGCTCCAGGTGTGGGTCAGGATGATCAATGCAACCCCGGGAACGAGCCACAGAATCAGACGCAAGATATCCATGCCGATCGCTTGATCTGGGAAATAGACCAGGGTTTGCACCGCATGTAGCCACCCCGCGCCGTTCCAGAAGGCATTTAATGCGCCGTAAAAACCAGGCTGCATTTCTGGTTGAAAAATTCCACCCGAGCTGGTGAAATTCAGGGCGACGAAGCACAGGGTCAATGCGGGGGTGGTCCAGTGCCGCAAAAGGGGATGTAAACCTAGGCCTAGCAGGGTAATGCCAGCTGCATAGACCCAAGAAATGAGCCAAATCCCGGCGTGATGGCTGTTGATGACCTGATATATCGGTCCGGCAATCAATACCGCAATCGAAGCCACTACCGCTGCAGCAACTGCCGCCATGGCAAAACGAACGGGAAGTTTGACCTTGCCCATGAAGCCTGCAATTGGCACCGCGCTGGCATAACCACCGATACTTAGTGCCACCAACAAGAAGAATAGCCCCTGACCGGTAGTGTCTTGTTCTCCGGTGGAAACCACATCTTCGACGTGGAAACGTTGCCCCTGCTCAAAAGCAAGATTCATGAAAATCTTCTGAGCGATGTTCAGCGATGTTTCCGAAGCTGCACTGGAAGCAAAGAGGGTTGCCGTCGAGTCCTTGGTTTCGTAAGCTGCTACGATTTCTCGCTGCTCGACGAGCTTTTTAGCGCTCTGGGAGTCAGGTACGGTGCGCACGCTCAGTGCTCCGTCTGCCTCGTCCTGAAGAGACTGTGCGAAGACCTTGGACTGCGCAGAATCACCAACCACCGCCACCTGGACGTTATGAGGTGTAGGTGCGTGGAATGCACCTAAGTAGAACAAGCCCATAATCGCGCAAAGGAAAAATGGGATCAGCATGGTCAAAACCAGCTTCCCCCAACCAAGCTTCGCGGGCTTGGCTGCGGGAGCCTTCTTTGGCACGGGCGTGCTTGCGTGTCTGGAAGAAGGGGTTTTAGCGGGGGAGGTATCAGTGAGAGTCATTAGATTTAAAGAATACCCGTAATGTTGCATTATGCAACATTGAAAGTGTGTTTATTGCGCCACGTACTAGACTCGAACTATGGGCACCGAACAGCGAGAGACTGATATCCAATCGGTCTACCTACACATGCAAATGATCACCCGACGTGCCAATGCGCGCGCTCGACAGCTGGCCGAACCGCTGAGTCTGGTGGAGCATTCGCTCCTGCGATTTATTGCAGATACTCCCGGCACCCGGGCCACAGACATCGCCGAAGCCTTCGCGTTAAACCGTTCGACAGTCTCCCGGCAGGTCGGGACATTACTAGATTTAGGCTATGCCGCTTATGACGACGCTGAGGCAGGCCGTGGTCGCGTACTAGGGCTGACCGATCTGGGACGAGAGAGATTAGCAGCTTCTGCCGCTGTGCACCGCGACGCGGTCAACGATCGCTTAGCGGGCTGGAGCGAAGAGCAGATCTCGTCATTCGCGGCGGCGTTGGAACGCTACAACGTAGCCGATTCACAGTAGCAGCCGCCCAAGTAGCTTTTAGAGTTAAGCAATCCGGGCAAAGCGCGGACCCTTGTAACCGTCGCGCTCAACAATTTCGTCAAACATCGCCAACGGGCGGGCCCAAAAACTGTAGTCATCGTAGAGCTTGCGGTAAAAGACCAGCGGTTCTTCGGTCTCACTGTGGTTGCCTACGGCCAGCACCTCGTAGCGCTGCCCCTTAAAGTGCTGGTAAATTCCAGGCTCGATACTCACCGTGGTGGCCTTTCTGATCAAGATGGTGCAAGGAAAATTAGCGAGGACCGTGCCCGGTACCGCCGCTGCGTTGGGCCAGCAGGTGATCCAGGATCGGTTCCAGGACAGCCAACCCGTCTTTCACGCCTCCGGTGGAACCGGGCAAGGTGATCACGAAACTATCGCCCGCGAACCCGGCCACTCCGCGAGTAATAATCGACAGTGGGGTGGACGCCTCACCGCGACGGCGAATGGCCTCGATAATTCCGGGCAGCTGCACATCCAACAGCGGGGCTACCATTTCGGGGGACTGATCATCGGGGGAGACCCCGGTGCCGCCGGTGACGATTACTACCTGGACGCCATGAGCCAATAATTCATCTACGGCAAAACGCACCGGCTGCCCATCGGCAACGACCTGTGGTTCACCCGTTTCAAAACCACGCTCGGTCAGCCACCCGGTAATCAGCGACCCGGTTCTATCTGTGGTGGTTCCTGCCGCCGCACTGGTAGAGGCGACAACCACCGCAGCACTACGCTCAGTCTCCACGAACCCAGTCACCACTCTTTCCACCAGACTTAGCCAACACCTTCACCGAGCGAACCTCGGCTTGCTTGTCCACGGCCTTGACCATGTCATAGAGGGTCAGTGCGGCAACGCTAGCAGCTGTTAAGGCTTCCATTTCCACCCCGGTGACACCCTTGGTGGTCACCTGTGCGGTAACCCGCACCGCAGAATCCTCTGCAGTGAAGTCGATGGAGACCTTGGAGATGGGGAGCGGGTGGCATAGTGGGATCAGTTCCCAGGTACGCTTAGCAGCCATGATTCCGGCAACTCGGGCGGTGCCCAGCGCTTCGCCCTTAGGCAGGTCTCCGGTCATCAGCATCTTAATGACCTCCGGGCGGGTGACGAAGATAGCCTCGGCGGTAGCCACACGCTTGGTGACGGCTTTGTCGCTGACATCGACCATATGAGCGCTGCCGTCTTCGCGCAGGTGGGTGAGTTTCTCAGACATTCATTCTCCAAATTTTAACGCTTTGCCCAGCGACCAGCTCGCTGACTCCTACCGGGATATGCACCAGCGCATCGGCGCGGGCAAGGTCATGGACCAGATGTGATCCTGGATCCAGGATGGTGACTTGACCATCTTGGATCAGTGCTCGGCGCACCTGATGTTTATGTTCCGGGGAACTCACCGTTTGCGCCAAGGGGAAGTGCTCCGGTTGCGGTTCAGGCAGTCCATTGAGCGCGCGCAGTAACGGGGTGAGGAATAGTTCAACCGAAAGTAGGGCGCTGACCGGGTTGCCCGGAAAACACAGTACTACGGCGTGCTCCAGCTGGGCGAAGCCCTGTGGCCCGCCCGGTTGGATCGCCACATGATGGAAATTGCCTCCACGCCCGGCGAGCGCCTGCCGGACCACTTCGTATGCGCCTGCACTAATCCCACCTACGGTGAGGATCAGATCGACTTGTTCTTGGAGTTGGTCGATAGCCACCGCGAACCGGTCTGGGTCATCAGGCAGCTGGAGGGTGCGCACATCTACCCCGTAGCGGCGCAGCAGGGCCGCGAGCATGGGGGAGTTGGCATCCGGGATCTGGCCCTCGGCCGGGTTGCTACCACCCAGTTCGTCACCGGTAGTGCACAGTGCCACCGTCAGTGTTCGGCGTACCGGGATCTCGCGTAGTCCGCTGGAAGCCAGGGCTGCGATCATGGTGGGGGTCAGTCTGGTACCGGCACTAGCCACCAAGGCTCCGGCTTCCAGATCAACTCCCACCGGGCGGATGAAACGTCCCGAGGCGCTGGGTGCGGTGAATTGTGCGTGACCGCTGACAGTGCCTTGGCCCGCACGAACCAGCTTTGGAAAAGTACCGAGGACGCTTTCTTCTACGGGGATGACGGTGTCCGCTCCCTGGGGAATCATCGCCCCGGTCATCACCGGACTGACGGTGCCCGGCTGGAGTTGAACCTGCCGGTCTCCGGCTGCCGCGGTGAAGCCCAAAGGCAGCGTTACCGGGGTAGTTCGGGAAGCTGAGAGTAGGTCGGCGCTACGCGCAGCATAACCATCCATCTGCGAATTGGTGAAGGCGGGGATGGGCAAGGCAGCAAAGAGATCTTCGCTGGTGACTTTGTCGCAGAGCTGCGCGCTTGCCACCGGGAGTAGCTGCGTACCCAAGGAGCTGAATACCGGGCGCAATAGCGCTTCAAGTTCGGAGCGATGGTGTTCTAAGGTGCAGGACATGGATTATCCGCCCGCAAAGGGCGGCAGTACGTCCACGGTCAGCGACTCATCATTGCCTAATGCACCGGCGTCGCGCCGGACTACGCCATTGATCAGGAAGCTTCCGGCGCGCAGTACCTGAGCCATCGCCGGGCCGTAGGCTTCACTGAGCTCTGTACGCAATTGGGCTAGGGTTTCTGGTTTGTTCCATAACTCCTGCTCGGTCCCTGCCGCCGCTGCGGCGGCAGCGAAGTAGCGTATCGTAATCTTCGACATGACTTCATGCTATCGCGCCGGCGCGCGGAGGACACGATGATGAGCGAACGCGACTTTCCAGCCCTTGTTGGCCCCGGGGCTGAACTGAGCGCAGAGCAGCGGCAACGGGCCGAACGGCAGCTTTCGTTGCCCGGGTTTAATCTCATTGCCCAGCGCCGGTTGGCTGCCGCCCGGGTACTGGTGATCGGCGCCGGTGGTCTGGGCAGTGCTTGCATCCCGTATCTGGTCGGGGCCGGGGTGGGCACCATTGGGATAGTTGATGATGACGTAGTTGAGTTATCAAATTTGCACCGCCAGATCACCCATGCCACCGCAAATATCGGGGTTGCTAAGACCGCTTCACTGGCCCAAGCGGCCACCGCATTGGACCCCAATGTGAGAATCATCGAGCACACACTGCGGTTGGACTCGGACAATGCGTTGGAGATCTTTGCGAATTATGACCTGGTGATCGATGGAAGTGACAACTTCCCGACGCGTTATCTAAGCAATGATGCCGCGCAACTATCCGGGATCCCACTGATCTGGGGATCAATCCTGCAACACCATGGCCAAGTTTCCGTGGCCTGGCATGAGCACGGCCCGGGCTACCGAGATCTCTTCCCAGTGCCACCGGCCCCGGGCACCGTGCCGGATTGTGCGGTGGGGGGAGTGCTGCCTGGATTATGTGGAACCATCGGTTCACTACTGGCCACCGAAGCGCTGAAACTGATTACCGGAATCGGTACCCCGCTGGTAGGTAAGGTGCTGATCTATGACGCACTGGCCGCCAGCACCCGCACCCTTGAATATTCACGTGACCCGCAAGCCGCAGAAGTGACCGGATTAATCGACTACGTGCTCTTCTGCTCGGGAGCACTACCGGAGGCTGGAGGTATCGACGCTGCCGCGCTCGCCGAAGCACTTGCCGGAACCGGCGCCCCGGTGCTGCTGGATGTGCGCAATGAAGACGAGCGGGCCGAGCAGCATCTTGCTGGTTCCCTGCACCTTCCGTTGCCTGACTTGGAAGCCGCCATTGAATCCGGTGCCACCCTCGAACAAATCCCCGCTCGCGTCACGGTGTACTGTGCCCGCGGCCCACGCTCGCAACGTGCCGCCGCATTACTGGCCGGCCGCGGAGTAGAAGCTAACTACCTTGAGGGCGGAATCCCCGCCTTGGCGGCACTGGCCCCGAACCTGCTGGCCGAACCCTCGAACGCTGAAGGAGCCTGACTATGAGCTATGCCTTGATTACCGAAAAACCCATCGACGAAGCCGCGGTACGTGACGCGGTACAGTCCGATACCGCCGGAGCGGTGGTGCTCTTTCACGGGATTATCCGCAATCACGATGGTGGGCAATCGGTGAACTCGCTGGACTACTCACATCACCCACAGGCCCAAGAATTCCTGGAAAAAATCATTGCCGAGGAAGAACAGCGCACCGGGCTGAAGCTTTCGGCTGTGCACCGCGTGGGTCCGTTGAAGATCGGTGATGCCGCACTGGTGGCTGCTTCGGCCGCAGCGCACCGCAAGGAGGCATTTGACGCGATCGAGAACCTAGTGGAACGCATCAAAGCCGAGGTGCCGATATGGAAAAAGCAACACTTCACCTCCGGTAGCTCCGAATGGGTGGGGCTGTAAAGCTACTGCTGGGAACGTTTTTCAATTGAGGAATCCTATGACAATCTGTGCGCGCAGGACCTTCGCGGTACTTGGTTCGATATCTTTAGTTGCGCTCAATGTAGGTGTTTTCGCTTTCTACAATCTGTGGCAAATTGCTGATACCGCTGCAATCAACCTTATGGAAACAGCATCGGGAGTGAACCCGGCAGCATTGCTTCCGCACTCTAACTTGATGTGGGTGGCCGCACATGGGTCGATCCTTGCAGTCGTGGCATTGGATGTTTTAGCGATCGCATTTGTCGCCGTGGCATTCTCTCCCCGCCACCGGCGAAACGCTTCTGGAGTGAGAGCCGCTAGTCTCTCGTCCTGACTCTTCAGCCCGACTCCATTACGAACATTTGACAGTCTCGGGCCGGCATCCTCGGCGTTTCAACGGAATCATGGCCGCTCTCCAGTCGTGGATAGAAGTCCTTCTTCGTTTGGCTGGAACATAAAGATAACTGACTCGTGGAGCTCATTTTGTCGGGCCACCGATTCAACGATCAGGCCCAGAACAAAGACCAAGATACCGCGCGCGAACCCAATGACGTGCAGCAGGACACCGAGCGGAGTTCAAAGGGCGATCTGGAACAAGACGCAGCCGAAGCACGACAAGACGAATCAGCTCACTTGTCCAGGGGCGACGTTGCAGAAGCTGAGACTGAGAAAGATACGAAGAACACGGCACTGGGTGAGTCGAAAGAGGTCACTGGCCAGCGTAATGATCCTGTTGACCGTCCGCTGACCGAGCACAGCCCGAGCAGCGAGAGAATCCTTGCCGTGTGGAAGGAGAAGGGCGGGAAAGATGCCGATTTCCCCAAGCCTCCTACCACCGGTAACCCTCAGACCGCGATGAAAAACCGTAAGCGCGTGATGGCCGGTGCCTCCGCGCAGCGCACCCAGTCACAGGAGTTGTCACGATGATTGGGCTTCCCCCTGAGGATGACACCACGCTGGATCTGGACGGCGAAGTGCAGGAACCACAACAGAGTCCCGCAAACGAACCGGAGGGTACAGAGGAAGAAGAGCGTCCTTTTGTGTATCAGGATGCCGAGCAATGGCTGCACGGCTACGCGCTTCCAAGGTATCTGCGCAAGCTAGGTCCCTCAGGGCGTGCTTGGGCACCGAACTGGTATGAGTATCCGGAAGTGTATTCACTGGTGAGCGCACTGTGGGAGACGTGGGAGCAGATGCGCTGGGATGGTCCCCAGCAGATTCTGGTGTTCTATCGTGATTACTTCTACCCGTTATTCGATCGTATGACCGCGTTGGATGGCCCGTTCCACGCTTATGACAAGGTGATGCATCCAGAACTTCCCGAGATGTTCCCGGTTCAGAAGGCACCGAGCGAATACTTTCGTTCAGCGGTGTAGAAGCACAGGACAACTCGATAGGTCGGTGGCGATTCCTTGCTGTGCTGTGCTGTGCCAAGAGCATAGAAATAACGACGTAGACCCTGAATTTCCTTCAGGGTCCACGTCCTCATTGCGGAGCTTGATAATACGGTAGTGACTCAGTCGTCGTAGCCGAAGGCTATTCTGGATCCTTTGCCAACTTCCATTAATGTCAGGTCCACGGACTTATCAGGTTGATCAGCATACACATGGTAGAAGTGTGCTGGGCCGCCGCGCTCGAACTCGACCATCGTGAAGTTGGAAGAGGTGACTTCTGCCGAATCCATGTCGGTCTTCAGCGCAGCTAGCTGTGTGTTCATGACTGTTTCGTCTAATTTGTCCATGATCACTGAACACGCTTTGTCATAGTCAATGGTTTCTGCAGCTTCAAGTAGTATTCGAACTGCTTCCTGAGGCTCGCTGATGGGTTTTCCTCTGTCGCAAGCCTGCTGCCTATCGGCTGAGCATCCTGTTGCCGAAAAAGTTAGCGGCAGGAGCAACAGTGGGGCAATAATCTTTGAGAAGAGTTTTTTGTTCACAAATGACCTTTGCAAATTGAATGAGCTGTAGGACTAGATCCTATGCGCGTACCAAGTTACATTCACCGGTTTTAGCTCAGTGAATGGCTTTTTCAACATAGAGTTGCCGTGGTACGAGCGGTTCGGGACCCCCCTGCTACCGATGTGTCGAGGCATCGCATCATTTAATTACTTTTTCCGCGTTAAGGGCGGGATCAGAAGGGGATATTAACCAGATTGAGAGTGACTGGATTGATGAAAAGAACTCGCTCAGTAACGTACACGTGATGATTCGATTCCACCGCTACAGCGATTGAAGCGCAGGTGCGGTCATGGATTTTTGATCACAAAACCTGACTGGCTTGTGATCGATATTTAAAATCAGGCCCGTATCCAATTTTGATTGAAATTAAAAATGGCCAAATCAGCTTGTAAGTGACTTGACCATTTTTAACGAGCTTTATTTAATTGATTCGAGCACTGAGATCATTTCATTTTCTGGAATCGAATTAATGTTTCTATTTTCGGTGTTAATTTGATACATTTTTTCAGCAGCTGGAGCGTAAAGTATCCGTAACGATTTAGCTTCCGGGTTTTCTGTTGTAAGTACTACGCTCTCGGAGCCGTTTACGTCGACAGTGGAACGTTGATCGGTGGGAAATTCCTGAACGTTAACCTCATCCGGAAAGGGACGTATCAGTTCCTTAGCAACAAGGTCGTACGATGCTGCATTCTGATTCTTGTAAACAAGGGTTAGTTGCTTCGGGTTACTATCCTGCGGGGGAAATTGTGTAACCAAGACACGATCCAACTGGTAAGAGTCCGGTACATATGAAGGTGTGGAAACGTTGTAACCAAGATCTTCTAAGGCCTGGTTTAGCTCATTCGGTTTGTATGTGCGTTCCTCCACTGTGACTGGCCCTCTTGTCATGCTGATGGCTAGCCAAACAAGTACGCCGATCACTACGGCGAGAAGAAGAAATAATCGATTTTTCTTGGTTTTCACCTGAATCATCTTCCGGTTCATTTGTGGATTAGTCAACAAGAAAGTCTTCCAAGGGTGGGAACTTGCCAGTTTTGCCGATTATGTCAGTGTAATCAAAGCTCACAAAATCATGGCCGTCGCTCACCTTATTCAATGAAAATTTGAACTTTACGGTATCCCCGGGTGCGAACTGTTGGGTGTGATCGCCACTGAAAGGGAGCTCTACGGGTGTGCGTGCATCGTTGAAGTAGAAGAAAGTTGCGTCACTTTCTTGATCGAACTTGATATCGCTAATCGTGTCCGAAACTGTGACAGAGTCATTAGCTGACAGGCTCTTTGGGACGTCAATTAGTGAATCTTGTTCACGATCATAGAATTCTTCGTAGAGTTCGCTAAATGTCAGGCTCGCGTCAGCTGACTTCATGAACTTCCGCGCCTTGTCCGAGGAGCGAAGATGAGATTCTGACGGCTTTAGATACATTTTGTCTTGAACTTGCGCGAAATCTGGTTCTTGCGTAGCCGGATCTGCGTTAAGGGAGCGAAGCGACTTAGTGCCGTAGTGATAGTAGGCAACCCATATGCGCCACTTATGCGAGGAAGTAGAATTATATGAGGCAATGTAGTTCCCTGTTTTGCCACTTCCAACTGTGTAGGTGCTGTACTGATTGTGCCCTACAGTTCGGTTGATCAGCTTAGAAGAGCCCTTGCGTAGTACCACGCCGATTTTTCCTGTGTAGAAAAGCTGTTGGGAATTCCCCCACATCTCAATTTTGTGCCCGGCCTTCTGAGCGAAAACCTTTTTGTCAACCGTGTTGACTCCGTTGCTTCCCTTGTTGAAACTAACGCTCCCTGGGGTTGATGTTGCCCTGGAGCCATTATCGGAAAACGTAGCTTTGTGCTTTACAGGTGATTTCGTGTTAGCCAAGATGTATTCGAATGCCGCCATCATGACACTCTTCCATCCGATCAGTGCTACTGAGCCAACATCGGGTTCAACTGCTTCCACCTGTGGCTTTATGGTCTCGGCATGAGCCGGAGCAACTCCGACCCCGGATGCTATAAGCGCCGCAATACTGGTGGATGTTACTAAGGTTTTCAGTTTTTTGTTTTTCATGATTTTCCTCATTCGATAGAGATATTAATGAAAGAGCGACTACTTTTAATGGGAAATCGGCGCGGGGTGCCTTGTAGGAAAGCATGTCAGATAAGTTTTCACTAAATCATCTGAAACTTTCAGTAGTCTATGTTTGATTCTTGTTTGCGTCAATGTAATTTTGGTGTATTTATATTAATTTGTTGAAGTAGGATTCCTGCCTACCGTGAATATATCGAACTATCGGGCGGAATTTTTCAAGTCAAACGGTACCAACAAGAGTCTAAATAACTATCATGCGGCCTGAACTGCCCGATCTTTCGGATTGTTAATCCACGCAGCTTCAGGCATCGCTAAGATCTTCGGATCCTGCGACGTACTAAAGCGTTCAGGATGCCGCGCACGAGCCGCCGCCAACGTTTGTGAACGCTTCGCAGCGACCGAATCAGCCAACCCAAAATGAACGTCCGCTGGCGTATGCAACCCGATCCCCGAATGCTGATGATCCTGGTTGTACCACTGCACGAATTCACTTATAAACTGTCTTGCGTCACCCAACGAAGAGAAACGTTCAGGGAACTGAGGAGCATACTTCAACGTCTTGAACAACGACTCGCTGTAGGGGTTATCATTGCTCACTCGCGGCCGCGAATGCGATCTAGTCACCTCTAAATCAGCGAGCAAAGCCGCGACCGTCTTCGAGGTCATACTCGTTCCACGGTCAGCATGAACCACCTGTGGAATCCCATGAACACCAAAGATTTCCTTCATCATCTCTACTGCTAGCAGGCCGGACTCGGTAGCGTGCACGTGCGCGCCAACGATATACCGTGAATAAATATCGACCATCAAATAGCAGTCAAAGTACTGACCCTTCACCGGACCAGCCAGTTTCGTAATATCCCAAGAATAAACTTGACCTGGTGCATTAGCTTCCAGCTCTGGGATCGCACGCGGCTTATGCCTCGCCAACCGGCGGCGTTCCTTGACCAGCCGATTCTCATTCAGCACCCGATAAAACGTCGATAAAGAACCCAAATATTCTCCTTCATCGAGTAACTTTGCATAGACCTGCATCGGGGCCATATCCACACATTCAGGGCTGTTCAAAGCGTCAAGAATCGCAGCCCGCTCAGCATCAGTGAGCTTGTTCGGCGGTGCTGGACGCGGAGCATCTTGCGGTTTGCTCGGCTTGCGGTTCATCGTGGTGCGTGAAACACCGACCATCTCAGCGGCGTTACGTTGCGGGATTTTGATGGCCAGCAGCTGTCGGTAGGCGCGCTTCATTTCTTCTTGGACTTCGGTTCGTCCTGTGACTCGTTGATGGCGTTCTCGAAGAACGCCGAGAGTTTTCCCATGATGTTTAGGGCATCCTCGGTTTTCTTCCACTTGTCCTCGCTCACCTCTAACTGGCGGCGCAGGCGGGCAATTTCGGCCTGTTCGGCGCTGAGCTTGCCAATACGGGCTCCAGCTGCTTTGCCTTCCAGCACGCCTGCGTCGCGTAGCTTGCGCCATTCGGCGATGTGAGAGGAATACACGCCATGTTCACGCAGGTAGGCGCCGCCTTTTTGCTTGGCGATAGCTTCCTCGTAACCGGCTAACAGTTCAAGTTTCTCGGTGGGGTTGAATGTTCTGCGTCGGGACGGTCCACCGGCGCGCGGTCCTGGAGTAGTCATACGACTATCTTGTCCCATTTGGGTTGTGGCTAGGTCAGACATTGAGGATGATTTCCTGGTTCTTGCCCTACGTGCTGGGGTGTTTTTGCTGTGTGTCGTTGGTACCGTTCAAGCCTGACACGTAGGGGGGTTGCGATGCCCTCGTAGTATTCCATTGAATCTTTAATGTCCTGGGCATAAGGCTTAGACGAGTAGTGCTGTAGATCGATCAATCCGGCTGGCATGCCGGAGCTGGTGAGAATGGCACGGCCTCGAGGTAGTGCCGCGAGGTCGGACACGTCCATGATTTTTTCGCGCTGCATAGAGCTAGATACCGACCGCCCGCTCTTGCTGCTGGTGCTGGATGATTGTTTGAGCACGTCGCGTTCGCCTACGAGCTGGGAGAGGAACGGCAGGAACTTATCGTCAGAAAGACCAGATCCTGCGACGCGAATATTGGCTGCGCCCCAGAGCTTGTTCATGCCCTTCTCGCCGTAAGCTTCCACAACTTGGCTGTAGGACTGGAAAAACGTGGAGACGATGATGCCACGGGAGCCGTAGTGGGAATACACGTCGGGCAGTTCGCGCCAACGCACCACGTTTGCCGCCTCATCCAATACAGTCATCAGGGGACGTTTGAGTCGCCCGCCAGGCTGTAGCGCTGCGGTCTTTTCCGCTTCGGTCATCACAGCCATGACCAGGGCAGCGGTGATGGCACGAGCAGATCCACCGCCTTCTTTCGATACCAGATACAAGGTATCTGTGCCGGTAGCTAATTTACGATGATCAAATTCGGCACGCTGCGAGCCGTTGTGGCGAATCCACGGAATGACTTTCTCATAGGAGAGTACGTTAACCCACAGGTAACTTGTGCCGTACGCGCCGTCGCGCTGATTCTAAGTGGGCTTCTGGATCTTGCGCGCATATGAACGCATCGGTGATTGGACGCTGGACTACCGTAGCGGCAAAGTGCAGATGCGGGAGTCACCGCTTCCCACCTGACTCGAAATGGGCATCCTGTTTAGTACCCGCACCGGGTTCGAAGGTCTCCTACTCGGAAATGATGTCGGGGAGCCTGTCGTCGATTTCCTCCGCCATGTATTCGATGCTCCGGTCTCCGACCTTCCCTCCAGCCCGGCGACTGACCGTCATGGGGCTGGGAATCCGGCCAACGGCCACAGAAGCGTTGTCGTTATTTGTTTGCCCGATGCGCCCAACACGCAGCTGCGCGCTTCGTTATTCACAGGAAGCAAGGAGGAGGTTAGAAATCCATGAATCTAGGAGCGCGCGCAATTCCTCAGGTTGTACATCGCTGACCTTGGCCTCACTCATCGCCAGACCAAAAGCTGCCCAGCGCAGATCCATATTCTCCGTGCGCACAAGGCAACTTTCCTCATCGATCTGCTGGATCTGAAACCAACGACCGATGAGTGGCTCCAGCTTTTGCGCACTGGCGTGAATCCGCGCGCTTACTTCGGGTTGCCCACTGCCGCGCAACCCTGCGCGTACGAATCCCGCAGCATCGCCGCCTGGCACTTGTCGGGGCGTGAAACGCAACGCCCTGGGCGAGGGATTCTGCGCGCGGTCCACGCGGAAGCTACGCCAATCATCGCGGTCCAGATCAAAAGCCACCAGGTAGTAGCGGTTGCCCACATTCACCAGCTGGACCGGCTCTACCCTGCGCGAGCTCGCGCTTCCTTTGGCGTCCTGGTAATCGAAGGAGATTCGTTCATGGTCGCGACAGGCCTGGGCAAAAGCAACAAGTACCCCGGGATCCACTGGATCGGGTATGGAGGACTGTGAATTGAGCGGGACAGTGCTCGTGGTCAGGGCTTGCGCGCGCTGCCGTAATCTGGCTGGAAGCACCGGCACAACTTTGCCCATTGCCCTCAACGCGGCCTCGGCTAGCGTAGAAGATCCGCCGTGAACGGTGGACTGCAATGCGACTACCAGTGCCACGGCTTCCTCGTCGTCAAGCACCAACGGTGGCAGCGCGGTACCGGATGCCAACTGATAGCCACCGCCCACGCCACGATCAGCCTGCACCGGATACCCCAGTTCGCGTAGCCTGTCGATGTCTCGGCGCACGGTGCGCAAGCTGACATTCAGGCGTTCGGCCAGCTCGTCTCCGGACCAATAACGATGGGTCTGTAGAAGTGAGAGCAAACGCAAAAATCTGGTGCTGGTACTCATGCAATAATTCTGCCTTGATTTAGGACAAAAACTGGCACTTAACACTCATATTCTGGGTATTACCAGCTGGAAATACCGGCTGCAGCTTATGCCAGGAGGCAATTATGAGCACCATGGCCATCACCAACACCACCCTGAGTGGCGAACGCGCCGACCTGTTCCAGGCACTGGCCAATGCCAGGCATTTCCTGCGGTTCACCGTCCAAGGTCTGACCGACGAACAGGCAGTGCAGCGCACTACGGCCAGCGAGCTGACCCTTGGCGGATTGATCAAGCATGTGAATGCCGTGGAAAAGCAGTGGCAGGGATTCATCGTCAAGGGCCGCGCCGCCATGGCCTGGGACGGCGCGGATTTCAGCCAGATGCCACCGGAAGCCATCGAAGCCTTCCATAGCGAATTCCACATGCAGCCCGGCGAAACTCTGGATGCGCTGCTGGAAAACTATGCGCTGATTGCCGACCGCACCGATGCCCTCTTGGCTGAGGCAGACCTGGACACCGTACATGAGCTCCCATCGGCTCCGTGGTTCGTCGACACCCACTGGTCGGTTCGCCGCACCTTACTGCACATCATCTCCGAAACCACCCAGCATTCAGGACATGCAGACATCATTCGCGAGTCATTGGACGGGCAGAAAACGATGGGCTAGTACGGGATCCAACATCATCTCAACCCATCGACAATGTCACCGTACGGTGACATGATGGGATTATGAAAAGCTCATCGTTCACGGCCGCTAGCTTGGCAGACAAGATCCGCACCCAGCGCGGTGTTCTCGGTCTGACTCAAGCTGCGTTGGCCAGTTCGGTGGGTGTTTCGCGCAAGTTTATCGTTGACCTGGAATCTGGAAAAGAGACGGTGGCTCTTGGGCTGGTTCTCAAAGTCCTAGAGACGCTTGGTTTCGAGGAGCCCGGACGGCGCATCATACGCAACCGGGGTGCTGAAATAGCGCGCGAGTTTCAACAGACTCTCAATGCACAGGACTACGAATATGCGCTACGTCTTGTGAGCGAGTATTCCGCGGAGTCCATAGACCAAGGCCGTCCGCTCTTGGATAAGTCGCCGGCCTTAGAAGACGCTCAATATCAGGTGGCGCTGGCCGCACTAACTCGTTGGATTGCGAATAAAACTCAGACTCCAATCCCGCGGTGGGCCGCAGACATCACGCGTCCAGCGGAGCCTGTTTTCCTCTTGGAAGAGTTGTATCCGGTAGGGGAGAAGATGAAGGAAGTTATCCGCGCTGAAACTCCTAGAGAACTTCAAGAGCTGAACGTTTGGATACGTGAGCGAAGCTTAGGAACAACATGAGTGGAGCAGGGATAAGAAGATTCCAAGTCGTTGAGTTGCTTGTAGAACTCGACAGGCGCATGGATGAACGCGAACTCACTTTGAATATTAGGATCGTCGGGGGCTCAGCACTGCTTCTTCACGGTCTAATTGATCGTGCTACGGAAGATATCGACGCCTACTATTCGCATCAAGCCGAGGTGGAAGAAATCATCGAAGCAATGGCTAAGGAGTTGGGACTGCCTAAGAAATGGCTGAACTCGAGTGCAGCTGCGTTTATCCCCGACAATGCCGGCTGGACAGCTGCTCCAGATTCGGCTCTTGCCCACGTCAAGTTAGCAGATTTACCAACATTGACCGCTATGAAGCTGGCAGCCGAACGTGACAAAGACATTGTTGATTTGGGACATTTAGTCAACGCTTTAGGACTCAAGAATCCAAGCGAAATAGTCGACCTCGCCTACGAAAAATATGGAGAAGATTCGATCCCTTTATCCCAGGGACGAGCCAATTATGAGATCGTCGCAGAAGAAGCCCTAAGTGCAGCGCGACGTTTCAAGGCCAACAAAAACCTCTAACCGCCGATGTAGGACATTTCGATACGCTTGCGATTGCCCGGCGTCAGCGCCGCGCGCAGCTCCGAGTAATTGTCATCGCGTTTGCGCCAGTGGCCGGTTAACGCCTTGGCCAAGTCTTCGTCGCTGATTCCGTCGCGCATCAGCTGGCGCAGATCATAACCTGAGCCGGCGAACAGGCAGGTGTACAACTGACCTTCGGCCGAGACTCGGGCCCGTGAGCAATTGCCGCAGAAGGCATTGGTGACACTGGAAATTACGCCGATTTCACCGGCACCGTCGGCATAGCGCCAACGGTTGGCTGTCTCGCCCGGCTCGGTTTTAGTGACCGGTTCCAACGCCCACCGCTTGTTGATCATGGAGACCACTTCAGCAGAAGGGAGCACCTCGTCAAGCTTCCAGCCATTGGTGGTGCCGACATCCATGAATTCAATGAAGCGCAGGATGTTCCCGGTACCACGGAAATGCTCGGCTAGGGAAAGGATCTCGCTATCATTGACGCCGCGCTTGATGACGGTATTGATCTTTACCGGTCCCAGACCGACATCGCGGGCCACCTCGATAGCTTCCAGAACCTTAGAGACGGGGAAGTTCACATCATTAATGGCCTTGAACTTTTCATCATCCAGCGAGTCCAAGGAGATGGTGACACGGTTGAGCCCGGCCTCTTTCAGGGCAGGTGCGAGCACCGGCAAGGCTGAGCCATTGGTAGTCATCGCTAGATCAACGCTCTGACCCTCTGGGGTGCGCAACTTGGAGAGCATCGCCACCAGATCCACAATGCCGCGGCGCAGCAGTGGTTCGCCACCGGTCAGGCGTAGCTTGGTGACGCCCAAGGACACCGAAACCCGAGCCAAGCGTTCAATTTCCTCGAAGCTGAGTAGCTCCGAGCGCTCACGGAATTGGAAATCACGGCCAAAAATTTCCTTGGGCATGCAATACACGCACCTGAAATTGCAACGATCCGTAACCGAAATCCGCAAGTCATGCAGGGGGCGTGAACGGGCATCGAGGATGTCCCCTGCTAATGGAGATTTCATACTTCCCAGCTTAACCCGGTTGGGGTCTTAGGCGATAGGGAGTCGTCTGAAAGCGCAAATCAGCACGTAAAATTAACCGGGAGCACGGAGGACGGTTGTAGCATGGGCTCAAAGCACAATTTCTGGAGAATTCATGCGCGTACGTTGGCCGTTGGCCCTCCGATGCACGGTGCTCGTCACCGCGACCTCGCTGGCCCTGACCGGCTGTTCGGCGAGCAACAAGGCAGCCGGAGATTCCATCAGCATTGCCGCAGCGGCCTCCCTGCAGGGTGCCTTCGAGCAGATCTCCGAAGAATTCGCTGCAGAACACCCGGAAGTGCAGATCACCAGCATCAACTACGACGGTTCCTCGACGCTGGCCACACAAATCCTTGAAGGCGCCAAGGTGGACGTCTTTGCCTCGGCTGACGAACGAAATATGTCCGAGGTGACGAAGGCTGGCCTCGGCAAAAATCCGGTCACCTTCGCCAGCAACACCCTGGTCATCGCGGTGCCACAAGAGAATCCGGCGAACATTGAATCCCTAGCTGACCTCGCCAACGCCACCACCATACTTTGCGCGCCACAGGTACCTTGCGGCGCTGCTTCGCAACGACTACTGAAGGCCAGCGGGGTGGAGGTCACCCCGGCCAGCCAAGAACAGAATGTCACTGCGGTGCTGCAGAAGGTAGCAGCGGGTGAGGCAGATGCCGGACTGGTCTACGCCACCGACGTGGGGCAAGATCAAAGAGTCGCAGCGATAGTGCCCCAGGGGGCAGAAGACATCGTCAATAGCTACCCGATTACCACTCTGGGAGAGAACCCCGGAGCGCAGACATTCGTCGACTTTGTAGTCGGCGAGCGCGGCCAAGCGATTATGGCCGAGCACGGCTTCGGCACCGGTCAGGCACATGGCTAGCGATACCGGGGTGCGAGTTCCCGGGTTTGCCATCGCCCCGGCACTGTTAGGTGTGGCTCTCTTAGTGCTGCCGCTGCTGGCCTTGGTGGGCCGCGCCAGCTGGTCCACACTCATCGCCGATGCCACCAGCGAGGTAGCGCTGTCCGCGCTCTGGCTGAGCCTGCGCACCGGGGTGGCTGCCACCGCACTGTGTGTGTTGCTCGGTGTGCCGCTGGCGGTACTGATGGCCCGCAGCTCGGCCCGGGTGGCTCAGCTGCTTCGCGCGCTGATCGCGGTGCCGTTGGTGCTTCCGCCGATGGTTGGCGGTGTTGCGCTGCTCTTCTTATTTGGGCGCACCAGCCCTATCGGCCAAGTGATCGATTCGCTGTGGGGGATCACCTTGCCCTTCTCCACCGCCGCGGTGGTCATTGCCCAAAGTTTTGTTGCACTGCCATTCCTCGTGCTCTCCGTAGAAGGCTCGCTACGCGCAGCTGGCAACGGGTATGAGCAGGCCGCCGCCACCCTGGGTGCCGGACGCTGGATGGTGCTCACCAAGATCACTTTGCCGCTGGCCGCACCGGGCTTGGTCGCCGGAATCATCTTGTGCTTTGCCCGAGCCATTGGCGAGTTCGGTGCGACCGCACTGTTTGCCGGCAATGCGCCGGGTGTCACCCAGACGATGCCGCTGGCCATCTACACCGCGTTTAATGGTGCAGGCACCGGGCGCGACTCGGCTGTCGCGCTGTCTCTGCTCTTGCTGGCCACCGCAGTGGTGGTACTGCTGCTGGTGCGTGCCTGGCGTCCGGGGGCGCTGAAATGACGCTCAAGGTCCAGCTGCGCGTGCCGCGCACCGGATTCGACGTGGACGTTACATTCGAGGTTCCAGCCGGACGCACGCTGGCGATCATGGGCCCGAGCGGATCGGGTAAGTCTACGATTGTCCATGCCATTGCAGGGATCCAGAAAATCATTGCCGGGAAAATTGAACTCTCCGGACATGTCCTCGCCGATGCCAGGGAACACCGTCCGCCGCACCTGCGCGAAGTTGGCCTGCTGGGTCAGGACCCACACCTGTTCCCGCACTTAGATGCGCTGAAGAACATTGCTTTTGGTGCCCGCGCGGGGGGACTGGAGAAGTCCGAGGCCAAGGCTGCCGCCAGCGAGTGGATCGCACGGCTGGGACTTCAAGAAATTGCCACACACCGGCCCGAAGCCCTCTCCGGCGGCCAACGCCAACGCATCGCCTTAGCGCGTGCGCTCGCCGCCAAACCGAAAATCCTGCTCATCGACGAGCCCTTCGCCTCACTGGATGTTGAGGCCGCCATGGACATGCGCGCCTTGGTGCGCGAAGAGCTGGCTCGCACCGCTACCAGCGCCATCGTGGTCTCACATTCGGCGGCCGACACCTTGGCGCTCGCCGATGATCTGCTGGTGCTTGAGCGAGGCAAGATCATCCAGCAGGGCACCGTGGACGAGGTCTTTGCCGACCCCGCCAGCCGCTTTGTGCGCGCAGTGGTGGCTACGCTGCCCGCCCACCCGAAAAGCATTCAGGAAGAGCAACCGTGAACACCGCCAATGAACCATTAGAACTCGAAGTACACCGTACGCGGCTACTCTCGCAGGTGGTGCCCGTGGCCCCGCAGCGTATTGCGGTGGCCGGCGGTTTCACCGCATTGCATGGCGCGGTGCTGGCCCAGGATGTCACTTCCGCGCACCCGCTACCGCTGTGGGATAACTCGGCCATGGATGGCTATGCGGTGCGCTCGGTCGATATCGTAGCAGCTCCGGTGACGCTGGCAGTGATCGGTGAAGTGCCGGCCGGAAGCGGCTGGGAACCGGTCCTAGAGCCAGGCCAGTGCGTGAAGATCATGACCGGCGCCCCGATCCCATCGGATGCTGATGCCGTGGTGCGCATCGAAGATACCTCTGCCGCGGTTGATGGCTGGGAGGTGAAGACCGTGCAGGTCAATGTGCAGGTGCCTGCCGGCAAGGACATTCGCCGCAGCGGGGAAGACAAAGATGCCGGGGAACCGATGGCCTACGCCGGCGAGGAACTGACCGCGGCCCGGCTTTCAGCGTTGGCAGCAGCCGGATCCAGCACGCTGGAAGTGCGCACCATGCCCAAGGTGGCGGTGCTGATCACCGGAGCGGAATTGCGTACCCCCGGGCAAGCGTTGACGCGCGGGCAGATCCCGGAAACCAACTCCCTGCTGATGGCTGGGCTGCTGGCAGAGTCAGGAATCCAAGCAGCTACCGTAGTGCACTGCGTCGATGACATTGAAGCAGTGCGCGAGCAGCTGGCGATCCTTGGCGCGACCCATGATGCGGTGCTGAGCACCGGGGGCGTGGGACCGGGCGCCTATGACGTCATGCGCCAAGCACTGGAATCAGAACCCGAAGTGCAGGCGGTGCGGGTGAAGATCCGTCCGGGCCAGCCGCAGTGCGCCGGACGGTTGGCAGCCGGGGCGATGGTCTTCGCCCTGCCGGGTAATCCGGTCAGTGCCGCGGTGAGTTTCGAGCTGTTCGTCCGTCCGTGCCTGCGTGCCATGCAGGGCCACCGCGATGTGCTGCGACCCACCCTGCGTGCGGTTGCCGCGGTAGGTTGGCGCGCCGCCGCAGGACGCATCCAGGTCATCCCGGTCGTTTTCGAGCATGGAGCGCAGTTGCGCTGTGCCCCCGCGGTCCAAGCACAGAGTATTTCCCACTCGGTAGGCGGCTTCGGTGCGGCCCAAGGCTACGCCCTGGTCCCGGCTGGAATCACCCAGGTCAACCCCGGCGATGAGGTTGAAGTCCTGAGGATGGTTCCATGAGTGCTTCGAAAGTGATCGGCTTCGACGCCTTGGTTCTTGCCGGGGGTCGAGGTGCCCGGTTGGGCGGTGCGGGCAAGGCAGAACTGCAATTGCATGGACAGCGTCTAGTTGACCGTGTGGTGGCAGCGACCCGCAAGGCAGGAGCCGCCCGAGTAGTCGTTGTTGGTCCGGACACTGCCGGGACCAAAGCCGATGCGGTGGTGCGTGAAGACCCGCCGTTTGCCGGCCCCTTGGCAGGCATTGCCGCGGGGTTGAAGGAACTAAGCGGTGAAACCGCGAGCAAATGGACCATGGTCTTGGCCTGCGATTTGCAACGCCCGGTCGCGGTCGCCACCGCATTGACCAAAAACTTCGAGCAGCGGGACACTGATGGCCTGCTGCTGGTTGATGCCCAAGGTCATACCCAATGGTTGGCCGGGATTTACCGAACCGCGGCTTTGTCCTCGGCCTGCGAAGCACTCGGCGAGAAGCTCATCGACGCGCCGGTACGGCGCGTATTGAACCAGCTTCGCCTGGCACAGGTGGCGGTGGATGATGAAACCAGCAGTGATATTGATACCCCGCAGGCGTTAGAAAGCGCCCGCCACAATGAAAGGACACGCATGGCACAGCACCTGCCACCCGAAGCGTTGAACGAATGGCTGGAAGCCGCAGCCAAAGAATTGGGCCTAGATTCCGGTGACGTAGATATCGCCACCGTGCTGGATGTTGCTAAGCATGTAGCTCATGAGGTTGCACGCCCAGCGGCGCCGTTGAGCACCTTCTTGCTTGGCCTAGCTATGGGAAGCGGCAAGGGAGACCTTGCGGGTCTGTCGGAACAGCTTGTCTCACGTGCTCATCGTTGGGCGGATGAAAACCCCGAAAAGCTCAGCTGAGCCATTTCTTGCATGTCAGGTCTTTTCTGGCATATTGCGTTGCGCCGCATGCCGCGGTGGAATATAGGCATGGAAGAACAAGTCGCACTGTTTAATGAGCACGGCCAAGTGGTTGGTCAAGCCCCGCGTTCGCAGGTGCGGGCGGAGAATTTGCGGCATGGTGCCAGCTCAATTGTGGTGTTCAACGCCGACGGAAAGATCTTCGTTCACCAGCGCACTCAGATTAAGGACGTATATCCGGGGCTGTATGATTTCACCGCCGGTGGGGTGATTCAGGTGGCCGAAGACCCTGATGAATCAGCGCGGCGTGAAGCCAAGGAAGAGCTGGGAGTCGACAGCGAGCTGGTGGGGCTTGGCGAAGCGAATTATTGCGACGCCAACACCACCTATCGGGCCTTCCTATATTGGACTATCGCCCACGGACCTTTGAGCCTGCAGGCCGAGGAAGTCGCCTGTGGATTTTGGGTAGCTCAGAATGAATTGATTACAGATATAACCCGAGACCCCGCGCGGTACATGCCTGACTCGGTAGAGCTCCTCCTTGATTGGCTGCGCGGGTTGAACGGGAATTTGCCAGTTGCTCACTAGGTGTCCTATTCATCAGGTTAAAGACATCTTTTGAGTCTTTGAGGGCTGTTTTAATCGCTTCCTATCGTCGCGGCCCGTGCTCTTGCAACGTATCCCTTTAATGAGAACTTGTGGACGCTAGTCTTTGGGGCGTAAAGAGGTGCTGCGCGCCCACGGTAAACTCGTGAACTATGGCTATCGGCGCGACAATACAAACTTTTGAAGTCCAACTGGCTGATGTGGATCGCGGTGTTTACGAGGATCTTTCATTGCGGGTGGCACAACACCCCTCGGAAACCGACGCCTATCTGATCACCCGTGTTCTGGCCTACGCACTGGAGTTTGAAGAGGGCATTACCTTCTCCGCAGGTGGAGTCTCAACCGGCGAAGAACCAGCGGTGATGGTCAAGGATCTGACCGGGGACATTTTGGCTTGGATTGAGGTCGGTGCACCGGATGCCGCTCGTCTGCATTTGGGAAGTAAAAAAGCCGACCGGACCGCCGTATATACCCACCGCGAACCAGCAAAATTGTTGGCCTCGTGGAAGGGTAAAACGATCTACCAAGCGCAGGACATTGTGGTTCGTTCATTTGACCCACGATTCATTGACTCGGCTGCCAAGGAGCTGACTCGGCGCAATACCCTTTCGGTCTCGGTGACCGAAGGGCAGATTTATCTTGAAATCAACGGCACCAATCTTGAGACTGAGATTCACCAGCACCAGATTGATTAACTGCCGGTGGAGCGTTCCGTTTCGGTGCCTGCTCTGGGCATCGAAACGAGCCTTCAGCGTCTAAGTGTTCCGGCGAATTCACTGAGTGGTTTTGAACGAAAAAATACCCCGGTTTCCTTTATTTCTAAAGGGAACCGGGGTATTTCTTAGTGGCGGTGACGGTGGGATTTGAACCCACGGTACGGGGTTACCGTACACAACATTTCGAGTGTTGCACCTTCGGCCGCTCGGACACGTCACCAGACCTGATAACTCTATAACGAACCTTTAGAGAACACCAAAACGAAAGGGCTCCAATGCGCGGTTAGTGGTTCGAAACACATTGTCGGTTGCGATTAGATGCGTTTGGAACGGAAAAAATCGCGCAATAGCTGTGCACATTCTTCTTCTTTCACCCGAGGATAGACCTCAACCCAGTGGTTCAGTCGTGGTTCTCTGACGATGTCAAAGACGGAACCGCATGCCCCGGCTTTCTCATCCCAGGCGCCGAAGACCAAACGCGGGATCCGCGCAAGCACAATTGCCCCGGCACACATGGCACAGGGTTCTAAAGTGACTACGAGGGTGCAATCCTCTAGTCGCCACCCGTCGGCGATGCCTTCTGCCTGCAGTGCCTTCACTGCATTTCGGATGGCAAGAACCTCAGCATGCGCCGTGGGATCCGCGCCCGCTTCGCGTTCGTTGCGGCCGGTAGAGAGCAGCTTGCCTTCGGGGGAGATGATGATCGCGCCGATAGGTACATCATCGGTCTCTAACGCGGCTCGTGCCTCCGCCAAGGCCAGATCCATCCAACTGTCATGTACGTGCTCCATAGTGCTTTTACTCTACGTGCTCTGGACGGCGCGGGTCCCACTTCGGCAGCTCGCGACGAAGAAATCGTGCCGGCAGAGTCGTTAGAGCAAGCAAATATTCGCTGTTTCCTGTTTAGTTGGGCACATCAACGAGTTTTTCCGCCGGAATTTCGGGCTTTTCTCTCGTTTGCGGACCCGGTGGGCTGATAGATTTCTACCTATGCGCGTACAGGTAGTCGACCACCCATTGGTGGCACACAAGGTTTCAGTTCTTCGAGACAAAAACACTCCGTCCCCAATTTTTCGTCAGCTGACCGACGAACTGGTCACCCTGCTGGCCTATGAAGCAACCCGCGAGGTGAAAACCGAGGAAGTTCAGGTCGTCACACCGGTAGCCACCACCACGGGTATTACTTTTGCGAAGCCCACCCCATTGGTGGTCCCAATTCTGCGTGCAGGTTTGGGCATGCTCGAAGGTATGACCCGTTTGGTCCCTACCGCCGAGGTTGGCTTCTTGGGCATGGCCCGTAACGAAGAAACCCTGGATATCATCACCTACGCAGACCGCGTACCAAACGACCTGACCGGTCGTCAGGTGTTCGTACTGGACCCAATGCTAGCCACCGGCGGTACCCTGGCCGAGGCAATCAAGTTCATCTTCGCCCGCGGTGCCGAATCGGTGACCTGCATCTGCCTGATCGCAGCTCCGGAAGGCGTTGAACGTCTGAAGGAAATCCACGGCGGCGACGATCGCATTCACATCGTGCTGGCAGCCATGGATGAGAAGCTCGACGAGAAGTCTTACATCATCCCGGGTCTGGGAGATGCCGGTGACCGCCTCTACGGCGTCACCGCGCCCATCGCCTAGGCGATATCCCTTGATTCGAGGGTTTCTGGTTTGTCGCTGGCTGGCACTTTGTCGGCCAGCGGCAACCGCACCTCGAAGAGCGTATGACCGGGCTGAGATGTCACCGTAATGGTGCCGCGGTGCGCTTCGACAATACTTTTAGCAATCGGCAAACCCAGTCCAGTGGTGCCGTCGGAACCCGAACGCGCCTTATCTGCGCGGGTAAACCGTTCAAACACCTTGGGTAGGAAGTCTTCAGAGATCCCCTCACCGGTGTCGTGTACCTGCAAGACGGCTTCGTTATTTTCCAGGTCTTGTCCCACGCTAACGGTCACGCTGTTACCCGCCGAAGTGTGTTTGCGGGCGTTGGCCAGCAGGTTTGTAATCACCCTACGGAGCGACGACGAGTCGGCGTCAACAAAAGTTCCTGGCGCTTGGCACTCAAATTCCCATTGATGATCATCCGCGGTGGCTTTAAAATCCTCGGTGATGTCGGCGGTCAGCACGCAGAGATCTAAACGTTTCATAGTGAATGAGTTTTCTTCATCCAAACGAGCCAACAGCAACAGGTTTTCCACTAAGGAACCCATGCGGTGGCTTTGCTGCAGAACCCGGTCCACGGAGCGACGGCCGTCCGGCGAGAAATGTTCGGTGGCGGAGAGTAACTCGGTGTATCCCCGAATTGCCGACAGCGGGGTGCGCAGCTCGTGGGATGCATCTGCCACAAATTGGCGCATTTGATCTTGGGATTTTTCACGCGCAGTCAGTGCGGTGGATACGTTATCGAGCATCGCATTGAGCGCGCGTCCCACATTCCCGACTTCGGTGCCTGGCACCGCATCGGCTAAGTCCACACGCTGAGTCAGCTCCACCTTGCCTGAATCAAGCTCTTCGGCTGCTACGGAGGAAGCTACCGCGGCTACACGCTTTAATGGTGCGAAGGAGCGGCTAATCAGCCAGGTCCCTACTAGGCCGGTACCCAGCACTAAGCTAATCGCGATGAACAACGTCAGCCAGGCCATTTCAAGCAACGTGCGATCGGTGGAATCCAGCGGTAGGCCAACGATCAGCACCCCGCCGGAACCGGGATCGGGAACAGCAGAAAGTAGATAGTCACCTACGGATAAGGAACGGCGTACAGGCTCTGAGTTCACATCGATGGTCACCAGATGAATCGCATCATCCTGGGTGAGCATCACTCGTTCGCCATGTTGATCGAGCACATCGCCGGAAAATACATAGCGGTCCACAAAGCGGGCGGTGAGCGTACCCGCAGCTTGGCCGGGGGCATACAGGCGTTGATCGGGCCGAGCCAGTCCGACCGAGTAGCTGCTGGCGCGTTCGACCGAGGCGTTGAGTTGTTCATGCAGCTGGTCCATGAGCGTTTGGCGCATGCCGGCGTTGTAGAGCAGACCAAGCAGCACGCAGACGGCAGTCAGCGAACCGAGCAGAATAATCAGCAGCTTTCGCTGTAAAGCGTGAGGAGAGCTGGGCCTTAGTCCCGTGGGAAACGAACTCATGCAGCAGGCTTGAGGACGTAGCCCACGCCGCGCACCGTGTGGATCATTGATTCGGCATCAACATCGATCTTCTTGCGCAAGTAGGAGATGTACAGCTCGACAATATTTGCCTGGCCGTCAAAATCGTAGTGCCAGACGTTATCTAAGATCTGCGATTTGGAAACGACTCGGCGGGCGTTATTCATGAGGTAGCTAAGTAGGTCAAACTCGGTGGCGGTGAGAGAGATGGCACGCCCGGCGCGAGAAACATCGTGGGAGTCAAGATTTAGCACCAGGTCTCCTACTACCAGCTCTGCAGAGTCTGCGGTCGAAGCGCCAGAGCGCTCCACCAGACGGTGCAGGCGGATCAGAACTTCTTCGAGGCTGAAGGGTTTGGCCACATAGTCGTCGGCGCCAGCGCCAAGGCCCTCGATGCGATCTTCTACAGCGTCTTTGGCGGTGAGGAATAAGACCGGAACCTCGGGGAGGTAGGTGCGTACCTTACGCAGAACCTCCGGTCCGTCGTAGCCTGGGAGCATCCAGTCTAAGACCAACACATCGGGGGATAGCGAGCGCGCGGTAGCCACAGCTTCGGGGCCGTCATGAGCCATCGTTGCTTCCCAGCCGAGCATGCGAGTGCCCATGGCAACTAGTTCCGCCAAGGACGGTTCATCGTCCACCACGAGGACTTTGATGGGAGTGCCATCTGGGTGGGTGAGCCGAGGTAGTTGGGCGGGAGAAAATCGTGAATCGTTCATGTTAACCAGCTTCTCCTATTGCCATAGGGCTTCTTTATGTTTTAGCTGTGCAATTCCTATGCTTCCAAGTCGAGTTTATGCAGGAAAAACCCATTCAGTAAACGGTTAATTTGGTCAAGGGGCACCTTCTGCGAATGTTTGAACCGTGGACGGCCGTACCTGCTGAATGATTATTCACAGTCATGAATGGCATAGTCAAACTGCTGCATCCCTGCGTTTAGGTTGATCAATACGCTTAGTTAAGCGTTTAGATTTCCGAGAAATGACTAAAGTGTGCTCCGTCACTTTTGGACACATTCGTCTCACATGGTGAACAGCGGTGACCTTTGTTACTTGCAAGTTTCGAATGTTACGGGGAATACTTGTTGTGTGAGTACGGCGCAGATCAACAACAGCAGTCAGGATCAAGGCCCTGACGGTACGCTTGCGTGCTGTTGTCGAATGCTCGGCGTCGGTGGAGTTGAGTGGGAAAGCTAACGAGAAAAGCTGTCTAACTCAGGGTCATCGACGGGAAACCCAACTGCTGTTCGTGAATGAAGGTCATGGGCGGCGCAAGCAAAACCCGAAGCATTAACGCCAAATCACTTGGCCTTCGCACAAAAAGGAAGTCATCATGTCGGCTGGATCCGGATACGTACACGTTTCAATTCGCAACGCTCAGAACCGAGCTGCGGCGGCGCAACGCGCAGCCGCCGGTAGCGGAAGCTATGCCCCTGCGGGCTACCGTCCACTGCGCGCGGTAAACAACGTTCATGAGACACGTGAACCGATGCATCAGGCCGCCAGTGCGCCAGTGCAGACCGCGGGTACGCCAAGCGTGGACACTAGCGCTCGTGGCTTTGTCCTTTACGTTGGACTCGACGAAGCTGCAGCTCAGGCGCAGGGAACTTCACTAGGCAAGCTCGCAACTCAGGTTCGCGCATTCTTAGCTACCTTGTCTCCACAGGCACAGACCCACGCTGCAGTAGCGTTGGCACCGACCAGTGCACAGGGTGAGCCAATCGACGTAGTTCGTCAAGCACTAGGTGATCCGACGTTGTCGCGCCGCCCTCGTGCCGAAGCGCGCCCAAGCGCACCTCGCCCATCTGGCGTATTGATCGACCTGTCCCGTCGCGAGGTTTACCTCGACGGTGAAACGCTGAACCTGACCTTCAAGGAGTTCGAACTGCTGAACTTCTTGGTGGAAAATGGGACCCGCACCGTGGGACGTGAAGAACTGTTGGAAAACCTGTGGCGCAATGCCGAGGAGATTCCCAACGAGCGAACCATTGACGTGCACATCCGTCGCCTGCGTTCGAAGCTGGGCCGCTTGGCTAACACCGTACGCACCGTACGCGGCCAGGGTTACCGTTTCTACGAGCACCCAGAGGTTGTCGTCTGGGCAGCCCCGGAGTACTCCATCTAAGTAGAGCTTTTGTCGCCGAGGCGAGTGAACCGCAGGGTTTACTCGCCTCGGTCGTTTAACCGCAACACGTCTAAGCTTGAGCTATGAATACTGTGCAGCGGCGTCGACTGATACTCATGCGTCACGGAAAGTCTGATTACCCTTTGGGCATCAGCGATCATGACCGACCGCTGGCGGCTCGCGGTCACCGGGAAGCACCGTTGGCTGGAGCGTGGTTGGTGGAAAATGACCTGATACCTGACTACATTATTTCTTCAGATGCCTTGCGTGCACGCTCGACCTGCGCCTGGGTACTGTCGGAGCTAGGCGAAAAGGGGCCCACCCCATATGTCGACTCACGAGTTTATGGTGCAGGAGCCTCGGCGCTCTGCTCCATCATCAATGAGGTGCCAGATACCGTCTCGACGTTGTTAGTCATTGGGCATCAGCCAATTTTGCAAGAGCTTGCCCTGCGTTTAGCCTCGGTGCAATCCGATGAAGAAGCGGTGTATGAATTGGCAATGAACTATCCCACTTTAGGTACCACGGTGTTAGAGACCGAACTTTCTTACTCACATTTGGACGCACGTGATGCGCGGGTCACACACTTTCATGTCCCCCGCTAAGCATGAGAACATTCTCATCAAGTATTTTCAAAGTTCCAAGTCATCTGCATAATCCGTGTTGGTCTGGTCTTATGAATTGCTGATGAGAGTCTCCTCATCAAATTCTCCTCATTGGCTCAGGAATGGTTCATCTTTGGTTCATCTTCACTCGCTTGACTGAGATTCATCGCGGCACAGTGCCGCATGAAGATCACGGTTTCCTCCCGGGGGAACCTTTGCGAGAAAGGCTAAGACCATGGGCATTGACACACAGATCATCTCGAATGAAAACGCAGAGAGCTACACCGTCGGCGATACCCGGCTCACGCTCGACACTTTGCGTGCAGCAACCATCAAGGCGGCCTACACCACTCGCTTTGTTTCGGCCGAACTAAACCGCAACCCCCAGGACTTCCACATCGTGGCCAGCTCAACGATGGCTCCCCGCGCCGGGGACGTGGTCATCGCGAAAGTCACCGAAATTGGCAAGCACACTGCGTTGCAGTCACCACACTCGCGTCGTCAAAAGCTCTTTGTTGGTCAAGAAGTCATGGTCGCGTACGGGGATCGATATGCTCCGGATCAGTTCCTCGCCCACGTTCCAAAAAACCTCGGACCATGCCAGTTGGTGGCCGGCGGCGGTGTCGCCTCGCTGGTCGAGCAGCAGCACGCGTCCATCGATCGCGCTACCGAGCTAGAGCCGGTTGGACTGCTGATGCGCGGCGGTAAAGTCGTGACCCTGCGAGACTTCGCCCCACTGAGCATCGAGAACCCTTCGGTCAATGCCAGCGCACAAGGCCAAGGACACCGTGTGCCGGTGATCGCGGTCCTCGGCACCTCCATGAACTCCGGAAAATCAACGACTCTAGGCTGCCTGGTTAATGGTTTGAATAACGCGGGGCTGCGCGTTGCTGCCGGTAAAGCCACCGGTACCGGAGCCGGGAACGACCCCAATCTGTTCACCGATGCCGGAGCTTTCAGCGTCTGCGATTTCACCGACTTCGGTTACCCAACCACCTACCGTCTGGACTATGACACGGTGCGTGAGCTGCTGGTCTGCATGATCCAAGAGCAAAGCGCCACCGGCGCCGACGCGGTGATCATCGAGATCGCCGATGGACTGTTCCAGGGTGAAACCTCCCGTCTCTTAGGCGACCAAATCTTCAAGGAACACGTTGACCGGGTACTATTCAGCGCCCAGGACGCGCTTGGCGCTAAAGCTGGAGAGAGAATTCTTCTCGACGCAGGCCTTGACCTCGCCGCAGTCTCCGGTGTGCTCACCGCATCCCCATTGGCTGCCGCGGAAGCTCGTGCGCATATGGACAGTGAAATCATCGACACCTTCGACCTGTGTGACCCCCAGGTGGCTAGCGCACTGCTGCCAACTCGTTAGGAGCATCCATGTCAGGCATATATTCCGAACACCCAATGGTACGTGAACCAGCGCTGCCAGCGCTGATTGCACCCGGACGGCGCATGCTGCTGGCGACACTACTGCTACTGGCCTTAGCAGTCGGGGTGCTCTCGGTGATCATTGCATGGCAGGTAGGGCAACTCGCGGCAGCTTTCTCCTTGGGAGCCCTGCTGTGGGTGATCGTGTTGTCTGCGGTCTTCTTCGGTGGAAAGTTTGCCGAGAGAGTATTGGCAGAAAAACTCGGTCAGCACTACGTGGCTCAGCTACGAGTGTCCTTGATATCCCACGCGCTCAAGGCGAGCCGCGGGCCATCGGTTGGAATTACCGTAGCTCGCTCCAGCAATGATTTGTCCTCCATTCGGAATTGGGTCACTCAGGGGATTGTGCCATTGATTGCCGGAATCCCGCTGATTATTTTTGGTGCTTTCGGTTTAGGGCTTTTACATCCGCTCTTGGCTGTAGCCCTAGTGATTCCAGTGTTGTTGGAGGTAAGTTTGCTCGCCGGCTTGGCCCGAGGGGCCCTGCGCACCGCGCGAGTACTACGTCGGCACCGGGGCAATCTTGCCGCGCGCATCGCCGACACGGTGTCAGCGTCCACCACCATTAGCGCGGCTGGCGGGGTGCACCGCGAGGTGCAACGTGTAGATCAGAGCGCGCAAAAGGTTGTGCACGCCTCGGTGCACCGGGCAAAATATGCCGGAGCGCTGCGAGCCGGCGCATTGAGCGTCCCGCTGGTGGGCACCGCGCTGGTCGTTGCAGCTGGCTCATGGGCTGGATTAGGCGCAGGATTATTGGCTAGCGCACTAACGCTGATGGGGATCTGTGCTGGAACCATGGGGGAGTGGGGCCGGATTGTTGAATATCGGCAAAACTATCGAGCCGGCCGGCGGATCATTGCTCCACTGCTTGAACAGGAAAAATCTTGGCGTGAAGCCGAACAACAACTAACCTCTACCCGAGTGTCCAAAGACTTGAACCTTGAGGAGTTGGCGGTGCGGATTCGCCCCACCGCCGAAGGGCTAGAAGGCTGGCCCTCATTGCGGGCACAAGGCGGAGCGCGAATACAGCTTCTGGGCACTGGGGCACAATCAAATGCCCTACTTGAAGCACTAGCGACCGGACGGGTCGGAACAGACGTTCAGCGCTTAGGCGGACTGTGGATTGCCGAAGGTCGAAGCGAGGATTTGCCGGCTACCGAACGGCGCAAGCTGGTAGGCGCGGCCTTGAACACGATGGCCCTCGAACGCGGCACGATACTTCGTGCACTGACGTATCGCCATCCCGGCTCCTCGACCAAACGGGCACTGCGTTTGGCCGATGAGTGTGGGCTTGAAGTGACTAGTCTTCCCGAGGGCGAAAGCACCATGTTGCGTCGTGGAGGAGAACCTTTGGACTCCGCTCAGCGAGCCTCGTTGATCATGGCGCGTGCCCTGTTGCGACAACCGGCAGTTCTCATTGTCGATTCGGTCATCAACCGGTTGCCGCATGAAGCACAGACCGACTTGGCTGCGCGGCTTAACGATTACCCAGGCGTGGTAATTTTCCACGGTGAAATGACCGGGATTAAAGCCACTCGCACGTGGGAACCAACGGCGACACAGGACGTGGCGGTATTGCAGCCGGCCGGGGCTGACGAAGAATAGAACGGACCAGTGCAGTACAAGGGCTGGCTAGTGATCGGTGACCGGTTCGTGTGTTGCTAACAATCCATCAACGATGAATAGCACGGAGTTTAAGATGGTTTCGCGGTCCTCTGGGTTCATCGAGGCGGCACGTAGCCGCGCCGAGAATAGCGCCGCACCAAAGAGCGCGGTAGCCACCGGTTCTTTTTCTTCTTGGCCTAAAACAACTATCCGGTCTATGACTTCAATAATTGTTGAGGTCACCCGGGTATAGACCGGGGTGATCTGTTCTCCCCAGTCACTTTCGGGGCTTAGCTGTTCACTGATCCAGATTTGTGCGAATGAAGGATATTTCTCGACAAAATCAATGGCGATTGTTGCCATGGTGCGTAAGGCATCCCGAGGTTCGGCGAGTGTGGACGCCTCGTCTAGCTGGGCAACTAGCATGTCAGCACCGAACTCCAAGACTTGACCAATCATCTTGTCTTTGGAACCAAAGTTGTAATACACGGTGCCCTTGGATACCCCAGCAATTTGTGCGATTTCGTCTACCGAAACTGCGTTGGGTCCGCGTGCCCCGAGCAGCTGCATTGATGCCGCGAACAGTCGCTCCTTGGAATCAGTAACCCGGGTACGGGGGCGCGAGTTAGGTGATGCGGTCATACCGTCAGCTCCGGTTGTAACGTCTTTAGTGTCCAGGTCTTATGCTTGCGCACTGCCAAGAAACTCAACAGTAGCCCCAGCACCATGTATCCGATCACCGGGAGGATAGTACTAACAAGCATACTCAGATCAGCACCATAGATCACGTGCCTTAGCGCTGCCACCACATTGCTCATCGGGAGGATTTGGTGCAAGAACTGTAAGGGGGCCGGAAGTGTTTCCCACGGGAACGTGCCTCCGGCAGTCACCAACTGGAGAACCATCAGCAGCAGCACCACAAATTTACCTGCGGCACCCATCAGAGCACAGATGCCTTGAATCAATGCACTGAAGCAAAGCGAAGCTAGCAGTAGTAGGGCCCAGGTCAGCCACGGGTGTACCGGATCCAATCCGATAGCGAAAACTACCACCGCATATAAGGCGGTGCACTGAATAACGGAGATGAAGGCAAAGGGAAGCCACGCCCCGAGAGCGATCTTCCAGCTTCTACCATTAGAAGCCAACGCGCGATTATTGACCGGGCGCATGACCTGGGTAAGGATGAATGTGCCAATCCAGGTGGCTAGGGTCATGAAGAACGGTGCCAACCCTGCACCGTATGCGCCCGCTTTGGTTTGGGCGTTCGAGTTCACTCGCAGCGGGTCACCGATCACGTCTGCTAATTGATCAGAAGCAGTCGAATCCGGATTTGGTACCTGATCTACGCCGTCGTCTAGTCCCTTGGACAGGTCGCCGGAACCATCCTTAAGCTCGTGAGCGCCGTCGCCGAGCTTACCGACACCTTCATCAAGACTGATCAACGAGTCATGCAAGGTACCTGTTCCGGTAGCGAGTTCCTGGGCACCTGCATTTAGTTTTTTGCTGCCTTGTGCGGCTTCCTTGGTTCCCGACAGAGCAGATTTTTGCCCGTCTTCTAGGGTCGAGGTGCCAGCGGCCAATTTTTGCGAGCCATCGGCAAGCTGGCTACCACCATTTGCTGCCGAGGAGATTCCGTCCACAAGAGCTGGCACCGAGGCGTCCAATTTTTTGGTGCCCTGCGCGAGGGTGTGTAATCCGCTGGCTAACTGTTTATTGCCGTCGGCAACTTTTTCCGAACCTTCCGCGAGCTGGTTCAGGTCTTCTTGCGTAGAGCTAAGTTTTGCGTTGACATCTTTGACCTTGCTATTGAGCTGCTGGGTAACCGTTGAATTTTGTACGGTGGATTTCAGCTGCGCGGAGATCTGATCTGCTTGCTCTTGCGTCAGAGTGCCTGCGGTGACTTGAGCATTCAGGAAGTCAGCGGTGTTCTTCTCTACTTGATTCAGCCGCGTTTCGGCATCGGTCTGCAATTCTTGGATCACGCTCATAGCGTCGTCCGCGGTGGCGCTGAGTTTCGCGTTGCCATCGGCTACCTGCCGAGAACCTGTGGCTAATTGGTCAGCCGAGGAGGCTGCCTTCTGGGTTCCGTCGTTAAGCTTAGAGACCGAGCTAGGCAGGGTAGATGTTTTTGATTCTAAGGTGTTTAGACCCTTGCTCAGTGTCTGGGCTCCTGAATTTAGCTCGGTGCTGCCCTTGGAGAGCTCGTGGGTACCAGAGACTAGCTTGTCTTGGCCGTCGGTCAACTTTCCTAAGCCAGTGGACAGGGTGCCGGTACCATCATGGAGCGCCTGTGCGCCGTCTTCAAGTTTGGCTCCGCCGGTGACTAACTGCGCGGTGCCATCTTGTACGGTGACCACACCATCGGAGAGCGTAATGGTGCCATCATAGAGTTTCTTGGCCCCATCGGCGGCTTCGCCCATTGATTTGTGGATGTCGACAAAGCCAGCAATCATGCCTTCAGCAGTTTCGGTTCCAACTTCTTTTGACACCGAATCTCGTACCTCGGTGGCCAGGGTTTTGGCGAAGTTACTGGCCATGAAGTTATTGGCATCATTTGTGGTCAGCTCGAGGTTTGCCGCATTGGCTTTTTTCATCTCGGCGGGGGAGGTGAGGGAAGCTGAAAAGTCTTGGGGGATGGTCATCGCGAAGGCATAGTCGCCATGGGCAACACCATCAGCGGCAGCCTGCTGTGAGTCAACTACTTCCCAGTCGAAGGTGGAGTCTTTCAAGAGGGATTCGACTACCTCGTCACCCACCTTCGTGGCTTTCCCGTCTCGCTCGGCTCCATCATCGAGGTTCACCAAAGCAGTTTTGATGCCACTGAGGTTTGATTGTGGGTCCCAGTTGCCATAGAGGTAGAGAGCCCCGTAGAGCAGCGGTACGCAGGTTACCGCGATCAGCGCCAATTTGGGCAAGGTTCCACGGGTCATGCGCTTGAGCTCAGAGAGAGCAAGTCCCAGAGTCGTCATGAGTTAGTCCTTTGGGGTGGATGATTTTGCTGCAAGCTCGGCTTCTTCTTGCGCAGGAGGTTCAGGTACTTCGGGTGCTTCGGGAGCTTCGCGGTGAAGCGGTGAAGATTCCAAGAGCTCGGCAGTATTTTGCGGCTCGGATTCTTTGACCATTTCAGAGGTGGTATCCGTTGGAGGGGTGTAATCCTCAAGCGCCGCAGGCTCCGCTGAGCTGGTTGTTTCTACGAACTCGGTGTCCGTGGGTTCGTCCGTCGGTAGTTCCGGTGCCGGCTCGACATCGACCTCGTGGGCCTCCGGATCATTTTCAATCTGTGGGACGGTCGCGGTTTGTAATGCCGAGTCGTCGATGGTGGCTGTTTGTCCGGCGAATACGACGGGGCCCTGCCAACTATCAGGGATTCTAGAAACTACGGCGATGACGGTGAGCTGACGACGTGTATGGGTTAGTTCTTCCAACGATTCCAGCCATGTCGGTTCGTCGATGCCGTGGCGGTCCGGAGAATCAAAAACCAGACAATCGGTGTCGTGGTTTTCTAAGGCAAGCTGCGTAAGCAGGTCTAAGCGGGTCTGTGGGTCGATAGCGTCGATCCAGTCTCCGGCGAGGTGCTCAAAACCGTGTTTGGCTAACCACTTCTTGCTTTGCGGGCGGCGCCAGAAAGGTCCGGGAACTAGAGATAGATCCTCGCTAACGACGTCTCGGACCTTCAGGTGGGCCTCGGGCTCGTTGACTTGCGGGGAGTCAACGAGCGCACTGTGTGCGCGTAGCGTTTTCATGCCAGGCGCCGTAGACCACTGGACAGTCCCCGAACTAGGGCTCATTCGCCCAGAAAGCATCAGGGCGAGAGCGGTGCGCTCAAGCTGCGCATCGGCAACCACAAGCAATAGCGCACCTCGCTCGACTGCCAGGGAGGTTTTGTCGACGAGCTGGCCGTGGCGCCCTTTGAAGCTCAATGAATTAGCAATTAACACACTTTAATACTAATTGAACTGACCGGTCAGTTCAATTAGTGTGAAAGTTTATTTACTCACCAGTAGACGTGACGCGCGTCATGGTCTTGGATGGTTCATGGACCGACAACCGGAAACCATCCGATGATTCATCCTGAATTCATTAGTGGCTGATTGAATCGATTGCGGGTCAACCGAGCGCTACCGCGCTGGGGTACTTACAACGAACTAGGACTATCCATGAAGAAACGCACCACGACAGCCTTTGTGGCGACCTGTCTAGGAACCGCATTGGTTGCTGGAATGATGGCGCCTGCCTCGGCGGCTGGAACCGGTAATGAACTGACCGAGATCGAAGAGATCCAGGGCACCGGAAGCGCCACAGAAATGGCCGGCATGCAGGTAAGTGTTCGAGGGGTGGTCACCGGGGCCTACGCAGAAGGTGGAATCCGAGGCTTCTACATCCAGACGGCTGGTTCGGGAAGTGAGATCTCTTCGGCTGGCAGCTCAGCGATTTTTGTGTATTCGGCTGGTGTCGCGAAGGTGGCGGTAGGTGATCATGTTCAGGTCTCTGGTGAAGTTGCTGAATACTACGGAATGACTCAAATTAGCGCTACGACTCAGGATGTTGAAGTGCTCACCGAGCCGGCGGAAGCGATCAAGCCGCTGGCTATCGATATTCCTGACACGGATGCTGCACGTGAACGATTTGAAGGAATGCTGATTGACCCACAAGGTCAATGGACCGTTGCTGATAACTACAGTCTGAATCAGTATGGGGAGATTACCCTGGCCGAAGGCACCAGTTCGATACTCGACGGAGAGCGCACCCTGCGTCAGGCCACCGACGTCTTCGCGCCCGGAAGCGATGAAGCCAAGGCCTTGGAAGCCGAAAATGAATCTCGCGCATTGATTTTAGATGACGGTGCCACCTTGAATTTCTTGGGTGCCGCGGCGAACAAACTCGTTGAAGTACCCTACATTTCGGCGTCGGAGCATGTCACGGTAGGCAAAAGTGCGACCTTCACCGCTCCGGTCATCATGGATTACCGCTACGACCTGTGGCGGCTGCAACCACAGGGGCAGGTAGTAGGTGCTCAGGATTCCGACATTCCGGTGAGCTTTGAGCAGGTAGCGAACGAAGCCCCTGCTGAGGTTGGCGGAAACGTCAGTGTGGGTAGCTTCAACGTATTGAATTTCTTCACCACCACCGGAGACCAGCTTCAGGGGTGCAATTACTACACCGATCGTGAGGGGAACCCGATTTCGGTGCGCAGTGGTTGTGATGCTCGTGGTGCTGCAGACGCCGAAAACCTAGCACGCCAGCAGTCCAAGATCGTTACGGCATTGAACAAATTTGATGCAGATGTGGTGGTTCTTGAAGAAATTGAAAATTCGGCCCGTCTTGGCCAAGACCGTGACGCCGCCTTGCAAATCTTAGTGGATGCGTTGAATCAGGCTGCCGGCACAAAACGCTGGAGCTTCGTCCCTAGTCCAGCGGAACTTCCGGCTGACGAGGATGTCATTCGTACTGCCATGATTTACCAGCGTGATGCGGTGAAGCTCATTGATGAATCGGTAGTGCTTGACGACGCTGCCTTTGATAATGCACGTGATCCGCTAGCCCAGGCATTCCAGCGTGTAGGTGGTAACTCTAAGACTCGTTTCCTTGTAGTGGCGAATCACTTCAAATCCAAAGGTTCTGACCCCAAGGATGGCTCCGAGAACGCAGATCAGGGTGATGGTGCAGGAGCGTGGAACGCCGCACGCGTCGAACAAGCCGAAGCCTTAGTGGATTTCGCTGAAGGGCTGAAGAAGAAACGAAACACCAACAAGGTGCTGTTGGCCGGTGACTTCAATTCCTATTCGGCCGAGGACCCTATTAAGGTGATGACTCGGGCTGGCTATGTTGATTTGGGCGCGAAGGCGAGTACTCAAAGCTACCTCTTTGGAGGTCGAACTGGGTCCCTGGACCATGTGCTCGGGTCGGCAGAAATTGCACCGTCGGTGACCGGAGAAACAATCTGGAATATCAACGCGACGGAGTCCGTGGCCTATGAATACAGCCGCTATAACAACAACGTGGCTCAGTTGTTCTCCCCTGACCAATTCCGCTCCTCGGATCATGATCCGGTGCTTGTTGGACTTCAGCTGAACAAGAAGTAGAGGTGGTGAATCCGGCGGATCAACGTTGATTCGCCGGATTTTCTTTGGAGAAAAATTATTTACCGCCCACTGACGAAGTCCCGGATCGAATAAACCATTTGACCTGTCTTCTTTTAGCCGTTGGTTGAAAATAAAGAACCTCCAAAGGGTAAGGGTTGCGCAGTGATTTGAGGTTCGGTCTTGACAACGGTTTGTGATCGGGCAGAATATTGGGAAGATGATTTGTGAGAGCGCTCACACGGTGTTTGCTTTAGGCGCTTTTATGCTTCATGGCCCGGTAGAAACTTGAAAAGGTGGATACCTGTTCTACTCTGAGAGCGCTCTCATTTTGGATGTGACAGAGCCTCTCGACCTCTTATACCCGCACTGACACCTGGAGACATCATGAAAACCTCGAGCAAAACAAAGCTCGCGCAATCGGTCGCACTGTTAGGCACTCTTGCCTTGTTGGCGACAGGTTGCAGCAACGCCGGCAATGCCCCGAAGGCGGACGCGGCATCGACAGACAACCCGGTCACCCTGACGGTCACGACTTTCGGCGCGATGGGCCTGGACGGCTTGTACGAAAAGTATGAAAAGGAAAACCCCGGCGTCACTATCGAAGCAACTAACATCGATACCGGTGGCAACGCGTTGGTCGATTGGAAAACCAAGCAGGCTTCAGGTGCCGGTCTTCCTGACATCCAGGCAGTCGAAGAGGGGTGGCTAGGACAGGTTATGGCCGTCTCTGATTCCTTTAGCGATCTGCGTGACTACGGAATAGAAGATCTCAAGTCCCAGTGGGTCGACTGGAAAGTTGAGCAGGCAACTGACAAAGACGGACGCATCATCGGCTACGGCACAGATATTGGCCCGGAAGGAATTTGCTATAACTCGAAACTCCTTGAAAAAGCCGGTATGCCATCCGAGCGTGGGGAATTTGCTGAATTCATCGGTGGACAGGATTCCACTTGGGAAGACTACTTTGCCGCTGGTAAAAAATACGAAGAAAAAACCGGAAAGGCATGGTTTGATCAGTCCGGGTTTGTCTGGAACGCCATGGTCAACCAACTCACCGAAGGGTATTACAAAAAGGACGGGTCGTTGAATATTGACGGCAACGCCGAACTGAGTAACCGCTGGAAGATGTTGGCGGATGCTACCGAAGCAGGATTGTCGTCCGGACAGACCCAATGGGACTGGGGCAAAGGGCAAGCTTTCTTGGATGGTTCCTTCGCCACCATGCCATGCCCAGGTTGGATGCTAGGCAACGTCAAGGGGCAGGTTGAAGGTGCAGGTGGCGACGCAACCTCGGGTTGGGACTTCGCCGGCGTCTTCCCAGGTGGACCAGCGAACTGGGGAGGAACCTTCCTCACCGTTCCTACCACCTCGAAAAATCCAGCCGAAGCAGCCAAACTCGCTACGTGGCTGACCAGCGCACAGCCTCAGGCGGCAGCATTCGAAGCAGCCGGAACGTTCCCAAGCAACCTTGAAGCCCAGAGCTCCGAGCAGGTTACTGGAAGCAATGAACTGACCAAATTTTTCAATGATGCTCCGATCGGTCAACTACTGGCCGAACGTGCAGAGGGTGTGAAAGCACAGTTCAAGGGAGCCGATGATTCGGTCATCCAAGAGCAGGTTTTTGGTCCAGCGACGATCGCTTTGGATGGTGGCAAGGATGGACAAGCCGCATGGGATGAAGCTATGTCGACCATGAAGAACTTGGACATCAAGTAATCACCACCGGTAAGCCGGCTGAACCATCGGCCGGCCTATTGGGAAAGAGAAATCGATAATGAGCATCATGACCAACAATGCTTCGGACGCCACAGGAGCTGCTGTGCCACCAGGGGAGCCAACCCCTGACGCGGTTCATCGCGCCGGTGATCCGGTGCAGGAGAAGAAAATGCGTCGCCGGCACCGCTGGGGACAAATTGATTTCAAATACTCGCCGTATCTTTATGTCTCACCGTTCTTTATTCTGTTCGCGCTGGTCGGACTCTTTCCGCTGATCTACACCTTCGTGGTTTCCATCAATGACTGGGATCTTCTCGGAGGAGCCGGCGAATGGGTGGGCCTAGATAACTACGTAGCCGAAATTAGCTCTCCGCTCTTTTGGAACTCACTGTTCAACACGTTCAGTATCTTCCTACTCTCGGCCATTCCGCAGTTGCTCGTAGCAACGTTCATCGCGGCCATTCTGGATCAGAATATCCGCGCGAAAACGTTCTGGCGGATGAGCGTACTGATTCCCTACGTAGTCACTCCTGTAGCTGTCACGCTAATCTTCTCCTCGGCTTTTGATGAGAAATACGGGCTAATCAACAACCTGCTCCAAACCATCAATATTGATCCGGTGGCCTGGAAGAGTGAAGTAATTCCATCCCATCTAGCCATCGCGACCATGGTGAACTGGCGTTGGACTGGGTATAACGCACTGATTCTCTTGGCCGCCATGCAGGCAGTTCCCCGCGAACTGCACGAATCGGCAGCAATCGACGGGGCCGGTTCACTGCGTAGGTTCTTCGCAATTACTTTGCCAAGTATCAGGCCCACAATGATCTTTGTCGTCATCACCGCAACCATCGGTGGACTACAGATTTTCACCGAACCAAAACTGTTCAATCCCAGCAGTTCGGTGCCTGGCGGCCCCGAACGCGAATACCAGACCACAGTGCTCTACCTATGGGATCTAGCATTCAACCGCGGCGACTTTGGAAGGGCCTCTGCGGTTGCATGGATGTTGTTCTTGATCATTATCCTGATCGGATTGATCAACTTCTTCCTGTCGGGTTCCATTGCTTCATCTGCCGAAGGAGGAAGTCGTAAAAACCGTCGCCAACAACGCATAGCGCACAAACACGCGGTGCAAATGGCTCAGTCAAAGATTGCTTCAAACGGTATGCCCGGCTCAAATGGAACAGCTGGCGAAAAGGGCGGAGAATCCCATGAGTAGCGCAACGTTAGCTAAAACTACGGCAGCTAAAAAGTTTGGCGCCAAAGGTAAAAATTTCTCGATGGACCGACGTCCTGGATTTCTTACCTATGGCTTATTGATCGCATTTTTCCTGGGCAGCACCTACCCATTGTGGTATTCGCTGTTGATCGGTTCAAATACAGGAGCGGTGTTCGCCTCAACTTACCCACCGCTGTTACCTGGCGGCGCGTTCTGGAAAAATGTTGCCGAGGTTTTTAACACCATTGATTTCTGGGGAGCTCTAGCAAATAGCATCCTCGTCTCCTCGGTCATCACCCTTTCGGTGGTCACGTTTTCCACCTTGGCCGGATACGCATTCGCTAAGCTGCGTTTCCGTGGGCGACAGGGGTTACTGGTTTTCGTGATCGCGACTCTGGCCGTCCCAACGCAACTGGGTATTATTCCGCTGTTCATGGTCATGAAGGAATTCGGTTGGACCGGTTCGCTAGGGGCGGTTATGGTCCCCACCTTGGTTACCGCTTTCGGTGTGTTCTTCATGCGCCAATATTTGGTGGACGTAGTGCCCGATGAACTGATCGAGGCCGCCCGTATTGACGGGGCGAGCATGATCGGAACCTTCTGGCATGTGGGAGTGCCGGCGGCGCGCCCAGCAATGGCTATTCTGGCGCTCTTCACTTTCATGACCGCATGGACAGACTATCTCTGGCCAATGCTGGTAGCACCACAAAACCCCACCCTGCAGGTGGCCCTGAGCCAACTGCAATCTGCAAAATACGTGGACTACACGATTGTGATGTCCGGAGCCTTGATGGCCACCATCCCGCTGTTATTGCTATTCGTAGTGGCGGGCAAACAACTTGTATCTGGAATTATGGCAGGAGCTGTAAAGGGCTAATGACGAAACATCTATCTGAAAACTTTGCTTGGCCTAAAGAATTTCTTTGGGGCTCGGCCACCGCGGCCGCGCAAATCGAAGGAGCGAGCCACAGCTACGGTAAAGAAGACTCCGTCTGGGACGCATTCGCACGAAAAGAAGGGGTCATTGCAGGAGGAGATAATCTCAAAGTAGCAGTGGATCATTACCACCGGTATCAGGAAGATGTGGGGCTGATGCGCGAGCTCGGCCTAGACTCCTACCGATTCTCCACCAGCTGGGCCCGCATCGTTCCAGGAGGGCGAAGCGTTAACAGCGAAGGTCTCGATTTCTATTCACGGTTGGTAGACGAACTGTTGGAGAACGGGATCCTGCCGTGGCTGACTCTTTACCACTGGGATATGCCCCAAGCACTTGAAGAACAAGGTGGCTGGACCAACCGAGACACCGCCTATAAGTTTGCCGAGTATGCCGAAGCGGTCTATGCAAAGCTCGGTGACCGGGTGAATCACTGGACGACGTTTAATGAACCTTTATGCTCTTCACTTATTGGATATGCCGCAGGCGAGCACGCACCTGGACGCCAAGAACCGGCGGCGGCTTTGGCAGCGGTGCACCATCAGCATCTGGGCCATGGGCTTGCGACGCAGCGATTGCGTGAACTTGGTGCGCAAGAACTTGGTATCACCCTGAACCTCACCAATGCGGTGCCCAACGACCCTACTGATCCCGTGGATTTAGAAGCGGCACGACGGATTGACGCACTATGGAACCGGATGTTCTTAGATCCGTTGCTCCGCGGTTCATATCCTGAGGATCTTTTACAAGATGTCGCCGGACTGGGACTGGCCGAAGTTATCCAGCCAGGTGACTTGGAAATCATCCACCAGCCCATCGACTTTTTGGGTGTGAACCACTATCACGATGACAATGTCTCGGGACATCCGTTGATAGGCGATGCTCCTGAGGCTGTCGTGCCCACCGACGCTCCTAAATCCTCACCCTTTGTGGGCAGTGAATACGTGACTTTCCCGAGCCGGGACTTACCGCGTACCGCTATGGGTTGGGAGGTCAACCCGCAGGGTCTGCGGGTGCTGTTGAACCGGTTGAATGCTGATTATGCGGATCTTCCAGCGCTGTATATTACCGAAAACGGAGCCTCTTACACCGATGAGTTGTCGTCGGATGGAATAGTGGCAGACACCGAACGCTGCGACTACATCTTTGACCATCTGGACGCCGTCGCGGGTGCAATCGAGGACGGGGTGAACGTCCGCGGGTATTTCGTATGGTCATTGTTGGATAACTTCGAATGGGCTTGGGGGTATCAGAAGAGATTCGGCATTATCTATGTTGATTATGAAACGCAGGAGCGCATTATTAAGGACAGTGGTCGGGCCTACGCAGGACTGATCGCAGCCAACCGTACAATGGCATAGCATCGGTGCGTGGCGTTTAGTCAAGCGCCACGCACCACACACTAGTAATAAGGAATAACCCAGCTACCGCGAAGAAGTCACGATGCCCGAACCACGTAAACAACAGCCAACGCTGGAACTCGTCGCCGAGCGCGCAGGAGTTTCACGAGCAACCGTTTCACGCGTGGTCAACGGTTCTGACAAGGTCAAAGCAGATGTCGTGCGCGCGGTGGAGAAAGCCATCGCGGAACTAAACTACGTTCCCAACCGGGCGGCTCGTTCTTTGGCGCAGGGGCGGACTAATTCCATAGCTTTGGTGATCCCGGAGAGCACTGCCAAATTTTTCGCAGACCCATATTTCGCCTCGGTGATTCAAGGTGCTGCAATGTATCTGAGCACTACAGAATTCACGCTTTCTTTGCTCATTGCCACGGAATCAGATCCGGCAAAAACCAGCAGGTATTTGCGTGGCGGAAATGTTGATGGTGCGTTAATACTTTCGCATCACGCCGACGATAGTTCCTATAGCGAATTGGCCGGCTCATTGCCGTTGGTTTTCGGTGGCCGTCCGATGAGTAACGAAAACGGAAACGTCTTTGTTGTCGACGTAGATAATGCTGCAGCTGCCCGCAAGGCAACCGACGCGATGTTAAAAACCGGGCGGAAACATCCAGCAACGATTTCCGGACCACAAAATATGGGTGCCGCTATTGATCGCCAACGAGGTTTTGAACAAGCGGTCCAAGAAGCGGGTTTGCCCGCTGGCCCAGTAGCAGTCGGTGATTTCACCCCCGATAGTGGCGAAAGTGCCATGCGAGAATTGTTGGCAAGCGGAGCAAAAATCGATTCGCTATTCGCTGCCAGCGCGCAGATGGCCTTTGGCGCGATGAAGGTAATCGCTGATGCCGGACTGTTGGTGCCAAGTGACATTGCTATTTCGACTATCGATGATGACTCATTTGCGCGAAATGCTTCGCCTGCACTGACCACCGTGGCGCAGAATGCAGAGGAGCAGGGAGCGAAAATGGCAGAGGTAGTTGTCCAACGAATCAATGGGGAATCTGTGCCCGAGCGAATCATCATGCCCACAAAACTTATTTTGCGTGGATCCCACGGCGTCTAAATAAGTGCACGTACTTAAACAAAAAATCCCACTCGATTGAGTGGGAATTTTTTTGGTGCGCCCAGAGGGATTCGAACCCCCGGCCTCCTGTTCCGTAGACAGGCGCTCTATCCAGCTGAGCTATGGGCGCATATTCAATTGTTTGTCGCCTTGACGACTCCAGTAACTTTACACCAGATTTTCTGCCAGAAAAAACCATTTGATGGCAAAGTGCGGTGATTCACAAAAACGTCATTCTAGCTCTATAAATGGAGGCTGACCGGCAAAGGGAGAAGTGTGGTGCGGTGACTTTTGGTCAACAGTTAGCCATCATTGGGTGGATTGGTGCCGGCTGCCAGAATGCATATCCTGGAGCGCGAAAGTTAACGAGCAAAGGCTCCACCGAAGTGGAGCCTTTGATTTTTTTGTGCGCCCAGAGGGATTCGAACCCCCGGCCTCCTGTTCCGTAGACAGGCGCTCTATCCAGCTGAGCTATGGGCGCATATTTAGTTAGTTTGTTTCGCTCTCACGAACCTCAAATAACTATACAGAGGAATTTCAATCCCGACAAATCGACACCGGAACCTACCGAAGGTAGATGAACAGAAGGTTATGTGAAGAATTCAAAAGGGTACCGGTATACGTGTCCTTGGTCACAGTAAAAGGGTATTGTTCATACTAAAACCCCCGAAATTTCGGGAAATTTATCTTACCGATTCTCACATTTGCTCGTTGCTGAGGATTGGATCACACAAATTGATTGGTTCTCAACCCCTAGCCTTGATTTATTGACAAATTCAGCCCAATGGAGGGAATGGATAATGAGCACGAGCTCCGATCAGAACGTTATCAACGCAGCACCAACCACGCACGCAAAGTTGGCAGCCTGGGTTGAAGAAGTTGCCGCACTGACGAAGCCCGATCGTGTTTATTGGGTCGACGGGTCCGTTGAGGAGAACGACCGTCTGACCGCCGAACTGGTTGAGGCAGGCACGCTGGTCAAGTTGACCGACCCGAACTTCCCAAATTCTTACGCTGGCGCCTCGGATCCCAAAGATGTGGCCCGAGTCGAAGAGCGCACCTTCATCTGCTCGAAGAAGGAAGAAGACGCAGGCTTCACTAATAACTGGGAAGACCCAGAAAAGATGAAGTCGATGCTCAACGGACTGTTTGACGGTTCGATGCGCGGACGCACCATGTACGTCATCCCATTCGTCATGGGCCCACTGAACGCCGATGAGCCAGCCTACGGTGTCGAAATCAGCGACTCGGCTTACGTCGTCGCTTCGATGCGCATCATGGCCAAGATCGGTAATGAAGTGCTGCGCAAGATGGAAGCCGAAGAAGCATTCTTCGTTCCAGCCTTGCACTCGGTCGGTGCGCCGCTTGAGCCAGGGCAGGAAGATGTGACCTGGCCATGCAACGAAGACAAATGGATCGTGCACTTCCCGGAAGACCGCGCCATCATGTCCTACGGTTCGGGCTACGGCGGCAACGCACTACTGGGTAAGAAGTGCTACTCGTTGCGTATCGCCTCTGTAATGGCTCGTGATGAAGGCTGGCTTGCTGAGCACATGCTCATCTTGAAGCTGATCAGCCCACAGAACAAGGCCTACCATATTGCTGCGGCCTTCCCATCGGCTTGCGGCAAGACCAACCTGGCTCTGCTGGATCCAACCATTGACGGCTGGAAGACCGAAACTTTGGGCGATGACATCAACTGGATGCGTATCGGCAAGGATGGCGAGCTGCGCGGTGTGAACCCGGAGTACGGCCTATTCGGTGTTGCACCTGGCACCGGTTGGTCCACCAACCCGAACGCCATGCGTGCGATCACCAAGGGCAACTCAATCTTCACCAACGTTGCGTTGACCGACGAAGGCGGCGTGTGGTGGGAAGGTATGACCGATGAGACTCCGGCACACCTTATCGACTGGTTGGGCAATGACTGGACTCCTGAGTCCGGCCGTCCGGCAGCGCACCCTAACTCGCGCTTCTGCACCCCAATCGACCAGGTCGACATGCTCTCCGAGGATTACTTCTCGCCTAACGGTGTGAAGATCGACGCGATCCTCTTCGGTGGACGTCGTAAGACCACCATTCCATTGGTCACCGAGGCACGCAGCTGGACCAACGGTATCTTCATGGGCTCAACCCTGTCCTCGGAGACCACCGCTGCCGCCTCCGGTGCTACCGGTGTGATCCGCCGCGACCCAATGGCAATGTTGCCATTCATTGGTTACAACGCTGGCGATTACCTCAACCACTGGGACAAGATTTCGGCGAAGCTCAACCCAGAGCAAATGCCAAAAATCTTCTTGGTCAACTGGTTCCGTCGCAATGCAGAAGGTGGATTCGCATGGCCAGGGTTCGGCGATAACTCGCGCGTACTAAAGTGGGCCATCGAGCGTATCGAAGGCACCGCAGATGCCAAGGAAACCATCATCGGCAACGTGCCGACCGGTGATTCCCTGGACATCAGTGGTCTGGAGAACTTCACCCCGGCAGACGTTGAAGCCGCAGTAGCGGTCAACAAGGACGAATGGGCCACCGAGGTCGAGGGCATCGAAGAATGGTACGCAAACTTCGGTGACGCGCTACCAACCTCGCTGCGTGCAGAGCTTGATGGTTTGAAGGCTCGACTGAACGACTAAGCCTGACTCACTAAAGATCCTTTGGGAACCGCACTTTCGGTACCCAAAGGATCTTTTTTGTCGTTAAGAACTAAGCGGATGCCGTGCTGCCGGGATGGAACCGGTCCGAGGTGTAAATTAGTGCGCCAAATGCGATCAAAGCGCTGACCAGGGCGGTCAGTGCAAAGGCTAGCGCCGAACCGGCCCCGGACAGACCCACTAGCGGCGTGGCTAAAGCGCCAATGAGGAACTGCGCGGCACCTAGCAGAGCAGAGCCAGAGCCAGAAACTTCGCGGACCTCATTTAGCGCCAGCCCGGTGGTATTGCCCATGGTGAAACCGATGGCAGAGACGAACACAAAAATTACCGCAGCGAGAAGCAGGCTACGCACCTGGAGCAGCGCCAGTACTAACAGCAGGACAGCGGAACTGAGCAGTACGCTCAAGGCCACCGTAATGGTCCGGCGCAGCGGAACGCGACCCACCAGGCGTGCGGAAACTAGCCCGGAGAGGATTAGTCCCACCGCGTTGATACCAAAGCACAGCGCATAGTCTTGAGCGCGCAACCCCATCACCGTCTGATAAAGGAAGGGTGATGCGGAAACATAGGCCATCATGGCACCAAATGCGAAGCCGAACTGGACCAAATAACCGACAAAACGTCGGCGACTCAGAGCTACCTTCAGTGGTGCAAAAAAGTTGCCGGTGGAGCGCGCCGAAATAGCGTGTGTTTCGCGATAGATCACCAGTGCGCCGACAACCATCAGTAGTGCTGCCGCGGCCAACACCCATAACACCAGACGGAATCCTCCCAGTGCGCCCAAATTGGCCCCTAGAAGGGGTGCCACGGCTGGGGCGAAAAGTCCTAACCCATACTCTTGGTTGGTAGCTCCTCAGAATCCCACTTCGCAATAATCCGAACCAAAGAACGCGGACGCTGCGGAGTCACCACAATACCCTTCACCAGCTCCCGAAGAATAGCCTTACGACGCTCAACCGGCAACACCTCCCACTGACCCAGCAGATCCGCGTCCATCGCGGCCGGCCGAGCAACCGAAGCAACCCGAGCATCTCGCAACTGATCCTCCAACCGAGCCTTCTCACCGGCCAGCTGATCACGCATCCGCTCATACACATCCCCAGGCACCAACCCATCCAACAACCTGGTGGTCAAAGAATCACGCCGACCCTCCACCTTCATCAGCGCTCGCCGTAGTTTGGGTGTGGGGTCGTGGTGGGGTAGCTCGGTGTGGTTGGCTTCGGCTGCCTGATTGATTTGCGTGGCCAGCTCGGTGATCCATGGAAGGACTGCTTGGTTCAGAGTTTGGGTGGAGACATACCCGCCTTTGTGTAGCCGGTAGCTTCCGTAGCCATCGCACCGGTAGGCCGAGACTGTGTCGTCTCCGACTCGTCCTCCGGAGTACTTGTGCCCGCAGATTCCGCAGTACAGCATTCCAGAGTAGGGATAATCGGTCATTGATTTGTTCGGTGCCCGGTGTCGTCGTTTGCGTGCAACCTGGTAAGCCTCGAACAGTTCTGGATCCACGAGCGGTTCATGGGCTCCGGCGTGGACTTCACCTTTGTAGATGATGTGGCCGGTCATGAAGGGGGAGTCCAGCGCGGAGCGTAGGGACTTGGTGTGCCATAGTCCGGTGGTGTTGGGCTTGCTCGCTTTTACTGGCGCCATGTCTGTGGTCTCTAGGTAGTCGCAGAGTACTTGAACGCTGTCTCCGGCGATGAACCGTCGGTAGCATTCTCGGATGATCGCGGCTTCGCCAGTGTTGATGGTGTAGCCGGCGTTCCGGTCGTAGTCGTACCCGAGTTTGCGCTTACCGTGGGTGGGTAGACCTTGGGTGACTCGGCGTGCTTGGGCTTCTTTCCAGGTGTCACCGATCCTCTCGGATTCGAACGCCGCAAATTCTGCGAGCATCCCGCGGGCGAAGCGTCCGGTGGAAGTGCTCACGTCTACTTGCTCGGTTGCTGATTCGATACGGCCGCCGGCGGTTTCTACTTTGTCGATGGCCACAGCCCAGTCAAGGCGTGCACGGGAGAGGCGCGACCATTTCCAGAGAATGATCACGTCGGCTTGCTGTGACTCGATCATGGTCATGACGCGCTGCACTGCTGGCCGGTTCCAGGTGCGTCCGCTGATGCCGTGATCTGCTTCGACAGCGACGACGGTATAGCCTGCCTGGGCGGCGTAGCGTCGGCCTGCATCCTCTTGGACCTCGAGGCTGATTGATTCTTCCTTGGCCACGGATTGGCGTAGGTAGAGGACGGCGCGCGGCCGTGGGGTGGTTTGTGGATTCATCGGAATCACTCCTGTGGTGGAGATGTCTTCTACTTTGGGCGCGACTGATCACGGAATGTGGATCAGTGGTTAGGCGATGTGCTCACTTGGTGGCCAGAGAGTCATGATCTGCTGGCCATCTAGTGTGGCGAAGCGGTCAAGAAGTACTTGCTCGGTGACGCCAAGTTCTTCGGCCATGACGATCGGGCAGGTCGACCAACCAGCTACCGCTTGTAGGTCCTCAAAGGTGACGAGAAAACGCGCAACTTCAAGACAGACCTGCCGTTCGACGGCTGGCGATTGACAGTCGGAATGCCCGTGTTTGATGTGGATTGCTTCGTGTGCCAGGAAGCATCGTTGCTCGGCGGTCGTCAGCGCTGGATCAATCCAGATCCGACGACCGTCCGTCGCTGCCACTACTTCCGGGTGTGGTCTAGTCCAAATAATTGCTACGTGCGCGAGTGAGCGCAGCATGCCCCATACATTCTGCATTCCTAGAACATATGTTTGATTGAAAGCTAGACCTAATGTGACAATCCGAATCTATAAATTGTCTGTTGCCTCTGATACAAGAGCAAAAACTTATCAGAATAGAGTGTTCGTTTCGGGAGCTCTGTCAATGGAGAGCAACCGACGGCTTTTGCGTAGCTCAGAAGACTTAGTGGAGTTGAGGATTGTGATGACTTCAAACTGTGCTGAAACAAGGAAGTTGGAATCGGCAGCCGCCGCGGCAACTCGGTGCAAAAGATCGTCGTTGTCGACTGCAGCTGAAAATTTCGGTCCTTCTTGGGGGATGAACCAAACCGTGCCAGTGGAGTACTTGAACCCGTCGAAGTTGCCTAGCATAGTCATCACATCAGTCTTTTTCTCATTCGCCGTGAGTGCGACTTTCAACCTAGCTGCGCCACGTTTGGGGAGGGTTACATTTTGCTTGCCATGGACACGTTGTTCGATGTTCCCTTGGATATCCCAGTTAGCTGCCAATGCCTGTTCCATGGCGCCGTTGAGTTTGGTGCGAGCGGCTACAGGTAACTTGCTAACTCGGATGTCCAAAGCAGTATCAACGGCATCATCATCGACAGAAGCTAGGTTCAATAGTTGGCTAATCGTCCGCAGTGCTTCTGACTGGACTGTACTTGGAGCGTCTAGCGCGTCTTGGTCCTCGTGGTTATCGGACTTATTTGATGGGACATCGTCAGGATTAGGGACTCGCAATACCAGGCGGACTGAGCCCTGTCCTGGACCTTCTATTAGTAAGTCACTGGCTAAGCGTTGTTTACCGAGAGAGGCTTTCACTGTTTCTTTGACGGCCTCCGCTATACCGGAAACAAATTTGCCAAAGCTCAAAGCGTTTGTCGTGTGTCCGCTAACTCCAGATCCTTCCAAATGAAGATCAAGAACTGCTTGGGGAGGGCCAACTTCCTGGACGTATACATTCAGGAGTTCTTCATCATCACGTATGACGCCAGACAGGAGGCTGCCCCGCGCCATAGAATCGGCGAGTTCATTGCCAGAAGAGAATCGCAAGGCAGCGCGGAGCTGCTCGATTTCATCAACGCTGTGCTTCATCGCTTTACAACCTCCACAAATCCTTTTTTCCTGATCGGATGAATCGAACCGTCTGGCATCTTCACTTGGCTCCACTGATTATGCCACTGGTTGATCGAGTACGAATTCGACTCAATCGCGAAATACCCATCTACATAACCACCAAAAGGGCGAACGACGTCGACTCTTTTTTCGAGACCAGGGGCGGACGCATTCTCAAGTGTGAGGAAAGGCGCGATTGATTTAGTTGAGAGAAATTCCAAATCTTCATTTGGGATTACTACCAAAACATCTACATCGTCAGGAGCTCCCCATCTTTTATGAGTTGTGAATCCACCGTTAACCCACAGCTTAGCGTGGGGGAAGGACAGCCAGAGCAGCTCGCAGTAAAGAGCGAGAGCTTTGAAAATTAAGCGTCGCTTTTCTTCGAATGGTGCATCGAGTACGAACGCCTTCTCCAGCTGATCCAGTGTCGAAGTGTAGGGGGAGTCATCAGCTGGGAGCTCGTCGTAGTCATTGAGCAGGTCGCGGAGTGATTCGCTAGTGAGGCCGAATGACATTATTGATCCCCACCGTCGCGTTCGTTGGTTTCTTCGTCGAGCTGTTCACGGACGGTCTTTACCTTCGGGTGTGCTGCTAAAGATTCAATAGGTGGCGCCGGGTACTTCTCAGCGTCGGCACCGTGGAGTTCAGTGATGCTGCCCTCGGGCTCGATCTTCTGTCCCTGGCTAGTGTCACTCGTGGGCGCCACTGGGCGTACGGCTTTATGCCAGTCGCCTGCTTTGGCGAGGCCTTGCTCTCGGATGCTGTGGAGAATCGTTGTGCTGTCAATGTGTTCGCTTTCGTCCCCGCGCATCACGTCAATTACGGATAGGAGTATCCGTTGGTCGCGAGCGCTGAATTTACCTGAGGAACGTATTGCATCCGGCACATCAATCGCAGGACTGTCCATGTCGACGCCCATGCTGGCCATTGCTGCCTTCGCAACCAGCTGAGGGGATCGCCTGAGCACCTTTGAAAGCACTTGAATCTGGCTCGCCTTGATGGCAATCACTGGTTCAAGCTTCAACCGCGAGAAGTTTGAATGCTTCATCGGCAAGCCATGCCGTTCAGCTTCACGTTCCAGATCGCGAGTGGACCAGCCATTCTTCATTTGTGCGGCCTGGATCATTTCGCCGAGCGGATGCAATTCGTTCACGGAGGTAATCCTTCGGGATGAGTACTCGGAGTGCAACTGTCGCGGACACTTGGACAACAGGAGGCGTGGACACTAAGAACTCTAGCTTTTTTCTTCCACTTATTCCCGAGTCCACGCGGAATATGAGAAAACTGTAAAAGATAAGTGGACACTAGAGAACACTTAATGTAATGATTGTCTGGACACTTGGAAAGAAAGGAAGTACAGTGAAGGTCGTAAAGTTCCCAACGCAGTTAGGAGATCTTTGGATGAAACTCAAAGATCGAAAGAAGCTCCTGACGATCATGGAGATTCAGGAAAAGTCCCGTAGGGATGTAGCGCATGCGGCTGGATGGAGATCTCACAGTTACATGAATCGTCTCTGTAATGGAGATGTAGACACGTTGAAGCCGGAGCCAGCACTAAGGATTGCAAAATTCTTGGGCGTCGGGGTTGACGATCTTTTTTTGACCAAGGTGGAAGATATTCCAGTACGCATGGAAAGTATTACTGGCAACTTGGAGGTTGCTTGACCCGAGAGGGTCGCAAAAAACAACAACTCCCCAAACGGTCCAACCAACTGGGGGTGCACCAAACCAGCAACACCAAAGACAAAAAGAAGAAAGAACACCATGACCCAACAACCAGCGCTCGCCGGTCTCCACGCAGCTATGAAACTCCGCTTAGAGGAATTCGACACGGCTATAGCCAAGCTCGATGGCACTAAGCGCGGTGATCCGGGCTACGGAGAACTCTTCGAAGCTCGATGGGAAGCGGCCGAGGCCTATGAAAAGGCGTACGACGCATGGAACGAAGAAATAGAAAAGGAGGTGGCGTAGTGAGTGGTTTGGAAGCGTTCTTCGGTTTTCTTGGAGCGGTAGTGATCGTCGCCGTAGGCATCGGTGGATCAGCATGGGTCGCTACGTTGGTTCCGACCATCTGGATTTTGACCGTCTTCGCGTCTGGGTTACTGCTAACAATCCTTGGGCTTGGCTTTTATTTCCTATGGTTGGCGGGAAAGTAGCCCATGCGAACTCAAACAACAGGCTGGATAGACGAAGTCGGAGTAATGGCGTCGAGGTTTGCTTCGAGCCGGGCAAAGTCCATGTGGCCCTTCTTGATCCAATCTCCCAGTACGTCTGGGAAATGCTCAACATCCCTAGGGTCTAATTCTCTCGTGATCTTGTCCATGAAAGCTATGGATCGACTGAACAGGGCGAGTTGTTCTTTGCGTTCGACAACGTCAGTTTCTAGATTTTGCGTCTGTGCCAGGATGCTTCGCCAACAGGATCTTACGTTGGCTTGCGCAGGAACACGCTTGAAGAAGTATCCCTTGAACCTTTTTGCTCCAGAATTGAATGCCTCCTCAGACGCCTTGTCATTTTCCATTGAGTCGAGGGTGAACGCGGCTTCGTACTCGGCAAGCGAGCGGATGAAGTCTCGGACGAGTTCCATTCGGATTTTTCGGGAATCTGCCTTGCCCTTTGCTCTCTCGCCTAGCCAGGAGACAAAGGCCGGAACTAGGAAGCTGATGAGCAACGCGATGAATATCGGGAGAACGAAGTCTGGGATAACCCAGCTGTCGTCGGGCTTCTCTGGCGTGGCAGCGAATATCAAGTTTCCTCCGTTAGTAGGTGGTTCGTGTAGGGGTACTCGAATCCTATCGGCGGAGGGTCTACGTCCCGTATTTCGGGCAAATAAGAAGCACCCAGCAGTTACAGCTGCTGGGTGCGGTGAAACCAAATCAAACGGTAAGCAAGGAAGTGATTTCAATGTCCAGTGTATCTAACCCTGTAGAACTCAGCGCCGAGGCGCAGAAGATCAAGGACGACTGCATCAACAAGGCCGGGAAACAGTATGCCTATGCCCGTGCGCGGTTGACCGTCGCCCAGCCAGATGTATCCGAGGTGGCAGCGTGAGCAAGGTGAAGGGTCGCGTCAGCGTTTACCCGGTAAAGCAGTTGCGTGCATCGGAAGTCATCGATGTCGAGTGGGCTCGGTATCCGAAGTCTGACCGTCCGAGAGTCGCTGCAGAAGCAGTGCTCAGAGTGATGCGTCGGGTGTATAAGACGGAGAAGCTCGTCGCGGACAAGGGTAACCTCCGCGATTTGGGTGAGGCAGGCCGCGGTCTTTTGAATGTCGATGGCACGGACCGCGCGTACTTCACTGCCGTGGAGATTCCGGCACCGGTGCCAGCAACGTCCCACCTTGGGGGTGGACGCTGATGAGCGCCGAACTGATTCTTCGCCTGGCATCCCGTCGCATGTGGCTTCTCTGGGCTCCACTGATCGGCTTCGCACTTTTGGTTTCAGGTATCACTGCGCAGTTCAGTAACGGCGTGAGCGGACTGACCGCAATCATCGCCGGGGCGCTGGTCCTCGTGGCTTGCCTGGACTGGTTCAGCGCCGAGACCGCAGCTAACCGCGCCACACGTCGTACTCCTGCCAGCTGAGCGCTGGCAGTTCACATTCTTTTCAAGTAGTAGGGAGAGCTCTCTTGTCTAAAAATCTGGGAGACATTCAAGATTTGCCGTTATCGGCGGTCCATCCGGACGAACTTAACCCGCGTGAAGACATGGGTGATTTGGAATCGTTGGCGAAGGAAATGAAGTCGGTGGGTCAGATGGACCCGATCACCGTGTACCCGCATCCTGAGTTGGATGGTCAGTACCGCATCCTCGGTGGGCACAGAAGATACCAGGCAGCACTTCGCGGGGATATGGGAACCATTATCTGCCGGGTCATCGAGACCCCGAAGGATGCCAAGGTAGCACTGTTCTCGGAGGCTTTGACCACGGGAACAAACCACAAGAAGCTGACGACGGCTGAGCAGGGAACCAACATTCAGGGACTCCTAACGGAGGGGAAGTCCGAGGCATGGATTGCCCGGAACTTCTCAATTCCGAAGGCCGAAGTGAAGCCGCGCGCCGGGTTCGCGTCGAAGCCGAAGCTGGCGGAACGCTTCGACAACGGCAAGCTGGATTTGCTGGCCATGAAGAAGCTCCAGGACTTCGAAGAGTCAACCGGTGATACCACTCTGGTCGAGAAGGTGACCGAGCAGATCGCTACGGCGCAGGACTGGAACAGATTCAACGAAGCCACGGTGGAGCGGGTCATCGTCCAGGAACAGGCGGCATCTAAGCGTGAGAAACTCCGTGGTGTGCTTTCCAAGGTTGGGGCGGTGGAGCTGGACAACGAGCACCGCTACTCGGGGAAGTACTCCAAGATCACGACAGATCCGACCGATTCGACGGCCGAGGAGCATGTGGCCGCCGGCCACCTGTATGACGTTGATGCCGATGGGGTGACCTGGTGGGCTAAGACGTTGAAGCCGAAGCGAGCAGCACTCTCCGATGCGGAGAAGGCCGAGAAGGAACTACTCCGGCGGCTCACTGGAACTCTGCCGGAGTCAAAGCGAGTCCGGCAAGTATTCGCTTTGTCGAAGATCCGCGACAAGAAAGCGCTCACGGATAACGAGGATCGCGAGCTGTTCGCGTCGATCATTTTTGAATCGGGGGATCTTCGGCACGAACAGCGTCGGTTGATCGCCGAGGTGATCTCGTTGGAGTTCCCTGAGCCCGAGGGCGAAGAGCGAGAGTGGTCCGGAACGCTGAGTGACCGACGCAAGAAGTGGGATAACAATGCTTATGACATCGTCTTCAGGCTGACTCTCGGTCAGCAAGTCCGCTTGTACGCGTTGATTCAGGCGGCCGTGTCCGAGGACATGTCAAATAAATTCAACCTGTACCAGCGTGACTCGCATGAGAAGCAGGCTCGGTGGGCTCCGATGGCCACCTGGTACCGACGTCTCATCAACTTCTTCGGTTACATTCCGGATCGCGACGAAGTAGACGCTATGCGCCTCGCTGCGAAGCAGTCAGACCGTGAGATTGATGTTGAACTGCCGGTCGGCGCCGAGGTGGTCTGTGGTGGTTGCGGTCAGCATCAGGTGATCGCGGCTGACGAGTCCACACCGTGCCCTACCTGCGATGGCGGTGACGACTAATGCCGTTCCTAAAAACTGATCTCGGTCCGGTCAACGGTGGCGCCACGGCAGTGATGCGCAAGCGTCATCTGTCCGGTGAAGAGATCCGCCGGCAGACCACCATGGCCGCGCATCCCACCTCAGTGCCGTCGTCTCCGCGTCTTCTGGATCGTAGCCGAGCTTATGAACCGTTCGAGCATGCCGACGCTGGCAGTGTTTCGTGGCCTCGTGCGGTGATCAGGATGATGCCTGGCATGGCTCGTGGTGAGCATGTGTGGGCGGTGAAGATCTGGGAGTCGGCCGAGGTACCAGCTCGTAATCGTGCAGGCATGTTGAACGCGTTCACGATGCACGACCGTGATGAGGCGATCGACGAGGCGCGTGAGCGGGTGGAGGCGATGCGTTGGTCTAACCTTGCTCGGCTCCGGTTGGAGGGCAGACCGCAGTATGAACCGCCGTGCTAACTCGTAGCTCTGAGAGCACGGTGAAGCATCAGCCGGACACGGTGTCCAAGGTGGATGACTGGCATGAGCAGGCGCAGTGTCGTGACTACAAGTTCCAGCGTGACGACAAGGGCGAAGTGTTCAACCCGTGGTTCCCGAAGACGGGTAAGGCTCAGGACGTCACCAGTGAGGGCATGAAGTACTGCGCTGCCTGCCCGGTCGCTCTGGACTGTCTGGTCTGGGCGCTCGAAAAGCGTGAACTCAAGGACGGCATCTACGGGGGAACTACCCCGAGTCAGCGAAGAGCAATGCTCAAGAAGAAGAAAGCAGCGTGACATGCAATTCAAAGTCCCCATGGATTTGTTCCGGTCAGCGTTGGCCGCAACGAAGACGCACACCGTCACTTCTAAGGATGACGAGATTGGGAGATCGATCGACCTGTCAATCCTTGAGCAGGGCGAAGTGCTCTGCACTGCATCCGATGGCCTGACTATCGGTATCGCAAGGGTCCCGATTGACCGTGACGATTGGCTCGGTGAGCTTGGCCGGTTCTCGCTCACTCCGGAGATCGCTTCCAACGTCATCAGCATGTTCGCCCCTGGCAAGGCTGACATTGAGGTCTGGCTTGAAATCTCGGTCAGCTTCACCACCGAGCAACGCCCAGGCGAAAAGGATATCACCGTCGCGACGATCAACTTCCGCCGTCTCGGCCAACTCTTTGGAGGTGACTCGCTCCGCGTCACCACTCCGGTGCAGATCCGCAAGGATATCGACGCGATCTGGCAGCGCGTCTCACTGTCTGCCCGGCGCGAGTCAATGAAGTTGCCACCGACGAAGTTCGACTTGAAACGCCTCGGTGCTTTCAAGTCTGCTCAAACCACCTATGGCGAGCAGTTGGCCGTGGCATCCGCGGTTCCCTCCGGAGGTTCACTGCTGGTCATCTGCGGGGCATATTTCATCGGCTTCATGTACGCGGAACCAGTGGACGTGGACAACGCGAGTTCCAAACAGTACCAGGCGAGCAAAAAGCATTGGGCTGCCGAGTTGCCGGCACGCATGACCACCGTCAGCTAAACCCGAACCTTGTTAATCCCAAAACAAACCCACCACGTTGTGAGAGGAAACCATGGACAACGCCCTTGAAACAAGAAGACCAGTCATCGAAAGCAGAGGCTCCGGTCTAGCAGTCACATCAGAAACCATCGCCCAAGGCGCAGGCATCGAGCACCGCGCAGTGCTCCAACTGCTCAAAACGCATACCAATGGAATCGAGAGGTTCGGAAGGGTCGCATTTGAAGTGCGTACCTTCGAAACCGCCGGAGGACCACAATCGAAGAACGTCGCGCTCCTGAATGAACCACAGGCAACACTCATCATGACTTTCATGAAGAACACGGCACAAGTAGTCAACTTCAAGGTCGCACTCGTCCAAGCGTTCTACGAGATGGCCGAGCAGCTCACCGACCAGCGCTCGCCGATGTCTGAGGATGACATTGTCGCGCAGGCTTTGCAGATCACCAGTGCGCGAGTCAAAGCGTTGGAGTCCAAGGTGGAGCAGGACGCGCCGAAGGTTGATTACGTGGATACCTTCGTCGCCGACGAGGACCTGATCAGTCTGCGCACGCTCGCATCTGATTTGAAGATCGGTGAGACCCAGCTCCGCGCGCTGCTTGTGGATAAGAAGTGGATTTACAAGCAGGAGTCTTCACGGTATTCGGAGAAGAAGGGGCGCACGGTGCCGGTCTACCGGTACAGCGCCACCGCGGACAAGAAGAAGTACTTCCATGCAGTACTCGCTCATGATGCTCCACGGTTCAAGGGCGAAGTGATGCACACACTCAAAGCCACCGCGCAGGGTGCCGTGGCCATCACCAGGCTGCTCAACGGCCTCAGAAGAGACATGCACTCAATCCAACTGGCAAAGGGGCCAACATCATGAGCATCTTCGAAACTTCGGCAGACTGCCGGGAAATGAAGCACCAGACCTGCTACGGCCGTGCCTGGAACGACGCCACGGATTCCGAGGGGGAGTGCCAGTGCAACTGCCACGAACCGGAGGAAGTAGTCGTGGCGCCGGTCGATCCGATCCAAGTGTGGGTCTACGTCGAACCACTGAGAAACGCTGAATCAGCGGACACACTCCGTGCACTGAAACGCATGGACATCTCGCACAGGATCGTCGAGGTTGTCTCCGGGCAGGGAGTACTCCCGGCCGAGTTCAAACTTGCGGCCGCGGAACTTGGCGTGAAAGTGCAGCTGCCTTGCGTGGAAGTCTACGATCCGAACACCGAGGACACCGACACCTGGTTCGGGTATCTGCCGGACAAGATCCGGGAGCTCAGAGGCAAGATCACTAACTCGCAAGGAGGCGCATCATGAGCACCGAAACCATCACCGTTCAAACCATGGGCGAAGACGGCGACCAGTGGCTAGTCACCGGCACCACCGACGCTCACAGTGCTGATGAAGCTGTACGCCAGCATGTCGAGCATGAGTCCGGAGAAACCATTGAGGCTCTGACGGATGCAGACGAGCTGGTCGAATTCGCATTCCAACACCGTACGGACTGGGCGTGGGTCTCCATACAGCATGGAGAAAAGTTACTTGTCCACCGTGAGTACAGCGGGTCTCGAATCAAATTCGCTGGCTACCTGGTGAGTGCAGCATGAGCACGGTGATTGAAGCCCGTCGGCTAAATAACACCGACCTAGGCAAGACGATCAGCTTCCCGGAGACCGAAGGCGTCCTGTGCGGAGTAATCCACGGCTACTTCGGCCACAAGACCGAGACCTTCGTCAACCGGTATGTCTGCGTCATCGTAGACGGCGAGAATCAGGTCCTCGAACCAAGCGACAAAGTCACCATCACCGGAAAGGAAAGCAAGCCATGAGCAAGCTCAGCAAACACATCACCACCGCGATGCTAGCCCTCGGTGCGATAGCCGGCGGTTTCCTCGGTGGCGTGATCTACCAGGACACCACCAACCCGCCACCAGCATCCTGCCTCACCGCAATGGACTGGACAGACTCAGCAGTCCGTATCGCTGGCGAAGCATGGGTAGACGGTAAAGACGTCCCAGAGTCCTTCCAACACCACATAGCCGAGCAGTACCAGGCTGCCGAAGACTGCCGGGCCGGACGATGAAAGTCCACTACCTGAAATTTGACCTAGTACTCGCTGGCCTGACAGCAGTTTGGCTACTCACTCAAGCACTTCTTGGGGGTTTGTAATGATCATCGGTGACATTCCGTTAGCTCGTTTGAAAGAGCAGCTCGCGAAGAATATCCCGCTCGCTTTCGTGACCAGCGAGTCACTGATTGAACGGTTGGAAGTAGCGGAGCAGGAACTAAAGGATGAGCGCGTACTCACGATGGCCGCTGCAACCATCTTGCATAAGGTGCGGGCGCTCTGCATGACCACTGACGGCGACTATCTCGACAACGAGGAAACTGTGAACACCGTTGGAGACATTCTCGAAGCCTTGGGCGTTGATGGGAGTAAACCATGAGCAACCTAGCAATCATCGCGTTCATCGTCGCCGTGTACTGCGCGATCATCGTTCTCTTCGCGCTCGGCCTCGGCCGATTCTTCCGCTACACCGAAACCAGACACCAAGAAATGATGAGGAACCATGAGTAACCCAAAGATGTTCCGCAAGCTGCCCGTTGAAATTGAAGCCAAGCAGCTATCCGTTGCCAACCGAAACGACATTTTCAACTGGGCAAAGGCTTGCACGCCACTTGCCCGTGTAATTCCCTGCGTCCCAGAAGACGGTACCGCTGCTCGAATGCTCATCCATACACTCGAAGGCACTATGAAAGCAGAGGTTGGAGATTGGATCATTCGAGGGGTGCAAGGTGAGTTCTACCCGTGCAAGCCTGACATTTTCGAAGCAACTTACGAAGCGGTGTCGGAATGACCGAGCAGCCTAACGTACGTCCACTCGATTACACCGGGGCACCTCAACGCCTGGACCCGGTCCGGGACATGGAACCGATCCGCATGGGTCAGATCTGCTACGACCACCGCGGGCTCCACGTTGAAATGAACGTCGCAAACAAAAGCAAAAAAGCTTACGGACAAATCGTCTTCACCTCCCACCACGACAACGTCACGAAAATCGGCGTCCGCTGGCACGGCCAATACGAAGAACGCTCCGCACACCCCGACCAGATCATCCGCATCGAGGTCACCGCATGACCACCACACACCAACCCAGAGCCCCACCAGCCAACCCTGCCCCGACCAAGTTGCTAATGATCCATGAAAGGAGGGAAAGAAATGCCGTTTTTCCAAATAGACGACCAGCTCCACGTCAATCAGAAAGCCACCGCGCTCGCCGAGCGTGCGCTGAGTGATGACCTGCTAGGTGTGGCTGCGCTGGGTTTGTGGACGATGGCCGGAAGTGTGTGCCAGTCGGCGTTGTCAGATGGAGTTATCTCTCGCATCGGGCTAATGAAAATCCTGCTGAACGATAAAGCAGTGGATCTCTTGGCCCGTCAGCTGGTAGAGGTGAATCTCTGGCATGCTTCTGGGCATACTTGCGAGCAATGTCCACCCGTCAAGGAAGGGCATTATCTTTTCCACGACTGGTTCCAATTCGATTATGACCAAGGCAAAGACGTGCGCCTGGCGAGAGCCAAACGCAAGGAGCTCAACGATCCAAAGATCAGAGCTGCCGTGTGGGCACGTGACGCCGAGGACTTCCCGAAGTGTTCCAGAGGAAAGTGCCGCTACTGCGGCGATATGGTCTTCAAGAAGACCAGCAAGGGCGACAAACGCCCTGAAATGGATCATATCGACCCAACCCTTGCTGTTGGCGTCAGGAATATTGTGTTGTCCTGTGCCGAGTGCAACCGGGAAAAGGGCAGACGAAACCCAGAGCAAGCAGGCAAGACCCTGCGTCCCGCTCCGGTCCGTGAAACTGCATCAGCTCCGTTGAGCTCGACGATCTCACCTTCGGGTTTGCAGACCGTCGCTCCGGACGCTGAACCAGTGGCACCGACTGTTGAGCAGGGGTCGCAGGATCTTGCCTCAAGCTTTGGGCTCAATCTCGCTAGCATCTCAGCTCCAGCTACCTCGGCTCCGTTGAGCTCGACGATCTCACCTTCGGGTTTGCAGAACGTCGCTCCGGAACCAGCTGTAGAAGCCGATGAGCCAGCTGACGATGAGGAATCGCTGCCCGCCTGGCTGTCCGAGGAAAACCCCGATATTCCGGCGGCAATGACCAAAATGCTGACCATCGATGGTCAGCAGAGTCCAGCATCGATGGTCAAAGAGCAAAACGCTATCTACGGGCGCGCGCCTACGCGTGCACGGGCTGGCAGGGCAGGGCAGGGCAGGGATGGGTTAGGGGCAGGGTCTGGCCAAGGTCAGCCCGAAGTAACCACTGATCCCTCTAAGCCTCGAAGATCCAGATCCAGACGTAAACGAGGAAAGAGGAATCCTGACTTGAACCAGGTACCTAACAATCAAAGCTCTGGTTGTAACTCTTCTGTCTCTCACGATGCAGGGGAAGCTCCAGAAGTATCTACTGGTGGCCGTTATGGATCGAGGTACTACGGGGTCAAGGGTCAACAGGTCGATGAACCGAACACGTCATGCCAGATTCATGGATTGCAGCTGCCTTGCCGGAAATGCCAGGACAGTGCCGAGTACTTGGATGGAGAAGTGAGATAGTGCCTGATCATGTTGATTCTTCGGATTGCGTTTGTTGGGGTTGCGTCTCGATGGATGCTCAGCGGGTTGGAGTGTGCGTGGTGCATGCTGTGGCTCGTGGTGATTTGGCTGCGCCGACAGTTGGTTCGGGTTCGCTGATTTGCTTGGAATGCCAGGACAGGATCCAGAGTGATTTGCGTACAGTGGTGAATCGGTGGGCTGAGGCTCAGGAGGCATTGCATCCGGGAAGTGGTGGAGGCGGCAGTGAGCGCCGTACTCCACGGCTTGATCCGCCGGCGCCTGTTCGTCTTGAAGTGGTGGATGCGTTGAAGGTCACGAGTGATCGGGTGTGGAAGTTGGTGGTGGCCGTGGTGGATCATTATGCGGACGTCCGGCTACCTGATGACCAGACCACCCCGGGCTTAGCTGAATGGCTGAGCATGTGGATGGTTCCAAAGCTGGCCAGCATCCCATCGGCTGAGGAAGTACTGCGCTGTTACTGGTGGGTGGCTGAGGCGGTGGAAGAGATCTGTGAAGTAACCGAAGGAGCAACGGTGACAGTGGTTGCTCCTGATCAGTGCCGTGCAGTCATCAACACCGAGGGACAAGGGCAGGCAGTGTGTGGTGGTGAGGTGAAGGCAGTACGCCAATTGGATGGTCGCGGTGATGCTGTCGTACAGTGCGTCAAGGATTCCTCGCATTGGATGCCGTTCGCGAATTGGCAGAAGCAGATGGCAGCCCGTAAGCCTAGACGAGCAAGGCCCCGGAAACTCGGGTGAATCTAGATGTTTGACATAGCATGATTAAATTATTGGTGTAATGACATTCGTGTCGAGATGAAGCCCCGGACCGCCCCATCGGTTCGGGGCTTCGTCGTATCCAGACGCGGTGAGGTGGACATGCTCAGCGAGTGGGACCCCAAGCGTGGCAGGAATGGCAGGCCATGGCGCAGGCTGGTTGCTCAGCATTGCCCACCAGGTTCCATCTGTGCCTGGTGCAATCAAGAGATCATCTTCGGTCTTCGTCCTCGACATTCACTCGGCCCGTCATTGGACCACATCATCGCGCTGATAGATGGCGGTCATCCCACCGCACCATGGAACCTTCAGCCGATGCACCTTGGATGCAACTCCAAGAAGGAAGCAGTAAGGCGTCGGCTCAAGAACAAGCCCAAGCCAAGACCTCATACGAAATTATCTTCATTTCGTCGCCGTTGAGCATCATTCGTCCCAAACGAAGCCCGGTTTTTTAGACAACCCGCGTACGGGCGACCCTCGCATGTTCCATTTTTTCTCTCTCCCCGATTTCCCGGGTAGCGCCCTACACATGTAGGCAGGTCAACCGACGAATTGGCCGAATTTTCACGAGTCAGATTGAGAGGCGGTAGAGAGTATGGAAGACACTCAGATCCCATCAATTCCTTATCGTCATGGTGGCGCCGGTGCCGGGCTCGGTGGTTACCGTAAAGGTTGCCGCTGCGCAGGTTGTAGGAAGGCCAAGCGTGAGGACATGGCAGCCTATCGCGCTCGCCGTAAGCTCCGAGAAGATGGTGGCGAGGTTGAGCTCTCAGAGGTTCCCGAGACCGCTCCGGAGATTGAGCCGTCCAGTGTCTCGTTGGACTGGCACGCAGAGCCTGGTCATATTGAGACGGTGCTTGATGGCGAGCTGTCCAAGCTCATTGGTGAGCCGCCGTTCAAGAAGACTCTCCTAGTACTGGCCAAGTACAACGCCCGAGTGTTGGATCAGATCCCGCGCATCGATCGCCCCGATCTGATCAGTGGCATGGAGTCCAGACTGTTCAACGTCTTCGACCGCCTACGCAAGGTCACCGATGGTGCTGGTGGTCCGGTCGAGACCCCCGAGGCGTTCCTCGCTGGCCTGCTAGATGACGAGCCAGGCGCGTCCAGCTCGTAGTCCTCCGGAGGTGTTGAATGCTTGACCTAGCGCCCCGCAACCCACCGCCCCTGTACGGAACAAAACGCAACCTTCAACGAGCCACTCGTGGCCGGCAGGTTGGCAAGATCATGACCGTCATGGGCAACACCCCGATGCCTTGGCAACAGGACGCGCTAGACATTGCATGCGAGATCGATCCCCGCACCGGCGACTACTACTACGACACAGTCATCATCGTGGTGTTGCGTCGTGCTGGGAAGACCACAATCAGCCGTGGCAAGCTCGCACACCGCGCCCTGCTCACTCAGGACGCACGAATGATTTACACCGCTCAGAACCGCATCAAGGCACTCAAGCGTTTGAAGGATGATTACTACATTCCACTCAAGCGCTCGCCGTTGGAAATGTTCCTGAGCAAACCGCGTTGGCGTGGTGGCGAGGAAGCTCTACGTTTCATCAATGGTGCCGAGCTGGCCATCGATGCGGTGAAGCGCGAATCGGGTCACGGCGACGCGAACCACGAGGTTCACATTGACGAGGCATACGTTCACCGGGACAGCACGCTGGAAGACGGTGTGCAGCCGACGATGATCACGATCATGGGCTCGCAGATGTGGGTGCTGTCCGCTGCGGGGGATACGTCCTCGACGTATCTTCGGGACAAGGTAGATATCGGCCGTGCTCTGATTGACGCAGGTGTGGAATCACGGACCTGCTACATCGAGTACTCCGCACCGACTGACGCTGATCCTGATGACCCAGAGACGCTACTTGGCACGCACCCCGCGGTGGGTTACACAATCCCCGCTGACCGTGTGATGAGCCAGCGAGCGAACACCACAGACAAGACCGGTTGGGAACGTGCCTGGTTGGGCTGGTGGCCTGCTGCCAAGGGGCCTCCGAAGATCATCCCCGAGGGTGCTTGGAAGAAGAACTTCGTTTCGTCCGACGAGGAGTCTTGGACCGGGACGCCATTCTGGGCGATCGACGTATCACCGGAACGTGACTTCGCCACGATAGCCATGGCCGGCCGAACTGTTGATACGAAAGCTAATGCTTACGTCGAGGTGTTCGACCGGATGGAAGGCACCAGGAACGTCGTCTCAGAGCTTCGTAATCTTCGCGATGGACTAGGCGGCAACCTCGTCGCAATCGACGGTAACGGTTCCGCTGTGTCTCTCAAGCAGGAGCTGGAAGATGAAGGCTTTGAAGTCATCACGGTGACTGGTCCTAACCGAGTGGCTGCCTGTGGCGACTTCTACGACAAAGCACTCGTTGGAGATCTCCGATTCATAGACGACTCGTTACTCAACGAGTCCATGGGGAACGCAGTGAAACGCATCATCGGCGATAAGGCCTTCGTGTTTGCGCGTGGCCGGGAGTTGAAAGACATCACCGCGCTGTACGCGGTGACATTCGCGCGCTGGCTATACATCGAGAAACGAGAGGATGACTACAATGCGTCAGAAACCTTCCTCTGACCTACGCCCTGTAGGGCTGACAAGTTTGCTTGATTTACTCGGTTCTCTGCTGGTCATCGTGGCTATCGTGCTGGCCGTGGCGGTCTACACGCTCCCGGGCGCGATCGCTTCGGCCGGCATCCTGCTACTCGGCCTGTCCTGGCTGGTTGATCGGAGGTCTCGCACATGAGCCTATTCCGACGCTCCAGCATGGAAACGCGATCTAGTTCCGATGGCTGGCTCAGCGTCTTCGGTACCGGCAAAGGCCTGGACGGGTCGATGAAGTCAGCGCTCCGACTGGTTCCGCTCTATGCAGCGACCAGCTTAATCGCCGACTCGATTTCGATCATGCCGGTCAATGAGTACGAATCCGCTGGCGGTTCGACGATGAAAGCGAAGCAACAGTCAACGCTGTTGCTGGATCCGCATCCCGCGCCGACGATGACCCGAATCGAATGGTTGCATCAGTTCACTAGTAGCTTCCTCTTGCGAGGTAATTCATACGGGCTGATCACCGCAATCGACGACGCTGGCACGCCGTCTAAGATCGCCTGGTTGCATCCTGACTCGGTGCAGGTAGACGAGTCAGGCTTCTTCCCGGTGTACCGGTACAAAGGTGAAGCGCTGGATTCCACCACCGTTATACACATTCCCTGGTATCCGATGCCCGGCACAGTCGTGGGGCTCTCTCCTATATCCCAGTTCCGGCAGATGCTGGAAACCGGGAGCATGGCCGAACGCTACGGCAAGGAATGGTTCAGCAACGGGAGCACGCCGTCCGGCCACCTGAAATACAACAAGGGATCGCTGGAAGCCAGTGACGCTGCGAAGGTCAAGAGCAGGTTCAAACAGGCCGTGGCCGGCAACGATATCTTCGTCTCCGGTAGCGACTGGGATTGGGCAGCACTATCCGTCGCACCGGATGAAGCCCAGTTCCTCGAAACCATCAAAGCAACCGCCAACCAGATCGCCGCGATCTACCGCGTAGACCCATCAGACATTGGTGGCGAAGCCGGTAACTCACTGACCTACTCCACTCTGGAAATGAACCAGATCAAATTCCAGACCCGGGCGTTGCAACCAATCTTCACCCGGCTGGAACACCACATCACACGGCTCCTTCCGGAATCCCACTACATGAAGTTCAACCCGGATGCCCTAGTTCGAACCGACATCAAGACCCGCACCGAAGTGAACAAGACCAACATAGAAATTGGTTTGCTCACCCAGGACGAAGGCCGCGAGTTGGAAGAACGACCAATCCTGACAGACAAACAAAAGCAGGAATGGCAGAAGCACTACGGCAAGAACAAACCAACCCCGGCAAAGGAGGAAACATCGTGACCGTCAAAGACATCGAACGCCGCTTCCACACCTCGAAGATCGAGCTCCGCGCATCAACCAACGGCATCGGCATACTGTTCGGCTACGCGGCGGTATTCAACCGCTACTCCCAGAACCTCGGTGGCTTCGTAGAACAAGTCGATCCGACCGCCTTCAACAAATCCATCGCAGACGGCACCGAAGTACTCGCCCGCTTCAACCACTCAGACGGAGCACTGCTCGGAACCCTCAGCGCAGAGACCCTGCGACTGCTCGTAGACGGCACCGGCCTCGCCTACGAAGTAGACCTCCCAGACACTACCCACGGACGCGACGTCAAAGCGCTCGCCGAGCGTGGTGATCTTCGGTTCAGTTCCTTCGCGTTCCGCACGATGGAGGATGACTGGGGATATACCAACGAGGACTTCCCGCTTCGCACGCTCAAGGCCGTTCAGCTGGTCGATGTAGCTCCGGTGGTGTCTCCTGCTTATCGGGACACCACGACCGGCCTGCGTTCTTTGGCTGATCGGTTCGAGTTGGATCTGGACGAGACGCGCAAGGCAGCCGAGGCGAACAAGCTGGCCACGTTCTTGCACGACAAAGAATCTTCCCGCGCCCACGGGCACGAGGAATCGCAAGTTGAGGGACAGGGCGAAACCCATCCTTCGATTAGCGAACTTCGGGCGAAGCTCGATGCGCAGTCGCGTCGAGCTTCTCTCTCAGAGCATTGGCTCTAAACACCGTGGGCAGGTAGCAAACCACCCGCATTCCGAATGTCACCAAAGCCTGGCACCTGCCGGGCTTTCGTCATTTCTTGAAAGGAATGATTTAGATGGCCAAGACTATGGCCCAGTTGCTCATGGAGCAGCGCAAGAACGTTGAGGGCCAAATGCGCGCCCTCTTGGATTCGGCGGAGAAGGAAGAGCGTATGCTCAACGCCGAGGAAACCGTCCAGTTCGACAAGATGAGCTCCGACATGGACTCGTTGCGTTCACGGGCGGACAAGCTGGTGGAAGCCGAGGAGCGTAACCGCGCCGCGGGCGATGCCCTCGAAAAGGCCGGAGTGACCGGTCATCAGGAGAAGCGTGGTGAGACCTCCGATGTTGAGGTTCAACTCCGTAACTTCCTGACCGGCAAGTCGAAGGATTTCGAAGCCAAGGGTTCCGAGTCAGAGACCCGTGCCCTGTCTAAGGGCACTCTGGGAGCCGGTGGCGCAACGGTGCCAACGACCTTCTACGGCAAGCTCATGGAACACGCCATCGAGGTAGCCACCATGCTGGCAGGTGGAGCCACCACCTGGACCACCACCAGCGGCGAGAACATCGAAGTACCGGTGACGATCACTCACCCTACGGGCGCTCAGGTGTCCGAGGGTGGCGTGATCCCGCAGTCTGATCCGGTCTTCGGCAAGCGGACTCTGGGTTCGTACAAGTACGGCGACCTGATCGAGGTACCGAACGAGCTGCTCACCGACACCGGTGTGGATCTGGAAGGCTACCTGGCACGTGCTGCCGGTTGGGCTATCGGTAACGCACTGGGTCAGAAGCTGATCTCCGGTACCGGTACCAGCGAGCCTGCTGGCATCGTGGGTAGCTCGACCTTGGGCAAGACTGCGGCAACGTTGACTCCGACCTTCGATGACGTCATCGATCTGTTCTACTCGGTGACCGGCCCGTACCGTAACCGTCCAGCCGCTTCCTGGCTCATGGAAGACACCACCGCTGGTTACCTTCGCAAGCTGAAGGATGCCAACAACAACTACATCTGGCAGTCATCGGTCATCGCCGGTACTCCGGACATGATCGAAGGCAAGCCAGTGCGTACCGATCCGTACATGCCGGTCATGGGTGCGAGCACCAAGCCGTTGCTGTTCGGTGATCTGGCATCATACGTGGTTCGCCTGGTCAACGGGATCCGCTTCGAATCCTCGGAGCACTTCGCATTCAACCGCGATGTGGTGACCTTCCGTGCGCTAGTGCGTGGTGACGGTCTGCTGATGGATCAGTCCGGTGCTGTGAAGCACCTTCTCCTGCCTGCTGCTTAGCAGTCAGATACTCCTGATGGCCGTCCTTGACCCCAAGCGGGGACGGCCATCAGGTCCCATCTTCGAATCTTTGTTTGGAAGGAATGATCATGGCACCAACAATTCGTATGCGAGCGTTGATCTCCGGATCGCGTGACGGTAAGAAGTGGCCTAAGCCCGGGCAGACTCTCAAGGTTCCGGCAGCGGAAGCTAATCAGCTCATTGCCCAGGGCATCGCGGAACTGGCTACCGCTGCGCAGAAAGCCACGGATGAGACCGTGACTGAGACTGCCACTGTGCCGGCCGGGAATGTTTCGCTAGCTGCAGCTCGACAGGCCAAGGCCGAAGCTGAGGATGCTAAGAAGCAGGCTGACGCTGAGGAAGTAGAAGCTAAGGCTAAGGCCGAAGTCGAGGAAGCAGAAGCTAAAGCCAGGGCCGAAGTAGCTAAGGCTAAGCCAGCGCCGAAGGGTAAGGCTGACTAATGTCATCGGTTGATCTCGGCTCAATGCACACCATCGAATGGAAAACTCGCCCCGAAGGTGTACCGCTGACGGCCGAGGTCACCCGCCCCGATGGCACCCCCGGAACCGCAGAAGTCGATCAGGCTCGGGGAGAAGCGACAGTGCTGGCCGACATGGCTGGTCGCTGGCTTATCTCTTGGTCTGCCGAGCAAGTGAACTACACGGATATCTTCGACGTGTGGCCAGCTGATCCGCGGTTCATCATCAGCATCGATGACGCAATCGAAGGGCTCAGCGCTTCCCGCGCTAACTCCCAGTACATCGATGATCTTCGCTTATACATTGCCGCGGCGACTCCGGTCATCGAAGACATCACCGGTCCGATGCTGCTCTCGACAAACACCACCCAAGCCGGCGGCGGTACTGCTTCGGTAGTCCTCTCGTGGGCGACGCAGGACGTGGCACTGGTTGAAGTCGATGGCGTGCCTGTGACCGAATGGTATGTCGAGCATGGGATTCTCTACGCCGGCACTCGCCAGTCACCGGGCATCTTCCCATCGGGCACGCTGACCGCAACCATTCAAACCGGGTTCCGGGCGATCCCGCCCAACGTCCGTTTGGCCGCTCGCGAGCTGGTGCGTCACTGGGTTCAGATAGGTAAGCAGAACGGCGGCGGTTCCTCCGTCCGTCAAGATCCCGCCGATGAGGTGTTCACCCCGTCAGGGTTCGCAGTACCGCGACGCGTCGTCGAGCTGTGCGCCCCGCACGAGCAGATCGGAGGGTTCGCGTGAGTACTACCTTCACCGCTGGCATGGCGTTCAAGAGAGCACTCTATGAGAAGATCCGCGATCTCTACGCGGACGATCCCGCCACTCAAGATGTGCTGGTTTGTCCAGGCACCCCAGGGAGCTTCACACCAGACGAGATCGTGGCAGTCACCAGCTTAGAAATACAGCAGGACTTCGCCACCATGGGACCCAACCGAAGCCGCGAAGAAACCCTCACCGTGGACGTCGTGTTCTCCTGTCTCTTCGGTGGCGATGACACTCAAGAACTCCCATCACAAGAACGTGCGTTCGAACTGCTCAGCATCATCGAACGTCACGTCCGGATGGAAGACACCACACTGAACGGCACCGTCCGCCACTGCCTACTCACCTCAGTGCAAACAGACGGGCAAACCCCCGCCGAATACCTGCATGCCGGCCGTGGCGTAGACATGACCGCCACCTTCACCGCACGCAACCGAGTCCGAGGCTAGGAGAACCCCATGGCTCAGAACATCAAGATCCGCAACATCTCACCACTGGGAGACCTCGACGTTCCCCTACTCGGCCAGATCGTCAAGTACGGCGAAACGGTCAGCATCCCCAAAGCGGCAGCAGACAAGCTACTCGCACAAGATCAGAACTTCGAACAGGTTGGAGGTAACTGACCATGACCACACAGCTAGACTGCTCACTCGGCTTCGGCCTCGAGTCCGCCTACGGTGTCCCAGCAACACCACAGCAGTTCCCAGAATTCATCTCCGAATCCCTCGCATGGAATCCGGAATTCGTCCAAGGCGAAGGACTCCGTGTAGGGTCCCGCACCCCACGAACCGCACGCCGCGCCCTGGGCAAAGAAATGTCCGGCGGTGACATCGAGATCGAAGCCACCACCAAAGGCCTCGGAGTGTTCCTCCACGCGATCTTCGGCGACACCACCAGCGCTCAGGTAGACGCAGGACCAGCCACCCAGCAAGTCCACACCCTCACCAAAACCGCGCTACCTTCCTACACCATCCAGAAGGGCGTACCGCTCATCGGCGGCGGAGCAATCCAGCCACACACCTTCCACGGCGCAGTCGTCGAATCCTCCGAGTTCAGCGCAGCCCAAGGTGAAATCGTCAAACTCACCACCACCTGGAACGCACGCGAAATCGTCACCGACACCGCCTACGTCCCCACCGTCTACCCAGCAGACATGGAACTGTTCACCTTCGTGCACGGCTCCATCAACATCGGCGGCACCGTCACCCCACCAACCAGCACCGCGCTCGCCGTGGGCGGTACCCCGGCCGCGAACATCACCGAGTTCTCACTGTCGGTGGGTAACGGAATTGATGAGGGCGGTTTCACCTTCGGTTCCGCAGGTAAGCGTGGCCGTCGCCCCGAGGTCGGTCTGGTGGAAGCTACCGGTTCGATGGTCGCCGAGTACGACAGCAACATGCTGCGTGACGCGTTCTTGAATCAGGAAGCATTGCAGATCGTGCTGACGTTCGAAGCCGGTGCGGAGATCTCCACTGGGGTTCGCTCGACATTGCAGATCTTCTTGTCCTCGGTGAAATTGGACGGCCAGCTCCCAGCATCCAACGGTGGGGAGCCGATCACGCAGTCTGTGGACTTCACCTCACTCGACGGTCTGCTGGCCGGTGTGGAGCCGATCTACGCGGTCTACCGTTCTACCGACACTTCGTTCTAATGAGCGGTAACGACCCGGTCATTGAGTTCGACATGAAGAACTTGCGCGCGACTCTTGACCGGGTGCGTGACGAACAGGGTCCGGCGATGCTGAGAAACCTTCGCCGGAACCTGCGCACGGTGGGCGACGGCATCATTGCCGATCAGCGCCAAGCGCTCTCCGGACCGGTACCTGGCATAGCCAAGCGTGCCGGCAAGAAAATCGTTAGGGTCAAGCCTCGCGACGGGCGTAAGGGCTACCTACGCGCGGTGAACGTGTACGAGGCGCAGGAAGCATCTCGTCAGCGTTCCACTCAGCTCCGTGACCGGATCAAGGCTCAACTGAAGACTCGTGTGGTGGCCGGCAAGAAGCGCTCCGGTATTCGCATTGTCGCCGATAAGACGATGGACAAGTCCGGTAGCAAATACAACATGTCGAAGGTGTGGAACAAGAAACTGTTCCGGCACCCAACGTTTGGCGAGGGCCAGTACGTCACCCAGTACGGCATGCCCTACTGGTGGAAGCCAATCGAGAAGGGCGCCAAGTTGGCGCATGAGCAAGCCGCTAAGGCTATCAACGACGCATTGAACGGAAAAGGTTAATGAAACTCGTCATCCAAGGAAAAGAATACGAACTACGCGAGGGCATCTCCAAAGCCACCCTCGGTGATTTGTATGTCTTGAAGGTCAAATCCGGTATGGGCGTCAAACGCATCATGGAGGTGTTCCGTGGGATGGAGAAAGCCGAGTCGCATTTCGATCTGATCGAGTCCGAAGACGGCATCCAGGCGTTGCGGGCCATGATCTTCTTGTGCCGTCGCGCTGCCGGCGAGTACCTCGACTTTGATGAAGCCACGGACTTCCCGATGAGCGAGATGGGTTTCGTCGTGGATGACGAGGAGAAGTCGAGCGCAGACCCAAAAGAAACCCCGACGGCTTCCGCTCCGGACGAAGGAACTCCGGTCGAGGACTAGACCATATTGAAGACATCGAGCAGAGCGTCTTCAAATGGATTCCCACGATCTCTCACGTGTGGCCGGGCATCACCCCGCTGAACGTATGGGAGATGCGTTATGACATGTGGGTGCTGTACGTCAAGAACGCCGAAAACTGGAGCGAGCAGCAGAAAAAGGCTCGCGAGAAGAAGCGTTCGCCTCGTTCGGGTCGTCGCCGGTAATTGGAAGGAGGGTAGCTGATGGCTGTCCAGAAGCTCATGTTCGACATTATTGGCAATGCTGACAAGGTCGATAAGGCATTCGACGATGTAGTGAAGTCCGCAGACACCATGGGTGGAAAGCTCAAGTCCGCTGGCAAGAAGGCCTTCGCCGGGATGATGGACCCCCGCGCGGGAGCAGCCGCTGGTGCAATATCTGGTGCTGCCCTCGCCAAGGGTTTCCAGTTCGCGATCGAGAAGGGGTCGGTCAGCAAGGGGCTCACCGCTAACCTCGGGCTGGATGCAGGGCAGGCAGAAGCCGCAGCATCCGCAACCGGTGGCCTGTACTCCGAGGCCTTCGGCGAATCGCTACAGGAGGTAGGCGACGCGGTAGAAACCGTGATGTCTTCCTTCCCTGGTATGCGTGATGCTGGTTCGGCCGCGTTGGAAGATATCACCGGTCAGGCAATGGCTTTGTCCAAGGCTCTCGGTACCGATGTCACCGAGACCGCTGCGTCTGCTGGTGTCATGGTTTCCACCGGGCTGGCCAAGGATAGCGCTGAGGCGTTCGATCTGATGGCGGCCGCCTCGCAGAAGGTACCCAAGGCCATGCGTGGCGAACTGCTCCCGGTCATGGAGGAGTACGCCAAGGACTTCGAAGCACTCGGCATTGACGGTCCGAACGCTATGGGGTTGATCGCCGACGCTGCCCAGGGCGGCAAGATCCAGATGGATAAGACCGGTGACGCACTCAAGGAGTTCATGATCCGTGCATCGGATCTAGAGGACAAGGGTGCACAGTCCGCGCTGGAAGCACTCGGCCTGTCTGGTAAACAAACAGCTAAGGATCTGCTCGGTGGGGGAGACGCTGCTAAGCAGGCCTCGCAGGAGATCATCACTGGTCTTCAAGGCATCAAAGATCCTGGCCAGCAAGCGTCGGCCGCGATCGCTTTGTTCGGCACTCCGCTCGAAGATATCGGCAAGAACGAGATCCCCGGATTCCTCAATGCACTCACCGCCGCTGATGGCGGGATGGGCGACACCGCAGGTAAGGCCGAGGAGCTGAGTAGCGCAGTCAGCGAAGGACCCGGCGCACAGCTCAAGCAGCTGGGGCGCACGGTCGAAGAAACTTTCGGAGGTATCGTCTCTGGTGCTCTGCCGATCCTCGAACCACTGCTCGAAGGTCTGAAGCAGTTCGCGCCGATCCTTGGTCCGCTCGTGCTGGCCATGGGTGCGTTTGCCATTGTGCAGGGCATAGTGAACGCGGTCATGTGGGCGTCACCGATCACGTGGATCATCGCAGGTATTCTCCTACTGATCGCCGCGATCGCGTTGCTCGTCGCCAACTGGGACACCATCGTCGCATGGGGTACCGAGGTATGGGGCGGATTTATCAACTGGCTGATGGAGCTCATCACTGGTTTCGCTGCTGGTTGGAACGCTATGTGGGGCGCGATCGGTGCATTCCTCGTCGGCCTATGGCAGGGCTTCGTGACCGGTGCTCAGGAGATGGGCGCCAATCTGGTCGCGTTCTTCGTCGGTTTACCGGACATGATCCTCGGTGTGCTCAAGGGCGCAGGGGACTGGCTGTTCAACGCTGGCAAGAATATCGTGCAAGGCCTGATCGACGGTATCTCATCGCTGGCTGGAACGATCGGTAACTTCTTCCTCGACCTGCTGCCTGGTTGGATTGTTGGCCCGTTCAAAGCGGCGCTCGGCATTCATTCCCCGTCGCGTGTGTTCGCTGATTTCGGCGAGAACATCGGCGAGGGCGTGCTGGTTGGTGTGGAGGACGTGGCACCGGCGATCGATAACCAGATGGCGAACCTTGTCAATGTGCCCGACGAGGGTGGCCCGGTGAACTTCGCCGCGGCCACCGCCCCGATATCTTCGGCTCAGCCTCCTACTTCGAAGTCAGTGACCTTTGCACCGGTATACCAGGTGCAGGGTGGTGACTCCGAAGAGTTGTTCCAGAAGCTGTGGCCGAAGTTCCGGAACGAAGCTAGAAAGGAAGGGCTGATCCTTGGCGCATGATCTCAGCCTCATCATCGGTGGGATGGAACTGAATAATCCATCCCACCGCAACGGGTACTTCGAAGTAGACGATATTGACGGTTGGTGGAAAGCCCCGTCTCGCAAGACCCGGGATGAGGCACGGCCAAACGATGACGGTGACTTTGATTCCGTCGATCACTTCGAATCCCGGTACATCACGATCAAGGGTGCCTTCGTTGCGAAGTCTCCGGCAGACCGGTGGGCAGGGGCGGACATTCTTTCGTCTCTGCTCTCCGGTGGGTCACAGATCATGACGGTACGAGCCGATGGCATAGCCCAGTGGGCGCGGGTGAAGCTCGTGGATAACGACAACATGGACTGGACCGCTTACAAGCTGCTCGAATATTCGATCCAGGTGAAAGCCGTTGACCCTCGGAAGTTCGGTAACTCCGAGGTGTTCACCGCTACAGCCGGCGGTTCCTCGGTCGGGGTGTACCAGCGCGGCACTTACCCGGCGACACCGATCTTCACGATCAGCGGGAACATGCCTGGCGGGTATCGGATCACCAAGGGTGGGAAGACCGTCTCAGTGACAGCGCCGCTGACTTCCTCACAGACCCACACTCTGGATCTCTCGACAGGAATCCTCCGCATCAACGGGGCAGTGGCTACCGGTGGTCTCAACGACTACCAGTGGAACACCATCGCCCCGGGCCTAGCCCAAAATGTTGCACTCGCACCACTGACCACGGGCACCGGTGTACTAGAGATCGAAGTGACCGACACCTACATGTAAGGAGACCCGATGAAGGGAACACGAGTATGGAGCGTCTCAGCCACTAACTTCGCTGACAAAGCACTCATCAGTCCCACCGACTGTCCCTGGTCGAGAGCACCCAACGCCGGAGCAAGCCACACCGCAGGATTCAACGTCAACGATGTAGCCACCAAAGCTCACATGAAAGCAGGGCTACTCGAACCCATGGAGCGGTTCATCGTCGTAGAAGACGGCGGTGTAGTCACCTATGCCGGACTCATCTGGGATGACAACTACACCAAGGACAATCAGTCCCTCACTATCACCCACGATGACATCTGGTCTATCTTCGACCTCCGCCTCATCTCCGAAGACCGCACGTCTTCCATCCCCAGCTGGAAGAAAACATACTCGGGCCTGTCCTACGACACCATCGCAAAACGCCTCATCCAACTGGCTACCACCGGAGTCGGACGCAACATCCCGATCCGCTACGAAGACGACTACACCGGCGGAGAAACGCGCACCTACAACGGGTACAACCTCGACACCGCACTCGACGCGATCACCGAAATCATGGATCTCGACGACGGACCAGACATCGACTTCCGACCAGAGTGGGCGCCCGATGGCTCCCTACGCTGGACCATGCGAACCGGCGACCTCAGCCCAGAAGCACAAACCATCGAGGTCAACCTCGCAGCACCAAAAACAGACCTGAAAGGAGTCAGCTACAAACGCTCCGGACGAACCAAGGCCACACACCAGATAGCCATCGGCGAAGGCTCCGGCATCGACATGCTCGTCGCCACAGCATCCCGCACCGGCCCGATCGCCCTCGAAGCCATCGATCAGTTCAAGAACATCAAAGACGCCACCCAGCTGCAGAAGAACGCCAACTCCGCTCTCGCCGCACGCAAGCTCATCAGTCAGATCGATTTCAGCATCCGCGCTGATTCGGCACGCTTCGGCAACATGTGGGATCTCAAACCCGGCACACTCGTTCGCTGGTACAGCATTGATGACCCCCGAATACCAGACGGCTGGCACACCTCCGAAATTATCAAGTACTCCGGCAACGTCACCAGCGACTGGATCAAACTCGAACTTCAATAAAAAGTGAGGTGACCGCCCATGGCACGAAAGCCCAACCTCAACTCAGGTAGCTTCAAGAAGTTCGTCAAGAACCAAGGCGCGCTCGCCGTGCAGACTCCGCTGTCGCGGACGGCGGTTGAGCGTGGTTCGACTCGCTGGCTTGACGGCTCTCGTGTGGATATCGAGGGAATCCTTAACCTGATCGGTCGGATGAATGCGTCCGGGGTTGTTGATGTAACTGGAACGCTGAACGGGTCGGGCACGAACAACTTCAGCGGGACCAACAACTTGACTGGTATCAACCACCTGGTGGGTCCGACCGATGTGGCCGGCAACTTTGAGATCATCTCCGGTGGACAGTTCAAGGCTGGCGATTCGATCATCTACCCTGACGGGTCCGCGAAGTTCGGTGCTCTGGGTATCGCGTCCGACGGCACCATGCAGGCCGGACTCTTCGAACTCCGACCAGACGGCAGCGCAGACTTCGGAACGTTCGGGATCGAAGCTGACGGCACACTGCATGTGCGTAACGACTTGAACATCGAGGATGGAGGGTTATTCAAATCTGGTGTCACACAGATAGAGCCAACGGGCAAAGCAACATTCGGTGACTTCATCATCGATCCAGACTCGGGGTTCCCACTTCAAACTCCGGGCGGGGATATGTTCCTCCCAGGTGGAGGAGGCATAGGCCTGACAAGCACTGGGTTCGGACAGATGTCCATAATGCCTACGGGTACATCGATAAGTAACGGAACGACCGTTCTTAGCTTATTCGGAGGTGTCGCAAGTTTGCTCGGAGCGTTGAAGATTTCTTCTACACCTACCGCACCAGCATCCGAGCTAATCCCGTTGGGAATTGACACGAATGGCAACGTCAAGCGAATCGTCTAGCGCTGAGGGTTCGCCATAGCTTCGCAAGTAAGCGCGCTGGCTTCGTCGGCCAAATTCACATTCAGCGTCTCATCTTCGTAAAGCGCAAAGGGAACACCCGACGAACAGAATTCATGGAGCGCTATGACTGACTCCTTGACAGTCGGAACTTCCACCGCTGCCCCTTCGGCTTGGCTGTTGACGTAGAAAGCAAAAGCGTATTCCTCGGGGGTCACACCAAGATCTTCCGGCAACGCACCGATCAGAGGCTCATCACTGATGCTCCGTTGCGAGATCGACTGCACTGCGCTCGCCGAGGGTGTCTCCGCCGGTTCCGGGGCTGACGCAGTGGCCGAGCATCCCACGAGCATGAGGGCGCAGGCAGCTAGAGCAGTCAAAGTTGTGGGTCGCATACCCCCAGATTATTCGAAAGGCCGATCAAATGGCAGACGAGCCACCTAACAATCGCGTAACAGAACTCGAAACCGAGAACGCGTCCCTCCGCACCGAGCTCCAGATCGCCAACTACATGCTCGCCGATCTCAGCGCCGCACTCTCGTCCGCGCACCTCAGACAAGCCCGAGCATCCGCTCAACTCAAACTCATCCCACCCACCGCTTAGCCGGTGGGTTTCGCATTTAACAAGGGGGCAGGATGCCGAAAGTAACAGGCGGACTAAGAAGTATCGCCGGTGGAACGCTGAACTCTTTCATTGGGAAACTCGTTTTCCGTCTCAACGCACCAAACGTTGGTGTGGTGGGGTTCAGCAAAAGCCACGTGGTCAACACGATGGAGTGGCCAGTAACGCCAGGTACTGACGGTAACTGGTCGGTAAACCTCACTGCTAACACTGTCTTCGCGAACGACTCTTGGTATGACGTAGGCATCGTTTGGAACGAAACCGAAGGAACGTTCTGGGACTTCGGCCTACGCATCCGTGTTCCTAGTGATGGTGGCACATTCGATGAACTTTTGGACACGACCGGCACAGGGCAAGCATCAAACCCATTCGTGGTCTGGGTGGGCGAAACCGCGCCAGCAGAACGCAAAGGCCAGTGGTGGTTCAAGCCATCAACCAACAAACTTTACAGGTGGGAGTAAGCCGTGGCATGGGTAGAAATAGCCGACCTCAAAGGCGGCAAGGGCGATAAGGGTGACACCGGACCAATGGGTGGGTTCCAGGCCGGGCAATCTGCTCCGTCGAATCTTCTCAACGCTTACGGCGGAACCTATGAAGGCTCGTACCGTGTAGCGACAGATGGTGCAGCGACAGCAACCATAGGTTCACCATCTGGTGCGAAAGCTGGCAACGTTTCCATCTGGCCTCTAGGGTCGGCAGCAGCAATCCTTGTGTGGCGAAACTCAGACGATGGGCGCGAGTGGCAGCGCTCCGTAGGCAGTAGCAGTACTTACATCACTGATTGGGTTGAAACACTCCGCAAGGGGTCGAAGCGAGTAGCTGAACCTCTCACCTTGGCAGGATCGGCAACGGTCAATTCTGATTCTGATGTGGGTGTCCGCATTCCGTTCCGGGTGCCAGCTAACGTTCGACGCTGGCGAGTCTACATTCGCAACTACAACGACCGAACCACTACCGCCTATCCGGGCTCCCTGAACTTTACGGGAGTGACCATTGGTAAAGGTGCCGTCAATGCGGAGGGGCGACCTACTGGGCAGTTCGCGGGCGATAAGTTCCCGGTGTCTAGTTCGTTCGTTTCAAGCGAGGCAGGTTCGCAATGGTCTTCTCTCTGGCAGACTTACGAGCTTGTGCCTGGGCAGGAGTATGTCCTTTCGTACGGTTACAAGAGTCCCGCGCAGAATAACCATGCGTCGGTTGGTGGAGGTTTTCTTACCAGTGGTGGGTCTGCTGCGATCAACACTGACGGCCACCCTCTCACGAAAACTCAGTCAGTTCCGTTGGACGTGTGGATTGCGTTTGACGTTGATGAGCACGTACCGCAGTACGCGTACTTCGGCGATTCACTCACTGCTGGTGTTTCAGCTGATCTGCCTGTCTACGATTCGTGGGCTAAGCGTCACGCTCACGCGAATGGTGCGTTCGCGCAGATCTACGCGTACTCAGGAACTGGCTATTCAGAGTGGGCTTCGTCCCTAAAGTTTGGGCTCAACAAGTACGTGACGTTCTCGGGCATTCGAAAGCCGGAAGTCCTATACAACGCGATGGGCTCTAACGGTCTTGCTGGGTCTAACGTCTCGCAGATGAAAGCTCAGATGGAAACCTCGCTGGACACTATCCGACAGGTTGTGTGTACGGAGATCATCAATGTCACTGTACTTCCACGTCTAAACGGTTCAGATTCCTTTGAAGTGAACCGCAAGGCGTGGAACCAGTACATGATCGACCAGGTTCCAGGTGGCGCGTTGATGACCGTTGACGCGGCAGCCGCGCTGACTGATGCTTCGGGTGGAGTGTTGGATGCGAAGTGGCGTGAAAGCCCCACGAATATTCACCTGAACTATGCCGGGTATGCGCAGTATGCGAACGCGGTAGCGCGTGGGGCCGGTGGTGGAGGCGCGGCTATCGCTACAGCGGCAACAGTATCAACGTTGCCGGGAGCCTCTGCTTCTAACCGTGGTCTGATCATCTTCGTTGTTTCAGAGAATAAGCCGTACTACTCCAATGGAACGTCGTGGAGTTCACTTTCTGATGGGCCTCAAGGAGATCCGGGACCGGCAGGTCCTGGTGTTCCTTCTGGGGGTGCCGCATTCCAGTACATCCGTAAGAACTCCGCGGGCACAACCACTGAGTGGGCAACCCTGAACCCCACGACTATCGGCCTTGGAAGTGTGAATAACACGCCGGACGCAGACAAGCCTGTGTCCGGTCCTCAGTCGGCAGCGTTGAACCTCAAACAAGACAAACTCGTCAAAGACCCGGAGGGGTTCTACCTCATAGGAGGATAAGCAATGGCTGACCGCCTCGTACCAATAGACGAAAACTATCGCTTCCCAGCGCCACTGGAAGCACGCCTAGCGGGAAACTTCGCTGGGCTTACTGAGGGGAAAGTCCCTGTAGATCAGTTGCCAACTGACGCGCTGGTAACTGACGCTAACGTCGCCGCGCAGATCAATGGTACTCAAACGGGTACTGCTATCGACTCACGCATCACCACGCAAGCAACTCCGCTAGTCCAGCCAATTGTCGCTGATTATATCGCATCAAGCCAAGTAGTCGTAGATGCTGCGGCGGCGGCTGTAAACGCGAACCCGAAGATTCAGGAGCTTCAACACGGAGTAACGCTGTCAGGAGTGGTTGACATGAACACTCTGACGACCCCCAATAAGTACCTGATCAGTAGTTCAGTGGCAGGAACGCTAGTCAATGGGCCACGCGTTCCCGGCGCTGGCTCCGTGGAAGTACTCCCCAACGGCGGTTCGGGAATCACCCAGCGCTACCAGATGAACAACGGATTCAACCAACCTCGTGTCGTTGAACGGGCGGGCGCTAACAACGGGACAGGCTTCGGCGCTTGGGTGCCGATGACAAGTATTCCTGAACCGTTGGTGCAGGGTGAAAACATTTCTACGCTGACTGTTCCGGGTGACTATGTCGCTTCAACCCCAACAATCGCAACCAGCATCGTGGGTAAACCCGACGCCGCACAAGGCAAGCCGTTCGCGCTAAAGGTCGAAACGTCGTGGACGTCGCTCACCGCACACCGTACCGTGCACAAGCTGACGCTATTACCCTATGCGCAAGGTGAGCTCCCGCGCCAATTCGTGAAATCGTTCACCCAAGAAGGGGTCCTATCAGACTGGGTAGAAGATAGCCAAGCACCACTCCTCTCCGCAGCGTACCCATTCGGGCACAAACGAGGTTTGATGCGCCAGGAATCTAAGCTTCGTCGTGGTGGACGCGTCGGAACGTCTGGGGCGACACCTGTGGCCTTGTCCTTTGATCATGGCTTTGCCAACTTCCGAGATTTTGTCCTACCTCATTTGAAGCGCCTAGGACTTCCATGCTCGGTTGCCGTGAATACCAGCACCCTCGGTTCAGGAGAATCTCTGGGTGTGTCATACGCCGAGCTGCAAGCGTACTCACTGAATAGTGGCGTGGAGCTTTGCCACCACTCCCGAGACCACGGCGATGTGGGGTTCGCATTGACGAACACGACTGCACTGCGAGACAAAATTTTGGGGCCAATCCAGCTCATTGAGGATGGTTGCCCTGAATGTGTTGCGGACGCATACATTATGCCCGGCGTTAGCGGAACCCAATACCAAGGCTTCAACGCTGGTGTGCCGTACAAAAACTGGTGGGAGCACCCTGCTGGCCGAATCATCATTGACAACTTCCCCGTCGTTACCGGGATCTTGCCTGGGCAGGGCGTTCCGATGTTGGGCGAGCCAGTCGATGGGGTAGGGCGGATCGGCTGGGATTCCAGTTCGTGGGCCACTGAAACCAGGAATCGGATCCAATCACTATCTGGCACTGGGCTTGGTACTCATATATACATGCACCCTTCGTTCATCAACAACGGAATCACTGATGCCGCTGTGGTAACGATGCTGGAATGGCTAGCGGAACAACGTGATGCCGGGCAGATCGAAGTGCTCACTGTGTCTGGTTTCTCGTGGGCTGACACGTCGGAAATGAGGATGAAACTGTCAAAGGAATCTGCATGGGTTGATGATACGACTGTGTTGGAATTAGCTCCATTGCATGAGTACTTGCGGGGATCTCAGGTCATGCTTTCGGGGGTGTCATCTGCCGGTGGGCAGGTCACTTTGACGGCGACAAGTGACGCTGGCGGGCTGAATGCCTCGGTGACGCAAACGGTCGTGGCGGGCGGCAAGGCTCGCTTGTGCTTCAGCGTCCCAAAGAGTACTACCACCATCACGCTAACATCAACAGGCGGGCTTAACAGCCGTGAAGTGACCGCCGTTTAGAACTAACCAAGCGATCACAGGGGGCGCATTTTTATGCTCCCTGTGAGCGCACCATCATCACTCAAAAACTTTTAGGAGCTGCCATGCCTGAATGGCTTCCATCTCTCATAGTCACCGTGATAATTATCTTCGCTGGGCTACTCGGCTGGCTGATCAAAGTTGCATGGCCTGTCGTCCGGAAATTGAGCCATTTCGTTGACGACGTGGTGGGCGAACCGGATCGGCCCGGTATCCCTGGAAGACCGGGTCTCATGGTGCGTGTAGCCCACATCGAGCACGAGGTAAAAACGAATCATGGATCCAGTTTGAAAGATGCCGTGAAGCGGGTCGAGGAAAAGCAAGCGAAGCAGGGCGAACAGCTCGATGACCAATCAGACAAGATTGCAGAGCTTCACGAACGGTATACGAAGCCCAAAGAACACAAGCCACCCACTGAATAACTGAACACGAGCATCAAGCCTTGACCAAACCGGTCAAGGCTTTTCTTTACCCAGGCACTCGCGGTGTCTGGGTTTTTCTATGCCCGAAAGGCAGGAACAACCCATGAGCGGAATCAAAGACGCGGAAGCTGGCAAAGCTGTCACCGCGCAGGACATCCCGGATGATGACCAGACCTTGGACTGGGACGTGAAGCGCTTCGGCAACATGATCGACCACGCCTCCGACGAAGAACCCGCCACCGTTGCCGCCGGTTCTGGCGAGGAAGAAGGAAACTAATGCCACGCATAACAACTCTTGTCCGCCACCTTGAAGCCCGAGGTTTGAAAGTCGAATACGTGAAGGGCTGGTCTACTCGTGGATCTTCCAGCTTCAACCCGAAGGGGGTCATGGATCACTGGACGGCAGGGCCGAAAGGTTCCAAGTCTCGTCCATCGTTGCGTGTGGTGACCAACGGCCGGCCGGGGCTACCTGGTCCGCTGTGCAACGTTTACTTGGACCGCAAGGGCACCGCAGTAGTTGTGGCTGCTGGACGTGCGAACCATGGAGGTTACGGCTCGTGGAAGGGCCACACTGGAAACAGTAAGTTCTTCGGCATCGAGGCGGAGGCAGCGAACGCCAGTGACTGGACCGATGCCATGCGCGACGCCTACCCATCGGTGAACGCTGCGCTCTTGGATGCTATCAACGAGGACGATGCGTCGTACGTGTGCGGTCACTCCGAATACGCGTTACCGCGGGGCCGCAAGATCGACATCAACGGTTACACGATGGACGATATGCGCGAGCAGACACAGGCAGTACTGCGTGGCGGGAAGGTGACTGCTAAGCCAAAACCGGCGCCGAAACCAAACACCAAGCCGAAGCCTAAGCCGAAGGTCAAGAAGCAGTGGAACGACAAGTTGCCCGACGGTTCCACTATCTTCCCAACTGACTACGAAGACCTGGTGCTCGATAAGGGCTTCGGTCAGATCACTGTCGGAGCTTTCCAGATCCTCATGGAAGCGATCAAGATCGGTGTCCGTTACAACCAGCGATGGGACGGTGACTGGGGAAAGCTCAGCGTCAAAGACGGCATGGAGTGGCTACAGTCCAACGGTTACTACAAGGTCATGCAGCACGCCCGAGGTGGATACCCGAAGGGCACCAAGCTCAAGGTTGACGGCGGAGACGGCTACTGGTTCTGGTATGAGCTGCAGCGATTCCTCAAGGCCCGAGGCTTCTACAACAAAACCACTGAGGGTGTGCCGTTGAAGCTCGACGGTGACCCTGAAGGCTGGACCATTTACGGGTTCCAGCGTTACATGAACACTCAGAACGGAAGCTAGAACATGGGAAAGTACGAAGCACAGGGGTCCGGGCTTAGCGACTCGGCAACCCGCAAGAAGCTCTACACCGGAGCGATCGTGGTGGCGGCGCTGATCGTGGCGACGTTGGTGACTCTGCAGATCATCACTCTCGATGACGTGCAGAGCTTCATCACGCTCACCGTCACGGTAGTTGGCATCCTCGGCGGTGTGGTCGGCTTGGTTGCCGCTGCCCTGGCACGAGCCAACGTCGAACCGCCAACCGAATAGACCCCCTGCGCGGTGGCAGGGGTGACGACCACCGCACCGCTGGACTCCCGGAAGCGGCCGCTCCCCGGGAGTCTGGCACCCCGTAGAGAACGCCCCGATCATTTTCCTCACGAGGGGAAAATGATCGGGGCGCTTTTCTGCGTTAACGGCTGTCTATGGGTAAGACCCTTTTGCTGGGGCAACCGCTCCAATGGTCATCAGGATGCTGAAGATTTTTGCGGTCTGCACGCCCTTGGTCGTATCGGCCACGATCGCCTTAGAAATTACCACTCCGGCAGCCCCACCAAACCCCTGCAACGCACGTGCAATACTCAATGTTTCCAACGTCGGAGCGAGCGCGGCGGCCACCGAGGCAAGCACAAATAAGATCGTGCCCCAACGCAAAGGTCGAGCTCGACCTAATCGATCCGAGAGTGCACCCCATAAGAATTGGCCCATGCCCATACCAACTAAGAAGAATGTCAGTGTGAGCTGGATGGCGGAGGCAGAGGCGGAGAACTCAGCGGTCATTTCTGGAAATGACGGAAGATACATGTCCGTGGCTAGCGGACCGGTGGTGCCAAGAATGATCAGGAGCGCAAAGAGTGGGGGAGTGAGCCGCGAACGTTCGGGTGCTGAAGGCATGAACCTAGTCTATGAGTCTGACCAGCGTTTTTAGTTCTCTGGATAAGTCGGCTGATGATCGGCGGGTACCTCTTGTAACGGTCCCGCTGGTTTGGCCGCAAACCAGGTTACCCCGGCGCCGGCTAGCGCTACGCAAAGAATGCCGAGTAACGACAACCAACCCAGCCGCTCGCCAAGGAACAGCCACCCAAGGAGTGTGCCCATGGCAGGATCGATGGCAAATAAGGTGCCCACCACACGAGCCGAGGAAATTCGGGCCGCCAACGTATCGACCAGGTAGGGGATTGCTACACCTATCACGCCGCTCAGCGCCAATAAGCCCCATTGCGGCGCGGAAACTTCCGCCACCTTAGGGATACCAAATGGAAGTGAAACCAGCGCGGCAATGGACACGGACAATGCTAAAGAACTGACCGAAGAATCATCGGCTTTACCTACTTTTTCTGCCAGCAGTGTGTAGAGCGCAAAGCAAAGTCCCGCACCGAGTCCAAAGGCAAAGCCCACCGCATTAAAGTGACCTCCGGGTCCGGCTATGAGAATCACTCCGGCCAGGGCGAGCAATGCCCAGGCGGCTTCACGTAAGCGCCGAGAGAACACCAAAGCGACTACCGCCGGACCCAGGAAGTCCAGCGTCACGGCAATCCCTAGCGGTAGGTGTTCGATTGCCTTATAAAGTAGCAGGTTCATCGCGGCCATCACGACGCCGTAAAAAATGATTGCGGACCAATTCGCACGGTTCCTTCCGCGCAAGGTTGGCCGCAAGAAAATCCATAAGACCGCAGCCGCTAAAACCAGACGTAACGAGCTGACTGCGGGGGAACCTAGAGAATCAAACATGGAAGCCGAGATTGCTGAAGAGCTTTGCACCCCGAGGGAACCAACCAGCACAAATAATGCTGCTCGCCCACCTGCTGGTGGGAGGGTGGCAATTTGTTGTGCGGGCTGAGAATTCATGGAGTGAGGCGACCTTTTCGAGTTTGCGGAACTCTCTGATTGAAGTGTATGCAGGTCAGTTAGCCAAGAATACGGCGGAAAATTGTCACAATCTGGGTTCAGTTCGTGGCTACGGCCAAGTAAGTGGGTGCAAAATCAACTAAATATGAAAAGATGAATCCATGGTTTTGGCACGATTGATCCTAGGGTTGCTCTGTTTGGCACCGATGACTGGTTATGAGCTCAAGAAACATTTTGACTCCTCCATTAATCACTTCTGGAACGCAGACAAAGCGCAGATCTACCGCACGTTGGCTCAGCTAGTTGATAAGGGCTACGCGACGGTGACCACTGTGGCGCAGTCAAACTATCCTGACCGTCAAGAGCATCACATCACCGACGCCGGTCGGCAGGCGCTAGTTGGATGGCTCTCCGACGGTGCGGCACAAGGCACCGAGCGGGATCCCTTCATGGGTCAGGTATTTTTCGCGGCCGAACTACCCCGCGAAGATATTGATCAGCTACTGAGCGAACGCCGGGTCAAAACGCAGGCAGTTTTAGATGACTATCTCTCCCAACGTGAAGGCATCGACATGCGAGCAGCCGCGGACCGTCGCAGCTTCCTCATGGCCGCCACCTTGGACCATGCAATTCGACAGCAGGCCGCCGAGCTGGAATGGCTTGACGCAGTAATGGAGCATCTGCCATGACACCAGGCAAAGACGCCGGTTCCACCGCCAAGAAGTTCAGCAGGGACGCAACCGACTATCCCGAACTACATCCAGCACGTCGTCCCTCCGGGAGAGATAAACCCGCCCAAACGCTGGTTTTTTTGCATGGCGGAAACGTTGGTAATTGGAGCTGGGATCCGCAGGTTCTAGCCTTTGGCGACTTCAACGTGCTGACCTTGCATCTTCCCGCTTTCGGTGCGCGCAGCGAAGAGACTTGGCAGGGTTTAGACTCGGCCGCCGATGACGTCGCAGCGCTTATCGCCGATGAGGTCTCCGAAGGTGGGGTGCACCTCGTAGGTATTTCCTTAGGCGGGGTAATCGCCCTGCATGTGGCGGCGCGACATCCAGAACTGGTCGAATCCTTGTTGCTGACAGGTACTCCGGTCACCGGTGTACCGGCAGCCGCGCGCGCAATGAACCGGATGGCGCTGAAACTCATTGGCAGTGAATGGTACTGGCGATTCCAAGCAGGCGCCTATGGCATGGTGGATGACGAACGTGAGTTGTTCGCCGAACATGGTGTACTGCTGAAGTCAGAGAATTTACGTGCCATCATGGATGACCTGGATCCCGGCGGACTCCCCGACAAACTGACAAACTATCGTGGGCCGGTGCTGGCGTTGGCCGGTGGCAAGGAACCTAAACATGTGCAGAAGTCTTTCGAGGCTTTGCGCCAGGGACTTCCGCAGGCGGTCACTCGGGTTGTGCCGGGCATGCATCACCAGTGGAATATTGAAAACCCGCTACTGTTCAATTCGGTAGTGCGGCGGTGGATCAGCGATGCGAGCATTCATCAGATTTTAGTAGACCCACAGGCGGCAAAACCGGAGAAGCCAGCTAAAGCGACGAAGTTAGATACTGCTGAAGCTAAGCTACGTCAGGTAGATCCGCAACCTGCGGTTCCCCAGGCTAAGCCGGAACTACCGAAACCAAACAAAAATAAATAGCCTTTAATGCAGCTAAGCGCGATGCAGATTCCCCCATAACTTGAATCTGCATCGCGCTTAGCTAGTTTGTGGTTAGGCTGCTAGCCATACATCTGGCCCGAAGACCTCATAGTGGATGTGCTCGGCAGGGACACCGGCTGCTAGAGCCTGGCCGCGTACCGCGTGCATGAACGGCAGTGGGCCACACAGGTAGACGTGGCTGTCGACGCTCAGGCTATCGCTCAGATCCATGTAACCGGACTTGGCCTCGATGTGATCTGGCAGTTCGCCGCGTTCGAACCAGGTGCTCAGCTTGGCCTGTGGCAACTTGCTCAGCGACTCGATCATTTGCTCACGTAGTGGCCAGGCAGCGTATTCCTGGTCGGCGTGCAATACGGTGACCTTGCGGGTGGAGCCCTTCGCTGCCATGGTGCTCAATGCTGCGGCACTTGGCGTGCAACCGATACCTGCGGTAGCGATCACCAATGGTGCGCCGGACTCATCGATGGTCAGGTCACCGTAGGGGTTTGAAAGTTCAACGATGTCGCCAACCTTCAGCGAATTGTGCATGACCGGAGTGAACTCGCCATCCACATCAAGCTTCACGGTGACGGTACGGCGTGCGGTGTTCTCCACATCCCCGCTGAGGGTGTACTGGCGTACCTGGCGCAGACCATCGGTCATCGGCATGCGAACCGAAACGAACTGTCCTGCCTTGGCGGTGGAAGCGACAATGGCGTCGGCTGGTTCGAAGCTGAAGGTGACCGAATTATTGGCCTCTTCGGTACGCTCGGCGAGCTTCCACTGGCTGTAAATGACGTCGTTTGCCTGCTGTGAGTAGAGACCCTTTTCGATCTTGATCAGTGCGTGAGCCATCAGCCAGTAGACCTCGCTCCAGGCATCTGCGATCTCTTGGGTCAGCGCGTCGCCTAGGTCTTCGGCGATGGCGGCGAAGAGGTGCTCGTACACGATGGGGTACTGCTCTTCGACGACACCTAGTGAGGTGTGCTTGTGGGCAATGCGTGCCAACATCGTTTCCGGCAGAGTTTCTGGGGAATTGATCAGGTGGGTGGCGAACACCGCGATGGAACCGGCCAAAGCTTGCTGCTGGGTTCCGTTTTTCTGGTTCGAGCGGGAGAAGGTTCCGTCGAGCAGCTGTGGATGAGCGGCAAAGAGACGGTCATAGAAGTTGGGGGTAATGCTGGAGATGCGAGCGCCAATGATCGGCAGAGTCGCTTCGATGACTGGGCGGGACTGGGTTGAAAGCATCTTGTCTCCTTGGAGGGTGAATTTATCTTGTATTTGAAATGCAAGATTATGAGTTAAGTTCTACGCCCCGTAGAAGAAGATTGCAAATCGAGGACCCGATTATCGAGACTTTACGCGTTGATTACGCGTTATGACGCACGGTGGGGAAAGGTAACAGCTTGATTGCTGGAGAGTTCTCACAAATATCTGTGACTGATAAAGGGTCTAGTGAAGCGTAAAAAGCTTCCCTGGCGCTCTTTAATGCCGAACGTAAACGGCATCCTGCCGAGAGCGGACAATTACCCACTGCGTCATGGGCTGTGCAGTCAACCACATCTTCGCGCCAGTCCAGCGAGCGCAAGAGTGCACCGACCGAATAGGCTAAACCACGTTCGGTGATTTGCGCACCACCATGGCGACCGCGAGTGACCTCCAAGAGCCCCAAGGTACGTAATTCTACGACTGCCTTGGCCACATGGTTGTAGGGGACACCGACCAGTTCGGAAATCTCACGACTGGTCAATTGGCCGACGCCGGGTGCGCCTAGAACCATCACGGTTCGTAGGCACACGTCGGCGAAAGCACTGAGTTTCATAAACCCAGTCTACTGCTGTGCGTTGGCCCAGATAGATTCGGCGGACTCCGCCGAAGGCTCTTCGAAGGTCCAATCGCCACCAGGCTCGGCTGGCATCGAGTACGGCTGGACGATCGCTAGCGCGGCACCGACCTTGTGCTCAGCGACCACATGGATGGCGTCGCGGTCATCGGCTTCGAGCAAGACGTCCGAGGCGATAGCAATCGCTTCGAAGTGAGCGCCTTGCTCGTTCAGGACCTGTACTAGATCTGCAGCCATCGCCTCGGTATCAATGTCAGCATCCGGATCTTCAGGATTGTCCGTGGGTGGAACGGCGATCAAACGCAGTTCAGGCTCGCCATCGGCTTCCTGAGGTTCCAAAGCGATGGCGAAAGGCAGGAAAACGCCCTGTTCCTCAAGCTGTTCGCGGGCCACACCTAGTGCGGTGCCCAAAACTTTGTTCAATGCGTCCTTAACGGACTCGTCGAGATCTTCGAGATTCACGGTGCTAACCCCTTAGTTGGTGATATTTGCTTCACGCACGATTGCTAAAACCGTATCGCGAATTGGTTCGATAATCTGTGCCGTGGCGCCTTCGCCGTTAAAGCGTAGGAATGGTTCGGTATTTGACGGACGCAAGTTGATCCACCAGCTACCATCCTTGGCAGTAAAGGTGGTGCCATCCAAGGTCGTGACATCCACCGGCTGATCAGCAAAATGCTTCACTACCCGGGCGGTTGCCCCAGCCTTATCTTCAACCTCGGAGTTGATCTCACCGGTAGCAACGTACGGCTCAAATTCACGGCCCAATTCCGACAACGGAAGATCTTGACCACCGAGGGCGGCCAGCACATGCATCGCAGCAAGCATGCCGGTATCCGCATTGTAAAAATCACGGAAGTAATAGTGTGCAGAATGCTCACCACCGAACACCGCGCCCTGGACGGCCATTTCTGCCTTGATAAATGAATGACCCACGCGGGTCATCACCGCCACGCCACCAGACTTTTCAACAAATTCAGGCACTGCCTTGGAGGTGATCAAGTTGTGGATGATCACCGGATGTTCCTCGCCCTCGGCCTGTACCCGAGCGATTTCACGCACCGCAACCAACGCGGTAATCGCACTTGGTGACAACGGCAAACCACGTTCATCGATTACGAAGCAACGATCCGCGTCCCCATCAAATGCCAGACCCAGGTCTGCCCCATGAGCCAGCACTGCGGCCTGCAAATCTTTGAGATTTTCTGGTTCCAGCGGATTCGCCGGGTGATTTGGGAAGGTGCCATCGAGTTCAAAATACAACGGCACAATATCCAGCGGTAATCCGGGTAGTACAGTATCGCCAAGCACCGCAGGAGTGGTTAGTCCACCCATGCCGTTGCCCGCATCCACTACAAGCTTCAGCGGACGAATGGTAGATAAGTCAACTAATTCACGCAGGTAGGCTGCATAGTCAGCCAAGACGTCGCGCTCGCTGATGCGCCCTTGCTCACCGTCGCCAGAGACCGGCAAACCCTCATCGAGGTACTGCTGAGCCAGGTCGCGAATATCAAATAGTCCGGTGTCCGAGGAGACTGGACGGGCGCCAGCCTTTGACATCTTAATGCCGTTGTACTGGGCAGGGTTGTGGCTGGCGGTAAACACCACCCCGGCAGCATTGTGTTTGCCAGAAGCAAAATAAAGTTCGTCGGTGGAAATTAGTCCTAGCATCACCACATTCGCGCCACGGTAGGTGGCGCCGCGGGCGAACGCCTGCGCGAAGGTTGTGCTGGTGGGGCGCATATCGCCACCAACTAGGACGTCCTTCCCGGCCAGGGACAACACGTCGACAAAAGCGGCGCCAATGGCCTCGACTGCTTCGGCGTTGATGCTTTCGCCAACTACGCCTCGCACGTCATAGGCCTTGAAACTCTGGTTCAGGTCAATTTCTTCACTCACAGCATTCAGACTACCGGTTTGCTGCTGCGAGATGGTGGCGAATGGCCAGTTAGTACATGGGAAATGGCTTACACTTGCCCGCAGTTGTCCCCAATGCGTGCCGTGAGGCAAGCCAAACGTCGGCGGATGCTGAAATACTATGAGCATGGAAGCCAACGAGCACAATGATCTGAAGAATCTCGCGCTGCAGAAGTTGCGTGCCCTGGTTCAGCACCCAGAAGCGCAGTTTCACGACGGCCAGTTTGAAGCGATTAGCGCGCTAGTCCAAGAACGCCGTCGTGCGCTGGTGGTGCAACGTACCGGCTGGGGCAAATCCGCGGTGTATTTCATTTCGTCGTTGTTGCTCCGCCAGCAAGGCTATGGACCGACCCTCATTGTGTCTCCGTTGCTAGCTCTAATGCGAGATCAGGTGGCCGCGGCCGAACGTGCCGGGGTGCGGGCGGCTGCCATCAACTCTGCCAACGTGCTTGAATGGCGCGACATTCTTTCAAAGCTGGAACGCGATGAAATTGACGTATTACTGGTTTCTCCAGAAAGACTGAACAATCCCTCTTTCCGTGAGCACCAGCTTCCAATGTTGATGAAGCGTCTGGGACTTTTGGTGATCGATGAAGCGCATTGCATCTCCGATTGGGGTCACGATTTCCGTCCCGACTACCGACGCATCCGCGATTTGATAAATCGCCTGCCGCAGGGACTTCCGGTGCTCGCCACCACCGCAACGGCGAACACACGCGTAGTGCAAGACGTTGCCGAGCAGCTCTCCGGCGGAACGCAGGAAGTCTTCACCTTACGTGGCACGCTTGCCCGAGATTCATTGCGGTTAGGCGTGCTGCGTTTGCCCTCGCCACGTATGCAATTGGCGTGGTTGCTCAGCCATATCAATGATTTCCATGGTTCGGGCATTATTTACACGTTGACCGTCTCAGCGGCGGAAGATATCGCACGATTGCTCCGCGATGCCGGTCATCCGGTCGCCGCCTATACCGGACGTACCGACCTAGAAGAACGCGAAAAGCTAGAACAAGCGCTGAAAGCCAATGAAGTAAAAGCCTTGATTGCCACTAGTGCGTTAGGGATGGGATTTGATAAGCCAGACCTGGGATTTGTGATCCATGTCGGAGCGCCTAGTTCACCAGTGGCCTACTACCAGCAGGTAGGCCGTGCGGGTCGTGGAAGTATCGATGCCGACGTTCTGTTGCTGCCAGGACAAGATGATTCCGAAATCTGGGAGTACTTCGCCACCAGTTCCATGCCTGATCAGCAACGCGCGAATCAAGTACTGGAGGCACTGGGACAAACCGACGGCGCAATGAGTGTTCCGGCACTTGAAAGCGCAGTTAATCTGCGTAGGTCGCCGTTAGAGCTGCTGTTGAAGGTCTTGGCCGTTGATGGGGCAGTGGAACGTGTAGCCGGCGGTTGGATGCGCACCGACATGCCTTGGGCCTACGATGCAGAACGCTACAAGCGTGTGGCACAGAGCAGGGTGCACGAACAGACACTGATGATCGATTATGAGAATACTCGTGGCTGTCGCATGGAATTTCTTACGAAAGCATTGGATGACCCAAAGTCGGCACCCTGCGGACGTTGCGACAATTGTGCCGGCACATGGTTCGATGACCACATTCCAGACGAGTCAAAAGACAACGCTCAAGCAGCTCTGGTTCGGGCTGGCGTCCAGATTGAACCTCGCAAACTCTATCCGTCAGGGTTACAACGTCTGGGTCATTCGCTCAAGGGGAAGATCCCGGTAGATGAGCAATTATCCACCGGCCGTGCGTTGGCGCGACTGACCGATTTGGGATGGGGCAACAGACTGCGTCAACTATTCGGTGACCCGGTGGATAAGCCGGTTGACCCGGCGATGCTTGAAGCCTGCACCAAGGTGCTGGCCGAATGGAACTGGGAGCAACGACCGGTAGCAGTGTTGGCTATGCCTTCAACTAAGCGCCCACAGCTGATTACTTCGCTGGCGCAGGGACTGGCACAGATTGGCCAGCTGCGCTATTTGGGCCAGCTTGAGTACCGTGGGGCTCCTCCACAGGGTGGTCCTGGCGGCAACTCTGCCTTCCGTATCGCCGCGGTGGCTGATGCATTTGAAATCCCTGCACAAATCGATCAAATGCTGGCTACTGCACCGGGACCGGTGATGCTCGTTGACGATTTGGCTGACTCGCGTTGGTCCTTGGCAATGGCTGGTCGGGCAGTACGGATTGCTGGGGCACCGGGTGTTTTGCCTTTCACTCTGGGCATAGCAGGCTAATCGCACAGTTAAACAAAGTAGTCTGGAGATATGGAGATCGTCATCTGGCTCGTTGTCGCTATTGCTGTTGTTGCCCTCGGATACCTCTGGCTTCAGTCTGTCCGAAAGAAAAATACGGCACAGATTTCACAAGCCATCAATCGTGAGGCCGCGCAGGAAGCAAATGCGAAGTTGGATGACACCTCTCGCAAAGCGATTTACCGTAACCTCGCTAAAGGCGACGTCATGGGTGCAGTCCAGAACTACCGTGCCGTCACCGGTGACACCGTCAAGAACTGCGTGATTGCCGTGCGTAGCCTTGATGCTTACCCACAGACTGCTCCGGCCAAGGAACTGCCGGTAGACGAAGCAGAGATACAGGCGCTTCGTGACAAACTCGAAGCACAGATCGCCGATTCTGATGACGACTCAGGCGTAGCGACTTCTGGTGCTGTAGCGCCGGACGTTGACCTGGAAAAATCTGATGACCTTTGGGTGGTACCCGAAGAGTGGAGTAACCAGTTCGGTTCGGAGCAGGAACAGAATGCCACGCATTTTAAGATGGCATTTGAAGTTGAGGGAGAGTCGCATGAGTTCTCCAGTGAACAGTTGCCTCCGAACGAATACGATCAACTCTTTTCGATGCTGCGTGACGAGAACTTCTCCGGTGCCGCGCAAATCCTTCATGGACACACCGGACTGCCGGTTGAAGACCTCGAACGAATGATCTCGACCTCACCGATGGCGGGACAAAGTTCGCACGGAAACGTTGCAGATTTCCGCTTTGAAGGTCAAGGTCCAGAAGGTCCTGTGCACTTCGACGCAGCAGATCTTCCCGAACAAGAACGTGAAGCACTCTTTGATGCCATCGCCGATACTGATCTAGAACGGATGTCAGAGATTATCGTGCGGCACACGCAACTACCCGAAGATATCGTGCAAAATATGCTGCGCACCTTCGTGAAACGCAAAGACTAAGTCTCGCTACTGGAACGTTGCTTCGGTAAGGACAGTTGGTTATCGTAAGGGACTACCGGCCTTCTGTCTTCGCTCACGAAAGGAACCTGACCATGGAACCGAGTAATAAGAATACGGACCAGACTGTAGCGCCCATCGGTGATGATGAACATCTGAACGAACAACATAATGCTGACGTAGCGCGGAAACTGCGCGAAGCGGAAGAACGCATCAAAGAGGTCGCTCATGATGTGGAACGCGGTCTGAAATAAGGTTTGAAAACCCCTGAACTGATGGCAATAAATGCCCGAGTTTAGGGGTTTATGCGTTAAACCGCATCCCGGAACCATCTTCGGTGAACTGCCAATAGAAAAAGTAAAACCCCCTAGTTTCCTAGGGGGTTTTGGCGGACACGGGGAGATTCGAACTCCCGGTCGAGTTTAACCCCGACACTTCATTAGCAGTGAAGCCCATTCGGCCGCTCTGGCACGTATCCATCCGCTGTTTCCAGCAGAATCTAGCCTACCTGAACATAGCCGAGTGTTCCAAAACGAGGGTGTTAACGTACCTGTCGCCACAGGAATTCGTAGCTAGTAGCTAACATCCTCGCCGTGGAATCATTGTCTGTGGATCCGGCGTGCCCGCCAGTCTCTGGCTCATGGTAACGAACATTGGAGATTCCTAGGTCCATCATCTTTGCGGCCATCTTGCGCGCTTGTGAAGGGCCCACCCGGTCATCGGTGGTGGTAGTCCAGATCAGCGATGCAGGGTAGTCCTCAATGGGGTGCGGTTGATCAGTCAAACGGTGTAGCGGGGAAAAGGTACGCACAAACTCCCAGTCTTCGGGAATCTCTGGGTCTCCGTACTCAGCAATCCACGAATGCCCGGCAGCCAGCTGGGTATAGCGACGCATATCTAGCAGTGGTACCCCGCAGGAAATAGCACCAAACAGCTGTGGGTAGCCGGTGATCATATTGCCCATCAACAACCCACCGTTGGAGCGGCCGGTGGCCGCGAGACGTTCACGTTTGGTTACACCGCGGGTCACTAGGTCTTCGGCAATGGCAGCAAAGTCCTCATAGGCACGGTGTCGCTTTTCGCGTAAGGCCGCCCGGTGCCACCCAGGCCCATATTCCCCGCCGCCGCGAATATTCGTCATGACAAAAACTGGACGCCGCCCGTTGGCGGAGCGTTTGCTCAACCAGCCAACTCCCATAGCAGGGGAGTACCCCGGAGTCATGCTGTGTTGGAAGCCTCCGTAGCCATCCATCAATACCGAATTTCGCCGTCGAGTTCTAGCTGTGCATCGGCTATCTGGAAATATGGCACACGCGTACCATCCTTTGAATGCGCAAAATGTTGGGTCACGTCGAAGCCGCTCGCATCAAATCGTTCTGGTGAACGCTTCAGCACAGTAGCCGGTTCGCCGACCGAACCTCGTAGCAGCGTGGTCGGGGTGGTGAAACCAGTAATAGTCATCCAGTAATCGTCGGCCGTTGCCGTATCCTCATCATCCACGGCGCTCACCGATACGCTGAGCATCGGGTCCTCCACAGGCAGCGTGGACTGCGCAAAATTATTGTGCAGGTCAAAGACTAGAATCTGGGCGGCGACATCATGGAGCACCGAGACGAGTAAGTAGTTAGCGGTGAAGTCCAGACCTTGTAGAGAAGTCTTTGCATCTGGGGCGAACACCACTTGTGCAATACGTCCATCGTCTAAGAAATCAGTAAGCTGACTCAACGCTAGGGAACCTGCCGGGATCAGCTGGCCCTGATGGGTCCAATCGGTCTGCGGAGCAAAGAGCACCCATTGGCGGTGCAAACTGACCTGAACATCGGTGGGCACCTCAATTTGATGGTGGGTTCCGTCGACAATAATGCCGGTGTGGGCGTTGTAAAAGTCGATGGCATCCGTGGTGACAATACGTTCAAAACCCGGAGTTGAGTCGTAATAACAAAACGCCGCCACATGTTCCTGATCAACTTCAAAAACAACGTCGGCGTCAGTTAACGATGTACCGCGGGTTAGCTTGCGAGCTGTGGAAGCGTAGGTGGAGCGTGTCGTATTGGATTCATCGGTGGCCGAGGTGACAAGTAAGGTGTCTTCGTTGATCCAGCTAGCCGAGGTTTTAGCTACTGCAAGGTCAAAGCCGTCCTCGATGAAGCGTAGATTTTCGAGGTCGAATTCACGAATTCTCACCTGATCTCCACCATCGGGGCTCAGCCTAATCAACGCTTTACGGTGGGGATCACCAGGTGCGGGGCGCAGGAATGAAGACCCAGCGAAATGCCACTGTGCACCTTGGGCAGTGGCGTACTGATCCATATCGAGCAGTAGCTCCCACACAGGGTTCTCGCTGCGGTAGGAGTCCCATGTGGTGCGACGCCAGATTCCTAACCGATGCTCGGCATCACGCCAAAAGTTGTAGTAGAAGTCGCCACGTTTGGTAACCATCGCAATGCGATCCGTCGAGTCTAAAACCTTACGGATAGCCTCAACACTGCGGGCATAGTCTTCATTGTGAAGTTCAGCCTCCGTTCGCTGAGTTTGGGTACGCACCCAAGCTAAGGCGGCAGCATCATGGATGCCCTCGAGCCATGCGTATTGATCTGTCGTTGCCAGAGAATCGGAGGAGATTGAAGTCATAAACACAGTCTATGCATTGGACCACGGAAGTGAACCAGTCACGTTGTCGGCGGCAGGTTCCGAGCCGATGCTACAGAGATGACCTCGGAGCAGGCACAAGAATTTGCTAGGAGGTAATAATCTTGGAAGGTGAGCATCTTGTCGGAAGAAACCCAGCCGCAGTACAACATCGCTATCATTGGTGCCGGCCCGCGCGGTACCAGCGTCATTGAACGCCTTGCCAAACTGGCCATCAAAGTGCCTGAACTGGCAACGATGATGCGCGTGACCGTATTTGATCCGTACCGTCCGGGTTCAGGACACGTATGGAGCCCTAAACAGTCTCCACACTTTCTGATGAATACACCCGCCTCATTCCCTACGGTGGCTCCAGAGCGAGTCGTGTCCGAGCCTGGACTTAGCTTCCAGCAGTTCGTTGACAACCATGGCGACGGACATCCACTGGATGAATGGGAAGCCGCAACCTTACGCAACACTCACCGCGGCACTTATCCGCCACGAGCAATCTACGGATGCTACCTAGAGCACGTATATGACTCCTGCGTTCAGGTATTGGACGCACACCCCAACATCGTGGTGAATTACGTTCGTGCCGAAGTTACCGCGGTTCGCCCGCAAGGTATTGGATACCAAGTCGAGTACAAGGTTTCGGGTCCTGCCAATCACGGTACGGAACAAATAACAGTAGATACGGTAGTCCTGGCTCTAGGTCACCAAAGCTCTGAATTGAACCCTTGGCAAAAGCAGTTACAACGTGCTGCGGAACAGGCAGAAGCTATCTATCTGGCCCCCGCCGTGCCGGCTGACGTTGACTACTCGAATTTCCAAGCAGGGCAGCCTGCACTCCTTCGTGGCATGGGACTTAACTTCTTCGACGGAATGGCAGAGCTGACTCTAGGCCGTGGCGGAATCTTCAAAGAAGTCAGTGATGAGCCCGGGCAACGCTTTGAATATATTGCCTCGGGACAAGAGCCACAACTCATTGCAGCTTCGCGTCGCGGAACGCCGTATTGGGGCAAGCCTGTAGTGGATGAATTCATTCCAGCCGAAATCAGCTTGCGCTTTTTCCATGCCGAGGATCTGATTAGCAAGGTCGTCGAAGCGCGCCGCTCAAACCCAGAAGCCGCCTTGAGCTTCTCGCGGCATATCTGGCCGCAGCTGCACCGCGACATTCTGTGGGCGTATTACTCACAATGTGCGAGTGTCGAAGCCACCCACCCGATGGAGAACGCCACTTCATTCCTTACTGGGTTGGAAGATATCCTCGAAGCCGAGCACCACGAAGGAAACCAAGTCTGGCTCAGCGAATTACGGACCTACATTGAGCAGGTCGCGCAGTTACGCTGGCTAGATATTCCTTCATTAGCTCGACCATTTGACCAGATTGGTTTTGGCTCTCACGAAGATTATCAACATGCGGTGCGAGAGTATCTGGCTGGCAACGCTCGGTATAGCACCGGGGGACTGGCAGACCCACTGTCACGGGCGATCATGACGATGAACGCAGGACGCATGGTGATCAAGGATTTGGTCATTAAGGGGATCTTGGACGAACAATCGCGAATCGAAGAGGTACAGGCTCACTTCGAACCACTAGTCGAGGGGTTGTCCTCCGGGCCGCCCCTCGAACGGATCGAACAGCTGCTGGCGCTGTCGCGCGCCTCACTGGTGCACTTCATTGGGCCGGAGCCAGAATTTGGTTTTGATGATCTGAGCGGTAAATTCACTGCCTCCTCACCATGGGTCGACACTGACGTCTACGAGGCCAAAGTGTTATGTGAAGCAATGATGCCAGCCAACCGGGTGTTGCAAAACAGCACCGCGCTGATTACTCAACTTCTAACGGAAAAGGTTGCACGTGCCCATACCTGGCGCAATGCCGAAGGTGAACAGATGACAGGGTCCGGATTTGATGTAGTTGGGGAGCCATATCGACTCGTCAACGCGCAGGGCTTAGCCCACCGCGGAGTCTTTGTTCTCGGGTTGCAACTATCATCGGCACAATGGGGCACCGCCATTGCGGCCCAGGCCGGAGACACCACAGATCCTGCGGCGCAAACCTTGCACGATGCGGAACAAATAGTCATTGAAATCGCGCGTATGGCCGGAGTCAACTTGGAAGAGCTCTTGGCAGAAAGCGCTAAATAAGAAAGTCTGGGCTGGTAGATCAATTGATCTACCAGCCCAGACTGTTACGCGGATGGTAAGAGATTTGAACTCTTGGTACGGGGTTACCGCACACTGGTTTTCAAGACCAGCTCCTTAGGCCGCTCGGACAACCATCCAACCCGAAAAATTATACGCTATGAACAGGCCAAGAGAGGAATCGACTCAGATGAGCAACACGATGAAGTCCTATATTTACGCTAGCGCAGGTGGTCCGGAGGTGCTTGAAAGCCAAACGCGCCCTATTCCAGAGGCCGCTGATCACGAGGTATTGATCAAGGTGGCCGCGTTCGGATTGAACCGTGCTGATGTGCAACAACGCAAGGGTGTCTACCCACCGCCACCAGGGGAAAGCGATATTCCAGGACTCGAAGTTTCTGGCATTATCGCCGGGGTCGGAAAGAAAGTTACCGGATTCGCAGAAGGTGACCATGTAGCGGCGTTGTTGGCCAGTGGCGGATATGCCCAGTACGTGAGCGTGGATGCCTCTCATGTGCTGCCAGTGCCGGAGCAGTTGGATCTCACCGAGGCTGCCGGATTACCAGAAGTAGCCTGCACCGTAGTTTCTAATATTTTCCTTGAAGGTGAGCTCAAAGAATCCCAGACGCTACTTATCCACGGTGGTTCCGGAGGCATCGGCTCGATGGCTATTCAGTTAGCTAAAGCTGCCGGGGCTACGGTAATCGTTACCGCCTCCTCGGATGAGAAAATCGCCTACTGCAAGGCCTTGGGAGCTGACGAAGGCATCAACTATCGTGAGGAAGATGTTCTCGAACGCGTGCGTGAACTGACAGACTCGCGGGGTGTGGACCTCATCCTTGACGTGGTGGGAGCTAAATACTTAGCTATGAATGTTAAGGCGCTCGCCGTCGGTGGACGATTGGTGATCATTGGCTTGCAGGGTGGGGCGAAAGCCGAGCTGGATCTGCGCGCCCTCATGGGTAAGCGTGCTCGTGTCATCGGTACCACGCTTCGGGCCCGGCCGGCAGCGGAAAAAACCGCTATCGTAGCCGAAACTACGCGACGTATCGCACCACTGTTGGACTCAGGAAAACTGAGCTTGAATGTCAGCAAAATATTCGATTTCCAAGACGTTGTTTCTGCACATGAATATTTTGATTCAGGTAAACATGTGGGGAAAATTGTAGTTAGAGCTTGATTTACTAATACCCTCTTCGCGTAAAGTAACTCTGTGGTATTACCACGTGACCCGCTCCACAAGAGCGGGTCAGCATCATCACTTTAAACTTACCGAGGAGGTTACTCTTTTATGAGTACCCAACAAGCACTCCCGCCGGCAGGTGTGGACCCAGAGGTCGCTGAGCGCGAGGATAAGCGTTGGACCCCGCTACGCATCGCGATCTGGGTTGTTATCGCTTTGATTGGCGCCGTGGCCTGGTCCATGCTCGCCTTCTCCCGCGGCGAGACCATCAATGCAATCTGGTTCGTCTTTGCGGCGGTAGCGACGTACCTGATTGCCTACCGTTTCTACGCGAAGTACATCGAACGCAAAATTGCCAAGCCAGATGACTTCCGAGCCACACCAGGCGAATACGTAAACAATGGTCGTGACTTTGTCCCGACCGACCGCCGAGTGCTCTTCGGACACCACTTCGCAGCGATCGCAGGTGCTGGGCCATTGGTTGGCCCGATCCTTGCTGCTCAGATGGGTTACCTGCCGGGAACCATCTGGATTATCTTGGGCGTTATTCTTGCCGGCGCCGTGCAGGACTACCTAGTCTTGTTCTTCTCCATGCGTCGCGGCGGGCGTTCGCTGGGTCAGATGGCCCGCGAAGAGCTGGGGCTGATTGGTGGTACCGCTGCACTCATTGCGACGCTGGCGATCATGATCATCATCGTGGCAATTTTGGCACTGGTGGTGGTGAACGCATTGGGCGAATCAGCTTGGGGCGTCTACTCCGTAGGTCTAACGATCCCTATCGCACTGTTCATGGGCATCTACCTACGATTTATTCGGCCAGGCAAGATCCTAGAGATTTCGATTATCGGTTTTGCCTTGCTGATGTTTGCCATCATCTCTGGCCGTTGGATCGCCGAATCGGCATGGGGAGCTGAATTCTTCCACCTAGAACGAACCACCATCGCTTGGGCGATCATCATTTACGGTGTCATCGCAGCGGTTCTTCCAGTCTGGCTGTTGCTCGCACCGCGCGACTACCTGTCCACCTTCATGAAGATCGGTGTGATCGGCCTGTTGGCTGCGGCGATCATTGTGGTCCGCCCAGAGATCAGCGTTCCCGCATTCTCCGAGTACGCTTCGCGTTCGGATGGGCCGGTAGTCTCTGGTTCCTTGTTCCCGTTCTTGTTTGTCACTATTGCCTGTGGCGCGCTCTCCGGATTCCACGCGTTGATCGCCTCAGGAACCACCCCGAAGCTGGTCGAAAAAGAGCGCCAGACGCGCTTCCTCGGTTACGGCGGCATGCTCATGGAATCGATGGTGGCCATCATGGCGCTGGTCGCCGCGATCTCCATTGACCGTGGAATTTACTTCGCTATGAACTCCTCTGCAGCTGCTACTGGTGGCACCGTCGAGACCGCCGTTGCGTTCGTAAATTCCTTGGGGCTGGCCGGTGTCGATTTGATTCCAAGCCAACTGACCGAACTCGCAGCAAATGTGGGAGAACCATCGGTGGTTTCGCGCACCGGTGGCGCGCCAACGCTCGCCGTGGGCATTGCCGTGATCATGAATCAGTGGTTCGGTGGCGTATCCATGATGGGCTTCTGGTACCACTTCGCCATCATGTTTGAAGCGCTATTCATTTTGACCGCTGTAGATGCGGGCACACGTGTAGCTCGCTTCATGCTGCAAGACACCATTGGTAACTTCATTCCTAAGTTCAAGGACACGTCGTGGCGTCCTGGAGCCTGGTTATGTACGTTAATTATGGTGGCCGGGTGGGGATATATTCTCATCCTCGGAGTGACTGACCCGCTGGGAGGCATCAATACGTTCTTCCCACTGTTCGGTATCGCTAACCAGTTGCTCGCTGCGATCGCCTTGGCAGTGGTAATGACGATTGTTGCCAAGCGTGGCAATTTCAAGCACCTCTGGGTCATTGTGCTTCCATTGGTCTTCACCGTCGTGGTTACTTTTGTTGCCTCCTGGCAAAAGATTTTCTCCCCAGATACCAAGGTGGGCTACTTCGCCAGCCACAATGCGTTCAAGGACGCCTTGGCTAATGGTGAGACCTCCTTTGGCTCGGCTAAGAACATCGAAGCCATGGAAGCCGTTGTCTATAACACCGGCGTCCAAGGCTGGCTTTCGGTCATCTTCCTGGTGCTCACGGTGATCGTGATCGCCGCTGCCGTTGTTGAAACCATCAAGGCCAAGCAACGAGGTGGTGGCGTTAACACCGAGGATCCATATGTAGATTCAAAGATCTTCGCACCACAGGGAATTATTTCCTCGCAGGCTGAAAAGGCTCTTGAAGCTCAGTGGAAAAATGTTGCTCCAGAGCAGACCGTAAATCGTGGTGGGCACTAGCATGCTCGGGCTTCGCGTAAGGCTGGATCAGGTGGCGCGCTTTATGGAAGGTGTGCTGGGTGCTGATAAGTACCGGCAGTATCTTGAGCATCTGGCTAAAACCCATCCGGACGCTGAGCCGATGTCGGAACGTGAGTTCTGGATTGACTACACCAACTGGCAGGAGCACAACCCGCAAGGGCGTTGCTGCTAACCGGTAAGTCACTTTAGTAAAGGAGCCTTGGAACTCGAAGTAATTCGAATTCCAAGGCTCCTTTAGCGTCACGCCATGCAATCGACCGGGAAGATTTGGCGGTGGCCGGTAGTCTGGTACTAGTTTATTGGGTAGCAACCTAGCAAAAAGAGTGTGATGGGTTTTTTCTCGCGTTTACGCGATCAACGTGCAATTAGCCGTGATCTTGGGCAAGGCGTCTGGCGGCGTGCCCACGATAGGTTTGTGCGCTCTTTGGACCGTGTTTTTCAGGTTCTAGAAGGAATCGAAGACAACGACTTGTACAACGAAGTTGTCGTGCGCGCTAACGAACTAGCCGATTTGCTTCCGCAGGTGCGCCAGCTGTGCATCGATGCGCAGAAGCTGACTCCCAGCGATGATGAGCACATCCCGCAGACGACATCTCAAGTACACCGAGCACTGACAAAGTCAGCCAATGACTTGGCAACCACGGCCCAGGTGATTGCGATGATGCGTATGCAAACTAAAGATGGCGAAGAAACTAATTTGAAGCCTGTCGAGCACAGAGCCCAAATCGTTAAAGATGATGTTTCGCAGGCGGCTAAATTGCTTGCTGACGTCAAGTAAAAGAGAAAATCGTGGTGCCGGTCACCCGTCCATCCAGATTCATGCACTAAATTAGTTGCATGATCCAAACTGTTCCACAAACTAATTTCCATGATGGTAACTGCATCGACCAGATCGGCTATGGCGTCTGGAAGGTTGCAGACGCTGAAGCTGAAGTTGCCGTAGGCAAGGCATTAAATGCCGGATACCGACACATTGACACCGCACGTATCTACGGAAACGAAGAAGGCGTCGGACGGGCTATTGCCAGCAGTGGCATCCCGCGTAGTGAAATCTTCGTAACTACCAAGGTCTGGAACTCTGATCAGGGTTACGACAAAACGATCGCCGCAGCCGAGGCTTCTTTAGAGCGGTTGGGGTTGGATTATGTTGATCTGTACCTGATTCACTGGTTACAGCCAAAGCGTGGCACTTACGTGGACACGTGGAAGGCTCTGATCCAGCTTCAGAAGGACGAAAAAGCTACCTCCATCGGAGTCTGCAACTTCACCGTTGAAGCGTTAGAAGAACTCTACGAGCAGACCGGCGTGCGTCCGGTGATAAACCAGGTGGAAACTCACCCGTACTTCCCGCAAACCGAACTTCGTGTGTATGAAGCTAAGCATGGCATCGCGCACGAGTCATGGTCTCCTCTTGGCCATGGCGGGGAATTGCTCACGGACCCAGTCATTGTTGAGATCGCCCAGAAACATCAGGCCAGCGCAGCGCAGGTAGTAATCGCCTGGCACCTCGCCTTGGGTAACGTAGTGATTCCTAAGTCGGTCACCGATTCACGGATCATTGAGAACTTCGAAGCGATTGAGCTGAAGCTTGATGACGAAGATCTTGCAGCGATCAATGGCTTAGATCGCGGTGCAGAGGGTCGTATCGCCGCGGACCCTGCGGTCTCTGATTTCGAGTAAGTCCTAACCTGTCCTACCTTGAACCAAGGCCTGAACTTCGCACAGAAGTTCAGGCCTTGGCTTTTTTGTTTAACGGTGATGCTGACGTTTCCACGATCTAACCCGGGGTGCACTCAACCTGGCGACATTAACAAGTGAGCAGTCATCACCCGACCTCGATAACGGATCAGCTAAGAGAGCCTGCGCATCATTCATGCTGAATCGCTACCTATTTCAAAGCGTATAACACAGAGTTCGATTATGATTTAGCTAATCAAAGCTATTTACTCGAAAGATATAAGTTGATAAATAAAAAACCAGGCAACGATACTTTGATCTTTTTTGGTTAATGATTGCGCTCAGCGTGATCGGATTCCTATTGCAAGCCGTTGGCGTGCAGCGGTCGTATGAAGACGGTGGCAGCAATGTTTTAGCGCTCTCTTGCTTCGAAGTCGCCGGGTACGGCTGTTTTTTAGTCTCCTTCATTTTTGGAATCGTTGTCACGCACAAAGTCATCGCAATGATGATCTATTTGGTGCATGCGCGAAGTCGTTAAACGAAGAAAGACAAAAAGCCCCGGAACCACGTGTTTCACACGGTTCCGGGGTTTTTCTTCAGCCGAGCCCCCTGGCGGATTTGAACCGCCGACCTGCTCTTTACGAGGGAGCTGCTCTACCCCTGAGCTAAGGAGGCCGATACCTGTAAACAGGCACCACGTAACTTTATCTGAGTACGTCAGAGATCGTCAAAACGAGTCTTTGTTGTGAAGCTGTAATGCTTAGCATCGAGTTCCATCTTTGGGGGCTTTGCCCTCGACCAGGTAGTCGTCCACCGCCTGATCGATACAGTCATTAGAGCGACCGTAAGCGGTGTGTCCGTGCCCTTCAAAAGTTAGCAGGGTGGCGTTAGATAGCTGGTTCGACAGCGATTCTGACCATTCGTAAGGGGTGGCTGGATCCTCGGTGGTACCAACGACAAGGATTTTATCTGAGCCCTTTGCCTCTAGCTTCTGGGGAGTACCAGTTGCTGGGTATTCCCATTCTTTGCAATTTAGGGCGTAGTAGGAAAAGTATTTGCCAAGTGTTGGGGCGACGCGCATAAGTTCAGTGGCCTGTGCCTGCATGGTCTCGGGATCCGAATCCATAGGCCGGTCAAGGCAATTGATCGCAACAAAGGCTTCATCCGCGTTTGAGGTGTACACCCCATCTTGGTCTCGGCTGCTGGAAAGGTCTGAAAAGGACAGGATCGGGTCAACATTGCCGGACATAGCTTCGGTCATGGCGGTGCTCAGCATTGGCCAGCTGGAGTTGTCGTAGAGCGGAATGATGAACCCATTGACGAAGTCGATGATGGGAACAGTTCGTCCATCGCTGGATACTAGCGGCTCATTTTCAATCTGGGTAAAGAAGAGCTGCAACTGCATCTTGGCTTCTTCAAGCGTTCCGTCGAAGGGACACTGCTCGCCGTCCAAACAACTTTGGAGCCAAGCATCGATTTCTCCTTCAAAGCCAATTGCTTGCTCTTTATCTAGCTCTGCCGTAGTAATCGTTGGATCCATCGCGCCGTCTAGAACAAAACTACCCACACGTTGCGGAAAGAGATCTGCGTAGGTAGCGCCAAGGAATGTGCCATAAGAAAAGCCGAGATAATCTAGTTTTTCGTTCCCCAACACTGCGCGAATGATATCTAAATCCTTGGCTGCGGAGACGGTATCAACATGTCCAAGGAGATCGCCAGTGCCTTGTGCGCAGTCCTTGGCGTAATCCTTACTCTGCTCAACTAGCTCTTCGCGGTCTTCGGGGACCCACGCTCGCAAATTCTCTTGCCGGCTCTGGTCTTTCTCCTCATCCGTCTCGCACTGAACCGGGGAGCTTTCGCCCACTCCACGAGGGTCAAAGCCGACGGTGTTAAATTCGCGTTTTACCTTGTCGCTAAAAATGTAGGGTGCCGTTTCGGTCAGCATTTCCATTCCAGATATGCCTGGGCCACCGGGGTTAATCAGAAGATTACGCTTTGCGCCCTCGGATACGCGACGGTTGAGCGCCAGATCAATGTTCTGATCCTCGGGGTTGGCGTAGTCCAAAGGGACCTGGATCGTTGCGCACTCGACACCGTTTTCGCAGGGCTCCCAATGGATGTCCTGCTCGTAGTACGTGGCTAAGGCGCCTTGGTCTTGTGGAGAAGCACTAGGTTGATTCTGAGACACAGAAGAATCGGACGTGCTGTTAGTCGGCTCGCCTCCGGCACAAGAAACCAAAGCGAGGGACAGGACTGCGCCGGCGGACGCTAAGCGGAGCAATGAAGAGCGTGCAGGCACTGTTGCGTCTCCTGAGTAGAAGGAATGTGAGAAATGAGTGGCGGCAGGCCTATCGGCGGCCCGGTTTAGGGAGCAACCGAGCCATCAGGGCTTCCAACGCAATAAGTTGATTAACGTTGGCCGCCAGTCGCTGTCGGGTTTCGTTAATGGCGTCCAGCTGGGCCAGGGTCTTTTCGCTGCGTTGTGAAGCAGCATAAGGCTCTAGCTTCTCTCGAAGATGTTCGTTGATTAACTCAATCCCCGAATGTAGTTGCAAGCTCAGTACATCCCGGAAAAAAGTGGTCAAATCTATCAGCGTTCGGTCAAGCGCATCAAAAGTGGCACGCCTGGCGAAACGTTTGGCATTTTCTTCCAAAGATTTAAACTGGCTACGCAACCCAGGTGGAATATTTTCCTCTTCACCCAACCCATTGGCATGGCGTAATTCTGCTATTTGAGCGTTGAGTTGCGAACCAGTCATGGCCTCGGATTGTTCACTAACCAGAGTCGATATATCCGCGGCGGCAGCCATTGCTTGAGGAAGAGTAGAAAGTCGCAGCGGCAGTGTGACAACCTTCTCGCGGCGCTCACGAGCTTTTTCGTCACGAGCCAACAGACGCGCTACGCCGATATGCGATTGTGAAACACGAGCCGCAAACTGTGCCATCTGCGGGTCTAAACCATCACGTCGAACTAAGAGGTCTGCTACGTCAGCTGCTGAGGGCACCGAAAGATTAACTGCTCGACAGCGAGAACGAATGGTGACCAGCACGTCAGCAGGTGAGGGGGCGCAGAGAATCCAGATCATCATTGCTGGCGGCTCTTCAATGGCCTTCAACAAAACATTCGTCGTTCGTTCAGTCATCCGGTCAGCATCTTCAATGATGATGATGCGCCACTTACCTTTTCCCGCGCGTTCTTGGGCACGGGTAATCAAATGACGAACATCTTCGATCTGGTAGGCGACCTTATTCGTCGACACAAAAGACACATCAGGGTGATTGCCGGCCATGACCTGCTTGCAGGCTTCGCACTGACCACAGCCAGCTGGAGTCTGGGTGCATTGCAGTGCCGCAGCAAACGCTCGCGCCGCGGTGGTTCGTCCGGAACCCGGTGGGCCGGTCACCAGCCACGCATGAGTCGGATTTCCCTGATCTACTTCAGCAATCAGTGAATCGGCCACTCGCTGCTGGCCGGCGAGCTCGGCAAAGACCGGCCGATTCACAGTAAGCCTGCAAGGTGCGTAGTTATTTGCTCTTGGAGCTGCGCAATCCCGCCGGTGGCATCAATAATCAAGTAGCGCTGCGGGTCCTTCGCTGCCAGTTCCAAGAATGCGTTGCGGATACGCTCATGAAATTCATCTGGCTCAGCTTCTAGCCGATCGGCCTGCTCCACTCCGTCGGTAGCTGCAATTCGTCGGGCGCGGCCATCAGCAGCGGAAATATCCAAGATGATCGTGACATCTGGCTTCAGCCCTGAGGTAGCAAAATCATTGATGGCGGCGACGGCTTCAAAGCCGAGCGCTCGTCCCATGCCCTGATAGGCCAATGAGGAATCCACAAAGCGATCGCAGATGACGTGAGTCCCGGAGTCTAGCTTTGGCTTTATGAGCTGTTGCACGTGGGCCGCGCGCGCAGCAGCATACATCAGTGCTTCGGTCCGCGAATCAATCTCGCCGTGACCATGCTCAAGCACTAAAGAACGTAACTTCTCACCGATTTGGGTGCCACCTGGCTCCCTGGTGGTGGCTACGCGGGAGCCACGATTTTCCAACCACTGGCGGGTCATGTCCACTTGAGTGGATTTGCCGGCACCGTCGCCGCCTTCAAAGACGATGAACAGGCCACGCTGGGATGCAGTCGAATCGATACTCACCCCTCTACCCTAGCTAACATGACCGAGTAAAAAGGCACTTTTGCGGGCCACAGAGCTAAGAGTGACGAACAAGCCGAGTCATATCCTGTGCTTCGTGCGTTAACGCTTGTGCGATGCAAGGGTTGACGGGCGTAATCTGGTGCTCATGAGTCAACAGCAAGATCTTTCCACACCAACGCCATCATGGGACCCCAAGACGCTGATCGTCGCCGGGGGACGCCCTGCGCACATTAATGATGGTCCGGTCAATCATCCGATTACCTTCACCTCGACCTATCATTCGCATGGTTTGGCTGGTGCGGGAGATCGCGTGTATGCAAGATTCTCGAACCCCAGCTGGGATCCTTTCGAGGAAGTATTAGGTCAGCTAGAGCAGGCAGATTATCCGGCGTTAGTCTTTTCCTCCGGGATGGCGGCTATCTCCGCGGCGTTGACCTTGGTCCCCGAGGGCGGCGTGCTTGTCTTACCAAAACATTCGTATAACGGATCACTGGGTTTGAGTGCCGAACTGCAAGCCGCAGGCCGTTTCACAGTCCGTCCCGTTGATGTTGCTGATACCGATGAGGTGCTCCGCGCGATCAGTGGCGCCGACGTGCTCTGGTTGGAATCACCCACCAACCCGATGTTGGAAGTTGCGGACCTTCCTGCCCTGTTGGCCGCAGCGAAGGGTGCAGGAGTGTTGAGCATTGTGGATAACACCTTCGCTACACCCCTGCTGCAACAGCCGTTGACCCTGGGTGCAGATCTAGTGGTCCATTCGGTGACTAAGTACCTTTCGGGGCATTCGGATTTGATCCTCGGCGCGGTGGTTACCAGCGATGAGCAATTGCGCAATAAACTCCATGGGCACCGCACCTTGCACGGTGCTATCGCCTCGCCAATGGACGTCTTCTTGGCTTTGCGTGGAGTGCGTACGCTCTCGGTGCGAATCGAACGGTCGCAGGCAAACAGTCAGATCTTGGCCGAGCGCCTTGCAGAACATTCAAAGGTGACCTCCGTGCGGTATCCGGGGCTCTCCACAGATCCCGGGCATCAGCGCGCTACCGAGCAGATGAGCGGTTACGGATCGGTGATTTCCTTTACCGTTGGTACAACTGCCGCAGATGCGGACAAGCTCATCGATGAGCTTGCGCTGATTACCGGTGCTACCTCACTGGGCGGGGTAGAAACTCTGGCCGAACGCAGAGCCCGCCATGCCAACGAGCCTGACAGTGTTCCGGACAATTTGATTCGCCTCTCGGTAGGCATCGAGGCGGTCGAAGACCTGTGGCTAGATCTGCACCAAGCCTTGGAACTGATCTGAAGACTCGCGCAATAGTGGTTGCCGTGTCTACCTGCACAAAAGGTAGAGTGTAGACATGGGCTTAGCATTATTAATTGAGGCGTACATGATGTATGCGCTCAGCATTGTTGTTGGCATAATCGCCATCTGGGCATTAGCTGACTGTGTACGTCACCAGGCGGCGCGCTACACCCAAGAGGGTAAGCGCACCAAGGGCTGGTGGATGGCATTGACCGGTGGCGCCACGATCATTTCGGTACTTACCGTGATCTCCGGCCCGGCGAGCAGTGGCGGGTTCCTGCAGCTAATTTCCGCTTGTGTCGCTTGCGTGTACCTCGCTGACGTCAAACCTGCGGTGAGTGGCCAGAGCGGCAACTGGTACAACTAGGCCAAGCCTGCAGATAAAACTTTTAGCACCCCGAACTTCGCCAGATGAAGTTCGGGGTGTTGTTTTTTTGCGCGACAGCTTAACTTTCGCGCGGTAGTTGTGTGCGATTGGCTAGGATGGAGACTATGACCCATACTTTGATCTTGCTTCGCCACGGGCAGAGCGAATGGAACGAAAAGAACCTGTTCACCGGATGGTACGACGTGAACCTAACTGCCAAGGGTCGCGCCGAAGCCGCACGTGGTGGCGAACTGCTGACCGAGGCCGGTTACAAGCCTGAGGTACTGCATACCTCGCTGCTGACCCGCGCGATCACTACCGCCAACCTCGCGCTTGAGGCTGCCGGTCGCGGGTGGATCCCAGTACACCGTGACTGGCGTCTGAACGAACGTCACTACGGTGCGTTGCAGGGCAAGGACAAGGCGCAGACTTTGGCCGAGTTCGGCGAAGAGCAGTTCATGCAGTGGCGTCGTAGCTACGACACTCCGCCACCGGCCCTGGACGACGCCTCGGAATTCAGCCAGGCAAACGATGAGCGTTACGCCGAACTAGGCGAGAACGCTCCACGCACCGAGTGCCTCAAGGACGTACTTGAGCGGATGCTTCCGTACTGGGAAAACGAGATTAAGTCTGACCTGTCCGCAGGGAAAACCGTCTTGGTCACGGCGCACGGCAACTCGTTGCGTGCGTTGGTTAAACACCTGGACGGAATCAGCGACGAGGCCATCGCCGGACTGAATATTCCTACCGGCATCCCACTGGTTTATGAACTGGATGAAAACTTCCAGCCAATCACCGCTGGTGGAACTTATTTGGACCCAGATGCTGCTGCCGATGCGATCAAGGCCGTAGCGAATCAGGGCCGTAAGTAGTCCTTATTCGATTTTCCCGAGGCGGATCGGTGCTTTCATTTTTCTTGAAAGCGCCGGTCCGTCTCGTTGTTTCTTAAGCCTAAAATCCAAATGAATGACAGGCTGTGAGCGAAACAACGCCACACGATTGTGTTTCTGGTATTAGTATGCTGTAATCTCCTATTTCGAATAGGCTCAATGGCTCACGTTAGGAATGCAATTCGTGGCAACTGATTACGATGAAGTCCGCCCGGACGTTGCCGAGGCGCGTAAGGCTTCTCTAGACGCGGTTAAGTCCGCAAACGCACCAGACGCCAAGAGCGTCGTGAGCGAGCTCGACGAAGCTGATCACACCGACGGTATGGACCTGCCAGGCGCAGACCTGTCCAACGAGGAACTAACCGTTACGGTTGTTCCGCAGAAGGAAGACGAGTTCATCTGTGGCTCGTGCTTCTTGATTCGTCACCGCTCACAGCTAGTTCGTGAAGAGGGCAACGTAGGTTTCTGCGTTGAATGCGAAGGGTAATACCCAATCTTGATGTTGGTCTACATTCTTGTGGCCCAACAGTAGTTAGGGGATGGTGCGTCTACTGATGCACCATCCCCTAACGTTTTAAGCCTCTAAATCGGCCGGCTAAGAAGTCGCACGCTTAGGCGTCGACCATTCCTGCGCTCAATGCCGTGCCATCGACGCGTAGGCCCTGCGCGGGCAACGGGGTGGCTAGTGGGGTGCGGGGCTGGGAAATGGACCTACACGAGCTTAGGGCGCATATCTCGAAGTGAGCCTTGGTCATCTTTTGCAAACACTTTCCCTTCAGCGCGCAACGGGGAAAACAAACGGCGGTGCAGGCTATCGGAATGAACCGAAAGCATGCACCGCCGTTAAATTTTATGGTCCAAATGAATTGAGTTTAGAACTCAGCTGGATCCCATTCGCCGGTTACTAGGTAAGTCACCTTGCGGGCTACAGATACCCCGTGATCACCGAACCGTTCAAGGTAGCGGCTGGTCAACGAGACATCTACGGTGGTTGGCGCCGTGGCATCCCAGGATTCGTCAGCGATCACGGTGAACACGCTGGCGTGCAGCCCGTCCAGCTTGTGGTTCAATTCAATGATTTCCCTAGCGATCGCCAGATCGCGGGTATCAAGTAGACGCCCGACTTCCTTAGCAATCTGAATATCTACCTCCGCCATCTGTGCGAAGGTCTCGGAAATCCGCTCCGGGATTGCATGATTAGGGAAGCGTAGTCGGGTTAGCTGAGCTAAGTGCCGTGCGAGGTCGCCCATGCGCTCCAGCGAGGCGCTCATGCGCAACGAGCCAACAATCATGCGCAGGTCCGAGGCAACCGGACCCTGCAAAGCGAGGGTGTCGATGGCGCGCTCGTCGAGCTGATTCTGTAGGAAGTCGATTTTCGCGTCTGCCGCGATGACTTCCTGTGCCAGATCAACGTCGGCGTTGGCCAGCGAATCCCAAGCGCGGTCCATGGCGATGGCCACCAACCGGGACATTTCGATCAGCTCTTCGCCGATTTGCTGCAGATCTGCCTGAAATACCTTACGCATTGAAGGTCCTTTCGAGTTACGGAATCCTATGCCCCAGTTTTTGGGCATGGCGGAGGGTCTGCTTCCACCTTGCCAGCGGGTTATTAACGAATATCCCACGGAAAGTGAACGTTTGGTGAACAGCCTACAGAAAAGCGCTAATTAGCGTCATTTGGCACCTCCACCACGTGTCATGGAAGCTAGTCTAATAATGTGAACGAAGTGATTTCGACCCTGCTCGCCGGCCTGATCGGTTTAGCCTTGGGACTAGTTGGGCTGGCCGCCTACCGCTTTTCGCAGCGGCGTGCCTCCGGGCTTCCCGATGTTGACGAACCGATACTGCCCGAAGGTGCCGCCTCGGTACTCTCGGTCATTGGTCGCGCGTTTGTGATCCTAGACGACGTGGACGGCGTGGTTCGTGCCAACCCCGCTTCCTATGCTTATGGGCTGGTACGCGGACACACACTGGTCCACGAGGAACTTGCCACGTTAGTGCGTCAGGTACGCGCCGATGGGGTTATTGCCGAAAGCCAATATGAGTTGCAACGTGCCACCCTAGGCGCGGGACAACTAATCGTGCATGTACGCGTGGCCCCGCTAGGCGAGGAATACATCCTGCTGCTGGCCGATGATCGCACCGACATCACCCGCACCGAGGCGATGCGTAACGACTTTGTAGCGAACGTTTCCCACGAGCTGAAAACCCCGGTCGGTGCGATGTCGCTGCTGGCCGAGGCGATCAATGACGGCGCGGATGACCCGGTTGCGGTACGTCGTTTCTCTACCCGTATGCAAAAGGAATCAAAACGCTTGGCAGCTTTGGTCCAGGACATTATCGAATTGTCCCGGCTACAGTCCAGCGATTCGATCCTGCATGGTGAAGACGTGGCGATTGAAGCGGTGATCAGTGAGGCGGTTGATCGCAATAAGCTGCTGGCCGAGGAAAAGGGCATCAGCATTACCGTGGGCGGGAAGCTCGATGTGGCAATCCACGGCGACGGCGATCTGCTGATGACTGCCCTGCGTAACCTGATCGACAACGCGATCCGCTACTCGCCGCCAAATACTACCGTCGGGGTTGGATTGCGTCAGCGCGATGGCTACGCACAGATTTCGGTCACCGACCAGGGACCTGGAATCTCCGCCGAGGAACAGGAACGTGTCTTTGAACGTTTCTACCGGGTCGATGGTGCACGTTCGAGGCAAACCGGCGGCACCGGCCTAGGGTTGAGCATCGTCAAGCACGTCCTGGCAAACCATGGCGGCGAAGTGTCGTTGTGGTCGCAGCCCGGACAGGGATCCACGTTCACACTCAGACTTCCCATAGTGGATGAAGAAGGGGCCGAGCCCTCGGAATTGGCCACCGATACGACGAATGATAAAGCGAGCGCCACGAGTGTGGCGGATCGTGAAGGAGAACGCCGATGACCCGCATTTTGATCGTCGAGGACGAAGAGTCGCTCTCAGACCCACTTTCCTACCTGTTGGAACGTGAAGGTTTTGAGGTGCGCATCGCCGACGACGGTATTGTGGCTGTCACCGATTTTGAGCGCCACGGCGCCGATTTGGTGCTGCTTGACTTGATGCTTCCCGGGCAACCGGGCACCGAGGTGATTCGGCAGATCCGTGCCACCAGCCAGGTCCCTGTCATCATGCTCACCGCCAAGGATTCGGAAATCGACAAGGTGGTGGGACTTGAGCTCGGCGCGGATGACTACGTCACCAAGCCATACTCCTCACGCGAACTGCTGGCTCGCATCCGTGCGGTACTTCGCCGGCAAGGTGAGGCCGAGGAATTGATTACCAATGTGGTCACCGCCGGCCCGGTACGCATGGATGTTGAACGCCATGTGGTCTCGGTGAGTAATGCCGAGGTGGCTATGCCTTTGAAAGAGTTTGAGCTGCTAGAAATGTTGCTGCGCAATGCCGGCCGGGTGCTGACTCGTGGTCAGCTGATCGACCGTGTGTGGGGCAGTGATTATGTGGGAGACACTAAAACTCTTGACGTGCATGTGAAGCGACTACGTTCAAAGATTGAGGCGGATCCGGCAATCCCGGAACACCTGGTTACCGTGCGTGGGCTCGGCTATAAGTTCGTAGCCTAAACAGCAGAGTAACCCGAGAAACAGCAAAGGCTTCGGTCTTCGACCGATTCACTCTAAGCAGGGAATCGTCGAAGGCCGAAGCCTTTATTTATTGCTTGAGTTGCTTAGTGGCCCGAGGTTGACTCGTGCTCGACCGGCTTCAGGTGCTCGGTAGTGGCTGAATCGTAACCGCCCGGAACGAAGTCGCGGTATTCGGCAAGGGTGCCATCGACAACTGGAACGCTGAAGTTAACGTTTTTGCCGGCTGCGGTAAAGGTAGTCTGTGCGTGCTCACCTGGTTTGACGCCCAGTGAGGAGATGACCTTTTCGTTCTTGTCATCTTCCAGCTTCACGACCTGCTTGGCAGGAACGTCGATGCTTACGGCTGCGGCTGAACCGGCCTTGATCTGCACGCTGACTGCGCTATCTGAATCGTTGACTACCGAGCCGATGAGGCGGGCCTTGGAGTCGTCGGTGTTAGCGACGAACATCAGGTTGCGAACCTCGGCATTGGCAACATCAACATGGATGCCATCGGATGCGTTGTAGTGGTCAGTAGTTGACTGCTGGTTGATGGCGCCACAGCTGGTGACACCGAATGCCAGGGCAGCCACGGCTAGGGACGTAGCAATACGACGTCCAGCGGTCATGCGTGCGGTGATCACGGCACTAACTCCTCGGTGAGAATAATGAGTTGCGGATTCGCGGCCGTTTTCGGTGTTCCGCACCCAAGGCGCAGGGGAACACGAAGACCACGACTAGTACTAAGCCTAACCGTAATTCGCCCTAGAACGTGATTTAGCGACGTGCAACACATCGATTTCGACAAGTTGTAGTAGATTGTTGCGGTTTGTGGGAAAGGGGTGGTCCGCTCAACCTGTTAACTTCATACCACGTTTCTCCCGCAAGTGGAAGAGGTTCTTCCGCGTCTTTTCGGGGTTATTTGGGCCATAGTGAAGATTTTCGCAGGCCTGCCCGTGGTAGACTGGGAGGTGGGAAAGGGGTTTATTCACATGGTTTTTGAGGTTGGCGAGACTGTTGTCTACCCGCACCACGGCGCGGCAATGATCGAAGAGATCAAAATGCGCAAGATCAAGGGCGAAGAGAAAATGTATCTCAAGCTCAAGGTGGCTCAGGGTGACCTGACCATTGAGGTTCCAGCTGAGAACGTTGATCTGGTTGGCGTGCGTGACGTGGTAGGTCAGGAAGGCTTGGACCATGTGTTCGATGTCCTTCGTGCTGAATTTACTGAAGAGCCGACCAACTGGTCGCGCCGCTACAAGGCAAACTTGGAAAAGCTTGCCTCCGGTGATGTCATCAAGGTGGCAGAGGTCGTTCGCGACCTTTGGCGTCGCGAGAATGACCGTGGCCTGTCCGCAGGCGAAAAGCGTATGCTCTCCAAAGCCCGTCAGGTATTGATCAGTGAATTGGCTCTGGCCAAGGATCTGGATGAGACCAAGGCAGAAGTTCTACTGGACGAAGTTTTGGCTTCCGCCTAAATTTTGTTGAGTCAGTAGCAACAGAAGCTAAAAGACAAGTAACCGTGGGACGCCGCAAAGCGACCCACGGTTTAGTCATTTAATCAGTTCCGCGTTGCGCGATAGGCTGAGCCTCGTGAGCGAGCAACAAGAACAATCCGTAGCAGTAATCCTCGTGGCAGCAGGGACGGGAACCCGTCTAGGCGCCGGAATGCCCAAGGCGTTAGTTCAGGTGCGCGGAAAATCTTTAGCCGAGCACGCCTTAGACACCATGCTCTGTGTTCCACGGATCAAGGAAATTATCGTCGTGGTACCTCCGGAAGATACCCGGCTAACCGAAAAGCTATCGGGTTATCCGCAGCTGGTGCGCACGGTCCCCGGTGGAAGCAGCCGAGCCGCGTCGGTGCGTAATGGGCTTGCCAAGGTGAGCGCGGATGCCAGTCATATTCTGGTGCATGACGCCGCCCGAGCCTTCGCACCCGTAGCCCAATATGAGTCAATCCTTGCTGAACTGGGTAAGCCCGGAGTGCAAGCGGTCATCCCTGCCTTGGCGGTGACAGACACCATCAGTGTGGTGGCCAACGACCCAGAAACCGACAGCCAGATCCTGGTTCAGACCCCGGACCGAAGTACTCTGCGTGCGGTACAAACTCCGCAAGGATTCGCCGCGCAAACGCTGCTGGAAGCTCACGCACGGTTAGATCATTACAGTCTTAAAGATTTAGAGCGAGTCACCGACGATGCGTCGATTGTTCGGGCTTGTGACATCGAAGTACATGTCGTTCCCGGCGATGCGCGCTCACTTAAGGTCACCCATCCTGAGGATCTAGATGCGGTCAACCGACTGTTCGAGACAGCACCGCGCAATCAACTGGAGCAAAATATGGTCATCCCACGTATCGGCAACGGCATCGATGTTCACGCGGTCAGCACCGATCCGACACGACAGATGTGGCTCGCTGGGCTTTTCTTCCCGGATGACATTGGGTTATCAGGGCATTCGGATGGGGATGCGGTAGCTCACGCAGCCTGCGACGCCTTGTTCTCCGCCAGCGGTATAGGTGATCTGGGCACGCACTTCGGGGTGGATCGAGCAGAATTTGCTGGTGCCAGCGGTGTGAGCCTGCTTGCAGAAGCCGCGCGGCTAGTTCGCGAGGCCGGATTCGAAATCGGGAACGTCGCGGTACAGTTTGTGGCCCGCCGTCCACGCTTCGCTGCCCGCCGCGAAGAAGCTAACCAATTGCTTTCCGACGTGCTCGGTGCTCCGGTGAGCGTCACCGCAACAACCAGCGACGGATTGGGCTACGAAGGCGAAGGAATCGGGGTCACCGCGTATGCCACCGCACTGGTCTATCCGGTGCTTTCAGAGGGCCAGTAGTGAACACGTCGGTGCGTTCCTTATCGCATCCCTGCACAACCATGAGTTTCTTCGGATAACCTTAAAGATGTGAGCCTGCGATTTTATGACACCAAGACTGCGTCCGTACGAGACTTTAAGCCGTTAACCGACGGCGAAGTGAAGCTGTACTACTGTGGCGCAACCGTGCAGGGAATGCCGCACGTAGGTCACGTGCGTAGCGCTATTGCCTATGACATCTTGGTGCGTTGGCTCGAATACCGTGGATATAACGTCACCACCGTGCGTAACGTGACGGATATCGATGACAAGATTCTGGAAAAATCGGCGAACTCCTTTGCCGAGGGTTTCACGGCTGACCAGCATTATCAGCCACGCGAAGCTTGGTACGCGCTGGCCTACCGCTTTGAACAAGAATTTGCTAAGGCCTATGCGGCACTTGGGGTACGCAGGCCAACTTACGAGCCACGTGCGACCGGGCATATCACCGAAATGCATGAGCTGATCGAAACGTTGATCTCCCGGGGGCATGCCTACCCGGCGACCGATCACTCCGGAGATGTGTACTTCGACGTGCGTTCCTTCGAAGCCTACGGTTCATTGACCCGACAGAAAATCGATGACATGCAGGCTGCAACCGACGCAGATCCGCGTGGCAAGCGCGACCCGCGTGACTTCGCCCTCTGGAAGGGGCACAAGGAAAGCGACCCCATCACCGCATCCTGGACCAGCCCATGGGGACGAGGACGTCCCGGATGGCACTTGGAATGCTCGGCCATGGCGGCTAAATATCTGGGTACTCACTTCGACATTCATGGTGGGGGACTAGACCTACGCTTCCCGCATCACGAAAATGAGTTGGCGCAGTCAACTGCCGCCGGCCAAGGGTTTGCCAACTACTGGATGCACAACGGCATGGTCACCTATGCCGGAGAAAAGATGAGCAAGTCCATTGGCAACACGATTTCTCCGGAAGAAATGTTGCAGTTGGCTGAAGCCCGAGTTGTTCGATACTTCCTGGGCCAGGCTCAATACCGTTCACAGTTGGATTACCGCCCAGATTCGTTGACCGAGGCCGCCGCCGCGGTAGAGCGTATCGATACGTTCATTTCTAACGCTAAATACCGGGCTGCAAACCGCAGTAGCTCGGTGCAAGCAACCACGGTGCCCGAAGCTTTCGGTGCGGCCATGGATGATGACCTCAACGTACCAATGGCGCTGGCCGCATTGCATGAAGCGGTGCGCCGCGGAAATGCCGGGCTGGATGCGAACGATGACGCAATCGTGTACGAATCCCTCGGCCAGGTGCTGGCCATGACCGAAGTTCTTGGACTCGACGATGCACGAAGCGGCTCCAACGCTGCGCACAGCGCGGAAGCCGAAGCGCTAGACACTTTGATTCAAGCGCAACTAGCGGAGCGAACCCAAGCGCGTGCCGCGAAAGACTGGGCGCGTTCGGATGCAATCCGAGACGCGCTAGCTTCGGCAGGTATTACCGTGGCTGATTCAGCCGACGGTGCCCGCTGGATCCTGACCAAATAACCGCACCCGCGGCCAATATAAGAATTCATAACAAAGGACAGATCAAATGAGTACTCCTCAAGAACGCGCGGGAGCGGTTCGCAAGGGCAAAAAGGGCCCAACTAAGGGCAGTGGCGGCAAAGGCCGTCGCTCCCTAGAGGGCAAGGGCCCCACCCCGAAAGCCGAGGATCGTCCTTACCACAAGGCTTACCGCACCAAGGAGCTAGCCGAGCGCGCTGCTAACAAGCGCACCGCAGCTAAGCGCAACGACCGCATCAAGGTGAACGCGGAAATGGTGACCGGCCGTAACTCGGTTGTTGAAGCTTTGCGCGCTGGAATTCCGGCGAAGGCGTTGCACGTTGCTATTCGTATCGAGGTTGATGACCGCGTACGTGAGTCGTTGAAGCTTGCTAACGAGCTTGGCATCCCCTTGATGGAAGCCAACAAGGTAGAACTTGAGCGGATGACCGACGGTGCAATCCACCAGGGCCTCGCCCTACAGATCCCGCCATATGAGTACAAGGACGCTGTACAGCTGGCGCAGAAATCCGTGAAGGATTATGCCCGCGGCTACAAGCGCACCCAGCCACTGTTCATTGCTTTGGACGGAATTACCGATCCACGTAACCTTGGCGCCATCATTCGTTCCGCCTCGGCCTTCGGTGCTGACGGCGTGATCATCCCAGAACGTCGCAGTGTCGGGATGACCGCTTCGGCTTGGAAGACCAGTGCTGGTGCAGCGGTACGAGTACCAGTTGCTAAGTGCAGCAACCTGACCAATGCCTTGAAAGAAATCAAGTCTGCCGGAATCTTCGTTATTGGCCTGGACGCCGGCGGCAACATGGATCTGCCAAATCTGGAACTAGCCACCGGTCCACTGTGCATCGTTGTCGGTTCCGAAGGTAAGGGCCTGTCCCGCTTGGTTCGCGAAAACTGCGATGCGATCGTTTCGATTCCTATCGACTCCGCGATGGAGTCATTGAACGCTTCGATGGCTGTGGGAATCTCGCTATACGAGGTTTCTCGTTTGCGTAACGCCGAAAGCAAGTAGGCACATAAATTACAGTTGGGCTGGTTTCCCCGTCATTTGGCGGGGAAACCAGCCCAACTACTTTAAGCGTGAGCTGCTTCATAAGATTGTTTTTTGCTGATTGCGGCAGTCTCTAAGGATTTATCCGCAAGAATTTCCCGGAACTACGGGAAATTCGCGATGAATAACCGGTGTAATGGACGATTTTGCGTTCACCCGCAAGACGTGTAGAGTTACTTCTCGCGCCGCTTGAACGGATTGCCCGCAAGGGATACGAATTCAAGGGACGTGAACAAGTCGGAAACATCCAGTTGACAACGGTCAACAAGGTGGTAAGCTTGTAAAGTTGCTCCGGAGCGAAGCAGTCACCGAGTTTTGGTGGTTGTGGTGTCGAGAGTGTTTGTTGTTTGAGAACTCAATAGTGTGCCAAGTTTGTTGATACCGAATTATTTTTAATTTGGTGGATATATAA
>NZ_PCQA01000005.1 GCF_002979915.1 Arthrobacter sp. MYb213
TTGAAGTAAGTGAAAGTCAGTAATGATGATGGTTTGAGGCCCTGGACACTGTGGTGTTCGGGGCTTCACCTGTTTAACCCGCAGTTTAGTGCTGGTTGCCGGTTGCATGCTGTTGGGTGTTGCCGGCCTGGTGGGGTGGTTGTGGTGTCGGGTTCTGCCTGGAAGGGTGGGACCCTTTTTTCTGTTTAACGACACTGATCCACGAGACCGCTGCACGGCCAGGTCCCTGCGCTTTTGGTTCACGGCGGGGTGCGGCTAAAAACTGGACAATATTCACAATCATCCATGCCGCATCACAAAGCGAATGAAGCGTTAGCTAGCTTTGGGAACTGAAGCGGCGACGCAGGCGCCCGCATCAGCGTAGAAACAGATAATAGCTATTTCGCGTAGCCGACGTCTGGAGGCTTTGGCAGCTAGATCTCCAAATGGTTGTGCCGGGATGGTCCGCGGATCTTCAGATGCTAATTGTCAGCGCACTGACACGTACTCAGTCCCAGGCTTAGGAACTCGCCTGATCAGTTGCTGGTTCTCAATTAGAAGACACGACAAGAGGCCCTGCCAGCGCTTTCTTCCTTCAAGGGAGTGCGGAGGCGCAGGTATTCAGGTTTGGACATGCTCACGGGGTTGTTAGAGCCCGTTACCGGGCCGGAATGACACCTGGTATGCATGCCTTCACCGAGGGCTGCTGGGTCGCCGTCCAATCCTGCTGCCGTCGACCAATGATTAGCTGACAGTTGGTCCACAATTCGCATTAGCGGTTACATTTTCAGCGAATATGAACTGAAGCTAGCATGGCTATTGTTGCCGGCATGAAGACCAAATAAGTATGGCGAAAGACACTGTTCGTTGGCGCTAATCGATTGGCGTGAACGCCATGAATCCTGTTATAGTTATTGAGTTATCGCAACTGCGAATGGCACTGTAATTTTCCCACGGTTCAACCGTGAGGGTTAGAGTTACGGCGATCATAGCGTGGGGGAAACGCCCGGTCCCATACCGAACCCGGAAGCTAAGACCCACTGCGCCGATGGTACTGCACTCGGGAGGGTGTGGGAGAGTAGGTCATCGCCGGGCATCTTTTGCCGAAGGCTCCGAGATTTTCTCGGGGCCTTCGATGTTTAACTTAGATTCTGCGGACATCGACAGCAAGCCCCGATCCAATTACCTTAGGTACTCTGGATCGGGGCTTGCTGTTTTGATGTTGATCAGTTTGCTAAACGCAATCCTGACTCGGTATCAAAGAGATGTACATGTTCGATTTTGGGCACGATGTTCAGTTTCTGTCCACGGGCCGGTGGTGTGCGGCCGTTGACTCGAACCACAATAGTCTGGTCTTTGCCGGCCAACTGCGCCGTACCGTAAACGTATGCGTCGGCACCGAGCTCTTCAACCACATCCACTATTAGTTCCACGCCTTCCGTGGAGGAGCCAAGAGTTAGATCTTCGGGACGAATGCCTAAGGTCGTTGCTCCCTGAGCACCAACTACCGGCAATGATGAGTCACCAAAGAGCACCTGGCCGTTAGCAGCTTCAAGCTCCACCAGGTTCATTGCCGGTGAGCCGATGAATCCGGCAACAAATACATTTCGTGGGCGATCGTAAAGCTCGCGTGGCGTGCCCACCTGCTGAATTTCGCCGTCTTTCAGAACAGCGACCCGATCGCCCATGGTGAGGGCTTCAACCTGGTCGTGAGTGACATACACGGTGGTGACCCCCAAACGACGGGTCAGCGAGGCAATCTGCGTGCGGGTCTGCACACGGAGCTTGGCGTCGAGGTTAGACAGCGGCTCATCCATCAGGAATACCTGAGGCGAGCGAACGATCGCGCGGCCCATGGCCACGCGCTGGCGCTGGCCACCGGAGAGGGCCTTGGGTTTACGATTCAAATATTGTTCAAGATCCAATAGCTTTGCAGCTTCAAGGACACGCTTATTGCGCTCTTCCTTGTCGATACCTGCAATCTTGAGCGCAAAGCCCATATTTTCGGCGACGGTCATATGTGGGTAGAGCGCATAGTTCTGGAAGACCATCGCAATATCGCGGTCCTTAGGCGGAACGTTCGTTACGTCCTTATCGCCAATGAGAATGCGTCCTGAGTTAACTTCCTCAAGTCCAGCAAGCATTCGCAAGGTGGTTGATTTTCCGCAGCCCGAGGGGCCGACTAATACCAGGAATTCACCGTCTTCGATCTGCAAATCAATTGCATCGACGGAGGGCACAAGTGCGCCCGGGTAAATTCGGGTGGCCTTTTCAAAGGTCACAGTTGCCATGATGACAATCCTTTCACGGGCAGGTACGTGCCCGACGATCCATAGTGAAAGTGATATGGGACACTCTAGTGTCGCATGGAAAGCAGCAATTCCAAAAGTTCTGGCAACATTTCTGGGGTTGCGATTCGATGCGTGGCCAAAGTTGGACCCTCGCCCACCTTAATTCCGAGATCCTCGCGGTTCAATATTCGAAAGCCATCTTCGTCGGTGACATCGTCGCCAATGAACAGCAATGCATCTACGTCAAGGACCTCGCGAAGCCACTGTAAGGCCTGTCCCTTGTTACCAGAATGGACCGAAGCCTCTAATACCGATTTGCCTGCCATGAGTCGTAGTTCGTCTAGGTGTGCAAGGGCCTGCTGCCCTTCGATGATAGCTGCATCGGCCACCTCGATACTGGGTGCCTGACGCACATGAAGGACGGTAGCTGAGGGCTTATATTCTAAGCTGACCCCAACATGTCGCTGCGCCACTTCGCTGAGCTTGGCGGTCAATTCCTTGAGATTAGCGCGTTGCGAGGCGGACAAATCTGGCTGTTCCGGGGAGTCGCTGGGCACCGAGGGTACTCGCCGCTCCGCGCCATGGGAACCAATGAGGTTCTCGGGGCGGGGAGCCGGATAAACTTCGGTCAGTGAATCGAGGTTTCGACCCGAGACCACGGCTGTCCGCACACCATATTGTTGTGAGAGTTCCTCAAAGACCTGAGCTGCCTGCGGGGTGGGCCTGGCATCTTCTGGTCGGTCCACGAGTGGCGAAAGTGTTCCGTCAAAATCGAGGGCGACTAAAATTCTGCGATGTCCGGCGAAAGTAGACAGCGCAGCATAGAGCTCCGGGGCAAATTTTGGCACGATCGTTCCGTTCAGACTAGGCGTGGTATTTAGTGGGCTGGGCTGGGGCTAATCTGGTTTGCCCGTGAATTGATTTCCGCCAGCTCTGCAAGGAAGCGCGCGGACCAACTGGTGACGTCGTTTTCTAACAGGTGACGATTCATACGCCGCATACGTCGGGCTTGTTCATTTTGATCCATGTGGACCGCCTCGATGATCTTCGCTTTCATCCCATCGATATCATGCGGGTTCACTAGTACTGCTTGGGTCAGCTGATCCGCTGCCCCGGTATATTCCGAGAGCACCAAAACACCTCGTCCGTCTTGATGCGAGGCCACATACTCCTTCGCGACAAGGTTCATGCCATCGCGTAGCGCCGTGACCAGCAGTACGTCAGAGGCAAGGTACAAGGCGATCATTTCGCGTAGCGGGTAGGAGTGGTGCAGATAGCGAAGGGTTGTGTGGCTCAAGGTGTCGTGCTGCCCGGTGATCTGCCCGACCATTAGTTCTACCTGGTCACGCAGTTCCATATACGAGCCGACATTTTCACGGCTAGGGCTGGCGACCTGAATCAGGCAGACATCTCCGGCGCGCAGCGACTGATCGTTGAGCAGCTCTCCGTAGGCCTTAAGCCGGTGCCGAATACCTTTGGTGTAATCGAGTCGGTCTACGCCGAGCATGATGGTATTTGGGTTGCCCAGTTCCAAACGGATCTGGGCCGCTCGGGCAATGATCTGTGGATCGCGTGAAAGCTTCGCAATTTCTTCAGTATCGATTGAAATTGGATGGGCTTCGGCCCGACACAAGTTCTGAATGCCATGCGTGGCCGAAGGTGTGGCTTCATGGCCCTTGGTGGAGTAGTCGGTGAAGCGGCGTAGGCAGCGCAGGAAATTCGAGGCATCGGTCTCACGCTGGAAGCCCACCAAATCGGCTCCTGCGAGTCCTTCGAGGATCTGGGTGCGCCATGGCAGCTGAGAGAACAAGCTGGCGGCCGGGAATGGAATATGAAGAAAGAATCCAATCTTCAAATCTGGCCGGGCCCGCCGTAGCATCTGTGGCACTAGCTGCAGCTGATAATCGTGGACCCACACGGTGGCGTGTTGTGCAGCTGTGCGAGCCACTGCGTCGGCAAAACGTTGGTTGATCTTCTTATACCGGTCCCACCAGGTGCGGTGGTATTCCGGTGGCACGATGACATCGTGATAGAGCGGCCAAAGAGTGGAGTTTGAGAACCCCTCGTAGTAGAGATTGAGGTCTTGCTCGCTGAGCGGAACCGGGACGAGATGAATGTCGTCCTTGTCGAATTCGGCGAGTTCTTCATCAACACCGCCATGCCAGCCCACCCACGCACCTTCGGACGCGGCCATCACGGGTTCCAATGCTGTTACTAAACCGCCTGGTGCACGCTGAAAACCTTGAGTCCCATCAGGCAGCGTAATCCTGTCGACCGGTAGCCGGTTAGCTACCACCACAAAATCGTAGGGATTGTTCTCGCTAGCGACTGTTAGTTCATTGCTCACCGTAAACCTCCTGGCCACGTAACTACTGCGAATGGAAGCACCGCAGTTTGCCGGTTGTCAGCACATGATGGTCTAAGTAAACCAACATCGCTTTTGCCCCAGTTTTCGGATCAAGTCCGGAATCCGGGTGAAACCGTGTTCTACCACTCAATGTACGTGACAAGGCTCCCTATTGCTCTTTTAACCCATGGTCAAGACGAATAATGAACTATCGCGTGATGACTTGGTTGAAGTCTCAAATATCCACGGTTAGCGGCTTTGCGCCGTGTTGGTGAATCTTATGCGCATCCTGTGAAGGTTGGAAAAAGTGCGGGTTACTGGGTATTTGAGCCATTGCATTGGCTAAGCTAGAAGGCAGATTAGAGTATTTCCGTTGAGCCAAGGAACAAGCAAACTTATGTCGACAAACAACTCGCGTCCGTCCAAAGCGGAGCGCAGCGCTAGCGCTCGCGAAAAGGCTGCGCAGATGCAGGCAACTCAGGCTGCCGCTCAGAAGCGAAAGTCATTGATGGTTAAGCTCGGTGTGCTGGCAGCGGTCGTGGTGGTCGTGGCGCTCGTCGTTGTGCTTATCGTACAAAATAACAACGCGAAGATTTCCGAAACCGGCTCGGCTCCTCAGGGTGGTAACGCTGCCGGCGGCATCCTGCTGACCTCACCTACCACGGTGGCAGATACCTCCGGGATAAAGATCGACAACACCAATCTTGCTCTTAAAGATGATCGACCTACGACGCCGGAACCTAGCGAGCTGACCGTGGGGGCCAAGGGCGAACCAGTGAACGTAACCTTGTACGTCGATGCGAACTGCGTTCACTGTGCAGAGTTTGAAAGCACTTATGGTCCCCAGCTCAAGCAGTGGCTGACCGATGGCAAGATCACCTTGGAATACCGCAATGTCGGATTCCTTGACGGTGGCTCACCATCGAACTTCTCTTCACGTGGTGCTAACGCCTTGGCTTGTGTTGCCGATCAGAGCCCAGCGGCGTACCTAGACTTTGCTACCGCGCTGTGGGGGCATTACGACCAGGGTGAAATGAAGAATGCTGAGCTTTCTGACATGGCAGTTGCTGCTGGAGCTTCCGATTCGGTGAAGAGCTGCATCGATAAGGGAACTTTCCGTCCCTTCGTTGAAAAGACCACAGTGACCGCGCAGAACGAAGGCGTAGCTGCCACCCCAAGCATCTTCGTTCAGGGTAAGAGCGTTGATCTTGCCTCGACGGACTTCGCTGAAGCAGTCGAAGCGGCTATCAAAGCCAACGCCTAAACAGGCGCTCATAGCGGGCAGCATGTAGCTAATTCGCTAATCGACTTCCTGCGCTAACGCAAGGCAGTGTCTCATTCGTGAGTCGCTGCCTTGCTTGCGTTAACCGCCTCGGCCGCTCGATTCGCAGTAGAGCCTAGTCTTCGGATATTCTTATTTAGTACGCCTCCTTAGCTCAGCTGGCCAGAGCAACGCTCTTGTAAAGCGTAGGTCATCGGTTCGAATCCGATAGGGGGCTCGAATGACCCTCGTCAACGTTTGAAATGAACGGTGACGAGGGTCTTTTTTTCACATTATCCGTGCGACACGTGGCGTCTGTGCGCTGGGCATTTTGCAAAGGCTTGGTTTATTCAGGTTTTTTGTCGTTCGGGGCGCTAAACTTCAGATGAGTTTTGCTGTTGTTTTCTTAGCGGGAACGTGGCAGACAAAAGACAACATAACAATTCAAGGAGCCAGACATGGCCGGTGGACTCGTAGCCCTACTCGATGATGTCGCAGCCCTAGTAAAGGTCACCGCGGCGTCATTAGATGACATCGCCTTGGGAGCTGCTAAGGCAAGTACTAAGTCCCTCGGTGTGGTCATTGACGACGCTGCAGTCACACCCCAGTATGTGAAGGGCTTATCGCCCAAGCGGGAGCTTCCAATTATCTGGAAGATCGCGGTAGGTTCCATTCGGAATAAGCTGCTGATCATCTTGCCGCTCGCCTTGATTCTTTCTCAGTTTGCGCCGTGGGCGCTGACTCCCATCTTGATGCTCGGCGGAGCGTATCTGGTTTTTGAGGGTGCCGAGAAGCTACTCGAAGCCATGGGAGTGATCAAGCATCACAGCCCAGGTGGCAAGGAGGGCGAGCGGGACGAGAAAGCAATTATTGGCTCCGCCGTCCGCACCGATCTAGTGCTCTCTGCGGAGATCATGGTCATCTCGCTTAACGAGGTATCTCATGAACCCTTCCTGAATCGTGCATTGATTTTACTTGTCATTGCGGTTCTCATGACGGTGGTCGTCTATGGCGCGGTGGGACTGATAGTTAAGATGGACGACATTGGGCTACACATGGCTCAGAAAACATCTACGCTTTCGCAGAAGGTTGGCCGTGGCCTAGTTAAGGCCATGCCGATCGTGATGTCGATCTTGAGCAAGGTCGGTGTTGTGGCCATGTTGTGGGTCGGTGGACACCTCATCCTTGTGGGCATGGACGAACTTGGGTGGCATGCCCCTTATGGTTTTGTGCACCACATGGAACTTTTGGTTCATGACGCGACAGGCTCGGCAGGTGCCGTCTTGGGGTGGCTGACAAATACCGCGTTCTCCTGTGTCGCCGGATTCTTGATTGGCTGCGTGATCGCCGTGGTGGTTGTGGGCATCAACAAGTTGCGCGCCAAGCACTAAGCGGTCTTTGTACCCCGGGCCAGTAGAATAGAAGGTGAGAGAAACCTTCCCGCCGTGAATCTGCGAGCCAGCGAAAACCGTTGGAGCTTAGCCCGGTGGATGACCCCCGTTGCTGTCTGGCTAAAACGTCTGCCGGCCATGGAAAGATCGATGTGTGTTGAAGAGCAAAAATAGTAGCGTGAAAGATACCGCAAGGCATGAGCGTGGCGCGTATTTCACCCCAGAACCTGTGGCTCGCTTTATGGCCCAGTGGGCGCTCGGTGAGCGCGGTCGCCGTGTGCTTGAACCCTCTTGCGGAGAAGCACAATTTTTAACCACTGCACATCAAGTGACCAATGACGGCCGCGGGGACGTAGAGCTCTGCGGAGTGGAACTTCACGAACCTTCCGTACTCGCCGCACGGGCACTGCTGGATGCGCAAGGCGCCCCGGCTAAGATCCGGCACGCAAACTTTTTTGATGTCCCTGGCACCGCAGATATGGATGCCGTCATTGGTAACCCACCCTACGTGCGTTACCAATTACACCGCGGGGCCCAGCGAGAGCTTTCGCGTGAAGCCGCCCGACGAAGCGGAGTGGAGCTCAACGAGCTTTCCTCCGTCTGGGCTGCCTTTGTAGTTCATGCTACGAGTTTTCTGAATACTGGTGGACGTCTGGCCTTAGTTCTTCCGGCTGAACTGATGTTCGTCAACTATGCGGGACCGGTTAGAGCTATGTTGCTCGAACGATTCGCAAATGTTCACCTGGTCGTCTTTGAACAGCGGCTCTTTGCCGATGCTCAGGAAGAAGTGGTGCTTTTACTGGCCGAGGGATATCGCAGTGACTCTAGCGCTTCTTTTAGCTTGCACCAATTCCGTAACGCGGATGATCTGACTCAACTGACAGAGGGTAGTAAACACACACCAACAACACCTAGCGACCGGTGGACCGGTTCACTGGTGACCCTAGAAGCCCAAGGGATCTTGAACCATGCATTGTCCAGTGCAGCGTTTAGCAATCTCCAAGGCTGGGGCGAAACGTCATTGGGTGCCGTGACCGGCAATAACAAGTGGTTTACGCTCAGCCCCGCACGGGCCGAAGAGCTAGGTCTGACCGAGGCCGAACTAGTGAAGATTTCTCCACCAGGCTCACGGCACCTTCGTGGTTTGGAGCTGAACACAGACCAATGGCAACGCCTGGGTGAGCACGGCATGTCGACCTTAATGTTCCGTCCCTTGGCCGAGGCCTCCACCGCCGGGGAAGAACTGATTAACAGTGGCGAACTAGATCTGGTGGATCAAGCCTACAAATGCCGGATGCGCACCCCATGGTGGAGAGTGCCGTTGCTGTCTGTTCCGGACTTGTTCATGACCTATATGAATGCCGACACTCCACGCCTGACAACTAACCATGCGGGGGTGCACCACATTAACTCAATCCACGGTGTGTACCTGGGCGCAGAAGTTCGCGAGTTGGGGTGTGACTTACTGCCTTTAGCCTCGCTCAATACCTTAACGATGCTCGGTGCCGAGATGGTGGGACGCTCCTACGGTGGGGGAATTTTGAAGCTGGAACCGAGCGAAGCCGATAAGCTCCCGGTGCCCGCGGCACATCTTGTGGCCCAATTCGAGCAACAGCTGCTAAATATCAAAGACGACGTTCGTGTCTATCTGGAGCACGGTAAAAAACAAGAAGCCACTGCGTTAGTTGACGATATTGTGCTGGGTCAAATGTTGGGCTTAGATGATGCGGCACTCAGTGCATTGCACGGAGCCCGCCAAGACATGTTAGAACGACGGAAGTCACGAGCAAAGGCAGTGGAGAACTAAGCGTGGGAACTGGCGCAGTCGAAAAAACCTTAGCCTTTGCAGAATATGATGCGACTTTGCTATCTGCACCGAAAGATTCTCCCTGGATCCGTAACGGGGCTGTCACCCAGGAGTTTAACCCGTCCTTTGAGACCTTAGAGCGGTTATTGAGCATTCCAGTGCGCTCTAAAGCAGCGACGCGCTCCGGACGCTTCGCGCAAGGCGTGGACGCTTGGTTAGCGCATGAACTGCGCAGGGCCGGGTTTGACGCAGATTTAGTCTGGCCACGCGCCGAAGCGCCACGGGTGCTGTCCTCAGACATTCTTGAACTGCTGCGGAAATTACCCGAACGGCTCTCTGAGGAGCTACACGACGCGATCTTGGCAGGTAAAGCAGGAAGTACCGACGCAAGAATCCTAGGCCGCGCCTATATGAAACAAACCGACGTGGTGATGACCCACTGGTCCACCGGACCCGAACTGCTATTGAGCACGAAGGCCATGACTTCCTCATTTGGAAAGAACCTCTCCAATCGATATGAAGAAGCCTATGGGGATGCGGCAAACCTCCGTGCCCGTTACCCTCTGGCTGCCGTCGGATTCTATTTTGTCCAACGCGCGACAATCCTCGAATCCGAGCCCGCAGCATTCCGACGCACCGTTGATATGATCCGGAAACTACGCGACTTCGGTGACGGCTTTGGATACAGCGCCACGGGACTCTTATTGGTGGACTGGGATGACCAGGCCGAGAAGCCCGAGGTTAAAGTCGTGCACAGTCCCGTCCCGGATGATATTGGAACCGCTCAGTTCATGAATGCAATGGTCGATTCGGTCTTGAAGGTCACGCCCATCGACCTGCATGAAGCAGCGCGCGCTCGCCGGGCTGGAGAAGTGGCCCCGCTTCCGGGGCATGACCCAATAGATGAGTTACAAGAAGCGCTCTTTTAGCTCATCTGGTTGGCTTCACATGGCTCATCACGGCCCCGCACTGCGAGAACTGGAGTGGAATTTCTTTGAGCAGCCACCAACGGAAACTCGTAATCGGGCGTAGCAGCTGTGCGTTCGGCTAAAGCTGGAACAGCACGGTAAATATATTTGATCTGCCCCTGATGTTCAAAGCTACGTTCGCGCTCCCATACCTCTGACCGTTCGTAGGCAGCCCAAGATCCTGGATTGGCAGAGTCAATGACGGTGATGGGTGTGCATCCGGTTTTGAGCACAAAATCCAACCGTAGCTCGGTGATCTGCTGCCGGATTCCTCGGCGTCGGTACTCTGGACGTACGCTCATGCAACCGAGCTCGAGCGCGCCCATGACGCTCGTCGGAGCAATCACCGAGTCGTGCACGATTCCTGCAGCAATGAGCAGGTGAGAATCGTAGACCGAAACAATATAGCGGGCACGGTCGATTTTCTGATTCCAGCGGTCATCAATCACTGGGTACAGGCTTTCCAGTTCGGAACGAGCAGCACCAAACGGTATGGAAGTGGAGAGGGCATAGCGCAGAAAAGAGTGCACTGGGATCGGTCCTAAGGCTAAGACGAACGAAAGATTTGGCTTTTGCTTTGTGGCGGTATGCCAGTCGGCGGATTTCGTTGGCCTTCAGGGGACCGGTACCGGTGGGTTCCGGTAGCTTCCTTGTAGGGCCCAGCTTGAGCTCGATGAGCTAGAAAAATTATGCGGTTTAGCGGGCCTAATTGGCAAGCTAAAAAGGGGGCCAAAATGTTAAATCTAGATAAACGAAATGACTCCATATTTTCGTGCTTGTCATTGGCTCTTTTCTTGCTGACTAGTGTGGCAGTGATAGAAAAAATGGTGGGACCACGGTTGCCCAGACGGCTGCACTGGCAAAATCGATTTTGTGCGTAGGACAAAGACCGCTAAGATCATTTAGGTGCTTGACCGGCAGGTCAGCGCGCAGATGGATCTTTAGCTCAGTTGGTTAGAGCGTTCGCCTCACACGCGAAAGGTCGCTGGTTCGAGTCCAGTAAGATCCACCAAAGAACGAGGAAGCCACCGCATTGATGCGGCGGCTTCCTCGTTCTACTTTTGTGTGGGCTCTTTGGCTCGGTTTTACTTGGCGAGCAGCTCGTGTACGAGCGGCTTGACTTCTTTACCAAGAAGTTCGATGCTCTCCAGCATCGTCTCGTGTGGCAACGAACCTGCCGAATACTTAATGTCCACCCGGCTGAGGCCTAAGCTCTTGGCGACCTTGGCCATTTTCGTGGCCACGGTCTGTGGGCTACCTGCCATCATGGATCCATCAAGTCCCATGGAAGCCTCCAAACGCATCTTGCTTGCTGGTGGCCATCCTCGTTCTGCACCCAAACGGTTCATGGTCCGCTGATAGTGCGGCCACAACAATTCCAGGGCTTCTTTGTCGGTCGGGGCGACAAGCCCGTGGAAGTGCGCCCCTACCCGCTGTGTTGGCTGTCCGAACTGCTTCAACGCACGGTGGTAGAGCTGTACAAGTTGTTCAAAGGCAGCCGGCTGTCCGCCAATGATCGCCATGAACAGGGGAAGCCCATGGCGGGCGGCTCGAATCACTGACTGTGGGCTACCGCCCACACCAACCCAGGTGGTGAGTGGATCTTTTTCTAGCAGTGGGTAGAGCTGTTGATCTTCAAGGGCTGCGCGATGCTCACCGGCCCATGTCACCGGTAGTCCGGTGCGGACCTTTGCTAAAAGTTCAAGTTTTTCTTCGAAGAGTGATTCGTAGTCATCGAGGTTGAGCCCGAAAAGTGGGAATGACTCGATGAATGATCCTCGACCTGCGATGATTTCGGTACGGCCCTGAGAAATGGCGTCCAAGGTTGCAAATCGTTCGTAGACTCGCACCGGGTCATCACTCGACAAGACGGTCACCGCGGTTCCCAAACGGATTTTTTCGGTGGCCTGAGCCAGCGCAGCGAGAATAATTTCCGGAGCCGACACTGCATAATCATCGCGGTGGTGTTCGCCAATGCCAAAGTAATCCAGCCCAACCTGCTCGGCCCGCTGACCTTCGATTATGACGTTGCGAATTACCTGTGCAGGGGACATCGAATTGCCCTGTAAGTCTTCGGTGATATCTCCGAAGGTTTCCACGCCAATCTCGGGCGTCTGCGGGGTCGGTACAACAGAAGTCACGATTTTCCTCTTCTCCAAAAAAATTCATGCAATTGCATCTAACTAGGTAACTCGTTGGAGTCATCTTTTATTTCCGAGAACAAAAATGACAGATGTGTTCAGGGATACTCAGCGGATGGGGGGTTCCCCTCTGCCGGTTGACAGGCCATGGTTGTATCGTGAGGAAGACGAGTAAAAAAGAGCCTCAGGGGGAGTGATTCGTGGCGCAGCAAGACCATGGCGAGAAGTCCGTGGAATCGAAAGATGCGGGAGAAGATCCATCGCCATTGGCCGGGTCGCTGCCTCGTATTTTGACGAGCGAAATCAACATGGGACACCTACCAGAAACGGTGTCCGTTGAAACGACGATGGCTTCAGAACTGCCGTTAAATACTGCAGTAAGTGCAAGCGTCGCAGCAGCTGACGCTACCGACATCGAGTCACGCACCGGTCAGGTTCATACCTCAGATGAGGGCATCACCTTAATGCCAACGCGCGCCAACCCGGTAGCCCGTCGTCTGTTGGCAAAAATGTGGATTTCAGACACGCCACCAACCGAAGCTCTAAAAGTGGTTGACCGGTTACGCGGAACCCCGTACGCCAATCCAAAGGTGAACGTCGATCAAGATGCCTCGGCCCGACGGACCATGGAATTTGCCCTAGACCTCGGCGAGACACTGATCCGTTATGGTGCTGGCGCACTGGAAGTCGAAACCAGCATTATCGCGGTGACCGCCGCCTTGGGGCTCAGCCATCTAGATGTTGATATCACTAACCAGTCCCTACATCTGAACTACAGCCCACCTGACGCTGAAAGCTATTCGATTTTGCGCGTGGTGCGTTCCTACACCACCAACTATGCAGGCCTGGTAATGGTTCACGAGTTGGTCTCGGATATTATTGCCGGCGGTGTATCGCGGACTTCTTCAGCCAAACAACTGAAAGAAATTACGCGGAAACCGAAACCCTTCCCACGCTGGGTGGTGGCCTCGGGACAGTCGATCTTCGCGGCAGCCTTTGTGCTCTTCATTGGCGGTTCGTGGCTTGGCGCCTTGGTCGCGATGGCCTCATCATGGCTGATCTCGCAGATCGGGCGCTATGGCTCCCGCTGGCGCGTGCCGGAGTTCTTCTCCGTCGCCACAGCAACCTTTACCGTGACCGTAATTGCCCTGCTTAGCCACCAAGTGCACGCCCCACTGGATCCTGCGTTGGTTGTTTCCGGCGGGATCTTGTTGCTCTTACCTTCGGGTAGATTCGTCTCCGCGTTACAAGATGCGATCAATGGGTTCCCGGTGACTGCCGTGGGGCGCCTATTTTCCGCCGGTCTGACCTATACGGCGATCCTCTCGGGGATTTCATCAGCCTTGGTCGTCTCTTCGGTCTTCGGCGGCGACAAGGTGGACGTTCACCGGATCGTTGCAATCAACTATCCAACGTGGATGCTTGTTAGCTTGGTAGCAGTGGCTATCCTTGCCGGTGCGGTGACCGAGCAGACCGCGAAGCGGCTGCTGATCCCTACCGCGTTGATAGCAGTGGGCGGCTACCTAGTCTTGTTGTTGGCCGAGCAGATCGGATTGGGCTCTCGGGCTACCCCGGCCGTTGTCGCGACAATTATCGGTTTCGCAGCGCGTTTCTTGGCGGATAAATTACGCTCACCGCAGCTAGTGATTGCAGCGCCTGCTGTCATGTTTATGCTCCCCGGGCTGATGATCTTCCGTGCAATGTACGGCATCGTTTTCGATGTGGAAGATATGTTCTCTAGCTTGGTGGAGATGTTCAACGCATTTGCCATCATGCTGTCCATCGCCGGCGGTGTGGTCTTCGGCGATACGCTCTGTCGGCCATTGACCTCAAATGCTCGACGTGAACGTCGCTGGATCCGCCGCCGCTAGGCAGTCGGTAACATCCAATTAATAGGCGCCTGACCAGAATCGGTCAGGTGCCTATTAATTTGTGAGAAGGGTTTTGAACCAAAGAAGCCCCGGCTGGCCGACAACGGAGAAGGGTGGACGCTGTGCACCTGTGCCATATTGCTCATCAAAGGACTCAGCTTTTGCGCGTGGGCGCCCCATAGCACGGCAACTACCGGATCTCTACGTGAATTGAGGGCGCCAATTATCGCCTCAACAAGCGGAGCCCAGCCCAGCTTTTGATGACTTCCTGCCTGCCCGGCGGTCACCGAGAAGAGCTGGTTGAGTAACAAGACTCCTTGTTCGTGCCAGGGGCTGAGGTCCGGATGCGGGGCTTCAGGAATCGCAAGGTCGGCGCGGAGCTCCTTATAGATATTGCGTAAACTGCGAGGTAGTGGCCGAACATTTTTCTCTGCGGCGAAGGCCAACCCATTTGCGTGTCCTGGGGTTGGATAAGGGTCTTGGCCGATAATCAGAACTTTAGTTTTGGCTAGTGGAAGCAACAGTGCGCGCAACATCACCTCTGGGGCCGGCAATATCTGCTCACCAGCCTGCGAACGCAGTGCTAAGTGTTGGGCAATATCCCGCAACACGCCATCAAGTGGCTCCACTGTCGACACCCAGTCTTCTGCGATAAACCCGTTGCTGGCTAGTGATTTTGCACCAAAATAGAACGGGAAGTCAGTGGCTGAATACACCGGCAGAGGCTGTGGGGCAGGAGCCTCAAAGAGCGCTGGCTGTTGGTTGTTCATAACAACTATTCTGCCCGTTTTCGGCGCGGTTGTGCCGCGTTACACGGCATCGAGTTCATTGATTGGTTAGAATATCGGTGGTGTGTCCACCATGTGTGGATATGAAAGCATAAAGAGACCCGGCTAATCGGTGTTCAAGGAAGAGGTGAGACGCATGGCAGGCAATGAGGTTTTGGTGGATTTTGTAATGAATCCCGATTCAGAGCTTGATGAGCGTTCACAGCAAATCTTGAACATGGAAAAACTGTGGTGGAAATATGCCGGAGCCAAGGAACAGGCCATCACTAAGCAGTTCTCAATTTCGCCGACGAACTACTATCAGTTGCTCAATCAGCTGATCGACACGGACGCGGCGATGGCCTATGACCCAATGCTGGTAAAGCGGTTGCGTAGACTTCGATCTACCAAGCGTCGTGTGAGCGGTACCGTCGGCGGAGAACGTTAAGTTCTTAGTCGGCCTCGGCCAGCCAGACCTCGAGCAAGGACAAGAATGACCAACTACCCACGTGACGAATTCGATCGCGTTCCGGAGTTTAGTACCCGTGTGGGGTCGCATCATGCCCACGGCTGGGCGCAGTCTGCCGCCGCCAAGGGCAAGGACAGCAAGCTTCGTTGGGTAGTCCTGTCCGCAATAGCGGTGTTGCTCATCGGTGGAGTGGGCTTCTTCTATGGTCCAAGCGTCGCCGATCGTCTCAGCGGTTCCGAATCGACACAGAATACCGAAGCGACAGGAAACGAAACTTCGCAAAGTCCTAGCGCCGAACCTACCGAAAGCGCTACCCCCTCAAGCACCATTGATGACGCCGACGTGTTGTACGGTCAGCTCATTGGCGTGTACAACGGCGCGAATATTGCGGGCACGGCCGGTGCAGGTGAAGAATTATTGACCGAGGCCGATTTTACAAACATCGTCACGGATAACTGGACCCGAGATGCGGAAACCTCGACCGTCTATTACATGTCCGAGGCCTACCGGACCACCGCAGAAAAAGCCGCCGAGGTCCTAGGTATCGACCAGGTTTTGCAGACTCAGAACATTCCTAACCGTGTCACGGTGGTCCTTGGTGCCGACGATACGTTGAACTCCAAGTAATATTTCGCTTCGCTCACAGCCGATCAGCTTGCACTCGCCATGCGAGAGTGCCAATATTTGTATTAGCACTCATGCGTTACGACTGCTAATGCCGATCGGCTGTTCGTTTAAAAATCGAACCCTTTCGACCCTCGCGGTTTGTTAACGCACGGAGCGTGAAGAATACCTCAGATAGCGAGAGCTCATCTCGGTTGTCGGCCCGATGCCGATACCGGTGCGCTCGTCCGTCGCGGGCGCTGTCTGTCGGTTGCATTTTCGCAAAATCGTCCCGAAAGGACCGAAAGCCACTATGGCCAAGATGATTGCATTTGACGAGGAAGCACGCCGCGGACTTGAGCGCGGCCTGAACATTCTGGCGGACGCCGTAAAGGTAACCCTAGGCCCACGCGGTCGCAACGTTGTTTTGGAGAAGAAGTGGGGCGCACCTACTATCACCAACGACGGTGTGTCCATCGCCAAGGAAATCGAGCTCGAAGATCCATACGAGAAGATCGGCGCCGAGCTCGTCAAGGAAGTTGCCAAGAAGACTGACGACGTCGCCGGTGACGGTACCACCACCGCAACCGTGCTCGCTCAGGCTCTGGTCAAGGAAGGCCTGCGCAACGTTGCTGCCGGCGCCGACCCAATCGCATTGCGTCGCGGTATCGACAAGGCAGTAGAAGCCGTCACCGCTGAGCTGCTTGCAGCTGCTAAGAAGATCGAATCCAAGGAGCAGATCGCTGCTACCGCTTCGATCTCCGCTGGCGATCCAGAAATCGGCGCATTGATCGCCGAAGCACTGGACAAGGTTGGCGAGCAGGGCGTTATCACCGTTGAAGAGTCCAACACCTTCGGCCTTGAGCTGGAGCTTGCCGAAGGCATGCGCTTCGACAAGGGCTACATCTCCGCATACTTCGTCACCGACGCTGAGCGTCAGGAGACCGTGCTGGAAGATCCTTACATCCTGATCGTCAACTCGAAGATCTCCTCGGTCAAGGACATGGTTTCCTTGCTGGAGAAGGTCATGCAGTCGAACAAGTCGCTGCTGATCATCGCCGAAGACGTTGAGGGCGAAGCACTAGCTACCCTGATCTTGAACAAGATCCGTGGTCTGTTCAAGTCCGTTGCCGTCAAGGCTCCGGGCTTCGGCGACCGTCGCAAGGCTATGCTGACCGACATCGCACTGCTCACCGGTGGTCAGGTTGTTTCCGAGGAAATCGGTCTGTCGCTAGACACCGTTGGCCTCGAAGTTCTAGGTACCGCCCGCAAGGTCGTTATCACCAAGGACGAGACCACCATCGTTGAAGGCGGCGGCGACGCCGACGCCATCGAAGGCCGCAAGGCTCAGATCGCAGCCGAGATCAAGAACACCGACTCGGACTACGACCGCGAGAAGCTGCAGGAACGCCACGCAAAGCTTTCCGGTGGTGTCGCTGTGCTCAAGGCCGGCGCCGCAACCGAGGTGGAGCTCAAGGAGCGCAAGCACCGCATCGAAGATGCTGTGCGTAACGCCAAGGCAGCAGTTGAAGAGGGTATCGTCGCCGGTGGCGGCGTGGCTTTGATTCAGGCTGGCGCCCTAGCGTTTGCAAAGCTTGAGCTGGAAGGCGACGAAGCCACCGGTGCGAACATTGTTCGCGTTGGCATCGAAGCCCCACTGAAGCAGATCGCACTGAACGCTGGCATGGAGCCAGGCGTTGTCGCCGACAAGGTCAAGGGCTTGCCAGCAGGCCACGGCCTGAACGCTGCAACCGGACAGTACGTCGACCTGCTTGAAGCAGGCGTGAACGACCCAGTGAAGGTGACCCGTTCGGCTCTGCAGAACGCTGCATCGATCGCTGGCCTGTTCTTGACCACCGAGGCAGTCGTTGCAGATAAGCCAGCTCCTGCTGGCGCTGCAATGCCAGGTGGCGACGACATGGGTGGCATGGGCGGAATGGGCGGCTTCTAAGCCCCCGTACCTCGCTCAGCGATCGCGCAAGCGGTACTAGCAAACCTGAGGGCCTGCTTCATTATGAAGCAGGCCCTCAGGTCGTTAAGCCCGACCCGTTGGGCGGCACGTAGTTAGAACTGTGTGGAGAGCTGTTCCAATTCAGTGGCCAAATTGCTGCGAGCAACGCTCTCCCAACGCTGTCGGCCCTGTGCAGTGCCGAACAACTGGTCCTTGTCCAGTAACTCACGAAGTATCTTGGACCGACCACGGGCAAAGTCTGCCTCGGACACCTGAGCGTACTCGGCACGAACGGCCTGCGTATAACGCAGGTAGGCGGGGGCAGGGCGAGCCAAAACTTCTAGATCAGCGTCGCACAGTAGCGCGCCGAGTAGGTCCTCAGCCTGTGGCTGATGGGTGCTGGTCAGCATAATTAGCCGCTGAATCGAAGCTACCGCGTGCTCGGGTAAGAGACCTTGTAGGCATTGCCCTGCGAGCTGAGCCGACTGATGCTCGTCGGTACTCTGACCTTCATAAACGGCGTCATGAAACCAGGCCGCTAATTCAAGGATTTGCCGGTCCTGCTCAGAGACCTGCTTGCCACACAATAAATCTAGTGCTTCAAGTACGGCGAGCAGATGCACCCGATCGTGATAATAGCGGTGTTCCTGACTCCATGTGGATAAAAGAACCGTCGCAAGTTCAGAGTGCCCGGGAAAAGTGCGTTCCCAGCGTTTGCGCAAGGCCGGGTCCAACCGTTCGGGGCGCAAGCGCGCGGCTATCCGCAGTCCCGAACGCACGAGCGCCCGAGCAAGTTCTCCACCGCTGACCTCGCGCGCACCCGCGGCGACAATCTCGGCATAGCGTTCGCGGGGCACATCATAATGATCCCTGTCGAAGGCTCTACGACTAATGCCCAGTGCGAGGGCGAATTGATGTAGCTCCTCTAGGGACGAGTCCGAGACCAAATGGGAAAAGACGGTGCCGTGAGCGGGCCAGCGCGGCGGGTCGATCAATAAGCTCATGGACTAAGCGTACCGAGCGCCCGCCTACACCAATCAGTAGCGGAACAGCGAGGTGTTCACCTGTTCGACTTCTTCGTACTGCATAGAGGCGTGGTTCAGCGCGGTGGCGATGCTACTGAGCGCTTCCTCGATGCGTACATGGGTGCTGCGCCACTCGGCAACGATGGATTGGAACGAGGTGGCGGCGGAACCCTGCCAGGTGCTCTGCAGTTGGTCCAAATTCATTTGCATCGTGGAGACTTCTGACCGCAACCGGTCGATGGTGTTCATGACAGCCTGGGACTTGACCTGCATTTCGCCGGTGTTGGTTGAAAAGGTGCTCATGGGAGATCCTGCCTTAGGAGAGATCGGATTGATGAGATCACCATAATTCCGGCCGCGGCAGTAGCGTAGCTTTCCTGAGCCCTTTGTGGACAACTAGGCGCAGGTGGTTCCTACTGGTCGTCCTCGTCGAGTTCTCGTGGTTCTTGGAGCGGCACGTAGGGCAAGCAGATCGCCATAGTCGCTCCGCCCCCAGCGGTCTCGCTGAGCGCTACCGAGCCACCATGTTGCTGCACGATCGCCACGACTATAGCTAGTCCAAGACCCGAGCCACCGGTCTCGCGTTGTCGCGAGCTGTCCGCTCGGTAGAAGCGTTCGAAGATCCGGTGGGCGTCTTCCTCCGGGATGCCCGGCCCATGGTCACGAATCTCAAGTACCGCGTCTAATGCGCCGGCTACAAGCGAACGAACACCCACCGCGATCTCAATCGCTGAGTCTTCCGGGGTGTAGCGCAGCGCATTGGTGATCAGGTTCGCGATGACCTGGCGGATTCGTGCGTCGTCTCCGACGGTGCTGGCAGGAGCTGGATATTTCGTGTCTAATCCGACCAGGCTCACGTTGCGCAACGGTGCACGGACCTTGGTGTCTTCCACGGCGTCTTGGCCGAGAACCAAGAGGTCTACAGATTGTTTCTCCAGTGGGCGCTGTTCATCGAGGCGAGCGAGCATCAACAGATCTTCGACCAGATGTGCCATGCGTTTGGATTCAGCTTCAATGCGGCCCATGGCCGAGTCCAAAGCTTCTGGATCTGCCAGTCCTCCATGACGATAGAACTCCGAATAGCCCTGAATGGTGACCAAGGGGGTGCGTAACTCGTGGGACGCGTCTTGGATGAACCGGCGCATTTTGGTTTCCGAGGCTTCACGGTCGCGGAAGGCTCGCTCAATTTGCGCAAGCATGGCATTCAATGAACGCGAGAGTCTGCCGACTTCTGTTTCCGGCGGGTAATTTCGTACACGTTGGGACAGGTCGCCGTCGGCAATCATTGCGGCGGTACGCTCAACGCGAATGAGCGGAAGCAACGATCGCGAAGTTAGACCATAGGCGATCATTGACATGATTAATGTGGCAAGCAGGCCGGTGGAGAGAACGAGAATTGCGGTTTTTTGGACCGTATCATTGACGTTTTCAAGAGGTAAGGAAATGAAAACACTTAACCCGCTGGTGGGCAGTGGCACGACCATCGCGCGCCAGCCTGCAGAACCCGCATGCATGCCCGGGACGGTGACAGGGGACCAGGGGGTCTTGGCTAATTCAGCCGTTTGTTCCGGTGCAAGCAAAGGAGTGTCAGCGTTGTTGCCGGGGGTAACGCGGCTACGCGGCATAATGTAAACGATTTTGCCGTTTTCATCGCGAATATCAGCGTACGAGCGGTTGAGCCCGAGCAAAGTTGGATCAATGCCGCCGTTGTCGCCGGACTGGTCATTATCCAGGGAATACTGGTAGGCCTTATTTAGGCCGAAGCCCATTGTGGGACCCGAGACATTAAGCTGATCATCGATTTGATTAGTCATCGAAATGCGAAGTGTGTGTGCTGAACCGAACGCTGTGGCGCCGATGCCACAAATCATCAAGGCGCACATCAGCATCACCAATTTGGTGCGCAAGGATGTACGACGCCACAGTGTTCTTAAAGCCTGCATGTAATGACTTTACAATCCGTTAGGGCCGCAAAGCGGCATTGTGCTTAGCGTCGGTCGGGAGTGCGCATGAGGTAACCAACACCGCGCTTAGTCTGAATCAGGGCTGGCCACTCTGGGCGGTCAACCTTACGACGCAGGTAGGAAATATAAGATTCCACAATCGATGCGTCACCGTTGAAGTCGTACTCCCACACGTGGTCCAGGATCTGCGACTTGGACAGCACCCGATTCGGGTTCATCATGAGGTAGCGCAGTAGTTTGAATTCGGTCGGTGAAAGGTCAATGACCTCACCTGCACGACGGACTTCATGGGCATCATCATCAAGCTCTAGGTCTGAAACCACGATGGTCGCGTTCTCGTCTTCGCCCGAGGCGGTACGACGTAATACGGCACGAATGCGGGCCACCACCTCATCGAGGCTAAATGGCTTGGTGACGTAGTCATCGCCGCCGACGGTCAAGCCAGTGACCTTGTCGGTGGTGTCATCACGAGCGGTCAGAAATAATACTGGGAAGTGACGCCCTGCGGCGCGCAGCTTGCGGGTGATGGTAAACCCATCCATGTCCGGAAGCATGACGTCTAATACGGCAAGGTCTGGCTCTTCTGCTTCGACTGCTGCCAGAGCTTCGCGGCCATTAGCTGCGGCGACCACTTCGAAGCCCGCAAAACGCAGGGAAGTGGAAAGGAGTTCGCGGATGTTTGGCTCATCATCCACAACAAGAAGTTTGGCCTCTGGGGTTTTTGCACTCATAAATCCCAGTGTGCACGTGAAGTCTGGGAGTCGCCTGAGAGCTAACTGAGTACCGCGATTAGCTGTTGCGCCGCCTAAGGATGTTGGCCACTACTACGACACCGGCCAAGATGAAAGCAATGGGCAGGCCAAAAATGCCAAACGCCATGACTACTGGCGGGATGGAAATTTCTTGGAAATACAAAACTAATACCGCCACCAGTGATAGCGCCGAAAGTATCGCAAGAACGATAGCTGTGCGCGAAATGACGGACAAGGTAATCGAAGAAGAGCTCACGTCTCTTAACGATACAGCGAATCTGAAGCGGCTCCCGTGACTCAAGGTGAAGTTACGGGCACCAAAGTGTCATAATCTTAGGTATCGGACTTTATTCGAATCCGTACGTTGAGCACCCGGTGCAAGAACAATAGATAGCCCGGCTGAATGCTCCATGGATTCGGAGACATAAAAAAGCGTGGCGTGAGGTACATTGCACAGTACGCGCTACAGCACGAGAAACGAACGAGGTAGAGGATCATGCCTAGCGGCAAGGTTAAGTGGTACGAAAAGTCCAAGGGCTTCGGTTTCATTACTACCGAGGACGGCAAGGAAATATATGTGAACGCCACGGCACTGCCGGAAGGTGTTCATGATCTGCGCCCAGGTATGCGTTTGGAGTTTGGAGTGGCGGAGGGCCGTAGGGGCCCGCAGGCGCTGAGTCTGCGCATCTTGGAAGAAGCTCCTTCGGTAGCGCGCGCAAAGCGCAAAAACCCGGAGCAGCAAGCCGCAATGATTGAGGACTTGATCAAGGTCCTTGATCAAGTATCTAATACCTTGCGCAAGGGACGATACCCTGAACAAGCGCATGGCAAAAAGGTTGCTACCGTGCTTCGCGCGGTAGCCGATGATCTGGACGTTTAACTAATGGCCCGTAAACCCAAATTAGACACCATCCTTGCTGACGCGGTTGATGTAGCGCGAAATGCGCTCACGGAGATCGCGGTAGACACGGAAATCGGTGAGTATCTCGGAGCTACGTCCGAGGGTGAACGATTAGTCACCCATCGATTTGTCTCCCAGAAAAAGGGTTACCGAGGCTGGACGTGGTTCGCGACACTCGCACGGGTGCCACGGGCGAAAGCAAAAGATCTCACCGTTTGTGAAGCCGGCATTGTTGCCGGCGAAGACGCTCTTCTCGCTCCAGCATGGCTGCCATGGGCGGATCGTTTAGCAAAGGAAGAAATCGAAGCAGCCGAGGCCGACAACGCGACAGATGAATCCGATCAGGTGAGCCCCGAGGGGCAAAACGGTGTGTCTACTGAAAAAGAGTCGGAAGCTACCCAGGAACCAGCCGAGAGCGGTTTAGAGGAAGGAACCGACGGTGTTACTCAGCAAGAGTCGGCTGAGTCTGCTGAAGCAAATGTTGTAGAGAGCATCAAGACTCCTGCGCGACGTCAAGTTCGCCGACGTCGCACAGCGCAGCGTACTGCTGCTCGTCGCCGTGCTGCGCAGCGCAGTCGTCCACGTAAAGATAACTTGGACTGACACAAGACTGAACAAAACTGAGATATTACGCAACGGTCCGCGGTTGAATCCTTGAAGGGTTCAACCGCGGACCGTTGTGTTAACTGCGTGGTTAGAGCTGTTCGACGACGTAATCGATGCTCTGCAGTAAGGCAGCAACATCACTCGGGTCGATCGCCACGAATGTGGCAATGCGCAGCTGATTGCGGCCAAGCTTACGGTAAGGCTCTACATCGACCACTCCGTGAGCGCGCAAGACCTTGGAGATGGCGGTGGCGTCAATCGAGTCATCGAAGTCAATGGTCGAAATGACATTGGAGCGGTGCTCCGGGTTGGTGACGTAAGGCGTTGCAAACTCAGAAGCCTCAGCCCAGGCGTAAATCTTCCCTGCAGATTCCGCGGTACGTTCCGCAGCCCACTTGAGACCGCCATTAGAGTTGATCCACTTGATCTGAGCGTCCAAGGTGACCAACGTGGTCAGTGAAGGCGTGTTGTACGTCTGATTCTTCAGCGAGTTATCGAGGGCGGTCTTCAGATTCAAGAAGTCCGGGATCCAGCGGTCGGTCGCTGCGATTTCCTCAATGCGAGCCATGGCGGCGGGGGAGAAGAAGGCTAGCCACAGTCCGCCATCGGAGGCGAAGTTCTTTTGAGGCGCAAAGTAATAGACATCGGTCTCTGACAGGTCGACAGCTAGTCCGCCCGCAGCGCTGGTGGCATCGATGACCACGAGTGCATCCTCATTAGCCCCTACCACACGCTTGATTGGGGCTGCGGCTCCGGTGGAGGTTTCGTTTTGAGGCCATGCATAGAGATCTACGTCAGCATCGGCAACGGGAGTCGGTACTGAGCCCGGCTCGGCGGTGATAATCGATGAAGCGGCAAGGAATGGTGCCTTATCGGTGGCCTTGGCGAACTTCGAACCGAACTCGCCAAAGGACAGGTGCTGTGCCTTATTACGTACCAAGGAGAATGTAGCAGCGTCCCAGAACGCTGTGGATCCACCGACGCCCAGAAGTACTTCGTAGCCCGCCGGGGCGCTGAACATTTCTTTAAGACCGTCCTGCACGGAAGCGACCAGGTTTTTGACTGGCGCCTGACGGTGGGAGGTGCCCAGTAGGTTGGCACCCGCGTCTACGATTGCCTGAATTTGTTCCGGGCGAACCTTTGAAGGGCCTGCGCCGAATCTTCCGTCGGCAGGCAGAAGGTTCTTTGGAATGTTGATGCCGGTGCTCATCGCGCTCCTCATTTAGCGTTTGGTTGAAAGTGCTGGTATCCCGACGGTGTTCCGTAAATATGGAATAGTTCAGGATAGTTTTGACGTTTCAGTTAACATCTTCGCAAATTGCGAGGGGATGAGAGAAAAACAGGACCGTCGGTTACGACATGCAAATTATGCTGTGGTCGCAGGGAACGCTTCCATACCAAGTAGAGTTGCATACTGACGTTCCGTTTTTTCTAGCGAACCTAACTGTTGTGACTTCCAGGAGTGGCTAACGTGTCTGACCTTATCGATACAACTGAGATGTACCTGCGCACCATTCTTGAACTTCAAGAAGAGGAGATCGTGGCCTTGCGTGCGCGAATCGCGGAACGTCTTGGGCATTCAGGGCCTACTGTGTCGCAAACTGTCGCTCGGATGGAACGCGACGGACTCGTTGTAGTCTCCACCGACCGTCATTTGGCTTTGACTGAAAAAGGTCACGAACTGGCTACGGGCGTGATGCGCAAGCATCGTCTAGCTGAGCGTCTGCTTTCGGACATGATTGGTCTTGAGTGGGAGTACGTGCATGACGAGGCTTGTCGCTGGGAGCATGTCATGAGCGAACGTGTTGAGCGTCGACTTTATGACTTGCTGGGCAAGCCTACAGTTTCCCCTTACGGCAACCCGATCCCGGGCCTTGAGGTCCTAGGTGGACCGAAAGTAACGGATATCTCATCTGAGGTTGAGAACCTAGATAACGCATTGCTCTCCGGAAACGTCGGCCCGCTGGCGATCGACCGCTTGGCTGAACCGATCCAAACGGACCCAATCCTGCTCGGACAACTGAATGAGGGCGGAATCCGTCCCGGAGCGATAGTCAATCTAGAGCGCGCAGATGATTACGTTGTGGTTCGTGTGCAGGGTATCGAAGGTGCCCTAGAGTTGCCCGTTGAGGTCAGCGCACACGTCTTTGTACGCACAAATCAAAGATAACGAAATTGTAACTTTTCCGATCGACCGGTAAGGTTGTTCGAGGGCGTTAGAGGTTTATCTAATGCCGATTCCGAAAGCGCAAACACCGAGTATTGCCCTGCCTTCCGGATGTGACAAGAACTTTTAGGGCAATAGCGGGGAACCCACTCATCTGACGAGTCATTCGTCTTGGGGTGAAGTCATGCAAATAAGCACGACCGGACCAATCACAGGACCGAACCCGACAGCTAACTTCGCAGGTGTAGATGTGAGAGGAATGCTTTGGCAGAAATCAGGACGACTGGTCGACGTCGCGCAGCAAATGTCGAAATTGACGTGATTGCTGAAATCGCAACGGCCGCTACCGAACGACCCGTTGGCCGCCGCGCATCGCGCGAAGCCACTGTCGAAGCATTAGAAATTCTCGCACCAGTGTGTGCTGACTATGTTGGACGCCGATTCACCTCGGGACAGCGTTACGGTATCGCACCAACATCGAAAACTCTTGCTGCTCAGGATGTTGACGGAAACGTCATTGCCCTACCTACGGCCAAGCCGGTCATGGCTTCCGAGGGTGCAGTAGCCAGTAATGGGGAACTCGTTCAGAGTCTCCATGCATCACCTAAAAAAGCTTCCCGCTTAGGGTTCACGCATAAGATCGCTGCCGTTGCCGCGGTATCCGGGCTGGCCCTTGCCGCAGTTTCCCCGCAACTAAACGGAACCGAGGCAGACGAGCCGGCTTCCGTGGCTAGTGCTCAGCGCACCGCGACTTCCGCTGTGGTTGATGTTAAAGCACCGGAAAATGCAGGGCTAGAGGTTCAGCGTGCCGCATTGAAGTCGGATATCAATCCAAGCGTGGCCGAAGAAAACAAGCTTTCTGAAATCCTGACCGCTTCCGGTGGAAATATCCAGAAGATCGGTTCTACGGGCGGTCTGCTAGAGCGTCCCGTGGAAAGCAACCGCATCACTTCACCCTTCGGGCACCGCAAGAATCCAACCGGCGCCGGCTTCATGGTCCACAGTGGCACAGATTACGGTGTGCCGAGCGGCACAAAGGTTTACGCGGCTGCTTCGGGCACCGTGGAGGTCGCAGGATGGGCCGGTCACTCCGGCCAACGCGTTACCATCGGTCACGGAAATGGGCTGGAAACTGGCTATAGCCACAACTCCAAAGTCCTAGTCAAGGTCGGAGACAAGGTGCAGCGAGGCGATGTGATCGCGCTGGCCGGCAGTACCGGTAACTCGACGGGCCCTCACGTGCACTTTGAGGTCATCGTTGATGGGCAGTTCAAAGACCCAGCAGGTTGGTTATAACGTTGAACGTCACCTTACCGTGATCAAAACGTGACATTTGAAAGATAGTCCTATAGGCTTATCTGCGTGCCAGGGGGAAGCCCTGAGCAACATTGCATGTGATCCGAGCACTGCCAGCATGCAATGAGCAGTTATACACAACTCGTACGGCAGTGGCGGGGGAACCATCATCGGGTCGTTAGTTTTGACTAACAGCCCTAGGGGTTAAGTGGACAAGAAGGAAACTTCGAATCCACCGAGGTAACTCCACTTCGAACCCGACAGCTTACCTCGTAGGAATCAAGGAGAGGCATTATTGTGACCAAGCGTCAAACCCATGGACGTCGCCGCGCCGACGTGCCACGCACTAACTCGCTAGAGGCGATTTCTCAGGCCGTAGCGTCTAACGCGGGCTCAGTCGGTCGACAGGCAGCCGTTGTTGCTGCTGCGTCCGGTTTGATCGTCACCCTAGGCGTTCCAGGACAGGCTACCGCACCTCGCGATGTATCCGCTGCACCGGTTGACACCATTAACCCTGAGCGCGTATCGGTAAAGACCGTCAAGGTCGACACCAAGAAGGCCGACAAGCTCGACATCGAGCGCGCCAGCTTCACCGCTGAGCCAAAGCCTGAGCCAGAGCCAGTCGTTATCGCTGTTGCTGACAGCATTGAGCCAACCACCCGTCAGAACTCGGGCAGCTCCGATTCTTCGGGAAGTGCTGACTCCATGGCGCCGATGACCCGCCAGAACCGTGGCGGCAACAGCCAGCAGAGCGCACCAACTCAGAAGCAGGAAACCAAGAAGGAAACTTCGGCTCCTAGCAAGAACCTGACTGGTATTGCAGGAACTGCAGCCAAGTACTCAGGCGTTCCATACGTCTGGGGCGGCAACACTCCAAGCGGCTGGGATTGCTCGGGCTTCGTCAAGTATGTTTACGCACAGCACGGCATCAACATCGCTCGTGGCACCTCCGCGATTCTAGGCTCCGGCCAGTTCAAGCGCACCAGCAGCCCGAAGCCTGGCGACCTGGTGTTCCAGAACGGTGGCGGCCACGTAGGAATCTACCTCGGCGGTGGCCAGATGATCGGTGCACAGAACCCTAGCGTCGGTACCATGATCCACTCGGTAACACGCAACCCGTTGTACGGGTACTACACCCTAGCTGGCTAAACAGTCTGCTCCCATTGGCCATCGAACGTAAAGTTCGGTGGCCAATGGTCGTTTAACACAGTGAACTCCATGCTACTTCGCGATGAAAATCAGCGAATATCTTCCTATTTTTAGCCCCGAATATGCCACATATCGCATAGGCTAACGGCAAGAGGACTAACCGAGACGAGCTCGTCGTTATCAACTTCAAGTGATGCGTACGAATTCATTGAAGGAAGTAAACGCATGAGAACGTTGGTTTTGAACGCAGGATTTGAGCCACTGGCCGTGGTGACCTTTCGTAGAGCGCTTATCCTTGTGCTAACAGAAAAAGCAACGATCATCTTGCAAGACGATGAATCACCGGTTCGCGGTACCGACAGGGAATTACCCCGACCCACCGTCATCGTGTTAAAACGATATGTGCGACGCCCCTACAGGAACATGATCCATGTGACCCGTAGGGGCGTTCTTCGTAGGGACCACTTTCGTTGTGCATACTGTGGGAAAACTGCCAATACAATCGACCATGTGATCCCGCGCAGTAGGGGAGGGCAGAACACCTGGGAAAATCTAGTAGCAGCGTGCCTGTCATGCAATAGTCGTAAGGCTGACAAAATGCTCGCTCAGCTCGGTTGGCAATTGCTACTCACACCACATCAGCCGCGAGTGGGCGGGCACCTAGTTTCCGGGTTAGAACATATTGATGCTTCGTGGAATCAATATCTTCATGCCAGCTAGGAAATATCTAGACTCCGTGAGATGTTGAGACGTTAGTACTATCTGAACAAATCACGGAGGTAACTTGTGAGTATGGAAGGCGCGGCGTGGAGCACGCTGTGGCAGCTGTCTAAAAGTGAGCAGCGACGGGCTTATCGGCCCGATACCCCTGGACGAGTTTATAGATTCGCGCTGAGTTACAAAGCCAGACTCATAGTCTTCGTGATTTTCTCCGTATTCTCTGCAGCGATAGCCGTGATCACTCCCGTACTCGCCGGACGAGTCGTGGACGCAATTGTGGGTCAGGGGGACTGGGCGACAATTCGCAATTTAGCCATTGCTATGGTGATAGTTGCAGTCTTTGACTCCATTTTTGCAATGCTCGTCCGCTGGCAATCATCAACCCTCGGCGAACAGATCATCTATGACCTTCGTACAAAGGTGTTCGACCACGTACAAAAGATGCCGATCGCTTTCTTCGCACGGACTCGAACCGGTGCGCTGACGTCGCGGCTCAATTCAGATGTTATCGGCGCACAGGCCGCCTTCGCGGGAACGCTGTCAGGGATCGTCTCCAATGCGGTGGCGTTGGTCTTGACGGCGATCGTCATGTTCACGACCTCCTGGCAAGTTACGCTGCTGGCGCTGGTACTGTTCCCAATTTTCTTACTCCCGGCCCGACGCTTTGGTAAATCCTTGGCGGGCTTGCGCAAGGAGTCTGCGGATCTGAACGCCTCAATGAGTACCCAGATGACCGAGCGCTTTTCGGCACCCGGGGCGACACTGATCAAACTTTATGGCCGCCCGCACGAGGAATCAACGCAGTTTGGTCTGCGCGCCGCACGTGTACGCGATATCGGTATCAAGATGACCTTGCGACAATTTGCGTTCGTGACGGTACTGGGCTTTGTCGCGGCACTCTCATTGGCTCTGGTCTACGGGCTTGGTGGTTTCTACGCCCTGCGTGGAGACATGGCCGCTGGAGACGTAGTGGTGCTCGGGATGCTCATAATTCGGCTCTATACACCCCTCACAGGGCTTGCGAACGCTCGAGTGGAGATTACCAGCGCTTTGGTCAGTTTTGATCGAGTCTTCGAGGTACTAGACCTTGAACCCTTGATCAAGGATGCTCCAGACGCGATCGCTTTACCCAGCGAACCAGTGGCAGTGAAATTTGATCGGGTGACGTTCGCATATCCGAGTGCCGAGGAAGTTTCCCTCGCATCTCTGGAGGAGACCGCGGTACTTGACGGGCGTGGCGGTGAGGAAATTTTGCATGATATTTCCTTCGAGATTAAACCAGGGCAAACGGTGGCGCTTGTCGGTTCATCCGGTGCAGGTAAATCCACCATTGCTCAGCTACTCGCTCGACTATACGATGTGCGCGGGGGAGCGATTACGCTCAACGGGCATGATCTACGCCAGCTAAAGCTCGCATCTCTGTATCACGAATTGGGGATGGTGACTCAGGACGGGCATCTGCTTCACGAGACAGTACGTTCAAACCTACTGTTGGCCAACCCTGAAGCCGAGGAAGCGCAGCTCTGGGCTGCTTTAGAAGATGCGCAGTTAAGAACGCAGATCGAATCCTTACCGGACGGGCTGGAAACGGTGGTCGGAGAACGCGGGTACCGCCTTTCGGGCGGGGAACGTCAACGTATGACTATCGCTCGTATGATCCTAGCGAACCCAGGGCTGGTGATACTGGACGAAGCCACTGCTGCTTTGGACTCACGCAGTGAACTTGCAGTGCAACTAGCATTGAGCCGCGCTTTGGAAAACCGCACGGCGTTAGTGATCGCCCACCGCTTGTCCACGATCCGCCAAGCGGACCAAATCCTTGTGATTGATGGTGGGCGAATTGTCGAACGAGGCACCCATCTAAGTTTGCTAGGCGAAAATGGTGCCTACGCAAAGTTTTACCAGACACAGTTCAGCTCTGATCAGGGTGCAGAACCTCAATAGAATCTATCGGTCAAAGTGCCCACGGCATCGATACGAAAGACATTAGGTATTTCATCACTTGGAAATCGTTGATTAAACTAGGCACCATTGTCATTCGCGTTGGCCAACAACGTAGGTAAAACGTGTTCCCTTAGCAGCGGTGCAATGTCATCGCGTAGTAGTGCATCGCGCGGATCAATCCACAAGAGCTCTTCGAGTTCGGCTAAGGGCTGGGGTGAACCATTAAATCTTGCGGCGAATAAATAAGCTTGGATTGAAGTATCCTCTTCATTCGCCGCAGGACCATTCCATTCTCCATATGGTTCGAGGTCCTTTAGTTCAAATTCCACGCCTAATTCTTCGAAGACCTCACGCATCACGGTCTCTATGGGTGTTTCGCCGGGCTCTGGTTTCCCGCCAGGCTGCATGAATTTTGATGTTCCTCGCTTCCGAACTAGGAGTATTTGTCCTTGGTCGTTGATTAAACACGCTGCTGAAATAGTTAAAGTTTTCATCATCAAAACACAATATCGCGTGTGAAAACGCATGACCAATGGTAACGTGCATTAATGGATCTCCAACGTTTTTAGTTGAGAGGCACCATGATTCGACAACTCGCAGTTTCGAATCAGGTGTCGCAGTCTTGGCGGTACGTTGGAATGGAGAGATCGATCCATCAACTTTATAGATCTATGGAGCTTTAATGCGACGGGGTACAAACTTAGGCCGCCTAGGCGATTTTAATCAGGCGGTAATTCTAGAGTCCATCCGACGAGCCCCAGACGGCATCAGCCGTGTGGAGCTTGCAGGTTCGACTGGACTTTCACCACAGACAATCTCAAACGTAGTGCGTCGTCTGCTGGACGACGGCATTGTCCGCGAAGACCGCACCATCGTGTCCGGACCGGGTAAGCCACGTACCGTTCTTGAACTAGAGGGAAACCGCCTAGTTTCTATCGGTATCCACCTTGACCCTAGCGTTCTGACCTTTGTAGCGATGAACCTGCGCGGTGAAGTTCTTCGCGAGCGCAGTATCGATTTACCTAACCTTGAGGTAGCTACCGAGACCATCCAGCTGATGGCTGACACGGTCAAGGAAATGATTGCCGAGATTCGCATACCTAAGAAGCACATCGTTGGTGTGGGTATCGCAGTGCCAGGGCCGGTCAACGTTGAAGACGGCGTGGTACTAAACCCACCACTACTGGACGGTTGGGCTGACGTTGAGCTGGTAACTCCGTTGCGTAAGCTGTTGCGCCTACAGGTCATCATCGAGAAAGATACCATCGCTTCCGCTGTCGGCGAGCTATGGCAGTCCAAGGAAGAGAAGTCTGATGACTTCGTCTTCGTTTACTGCGGACATGGATTTGGTGCAGGCATCGTCATCGATGGCGAAGTCCACCACGGTTCAAGCAATAACGCTGGCGAAATCGGGCACTTCTCCACCGGGCAGAAATCGGTTACCTGCGAAGAGTGCGGTGCGGATGATTGCTTGGCTGCAGGCACCTCATACGAGTTCATGGCCGCACAGGCCAAGGAGCGTGGCCTGGAATTGCCTTCCTACGAGATCATGGGCCCAGAGCAGCGCTCAGAGGGTCTAAACCGACTCACCGAACTTGCTCTGGAAGGCAACACTGTTGCCAAGGAACTTATCGTAGAGTCGATGGTTCGCGTTGGTGAAGTTGCCGGTCAGCTAGCAAACGCGCTAGACGTAAGCGAAGTTGTTTTTGGCGGCCCACAGTGGGACAAGGTGCGCGAGCTAGTCTCCGACGACGTTGATGCGGCCGTAAAGCGTCGCTTTGGCCTACGCGGAGTGCACGAGCTTGGTACTCGAAGCTCAACTCTTGGCTCGCAGGTCGGCGCGATTGGCGGCGCATGCGTAGTCATGGATGCGTCCCTTTCACCGAAAGCCACCGCGTTACTACTGCGCTAAGCTTTCTCGCAAGTCTGAAGACCGTGGTCCCCTTCCTCTGAGGAAGGGGACCACGGTCTTTTTAGATAGATGCGAGCTTCAGGGTAATAACTTGCTAAGCAGGCTCGAAGTCGCCGAAAACTATAATGTTCGCCAGGCGACGCGAAGAGGCGGTATTCGAAAATTCATCGGGGACATCATCACCGAAAAAAGAATACCGACGACTGCCCACTTCGGTGGGCATCCGTCGGTATCTTATGTGGTGCCCCTGAGCGGAATTGAACCGCTGGCCTACCCTTTAGGAGAGGGTCGCTCTATCCAACTGAGCTACAGAGGCGAAGGCGCTAAGCGCCACATCAACACTATCCTACAAGGAAGTTGATGATGAATTTTTCATGATTGTTGGTTACGAACCTCGGCCATTTTATTAATCAGCGCCTTATTAGCCCGGCGAGCTCCAAGGCCAATGATCAACGCTGCCGTGATAAATAGAGTCACCCATCGAACAGTGGTCAGTACCGACGCTAGGGCAACCGTCCCTTCATTGAGATCCGCTCCAAACAGCGAGTCAATGGCGAAATTCTCCCAAAGATCGGTGACCGCGAAGAGCAATGGTGCGGCCCAAGCAAACCAGCGCATCTGACGATTTGGGATCCAGCGAATAAAAACAAGCATGGAGAACAAAGCGGTCAAGAGAGGGAATAGCAGCCCTGCAGTCTTGTGAAGGTAGTTCAACTGACCGGTGGCATCTGCATCCATGACCCCACGCAGTGCCTCAATGTCAGTGACCGTGTAGCCAAAGACACGCTGGTCAGGCATAGCGAGCCCATTGCTGAGATCGGTCATCTGGTGCATTACCAGCAAGTGGTAGTAGACAAAGAGGAAGACGCAGGTGACTAAGCCCGCCGTGATGAGCAGCATTGGGTTTGATGAAGATTCGCGTTTCTGCGCAGCCGCTTGCATTCCCTTGACCTGATGATCTTGGAACTGTGAGGGCTTGCGATACTCTTTACTCTTCTTAACGTTCTTTGCCATACCGTCCATTATGCCGGGTAGTTCACTGAAACCGTCGTAGAGCCCACGTAGACTGACTACACCATGGATTTCCTTAACGATGACTTCGCCGCGGAGCCGGCACAGCGCACCATACCAACTCCAGAAGAACTGTTGGTGGGGATGAACGAACAGCAAGATCAAGCGGTTCGTTATCACGGTGGACCGCTTCTAATCATTGCCGGTGCGGGTTCTGGAAAGACTCGCGTGCTCACTCATCGCATTGCCTACTTGCTTGCTACCGGCCGGGCACGGCCGCACGAAATTCTAGCCATCACCTTCACGAATAAAGCAGCCGCAGAAATGCGTGAGCGAGCCGCTGAACTGATTGGTGAGACGCAGGCAAAGAAAATGTGGATTTCGACCTTCCACTCCTCCTGTGTGCGCATCTTGCGCCGAGAGGCCGCGACTATTGGCCTGAAATCGAATTTCTCGATCTACGATTCTGCGGACTCACTGAGGCTTATTACGTTAATCGCCAAGGGTCTAGACATCGACCCGAAACGGTTTGCCCCGAAGGCTATCGCTCATAAGATTTCTTCACTCAAAAATGAATTGATTGATGAAGAAGACTACTCCGCGACGATTAACGCCCATGACCCCTTCGCCCTAGCCGTGGCCGAGGTTTACCGTGGCTATACTCGCCGGTTGCGTGCCGCGAACGCCATGGACTTCGACGACCTGATTGGTCAGGTCGTGTACATGTTCCGGGCGTTCCCTGCAGTGGCGGATAACTACCGTCGGCGTTTTCGTCATGTCTTAATCGATGAGTATCAGGATACAAACCACGCACAGTACTCGCTGGTGCGTGAGCTCACCGGCCCAGACGGGTTAACCACACCAGGGGAGCTCACCGTGGTTGGCGACTCCGACCAGTCTATTTATGCTTTCCGCGGGGCAGATATACGCAATATCGTGGAATTCGAAAAAGACTATGCGGACGCCGCCACGATCAAACTCGAACAGAACTATCGTTCGACGCAGAACATCCTCTCTGCAGCCAACGAGGTTATCAAGCGCAACCCTGAACGCAACGACAAACGTCTGTGGACCGCCAGCGGAGATGGCGAGCCGATCATTGGGTACGTAGGTGAATCCGAAGGCGATGAAGCTCGCTGGATTGCGGAAGAAATTCTGCGACTCAATGATGAGCAAAGCGTACGCCCTGGCGATGTCGCTATCTTCTACCGGACCAATGCTCAATCGCGTGCATTGGAAGAACAGCTAATGCGTGTGGACCTGAAATACCGAGTCGTCGGCGGAACCCGATTCTACGACCGTAAAGAGATTAAAGACGCGCTGTCCTACCTTCGTGCACTAGTTAACCCGGAAGACGACATAAACGTTCGTCGAATTCTCAATGAGCCCAAGCGCGGTATCGGTGACCGTGCTGAAGGTGCCGTGGCAGCGCTCGCCGAACGGGATCGGATTTCGTTCATGGATGCCTTGCGACGCTCGGATGAGGCCCCGGGGTTAGGTACTCGCGGTATAAAAATGACCGCGGCCTTCGTGTCATTGATGGATGACCTCAAGGTCGTAGCCGATGGTTCCAGTCCTGCCGAGGCGCTCGAAGCTGTCTTGGAGCAGACCGGTTATCTCGAGATACTTCGCACGTCCAGTGACCCTCAAGATGAGTCACGGGTGGAGAACCTTGCAGAGCTGATCGCGGTGGTTCGAGACTATGTCAAAGATGAACCAGAAGGTGGGCTTGAAGGATTCTTGGAACGTGTGGCCTTGGTAGCCGACGCTGACCAGATCCCTGAAGCTCCCGCAGATGACGAGGGTGCCGCAATGGCTGCTCGCGAAGGTGTGGTCACCTTGATGACCTTGCATACGGCTAAGGGCCTAGAATTTCCTGTGGTCTTTTTGACCGGTATGGAACACGGTATTTTCCCGCATCAGCGGTCCCTGACCGACGAAAAAGAACTGGCCGAGGAGCGTCGGTTGGCCTATGTAGGTTTAACTCGTGCCAGAGAACGCTTGTACCTCACTCGGGCTGAACAGCGTAGCCTCTGGGGGCAATCGCAGTACAACCCTGCAAGCCAGTTCCTTGACGAAATTCCGTCCCACTTATTGGAATGGAAACGTGAAGGGTCAATGTCTTCCGGGTGGGGTTCGGGTAGCGGAACGGTGAATTTCGCCACCAGTCGTTATGATCGTGGATCGCATTGGGCGGCAGGTACCGCATCTAATGCAATCTCCCGGGGGCATAACGCCGCGCCCGTCGCAAAACAGCGTGTACAGCAAAACAAAGAAATTGTCGTTCCAAAGGTTGGACAAAACGTAAAACATTCCGGCTTTGGCTTGGGAGTTGTTATTGCCATAGAAGGAGCCGGAGACAAAACGGTTGCAAAAGTGCAATTTGTGGATTCTGAAAAACGGCTCCTACTGCGCTATGCACCATTGGAAATCGTCGAATAACCGCGAATTATTTGGGGTAAGTAATGAAGTTTTCGCTTGCGCGGAAACTTCACGGAAAGTTCTCTACGTGCTGTAAAAGTGGGAAGTTTGCAAAACTAGGGATAGTCTGAGAAGTGCGCACGGCTACGGCGCCGTATGACTGCCGATAGTTGCGGTGCGCTCTCTAAGGCATGGCATAGATCTCGATCTATGGCCATGTCGCGAGTCAGCATGAACTTCGAACGAAGGACACAAACCCGTGGACCTGTATGAGTACCAGGCGCGCGATCTATTCGAGGCACACGGCGTTCCCGTGCTTGCCGGCATCGTCGCTTACACCCCGGAAGAAGCTAAAGCCGCAGCTGAGAAGATTGGCGGCGTAGTTGTAGTTAAGGCACAGGTCAAGGTTGGCGGCCGCGGTAAGGCTGGCGGCGTTAAAGTTGCCAAGACCGCAGACGAAGCTTTCGAGCACGCAACCAACATTCTCGGTATGGACATCAAGGGCCACACCGTCAATAAGGTCATGATCGCTCAGGGCGCCGACATTGCTGAGGAGTTCTACTTCTCGGTACTGCTGGACCGTGCAAACCGAAACTACCTGGCCATGTGCTCGGTAGAAGGTGGCATGGAGATCGAGGTGCTCGCTGTCGAGCGCCCCGACGCTTTGGCTAAGGTCGCCGTTGACCCGTTGGTTGGCATCGATGCAGCCAAGGCTGCCGAGATCGTCGCTGAAGCTAACTTCCCTGAAGAACTGCGCGCCAAGGTCGCAGATACCATCCAGAAGCTCTGGGTTGTATTCAAGGAAGAAGACGCCACCCTCGTTGAGGTTAACCCACTGGTGAAGACCGGTGCCGGTGACATCGTTGCCCTTGATGGCAAGGTGTCCCTGGATGAGAACGCCTCCGAGGTTCGTCACCCAGATCACGAAGCTCTGGAAGACAAGGACGCGGCTGATCCACTGGAAGCCAAGGCTGCAGCAGCAGGCCTGAACTACGTCAAGCTGGACGGCGAAGTAGGCATCATCGGTAACGGTGCTGGCCTAGTTATGTCGACCCTTGACGTTGTTGCCTACGCTGGCGAGAACCACGGTTCGGTCAAGCCTGCTAACTTCTTGGACATTGGTGGTGGAGCATCGGCTGAGGTCATGGCTAATGGCCTTGACGTCATCCTGAACGACCCACAGGTCAAGTCGGTCTTCGTTAACGTCTTCGGTGGCATTACCGCGTGTGACGCTGTCGCAAACGGCATCGTTGGCGCGCTGAACACCTTGGGTGACGCAGCGAACAAGCCACTGGTTGTTCGTCTAGACGGCAACAACGTTGAAGAGGGTCGCGCCATCTTGGCCGAAGCCAACCACCCATTGGTAACTGTGGCAGCAACCATGGATGAGGGCGCCGACAAGGCTGCCGAGCTCGCCAACGCAGCGAAGTAAGAGGGATAAGCGAACAATGAGCATTTACCTGAACAAGGACTCTAAGGTCATCGTCCAGGGCATCACCGGCGGCGAAGGCACCAAGCACACCGCCCTGATGCTCAAGGCTGGCACCAACATTGTCGGTGGCGTGAACGCCCGCAAGGCTGGCACCACCGTCACCCACGGTGACCAGGACATCAAGGTGTACGGCACCGTGGCTGAGGCCAAGGCTGAAACCGGCGCAGACGTATCGATCGTCTTCGTGCCACCTAAGTTCACCAAGGACGCTGTAGTTGAGGCTATCGAGGCTGAAGTTGGTCTCGTTGTTGTCATCACCGAAGGTGTTCCAGTACAGGACTCCGCTGAGTTCTGGGCTCTGGCACAGTCGAAGGTTGACGCCGACGGTAACCAGATCACCCGCATCATCGGGCCTAACTGCCCAGGTATCATCACCCCAGGTGAAGCGTTGGTCGGTATCACCCCGAACAACATCACCCAGAAGGGCCCAATCGGCTTGGTTTCCAAGTCCGGTACCCTGACCTACCAGATGATGTACGAACTGCGCGATCTTGGCTTCTCGACCGCAATCGGAATCGGCGGTGACCCAGTGATCGGCACCACCCACATCGATGCACTGGCAGCGTTCGAAGCTGACCCAGAGACCAAGGCTATTGTCATGATCGGTGAAATCGGTGGCGATGCTGAAGAGCGCGCCGCTGAGTACATCAAGGCTAACGTCACCAAGCCAGTTGTTGGCTACGTGGCTGGCTTCACCGCCCCAGAGGGTAAGACCATGGGCCACGCAGGCGCCATCGTCTCCGGCTCTGCCGGTACCGCTCAGGCAAAGAAGGAAGCTTTGGAAGCTGCAGGCGTGAAGGTGGGCAAGACTCCTTCAGAGGCTGCTCGCTTGCTACGCGAAGTTTTCGCTGCTCTCTAAGCTGAAACTAAGTTGAGGGCCTGGTTGCGGATCGGTAAAGATCCGCAACCAGGCCCTTTCTGTATCCCGTGAAGATTTTATAGGGTTCGCAGTGTTGCGGGATCCCAGGGGAATAGACAGAGCAGAAACCAACGGCCACCGTCCCAGATATCTGGGACGGTGGCCGTTGGTCAATCAAAAACCAGTGCGTTAGGGGTTCGCTGGTGCCTCATCAAATAAAGCATCAACGTCAAGATCTGGATTTTCATCCTGAGTTTTCACTAGTTCAACGGCTTCAGCATCGGTAGCTACCGACGGCATAGAACCCGGAAGTGGTTTGCGTGCTGATTCTTTGAGGAAACACACGGCAATAAAGCCGGCTACGGACGTCCCCATAACCCAGAAGGCAGGAGCCAGTGAAGAGCCTGACATTGTCACAAGGGCTTGCATGATGAACGGAGCGAAGCCACCAAAAATAGCGACTGCAAAGTTATACGAGATCCCCATTCCACCATAGCGAGAAGAGGTAGGGAACAGCGCAGGCAGCGAGGAGGCGAGGTTAGAGACGTAGAATGTCACTGGGATCGCCAGTAGGGCTAGGCCAAGCAGAGTGGACCAGATGGCTCCGTGCATCATGAACAAGAATGCCGGAGCGGCTAGTAGCACCGCGGAGACCGAACCGATGAACAGCACGCGACGGCGACCGATCTTGTCCGATAAGTGGCCCGCTAATGGGATGCACAAAGACATGCCCACCAGAATAGGCAAGGTCAGCAAGTTACCGTGCACCGGATCGTACTTCAAGGTTTCAGTCAGATACGTTGGCATATAGCTGGTTAGTGCGTAGCCCGCGGTGTTTGCCGCTGAAACCAAAACGAAACCGGTGAGCAGTTCACGCCAATAGGATTTGACCAGGTCGATGACACCCTTCGGAGCATCTGCAGAGTTCTTGGCGTCGTCGCTGACCTGATTGGCTGCTTCCTGAGCTTCCTTGAATGCTGGAGTGTCCTCGATCTTGGAACGGAACCACAGGGCGATGACACCAAGGGGCAAGGCAACTAAGAACGGTATGCGCCAAGCGAAGCCTTCCATCACGTCTTCGGTGAGGGTTAGCTGGAGGATCGAGACGAAGGCTGCACCCACGGCAAAGCCCATGTATGAGCCGAGATCCAGAAGCGACGCATAGTAACCGCGACGCTTATCCGGTGCATACTCGGTGATAAAGGTTGTGGCGCCGGCATACTCACCACCGGTGGAGAAGCCCTGAACCAGCTTCAGGACGACGAGAAGAATTGGTGCTGCGACGCCCCAAACTGAGTAGTCTGGCAAAATACCGATGCCAAACGTCGCCAAGGCCATCATAAGGAGTGTGAAGACAAGAATCTTCTGGCGGCCGACACGGTCACCGAGCTGTCCAAGGATGACGCCGCCTAGTGGGCGTGCCACGAAGGTTACGGCGAAAACACCGAGGCTAAATAGGGTCTGCATGGACGGGGCAACGGTATCTGGCATGAATAACTTGCCGATAATTACCGCTAGGTATCCGTAGACGCCGACGTCGTACCATTCCATCAAGTTGCCGACAACGGTACCGCCGATTGCTTTTTTGAGCATCGAATCGTCAACAACGTTGACGTCCTCTACCTTCAGCCGGCGTTTCTTGAAAAATTTCGGCCCACGAGTATTCGCTGCTTCCATAAGCTTCACTCCTCATATCTTTCTTAATCTTCTCGTATGCTCTAGGTCGCTCAGCTTTCCTGTGCTGAAAGGCTACGGGGAATCGTGCCACATGATGGCCTAGCCTCAGAAACTTTCTGCAGGCTGGATCGAATTCTCCCCAGATCACTGGCGACGATTGCTCAACGAACGATGAAGTGCATAATCGGACAAGCAACAAGACTAGCAAAATACGCAATGGCACTTGCGCGTGGAGTAAAGCATTTGTATTGGTTTTGGAGGTTAATGCATCCGAGTCAGCGGGGCTCGAATGTTGCGCCATGCTCCATGAGTCCAATTGCAATACGGAAGAACCCCGAGGAATATAGGCTGACTAGGCGATTAGTTGCATAATGCAATCGATCTGCGCGGCTAGTTTCACGTCGAAATTTTAGGATCAACCACGTCGAATTATCAACGTGCAGAAGGGAATAATAACCGAGAACCAGCAGATATAGCCCAGTCCTTCCATGAGGAATTTGCGATATATAACACAGATCAAACCGAGATCTGCCCAGTTTCAAAGTCTCGTGGTTGGTTTCTGCTACGGCGGTTCAAGGGTTAGTGCTCGTCAATACTTGGGATATCGAGTCGGATAGCTAGCGAAAACGTCGGAAAAATGAAGATTAGCAGTGTCCTGAATGAGGCAAATGCCAAGACTTTCCCTCAGTAGTCTTCGGATAACGCACGTTTTTCACGAAGTTTCAGGGCATAAAGATGCCCCAAGACTGCCTGTAGGTATCTTGGGGCATACGGTGGGAAGAATACTAGCCGCGTAGGCCAGCCGCCGCATCGGTGTCTACCCTCAAAAAGGAGGAGCCGATGACAGCGAAGGCTCCCGGAATTAACAGCATGCGGTGCTTCGGGTTATAGAAAATCTCCTCGAGCGGCGAAGCGATAACTCGCCGGATTTTTTCCAGGAGTCGTTCGTTGTCTAGGGATAGACGTTCCTGCTCGGTTTCAATCACCACACGGTCTTGTTCGGTGCTCACCGACGCGCTCATCCAGTCGTCGCTCGGTGCACTCAGAGTCTCCGATTTAATCAGGGACACGGTTATAACCGCCTTCATCTTGCGTTATGCCACCGGAGAAGACCTCCGAGGCTACCTCTTTGCGTACGCTCAGTGTGGCAGAGAACACGCAACGAGACATATTGAATATAGCGCGATTCGCTGGTAAAAGCCCGTCAAACAGCACAGATGTAATCAAGCTGTTACTCAAGCAGCCCGCGAATATCCTGAGCCGTCAAAGCCTTGGAAAAACCATCGGCCTCATCCATCACGGTAGAGATCAGCTTCCGTTTGGTGTCCTGCAAGGCCACCACCTTTTCCTCAATGGTTCCCTGAGCAATCATGCGATAGACCATCACCTGACGGGTCTGACCGATGCGGTGTGTGCGGTCAATGGCTTGAGCTTCCACGGCAGGGTTCCACCATGGATCAAGGAGGAAGCAGTAATCAGCCTCGGTCAGGTTCAAACCGAAACCACCGGCTTTCAGCGAGATCAAGAACAATGGAGCTTCGCCGTCCTTGAACTGCTCGATTACCTTGGCGCGGTTTCGAGTATTGCCATCCAGATACACATAGGGAATACCCTGCGCTTCTAGCTTCGCAGCAAAAATCTTCAAGTAAGAGGTGAACTGCGAGAAGACCAAGGCGCGGTGATTTTCGCTAAGCACATCCTCAAGTTGCTCAAAGAGCGCTTCCAGTTTCGAACCTGGGATCTCTGAAAGTTCAGGATCCACTAGGGATGGTTCCAACGCAAGCATCCGCAAATGAGTGAGCGACTGGAAGATCGTAAAGCGGTTGCGGTCCAGGTCTTCAACCAAGTGCAGAATTTTCTGGCGTTCGCGGTTCAGATGAGTGTCATAGACATGCTGATGTTCGTCACTCAAACGAACTAGGACCTGCTGCTCCTGCTTAGCAGGAAGGTCCAGCACCACAGACTCCTTGGTACGGCGCAGCATGAATGGCTTCACGCGGCGCTGTAAAAGCTGTAGCGTTTCGCGATCGCCGAGCACCTCGATAGGTCGAGCAAACTGACGGTTAAAACGACTGGAGTTCATGAACAGCGACGGGGAGGTCAGAGACAACAATGCCCCTAGTTCAGAGAGGTTATTCTCCATAGGAGTACCAGTCACAGCCAGTTTGAAGTTTGTCTGGATATTGACCGCACTGCGGTGAGCCTTCGTTGAACGGTTCTTCACGAACTGTGCCTCATCGAGAATAAGGCCAGCAAAGCGTTGCCCCTCATAGACCTCATCGTTCAGGCGAAGCAAGGTGTAGGTCGTCAGGATGACATCATAGTTTGCCACCAGTTCTTTCAGCTCATGTTCTGAACCGAAAGTTCCCTCCACCGTAATCACCCTCAAACTTGGGGCGAATCGTTTAATTTCCATCTCCCAGTTTGATACAACCGAGCTTGGAGCCACGACAAGGAACGGCGCGCTCATTCGTTGTGCTGCGGGAAGAGTGGCCATATGCTCTGGGTCGTCCCAGAGTTTGCGGGCATGAAGCATCAAAGCAATGGTCTGCAAGGTTTTACCCAGCCCCATATCATCGGCGAGGATTCCGCCGAATCCGCCTTGATACAGACGCGCAAGCCACTGGAATCCCTCAACCTGGTAAGGGCGAAGCGTAGCGTTAAGGGTGTCCGGTACTTGAGCTTCTTCGCCCTCTGCCACACGTAGCAGCGAACGCATGCGCCCTATAAAGAGGTCAGCCCCGTCGATACCTTCGGCCAGCTCATCAAACTCGTCAAAGAGCGAGACTTGGAAGACTGAGAGCTTCAAGTCCGCGTCTTTTGGTTTGTCGTTGAGGGATTGTGCTTCGTCGACAAGCGACTTCAGCTTGGCAAACAGAGGATGATCCAATGAGAACCAGGTGTTGTCGGGCAGCTTGACCTTCATGGAACCGCTGGTCAGTGCCTCCATGATGGTGGAGAAAGGAACCTCGTGGTCACCAACGGTGATGAGCAAGCCTAAGTCCAGCCAGTCATTACGTTCGTGGCTCACGGCATTGATTTTCAGCTGTGGAAGTTCACGCAGCTGACGGTATACCGGGCGGATTCCTTCCTCAGTGATTTTCATAATGGATAGACCGCGCAGCGCAGGAAGCAGATCCGAAACGAACGTGATCATATGTTCTCCGGCGAAGAACCTTGAGGACAGATCGTGGTTGCTGGTGTCGGTGTGCTTCTCAAAAACGTCGTTAACGGTCCGGTATAGCGCTTGCTCTGCTTGCGCATCATAAACTTCGTGGTCGTAGGGGACCCCTGGGTACCGGATCTGGAAGTAAATAGCTGCCGAATCTTTGACCGTGCCGTCGGCTTGTTCTTCACGACTGAAATTCACCGTGGCATGAACCTCAGGTGGCGCCAGCGAGGGCAGTACCAGTCCTTCACTAATGCTGCGCAAGCTAAAGCGGCGCGCAAGTCGAGCATACGACTCATTAAAGAAGTCCTGCATTTGGTCTGCAGGGATCTGTAGCGGTTCACGATTCTGGTACCAACGGCGGTGCTGGGCAGGAATTATTTCGTCGCTAGGCGCCAACCATATTTGGTCTGGAGCATCAAGTTCGACGTAAAAACCATGATCAGCGACGGTTCCCGCGGGGGACTCTGCGTTAAGGCTTAGGCTTTGTCCAGCAATGTGCAGTTGGCCCGCAACGTTGAGAGACTGATCTTCCGTCAGGCTGGCCAGAAGCTCAAAACGAGACTGGCGATCAATGTTTACGGTGGTCTCGTGACGGGTGGCAATGAGCTCGATTCCAAGCTCTTGCGCCTCGTCGAGCATTGGCCACAACAAGTTGGAAGCGTACTCGTCTAAAAACAGCCAATCTTCATCGACCTTGAACTGCAGCTGTGTATTGCCCCGTGCCAGGGCTGCAAAGCGAGTAAACCAATGGTGCTGGCCGCGAAGCAAGTTCCAGCCGTAAGTTTTAAAGGCAATGGTGGTCCACCGAAGCTGGCCACGAACCCAGCGGCCCTCAGAATTACGCACCATGGGGCGAACGCCTAAGCGGAATCGCTTGTTCCGAGTGGGGTGTGGCACCGAACCGGAGGGCATCCACTGTTGTTGCTGAGAAGTATTTTTAGAGTCAAAAACCATGAACTGCAGGGCCATAGCCACTACAGGATCATTGGGAGAACCTAAGAGTCCCTCGGATGGACCCGGTTCTGGTTCCTCAAACCAGGTATCTACCTGAGTTGACCAAGCAGAAACGGTTCTTTTCGCCTCGGCCATTGACGGACGTGGTTGGTTTGCAATCTTATTTGCAGTCAGCGCGAGAGCCGCGACATGAGGGCAGACCGATCCTTTGTTACAACTGCAGTCGGTACTTTCTACGGTCCAGCCAGTTGCACTTCGAACCACCGTGATAGTGGAGGCAAACTGCTGGTCGTCTTCTACGATAGTGCCGGAGATGACGCTACTGCTTTCATCAAAAGCGACGTCAACTACCGATTCGTCTTTTTTGGCGAGCTGCTGCCCGAAGAAGAATGGAACGTCGCCCAAGTACGCCAGTAGGTGCCTTGCGTCGATGAGTGGTGGCACAGAATCAGTCATCCTCTCATCGTTTCACGTTCCGCGCGCTGGTGGAAGTTGAGAACCCTAACTGTGAATAATCACCCGTATTCGCGGTAGCTTAGTTACATGTCTCAAGTGTGGCCGTATATCCCCGCCCGTGCAGTCAATATCACCACTTTGGTGGAATTCGACAGGCTAGCCGCCGAAGCTCTCGATACCCAGTTGGCACGTGCCAGGAACTGGCGTGTACACCGGGTTGATTTGCAGACAAGAGACTCGGTCCTGGGTGCTCTTGATCTAGCAGACTGTCTTTTTATCGATTGTGTCTTCTCCTCCCATGGGCGTGCTCTGGTTGAAGCTACCGGTGGGCTTTGCATGAGTAGCGGAGCGCAACTGCCTTTTGACATTTCCGAACGAGATTTATATACCCCGTATGAACTGTATTCAGGGATCAAAGAAGTTCCATATGCGCAGGTGCCTGATGCGCAGATATATACCTATTCACAAGCTAAATCACCGCTGAAATTTGCTACGGACGACATGGCGATGGCTAGCACATTGCATGACCACCATATTGGGCAGGCAATGTTAAACGCGGTGTACGACGGAGTTTTCGCCAACACCCCGATGATTGGGGTCATGGGTGGGCATGCGGTTCAACGCGGAACCCAAGAATTTGCCGATGCAGTTAAGCTAGGGGCCAGCCTCACCCGTACGGGCTATTCGATTGTGACCGGTGGAGGTCCTGGTGCGATGGAAGCCGCCAATGCAGGTGCTTGGCTTGCAGACTATGAGCCCCAAGACATCGTTGCGGCGTTGGACATTTTGGCGCAGGCGCCTGATGCCATCCGTCACCGCACCTTGTGGGCGCGCACGGCGGTACGAGTGCGTGAGCAATTTCCTAGCAAAAATCATTCGTTGGGCGTTCCCACCTGGTTTTATGGGCATGAGCCTCCGAACCTCTTTGCCACGCATATTGCCAAGTTCTTCACGAATTCAATTCGTGAAGCGATCTTGCTCGAACAATCAAACGGCGGAATCATAGTGTTGCCAGGAGCCGCCGGGACCGTCCAAGAAATTTTCCAAGATGCCTGCGAAAACTACTATGCGACCGGTGCGCGCGTCACCCCTATCGTCTTGGTCGGAGACAAACATTGGCGCGAGGAGCTACCGGTCTGGCCTCTGTTGCAAGCGCTGGCCGTGGGCCGCGCCATGGAAGAGCGAATTGCGTTGGTAGACACCGTGGATGAAGCGGTCGCATTCATTGAAACCATGACTCCGTTGCGTCGCCGCACACGGTTTTAAAAAACTTTGTTATGTCGCAGGACATCGGTGACAGTTCTGTATCAACACATCGGTGACAGTTCCGGGGTTTTTAGTGGTGACACTTCCACCCATAATTAATAACTTCCAGCAGTAACTGGCATGAAACCCGCTGCATCCGCTCGACTAGGTCAGTGAAGAGTAACGAACCGGTTGATCCGCGGACCCGTCTAGCAATAGCCCAATGGCCTGATGATGCCCCACGTGGTGCCGTGACCACGTTCTGCGACGAGCATCAACTCAGCCGCAAAACCTTCTACAAGCTCCGTGCGATCGCCAAAGCCGATGGGCAAGACGCCGTCTTGGAGCCGCGTTCACGCCGCCCGAAAACCTCTCCGACCCGAATCACCGAAGACTCCAAAAAGCAGGCGGTAGCAGTACGTGCTGCGTTAGAAGCCTCCGGTCTGGACCACGGCCCGATCAGTGTGCATGACAAGATGATTTCCTTGGGTTTCCCGGCGCCGTCCATCGCTTCATTAGCGAGAACTTTTCGTGAAATGAACGTGGCTCGTTCCTCTCCGAATAAGCGGCCACGCGCTGCGTACCGCCGTTTCGTCTATCCGGCACCGAATGCTTGTTGGCAGCTGGATGCTACGGAGTATGTCCTCACCGGTGGGCGTAAATGCGTGATCTTCCAACTGCAAGACGATCATTCCCGTTTGGCCGTCGCCACGCATGTGGCACGCAGCGAAAACAGTGAAGACGCCTTGATTGTGATGCGCAAAGGTATCGCAGCACATGGTGTTCCGCAAAGGCTCTTATCAGACAACGGGCTGGCCCTAAATCCATCTCGCCATGGGTGGGTCGGTCAGCTGGTCGCGTATGTAACTTCCTTGGGCGTCAAGGCCATCACTGGTAAGCCGGGACGGCCTACCACTCAGGGCAAGAACGAGCGCTTCCATCAGACCCTGTTCAAATGGCTGGACAAGCAGCCAATCGCGCAGAGCCTTGAGCAACTGCAAGAATTCGTGGATCGCTTCGACCTGATCTACAACACCCAGCGTCCTCACCAAGGGTTGCCGGGGAGGATTACGCCTCAACAATCGTGGGATGCTACCGAGCTCGCGGCAGAGCCTCGCCCCAGCGATGGGGGCTCCGGCCTGAAGCTACCTGTGGTTGACCAAGCAATCGAAGCCGATGCCACAGCCCGAATCGTTGCTGTGTATGCCGAGCGGATTGATGATGCGATCAGCAATACAGAAGCTATTGCACGAGCCGAGACTGCAGCAGTTACCAATCAGGTGGTTGATCCTGGCAAGCTACGCGGCGCAATCAAATCTCTGGGTGAGAACGGGCACCGGAAGATGAAGGTCTACACGAACGGAACATTGAGACTGGGTGAAATCACCTTCCACCTGACCTCCCGTATGGGTTCGCGCGTGGTGCTGGTGGATTGGGATCCGGAGAATATCCTCGTCTCAACTGAAGACGGTGAGCTGATAGCAGATTTTCCTCGACCTGCTCAAGGAACGAAGTATGTCGGTATCGCTCAAGCGACTGTCAGCTTTCGAACCAGCTCCGAGAAGGGGTAAGTGTTACCGAAGTCTTGAGACAGCGAGTGTTACCGATGTCCTGATACAGAAGTGTCACCGCTGTCTTGAGACAAGACAGTTTTAAAAAACTTCTGGCCGCCGCCCCAATGGGCAACGGCCAGACAAGCAGCGAGCGCTACGCTACCGAAGTTCCGAAGAGCAGACCCAGACAGTACGTAACCGCAGCAGCACCCAAACCAATGGCAAGCTGACGCATACCGCGTTTGATTGGGGAAGCCCCGGAGAGCAAACCGACAATACCTCCGGTGAGAAGCAACGCAATACCGACTAAGACGACGGCTACAATCACCGCGGCAAGGCCAGAGAGCCCAAAGATATAGGGAAGAATTGGAATAACCGCGCCAGAGGCAAAGAACATAAAGGATGACATGGCCGCTCCGGGAGCCGATCCAAGTTCCTCATGTTCGCGTTCAAGTTCAGCCGAGTGTACTTCCGGGTGGAGCGAGAACGAGGGGTTGCAATCGCAAGTGAATAGACCCATGCGTTCGGCGGCACGGTGCTCTGCATCCTCATCGTTCATCCCTCGGGCCTTATAAATCAGGACCAATTCGTTCGCGTCCAAATCTAGGTTCTGAGCCGCAGAGAGTGTGACCTGAGTGGGACGTGATGCGGAGAGCAGTTCACGTTGGGAGCGCACCGAGACGAACTCGCCGGCTGCCATGGACAGCGCACCTGCCAGCAAACCGGCAATACCGGAGAAGAGCACAAATGAGGACGCCACCCCCGTAGCGCCAATACCCATGACCAACGCCAAATTTGAAACTAGACCATCGTTGGCTCCGAAGACCGCTGCGCGGAAGTTGCCAGATAGACGGGTTCGGCCCGCGGTCGCCAAGGCACGAACAACCTCCTCATGCACCTGTTCATCTGCAGCCATTTGCGGGGCGGCATCTTGATCGGTGGCGTAGGGAGAATTACCTTCGGCGCGCTGGGCTAACGCCAAAACAAAGACGGAACCAAAATGGCGGGCCATGAAACGCAACATAGTCCGACGCAGCGAGGGGCGGACCGGTCGGGCATGCTCGCCTAGTTTTGCGCGCCAGTAGTTTTCGTGGCGTTCTTCGGCTTCGGCCAGTCCGCGCAAAATCTGGCGTTCTTGCCCGGTGCGTTTGACCGCTAGTTCGCGGTAGATCGCACCTTCGGCGACTTCGTCGGCCATATATTTACGCCAGCGACGTACTTGTACCTTGGTTGGTTGGGGTGTTGAGCTTTGGGTCATCACGGGGATGAGTCTCCTGAGACAGAGTGGATCTAGTAGGCAGGCTAATGATCCGAGGTAGGTTCAACTGTTCAGTTTAGTGAGCGAAGTCAGAGCTGGGAATTTGGCAAGGCTAAATACACGGGCAATACCGCGATTATGCCCGGAGCATGCGATGAAAACAGAGAGTTCTTCTCGGGAAACATCAAAACTAGGGGTTTGTACGGTGCGCGTCAGTGATTCGGCGAGACGTCGAGGATTAGTAACAAAATAACTGACCCAGACCCCATGCAGCGGAAACTGCACCTGACCGGTTTGCAGATCGATAATCGGAAGAACATTGATACTCATGGCAGCACGTACCCTCAAGAGAGCTCTTGCCCGCAGCCGGTCGGCGTACGGACCGCTTCTTCATCCGAACCACCCATGAACCTGGGGTTGGTGTGCGGCCAGTCGGAGCTTGACGCCGCATCTCGTGAAGCAACATTACGATGCTACACCGACGCCAGCTGCGCCCGCGTAGTGCTACGTAATACTAGGATTACCGGCCCTGCGCTCGCCGAAGACGTAACCACTGGACGCCCTACTAACGCTGGATGGCCTCTTGCGAAAGCTGTTGCAAGTGCCGATATTGTTCTTGCCATTGAGCGGAACTGTAGCTCGGGAGATTTAGGGCCTGTTCCCGAAGACCAACCTGACCGTCGAGCAACTCACGAACGATATCAAGCTGTCCCGCGTGCCTAGAGGTCTCTGAGATCATATGGACGATGAGATGTTCTACGGTGCTATGGCGATGGACCGACCACCAAGGGATGAGGGCCGGAGAGGATAACTCTGAATTATCCAACGCCGCTTCGGCGAAGGCGATGGATTTTCGGTACAGGTCTAATACGTCTTGAACCGAGTAATCTGCCGGAGGCAAAAAATCGATTTGTGAATCCGTGCTTTGCAGTAATTGGAGTACCTGATCATCGTTAGGGACCAGCCCTAGACATTCACCGAAATAACCATATTCGGTCACTGCTAGATGGTGCACGATGCCTAGCATGTGAGTGCCGGTAGGCGTCATCGGACGGAGGGCCAGTTCTTCGCTCAGCGCCTCGCACTTCCACAGCACGTTGCTACGCGCCTCATTCAAATATGCGCGAAGCCTTTGGGCGGACGGATCGTTTTTGGTGTCCATGCGCTGAGTCTAATTTCAGTCGCGTCTAATGGATAGCACCGAAACGACATTAAGGTGGTGTGGCTAGCAGGACCGCGACTGCTTAAGGCGGGTCCGGGTTTCCTATTGGTAAACTGACCCAATGTAAGGGTCTGATCAGAATGGTTTGGCCACATCTGAGACCGAGGGCCACCAATCCGTGGAGTCTTGGCAACAAGAATGGTGGGAGCGCATGAAAACACTGCCCGTAGAACCCACCGGCACAGCGATCAATATTGGCGCCCGCTTGCGAGGCGTACGACAAACGCGCCGGCTAACAATCGACCAAGTTGCCGAGATGTCGGGGTTGACTAAAGGTTTCTTGTCTCGGGTCGAACGAGACCTGACAAGCCCATCGGTGTCGACATTGCTCAAGCTCTGCGACGTGTTGGGACTAGAAATTGGCCAACTTTTTTCTGTACCCGAAACAAAACTAGTGAGGCTTCAAGACGCACCACGCATTGCCCTCGGCGGTGAGGGAATCACCGAACAGCTTGTTACTCCACGCACCGAAACACGTGTGCAAATGATTAGGGCTGAGGTCGCGCCACAGGGTGCGGGTGAAGCCGAACTATATTCGGTGGACTGCAAAGTGGAAGTGTTGCATGTGATTTCCGGAGGTTTCACCTTGGTGTTGCCCGAGGATCGTATCGAATTGCAGGCCGGGGACACCGTGACTTTTCCGGGCCGCGAGCCACACAGTTGGGAAAATACAACTGATCAGACGGCCGTAGTCACGTGGACTCTCTTACTGTGAGCGAGGTTGAACGGTTTGTTGGGGAAAATTTTCACCACGCTCAACTGACCGTTTTAGCTAGATAAATTCCAAAGCGTATCCTTGAAACACTGTTAACAACTTTAATCGACACCGCTAAATAACCGAAGGGAGCTCCGTGACGGAAAGTGAGCCACGGGCTGAACAGTCGGAACTACGCTCTGCCAATTGGTGGATGTCTGCAATTCTCGGTGTCCTCATTGGCGTAACCATGACGTTGATTCGCACTCAACGTAATTTTTTCATTCTAGGTGCAGGGATTCTTGCCGGCGTAATTTTAGTGTTGGGGCTTCGCACTATTTACCGGCGCTCACGCTACCCACAGATGGCTCAGGCTAAAACTTCATGGGTATATGGGCTTTGGACCGTGTTGCTGCTGGTGCTTGCTGGCCCGGTACAACTCATATATGTGGCAGACGAACTCGACGAGATTGCCATCAAGTCGTTAGTACTCTCGTTAGGTTTCACCCTCGGGTTCCATGAAGTGGACCGGGCCATAGTTGATAGCAGTAAGAAGTCCTTTAAAGCTTAACCACCAGACAGCGCTCACTCAGAGGGAGGAAACCATGCCTGCCGAGAACCTCGCGATCGGAATCGACATCGGGGGAACTAAAATTGCCGGGGGCGTTGTAGATGGTAATGGCCAGATCCTACGCCGAAGTTTCCGTCCCACTCCGGGCCAGAACGCAGCCTTGACTGAAGATGCTATCGCCGCCGTAGTTACTGAGCTGAGCGATGGTAACCAACACCTACCAGTAGGTATCGGTGCTGCCGGGTGGATTAATCGAAGTGGCTCTCACGTCCTTTTTTCACCTCATCTTGCTTGGCGCGATGAGCCGGTGTTGGAACGTCTCGAAGCTAAAATGAACCGCCAGGTCAGCTTGAACAATGATGCGGATGCTGCTGGATGGGCAGAGCATCGTTTTGGTGCCGCACGCGGCGAAAAGCTCAGCGTTTGCCTAACGCTTGGCACCGGCATTGGCGGCGCAATCATTTTTGATAATCGAATTTTACGGGGCAGCTTTGGCGTTGCCGGCGAGTTCGGCCATCAGACCTTAGTAGTAGAGGGGCACCGCTGCCCCTGCGGCAACCGCGGGTGTTGGGAGCAATATGCCTCAGGCAACGCGCTGGGACGCGAAGCCGCAGAGCTTGTCCGGCTCAACTCTCCCCGGGCGCATAATCTTCGTGACGCCTGCTCCTCGGACCCTGCGTTGGTCACCGGCGCGATGGTGACATCTTTGGCAGCCGATGGTGACCTAGCCTGTATGGAACTCATTGAAGAGATGGGGCATTGGTTAGGACTGGGGATCTCAAACCTTGCAGCAGTTCTGGATCCTGGTGTCGTGGTGATTGGTGGGGGACTGGGATCTGCTTCTACTTCCCTGATTGCAACGGCCGAGGCAACGTACCAAAAACTCCTCCCGGGACGTGGATATAGACCCTATGCCCGCATTGTCCGTGCGCAGCTCGGTGCGGATGCCGGGTTGATCGGTGCCGCGGATTTAGCACGGCATGGCCGCTAAGCAACCTGAAAGAGGGTAGGGCGGCCTGTAGTCCAGATTTGATATTCAAGATAATGTTTCGGTCTGTCTGCAGGGGCCCACGTCATTCTCCTGCAGGGCGAGCCGGGGCATCGACTACGCGACGAGTTGGATGTTCCAAGGCAGGACCTCATGGACACGACTAAAAATTTGCCTAAGTGACCGTTTGAGAGCCTCACTTTTCCGTTAGCGCGGGAGAGTGGGGCTCTCAATGTTTACAAACTTGTCCCCATTCTGGACGAATACACCTTGACGGTAGGCGCGCCAATAAATAGCATGGGAGGAAACTCATGTTTCATATTAGGCAACTCTTGATTGGGTGTGCCGGGAGGAATCATTCATGAAAGAAGTACGGATCGAAGAAAATGGGAACATCGGCCCCATCAATGCCGCCGTCATTCCCCGTTACGCAGGCGGTGGAACCTACGCACGGTTGCCACGCCTAGATCAGGTATCAAAGTCGGATATCAAAATTGTTGGCGTTCCGTTCGATACCGGTGTTTCTTACCGCCCCGGGGCCCGCTTCGGCGCAAACCACGTGCGTGAATCGTCGCGATTGATCCGTCCTTATAACCCGGCCATCGACGTTTGGCCTTTCGCCTTGAGCCAGGTCTCCGACGCTGGGGATATGGCAGTCAACCCGTTCAATATCAATGAAGCCATTGAGACCATCGAACACAACGCACTGGAGCTGACCGAGGACGGTGCAACGTTGGTGACTATCGGTGGTGACCACACCATTGCACTACCTTTACTGCGTGCCGCCTCACAGCGCGCAGGAGCACCGGTAGCTATGTTGCACTTCGATGCGCACTTGGACACTTGGGATACCTACTTCGGCGCCGAATATACCCACGGCACACCATTCCGTCGTGCTGTTGAAGAAGGCATCCTCGATACTGAAGCGATCTGCCATGTGGGAACCCGTGGTCCCCTCTACGGCAAGAAGGACCTCGAAGATGACAAGCGTTTCGGCTTTGGTATCGTTACCAGCTCAGATGTCTACTATCAGGGCGTTAAAGAAATTGTTGCCAAACTGCGAGATCGTATCGGCAACCGTCCGCTCTACATCTCGGTAGATATCGACGTTCTTGACCCAGCACATGCCCCTGGCACTGGCACGCCAGAAGCCGGCGGTATTACTAGCCGCGAACTGTTGGAGATTTTGCGCGGCCTGCGTGGAATGAAAATTGTGGGCGCCGATATCGTTGAGGTGGCACCTGCCTATGATCATGCAGAGCTCACGGGCGTTGCGGCCTCGCACGTCACCTATGACTTGATCAGCTTGATCAGTGAATACCGTCAGCTGAATGGACAGAACAGCTAATGAGCAACGAAGTGCAGCGTAACGGTGGTGACCTCGTTGTTGAAACGCTCAGTGCTCTCGGAGCTAAAACAGTCTTCGGGATTCCCGGGCAACATGCATTGGGTCTTTTTGACGCATTGTCCCGCTCCAATCTGCAATTCATTTCTTCGCGGGTGGAAAACAACTCGGCATTCGCCGCGGATGGTTATAGTCGCGCCACCGGTGAGGTAGGAGTACTTTTCCTTTCCACCGGCCCCGGAGCACTGACGTCGCTGGCCGGATTGCAGGAAGCCTACGCCACCGGTGTACCCATGGTGGTTATTGCAAGCCAGATCCCGCTGGATGGCTTGGGCGCACGACGTAAAGGCATGTTGCACCAACTTGATGACCAGAAGGCTTCGGCTGCGAACGTCACCAAGTTCCAGCAAACGGTGCATCACGCCTCCGGTATACCTTCGGCGATCCAAGATGCGTGGGCCCAGGCGGTAACCGTACCGATGGGTCCGGTCTGGGTTGAAGTGCCGCAGGACGTCCTACTAGCACCGGTCTTTGTTCCACCCGTGCACGATGCTCTGGCCGAGGCTTATGAGCATCCACCCCGGGTAGAGCTGATTGATGAGGCAGTTCGCTGGCTCTCAGATGCTAAACGACCAGTCATTGTCGCCGGTGGTGGAGTGCGACGGGCCTCAGCAGCAAGTGAACTGTTGCAGGTCGCCGAGAAGCTTAATGCGCCAGTGCTTTGTACCCCTGGTGGCAATGGTGCATTCCCTTGGGAACACGAGCTTTCTTTGCAGTCTTGGGTGGAGGACCGCTACGTCACCGAGGTCTTAGAGGACGCAGACGTCTTGGTCGTTGTGGGCTCGTCGCTAGGCGAAGTGTCCAGTAACTATTTCACCCTGGCTCCTCGAGGACACATGATTCAAATCGATGCCGAGCCACGGGTGCTGGAGTCAAACACCCCGGCCCTGGGAATCCGCGCTGATGCCAAGACTGCGTTGGAATTTCTAATCTCGAAACTCAACGCCACTGAATTGTCTAGTACCCCTGACTGGCACGGACAAAGCCCGGCGCAACTGGTTGCTCAAACCCTAGGCAAGGTGCAGGACCGATTGCGCGGACAAGGGCTGGACCTCGAACAGAAGTTCATGGCCGATATCCGTGAAGCGGTGCCAGCGGATATGCAGACCTTCTGGGATATGACGATTGCGGCTTACTGGGGCTGGAGCTGCTGGGACTCTCGCGATGGTGAATTCCATTCGGCGCAAGGCGCCGGTGGATTAGGCTTTGGATTCCCGTCGGCCATTGGCGGTTCCATTGGCCTGCAAATCAAGGGTGCCTCGGCCGCACAATCGCGAGTTCTAGCTGTATCGGGCGATGGTTCGTCCATGTATTCAATCGCTGAGCTGGCCACCGCGAAGCAACACAACGTGCCTGTGACATGGCTAATCGTTGATGATGGCGGGTACGGAATTCTGCGTGAATATATGGAAGGGGCTTTTGGTAAGGCAACAGCTACCGAGCTAACGCGTCCCGATTTTGTGGCGCTTGCTCAATCGTTCGGGGTTCCAGCGCGGTTGGTGGAAGTAGATCAGATTGGTGAGGCGCTACGTGAATCATTTGCGGGCGAAGGACCTAATGTGATCGTTGTGCAGACGCTTCTACGCATGTTTGCGCCGACCCACCTAGGGGAATAGCACCTAGTTTCGGCGCCCTCGAAAGGGGGCGCCGAAGGTGTCTGTGCTAATGCGTGAAGTGGTAAACCACTCCGAATAGCAATGTGGAAACGCCCATACTTACACCGATGAGCAATGGTTCCCAGTCCAGAGACTGGATCGCCAACATCACTGCGAAGGTCGCGAAGAGCAATATTGCCCCAATACCTCCGATGATCACCCCTCCGCCACCATGATGCTGCACGGCGGAATGTGCAGTCCTTTGGATATGTGGTGCCATGCCCTCATGGTACGACCGAAGACAGCGAAATTACCCTGCTTTGGTAAAAAATTCGCTATTGTCAGATTTGATTGGAGCGCGTCTGAGTGCGCAGTTGATGTACTCGCAGCGCAGCATTGTTGAGTGATTCGTAATTAGCTCCGGGGCCTTGGGCGATGAACCCTTCGCAGAGGTGATCGGCAGTGACCTGTTTGCCGAAAGCCAAACCTCGATAAGTCCCGCCAGCCATCCGAATTAGGTGTGCGCCGGCGGCGATGTCCCACGGTTTGGTATCAAAACCGATACTAGCGTCGCACCATCCGGCCGCCACGTGCGCGAGCGCCAGCGCGGCCGACACTTTGCGACGTACCGTGGCAAAGTCGTGAATCCATGCTCCGAATAGTTCCAAAGCCAGAGGTCCGTCTTTAATCATGGATTCAGCGCCGGGGTAGTCGGTCATCAGATTCGCTCGTGCCTGCTCGGGACGTTGACCCGGGCTAAGACGCTGATTGTTGAGGAATGCAGCCTCGGCGTTAGCACTAAATTGATCGCCAGAGATCGGGTCGACGATTACTGCGGCAACCAACTGATTGTCGATGGCCGCAGCGATAGAGACGCAAAAAAACGCAATGCCGTGCACGAAGTTGCTGGTCCCATCGATTGGATCAACGATCCATTGCACTTGGGCGGCCGCCGGTGTTCCCGAATCCATGTCAATATTCTCTTCACCAAGAACCCAAGAGTCCGGAAAAGCGGTACGCAGCGAGCTGGTGATGATCTCCTGGCTTTGCTTGTCCACGGCGGTGACTAGATCATGACTGTTAGTTTTCTCTTCAACGGTGATGTTGTTTCGAAATGCTCCTTGTATTACGGGAGCAGCCTGTAGCGCGGCGTTCAGCGCCGTGAGTCGAAGAGTCTCAGCCAGTTCAGGCAGGGAAGCTATTTTGTGTGAAGTCACGGTTTAACCCTACTCGGTGCGCGGTCATCGGTCAGTTTTGCGGGGTTATTGAAGTCCGGACAGTTAGACTTCCAATATGAGTAGCATGCAACCGATTTTGCCTAAAGAGTCATTGACGGATCAAGTCACCACCAAGATTCGTGCGGCGATTGTTTCCGGTGAAATGACGCCGGGCAATCACTACTCGGCGATTGCTATTTCTGAGAAGCTTGGAGTTTCGCGTACTCCGGTACGTGAAGCGTTGCAGTTGCTCGAAAAAGAAGGCATTGTGACCGTCGCGAAAAATCGTGGTGTGCGCGTGAATCAGATTTCCTTGGACGATATTGTCGAGGTATTCCAACTTCGCTTGGTTGTGGAGCCGCCAGCCGCAGCCCGTGCGGTACTTAATGCCAGTGAAGCTGATCTCGAAGTCTTACGCGAACTGCACCACGAGATGATCCTGGTGGGGCAAACCGGAGATGGCCGCGCCACCTTAGAGGCGGATAAAAAGTTCCATCTTTACTTACTTGGGCTGGCGCGTAACGCAAAACTTGACGGCATTGTCGGAGAGCTGCGCAATTTGGTCTTAGCCCATGGGCAGGTCACGATCCCACAGGCGCGAACTAGCCAAGATCTAGCGGGTGACCGTGACGAGCTCATGAACGCAATCTTGAATCGTGATTCGTCCGGCGCGCAGATCGCCATGCAGAATCACGTTTTGCGCACTGCACAAATGCTCGTACGAGCCGTGTGCGCACGCACGCCAGGGCTTGACGATGAGCAGTACTTGTCTCGTTTGGAAGAGCTCATCTTTTAGCCCCGATTATTCCCTGTGCTATTGAACACAAGATCTAATTGACATACAGTTGCATGCAACATGTAACTGTACTTTTTAGGATTAGATCGTAGGTGGCCCATGACTCAACCAATGCAAGGCGTTAAGGTCGTAGACCTGTCGCGGATTCTTGCCGGTCCGTTATGTACCATGACGCTGGGCGACTTCGGGGCCGAGGTGCTCAAAGTCGAAAGTCGCGCGGGGGACGAAACGCGAGGGTGGTTGCCACCTGTCACCAGCGATGGTGTGAGCACGTACTACTCGGCAGTGAACCGTAATAAACAGGCAATTGTCGTTGATTTCAAAAACTCCGACGAACTGCGCGAATTATGCAAAATTATTGACGATGCAGATGTGCTCGTACAAAACTTTCGTCCCGGTGTGCTCACCCAATTCGGACTCGACTACGAATCTGTTAAGGAAACGAACCCCGGCCTGGTGTATTGCTCAATATCCGGATTCGGTGACCGGGGTGGTGCCACTCTTCCAGGGTTTGACCTTCTGGTTCAGGCTGTCGGCGGATTGATGAGTATTACCGGAGAACCAGAGGGGACGCCAAGCAAAGTCGGTGTGGCTTTAGTCGATGTACTTGCGGCCCAGAATGCAACGACCGGAATCCTGCTTGCCCTGCGCGAACGCGAACAAAGTGGCCTAGGGCAAAAGGTAGATATTTCGCTGATGACATCCATGCTGGCAGGACTCACGAATCAAGCCAGCAGTACCGTAGCCACTGGTGAATCGCCGCCGCGCTTGGGCAATGCGCATCCGAGTATCGCGCCTTATGAAACCTTCGCAACAGCGGACGGAGTAATGGTGATCGCTGTCGGAAATAATCGCCAGTTCTCGGCCTTGGTTGCAGAACTAGGGGTGCCTGAGCTCGCCATCGACAAACGTTTTGTTGAAAACCTGGAGCGCGTAAAACATCGACGCGAGCTCAAGGAGCTCATTGAAGAAATTACCGTTCAGGACAGCGCTAGTCGGTGGACAAATCGCCTAATGCAGGCTGGAGTTCCAGCAGGCAAAGTCAACTCTGTCGGTGAAGCCTTAGAGCTCGCGGCAACGCTCGGACTGGAACCGCTGGTGAGTATCGAGGACTCAGCTACCGGACGGCATTCAACACAGGTGGCAAGTCCTATTAACCTCTCGCGAAGTAAAGCAGAATACCGTCTTGTGCCTCCAGACATAGGCGAACACCAGCAGTCTTTTCTCAGCACCACCAAACTCTAAAGGAGATAATTTCATGAATGATTCACTGTCGACTGCACCTCTAGATCCGGCCGATCTGATCAATTTTGATGCGTTACTCAGCGGCGAAGAACTCGCCTTACGTAACAACGTGCGCTCATTTGTTAATGAAAACATCAAGCCGAATATTGCGAACTGGTATGAAAAAGCCATTTTCCCCTTGGAAATCGTACCGGAGATGGCGAAGCTCGGCCTGCTTGGCATGCACCTTGAAGGCTACGGCTGTGCAGGACGTTCAGCAGTTGAATATGGTCTAGCTGGTGCCGAATTGGAGGCCGGAGATTCCGGACTACGCACCTTCGTCTCGGTTCAAGGATCATTGGCCATGAGCGCCATTTACAAGCACGGTTCGGAAGAGCAAAAACAAGAATGGTTGCCACAGATGGCAGCGGGCCAAGCGATTGGTTGTTTTGGTTTGACTGAGCCGACCGCGGGTTCGGACCCTTCTAGCATGACAACTTTCGCCCGCCGGGATGGGGATGACTGGGTACTCAACGGACTGAAGCGTTGGATCGGCTTGGCCAACGTTGCTCAGGTAGCGGTAATTTGGGCGCAAACCGACGAAGGTATCCGCGGATTTGTGGTTCCCACCAAGACTGCCGGGTTCAAAGCCACACCCATTGAGCCTAAACTCTCAATGCGTGCCTCTATACAATGTGAAATTGAAATGACCGAGGTTCGTCTGCCGGCAACCGCAGTGCTTCCCAACGTGGTCGGTCTCAAGGGCCCATTCTCTTGTCTAAATGAAGCTCGCTACGGAATTATCTGGGGTGCTATGGGCGCTGCACGCGACTCCTTTGAAGTGGCGTTGAAATATTCGCAAGAACGATTGCAGTTTGATAAGCCGCTGGCCGGTTACCAGATGACACAGCAGAAACTGGTCGACATGGCCTTGGAGATCAACAAGGGCTTCCTGCTTGCGCTACATATTGGTCGTCAGAAGGACGCCGGATCTCTGGATCTGCACCAGATTTCAGTGGGCAAACTCAATAACTGCCGTGAGGCCATCGCAATCTGTCGAGAAGCTCGAACCATTTTGGGCGGTAACGGCATTACTCTGGACTACTCGCCATTGCGTCATGCCAACAACCTAGAGTCCGTGCGTACCTACGAAGGAACCGATGAAGTGCACACGCTGATACTTGGTAATAAGCTCACCGGCATTCCGGCCTTCCGCTAAAGATCTTCTGTACAAGAAAAGCCGAAAAATATGACACAGCAGACCGCAGTAACTCTCCGCCAATATATAAATGGCCAGTGGAACCTCGGCCAAGCCGACGAGATCGTCTCGACGAGTGCAGCCGACCCAGAGATTCTCGTGGCCACTGGAAAAGCCGCAAATACCGGACAGGTCACCGAGGCTTTCACAGCAGCTGAGGGTGCCAGGGCTAGCTGGTCCGCCACGCCTATGGCCGAACGCGCAGGGTATCTCCTTAGGGCCTCGGCTTATCTTAACGAGCATGCGCAGCAGTTTGGAACCGAGCTGGCCACCGAAGAGGGCAAAACTCTCGCCGAAGGAATCGGCGAGGTACGTAGGGCAGGGCAAATACTGTCCTACTACGCAGCGGAGTCTGAACGAAGCAGCGGAAGTATCTTCCACTCTCCTCGCGCGGGAGAACAGATCCTGGTGTCCCATAAGCCTTTGGGCGTGGTGGGGATCGTAACGCCGTTCAACTTCCCGATAGCCATCCCCGCATGGAAAATTGCGCCGGCACTGATTTTTGGGAACACCGTGGTGTTCAAACCTGCAAGCCTCGTCCCGTTGTTGGCGACGCGGTTGGTCCAGGCCTTTGAATATGCGGGCCTGCCGGAGGGAGTGCTTAACCTGATCATCGGTCCTGGCTCGCTGGGGGACTCAATTATGGATCAGCCACAGCTTTCAGGATTGTCATTCACTGGGTCTACAGGAGTTGGACGTAAACTCTGTGCTCTGGGAGCGGCGCGCGGAATACCGGTGCAAGCTGAAATGGGCGGTAAGAATGCCTCGGTAGTGCTTGCTGATGCGGATCTGGATCTTGCCAGCGAACAAGTACTGTTCGGCGCTTTTCGGTCTAGCGGACAAAAATGCACCGCCACCAGCAGACTCATCCTTGACGAGTCTATTGCCGATGAATTTCTGAAAAAACTCATCCTACGATTGTCCCAATGGGTTACCGGTGATCCGCTGGATCCAGCCGTACATATGGGGCCTGTCGTTGATATCAAATCAGCTAACTCCGTCCGGAATGGGATTACCAAGGCGAAGTCCGAGGGCGCCGAGGTCGTCTTTGAAGGTCTGGCACCTAAGGGCGCAACTTATATCGCGCCCACAATTTTGGGGATCAGCAATGATGCCCGAGGCCGAGCCAATCCGGCTTGGCGCGACGAATTTTTCGCGCCGGTACTCACCTTGTTGCGAGTCTCTGGAAATGAAGAGGCTTTTGCCGCTGCTGAGGACTCAGAATTTGGGTTGAGTCTAGCCTTGTTCACCCGGGACTTAGCTACGGCTATCGACGCGCAGCAACGCCTAGATGTCGGCATTCTCCATGTGAATTCGGAATCTGCCGGAGCCGATCCGCATGTACCATTTGGCGGTGCCAAAGCTTCGGCTTATGGTCCGAAAGAGCAAGGAGCAGCGGCGAGAGAGTTCTATACTCACACCACGACAGTTTATTTACGAGGTTAGGAAGAAGAAAAGTTGAGTATCAATAATATTCTCGTCATTGGCGCCGGGACCATGGGGCGTCAGATTGCCATGAGTTGTGCGCTGAGCGGCTTCACGACGGTCCTGCAAGATATCTCAGACTCGGCCTTGCAAGCAGCTCGCGCGGAATTGGAAAATTGGGCGGCTGGGAGAATATCCAAGGGTAAATTGAGCGCCGAAGACGTTGAGTTGGCCCTAGCTCGGCTGACTCAATCCACCGAATTAGCTTCCAGTGCTGCGCAGTCGGATCTTGTGATCGAGGCTGCCACCGAACGCCTGGATATCAAGCGAGCCATCTTCGCCGAGTTGGGCCAGCACGCGCCAGCCCACGCGATTCTTGCAACAAACTCGTCGACCTTGGCATCATCCCACGTAGCTGAAGCGAGTGGGCGGGCCTCCCAAGTTTGCAACATGCATTTCTTCAACCCGGCCTTGGTGATGAAATGTGTGGAGATTGTGCGAAATGCGCAGACTAGCGATGCGACGATTACTGCGGTCACTGAGGTGGCCCGAGCATTGGGCAAGGAGCCAGTGCTGGTGAATAAGGAGATTCCAGGGTTCATCGCTAACCGTATGATGGGCGCTATTCAGCAAGAAGCCCTGAATTTGGCTTCGACAGGGGTAGCGAGTATCGAGGATATCGATACCACCGCACGCACGGCACTAGGCCACCCTATGGGTCCCTTTGAATTGATGGACCTGGTGGGATTGGACGTAATTGATTTCATCGCGCAGGCGACCTACGCGGAAACTGGTGAGCCGAGCGATCAGCCGCACCCGATGATCACCGAGAAAGTCGGTGCGGGAAAGATCGGACGTAAGAGCGGTCAGGGATTTTACCGCTACGACCAAGAAAAATAGCCTGCGTACTAGTTGTGATGGCCGGCGCCTTGAGCGGCCATCACAACTATCGCCTGCGGGCTGTTAGCGAAACACTAGACGATTTCTGGCTGTTCGCCCAGAATAAAGTGTCTCCCCGAAATTGAGTCGACGGTAACTCGGATCCAGAAATCTTTAATTGTCTGTACCCACGGGGTGACACCACTTTCACGTGCCTCAGTGATGTCGGCTTCGTGTTCTAGTACTTCCGCGGTTCCATGGACAACGACGGACCAAGCCTCATTAGATAAAATTCCATCCGCCTCGAACGCGATAGAAGAATTAACCACCATCGAGGCAAGTTTGTTGCCAGGTGAAGTTCGTAGGTAAATATTCCCCTTATGAACCGCGTAATTAACCGGGACGATATCGATCATCGCGCCAACAGTCGTGGCTACCCGTCCATGTGCTGTGTGGGCGAGTAATTCCCAAGATTGCTCATCGTTGAGCACCAATACGGGTGCACCGTTTTCGTGTTCGAATCTCATAACCTAAGTTTTCTACGTTATGTAGAAAAAGGCAAGAGGTATAGCGGCTTTTGTTTTGAGCCACATCGAAGCCGTTGAACGTGAAAGACTAGGAATATGAGCCATGCTGCAAATGATGGGGTCGCGCGCCACGTCGCGTCGCGAATTGAAGATCAGTTTCTGCAATTTCGGGCACGTCGTGCCATAGACAAGGGTCTAGACCCAGTAATCCTTCCCTATAACGGATATGGCTATGCCTCTAAAGACGGTGGGTGGGTGCGTGTCCTGGCGCGAGTCGTAATGGCTAAACCCGGCGCCTTTGAAGGCGGAAAGCATAAAGCCAAAGTTGTCGAAGATGGTATCCGTGGATTTCGAAACTTCACTTCCGCGGTTCTACCTTTCGGTAAGGTCACGGTATTAGCCGCCGGCCAGCACTTCGAAGTTCACGCAGATCGTGGTGGGGTACTCGACGTTAAGCTCGCGGTCGATTTGCCCGTTGGGTGGAATGATATTCAATTGATCGCGCACAATGGGCAATCGGCCACCGCGCAGGTTCTTGTGATCGACGAGAAACAGCGCTTTGGCATTATTAGCGATATTGACGACACCGTTGTGGTCACCGCGTTGCCCAGGCCTCTTCTCGCGGCATGGAATTCTTTTGTGCTTTCCGAACATGCCCGTGTTGCGACACCTGGCATGGCGGTAATGATGCAACGTGTACTGGCTGAGCATCCTACGAGTCCCACGATTTATCTGTCCACCGGTGCGTGGAATGTCGCGCAGACTTTAGAGAGATTCATATCGCGCAATCTGTACCCGAGGGGACCGTTGCTGCTAACGGACTGGGGACCCACAGATCGTGCGTGGTTCCGTAGCGGGATGCAACATAAGGTTGATCAGTTGCGTAGACTCGCCGAGGAATTTCCAAACATCGAGTGGATGCTCATCGGCGATGATGGGCAGCATGACCCGACAATCTATGCTGAGTTTGCGCGTCGCTATCCGGAGCACGTGCGTACCATCGTCATTCGTCAGCTGACTCCTTCAGAAGCAGTGCTTGCAGGTGGCCGTTCCACGGATCTGCGGCGCACCACACCTGGTATTCGCTGGACTTATGAACCAGATGGATCGCAAATTCTTGAACAGCTATCTGAGTACAAATTGATCAGTCCTGAAGAACGCATGCCGGAGGCGAACTGATGACCGGCGCAGTTTTACGTGTAGAGATACCCATGCGTTGGGGTGACATGGATGCATACGGTCATGTCAACAACGTCAATTTGATCAGGCTTATGGAGGAAGCGAGGATCGCTGGATTCGGGGTACCAGGGGGTACCGGTGCGCCGGGTGTTATGCCGAAGGTAAATATTTTTTCCGCGGTTCCCGAAGGTGTCCAGATTCTTGTAGTGGAGCATCGCGTGCGGTATTCCAAGCCCTTAGAATACCGAAATGTTCCAGTCAACGTGGACTTGTGGGTAGCTAATATCAAACCTGCAAGCTTCGATATCTGTTACGAATTTCGAGATCCGGTGAGCGATCATGTCTGTGTTAAAGCACTAACCACGCTTGCCTACTTCGATCCGGCGGTCGGTCGTGTGCAGCGTCTCAGTAGTGGCGAGCGTAGTTCGCTGGCCACGATGGAAGGCGTTTCGACATTTGTGCGGTAAACATTCGACGACTAATCAAATAGGATAGAACTATCTAGCCTTATTCGATGGGGGAGTGGTTTTGTGGCACGACCAGAAGATGGTCGCCCAGTGCGTCCACAGGTAGTTTTGCAGGTTGTTAAGCGTCAACAAATTTCCGATCATTTGGTGCGCCTCACCTTTGGCGGTCCTGGATATGAAAATTTTGTTGATAAGTCGGCAACCGACCGTTATATCAAGATACTTTTTGCGAAGCCAGAGCTTGGCTTAACGCCTCCCTATGACTTGGATGCGCTACGTGAACGCTTGCCGGGTGAAGACCTCCCGGTGCGAAGAACCTACACGGTACGCCGTTCGGACGCGGAATCACGCACCATAGAGGTGGACTTTGTAGTGCACGGAAGCGAGGGTTTGGCCGGACCCTGGGCTCGCGATGCCAAGATTGGCGACTCGGTCTGCTTCTCCGGGCCGGGCGGTATGTTCGCGCCGCAAAGTGACTTCGACTTCCACTTATTTGCTGGCGACGAAACTGCAATCCCCGCTATTGCGGCATCTCTTGAGGCCATGGAAGACGGCATGGTTGGGCAGGTGCTTATCGAAGTTGAGTATGCGGGGGATGAAATTGAACTCTCAGCACCAAGCGGCGTGGGAATTCGTTGGATTCACCGTGGCAGCGAGTTCACTCCGGAATCATCGATCTTAGAATCTGAAGTACGCCAGTTTCCGTGGCCTTCAGGGCGCGTGCAGGTGTTTGCGCACGGTGAGCGAGAAGTGGTGAAGGCCTTGCGTTCCTACTTTTATGATGAACGCGGCGTGGACAGGCGAGACATGTCGTTGTCGGCGTACTGGGCCTATGGTCGCGCCGAGGATGCTTTTCAAGCAGAAAAGCGATCGCCGGTCGGGCAGATTTTTGACGAGCCACGGGCCTCGAAATAAACGTATGATGCGACGTGTGGGATCAAGGACCTTGCTTCTTTAGGTGAGCCTAATTATACTTTTGATAAATTAGGCGACTGAACCATGGCCTAATCTGTTGGTTTTCAGGTAAGCTGAGATCAACGCCTTCTTCGTGTGTGGTCGAAGAAGGCGATCAAAATGCTTGCATCGGTTGTTTGGAATTACTAGCGCGGATTGCTCACCGTCGCGGTATCTAGTACACCGAAAAAGCGAAAAATGCGGTGCGACTGAAGCGCTCATTCAGACGAACCTAATGCTGAGACATGCCGATACGTTCCTCGCGGCATGTCTCAGTTTTTCTTCGTATCCAGGGCCCAAAGTAAAACGGTAGCTAGCGACCCGGCGCCATCGGGGATTTCGAGGGGATCTGTTTGCTTGACCCCTAGCGTGGCCAATGCCCGTTTTACCACTAGATCCGTCCGGAGAAAGATGGATTGTTGTCTCAGACCGCGCAACGCCACGTAATCACGGGTCCAAGGGCCAACGCCTTTCAGTGCCTGTAATGAGTCGAGAAAATCTTCCTGACTCTCGGCCAAATATTGCCCAGTGTGAACATACCAATGAGCAACACGTTGCACGGTTTGTGCGCGAGATAATGGGCACCGGATTATTTGTTGCAGCTCCTCGGCAGTATTTTGGGAGGTGCTCAGCGCATCAGGAAATACGTGAAGACCACACTCATGACGTTCTCCGAGCTCTTGGACATAACGAGTTGCCAAGGTACGGGCTGCGCTAGTGGATATTTGCTGACCCAGAATAGTAGTCATCAAGGCCTCAAAAAGATCTGGATAACCGATGAGCCGTAGGTTCGGGAATCGTTTCACCGCAGGCTTCAGCATGTCGAGCGTTTCCAGTTTCGCGTAGCCTTGCAGTTGGTCCTGAGGTAATCCCAACCAACTGTTGATAATATCTACAAGCTCACTTTGTAACCTCTGCGGGGTCTGAGTCTCAACGGTTACCTCGGTGGGGCTGAGCCATAGCTTCGTTGCGTAGTATTCACCGCCGAGGCGTAGCACCCGTTTGATGCTCGCCGCATGAAGATCCAAGATCTCTTGATTTGCCAACGAATGTACCTTGAGGACCGAGAGTGTCTGCGCGACATCCAGTACCCCTGACACTGGCAACGTGAAATTCATCTATTTCGTCCATATTCCAGAGGATCCGCGCCGATGCGAGCCGACTAGATGAGTGTCGACTATGCCCACTGCTTCCATGAGTGCGTACATGGTTGTGGGACCGACAAACTTAAAGCCATGCTTCTTTAGCGCGTTGGCCAATGCTTTTGACTCGATGCTTTGAGTCGGGGTTTCGGTATAGGTTCTCGGCTCGGGAGTGAACTCGGGTTTAAAAGACCAAATGAATGCGGACAGACCCCCAGAAGCGCGTAGATCGAGTGTTGCTTGGGCATTATTGATGGTGGCACGGATCTTAAGTTTATTTCGCACGATGCCAGGATCGCTCATGAGTCGCTGATAATCAGAGTCTGTAAAGCTGGCAACCAGTTGCGGGTTGAAGTCGCAAAAAGCGGCACGAAAATTTTCTCGTTTGGCCAGAATTGTCGACCAAGACAAACCTGACTGGAACCCTTCTAAGCAGAGGCGTTCGAAGAGTGCCTGTTCCTCGGTGACTGGCATGCCCCACTCGGAGTCGTAATAATCGCGGAGCATTGCATTGGTCGAAGCCCAAAGTGGGCGTGCGAGGCCATCTGTGCCAATGACTAGATCTTCACTCATCTTTTCATCATGCCACTTTCGGGCTGGCCGGGATGGCGTCATGAAGATCGCTAAAGTTGGCCTTCCACGCTATCATCGTTAGATGGCGATGATAATGTCGGTTGACGATGCAGTAGATCAGGTAACACAGCTTAAAAAAATGGCTGCGCTATTTCATGCGCTGGCCGACCCTACTCGGTTGCTCATCCTCGAGCACCTATTAACCGGTGAGCACAAAGTCAAAGAACTCACCGAACACCTGGGTCTGGCCCAAAGCACCGTCAGCGCACATTTAGCCTGTCTGCGAGAAATTGATTTAGTCTCCGTTCGAACTCAAGGCAGGGCCAGCCTTTATTCACGAACAGAAAGCCCGCAACTTTCATTAATTCTCGCCCAAGCGGTGGAGTTGGCAAGCGTCACCGGCAGTGAACATCATTGGCATGAAGAGCACCCGAATCAGCCAGAGGAGGTCTAACCATGGGACACGATCACGACCACGGTTCTGGACACGGGCATAACCATGACCACTCCACGGTGAACCGCACCAGACTCACCTGGGCTTTCGTCATTACCGCAACCATTCTGGTCGCCGAAGTGGTCGGCGCGTTGCTGACTAATTCGTTGGCGTTGCTAGTTGATGCGGCGCATATGTTGACTGACTCATTTGGGCTCTTGCTCGCCCTGACCGCGGCAAATCTTGTCTTGCGAAAACCTACTCTCAAACGCACTTGGGGGTTCCGGCGAGCCGAAGTGCTCTCCGCGACCGTGCAGTCTGCACTATTACTCGCTGTCGGAATCTACGCAGCGGTCGACGCGGTGCGCCGGCTCTTTATCCCGACGCAAGTGCACGCTGACGGGTTGCTCATCTTCGGCATCATCGGGTTGGTCGGAAACCTGATTGCCATGTGGATTATCTCTGGTGGACGCGAAGCTAATCTGAATATGCGTGCAGCGTTTCTTGAAGTACTCAATGATGCGTTGGGTTCGGTTGCAGTCATTATTGCCGCGTTAGTCATTCATTTCACTGGTTGGACGAGTGCCGACTCGGTCGCTGCGATAGTCATAGCAGCATTGATCGTGCCACGGGCGGTCAAACTACTGGGCGAGACCACACATATTTTGCTTGAATCCACTCCACGAGGGTTGGATCTGGAAGCTGTTCGAGCGCACTTGGAACAACAAGGCGGAGTGATCGCGGTCCATGATCTCCATGCAAGCCAGATTGCCTCAAACCTACCGGTACTGACCGCGCATATCGTTGCCGAAGACCGGATGTTTACCGCCGGCGCTACGGGCCAACTCTTACGCGATCTACAGCAATGCGTTGCCGACCATTTTGAGGTGAGTATTGAGCATTCAACTTTCCAAATTGAACCCAAAAGCCATCGAGACTCGTCGTATCACTCGCAATGCTAGCGTCGGTAACCCCTAGATATTGAGCTCAGACCACGCGTTCTCATCCCTGGGTATGATTTGCCTACCGAAGATACAGACCTTCCGGCCGATCCTGAATTGGCTAGGGGATTTATATAATTGAGGCATGACAACAGATACGCACCAAGTAACCGACTACGCAGTTCAAGCGCGAGGACTCACCAAAACCTACGGGCACGACAGCACACGAGTAGAAGCACTACGCGGAGTTGACGTGGCATTTGCTCGCTCTCGCTTTACTGCCATCATGGGACCCTCAGGCTCCGGTAAGTCGACCTTGATGCATTGTCTGGCAGGTTTGGACAACGCTGACGGTGGAGAAATCATCATTGGCGGCAAGAACCTCACCGAGCTAAACGATGATCAGTTAACCACTATGCGCCGTGAACAGATCGGCTTTGTTTTTCAGTCCTTCAACCTGGTTCCCACACTTAATGCCAAAGACAACATCCTGCTTCCGTTGTCTCTAGCCGGCAAAAAGCACGACCGCTCATGGTTCAATGTGGTTATCGATGCGCTGGGCTTACGAGACCGCCTCACGCACAAACCACATGAGCTTTCCGGCGGTCAGCAACAACGTGTAGCGGTGGCCCGTGCCCTCCTCACCCGCCCAGAGGTCGTCTTTGGCGATGAGCCCACAGGAAACCTGGATTCCCGTACCGGCGCAGAAGTGCTCTCCTTGATGCGCACCTCGACCCGTGAAATGGGACAAACCATCATTATGGTGACCCACGACCCGGCAGCAGCATCTTACGCCGACACCGTGTTGCTCATGAAGGACGGAACCCTTGTCGGTTCTCTAGAGAATCCCACCGTCTCCAGCGTCACCGAGGCACTCGCCTCCCTAGCGGAGTAGGACCATGCTTCAGGTAGCTTTAGCCAACATCAAAACTTATGCTCGGCGATATATCGCTGTGCTTCTCGCCGTCGCCATTGGTACCGCCTTCCTCGGCGCTACGCTCGCGGTAGATTCTTCCACTCGCGCAACACTTAAAAACAGCGTTGGCGACGCCTACAAAAACGCCGATTTAGTCGCCTCCATCGATTGGGAATTGACTCCTGCGGACGCTGAGACGACCAGCCTGACCATGGACGTGATTCGTGAGGTTCGTAAACTTCCGGATACCTCCGGGGTCTACGGCAACGGCTTCTTCGGCGCGGACCTCCATACCGGAGAAAACAGCTACAGCGTGATGATGCAGCCGATCTCTGCCGATCAAAAACTTTCTGGTATGACGATGCTTGAAGGCCGCGCTCCGCTGGGAGCGGAGGAAGTAGTTGTCGACGAGAAACATGCAGAACAAATGGGTGTCTCGATATCCGATACCGTTGCGGTCAACGCGATGGACGAGTCGAACAAGACGCGTGAACTGAAGGTGGTCGGGATCGTTGAGACCACCACCGACCCAATGTTTTCTTCCTATGCGCAACTAGCCATGGAGGAAAGCGCCTGGGAGCGACTAGCAGGCAAAGACTTTGGAATGAACCTGCTGATGATCGATTCAAAGGGGGACATCGCTCAGACGAAATCTACTATCGCACAGTATTTTAGTGACAAGGGCATGGCTGACGTGGTGGTCAATACCGCCGACGAGCAGGTGCTCAAAGATGTGGCGAGTATGACCGGTGGAACCGATCAGCTGACCATCATCCTTCTAGTCTTTGCTTTGGTGGCCTTGGTGGTCACCGGCCTAGTCGTCATGAATACATTCTCGGTAGTTATCGCTCAGCGCACCCGGGAGCTGGCACTGCTTCGTACTCTCGGCGCCAAACGTGCACAGATTCGAAAGTCGGTACTGATCGAGGCATTGCTGATCGGCATCATTGCTTCGGTAATCGGCATGGCGATGGCCATTGCTCTCATGGCTGGGTTGATCCAGCTATTGCGCAGCTTCGTGCCGGAAATGTCCTACGCTACTTTAGCCTTAGATGCACGCGGTATTATCGTTCCGCTCGTCGTCGCAATACTCATGACGGTGCTGGCAGCATGGGTTCCTGCGCGCCGCGCTATGGGTCTGGCGCCGCTCGCGGCCTTGCGGCCATTCGATGCGGCAAGCGTGAAGAACCGAGCGGGTCTAGTTCGAATAATCTTAGGGGCGTTGCTTACTTTGGCCGGGGCAGCACTATTGGGCTTCGGCGCCTACCAAGGCGACCTGCTCATCGCTTTTGCCGGTGGACTGCTTTCCTTCCCAGGCATCCTCATGCTGGCCTCACTGTTTGTCCCTGCCACGGTCTTCGGCGTGGGCAAGCTATTAGCTGGGCGTTCGGTAGCCGGAAGGCTAGCTTCGCTTAACGCAGTTCGAAACCCTGGAAGAACCACCGCGACTGCCACTGCACTGTTGATCGGAGTCACCCTGGTGTCGATGATTATGGTCGGCGGACAGAGTGCAAAAGCCACGCTCAACGGCAGCATTAGCGGTGAATACCCTATTGATTTGCAAGTACAGCAAGACACAAAAAACAGTGATGAGTTGGCAGCTAAGCTCAGCAGCGTCGAGGGCATTGAACACGCAGCTGCTTACCAAATGCGCACGGTCAATATCGATTTCCTCAACGGTTCGACGAGCGAAGAATACGCAATGATCGTTGATCCGCAGTCGTACTCAGCGGTGGTGCTTGATCAAAAGATCGTTCCGAAGGACGGCGAACTGCTGTCCACCTGGTGGCAGAACGAATCAAAATTTGCCAAAGTGAACGGCAACGAAGTGAAACTGAAAACTACCTCGGCCAGTTTCGTTGAAAATACCTTGACGGCAGCAACAGCAAAAAATCTGGGAATTTCAGACAAAGACGGAATGTCTGGAGTGGCGATTAAGGTAGATCCATCGCTGTCCAACACGGAAATTAGTACGCTGGTGGAAACCATTGCCGACGTCGCTAATGTCGAGAACTCTCGGGTCAGCGGCGGCGTCATGGAAAAGTTCATGTTCTCTCAGGTTATCGATGTATTGCTGATGATTGTTTCGGGGCTTCTGGCGGTAGCCGTACTTATCGCGTTGATTGGCGTAGCCAACACGCTGAGCCTTTCGGTACTCGAACGAACACGAGAGAACGCACTCCTTCGGGCACTGGGTCTGAAAAAGAAGCAGCTGCGTTCCATGCTTGCTACTGAGGCAGTACTCATCGGTGGAGTTGCTGCATTATTGGGATTGATCTTAGGCGCCATCTACGGCCTACTCGGTGCACACTCAGCGCTATCCAGTTTGGGAAGCATGCAGTATGAAATTCCGTGGGCTCAGCTGGCAGCAGTTCTAGCTGTGAGCTTGGTTGCGGCGTTACTTGCCTCGATTACCCCAGGGCGTCGAGCGGCGAAACTTTCCCCAGTAGAGGGGCTCGCCACCGAATAATAAATGTTCACCATCGGGGGCCGGATGAGTTGCAATGCAACTCGTTCGGCCCTCTGTCGATGGATAAGACTATTCGTGCAAACCGGTTACCATCACGGTGGAATAGTTCGAGGTTCGACTGGATGCAACTGATGATCTAGACCTCCGGGTTTCTCTGACTTCAAAGCGCCCAGGAGAGCATCAGACGTCGTCAGAGAAGACAAAGGAAGGCAACGCAAATAATGCGTTGCCTTCCTTTGCGCCTCAGACTAATTACGTAAGGTAATACTTGTCGCCATGGCGGGGGACCGTCCGGTGGTGACAAAACCCGAGATGTTAGAACCTGGATGCTTGATGATGTCGGTGATAGAACCCAGATGACGGCTCAAATCAATCTTGTCCTCTGGTGCCGCAAGCACCAGATGAAAACCGAATTCTTGCAAGGCTCGTATGCCGGCCGCGGCATATTCCGAGTTCGCCTGAATGAAGGCCTCATCAATCATTACCGTGCCGTAGGAAGTGAAACCAGCCGAGGCGAACCCCAACTGATAAGCCAGGGCAGCGCCCATAATGAAGGAAGTAAAGCGTTGCCCCTCGCCACCGGAAAGAGTGCCCGGTTCCAACCCTGTTTCGATTTCACCGTTCGGTTTGTGCTCGTTACAGCTAATCACCACATGTTGGCGAACGTCTAAGACTGTTGAACGCCATGCATTGAGTCCAGGGTCGCTCAGCGCGGAAACCAAAGATTCAAGAGCTTGGTAGGACTTCGCCAACGTGCTTTCTTCCTTCGTCGTGTAAGCATCATAGAGAGCCGCCTTCAATTCCTTACGGAACGTCCCTGCCTCGACAGGAATGGAGTTTTCAACCTCCAGACGCAGAATAGAACCGTGTTCGAAGGTGACGTCAGCAAGAATCTGATTCAACGGCTTGATACGCTCAGAAATCATCCGACGTTCCTCATCGAGCAACTGCAATAAATCGCTGAAACGTTCATAGGAACGATTCGCAAAGTATTCGCGGAACTGTGCCTCGTGGTGCGGTAACCCGTCCGCGACAATCTGCCCATGCAGGCTGGCGTAGTGTTCCGCCGCCTCCGGGCTCGTACCGTGTGTTTGAGCATGTGAAGTCCCAAATTCACGGGCAAACCGTTTAAAGGTTTCGCTCAATGCCCCGGCAACTTCATGACGCTGCGAGCTAAGGTCATTGAGCTGGCCGCCGAGCTGGATCTTGACCTCAGCGAAGGCTTCTGCGATGGCGTCTGCTGCTGGGCATTCACCTGCGGCAACTTGGCGCAGAATCGGGCCAAGGATTGCATGTTCGCGTAAGTGGCTAGGCACTGACTGGACCCAGTCACCGGTCGCTTCTGCGACATCAATTGAGGCGAGTAAGTGCTTGGCTCGGTCTATCTGAAGTTCCAAATCGCCCACCCGCGCACGGGCCAAAGCGAGATCGCCAACTAACTGATCCGACGTCGCCTTGGCACTTTCAATCTGTTGCCGGATCTTTGAAGAATCTCCTGAAAGTACTAGCGCATCACCGAGCTTCTGCTCGCTGCGGCGCAGTGCTTCTAAGGCCGGTGAAGCATCGAGCTGGGCGAAATTACGCTCGTCCGCCACGATAGCTGCCAAACTCTGGGACTTAGCGAGCACCTTATTTTTCGCCGCGGTCCGTTCATCCGCAGACTGCTGAGCCTTCTGGATTTTCTCCCGAAGGAAGACAGCTTTATTTTGGAGTTCTAAGATTTTGGATTCGTTAGTGAAACCGAGCAAGTAGTCCGAAGCCGGGAGATTGCGGGTATCTCGTTCAAAGCTACCTGTGCCGGTTTTTATCGTTCCTGCAGGAGTGATGGCTTTGGGATGGACATGCATTGCTGCATCATTCTTAACACAAACCAACGGGTAATCGGCGGTGATCTTGGCACGCAACCACCTACCGGCTTCACCGGAAGCAAAATCGAGCTTAGCTACTAGATCAGCTGGTCCAGCTTCGGTTTGCCGAGGCTGGACGGAAATATCAGCCCAACGAACTCGCCCCAACCCATCGAGCTCATCAATGGCGTGCGTGACTTGGTTCAGGAATTCGCCGGGAACTAAAATCGTCCGGGCCAACGACTGTAAGGCCTTTTCCGCAGCCAATCTCCAAATGGTGGAATCTGCCGCTACATCCATCAATTCGCCAGCGAACGGTAGCTGGTCTTCGCTCAGCGAACAGGCCGAAGCGATCGCGCGGCGGGCTGCCACCGAGCGATCATCGATGTTGGTGCCACGACGTTGATAGGAACGAATTTGTTCGTCTAGGGTCTCTGCTCGTTTACGCAGCGACATCAGCGAAGCCATAGCCTCGTATTCGACGGTTTGCGCGTCTTTGGTGATGGAGGCAAGCTGTTGCATGGTCCGAGTCGCGTTGGCGCGTAGGTCATCAAGTCCGGTGGCGCTGAATTCCAAATTCAGGCCTGCTTCAGCCACCTGCTCTTGAAGTGCGCGTAATGCAGACTCTTTCTCTGACAGCGCTTTACGGGCTGAATCGGCTTCGCGTTCCAAAAGCATGAGTGAGGCAGAACCAGTGGAGTCATGAGCAGCTTCAAGGGATCGCAGCTGGCCTTCGGTCTGGCTCTTTCGCTCCACGAGGTCTTGTTCTTGGTCCTTGAGCTGCGCCAATTCTTCCTGATGGCGCGACATATCGTTGCGCAATAGGTGGTGACGAACCTTAGTTTCAAGTTCCTGAATGTCATTGTGGAGCAGCTGCTCGGTTGCGCCAATACGCTCGGCCAAGGTGCGATAAGCCTTGTCCTGTGCTGGAACCTGCGCCAAGACATCGCGTTGTGCGCGTGCCGTATCCAACTGGCGGTAGATGCCGCGCAGGTGCGCGAAGTCTTCGACCGCTGCTGCAGCCGCTTTTAATGTGGTGGGTTCTTCTAATACTTCATGGCGGAAGAACTGGTTAACGCCTTTGGCCAAGCCCTTACCATTTTGCAAGGTCCGTAGTAGGGCAAAAGCCTTATCACTTTCAACGCCAAGACGACGGCGCACACGTTCGATAAAAGCCTTATGAGTGTCAAAGGCTTCGGTAGGTTCTAAAGCTTTAGATAACGAGGAGACGGTAAAACGTCGAGGACCGTGGTGTTCCAGTTCCGCAATATCTAGCGAGGACTCGGAAAGCAGGTAATGCTTGGACACCTGGTTTTCTAGACCAGCGTCAGGTAGATCGAAGACGGCACCAAGGCTCACGGTATTGCCTAACCCGTCCTCGTAACCCAACAAGATCGCGCTCCACGTGGCGCCGGGGCGTTGATAAACGGTACCCGAGCTGGTTTTGAACTTGCGTCCACGCATATAGGAGAAAGTTGTTCGACGGTCAGCACGCGCTGTCGCGTCGTTGGCTGACTCGTTGAGTTTTGGGGTTGCAAAAAATACGTGCCCCATGGCGTCAAACAAGGTGGATTTACCCACGCCTGGATGACCGGTCACCAGAGTTCCGGCTCTGTCGATGGCCAAATCGTGTAGGCCGTGAAAAGTGCCCCAGTTGACGATTTGAATCCGCGATAGTCGATGCTGTCCGGGATTAGTCGCTCCACCGAGCGGGAGCGTCATTTCAATACTCATGGATTACTCCTGCATCAGTTCGGTCGAGTCTAAGGACAGCTCATCTGAGCCCTCAGATAACAGATTTAGCGTCGATTCATTGGCATCAATAGCTGCAATGTATCGGGGAATATCTTCGATCCGTGTAATAGGAAGTGCCATTGCTAACGCAGGGGAAATGCGAAATTCGTCAGCCAGTTCGGTGCCGGTCAACAGACGTAAAGCGCTAAGGCGAGCTATCGCGGCATCGCAAGATTCAGCAAACCGCTTATCATCACGGTCTGAGGCGCTTCGGTGCTCGGTCAAAATTTCATGCATTGCATTGCGGGAAAGGACTGCGTCGCTGCCGGTACCCGAATGCTGTTCCAATAGCAGCCGAAGACGCAGTGCCAGCAGTGTTTCATCTCGTTTGAGCGCGCGACGTGGGGCGATCGGGGTGGTATGCACCTGATCGACCTGGGCAGGGGTAAGCATCGCGATTTTTCGATCCGTATCCAAAGTGACGCAGAGGAAAATTTCCGAAACATAGGCACTGACGACCTGTTGCTGGTCCAGTAACAACTGCCAGGCAGCCGGATCGACTGACCCATCCAGATACGGGCCACGCAATAGACGCACTAGCAACTGACGTAACTCTAAGGAGAAATTCCCGAGATCCCCGTCGAAGAGCGGATCGGTGATGGGTGCAGCGTACGAGCTGGTGCTGGTCATAGCGGCTCCTTGGTGAAGGTCAGGGCGGGAAGAATAGCGGTGCGTTCAGAACCATCAACCTGTCTGAAGGCGAGTGTCATCGTTTGCGTTTCACTCATTGATTCGCCATTTGTACGGCCAATCTCAATCAGGGCTCGCACAGTATTCAAATGGCGATGCGTCTCAGGCAGAACGTGGAACAACGTATCTAGTGGTACTTGTTCGTGCGGGCTAGCATCGAGTTGTTCGGTGACCGCTTCACGCAGGAATGACATATCTGCTTCAGGGGTGGCCGGGGTGCGTACGATATCGGAGACGCTGTATTGAGGTGCTGCAGCCAATGGCGGCGGCGCCACATGCTCGGAGGGATCAAATATTCCGAGTCCCGCGAGGGTCATGAATTGTGGAGCGAATAACTCCAGCGGGGCCAAACCACTTCGCGGTTTGAGCGTCACGGACTTCATGATTGCAGTCTCCGCGTTACGTACCGCGTGGCGTAGTAATTGTGCCTGTTGGTAATCCTCTGATTGCACGAAGGCATGCAAAGATTCGGAGAGTTTGCCGTAGGAGGTATGAACTTCGGCCGCTTGACGACGCAGTTCACGCAACAAATTAGTGAGAATCTGACGTTCCGGGGTGTCGAGGTCGTCAACAAAGTCGCGCTCAAGCACTTCGGAAAGCGCGGCACGGAACCGTTGCTGTGCATCCGGAGAATTAAGGAACTCGGTGAATCCGCGGAAAGTTTCGCCTTCGGAAGTAGAGCGAAGTTGCCGGTCGGCTTCCAGCACCTGACCGATGGCTACCCCCTTAGCGGTGGACGCATCCAAGATATCTTCACGTAAGGAGTAGAGCATCTCTTGGACACCGTCGCGCATACGACGGAAATCCGCCGGAAGGCTAGAAGCCAAATCAAGGACAGATCGTGTAGCCGAAAGGGCGGTGGCCCGAGACAACACCGCCGGGTCATCCCCGGTGCGCAACTCATCAATTTGTGCTTGTCGTAGGGCAATTTGCGATTCTAAAGCTCGGATTCGTGCTTGTGGATCTGGATCTGTTTCGTGTGCCAAGGATTCTAGCGACGACAACAACGTGTTCAGTCGCGAGGAGTTCAAATGTGAATCATCGGTAGAAAAGTCCGCCAAGAAGCGCAATGTTCTTAACGTCTGGGCACTTGGCTCATACACAAAACGCCCGTCAATCAAGGGTCGAGTCAAGATACCTTGTTTAACCCATGACTCCGCGAAATCTTGCGCAGAGTAGGTCTGTGGGATCTGCTCATCACTAGTACGAGCTAATTTCAAAAACGAGTCCAACGAAGCATGGAAAAGTTCCATAGCGACACGTGGCTTGTCTGCAGTAAATTCCGAGCGAACAAAGGCCACGGCCCAAGGCTGCGCGGTGAGAAGCCGATATGATGCCGAACTCTTGAACTGCTGGGACTGAAGCCACAAGCTATTCGCGCGATGCGAGGGCTGCATGTACATCCTTGATCTTTCGACGCCTAACCAACTAATTCTAAGCCATTGAGCGTGAAGGTTCATGTGAGAATTTCTGCATCAAAAATGTAATCAAGTTGTTGCGCTAGGACTCACGTCACAGGGTTCAATGCTTTGAGAAGTGTGTGTAAGGTCGAAAACAAGGTGATGGCATGTATAAATCGTAGATCCACGGGGATCGCCGCCGTCAGGGAAGGGGCGCACAGTGAAGCTCATCAAGTTCGTGGTAGTAGCTGCAACCATCTTGGCTTTAGTCGGTTGTAGTGACCAAAGCGACCCCGAAGTTTCAGCGAGCAGTGCGTCTCAGGAGGCAGAAGCCTCACAGAAGGCCGACGCGGAAGCGAAGCGCGAACAAAGCATTTTGGCGCAGATCAATAAGCTGGCAGACGGTTATGACTATGACAAGGCGATCAAGCTTGCCAAAGACGACCCAAGCAAAAAACTCAACGAGCTTGTGCGCGGTTTAGAAACCGAAAAGAAGGACGCTCAGGCGTGGGAACATCCGGATCAAATCCCGCATTTGTTTTTCCACTCATTAGTGGTTGATCCAAAGCGCGCCTTTGACGAGGAGAGCACGGCTCAGGGCTATGAAGATTACATGGTGACGCAAAAAGAGTTCGAAGCCATCATTGACGAGCTTTACCGCCGTGACTTTGTTCTGGTGAATCCGGCTGATTTTGCGGGCCTGGATAAGCAGAAGAACATGAGTTACCGAAAGATCATGCTTCCGGAAGGGAAGAAGCCCATCGTCCTATCGCTCGATGATTTGAGCTACTACGAATATATGCAGGGCGATGGATTCGCAGACCGGCTGATCTTCGACAAAAAGGGCAAAGTCCGTAACGAATATGTAGATGCTTCCGGGAAGAAGCACGTTGGTGCCTACGACATGACCACGATCCTAGATGACTTCGTTACTGGTCATCCAGACTTTTCTTATCGCGATGCTCGCGGAATTATCGCTATGACTGGATACAACGGAGTTTTCGGTTACCGTACTTCGCCAAGCCAGTATCCTGATAACAAAAATCTCAAAGAGGATCGTGAAACTGCAACTAAGATCGCCGACGCAATGAAAAAAGAAGGCTGGGTGTTTGCCTCACATTCGTGGGGACACATTGCGACGGGCACAGTTGACCTCGGACGTTTCAAACGGGACATGAAGCTGTGGAAAGACGAAGTCGAACCGATCATCGGCAAGACAGACCAGTTCATTTACCCCTTCGGATCAGATATTGCGCGTACCGGATCTTATTCAGGGACTAAATATGAGTTGCTGAAAGAAGAAGGATTCAAATATTTCTACGGAGTTGATGGGACCATTACTGCTTGGATGCAACAACGCGATAACTATCAGCGACAAATGCGAATCAACATTGATGGCTTGCAGTTCGCCAAAGAACAACGTGGAGACCGCCCGGTGTTGGATAGCTTCTTCGACGTTGAAAAAGTGATCGACCCAGCACGTTAGGCAGTGAGCCGGGCCGATCCGTGGTGTAGTGCTAAAGCGCCATAAAAGCACCGAGCTGTGAAAGCGCCGCAGGATTTGAGGGAAGGAAATCCGTCAAGCGTTCGCTACGAACAATCACAGCTTTCCATTGACCGCGCGAGATCGCCACGTTGATACGGTTTCGGTTGAGCAAAAACTCGATGCCTCGGGACGCGTCTTGGGCGCTGGAACAAGCCATAGTTACCAGTACTACCGGGGCTTCCTGACCTTGGAATTTATCCACCGTGCCTACTCTCACCTCAGCAAGATTTTCGGTCTCCAGCACATCACGCACCAAATTTACTTGTGCGTTGTAGGCTGCAACGACGAGAATATCGCACTGTGCCAGCGCCCGGACTGGTTCGGCACCACCGGGATTCCAGACCTTGCCCAGCTGTTCCCGGACAAGCTCCACGATGGCAGTTGCTTCTTCGATGCAGCTGGTCGTATTGCCTTGATGGTGCACAAAATGAGTTTCAACGCCTGGAAGCGATTCGTTAAGCTCACGACGCCCGGCCGCTGGTGCAGAAAACAACTTGTGGTCGTAGCTCAGTGCCGAGACTTTTTGGCATAGTTCTGGATGCATCCGCCAAGAGGTTGCTAGAAAATATCCCAACTTTTCTGGCAGGACCGCACGACCCTCGGAGAGCCAACCCAAAGCAGACTCATCTACCGGTTGCGGGTGAGTCCCTTGGGTTACCTGAGGTAGCTGCTGTGGATCGCCGAGTAATAACAGGTTTCGGGCTGCTCGCGAGACTGCCAGGGTATTGGCCAAGGAAAACTGTCCAGCCTCGTCGATAACGAGTAGATCTAGACTTCCGGCGGGTATGCGCTTGCCTGTCATGGTCCATGACGTGCCACCGACTAAAGCACCATCTGGAGAACTCAAAGCCTCATCTAGCGAGGCGGGGCTTATGCCGGTCCACGGAACTGGATCTTTATGTTTGACTTCCTTAGCCACCTGATCTGGGTGCACACCAGCCTCGATGGCCTTACGTAGGACGTTCTCAACCACCGCGTGGGATTGAGCGACAACGCCAATTTTCCATCCTTCATTGACCAAAGCGTGGATCACATGTGAAGCAACAAAAGTCTTTCCGGTGCCTGGAGGACCTTGAACTGCAAGATATGAATGATCAAGATCCTTCAGGGTTTGAACCACAGCAGGGTATATCTGAGCGTCGCCATCCACGAGCAATGGGGCAACTGGTGCCGGAAGAGTTTTCAGGCGTGGCGGGATGCGACGCAGAATATCGTTCCCTGGCTGTTGGGGCAGGTCCGGAACGATCGCTCCGACGTCTTGGGCGATTTGGGTGAGTGCTTCGTCGATACTTTTGGTCGCAATGGGCTGTCCCGGGGTCAGCGCCACGGGGAAGGACCCATACTCGGGGATCTTTCCACTAGTCTTTTCTGCCAGGCTGACCCATCCTTCACCGACCTCTACAACTGTCGCGTTGAAGGCGCCTCCACGTAAGGCATCCTCGTCTACTTCCATGCCTTCGGGTAGCGGGCCGGCGTACATCGCAAAGACTCCGGACCCCGGACTAAGAAGTGAACCTTCGGCAAGCGTTCCATGGATCTTACTCACGCGCGTTAGGGTACGAGCACGCTCCGTGGCCTTGTGCCAATCTTCGAGAATTTCGGCCGAGTCAACAATAAACACACCACGCACGTCAGACCAATCGTCTATGGGTGCGGACAAACGATCGAAATGCTCCCACCAGAATTGCTTCTTTTCCCGTCGGTTATATCCGGTGGCCGCAGCCACCATGGCGATAGCTCGGTCGTCATTGCTAAGTACTTGGTTCGGCGGAAGTTGAGCTAAATACTGTTGGAGGCGTACTTCTTCTTCGGTGGGTTCATATTCGTCGGTGACCTCATCTAAAAGCGCAACCTCAGGATGAGCCTGGGGCTGGAAGTTGACCAATGAGAGCAGCCAATCACGCAGGCGAAGTGTCGAGAGACAGTCGTATTCGTTGTAATCGGCAATGGATTCGAGAATTTGGGCGGCCCGTTGATCTGAAGAAGATTCCAAAGCTGACATGTATTGGGCGTAAGCCACCACCGAGGCTCCGGCGTCGGTGACGTCACCGGAACGCAGATGCTCCTTCATATACAGTGGTTCGAGCTTCTTGATCGAATAAGACCGGGTTGAAACCACCAGCGAGTTGCGTACGGTCTCGTAAAGATCAATCAGTAAATTTTCACGTAGCCACTGGTCAACTTCTTCTTCGCCAGCAATATGGATCTGGGAGAGTTTACGCAATGCACTTTTTTCGTAGGCAGCGTAATGGTAAATCTTCATATGCGGGAATTGTTGGCGGCGTTGTTCAACATACTCAATGAAGTCCAGGAATGCCTGTCGTTCTTCGGCTCGGCTGTGCGCCCAAAATGGACGGAATACCGGCGAACCCGTGTCATGTTCAATGACGCCAAAAAGATACTCCAGGCCCCAGGTCTGATCCACGGGTTCCTGATATAACGGATCTCCTTCGAAGTCGAAGAAGATATCTCCTTGATCCGGGTTGGGCAGGGCAGTAATTGTTTGAGTGGTTTTCACCCGGTACGAGACGCCATGTTCGGTTCCGTCGATTTCGCCAATACCCAGTTGCATCCGTGCTTGATCTACGGTGCGCGCCAGTGACGTGCCTTCCTTCGCAGTGTGGTCGGCCAGCTGGTCAATGGTGTAGATACCTTGGCGACGTAATTTTTCACGTTGCACCATGGACATGTTGGCTACTAGTAAGACATCGCGTGAAGCGGTGACCTGCTCGGCACAGAAATCGCAGCGTCCACATAAACGAATTGAGTCTGAGTCCCAATCCGCTGGATGGCTGGACTCGATATGATTTTTGACCAGAGTGGTGAATTGCTGCCGCTGGGCACGGAATACAGGCAAGATCTCGTCGATGCGATGCACCGAATGGGTGCCGTCGCCTAGGACTAGGGTGGTCTGGGGATGCACGTCGATGTTCTCTGCCTGAAGCTGATCAGCGTATGCAGCGACCTGCAATAACGCGGAGACCCTGGCATGACGTGCAAGCTTGGTGTCCCACACGGCCCAACTGCCATCTGGCTGCCGGACTAAGAAGTCAGCAAACCCGATGAAGTTTCCGTCAAAAAAGGTGGCCTGAAAAATTACGTCAGCACCTTGGCGCATGGTCTGAATAGTTTCGCGGTGCGCTGTTTTTAGTGCTGTTTCATTGATTTCGGGCCGGTCTAAGAATTGTTTAACACCCGTGCCGGTGTGTGGGTCGTAATTGCCATACTTCTCGATCAGCTCAGCGAGCACCTTATGCTCGTGAACATCGCCGAGCTCGGCAGTTCGTTGAAGCATTTCATCGGTGACCTTCGCAGGCTTTTCGCGACGTCCGAGCCTCACATCAAGAAGGAACAGTGACTGATACTGACACTCGACGGCGACCGTTAGATCACTAGCGGAAAAGACGAACTGATCACCAAGGAAGAACACGGGGCCGGTGCCTTTCGCAGACTGGAAGCTTACCTAGTCAACGTAGCACTCGGCCCCGACACTTTAAGGTATATTGACCCGTCTTACTGGCCCTTCTTAGCTCCGCCCAAGATCAACGAAAGCACGCCTACAGCTGCAGTTACCGAGTTGACCGCCGGCCACGCACCGATTTTCTTGGACAGCGGATGCGATGCGCCAAAAGCAACGAGATAGGTCGTGACTAGTGCGGTTGCTTTCACGGTTCCAGCATCCTTCTTCCAGAGCAAAAATGCTCCAGTACCAGCGAGTGCCAAGACCACCGCGGCCAGCGGGCGTTTCTTGGTGATGCGGCCAGTGGCGTAACCGCCGGTCAACCCTGTGACTGCGACAGCGGTAGAAGCCAAACGAGACATCGGAACCTCCATAGATAAAACTCGTACATTGACGTGTTCAAGGCTATGACCGTCACCTGTGACGATCCCCAGAAGTTTCCACATAGACGAAGTGGCAACCGGGCGAATCTTGCGGGGATTGAAAGAATGGTGACACTTGGCGAGCGAAGGACTTTGAGAATGGACATGACCGTAAACTTCAACGACGCATGGCACCGTTTGTGGCAACCGCAGATTGTCGACTTGGCTACCGGAGAATTGGTTGTACTTCTACTCCTGGTGCTGGGACTAGTTCTTCCGCGACCGATTTGGCGTATCACCGGAATGTACTCAACTTTGGTTCATGAACTGGGTCATGTCATCAGTGCGCTGTTTACCGGACGCTTTGTCACCGGGCTCCGTTTGGGATGGGATCATTCTGGAGAAGTAGTGAGTAGAGGCCGCGGCAAAGCCTCGATTATCATCTCAGGGATCTTCGGGTATCCCGCGCCGTTGTTAATTTCAGCTGCATTACTCTGGGCTACTGCTACAGGATATGCAGGCAGGGCCCTAGGAATTTACGCCTTATTCTTCGTGCTCGCTCTGGTGTTCGTGCGTAATTGGCCAGCATTTGTGGTGTGTAGTGCAAGTGCCGTCATTGCACTCGGAGTAGTTTTCTTTGCACCATCCAGTGCTTACATATATCTGGCTCTGCTCTTGGGCGGTTTTCTCTTCTGCTCAGGCTTGCGCGATTTCATTAAACTGCTCTCGGTGCATACTTGGCGGCGCCAAGATATTGAGCAATCCGATGCCTACTTAATTGCGCGTTCGACCGGAACTTTTGCCACCCTGTGGTTGCTGGTCATTATGCTTCTCGGGGCCGTTGGAATATTTCTAGGATTCCAAAGTATCGTGAGGCTGCTGTAGATTCTTGGCCACTCGACGGCGTGAAATAAACCAAGCTGCAGATGCGGCGATTCCAATAGGAAGCCATTTGGCCTTCCGCTTGGTACGCCCGGAAGGGTCGATTTCCATGTCCTGCAAGGGATCGCCACCGTGACTAATTCGAATGTCTTGAGCGCGAACCAAGTCCTTATACGCAGCAAGTTGTTCCCGAGCCACCATAGTGTCATCGCGCAGTGGAAGCTGTACTTCTTCTGCGGATGCCATTCCAGTTCGCAATTGCCGCAGGCGAGTGAACTCAATGTCGACTAGCGCACCAATGATCAAAGCGATATTACTGATCCAGCAGGCAAGTACAAGAACGATGACGCCACCAATGGCTCCGTAGGTAGCTGAGTAACTTGCAAACGTGGACAGGTAAACGGCGAAGCCAACCGCCGAAAGGGCCAGTACGACCAGCGCGGTGAAAGTTCCGGGGGAGAACCAACGAAGTTTCAGGCGTTTAACGTTGGGGGTGAAGTGATATAGCAAAGCCAGAACCAATAACATCATGACAAAGAGCACTGGCGGTTTAGCAAGGTTGAGGATCAGTACAAAGCTGTCACCCAAACCAAAAATATTTCCAATGCCGTGGGCAACGGAACCAGAAGTTACCAGTAGTGCTAGCGAAATGACTGCAACTACCATGATGAGCACAGTGATGGCGAACATCTGTGGCCGACGCTTCCATTGGGGGCGTCCCTCACGAACCCCATAGAGCCGGTTCATTTGTCGGCTAAACGCAGTGACGTAACCGGAGGTGCTCCACAGTGCACCAAGAGAACCAATGAGGATGGCCCAGAAAGTACCTTGGGTAGAAGCAGCAAGGCCCGTGAGAAGTTGTTCGGCTGTTTCCACAAGTTGCTGTGAGTCGCTAGTTTGCTGACCACTCGCAGCGAGACTTTGTTGCAACAAATCCAGCATCCACTGAGTGCTGCTTTCACTGGCACCGACTAGTGACAGCAGAGATATTAGGGCCAAGAGTCCGGGGAACATCGCAAGCACCATGTAGTACGAAAGTGATGCTGCACCGTCAAGCCCGTCGTTGCGGAAGAACTCACGCATAGCGCGTGGGTAACAACTCATCGCTTCGCTCATTCGTTGCTTCGTGAATCGGTCCTTCAGCGCCATCTGATCCCTTTGTCTATCGGCTTGCAGAATCACATTTCATTCTTCTGCGTTCCAGACTACCTAAATTGTGTGCGGTGGGGCGCAAGTCGAAAGCCGATTGTCGTCCTTCTAGCCGTACTAAAAGTCCCTGGAGATATTTGCCGGATTGTTTGTCCAGCATTTTTCGTTCCTGAATGACGCATTATCTAAAGGTCTAAGTGGCCGGTGTGAATGCTGAGAAAATCATGCAACCTATATCACAAATAGATGGTTGATCTCCACCTGAAGGGCGTAACGTTTTGGACGGCAGAACCCTTGAAGGTGACCCAAAATCCGGTTCCCTCAAAAATTATTTTGAGCGTTTTGACCTGTAAATACGGCATTTCTGGGTGGTTCCTGAGTTGCAATGGGTATGGGGTCATGGGCTATGGTCATTTATAACGTTTCGATAACACTCGCTGTGTTATGGGGAAACACGCACTGCGGGGACTTCCAAACCGCTCGCCATGGCAGTGCTTCAGAAAAGTCGAAATGCGACGCTGAGCGGTGCACGAGGATGGCCTAGGAAGGCCTGAGCGTGGAAGAGCACTGGAGAATCATGATCCAGCAGAAGACCAAGAACATCATTCGTCGTGGCGGAGCCACCTTGGCTGCCGTGGCAGTTGCAAGCACCGCGGTAGCCGCTTCGACCGTGCCAGCCTCGGCTGCAAGCACCTGGGACAAGTTGGCTCAGTGTGAGTCCGGCGGAAACTGGTCCATCAATACCGGTAACGGTTACTACGGTGGCCTGCAGTTCTCAGCTTCGACTTGGAAGGCATTTGGTGGCTCAGGAATGGCTCACCAGGCTTCGAAGGCTGAGCAGATCCGTATTGCAAGCAAGGTTCAAAAGGTTCAGGGCTGGGGTGCATGGCCAGCATGTACCGCAAAGCTAGGTATCAGCGGTTCCCCTTCGGGCAGCTCGACCCAGTCAGCACCGAAGCAGGCCGCTCCTAAGCAGAAGGCTGCCCCGAAGCAGCAGGCCGCTCCTAAGCAGCAGGCTGCCCCGAAGCAGCAGAGCACCCAGAAGGCTGCCCCATCGCAGTCACTGGAGCGCACCACCAGCTCCAAGAAGGTTGCTCAGCCAAACGCGGGCAAGCATGTCGAAGCCGCTCCACAGGCGCCAGTATTCAATATCAAGGTTTCCGACTCGGGTAAGAACTACACCGTGAAGTCCGGCGATACCTTGGCAGAGATTGCTGACAGCTTGGGCGTAAAGGATTGGCGTGGACTGTTTGTCTTGAACGATGATCAGCTGACCAACCCAGACGTGATCATGGTTGGACAGACCTTGAACGTTCCAGCGAACTAATTTCGCTTTCCGCATTGAGCTCATGCCATTCCCCGTTTGGGGAATGGCATGAGCTCAAAGTATTTAAACGGTGAAATCACTTTCACATGGCTAGCCACCGAGAATTTCTTGCTTGCCCCGGGTCCCGATGGCATTCTCGAGCAATGGCACCTAAGCGGTTTCCGGCACATCAGTTCACCGAAGATTCAAGGCAATTGCCGCGTCTCGACACGGACTTTGTCCATGCGGGCTTAGCCGATGGGCAGCGGACTCAGCACTGGGATGGGCCACGTCGCTGGTGGGGTGGCCCGCTGGATGTTGAAGGGTTAGCACTGGCGGCTACCGAACTTTGCGTCGCAACAATTAACAAATTGGTCAATGCCGAAGGTATGTACTCGGTCGATGCTCACGGGGTCGCTCAAGTTTTTGCTTCATCCGAGCATCTGAAGGTTGATGGTCGGCAAATACCGTCCTTCGGCGCGAACTCCAGATTTTTTCGCACTCGTGATGGGTGGATACGCACTCATGCTAATTATGAACATCATCAGCGGGCATTGCATCAAGCGCTAAATTTTGAGACAACCGAGAATTTATCGGAGTACCTTCTGACCCGGTCGGCTGAAGAAGCGGCGGCAGATATAACTGGACATGGCGCAATCGCCACCAGCGTTCGCTCAAGAGCGCAATGGAACAATACTGAGATGGGAAAAAGCGCGTCACGTGGCCCATGGGCGGACTTCACGATGAGTGAAGTGACCCAAGAGCGGCTCTGGACATACTCTGCTGACCCAGCTCAACCGCTTCGGGGGTTGCGCGTCTTGGATTTTACGCGCGTTATCGCCGGCCCGACAGCGTCGCGTACCTTGGCCTTGTGGAGCGCCGAGGTGCTCCGGATAGACCCGCCGCACATGCCCGAACTCAACGGTCAATATATTGTGACTGGGTTCGGTAAGAAGAGCATTGAGGCAGACCTGCGCGAGGTGCACCAGCTCCGAGAGATTCAACGTCTTCTTGCAGGCGCTGATGTTGTATTGCTCGGGTATCGGCCAGGAGCATTGGATGCCTTTGGGCTAAACGCTCATTTGCTGCGCGAAAAGTATCCCAACCTCATCATTGGCGAGCTTTGTGCTTGGGGATATGACGGACCCTACGCGTTTAATCGGGGATTCGATAGTATCGTCCAAGCTGCCTGCGGAATCGCCGAAATTTACCAGGACGTCAATGGGGAGCCGGGAGCTTTGCCGGTGCAAGCGTTGGACCATTCGGTTGGATATGGGTTGGCTGCAGCCATCATCGCCTTAGCCGATGCCCGACGTGTTCAAGGGCGAACTGGACATGTGCGCTTTTCGCTGGCGCGCACCGCCGCAAGCTTGCTTGAGCTACCCGTCACGACGGCTCCAGTTGAACGCCTACAAAAGCCCGTTCTGCGGACCATGGGCAGTACCTTCGGAACTCTGAGCTACGTCCCGCCACCATTTCGTGCGTCGGGAATGGCAATGGATTATTTGGCACCGCCACCGCCGTACGGTGCCAACGCCCCAGTCTGGTCATGAGCCAAATTCGCTACATTTAATTAGTGACCTAATAGTAGGGAAGCGTAGCTCTGTGCCCGGCCCTGACAGGATCCTGATATTTCCAAGAAACGCTGTCGACTTTCCTGTCCGGGCCAGCGCTCTGGAAGCATCGTTTCGGGAAGTCCAGGGTCTAGGTACGGTATAGCCCGCCACGCATCAATGAGAGTGACGTAGCTTCGGTAGGCGATCTGCTCGTCAGCTGAGGCCGCGTCGAGTCCTGCGGTAGCTGCAAGGAATGCATGATGCAGTTTCGAAATTTTTGCTAGGTCCCACCACTGTGCCGCGGCTTGGTGGGCATCCCCAGGGTACTGAGGAGTTTGAGTAACAAAAAGCGTCGCGTACGTTCGAGCCTTGAGCGCATTGAGCACTTCTAATACTTCGGCATGAAGGTATTCGGGAAAGATCCAAAGCCCTGCCGAGACCAGTCCGCCACCGAGCTGAATGAAATGTTTGCGTAGCTGGTGGCGCAGTGCGCGTAGTGACTCAGGCACGGAGAAGGCAACTAACACCCAACGGTCTGCGTTCGACATGTGCCGTGGCGTAAAGATCCGTCTATTGCCACGGGCAAACATCGATTTGGCGGGAGCGGTGACCGTTAGCTCGCCCGATTGCACCGTTTCTAGCAGTCCACGGTCGATGAGTCGGGAAGTAGCAGTTTGTGCTGCGGGAGAGGAAATTCCTGCCGCGCAGGCTAGCTCGATAACCCGAGGCCGGGGGATAGGTACGCTCTGGTGGCGAAGATATAGGCCAGCGATGGTTCGCACCACCGACGCTGCGCTACCAAAGCGTGACTCAAAATCGTCGAGGGCGAACGCGGCCAGAGAGTTAGCTGGCGCCAATTTCGGTGCGCACCGCAAATAGTTCTGGGAAGAATGTCAGATCCAGGGCTCGCTTGAGGAAGCTCACGCCGGAGGAGCCTCCGGTACCTGTTTTGAAACCAATGGTTCGTTGCACCACGCGCATATGGCGGAAGCGCCACGCCTGGAAGTTGTCTTCGACATCAACCAAATCTTCGCAGGCTTGATAAAGGCTCCACGCGGTGTCTTCGGACTCGTAAATTTCCTTGAATACTGGGATGAGGGATTCTTGGTATTCCCAGGGTTTGGTGACATCGCGTTCGAGGATTTCGGCAGGAATCTTATATCCCTGACGGGAGAGTGCGGCTAAGAATGCGTCGTACAGTGTCGGCTCGTGCAATAGCTGTGTGAGTGTCGCATGAGCCTGTGGATCTGCCTCGTGCACTTTGAGCATTCCTTCGTGCTTGTTGCCGAGGATGAATTCCACTGCCCGGTACTGGAAGGACTGAAAGCCAGAGGATGAGCCAAGGAACCCGCGGAACTGTGCATATTCGCGCGGCGTCAGCGTGGCCAGCACGGACCATTGCTCGGTCAAGGTTTTCTGAATGTGCTTGACGCGGGCGAGGCATTTGAGTGCCTTACTTAGGTCATCGGCCTCGATGAGTCGGCGTGCTTCGAGCATTTCATGCAGCATCAGCTTGAGCCACAGCTCGCTGGTTTGGTGCTGGATGATGAACAGCATTTCATCGTGGTGCTCAGGAACGCTTACCGGATGCTGCGCGGAAAGGATTCGTTCCAGATCCAGGTAGCTGCCGTATGACATGGCATTTCGGAAGTCGGTACGGACGCCGGACTCGATGTCGCGCTGATTTACGGGCTTAGCTTGTTCGTTGCTCATGAGTTAGATCATATCAATTCCTTGGCGAGCGTCACAATACTGAAAATCCGCGAATGTGAGTTCGCAAACTTTCCCGGATTTTGGAATAGATTCTGCGATACTCTCGTTATTACATGCATACGCATATAAATTTGAAGTGAGGATAGAAAATGAGCAAGTCAATCGTGGTCATCTCCGGTGGTCTGGGTAACCCTTCGAGCACTTCACTTCTGGGGAGTCAGATTGGCGAAAGCGTCGCTTCTGAACTTGCCTCTGCTGGCGTCCAGGCTGACGTGCTGAACGTAGAACTACGTGAGTACGCCCACGATATTGTGAACAACATGCTCACCGGCTTCGCGCCTCCGGAGTTACAGAAGATTGTCGATGCGGTGGTCGCATCGGATGTCTTGGTGGCTGTCACCCCGGTCTTCTCTGCTTCAGTGTCGGGACTGTTTAAATCCTTTATCGACATTCTGGATCCGCGGTCCTTAGAAGCGAAGCCAGTGGTGTTAGCAGCAACGGCCGGTTCGCAGCGTCATCAGCTCGCCGTTGATTACGCCATGCGGCCGATTTTCTCCTATTTACGCACTCAGGTTATGCCGACCACCGTATTCGCTGCCTCCGAAGACTTTGGCGGCCAAGGACTTGCCGGAACACTGTCCGAGAGAACCCGTCGCGCTGCTCGCGAAGTCGTTTTAGCTTTGTCTGTCGATGAGGGAACCTTGCAGGCAGATAGCGATTTAGGTGATACGCGTTCGATTGCGCCATCGGTCAGTGACACGGCTAATCCCAATGATCCGCTGACAACTCTTCCTTTTGAAGCCTTGCTAGCAAGCGTGCAAGGAAGCAGAAGCTAAAGCATGGATTTGGCATGACCGCGCTAAATATTAGGGGTACGAATGTTAGTACGATGTGCCAGAAACCTTGAAGCTCGATAGCATTATTCCTTGTGAGCTACATCATCCAGGTGCTCACGTAGATGTAACTCGAAAGCGAAAGGTGTAGCCGTCGATGCTATCCGAGGAAACTATCACGGCGATTGCCGATGAACTTGTCGAAGCAGGAGCCACTCGCACTCCGGTTCCGCGCTTAACTGCGCGCTACCCAGAGATGACGGTGGAGGATTCTTACCGCGTCCAGAACCTCTGGCGACAGCGCTCGGAAGCCGCCGGACGCAAACTTGTAGGACGCAAGATCGGGTTGACCTCGCGGGCCATGCAGATGGCTACAGGTATTACCGAACCGGACTACGGGATCATCTTTGATGACATGCTCTACGACTCAGGCGCGAGTTTTAAATGGTCTGACTTCACCGGTGCACGAGTCGAGATGGAACTTGCCTTCAAGCTGAAGAAGGATATCGAGGGCCCGAACGCCAATATTTTCGATGTACTTGAAGCCACCGAATACGTCATTCCAGCCTTAGAGATCCTCGACGCTCGCGTGGAAATGGAAGGGCGCACCATCGTCGACACCATTAGCGACAACGCAGCTATGGGTGCGATGGTCATGGGTGGAAATCCTATGAAGCCTGATGCAATCGACCTGCGTTGGGTCTCGGGAATCCTCTTCAAGAACCAGACGGTGGAAGAAACCGGCGTAGCCGCAGGGGTGCTTAACCACCCGGCAGCCGGCGTGTACTGGCTGGCTAACAAGATCGCCCCACACGGCGACAAGCTCAAAGCCGGAGAGATCATCTTGGCCGGTTCATTCACCCGACCTATGTGGGTCAATGAAAATGACACGGTCTTTGCCGACTACGGACCGATGGGAACAGTGACATGTCATTTCGAGTAGAGCCAGACCCATCTCTGAAAGACGCCTTGCACGGCGCTGACCATGCTTTAACTGGCATTTGGGTTTGCTCTGCCTCGGCACTGAATGCAGAAATCTGTGCTGGTGCCGGCTTTGACTGGCTCTTCATTGATGCTGAACACTCGCCAAACGATCTGCAAAATGTGCTTGCACAGCTCCAGGCGGTCCGCGGTTATCCTACAATTCCTGTGGTTCGCCCTCCGGTCAATGACCCGGTGATTATCAAGCAGTTCTTAGATCTTGGTGTGCAATCACTGATCATCCCGATGGTTAATGACGCACAGCAAGCCGCAGCTGCGGTAGCGGCTTGCAATTACCCGCCACTGGGCGTCCGCGGTGTCGGTTCAGCGTTGGCTCGTTCGGCCCGCTGGAACCGCATACCGGACTACCTCACCCGTGCGGCGGAGACTATCACCGTGATGGTGCAGATTGAATCCGCCGAGGCTGTAAACAATGTCGCCGATATTGTGGCCACCGAAGGAATCGACGGGATCTTTATCGGCCCGTCAGATCTTGCCGCCTCCATGGGGGTTATTGGACAACAAGGTCACCCAGACGTGGTCGCTGGGGTCATGAAGTCGATTCAAGCCGCAAAGTCTGCCGGGAAATACGCAGGCGTTAATGCTTTTGATCAAGTCAGCGCACGCAAGTACATCGAGGACGGTGCCGATTATGTGGGTGTCGGTGCCGATGTTGCACTGTTGGCCCGAGCTACCGAGGCACTCGCGGCTAGTTTTAAAGGTGAGTCACAAAGCTCCGCCCCGGCGAGCTACTGATACCTGCATCGGTGAGGTGATGTGCCACCGTTGCGCGTCGATTCTCAACCGGCGACGCCAATGGTGGCACCATTGAAGATGATGAGCCGCGAAAAGAAACCCATGAAAGCCGTGATGTTGCGTCTACGCAACGGATGGCCAATGCCTCTTGCCCTGCAGGGTGTATTCGAAATTGTACAGTCCATCGTTTTCTGCATGGCACTGTTAACCGTGCCTCTGGTGGCGGTGTATTTCAGCGGTGGATTCCTCGAAAATTCATTTGAGACGATCCTGCAATTTGGTGGGTTGCTGTGGTTGCTCATTCATGGGGTGCCACTTGAAGTGCTAAACCTCGGCCCGGAAGCGGACCCGAGCGCGGTTTCAGGTCTGCTAACTTTGCTGCCCTTGGGCTTGAGTCTATTGCCCTTGATCTTTTGTTGGCGTGCCGGCCGGCGCATTGCTAGAGCCTCCTACACCGACCAGCTTTGGCAAGGTTTGGCCGGAGCATTTATCACCTACGGAGCTATCGGCACCGGAGTCGCGTTTTTGGCTAGTAATTCCTACGCCAAGGCCAACCTCATATCGGCCACGTTTATCCCTTTAATCATCGCTTTTGTTGGACTGATTTTTGGTGCACGCCGTGAAGCAGGCTCTTGGGGCAGACTGATCGGTGTAGACGTCGCGGCGCATATTTCACGCATTTCCCCGCACCGCCGATGGGCCGGAACCTATGTGTGGCACGTGATCGTGGCAGGGTTCATTGGATATATGGCAGCGGTAGCCATTTCCGGAATTCTCATGAGCATCACCGTAGGCTTGCACTGGGCCGATGTCGCAAATATTTACCAAGAGCTGCGCCCAGGTCCTATCGGATCCTTCGCGCTCACGTTACTGCAGCTCGGACTCATCCCGAACGCGGTTTTCTGGGTACTTTCGTGGATTAGCGGCGGAGGCTTCAGTATTGGAACTGGCAGTACCCTTTCAACACTCGAAACGACCGTGGGTCCGCTACCTTCGATGCCACTTTTCGCCGCATTGCCATCGGGTGAGGCAGGAAATCAATGGCTATTCCTGTTGTTGCCGGTGATCGCTGGAATCGTTGCCGGTTGGTACTTCCTTCGTGTGGGCGAAAATCACCTTGAGGATTGGTTTGCCCGCCGCATACCTTTCAACATTCTTTCGCTTGGCGTCTCGACACTGTGCCTCGCAGTGTTCACCGGAATCGCTGCAGGTCTGGTGAGCCTAGCCGGTTCGTGGCTGTCCTCTGGCTCGTTAGCCATAGGAAGGCTGACCGAGCTAGGGCCACATATGTGGGTCACGGCCGGTGCCCTAGCGCTACAAATCGGGCTAGGTACGGCTATTGGCTATTTAGTGGCTCCACTATTCGAAACCGATCCAGTACTCGAAGGCTAACCGCGCTTACGTGTGAGGCAAGGCCTTAACGGATCGGACGTAGTGTCAACGATTCACCGTTGGCACGTGGGAGCTGAAACTCGCCCAGTTGCTGGGAAGTTTGCGAAGTCATCACGAGCAAGACTGCTGAATCCGCGGAGATGATCTCGACCGGTGGGCGCAGATCGCTGTGATTGTCAGGGACCAGTTCCCTAATAGCTTCGGTAGCGCTCTGCTCAGAAATATCTGGCGGCAGCAAGTAGCTGACAACATCAAAGCTTGATTCACCTCCGGTGACTTCTAACAGAATGCCGTTGTCCAACACGTGCTGAACAGGTGGGCACGTAGACGAAGCAATCTCGGGTTCATCACCTTGTTCTTTGGGCGCTGCGACCGTTAGCAGACACAATTCACCGGAATTACCCTCCGCCACAAAGTGCTCTCCATATCCCGAACTGGCAAGGTGGCGAAGCGAGTCCACCGCGTAGGTACCGCTGGCTTCAAATCCTTCGGGAAGCTGATCTTTGTCTGTCGCTTCGTCAACGAGTCGCGGCATGAGCTCGAACGCGGAAGTTGGAGACTGTGATTCTTCGACTCTAGAATCCTCGCTAGAACACCCGGAAACCGTCAAGAGGCCGGTGAGTGTTAACGCAAAGATCTTAGCGCTGTGTCGAATCTTCATATTTATCAGTTCCTTGATCGGTGATGGCTTGGGTGCCTAGCTAGAAGTCTAAACATCGAGAATCGCCGAACCAAAATATCGAATGAAATAAATATGACCTAGTAAATCTCTATGCCTGCAAGTCCCACATATGGTGCAATACGTCGTGCCAGGCATATTGGTTTAGGGTTGCGACGGTAAATGCCGCTCCATTTGAGCGCAATCCTTGACGGCCATAATCAGTCGGATCAACTGCTTCCAACTTCTGCATGTAAAGCGACGCAGAAGTTCTCAACCGGGTGGCAGCTGTGTCGGTATCCAGATCGTTGTACTGACCTTTTTCGGCGGCTTGATCCTGATCCCAATCAGGGAAGGTCGGATCATCTTGGCTCGTCATCAACTTCAGGCGTTCGGTCATCGTCACTAACATGTCGGCGACATGAACCACATACTCTTGATCACTCCAGCGCGCAGGGTCTGTCCGAACTTTTGCTTGCGGACGGTGTAAAGCAGGTAAAAAGCGGTCCACGAACTGGGGCAGTTGCTCAATTACCTGTGCAGGGGAAACCTCACGCACATCATGGTGGCATTGGGTGCAGATAGATTCCAGAACGAAGGTCCAGTTCTTCTTATCTGGGATGATCTCGGTCATGACAAGCTCCTATGCTGGTTGCTCTTGAGCACAGTCTAGGTGCAGTGAATTGGCATGTGTGAGCACTGTTACTTCACCTGCCGGGCGGTATGTAAAGTGAGCGCACCGCGAACCGTAGAATGGCTAGTATGCGCATTGTTGTACTTGTCTCCGGAACTGGTTCGAACCTTCAGTCGGTTATCGACGCCGTCGCCAGCAATGAATTAGCTGATGTACAGATAGCAGCGGTTGGTGCTGACAAGCATGGCACCTACGGTGTAGAACGTTCCGAAGCTGCCGGTATCGAAACATTTGTGGTTAATTTCAAAGACTACGAAGACCGTGCCGAATGGAACCACGCATTGACTCAAAAATGCCAGTCATATCAGCCTGACTATGTGGTTTCCTCGGGCTTTATGCGAATTGTGGGCGAAGAGTTCATCAACGCATTTGACGGTACCTATATCAACACTCATCCGGCATTGCTTCCCTCGTTCCCTGGTGCGCACGGAGTGCGCGACGCGCTTGCCTACGGCGTTAAGGTCACCGGATGCACGGTACACATTGCCGATGCAGGGGTGGACACCGGCCCGATTCTGCGTCAAGAAGCAGTGGCAGTTCTCGATGAGGACACCGAAGAAACCTTGCATGAGCGCATCAAAGTGGTCGAACGCCGGCTGCTCATTGCCACCCTGGGAGACTTGGCTCGGAACAAATAGCTCACCGTAGGCCAACGTAGAATGGATGGCGATATGAGCGAACATTCAGACTTGGCCGAACCGGCTGGCAACGAGCCCCTCTTCACCGACGCCGAATTGGCGACGGCGCTGAAAGTGCTGGGGATAGTGCATCAACTTCCCAGCGAAGACGAGCGGCATATCGCCGTGCGCCGCGCCACGAGCAATATGTTCAAGGCAGCTAAGCGTTACCGGAAGTCGCAGAAGCGCGCAGAGATCACCGCGGCAGACCGGGCAGCCATTGAACGGACCGCTACCGGCTCCCCGCAACGTCTGGATGACGAAACCCTCGGCCTTGATCTGAGCTCCGGCACCGAAGAACTTACCGCCGGGGAGTACCTACGACCGCGCGGATGTTATATCTGCAAGAAGCGGTACACCACAGTTGATGCCTTCCACCACTACCTATGTCCCGAGTGCGCGGCAGCAGGCCGGGAACGCCGAGACGCCCGGGTAGACCTCAGCGGCAAACGTGCGCTACTCACCGGTGGGCGAGCAAAAATTGGTATGCACATTGCACTTCGGCTCTTACGTGATGGCGCGCATACGACCATCACCACCCGCTTTCCTAGAGACGCCGCCCGACGCTTTGCTGCGGTGCAAGACGCTGCTCACTGGATCCACAGGCTGCGGATCGTTGGTATTGATCTACGTGACCCCGCCCAGGTGATCTCGTTGGCTGACCGAGTTGCTGCCGGGGGGGGCCTTAGACATCTTGATCAACAACGCCGCGCAAACGGTGCGCCGCACCTCGAACTCCTATCAGCACCTGATCGAAGCGGAAGCTCAGCAATTACCGGCAGAACTTGAATTCTCTGAGGGTGGCCCTGAAATTTGGGGTGAAGCCAACCCGCCGGCCGAGCATCCCAAGGCGCTGGCCAGTGCCCTGGGACTCGAAGACTCTGCGTTGCTCACGGTATCGGAGAACTCGCACTATGACGCGCAAGCGCTCGCCGAAGCTGCCATGACCGCTGGGTCAGCAAGTTTAGAACGCATTAGCGCTGGAACTGCCATCGATGCTGGTGGGTTGGTCCCCGATGTGGTCACCGAAAATTCTTGGACCCAGATCCTTGGAAGTGTGGATGCCCTGGAGATGCTCGAAGTGCAGTTGTGCAATGTAACTGCTCCCTTCTTGTTGGCCTCCCGACTGCGTCCGGCACTAGCGGCTTCGGATGCACACCGTAAATATATTGTGAATGTCTCCGCTATGGAGGGGCAGTTTTCACGTCGGTACAAGGGTGCGGGTCACCCACATACCAACATGGCCAAGGCCTCGCTCAATATGCTCACCCGCACGAGCGCCGAAGAAATGTTGCAGACCGATCGAATTTTGATGTCTGCCGTGGACACCGGGTGGATCACCGATGAGCGGCCCCACGATTCAAAGGTCCGGATGGTGGCCGAAGGGTGGCACGCGCCGTTGGATCTGATAGATGGCGCGGCACGTGTTTACCAGCCGATAGTTGATGGCGAACGCGGTATTGATCTGTACGGCTGTTTCCTTAAGGATTACGAACCGTCCCCGTGGTGAGTAAGACTCGACGTAACTGATTATGACAGGAGGGGTCCAGCCGACGGCTGGACCCCTCCCGTCTTAGTGAATGAATCTAGAGTTTAAATCGTAGGGTTCTTACCTCGAAGGCGCCCAAGGCCAGTTGAACTGCGCCATCTACTACGTCAGTTGTTTCATCGGCCAACGGGTCTTCTAGCAGCGTCACAGTATTTACAGCGGTGAACTGCGTATTGAGCTCCAGGGTTCCGCGCGCTCTGCGTCCGAGTGACTCGTATACGCGCACTACTAAGTCTCCGGACTGATCCGAAGCCAGCTTCACGCTGGACACCACGAGACCTGCACCTTCGAGACGCACCAGTGGGTCTACGCTCTGAGCTCCGCTAATGACACGCTCAGCGCTATTTAGCAACGCACCCGCTTTAGTGGCCGAAGCGATATCGGCGCCAATGACCAGCCCATAACGGTGAGTCTGGAGACCTTGGTCGGTATGCGGATCTGGGAACCGTGGAGCGCGCAGTAGCGATAGCCTCAACGTCGTTGAGATCCCAGCTTCGGTGGAATCTCGGGTGACATCAAAACCGTAAATTGAATCGTTGATCAGAGCAGCCCCGAAGCCTGGCTCCTGTGCAAGTACAAAACGATGCATGGAGGTCTCGAACTTCGCAGCTTCCCAACTGGTGTTCACGTGTGTGACGCGTTGGTGATATCCAAACTGGGTTTCTGCGATGGTGTGCTCTGCACGAATATCCAATGGGAAGGCGACCTTGAGGAATTTCTCCGCCTCATGCCAGTCGGTGCTCTGCGTGATCTGCAGCGTGCGTGATCCCGGGGCCAGCACTAGTTCCTGTACCACCTTGGACTTTGAGAAGCTTCGCACAATGCTCAACTTTGCGCTTCCGTCGGAATCTTGGGAAAGCTGAATCGACTCAAGCTCACGCAGGTCGGTGACCTGGTTGCGGTAGTACTTATCTACATCCCAGGCGTCCCACATATTCGGGAAGTCCTGATGCAGCTGCAGTAGGTTTGCTTCTTGCCCCTGCGCGATAGCATCGCGTCCGGTCGACAAATCTACCGCTGAGGTGATCAACCCTTCGGAGGTGACAAAAATGCGTACGAGCGAATTTTCGAGCAGATATCCATTGTTTTGCCCGACCGCGTGAACTGCACCGCCAGTGGTGGTTTCGACTTCGCCGGCCGCGCCAAAAGATAGCCCGGAGCGTTCGTAGGGAGCTGCGTTAAAGGTCAGCGGTTTTGAACCGGTACCGGCAAGCGCCTGCTGAGACGCGGCAATCAGTGCCTCGGCTTGTTCGATAACCTGCGCGTAGCGCGCTACAACCTCACGGTGCACCCAGGCGATCGAGGTGCCTGGGAGGATGTCATGGAACTGATGCAACAGTACTGTTTGCCACAGCGAATCGATCTGCTCATAAGGGTACTGAGTTCCTGCATAAATGCTGGCCGTCGCAGCCCACAGTTCCGCTTCAACGAGTAGTTGCTCGGTGCGACGGTTTCCCTGTTTGGTTTGATGCTGGCTGGTCAGCGTCGCGCGGTGAAGTTCCAGATAGAGCTCACCGACCCACACCGGTGGAGACGGCATTTCTTGCTGTGCGCGGTCGAAGAAGTCATTTGGATGCTCCCACTTCACCATGGCGCTACCTTCAAGGTTCGCCAGGCGGCGGGCTTTGCCTGTCATTTCGCGGGTGGTCCCACCTCCGCCATCTCCCCAACCAACTGGTGCGATTGAATTGTTGGTGACGCGGGCTTCGCGGAACTGGCGAGAAGCCTTAGCAACTTCTTCGCCGGAGAGCTGGGAATTATAGGTATCCATGGACGGAAAGTGGCTGAAAATTCGTGAGCCATCAATTCCTTCCCAAAGGAAGCTGTGGTGGGGGAACTTGTTCTGCTGGTTCCACGAAATTTTCTGCGTGAAGAACCATTCGAATCCAGCTCGGCGCATGAGTTGTGGCAATGCCGGAGAATAACCGAAGGAGTCAGGTAACCAGACGCCGGCCGAAGTGATGCCGAATTCGTCGCGGAAGAATTTCTGGCCGTAGAGGAACTGTCGTACCAATGATTCGCCAGAGGGCATGACGGTGTCAGATTCCACCCACATTCCACCCAAGGGGAGGAAACGTCCGTCGGCTACTGCCTGCTTCACCCGCTCCCAGACCTCGGGACGGTGTTCCTTGAGCCAAGCGTACTGTTGCGCGCTCGACATGCCGTAGATGAATTCCTCATCGTAATCTAGCAGTTCCACCATGGACGAGCAGGTCCGTGAGACCTTTCGAATGGTTTCACGCAGTGGCCAGAGCCATGCCGAATCGATATGCGAATGGCCGATAGCCGAAATCTTATGGGCACTATGTTCTGCCGGTGCTGCCAGTACCTGAACTAGCTGGTCGCGCGCGGACTGAGCGGTCAGCACAATGTGCTGCAAATCCAGCACATCCATCGAGTTATCTAGCGCCTGCAGAATCTGCATACGCCGTGGCCCCTCAGGCAACTGAGCTTGCAGATCCAACAAGACTTCAAGATCAAGCACTAGGTCGTGGACTACGGGCTCGAAGACAGCCAGGTCCATGCGGCGGATGGTGTAGAGCTTGCGCGGAGACGAGGTGAGGAGGTCGCCCTGTTCCGTGGGAAGGAAGGGATGGTAGTCAAGAAGTACTGGGTTAGAGGCTGCTTCGAGGAAAAGCTCCAGTTGCTCCCCACCCTCGGCGCTATCGCTTACCGGCACCCATTGGTTGCGTGGGTTCAACGCTTTGATAGTGACGCCGTCGGGACGATAGATGAGCCCTTCGCATTGAAATCCGCTCATGTTGATATCAAATCCGAGATCAATGACGGCTTCCACACGGCGTCCTGCCCAGTGCTTAGGAACCTGACCACGTAATTTAAACCACGTAGTACCCCAGGCAGCACCCCATTGTGTACCGACCGGAGTTTCTGTGTAATCCAGTGCTATGCCTTCTAATGCCGGGATTGGTTCGCCGGCGAGCTCATGCCATGACACCTCTAAGGGAATTGAATCCGAGTAGACCATAGGGCGGATACGTTCATCGAGCACGCGCTTGACGCGCCCGGTGGTCAAAGAGATGTCATCATGCATGAATGCCTTTCGCGGAAACGATGTTCCTTGAGAAGAATAAGCTTGCTTTCAGACTATCTAATAAGTTGCCGTATTCAGTATCCACCGCACTCTCACGTGCCCGGTTCGAGAAAATCAGGTATCCGTTAAGTAGCGAAAATTCCTGCTCTGGCAATGAACAAGTGTGCCAAGATAAGACGAAACAAAGACCTTGACGAATTGGCGGTAGAAGACTTCATGGAATCAGCGCATACCGCCCTTTCGGCACCCCTGCACTTAGTCGCGTTGGATATCGGTGGGACTAAAACCCATGCGGTTCGTTACCTAAGGGATCAGATAGTGGCCGAGGTTCGAACCGGAAGTGCCAATGTGCAAAATGTGAGCGTGGATCAAGCCAAACAGGCGCTGGGTGAAGCATTCTCTGCGCTCGGTGATGGACCGGTTGATTTGGTCATTGCCGGCTCGGGAGGAATAGATACGGTAGCCGACGAACTGGCACTGAGCGAGCTGATCGAACAGTTTGCTCCGAAAGCCGAGGTGCGTATCGTGCACGATACGAGGCTGATCCTTGCCGCAGGTTACGCGCAGACCGGAATTGCAGTGATCCTCGGTACTGGCTCGGCAATTTGGGGCGTGAACGCTGAAGAGCGAACCGCGCGCTACGGCGGTTGGGGCTATCTCTTAGGTGATGAAGGCGCCGGCTATTGGTTTGGGCGTGAAGCGGTGCGCCATGCTTTAGATGAATTCAACCGCGGACAGCAGTGTTCGGTGCTGACATCTCTGCTCCTAGAGCACTGCCGTTGCGAGCATCCAGAAGAACTCATTGCGCTCTTTCACGGTCAAACCACTCGCGAATACTGGGCTCAGTGTGCCTCGGTAGTTTTTGACGCCATTACTGCCGGGGATACAGCGGCCAAAGAAATTCTTGAACGGGCCATCACCTACGTTGTGACAAGCATCGGTGAGGTCGCCAAACAGCTAGAACTTACCGGACCAATTGTGCTTGGTGGGGGAGTGATTGAACACCAGAGGATTTATCAGCAACGTCTACGCGCGGAATTAGGTTCCGCGGGATTTCATGACTTACGGTTCTTGGAGCAAAGTCCGGTTTACGGGGTAGCGTTTCTGGCCGGATTTGTTGGTAATACTTAAAGGCTCGCTCGGTAGAACGCATGAGGTGCGAACGATCTTTAACGCACCATCGACCCTGTTGTTCTTCCCGGTATCGTCGCACCAATCCACATCATAGGGGACAGCTATCACGGAGGCGTCACCGGCCGATGCGTTCTGGGGGACCACGAACGTGGAACTAAATTTCCCTGAGTCTTCCATCGGCGCGATCAGGTGAATAACGTCTTTTCCGTGCGCGTCGATCACGGTGATTTCTACCTGTGCATCCTGACCATAACGCGGATTGCAGGTAGCTTCGGGAGCCGCAACGCTCACTGTTTCGCCACGTGCAGCACTATTTGGAGCTACAGAATAATCTGGTGGCATGCAGGCGGTGAAAGGCAGTGAGCTCCCTTGACAAGAAGTCAGCCCAGCGCTCAGTAAACTGAGCAACGCTACGGCGGCGCAAAATCTGCGAATACCGATGCTGCTTCCAGGAAGTTTGGGCATCTTCATAGCTTCACCCTAGGGCAGGGCTGTCCAAAGATTTCGCCTGTTCTCAGCACGACTAGTCCAATTGAAGTCCACGAGTTTCCGGAGCGAATCGGGCCATCACCAACATCGCCACGACGACCAACACGGTAGCCCCCGCGAAGAGCCACGGCAGTCCCACGATTGGCCACAGGGCCGCAAAGAGTAGGGGGCCAAAACCAGCGGCAAAACGCGACATCGTTGAAGCCCAACCAAAGCCGCTAGCCCTCAGTTCGGTGGGGTAGAGCTCGGATACGTAGGCATAGAGCACCGGTATGGCAATTTGTACGACGACACCAAAGACGAGAATCCAGGCCACTGCGGTGGCTGGTGCATCAAGACTGCGTGCCACCACAACAAGTATCAAACCCGAAAGTGGAGCCGAAATACCAAGCAACCACTTACGCCCTACTCGCTCTACCAGCAGGGCTGCGATCACCACACCAAGCAGACCCATGAGCGCCATCACTGCGGTGGCGAAGAAGGATGCGGACTGCGCCATGCCTGCCTCGGTCAGAATGGTGGGCAACCAGGTCAAAGCGAGGTAGTAGACCAGTAACACGGTGATAAATAGCAACCAGCTCGTGGCAGTGAGCTTGGCCGAATAACGCCACAATTCAACTACTTGCTCCCACCAGCGTGGGCCCCTGCCCGCGGGCGCAGCTTCGATGACGTAATCCCGCGGTGTCGCTCCGGTACGTTGAACTAAATCATCGATGACCTCACGAGCTTCGGTTTCTCGTCCCTTCGCGGCGAGAAACAAGGGTGACTCGGGCATTTTCAGACGCACCAAGAACACCATGAACGCCGGAAGAATCATCACGGCAAGGATAAGTCGCCAGTTCCCCGCAGTGGCCATCACCCAGCCGGAAACAAAGAATGACAGTGCGGCGCCGATGGGCCACCACCCATCCATGGCGGTCAGCACACGTCCGCGCAGTTTTGATGGAGTGAATTCACCGACTAAGGCGTAATCCACCGGAATGCAGCCACCCAAGCCAACTCCAGCCAAGAAGCGGAAGGCCACAAAAAACCCGAAATTGGGGGAGAGCGCACCAAGCACGGTGAACACCGAAAACATCAGCAGGGTCAGCGAGAACGCGTTCTTTCTTCCGTACTTATCTGCAATTCCGCCCCAAAGGAAAGCACCAATCGCCATACCTACAAGATTTGAGGTTCCCAGCAACGCAGCGGTGGGCCGGTCCAGGCCCCACTCGGCTGCCACCAGTGGGATCAGCGCTCCGTTGAGAGTCACGTCCCAAGCATCAAACATGAAACCTAGGCCACCGATGATGAAGATGGTTCCCTGGACTTTCCATTTGAAGGGGAGTTCCTGCACAACTTGTGTACCGGAGGGAATGGTGGCAGTTGGCACCTTGAATAGCCTTTCCTGGGGGCCTCACAAAGTGTGGCACGTTCGCCACGAAGCATACCGAAACCTTGAGCCCCACGCACCTCACTACGCTTATTCAGTAGCTTCGTCAAGGCCTGTTATGACAGGGCATATGGGAGTATTCTCTGGTCATGGGAGTAGATTGGACCGCTCTCGAAGAGGCAATACGGGTGGCTGCCCTTCGACACGCTGCAGAAGTGATTGCTGAGCACCCGGAACAGAATTTTTATGCCATCGCCCTGCACGGGGTGAGCACCACAGAGAGTGAAAATATCTCTATGCCGTTGCTGGCGCTCAATTCTGTGGAAGCACTCGAACGGGACCGGCAAAGCGAGTCACGCGAGCTACTTGTGGAGCGCGGCGAAGACCTTGATGAGGATGCCGACTACGAGGACCGTTCGGATGCGCAAAATGAGGAACGCCTTGGCGGTGAAGAACTCATGGACTCCGACAATGAGCAGGATGACGAGTCCGAACAATCAGCAGATGATAGCGATGAAGACACCGAAGACCTTGATCAGGTCTTAGAAGCTATCGAAGCGGATCTCGAAGCCGAGGACAACGACAGTTTCTACTCGGATAAATGGGAGCCAAGCGATTGGCATTGGTCTTCCATTGAGTTATGCCAGGATCCAGCGGCACAAATCTGGTCCGATGCAATGACCGAGCAAGCCACGCAAGAGGGGTGGGAAACTACGATCAAACGCTATTATCACACCCTCGTTGCGGTCGCTCATTCGATTCGTGAAGAGTTGAATGAACGAACCAAGGTGGATCTGGTTGCCTACGTTGCCGATGATGATCATGCAGAAAAACTCCTAGAACTCTGTCTGACCCCAGAACAACTTGATGAGCACTTTCCGCAGCTTGAACAGCCAGTTCAATAGCGCCGACATGAACTGCTCAGTCTTTAGCTTCCGGCGCTAGAATAGGTGCGGCGGTCTATGGCCGCCCGCCCCTTTTCATCTCACCGCCGGGAGAGCATTTTCGTGAGTAAGACCGTCTTGGACCGTGTAGCTATTCGCCGCGCGTTGATTTCCGTGTATGACAAGACTGGCCTGGAGGAACTGGCCGCTGGGTTGCACAAAGCTGGCGTGCAGTTAGTCTCCACCGGTTCGACCGCGAAGAAGATCGCGGCAGCAGGAATTCCAGTCACCGAAGTAGAGCAGGTTACCGGCTCCCCGGAAATGCTCGATGGCCGGGTGAAGACCTTGCACCCACGCATCCATGGTGGCATTCTTGCCGACCGCCGCGTGAGCGAGCATATGGACACCCTGTCCTCCATGGACATCGAGCAGATCGATCTGGTCGTGGTGAACCTTTACCCCTTCGTGCAGACCGTCGCCTCGGGCGCCTGCCAGGATGAAGTGGTTGAGCAGATCGATATCGGCGGTCCAGCCATGGTCCGCTCGGCTGCAAAGAATCACGCAGCGGTCTCCATCGTGGTTGACCCATCGTTCTACTCGCAGGTTGTCGAGGCAGCCGCAGCGGGCGGCTTCGATCTGAAGACCCGCCAGCGTCTTGCCGCTAAGGCTTACGCTCACACTGCAGCCTATGACACCGCAGTGGCTTCGTGGACCGCCAGCCAGTTCTTGGATGAAGACGGCGACGGTGTGATCGATTGGCCAGCTTACTCCGGTGTTGCGTTACAGCGCGCCGAGGTTCTGCGCTACGGCGAAAACCCACACCAGCAGGCAGCCCTGTACGTTGATGAGGCAGCTCCTGCCGGCATTGCACAGGCTGACCAGTTGCACGGCAAGCCAATGAGCTACAACAACTATGTGGATGCCGATGCGGCATTGCGTGCGGCTTTTGATTTTGAGCAGCCAGCGGTCGCTGTCATCAAGCACGCGAACCCTTGTGGTGTCGCGGTAGCTTCCCCTGACGCCGTAGATCCGATTGCCGACGCGCACGCCAAGGCCCATGCCACCGACCCGGTTTCGGCCTTTGGTGGCGTTATCGCTGCCAACCGCACCGTCACCAAGGCAATGGCAGAAACGGTTAAGGGCATCTTCACCGAGGTTGTTATCGCGCCTAACTTCGAGCCAGAAGCCGTGGAAATCCTTTCGGCTAAAAAGAATATTCGTCTGCTGGCTCTGCCAGAAGGTTACGCACGTAATATCAACGAATTCCGCCAGGTCTCCGGCGGCATGCTGGTGCAGGCCGGGGATCAGATCACCGCAGCCGGTGACGACGTGGCTAACTGGACTCTTGCAGCCGGTGCGGCAGCGGATGAAAAAACCTTGGCAGACTTGGCCTTTGCTTGGCGTGCGGTGCGCGCAGCGAAGTCCAACGCAATTCTGATCGCTAAGGACGGCGCGGCCGTTGGTATTGGTATGGGCCAGGTCAACCGCGTGGATTCATGCAAGCTCGCGGTCGAGCGAGCCAACACCCTCGGGGTAAAGGTTGAATCGGGTGCAGATGCAGCCGGCGGCGCAGAAAACGTTGACGGCGCAGAGTCTGAACAGCGCAGTCAGGGAGCTGTCGCAGCCTCGGACGCGTTCTTCCCCTTCGCCGACGGTCTGCAGATTCTCTTGGATGCCGGTGTTACGGCAGTCGTGCAGCCAGGTGGATCGGTTCGCGACGAGGAAGTAATTGCCGCCGCTAACGCGGCCGGCATCACCATGTACTTCACCGGCGCACGCCACTTCTTCCACTAAGAAGTTCTCCGCGGCACGGGCCGCTCAAGTTATCCATAGACGATAACTTGAGCGGCCCGTCTTCTTTAAGCGCCAATTACGCATTATCTCTATTGCAAATCATTCTCATGTAGACTCAACTGCTATGAAGCTTATTTTTGTCTCATCCTTAGAAGTTCACTGCCGAAATGTCGCGGTCCAGCGACTGTTGAACGCATATCCTGAGGCACTGGTTATCAGCCACGATCTCCTCGAAGGAAATCGTGTACTTCGCCGGGTTGAAGGAAATTCCAACGCCAGTGAGCGCGCCGAATCCGTGCTCGAACATGGATGCGTCGGCTGTGCGGTTCGATTTGAAATCCTTCCGACCCTATTGCGGCTGTTGCCCCAAAACGAAGATGCAGTGATCATTCAGTCGTTGCCGGCTACCTGGCATAGTGATCAAGTCTTGGACATCGTGCGCTCGGAGCTCCAAGAGCGCGGGGTTGCTATTGACCATGCTGTTCTGGCTCTGGATCCAGCCGCCATGGAAGACCAATTCTGGGATCGTAGGACCCTGTGGGAGTCGGGTTTTAATGCCATGCCCAATGACGAGCGCACTGCGGGAGAGTTTCTGATTCGTGAAATCGCCCTGGCTGACAGCCTGCTGCTTGTCGAAGGGTTGAGTGTCGAACTACTCGGTAAATCCGCCGAGCACCTGATGTCTTGCGGAGATCAATTTAGGCATGGCGTGAAGCTAACACGAGAGTTGGCGCCGCACGCCACGCTCACCTCCGTGCATGACAAGGTCGCTTTGGGTACGTATGACCATGACGAAGCGCTTCGCAGATCCCGCCCCGGCCACTTTCAGCAAGGCTCTGACGCCCCGGAGGCGGGCGATACAAAGATTCTCATTAAGGTTGAGCGACCGCTAGACGCCGATCGGTTCCGCGAAGTACTGCCGGATATCGTAGCGACGTGCATGTGTGTTCGAGGGACGCTCTGGATAGCTAATTGTCCCGGCGTGCGCGTGGCCCTTACGGGGACTGGGCCCAGAATCTGGATGGAATCAACCGGCGCATGGGAAGGCGATATTGCCTGCACTCATCTTGAACTGACCGGTTCGGAGCACTGCGAAGCCGAGGTAAAGGCGCTGCTGGAATCGTGTGAACTCAGTGATGGCCAGGTCTTGGCTCTGAATGGTGCCTCAGGTGGATTTGGTCCAGAGCAGCAACAGCAGAAGATATGGGAGCGAGGTGAAAACGAATGAAAGTTAGGAATTCGATCAGTGCGCTGAAAAAGATGCCCGGAGCTCAAGTGGTCCGCCGCCGCGGCAGGGTATTTGTAATCAACAAGAAGAATCCGCGGATGAAAGCTCGCCAGGGCTAATTATTACCAGCAACACCCCGGTTCTCGAAAGCCAAAGATGTGCTATTGAGTGCCGGGGTGTCGTTTTTAATCGATTCTTGTGCAATTGTTTTTGATACGTAGTTTCAGGTCAAATGCCTGCTACGAGCTAGTACGAAAAGGATTGTTCAACAAACCCTTGCGCAGATTGTTCAACAACCTGTAATGTACTAGTCATCACTCGCGAAGGTGACCGCAATCACCACCGATAGTTATGGATGGGACCATGGCAGATTCAGAGATAAAGCCGCAGATGAGCGCGAAGGCTCGGCGGACAGCCCTTATGGGGGCAATGTTCCTCATGGCCACAAGTGCCATTGGGCCGGGTTTCATCACTCAGACTTCGGAATTTACGGTCAAACTCGGGGCGTCCTTCGCCTTCGCGATTGTCGTATCGATCTTGGTAGACATCGCAGTCCAGCTCAATGTCTGGCGAGTTATTGGTATCTCCGGAATGCGTGCCCAAGAACTCGGAAATAAGGTACTTCCAGGCGTTGGATGGTTCCTCGCCGCACTGGTCTTCATCGGCGGTGTCGTCTTCAATATCGGAAATATCGCCGGTACCGGCCTTGGCTTGAACGCGATGTTGGGCGTAGATGCAAAAATCGGTGGCGCAATCTCGGCACTTATTGCCATTCTCGTCTTCTTGTCTAAAAAAGCCGGGATGGCGCTCGATCGGATTGTAGTGCTCCTTGGAGCATTGATGATTTTGTTGATGCTTTACGTGGCAATCGTTGCCGCACCACCTGTAGGTGAAGCATTAAAGAACACCGTGATGCCTGAAAATATTGACTTCTTGGTCATCACCACACTTATCGGTGGCACCGTGGGCGGGTATATTACTTACGCCGGAGCCCACCGCATGATCGATTCGGGCACCTCCGGTGTCGAGCACGTCAAGGCAGTTAGCCGTGTTTCGGTGCTCAGCATCATCGTCACCGGTGTCATGCGAGTGCTGCTGTTTCTCGCGATCTTCGGCGTAGTCGCCGGTGGCGTCGCATTGACCAGTGATAACAAAGCTGCCGAGGCATTCGGCGCGGCCGCCGGAGAAATCGGTATCCGCACCTTCGGTGTAATTCTCTGGTCCGCTGCGCTGACCTCGGTTATCGGTGCTGCGTACACCTCGGTTTCCTTCATCACCAAATCAACGACCAACGAACGCACTCGCAACCTGATCACCGTCGCGTTCATCGCAGTGTGCGCCGTAATCTACTTGTTCCTAGGACAGGCTCCACAGACCCTGCTGATCTTCGCCGGTGCCTTCAACGGACTAATCTTGCCCGTCGGTTTTGCGGTTCTCCTCTGGGTCGCCTGGCGTCGACGCGACCTACTGGACAACTACAAATACCCTGCGTGGCTACTGATTATCGGCGCAATAACCTGGGTGCTGACGATCTACCTTGGGTGGATGTCACTGACCGGCCTAGCCAAGCTATGGGCTTAAGTACCAACTAATTCGGGGAGGAAGACGTCATGAAGCTAGAACAACCAGAGCGCAGCGCGCGAGCAGGGCTGACGCCCAAGGAAGCGCGTGAGCTGTTCCGAGCAGGTCTGAGCGTACCAACAGCTGGCTACAGCGCCGGCTACGCACAAGCTAACCTGATCATCGTTCCGCAAGATCTAGCATTTGATGTTCTGCTCTTCGCCCAACGCAATCCCAAATCGTGCCCTATTCTGGGCGTCCTTGAAGCAGGCGAGACAAGTAGCGAGCTACTAGTCGACGGAGACATCCGCACGGACCTGCCCAAGTACACCGTCTATGAAAATGGCGAGAAGATTGCCGAGCCGGCAGATCTTAGCGAGTACTGGCGAGATGATCTGGTGACATTCATTGTTGGGTGCTCCTTCACTTTCGAAGCGGCACTTATCGAAAATGGCATCAGTATTGCGCACATCGAGAACGGCACCAACGTGCCTATGTATAAGACCAATATCCGTAGCGCCTCGGCCGGGAGTCTAACCGGACCGATGGTGGTCTCAATGCGTCCGATTCCGGCTGCACAGGTGGCCGACGCGGTACGTATTACCTCCCGCTATCCAGCGGTTCATGGGGCTCCCGTTCACGTGGGAAACCCCGAAGAAATCGGCATCACGGATCTGGGAAAACCAGACTTCGGCGATGCCCCCTCCATACCGGACGGAACGATTCCAGTTTTTTGGGCATGCGGCGTGTCCCCACAGGCCGCTGTCATGGAATCCCGTCCTACGCTGGCGATCGGACACGCCCCCGGGCATATGCTAATCACCGACGCCAGGGACTCGAAATATCAGGTGCCGTAACCCCAAGTACGAGCAACTGATTGAGTCCAGTGCCGCGATTCCGCCCCCAAGGAATCGCGGCACTTCTAATTTAAGCGCTTAGACCTCGCGCGTAGTATCTAGCTGCAGAGCCAACCAGGCGTCCACTTCAGCTATACGAGACTTCTTGGCAGCCTCATCAAGAAATGAGCCTTCAAAGGAGTTTCGAGCCAGCGTAGCCAGATCGCTGACAGTCAGGCTGAACTGTTCGGTCACCGCAGAAATATTGGCGTCTAAATAGCCACCAAAGTAGGCCGGATCATCGGAGTGTAAGGAAACCTTCAAACCAGCTTCGAGCATTTGTGGCAACGGGTGATCGGCCAGGGTGTCTACCGCGCGCAAACGCACATTAGAAAATGGGCATACGGTCAGTGGCATCTGCTCTTTGACTAAGCGAGCCACCAGCTCGGGATCGTCCATGCAACGGATACCATGGTCAACACGCTCAACCTTCAATAGGTCTAGTGCTTGGCGAATGTAATCCGCTGGGCCTTCTTCGCCGGCATGGGCCACGACGTGTAGGCCGTGCTCACGTGCGTAGCTGAAGACCTCTTCGAAGAGCTCTGGCGGGAATCCCAGCTCGGAGGAGTCCAAACCAATCCCGTCGATGTCATGATTCTCGGTGACAATCATTTTCAGGATTTCCATGGCTGATTCAGCCGGAGCGTGACGCCAGAAGCAGGCAATTAGTTTATGGGTGATACCCCATCGTTGCTCGGCCTGTTCAAGTCCCGCGCGAATCCCCGAAATGACCTCGGACAGCGAAAGGCCACGTTCAATGTGTGCCTGCGGGTCAAAAAATAGTTCCACATGTCGCACCCCGGAAGCGTGCGCGCGTTTCAGATACGCGGCCGTGATTTCTTTGAAATCGTCGCTGGTGCGTAGTACCGCCATATTGGCGTAGAAAAGATCGAGGAACGACTGCAGGTTGTTAAATTCGTAGTGTTCGCGCAGTTCTTCGATGGACTCATAGGGCAGGTCTATGCCATTTTTGGAGGCCAGAGCGAATATTGTCTCCGGTTCCAGAGAGCCTTCCAAATGGATATGTAATTCAGCAAGGGGCAATTTCACGAAGGTTCCTTCCAAGGGATCACAATTGTGGATACCTGGGTCTGGTGCGTTTTGGTGCGATTAATTATTGGCACAAGATGGCCACGCTTCAAAGGGCGAAACGGATCGAGGTCGCCAACAGTCTAATTTAACGATACCCGTGTGACTGATCGGGACCAGTCACATTATGATGCGGTGCCCCTCACCGTCTATGCGAGAAACGCTGGACCTGAAGAGGCCTATTTTAGACTCCTGACAGGATCATAATGATTCGCTGGCGTAATTGATGTGGATTTACGCCGAGGTCTTTAATGCATTGGAATGCCAGTCCTTCACCCAAACGGAGCAACGCCAAGAGTAGATGCTCGGTATCTACTAGTCCATGGCCTAACTCCTTGGCTTCGTGCAGCGAAAGACGAAGGAGCTTTTTGGCATGCGGGGTTATTCGTACATCGTCACCCGATTCAACCGAACTGACCTTTGGCACTGTTTCTAGGTGCGCGAGGATTTTGTTAGGGGAAATGTCGAGGGCCTGCAGAGCTTGCGCGGCTACTCCGTGCCCTTCGCGATGCAAAGCTAGTAGGAGATGCTCGGTGCCCAGATGATCCTCATCGCGAGCGGTGGCCGCTTGCTGAGCCAGTACGAGTACCAAACGTGCTGGTTCGGTGAACTTCTCAAACATGTCTTCACGTCCTTTAGGACTCAATGCTCTGATGCTACGCGCATTGTGAAGCGAATAGCTGCCTAAAGCGCAAGGAGTGAACGGACATAGCTGTACTTTTTCGCTAACCGTTCACGGGTCGCCTCGGCTAAGAGCGCGGTGCGTTCAGGGGAAGTGTTATCGGCAAGATCTGCATGCTTGACGAGTAGTCCTATTGGATTTGCACGGACCCGCGCACAGTAATCCTCGACGCTTTCGCCCTGACGCTTAGTCACCGATTCGACTGCCATAACGACCTCCTGAGAGATTCCCGCGGCCAAGAGATCTGAATCGGTAACCTCGCAGTCTTCGATCACATCATGAAGCCAAGCAGCAGCAACCGCAGCATCGGTACCGCCTTGGTCATGAACACTCGCTGCTACGCGAGCGGTATGAGCAATATAGTCTGCTCCAGATTTGTCTACCTGGCCGCGATGGGCACGGCGAGCAATAGCTTCAGCGATCACGGGCAATGAAGAATCAGGCATGGTGCTCCTAGCGGGGTTGCGAGGACTCGTAGTGTTCTAAGAGTTCGGCCTCAGCGGTATTCAAATAAACCTGCAAAGTATCGGCCGCTTCCATTCGTTGCCCGGTGTTAAGCAGGTCAACCAGGGCGCCATTTCGTGAGACGTAGTGTGAATGAAAGTCCGGGGCATCGCTCATCGCATGGAACACCAGACGCATTTTCGCCAGTACCCGGCTCATCAATTCGAGCAGGTGAGCACTTCCGGTCGCACGCACTATAGTTTCGTGAAATTGCTGATTCGCATCTGCCATGAGGGCAATATTTTCAGTCTCAGCGGCGGCACGAGCATGCCCTATGATCCGCGATAATTCATCAATATCTAGCTTTGGGCCCCAAGCTAACGCGGCGGGTTCGATAGTTCGACGAACAGCATAGATTTCTCGGATATCCGCTGCGTCTGGCGAAGCGACGAACACCCCGCGATTCGGAATGCGTGAAATAATCAGGTCACTATCTAACAGCGTGAATCCTTCTCGCAACGTATTCCGCGAGACTCCCAGTGCGTTGGACAAGGCTTGTTCGGAGAGCTTAGAACCTGGAAGTAGACGCCCCTCAGCGATTTCTTGACGCAAGGTCGAGGCCACCCACGTGCTGGTGTGCGCATGGGTGGACCCGTCGCCTAACGGAATTGAAGTGTAAATCTCGCTCACGTTCATTCCCCTAATTTAGTTCAGCTCCTCGGCAAAGCTCGTATTGACTAAGAGATACTTCCCAGCACATCGCCACGAAGCACGCTTTGTCCGGCACTGAGATCTGTGGAAGTAAAGATGCCGTCGCGGTGGGCAGTAACCGGGGATTCCATCTTCATAGCTTCTAAGACGGCCACTGTTTGTCCCTTGCTTACCGACTCGCCATCCTGTGCCGCGAACGAGACTAAATTACCGGCCATAGGGGACACGATGGAGCCCTCGTCGGTGTTGGCACCCTGAATGGCTGCTGAATCCGCTGAGGTTGATCCGCCGTGACGGATTGCATTGACCAAGGCAACGGGCAAGCCAAGAGCCATGGCCTTGCCATCAAGGTCTATGGTCAGTACCTCACGTTCGGCACCGGCCTCGGTGGTAGCAATCTCATCGCTATTAGCCAACTCATCAGCGAACTCGGATTCAATCCACGTCGTGTAGACACCAAAACGTTGTTCGGCGACGAAGTCCGGATGTTTGGACACCGCACGGTGGAACGGTAGAACCGTAGGAACCCCTTCAATGGTGAATTCTGCCAAAGCCACCTGGGCGCGACGTAGGGCCTGCTCGCGGGTTGCACCATGAACAATCAGCTTGGCCATTAGCGAGTCGTATTGGCCAGGAATCACTGAGTTGCTACGGACGCCGGCGTCCACGCGGATGCCGGAGCCGGTAGGCGCCTCAAACCGCGTGATGGTGCCTGGCCCTGGCAGGAAACCACGAGCGGGATCCTCGGCATTAATACGAAATTCGAAAGCATGACCCACAGGGGTTGGGTCTTCGAGCACCGAGAGTTCCTTGCCATCGGCAATTCGGAACTGTTCGATGACCAGGTCCAGACCGGAGGTCTCTTCGCTGACCGGGTGCTCAACTTGCAACCGGGTATTGACCTCAAGGAATGAGATGAGGCCATCTGGGGCTACTAGGTATTCAACGGTACCTGCACCCACATACCCGGCCTCACGGCAGATCCGCTTGGCTGATTCGTGGATTTCGCTGCGCTGCTCATCGGAGAGGAACGGTGCAGGGGCCTCTTCTACCAACTTTTGGTGACGACGCTGTAAGGAACAATCGCGGGTGCCCACCACAATGACATTGCCATGGGTATCTGCAAGGACCTGAGCTTCCACGTGACGTGGCTTGTCGAGGAAACGCTCCACAAAGCATTCACCGCGACCGAATGCGACGGTGGCTTCACGGACTGCAGATTCGAAAGAATCTTCAATGTCTTCCATGGTGTGAGCGACCTTCAGGCCACGTCCGCCACCGCCGAAGGCTGCCTTGATGGCAACGGGTACTCCATACTTTTCGGCGAAGGCTCGAACCTCGCCAGCATTAGCTGCTGGGGCGTCGGTGCCGGGCACCAGCGGAGCGCCGGCACGAACTGCGATTTCACGCGCGGTGACCTTATTGCCCAAAAGCTCAATGGCTTGAGGCGACGGGCCAATCCAGGTCATTCCTGCGTCGATGACTGCACGAGCAAAGTCAGCGTTTTCGGAAAGGAAGCCATAACCTGGGTGAACTGCGTCCGCACCGGCGCGCTGGGCAATGGCGATGATCTTGGAAATATCCAAGTACGTTTCGGCACTCGAAGACCCCTGAAGGGAGTACGCTTCATCGGCGCGACGCACATGCAATGCGTCGGCGTCCGGATCAGAGTAGATGGCAACCGATTTCAGGTTGGCGTCGGAGGCGGCGCGGGCGATACGAACAGCGATTTCGCCACGGTTGGCGATCAAGACCTTTTTCATGCCTGGGTTCCTTCGGTGCGTGGAGCGGATTCGGAAAGTTCAAAACGGATACGGCTGCCTGGCGGTAGTTGTGCGGCAGCAGATAAGTCTTCGGCGATAACGGCAGCAATGACCGGGTAACCACCGGTGACTGGATGGTCGGCGAGGAATAAGACCGGCAACCCGGACGGTGGGACCTGTAGCGAGCCTAGAGCTACACCTTCACTGGAAAGTTCTCCAGTTCTCACTCGCTCCAGGGCGCTTGCTTCACCTTCCACGCCTAAACGAACCCCGATGCGGTTCGATTCACTAGTCACCAACCACTGCTGATTGAGTAGTTTTTCTACACCCGCCGGGCCAAACCAGTCATCTCTAGGCCCCACGCTGACGCGTAAGACGAAGCACCCTTCGATGTCTTCAACCGGTAAGGTGCTCGGTTCGCTCTCTCCAACTATCTGGAGATTCTCTGGCTGCGCAATAGGCAAGAAAGTTCCTGTAGCCAATGGAGTAGGACCAACGCCGGAGAGCGTGTCGGTAGCTAACGAACCAAGAATTTTCGGCAGTTGGATGGTGCCGCGCACCGCGATATAACTACGTAAACCATTACCTGTGGGTTCTAAATCCAAGCGCTCGCCGTCTAGCAGTGCAAATGGTGCGTCCATTGAGGCTTCACGTTTGGTGCGGACAAGATCCTCAGGTGCTGGAGTGATGCTCAGTTTAGCTTCCGCTCCGCTGACCGCTAGGACCTGATCTCCATGGGCTTGTAAGCTCATGGAGCCAGTCAAATTTTCAATACACGCTTGGTTAGGGGTATTTCCTACCAGCCGATTTGCCTGATACAACGAGCTTGCATCTGCGGCGCCACTGGAAGGGACACCAAGGGCACCAAAGCCGTAGCGTCCGGCGTCTTGTAGCAAGCTTTGCAAACCGGAATCGAGCACTTCGAGTCCCTCGCCACTAGGCACGTTGGCGACTTCGGTGGTGGGCGTTTCGGTGTGGATATTCAAGACGTTGCGCGAGGCGACAAACTGCACCCGATCCTGTGGACGGATAAGCGCCGGGTTCTCCCGGTCCAAATCCCACAGTGCAGAGTCAGTGTGGCCTAGTAGCTGCCAACCTCCGGGGGACTGGCGTGGGTAAACTGCGGAGTATTCCCCAGCAAGAGCGACCGACCCGGTAGGTACCGAGGTGCGGGGCGTTTCACGGCGGGGCACTTCCAGTACCTTATTTTCACCCAGTAGGTAAGCGAAGCCAGGCGCGAAGCCACCAAAAGCGGCCCGCCACTGCTGGCCGGTGTGCGCATTGACCACGGCTTGCGCGCTCAAGCCGGTGAGCTGGGCGACGGTATCGAGGTCTTCACCGTCGTAGTAGACCTCGATGGTGACTAGTTTTCCGGACGCTACTGCAGCCGTGTTGAGCTTCAGCTGGGGCAGCTGATTGACGGCGGCTCGAGCTTGCTCGGTGGTTTCAAACTTCACCATGACCGTTTGGGCGGCAGCCAAAACATCGCGTTGACCAGGTAGCGGCTGGGCTTGAAGGTAGGCGTCGAGAGCTAGGACCGAGTCGAGGTCTTCCATCTCGACGAGTACATCGTGGCTTCCGGCGGCAAATACGTTGGTGATGCTCATACGAAGCTCTTGATCTGGACGCCGGCGGATTCTAGCCCGGCGCGCACCGCTGCGGCCATTGCTACGGATCCGGCGGTATCGCCATGGACGCAGATGGATTCGGCGGGCATCTGGATTATCGATCCATCGATGGCTTTGAGCGTGCCCTCACTTGCCAGACGAATCATATTTTCGGTCACCTGAGCACTGTCGTGGAGCACCGCATTGGTTTCGAGACGAGAGACCAGGGTGCCGTCGGGGTTGTAGTTGCGGTCCGCAAAAGCTTCGGCCACTGGACGCAGTCCGGCCTGTTCTGCCTTGGTTAGGGCCACCGAACCAGGAAGTAAGAGCACTGGGAGGTCTTCACCAAAAGCTTTAATCGCATTGATGACGGCCTGGGCGTGAACCTCATGATGAACAATCGTGTTGTATAGCGCGCCATGGGGTTTGACGTATTTGATAGTGGAACCGGCTGCGCGTGCCAAGGCTTGGAGGGCCCCAAGCTGGTAGAGCACATCGTCTGCTAGCTCGGTGGCCGAGCAGTCTAGGAAGCGACGGCCGAATCCGGCCAAATCCCGGTAACCGACGTGCGCGCCGATGGTGACTCCCGCGCTGACAGCGTCACGACAGGTCTGGGCGATACCGCTTGGATCGCCTGCGTGGAAACCGCAGGCTACGTTAGCCGAGGAGACCGAGGCGAAGATTGCTGCGTCATCACCCATGACCCAGTTGCCAAAGGACTCGCCTACATCAGAATTAAGGTCGATATACGTCATCTGTGATCCCCGTCTCTCCGCATCGTTTATCTAAGCATGCACCAAAAACACATATTGTTCAACAATCTTTCCTGTCTTTCGGCAATATATTTATGCGTAACCAAGTGAGGGCAATTATTAGACGCAGTCTCAAGATTCCTGTAGCACGTACCCTTTCTCGGGGCTGCTTCGAAAGCTAACAGTTGTTTGAGCATGCCGAGCAGCCGGCAGCTGTTCTAGTCCGGCGTATGTAACCTTTACTGGAGAGCGTGCCGAAGTTTTGGAGCAGGAACATCGTCCACTGCGCGATGTGATCACCGAGCATCTGGAAGAACTCGCGTGCCGAGCTACTGCGCAAGCAGAGATTTTGCTTGTTCCATACCGGGAAACCGCTACCGAGCAGGTCATCAGGGTAGGCCTCAGCACTTACACAGCGGCTGTATGCTCCCCACAGCGAGGACGCGCTAGCCAACCGGGTTAAAGTCACGAATGATGACTTGCTGCGCCAAGTTCCCTCAGGTCCGGAAAACAACGAAAAACTGTTGTCCTGGTCCTTGAATGAACTGCGTGAAGAACAGCACCGCTGCCGGAACGAATATCGAACGTATTAGCCGTGAGCTGGAACTACGCGAGCTCGAACAACCAACCCCTAAACCGGCGCCTGGTCGCAATGAACTTGGTGAATGGTACGCACCCACCGCAAAGCTGCATGATCCACGCACCCCAGACGCGTGGAAGCAACAACTGGTCGGATACCGTCCCGTTCTCAATGCCAAGCATCAGCGGGTTGGCGCAGAACCCGCCGGTCTGGTTGGACGCACTAGGTCCTGTGCCAGGACGCAGTGACCGAGCCGATCAATGGCGACGGGTCGCGGCCGAAGTCGCAGCCCATCGTCGTACCTACAACATCGCAGACTCCGAACCAGAATTACTACCGAAGACTCACCTGAAGAAGAGCGAAGTGGCTCAAGGTTTGCGCAATCGTGCGGCCGCGCTGCATAAGCACTCAGAACTGACCACGCGTGCACCGATGCCAGAGGAAGGTAACGCAGAGACGGCACAGCAGAAGAAGGATCAAGCCGTCACTACGCTCAGCCCTACGAGCGCTGAAGCGAAACTTGCCCAGCTGCGCAGGCTCAGCCAAGGCGCCGCACAACCCGCGACAGAGCAGGAGAACACCGTGCCAGCAGAACCCGAGCATGAAATGAGTGGCCCAAAGCCAACCCCGACGGGGAGTCGTTGGTTGAGAAACTGCGTAGGAACCGCACCGAACTGCAAGATGAGCAGAAGAACCATGCCCAGGATGACGAGCTGCGCCGCAAAGGACCAGGTGGGCTGACCATTACCTAGCCAGCCAGCCAGCCAGCCGGCCGAGCGTACAACAAAGAAATGGTGTATGGGAACCCGAGTGCCATTTCTCAATTTTTAGTCTTCGCTAGACGCATTGCACTGAGGTAGCGTTGCCATCCAAAGTATAATAGAAACGAGCAGCCTTACCTGAGCTGGAGCAAGACGCCGCTGCAAGCTGTGGGCCGACAGAAGCCCCAATAATTCCTACAAGCGTCGCTCCAAAAGGCCCAAAAATCGCTCCAAGGAGAGCGCCAACTGCTCCTATACCACCAGTGAAAATTGAACCTTGATCTGCTGCCGAGAATTCAATGTAGAACCCGTTAGAGTCTTGGCCGGCACTCACAGCAGAGGAAGCCACGCCATCAGGCAGGTCAAGCTTTTCCTGAGTAATAGTCAGGATCGATCCAGAACCGAATTCGTAGTCCTTTTCAATCATTTCCCCCACCGTACGCACGGCTACCGGGGATTATGTGCTGAGAACCTGATTGAGAGCTTCGTGTAGTGCTTCTTGTGATTGCGCATTCACTGCACCCTGCGACGAAACTTCCGGGGTGCTAGCAAATGCAGGTCCTGTGGTTGCGAACGTCAGCGCGGCAGTAACTGCAACAGCTGTGACAGCTTTTCCTAACCGTTTCATGGTTTCTCCTTTGAAAGACAAACTATTTCATTTTTGTTCGATTACGCCTGCGGTCAAGCAGCATTCCCACCCCACAGAACACTACGAATGCACTGATCGTAGACACCGTTGAAAAGAGAACTGGATCCCTGGAAGAATCCCAAATGTAAGGAGCGACGAACGCTACGATGATTGCCAGCAAAACACCAAATGCTGTATACATCGATGACTCCTTTGCGTCGTGGATAAAAACTTAAGGAAACCTAAATAGCTCGTTTTCCTGTAGATATAAAGGCTATTTGTAAGTTAAACCCTGTAAAACGACGCTAACATTTCCAGCGGGCGCCGTAAATCATACTTTCGGATGATGGGCGAAGGGTTAGTGAACGAGGACGTGAAGAGTTGCCACACCATCTCCGTATGCACCACATGCGGCGGCAAAATCCGATACACGGCCGTGGCTTGCCCGAACCGTAGGTGCTTGAGTTCTTCGGCGCGGACAATTGCTTTCTCTTCAGAACTGGTAGTAGTTGACCCGCCGGTTTTGCTGGAGGAACGGCTGATGCGTGCTTTGTCGCGGACGCCCATGCCGCTGGCGTAGGTTTTCAGATCTTCACTGTTGATGCCGGGGAAGATCAGTTTTAGGCTGGCGTTGGATTCGATGGCTTTAGCTTCTTCTTTGCCCCACCGTGCTTCGTTCTGGATGAACGACTGGCTGATGCCGAGCACTTGGATGCCGCGGCCACCGGTATCGGTGATCAGTTCTGCCATATTGCTAAATGCTGCCACGTTGGGCGCTTCATCAAGCACCATACGAAATACCTGCCAGAGCCGGCCGGAAGCGAAAGTGCTGGATTTGCACCGTGCCGCCCGGTAGACCTGATCAGCGAACATCGTACTTAACGTACCGAGCGGGGACTTCTCACCGTCCACCACAATATGCAGGGTGTTCGGTCCTTCAAGAAAAGTGTTGATATCGAAGGCTTCCTCGCGGCGGAACCGGAACTGGGAGAGCACTTTCTCGGTGACTAGCGGTTCAGCCAGGGAGAGGAGGGTGGATTTGATGGAGTCTTCGGTTTCACCGGCCCTCGATTCGGTGCGCTCACGCAGCGGTTGGATGAAGGCCCGGGACTTGTGGTGGTCTTCTAAAATGGTGATGGGTTCGGGGTTGTGGGAGTCGAAGATCCACAGCAGTAGGTCATCCATGGTGCGGTCTTCTAACGCGGCAGCGTGTAGGAGCCGGCCAAGGACTGAACCAGCTTTGGCGCTGAACCAGGAACCGTTTTTGGTGCCTTCCATCGGGGCTGTGTTCGCCCACGCTTTGCCACGTTCCAGTGCTTCATCTTCATCTTCGCACCCATAGATTGGGGTCCATTTCACTTTGGTTGGCCAACCGGTAATGCCTTCCCAGTCGCAGACATACACGTCGCCGTCTGCTTCTCGTGCGGTGGCAGTCCACGCCACCACATCAGGTTTCGTTGACGTTGCTAATACTGGTCCTGGGGCGCCCAGCACCATGGGGACCACGACGCTGGAGGTTTTGCCGCCTCGGGCTGGGGCGTAAACCCATATGCTGTCCTCGAGCTGGATATACAGGGCGCCCTTCTTGGAGACGTTGGTGTAGATCGCCAGTGAGATGAAGGTTCCTGCGGTTTTCTTGGTGACCGACGGCCCATAAATTGGCGGACTCTATGCCACGCGGCGGTAAACCCCATCATTGAGGTGATCGCAGCGCTTTGGGGGTTGATCTTGGTGGTGTTCTGACGCGGGGTCACCCACAGTTCGGTGATCAGTGCATAGCCCAGAATCACCACGGTGGCGATGCCGCCGAGGATGCCCCAGGCCCGATGCAACGGGTCTTTTTTGTTTAGTGGTTTCTGCCACCGACATCGTTATTACCATTATTAAACGCAGCGGGGTCCGCAGCCAGTGACTGCGGACCCCGCTTAGCGATTCAATCGAAGTTGCTAGCTCACATTAGGCGCGCTTTTCGACCTTGATGAAGAACGAGAGCAACACGCCGACGGTGCCAAGCAATGCGCCCACGATAAAGGCTGTATGCGCACCGGTGAAGAGCGACTGCGCCAAATCGGAACCCTGAGCGAGTTCGTAGTTGGACAGTACTGACATCACGGTAATGAAGATCGTGGTGCCGATGGCACCACCCAGCTGCTGGCCGGTGTTGAAGATCGCCGAACCGTGTCCATAAAGACGGGGGTTGACAGAGGACATGGCCGAGGACATCAGACCGGTCATCAGCAATGCCAGACCGATTGAGAAGACGACGTGGCTGATCATGAACATCCACAGTTCGGTTTCGGTGGTGACCGTGACATACATCCACTGGCCCAAGGCCAGCATGATTGCGCCGGGGATCAAGACTGGGCGAGGGCCGTGCTTGTCGTAGATGCGACCGAAGATTGGTGAAACGATGGCCTGCGCGAGGCCGCCTGGTAGTAGCATCATGCCGATGGCTAGAGCGCTAATGCCCTTGCCAGATTCGAGAATGATGGGAACCATCATGATCGTGCCGAGCAATGTGCCGAAGGCAATCATGATCAGCACGATTGCAAAGGTGAAGTTCCGAGAGGCGAAGGGGGTGAGATTCAGTAGTTCCTTGCCCTGGCGAGTCAAGCGAATCTGACGCTTGATGAACAGTGCCAAGGAGGCTACGGCCACGACAAAGGTAGCCACGGTCAAGCCCATATTGTCGCTGGCCTTTTCGATGCTGGCGATGCCGTAGACCAGCAAACCAAAGGCGAGTGCGGAAAGGATCACCGAGAAAATATCGACCGGAAGTTTGCGCGCGGTTGATGGAAGCTTGATGAAGATGATGCCCAAGATTAAGGTGATCACTGCCAGCGGAGCCATCAGCACGAAGATGTAATGCCATCCCCACGCGTGAACAATGGCACCGGAGACGGTTGGGCCAATGGCAGGACCGACTGAGATCACGATGGAGTTTAGTCCCATGACCATGCCGCGCTTGTGTACTGGAACTAAGGACAAGGTAGTAGTCATCAACAATGGCAAGACAATAGCGGTGCCAACGGCTTGAATGATGCGAGCGAGCAACAAGAAAGCAAAGCTCGGGGCAAAAATTGCAATCAGTGTGCCGACCAAGAAGCAGGACAGCGCGAAGACGAACAATGAGCGACTGGTGAAGCGCTGCAGTAAGAATCCGGTAGTCGGAATAACTACGGACATGGTCACGAGGAATCCGGTGGTGAGCCACTGCCCGGCCGAAGCCGAAATGCCCATATCCGCCATAATGGCTGGGAGGGCCACCGTCAGTACGGTTTCGTTCATAATCATCAGGAACGCGGCCAGTGCCAGAGCTCCGATAATTCCGATGAGCTGCTTAGTGGGCAGTACTGGATTTTTAGGTCGTGAAGGCGCGGGTTCGGCCTTTATTTCGGTGCGCTCAGGAGCCACTGATTCCTCTTTCTAGAATTGTCCAACTTTCGAATTCTGTCACAAGGTGACACAATTTCGTAAGCGAAACTGGCAGAGTGTGACAGAAAACAACTCTGTGCTGGAGCGTCGTAGGATGATGGCTAGATCACAGAACAACACGTAGGAAATTTAATGGGCATTCGTGACGAACATAAAGCCGCCACCAAGCAGGCTATTCAGGCAGCGACCCTAGATCTCATTGAATCTCTGGGGCTTGAGGCAACTACCGTGGCGCGAATTGCCGAACGCGCAGGAATCTCCGAGCGTACATTTTTTCGCTACTTCGACTCGAAGGAATCGGCCATCGTCCCCGGCCAAGGTGAACTTATTGCCACACTCGCCGGGACCGAAATTGAGGCAGGAAAATCCTCCGCTGAAATTTTTCATGCGTTGCTTGAAGTGTGCCGAACGCACTTCAGTGTCGAAATTCGTCACCATGAAACCCGACGGATCTCCCGGCTCATGCGTCAAGACCCCAAACTGTTGGTGATCGCCACGCGCCGCGAGCAAGAACTCGTCGTTTCACTAAGTCAGTCATTGATTGACCGTGAATTGTTGGACACCATGCAGGCGATGCTGGTCGCTGAGTTGGTGGCTACTACTTGGCGTGTTGCGTGGCAGTGTTTTGCGTATGAAGAGGCCGCCGGGCTGAGCTCAACGCCAGCTGAACTTTTCGAGAAGGCAATCATTAGCCTCTCGGAGATAACGTCGATAGATTCCCTGAGGGCCTAAACCTCTTCGTTTACACATTGAGTTACAGTTCATTAACTTAAGTGTGACAAAGTGCTCGGGCACTATTCATTGCGGTATTTCGGGGAAAAAGCGTGAAATTTCGGTATAAAGTAAACGCCCAAAAGTGTGGTGCAGGACAAAATCAGGTAAGTTTAGAACGTTGAGTTTAGGGCGGATAGCCCGCTTCCGCACGACGTTCAGGGAGACGCCACACTTATGGCCAAGATTATTTACACCCACACCGACGAAGCCCCGATGCTGGCAACGCACTCGTTCCTGCCAATCGTGGAGGCCTTCGCGTCTACCGCCGGTGTTGAACTTGAGACCCGCGACATTTCGCTGGCAGGGCGCATCATCGCCACTTTCCCGGATTATGTCACCGAAGAACAGCGCATCGCCGATGCACTAAGCGAGCTTGGCGACCTAGCCAAGACCCCAGAAGCAAACATCATCAAGCTTCCAAACATCTCGGCATCGATCCCACAGCTCAAGGCTGCGATCACCGAACTTCAGGCAGCTGGCTACGCGTTGCCAGATTACCCGGAGAACCCATCCTCGGATGAAGACACCGATGTTCGCGCACGTTACGACAAGCTCAAGGGCTCTGCCGTGAACCCAGTACTACGTGAAGGTAACTCGGATCGCCGCGCACCATTGAGCGTGAAGAACTACGCACGCAAGTACCCACACTCCATGGGTGCTTGGGCCTCGGACTCGAAGACCAACGTTGCCACCATGGCAGCCGATGACTTCGCCTCCAATGAGAAGTCCATCGTCATCGACAAGGACAAGTCCATCTCCATCCGCTTCGTTGGCGAAGACGGAGCAGTAAAAGTTCTAAAGAAGCCATTCAAGGTACTTGAAGGCGAAGTTATTGACGGTACCGTCATGCACGTCGCTGCACTGACCGAGTTCCTGAAGAACGCCGTAGCTCGCGCCAAGGAAGACGGTGTGCTCTTCTCGGCTCACCTGAAGGCCACCATGATGAAGGTTTCGGACCCAATCATCTTCGGTCACGTCGTCAAGGCATACTTCTCCGAGCTGTTCGCAACCTACGGTGACGAGCTAAAGGCTGCGGGTCTGAACCCAAATAACGGCCTAGCTGCCATCCTTGGCGGACTAGACGAACTCTCTGATGACGTTCGCGCCGGTGTGGAGAAGCTGATCGCTAAGGGTCTGGAAGAAGGCCCAGCCGTTGCCATGGTCGATTCCGACAAGGGCATCACCAACCTGCACGTTCCATCGGATGTCATCGTTGACGCTTCGATGCCAGCAATGATCCGCCTCGGCGGCAAAATGTGGGGCCCAGACGGCAAGGAAGCTGAGACCTTGGCTGTCCTGCCGGACTCCTCTTACTCGGGCGTATACCAGGCGGTTATCGAAGATTGCCGCGCAAACGGCGCCTACGATCCAACCACCATGGGCACCGTGCCAAACGTTGGTCTGATGGCTCAGAAGGCCGAAGAATACGGTTCCCACGACAAGACCTTCGAACTGGCTGCCGACGGCCACGTACAGATCTTGGACGAGAACGACACCGTACTCATCGAACATCAGGTCTTCGCCGGTGACATCTGGCGTGCCTGCCAGGCCAAGGATGTTGCCATCCGTGACTGGGTCAAGCTTGCTGTGAACCGTGCCCGCGCCTCGCAGACCCCAGCGGTCTTCTGGTTGGACGAGAAGCGCGCGCACGACGCCGTACTGATCACCAAGGTCAACGAGTACCTCAAGGAACACGACACCGATGGCCTGACCATCGAAATCTTGGCTCCAATCGAGGCTACCAAGTACACCATCGAACGCATCCGCAAGGGCGAGGACACCATCTCGGTGACCGGTAACGTGCTTCGTGACTACCTGACCGACCTGTTCCCAATTCTTGAATTGGGTACCTCGGCCAAGATGCTTTCGATCGTTCCACTGCTTGCCGGTGGCGGACTGTTCGAGACCGGCGCCGGTGGTTCGGCTCCAAAGCACGTGCAGCAGCTGGTGAACGAAAACCACCTGCGCTGGGATTCACTGGGTGAATTCATGGCGTTGGGTGCTTCCTTTGAACACCTGGCCAACACCACTGACAACGCCCGCGCACAGGTTCTGGCAGATACCTTGGATGCCGCAACCGGCACCTTCCTGCTGGAAGACAAGTCGCCTAAGCGTAAGGTTGGCGAGTTGGACAACCGTGGCAGCCACTTCTACCTAGCTAAGTTCTGGGCCGAAGAGCTGTCCAAGCAGGACAAGGACGCTGCGCTTGCACAGGCTTTCTCCGCTGTAGCCAAGGCACTGGACGAGAACGAGGAAGCAATCGTTTCCGAGCTCGCCGAAGTTCAGGGCAAGGCAGTAGACATCGCTGGATACTACCGTCCGGACGAGGCAAAGACCTCCGCCGTGATGCGTCCTAGCGCAACCCTAAACAAGGCTCTGGAACTACTAACCAAGTAGTCTCAAGCTAGTCAACGAAGGCCGCGTAACCACCGATTGGTAGTTACGCGGCCTTCGTCGTTAACGTTTGCAGATCACCTGCGTTACCCGTTTAATGTCATTTTGTTGAGAATCTATCCGTGCAGTTAGCCACTGGGCGCAGAGTCTGGTGTTGTCTCTGGTCTGCCGAAATGGAAGACTCGATTTATGAGTCAGATCTGGGAACTAGTACATGCCGAACGCAAAGCACTGATCAAGGATCTCGCCGAGCTGAGCGAGGAACAATGGGCCACCCCGTCCTTATGCGCCGGCTGGACGGTGCAAGATGTTGCCGCACATCTGATCGATAACGCGCGCACGACAACGCCTCGACTTGTGGTAGCCATGGCAAAGGCCCGCTTTGATTTTGACCGGCAGAACGCCAACGGAGTCGCAGCAGAAAAAGGCGCGACTACCCAAGAAACTCTCACTGGTCTACGCGAAGTGGCCGCACGTCGCAGCGGACCACCGGCCCCACTAGCCAGCCGCTTGGTAGAAGAAATTGCTCACGGCGAAGACATTCGGCGTCCGCTGGGAATTAAGCGCAACTACCCTTCACAGTCAGTGCACCTAGCCATTGGCTACCAGACGCGCACGAGCCAAGCCTTCGGTGGCGCAAAAGAATTGGCGCGCCGAGTCACTCTGGTCGCCGAGGATGACGATTACACCCTCGGCACGGGAATGGAAATCCGAGGTCCGCTGATTGAACTATTGATGCTGGTTACCGGACGTGAGGAACGTTTAGGTTCCTTGCACGGACCCGGTGTCGCCTTTATCTGATCCTGCGGTTCAACCATCCAAGGAGCCGCGCAGGCTTAGAGCCCGCGGCCGGCCTCCCACAAATTATCTGCGGTACCCGCCAACAGGGCGTTCAACGAGACCGCCTGCGCATCGGTAAACGAGGCAATGTAGTCTACGATCGCGCGGGCTTGGCCTAAGCGTTGCACCTCATTGGGTCCGGCCTGCAAGAACAGCTCGGGGGAGTGTGCGCGTAATTGCCGATACTCTTCGGTGGCAGCCTGCACTGAATCCAAGAGTCGGCGCGGAGCTCGCGCCGCATCATCAGGATCGTTTAGCCAAGAATTAAATCCCTCGGCCAAAGATTTGATGATGCGAGTCTGGCCGCGCTGGTACACGGCCAGATCCGAGCGATCCAGAACGAAGCGCGAGTGCACAAACTTCAGCACCCCGACATCGTGCCAGGCTTCCTTGGTCAGCCGCACATGTCCGCTACGGATCGTCGGGGTGCGTTCTACTGTCACCGATTCTTGCAGTCGGTCGATCCACCTACGCGTAAAAGCGGTCACCGCACGGTCAGCTTCCAAACCACCATCGTAGGGGACCGCCAGCAGTCCCTCGACGAGGTCATGCCCTACTCGCTGCACCGAATCACGGAAAGCAGCAGCGTCGGCAATCCACGGATCCTTAGCAAAAGCCCGACGCCAGGTCATTTCCAATGCGTGGCCCGGTTTGCGCAGATCCAGATCTGCCTGACGCACCTCGGCCAGCTGTTCGGACTGTTCCAACCAGTTACGGAACTCGGCCGATACCGTGGTGTATTGCAAGATTCCCGCACGATAAAAGTCATCCAGATCATGGACCGCGTAAGCGATATCATCGGCGATATCCATAACCGAGCTTTCAACGGTTTGCTGAAATTTGGTGATCGCTGGGAACACCGAGAGCACGTCGCGCATTTCGGCGGCTTCAATGTCATAGGCGGAGTATTTGATAGCCCCCGCGGCCGGATCGGTGCCTACCCCGCGCGGCAGTAACTCCGCGGAAATCGGGGCAAGGGTGCGCCACTCATTGCGCGTCCAAGGATATTTCAGCACCGCTGCACGCACTGCCCGAGTCAGGTTCATCCCGCGAGCCGTGGCATCACAGCTATCCAGTGCGGTCAGAATACGGAAGGTCTGAGCATTGCCCTCAAAACCGTCGGGCAACCCCAGGATATTGCGGGCTACCCGGTCGAGCTCTTGCTCACCCAAGTGTCCGAAGGGAGGGTGGCCCAAATCGTGGGCAGCTGCCGCCGCCTGAACGACCACTGGGTCGCAACCGCCTAAGTCCGCCACCAGCTTGCGAGTTTCTTCGTCTGCGGTGCGTAGCCTAATGGCAATGCTTCGTGCCACGGCGGAGACCTTCAGCGAATGGGTCAGCCGGTTATGTACCGTGGTGCCCGAACCCGCTTGCGGAATGACTTGGGTGACCGCCGACAAGCGCGAGAAGTACGGAGAGAAGCGGATGCGTTCGATATCGATACGAAAATCGTCCTCGCCGGTACGATTCTGCTCGATGATTGCGCGCTCTCGGCCGCCGGTGTCATGAGTTTTCTGCCTGATATCCATCGTAGGAACTAGCCTAGGTCATGCGTCCCAAACGAGCAGGTAAAAGCGGTGATTGGGAGTTTCTAATTCAAACGACTAACCGCGCACCAGATGGAGCGGTGCGTCTCCGGCGGCTAGGCGTTTGACCTGTTCTACGGCTAAATTCATCGCAAGATCAATGAACATCGTCGTGTTTCCCGCAATATGCGGGGTGACTAAGCAATTTGGTGCCGTCCACAGTGGGTGGCCAGCAGGCAGTGGTTCGGGATCTGTGACATCCAGTGCCGCGGATAGTCTTTCTGACTCAAGCTCAACGAGCAACGCCTCGGTATTCACCACCGGTCCCCGTCCCACATTGACCAAAAGACTACCGTTGGGCATCTGAGCCAAGAACTCTTTACCGACTATCCCGCGCGTGTTGGGACTATCAGGTAAAGCAACGATGACAATCTCGGCGCTAGGCAAAAGCTGAGGTAACTCATCGATGCCATGCACTACTAATCCTTCCTCGGTGGTGCGTGCCCGGCTAGCTACCGCTAAGATTTTTCGTGGCTTAAAGGGTTGCAAACGCTGGTAGATTTCCTGGCCAACGCCGCCGAACCCCAAAAGCAACACTGTCGAACCGTGCAGCGTCCCGCCCCAGAGCGGATTCCAAGCTTGCTGTTGTTGCTGAATTGTAGCGCGCGGAATTTCTCGCAATGACGCGAGGATCAGCGCCAGAGTATGTTCCGCGGTCGCGTCTTCCACTGCTCCTTTGGAATTACTCAGGCTGACCGTTGAGGGCAGGTGATCGAGAATCCATTCAAAACCAAGGGATAGTAAGTGCACATGTTGTAAACCCGGAATCTTGGCTACGCGGTCGCGGCGTTCGAAGAGCAACGGACGCTCGGTGATGAGCACTTCTGCTTCGGGAGCTTCTTCAACGGAATCATTGATGTGCCAAAAGATTGGCGTGATGCCAGGAACGTCGAGGTGAGCTAATAAGCGTCCGTTGGGAACAAGTACACGTAGAGCCACGTGGGGCCTCCTGAAATATTTGCGCTTGTCTGCAGACCAAATGGAGCAGGACCTATCGCCATTTTTACAGTTTATCTTCCTAATGCCAAACTATTTGTCCAGCATGGACTAACTGGTGATTAGGGCATACATCCAATTATCGGGGGATGCCCCTATGTTAAAAGTCAAGCAATTTTCTGCTCCGGAACATCATAAAGTGAGCCATCTCGAATCATCGCAAACAGGACTGTCAGTCGACGGTGCGCCAACGCAATGAGCGCCTGGTTGTGGCGTTTACCTTGAGCTCGCTTCCGGTCATAATATTCCCGGCTGGTTGGATCGAAACGAATGGACGCGAACGCCGAAAGGAAGAGCGCACGTTTCAGTCGCTTGTTGCCTGAATGGCTGACTCGCTCAGACTTGATTCTGCCTTTCATGATGGAAGGCATTGAGAGCGATGAAGACGCCGCGGAGATTCAAGCATTCCTCGAAGAGGTTGTTGCCAACGACTCCGAACGGCGCGCGTACTATCTTGAACTGTTCTTCGGCATCCAAGCAACTCCTGACGAGAACAGTTCTGAAGGAACTGTGAGTGAAGAAGAAGAACTGGTTCCGTCCCAGAGTGAATCTCCTTCGGCCAATGCTGTCATCGAGCCCGCAGGCCAGGTAAGAGATGCGTCTTCGGACAAGAAGGAAGAGTCCAAGAAGAGCGCCGACGCTGCTACACCTGCACTGGCAAACACCGGTATTGACGGTGTCGCGGCTGCCGGGGTGGGGCTACTACTGGCCCTGGCCGGTGCAGTCGTTGTTGCTCTGGGTCGTAGGAAATCGGCCAAGCACTAGCGCCGCGAGATATTACTGGCGAAATACCAATTGAAGCTGTTCGGCCACCTTCTTTGAGTCGGTGGCCGAACAGCTTCAATTCTTTATTTGGGAGTTTTCATCCAAACGGTGCCAAGCACGGTTATGGTAGACCAGTCCGTTGCTGGGTTGGCCGGGTTCGCTATCGCGTTCAATGTGCGACTGAAGCGCTCGGGCCACAAAAACCGTAGAGGTGCCCGCCTGGACTCGTTCTATGACCTCGCAGCGTACCCAAGCGCGGACTCCATCAAATACCGGTTCGCCGGTGCTCAGCCTTGACCAGGTTTGCTTCTGTGCGAAGCGGTCGATGCCACTGGTCGCACCAAGCTTCGCCACCTCGATGTCGTGCGCATCCAAGCTGTGAACGACAAGAGATGTCGCGCGGGTGAGCACTTTGGCTGCCGAGGACAGCGCAGAAATCGAGAAGACGAGCAGTGGTGGATCAACGCTAATCGAAGCCACTGATGTCGCGGTGAGGGCAACGGGTCCGTCTCCGGCATCAGTGGTAATCAGGCTGACGCCACCGGGGTGCCCACGGAAGATCGCTTTGAAATCATCTGCGGGCAACGACGGCGTTGAAGGCTCCGTTACTTTAGACGCGTGCACCAACAAGCTCCTCGCGCAGGATGCCAGCGCCAGCGCTGAGCGCGCTGAGCTTGGCCAGGGCCACATCGCGGCGGAACGGGGCCATGCCGCAGTTGGTGCTGGCAATCAGCTTGCCCGCATCAACATACTCAAGAGCGTTGCGCAGGGTCTGTGCTACTTCCTCGGCAGTCTCTACAGCGTCGTTGGCCACATCGATGGCGCCGAGCATCACTCGTTTGCCGCGCACCATTTCAACTACCTCAAGCGGGACATTCGAATGGTGGGATTCCAGCGAAACGGTGTCGATCGAGGAAGCCTGCAACAGCGGGAAGGATTTCTCGTAGTGGCGCCACTGGGCTCCGAGGGTCGCTTTCCAATCATTGTTCGCCTTGATGCCGTAGCCAAAGCAGATATGCACTACGGTCTCGGCTTTGAGTCCCTCGCAGGCGCGCTCCAGTGCGGCGATGCCCCAGTCGGCCACTTCGTCAAAGAAGACGTTGAAGGCAGGCTCGTCGAACTGGATGATATCCACCCCGGCGGCTTCAAGTTCGCGGGCTTCCTGGTTCAGGATGGTCGCGAATTCCCAGGCCAACTTCTCGCGGCTGCGGTAGTGCGCGTCGTACAAGGTATCAACCATGGTCATCGGGCCAGGCAAGGTCCACTTGATCTGGCGGTCGGTCAGCGTGCGCAGGAATTTCGCGTCCTGAACGAAGACCGGCTTTTCGCGCTCAACGGCACTGACGACGGTGGGAACGCTGGCATCGTAGCGGTTGCGAATGCGCACCGTCTCACGCTTTTCGAAGTCGACACCGCTCAGGTGCTCGATGAAGGTCGTGACAAAGTGCTGGCGGGACTGCTCGCCATCGCTGATGATGTCGATGCCGCGCTGGGCCTGTTCGAGAACCGCGGCACGCATGGCGTCTTGCTGGCCCTCGCGCAATTGCGCGCCTTCAAGCTTCCAAGGGGACCAAAGCTTTTCAGGTTCGGCAAGCCATGAAGGCTTGGGCAGGCTGCCGACAATCGACGTGGGGATAAGCGGGGAAGTCATGAATTATCTTTCGGATTCTTAGGCGACGGGAGCGGGATAGGAAGCAGCCCACTGCTTGAGCAATTCGCGATTTGGAGCGATGAAGTGCTCTTCGGTGAACTTGCCTTGGATCTTGCCCAATTGGGTTCGTTCTTCACGGTCATAAAAGACGCGGGTAGGGGAGAAATCCTCTACGCCAAGATTCGGGTGATATACCGCTGGCGCCGCTGAATTAGCGCTGTAGATTTCCGGACGGTAGATCTTCTGGAATGTCTCCATGGTGCTGATGAGACTGATCAGCTGCAGATTGGTGTAATCGTTGAGCAGATCACCGCGGAAGTAGAAAGCCAGCGGAGCGGCGGCGCCTGGTGGCATGAAGTAACGTACGCTCAAGCCCATTTTGCCGAAGTACGTGTCGGTTAATGAATTTTCGTCCTGTTGGTATTCCAAGCCGAGCACCGGATGGCTGTTGCCTGTGCGGAAATAGGTCTTGGAAGTCGAGACGCTGATGCAGACCACCGGCAGCTGGGCAAAACGCTCACCATAGGCCTGCGAGTTAAGGAAATGCTGGAAAAGTTGTCCGTGGAGATCACCAAAATCTTCGGGAAGCACCGGAGCTCCGCTGTCATTACACGAGGCTGGAAGCACCACACTGAAGTCGTAGTCGCGGACGTACGAAGAAAAGTTATTGCCGACTATTCCCTGGGTCCGAGTGCCGGTGAGTTGATCCACAATCGTGGTTTCAAGGACTTCTAAAAGGGGGAATTGTTGGTCGATATTATCTGCAGTGAAATGCACATTTGCAGAAATGATTTCCAATTCAAGCGTATAACGGTTTCCCTGAGGATTGTCCCAGTGAGACAAGGAATTGAACCGCCGGTTGATCATCATCAGGGCATTGCGCAGATTCTCTTCACGACGCTCTCCACGTGCCAAATTGGCGAAGTTTGTCGTGGTTCGAGAATTCGCTGAAGGAGTGTAATTCTCGTCGAATTTGGTGGTGCTAATGCTGAAGGTCAACGCGTCTGCCATGATGGCCAATCTGTCTCTAAAGGGGCCTTGGTGGGCCGAGGGGAAGTCGATGCGTCAATCATGCAGGGTGTTTGTGGATATCAGGTAACTCGATATAACTATGGATTCATATAGACTCTTCCTATGGTTCAGGGAACGAGTGGTTTGACACTGCAGCAGCTTCGCTATTTCGTCGCGGTCGCCTCGGAGGGTTCTATCTCCGCTGCCGCCGACCTGATTTACGTGGCGCAGCCCAGCATGTCCGCGGCGATGAAAGAGCTAGAAGCGCGGGTGGGACGCACCTTGCTGATGCGCTCAGCCAGGGGAGTGACGCTCACCGCCGAAGGCGCAGAGTTCCTCGGCTACGCCCGGCAGGTCCTGGAGCAGGTGGAGCTCCTAGAACATCGCTACCTCGGCCGTCCCGCCGCCCGACGACTGCTGGGCGTCTCCACCCAGCACTACTCCTTTTCGGTGGATGCCTTCGTGCGAATGGTCCAGGCCAGCGGGGCCGAGGAATACCAATTTTCGCTCCGCGAGACCCGCACCGAAGAAATCATCGAGGACGTGCGCACCCTGCGAAGCGACATCGGAATCCTGTACCGCAATGACTTCAACCGGAAGGTTATCGACAAGCTGCTGCGCGAATCCCGGCTCGTCTTCCACCCGCTGTTTTTGGCTGATCCGCACATCTTCATCTCACGCAGCAACCCGCTGGCCGCCCGGGCGCAGGTCACGCTCGAAGATCTCGAAGATCTGCCGCGACTGACCTTCGATCAGGGTGCAAACAATTCCTTCTACTTCGCCGAAGAGGTCCTCTCCACACGCTCCAGCCAACGCGAAATCCAGGTTTCGGACCGTGCCACCATCTTCAACTTGATGATCGGCCTGGGCGGGTACACGATCTCCACCGGCATCATCAGCGATGAGCTCGATCCCTCCATCGTTGCCATCCCGCTGGCCATCGAGGAGCGCATCGAGATTGGCTGGATCGACCACGCCGCCATTCCGCTGACCGACCAGGCCCAGCGCTACTTGCAAGAAGTCCGCGCGGTAGTCGCCAGCTTCGGGGTAGAAGTGCTCGACTGAGCCGACAGCAGCGTAACGCTCGGTCATCGAGCAGTGGCGAATCGTCATAAACTTCGAGAAAAACAGCTAGATCTTGCTGAACTTGGCTCAAAGTGCGCGTCATAAAGTGGTGCCAGCCACCGCGTCATCATGACAAGGCGACGACATATGAAGCATGGCGGCCTTGTATGAAGCCTGCCGTCCGATAGCGCTTGCACCGCCGAACGCCCATGGCCAACCATGGAAGAACAACAACCCATCAAGAGCGACTAAGAGATCTGGCTCGAAGACGTCGCAGCAACCATCGGGAAACCGAAAGGTGCTAATGCCAGGAACGATGGAGCAGTTCCGAACGCGTTTTTGCGTGCAGCGCCTTGTGCCGCGCTGGACTCGAAGCCAATCGGTGCACTCCCTCGCAGAGAATCGAGGAGGAGCTATGAGCCAAGGAACCGACGCGGTCCACGCCGGATATCGCCCGAGCGGAGAATTCCGTCCGATGCTGCCACCGCTGCACAATAGTGCGGCCTATCAGTTCGCCTCGCACGCCGAGGCGATCGAGAAGTTCGCGTTGCGCCAGGCTGGCTTCACTTATTCACGCACCGGCAACCCGACCGTCTCCATCCTGGAGCAGCGGGTCGCCGCCTTAGAAGGTGGGGCGCACGCGGTGGCCACGGCCACCGGACAATCCGCCGTCGCCCTCTCGCTGCTGGCGCTGACCCAAGGGGCCAAACATATTGTCGCCTCCGCCTCGCTCTACGGCGGCACCGTGGACCTGTTCACGGACACCTTCGCCGACTTCGGCATTCGAGTTTCCTTCGTAGACCAGGGTGACCCGGCTGCCTGGGAAGCGGCCATCGAGCCCGATACCCGGGCCTTCTTCCTGGAATCGGTCTCCAACCCGCTGTGCACCGTCGCCGATCTGCCAGCCATCGCGGACATCGCCCACCGGCACAACATCCCGGTGGTGGTCGATAATACGTTGGCCACCCCGATCAACTTCAAGCCCCTAGATTTTGGCGCGGACATCGTGGTGCACTCGGCCACCAAGGCGCTGGCCGGACACGGCTCGGTACTTGGGGGAGTCATCGTGGACTCGGGCCGCTTCGACTTCACCAACGCCACCCGCTGGCCACAGATTGCCGCACCCCGAGATCGCCTCAACGGTGCTTCTCTGCTCGGTCGCCACGGCCCGGGCGCCTATGCGATGCTGGTGCGCTCCAAATTCCTGCACGACCTAGGGCCAACCCTTGCCCCGGCCAGCGCACAAGCGATCCTCACCGGTATCGAAACCCTGGCCGTCCGCGCCGCCCACGTCGGCCGTAGCGTGCAAACAATCAGCATAGCTTTGGCCGCCCACCCGGGAATCAAGGCTATCCACCACCCCTCACTGCCCACCCACCCAAGTCACGCGCTCGCCGGGCGGTTACTTCCGCGGGGCACCGGCTGCGTATTGGCCATTGAATTGGCCGACGAGGCGTTGGTCTCCGCGGTGATCGATGCGCTGGAACTGATCGCCCTGGCCGCGAACATCGGAGACACTCGTTCGATGATTGCCCACCCCGCCACCATGACCCATTGCCGGCTCTCCGAACAACAACTCGCCGCCGCGGGGTTGAGCACCGCGGTGCTGCGACTGTCTGTCGGCCTCGAAGACCCCGTTGACCTGATCGCCGACCTCACCCACGCCCTAGATAGCGCGATCGCCGCGCCAACGGAACTGACCCAAGGAGTTTTCTCATGAGCGGCTTTAACACCCTCGCGGTACACGCCGGACAGCATAAAGACCCGGCCACCGGCGCGGTCATCCCGCCGATCTACCAGACCAGCACCTTCATCCAGGACGGCATCAACGTGCTGCGCGCCGGACATGAATACTCACGCGGCTCTAACCCCACCCGCAATGGTTTCGAAGAACAATTGAATGCGCTGGAACGCGGGGTCGCCGGGTTCGCCTTCGCCTCCGGGATCGCCGCGGAGGATGCGCTACTGCGGGCGGTGCTCGCCCCAGATGACCATATCATCCTAGGCGCCGACGGATACGGCGGCACCCACCGGCTGATCAACAATCTGCACCGCAAATGGGGGATCAGCGCTTCCACCGTGGAGCTGACCGACCTGTCCGCGGCTGCCGCGGCACTGCGCCCCAACACCGCGTTGATTTGGGTGGAAACCCCGTCCAATCCGCTGTTGAAGATCGCCGATCTTAGCGCTCTGGCCAGCCTGGTTCGCGAGCACGGGGCGCTGCTGGTGGTCGATAACACCTTCGCCACTCCCTACCTGCAACGCCCGCTTGATTTTGGGGCTCACGCGGTCATCCACTCCACCACCAAGTACATCGGTGGGCACTCCGATGTGCTCGGCGGCGCGGTCATCGTGGCCGACTACCTGCACCGGGGCCAATCGCTGGCCGAGGCGGTAGGTTACCAACAATTTGCCGGCGGCGCGGTGGCCGGCCCGCAAGATGCTTACCTTGCCGCCCGCGGACTAAAAACCCTAGGACTGCGCATGGAACGGCACTGCGCCACCGCGCTAGAACTGGCCCGTTGGCTGCAAACCAGGCCCGAGGTATCCCGCGTCTACTATCCGGGCCTGCCATCGCACCCCGATCACCGGCTGGCCGCCACCCAGCAGCGCGGCTTTGGCGGGATCATCTCGCTGCAACTGGCCGGTGGGGAACACGCGGCCCGCGCGCTGGCCGAATCCATGGAGTACTTCCAGCTTTCGGTATCCCTGGGCGGGGTGGAATCGCTGGTCTGTTACCCGCGGGAGATGACCCACGCCTCCACCATCGGCACTCCCCAGCAAATTCCGGCCGATCTGGTCCGCCTCTCCGTGGGCATCGAGGAGCCGGCGGATCTCATCGCCGATCTCACCGCCGGGCTGGCCGCGGCCCACAGCGCCACTTCCCTCGCCACACAGAACCTGCCACGCCCCGCCATGGCTTCGGCCTAGTTATCCACATTCGCCGGCAGCCTGAGCCGAACACCGCGCCACGGCACCATGCTGTTTTCATGACAGCATCCATGAACGAAGCCTTGAGGCAGCTGGCCGACGCGGCCACGCTGGTCGCCTCAGCCACGGCAGCGCTTGCCCAGCCCGATCTTCCGGCCGGGCACGCCGCCTACTTCGCGATGCTTACCGAACACCTCGGGCAACAGCTCACCCGCGCGCAGATTTATGCCGCCGAGGCCGCACGCCGCACCGGCGCACATAAACTCGACCAAGAATCTCTGCAGGCGATCAGCGATGCCGGGCCTAACCCATCCGCGCAGGATCTGGCGGCGACGACGGGACGCACCACCAGTGCACGTACGCACTTTAAGCACACCGCGGACTTCTTACATGGCTGGTTGCGCATCCCGTTGTCCACCGCGCGGGAGCGTTTGCTGCAGGCCGATTGCCTGGTCGCAGGGGTCAACGATGCCGGCCAAGTCACCGGGCCCTGGCTGCCTGCACTCGCCCAGGAATTTAGCGACGTGAACACCGACCCCCGGCTGGTGGTGGCCGCCTCCAAGAAGATCCATGCAGTGCGAAATGACCTAGGGCAGGACCACGAGCGCGACGCGGCGAAGACCAAACTACAGTCCGAAGCGGTTCACTTCATCAAAAACGAGCCGGAGACCGCGCGGAAACATCTGTCGGATTTGGTGGCCGAGGTCAAGTCTGGAACCCGTGAGATGAAGGCGCTGCTGGCGGAAATCGGCTTTTTTAAGGTCGGAATCCGCAACGGACTGGTGGAATACGTACTTCGCGTGCTGCCCTCGCAGGCTTCGGTGATCGAGGCATTCCGGCAGCAGCTAAATAACCCGAAGACGATCGCCGGGAATCGCGATGCGCTCCGCGAGCTGGATTCGGAGCTGACCGGAGAGCCAACCAGCCAATGGGACGACGACCACACCATGCCCGACTGGGCACGAACCGAGGCCACCCCAATCGACCAGCCCACCCCAACCGACCAGCCCTCGCCGCAGAGCAACAATAAATCCACCGCAGAACCGGCGGAAGATACCGGGGCACCTGAGCAAATAGAGGCACCATGGGAAAATCTGAGCCCCGAGCGGCGGCATTTGATCGGATTCATGGCGTTGCTCATGAGCGACCGCACCGGATCAGGGGGATCGCCGGGGAAACAACCCGGACTTGTCACTCCACAGGTGAGCATCATTATGGATTACGAGAAGATGCTCGAACGCGGCAAGGACTTCGCGGTAACCTCCTCCGGCTTTGCCTTAACGGTGGGGGAGACGCGCGCGGCGTTATGCAATGCGGGAGTGTACCCCTTGGTGCTCAACGGCAAGAGTCTTCCGCTGGATTTGGGCAGGACCCAACGGTTGTACACCAAGGCGCAGGGGCGTGCGATCCGTGCCGCCTATCGGGGCTGTTCCTATCCGGGGTGCAGTATGCCGGCCGAAAGGTGCGAGCTGGATCATTTGGATGCGTGGGAGAAAGGTGGCAATACCGACATCTGTTCCGCGGACCTGGGCTGTCCGGTGCATCATATCGAGCGGCACTGTGGCTTGTTCCACGCGGTAAAAATTCCAGGATGCCGTCCGATGGTGTTGCTCTCTAAGGAGCTCGATCCCCAGCAGCGGTTGCGGGTGAACACATTTTTTCTATCGCCCAATGAGGCATTGGAGGCTAACCACTTGGCCGATTCCATGACCCGGCTGTGGCGTGCGGGGAAGCTCGACGTGGAAATAGTCGACCCTTAATCCTTCGATCATTTCCAACCGCCACCGGTGAGCGGCTAACGCTCTGAACGCGCGAAGTTTGATCGTTTTGTCGTCACAATTGGCGCATGGGTGATCAGTTTGTCAAGATTGACGCATGCCTTCTGATCCTTCTGTTCACTCAGCACCCGAACCTCCCCAATCATCCCAAGAGCGCGATAATACCGAGTCGGCCGGCGAGGAACGCAGCGCCAAAGTAGCCGTCACCCTCTTCCCGCTCCTAGTTCTAGCCGGCGGCGCCATCGCACTGCTCACCCCCGGGACCTTCACCGGTTTCTCGAAGTTGATCAACCCGTTGTTAATGGTGATCATGTTCGGCATGGGGCTCACGCTCACCTGGCCAGATTTCGCCCTTGTGGTGCGTAAGCCACTGCCGGTGATCCTCGGGGTGATCGCGCAATATGTGATCATGCCGCTGCTGGGCCTGGCCATTTCGATCCTGCTTCAGCTGGACCCGGCCCTGGCTGCCGGCGTGATTCTGGTCGGTTGCGCCCCGGGCGGCACCGCGTCAAACGTCGTCACCTATCTGGCCAAGGGCGATGTCGCACTGTCGGTCACGATGACCTCGATCTCCACGCTGCTGGCACCAATATTCACCCCACTGCTCACCCTCTGGCTGGCCGGACAGTACCTGCCGGTGGACGCCGGCACCATGGCCCTGTCCATTGTGCAGATCGTGCTCATCCCGGTAGTGCTCGGACTCGTTTTGCGCGCGATCATTCCGCGCCTTGTCAACTCGGTTCTCCCGGCCCTACCGTGGGTATCGGTCATCGCGATCACCGGCGTCGTCCTCATCGTGGTTGCCGGCAGCTCCGCCGCCATTTTCAGCGCTGGGCTACTGATCCTGCTCGCGGTCATCTTGCATAACGCCGGCGGTATCGCCCTAGGTTATGGCACCGCGAAACTGTTCAAACAGCCGATCGCTAGCCGTCGCACCATGGCCGTCGAGGTCGGCATGCAAAACTCGGGTCTCGCCTCCGGGCTGGCTAAGCAATTTTTCACCCCCGAGGCGGCACTTCCCGGTGCGGTATTCTCCGTCTGGCACAACCTCTCCGGCGCGCTCATCGCAGCATATTGGCGTCGCAGTAGTGCCAAACAGGCGCAGCGCCAACTGGTAGAAGAACAACCGGCAAAGTAGCTGACAACTAAGGACTAGCGCCGGCCCCCAAACGTGGGGGCCGGCGCTAGTCATCTCGGCGTGAGGTTAGTTCGTGATCAGGTCGTTCGGGTAGCGAACTCCCACGGACTCACGGATCGTATCGAACAGCTCCATGGTTTTTACCGAGTCATTCCAGGGCATCGTGGGGGACTGGGTGAGACCTTGCTGAATGCAGCGGGTCGCCTCACGGAATTCATAGCCGTAATTTTCACCCACCGCAGCGAACTCTTCGACTCGGGCCGGCCCGGACGCCGGGTGAATGAACAGCTTGCTGGCGTTATGTAGTGGCGCATTGGTGGCGAGCCATCCGGCCGAACCGACCACGCGCGCCTGTTGCGGTGCGGCTCCGTTCAGCGTCACCATAAGTTGCGCGTGGGTTCCGGCGGCATAACCCAGGTTGATTGCGGTCTGCGTATCAACCCCGTCTTCGTTCAGCTGCGCCACCGCCTGCACCGAATCCGGGAATCCCAGCGCACCGATAGCCCACGTCAGCGGGTAAACCGCTAAATCTAGTAGCGCTCCTCCGCCGGCGTTCGGGTCAAAGAGTCGGGAGGTCGGATCGTATTCGGCACGGAATCCCAGGTCCGCTTGCACCCAGCTGATCTCGCCCAGTTCGCCGGATTCGATGATCGCTAACGCGCGGGCGAAGACCGGGGTGAACCGTGCCCACAGCGCTTCCATCAAAAACAGGGAGCGTTCTTCGGCAAAGTTGATCAGCGTGCGAGCCTCGGTGGCGTTGATGGTCAGCGACTTCTCACACACCACATGTTTTCCGGCGGCCAGCGCGGCCATCGCGATCTCAAAATGCTGCCCATGCGGGGTCGCAATGTAGACGACGTCGACCTGGCTATCGGCCAAAAGCTCCTGATAAGACCCGTAGGCCCGAGCGATGCCGTGCTCATCGGCGAAGGCACGGGCCTTCAGCTCATCGCGCGAGGACACCGCGCACACATTTGCATCGTCTAAGGCTTGCAGGTCTGCCAGAACTTTGGCGACGATCCGCCCGGTGGACACCACGCCCCAATTTAGTGTTCGTCCGGTAGCAGCGGAGGATGGTGCGGCCCCTGGCGCGGCGACGGGAGGCGTAGAAATATGGGAATTCACGTGGGGTACGATCCTTTGGCTAGCGGTGGGAAATAAGCGCAAACGCTAGGAAGCGTTGGCGGCCAAATGTTTGGCGGCAAGCACCAGATAGTGTTCGGCGTTGACGTTCAGGCTACGAACTTCCTCGTCACTCAGTTCGCGGCGCACCTTCGCCGGCACTCCGGCCACCAGCGAGCGCGGCGGAACCTGGGTCCCTTCGAGTACCAGCGCGCCGGCGGCAACCAACGATTTTTCGCCGATGACCGCGCCGTTCATAATGGTGGCGCTCATTCCGACCAAGCAGCCGTCGCCCACGGTGGCGCCGTGCACCACCGCACTATGTCCTACGGAAACCCCGGTTCCGATGGTGCAGGGGAATCCCTTGTCGGCGTGCAGCACCACATTGTCTTGCAAGTTGCTGCCCGATCCGACACGAATCGGTGCTGAATCGCCGCGCACCGAAACGCCGTAGAAGGCGCTCGCGCGATCGCCAAGTTTCACGTCGGCGCTGAGCGTCGCGGTCGGGGCAAGGAAAACATCGGCGCCCACGGTAGGGGTTGCGCCGTCAATGGTGATTATGTGAGCCATGGCACCATCCTATCGAACCCCCGCCACCGAGAACGAAAGTTAGGAGAAGACGATGGTGCGCTGCCCATCGAGCATCACCCGATGCTCGGCATGCCACTGCACCGCGCGGGACAGCGTGCGCCCCTCCACACTGCGGCCCAAGGTCACCAGCTGTTGTGGGGTGCGCGCATGGGTGACCGAGGTGACTTCCTGATCGATGATCGGGCCCTCGTCCAAATCCGCGGTCACATAGTGCGCGGTTGCGCCGATTAGCTTCACCCCGCGGGCGTGAGCCTGGTGGTACGGCTTCGCACCCTTAAAGGAGGGGAGGAAGGAGTGGTGGATGTTGATGACCCGACCAGACATTCGCTCACATAACGCGTCGGAAAGGATCTGCATGTAGCGCGCAAGCACCACCAACTCGATATCGTAGGAATCGGCCAGGGCCAACAGCTCCGCCTCGGCCTGAGACTTATTGGCCGCGGTCACCGGCAGGTGCACAAAGTCGACCCCGTAAAAGTCTGCCATCGGCTTCAAATCTAGGTGGTTGGACACGATCACCGGCACCTCGATGGCCAGGTTCCCGGCGCGCTGGGCGAAGAGCAGATCGTTGAGCGCATGCCCGGCCTTGGAACACATGATCATGGTTCGGGTGCGTTTAGCTGCATCATCAACGCGCAGTGACATCACAAATTCTTCACGAATCGGAGCCAAGGCGGCCCGCACCTGGGTCAGCGACTGTTCGGTGGCCACCTCGATGCGCATAAAAAAGGTGTTCGAATCCGGGGACTCGTACTGCTGGGATTCGGTGATATTGCAACCAGCGCCCAGCAACCCGCCGGAAATAGCATGCACGATGCCCGGTCGATCAATGCAGGAAAGGGTCACGATGTACTGGTTACTCATGGTTCGAGGTTAACCTGCGCGGGCATCGGACGCCGAATCGGTGCGGGTTCTGTTTCTGGCTTCGCGGTGAGCTAGTGCCCATTGCGGCTGGCATCCGCGGCTGTGAGCACCGGGCAAACCTCGGATCGGCCGGGCAGAAATCACATTTTTCTTGGCTTCATTCACCGGCGCGCACCTGGTGATCTTGGTTAGACTTGGGAGCAGAAGTATCGTGACTGGCGTGAGGTGGAAAACCACCGGGGAGCGAGCAACCTGCACTGAATACGGACCGCGCGCCTGGGTCTGGAACCGATCAGCATCGTGAGCCTGCCATTTTTGCGCGGGCCACCACGGAAGGAACAGTATGAGCGCACGCATTCTCGACGGCAAGGCGACCGCAGCGACGATCAAGGCGGAGCTGACTCAGCGCGTCGCCGCCCTGAAGGAGCAAGGCCACAGCACCGGGTTGGGAACGATCCTTGTGGGTGATGATCCAGGCTCAAAGTGGTACGTCGGCGGCAAGCATAAGGACTGCGCCGAGGTCGGTATCGAATCGATCCGCGTGGATCTGCCCGAGGAAACCACCCAGGAAGAGCTGCTCGCACAGGTGCGCAAGCTGAACGAAAACCCGGATTGCACCGGTTATATCGTGCAGTTACCTCTGCCAAAACACATCGATACCGATGTCATTCTTGAAGCAATGGATCCTGCCAAGGACGCCGACGGCCTGCACCCGATGAATCTGGGCCGGCTGGTTGCGAATGTTAACCGTCCGATGACCTCGCCGTTGCCGTGCACCCCGTTGGGCTGCGTCGAACTGGTCTCGCGCCACGGCATCGACCTGAACGGCAAGCATGTGCTCGTGTTGGGCCGCGGGGTGACCATCGGACGCCCGGTGGGGCTGTTGCTCACCCGTCGCGACGTGAATGCGACTGTCACCTTGGCGCACACCGGCACCACTAACCTGCCGCAGCTGCTTGCCCAGGCCGACGTGATCATCGCGGCCGCAGGCGTGCCACATATTATTAAGGCCGACGCCATCAAGCCCGGCGCCATCGTGCTCGATGTGGGAGTATCCCGGGTGGACGGCAAGGTGACCGGGGATGTGGATCCGGCCGCCGCCGAGGTCGCCTCATGGATCTCTCCGAACCCCGGCGGCGTGGGCCCGATGACCCGCGCCATGCTGCTGAACAACGTGGTCGAGGCAGCCGAGCGCAACGCTGCGAACTAAGCTAAACCCGCAGCAGTGCCTCTGAACCCGTGCCGCCATTCCCGCCCTTTTGGACGATGGCTGCACGGGTTCATACTTTCTGCACTAAGGCTGTCCGCTGAACTGCCTACGCGCTCCCGACGCCACAGTCTAGGTATTTCCCGGGGCGTTTCCGCCAGGATTGTCGACCAAACCAGATTGGTATGCGATCACCACCAACTGCGAGCGATCCCGAGCATTGAGCTTCGTCATGGCGCGTTGTACGTGGGCGCGCACGGTAAATGGGCTCAGGTACATCCGATCGGCGATTTCGATGTTTGATAGGCCGGTGGCGGCTAAAGCTACCATCTCCCGTTCCCGCGGGGTCAGCTCGGCAAGCTGCTCGGGTTGCCGACCCGGATCAGTGTGGGGAGTCGCGAGAAAACGTTCCACCAACGATCGGGTCGCGGCCGGCGAAAGCAAGGTGTCGCCCCGGGCAATCGTGCGTACCGCCTCGATCAGCCCGTCGGCGTCGATGCCCTTGCCGATGAACCCACTGGCACCGTTGCGCAGGCCTTTGGCGACGTATTCGTCGGTTTCATAGGTGGTCAGGATCAAGACACGGCAAGCAGCTAGTGCGGGATCTGCGCAGATCTCGGCGGTGGCACTGAGCCCATCCAGCTCGGGCATGCGAATATCCATGAGCACCACATCGGGGCGCAGCTGCTGGGCCAGACGCACAGCCTCCGTACCCGTGCCGGCCTCGCCAACGACCTGCACATCAACAGCCGTTTCCAACAGCGTCTTGAAAGCGGTTCGCAGTAGCGCCTGATCATCGGCAACGAGTACCCTGACGAGAGCTAAAGGCTCTGGTTTCATCATTGCCCGTTTCGTGTGGTGGGTTGAATCCGGTCGGGATTATCTGCATTGTGCAATGGCAAACGCACGGTTACGGAAAAACCTCCGGAGCTAGGCCGTTGGGTGGAAAATTCTCCTCCGACCGCACTGGAACGCTCACCCATGCCGAGTATGCCGTAACCGGAAGAATGTTGCTGGTCTGTGCGTTTGGCGGGACCCGGATCGATGATTTTGATCGTTAGCCACTTCGCTTCCCACGCCAACTGCACTTGAGCGGTTTTGGCAGTGGAATGCTTGGAGGTATTAGTCAGGGCCTCTTGCACGATGCGGTAGGCGGTGAGATCCACCGCCGGCGGCAGGGGCCGGGCGCTGCCTTCCGAACGCAGTTCAGTGTCTAAACCAATCTGCTTGAACGAGCCGAATAAGTGGGGCAGCTGCCCCAGCCCCGGCGCTGGCTCGGGAGCCTCGCTCTGGTCGTCTTGCTGGCGAAGTAGCCCGACCGCGGCACGCAATTCATCCAAGGCATTTCGCGTGGTCTGTAATAGGTCTCGCAGAGTGTTGCGCGCCTTGTCCGGTTGACTGTCGAATAAGCGTTCGGCCACGGCGGCCTGCGCATTAGCCAGTGTGACCTGATGCGCCACCAGGTCATGTAGCTCGCGGGCAATGCGTAGCCGCTCCTCGGCGACTTTCCTGCGTGCTTCGGAATCGCGGGTTTCTTCGGCCCTGCGGGCTCTTTCCTGGATGGAATCCAGATAGGCACGGCGATGCCGGGTAGAACGGCCCAGCACTCCGGCCATCAGTGGGGCGGCCGCGACCGTTCCCAAACGACTGGAGTCCTCCCACGAGATAACACCCTCGAAGAACAGCATCGGTCCGACGATGAGCACCACCGCGGTGAGGATCAGTAGCCAGGTGGACCCTCGTTCACTTCGGCTGGTCATCGCGTAGGAAACGACAATGACCGGCGCAATAATCAGCGGCGTCGGCAATAGTCCTAGTGGCGTCACGAGCAGCGCACACGCGGTGCTAGCCGCCAACGCGATGACCGGGAAACGATGCCGGGCCAAGACTAACGCCGCAGAGAGGGTGGCCAGCACATAGGCCATGGCACCCGGTGCGCCGACCGTATCATCGGCGTGGAAGATACCACCGAGCAGGCAGAGGAAAAACGTCGCTAAGGCAACGGCTGCTTCCCGCCAAGGGGTATTGGAAGCAGAATCCTGGGACTGTTCCGGGACAAGGCGATTCGGGGCCGAGGGTGGAACATTCCCCGGGAGCGAATCAGCGGTGTTTTTCCGAGGGAGCATGAGGCGAGGCTACACCACGAGTTCCTGCGACGCTGTCGCTTCGTGGCCTCTTGACCTGCAATTAGTGCAGATGCACTAGAAAACTGAGTTGGTGCTCAACACGCACTAGGCGCAAGTTGATAGATACGCACGATGTGCCGAATCCTGCCCGCTGGAATGCTGGATAACTGTAGAGATACGGCAGGAAGCCGCATCGCAGAAGGGGATGGAAATTCGTCGTGAACAGCTCAAACAAGGATGCCGGCACCGTACGGCTGGAATCTGTCAGCAAGGTCTACGGCAGGGGAGAACGTGAGGTCGTTGCGCTGCGTAATGTCACAACACAGTTTGCCAAGGGGTCGTTCACCGCGTTGATGGGGCCATCAGGCTCGGGCAAGAGTACCTTCTTGCAATGCGCGGCGGGACTGGATCAGCCCAGTTCCGGGACGGTGTACCTTGAACAGCAAAAAATTAATGAGCTGACCGAGACCGAACTGACCAAGTTACGCCGTGAACGGATAGGCTTCGTCTTCCAGTCATACAATCTGCTCCCGGTACTCACCGTGCAACAGAATGCGGCCCTCCCACTCCGGCTGGCCGGCAGAAAACCGAGCCGGCAGCAGCTGCTGGACGTGCTTAACCAGGTGGGACTCGGACAGCGCAAAAACCACCGGCCCGCAGAACTCTCCGGCGGGCAACAACAACGAGTTGCCATTGCCAGGGCACTGATCACCGAACCCGCGGTGATCTTCGCCGACGAACCCACAGGCGCCTTGGATACCCGAAGCGCACGGGAAATCTTGGCGTTGCTTCAGCAATCGGCCAGGGTTATGGGCAGAACCATCATCATGGTGACCCATGATCCTGTTGCGGCTTCCTATGCGGATCGGGTCCTGTTCCTGGCCGATGGACAACTGGCTGGAGAACTGCAGAACCCGACACCTGTTGCCGTGGCCGAAAGGCTGACCCATCTGGGCGATGCCGACGCTGCCGGGAATCTGGTGCACTCCCTTTCCAACGCTGGTGGGAAGAACTGATGCTGCAGCTTGCCTTGCGTACCCTGCGCTTTCGAGCAGGAACTTTTGTGGCGGCCTTCCTGGCCATGTTCTTCGCCGCCGCCATCCTCATGGCGTGTGGAGGGTTGATTGAAACGGGCATTCGCACAGCGGTGGTTCCCGGTCAACTGGAAGTCGCGGACCTCGTTGTGGCCGGAAATCAGCAGTACTACGGCTCGGGTGGTGACCGCGATGAACCGCCGATCTTGCCCGAACGAGTCAGGATCGACGCGCAGCTCCAGGCGTCTATCGAAGCGTTGCCCGGGGTGGAGCAAGTCCGTAGTCACACCTTCGAAAATTCAGCACCCGTCGGAAAAATTGATGCCCTGAGCGTGGAGGCGAAGCCCGGAGCAGATCTGGGTACGCTGCGTGAACGCATTGACGCTGAATTGGATGACTCCGCAGTCACCCTGACCGGAGAAGAACGCGGTCAAGCCGAGCATGGCCAAGCGAAAGCCAGCGGTACCACGGTAATGGCCTTGGCCGGAGTCTTCACGGCCTTTGCGTTGCTGGTTTCCATCTTCGGCGTGAGCTCCATGCTCGCCTTGTCTATCACCGGGCGCCAACGTGACCTGGCGTTGCTACGCGCCATCGGAGGAACACCGAAACAGGTCCGATCCTTGGTGTTCCGAGAGACGCTGCTGCTGGCCATCATTGCCACCGCATCGGCCGTAGTCCCAGGCCAGCTTCTGGGCAGGGCCATGTTCAAGTTGCTAACCAGCGAAGGGATCGCCGCCGAGGGACTGGTCTTTCATCAAGGATGGGTTCCGACCGTCAGCGCCATGGCGATTGCTCTCGGCGCCGCTTTGACTGGTGCGCTCAGCTCCGGTCGTCGGGCGGCCAACATCAGGCCCACGCAGGCGTTGGCCGAGGCCTCGGTGCACAACGGTCGTGGATCTAAGGGGCAATTGTTCTTGGGTGCAGGCGTACTCGCCGCCGGAATTGCAATGAGCCTGGTGACCGTGCTGGCAATGAGCGGTCCGCTGATGGCGGCGACCGGGGCACCGGCAGTGCTCCTGCTCGCCGTGGGATTCGCCTTGCTGTCGCCGATCCTGACTAAGCTGAGCACCTTCCTCGTGCAGTGGCCTGCCCTTGCTGTGGGCGGGGTGACGGGCCAGCTTGCGGTGCTTAATGCGCGAGGCAGCAGCGGACGGATGGCTGCGGTCATGGCCCCCGTTATTTTGCTGACCGGGGTGTCTACTGGCTTGCTCTATCTGCAGTCGGCCAATGATGCGGCAGATCGCCAGAGCTTTGCCAGCACCGTGGTGGCCGATGCGGTGGTGGACTCGGAGGATGGATTTGAACCGGAGGAGTTGGCACAGCTTAATGCGCTGCCCGGTGTTGCAGTCGCATCCGAATTTGTTGAAAGCACCGGGTTCATCGAACATCCAGAGGACGAGTCTCCCGGTCACGAAGGCTGGAACCTAGTGGGTGTCAGTGCCCGGGGCGCTGACACGCTCACCGCTGCCACCGTCAGTTCCGGGGCGTTGGGGAATTTTCACGGCAACCGCATCGCCCTTGAGGAGCAACACGCGCAACAACTGGAGGTGCGCCCCGGGGAAAACATCACGCTTCGAATGGGTGACAACACTTCAATAGAGCTGGAAGTTGCTGGCTTGTTCGCCGCGCCGGAAGGTTATGACAGCTTGCTGCTTCCTGCGGAAACCCTGGCCTCGCACACCACCACTGGGTTTGCCACGCAGGTGCTGGTTTCGGCTGCCGAAGGTAGCACCACTGAGCAGCTGATGCAGAGCCTAAATCAGTGGGCCGCAGGGCACCTCGGCATGGAAATTTCCGGAAAGGAGGTCTTGCTGGCCGAATATGACGCCCAGAAGCAGACGGCGAACTTCGCGCTGTACATCATGGTTCTGATGGTTGCTGGCTATGCCGCGATCACGGTCATCAATACGCTGGCCTCCAGTATAATCGTGCGCCGTCGTGAATTCGGGGTGCAACGTCTGGCAGGAGCGACCCGCAAGCAGGTGCTGCAGATGGTGTGGCTGGAGGGATGCATCGTATCGATCAGCGGTATAACGATCGGCACCGTGGCTGCAGGGATCATTGTCGTTCCGGTCAACCTGGAGCGATTGGGCACCATGATACCGGCCGGCTCGCCTTGGAGTTACCTTGCGCTGGTGGTGCTGAGCGTAGCGCTGATCCTGGGCTCCATGCTCATCCCGGCATTCAAAGTGACCCGCGGACGGCCGGCGGAAGCGGCGCTGTCCGTGGAGTAGGTCGGTCGTGCAAGATGGCTTTGCGAAACCTCGTGCACGCACGGCAACGCCCCGGCAAGGTATGTTCTTGCCGGGGCGTTGTTAGAGATGCTGCTTAGTGCTTGGCCAGCTTCTTCGCTGGTTCCGCGGTGCGCTTGTCAAAGATCAGCGCGCCTACTTCCTGTTCAGCTTGGTTGCGGAAGGACAGGTCGATGCCCTTGCGATCGCGGATCAGGCTGACCGCGGTCAGCGAGATCGCCACGACGATCAGCAGGTACACGGCCACCGCGTTGGTGCCACCGGTGGCCTGCACCAGCGCCTGGGCGATGGTGGGGGCGAAGGCGCCGCCGACGATTGCACCGATCGCGTAGGAGATCGACACCCCGGAGAAACGCACCGAGGCGGGGAACATTTCAGAGTAGAGCGCGGACTGTGCACCGTAGGTCAGGCCTAGTCCGATGCCGAAGATTCCGAAGGCCAGGTAGAGCAAGCCCAGTGAGCCGGAGTTGACCAGTGCAAAGACCGGGAATAGTGACAGGCCCAGGATGACGAAGCCCACCTGGTAGGTACGCACACGGCCCAGTACATCGGCCAGCACACCGGCGATCATCGTGAAGATGAGCCAGATCGCCGCGCCAAAGACCACCGCGAGCAGCACGTCGGTACGCTCTAGTCCGATCGGACCTTCGGGGTTCGTGGTGTAGGACTGGAAGAATCCACCGGTAGTCATGTAGCCGGCAGCATTGTTACCAGCGAAGACCAGCGCGGCCACCAGCACCAGGCGCCAGTGTTTGCGGAACAGTTCCACGACTGGGACCTTGGTCTGTGCCTTCTGCTCGGCGATTTCCTCGAAGACCGGGGATTCATCCACTGCACGTCGCACAAAGTAACCAATACCGATCAGCACGATCGAGGCGAGGAACGGTACGCGCCAACCCCACTGCACAAATTCTTCACCCGGTGAGATAACGCCGGTCATCAGCGCCATGGTTCCCGAGGCGAGCAGCATACCCAGTGGCACACCGATCTGCGGGTAGGAACCGGCACGTCCACGGTGCGTATCTGGTGCGTGTTCCACGGCCATCAGTACCGCGCCGCCCCATTCGCCACCTGCGGAAATACCCTGCAAGATGCGTAGCAACAGCAACAGGATTGGTGCCCAGATGCCGGCGGTCTCGTAGGTTGGCAGCACGCCGATGAGCATCGTCGCGGCGCCCATGAGGCTTAAGGTCAGCACCAGCATTGCGCGGCGCCCGATCTTATCGCCGTAGTGACCGGCGAGGAATGCGCCCAGTGGGCGGAAGAGGAAGGACAAGCCCACGGAAGCGAAGGAGATCAGTAGTGCGATGTCCTTGCCGGCCGGTTCGAAGAACAGGTGGCTGAAGACGAGGCCTGCGGCAGTCGCGTAAATGAAGAAGTCGTACCATTCAACGGTGGTGCCGATGATGGTGGCAAACGCGACGCGCCGTTGATTGGACTTGGCGGTCCGTCCTGCTGTTGCTGCGGTGTTGCTCATGATGCTCCTCGCTGAGCCGTAGCGGCCCCCACGGCCGATACTGCGTGAGTTGTAAGTCACCAATCAGTGTCGCACCACACACACCTAAGATAAACTTCAAAGATCTGCAGAACAAATGAAGGTGAGCTAAAGAGTATGTCGAACTTCTCCCTGCGGCACCTGGAAATCATGGCCGAATTGCCCGATCATACAACCCTCGGGTCCGCGGCTAGCGAGCTAAATATTTCGGAATCGGCCTTGTCGCAGTCGATTACCGCGATCGAAAAGATCGCCCGGGAACCGTTGTGTCTGCGGCGTAAGGCTCATGGCATCACGATGACCGCCTCGGGGGAGTACTTCGCGTTGATGGCGCGAAAAATTATTGCCCAGGTCGGCGAACTACAGGCCACCTTTCCGCATCAAGACGGGCAACTGCGCGGTCCGGTGCGCTTTGGTTGTTTCGCCTCGCTCTCCCCGCATGTGATTCCGGCATTGCTTGAAGGCTTTCCGCGGTTACACCCGAACCTGGATGTCAGCGTTCGGGTAGGCACGCACGACGAGCTCATTCCGGCGCTGAACTCCGGAGAACTTGATATCGCCTTCGTCTACGACCTGCTGCTGCCGCTCGAATTGAACAAACAGGTCATCTACGAGACCGAAATGCAGGTAGTACTGCACCCGGAGCATCCCCTGGCACAACTGCAACGCCCCGTGGAGCTCACGGATCTGGTCGACGAACCGTTGATCATGTATGAATCCGTCCCCTCCACCGAGTACACGATGCAGCTGTTCGCCGCCCAAGGGCTGGTCCCGAAAATCACCGCGTCGGTCCCACAAATGATCCTGGTCAACGCGATGGTCGGACGCGGGTTGGGTTATGGCCTGCTGATGTCGCGCCCAAATAACGCCGAAATCTCCCTGGAAGGGCGCAAGCTGGCCATTCGCCGGCTCAGCCAACCCAATTTCCCCAGTGCGGTGGTAGCCGTTTGGCCGGGGAAGGCACAGCTTTCGGCGCGTGTGCTGGCGCTGATCGATTTCGCAATTACCACGATGAACGACTCGTGGCGCGAGAATTCTCCGGGCCACTAGAGGTATCTGCTCACCCGATAGCCGTTCAGCTCGCGCGGGGAACAATGGGGCCGTGCGAGCTGCGCCGAAGGCTTTCGGGGCTATCGCCCAGAGGCCGTGCTGGGCATAATGGGAGGCGAAGCACGCCGTAGGAGCAACATACCGAAGGGGCTAAGGATATGATTGGCATGTGGCAGGCGATGGTCATCGACTGTGAAGATCCCAGCGCGTTGGCAACATTTTACGAGCAACTGCTTGGCATGATTCGCCTCGATGATCAACCCGACTGGGTGAGCATCGGCGATGCGCCAGATCGACCGGGGCTCGCCTTTGCGGCAGTCACCCCGTATGTCGCCCCAGCATGGCCGGGGCATATTTCCCCGGCGCAAGCCCATGTGGACGTGAAGGTTAAAGATCTGGATCTGGCCGAGGAGCAGGTGCTCGCACTCGGGGCAACGCTGACCGGGGAGGGCTCGGATACCTTTCGTGTGTACCTCGACCCGCAGCAGCATCCCTTCTGCCTGGTCAGTTGGTAACTAAGCACCGCGGCTGTGGTGCTTAACCCCAGTGCGTGAAGGCGATCTTCGCCGCCTGCAAGCGTGAGGTGACACCTAGTTTGGACATCACCCGGGACACATGCGTTTTGACGGTGGTTTCACCAATGCCTAAATCCTGGGCGATCTGCGGATTGCTCAGCCCCTGGCCCAAACCTCGAAGCACCTGAATTTCCCGATCGGTGAGCGTCGCAGGTACGACGCTGGCTGGCGGTGCCGCGTCGCTGCGCGCGCTCATCGCCTGCGCGACAACTCGGGCGGTCACCGCCGGATCGAGCACCGAATTCCCACTGGCAGCGGTTTTGACGCCGGCCAGAATCTGCGTCGGCGTGGAGCTTTTGAGCAGGAAACCGTGAGCCCCGGCCTGCAGCGCACCGAAGAGGTAGTCGTCATCGTCGAAGGTGGTCAACACCAGTACACGCGCCAGTTGCGCGCCGGTAATTTGCTCGGTGGCAGCCACCCCGTCAAGAACTGGCATGCGCAGATCCATCAACACCACCTCCGGGCGCAGGGCGCGGGTCATGCTCACCGCCTGACGTCCATCGGCGGCCTCTCCGACCACCGCTAACTCCGGGTCCGCCTCCAGAATCATGCGGATCCCCATGCGCACCGTCGAGTGATCATCCACGATCAATACCTTCAGACTCATGGGCGGCCGGTCTCTTCCTGTGCGGTCGGGTCGGTTGGCTCGGCCGTTTCGACCGGTGGGTTAGCCGCGTCGGCGCTCAGTGGGAATTCGCAGCGCACCCAAAAATCAGTGTCCCCGCCGCGCTCGAAGTGCCCGTCGAGCATCAGGGTGCGTGCACGAATATTCTGCAACCCACTGCCGGCCCCGGTCACCGCAATTTTGGGCTGCGCCGTGCTGGGCAGCGGATTGTGTGCGTGGATGACCAGCCGCTGAGCACGGCGAGAAAGTTCGAGCGTCAACGGCGTACCCGGCGCATGTTTGGCGTGATTGACCAGTAACTCACGCACCGTGCGGTAGATCGCGGTCTGGGTGGGTTCGGGAACCTGCACGGTGTCATGGAGCGTTGCGGACCGGAAGGTAATGCGCTGACCGGCGGCTTGGAAAGACTGGATCAGCGCGGCTAACCCGCTCAGATCGGCGCGCAGCATCGAGCTTTTCCCGGCATGGAGCATCCGCACCATAGCGGTCATTTCCTCCAGTCCAGCCACCGATTCGCTGCGAATACTGTCCAAGGGGGTGCGCAGACTTGGCTGCGTGGCCACCGAGTCACGTTCCAACAATGCAGCGCTCAGTAGTGCGATCGAAGATAAGCGCGCGGAGAGTACATCGTGCATCTCCCGGGCGAGGGCCGTGCGCTCCTCGACGCTCTGCGCACGATGCTCGGCGACCAGCAGCTCTTCGCGGTTTGCGGCGGCGGCACCCACCGCGGTGGCGCGCGCCGATTCGCTCTCGGCCAGTTCCTTGGCGGTGCGCACATTTTGCGCCCACAACATCGGGGTGAAAAAGATGAATCCGGCGACAAATACCACCAGCACCGCCTCGCTGGACGAACCGGTTAGCGACCACATATATCCGGCGGCGAGCAGGGTCAGCAGGCACAGGATGATCAGCGTCCACCGGCGCACCGGCTCGCTGGCAAGCAGGTAGATGGTGAAGACCGCTTCGAAGAGCAGGAAGTAACCGCCGATGCTGCCCTGCCCGAGTAGCACCAGCGCGAAGAGCGTCATCCACCCGGCGCTGAGCGTCGGGGCCTTGCGCCGGGTGAACATCGCTGCGACGCCAAGCAGCAGCACCGGGAACCACCAGCTGGCCAGCGGCCCAAACATCGGCCATGGCGGGTTGGCCAGCTGAGACAGGTGAAGCACCACGGTGAGCACCACGTACATCCCGGCGGTTTCGGGTTCCTGATCACCACGGCTCAAACGCCGAAACAACGTGGCTAAATTTCTTCTCACCAAATAAGTATGCGCAGAAGCGTAGGCCCGGCGCGTCCTCCTTTAGTAGGACTGCCGGTGGACCGTTGCCCGATGTGCGCCGAGGCCGGCGGGCAACACACTAGAGACCATGGATCTCATGACGCAGGCTCCGGGCCTGACACTTATCATCTTGGCGCTGATCGATGCGACGTCCATCGGCACGCTGATCATCCCGATCTGGTTGCTGCTGCGCCGCGACTATCGACGTGCGATCCCCCGAGTGATCGCCTATCTGGGGATCTTGGCGATCTTCTACGCGGTCGTTGGGTTGTTGCTTCGCTCCGGCTGGGAACTAGGTGCCAGCCTGCTTCCCGAAGGGTTTTTTCACCAACCGGTGCTGCGACTATTGGGCTTGGTGCTCGGAGTCGGCATGATTATTTGGGCGCTGACTTATCAAACTGATGCGCAGAAGGAGGCGACCCGCGCGAAAACCGCCGCGAAGGCCGCTGTGAAAACAGGAGCCGCGGAGGTCCGTGCGCCGCACAGCGGGAGCAACCCCGGAGCAACTGCTCAACCACAGGTGCCGCGCAGGCTGCGCGCACTGCTGGGCCGCGCCTTGGATAGCAAATCCGGGGTGCTGGTGTTGGCGTTGGTGGCCGGGTTGCTTGAACTGCCCACGATGCTTCCCTACCTTGGGGCGATGCCGGTATTAAAAAACTCCGGTTGGGCGGAATCGACCCAGCTCATTGCGCTAGGACTGTACTGCTTGGTGATGATCACCCCTGCGCTGATATTGGTGGGGGTTCGCGCGTTGGCCGGGGCGAGGCTTGATGCCTGGCTGCAACGGATAGGGACCAAACTTGGTCGGTATGCGCAGGAAACCCTGGGATGGGTGGTGGGGATCGCCGGTTATCTGCTGATCCGCAGCACGCTGAGCGGAACGGATCTAGCCTCCTTGTTTGACCGAGTCCTGAACTCATAGTCACCGGGGCACGCTGTGGGCGAACCGGGCGCATCTAATTGGTCACCGGTGAGACAAGGTGAGATAATTGTTAGCATGGAACCTCTAGGCAGCACCGCGAAGCAGGGCAAAAAAGTTACCCTGAACGCATCAACTTTGGCCATGGCCGTGATGGTTGTCGTCCTTTTGGTGGCGGTAGTCTTCGCCGCTAACTCCAATCAGGTCGTCGGCTGGTTCATCGTCGCGATCTCTGCCGGTTGGCTGCTGCTGGCAGCATTTATGATGTTCGGCCTCAAACGTGGCGCCGATAAGATCAACAACTCGTTGCGTGAAGCGACCGCGGCGGCCACCGGTCGTGCACAGGGTGCCTCCACCGTCGTCGTCGACGAGGGCACCAGCCAGCGCGATATGAAGCTGGACCACTCCTTCAAGATCATTCAGGTGCAGACCCGGGTGATCGATGAGCAGCGCGCCAAGAACGATGCCGGCTCCGCCGAGATGATCGATCGCGCCTTGGAAACTATTCAGATGACCGCGACGAACGCCCGCGACATGATGAAGCCTTCCGGGGACGCCATCGACGGCGAGATCGTGAACTAAATATATTTGTTACCGCGCAGCGCAACGTTCAGGCAGAACGTTGCGCTGTCTTTTTGTAAGGTGGAATTGTGATACCTACCAGCGTGGAAATTTTGAGCAAGAACGCCGGAGCCGTGCGAGTGGCCTCGGTCAACGTCAACGGCATACGTGCGGCCTACAAGCGTAATATGCCCGACTGGATCGACGCGCGTGACGCGGACATCCTCTGCCTGCAGGAGGTGCGTGCACCGGATGCGATCCTGCGCGAACTGATCGGCGAGGGTTGGTCCATTCTGCACGCCGAAGCCAAGGACAAGGGCCGCGCCGGGGTCGCCGTGCTTTCCCGCGCCGAACCAACCGCCGTGCGTGAGCACATCGGTGAGGAGTACTTCGCGCAATCCGGACGCTGGGTGGAGGCCGATTTCACCATGGCCGACGGATCCACCCTGTGCGTGGTTTCCGCCTACGTGCACTCCGGGGAGCTAAACACGCAAAAGCAGGAAGATAAGTACCGCTTCCTGACCCGCATGAACGTGCGCCTGGTTGAGTTGAAAAATGAGAAAGACCACGTGCTGGTGGTGGGCGATTTGAACGTCGTGCACACCGAAAAGGACATCAAGAACTGGAAGCCGAACCACAATAAGCGCGCCGGTGTGATGGACGAGGAGATCGCCTACTTCGACGGGTTCTTCGGCCCGGAGATTGGCTACAAGGATGTGGCTCGGGAACTGGCCGGCGAGGCTCAGGGTCCGTACACCTGGTGGTCCTTCCGCGGGCAGGCCTTCGACAACGATGCCGGTTGGCGTATCGACTACCAGATGGCTACCGCGGATCTTGCCGCGAAGGCTATCAAGTCTCACGTAGACCGCGCCTCGGCCTACGACCTGCGCTTTTCCGACCACGCACCGTTGGTTGTTGACTACCAGTTCTAAAAGGAACCACAATTCATGGAAACACTACGCCCCCGTGTCCTGTCCGGGATGCAGCCATCTGGCGACTCGCTACACCTAGGTAACTATCTGGGCGCCCTGGTCAGCTGGGTCAAAACCCAAGATGATCACGACGCGTTCTTCTTCATTCCGGATATGCACGCGATCACCGTCTCGCAGGATCCCGCCGAGTTGCGCGCCCGTACCCGTAAAACCGCCGCGCAGTTCATCGCCGGCGGCATCGACCTGGACAAGTCCACGCTCTTCGTCCAGTCCCAGGTGCCCGAACATGCGCAGCTGGCCTGGGTGTTGAACTGCATCACCGGTTTTGGTGAAGCCAGCCGCATGACCCAGTTTAAGGACAAGTCCTCCAAGGGCGGCGCCGATGCTGCCAGCGTTGGGCTGTTTACCTACCCGGTGCTGATGGCAGCTGACATCTTGCTCTACCAACCACAGGGTGTTCCGGTGGGTGATGACCAGCGTCAGCATGTGGAGTTGGCCCGCGATCTAGCCAAGCGTTTTAACCACCGTTTTGGTGAGACCTTTGTGGTGCCCGAGGCCTTCATCCCGAAGGAGGGTGCACGCATTTACGACCTGCAAAACCCGACCTCGAAGATGTCCAAGTCCGCCGAGTCGCCTGCAGGCCTGATCAATGTGCTCGACGAGCCCAAGCAGATCGCCAAGCGCATTAAGTCCGCGGTCACCGATGCCGGCAGCGTCGTGGCCTACGACAAGGAAGAAAAGCCAGGGGTGTCCAACCTGTTGAACATTCTGGCTGCGATGACCGGAAAGCACGTGCCGGAACTGGTCACCGAGTTTGAAGGCAAAATGTACGGGCACCTGAAGGTTGCGGTGGCAGAGGCAGTGGTGGAACGACTAACCCCGATCCGCACCCGTACCCTGGAACTGCTCGACGATCCTGCCGAGCTTGACCGGCTGCTGCTAGCCGGGGCGAGTAAGGCCCGCGAGGTCGCCTCGGCCACCGTCGCCGATGTCTACCAGAAGGTCGGTTTCCTGCCGCCGCTGGGAAGCCACAGCTAATCGTGAATGATCAGGCCACGGAAGTTGAGGACCCCCAGTTCACCTTGGGGGTCGTCATTCCCGTGCCCGAACCACAGCGCAGCGTCTTGCGTGAATGGCGCCGGAAATTTGGGGGAGCGGACACCGAGTCGATCGACCCCCATATCACCCTGGTCTCCGGGGACTACCTGAAATCCTGGGAGCAAGCCGCGACGCAGGTGCATCGGGTGGCGGCTGACAGTTCGCAGTTTAGTGTTCGGCTGGCCTCTGCACGCTCTTTCCAACCCGCCAGTCAGGTAGTGTATCTGCCGTTAGCTGAGGGGTCGCAGCGTTGCTGGGCGTTGCATGAGGCGCTGCTTGCCGGGCCGCTGCGTCACGAGTCAACGTTCGACTATCACCCGCACCTGACGATCGCACAGAATGTGCCGGAGGCCGATTTGGCCGCCGCGTACACCGCGTTGCAGGAGGTAGAGTTGAGCTTCGAGGTGCACAGCGTGCAGCTGTTTGACACGCGCGATGGTGCCTGGAACTTCTGCGAACAAATCGCGTTGGGTCGCTGAACCCGAACCCGAAAGTGCAAATAGCCAAAAAAATCCCGTGGAACAAAAATGTTCCACGGGATTTTTATTGCCCTAAATTAGCGGCGTATTACTTGGCGCGAACGTTGGCTTCGATCTTCGCGCCGGTGTCTGCGTCGATGTTCTTCCAGTATTCCAACGCGTTGCTCAGCACTGGCTCGGCAACCCCGTCAAGGGCACCGGTGACGGTGTTGACCAGTTCGGCGCGCTGGGCGTCGTCCATAACCTCGCGGACCAGGATGCCTGGCTGGACGAAGTCGCCGTCGTCCTCGCGCAGCGTGTAGGCCGCACGGACCAGCTCACCATCGGACTCGAAGGAGTTATCCACCGGTCCGGTCTGGTCACTGTAGGAATCGCCGAAGGAGTTTGGCGCGTAGACGCTACGGTCCCCGGTGTGCTCGAAGGTCATGTTGCCTTCGAAGTTGTACGAGTTGACCGGGCACTTTGGCTTATTGACCGGCAGCTGCTGGAAGTTGGTACCGATGCGGTAACGCTGTGCGTCGGCGTAGGCGAAGTTACGGCCCAAGAGCATCTTGTCCGGGCTCATGCCCATACCTGGAACCATGTTCGCTGGCGAGAATGCTGCCTGCTCGATCTGCGCGAAGAAGTTCTCCGGGTTACGGTTCAGGGTCAGGGTGCCGACCTTGATACGTGGGTAGTCCTTCTTGGACCAGACCTTGGTCAGGTCAAATGGGTTGTAGCGGTAGGTCTTTGCCTCGTCGTACGGCATGATCTGCACGTAGAGGTCCCACTTAGGGAAGTTACCGGCCTTGATGTTGTCGAACAGGTCGCGGCGGTGGAATTCTGCGTCCGATCCTGCCAGTGCCTCGGCCTCGGCGCCAGGCATGGTCTCGAACTTTTCGGACTGCTTGTTCAGGAAGTGGTACTTAACCCAGAACTTCTCGCCGGCGGCGTTGACCCACATGTAGGTGTGCGAGCCGTAGCCGTTCATTTCGCGCCAGGTCTTAGGTAGGCCGCGCTGGCCCATGATGTAGGTGACCTGGTGAGCAGATTCAGGGTTCTGCGTCCAGAAGTCCCACTGCATGGTGCCGTCGCGTAGACCGGAATCTGGCAGACGCTTCTGCGAGCGGATGAAGTGTGGGAACTTCATTGGGTCGCGCAGGAAGAAGACCGGGGTGTTGTTACCGACCAGGTCGAAGTTGCCCTCGGTGGTGTAGAACTTCATCGAGAAGCCGCGTACGTCGCGCCAGGTGTCTGGGGAGCCAAGCTCACCGGCGACGGTGGAGAAGCGCATCAGAGTTTCGGTTTTCACGCCTGGCTGGAACAGTGCAGCCTTGGTGTACTGCGAAATGTCTTCGGTGGTTTCGAATTCGCCGAAAGCGCCGGCGCCCTTTGCGTGCGGGCGGCGTTCTGGCACGTTCATGCGGTTGAAGTGCTGCAGGGTTTCGACCAGGTGGTGGTCGTGCAGGACGATCGGGCCGTCTGCGCCTACGGTCAGGGAGCTGCGGTCACTGACCGCTGGGATGCCTGCCTGGGTGGTCGAACCGCCGGGGTTCACGTTCTGATTCTCAGCCATTGTTTCTCCTTTGCATGGATCCTACGTTCTTGTCAGGAAGAGTGCGGCGGGATAAACGCCGCGGTGCTTCGCCCTGGCAAGAGCCTCATCCACGGGCGCGGAACGCACCGTAGAGGCCTATGAAATTCTTGGGTTCGGGACGGCTCAAAGTTTGTCCACGCCCAGAGGCGCAGCGTGCAAACTGGTACAAATAACCGGTGAATCCCATAGCTCCCATCATGCCATAAATTTGAATGGATCCAAATAGGGAATGTGGAATTTACCGCATTGTTGCTAGGCGTTAATTGTTCGGTTAACGCACAAAGAGGCTCGAACCAAATGGTTCGAGCCTCTTTGTGAGGACTAGGGACTAATCCTTAGACGGTGCGCGACAAGATTGCCTGCTTGACCTCGGCGATAGCCTGGGTCACCTGGATGCCACGTGGGCATGCTTCGGTGCAGTTGAAGGTGGTGCGGCAACGCCACACGCCTTCCTTATCGTTCAAGATCTCCAAACGCATATCGCCTGCATCATCGCGCGAGTCGAAGATGAAGCGGTGTGCGTTGACGATTGCTGCCGGGCCGAAGTACTGGCCATCGGTCCAGAAGACCGGGCAAGACGAGGTGCACGCGGCGCAAAGAATGCACTTGGTGGTGTCCTCGAACTTAGCGTGGTCCGCTGCCGACTGGTAACGCTCGCCCGATGGCTCGTGGCCATCGTTGATCAAGAAAGGCATGATCTCGCGGTAGGACTGGAAGAACGGTTCCATGTCGACGATGAGGTCCTTTTCAAGGGGCAGGCCCTTGATGGCTTCAACGGTGATCGGCTTGGAGGTGTCTAGATCCTTGAGCAGGGTCTTGCACGCAAGACGGTTGCGGCCGTTGATACGCATGGCATCCGAACCGCAGACGCCGTGTGCGCAAGAGCGGCGGAAGGACAGCGAACCGTCATGCTCCCACTTGACCTTGTGCAGGGCATCCAGCACGCGGTCGGTGCCGTACATGGTCAGCTTGAAGTCTTCCCAGTACGCGTCAGCGGTGCTCTCCGGGGTGTAACGGCGAACGCGCAGGGTGATGTTGAAGGTAGGGATTTCTCCGCCACCGCCAACACCTGGCTTCAGCTCGATCTTTGATGCTGGTTCCGGAAGTTCCGTGCTCATTAGTACTTACGCTCCATCGGCTGGTAACGGGTAAAGATGACGGGCTTGGTTTCCATGCGAATGCCGGAAATGCCCTCGGTGGTAGCCGTTGCGTCGCGGTAGGACATCGAGTGCTTCATGAAGTTCTCGTCGTCGCGGTTCGGGAAGTCCTCGCGGTAGTGTCCGCCGCGTGATTCCTTGCGGTGCATGGCGGCAGCGGTCATAACCTCTGCCATGTCCAGCAAGAAGCCAAGCTCGATGGCTTCCAGAAGGTCAAGGTTGAAGCGCTTGCCCTTATCCTGGACCGAAACGTTCTTGTAACGCTCACGCAGTTCTTCGATGACAACCAATGCGCGATCCAGCGAATCCTTGTCGCGGAACACCTGAACGTTAGCGTCCATGATGTCCTGAAGTTCCTTACGCAGTACCGCAACACGCTCGGTACCGGTGGAGTTCAGCATCGCGTCGATCTGGGTGCTGGTGAACTTCTCAGGATCCTCTGGAAGCTCGACGAAGTCTGCGGTAGCCGCGTACTTCGCTGCCGAGAGGCCTGCGCGCTTACCGAAGACGTTGATGTCCAGCAGCGAGTTGGTACCCAGACGGTTTGATCCGTGGACCGAAACGCAGGCGACTTCGCCGGCCGCGTAGAGACCTGGGATCACGGTGTCGTTGTCCTGCAGGACCTCGGCATCGATGTTGGTAGGGATACCACCCATGACGTAGTGCGCGGTCGGGAAGACCGGTACCGGCTCGGTGTATGGCTCTACACCCAGGTAGGTACGAGCGAACTCGGTGATGTCCGGAAGCTTCGCATCGATGTGCGCTGGTTCCAGGTGAGTGAGGTCAAGCAGTACGTAATCCTTGTTCGGACCACAGCCGCGGCCTTCGCGCACCTCATTGGCCATCGAACGTGCGACGATGTCACGCGGTGCGAGGTCCTTAATGGTTGGTGCGTAGCGCTCCATGAAGCGCTCACCTTCGGAGTTACGCAGGATTGCGCCTTCGCCACGAGCAGCCTCGGAAAGCAGGATGCCCAGACCAGCCAGGCCGGTCGGGTGGAACTGCACAAATTCCATATCTTCCAGGGGGATGCCCTTACGGAAGGCGATGCCCATGCCGTCACCGGTGAGGGTGTGGGCGTTGGAGGTGGTCTTGAAGACCTTGCCGGCGCCGCCGGTTGCGAAGACAACCGACTTGGCCTGGAAGATGTGTAGCTCGCCGGTAGCCAGATCGTAAGATACGACGCCAGCAACGCGCTTCTGCTTGTAGGCGGTGCCATCTTCGCGGTAGGCATCTTCTTCAACCATCAGCATGTCCAGCACGTAGTACTCGTTGTAGAACTCAACGTTGTGCTTGACGCAGTTTTGGTAGAGCGTCTGCAAGATCATGTGGCCGGTGCGGTCAGCTGCGTAGCAAGCACGGCGAACCGCTGCCTTGCCGTGGTCACGGGTGTGACCGCCGAAGCGACGCTGGTCAATCTTGCCCTCTGGGGTGCGGTTGAATGGCAGACCCATTTTTTCCAGGTCGAGCACGGCGTCAATGGCTTCCTTCGCCATAACCTCGGCTGCGTCCTGGTCAACCAGGTAGTCGCCACCCTTAACGGTGTCGAAGGTGTGCCACTCCCAGTTGTCTTCTTCGACGTTGGCAAGTGCTGCACACATGCCGCCCTGGGCCGCACCGGTGTGCGAACGGGTTGGGTAAAGCTTGGTTAGCACTGCGGTGTGTGCGCGCTGACCGGATTCGATCGCCGCACGCATACCTGCACCACCGGCACCGACGATGACTACGTCGTACTTGTGTACCTGCATTCTTGATGCTCTCTTTTCTAAAAAATCTTTGTGACTAAAAAGCGGGTTCTAGCACTGTGGCAACGGGCTGTTCACGATGCATGGATCGAAGGTGAAGATCACCAGGGAGCCAAGCACGATGATGAAGATCGTTGCTACGTAGAGCAGACCCTTTAGCCACGCACGGGTTGCGTGCTTCTCGGCGTAATCGTTGATGATGGTACGCACACCGTTGGTGCCGTGGAGCATCGACAACCACAGCAGTGCCAAATCCCAGAACTGCCATACTGGATCGGCCCACTTGCCGGCAACAAAGCCGAAGGAGAGGCCATTTACGCCCTCGCCGGTGAGCAGGTTAGCGATGAGGTGCCCGAAAATCAGGATGACCAGCACTACGCCGGAGAGGCGCATAAACAGCCATGCAAGCATTTCGAAGTTGCCACGCGACTTTGGTCCGCGAACATACTTCGGATCTAGACGCTGGCTACGTGGTTCAGCAATTTCTGCGCTCATGGTTTAGTGTCCTCCGAATGCAAGCGAGAGGTGACGGATTGCGAAGCCGGCGAATACAACTACCCAAACGCCGATGACACCCCACAACAGCTGACGCTGGTACTTGGTGCCCTGTTTCCAGAAGTCAACCAAGATCAAACGCAGACCATTAAACGCGTGGAAAAGGATGGCAGCGACCAAAGCGGTTTCGCCTAATGCCATCAAGGGGTTTTTGTACGTGGCAATCACTGCGTCGTATGCACTGGCATCGACGCGTACAAGTGCTGTATCAAGCACGTGCACTAAAAGAAAAAGGAAAATAACGACACCGGTGACCCGGTGTCCCACCCAGGACCACATGCCTTCACGGCCGCGGTATAGGGTGCCTGACGAAGTCTTCGACACTGAACTAAACCTCCAAGGCTCGCAACGGCGCATGTGTATATTGCACACAATGAGATTTGACGCACTTGTGCGAGCGTTCCTTGTGCGAGTCTAAACCACAAATGAGCCTTGGTTCTATCTTGAGTCTCGTGCTTGTGAGTATGTTCACCGAATAGTGGCACTTTTGCGCTTAACGGCCGGGAATAACCGCGTAATAACGCATAGTTGCATGGCGTATTTATTGGTGGCGAAACGTCTCAATGACGGGGTTTGCCCACCGAATGAATTAGTGTAGACCTCGTGAATGCAGACCTTTTAGCGCGCTTCCATGGCGTCATCCCGGCCGGTGGCGTCGGAACCCGACTGTGGCCCCTCTCCCGAGCCTCGGCTCCCAAATTCCTGCACGATCTCACCGGATCGGGCTCGACGCTAATCCGTGCGACCTTTGATCGTTTGGTCCCGCTGGCCGGCGAACGCATTATGGTCGTCACCGGCAAGGCCCACCGCGGTGCGGTAGTGGCCCAGTTGCCTGAACTCTCCGATGAAAACCTGGTGCTCGAACCCGCACCACGCGATTCGGCCGCAGCTATCGGCTTGGCCGCCGCAATTCTTTACCGCCGCGACCCCAACATCATCATGGGCTCTTTCGCCGCGGACCAAGTCATCGGCCCGGTCGAAATCTTCCAGCAGGCGCTGGTCGAAGCGATCCATACCGCGGCCACCGGCAAGATCGTCACCATTGGTATTCACCCCACTCATGCGTCTACCGCTTTTGGCTACATCAAGGCCGGCGAAACTTTGGACGTAGCTAACGCGCCTAGCGCGCGTGGTGTGGTGGAGTTCGTGGAGAAACCAGACGAAGACACCGCCCGGCGCTATCTGGCCGGAGGCGGATTCCTCTGGAACGCCGGAATGTTTGTCGCGCCCGTGGGATTGATGCTCAAACATCTTGAGGCCAATGAGCCGGCGCTTTATGCCGGACTTATGCGCATCGCCGACGCATGGGATACCGAACAGCGCGACGCGGTCATGACCGAGGCCTGGGAAGACCTGCCCAAGACCGCCATTGACTATGCGGTGGCCGAGCCGGCCGCGGCCGCCGGAGACGTCGCGGTGATCCCGGGTATTTTCAACTGGGATGACGTGGGAGACTTCGCGGCCATCGGACGCTTGAACAGCGAAGACGCCGAAGAGGGCGTCATTACCCTCGGTGAGGCGGTGCGTGTGTACGCCGATAATGCCACCGGCGTGGTCTACAGCGATCGCCCACGTGTGGTTGCGCTGATCGGTATCGATGACGTGATCGTGGTGGATACCGCCGATGCGTTGTTGGTGACCACCAAGGAGCACGCGCAAAAGGTCAAAGCGACCGTGGAGCAGCTCAAGGAGCGCGGGGACACCTCGGTCCTCTAGGCCTAGCAGAGCGCAAGACTATTTCATCGGGTGTCCAAAGATTACGTGCTGGCTAGGAAGCGCATGGCTCTGCGCGTATCTTCGTTAAGGTGTCTTCGATGAATGAAAATGGCAAGTTAGCATCCGTCCAGCAGTGGACCGAGCCGTTAGTGCCTGCGCTGTTGGACTTCCGCCGCGAGCTACACCGCAACCCGGAGCTTTCCTTCGCCGAGTTCCAGAGCACCGCACGGATCCTTAGCGCCTTGCGTGAGGCAGGGCTTGACCCGGTGCCAATGGAGCAAACCGGCGCGTTCGTCGATGTGGGGCGGGGCCCGATTCGTTTAGGTCTACGCGCCGACATTGATGCCTTGCCGGTGCTCGAAGAAACCGGGCTGGAATTCGCCTCCATGACCGACGGCGTAGCCCACGCCTGTGGCCACGACATTCACACGACGGTGATGCTCGGGGTAGCCTTGGCGCTGAAATCCATGGATGACGCAGGGGCACTGCACGGCAAAATCCGGGTGATCTTCCAGCCTGCCGAGGAAAAGCTACCTGGTGGTGCGCTCTCGGTGATCGAACAAGGCATCTTGGACGAGGTGCCCCGCGTGCTTGCACTGCACTGCGATCCGCGCATCGACGTGGGGAAGATCGGTACTCGTATTGGTGCGATCACCTCCGCCAGTGACACCATCCGCATCGAGGTTAATGGTCGGGGTGGACATACCTCGCGGCCACATCTGACCGAAGATCTTGTTTTTGCGATGAGTCAGATCGCCACCCAGGTTCCCGCGGTGCTCGGACGCAAACTTGATGTTCGTTCGGCGGTCTCGGTGGTGTGGGGTCAGATTCACGCCGGCAGCGCGCCGAACGCGATTCCGGCCACCGGTTACCTTGCTGGCACCATGCGTTGCCTCGATGGTGAGGTTTGGTATGCCGCCGGAGAGCTGCTGGATGCGACCGTACGCCAAGTTGCCGCGCCCTATGGCGTGGAAATTAAAATGCAGCACACCCGCGGGGTTCCGCCGGTAATTAATGCTCCGGCCGAGACCGCGTTGATCGAAGACGCGGCGCGCCGCGAGTTCGGCGCCGCCTCCATCGAGCTAACTCCGCAGTCCATGGGTGGGGAAGACTTTGCCTGGATGACGCAGAAGGTTTCTGGGGCGATGTTGCGCTTGGGTACTCGCACCCCGGGCGGCAAAACCTTCGACCTGCATCGTGGGGACTACAACCCAGACGAGCGCAGCATCTCCGTTGGCGTCCGACTGATGGCAGCGGCTGCCATTCAAGCCATCGACGAAGCGCTGGCCAACTAGGGGAAACCCGAAATTTTTTAACACTTGTTTGACGCTTTAATAAACTGTCATCTGACTTGGGTATTGGCGTTAAGCGCTTGCCGTAACGTGGTCTGGAAGTTACCGGTTTGTAATCTTCAACGTCTTTACCTACGGCGTATCTCCGATAGGCTATGGAAACGATGGGAAAGCTAGTACTTTTGTGCCACTCGCGAAGGTCAACTTCGCGAATCTAAAGGTTCCTCGCCTCCCGGTAATCTCGCACTTCACTCATGGAGGTTTAGATGCGCTTCTTATCGCGCAAGACCGGTGTGGCCGCGGCCATGCTCGGCATTTCAGCTTTGGCGTTAAGCGCCTGTGGCGCAGCCCCAGAAGAATCCGGCAAAGCCGCCGGAAACTCTGACTACATTGGCTGCATCGTTTCCGACTCCGGCGGATTTGATGACCAGTCCTTCAACCAGTCCTCGCACCGTGGTCTGATGGCTGCTGCCGATGATATTGGTTTTAAGCCACGCGAGGCAGAGTCGAAGTCCAACTCGGACTTCGCCACTAACCTCACTGGCATGATGAATGCCGGTTGTAATCTGACCGTCACCGTTGGCTTCTTGCTGGGCGATGCGACTGCGCAGGCCGCCGCCTCGAACCCTGAAAAGCACTTCGCGATCGTCGACTTCCAGTACGACAAGCCGATCGAAAACGTTAAGCCGATCATTTATGACACGGCTCAGGCAGCATACCTGGCAGGCTACGCAGCAGCTGCAGCCTCCGAAACCGGCACCGTTGCTACCTTCGGCGGAATCAAGATCCCAACCGTCACCATCTTCATGGACGGCTTCGCCGACGGCGTCGCCAAGTTCAACGAAGACAAGGGCGAGAACGTCAAGCTCCTTGGCTGGGACAAGAAGAAGCAGGACGGTACCTTCACCGGCGACTTCGAAAAGCAGGATAAGGGCAAGCAGGTGACCAAGAACTTCATCGACAACGGTGCAGACGTGGTCATGCCGGTTGCCGGTCCTGTCGGTAAGGGCGCAGGCGCTGCCGTAGTTGACGCAAACAAGGGCGGCAAGGACGTCAAGCTGGTTTGGGTTGACTCCGATGGTTACGAAACCGCACCTGATTACAAGGCTGTCATGCTCACTTCCGTGGTCAAGACCATGGACAAGGCGGTTGAAGAAGTGATCGTCTCCGACGCCGATGGCAAGTTCGACGCCACCCCATACGTGGGTACCTTGGAGAACGAGGGTGTGGCTCTGGCCCCATTCCACGACTTTGATTCCAAGGTCTCCGATGAGACCAAGTCCGAACTGGACGCACTGAAGGCATCGATTATTTCGGGCGACCTGAAGGTTGAATCGAAGGCTAGCCCTAAGTAGGGTTTGCTGCACCACAAAGTAAGTCATCTGAGCGCGTCACCGCTCACCGCCTGAGCGGTGAACTGGTGACGCGCTCTATGACTGCCCACCGCCCAACAACCGAACAACAAAGATGGTGGAATCGTGAAACTCGAACTACGAGGAATCTCGAAAGCCTTCGGTTCTTTCTACGCCAATAAGGATATCGACCTAGTGGTCGATAATGCCCAAATCCACTGTTTGCTCGGTGAAAATGGCGCGGGAAAGTCCACGCTGATGAACGTGCTCTACGGCCTGTATCAGCCGACCGAGGGTCAAATCCTGATCGACGATAAGCCCGTGCAATTCTCCGGGCCAGGCGACGCGATGGCAGCGGGCATCGGCATGGTGCACCAGCACTTTATGCTGATCCCGGTCTTCACCGTCGCCGAAAACATTGCTCTGGGAGCCGAGGCCACAAAGGCCGGCGGCGTCCTGGACCTTCAAATTACGCGCAAGAAGATCCGCGAAATCTCCGATCGTTACGGGTTCGACGTTGACCCCGACGCGATCGTCGAGGATTTGCCGGTCGGCGTGCAGCAGCGCGTGGAAATTATCAAGGCCCTGGTCCGTGAGGCGAAGGTGCTCATCCTTGATGAGCCGACCGCGGTGCTGACCCCGCAGGAAACCGACGAGCTGTTGGACATCATGCGACAGCTCAAGGCCAATGGCACCTCGATCGTGTTTATCTCGCACAAACTGCGCGAGGTCCGTGCGGTCTCCGACGTGATCACCGTGGTGCGCCGCGGTTTGGTGATCGATTCGGTGCCCCCCGAAACTTCCACCACCGACCTGGCTAACCTGATGGTCGGCCGTGCGGTGCAACTAAACCTGAACAAGGAAGCGGCCACCCCGGGCGCCGCCAGCTTGATGGTGCGCGATGTGAGCGTGGTTAACGCTGCGGGCACCACCACCTTGGACCACGTCTCCTTCGAGATCCACCAGGGCGAAATCCTCGCCGTGGCAGGTGTGCAGGGCAACGGGCAGACCGAGCTGACCGAGGCGATCTTGGGTACTCAGCCGGTCACCGCCGGGTCGATCAAACTTGATGGGCAAGAACTTGTGGGCAAGTCGGTCAAGGCGGTCTTGCGTGCCGGAGTCGGCTTTGTCCCCGAGGACCGCTCGGTGCATGGGCTGGTCACCCAGTTCTCCATCGAAGAGAACCTGATTCTGGACCTGTATGACCGCAAACCATTCGGCAAGGGCATCTCGATGAACCTTGACGCGATGAAAAAGAACGCGACCAAGCAGATCGCCGACTTTGACGTGCGTACCGATAACCCGTTGAACCCGGCCTCAAGCCTGTCCGGTGGTAACCAGCAAAAGGTCGTGATGGCCCGCGAGCTCAGCCGCGACTTGAAGCTGTTCATCGCCTCGCAGCCTACCCGCGGGGTGGACGTGGGTTCCATTGAATTCTTGCACCGGCGCATCGTCGCCGAACGCGACAAGGGAACCCCGGTGATGATCGTGTCCACCGAGCTGGACGAAGTGATGGAACTGGCGGACCGCATCGCGGTGCTCTACAAGGGCAAGATCAACGGCATCGTGCCGGGCAACACCTCCCGCGAGGTGCTTGGCCTGATGATGGCCGGAGTCTCCCAAGAGGACGCGATCAGCCAGGCCGACTTCGTCAAGGCCGATGCCGAACCGCTCGAAGCGCAACCGGTAGTTAGCCAAGCGCCGCCGAGCCCCCACAAACCTAAGCACAGCACCACAGCGGAAGGAGATGCGCAGTGAGTGAGCAAACCATCGGTCAACCGCCTGCCGGCGAGAAGCCGGTAGCGCCGCCCGAGGCCAAGAACTCGAATAACGAGCTATTTCGTAAAATCACGCAGGGTCCGGGTCTCGTCTCGGTGCTCGGTGTTTTTGTTGCGCTGGTCATCGGCGGACTGCTGGTGGCTGTCACCGACAAAAAAGTCATCGAGACCTCAAGCTACGTCTTCGCCCGCCCCAGCGATTTTTTCAGCCAGCTGTGGCGCGCCGGCACCGAGAGTTATGTGGCGCTGTTTAACGGCTCCATTTACAACTCCGCACAGGGTTTTTCCCCCTTCCTGGAGACGCTTACGGTCTCCACTCCGCTGATTTGTGCGGGTTTGGGCGTTGCCCTAGCCTTCCGCGCTGGCATGTTCAACATCGGTGCCCAAGGTCAGATCATTATCGGCGCCACCATGGCCGGTTATGTCGGATTCGCTTGGCATCTACCGTTGGTGCTGCACCTATTGCTGGTAGTGCTCTTCGGTCTGCTCGGCGGCGCACTATGGGGCGGGCTGGTAGGCCTGCTTAAAGCTCGCACCGGCGCGCACGAAGTGATCTTGACGATCATGTTCAACTACGTGGCGCTGTACCTGCTGGACTTCTTGATGAATACCACCGCCTTTAGGCGTCCCGGTGAGACCAACCCGATCTCCCCGATCCTGGATGCTAATGCGACCTTCCCGGCAATGACCGGCTCGCGTTTGCACCTAGGTTTTGTGATGGCAATCTTATTGACGGTGCTGGTGGCCTGGATGCTTAAACGCTCCACCTTGGGCTTCGAATTCCGTGCGGTGGGGCATAACCCTGAAGCCGCACGCACCGCCGGCGTGAACGTCGCGCGCACCACCATCTTGGCGATGGCCTTTGCCGGCGCGCTGGCAGGCGCCGCTGGTGTTGCGCAGGTAGCCGGCACCGAGAAGGTGCTCACCGTCGGCGTGGCAGGTTCGCTGGGCTTTGACGCGATCACCGTCGCGCTGCTTGGCCGCTCCACCCCGTGGGGAACCTTCTTTGCTGGTTTGCTCTTCGGTGCCTTCCGCGCCGGTGCGGTCAACATGCAGATTTCCACCGGAACCCCGATCGATATTGTCTTGGTGGTGCAGTCGCTGATCGTGCTGTTCATCGCCGCCCCACCGCTGGTGAAGTCGATCTTTGGGATGAATCCTAAAAAGCGCGTCCGCAAAACCGAAACCATCAAGGCAGGTGCCAAGTGACCACCACGACCTCAGCCGCCCTGCAGCCGTCGATCTCCCTGTTACCCAGCAAGAAGACTCCGATAGTGCTCAGCGTGATCGCCTTGATCACGCTGATCAGCTTCGGTTTCTTAGGTAGCAATCAGGCCGCGAACTTCTCGCTGAGCACTAACACCGATGCGTTTAAGATCCCCGACCTAGTCTTCCCGGGGATGGCCACGAATATCGTCTTCGGTGTGCTGCTGCTCGCGGTGGCCGGCTACTCCTGGTGGTTGCGTTCCAAGGGACGCACCTTGCCCACCTACGCGGTAGTCCTTGCCGCCGTGCTGTTTGTGCTCGGCTTCCTGATTTGGGTGGTCTCTGGCGCGAATATCAACAGTATTTCGCTGGCCAGCCTGCTGGCCGGTGCGGTAGTGCTTGCCGTCCCACTGGTGTTCGGTTCGCTGTCCGGGGTGCTCTGTGAGCGTGCCGGCGTGGTCAACATCGCCATCGAAGGCCAGCTGCTCGGTGGCGCGTTTACCGCGGCGATTGTCGCTTCGATCACCAAGAGCGCCTTTGCCGGGCTGATCGCAGCGGGTATCGCCGGCGCGCTGGTCTCCCTGGTGCTCGCGTTATTTGCAATCAAGTACATGGTCAACCAGATCATCGTCGGTGTGGTGCTCAACGTGCTCGTCTCGGGTATCACCGGGTTCCTATTTACCACGGTGATGCAAGAAGATCCCGAACTGTTCAACTCCCCGGCGCACCTGCCGGTAGTCGCGATCCCTGGGCTGAGTGCCATTCCGGTGCTGGGCCCGATCCTGTTCAAGCAGTCGGTCATCGGCTACCTGATGTATCTTGCGGTCTTCCTGGTCTGGTTCGGGTTGTTCAAAACCCGTTGGGGCCTGCGGGTACGTGCGGTCGGCGAACACCCGAAGGCGGCCGACACCCTAGGCATCAAGGTCAACGCCACCCGCTTCTGGAATGTCACCCTCGGCGGCATCATCGCCGGTATTGGCGGCTCCTTCTTCACCCTGGTGGCCATCGACTCCTTCACCAAGGAAATCTCTGGCGGACGTGGCTTCATCGCGTTGGCCGCGGTGATCTTTGGACGCTGGAACCCGATCGGCGCCTTCGCCGCAGCGTTGCTCTTCGGCTTCGCTGACAACCTCCAGGTGATCCTCACGATCATCGGCACCCCGGTGCCAAGCCAGTTCATGGCAATGATGCCGTATCTGGTGACGATCTTCGCCGTCGCCGGTCTGGTGGGCCGCTCACGCGGACCTGCGGCCGCCGGCGAACCATATGTGAAGGAATAACAATTCTCATGGAAAACAACACCGCGCCGTGGTCGCAGCTTGAAGCTGCGGCCGCGGCGGCGCTGTCCAAGGCGTACGCACCCTACTCGAAGTTCCGGGTCGGCGCCGCGGCACTGACCACCGAGGGACGGTTGATCTCCGGTTGCAATATTGAAAACGCCGCATATGGGGTGACCCTGTGCGCTGAATGTGCCATGGTCGGTGAACTATTTGCCGGTGGCGGCGGGAAACTTCAATACTTTTTGTGCTTGGGCCAGCTCGAAGATGGTGCGGTTGCGCTGATCACCCCTTGTGGCCGCTGCCGTCAGCTGCTCTTTGAACATCGCGCGCCGGGTATGGAAGTACAAACCGATACCGGGGTACTGAGCATGGAGCAGTTATTGCCCTATGCCTTTGGACCCAACGACATTTCACTGTAAGCAGTAGTTTCCCAACGGTCTCAAACACCGACGATTTTCACCAGTAAGGAGCCGAAAGTGGCTACCGAAGCATTCAGCACCGTTGACATCATTCGTACCAAACGCGATGGCGGAATCCTCAGCGATGAGATGATCGACTGGACCATCGACGCCTACACCCGCGGGGCCATCGCCGAAGAACAAATGTCCGCGCTGAATATGGCGATTTTTTTCCAAGGTATGAACCGCAAGGAAATCTCGCGCTGGACCCACGCGATGATTAACTCCGGTGAGCGCATGGATTTCTCCGGGCTCAAGGATGCCACCGGGAAAATCTTGGCTACCACCGACAAGCACTCCACCGGTGGGGTAGGGGACAAGATCACCTTGCCCCTGGCACCCCTGGTCGCCAGCTTTGGTGTTGCCGTTCCGCAGCTTTCGGGCCGCGGACTGGGCCACACCGGCGGCACCCTGGACAAGCTCGAAGCGATCCCGGGCTGGCGCGCGGCGCTATCCAACGAGGAAATGTTTGCTCAGCTTTCCGGTGCTGGAGCGGTCATTTGCGCGGCCGGAACTGGGCTGGCTCCGGCCGATAAAAAACTCTATGCACTGCGTGATGTGACCGCGACGGTAGATTCGTTGCCATTGATTGCTTCCTCGATTATGAGCAAGAAGATCGCCGAGGGCACCGGGACGCTGATCTTGGATGTGAAGGTCGGTTCCGGCGCATTTATGAAGGACGAGGCCATGGCTCGCGAGCTGGCCGAAACGATGGTCTACCTAGGTACGGACGCCGGGGTGAATACCGTGGCGCTGCTGACAAATATGGACACCCCACTGGGCTTGACCGCCGGTAACGCGATCGAGGTAGATGAATCCGTGGAGGTGCTCGCCGGCGGGGGACCGGAAGACGTGATCGAGCTGACCGTCGCCTTGGCCACCGAGATGCTGGCAGGAGCCGGGATCACCGACGTGGACGTGCGCGGCGCGCTCAATAATGGACAGGCCATGGACCGTTGGCGTCAGATGATCATCGCTCAGGGTGGCGACCCGGATGCGAAGTTGCCGGTGGCCAAGGAATCGCACACCGTATACGCGCAGGCGGAAGGTGCGTTGTTAAAGCTCGACGCCATGGATATTGGTCTGGCTGCCTGGAGCCTGGGTGCTGGGCGTGCGCGCAAGGAAGACTCGGTGCAGGCAGGAGCCGGCGTGCGCTTGCACGTGAAGCCAGGCGCCCTGGTGCGCCGCGGACAGCCAATCGCCACCTTGCTCACCGATACCCCGGAGAAGTTCCCGCGTGCTATCGAACTGGTGGAAAAAGCGATCCTGATCGGCTCGGATACCGACCGTGCAGATACCCGACTGATCTTGGGTCGGATCGCAGCAAAATAATTTTGTTGAATTAGGTCGAAGTCACTTTGACTTGTTTTATATCCGGCGACAGCAGTGAAGTTGATTCCCTGCTGTCGCCGGTTTTTTCTGTCCGCTGACCTGTTCCAAACAGCTAAGACAGCTAACGTTGCATATCTAGAAACTTGCGAGGTTTGTCGTGTCAGCATTTTTATCCCAGAGCTTCGACTTGAGAAGTGCTAGCCAGGGCGAGTAACTTCATCCAGGGAACTCAAAATGATGCTCACCAGTAACTCCCAGCAAACTCGCGGGAACCAAAATGCCATAGTCAATCGTTCAATAGGTGAGTCCGCCGGGAGGTGTGTCTCAAGAAATTCCACAATACGACGAAGGTTGGATGCCAAGGCACCAATCCTCGAGTGAGAATGGATAATCGGCGCACACGCGCATGCTCGGGGAAGAAGTAAAGATTAATGGAACTGATCAACGAGGCAATCACGCAGGCTGCAAGTGCGTGGTGGGTTTTGCCGTTGCTGTTCTTATTCTGCATGGTTGATGCTTTCTTCCCGATAGTGCCTTCCGAATCTTTTCTCGTCTCGCTTGCTGCCGTGGGCATCAGCACCGGGACGCCCAACTTGTTCCTCGTCGCGTTGCTCGGCATCACCGGAGCAATTCTGGGCGACCAAATCACCTTCTTCATCGGGCGCAAACTGGGTGCGAAGGGATTCCTTTGGATGCGCGGTGCCAGAGCCCAGCGGGTGCTGCGGTTCTCCGCACGAAAGCTTGAAACCTCCGGCGCACTTTTGATCTTCACCGCAAGATATATCCCCATTGGCCGGGTGGCGGTGAATCTGACCGCCGGGGCTACCGGCTTCAGCCACCGCCGGTTCACGCTCTTCGACATGATCGGCTGTATCACCTGGGGTGCCTATTCGGTAGGTATCGGAGCGCTGGCGGGAAACTGGCTGGCACACAACAAACTGGTCGGAATCATCGCCTCAGTAGTGATCGCCGTGGTCTTGGGTTACCTCATTGATTTGCTGGTTAATCGTGTGTTGAAAAAGTACGGTAAGCGTCCGCAAAAGGCCGATACCGTGCAATCGACCGGGGTATTGGAACTTGTTCCGCCGGAGCATAAGCAGGGTTAACCTGCTAGCTTGACGATGGTCACATACAGGCTCGCAGATCTTTACCCATTAGAACTATCTGTGCGGACAAAATACGACTAGGCTCGACCTGTGACTGAAGAAATGATTCATCTTGCCTATGATCCCGAGTTCGACTTCCGGGATCTGCCCAAAGTTTCGCTACATGACCACCTAGACGGTGGCTTGCGCCCGCAAACCATCATCGAGTTGTCGGCGGAGGTCGGCCATGAGCTACCTGCCACCGAGGCTGAAGCCTTGGCTGACTGGTTCCATGAATCGGCTGACTCCGGTTCATTGCCACGCTACTTAGAGACCTTCGAACACACCCTTGCGGTTATGCAGACGCGTGACGCGTTGATCCGTGTGGCTCGCGAATTCGTAGAGGACCTCGCCGCCGACGGCGTGATCTACGGCGAAGTACGCTACGCACCAGAACAACACCTACGCGAAGGTCTGAGCCTGGACGACGTCGTTGATGCCGTACAAGAAGGCATGGAGCAGGCCGTAGAGGCGCTCAACAACGAGGGCCACCCAATTCAGGTGGGTCAGGTCATCTCTGCCATGCGCCAGGCTGACCGCGGTCTGGAAATCGCACAGCTAGCCTTGCGTCACCGTGGACATGGTGTTGTCGGGTTCGACATCGCCGGGCCCGAAGAAGGATTCCCGGCCTCGCGGATGAAGGAAGCCTTCGACCTGCTAGCGGAAAACCTCTTCCCGACGACCGTGCACGCTGGCGAAGGCGCCGGCCTAGACTCGATCAAGGACGCGATCTTGGCTGGCCGTGCCACCCGTTTGGGCCATGGCGTACGCGTTGCCGAAGATATCGAAATTGAATTCGGTGGCGTTGATGATGACGGGGAAACCCTGGATCAGGACACCGGACTGGTTGCCTTGGGCCCAGTGGCCAACTGGGTTCGTGAACGTGGAATTCCACTGGAGATCTGCCCATCGTCCAACCTGCAGACCGGTGCTACCGCCTCCTTCGGCGAGGGAATTGAATCCCACCCGATCGACCTGCTGGTGCAGACCGGTTTTAACGTCACGATCTCCCCGGATAACCGTCTGATGAGTGGCACCAGCCTGTCCGACGAGTTCGAACTGCTGGTCGAAGCCTTCGACTATGACCTCGAAGACCTGCTGGATCTGACATTGAACGCAGCCGAGGCTGCCTTCGTACCGTTGGAAATGCGTGAACTGCTGGTTGAATACATCAACGATTACTACGCCGACTTGCTCGACGAAGACGACGATGATGATGACGACGAGGAATACGAAGAGATCTAATTCTCGACGCATCTTTTGATCACAAGGGTCACCTTTACGGTGGCCCTTGTTGGTTTTTAACGACCTGCATCAGGGATGGAAATATAACTTTTGCGAACACCGTCGTGGATTTATCGTTGTCAGCGTTTAACTTCGAATACCACCGGCGAGAAGTAATGATGTTCTGTGAGCCTTTTTCAGCTGAGCAATGATGGCTGCTCACCCCTGCCTTCGCCGTTCCTTGAAACAAGCGCAAGAACGTGAGCACGGCCCTTGGCTGACTGCCTTGGTGCATTTTTCAGGCACGGTTTGAGCTCAAGCAGATAAGGTCGACTCATGCCCATCACTTTTGTCGTCATGAACGAAACTGATACCGACGAAGTCGTCGCCTTCTTGGTATCCAACTCATTCCCCTTTCATGTTCAGCCCGCGGCACAGGAGCCGGGTACCAGAGCAAAAGTTGTTGCGGGACGCTTCTGGAACGAAGATACCCAAGGCTACTGGATCAATAACGATGGCCGCCGAGTGGGAATGGTCGCCTTGGAAGACCTGCAAGATGAAGACTCTCCAGTGTTTGATCTGCGGTTGGCCGAAGATCAGCGGGGTAAGGGACTTGGGTTAAAAGTCCTTCGCGCGCTTTGTGATCTAGTTTTTCAGACTATGCCTCAGGTGTTGCGATTTGAAGGTCAGACGAGGGAGGACAACATCGCCATGAGAAAGACGTTCTTGCGTGCCGGGTTTGTGAAGGAAGCGCATTATCGGATGGCGTGGCCGACCAGTGATGGGCGATACCTCGCCTCGGTGGCATACACCATGTTGCGCCAAGACTGGGCAAATCACACAGTCACCGCTTTTGACTGGGATGACCTCGCACCTTAGGTTTCTACGTCAACTATGCTCATAGCGTGGGTAAAATATACGAGGAAATCGACGAGAACCTGAAGGCTTGGATCGGGCAACAGCCAATGTGGTTTGTGGCCACCGCGCCACTTTCCGCCCAAGGGCATGTGAATATGTCACCACGGGGTTTGGATTCCTTTTCGATTTTGGGACCCAACCGGGTCGCCTGGGTGGACTACACCGGAAGCGGCGTAGAAACGATTGCGCACCTGCGCGAAAACGGTCGGATCTGCCTGATGTTTAACTCCTTCGAGCAACGGCCACGCATTGTTCGGCTACATGGTCAGGGAACGGTACACGTTCCGGGTGATCAAGTATTTGACCAAGTAGTTGCCTTGCACCCCACAAACTTGGGTACCCGCGCTGTCATCGAGGTAGAAGTGACTCGGATCAGTGACTCTTGCGGCTGGGGTGTTCCACAAATGGAGCTGACCGGTGAACGCGACACCATGGATCTCTGGGCGCAGAAAAAGGGCGAAGCGGGGCTGAAAGAATATCGCGAGCAGAAGAATTCTTTGAGCATCGATGGCCTGCCGGGGCTGGGCTCATGATGTGATTAGCTTGTCTTTATGCGAAGTGAGAGCGAACTAGACCGGCTCATCGGGATTATTGAAACCCTGCGAGAACGCTGTGCCTGGACCGGCGCGTTGACTCACGAGTCGCTGCGCACCTATTTAGTTGAGGAATCCTATGAGGTGCTCGACGCTATCGGAGCGAAGGATCCGCAACTGTTGTGCGAGGAACTTGGAGACTTGCTCTTCCAGATTTTATTGCATGCACAAATCGCAAAAGAGCAGGAAAACTTCGGTCTACAGGACGTAGCTAAAGCCCTGGCCGACAAACTTTTGCGGCGTAACCGCCACGTCTTTGATGCTCAGGGAAATCTCGAGCCGGTAATCACCGAAGATGTTGCGCAGATTATTCGCATTTGGGATGCGGCGAAACAAGCCGAACGTGCCGGGGCGCCAAAACGAAAGAATGCAGGGCTTCCTGCAGGTCTTCCCGCGCTGACCTTGTCACAAAAGTTATTGGATCGCCACCACCGTGCAGGTGCCACAAATCTTCCCGAGGCCACCGAGCAAATGCGTGCCCGGGTGCACGATGAGCAGGGTCTTGGCGCAGAATTACTGGCCTTGTCTGCCCGCGCCGAAGAGCTGGGGTTAGACGCCGAATCGGTGCTGCGTGATGCCTTGACGAAAAAATATGCAGGGATGAAGAACGAAACAACGTCGCCCTAACAAGGTGTGACGCGCTAGGCTAGGAGCAGGCAATGGTGCCAACGGTCGATCGGACCGCTGGATCGACCAGCCCTTAGACAACCCCTTTATACAAGGAGTCCTTACTCATGGCATTGATTGACGCCATTCACGCGCGCGAAATTCTCGATTCCCGCGGAAATCCGACCGTTGAGGTCGAGGTTCTACTCACCGATGGTGCCCACGGCCGCGCCGCGGTTCCATCCGGTGCATCCACCGGCCAGTTCGAAGCCGCGGAACGTCGCGACGGGGACAAGAAGCGTTACCTAGGCAAGGGCGTGTTGGGCGCTGTTGCATCGGTCATCGAAGAGATCGCCGACGAGTTGGAAGGCCTTGACGCCACCGACCAGCGCTCCATCGACCAGGCAATGATCGAGTTGGACGGTACCGAGAATAAGTCAAAGCTCGGCGCCAACGCCATCTTGGGTGTTTCCCTGGCCGTGGCCAACGCTGCAGCCGCCAGCGCCAACCTGCCACTGTTCAAGTACCTGGGCGGCCCGAACGCACACGTACTGCCGGTGCCACTGATGAACATCCTCAACGGTGGCTCCCATGCCGACTCCGATGTGGACATCCAGGAATTCATGATCGCCCCACTGGGTGCGGAAACGTTCTCCGAGGGTCTGCGCTGGGGCGTTGAGGTTTACCACAACCTCAAGGCCGTACTGCAGGAAAAGAACCTGTCCACCGGTTTGGGCGACGAGGGCGGCTTCGCGCCGAACCTGCCAAGCAACCGTGCGGCACTGGAACTGATCACCGAAGCCATCAAGCGCGCCGGGTACACCCCGGGCAAGGACATCGCTCTGGCGTTGGACGTTGCTTCCTCGGAGTTCTACGAGAACGGCGCCTACCAGTTCGAGGGCGAAGCTCGCAGCGCTCAGCAGATGAGCGATTACTACGCTCAGCTCGTTGCAGACTTCCCACTGGTTTCCATCGAAGATCCACTCGATGAGAACGACTGGGAAGGTTGGAAGACCCTCACCGACAACATTGGTGACAAGGTTCAGCTGGTCGGAGATGACTTGTTCGTCACCAACCCAGTGCGTTTGGCGCAGGGCATCAAGTCCGACACCGCGAACTCGCTGCTGGTGAAGGTTAACCAGATCGGCACCCTGACCGAAACCTTGGACGCCATCTCGATGGCCCAGCGCGCCGGTTACACCACGATCACCTCGCACCGTTCGGGCGAGACCGAGGATGTCACCATCGCGGAGATCTGCGTGGCAACCAACGCAGGTCAGATCAAGACCGGTGCTCCGGCCCGAAGCGAGCGCGTAGCAAAGTACAACCAGCTGCTACGTATCGAAGAGGACCTGGGCGAGGCAGCAGTTTACGCAGGAACCAGCGCGTTCCCGCGTTTCAACAGCTAATATTCAGGTAAAACGCATAAGCTCGTCGGTAGTGGATACCGACGAGCTTTTCGTTATTTAATGAAGATACCGTTGGAAGTACGAGTTTGAATGGGGGAGTATGGCGCAGCGACCACCGCGTATGCCGCGACGAAATACCCCTACAGGTGATCAGCCACCTGAGGTGGCTGCGACGCACACGGATCCACAGGGCCACGAATCGGCAGGTCACAAGCCGCAGGCCCCACGCGGAGCCCACGAAGCCGATCCAAGCACCGACGCGTTGCACATTGTGCCAACGCCGTCGCCGAGCACCCCTAGCGCACGCCGGGTTCGGCAGTTGCCTTCCGAAGAGCGCAAAGCATCGCGAACACCTTCTTTTGGCGCGCCCAAAGCCGGTTCGCGCAGTAGTACGGCCAAAAGCCAGGGCGCTCAGGAAAATAAGTCGAAAACTCCTTTGCGGGAGCGCGCTAAAGAGAAACAAAACGAACGCCGTCGTGATGACCGTGTGAAGTTCTCCGCAGCGGTGCGCCGCAAACCGGGGGAGAAGGCGCAGGCCACACAGCAGACTCCGGCCGGAGCTCCGGTAGCGGCCCACCGTTTTTCCGGACGTGTGGCTGCGCTACTAGTGGTACTCGCATTTTTTGCCGTGATGTTGGTACCTACGGTGAATTTTTACCGGACCCAGATGACCGAGATTAGTGAACTGCGAGCCTCGATCAGTGATAAAGAGGCACAGCGCGACGAGCTGAAGGCAGAGATCGCGCGCTGGGATGATCCGTTGTACATCAAGCAACAGGCTCGTGAGCGGATAAACTTGGTTATGCCCGGAGAAAAGCTTTACAAGGTTGTTGGTCAACTTCCTACCGAGGAAGCTAGCGCAACACCTAACGGCAGCACCTATGAGGTGCGCGCAGATCTTCCTTGGGTAGATGCGCTGCTTGATTCGGTACATCGCTCAGCGACTGACTAATAAGCAAACATACTCAAGCCGAACCACACGACGCGAAAAGACAAAAACTTGACTGATAAGCCCATCCGCGAAGCCCTCGACGCCGCCGGACGAGTTCCGAGCGAACAGGATCTAGACACGCTCAGCCGCCAACTCAACCGTCCGGTGCGTGATGTGGTGGAGATTGGTGCACGCTGCGTGTGTGGCAACCCCCTGGTGGCGACCACGGCACCACGACTTTCTAGTGGTATTCCGTTCCCCACCACGTACTACCTGACGCACCCGGTGATTACCGCCGCTGTGTCTCGGCTGGAAGCCGCGGGACTGATGGGCACGATGAACGAACGCCTCGGGGATGACACCGCGTTGGCTGCCGAGTACGTGTTGGCCCATGAGGCTTACCTGGCGAACCGTGACGCCATCGGCGCGCGCTCCGGTACCGGTGAGGTCCCGGAGATCACCGGCGTCTCCGCTGGCGGTATGCCTACTCGCGTTAAATGTTTGCACGTGCTGGTGGGCCATTCGCTGGCCGCCGGCGAAGGTGTTAACCCCTTAGGGGATGAAGCGATCGCGCAGATCGCCGAGTGGTGGACCAAAGACAAATGCTTCTGTGAAGGTGCGTGGGAGACTACCGGCCAGGCACCAAGCCAGGATCGTTCACGCCATGTGAAGACTCAGGAAAAGGTTGACCCTTCGGTCAAGCGGGCCGAACGTGCGCGGAAGCGTGCAGAGCGTGAAGCCAACGAAGCGGATCAGGCCTAATGCGCGTCGCGGGAATTGATTGCGGCACCAACTCCATCCGTCTGCTGATCGCCGACGCTGTGGAAACCGACAGTGGCGTGAAGCTAAGCGATGTGTTTCGTACCATGCGCATAGTACGCCTGGGCCAAGATGTGGATGCGACCGGCGGCTTTGCCCCCGAGGCTCTGGAACGTACCTTTGCAGCGGTTCGTGAATACAAGGCACTATGTGATGAGCATGCGGTCCAGCAGATTCGTTTTGCTGCGACAAGTGCCGCGCGTGACGCGTCAAATCGTGATGTTTTCCTTTCCACCGTCACCGACCTGTTAGGTGTCACCCCGGAGGTGATCACCGGAGATGAGGAAGCAAATCTTTCATTCACCGGTGCTGCCTCGGTACGCGCAGGCAAAGACGGCAAAGTACTCGTCATCGACCTTGGTGGGGGATCGACCGAGTTTGTGCTCGGTGACGGATCTGGAATGCTGGCGGCTACCTCCCTGGATATGGGTTGCGTGCGAGTGACCGAACGCTTCGCCCAGCGTCGTGACGCGGTCGAGTTTATCGATCAGACGCTGGCCACTTTGGATAATCGTGTGGATGTGTCAGAAGTTGACGCGGTGATTGTGGTGGCGGGGACATTTACCACGCTGACCGCGCAGGCCTTGGGACTTACCGCTTATGACTCGGCTGCCATTCACGGGGCCGAACTTAGCTTTAGCGACATGCGTCGAGCAACCACGCAGATGCTCTCCTATAACCGCGAAGAGCGCCAAGCCCTAGGATTCATGCATCCTGGACGCGTCGATGTGATTCAGGCGGGAGCGATAATCGTGGAACGCATACTGGATTACCTTGAACGAACTAGCGCGCAGCGCCCAATGACGTTGATTGCTTCAGAACACGATATTCTCGATGGAATTGCGGCTTCGGCCGCGAGCAACTAGTCAACTGCAACACTTTGCCTTATCGGCTAGGTGTGCCGGAGCCCCTTGCGAGGAGATGATTGTGGGTTACATGAGAACCGGTAAGCCCGTTGCGGCGCGGACCTGGATGGCCGCCGTGCTCGCGGCATTGCTGATCAGCGCGACCTTTGTTGGTGCCGTTCCGGCTCATGCAGACGACATTCGCAGTAGTGAATACTGGCTCAAAGCACGCGGTATTAGCGACGCGCACAAGGTGACTAAGGGCAAGGGCGTTAAAGTCGCCATCATTGACACTGGCATCGATACCAGCCACCCGGATCTGAAGGGTGCGGTCACCGGTGGCGCCGATATGTCCGGTTCCGGCGGACCACAAGGTGACAAACCGATCGGCGTGATGAGCGAACACGGCACGCTGGTAGCTACGCTGCTGGGTGGCCGGGGAAATAACAAGCAAGAAATCGAACGGGTTAAATCCGAGAACGAACGATTAAAAACCGCTTGGGAAAAGGCGAAGAAACACGCCGAAGACGAAAATAAAGACAAAAAAGACGACGAAGAAAAAGTAGAGGTCCCCGAGGAACCCGAATACGAAAAGATCCCTATTCTGCGCGCAGGTAGTGATGGGGTGCTTGGAGTGGCTCCGGAGGCGGAACTGCTTTCTGTGTCTTTGTGGATGGGCGGGGAAAACCCCTCGGGCATCCCGGTGGAAGAACAGATTCCTAAGGCAGTGCGTTGGGCGGTTGATTCCGGTGCCAAGGTGATCAATATGTCTCTAGGATCTACCTCGCCGGCCTGGCCCGAGAGCTGGGATGACGCGTTCAAATACGCCGAAGATAAGGACGTGGTGATCGTGGCCGCCGCCGGTAACCGCTCCGGTGGAATGAGCCAGGTTGGCGCTCCGGCAACAATCCCCGGTGTGTTGACCGTGGCCGGTGTTGATGAGTCGGGCAAGGCTTCGAAAGATTCCTCCACCGAGGGGATCTCCATCGGTGTCGCCGCTCCGGCTGAACAACTTGTAGGTGGTTTGCCAGGCGGTGGTTATGCACGCTGGTCAGGAACATCTGGTGCAGCTCCGCTTGTCGCCGGAGTGGCAGCTTTGATTCGTGCGGAGCATCCACAGATGAAGGCCCCGCAGGTGATCAACCGAATCTTGCAGACCGCTAGGGATACCGGAGCACCGGGCGTGGATAATCTGTATGGCTACGGAATTATTGATGCCCACGCAGCGGTGACCGCAAATGTGCCGGTGGCCAAAGAAAACCCGTTGAATACCATTACTGAATGGATTCGAATTCACCGTCGTAATGTCGACAGCACCACCGAGGCCCCGGATCCGGGTGTCTCGATGGAGAAGTCCACACTCAACCCAGTGGCCGCACCAAAACCCATCCTTCCTGACGATTCGACCCCCGTCTTGCAACCGGTAATCGTTGTTGGCGGCGGGGTGTTGCTGCTGCTCGCGCTTCTGCTCGGCGGAACTCAAATAGGGGTTAGTGCGCGCCGGCAGAAAAAAATTCGTGAGGTTGAACTTGCCGCGGTGAGTACACTCCCGGTGGATGAACCAAACGATGGGCGTGATTTCTTCGACGAGATTCCCGAAGACGAAAAATAGTTGACGCAACGTTGTGGCGGCAGATAAACGAAGGCATATCCCTTGTTTATCTGTCGCCATAATGCGTTAACTGCTGTGAAAACGGTGGTGCGCAGGAGCCGAACTCAGCAGAAAACCTCGTGTGGTTGAAGAGTTAAAAGTAGCTAGGGCCGGACCGCGTGCAGACCGCGTACTTGGCTGGAGACGAAGCCAACACAAAAAGTTAGTGAATGTTTTCACTAACTCCGAAAACCCGCGTAGAATAAGGAATATGTCGATCATCGAAAGCTCCCAGAAGCGTCCGCGCATTCTTGTCGTTGGCGGTGGCTATGTTGGCCTTTACGTCGCGATGAAGTTGCAGAAGAAGGTCAAGGATCACGGTGGCATTGTCACCGTCGTAGACCCGAACCCATATATGACTTACCAGCCATTCCTGCCAGAAGTTGCAGGTGGCCAGATTGAACCGCGCCACGTGGTGGTTTCCCACCGTGCGCACCTGAAGCACTCCGAACTGGTTAACGGTCGAGTGTTGAGCATTGACCACGCAGCAAAGAAGGCACTCGTCGCTCCTGTGAGCGGCGAAGAATTCGAGCTGGAGTACACCGATATTGTGATGTCTGCAGGTGCGATCACTCGTACCTTCCCGATTCCGGGACTAGGCGACGCCGGTATCGGCCTGAAGACCATCGAAGAGGCCGTAGCGCTGCGCAACCAGGTTGCAGAGCGCATCGAGTCCGCCTCAAACATGACTGATCCGGTAGCGCGCAAGCGTGCCCTGACCTTCGTTGTAGTCGGTGGCGGCTTCGCCGGCATCGAGACCATCGCCGAGCTCGAAGACATGGCTCGTCACCTGATCAAGCTCAACGATCGCATCGATGAGAAGGAAGCACGCTTCGTTCTTGTTGAGGCCATGGGCCGCATCATGCCAGAAGTTACCGAAGAGCAGGCGTTGTGGGTTGTTGACCACTTGCGCAGCCGCGGTATTGAGGTTCTGCTCAACACCTCGTTGGCAGATGCCACCGACGGTGTCCTGCAGCTCATCAACATGGCTGACAAGTCCCCAGCAGGAACCTTTGGTTCTGACACCTTGATCTGGTGTGCCGGTGTGATGGCGAACCCAATGGTTCGCTCCACCGACTTCCCTATTGAGCAGCGCGGTCGCATCGAGACCCGCACCGATCTGCGTATCAAGGACGAGAACGGTAACCCGCTGGAAGGCGCATGGGCTGCCGGCGACATCTCGGCCGTCAAGGACGTCACCGGCGGCCTGCCGGACGGTACCTGCGTTCCAAACGCACAGCACGCGGTACGCCAGGCGAAGTTGCTGGCGAAAAACCTCTACGCTTCGCGTTACGGTGTGGGCACCATCAAGGAATACAAGCACAAGAACCTCGGCGCAGTTGCAGGCTTTGGTCGCAACAAGGGCGTGGCGAAGGTTGTTGGCCTGAAGCTCAAGGGCTGGCCAGCATGGATGGCTCACCGCGGTTACCACGGTATGGCCATGCCAACCTTCGAACGCAAATTCCGCGTCGTAGGCGACTGGATGGTTGCGTGGTTCTTCTCGCGCGACGCACTGCAGCTGAACAACCTAGAGACCCCACGTGCGGTTTTCGAAGAGTCGGCTAAGCCAAAAAAGGCTCCAGCCGCTAAGTAAGTTTCGCTGATCGACGATCGCTGGCCACGGGAGCTGGAAAAAATTCCAGCTCCTGTGGCACCAAGCGGTGCGGTAATTTCCGAAAATGCGAAGTTATCGCGTAAGATTTTAGAGTCTTGCCCTCATGGTGGAATTGGCATACACGGCTGACTTAAAATCAGCTGCCGAAAGGCTTGTGGGTTCGAGTCCCACTGGGGGCACTTGTGAAAAGACCGCTACAACCCTGAATTATCGGGGGTGTAGCGGTCTTTTGTTTTGCTCGGCATAGACTCTTGATCAGCACAAGCGTGCAGGATTTCTTTCGAGCCTTATTCGCTGGCACGCTCTAGGCATAATTCGCTTGAAATATACCGATATCATCCCTATGGCTGAGTCGATTCACAGCAAACCCCAATAAGATCATTTATACAAAGCAGAAGAACTCTCTGCACTTGAACTCACGACTTATGGGGGAATTTAGGTTGAGCGGTAACCCGATCTTCGGTTCCAAGAACCAGTCTGCAAGCTGGGGCACTGGCTCCAATGCAGGCAGCCCGGTCGGATTCCACGAATCCGGCAACCTGAGCGCCGATCAGTTGCAGGGAATGTACCAGCAGCCATCGGCCAACAGCCAAGACACCGGTCGCATGACCATTGGTGACACCATCAACAAGACCATCCTGTGCTTGGCTCTGGTTGTTGTAGGTGCCGCCGTAGGTTGGGCCGTACCAGCTTTGATGTTGCCAGGCGCACTCATCGGCTTTGTCCTTGGTCTAGTAAACGTCTTCAAGAAAAAGCCATCACCGGCTCTGATCCTTCTTTACGCGGCAGCCGAAGGCCTGTTCCTCGGTGGACTGTCCGGGGTCCTGGAGAGGATGTACGACGGCATTGCGATCCAGGCAGTCGTCGCGACCTTCTGTGTCGCCGGCGTAACCCTGGCACTGTACCGCTCGGGTAAATACCGGATGACGCCGAAACTGAACAAGATGTTCATGATCGCGATGATCGGTATGGTTGTCTTCTCGCTGGCCAATATGGTCATGATGATGACCGGCACCGTCGATGGCATGTTCGGCATGCGAAGCGGCGTCTTTGGGCTAGTTATTGGTGTTATCGCGGTACTACTGGCTACCTACGCGCTCGTTTCAGACTTCACCATGATCGAGGAGCTGTCCCGCCAGGGAGCCCCAGCCATCATGGCTTGGCGCGGTGCTTTCGGCCTGACCATGACCCTAGTCTGGCTGTACCTGGAGATTCTGCGCATTCTGGCTATTCTACGTGGCGACGAATAAGCATATTGAAATAAATTTCTAGAACCAGTGCCCAATACGGGCACTGGTTCTATTTTTTATGTCACAATTCCGACATGGATCCCGGTTGGGTGTCAAAGTCACGGTAACTTAGAGGGATGAAGAGTAATCGACTGTCGCGATTGCGACGGTTTCGCGTGGTGTTACCAGCTAAAACAGCTGGCGACCCGGCCCCTGTATCGGCGAACCTAGATTTCCACGAGGCCGAAGATACGCCCTATGGGATGCGTTTGGCGGCCTGGTGGTCCTGGCGTTTCCTGGTGGTGGTTGCCGCCGTGGGTGTGCTCGTCTGGTTGCTCTCAAAGCTTTCCTTGCTGCTCATCCCGGTGATGATTGCCGCGCTAATCAGTGGCTTACTTTCACCTGTCGTCAACGTGCTGAACCGCAAACTGGCGCTGCCACGGGTACTTTCTGTAGCAATCACCGTCATTGCATTCTTGGCACTGGTGATTAGTGGATTGTCGATGGCAGGGCAACGCCTTACCGCCGGATTTGCTGCCCTTTGGAATCAAGCAATTGTCGGTGTGGAACAGATACAAACGTGGCTCTTCACAGGCCCCTTGCAACTTACCAACGCCGACCTGCAAAACGTCTTTGACGATGCGCTGCGTGAACTGCGTTCCAACGCGACAAATATCCTGAGCGAAGCCATTAGCTGGGGCTCGGCCTTAGGCCAGATCCTTACCGGCGTATTGTTGGCGCTGTTTACCTTGATCTTCCTGCTTCTCGACGGACGGAAGATTGGACTTTTCCTGATCAACCTCCTGCCACGCCGTGCGCGACCGGCCATGGACGGCGCAATGACCCGTGGCTGGTCCGCATTGGTCAGTTATGTCAGAGTGCAGCTGTTGGTGGCATTTATTGATGCGGTCGGCATTGGCTTTGGCGCCTTCTTCCTAGGCGTACCTTTGGCCATGCCGTTGGGAATCATTGTTTTTGTCGGTTCCTTCATTCCAATTATTGGTGCACTGGTAACCGGTGCACTGGCCGTCCTGCTGGCGTTGGTAGCCAACGGCTGGGTCAATGCGCTGATCATGCTCGGCGTAGTTTTGCTGGTACAGCAAGCCGAATCAAATATCCTGCAACCGCTGATTATGGGTAAAGCAGTAAGCCTGCACCCGCTAGCGGTTGTCTTGGCTGTCGCCGGAGGCACCATGGTCGCAGGCATTCCCGGAGCACTTTTCGCGGTACCAATTATGGCCGTATTAAATGCGGTGGTGAAATATCTGGCTCGACGCGGATGGGACGATGACCCGTTCGTCCGCGATCAATATGGGGTTGGTGAAGACCCTCACGCCCCTCCGGAGCCATCCACCGAAAAATCCCCCGAACTTTCGCCGGCGCGTGAGCGCCCAGAGCACATCGCAACTGAGGACTAGATAGATGAGTAACAAGCCCGAACTACCTGTGACATTGGCAGATATCGAACAAGCCGCGAAGGTGCTCGAGCCGGTTATCGCCCGCACCCCCATTGAACACTCCCGAGTGCTCTCCCTGCACGCCGGAGCGGAAGTATTCTTGAAGTGCGAGAATCTGCAGCGTGCGGGATCCTTCAAGATTCGTGGCGCGTACGTACGCATGGCCAAACTTAGCGACGAAGAGCGCGCCCGAGGCGTGGTAGCCGCTTCGGCGGGTAACCACGCCCAAGGTGTGGCTCAGGCGGCATCACATTTAGGAATCAAGGCACGCATTTACATGCCCCGCGGTGTCGCGTTGCCTAAGCTGGCGGCCACCGAAGACCACGGAGCGCAGGTGGTATTGCATGGTGACACGGTCGATGAGGCCTTGGCCGAGGCGCAAAAATTTGCCGATGAAACTGGCGCCGTGTTTGTGCATCCCTTTGACCACCCGGACATCATTGCCGGTCAGGGCACCATTGGCTTAGAGATCCTCGAACAACTTCCGCAGGTTCAAACCGTACTGATGGGTGTCGGCGGCGGCGGTTTACTCGCCGGTGTTGCCATTGCGATCAAGGAAAAGGCCCGCCAACTTGGCCGCGAAATCAAGGTGGTGGGGGTGCAGGCCGAAAACGCCGCAGCCTACCCGCCATCCTTGGCCGCCGATGCGCTGGTTCCATTGGATACCGTGCACACCATTGCCGACGGTATCGCAGTTGGTAAGCCAGGCCAGCTGCCCTTCGCGATCATCAAAGAACTTGTCGACGAGGTCGTGACTGTCTCCGAGGACGCGCTTGCCCAAGCGCTGGTAGTACTGCTGGAGCGCAATAAGCTCGTCGTGGAGCCAGCTGGAGCCGTGGGAGTTGCAGCGCTCTTAGAAGGACGCTTGCAGGAGCATGGAATCGACCCGGCCACCACCGCGGTGATTCTCTCCGGCGGTAATATCGATCCACTGCTGATGCTCAAGGTGATCCAGCGTGGTTTGAACGCCGCTGGACGTTTCCTCACCGTGCGCATCATGCTGCCAGATCGCCCCGGCGCACTGGCCACCATTTCCCGGGTCATCGCCGAGTCCGACGCCAACGTGACTCGTTTGGACCACACGCGGATCGGTGGCTCACTATCCATGGGAGACGTAGCCATCACCATCGATCTGGAAACCAAGGGGCATAAGCACTCTGAGCAGGTCCTGGATAACCTGCGAGCCGAGGGCTTTGACCCGCACATCACCAATAGTGCCGGCGGTTCGGTCGCCTAACGGCACAAAATAAGCGTAAAAAAGTGGCTCGACACCTCGGAGGTGTCGAGCCACTAATTTAATACGAGGAGAATTAGCCCTCGAAAGGTGTCGCGGAAACAATTTCCACGGCGATATCGCGTCCGTTAGGCGCGGTGTAAGTCAGCTTGTCGCCAACCTTCTTGCCATGAACGGCCTGACCGATAGGGGACTGCTCGGAGTAAACCTCTAGGTCGCTGTCGCCAGCAACCTCGCGGGAACCAAACAAGAAGGTGGTCTCATCGCCGGCGATGGTGGCAACTACCAACATGCCTGGCTCGACGACTCCGTCATCTGCAGGCGCTTCGCCAACGTGGGCGCGGCGCAGTAGATCCTTCAGGTACAAGATACGGGCCTCGGCCTTGCCTTGCTCCTCACGAGCAGCGTGGTAGCCACCGTTCTCCTTGAGGTCACCCTCCGAACGTGCCTGCTCGATGCGGGCGACAATTTCGGTGCGACCTGGACCGGAGAGGAAGGTCAGTTCAGTCTGAAGGCGGTCGAAGGCCTCCTGAGTCAGCCACACGACAGGTTCGTTGCTGTTGGTGCTCACGTTGTACTTCCTTTGGTCTGTCAGGGATTTCTTCTGTGTACCGTCCACGTTGGGCGGTAAAGCCAAACGCCACCATGCGGTGGCGTTGAAGAAATCAGATTCGGTACGAATTAGTGATCTGTCGAATTTCGGCGGATGCAAGCAAAGACCCCGCTAGGCTCCTGTTCCAATTGATCTTCAACTGGGCGCACAAACCGATGCGGGGTGAAACGTACTTTCCCACGATAATAGTCGCGATTGGGAAATAATCCCAATGCGTTCAGCTCTGGGGTTGAAGATTGTCTGCTTTATTACTTGGTGAACTCGTTCGGTACCTTGTAACAAGACTCAACGCCGGCCGTTACCGCAAGATTATCGGTGTGCATCGGAACCGTCAGACGTTTGGTGGTCAGCACGCCGGGGTCGGTTGGCTCAAGCAGGACGGTATTAAAGCCGACGGTGGCCTTTGACTCATTCATCGCGCGAACATCGCATTGCAGACGGTGCTTGGAGTTATATTCGACCTCGATGACCGCTGTGGCTTGCGAGGAGGATTGCACCGAGAAATTGATGTCTTGGGCGCTGATGGCACTAAAATTACCAAAGCCAACCCAGGCCGCTCCGACGACTCCAACGGTCAAGGCGCCACCGATGAGCAAGTTACGTGTGCGCTTAGTCAGCGGGCGCTTGTTGGGGTTGTTGTATCGAGCCGTTAAGCTTGGATCAGACATTGCTTACCCTGTACTACTCTCTGCCGCCGACTATGAGGTGTCTCTAGTCTACCGGTCGGGCCTTCAGGGAATAACGTAGGGCTACGTGAGAGTTGTCATTGATGGCATGCCATATCGGCATGCCGGCCTGTTCACAGTGCAGAAGGAAGAGTTTACGTGGAGATTCACGACGTGAAGAAGTTAGCGCCGTCCCAGGGGCTGCGTCTCATGGCGATTCATGCCCACCCAGATGACGAGTCATCCAAGGGTGCTGCCACCATGGCCGCCTATGTTGATGCCGGCGCAGAGGTGATGGTTGTCAGCTGCACCGGTGGCGAACGCGGTGACATCCTGAACGCTGCCGTTGGCGAACTCGCGCACGCGCACCGTGATCTACCGGGGGTACGCCGCACCGAAATGGCTGAAGCCGCCTCGGTCTTGGGCGTCAAGCACCGTTGGCTGGGATATGTCGACTCGGGCCTGCCCGAAGGTGACCCGCTGCCAGAACTCCCATTTGGTGCCTTTGCCTTGCAGCCGGTAGAAATCGCCGCGGCAGGCATCATCAAATTGATTCGTGAGTTCCGTCCACACGTCATTACCACCTATGACGAAAACGGTGGCTACCCACACCCAGATCATATTCACTGCCACAAGGTCTCGGCCTTCGCCTTCGAGCAGGCCGGCAACGCACAGTTGTATCCCGAGCTGGGGGAGCCTTGGGAAGTCGACAAGCTCTACTATGACCGTGCGTTCTCCTCGGATCGTTTGCGTACCCTGCACTATGCGATGTTGGAAGGTGGTTACGAATCCCCGTACACCGAGCGCGTCGCAAAGTGGGAAGATGACGAAGAGAACGAAATGTTCAAGTGGGTTTCGCCACACACCACGACCACTCAGGTGCACTGCGCAGATTATTTCACGTTGCGCGATCAGGCACTCTTAGCGCACCGAACGCAGATTGACCCGGAGGGTTTCTTCTTCGCGGTGCCAGAACATATTTATGCCGAGTCATGGCCGTGGGAGGATTACACGCTGATTTCGTCGAAGGTTGCTACAGAACTGCCTGAAACTGATCTGTTTGCCGGACTAAGATAGAACCAAGTACCAACTAGTTCCAGAAAAGAGTTGTCCCCACACCGTGAATGCGATTTACGCGACCATGATGGTTGCGAGTACCAATGTGCAGAACGAAGCGCTGGACGAGAACGGTTATGGCCCGGGCTTCCTCGGCTTCGTGTTCACCGCGTTTCTGGCACTGGCAGTGATCTTCCTGATTCGTGACATGGTGCGCCGCGTCCGTCGTGTCCGTTACGCCTCGGAAGCCGAATCCAAGCAAAATGAGCTGATGCTCAAGGGCGAGAACCAACCAGTTCAAGAGCCTAGAAATCCAGTGGATCCGAAGACCTCCGAAGACAGCTAGGCTACAGAGCCTGGAGTAGGCCTCATGCTGACCCGCCACTATGTGGAAGGGCAGCTTGAGGCCTTTTCTTTTGCCGCGCGACGCAGCAATTCGCTCAGCCTTCGGCCGAATCCGAGGTGAGGAAGGACACCATGGACTCGTGGTGAGGCAGAATGGCGTCATGGGACAACGAATCGCCAATAGCTCCAGCGCCTACCTTCGCCAGCACTCGCATCAAGAGGTTGACTGGTGGCCCTATGGGGATGAAGCCTTCGAACAGGCCCGCCTACGCGACGTGCCGGTGATGCTTTCTATTGGTTACGCGGCCTGCCACTGGTGCCACGTGATGAGCCATGAATCTTTTGATGACCCGAAGATCGCCCAAAAACTCAACGAAAACTTTATTTCCATCAAGGTAGACCGCGAAGAACACCCGCTGGTCGACGACACCTACATGATGGCAACCCAGGCACTAACGGGGGCCGGAGGATGGCCCATGACAATCTTCGCGATGCCCGACGGACGTGCTTTCCATACGGGCACCTACTATCCAAGTGAGCCGCGCGGAAAAATTCCGTCCTTCACCCAATTAGTAGACGCGGTCCATCAAGGATGGGAAGAACACCGAGAAGGACTCGAAGAGCAAGCCCAGCTGCTCGCTGATCACCTCGCTGAACTTGGGTCACGGCAAGGCGCCCTGTTGACGATGAGCACTGACTCCACGGTTGCCGAGGCGCTACAACAGGCCAGCCGTCACTGGATCGCAACGAGTAAAGCCGAAGGCGGCTTCACCCCTGCACCAAAGTTCCCAGCTACCTGGGCACTGAAGACCATGTGGCGCACGGTGCTCCTAGACGACGAACTTGGTGCCGAAGCCTTTGAACCTCTGGCGACAAGCCTAGAAGCGATACTGCTTGGCGGTCTACGAGATCATCTCTCCGGCGGGTTTGCCCGCTATTGTGTGGATGAAAATTGGACGATCCCACACTTTGAAAAAATGCTCTATGACAACGCCGGTTTACTTTCTTTATGCGCGCGTACCGCGGTCTTCGCAACACAGTATGCGCTTCAGCATCCCCAGCAGGCGCAGCGAGCCACACAGCTGGCGCAGTTAGCCCGCCAAGCAGCACTGGATACGGCGAGCTTCTTGAGTAACGACCTATTAACCGCCGAAGCAGGTGCACCCCACCGGGCTTTTGCCGCATCGCTAGACGCAGACTCGCTGCGCGGCACGACGAGCGTCGAAGGAGCAGCCTATACGTTCACCAGAGAAGAATGCCTCGAAGCAGTACGCCGTGCAGGAGTTGAACTGCCCACAGACATGGTGCGACTCGCAGGCATAGCTGAAGACCCTGGCTATTATCACGTCTCGTTGACCCGGGTACCGGGTGACGCTGAGACCCAAATTTGGGATGCCTTCAGAGCCGAACTGCACACCGTGCGAGCCACCAGACCAAGCCCGGGACGCGATGAGAAGATCATCGCCGGATGGAACGGGCTTGCCATTGAGGCGCTCGCCGAAGCCGGAGAACTACTCGATGAACCACAGCTTGCCCAGCTAGCCGAACAGGTGGCCACCACTTTATGGGAGGTGCACTGGGATGCGCAGAGCCAAACGTTGGCGCGCGTGAGCTTTGCCGGTCAACGCACGGCAAATAATGAGGGAACCTTAGAAGACTATGCCGGGCTTACCCTCGGGTTCTTAGCGCTGACCCAGAGCCCGCAGTACAGCGTGTGGCAAGAACGCGCCAGCCTGCTGATCGAAAAAACCGCACGCTTCATCGATCTGGAGACCGGGATTCCTCGCGACGCCTTGGCCCTTGATGACCGCTTGAGTAAACAACGCTCACAGATTGCCCCGGTGACGGTACTCGACGACGCGATTCCTGCTGCCGCGGCGCTCTACGCCAAGGCGTTGAGTAGGCTAGCTATCCAGCGGATGGCAGACGAGAATTTTGATGATTCGGGTCAGGAAAAATTTGACCTGGCACACCGGCTTAGCGCTCATGGTGTGGCGCTCGCCGGTCAAGCTCCCACCCAGATAGCGACCGCACTTGAGGTGCAGTCGGTACTCGACTCGGCGGTTCATTATGTGAAGTTAAACGGTGCAAGCGCAGCCGAGTGCCAGCATTTGCGAAGCCTATGCCGGGGACTGGGGATCGAAGTCCGAAGCTTGGCGCAGCCCGCTTCCGGCGCGCAAGGCCTAGAAATTCAGCCTTGTCGGTTGGCGCTGTGTAATCTTCCGGTGCACGATGTTTCATCGTTGCTGACTTTGTTGGCAGGTAAATAAGCCGTAGTTACGGATGCTTGGCTGCACGGTGTTGTGGGGGAAACACGATAGATTTAGTTTCAAGAAAACTTTTGAACGTGTGCGAAAGCGAGGAACCCGGTGCGTCTTCCCTCTCTTGTGTACCGTTTCTATGAACGGCGCCTAGCGAAGTCGTTACCCGGTGACAAGCTACCCCACCACATTGGTGTCATGGTTGATGGTAATCGCCGCTGGGCGAAACTAGCAGGTAGCCCCACCATGGCCGGCCATCAGGCCGGCGCGGATAAGATCCTTGAGTTCCTCGAATGGTGTGAGGACCTAGGCATCAAGGTCGTCACCCTCTACATGCTTTCTACCGACAACCTCAACCGCGAACCCAGCGAGCTGCGTGATTTGTTGGAGGTCATCGGCAACACGCTGGATCGATTGGGCGAAACGAACCAGGTGAAGGTGCAACAGGTCGGTGCGTTAGATGTGTTGCCAGCGGATCTGGCAGCGAAACTTGCCGCGCTAGAAACAAGTACCGCACAACGGACCGGAGTCCACGTCAACGTGGCCATTGGTTATGGTGGACGACGTGAAATTATCGATGCGATTAAGTCCTTGCTGCGTGATGCTTCCGAACATGGGCGGTCATTGGAGACCGTCAGTGATTCGCTGTGTATCGAAGAGCTCGAATCCTACTTGTACACCAAGGGACAGCCGGATCCGGATCTGGTGATTCGTACCAGTGGTGAGCAACGTCTGAGTGGCTTCCTCACGTGGCAAAGTGCCTACTCGGAGTTTTATTTCTGTGAGGCTCTCTGGCCGGATTTCCGTCGTGTCGACTTCTTACGTGCACTGCGTGATTTTGCCGATCGCCAGCGCCGGTTCGGCGCATAAAACCGCGCTGAGGCGCTAAGTGCCGATCGTTTCCAAAAACGATGCTTGGACTTAACCTATTAGGTCAATTAGCCGTCTATGGTGAGGATATGGCGGGACGCTAAAGTCCCGTCAGACCGAAAGGTTTCTCACTAGATGACAAGATGCGGCGTACACACGAAGCGATTCGTGGTTCACCCTTGGCATCCGGTGGTGGAGCTTCCCACTAAAGCGTGGGGAGTATCCCCACGCCGGATTCGAGAATGGGTGCGCTGTTATGACCCGAACTACCAACTCGGCCGTCCGCACATACGTCATTGACACTTCGGTGTTGTTGTCGGACCCGAAAGCGATGTTCCACTTCGAGGAGCACCATGTGGTGATCCCGTTGACAGTCATTACCGAGCTGGAACATAAGCGCAAAGATCCGGATCTGGGCTTTTTTGCGCGACAAGCATTGCGCTTGCTCGATGAACTGATCTCCAGCCACGGCGGACTATCCCAGCCTGTCCCGGTGTCCGACGCCGGAGGCACCCTGCGCATTGAGCTGAACAACATCGCCTCCGATGTGCTGCCCGTGGGAATGCGCTCGGCAGAAAATGACACCCGTATTCTTGCGGTGGCTAAGCACCTGCTTGATGAGGGCCAAGACGTGGCCTTGGTGACCAAGGACTTGCCCATGCGCATCAAGGCCTCCGCCATTGGTATCCATGCCGAGGTTTATCGTAATGAATTGATTGCCTCCACCGGATGGAGCGGGGTTCAATCATTGGAGCTAGACGAAGCGAGCATGGCTACGCTCTATGAGTCCGAAAAGCTGATCAATCTCCCCGAAGCCAACCAGAGCCCGATCAATACCGGCTTTGTCATTACCTCGCCCAGGGGAAGCGCGCTAGCGCGCAAGGTCACGGCTGACACCGTCAAGCTGGTCCGTGGTGACCAGCAGGCTTTCGGTCTGCATGGACGAAGCGCCGAGCAACGTATTGCACTGGACCTCTTGTTGGATCCCAACGTGGGAATCGTATCGATGGGTGGTAGCGCAGGTACAGGAAAATCAGCGCTTGCCTTATGCGCCGGGATGGAAGCGGTGCTTGAACGCCGCGAACACCGAAAGATCACGGTGTTCCGCCCGCTCTACGCGGTCGGTGGCCAGGAGCTTGGTTATTTGCCCGGTTCCGAAGGGGAGAAAATGGGGCCCTGGGCCCAAGCGGTCTTCGACACTCTCGGATCCATCGTGTCTAAGAACGTCATCGATGAGGTAGTCGAACGCGGCATGCTCGAAGTGTTGCCGCTGACCCACATTCGGGGACGCTCCTTGCACGATTCTTTTGTGATTGTTGATGAGGCCCAGTCGTTGGAACGTAATGTACTGCTTACGGTCCTTTCACGGATCGGGCAGAACTCAAAGGTAGTGCTCACCCATGACGTGGCACAGCGAGATAACCTACATGTTGGACGACACGATGGGGTCTCTGCCGTGGTTGAGCAACTTAAAGGCCATAGCCTCTTCGGGCACGTGACCCTGATGCGTTCGGAACGCTCGGCTATCGCCGCGCTGGTCACCGAAATGCTGGATGGTCCGCTGACCTAAGATGTGGCGCGCACCGTCCACGGGATGTGTGCGCGCACATCTGTCATCGTCGGGGTGGGGCTGGTGAACAGAGAATCGATATAGTACTCATTTTTCGCCAACACCGTGATGCTTAGCGGGGCCTCGCTGCTGCCCAGAATCCTGCGTTCAACGCATATTCCGGTCTCAAGATCCAGCACGATTAATGTTCGAGACCCGGCCGGAACTAAAGCGAACACCGGGCTACTTGGATGGTAATTATGCCCGGCGGTGAGCACCGCCGAAAGTTGCGCGCGTCCGTGCGAGCTACGCGTCGCGGCGAGCTCATGAATGTAGGTGGGATGTTCAAAAGCTAGATCCAAGGAAGCCGGCTCGGTGCCCGCCAGCTCATAGGGATCCAGTACGGACGCCAAAAAATCTAAGGGTAATAAATCTTGATAGCCGTCGATGTGCGGACGTCTGGCAATGAGATGGTCTTCGGTATAAACCGGGGAGGTGAGCGAGGCCGGTAAGGACCAAGAAGAGCTGGTGGCTGCCACATAGTCTTGACCTCGGTCTGCAGTAAAAAGTTCACGTTGATAGCAGAGGGTATCTTCATGGTTGCTGATCGCGATCGCTTCCCGCCCGCGCAGTATTAGCCCCAAGGTACCGTGTAGACCCGCTTGGGTCAGGTGTTCAGGAACGTTAAGTTCCAGACGCAGAGAAGTACTCAACCATGGTGCGGAGCGAGCCAGCGCACGGAAACGTCGCCGGGCGGCAGAATCAGGTGCCGGGTGATCGGGAAATAACTGCTCGGAAGCTGACGTGATCATATTTCCAGTGTAGAAGCACCCGCGTTATTCACAACCCAGCACCTGACACTAGAGCACTTGGGGTACTAGCCCTATGCTCTAAACATGATCACGCTCTGGCAAGAATCTTCGTGGACCGCTCTGCTCCTGGTGCTGTTCTGCGCGAGTTTCCTTAGTTTCGGAGTGCTTCTGTCGATGACAGATATCAAAGAGCATCGGCTACCGAACAGGTTATTACTTCGCTGGGCAGTTATTAGTGCGCTGGTTCTGCTCGGGCTGAGCATAGTGCGCGCGGACTTCCTCCCGTTGCTCAATGCCGGGCTGGGCGCGCTCATTTTGGGTGGGGCGTATCTGATACTCGCACTGATTTCGCGTGGAGCCATGGGCATGGGAGACGTAAAGCTTGCGATAGTGCTGGGCCTGAACGTGGGCTACTTTTCCTTATCGGCTCTCTTCTTGGCCAGCGTGTTCGCGTTTGTGCTGGCTAGCCTAGTGGTGCTGAGTGGGATGATCGCTGGCAAACTGAACGCAAAGTCCGCGGTGGCCTTTGGCCCGTTCATGATCCTAGGTGCAGCACTAGCTTTGCTTATGACACCATAGGGCCATGACAACTCCGGAATTCATCACCGATCTGCGCACTCGTATTGGACATGATCTGCTCTGGCTGAGCGGAGTGAAGGTCGTCGTTTTTCACGGATCTCAGGTCTTGCTGGTGCGCAGGGTGGACAACGGGCTGTGGACCTTGCCCGCGGGAATCATTGAACCAGGTGATGAAGCATCGCATACCGCGGTCCGTGAAGTGTTGGAGGAGACCGGGGTGCACTGCGAGCTGACGCATTTATTAGGTGTTGGAGTGACCGCCCCAGCGACCTATCCAAATGGTGACCACGCGCAGTATTTAGATATCGTATTTCGTGCCATACATTTGGGCGGCGAAGCACGAATCAACGATGACGAGAATTTAGAGGTCGGCTATTTTGAACTTTCTGACCGCCCGAGCCTGCCTCCGCTCCATGAGCGAGCCATCGACTGGGCACTGAACCCGAAGCCCGGAGGGTACTTCGCCTGAGACAAATGACAACGCCCCGCACGAAGCGGTTCGCACCCACCCAAAATTTTCGGGGGAGAGCGACGCTCGTACGGGGCGATGAAGCGCTGGAGGCTAACTACTCCTTGGGATGCTCCATCAAAGAGTCGCTAGCTGGTGAACCATGATCGGTAAGCAGAACTCCACCACCATGTTTGGCAGCGCGTTCGGCCTCTTCAAGTTCCTTGGCTTCTAGGCCACCGATGGCCTCACCGCGGGCCACCATACCGGCGGTATCCGAGAGTGGAACCTGCTTGAGGAACAGTGCCAGGACGAAGGCTAGAAGAATGAACGGAATCAGGTACCAGAACACCGGAGCCAACGAGTCGGCGTAAGCGGTGACAATACCATCACGAAGCTGCTCAGGAAGCTGGGCCAAGGTCTGCGGGTCCAAGGTTGCCGTTGCGTTGCCGGCATCGGACGCGCTCGCGCCGGAGGCAGTGAAGACCTCGGTGAGATTCTCCGAGAGTCTATTGGTGAACATTGCACCGAAGATTGCCACACCCAAGGATGCGCCCACTTCACGGAAGTAGTTATTCGTCGACGTGGCCGTACCAACCATTACCGGATCTACCGCGTTCTGCACCACAAGCACTACTACCTGCATGATCAGGCCAAGACCTGTGCCAAAGACAAACAGGTACACGCAGATAAGCCACAACGGGGTGCTGGCGCTCAAAGTGGTGAATGCGAGCATTGCCAGGGCGGTGACTAGGGCGCCGGCAATCGGGTAGCCCTTATATTTGCCAGATTTGGTGATGGCGATACCGGACCAAATGCTGGTACCCATCATGCCCACCATCATTGGAACCATTAACAGACCAGATACTGCCGCCGAGGTCCCGGAGGACATCTGCAAGAAGGTTGGCACGAAGGCGATTGCCGCAAACATGCCCAGACCCAGCGTAAAGCCGATCGCCGTAGCGTTGATGAAGATACGGTTTTTGAACAGTGACAGCGGGATGATTGGGTCTTCGGCGCGGGCTTCAACGATGACGAAGAGCACCGCCGCAGTCAGCATTCCAAGGCCCCAACCCCAGGTTTCCAACGCAGTCCAGCCGTGGTTTTTCGACCCACCAAAGTCGGTGAAGAAGATCAGGCAGGTCGTTGCGATCGACAGCAACAGCACACCAAGAATGTCGATTTTCTTGGTGGACTTCTTATTCGGGATGGTCAGCGCAAACCAAGCAATCAAGAACGCGCCGATGCCGATAGGGATGTTGATGTAGAAAGCCCACTGCCAGGTCAAATGGTCTACAAAGAATCCGCCGAGCAACGGACCGGCAACCGCCGAGAGACCAAAAATAGCACCCAGTGGGCCCATGTACTTGCCGCGCTGGGATGCCGGGACGATGTCGGCAATGATTGCCTGCGAGAGGATCATCAGGCCACCGCCGCCCAGACCCTGCATTGCACGGAAGAAGACGAAGGTCCAGAAGGTTCCGGCGAAGGCTGCGCCTACGGAAGCTAAGGTGAACAGCGCGATGGCAATGAGGAAGAGGTTGCGACGGCCAAGGACGTCACCGAACTTGCCATAAATCGGCATCACAATGGTGGTGGCCAGCAGGTAGGCGGTGGTGATCCAGGCCTGGTGTTCGACGCCGCCAAGCTGTCCAACGATGGTTGGCATTGCGGTGGACACAATGGTCTGGTCTAAGGAGGAAAGCATCATTCCGGCGATAAGCGCGGAGAAGATGATCCAAATCCTTCGTTGCGTCAGGAGCAACGGAGCCGATTCCGGGGATTTCCGGGATTCGGTGGTTGAAGTCATGCGTGGGATCCTTGCGAGATTTGGGAGTCGAGCGCGGTGGCGCTCGGTGCGGGAAGGGTGAGCGGTTGGCGGTAGATTTCGTGTGCCATGGTGAGCACCTCGAGATATTCCTCAGTCAACGAACGTCCGCTGTCGGCGGCCAAATAACGATCGACGGCTTTGAACGCGGCGAACTGCAGGGAATGAACCAATAGTTCAAGCCCCGGGTGCGTAGCCTCAACGCCTTCGCGTTGAGCGATGAGTTTCATGAATTCGGCTTGGCGTTCGGGGCCGACCTTGACCATTCGCTCTAAGAGTTCGGGTTCACGGTGTACCGCGGCGAAGAATCCTTGGGTGCTACCGATGGCCTGTTCATCTCGGTTGAGCAGTTCGATGAACAAGGCGACAAGATCTGCCTGCAGGGTAGGGGAGATCCCTTGGATTCCGGCCGGACGCGAGGCAATGAACCGGTCTAACGCGTCGGCTGGGATCCCGTCATCGTCGTGACCGAAAACCGCGTCGATTTTTGCAGCGAAGTAATTGAAAAAAGTGCGCCGTGAGATGCCCACCCCAGCGCAGAGCTGGTCGACGGTGAACCCGGCAAAGCCGTGTTCGGCAGTTAGTTCGCGGGCATGTCGGGTGATCGACAGGCGTGTTTTTTGCATGCGCGCACTGAGCCCGGCGGGAGCGATATCCGGGACAGCACCGGTAATTGCACTATTATTCACAAGATGCAGTTTTGCACTTGTCTGCGCCTAAGTGCAAATTAAGTTAGCGGGAACACAATCTCAGCTGGATAGCTGAACGCGCGCGAGCGTACTGCCTCGTAATAGGCTGTGATCTATGACCTCGTTACGACTGCTCCCACCCAGCGCTCACCTGCATGAATCATGGCTTCGCAACACGGAAGAATGGGATGGCGCGGACCAACAGGGCGCTTCGGTCTTCTTGGCAGATAAAAACGATTGGGACCTGAAAAATCCCAACGATTTCTCACGCTGGGTGGATTTGCTCAACGACCTTGCCGAGACACAGAATCAGCCACCGGCAGGATTCGTCAATCAGTGCACGCTATGGCTGGAACGGGACGAAGAATACCTCGGCGCGGTGAGCCTGCGTTATGCGCTGATCAACGATTTTCTTCAAGTTGTCGGCGGGCATATTGGATATGGAATTCGACCAAGTGCCCGTGGGGAAGGTCTTGCCGCAAAGGCTTTAATGGCAATACTTGACGTGGCTAGAGCTCGCGGGATGCAAAGAGTGCTGCTCACCTGTGACGATTCAAATATTGGTTCAGCAAAAACGATTGAGGCCTGCGGGGGACAGCTCGAAAAGATTCTCCCAGTGGCCCAGCTCGCCGCCCAATTTGGTTCCGTTGCGCCCGTTCGAAGATATTGGATCGATCTCTAAGTCTACGTAGTTGAGCAACGCAGCAAGCCGGCCACCCGAAGAATTCCCAGGGTGGCCGGCTCATAGCAATTTCTAGTCTCTTCGGTAATCCGGAATACGGTTTAGTACTTCCCGGTCATTGTCGAAACGTCTAGCAGCTCATCAAGCTGTGCTTCGGTGACTTCGCCGCGTTCTACGAAGCCTAAAGCAATGGTCGCTTCACGCACCGTCAGGCCCTCGGCCACGGCCTTCTTGGCAATCTTCGCGGCGTTCTCATAGCCGATGAGCTTGTTTAGCGGAGTCACGATGGATGGTGAGGCTTCGGCGAGGAAACGAGCACGTTCCACATTCGCGGTAATCCCATCGATCATTTTCTCTGCCATCACGCGCGAAACATTTGAGAGCAGTCGAATGGATTCGAGCAGGTTGGAGGCCATCACCGGGATGCCCACGTTCAGCTCGAAGGCCCCATTGGTTCCTGCCCACGCGATGGTGGTGTCGTTGCCGATCACCTGAGCGGCAACCTGAATGGCAGCCTCGGAGATGACCGGGTTGACCTTACCCGGCATGATGGAAGAACCAGGCTGGAGGTCCGGGATGGAGATCTCGCCTAGGCCGGTATTGGGGCCCGAACCCATCCAACGAAGATCGTTGGCAATTTTGATGATCGAGATCGCAATGGTCCGCAGCGCAGCGGAAGCTTCAACCAGACCGTCACGGTTCGCCTGAGCTTCAAAGTGGTTGCGTGCCTCGGTGATCTGCAAACCGGTGTCTTCGCGCAGGAACTCTAGAACTTGAGCTGGGAAACCTTCGGGGGTGTTGATCCCGGTTCCGACGGCGGTGCCACCGAGTGGGACCTCAGCTACCCGGGGAAGTGCGGATTCAATTCGTTCCACACCGTAACGGATCTGTGCTGCGTAGCCACCGAATTCCTGTCCGAGGGTCACCGGGGTTGCATCCATCAGGTGTGTGCGCCCGGACTTCACCACGTCCTTGAACTCCGCCTTCTTGGATTCAAGTGAGATCGCCAGTGATTCCAGGGCTGGAATAAGCTCGTTAACCAGCGCATTGGTGGCCGCTACGTGTACGGAGGTTGGGAAAACATCATTTGAAGACTGTGAGGCGTTCACATGATCGTTGGGATGAACCTCGGTCGAGCTGCCTGCCTCTTTCAAGGCACGGGTAGCTAATTCGGCGAGTACCTCGTTGGTGTTCATATTCGAGCTGGTGCCCGACCCGGTTTGAAAAACATCGATGGGGAAATGTTCGTCAAAGTCTCCGCTGGCCACTAAGTCGGCCGCGGCCACGATTGCCTCTGCACGTTCGGCATCTAAAACGCCCAACGCAGCGTTGGCGCGCGCAGCAGCCTTTTTGACCTGAGCCAGCGCCTTGATGTGGGCCGGTTCGAGTTTTTTCCCAGAGATCGGGAAGTTCTCCACGGCGCGTTGGGTCTGTGCCCGGTAGAGAGCTTGTGCCGGTACCCGGACTTCGCCCATAGTGTCGTGTTCGATGCGGAATTCGTTGTTGTTGCTCATGTGGCTCACCCTACGCCTGGAACGCAATGTCCAAAAGGGATCTGCCTCAAACATCACAACCACTAGTGAGGTAAGAGAAATTGGGAATAAAATGAGAGTTAAACAAAAGTGGTCCGCGGGTGAACCGCGGACCACTTACTGCTTGGCTTGAGCTTTACTCAAGTCCCATGTTTGAAACTAGCTGAGCTTCACCTTCGGCAAGCTTGTAGGCCACGCCTGCTACTGCGGTTCGTCCCTCAGCAATAGCGGTTTCGATGATGCTCGAAAGATCTACCAGACGTGAGGTGGTCTGTTTGACGTGTTCGACCACGGTGCCATTTACGTCGGTAATATTTGCTCGCTCCGCGGCGAATACCGACGGGATGATGTGCTCCACGAGGTCGCGCACGAAGCCCTTAGGCATGTCGCCTGACTCTTTGGCATCGATGGCTGCGGTGACCGCGCCACAGCTGTCATGACCCAGAATTACGATCAGCGGAATGTTGAGGATATCAACGGCGAATTCCAAAGATCCCAAGCTGGCGGGATCAAGCACGTGACCGGCGGTACGCACCACGAAGACATCTCCCAAGCCCACATCAAAAATGATTTCTGCTGCAAGGCGTGAATCGGAGCAACCGAAAATTACTGCAAATGGTTCCTGGCCGGCGACCAAGGACTCGCGCCGAGCGCCATCCTGGTTGGGGTGTTGAGTGTTGCCAAGGATGAATCGCTGGTTACCATTGGTCAGCTTTTCCCAAGCCTGCTGTGGGGTTAGTGCCGATTTGCCGTGTTCAGATTCCATAGTTCGAATTCTACGCCGATGCCAAGGTGTTCTTTCCACCTAATGACATCGTCAAGGCAAAAATTACAGACCCTGAGCTTCGGCGGCCTGAACGATGGTCATCAGTTCTTCTTCGCCGGTATCGCTGGAAATAATCAGCGTTGATTCCTTGAAAGTGGAAATCATGTAAACGGTTTGGTCCTTCTTGCGAACTTCCCATTTGTGCCCGTTAATGACTCGTTCATCACTTGGAACCGCGTTGTCGGTTACCAATGCGATCCATGTGGGGTTCGCATCTGCGCTTTGACGGACATAAACGAAGTTTGTCTCATCCATCACCAAACCGAATTCCCAGTAAGAGACGTCTTGGATCTGGTTGCTCTTCCAGCGAGCGAAGTTTGCGTATTCATCGCCGGAAACCTGCGGCGCAAAGACTTCAAAGTCGGCGATGCCCGATACCTCGTTGGCTACAGCCTGCAAATCTACCGGATGCTGAAAGGATTCTTCCTTATTAGCCGGATTCAGTAGCAACAACGGAATGATCACCGCGATGGTGAAGCCCACCGATAAGATCATTCCCTTAAAAGTCTGGTTTGCACGCTTTGACTGCTTCTCGGTCAGCAGGGGCGTGAACGGCAGATCCTCAAAGGTCGCTTCGGGGTCGTTCAAATCACGACGTACCGGCTGTTCGCCTACCGGGGCATCATTCTGGGAAGTATTCTCTGGCTGCACATTTCCCATTCTCCCCGAAGTTCCTGTGCAAATCGAACCGAGGTGCCCAATCACACGTTGACGCTTGAACAGTTTAAGCGACATGAACTACAAGCAGAAAAACGATGGGGATATGATGGAGGTGTTTGCATAGGCGCAATGACTACGACTCAGTGATGGGATCTTTCGTGACCGAAGACAACAATTATGCCCACCTATCTCCACGACTGTCGGTAACCGACGCGGAACCGGACCGTAACCTCGCACTGGAGCTGGTGCGCGCGACTGAAGCTGCAGCCATCGCTTCATCCCCGTGGGTTGGATTCGGTGACAAGAATGCCGCCGATGGCGCGGCAGTAGATGCCATGCGTGGCCTACTGTCCACAGTGAACTTCAACGGCGTCGTGGTAATCGGCGAAGGCGAAAAAGACGAAGCCCCGATGCTGTTCAACGGCGAACAGGTTGGCAACGGCTCCGGAGCAGAATGCGATGTTGCAGTTGACCCCATCGATGGCACTCGTTTGACCGCACTTGGTCTGAACAACGCCCTGTCGGTGCTGGCTGTGGCCGACCGCGGTTCGATGTTTGATCCTTCGGCCGTGTTCTACATGGAAAAGCTCGTAACCGGCCCCGAAGCGGCCGACCTAGTTGACCTGCGTTTGCCGGTCAAGCAGAACTTGCACCTGATCGCTAAGGCCAAGGGCAAGAAGATCAGCCAGATCACCGTCACCTTGCTGGACCGCCCACGCCATGCCGGACTTATCGAAGAAATTCGTGCCGCCGGCGCACGCACCAAGCTTTTGATGGACGGCGACGTTGCAGGCGCCATCGCGGCAACCCGTGAAGGTACCGGCGTTGACGCGTTGATGGGTATCGGCGGCACCCCTGAGGGTATCGTCACCGCCTGTGCAATCAAGGCCATGGGCGGCGTGATTCAGGGCCGTCTGTGGCCAACCGATGATGACGAGAAGCAGAAGGCGATCGACGCCGGCCACGAACTGGGCCGCGTGTTGACCACCAACGATCTGGTCACTTCCGACAACTGCTACTTCGCAGCCACCGGTATCACCGATGGTGACCTGTTGCGCGGAGTGCGTTACAAGAACGGTCGCATCCACACCCAGTCGATCGTGACTCGTGCCAAGTCTGGCACCATCCGCTTTGTTGATGGTGAGCACCAGCAGGACAAGTGGGAAGCTTACACCCGCTAAAAACACGTTAAGCATTCAAGCCGCTGGTTTCCCCTTCCGGGGAAGCCAGCGGCTTGAATTGTTTAATGACTGATTAGTTCGATTTTTCCTGTGCGCTGGCGGCAAAAAGCGTGGCTGGTTCGGAGCTACGAGAAATAGCGTTTACCGGCAGATCCTCTGCGGTGATGAATGCCGACTCACCGCGGGACAGCTGCAGGGTCTGTGTGGCAGATTCCAAGGTGAACTCCCCAGCGGTGCAGAGCACCACCGCAGCACCGTGCAACTGCAACTCGGTACGAACTTGTGCTTGGTCGGTCTGGGTGACCTGCAATTGGAATTCGTCAAAGTTTGGTTGGAACAGCTGCGAATGATCTGAAACCTTCTGGCCTGCCAACAGCGGAGCTGCGGTGGGCTCAGCGATGGAGATCTCCAGTAGTTCGGGAACATCGATATGCTTGCTGGTCAGCCCGCCGCGAAGCACGTTGTCTGAATTCGCCATGACCTCGATACCAAGCCCGCGCAGGTAAGCGTGTACGTTACCGGCGCCGAGGCTGATCGCCTCGCCAGGCTTCAAGAACACCAGGTTCAGTAGCAGTGCCACCAAGACACCCGCGTCGCCTGGATAGATTTCGTTGATCCTGACCAGCTCGGCAAGCTGGAGGTTCACTTGCAGCGTTGGATCCGCGGAGATCGCTCCGCATAGGTTGAGCACGAGATCGCTGATTGGGCGCCCACCGGCAAGCACGTAGCTCAGCGTGGGCCCCAGCGGTTCGGCACCCTCGAGCAAGTGAATCAGTTCGTTGACCAGTTTTGTGTCGTTGGTAGAAAGCCGGGGTAGGAAAAGACGTAAATCAGCAACGATGTCTTGTGGAAGACGGAAGCCTGATAACGCCACAAAATCGGTGAGTGCGTAAAGCATTTCCGGTTTATGGTTGTCGTCTTTGTAGTTTCGATTCGCCGCATCGCGGGCGAGGCCTGCTGCTTCTTCCTTGGCGAAACGTGCACGAGCTTGGTCTAGGGTCGGGTGGACTTGAATCGACAACGGTTGAGAAGCAGAGAGCACCTTGAACAAGAACGGCAACCGGCCGTAACGTGCAAAGACATCTTCCCCGAGCGTTCGCTCTGGATCTGCTGCGATGGCCTCGTGCAGGGGCTGTCCGCTGCCCAGCACCGTGCTCGGACACCCTGGATGGGCCCCGAGCCATAACTCCGCTTGAGGGCTGATGATTGCCGGTTGTCCCAACAATTCAGTGATCTCTTGTGTTGAACCCCAGTGGTAGTCCCTAATGGAATTTTTCAACTCAAACACGTTTTGTACCCTTAACTTTCACTAACGATCATGGTTTCAAAACGGTCGGGGGGTCGTAACCGTGGCGTAACCGTGAAGGCTCTTTATGGAACCGAGCATTCGTCGTTGTTTGCGGCAATCTGAGCCAGACGCGAATTCTGACCAATCATTTCAAGCTCAACCAGGTACTGCTCATCAATGGGGGAGCCATCACGCTTGGTCATTGGCACCTCATCACCGTTGGAAAGCTTCGGTGCATCGTTGATGTCCGTTGCATCCTGTGGAGCTTCTGCGGAGCTACTAGCCTCGGTGGAGTCCTTAGATTTTTTCGGTGCCTCGGACTTCTTGGATTCCTTAGGCTTCTTCGGTGCGTTCTGCTTTTCGATGATTCCGTTGATTCGATCATGAATCTGGTCGAAGTTCGGGTAGGTGGAGAACGAACGTTCAAAGTCTGGAGCGCCCAAGGTCAGGCGGCTAAATGGTGTACCAGCCACCTTGTCTGCCACCGAAACGAAGGAACTGAGCTGGCTAGCAGGGATGTTCGTTTCAACTAGCTGTTCGCCGGCCTGCATGATGCTGCTGAAATTCGTCAGGATGGTCTGTGGGGTGAACTGCTTAATGATTGCCTGCTGTAGGCACTGCTGACGTTTGATGCGGTGGTAATCATCGGTGAAATCACGCGAACGAGCAAACCAGAGCGCGTCCTTGCCGTTGAAGGTCTGTACGCCTGGCGCAAACCAGTGGGTATTGACCAGCGAGTTTTCCCACTTCTTGCCGTTGTATGGGACCCAACCACCGGAATCAATGGTGACCCCACCTAAGGCATCAACGAAGTTGGCGAAGCCGGCCATGTCAACCATGACGTAGCCCTGAACCTGAAGATCGGTGGTTCCGGACAGCGCATCCATGACGGCCTGAGCTCCCACATTTTTTACTGAGTCAGGGAATGCGTCCGCATGGTTATCGACCGCATCACGGTAAATGGCGTTGAACAAGCATTCGTCGCCGCAATCGTAACCGTCGGGATAAACCGCAGCCATCGGGGTGCCCTTGGCGAAGCGGGCCTTCTGGAAGTTACGCGGAACGGAGATCATCAGCGATTTACCGGTTTTAGCGTCTACCGAAAGCAAAGCAATGGAGTCGGTACGCACGCCATCACGGTTTGAGCCAGAGTCTGCGCCGAGCACCGCAATGTTGTAACGACCATCAACTGGGTCAAAGGCAGGACCTTCGTCAAAGACCTTAACGATGGTCTCGCGACCGGTATTCAAAATGGTGGCGCCGTAAACGAAAATACCGCTGGTGGCGACGACCGCCGCTAGCGTGAAAACCGAAACGATTGCGCGCATCCCGGGAGCCAACATACCTGGCCTGATGATGAACAGCGTATTGATGAACATGATCAGCCAGCCGACCGCGAGCACCGACAGTGCGACGATCAAAAACAGCTGGAAGTTAGGATGTGCCACCCAGCCAAGGATGATTGAGCGGTTGATAAAGTACAGGGCTGCGAGCAAGATCAGCACTGCCCAGCACAGCATGGTGACAGTGACCGCGATCCGTCCCAGCTTACGGTTGCCTGCAATGAGCTGAGCGCTACCCGGGAAAATTATGGTCAGAACGACCAGAATTAGGGCGCGTTTGCTCCGGGCCGGAGACGAAATACTCTCCGGGTTCCGAAGCGGACTTGGAGCGCGGTGATTGGCAGAACCCATGTACTTAGTGACTTTCCTTAGGAAGAGAAGTTCTCGTTGGCAACCTCGGCACGCAACGCGGCGCCCTTGGCATAGGCAGATTCGCGAAGCGAGTCTGCAAAGGCTAGCAACTTAACCTGTAACGACTTAGCAAGCTCATCGGTTCCCGATGCCAGCATACGCACAGCTAACAGGCCAGCATTGCGGGCACCACCGATGGAGACGGTAGCCACCGGAACGCCGGCGGGCATCTGCACGATAGAGAGTAATGAATCCATTCCATCAAGCTTGGCTAATGGTACCGGAACCCCAACCACCGGAAGTGGTGTGACCGATGCGAGCATGCCCGGCAGGTGCGCGGCGCCGCCGGCGCCGGCGATGATGACGCGCAAACCGCGGGCGTGCGCCTGCTGACCGTACTCGATCATTTCGGTGGGCATGCGGTGTGCCGAGACAACGTCAGCTTCGAAGGGGATACCGAACTCGGTGAGCGCTTCGGCGGCTAGGCGCATGACGGGCCAGTCCGAGTCTGAGCCCATAACGAGTCCGACTAGTGGTGCTTGAGTCATTAGAATCTTAATCCTTGAAAATTGTGGCTCAGGTTAGTGAGCCTAGGTAAAAGCCTAAACGGTTTCGCAGATGCCGTCGCGGATTAAGCTGGCCACTGCATCGGCGCGTTCGCGTAGCTCGGCGACGCTTTGCCCTTGCGCAGCAACGACATTGACATGTCCGATTTTGCGTCCAGGGCGCACCGATTTGCCGTAGCTGTGAACTTTGACTTCTGGTGCGGCAGCCAACGCGGCTTGGTAGGCAGAGAAGAGATCTTGATTTGCTCCACCCAAGAAATTCTTCATTACGGTGAGCCCAAGCTCCCGGGTATCGCCCAATGGCAAATCCAATACCGCGCGCAGGTGCTGTTCAAATTGGCTGGTGACAGAACCGTTCATGGTCCAGTGCCCGGTGTTGTGTGGGCGCATGGCCAACTCGTTAATCACGAAGCCGGCCCCCTGTCCGGGAGTTTCGAAGAGCTCTGCGGCCATGACGCCGGTGACGCCGAATTCTTCGGCGATACGAATGGCAGCCTGTGAGGCAGTAGCCGCAGTTTCATCGGAGATGTCTTGGGCGGGGGCAATGACTTCGTCGCAGACGCCTGCCACCTGAATGGTGTGGACTACCGGCCAGGCTTTGGTTTCGCCTGAGGGAGTACGTGCCACCATGGCTGACAGTTCGCGGGTGAAGTCCACCTTGTCTTCGGCCAATAGAGCGCCGTGCGCGAACCAGTCTTCGCAGTCTTTGGCCTGTTCCGCATTATCAAGCATGCGTACGCCCTTGCCGTCGTAACCGCCGCGTGGGGTCTTGAGCACAATCGGCCATCCGGTGTCTTCGCCGAAGGCAATTAGCTCGGTTATATTCTCTACCTTCGCCCACGCAGGATTGGGCAGTCCAAGCTTTTCGATTGCCGCACGCATCACCAGCTTGTCCTGGGCGTGGATCAGAGCCTCGGGACGTGGCTGGACGTTGACTCCCTCATTGATAAGTGTGGTGAGGAACTCATTAGGAACATGCTCATGATCAAAGGTCACGACATCTTTACCCTGGGCAAAAGCCCGCAGGGTGTCCAAGTCTTTGTAGTCGCCAACGGGCGCATCAGGCACGCAACGTGCCGCCGATACGTCCGGACCTTCGGCGAGAACATGCAGTTCAAATCCGAGGTTTAGGGCCTCAGGGGCCATCATTCGGGCTAATTGCCCGCCACCAATCACACCAATTTTAGGGAAGCTCACTCTCCTAGGTTAGCGAAAGAGTTCCAGCTTCCCGTCTTCGCGTTGACTGATTACTCACGAAATCCGGGGTTTTGTCAGGAAATGCGGATAAAATAGGCAGCTAGTGTTCCTTCGCCTTGGCGTTAAAGGGCACCACCAAACCACTGACCTAGGGAACTGAACTTCCCAAGATTCTGACGATCTTGTGGTCGTATCGATGTCTACATCGACACGCGAACCACGTTGATTTGTCTGGAGGAAAATGTTCGAGCGCATTACACAAAAACTAACCGGACTGATTTCGATGCTGTGGCGCGAAGTGGCAAAGTTCGGCGTTGTCGGCGGAATCGCGTTCATCATTGACTCTGGAATTTATGTCTGGTTGCTTCATGGCCCAATGAGCGATTCACAGGTCAAAGCAAAGATCATAGCCGGCATCGTAGCCACACTATTCTCCTGGGTGGCCAACCGCTACTGGACGTTCCGTCACCGTCGCCAAGCCAATGTGGCCCGTGAACTGGTGATGTTCCTGATCATGAATGCCATCGGTTTGGGTATCGCCGCAGCCTGTGTTTGGTTCACCAAATACGTACTAAATATGACGGATCCGACCAGCGTCTTTATTGCCGGTTCCGTGGTTGGTCTGGTGTTGGGAACCATCTTCCGGTTCTTCGCCTACCGTTTCTGGGTCTTCGGCGCAGAAATGGATCAAGACGCAGAATTCGCCCACGACCATGAACTGCTGAGCCTGCGTGAAAACGGAGCCGATACCCAGAGCGTTACTCCGGATACCGGCACCATTCCTACCGCCAAAAGCTAAACAGCAGGTGCGTAGTCGTGACTGATCTTCTCGCCTTGCCGAAGCCGGTCACTGACGTCCATCTGCGCTTCAACAAGCACAATGGAGTCTCCGGCCTTCCACTGGGCGACCGCATAGGGCAAAAGTTGCAGCACTGGGATATCTGCGTGAACCAAGATGTTGCCCAACGGGCTGACCTCGGGCGCAAAAAGCTCCGCTAAAGACAGATTATTGCCTGCACTATTGCGCAACGCGATAGTTTCCCCCGAGACTGCGGAGGGATAAAACTGATCCCCGTACGTGCGCACATTTGCGTTGTAATCCTCGGCGACCGGACCTAGGTCGGCACCAAATGACAGCGCCATGGCGGCGGGATTAACCGCAAGAATCTCGGATGACCCGGGAATGCGCTGATCCTTCGGCTCTTGGGTGATCCACAAGGCGGCGTTGGTAGCCTGAGCATCGCCGGCATCCAGTAGCGTCGCCCCGTGATGCAGTGCGGCTAGGCCGAGCACCAGTGATTTCCAATGAGACGGCAAATCTACAACGACGAGGGACCCTTCTTCAAGATCGAAACATTCGACGAGTAGGTTCGCACTTTTGGCAACCCAATTGTCAAAGACCTTGCCCGAAAGCTCGATTCGCTCCCCGGATTGTGAGTACCAGGTGAGCCACGGTGTAGCGTCGGAGCGACGCGGCGCCAGTAGGCCTTCAGCGAAGGTTCCGGTAGCGGTGTTGAACGGCATTTTCCACCTTAATTTATTTACTGAGAATTTACCGACAATTCGCGGAAGTTGCGACTCGCCGGATTCATTGGTGACTTTTCGTGGCGTGTTGTGCCGGGAGTTTGCTGTGAACCCTCCATAGAATAACCTCCCCGCTTGACTATGACCGAGTTACACGGCTGTAATTAGATGGTGAGTTCGGCTCGTCCATCATTTCACTACTTCGATGGAATAAAGAGAGACGTATGGATCGGGAGCATTGATGGCTCGATCTTCTCAAACCAAGCGAAAGGTCAACATCACCATGACGAAGCTGGAGCAGAGGTACTCCGATTTTTCGACATCGGCAGTAGCATCCGCCCAATACGGGGTTGAGGGTGCACCGTCGGATTGGTTTGTCGATCCACAGGCTGGGGAATCCGCACGGGTAGCGGTAGCCACAGATTTGGAGACCGCTGCGGAGGACTTCCTCCGCGAGCATGCGCCGGCAGAGACCGAGGGTGGCTCGAGTGCCGGTTCGTGGGCTCCTGAGCTGGATGAAGACGAGCAGGTCCGCGAAAGTATCAAGGCGGTATGGCTCGGCGTCGGCGGAGAAGTCGACGAAGGTGAGCTGGGTTGGCAGGCCCGTGCCCTATGTGCACAAACTGACCCCGAAGCATTTTTCCCAGAAAAGGGCGGTTCAACCCGCGACGCTAAGCGTGTCTGCGGGGCCTGTGTTGTACGTTCAGAATGTCTGGAATACGCGTTGAGCAACGACGAGCGCTTTGGCATCTGGGGAGGGCTCTCCGAGCGCGAACGCCGCCGACTACGGAAACGAGCAATCTAATTCGACCGCCAATTCACGTCACCGCCATCGTTGCTGCGCACGATGGCGCTGACTTTTTACCACGAACTTTAGCTGCACTGCGAAATCAGTCGCGGCCGATTGAACGGTACCTCGGGGTGGATGCGTCCTCACAAGACGCGTCACATCAGGTATTAAAGGCAAATCTTCCTTCGAATGCCACATTGCTTTCGGCTCCCGCCGGATCATTGGGGCTTTCGGTTCAAGAAGCAGTGGATGCACTGCCCGAAGCACGCACCGATCGCGATGAGTGGATATGGATTATCCATGATGATTCGATGCCGGCTCCCGATGCGTTAGAACATCTCACGCGCACGGTTGAAGCCTCCGAATCCGTAAGTATCGCTGGTTGCAAGATTTTAGACATCGACAACCCACGCCGCTTGGCCGAGGTTGGACTCAGTGTTGACCGTAAGGCACAACGCCTGACGATGATCGACATGGACGAGGTTGATCAAGGCCAGTACGACGGACGTAGCGACTACTTCGCGGTGTCCTCGGCCGGAATGTTCATTCGCCGCGAGGTTTTCGAAGAGCTCGGTGGTTTTGACCCAGCTCTTCCTGGCCGCGGCGATGATGTGGATCTGTGCTGGCGTAACCGACTTGCTGGACACCGCGTAGTCGTGGTTCCAGCCGCAAAAATTTATCATCAGGTTGATGTGGTCGATTCCCTGGCCGGACCAGGTGAGGCACGTCGTGCCGAGGTGTTCCAGCGTCTTAAGTTTGCCTCCCCATTAGGGCTGCCATTTATCTGGTTAGGGATTCTCTTTGGCGGTATTGGGCATTTCCTTTTGGCCTTGCTAGCCAAAGACCCGGGACACGGATTCAGTCATTTAGCTGCCACGCTTAAAGGCTTGTTCTCTCCGGTGAAGTTGGGTGCGTCGAGGCGTCAGGTCAAGGAAACTCGTCAGGTTCCGCGCCGTCAGGTGCGCAAGTTGATGACCTCAAATGCTGAGGTCCGCGAATACCGTCGCAACATTTCAAGCGGTCAGGATGACTCACAGGTATTTGGTGATGGCTCCGGGGCCGAAGGGATGGTGGAACCCAGTGGCGAGAACTTCTCGGACTTCGTTCGTATTGCCCGTCCGCCACGAACTACCGCGGTACTTTCACTGATTCTTGCCCTGTTGATCACCACGGCGACCTCCCTGATTGCGTGGCGCACGGTGATCGGTGCTAGCGCACTTAGTGGCGGGGCTATCCGCCCACTATCGCGCTCACTTGGAGAGATCGGCGCCAACGCCACATCGTGGTGGCAGAATGTGGGCACCGGCCTGAGCGCCGCACCGGATAACACCGACATTGTTTACTGGTTACTTTCCGTCGTGAGCTTCAACCACGCCAACCAAGGCCTCGTGATCTTGTTTATCGCAGCCATGCCATTGGCTGCGTTGAGCGCCTGGTGGGGCGTAGGTGTCGTTAGCCGTTCACGAGCCGTACGTTTTTTTGCAGCCGTCATCTGGGCCCTGCAACCAGCGCTGTTCTCGGCGTTAGCTTCAGGCCGCGTGGGCTCGGTTTTGATCCACGTAATGTTGCCACTGTTCTTCCTGGCGATGCTTCGTGCGCTCAACGATCAGGTACTTCCGGAAGGTAAGCCTGCAGCTACTGCCGGACAGCGTAAAACGTCCGCGTGGACCGCTTCAGCGTGCGCAGCATTGATCATGTGGGTTATTTCGACCGGATCAATGCCGTTCTTCCTCACGCTTCTGGTGCTCGTATACATCTTGGCAATTTCCGCTCCACGCCGCTCACGCACCCTGTGGTGGATTCCGCTGCCAGCAGTGGTGTGGAACCTGCCGTTACTCTTTGAAGCGTTGGGAAATCCTCGGCTATTGTTCACCGAACCCGGAGCGTCTCTGGCATTTGACCCGGCACCGCTGTGGCAGATGGTTCTAGGTTTCCCTGAAGCTTTTGATGCGATGCTTAGCCCGCTGGGTTGGGGAATTTTACCGGCCGGTCCATGGGCCCTTGTCGCTGCACTTTTGGTGGGTGCACCGCTGGTAATTTTGGCGGTCTTGGGTGCACTTGGATCTGCTTTCAGCCTCGATGCCACCATGCGCCGAAACTCGCGCAAACTCATTTGGGCAGCCGCGTTGTCATTGGTTGCAGGATGGGGGATTGGGTTCATCCCGGTCTCATTGGACTCCTCAACTACCGTCAGCGCCTACACCGCACCGTTCGTTTCCTTCGCGATCTTCGCGATGCTTGCCGCCGCGGCCAACGCACTAGCGGCTCTGCGACATGAGGATCAGCCACGTGCCCTGCGCCGTCCGGCTAATCGTGGTGCGCTGAGCCTGATGAGTGCGTTGAGCGTTGTGAGTTTGCTGGCCGCCGGGTCGGTGGGTCTAGCTGCGCAATTAAATTCGCAAAATCCGGATGGCGAGCTGACCGCGCTGACTGCCCAGCAACGAGTCGCGGCTTCACAAGAACGCACGATTCCTGCCACCGCAGCTGACGCGGGACGCTCCGAAACCGCAGAGCGTACCTTGGTACTGACTCCTCGTTCCTCGGGAGAAATCGATAGCGTATTGCTCTCGGGTGCCGGGGAAACACTGGACTCGATGTCCCGTTCCTCGCAGGTAGCTCAGCTGACCGGTTCGCTGCTGAAACCAGCGCGTAACGAGCAGTCGGTCACCAACAACCTGCAGCGCGAAGCAGCGGCGATGTTGCTCTCCGAATCCGCCTTGGACTCACGTGAAGCATTGCGGGATCTGGGCGTTGGATTTGTGGTGCTCAACGAAACCGGAGAATCCGTTTCCGCTAGTGTCCGAGTGTTGGATGCTGCAACTGGATTAGCCGCCGTAGGACAGACCGATAATGGTTGGTTATGGCGAGTGAATTACCAGGATTCGGCTCAGAATACCGGAGCAGGTTTCGCTCGCTTAATCGATGAATCTGACCGGGTACAGGTAGTGCCAACACAGCGTGGGAAGATTCAGAATCTTGAAATTCCGGCGGCAGATGCTGCTCGAACCCTGGTCTTGTCCACCGCTCAAGATCCTAAATTACGAGCGAGTATCGATGGTACGCCGCTGCGTTCGGTCGCTTACCCTCAGGACTCGGATTCCCGCTGGGCTCAGGCCTACGAGGTCCCTGCCGAGGGTGGAAAGCTGACGTTGACCCATGATGAACCATTGGCTCTGCCGCTGCTGATCCTTGGCGGATTAGTGTTGCTAGTTGCCGTCTTGCTGGCGATACCGGTACCTAGTACCCGACGTCTGGCAAGCTACCGCAACACCGAGTATCGTTTCCGTGCCGCCGAAGAACCGGTGGACGATAACGAACTACTAGCCGAGCAGCCCGCAGACACGGTTGACGTTGAGCCAGAGACTGAACCTGCAACCAGCTCTACACCGTTAAGTCGTCGCGAAGCACGCGAACGGGATCACGAGATCCGAGAAAACTTGACCCCGAAGCTCGGTGACCGTATTTCGGACACCGACACCGAGCAGGAGAAAAAGTAGTGAGTGACGAGAAGACCCCTGCTGCCGATGATGCACCAAACCAGCCTGCACCTCATGGCTCCCATGCTGCCAAACCGGAATCGGAGCCGGGCACTTCCTCGGCTGAGAACAAGGTAGAGCCCGAAGCTGCCAAGCCAGGAACGGGCTCCGTTACGGAGCCTGAGAAACCTGCGCCGCAACCGGTAGCTGCCCAGACACCGCCCGCTGCTGCAGCTAAAGAACCTGCTAGTGCGGATGGTCGTGCGAAGAGCAAGTCGGATCTGCGTGCTGAGGCCAAGGCAGAGAAAGAAGCTGCGGCAGAGGCTAAGGCCGCGGCCAAGGCTTCAGCCAAAGCTGACGCCAAGGCAGCGGCTGAAGCCAAGGCCACAGTCAAGGCAGAGGCCAAGGACCGGAACAACTCCCGGCCTAAGACCGATGCGGTGTCTACCGCGGCTACTAAATCTGAACCTACAGGCGAACACAAGGCTGAGCCTGTAGCGGTGGCTACCGGCGCCGTACCAAGCGCAGCGGGACCAACCGCCACGGATGCCCCGGACGCCACGGACGCTACTGCGAACCGTCGACGCCGTAAGTTAGCCCGAGCCACCAAGGCTGCGCGTAAGGATCAAGAAACAGCCGTGGTGCGCCGCCGTACCGGCGCTGTATTGCTCGGAGTGGTAGCCGTCGTAGCTGCCGGAGCAGTAGTCGCTGCCGGTTCGGTTCTTGCCCCGCAACCAGCTCAAACTGCACTGCCTGCCGCGGTCACCAGCCTCCCGGCCGGAGATGCCCAAGCAGTTTGTTCCGCCACGCCACAGCTGTTGAAGGGTGTCGATGGCACCGATCCACAGTTCGCTGCCGGCGCGAAGAAAATTTCAAGCAATATCCGTGCGGCCGTGGTCTCTGATTTAGGCAAGCGAATTCCTGGAGCCACGCTCAGTGACCTCGGAAGCTCAGAAGCAAATGATCTGACCAAGCGGATCGCCGAAGAAGAAGCTAGCAAGTCATTGGGAGCCGACGAGCAAGGCCTCACCGGTCGTATTGGAAAAGTGGATACTTCCAATGGCCGAGACAAGGCTCAAGTATTCGCACTTCAGCCATTGGGCGAACTGCCTTCCTGGGGCAGCGCGATGCGTAGCTTCCTTGCCAAAGACGGAGACTTAGCAGGGCTTGCAGCATCGACCTGTCAGGCACCAGCCTCAAATTGGCGCTTCACCGGCTTACAGACACTGACCGGGGCAACTAGCGTCCTGCACCTGTCAAACCCCACACATACGACGGCGCAGGTCTCCGTAGATTTGCGTGGTCCAGAGGGCCTAATAGATACCTCCACCTTGCAAAATGTGGTGCTCGCTCCGGGTACTTCCCGGGCCCTAGTGCTTGGCGGCTACGCCCAGAACCTCGACTCGGTCTCCGCTGATATCACGAGCTTAGGCGGAAAGATTACCGCGTCGGTACAACAAGCCGCCTTGCGTGGTTTGACTCCGGCCGGCGTTGACTTGGTGGCTGCGAATGCCTCGGCGTCCAATACCCAGGTGATTCCCGGCGTATGGATTGGTAGCAAGAATGACCGAGACAAGCTGAGCAAAGGGGATAAGAAACTTATTCCGCAGCTCCACGTCTCGGCCACCGGTGCACAAGGCGCAGGCTTTAAGGTGAAAATCTTAGGTGCCGACGGTGAAGTCGCCGCGGATCTAGGTTCTAACCTCGCTGTCTCCTCCGATGCCACTAGCATCATCAGCCTCAACGGGTTGGATGCTGGAGCGTATTCGGTGGTCGTGGAAGCCGATGCTCCGGTGACCAGCAGCGTGCGTATGGTGCGTGGTGCAGATCCAAAGCAGTCCTCGGATACTGCTTGGGCAGCAAGCACGATGCCACTTGCTGGCACGCAGGTCGCGCCGATTTCGGCCAACGGTACCGGTGAATTTAGTATTGCAGCTCCCTCGGCCGATGCTTCGGTAGAGGCAGTTGTTGTTGATAAGGATGGCAAGCTGTCCAAACCAACCAAACTTACGGTGAAGACCGGGCAGAGCATGGTCTTCAAACCCAAGGATGTCAGCGCAGATGCCCAAGCGGTGATCTTCTCATCAGATGCCAACGCCTACATCGGTCAGCTGATTTTCGGCTCGGATCGTTCGTTGGCTTGGGCTGCGATGCCACCGGCAAATGCCGGACGTGACGGCATTGTGGTCAACGTCGGGGGCTGAACAAACTAAAAATCCGGGTCTTTGGGAAAATATTCGGGATCAACATCGTGGGGCGTGAGCATCCACAAATTAGCAACCTCGTGCACCACACACTGGTGTACGAGGTCGACTAATTCCGTGTGATTGTGACTGGCTTGCTCTAAAGGCAGGCGGTAAACGGATATCCGGGCTCGGCGTTGCGCGGTGGCTGGGCGAGCCGAAGACAACGGCATCCGGTCGCCGACGGCCGCCGCCTGCGTCATCACTTTTTCGCCCGGCACCGGAATGATGCGAAAGTCGATGATTGCAAGCTTGCTGCCCCAGCGTTCACCCAAGCGTTGCGCGCTAGCCATCACCGCGTCATCGAAACGTTCTGGACGAGTTCGATAAGCCGGTAAATGCATGGGCATCAGCGGACCTCGCCGTCCACGGCCATGCCGATTACGCCGCGAACGTTGCGGCGGCGTGTGCTGATTGTGCTCCATGGCTCCAGAGTAATGGTTCGCACTGGCGAACGTGGCCGTTGGGTCCAGATTACCGGGCTCCGGGCCGATACGAGAGTAGACTTGAAGCCGTGGAAAGTCTTCGTCTTTGCTCTCGCCCTGCGTGCCGTGAATCGGCCCGCGCAACGCTTACCTACAACTATGCCGACTCGACGGCAGTGCTTGGTCCGTTGGCGCAATACCCTGAGCCGCACTGTTATGACCTGTGTGCTCGGCACGCTAACCGTTTGACCGTGCCCAGTGGCTGGAATTTATTGCGTGGCGCGTTGCCGGACGTGATTGAAAATGAAGATGAACTGCATGCCTTGATGAACGCGGTGCGCGAGGACCGCAAGCCTCGCGAAGCGGCCGAAACACCTGCTCCGCGTGAGCTACGTGGAACCCGCTTTGATGCGCGTCCGCGTCTGGCGATGCTTCCCCCTGAAACCGATGAGCGCTAAGTAAGAAATCTGTAGCGAACGGCAACCGGCTAGAACTATTTGACGCCACGTCGTTATTACTTGGAAGAGATTGCCTTCCTACCAATCAGATGAGAATGGTGCAGTAAGCCGTTTCCCGCACCACGGTCCTAATTTAGGTGTGGTAATGCGCGGATTGACACGGCTTGCTGGATAAGCTGAAACCGCGGAGCCTGTACTGCAGGATTCGTCTATTGATGTTAATCAGAAATCGCGCGATTTGCAGGAGGACTCCTCATGGCTGAGGCGGCGAAGAATACCCCCGGTGCTAAGGGACCAGAAGGTTCAGATAAGCCCATCGCGGCCACTCCTTTGGAATCGAGCGACCAAACCAGTAAAGGCTCATTGAGCCAGCGCGCCGAGGAACTGTCGGCACGTTTAGAAGAGCACAAAAAGCAGGCTAAGGCTGCTCAAGATGAGCGTGCCGCTAAGGCTGCAGCTGCCGCGAAGGCCGCTTTTTTGAATCCCACAGGGGCTACACCTGCGCAGTCCAAAACTGCTGAAACTAAGCCGGCAGAAGATAAGCCGGTAGCCGCTGCCCAGCCTAGCCCCGCCACACCTCCAACCACGGTTCAGCCTGCCAGTAAGCCAGCCGCCGCTAAACCTGCCGTCAGCAAACCTGCTGCAGCGCCAGCTAAGCCCGCCGCGGCTAATCCTCCGGCCGCTCCAGCTGCTGCACCGGCCAAAGCTGCTGCCGATAAGCCTGCAACCGCTCCTGTCGCTTCCAAGCCGGCGGTGAAGAAGCCTGTTGTCGCAAAACCAGCTGCTACTAAACCTGCACCTGCCAAACCGGCGGCAGCCAGTGCGGCCAAGCCAAAGGCTGACGAGCCTGTAGAAGATGTCATCCGTGCGATCAAACTTCCGCATGAGATTGAAGCTGAAAAACAGGTGGCTACGCCAGCTTCGAAGCCTGCAGCCACCGCCAAAGCACCGGTCGGCCCGACGAAACAAGGTGTCCCTCCGGTAAGCGCAGCACCGCAAAAGGACAACCCAGAAACTTCCTCGGCCGCTGTGGCCCAGGCTCGTACTCGCGTTTTTGGTAATTACACCCCCGAGTCTGTGCCCTCTGAAGCCGCAGTAAAACGCCGTGTTGCCCGCGAACGTGCGTTGAACTCCAAACCTCCGATGGCGAGCACCGCCCAGGTGCTTCTCGCCATCATCTTTCCCGTACTCACCTTGATCGCGGCGATTCGTTTAGTCGCCACCCCGGCATTCTTGGCCATGGCTTATGCCCGTCCCGGTTTCCCCAGCGATCGCTTTGGCTTCACCGACCCCGAACGGTTGACCTACGGTAGCTACGGGGTGGATTACCTCAATAACTTCGCCGGCCCGGAATACCTATCCGGACTCAAATTGCCCACCGGTTCAACTATGTTCACCGCTCAAGAAGTTCAGCACATGCTAGACGTGAAGAACTTAATCGGACTGGGCTATGTGATCGGAGCGGTACTTGCTGTCCTAGCAATAGTTTTCATCGTGTACCTAGCTAATCGTTACGCCGGTGGAGTTCGCCGTGCACTGTTCGCAGGCGCTATCGTCACGGTGGTGCTCTTCGCAGCGGTCGCGGCCCTTGCCATTACCGGATGGAACACCTTCTTTACGGGCTTCCACAACCTCTTCTTCTCCGAAGGGACCTGGACCTTTAGCGTCAGCGATACGCTCATCCGGCTCTACCCAGAGCAATTCTGGATGGACTCGGCCGTGGCTATTGGTGTGCTGATGGTGCTGACCGTGCTCGTGGTGCTCATTGCCTGCTGGCCAACGGCTCGCCGACGCGAAGGCTCACGTCTTCGCCAAGAAGCAAGGGTCTTCGGACTGGGCAACTAAGCGTTCTGCGCACTAACGCGAGAAACAACAAAACCTCGGGTTCCGTTTGATACGGGACCCGAGGTTTTGTTTATGCAAGACTCATCCTTCGCCGCAATACGTCCTGATTCTCGACTCAGAACCCGACAGTAGCCTTGCTCTTCGTCGATGGTGCCGATACCTTGCGTAGAAGTTCTCGATATCTAATATAGTGAATTCGGCTCCGGATAGTGGCTGTTCCCAGGCCCACCTGAGGCCAATGTGATTGGTTTCCGGCCGCAGGTACGGGTGCCTTCCGAGCTGTACGCCATGGCTGAGACTGACAGATAATTAATGCCTGAACCCTCTTCTCAGGAATCTGAAGGCAGGCCACCGTCTGGAGACGGCTATAAGCCGCCGCGGGAGGGCTTATCCCCAGCTTGGGATCCATACGTGCATACGGTAATAGTCATCCGAAGTGAGCTCTCCAGACCAGACCGACCAGAAGAAGGCCGAGACTAGCAACAACAAGGCTAGCGACACGGCGACCAAGATGATCCTCGTTCGATAGCTTACGTCGGAGCGCGGTTTACGAGGAATGAACCTGCCAATGACGTAGGTCAATGCGAGCACCATAAATGGCACTAATGGCAAGGTGTAGAAGAAAAACATGGTGCGTTCGGGGTACATCAGCCACGGAAGGAAACCGGCGACAACACTAGAAAGAAGCGCACCAGCGCGCCAATCGCGGGCACCAAGCCACCAGAAAACTAAGAGAACCATGCTGATCGTGCAAGCCCACCACATCACCGGGTTAGGCATATCCATGATCACTTCGGTGCAGCGATCCAGTACACACCCATTTTGGCCGTTGTCGTATCCCTCAAAATACATCAGTACGGGGCGCCCAGAAAATAACCAAGTCCACGGGGCAGAAGCCCACCCATGATCAGAGCTCAGCCCTGAATGGAAATCATATGCGGCCTGATGGTAGTGCCAGAGGCTACGCAGCGTCTCAGGCAACCAAGTGACACCCTCCCCAGGGTTTTCCACGGCCCACTGACGGTAGCGGCCTCCAGTGGTGATCAGCCAGCCGGTCCACGTGGCCAGGTAGGTCAGGAACACTACCGGCATCATGGTCACGAAGGAGTAAATGCCATCACGAGTGAATGCTGCTGACTGCCAACGTTGGATTCCCGCGGTACGCCGCGCACCAAAGTCCCACAACACGGCCATAAGACAGAACACCGCAACGAAGGCAAGGGCAGACCATTTGATGCCTACCGCGCCACCGAGCATGAGCGCTGCGACCAACCGCCACGGCCGCCACCAAAGCATGGGGCCATGATCCAGCAAAAACTCATTGGGTCGGTTCCCTAAGGGAACCGAAAGTTTTTTAGCTAATTGGGTACGCCCATGGACCCGGTCTTTGAGCAGTGCGTAAAAAGCAGCGAGCACGAAGAACATCAAGAAGATGTCCAACAATGCCGTGCGTGACATGACAATTGAGTGTCCATCGATAGCGATCAACAGCCCCGCGATACCTGCTAACAGGTGTGAGCCGAACAGCAACCGTGCACACAGTGTGGTTAAAAGCACCGCGAGGGTACCAAATAATGCGGTGGCAAAACGCCAACCAAATCCGTCGAATTCCCCAAAGGCCATCATGCCAAAGGCGATGAGCCATTTACCTAAGGGTGGGTGCACCACAAAGGAGGCGGTGTCCTTGAGCTGTGGATCTCCTGCAACAAATTGGTCATTGCTATCGTCCACCCATTCCATTTCATAACCGAAATGCAGCAATGAGTAGGCGTCCTTGACGTAGTAAGTCTCGTCAAAGATCAACATATTTGGGTGGGACAGATGCACAAAACGCAATAAACCACCGATGATTGTCACCACCAGCGGCACAATCCACATCAACGCACCTGAGGTTGCTGCCACCGGTAATAACCGCTGTTTGAGGCTCTCAAAGGTGAAGGCAACGCGCGCAGAGCGCACGTGTCCGGTGTCTGGGGTCTTTGTTGCAGTGGTGCTCATCGTTGTTCATGCTACCGGCGTAACCACCAAAATGTGTGCTTTTGGTACTTCGCGTAGGCTAAAGGGTGTGCAGAATTCAGACGAAGAGGGCGTAATCGTCCTGGGCGCCACCCCAATAGGCAACTTGTCCGATGCATCCCCGCGGCTACGCGAGATCATACAAAGCGCAGATGTGATCGCCGCGGAGGACACCCGCAACTTCCATCACCTGGCGCACGCGCTGGGTATCAAACCGTCAGGGCGAGTCATGAGCCTGCATGAGCACAATGAGGCGCATAAGCTCGGCGAGGTCATTGAATTGGCCCGCCAAGGCTCCACGGTGCTTGTGGTCTCCGACGCCGGCATGCCGGCAGTTTCAGATCCGGGTTACCCACTGGTGGCCGCGGCCATGCAAGAGGGTATCCGAGTGACCGCGGTACCGGGCCCCTCTGCGGTACTAACCGCGTTGGCCCTCTCCGGGCTTCCCACCGGACGGTTCACCTTTGAAGGATTCTTGCCGCGTAAGGCGGGAGAGCGACGTAAGCGTCTGAACGCCTTGCTGCACGAGGAGCGCACCATGGTGTTCTTCGAATCTCCACACCGGGTCGCTGAATTTTTGGGTTCTGCTGTCGAGGTTTTCGGAACGCAACGCCAGGCCGCGGTGGCACGCGAGCTCACCAAAAAGTTCGAAGAGGTGCGCCGTGATGAACTCGGTGTGCTCAAAGCCTGGGCCGATGAAGGGGTACGCGGTGAGATTGTGGTGGTAATTTCGGGTGCTTCGGCTCCTCAAGCACCTTCCATTGATGATTTACTTCCTCAGGTGTCGGCATTGGTAGGCGAAGGGATGCGGATGAAACAAGCGGTCGCTGAAGTTGCCGAGTCCGCTGGAGTGAAGAAACGTGAGCTGTATGAAGCGGTTCTTGCCGAACGTCATGAAGCGGAAAAATAGCCGCAATCATTTAGGCTGAATGCACAATGAAACAACCAGGTTGTAGTGCACCGGGCGATATACAGTCCGTTGGATCCAGCACTAGCGTTGTGATCAACGAAGATTTTTTTCATTTACGAATTTCAGGAGAACCGCGTTATGTCGATTACCGCTGAGCGCGAAGCAGAACTGCTCGCCAAGGTACCTACCGGATTACTTATTAACGGTGAATGGCGAGATTCCTCAGACGGCAGCACCTTTGACGTGCTGGACCCTGCCACCGGTGAAAAGCTGGCTACGCTAGCTAGCGCTACCAGCGAAGACGCGCTGGCTGCCTTGGACGCGGCAGATGCCGTGCAGGCTGAATGGGCGTTGACCGCACCACGTGAACGTGCTGAAATTTTGCGTCGTGGTTTTGACCTGGTCACCTCGCGCGCCGATGATTTTGCGCTATTGATGAGCCTTGAAATGGGTAAGCCACTGGCCGAGGCCCGCGGCGAGGTTACCTATGGTGCCGAATTCCTGCGCTGGTTCTCCGAAGAGACCGTGCGCCACTACGGCCGCTACCTCACTTCCCCAGAAGGCAAAAACAAGCTTCTGGTACACCACAAGCCGGTAGGCCCGTGCCTGCTAATCACCCCGTGGAACTTCCCACTGGCTATGGCCACCCGCAAGGTTGGCCCGGCTATTGCTGCAGGTTGCACCATGGTGCTCAAGCCAGCGAAGCTCACCCCGCTAACCACCCAGCTTTTCGCGGCAACCATGATGGAAGCCGGCCTTCCAGCAGGCGTACTCAACGTCGTGTCGGGAGCTTCTGCTTCGAAGATCTCCGGCCCGTTGATGAAAGATAACCGTCTGCGCAAGGTCTCCTTCACCGGCTCCACCCCAGTGGGTAAGCAGCTAATGAAGGATGCTACGGAGAATGTTCTGCGCACCTCGATGGAACTGGGCGGCAACGCACCATTCCTCGTCTTTGAAGACGCAGACCTTGACGCAGCGGTAGAAGGCGCCATGGCTGCGAAGATGCGCAACATGGGCGAAGCTTGCACCGCGGCTAACCGCTTCTTGGTGCATGAGGACATTGCCGAAGAATTCACCGCAAAGTTCGCAGCAGCCATGAAGGCGCTCAAGCCAGGCCGTGGTACCGACCCAACCTCCACCGTGGGCCCACTGGTTGAGGAAAAGGCTCGCGATGAAGTCCATGCACTGGTTGAAGCCGCAATCGCTGATGGCGCAACCGCCGTCACCGGTGGCGCGCCGGTAGATGGCCCTGGCTACTTCTACCAGCCAACCGTGTTGGCCAATGTGGCTAATGACGCCAAGATCCTCACTCAGGAGATCTTCGGCCCAGTTGCCCCGGTGACCACGTTCAAGGATGAAGCAGACGCAATTCGCCTGGCCAACGCCAGCGAGTACGGTCTGGCGTCATACATTTACTCGCGTGACTTCAACCGGATGTTCCGTGTCTCGGAGCAGATTGAGTTTGGTCTGGTTGGCTTTAACGCTGGGGTCATCTCCAACGCTGCGGCACCATTTGGTGGCGTGAAGCAGTCGGGACTTGGCCGCGAAGGTGGCGCCGAAGGACTGGGCGAGTACACCACCGTGCAGTACATCGGTATTGCCGATCCGTACGCACCGGTAAAGTAACACCAACGCAGGACTAACCGCTGAATTCAGCGGTAGGACAATAAGCTGTGGCCGCAACATCTAGTCAGATGTTGGGGCCACAGCTTTTGTATTGGATAACTTAGCGAACCGTTTGAGTTGGCGCTACCTGACGTAACCGCCGCTGTCGTAATGATGCGGGGAAGCTGAAGGCCGCCACGCGTTTTCCGAGCGGAAGCTCGTGGTGTAACTGTGTGTGCACCTGCGCTAACGCCTCGACGAGAACCGGAGTATTTTCTGGCTCTGGATGCCGCTGCGCGTAAAAGCTCGCTTCGATGGCAGTTCTGAGCAGTTGCAATTGTTGGCCGTGCTGCTGGTGGGTGGAGCTCAGGCGTCTGGTGTAGTCGCCAACTGATTCATGTTCAGCTGCGGGGGTTCCCGTATCGGCACCCACCGCACACAATTCATCCCATAGTGCTTGGGCCGCTGGTTGGCCGCCAGCTTTGAGACGATCTGTCCGGCGGTGGCGCAAACGTGTGCGCTGCCAAGGGATAGCCGCAAGAATAAGCGCGAGGATCAGCACACCTGAGAAAACAAACCAGCCATAATCTTGCGCCTTATCTGCTCGGGGCTCTTCGAGGGTAGCTCCCGGACTTTCTTGGGCCTCGGGATCATCCACGGTGGGAGCACCTGACGGGTTCAATTCCTCGGGTACTTCTGCCGGTGGCTGACTGGAGGTTGCTTCCGGAGCATAATCCGGGGCTTGACCTTGTCCCGGGGTAGGTTCAAAAGGTACCCAGCCGATACCTGGCAGGAATAGTTCCGGCCAGGCGTGTGCCTGCTGCCCGGTCACCTCAAATTCGGTCAGCTCTGTGCCTGCGGGAAGTCCGTTCCCTGCAACGCCCGGCAGATCACCGGCATTCAGTGTTTCTCCCGTAGGCTCACCCGGCGCATATCCAACAACAATGCGTGAGGGAATTCCCGCGGCCCGAGCCAGTAGAGCCATAGTGGACGCAAAATGTACGCAGTAGCCTTGGCGGCGTTCTAGGAAGGCCTTGACCACCTGTCGGTTGGCTCCGTCATAGCCTTCGCGCAGGGGAGTGCGTTCGGAATACCCAAAAGTTGGCGAGCGCAGGAAATCTTGAATCGCAACGGCAACGTCAAAATCATTAGTCGGCGGCCCCTGAAGTGGTTTATAAGCCTCCGCGAGCGTGCGTTGAAGTAACTGCCCGAACTGTCCATCTAAGTCTTCAGGCATTGACAGGTACACGTCATCGATCTGTGACTGCATGCCGTCACCGTAGTAGCCCAGGCTACGCGCGATCTGCGGACTCAAATTCATTTGCGTGTGTCCGATAGTCACTTCTTCGGTGTTTGTTAACGCGTCACCGCCAAGTCGTGCCACAGATGTTTCCTTGGTCCAATTCCATGGGCCATTAATGCCGGAAATGAAAAAACTTCGATCCGGTATCGGCAGACTAGGACTGCTCACCCGGTCGTTCCAGCGTAGTTGGGTGACCTCGGCGCTGCCGTTAAAAACATCGGAGTCGGTATCCATTGCGGTGTCACCAAAGTAGGCCGATTTCAGTAGCCCCTCGTCCGGTTCCCACCGGGTAGCGCTTAGATCCTCGATCACCGAGGTACGCAGATATACCGGTTCGTTAGAGGTCGTCAGGTAGCTAAAAGCCACGGAACCATTATTTGCTCGCAGGTCTCGCCCGAGATTCAGCAATGGGTCTACGTTTCTTGCTAGAAGGTCTCCTGAGGGGCGAGTGCCTTCAGGCAGCATGCCTTTGCGAAACCCTGGCATGAACGCACTGCTTAGTACCATCACCAAAGCGCAGACCATCGCGGTGAGCAACAAAATATTCAACTGACGTTTGGGCGGAAGCCCAGGACCTGTTCCCTTCACCGGAAAGATGTAGGGCAGTAGAGCAAAATAGCCGAGCAGCGCGAGTAGCACCAGCACCACATACCAGATTCCGGCGCCCTCTTGTTTGAACAAGGAAGCGATCACCGGCGCAAAAGATATCGGTAACAGTACCAGCGGTGCCAACCGTCTAATGCTTCCCAGAACCTCAACCATGACGCTGAGTAAGACCGCCAGCAGCAACAGTACAAACTCGACATAGCGTGAGTAAGCAACGGGCGGTACCTGCGTGGAGAACTGCAACGCTCCCTCGGAAAGCACCGCGCCAAACCAATCAAAAATACCCAGCCCCGGGATGGTGGTACGCATGGTTGGATGCAGAAATACCGCACCACCAGCAATGAGTACTGCTACAGGTAGCGCAAGCCAGCGCACCTGACGCACCCCACGAAACAATCCGGCACAGAAGTGAATTAAAAAGACCGGCCAAATCAACGCCTGTAACCAAGCGCCACCTTGAACCACACCACTCAGGGACGCGAAACCGGCGAGCATTGCGAGCGTTAAAGCGCTGGCCGCAAGCAAACGTGCAGTGAGGTTATTTGTTGACTCCTGGACAACAGGCTCTTTCGCCCCAGGGGACGGACTCGAAGCAGGAATATCAGTGATTGTGGCGCTCATGAGCGGGACCATAAGTTGTTAATATTTGTGTTGGCTGCCAAGGCGTGCACCTTCCAGCCGGTTTGCGACAGAGTATGTTGCATTTCTCGGTAGCGCTCCGGATGAGACACGAGAAGGAACAGTTCTACATGTCTTACCGACCGTGAAAGTGTTGCTAGCCAAGCAGCCTGCGTACTGTTAATTTCTCCAAGAATCATGATGACCGGCTCATCAGGTAATCCCTGCAGTAACTTGCGAAGTTCTTCGCCTAAGATCTCGGCTCCCGGAGCAACTGTGCTCGGCGCACGTAAGGACATCTGGGCGCTCGCCGAGTGGAAGTCTTCAAATCCGCTGCGCGCGGAAGCTCCGGACAGTGAAACGCTGTTAGCGTCCAAGAGTTGCTCGCCGGCCAAATCTCGAAAGAGTAGCTGGTAGCCATTGGACGCGTAACGCTGACCGATACTGCACGCTAAGCTCAACGCCGTTTCGAAGCGGCGGCTGCTTTGAATGGCGGGCTTTTCGCCCTGCGGAATGTTTAGCCGGAGATCAGCGCCATTGCTGTGCCAGTGTTCAAAGGTTCGGTCTAAGACCAACAATGCTTGGGCTGTGGCCACATGGTTTTCTTGGCGAACCATGAGTTTTCCTTGGCGGGCGGTTGCCTTCCAATGCACTTGGCGAATTGAGTCGCCCTGTTGATAGTCACGGGTGGCCACGTCATAGTAGTCGGCGGTGGTGCTGCGGGAGAAGCGAGCATCGCCGGTGAGCATCTTTTCACCCAGTGAGGCAAAGCGTTCCAACGGGTGGATCTGGGCACAAACGGGTATCTGTGTTGCCTGACCGGTGTCGACCAGACCATAGATCAGGCCCAAAGGGTCTGCCAGGATCTGTTTTGCCGGACCCACCAAATGGATGCCTCGGCTGCGGAAGACCAATTCGTAGGTGCTTGTGCCGGGGCCGGTAAATTTTGGTCCTGGTCCGAATTCCTCGGGTAGACCCTCCTGTACGGTGGCCTGATCCGCGCAAGTTAGTTGCACTCTGGTGATGTCTCCAACTACCGGGTTTGGGCTGAGCAACGTGCGAGTCAGGGAGGAAGTATTACGCAAACGAAGCACCAATATCCAGCTCACCAGGACCAAAGCAATAAGTCCGGTTCCGAGAGCCATCATTTCGTGACGGCCCAGAATGTAGGCAAGGAAAATGAGAGCAGCCCCGCCTACTGCGGTGCACCAACCACGCCGGGTGAGTAAGTCCAGGCGGAACTTCTTTAGGTTTTGTGGTGCCGAGACGGTACGCGCCCACGACAGTGAGTCTTTGGAATCGAACCGTGGTATCTGATCCATGGGAAAACTCAGCTATCCGACAGGTGTAGCGGACACGAGATCCTGGATCAATGCCAGCGGTTCCACACCCTCTGATAATGCCCTGCGGGTGAGGATCAGGCGGTGGGACAAAATCATCGGTGCCACTGAGCGCACATCTTCGGGTAGAACATGGTCACGTCCGTTAATAGCAGCATGGGATTTTGCGGCCCGAACCCACTGTACGAGTGCTCGCGGTGAGGCACCGAGAGAAATATATGGGTGTTCACGGGTAGCGCGGCCCAAATCGACGATATAGCTGCTCAGTCGCTGGGTGACGGTTACCTGTTTTACTTGCTCAATCATCTGATGAAGCTGATCAAGTTCGAGAACTGGGGTGAGCGCATCTAGCGGTTCGGAGATGTGATGTGTGGAAAGCATCGAGATTTCCGCTTCCCTGTCGGGGTAGCCCAATGAAATCCGACCCATAAATCTGTCTCGTTGCGCCTCGGGTAACGCGAAGGTTCCTTCGGAATCGATGGGGTTTTGCGTAGCTACGACCATAAATGGTTTTTGCAGCGGATGGGTAATGGAATCGACCGTTACCTGTTGCTCTTCCATGCATTCGAGCAGCGCGGATTGCGTCTTTGCGTTGGCACGGTTGATCTCGTCAGCGATTACGATATTTGCAAAGATTGGTCCCGGATGAAAAGTGAACTTATGATCCTGCGGGGAGAACACCGAAACTCCGGTGACGTCGCTAGGTAATAGGTCCGGGGTGAATTGAATGCGGTGCACGCTTCCATTAACACTGCGCGCCAGTGATTTGGCGAGCATCGTCTTGCCAACCCCGGGCACGTCCTCCAGCAGCAGGTGGCCTTGGGCAAGCAACACCACGATGGTGTTCGTAATCGCCTCCGGTTTGCCGGTGATGACTTCCTGAATTGCATCAAACATCCGCTGGTAATTCGACCTAAAGGTCGAATCGACTGAGGGCAGTGTTGGGTGGGCGCTCATGCGCATCCTCCTGGCTGGGCAACTTATCGTGCCGAGGTTGTCGTTGACACGCCAAGCAATTTCCATAGCTTGTGTTCACATCATATGGGGTTCTTTTCTCCATCAACAGCGTCTTAATGTATCGATTCTTTACTGCTCAGGCCGTGATGGAAGAATTAGACCCAAGAACTGACAGCATTTTGAATAAAGGTATTGGTGAGCAGATGAGCGATTCAGATTTTTCGGCAATTCCGGAGGGCTATCGTCCACTCCCGGAAGATGACAGCACACTGTTGAATGACCGTACCCGCTCACCTAAGAACGAAAAAGGCGGTAACAAAAGGAACACCCGCTATCCGGAGGCGCCGGAGCCTTTGCCTTATCCGGTGATTGATAACCACACTCATTTGGACTTCCGGGACGGTTCGCTGAACGTCACGGTGCAACAAGCACTTGATGCTGCCGCTGCGGTCGGAGTCGAGGGGCTGATCCAAGTGGGATGCGATGTCCAGTCCTCACGCTTTGCGGTGCAAGCAGCAAAGGAATATTCGAATGTTTTGGCCGCTATCGCTATCCACCCCAATGATGCTGCGCGCCTGGCCGAGGCCGGCGAACTACAAAGCGCAATCGAACAAATCGAGGCTTTGGCATCTGAAGAGCGGGTCCGAGCCATTGGCGAGACGGGCCTAGACTATTTCCGTACCGGAGAAGAAGGTCACCAAGCTCAGGAAGATTCCTTCCGTGAGCACCTGCGGATCGCGGTGGAGCACGGTAAGGCCGTGCAAATTCACGACCGTGACGCACACAGCGATGTCGTGCGGGTACTCAAAGATGCGGTGTTACCGGAGCGCGTGGTCTTCCATTGTTTTTCCGGCGACGCAGAATTGGCGCGGATCTGCAATGACAACGGGTGGTACATGTCTTTCTCGGGAACCGTGACCTTCAAAAACTCAATTGACCTGCAAGAAGCCCTGCGCCTTGCGGACCCACAGCTACTGCTGGTGGAGACCGACGCACCATTTTTGACGCCTCACCCCTTTAGGGGAAGGCCTAATGCCAGTTACATGATTCCGTATACCACTCGTTTTATGGCTGAGACCCGAGCGACGGATCTTGCGCAGTTCTGTGAGCAGATTTCTCAGAATACCGGCGCAGTTTACGGAGCATTGTAGTACTGCCGGATGTGCTTTCGGCCATATAAAGGTTGCGCCAATTATTACAATTCGGTTACGGTTAACAGAATGCGTTGAGTTGCGAGCGCGCCTTCGGGCCGTTCGCACTGTAAAGAGTTGCCCTATCGGCGGACCACATCCTTTGGTCCGAAGGTCGCGCAAAGCCAACACCGAACTTTAGATTGGCGGAATTATCCGCCAGGTTGAGCAAGATGTACCGGGATCATCTCCTCGGCGTTCGACCTACAAACGATGGAGACCTCACTACCGTGATGCACTTGCTCAAAAAAAGCTGGGTCAAATATCTGGCCCAGGCCGTAGCTGTTGCTGTGGTTATCGCCGGAGCCGTATTTTATATTTCCGGCCAGAAGTCCGTGACCGTTGCCATCGATGGGCAGGATCAGAGCTTCACCACTCGCGCCGCTACCGTGCAGGCTGCTCTTGAACAAGAAGGTATCAGCGTAGACGCTCGCGACGAGTTGAATGTTGCTGCGGACTCGGAACTTTCCGATGAACAGCGCATCGAGATCAACCGAAATAAGTCGGTTCAGGTCAGTATCGACGGCACAGACCGCGTTGTACACACCACCGGGATGACCGTAGCCGATGTCATGGACGAGCTGAAGGTTGATGCGAAATCTGAGGTATCACTGGGTGAAGAAATTCAGCTTGTGAGCCTCAGCGAAGAAATCGAAATCATCACCCCTAAGGCCATCACGCTGGTTGCGGATAAGAAAAAGCAGAAGATTTCGACCACCGCGCAGACCGTCAAGGAACTACTTGACGAGCAGAAGGTCAAGCTAGATAAGGACGATGAGGTCAACGTTCAGATCGGTAAGGATACCGACAAGAACGCGAAGACCAGCACCAAGATCGAGGAAGATGCCAAGATCGAGGTCATTGAAGTTTCGGTGAAGACGTGGGATGAAACCCGAAAGATCGATTTTGAGACCGAGAAGGTCAAGGATTCGAAGCTTGAAAAGGGAAAGACCAAGGTCAAGACCGAAGGCGAGAAGGGCGAACGAGAGCTCACGCTTCGCCAAGAAACCCGAAACGGCAAAAAGGGCGAGGAAGAAGTCCTAAAGTCAAAGGTCACCAAGAAGCCGGTCGCCGAGATCATCAAGGTTGGTACCAAGAAGGAAGAATCGAAGTCGGATTCTAAGAACTCGGACTCAAAGAGCTCGGACTCTAAGTCAAAGGCGCCAACCGGCAATATCTCCTCCACCTGGGCAGCATTGGCCAAGTGTGAGTCGGGTGGTAACTGGTCAATCAATACCGGTAACGGTTACTACGGTGGCCTACAGTTCTCCGCTTCCTCATGGCGTGGAGCCGGTGGTACAAAGTACGCACCGTTGCCACACCAGGCAAGTGCCCAGGAACAGATTGCTACCGCAGAGAAGCTACGCGCTAACGGCGGATGGGGTCACTGGCCACACTGCTCGTCCAAGCTTGGACTGCGCTAAGCCCTGAAATAACTTTTTGACGCGACGCGTCCACCCTCACGGGGTGGGCGCGTCGCGTCGCGTTCGCGGTGCTCGCGGACTGAACTAGAATTGTAGCTGTGATGTCTAAGGAATCTTTGCCACTGCTTGGGGCTACCGAAATCCGTCGACTGGCCGAGGAACTTGGGATTCGTCCCACGAAAACCCTCGGGCAGAACTTTGTGATTGATGGAAACACGATCCGTAGGATCGTAGCCACCGCGAATGTCTCGCCAGACGAGACTGTCCTTGAGGTCGGTCCGGGCCTCGGTTCGTTGACCCTGGGCATCATGGACGCCGCCGCAAAGGTGGTGGCGGTCGAGATCGACCCGCCGCTTGCCAAGCGGTTGCCGCAGACCATGGCGGAGATGCGCCCGGGCCGTGAAGATGACCTGACGGTGATCCTCAACGACGCCATGAAGATCAGTGAACTTCCCGGAAATCCCACCGCGTTGGTCGCCAACTTGCCATATAACGTCGCGGTGCCTGTGGTGCTGCACCTGATGGAACATTTTGAATCCATCAAACATGGTCTGGTGATGGTCCAGGACGAGGTCGCAGACCGAATGTGTGCTGCTCCCGGAAATAAGACTTACGGTGTCCCCTCGGTGAAGGGTGCCTGGTATGGCACCATGCGCAAGGCTGGCGTCATTGGGATGAACGTCTTTTGGCCCGCGCCGAAGATTCATTCCGGACTGGTGGCTTTCACCCGCGATAAAGACCGCAGTGGAGCACCAGACCGCAAAGAAGTTTTTGCCATTATCGATGCGGCTTTTGCCCAACGTCGCAAGACTTTGCGTGCTGCGTTGTCTGGCTGGGCAGGCTCAGGTGCTCGCGCAGAACAGATTTTGCTGGCCGCGGGTATCGATCCGAAGGAACGTGGCGAGAAGCTGGATGTTGAAGGCTTCATCTCTATCGCTCGGGCAGCTCACACGGTGCCGGCCCTAGAACAGACCGAAAAATAATAATGGTCAAACATCGTGTCATCACTACCGCCCCAGGGAAGATCAACTGTTATTTCCGGGTGGGACCGCCTCGTGAAGATGGCTACCACGAGGTTGCTAGCCTCTATGTGGCGGTCTCCTTGCTGGAACAGATCGAAGCGACGCTGCGGGAAGACGGCGAATTGCAGCTGAGCCTTGAACCTGGTTCTCCCGTGGTTTCTGATCCTGATAACTTCCCGTTGGGTCCAAACAATCTAGTGTGGAAAGCTGCGCAGCTTCTTCGCGAGCATACCGGGTGCACCTTGGGTGCTAACCTGCACATCACCAAACGCGTTCCCATTGCCGGAGGTATGGGCGGTGGTTCCGCGGATGCGGCAGCCGCTTTGGTGGCTTGTAATGAGTTGTGGGGGACCGGGCTAGACCGCGAGGAGCTTGGGCGACTGGGCGCACGGCTAGGAGCCGACGTTCCCTTTGCCCTGATGGGTGGAGCCGCTATTGGGTTGGGCATCGGCGATCAGCTGGCCCCCTTGCTCACCCGAGCAAAAACTCAGTGGGTATTGATTCCCGCAAGCTTTGGGCTGTCTACCCCTCGGGTCTACTCGATGCTTGACCGATTGCGCGCGGGGCAAGAGGTTGAGGTCCCGCAAGAGATTGACCCGCAGGTGATCAAGGCACTGATGGCATCAGATGCCGAAGCGCTGTCGCAACTGCTGGTCAATGACCTGACTCAAGCTTCGTTGGCTTTGGCTCCCGAGTTAGGAACCGTGCGAGACCTCGCCGAAGGTGCGGGAGCGCTGCGCGCAATGGTCTCCGGTTCGGGTCCAACCCTCGCGTTACTGGTGCGCGATGCAGAGCATGCCCAGCAGGTGATGACCCAGCTTGGTGACGAGGTAGGCGTTGCTACGCTGATGGTCACTGCCCCTGCTCCTGGTGCTCGAGTGGAACTTTCCGAGTAATAGTCCAGAGCCTTGCCAGAGTTTCAGGCTGACCCTAGAGTGATTCCAGAACCATAAAGTGAGTGTGGTTCATTTATTCGTTGCGGACGAAAGAATCACATGATCAATGGCCAGGTTTCTCATTGGTGGGAGCAAATTGGGTTGCCCGCTGCACGCCCAACGCTGAACGAATCACTTGAAGTTGATGTAGCGATCGTGGGTGCTGGATTTACCGGTCTATGGTCCGCTTATTATTTGAAGCAAGCAGACCCCTCTCTGCGCATCGCAATCTTGGAACAACGGCACATTGGTTATGGCGCCTCGGGACGTAACGGTGGGTGGTTAACCAACACTATTACCGGTGGGCGCGAACAGTATCTAAAATCCCATGGTCGTCAGGCCGCTACAGACTTCCAGCTAGCCATGAATCACACCGTCGCTGAAGTGATTCGGATCTGCCGGGCTGAGCAAATCGAGGCAGATATCTTGCCTGGTGGTGAATTCGAAGTCGCCTACAACGCGGCACAATTTGCCAGACTGCGGGAGTTCGTTAAGGACGAAAATTCTTGGGAGCACACCGACGTACAACTGCTGACGCAAGATCATGCGACAGTGAGAATCGGTGTGGAAGGTGCTCTGGGTGCTGCCTGGCATCCACATGCCGCGCGGATTCAGCCGGCAAAACTCGTCAGTGGCCTAGCGCGCGTAGTCCAGTCCCTTGGTGTAGAAATCTATGAGAATACCCGTGTGACCGAAATTCGACCCCATCAACTGGATTTTGCGGGCGGTCAGGTGACCGCCGAATTTATTATCCGAGCGACGGAGGGCTTTACTGCCGGGATCAAGGGACACAAGCGGCTCTGGCTTCCGATGAATTCGTCGATGATCGCCACCGAGCCTTTAGAGGCAAGCTTTTGGGATGAAGTGAATTGGAGCCAAGGCGAAGTGCTCGGCGACTTCGCCCACGTTTACATGTACGCGCAACGCACGGCCGATGACCGAATTGCTATCGGCGGGCGCGGGGTCCCGTACAAGTATGGTTCCCGGACAGATCTTGATGGACAGACACCAGAAGCGAGTATCAAAGGGTTGCAAGAAATTTTGCATACCCTCTTCCCGCAAACACGGCTTACCAACATAGATCACGCCTGGTCCGGAGTGCTGGGGGTTCCACGTGATTGGGCGGCAACAGTTGGACTCGATTCGCCCAGTGGAATAGCTTGGGCAGGAGGGTATGTGGGTACCGGGGTGGCCACCACTAATCTTGCAGGACGTACCTTGCGAGACCTGGTGTTGGGGCGGAACTCTGACCTAGTTGCCCTACCGTGGGTAAACCATCAAGCAAGACTCTGGGAACCCGAGCCTTTGCGATGGATTGCCACTAAAGGGCTCTATGCCGCCTATGGGCTCGCGGACAGGCAAGAGACTAAAGGCAGTTCGCATACTTCGCCGATCGCTCATATCGCGGATCTGGTGACGGGTAAGCGCTAAAGCTTTGATCTGGCACTCTTATCGCGTCAGGGTGTTACGAACAGAACCGATTCCAGATCTTGGACTGGAGTCTTATTGTTGCGCGCATTTACCTAATCTTGTCTTTGTGGACGTGACCTGCTTATTTATTGGCTATTCCCGTATACCCTTAGGGGGTACTTGAAATATACCCTCTAGGGGTATATGCTCTTGGTGTAGGCAAGCTGGCGAGCATTCGTCTCCGGTTGTCTAGCTAATAACTCGTAAGACGAAGAAATTACGAGCAGAATACAACTTACGGAGGTAGCCATGAGCTCCAACATCACTTTGAAGATTGACGGTTTGACCTGTGGACACTGCGTCTCATCGGTCACTGAAGAGCTACAGGAAATAGCCGGAGTGGGTGCTGTCGAGGTTGACCTTGTTGTTGGTGGAACCTCTACTGCGACCGTTGCTACCGAGGCGCAGGTGGAAAATTCTGTATTCGAAGCAGCCATATCTGAAGCCGGGTATAACCTCGTCTCTGTCGACGCGTAAAGGGTAGCCCCACGGGGCGAAGGTCAGTGCGCTAATCCGCAGCCAGATGTAAGAAAGAAATGGATTCATGAGTAACGACACTGCATTCCCCACTAACCAGCGCATAGTCGAGTTAGATATTCAGGGAATGACCTGCGCCTCTTGTGTGGGTCGAGTCGAGCGCAAACTGGGCAAGATTGAAGGCGTTGAAGCGCTGGTCAACTTGCCGTTGGAATCGGCGCGCATCACCGTTCCGCAAGACGTGAGCGACGAAATATTGATCTCAACCGTGGAGTCGGCCGGCTATAAAGCCAGCCTCAAAGTTGACCAGTACGCGAAGCCATCGGCTCCAGTGCTGCATGACGGTGATCAGGGCATTCTTGAATCTCCGGCACAGCTCGAACCAATCCAAAAGAAAGCAGCGCCAGCGGTCGGTGCGGACCTGAAGAAACGGCTGATTGTAGCTGCCATCTTCACCGCACCACTCTTTGTCATATCCATGATTCCCGGCGCTCAATTCCCACACTGGGGTTGGGTAGCGCTGGTTCTGGCCACGCCCGTCACCTTCTGGTCGGCCTGGCCATTTCACCGATCAGCCGCGATAAATGCACGTCACTTCGCCTCCACTATGGATACCTTGGTATCTATCGGTGTGTTGGCCGCATACTTCTATTCGCTGTGGCAGTTGATTGCAGATCCTAATATCACTGCCCACACCGGTATGTCGATGAGTGAGCATGCCTTGTACTTCGAAACTGCTGGCGTCGTAGCGACTTTCCTCCTACTTGGACGGTGGTTGGAAGCACGCGCCAAAGCTCGCGCGGGTGACGCATTAAAGACACTGCTGGATCTGGGAGCCAAAGAAGCGACCCTGATCAGAGACGGCGTGGAAACGAAGGTTTCGGCCGATACCCTGGTGCCCGGAGATGAATTCATTGTGCGCCCGGGGGAGAAGATCGCCACCGACGGCTTCGTGGTCTCCGGACACTCGGCGGTAGATACCGCGCTAGTCACTGGTGAATCTGTTCCCGTAGAGGTTGGCCCGGATGACACGGTCACCGGAGCTACAATCAATACCTCAGGCGCCCTAATTATTCGCACTACCCGCGTGGGTAAAGACACCACATTGGCGCAAATGGGACGCTTGGTCTCCGAAGCGCAGACCGGCAAGGCTCCGATTGCCCGGCTGGCGGACAGGATCTCCTCGGTCTTTGTACCTATTGTGCTGGTTATCGCCCTCGGTACTTTTGTTACCTGGTTACTTGTTACCGGAGATATGGGTGCGGCTGTCGCGGCCTCCGTTGCGGTATTGGTTATCGCTTGCCCCTGTGCATTAGGTCTGGCAACACCTATTGGATTGTTGGTCGGTACAGGGCGAGGAGCCCAGCTAGGTATTCTGATTCGTGGCCCGCAAGTTCTAGAGGACACACGTAAGGTTGACACGGTTCTGTTGGATAAGACCGGAACCGTCACCGAGGGAAACCTTGCGGTCACCTCCACTACCGCGGCTGAAGGGTTTGCTGAAAGCACCGTTTTGGCACTCGCAGGTGCTGCCGAAGCCAAATCCGAGCACCCAATCGCCCAGGCAATTGTCGAGGCAGCAAGAGCAGAAGGCGACCTGCTAGCTTCAAGCGATTTCAGCTCGGCCGCTGGCGGAGGCGTTCGCGCAGTGGTCGATGGGCAGACGGTGGTAGCAGGGCGCGTCAGCTGGTTGAAAGAGAACGGAATTGAACTGACCGAGGGGCAACATGCGGACCTGACCGCTGCACAACAAGCCGGTGCTACCTCGATCATGGTTGGCGTTGATGGGGTCTTCGCGGGGTTGGTCAACTTGACCGACACGATCAAGGAATCTTCTGCGGCTGCTATCGCTAGGCTTAAGGATTTGGGACTGCGCCCGGTGCTACTGACCGGTGACAATAGGGCGGTGGCCGAACTCGTGGCGGCCAAGGTAGGTATTGCGCCCGAAGATGTCTTCGCAGATGTCTTCCCCGAGGGGAAAGCCGAAGCCGTGCGTAAGCTCCAAGCGCAAGGCAAGGTTGTGGCCATGGTGGGTGACGGTGTTAATGACGCACCTGCCCTGGCTCAGGCCGACCTGGGTATCGCGATGGGTTCCGGCACCGATGTGGCTATTGAGGCCGCGGATGTGACCATCATGGGCAACGATATAGATCAGGTAGCCCAGTCCATCGAACTGTCTCGCAAAACTTTGGGAACTATCAAGATGAACCTTTTCTGGGCATTCATCTACAACACCGCCGGAATCCCGGTGGCAGCCTTGGGGTTCTTGAATCCGATGATTGCAGGCGCTGCCATGGCCGCCAGTTCCGTATTGGTTGTAGCTAACTCGCTACGATTGCGTGGGTTCGGGCGTAAGTAATGATTGCCAGCATTGGCGAACTGTAGTGAAAAGTGCCGGTTTTCTCCTAGGGGAAGGCCGGCACTTTTTGCGTCTACTCACATGAGGCCAATTAGGAAACTCGGTGCTGCACGATTAAGCCAATGAGAGGAAGAGCTTTTCCATTTCGGCGCGGTCCACGGTGGGGTCATCTGACTCAAGGCATTTTTCTAAACCGGTGGCGATGATAGAAAAGCCCGCGCGGTCAATGGCTTTCGACGCTGCGGAGAGCTGGGTAACGACTGCACGGCAATCACTGCCTTCTTCGAGCATCCTGATCACAGCATTTAGTTGTCCCTGAGCTCTTTTGAGCCTGTTGATCGCAGGTTTCATGGTTTCGGCTTCTAGCTGCACGGAGCGCTCCTCTCATGGTGAAGTTTCTTCCATCCTATACCCCTGGGGGTTTATTTATTTATGCTAATATTATTTTTTATACCCCTGGGGGTATCGTGATGTGAGCTAATTCCGTAGTTTGCACACGCATGAATCATTGAGTTTAGGGAGCCGAAAATGTGCCGTGCCGTGAAATGTAGCAAGTGCCAGAAAACCACCTGGGCAGGATGTGGACAGCACGTTCAGCAAGTTATGGCTAACGTTCCACGCAACTCTCGCTGTGCTTGTGACCCGAACGCGGCTCAAGAAAATAAGTCGGGCAAGGGCTTTTTCGCGCGTCTTTTCGGCAGGTAGAGCCAGAATCACGGCGTGGATGATCCGTTCCGAACGTGGCCGGGCCAATAACTTTTACGGCGCAATTCTGAAGGGGGAAACGTAGCGGCTGATGGGTATAGGTAGTGAATTAGTCACAACGTGAAGCGAGTAGAGACACTCCGCTTCCAGACAGCTCGGAACAGTATGCCTTCCTTCCAGTCATCGCCATAATTAGTGCCAAAGTTCTGCCCCGTACGGGCGGGCCATGCCCAATGCTGATGCCGTTTTCGAGGCTCTCTAATTGCAAACCCTTGATTCTTTTCTTGGCGACAACAACTTGGTCGCTGCCTGCGTAGTATCGAAGTAAAGCATCAAGGGTTTCTTGCCGGTGGGCATGATGCAATCCGAGCGGTTGCCGAATATCGTTGCCGTGGACGATCATTTCTCCGAGTAAAGCCAATTTAGGAACCGGGGGAGATGTCCTACTGCCGATGGTTGCACAAAAACGTTTCAACGTATCGTCCGGGGTAGAACCGAGCTGTTCGTTGAGTCGGTCCGCCACTTGTTGATCAAAGTCAAAGCGCGCTCGCAGGACACCGAGAAACCAAGCTGTCCCTGACAAGGTGCCGCTGGCGGTCAGGTGTGCCAATACCTCCCGAACTGTCAGCTCTGTACATAACGACTGGGTTTGCCACTGCGCCGCATCAATAGATGCCAATTGGTGAGCCAAGACGGTGCGCTCGGTATCGATTTCCTGCCAGATGCTACGTGGATCCATAGAGTCATGTTCGCACGGAAAAATGAAATTGGTAGAGCAAAATCGAAGGAAGATACGTTTTGGTTCTTCTCCGTGGGATCAATATAGACGAGCAGGACCGGAACGATACTGGGCCTTGGCAATTGGTATGAGGAGCCACCATTTTAATCCCGTGCCACCTTTGTTCATTATCGCGCCCATGGATGCGACAAAACCGTCGGCAGTTGCGCTGAAGAAAATATCTGAATGCCCGAGTGAAGAACCTGTCTGTTGGTAGGAATCGACTGCCCGCCTTCCATTTCGGAAAGAAACATGTCGATGACGGCTAGTGCTGTGTTGAAAATTTGAACATGGATCCGTGTCAGTCTGAATGCCAAGAGCTAAAGAACAGTTGATAATAGTTGTCATGCCACAACTTGCCGAAATTACCTCATTCTACGAACCTGTACCGCCCGCAGGGCAATCTCCTTACCTTCCTGGCGCAGGGCCATTACCAGACGTTGAGATTGATGAGTGGAACGAAGAGTGGGCAGGACAATTCCAGTTTCTTGCGACGCAAATCAGAAACGTCTTGGGATGGCGAGCTCTGGCGATTGAGCATGTCGGTTCGACGTCTGTGCAGGAACTCCCGGCGAAACCAATCATCGATATAGATTTGGTGGTTGCTGATCCAAATGAAGAACAGCTCTATGTGCCGGGGCTCGAAAATGCCGGCTTTCAACTAGTTGTCCGCGAACCGTGGTGGTATGGACATCGTGTACTGCGCCACTCGAACCCGGCATGCAACTTACATGTGTTCGGGTATGACAGTCCAGAATTAATCAAACATCGTATTTTCCGTGATTGGTTGCGTGCGCACCCAAACGAGCGACGTGTGTACGCAGAAGTGAAACGCGTAGCAGCAACGCAGGCTACGGCGGCTGGCGAACACACCATGCAATACAACGCCCGCAAGGAAAGCGTCATCAAAGAAATTTATCACCGAGCTTTTACGGCTATGGGCCTTGTCAAAAATTAAGCCGTGTACCTTCCCAAGCTAGCAGCGAGATTTTTCTCAGCCGTATTAGGAGTCCATTTTCTGGATTCTTCAGTCTGAACGCTAGTCTTCTCAGAGTCGGGCTTAGCCTTGTCGTCATAGACTCCAAATTGATTCTTATGGCTATCGGCAAGGACTAATTCAAAGTTGGAATGTTCTTCCAGCACTCCAAGGAATTTGAAAGTTCTCCTTGTCGCAGAGCCGCCGAAACTTGGGCCTGTATCTTGTCGCTGAGAGTGGCAAATTGGCCGGAATTTAAGTGCCCCGTATAAGGCCCCTTCACCGGGCATTTTCTCGGGCGGGGTATACGGGAATCTGAAATCTTTGAAAACTCGGAGTTTCGAAAATTTACCAAGTCAACGGATCGAGTGTCCCGTATAACGACCGTCTTACGGGACGTCGGCGGTTCAGTTTCGCCAGCATGTCAGCGCGCATGCGTAAAGGTGGTCAGTCGCCGTCCTTGGAAGGGGCGGCACGAAGCGCTCCGAGCGCATACAGAACAACTCCTGCTGTGACAAGCACATCTGCCAGGTTGAAGGTGGCGAACCACCCGGTGTGCAGGTAGTCCACCACGCCGCGCCCGTCCAACCGGTCAATGAAATTGCCGATCGCCCCGCCGAGCAGCAACGTTACGCCCGCCCGGGACATTTTGCCCATGGCTGGTGCCGAGGAAACCGCATACCAGGTCAGTCCGGCGATGATCAGCCCGGTGACCGCCACGATGACCCAGGCGGGAAGGTCCGCGCCAAAGCTGAACGCGACGCCTGGGTTATAGAGCAACCGGAGGTTGATTAGCCCCAGCTCGATTACATGGCCGTTGGAAAGCAAGCTTTCGGCCAATGCCTTGAGGGCTAGATCCACGCAGACCAGCACAACGGCTCCAAGCAGCATCGCTGCCCGGACAATACACGCGGTTCGAACCTGCGCCGAGGAACGAGCCACAAGTTGGCCGTTCATGGCGAGGGTTCCAGGATCGAGGCTGGCTGCGCGGTCTGTAGCTCGGTTTTGCGGCGGAGCCGACCAGCCCGGACACCGTTGGCGATCACAACGATTTCCGCCAGTTCGTGGATGAGCACCACCGCGGCCAGCCCGAGCACCCCGAAGAGGGCCAGCGGGATCAGCACGGCAATCAGCAGCAGGGACAGGCCCACGTTTTGCAGCATGATGCGCCGGGTGTTCCGGGCATGGTCAAGGACCTGGGGCAGGTGGTGCAGGTCCTCGCCCATCAGGGCAATGTCTGCGGTTTCGATGGCCACGTCGGTGCCCATGGCCCCCATGGCGATGCCCGTGTCGGCGGTGGCCAAGGCGGGAGCGTCGTTGACTCCGTCCCCGACCATCGCGGTGGGCTGCCGGGTTTGGAGGGTGCGGATGATCTCCGCCTTGTCCTCGGGGCGCAGGTCGGCGTGGACTTCGCTGATGCCCGCGGCCTTGGCCAGGGCCGTTGCGGTGATGATGTTGTCGCCGGTGAGCATGGCGGTGGTGTATCCGGATGCCGTGAGCCTGGCAATGATCTCGCGGGCTTCGGGGCGCAGCTCGTCGCGGACGCCGATGGCGCCGATGACTTTGCCATCGTCCTCGATGAGCACGGCCGTGGCTCCGGCATGCTGCATCCGCTCGATGTCCGGGGCCAGGGCCCCGGCATCGATCCATCCCGGGCGTCCGAGCCGGACAAGCCTGCCATCGAGCCGCCCCTCCAGGCCCGCCCCGGGAACCGTGTCCACGTCGGTGACCGATGCGCGCTCGGTGGTGGATGCGAGGATGGCGCGGGCCAGCGGGTGTTCGCTGCGGGCTTCCAGGCCCGCCGCAAGGGCAAGCACCCGTTCCCGGGTGGCGGGTGCGGTGCCCACGACCTCGATCACCGAAGGCTTGTTACGGGTCAGGGTTCCGGTCTTGTCCAGGGCGATGGTGCGGATCTTGCCTAGGGTTTCCAGTGCCCCGCCGCCCTTGATGAGTACCCCGATCCGGCTGGCGGCCCCGACGGAGGCAACGACGGTCACGGGCACGGAGATGGCCAGCGCGCAGGGCGAGGCGGCCACCAAGACGACCAGTGCGCGTTCGAACCACAGGGCCGGTTCCCCGACGATGAATCCGAAGACGATGATCAGGGCCGCGGCGATCAGGATGCCCGGGACCAGTTTCTTCGCGATGGAGTCGGCCAGTCGCTGGCCCGGGCCCTTGCGGGATTGCTCGGCCTCGACGATGTGCACGATCCTGGCCAGCGAGTTGTTATCAGCGGTGCTGGTGACTTCAACTTCCAGCGGGCCGGTGCCGTTGATGGAACCGGCGTAGACCTCGGAGCCGGGACCGACCTCGACGGGAACGGATTCGCCGGTGAGCGCTGAAGTATCCAGCGAGGTGCGTCCGGTGACGATCCGCCCGTCGGTGGCCAGACGTTCCCCCGGCCGGACGACCATGCGATCCCCGGGGACCAAGACGGAGGGGGGCACGGTGGTTTCGATGCCGTTGCGCAGGATTCGTGCCTCGGCCGGAACCAGGTCAAGCAGTGCCCGGAGGCCCCGCCGGGTTTTCGCCAGCGAGTATTCCTCAAGTCCCTCCGAAATTGCGTACAGGAAGGCCAGCATCGCGGCTTCCTCGAACTGGCCCAAGACCACAGCGCCAACGGCGGCGATTGTCATCAGCGTCCCGACGCCGATTTTTCCCTTGAGCAGGCGTCGGAGAGTGGAGGGAACAAACGTCCAGGCAGCAACCAGCAGTGCACCGATTTCCAGCGGAAGCGTCACGAACCGGGGGCCTCCGGCCAGCGAGGTGATCCATCCCGCCAGCAGCAGCACACCGGCCACGGCGGCCGCCCGAACCTCGGTTACCTGCCAGAACCCCAGAGCCTCTTCGGCTTCACCGGTTTCTGCTGTCTCATCGCTGCATCCACAGGCGTCACTCATCGGGCGTTCTCCTCTTCAATCATTGGGGCGGTGATGCTGTCGGGGCCGTAGTTCGGGCAGAGGCTGACAGCGTTGCCGGTGGCGGCAAGCAAGATCTCGGCCTGGGCGAGCATGTCCATCAGCTCCGGGCGGGACAGTGAGTAGTGCACGCTGCGGCCCTCGGAGCGTCCCTCGACCAGGCCGCAGTCGCGCAGGCAGGCCACGTGCATCGAGGCCGTGGACTGGGCGAGGCCAAGTTCGCGGGTGAGGTCACTAACGCGCACCTCACCGTGGGCCATGCGCTTGACGATCTTCAATCGAATCGGGTCGCTAAGAGAATGGAACAAGGCGGCAGCGGGGTCCAGCCGACACGCGTCCACCGGAGCATCTTGATTGATCAGCATTTACTGATGATATCTTAATTTACTGATCATTGATTCAAGTGCAGGCCTCAGGGATGTCCCTACGGTGTTCGCCTCGAAAGTTCATGAACCCTTTTGTGCAGCCGCCCCCTTGATGTCGGATCTTGAAAATGACAGTCCCAGTCAAGGTTCCTCCTACGGGCATGCCCTAGTCGATCTATATTGGTATGCCTCAGTCCAGCGGATGGATGGATTTACGCGTTTTTATCGTGTGACTCAATGTTTTCTCGAGACGAGCCCGCGCTACTTAAGCCGTTCGTAGGTGGCTTGAATTTTGTTGTACTCATTGATCGCAGTGATTTTCTGCATGTCCTCACCCGTGCCGTGAAGAATGCTTGAAGCAATCATGCCTAATGCAACTTTGTCGTAGGCTCCACCTTTAGTTCGCACGACTAGCTCGCCTTCAGCCGGGGACTCCCATGAATCGACGTAGAACGTCGGACCACTGAGTGCACTGATATTCCTGGCTCCATTCGCTCCGAGCCACTCATTGATTTTTGTATCCGCCCATTCTTGGCCGCCGTCAGTGCCATGTTCAAGTTCCTCTGCTGGGACAACTGATGGGCCGGGCGCGACTTCGTAAGCAGTACATCCAGAGAGCGCGAGAGCCATAATCAGGGTGGCACTCGTGACATTTTTCTTCATGGGTTCCTTCGATCTGACAACGAAGAAGAGTTAATCGATAGCTCTGGCATGAATCCAGCTTTGTCTTCTCTGCTGCAATAGTAGCGAGAAACCGGTTGGACTCCCGCTCGCGGAGGAAAAATATGCATGTTTCAGAGCGACGATTTTCTCTGCGAAATCAGTTAGAAAACCAGACTCTGAAGAACCGCTTAGAATTACGCCATGAGTTCAAAGAGATTCACGGCAATTAAACTCGGCGTTGGATTCCTAGTTGTAACCTTCATTGTTGCCGGATTGCTAATTGCTTTCAGTAAATTAGCTACGGGCGACCCATTCAATGTTCCCAAGTATCTTTATGACCATGTCCGATATGCGACGTGGACCGATGCCGAGAAGGAGCAGGTGTTAATCGGTAGGGTAGAAAAAATCCCAGAGGTATTAAAAACTGAATTTACGACAGAGCCTGATGGGGCCGCTCCGAGGGATCGTTTCCTCAACGTAACGACGAGTGTCACTAACCGAGATATTGAGAACAGCCTCATGGACGCATGTGGACGGAACGGACTGTGGTGGAATGACTACAATGTCACTTGCCGTGTTGTTAGCATCGAATCTGAACGTTAGCTTTACGAGTGCCGTATAGCGTTGTTTCTACGGGCATGCTCTGAGTGGTTTCTATTGAGAAGCCATGGTCCAGTGGGTAGATGGCTTGCTGCGCCCTTATCGTACGATTTTGCCGTTGTACTGAGGAGCGGGCAGAACTTCAGTGAAACAATCTATGCTGTAAAAATGAAAAATTATGGCAGAACGATAAAAACTATCTTGGTGATAGTTGCAACGTCTGCGTTCCTTGCGCTCGGTGCCGGCTTCTCAATCCATCTTGGGCTGAATCACTTCATCGATTCGTGGGCGGAAGCCAGAGACGTTAGTCGTACGGCGGAACCGGGGAAAGAGAAGGCTGCCTATATTGCTTCTGAGATAGAGGAAATTGATGCAGTGGAATCCGCGGTTGTACTGGAGTCTAATTTTAATGGGGCACGGATCGAGGTGCGGGTCGGTGCATTCTCACCTGGGCGGCCGGTGCATGAACAGATCCAGGAAGCTTGTAGAGAAGCCATGCGTCAGGGCTTTAATTTTGAGCCTTACGAGATCGTCTGTGAAATCAGGTAATCGCATAGAGATGTGCTTTCCGGTTTGCACCCTGGCGTTGTCACGAACTGACGAATCAATAGGTTTAGAGATCGCGACTTACTTCGATGTCCCGTAAAACGTTCCCTTCCGGTCACGGAAGGACTGTGCCGACGAGTCCTGAAAACGACATTCATATTCCACGACGGAACCCGAATGGATCGGGTCCAATAGGCCACTAACGAATACTCGGCTGTACCGGTAGATTTCGCGATGCCCACACAGACCGGCAACCCGGTCAGCCGGAACACCTCGGCCTTGATCTGCTCACCCAGGGCTTGCAGCTCATCGACGGTGCCAGTCACGCCCAGGAAAGCCTCATCAATGGAATAGGCCTCAACCCAGGCGGAGAAACGGCCCAGCAGTTTCATGACCCGCCCCGACATTTCGCCGTACAGCTCATAATTAGAGGACTTTGCAACCAGATTAATTCGGTCAGCGTCGGCAGCGAGCTTGAACCACGGTGCGCCCATTTCAATGCCCAGTGCTTTGGCCTCGGAGCTGCGGGCGACCGCGCAACCGTCGTTATTGGACAGTACGATCACCGGTCGGCCTTCCAGTGTCGGATCAAACGCACGCTCGCACGAGACATAGAAGCTGTTCACGTCAACATGGGCAATATAGGTCTGACGTGGCTCTAGAGGTGGTGTAGGCATGTGGTGGCCACACCCCAAACCCGGAAATCGCTAAGCTCTGCCACGCGTAAATCCGGGTAGTCCGGGTTCTCGGCTTTCAGCACCACTCCTTGGGGTGTGGTGGTCAGTCGTTTGACGGTCATTTCCCCGTCGATCACCGCGATGACCACATGCCCATCTCTAGGCTGCACCGACCGATCCACGATCAGTTCATCCCCATCGCTGATCCCCGCACCCTGCATTGAGTCACCTGAGACGCGGACAATGAACGTGGAGACCTGGTCGCGGATCAGCATCTCTGACAAATCAATTTTCGTATCACTGTAGTCCTGGGCAGGGGACGGGTACCCTGCCGGTACCCGTCCCACCGCTGCCGCGATCAGGTGCGGGGCAGACCCTGACAGCTCGCAAACCTGTATTCTATCAACTTTCATTACAACACCAATCCTTAGAATATATATTCTAACTCTTGAGTGTAAGGAGGCATGCCGACAGTTGAGGGATAGGTGGTGAGTTTGCTTAGCTCGAATTCGGTCCGCTTTAGGGGCGTTGAATAATCCACGTGTGATAGCGGTGGTATCTGACTGGTAACAAATTCTTTTCTCCCAGCCTCCTTATTGGCAAATAGAATCGTTATCATTTCGATATGAAATACAATGCATATCCCTATGGAAGAAGAAAATTCCCAAGTTAGAGTAAGGATGACTAGAAAATCCACACTGGTCAACATCTCAGTTTTAAGGAATTATGAAAAATTATCTTTCCAGGGCTGCCGCCATCATCGGCGCGTCATTGCTCGCAGGTTCTATCCTTACCACCCCAGCAATGGCCGCATCCACGCCAGATGTGGCTACCCCTTCAACGGCTGCATATGCGGCTAGTCCTATCGAGCTTTCCGGTTTCTTCGTAGAGCAAGAGGAACCGAAGTTCGAGGAAATAACGAAGAACCTCAGCGAAGAAGAGGTGACGCTATTGGAGTCAGGCGAACCAGCTGTCGTTCATCAGGACGTGGGAACAGCAGAAATCACCAAGGTTGAGAAGGTAAACAACGTTCAGCCTTACGCGCTGCTTCCTGCCAGCAGTTGCACCAGTTCCGTCAATGCATGCCTCTACGGTGGAGGCACGCCGTATGTTGATTATGGTTTTGTTGGCGTCGGAACGCAGACCGGTAGTTGGAATCACCGCGTAAGCTATGGCTCGCAGAATCGCTCAATGCGGGCTTGCGGCAGTAGTGTTTGCTACAGCAAGGTCGGTCCAAAGGTAAAAGTGAAGCTGAGCGGACCCACGACGCTGAAGTCAGTTACTGTGTATTAAATTTCATGATTAGGAAGGCCGTTACTGTAACGGCCTTCCTAACTTTTTAACTTTTGGACACAGATAGATTATTTGAAGTACTGCTCGATGTTAGCTTTCTGTGCTGCGCTTGCATGCATGGTTGATGGCGCTGTGGCAATCTCAATCTTCGGCCGCGGATGAAAGCCATGAGTATTTGGATAAAGCCTTTGAAAAATGTGAGTTCAGTTTTCCGGTGTGACTAACAAGCGATAGTTTTCGATGTCACGCAAGCGGAACCCTCTGCAGGACAGTGGCGGCAATTGGCATGCGGCTTTTCGCATGCCAAAACGTGAACCGGTGGAAGCAGCCGTGCCATACTGGCGAGATGCTGAACGATTACTGGCCTCTCGCCCAATTGAAGCTTGCAACAAAGCGCTTGGAACTCCGCGTTCCGAACGATGATGAATTATACGAACTGGCTCAGGTCGCGGCCAACGGCGTGCACGAGCCTGACGAGCAGCCCTTTTTGACCCCTTGGACGAATCTTCCACCCCGTGAGCGGGCACTTCACGTGATGCAGCAACATTGGAGCCGACGGGGCGCGTGGTCTAGGGAGAATTGGGCATTGGAAATGGGTGTATTCCGTGGAGACCAGCCCGTAGGCATGGTCACGCTGAAGGCATGTAATTTTCCTGTCCTGCGCGAAGTTAAAACCGAATCGTGGCTTGGCCTTAAATTTCATCGGCAGGGCATTGGCACAGAGGCCCGGACAGCCTTGCTGAATCTTGCTTTTGAAGGACTGGGAGCTGTCACCGCACTAACCGAGGTGTTCCAAGACAACGTTGGCTCGCAAGGCGTCTCGCGTAGGCTCGGGTATCTTCACGATGGCATCTCACGGGACGTTCTTGCCGGGCGAGCCGTAGTCTCCGACCGCCTTCGCCTCAACGCTCCAGATTGGGTACCGACCGATCCCGTGGATCTAGTCGTCACCGGTCTGGCAAAAGCCCGTCCATTCTTCAACATTTAGATAGCAATTCGGTACGACGCCGCCCGTAGGCGGAACCTTTACCGGGCTTCCTACTTGCGGGTCATCCGTGCGGAGAACGGTGCCCGAAGGATCTTCGTCCACAGTGACCGACGGTGTGCAGCACCTGGAGAAGAGCCGAATTCGTTTTCTGCGCGATCCAGGCTTTCTTCGATAAGCGCGTCATGCATGGGCCGGAAGAATAGTGGCCAGGTAAGTTTTGCCGTTCCACTTGGCGACATGGAAAGCTCGTGCCGGAGCAGCGTTAATGTGTCTGTAAGGCTGGTGGCAGTGAAAGAGTGGTGCCCGTTAAAGCCCGATGGACTAGTGAACTGAAATTCGATCCGTCTGCCGGGCTCGTATGCAGTCACGAAATAGCGCACTGGCCCATGTCCTCCCGCTGCGCCCACACCAAGCGGTCCGTTCAGGCGCATTGCTGGCCACTCGCTTCGGGGCCATAGTCGATCGTTCTTACCCGCAAGCGAGTCGATGAGCGGCCCTACTTCGCTAGCGGGGGCTGCAATTTCGCGCTGATGAGTGTTGTAGACCATGTGGCAAGCGTATCTTTGATCGTCACCCAGGCAGGCTCAATTCAACCTCGGTGATTGGTGTCCCGCAAGCCGGTCGCCATACGGGACGGCTCTAAACGCTCTTCCGGACATACACCTTGCGGGACGGTGCTGCAGCATTTTACGAAGGCTTCGACCCCATCGGTATTCACAATTTGCTGGCTGTTGAATCCTAGGGGTCTAGTAACGTCACGTTCGCGAAGACTTATTAGCTATTCACTTATGCATGCAAGTATGAATTCATGGAGATTCGATACCCTGGGCCGCTAGTACCCGGCGATGTAATTGGCGTTACTGCCCCGTCGACTGGTGTGCCAGGATCGCTTACGCGACGCTTGGAATTCGCCGTACAGCAATTGCGTGACCGCGGTTTCTCAGTGGATATGGGTGACTGCATGGACGGTTCCACTCACATCAGCGCACCCGCTGAACAACGAGCCCGTGAGCTAATGAGGATGCTTTTGGACCCCACGGTCAAAGCCATTGTGCCTCCGTGGGGAGGGGCAACCGCCATTGACCTTATTCCTCACCTTGATTTCGATGCACTCGCTTCCGCAGAACCAACCTGGTTCGTGGGGTACTCCGATATTTCAACGTTACTCACCCCGGTCACGCTCCGAACAGGTATGGCAACGCTCCATGGGAGCAACCTCCTGGACACGCCATATCGTGTCCCGGAATCGTTGATGTCATGGATAGATATCGCTTCACTGCCTGCTGGATCAAGTTTCAAGCAAGCATCGCCTGGCGTTTATCGTGTCAATGACTGGGACGATTGGGAAAACCAGCCCGAATTAACTGAAAATACATGGAACGGCACCGGAGCTTGGGAACGGCTCGACAAAGGACAGGACGAGGTAAGCGTTACAGGCCGTCTAATCGGCGGCTGCATAGAGACCATGGTCAACCTCGCCGGTACCCCCTACCTGAATTCCGAGGCGTTGCGCAATGACGACTCTGGGTCCTTGATCGTCTATATAGAAGCTTCCAGCGTTGATGCAACTACGATTTGCCGACATCTCCACGGTATGCGCTTGGCCGGATTCTTCGACGGGGCCAAAGCCATTCTCGTGGGACGCACCGGCGCCCCTGATTCTGCGACTCTCACCCAGGCAGAGGCGGCCCTCGATGCCCTGGGAATGCTCGGTATACCCATCATCGGCAATGTGGAATGCGGCCATGTCCCGCCACAACTCCCAATCGTCAACGGAGCCCAAGGCCACCTTGTATTCAACGAAAAAGACCAATACCTAGAACAGACTTTGGCCTGATCCGACGAATCGACTTCAATCCACCACTCATAAGTGCGGAATTGGATCAAGCAGGCCTTGGCCATGTCCCGCAGGTGGTTCCCCTTGCGGGCTTCAACTTCCTATCCGCATGCGCGGTTCCAGCACCCGCAAGACGTCTACCAACATCGTGCAGTCCCGTCGCCATCATTCGTCGACGATTCCTCACTGCGGGTTCCCTGGGTGAAGATTCTCTAGAAACATCGATGATAGAAATGAAAATCGAAAGAACATGCGTAAAAGTCCCTCAATTGAAAAGAAGCCACAACGATTTCAAGTGATTTTCCAGGGCACTAAAGTTGAATCTCCTCATGCTTAATATATGCCGCTAGTGGATCGCATATAGATAGATAAACGACCATAAGGTTTGCAGAAAACGGAACCGCGCCAAATAATCTTGTAATCCTCCTGCGCGCTCCCAACGTTCAGGTTCTTCAGGTGTGCTGCGCGTTACATAACGACCGAAAGTAGATATACTCCGGGTAAGCCAAGTCACGCAGGGAATCGGTTTATCGCTGAGGGACAGGCGCCTTCATCATTTTATGACCGTTTCGAAAGAGTGCATTTAGCGTGAAAAGATCAGTTCAGCTCCAAGGCCTCGCACTAATTGCGCTTATGCCTCTCCTCCTTACTTCCTGTAGCATCGATTCACCGAGTACGGAAACAAGTTCTTCTGCAGCAAGCAATACGCCAGCTGAATCCTCGATGTCAGCACCGCCAGCACCGGTGAGCAATGAAGATGATCCCCTGGATAACGGCGGCTACGCCGAATATACCTGGGATGACTTTGTGGAAAAACTAAAGGAAATGAGCGGCCTGAAATCATGGCCGGAGGTAGAAAGAGTCCGATACGTTTCCCAGGAGGACTGGCCTACAGAGCAAGCGCAATGCCTGAGCACTCTCGGGTTCCCCACCTCCGTGGAGAGCGATGGATCGTTTACCACTAAAAGTACCGAGGGGCAGCAAGAAGCGCTTGCAGAAGCTTCCTATACCTGTGAAGTTCAGTACCCGATGGACCTGAAATACAGCCAAGCCCCGACCCGAACGCAGCTACGTATCTTCTACGGCTACTACCGCGACACCCTCATCCCATGCCTCCAAGACTATGGCGTTGAAACCGGCTCACTGCCAAGTGAAGAAACCTTCGTTGAAGGAACTGCTAGCGGCTCAGCATCATGGACACCCTACGATGCAATGAACTTGGAAACTGTCGATACCGCGGAAATGAATCAGAAATGTCCTTCATCTCCACCTTCGGAGATTCTGTATGGGAACTAGAAGCGCTGATACTTCCAGCTGGATGAAGCCAAAATTCCTCTCCGCCGCTGCGGCGATTGCAGTTGCTGCAGGTGCAGCCGGATGGGCAATCAACGCAACAGTAGTGGGCCAAGGAGAGACGACGCAGGAAAGCGAACAAAATGTTTGGGCCAAGGCCGAAGCATCAGCCATTGGTTCCTCACTGAATCTGTCCACAATAGTGAAACAGCCGGTCCAAGTGGTTGCGAGCAACCACTTGGCCGGAGTCGTGTCCTCAGTGTCGGAAGGGGAGAAAAAGCCAGGAGACGTCATTTACTCCGTCGCCGGATCCGATGTTTACGTGATCTCAGGTCAGACACCCTTGTACCAAGACATTGGACCTAAGGCCTCGGGCGAGAATGTGAAGCAGGTTGAAAGCTTCCTCAAGGACCAGGAGTATTTCAGCGGCACCCCTGATACCCGCTTTGATGCTGCCACAACTTCGGCGATCAAGGGGTGGCAAATTGCGACTAAGCAAAAGGCAGATGGCCGTATCGCGCTAGGACGCATGGTTGCGATCAGCTCTTTGCCCGGCCAGGTGGATATAGGCGAAGCGATCCGCCCGGGAAAGAATCTAGCTGGAGGTGAAGACGCCGTTCTTGCCCCTAGCGGGGAGCGTACCTTCACGATGTCTTTGACCGGTGAACAAGCTGCGTTGATTCCGCAGGATTCCGCCATAGAGGTGAACCATGGCGACCTGACCTGGGAAGCTCAGATAGCGCAAACGACCACCGATGAATCAGGAAACGTCATCCATACTTTGGCCGGGCCCTCTGGTGGATCGGTGTGCGATAAGGAATGCGACGAACTGCCTGCTGGCAGCAACGTCACCCTTCGCTCCAAGGTGATTGTCGTCCCCGAAACCAAGGGTATCGGCATTCCTTCCTCGGCGGTTACCACCACTGCCTCAGGCGAGACAGAAGTAGTGACCGAAAACGGGCCAGTCCCAGTTGAGGTAGTTGCCAGCGGACAGGGAATTGTCATCGTCGAAGGTCTGGAAGAAGGAACCTCTGTGCAAGTCCTTGCAGCGAACAGCGAGGCGCGGTGAGCATCCTCAGCGTTCGTGATTTGGGGTTCAAATACACCAAGGACTCTGAGGAACTTTTTGATGGCTTGAGCTTTCAATTCGCCCCGGGGAAAGTCACTGCACTCACCGGTCCTTCGGGGCGTGGGAAATCCACCCTCCTCTACGTGCTGGGGCTGATGCTCACGCCAAGCCGAGGGGAAGTCTTTCTCCACGACCAGCCTCAGTCTTCTACTCCTGATGCTGTTCGGTCAAAGGTTAGGGCTGATCAGCTGGGGTTCGTCTTTCAAGACTCGTCGTTGGATCCATCGCGGACCATTATCGATTCTGTTATTGAGCCAACGCTCTATGCCGGTGTGGACCGGAAAATCGCAATGGCCCGGGCAGAGCAGCTGCTGGAAGAACTTGGTGTTGCCGCGCGCAGTGATCACAAGCCTGGTCAGATTTCTGGTGGACAAGCACAGAGAGTCGCTGTCGCGCGGGCGCTGATTAATAATCCTGCGGTGATTCTGGCCGATGAACCGACTGGAAACCTCGACCCCACGAATGCCGCCGGTGTCTTGGATATCCTTTCGAAGGATGCCGGAACCCAGCAGCGCACTGTAGTGATCGCGACCCACGATCCTTATGTCATTAGTCGCGCAGATGAGGTGCTGGCGCTATGACATTGAAAATGTTGCTCCGTGAAGCACTGGCTACCGCCTGGGCTAGCAAGGTTCCCTCGGCGCTAGTTTGCTTGATTACAGCTGCCATGTGCATCATGACTATTTCTACTGTCGGCCGGACCGCGGCTGCTGAAGAACAGGTGGCGCAGCGTATTGATTCCTCCGGCGCCAGACAGCTGGTGGTGACCGATAAGAAAGCCGACGGTCTGATCAGCGAATCGATCATTTCGATGGCATCCAATTTCTCTGTGATTGAACGCTCCGTTGGCCTTGGATCGCCGACGGACGTCAAGAATCTGGCGATTGGGGAAGGTGCAACGCCGGTCCCGGCGTGGGCGGTTATCGGAGATATAGGGTCGGTCGCACAATTGGAAGCGGGACGCTATCCCGGACCGGGAGAAGCCCTGGTTTCTACCCAAGCTCTACGCAAGCTGGGGATGCAATACCCGGTGGGGGCGGTTCGAATTGCCAATGCTGACATTCCTGTGGACTTCGCGATTGTCGGGTCCTATACCCCTCGTGATCCATTCACTGATTTGGACCAAGGAGTGATTTACGAAGCTCAGTCGGGAAGCAGCGCAACGAACCTGCACCTGATCTTGAATGATGCCAGCCAAGCTGCGGTGGCTCAGGGATCGGTGTTGAGTTTATTCGGGCAGCTCGCTGATCCTGAAGCTATCTCTGTGCGTTCGCCACTGCAGATGGCGAAGCTTCATGATGAGATCGTCGGGGACTTGGGATCTTTTGGTAAGTCTTTGCTATATGGCGCGTTGGGCATTGGGTCGTTGCTCGTCGCGGTGGTTGTCTTTGCCGATATCCTTGTCCGCCGAAAGGACCTGGGCCGTAGGCGTGCTCTTGGCGCAACGCGAAGTGACATTGTCACGCTCATGCTCATCAGGACACTGATCCCAGCGGTGGCGGGTGCACTGGTGGGAATGTTAGGCGGCCTTGGAATTGCCGTCTCAACAGGTTCTGTACCGCCGTTCGCTTTCTGTCTTGGCATAGTGATTCTTGCGTTGCTTTCTGCTGGAGCTAGTTCTTTGGTGCCGGCTGCATATGCTGCTAACGCCGATCCGGTGAAGGTACTTCGAACGCCATAGAGCAGTGATGGTTCTTCCGTGTCCGAGACAATCAACCGACGAACGAAGGCTTGTATTAGAGCGGTAACTGGTGCTGTGGCCAGGACCGAAACGGGTCGAGACCTCGTCTGGGGAACCTGGATGAAACGGGTACCGGACGATTGCATATCAAGCTTCAGCAGGAGATTTTGTTGATATGTCTAGAAGCATGAGCGTAGGCAGGGGAACTGGGTGATAAGCCGGTCCTATGTCCCAGTTAGGGTTCCTCTTACGGACCGGCTTGCGGGACACTTCGATCGAAGGTCATTTGAGCCTCTTCCGCAACTCAAAAGTCTTGGAAAATTTTCTGTAGCCCGTTGATCTTTTCGGTGCTAGATTCGAATCATGTTCCATTCATAAAGTTTTCTCTCAATTAGTTCAGAAGACCTACGAATGGATTTGTCATGCCCTCTGATGTTTTGCAAGCTGTTCTTCAGCACGCAGATTTCAATCCCACTGTTTCTTCCTACGCAGATATTCTCCATGCAGAATCATCATCCTCAACGGCGCTAGCTGATGCGTACTTCGCAGCGTACCCACCGGGAGTTGCGGCCGGGAATCTTAAAGAAGCGCAATCCGAGATGGAAGAAACCTTCGCCCACGAATATGGGCAGCTCCTCGAATATGCCTCTTTTGTCGCACTACAACAGGGAACGCCGATTGGGGCGATCTTCGTTGTCGAGGAATCGATCTGGGATGAAGATCTATTCGGCCCATTCATCATCGATCTTTTTGTTGATCCGCGCCATCATGGGCACGGGCTGGGTCGCACCTTGATTGCCGCTGCCATGTCTGCTTGTAAGAAGCATGGCGCGGACACTCTAAGTCTGCGGATCGGTGATGGAACTTCCGGTGCTGCGCTTGAGCTATATAAACGACTTGGGTTCCGTGAATTGACCTAATCGAATAGCGGTGGTGTCATGCGTCGGATAAGTGAGGCATGACGTCACCGCAAGCCTCCCCTGTAGTGATTTCCTCAACGCGCCGGTAAAGGTTCCTCTTGCTCGCGGCTCGGGCAGGCCTGTCATGCTTAGTTAATGGATTGGCCAAAAATTGAAACCGTCACGTCGGCGCGATTGCGTCTGGAACCGCTCTCGATGGAGCATGCACTGGGAATGGTGGAAGTGTTGGCGGATGCTTCAATGTATGAATACACGGGCGGCGAAGCACCCTCGCTTGAACAGCTGCAGCGTCGATACGCGGCGCAGTCAGTCGGGCACTCCGAAGACGGGTTGCAGTGGTGGTTCAACTGGATCGTGAAACTGAAACACAGCGACGCGCCAATCGGATTTGTTCAGGCCACAGTGGAGCAGAGCGGACCGGAACTAGTTGCCAATATTGCCTGGGTTATCTCACCAATCCATCAAGGCCAGGGGATAGCGTCCGAATCCACCAGCGCAATGAGCAGCTGGTTGCGGTCTAAAGGTGTGAACAGCTTCGCAGCGTACGTGCATCCGGCACATTTCGCGTCCATCGGTGTCGCGCAAAATCAGGGATTACATCCGACACTCATGTTGGAAGACGGCGAGGTCCGTTGGGAATCCTAGCAAGTGCTATGCGTCGTTCAGTGTTCCTCTTACGGAATGGATGATATCTGAAGAAGAAATGCCCACGACTGGTGAAAGACGACATTATTTGGCTTCAAGGTAGCGTTGTACCCGCCACGTCAGAAGCGAATTTCTGCCGCCATCAGAAAGTATCAACGATGCCCAAGCACCATTTCAGTCCCCGGCTCCACCAGTCCACGGCCCCTTTTTCGCACTTCGTGCAGCACGGCGACACGGGCTACACCGCCGGAATCATCGGCCAGCGAACTGATGACGGTTCCCTGGTTTCGGATGATGTAACGGAGCAGTGCAAGTCGATGATGGCCAACTTGGAGACGCTGTTGCACGAACTTGGGTTGAGTCTTTCAGCACTCCTGCGCACCACGATCTATCTGACGGACTACAAGGACTTTGAAGCCATCAATACCGTCTACGCCCATCACCTGCGTGAACCCTTCCCTGTGCGCACAACAATTCAAGTGGCGGCGCTTCCGCTCGGTGCAAGGGTCCAAATCGACACCGTTCTCGCTCTCTAAAAGGTGTCTGCTGAGGGTTGGTTCATTGAACGCTTTAGACCAAGATGGAGATTATGACCTCTATCGACGATTCCGTTCCCGCACTGAGCCAAACGATGCGGGCATACGAAGCAGCAAATAATTCACGAGTACTAGATCGAGTGCTTGCGCATATCGCGCCAGATGCTAGCTATTGGTTCTCGGATGGATCCCACTATGGACACGCAGAAATCCGAGTTGCACTGCAGGATACGTTTGATGCGATCCAGGATGAGGTTTATTCAATCCATGACTTAGCTTGGGTAGCGGTGGGAGCCGATATCGCTGTCTGCCGTTATCATTTTTCATGGACCGGCTTGGTTCAGGGTCAACCGCGATCTGGAACCGGGAGAGGAACCAACGTTCTCGTCAAGTACGAGTCTGGATGGCTTATAGCGCATGAGCAGCTGACATCTGACGGATAACGTCCCGTAGAGGGGTCCTCCTACGCACCGGCTTGCAGAGCAACGTGAATAAACCAGCACGGGGCAACGCTAGAAGAACCTACGCTGAAAATCTGCTCGGCCGAAAGTATCATTGCAAACAACTGCCTGTCTTATGGGAATTGGGCTGCTCATCCTCTCGAAAAAACCAGCAGCAACCACTCATCTAAGTCACGAGGAAATTAACATGCGAACTATCGAAGCTTCACAACGCTGGGCGAGGACATGGGCCAAGGCATGGCCACTCAAGGACGCAGACGCAATTGTCGAGCTGCAGGCCGAGGATGGTGACCACTGGGCATCGATGTTTAGGCCTTTGCACGGGCCTAGCGCCCTTCGCGCTTATCTGGAGGAATGCTTCGCAGAAGAAACCAAACCGGCAGAGACATGGTTCGGTGAACCACTTGTGGATGGAAATTCAGCCTCCGTCGAGTACTGGGTCGTCATGTTTATCCAGGACAAACCAATGACGGTTTCGGGGTGCACGGTACTTTCATTCGACGATTCCGGCCTAGTAACAACAGCACGAGACTACTCACACGTCAAAGATGGGTACCACCTGCGGCCCGGGTCTCCAGTCAGTATCTGAGACCCCGTTCAACGACCTGCCATCGAAGGTGACCCGTTCGGCCCACCCTGCCCCGGTAGTCGTTCATCGCACGGACACTGAGCTAACGTGAATTTGGTAACCGGTACCGAACGCTCCAATTATCGCTGTTCGAGTCGTGAGTATGGCTACCAGGGGCTCAGCGTTGTGCCACTGTCCAGCGACCCGCGCCCGGCCAACCAGGCCATAAACAATCGCCGACTATTAGAGGTGTCAAACCGCTCGGTCACGGTTTTAAGCAGGAGCGGAAGGTCCCAGTTCACATACTCCTCTGGCCATTCCAGCGGACTGTAGCCCAGCCCGAGATCGACGTGGTGCATTTTAACCTCGCGGAGTCTGTGCGCAGGGCAACCCGCTACGCCGTAATGTCCTCCACCAAGGAAGTGCCCGTTGGGCCAGCCTGCAGCTGTGGATGCTGTGAATATCTCTTCAAGATGCTCCATGCTGGATTGGAGATCTGCGATGATCGCACCAGTTGACCGCGTGACCCCTTTTTCAATCTCGGAGCGGCGTTGGTGCGCGCCGCTTTGGTATTTGGGAACGTCCTTGCTGCTCAGAGCACCTGACAGTCGACGCGCATGAGCATCCGCATTGCGAGCTAGATGAGTCAGCACATGGGCCACCGTCCATCCCGGTAAACGGCTTGGCGATTGGACAGTATCGACGCTCAACATTTCCACACGACGCATCAATCTCGCTTGCGCTTCACGGCATAGTCGGGAGGCCAGCTCCGGATTTTTCTCAAGATCCGCGACTAAATTAACCTCTCTGAGTCAATTGATCACCGATAACTCTGCCATAAGGTCAACGACTTGTGCTGGGTGGATAGTGTCCATCTAGGGCTACTCACTGCATTTCATGGACTGCTGTGATGCACCGAATCTTCGCACCGGCAAGAACTATCTTGAATATTCAATACGGGGCTTTACCAGATGATCGATAGGCTGAAGGCATGAATCGGACCCGCAACGCACCAAGAGCTTCGGTTCACGGTGCTGTTCTGCATGATGAGGTTCGGCCAGCGTGGTCAGCGGAGGTAACATCGTGGCTGTTGGGGACACCTGTGAAGGGTCGACGGCTGACAGTCTTGGATCTCGGAGCAGGTACAGGGCTAGGAACAAGGAGCATCCTCTCCCTTGGACATTCCGTCATCGCCGTTGATACCTCTGCCAACATGCTCTCGGTGCTCCGATCTTCTTGTCAGGAATTGGCTTGCGGAGTCCGTGAGCGCATCACGACTCTTAGTGGCTCAGCGGAATGCCTACCGGTGGAGGATAACAGTGTAGACGCCGTTATTTGCTTCCAAGCTTGGCATTGGGTCGAGCCGAAACAAGCCATGGATGAATGCAATCGTGTACTCAAATCAAACGGCATGATGGGTATGGCTTGGCATACCTGGGACCGCACCAACGAGTGGGTGCAGGCACTTGCTTCAATCGTCGAACCTGACGGTACCCCTAGCGACCAGACGCTCAGTGCGCCCAAAGAATTAGCGGGACGCGGTACCTTCGAACGCAAAGAATTCCTCTTCAACTACGAGATGACGGTTAGCCAGCTCGTCCGCTTGGCTAGCTCCTGGGCTTTCGTTGCGCAGAGACCAGACACGAACGCCGTTTTAGCGAAGGTCCGTAGCCTAGGCGAACAAGCAAGGACAGCTGACACCGGCCTTGTCCGGTTCCCGCATAAGACGGTTGCCTTTCGGCTCAGAGAGTCGGGCCAAGAAGCCGTGGGCTAGGCAAGGCGACAATTTTTGTGGATCTCGTGATCAGTGCCCGGTACAGGACCCGCTAAGGGGCTACCCCTACAGGTGATCCAAGCAGCGCAGTAAAAATCTTGGAGTTCGGATTAGCACTTCATGTCCTTGCGGTGCGCATATTTTCAAAATGTTTCATCGGGACGAATCGTTATCGCTTCGATACGTGCATTGTCATTTGGGCGTCGTAATTCTTCGGGTGATGAGGATATGTTTTAAGTTGCAGATAACAGTTGCACTACCTGTAACTTCCAACATTCTGAGGACTAATGAAAAAGACTCTCTCGGCGACCATTGCCATTGTTAGCGCTCCACTTCTCGCGGGCACGATTCTAGTAGCACCCGCAATGGCCGCGCCGACTGAACCTGTTCCTTCTCCCACCGAGCTTTCTGAACTCTTTGGAGCTCAAGAGCAACCTCGTTTCGAAGAAATTTCGAAAAACCTCAGCAGCGCTGAACTTGAACTCATCGAGTCCGGTGTACCAGCGGTCATTTACCAAGAGGTTGAAACTGGGAAAATCATCACGGTCGAAGAATGGGTTCAGAGCAGAACTGACTTTGCATATCAGTCCCCATGGTTCGTTGCTACGGAACAATCATCTAATGACTAAGAATGATAGATCCGCCAAAGGGTGCGTGTGAAAGATCCAATGGTTGTAAAGGATAGGACTGCTTCGCCTTGGTGGGCGAAACTATTGGGCGTGGTCATCTTTGCGGTAGTGGTTGGATCTTATATTCCGCCAATGCTGAGTGGCTCCATGCAGCCTATTCTTATTGCCTTCGTCGTGATTGGAACCTACGTTTCCATAGGGGTGGTCGTTTCATTCAGCTTTATACGGGTGAAGGACAGACACGTTTCTCTTGGGTTGTTTCCTTTTGGGGTGAGACGTTTTTCCTATCCGGAGATTTCAAGGGTCGAATATGTGGAGCATGTGGACACTTCGGATTATCTCGGCGGCGGGTGGAAACTGGGGCAGGACCGTTCCACCGTCATTTTATGGAAATCAGGTCCAGCGTTAGAGATTGAACTGACGAGCGGAAAAAGATACATAGTTCAAAGTGATGGAGCCGCGATGCTGGTCGAAGCAACAAAGAAAAAGATCGCCACGAGTGGCTCGTGAGAACTTCAGCAGTATGAAGACCCTCATGGGCTTCCTCGTATGGATGACTTCGAAATCTCGGAGGGGGATGCTCTAACGGTCGGGGGAATGATCGGTCTGCTTGTTGTGCTGGTAGCCAGAATTATTTGCATATTTAGTGCAGCTCGGAATACCGCAGCCCCACCTAGCGACACAAACAACTAGTCCTAGGTTTCGGAAATATTCTGAATCTGACTAGTGCCCAGTTTGTCTCCTGTGCTCGGTGATGTGACCGCCTTACTGCGTGCTAATCGTCACCGTGTTTTTCTAGAACCGTGGCTAGAGAAAAAGCTCACTCCCGTACAGAGCCATGCTTACGATTCGATGAATATCCAAGTGAAGCCGTGATTAGATGGGGTATGCACTCTTTTCGGAAGTCCGTCTACATGGCATTGGGAATCCTCTTTGTACTCTCAGGAGCAGGAGGAAGCGTCGTGATGTTTTTGCAGCCGTGGAGAAGCTGCCCTGAAATCGATGACAGCTCTGCAGGCTGCCCAGCGACATCAACCGACACGGCCCTACTCGGTTTAGCTATTGCAGTAATGCTCGCCGGGATAGCGTTTTTGATCATGTCGCAGAAGTCAGCGAGAATTCCGCTTGAGTCTGCCGGTCCTTGGGGAAAGCTTGGCTAGCGGGGGATTGAGCGGCGGCTGGGCGGGACACGGTCCTTGCCGGTCGCTTTTCCATCCGTCGGGGCTGCAAACTGAGGATGGTTCTGACTGGACCGTGTCTGTATGATCGCGATATGAATTCTTCGCGTGAGGCCGTGCCTTCAACGGTGCGTCTGTTTCCGGATTATGCCGACACGGTGCTGTGGTTTAACGAGCCGATTGACTACGACACTGCGCAGCTATCCGATGCGTTGACACACGAACTCTCGCAGTGGGAACAGTCTTATTATGAAGGTTTGAACCAAGACTATGAGTGGAAATCGCCTGGTTTAGCCAGTCGATTCGGTGCCGAGGGTGAACGGTTAGCGCAACGTGTAGCTGAAGAACTTGGCGATAAGTTCGAAATCGAATTAGTCACGGTCGTAGAAGATGTGCCCGAACGCAAATATCGGGCGAGCGGGCCTGCTCTTAACCCTCAAGCCGCCAAGGTGTTCGATGCTTTGGCTGTTGAGATCAAAGAATTTGAAGAGGAAGTACTGCGTGCGCAGGAGGCAACGCGACGTGGAGAAAGCACTGGGTGGTATGCCTATGCGCCGCTATCTAATACCGTATTTACGCCTCAACAACCGAACAATTGAAAACCCATTGCAAAGCTCAACGAGCCAGCGTCAACGTCGGTGATAGTCGGCGTCCCGTAGAGGGTTCCCTCGCGAGCGGAAAGCCGTAGTGCAAACGGTTTTGGGCGCTCTATGCAGTCATTTTGTGAAAATGACAACGGCTACGCTCGATATATGACTAAATGGAGCAGTTATCTCTTCGGGGCATCACTGGCGGTTTGTATGGCAGGGATCGTGCTTGCCGAACGATTACCAGAATGGTGGACTCCCGTCTCTCTAATTCTGCTGGTTCTAACTGCTGCAGTGTTTCTGTTCCGCTCCGTCGTCGACTTCCGAAATAAGAGCACAGCGTTCTAAATCGCCGCTATGGCAGTGCATTCAATGCGTACTCAAGAAGCATTTAGTTATTTGGGCAGACGCAACGGAAACTCCCAAAAGTGCCTCCACGTTATCTCATGTCCGTAGGGGATTCGCCTAATGGGCGGCGTCGCTCTGGTTTGTTTTCTAAGCGATGAAGAACGGGCGGGCTTTTGCGAGGCCGATGATGACCATATCTGCGGGATCGCTCGGGACCCAATTTGAGGCATTGAGGCGCAGTCTGTCGGAGATTACAACCCGCCCGTCGAGAACATCCCGCGAGATACCATCGTGGCAATAGCCGAGCGTCCGCGAGACACCTTGCGAACCATGGTTATTCTGGAACACTTCTGTCAGTGCAGCGACGGCTCCCAGCCCCTCGAATGCAAGATTCAACAAGGCTGCTCGGGTCTCAGTGCCGATGCCCTGTTTGTGAAATGCGAGACCGAGCCACGACTCGGTTTTTACTTCACGCAGTACAGAAAAATTGCGCGCCTTCAGAGTAATCATGCCTAGCGGCTGGCCGCCACGGAACACTCCCATTTCCAATGCCCAGTCTTCCACACGCCAAGCGCCCCGGCGGCTCCAATGCTGCTGCATAATGTGCAGTGCTCGTTCACGAGGAGGAAGATTCGTCCAGGGCGTCAAGAAGGGCTGTTCGCCCGGCTCATGCACACCTGTGGCAACGACATGGGCCAACTCGGATAACTCGTCATAATTTGGTACGCGGAGTTCCAAACGCTTGGTTGTAAGTTTCAATTGGGAGAGAGGCCAGTAATCGTCGGGCATTTCGCCAGTATGCCACGGAAGAGTTTGCCGATTCACGTTTGGATGCGTAAAAAATCCATGCCTTTTGACGTCGCGGTCCTGTACAGGGTTCCCCTGCGGAACAGCATGAACCGAGAGTCTTTGCGTTTGAAAGTGTGACTTTTACCGTTGAACACCAGACACTTCCGACGCTGTCCTCGACCATAGCTATTACACCGCAGGCTTGCTCTCCTGCCTCTTTGATAGAGTGATTTGATATGCCTAAATACCCTTTCTCCCTCGTCATTCCCGTTATTCTCGCCGTCAGCTTGACCTCGTGTGCGTCAACACCTGAGATCGATTGGGAGCAGGCGCAGAACGAGGCAAATAAGTTCAACGAGGCAGCAATGGCTGCGAAGGGTTCCTTGGGCGGAGGTTCTCTGCGCGTAGGCCAAGGGACTCCAGCAAGCGATGAATCCGGCATCGTTCTCACCTATGCTTCCGGTGCCCGGATGACGGGGCTCAGCGTGAGTTGCTTTGGAGAAGGGATAATCCATTTCGGATTCACTACTCAGTCCGGGTCTAACTGGAGAGACAGCGATTCTGTTGACTTGTTCTGTGACGGCGAGGACAACGTTGTGCCGGTATCTGAAGCCTTGTCTAGGGTTGAGGTCGATGCAGTGCAATTCAACGGTGTCCTCAGTGAGGGGTCAGGTGGAGTCCTAGCAGTCGCCGTTTCCGGAGTGGCTAGCTAATACTCTCTGTGATCGTCAGGTCGGCACTCTAAGTCTCCAACAACGCACCCTCACCGGTCACTGAGTCGTAGTGCTTCAGTAGATGTGAACCTTCGCGGATTCTAGTGGTCACCGCTACTAAGTCATTCTGTCTACCCGGCAGGATGCCGAGATGGTGGCAGAAACGCTCTCGGGCTGGCGTCAATACCATTATGGAGCCGGTCATAGGGCAGAACGAAGATCGTTATTATTGCACCTATCCCACAAGGAGTTCGCCTACGGAACGACTTGTAGGGTGGAAGACGTTGAATTGCCCTGTGCTTTAATGGCTTTCATGATTCGTGCTGCACTGGTCGATGATGTTTGCTTGCTCCCCGACATCGAGCGTGCTGCTGATGCTGTCTTCGTCGGCGAAGGCATGGCATCAATTGCCGACGGTGAAACGATGTCCATTCAAGATTTGCTTCAGTATCAACGCCAGGGAAGAGCGTGGGTGGGCACAGATAATTTAGATCAACCTGTTGCGTACATTCTTTTGGATTTATTAGAAGACGTGGCGCATATAGAGCAAGTCTCTGTACATCCGACCCATGCGGGCTTCGGGATTGGCCGTCAGCTCATCGAGAGGGCAGGGGAATGGGCCAGACAACAGGGTTGTGTCGCGCTGACGTTAACCACCTTTGCCGATGTTCCGTGGAACGCGCCCTACTATGCTCGTTTAGGCTTTGGTATCGTTCCGACGAATCAGCTGTCACCAGGACTGCGGGGAATCCGAAAGCATGAGGCCGCACGTGGATTAGATCAGTGGCCTCGTGTTGCCATGTGTCGTCCGCTCGGTGGTTGATTCCGCGCCAAACTAGCTACGTTCCTTCACATAGAAGGATTCTCTCGCGGGCGTGATGTCGTTTCAAATGAAGGTGCTTTCGATTAGCGAGCCGAAGTCGATTCTGGCAAGCTCGTCCCATGACTGAGACGATAGATGTTGACGTGGTAAGAGTTTTTACCGACGCACAGGGCCGTCACGGTAACGAATTGGGTATCGTTCAAACATCCGTCGCCAGTGAAGGGCGCGAACAGAAGATCGCAGCATTGTTAGGATTTAGCGATACCGTCTTCGTAGACGGTATCGACCAAGACCTGGTAGGGAACCACATTGTCAGGATCCGTATCTTCACTCCAGTTACCGAACTCCCATTCGCAGGGCATCCGAGCGTGGGAACAGCGTGGTGGCTTGTCCGGAACGGAACTCCAGCGTCAGTCCTTCGTGAGAAGGCCGGAGATGTGACTGTCGAGAACCTGCCGGACGCGACATGGATCGTAGCTCACGCAACTTGGGCCCCAGAATATGAATGGATTCCGATGCAGTCTGCGGGAGACCTCGACGCCCTCGACGCGAACGTTTTCGCAGATGGTCGCCATTATGCTTACGCGTGGAAAGATCAGGCTGGTGGCCAGTTGCGTTCCCGCATGTTCGCACCTGTCTCGGGCATCGCTGAAGATGAAGCGACTGGAGCTGCAGCTATTCGCGTTACTGCCAGGCTTGCTCGTAATCTGCAGATCACGCAGGGAATGGGCAGTGAAATACTAACCGCTTTGACAGAAGGTGGCCGGATTCGGCTTGGTGGGCGAACAGTCTTCGACGGAGCTATGGTCGTTAGGCTCTAACGGGGCAAGTTTAACTTCCTAGGGCCATTCCCGGAGAGAGCTCCTTTTACGCGACGCCCTCTAATCCCTACGAAACCGCCTTTCGCGCGGTATTTATTTAGAAACACGTAAAGTGGCATTTATGCAGATTCGTCCTCTGAACGTTTACGATGATCAAGCCATGTCAGCTGTCTATTCCATTGAATGCGCAGCCACTCGACAGGCTCGGCCAGGATGGGAACCCCTCAGCAGGGAAGCCAGAATTCTAGCTTGGCGTGCAGACAATGGCTGGCGAAACCATTTGGTCGGAGCCTGGAACGGGACAACACTGCTCGGCTTCGCAGCTGGAATGAACGCCAAAGATACTCCGGAGAGCACTTGGGTATTTGTTTGGGTCGACCCAAATCACCAAAAAACAGGGATTGGAACCGCCCTGGTACGAACCGTCGAAAGCACCAGTGAAGACTCCACAGAGCGGTTCATATCCAGCGCGTATCGGTCTTCAACGGAGGAAATTGAGGACCTCACCAAACGGTTCTCTCGACCCTTGGGGTACGCCCTTTCAACCACAGAAACTGTAGTGGAACTGGATCTTAGTATGGCCCCTATGCCTTGCACTATCCAGGTGGATGGCTATGATCTCTCGACGCATCTCAACGGTGTGCCTGAACAATTTCGGGAGCAAGTTGGTCAGATCAAAGGGCTGGTGGATGCTGAAGCCCCGAACGGGGAGCTTGATTGGGCGGAATCACCATTGTCTCCTGCGGAGTATGCCAGCGAAATAGAGCTTTGGGTGGCGCAAGGTCACCGTGTCATTGAATCAATAGCTATTGACTCTCAGGGAAGCGTGGCGGCGTGGACTTGTCTACTCGCTGGAGCGGATGAGAATCGTCCATCGCAGGTCGAAGGGACCTTAGTGCTCGCGCAACATCGAGGCAGAGGACTCGGGATGGCGGTCAAGCTGGCTAGTCTTGAGCAGGCCAGCAAGCTTGGCAACGTGAAAAAGATCAGGACCAGCAGCGATGACGAAAATACGTGGATGCGGGCCATCAATTCCAACCTTGGGTTCTATCCGGTGGAGACTGAAATAATTCTCCAGAAAGCACGAGTAACGGATTGACTGCCGTTTTCAATCTTCTGGCTTCGCCCTCGCTTACCTCAGTCGCCATTTTGAAGGCTTGCCCCGCAGAAGGTTCGGCTCATCGGGCAGGTGTAATTGGCCGGACGAGGATAAGCGTTGGTCCTGACCAGTCGAGGTTGCTGTGCTCTTCTAAAGGGTAAAAGCCTGTTGCTCGATAGAAAGAACGTGTCTGGGCATATGCTTCATTGTCGAATGACGGTCCTACGGTGTGAACCGATAGGAGCTCACATCCGTCGTTGGCTAGGTCTGCGGCAATCTTTTCGATGAGTGCTCGCCCGATGCCGTGGCCACGCACTTCCGGCGAGATCGCGATCAAGTGTAATTCCGCGGATTCTGAAAAGTGCCGACGTATCAAAGAAATACCAACTGTAGCTCCAGATTCGCGTGCCAGTATGCTCACGAAATTTTCATTGGCGGCGTCGCTAACGTAGCTGTCTATTGACTCCAGATCTCCAAACCACTCCGGAAGTGATTCTAAGATGCGCCGTACAGCGTAGGGGTCTCGTGCATATTCAATTTGAATAGTCATACATTTGATCTTTCCATCTCACGAGTCGATTCAGCCGAAGGCTCCAAAACATTCTGACGCCCAAAATCTAACCAATAGCTCGTCCAACGGTTGATAAGTAGCAGGTCAGGGTATCGAGCCTTCCCAATGAGAGATCTGCAGGCTTCCGAGCTTGTTCCTTCCTGAAGCAGGTTCCCGAAAGCAGCATCTGCGCGGGGCCTCCGGGCTATTTTCACTGACCTGTATATCGACCGGTTTGCAAGACACGATCTTGGCTTCACTGCCGTTGGAGAAGGCCTGATCGATACTTGACCCATGCGGATTATCAGCAGTGAGCGATTGTTCATGCGGCCATGGGAGCCGGGCGACGCAGAATTTCTATTGGACCTTGAATCCCGATGGGAGACCGTGCGTTTCCTCGGGGCTCAGGCAAAGACAATGACAGATAGATCTGAAGCTATGCAGTCCATCGTTCGTCGTCGTGCCATCGACGATCCGGTATACGGGATCTGGATCATTACTTCTCGTGAGTCGCGGGACTTGCTCGGAAATATCCTACTCAAACCGGTCCCGCTTTCCGTAGGTGTTGAGGGCGAAGCTCCTGTGGAGATCGGCTGGCATCTACACCCCGATTCCCAAGGGGCAGGCTATGCTACTGAAGCCGCAAGCGCTGTTATGCGGGACGCTGCAAAGAACGGACTTCGAGCAGTTATCGCAGTCACTGATCCAAAAAATCTTGCCTCTCAGCGAGTGTGTGAGCGCATTGGTATGCGAGCATTGGGCTTCACCGAGGCATATTATGGCAAACGAAACCTCTTATTCGAGAAAGCCCTATCACTGTAGCGGTTCCTTTGCAGGTCTCTCAGATCTAAAGCTGAGATTTACGATAGTGCTTTCAATGACCCCGTGTGTGGTTTCGCTTTTCCTTTTAGGCCTCTTGGAGTCTTCAGCCGGCAAAGCCATTGGCGGCAAAGGGCTGATCATTCACCGATGCATCACTGCGAATTTGTTCCCGTTCTAGCGCGGGAAGTAGAAACGCGTTCCAAACACTATGGTCATTGCGCGCTAAATTCCCTCTCTAAATAAAGGAACACCGTCGTTATGTCGACTTCGTTAGCCAACAAGTCCTGCGCTGTAGCTGCCGGAGCTAAGCCGCAGCCGATTGAGTAATAGTCGTCTACAGCTTTCCCCGTGCTTAGCGCGTATCGGAAGATACAACGGCGGTGGCATGCACCCCGAAGCTGCAACGAGGCTTCGCTTCTTTGAATTCTTCTGTCTGGGAAATCAAGCACATCTAAAGGGTTAGGGTTGAAAGTGAGGAAATACTTTTACTGGCACCATGTAGGAGGCAGTTCATGCACGCGACTCAGTCACCCGAGAATCAACGCACGGCTCTTGTTGTAGGAGCCAGCGGTATTGCAGGATCTGCTCTGGTTGCCCGCCTTTTCGGAGAAGACTGGAATGTCCTTGCGCTGTCGCGTAAGGACACCGGCCAGTCCGGGGCTCGCCACATTTCCGCGGATCTCACCTCTGCAACAAGCCTTGAGCACGCCCTTGCGGGGGAGTATCCCACCCACGTTTTCTTTACAGCGTGGCTGCGCCAGGATACAGAGGAGCAGAATATCGAGGTCAACGCGGGGATGCTGAGGAATCTGCTTGCGGCCCTGAAACACGCCCCGGTACAACATGTGGCTCTCATGACGGGCTTGAAGCATTACCTCGGTCCATTTGAGGCCTACGCGTCCGGAGAAATGCCTGATACACCGTTTCATGAAGAAGAGCCTCGTCTGAACGTTAAGAACTTCTACTATGATCAGGAAGACGTCCTGTTCGAAGCCGCCGCCAATCAAGGATTCACATGGTCGGTGCATCGCGCGCACACGGTCATTGGGCATGCGGTTGGCAACGCCATGAACATGGGTCTGACCTTAGCGGCGCAGGCAGCGATTTGCCGTGAGCTTGATATCCCCTTCGTTTTCCCTGGCTCTGAAACTCAATGGAACTCCCTGGTAGATATGACTGACAGTGGGTTGCTAGCCGAACAAATGATCTGGGCTTCCACTACACCCGATGCTGGCAATGAGGCTTACAACGTGGTTAATGGTGATGTTTTCCGCTGGCGTTGGATGTGGCCACGCTTGGCAGCATACTTTGGCGTTGAAGCGGTTGGCTTCGATAGCCAGCCCCGTCCTCTGGCCGAGCAGATGGTGGGCATGGAGTCGATTTGGGCGGCTATCTGTGAGAAACATGGACTGATTGAACCCGACCTCTCCCGCATCGCCTCATGGTGGCATACGGACGGAGATTTGGGCAGGGATATCGAAGTGACCGCGGATATGGGCAAGAGCCGGGTGGCTGGCTTCACCGGATACCGGAGGACCGAGGACGCATTCTTGGCTCTCTTCGATCGCTATCGCCAAGATCGCCTCATTCCCTAACCTGCAGGTACAGGGCTTCAAATCAAACAGGGCAAAACGCTAAATGGGCTCATGTTTGAGTGCGGTAAGTGGCATCTAGGATTTCTGCAATGGTGAAGTATGGTGTGGCAGCACCGTCACCTCAGGAAAAATCGAGGCTGGAGGACAGTGTCCATTCGGGTGGTCACGAAAACCGACTAAGGTTGCCCAACTGCTGTACCAAGCCACGAGTCATACGCTGCGTACCAAGTGACGATGACTATAAACAGCAGTGCTGCCGGCTCCGGACGCAGATAGTTGCTCAACGTGGCGAGCCCTGCGTACTCCTATCTGGCTGACTAGGAATGCTCCGTTTAAGAAGGCCGGGGTAGCGATTTTTTACCAAAGTTGCCCCGGTGAGGGAGCCTTTCGCGGCTAAGATGAAGAGTTGGACTTTGTGCGAGCTCGTTCCGTACCTCTGCGTCGCCAGCGACGAAGGTCTGCGAGCTAAGCTATTTCCCGGTCGCCGTGCCACTGACCTCGCGATGTTTTCCCTGCGGATGCTTTGGCCAACACTACGGTCAATGCCCCCACAGCGATCACAAACGCGATTCCGCTGGTCACATACAGGGGTGCTTCTAGTATGAATGCAGCCCCGGAATTCCAATCGACATAGGTATCGCCCACAGAGTTCAGATTAGCGAGCGAGGTGAAAATGTACGCCGGTGCTCCCAGCGCCAGGATTCCGGCCCACAGCGACAAAGCCGCAAAATTTGGCAGTTTGGCCCGGCGCCATACCGTTGTTGCACCCCAGATCAGGGCAAATAGGATGCCTAGCGCGGCGAAGAACAGCCCGGGAATGGTGGTGTATTGCTGGTCCTCAACCTTCATGTCAGCGATGGTCGTGTCCAGCGGCATCCCGCTGGCGGCTACCACTGGCCAGTCATTCATCAAGAATGCACCAAGAACGGAATAGGCGACGATGACAACGAGGCCGAGAAGGGTAAGCAGTATCCGCATTAGCAAAGAGTATCAGCGCGGCGTTTACCCCGGAGCCTACGGATAGAACTCTCGTGCCCAGTTTTCGCTGGCATCCGCCGGGCAGCACCAATCAATCTAGCCCGTCGGGAATGTAATAGAACCGTAGATTGCTGAATCAGGTATGAACATCAACGCCATTCCCATCGTGAAGATGGACGGAAGCAAGACCTCCCTGGCTGACTACTCCGGGAAGGTCATCCTCGTGGTGAACGTTGCTTCCCGCTGTGGACTGGCGCCCCAATATGCCACCCTTGAAACACTCCAAAGTACCTACAAGGACCGCGGCTTCACCGTGCTGGGTTTCCCTAGCAATCAGTTCCTACAAGAGCTGGGAAGCAACGAGGCGATTGAGAAATTTTGTTCCACCACTTACGGGGTGAGCTTTCCGATCTTTGATCGAGTACGAGTCAACGGCAGGAGCGAGCACCCGCTGTACACCGAATTAAAGAAGACCAAGGATGCCGCCGGGAAGTCAGGGCGTGTGAGTTGGAACTTTGAGAAGTTCTTGATCTTGCCCTCCGGCGAAATAATGCGCTTCCGCCCTCGGACGGTGCCCGATGATCCAGCCATTATCGAGGCTATCGAAGCCAACCTGCCTGGCTAGGACCGCGCCGTCCTCAGTCGTTGACTTCACCATGCTCCCCGGTAAAAAGCGCCCCGAAGGATTCAAATAATTGCGCTATTGCAGGTAGCTGGTCTAATCAGTCTTCAGCAGGAGCTCACCGCAACTGAAAGTCGATTGCATCAACGCGCTGGTGCAAAGAGTCATTTCTCTTTGCATCTAGAATCTGCGCTCCGCGTGAACTTTCTGTTATCGCCGTCACTTGTGCGGTTGACTGGCATCATGACACGGACACTCATCCTTGGTGGCACAGCATGGCTCGGCCGCGAACTCGCGGAACAACTAGTGGCCACAGGCGAAGATGTCACCATCTTGGCTCGCGGTGTCTCAGGCACGGCCCCACAGGGAGTCACATTCGTCGCCTCGGACAGAAAACTGCCTGCGGCGTATGACGAGGTCAAAAACGTTGACTGGGATGAGGTTATAGAGCTGTCCTACGCACGGGACCTCGTTGAAGGTGCGTTGGAAGCTTTGGCCAATCAAACGAAGCATTGGACACTCGTTTCATCGGTGTCTGTCTATGAAAATAATGATGAACCAGGAGCGTCAGAAGACGCCAAACTCGTTGAAGCCACAGACCAAGACAATTATGCGCACGCCAAAGTTATTGCCGAGCAGATCACCGAGCGAGCAGTCGGCGACCGCTTGCTCATTGCTAGAGCCGGACTTATTGCTGGGCCGGGGGACACCAGTGATCGTTTTTCCTACTGGGTGTCACGCTTTGCCCTTGCTGAGAACGGACAGGTTCTGGTGCCGCGTACCGATGGCCGTTATGTTCAGTTCATTGATGTCCGTGATCTAGCATCTTGGCTCATCGATGCTGGTTGTCTTGGACTCACTGGCATCTACAACGTAGTTGGCAGAGAGCTCAATTTTTCTGATCTTCTGATTTCTGCTGCGAAGGTCGCGGGGTTTACCGGTGAACTGATCGCAGCTGACGATACCTGGTTGAAAGAGCAGGAAATTAACTACTGGGCCGGACCACAGTCCTTGCCGCTCTGGCTTCCTTTAGACGATGTAGCCTTTGCCCAGCGTAGTGGTGACCGATTCAGAGCTGCCGGCGGAATTCAACGCAGCGTGACTCAAACTCTTGAGGACGTGCTGACCGATGAACGTGCGCGCGGACTTGCTCGAGACCGTCGCTCAGGTCTCAACAGAGCGGAAGAGCTTGAGCTTCTCCAAAAGATCGAGTGGTCTACAAAGTACTAATTGGGTCCTTCTCACAGGAGGTTCCCTTTACCGGACCGGCAAACCACCAACCTGACGCTAACGCTTGCGGGCAATAGCGTTCCGGCGAGGTAAAGCACCATGAAGGACCATTGCGCAATCTACGAAGCTAGCTTAGTTCTTAGGCGAGATTTTCGGCGATCCATTTATTAGCCCTGCCGATAGCGGCTGAGATTTCCGGTTCTGGCCTTTGCGCGATGATTAAAAAACCGAGTTGTTGGAGTCGAAAGGTATTTCGCCGAATACCGGCCCGATTAACCTGATGGGCACTGGCGATTTTTGAGAGTTTCTGCCATCCGTGCCAGACACCCAAAGACGCGAGGTCGGTAGAGCGGTCACTTATCGAGGACAAATCCCAATCGAGAATTCCGGTTGCCCGCCCCCGCTGCCACATGACGTTATATCCGCCCAGATCACCATGGGAGAATACCTGCTCTTCGGGTTCAAGATGCGAAAGTTCCTCAATTGCCTTACGAGCAAGATTTCTAAATTGCTGATCAATTCTCGGAATGACCTCTTCAATTTGAACGGAATACCAATTCGCGCCGCCACAGAACGATAATGGCTCGTTGAGTATCGGCTGAAGAGGGGCGGGATCTATTGAAGAAACTGCTTCCAACAGACGTTGAAGTTCCTCCGGATCGCCTTCACCGGCAGGGCAAGGAGCGCTGGAAACGAATTCCGTAGCCACCGCCGCTTGTCCCTCGACTTCGACAACCGGTCCGAGCGAGCGTGGCACGACTAATCCAATGTCGCTTGGAATTGAATCAACGAGTTGTTGCCTTCGGCGAAGCTTATGAGCAGTAAACAAATCGCGGGTCACTCGTATCGCTGCGTGATCCTCCAGAAGAACCACCACATGGGCCGAACCCTCATTGATGGTTGTTCGTTGCGCGCGTCGAATCCGAAGTGGCAGCCCCGCAATGGCTGCCTCAACTATCGTCTCTATCGAGACCGAACGTCCTGCTGTGTGCATTTACCGGAGCCTAGGTGGATAGCCGAGAATTAGTGATCGTTTCACTAGCTTAGTGGCAGATGAATCGAATGAATTGGGGTCATCATCAATAATGATCCCCACGAACTTCCCCACGAGCACCGGCACAGTGCCACAACGAAAAGTGGTGGTCCAGAAATTACTTTCTGGACCACCACTTCATTCGAAATACCTAGTTATTGCACCACCAGCTATGACTAGCTGAGGATTTCGGTGAGCTCAAGCCAGCGTTCTTCGAGTTCATCAATCTGAGATTGAAGATCGTTGATCCTGGCAGTTAGTTTGCCCAAAGCCTCGTAGTCACTCTGGTCGTGTGCGGCCATCTTGGTATGAGTCTTCTCAACCTTGTCCCGCAACTGACCGACCTTGCGCTCGTTAGCGTTCAGTTCCTTCTGAGTGGCGCGAAGCTCCGCGGCACTTAGACCCTTGGTGTTGGCAGAAGTACCGTTCGAGGACGCAGCGGCCGGATTGCCTGAGCCCTTGACGCCTTCGGCGCTACGCAACTTCAAGTACTCGTCAACGCCGCCTGGCACATGGCGGAAATTGCCGTCCAAGATGGCGTACTGCTGATCGGTGACACGTTCTAGCAGGTAGCGGTCGTGCGACACGACGATGAGCGTGCCAGGCCAGGAGTCAAGCAGATCTTCCAAAGCAGCCAACATGTCGGTATCGACGTCGTTCGTTGGCTCATCGAGGATCATGACGTTCGGTTCATTCATCAAGATCATCAGCAACTGCAGACGGCGGCGCTGGCCACCGGAAAGCTCATTGATCTTGGTGGACAGGTGTGCGGAGGAGAATCCCAAACGTTCCAGCAGCTGCGCTGGAGTCAGATCTTTGCCGTCCACATTAAACGTGGTGCGGAATCCAGCCAAGACTTCGCGAACGCGGTCTTCACCGATCTTCTCCAACTCACGGAACTGCTGATCTAGCACCGCCAACTTCACGGTCTGACCGCGCTTGATGGTACCGCCGGTAGGTACTACGGTGCCTGCAATCAAACCCAAAAGGGTGGATTTACCTGCACCATTGGCACCGAGCAACCCGGTACGTTCACCCGGAGCAATACGCCAGGTAAACGGCTTCAAGATTTGCTTGTCTCCGAAGCTGACCTCGGTGTCCAGCAAGTCCACCACGTCCTTGCCCAAACGGGTGGTGGCCATCTTCTTCAATTCCAGCGGGTTACGTACCGGAGGAACGTCGGCAATCAGCTGGTTGGCCGCTTCAATACGGAACTTTGGTTTGGCCGTACGTGCCGGGGCACCACGGCGCAACCAAGCAAGTTCCTTCTTCATCATGTTCTGACGCTTGCCTTCGGTGACCGCAGCAATACGGTCACGCTCCACACGCTGCAGGACGTAGGCCGCGTAGCCACCTTCGAAAGGCTCAACTAAGCGGTCGTGCACTTCCCAGGTATTGGTGCAGACTTCGTCGAGGAACCAACGGTCGTGAGTGACGACCATCAGTCCGCCGGAGTTCTTGGACCAACGGTTGTTCAGGTGCGTAGCCAGCCAGGAAATACCTTCGACGTCCAAATGGTTAGTTGGCTCGTCGAGGATGACCACATCCCAGTCTTGAACTAGCAGTGCAGCCAAGGCGACACGGCGACGCTGGCCACCGGAGAGCGTTGAAATTTGTGCTTCCCAATCCAGGTCTGCCACAAGTCCACCGATGACGTCACGAATGCGAGCCTCACCGGCCCACTCGTGAGCTTCCATGTCACCTACCAGTGCGTAATGCACGGTGGAGTCTGAATCGAGGGTGTCACTCTGGTCTAGTACCCCGACGGTTACGTCTCCACGTCGGGTCACACGCCCTGAGTGAGGGTCGATTTTGCCCGCGAGCATGCGTAGGAGCGAAGATTTGCCTTCGCCATTGCGTCCCACCAGACCGATACGGTCGCCTTCGGAAATACCGATGGTGACCGAGTCAAATACGACGTGGGTGGGATATTCGAGATGGAGGGCTTCGCCTCCGAGTAAATGAGCCACACCTCTAGTTTACGAAGCGACGCAAATCGAGAACTATTTAGTACCGATCTGAAGGCCATAGAGAAGATTATCTTTCACTAAGGTGTTGTGCGATTTCACTCAGACTCTAGATCGTGGCAGAATAATTAGCGTACTTAACGGGCGATGCTCGTCAGGTACGTTTTCCGCCCTGGTGTAATGGCAACACGCCAGCCTTTGGAGCTGTGCATTGTAGGTTCGAATCCTACGGGCGGAACCATTTAGCTCTCAGCGCCCCTTGTGGGCGCTTTTCTTTTTGAACGCCAGTTAAGCCGATCTTCCTCATCGCGATAGACTGTCAGCGGGGTTTTATTTTGATGCCAGAAACCTCATACTCGACTTCGCAGGAGAAAGCACTTGAGCGATCAGGTCAACGCACCAGTAGCCGTTATCGTCCTCGCCGCAGGCGCAGGAACCCGGATGAAATCGGCTAAGCCGAAGATCATGCATGAAATTGCAGGTCGTTCAATGATTTCTCACGCATTGCACGCCGCTTCCGCACTGGAACCGAAGAGCTTGGTCGCCGTAGTGCGTCACCAACGTGACCTCGTTGCAGCTCATATCGTTGAGCAGTTCCCAAGCATCACCATCGCAGACCAGGATGACATTCCTGGCACCGGCCGTGCCGTGCAGCAGGGACTTGACGCGGTAGATCCAGACCTCGAAGGTACCGTCGTAGTGACCTATGGCGATGTGCCATTGCTCACCAGCGAAGTACTGGCAGGCCTCGTGGTCACCCACGAAAAGAGCCGGAACGCTGTCACCGTGTTGACCACCGAGCTGGATGACCCATCGGGTTACGGCCGAATCTTGCGTGATGAAAACGGTGAAGTTTCCGGGATCCGTGAGCAGAAGGATGCCAACGAGGCAGAGCTTGCGGTCAAGGAAATCAACTCCGGTATCTATGCTTTTGATGCAGCCATGCTGCGTTCGGCGCTGACCGAGGTCACCACCGACAACGCGCAGGGCGAAATGTACCTGACCGACGTACTGGCCATTGCCCGTGCCCGCGGTGGCCGAGTCGCCTCCTCACAGATTGCCGACCGCTGGCAGATCGAGGGAGCCAACGACCGCGTTCAGGTTTCCAACCTCGCGCGCATCTACAACGAGCGCAAGACCGAATTCTGGATGCGCCAAGGCGTGACCATCATTGACCCGGCGACCACGTGGATCGACGCCACGGTCATGATCGGCCAAGATGTCACCCTGAAGCCAGGCACCCAGCTACACGGCGAAACCATCATCGGTACCAACGCCGTGGTTGGTCCAGACACCACCTTGACCAACGTGGTTGTTGGCCAGAACGCTACGGTCAAGCGCACCGACGCTACCGACTCGCGGATCTCCGAAGGCGCCAGCGTTGGCCCCTTCGCTTACCTGCGTCCCGGAACCGACTTGGGTCCGGACGGCAAGATTGGCGCTTTCTACGAAACCAAGAACGTGACCATTGGTCGCGGTTCTAAGCTCTCACACCTGGGTTATGCCGGGGATGCTGAAATCGGTGAGTACACCAATATTGGGTGTGGCAACATCACCGCAAACTACGACGGCGAAAAGAAGCACCGAACCAAGATTGGTTCGCATGTGCGCACCAGCTCGAACACCGTGTTCATCGCCCCGGTTGAACTCGGGGACGGCGCCTACACCGGTGCTGGTGCTATCGTCCGTAAAAACGTCCCGGCTGGCGCACTAGCGTTGTCCGTGGCTCCGCAGCGGAACACCGAAGGTTGGACGCTGGAAAAGCGTCCAGGCACCCCCTCGGCCGATGCCGCATTCAAGTCCTCGTTGAATAACTCGGCTTCCGAATAATTCATTCGAGGAATTCATTTCCTCAGACCACCTCATACGTGATAGCGAAGCGAGCGAGAAAGCAAACCCCATGAGTGAAATCAGCCATAATGTCGATAAAAAGCTGGTCCTGGCCACCGGCCGGGCACACCCGGAACTAGCAGCAGAAGTTGCTAAGGAACTGGACACCGAACTGCTCCCGCTGAACGCCTACGACTTCGCTAACGGCGAGATCTATGTGCGTTCGGACGAGTCGGTACGTGGCAAGGAAGTCTTCTTGCTGCAGTCCTACCCAGCCCCACTAAACAATTGGCTGATGGAACAGCTGATCATGATTGATTCGATGAAGCGTGCCTCGGCACGTCGTATCACCGTGGTCGCACCGTTCTACCCATACGCTCGTCAGGACAAGAAGGGCCGTGGCCGCGAGCCAATCTCGGCTCGTCTGGTAGCGGACCTGTTCAAGACCGCTGGCGCTGACCGTATTATTTCTTGCGATCTGCACACCGCGCAGATCCAGGGCTTCTTTGACGGTCCGGTGGACCACCTATTTGCCTTCCCACTGTTGGCGGACTACATCCGTGACCGGGTGGGCGATGACCCAATCACCGTGGTCTCCCCAGACACCGGACGTGTTCGTGTGGCTGAGCAGTGGGCCGAACGCCTCGGCGGCGCCCCACTAGCATTCGTGCACAAGTCCCGTGACTTGACCGTGCCTAATATGGCCGAGTCCAAGACCGTAGTAGGCCAGGTTGCCGGCCGTACCGCGGTTCTGATCGATGACATGATCGACACCGGTGGAACCATTGCAGGCGCAGTGCGCGTGTTGAAGGAAGCCGGCGCGAAGGATGTCATCATCGCGGCAACTCACGCGGTCTTCTCCGACCCTGCCGCGCAGCGTCTGGCCGAGTGCGGTGCCACCGAAGTTGTGGTCACCAATACCCTGCCAATCCCAGAAGAAAAGCGCTTCGCGAACCTCACGGTTCTTTCGATCGCTCCGATGCTGGCACGCGCCATCTCTGAGGTCTTCCACGAGGGTTCTGTCACGAACCTATTCGACGGTCGCGCCTAGTAGTTCTCGTTTCGCAAGCCAATGGCCGGCACCTTCGGGTGCCGGCCATTGGTCTTTAAAATAGCTTTTAAGATGCAGGTTCCCGGCGGTCATTACAAGATAATCGGGCTAACTAGCCGCGAGAAAAATGAAATGGTCGTTGGGGGAGAAGCGGTGCGCCTCGGTGCATCGGTAACCGCGTAACCACTGTTGGTCACCGACGGTACGAAGATAAAATCCCTTGGGGAAGTCATCGCCGCCCAGTGCCAGCGAAGCTACCGTGAGCGAACTATCCGGAGCATTCCCAACGTTGAGCACGCTGTTCCTGGACATGGGCTGATTCGTATAGGTCAGGCGGGACTGCGCACCACCATAAGTAAGTTACTGACCAGCCTCGGTGAGAGCCAAGGCGTAGGAAGTCGCCAGCAGCTCGCGCAATGCTTCCAGATTAACTTTGGATAAGCGGCCTAGATAAAGGCATGCTTTGCTGGCCTTGTGCGGGCCAAGCGCGCCAAGAAGCTCGGGCCATTTTGCCGCGAAATCACTTTGCAGATAAATAGTGTGTTTTGCAGAGCCTGGCGCAAATGCCATCAACGGCGAGTGTCCACTACGACCGCTGTCGTAACGGTATTCGTACTCACCGAAACCGATGATGCGCTCCGCCCAGACAACCGGTGGTAAGCCGGTGATTTCTTGGAAGAGTGCTAGAAGCTGCTCGGCTTCCTCACGACGTGCGCCTGGGGCGCGGGAGAGAACCTCGGCAACGGGCATATCGGATGGTGACATCGCTGGTTGTTTGGCGCTCATATGTACTCCTTTATATCGGATGGCTTGAGGCCACCGAAGAATGATCTTTCCTGCCCACACTACCGGGCATTGTGGCTAGTGCTGCCGGGATCTTTCAGAGTTGTGGCGTAGGGTACAGATTTTTTACTCTCGCCTGCTTGCTGGTAGAATTTCTACTTGTGCTCAGGCGAGGGAATCATCTTTTTGATGTGACCGTTATCGACAAGGCCGGAAAAGCTCTTTCATCTCCAGATGATGGATGCTTCCCAGGTCCACGCAGGGCGTAAAAAGAAGCATTCAATCACAATAAGGAGATTCATCATGGCATCTGTCAACCTTGACGCCGTAGTTCGTTCCGATTTCGGCAAGGGCGCAGCCCGTCAGGCTCGTCGTGACGGCCTGATCCCAGCAGTAATCTACGGTGCAGGCTCCGAGCCACAGCACATCTTGCTGCCAATCCACGAGACCACCTTGGCTATCCGTGACCGCGGCGTTCAGCTGGTTCTGAACATCGATGGCAAGGAAGTTACGACCTCCATCAAGGACATTCAGATCCACGCAATCAACCGTACCGTTGATCACATGGATCTACTGATCGCTGCGTAAGTTCGGTCCTCGGAGCGAATACAGCTTTTAGTAGCTAAAACTTATGAGTAGTGATACTTGGCTGGTAGCCGGGCTCGGGAATCCTGGGCCCGGCTACGCTGGCAATAGACACAATGTCGGGCAGATGGTGCTCGACGAATTGGCCAAACGCGTCGGCTCGAAATTTAAGACTCACCCATCGCGTGCCCAGATCATTCAGGGACGAATATCCGTTGGTGGACCACGGGTGGTGTTGGCCAAACCGATGACCTACATGAACCTTTCCGGTGGCCCGGTTGCGAATCTCGCAAAATTTTTTGGAATTGGTGTCGAGAATTTGATCGTGGTGCACGATGAAATCGACATTCCTTTTGACACCGTCAAGCTCAAGCGAGGCGGCGGAGAAGGCGGCCACAACGGTCTGCGCGATATCTCTAAAGCCATGGGCTCTAAAGACTACTTGCGAGTTCGCGCAGGTGTTGGACGGCCCACCAGTCGCATGGATACTGCCGATTGGGTCTTGCAAGACTTCTCTAAATCAGAGAAACAGAATTTGCCTTTCCTGATCGATAATTCGGCTGACGCCGTGGAACTGTTGATGTCTTCCGGTTTAGAAGCCGCACAGGGAAAATTTCACACTTCGTAAAGTTAGCTTAGTCACTGCGCCCGGTGCGCTGCCCCTAGTGGGTAGTGTACCGGGCGCTGTTCTTTTGGATGAGGCATTGCTTACTAAGGCCTAACTTAGATGAGATTCGAGATCTAGAGTGGAATAATTAGCCAATGTACCCATTGCCTAATCGCCAAATCTGAGCGGGCAAACCATATCCATCACCTCGGAGGACCAAGTGCACACGGTAATCGGTCACCCAGAAGCAACAGAGGCGCTCTCTCTTTCAGAGGTTGAGCGCATCAAAGCAGACTTCGAAATCCTGGAGCACCAAGTCAACGGCACGGATCTCGTATATCTGGATTCTGGCGCGACGAGCCAAAAGCCTCGTTGTGTTTACGAAGCCGAACAGCACTACTACGAGTACGCCAACTCTGCGGTGCATCGTGGAGCGCATAGCCTTGCGGTGGAAGCCACCGATATTTTTGAACAGGCCCGCGAAACGGTAGCTAAGTTCATCGGTGCGCGCAGCAATGAACTAGTGTGGACCTCCAACGCCACCGAAGCGTTAAATCTCATCTCGTACTCCATGTCTAACGCGTCCCTCGGCCGTGGTGGGGACGAAGCACAACGCTTCCGTCTAGGGGCCGGCGATGAAATTTTAGTCACCGAACTCGAACACCACGCAAACCTCATCCCCTGGCAGGAACTGGCTTTCCGCACCGGAGCAACGCTGCGTTACGTCCCGGTCGATGAACAGGGCGCACTGCGCTACGAGATGCTTGATGAACTAATCAACAGCAAGACTAAGTTGGTGGCCTTCACCCACGTATCGAACGTGTTGGGAACCATCACCGATGTGGCGCGATTTGTTTCCGCTGCCAAAGCGGTAGGCGCGCTGACCGTACTGGACGGGTGCCAGTCGGTCCCGCATATGCCGATCGACGTGAAATCTTTGGACGTAGACTTCATGGCGTTCTCCGGTCACAAGATGTTAGGTCCTACCGGCATCGGTGCCTTGTATGGCCGTGCTGAACTATTGGACGCGATGCCACCATTCCTCACCGGTGGTTCAATGATCACCGTTGTTGATATGGAACACGCAGAATTCCTCCCGTCTCCGCAGCGATTCGAAGCAGGAACCCAGCGTGTGGCACAGGTGCACGGATTGGCTACCGCCGCCAGCTACCTGGATGAGGTCGGTATGGATCGCATTGCCGCCTGGGAAGAACACCTCGGCGCGATGCTTTTTGAAGGACTGTCAAACCTTGAAGGTGTCCGCGTTTTTGGACCTTCAGGCATTGCACGTATTGGTACGGTGCCCTTCGAAGTGATCGGAGTGCACCCACATGATGTGGGACAGTACCTAGATTCACGGGGTATTGCGGTGCGTGTGGGACACCATTGTGCCCAGCCGCTGCACCGAGCCTTAGGCGTTTCGGCCACAACTCGTGCGAGCACCTACCTGTACAACACCGAGCAAGACATTACCGCACTGATCGAGGCAGTTTCCTCCGTGCGTGAATACTTTGGAGTCTAAATGAATGAATTAGATCAGCTGTACCAGCAAGTAATCCTCGACCATGCAAAGAGGCGTATTGGGTCGCCTCTGGTGGACCCTGCCGCCGGTGAGCTGCATGGTGAGTCGCACCAGCACAACCCGATCTGTGGAGATCAGATTCGAGTTCGCGTCGCAGTCGGTGAAAATGATCATTTCACCGCGATGAGCTGGGAGGGCGACGGCTGTTCGATTTCTATGGCATCCGCCTCGGTGCTCAGCGAAATGCTTCCGGAACTTACCAAAGACGAGTTTTTGGACAAGCTGGAAGTCTTCCGTGAAATGATGCGTTCGCGCGGCGCCATGGTACCCGATGAAGAAGTACTCGAAGACGCTGCCGCCTTTGTGGGCGTCTCTAAGTTCCCTGCACGAGTCAAGTGCGCAATGCTCGCTTGGGTTGCGGCAGAGGCCGCTATGCTCGGCGCAAGCGCCTAAGCAGGCCAAGACCTAGCAACTTAGTATTCAAAATAAAAACGGCTTTGGCCTTCACGCAGGTGAAGGCCAAAGCCGTTTTTATTGTCAGCGGGTTATTTGTCGTCCGCCTGATAAACATCTGGAATGCCGTCTTGGTTATCGTCACGCGATTCCCGTGCGGCGATCTCCTTATAGCGTCGGTTACGTGGAACCAGCCAGATGGCACCTAGGATCGCGGCGACAAATGACCCGGCCAGAATCGCGACCTTCGCATGTTCATAGTGGGCCGATTCAAGGCCGAATGATAGTTCGGAGACCAACAGCGAGACGGTGAAACCGATACCGGCTAGCAGCGTAACCCCGAAGAGGTCACCCCATCGTGCGTCTTTATCCAAAGAGGCCTTAGTGAACTTCGTCAAGAGCCAAGTGGAGCCCATGATGCCTATCGGCTTGCCGAGGATTAGGCCTAAGACAATTCCCCAGAAGACTGGATCTGTTAGTAATCCTCCGCTGCCCTTGTCTGGAGAAATAACTGTCACGCCGGCGGCGAAGAAGGCGAAGATGGGGATGCAGAAACCTGAAGACAGTGGTCGGAATCGGTGTTCAAAGCGTTCGGCTAAACCGATCCCTTCGCGACCATCGGTGCGTTTCACTGGCACACAGAAGCCCAAAACTACACCGGCAATGGTTGCGTGAATACCCGAACCAAAGACGAAGATCCAGGTCAAAATGCCCAGCGGCAACAAGATCAGCCATGCGGCCCAGGCTCGTTTTGCGAAGAACTTGCCAAGGTAACGGGCAAGAATCGTGAAGAGAATAATCGGAATGATGGCCAATCCGAGGTACTCAAACTTCAGGTCATCGGTGAAAACAACGGCGATAATCACGATTGCGATCAGGTCATCGACCACGGCAAGAGTCAGCAGGAAAATACGCAGGGAGGCTGGTAGTGCCGAGCCGATTACCGCGAGGACCGCGACGGCAAAGGCAATATCCGTTGCCGTGGGAATAGCCCAGCCACGCAGTAGCTCGGTGCCTCCACCAGAACCGGCGGCAATGGCTACGAAGATAAGTGCGGGAACTAAAACACCACCAAAGGCAGCGGCCACCGGAACGGCGGCGGTTTTGATGTTGTGCAGGTCGCCAATGGCGAATTCTTTCTTCAGCTCCAAACCGGTCAGGAAGAAGAACACCGCTAGTAGGGCGTCTGCGGCCCAGTGACCGATGGAGAGATTCAGATCCACACCGAATAAGGTGGGTCCGAAGTGGAAATCACGCAACGCAAAATAAGAATCTCGCATTGGAGTGTTGGCCCAGATCAGGGCCAGGATTGCGCCGGCAATGAGAACCATGCCGCCGACTGTTTCTTTGCGTAGGATATCTCCGATACGCACAGATTCTTTGTAACTTGGGCGCGAAAACAGGTTCTTTGGCGAACCCGAAGATGGCGTTTGAGTCATAGCTAAACTCGCTTACTCCGTTAAATGACAAATTGTTCGCCGACCAGACTTCCCGGCACACCTAGGTTCTACCCTAACGCGAAAAGTGGTTGGAGCCACAAATCCCGGGCCATTGTATCTTCACACTGTCCCGGGAATTTGTGTTGAACTACGACTTGCTTACTTAGAAAGCCATTCGTTGACCTGTGCGGCTTGCATGTTCAGTGCCTTACCCAGGTAGGGCTCGGCTGCCGAAGCAATTTTGCCGCCAATGAACGGAATCGATGAAGAAACCTTCGCATCAATTGCGAAGTTGGTGCTCTCTCCTTGGGCTTTCAAAGTTTCAGTTCCAGAAACAGTCACCGGGACACCTGCCACGGTGATCTTCACTGTCGCCGAACGGTTTCCTGCAGCATCCGGTGCGCTCCACTGCTCAACCTGGGTGACGTCGATAGAGGCACCCACAAACTTGCGAGCGAAGTCTGGTACTCGGTCGGTGGGTAGCGCACGGACCGTGGTCAGGGTAAATGCCCCTGCGGTGTCACCGTCCACGGTGAAGCTGCTTAAGCTGCCCTTAGCGAGAGAGGTGAGGTGCTCGGCGAAACCGCGGTCGGCTAGGGTCGCAATGACCTGGTCCGCGCGGTGGGCGATCTGCGTGCTTGCGTTCAATGCCATGAATGCGAATCCCAATCTAAAAAGGTTCGGCGGTCGTGCGGAACAAACTTAGGTTCCGTGCCGTTTCTGGTCGGTATTAACCCTATCTGCTCTCACCGGTTAGGTAGGCTAGGAAGGCAACATAAAACAACATATTGGCATTGCGCCGACCGCGGAAAGATTTTGCGGTCGCTGTTTGTGGTGCGCCACGTAGCTGTTTTGCCGTCAGTGAGAGGAACTTTTGCAACATGAGCCTATCCGGACTTCATGATTTCCTGCGCGAGGAACCGTCATTTAGGCGAATCCAGCAAAGCGCCTCCCAACCCTTTGCAATACGTAGCGAAGAATTAGAGATTGCCGCTCCGCAAGGCATGCGCGCCATTCTTGGGGCGCATGCCACCGAAGGACTCATCGCGGGGAACAACCACGCGGTGATGCTCATTGTCACGGCCACAGGACGCGAAGCAGAAGAGGTCTCGGCCTCACTGAGCGCCTATATGCCAGAATCTCAAATCGCCGAATTCCCCTCCTGGGAGACCTTGCCACATGAACGGCTCTCACCACGCAGCGATACGGTGGGACGTCGGTTGGAGGTCTTGCGCAGACTTAACGACCAAGACCCGGACCTCAAGGTCATCATTGCCCCCATTCGCGCCGTACTCCAGCCTCTGGTGGCAGGACTGGGCCAGCTGCGTCCGGTGCTGTTGGAACTCGACGCCGAGCCGGGTTTTGAAAAGGTCATCCGTGATTTGGCGGCTGCCGCCTACGCACGCGTGGATATGGTGACCCACCGTGGCGAGTTTGCCGTACGCGGTGGCATTATCGATGTGTTCCCGCCAACCCTTGAACATCCGATACGCATCGATTTCTTCGGTGAACAAATCGACTCCATGCGCTACTTCTCCATCGCTGATCAGCGTTCCTTAGACGGTGCGGGCCCAACAAAAATTATTGCTACCCCCTGCCGTGAAATGCTCATTACCCCACAGGTGATGGGCCGAGCGGCAAACCTGAAAGCACATTTCCCAGCGGCCACCGAGATGCTCACTAAAATTGCCGGCGGTATCGCGGTTGAGGGTATGGAATCCTTGGCCCCGCTGCTGGTCGATGAAATGGTCCCACTGCTGTCATTACTTCCACAGTCCTCCATCGCCTTGGTCATGGAACCGGAGCGTGTGCGCACCCGTGCCCATGACCTCAATGAGACCAACGCTGAGTTCCTCGCCGCAGCCTGGGCTTCGGCTTCCGATGGAGCGGCGGCGCCTCTAGATCTAAGCACCGCTGAGTCGGGGCGCAAGCTCGCCTCCGGTGATTTTGCGTCATTGGCGCAAACCGTGGAAAACGCCAAAAACGCACAGGTCTCCTGGTGGTCACTAACCTCACTGGGCTCCGATGAAGATCTGGACCTAAGCGCGGCAATAATCCGCGTTGAGGCACGCGAACCGCGCGGATACCAAGGTGATGTCGAGGCGATGATGGAATTCATCTCCGGTCGCATCAAGGATCAATGGCGGATTGTTGTAGCCACCGAAGGCCCCGGCCCGGCAGCCCGGCTCTCCGAGCTATTCCAGGAATACCAGATCCCTGCGCACCGGGTGGAGCTGCTCACCGAAGCACCCACCGCAGGCCTGATAGAAATCACACAGGCTACCGCAGGACGCGGATTCGTCTTCGAAGCACTGAAATTCGGCCTGCTCACCGAGGCGGATCTCTTAGGTCGCTCCAGTGCGTACGGAAATCGTAAAACCCGTAAGCTCAGTGCCAAGCGCAAGCGTAACGCCGTGGACCCGCTGTCATTGCAGACCGGGGACTACATCGTGCATGAACAGCACGGTATCGGAAAGTTCGTGGAATTGGTGGCCCGTAAGGTTTCGGGTTCGTCCAAGGATTCCAAGCGTGAATACCTGGTGGTGGAATACGCGCCGTCCAAACGTGGGGCGCCGGGGGACCGGCTCTTCGTTCCCATGGAACAGTTGGATCTCATTACCCGATATGTGGGTGGTGAAGCTCCGAGCATGTCCAAGATGGGTGGTTCGGATTGGGCTAGTACCAAGTCCAAGGCACGCAAGGCGGTCAAGGAGATCGCCGGGGATCTGATCAAGCTGTATTCGGCGCGCATGGCTAGCCGTGGCCATGCCTTTGGCCCGGACACTCCGTGGCAGAACGAGCTGGAAGAAGCTTTTGCTTATGTGGAGACCCCGGACCAACTGACGGCTATCAACGAAGTCAAGCAGGATATGGAACGCGAGGTCCCAATGGACCGGCTCATCTCCGGCGACGTCGGCTTCGGTAAAACCGAAATTGCGGTACGTGCGGCATTTAAGGCAGTACAGGATTCAAAGCAGGTGGCCATCTTGGTACCCACCACGCTGCTAGCCTCACAGCACCACCAAACATTCACCGAAAGGTACTCGGGGTTCCCGCTGCGGGTACGCACGCTTTCACGTTTCCAAACTGCCAAGGAATCCAAGGAAATCCTTGCCGGGCTCAAGGACGGTTCGGTAGATATCGTCATCGGTACCCACCGGTTGCTGTCCAAGACCGTGCAGTTTAAGAACCTTGGGCTGGTGATTATCGATGAGGAACAGCGCTTCGGTGTAGAGCACAAGGAAGAGCTGAAGAAGATGCGCACCAACGTGGACGTGTTGGCCATGAGCGCCACCCCGATTCCGCGAACCCTTGAAATGAGCCTTACCGGCATCCGTGAGACCTCCACGCTTGCCACCCCGCCCGAAGAACGCCATCCGGTGCTCACCTTCGTCGGGCCGCGCAGCGACAAGCAGATTTCTGCCGCTATCAAGCGCGAGCTGATGCGTGATGGTCAGGTGTTCTTTGTTCATAACCGGGTATCATCCATCGACCGGGTTGCCGCGGAATTGCGCGAGCTAGTTCCCGAGGCACGTGTGGAAGTGGCTCACGGCAAAATGAGCGAAACACGGTTGGAACGGATCATCCAGGATTTCTGGGAGAAGAAATTCGATGTGCTGGTGTCCACCACCATCATCGAGACCGGGCTAGATATTTCTAACGCCAACACGCTGATTGTGGACCGGGCGAATAACTATGGTTTGTCCCAGTTGCATCAGCTGCGCGGCCGTGTGGGCCGTGCCCGTGAACGTGCCTACGCCTACTTCCTCTGGGACGTGGAAAAGCCTTTGGGTGAGGTGGCGCTGGAACGGCTCAAAGCCGTCGCCGCGCACAATGAACTAGGCTCTGGCTACCAGCTGGCCATGAAGGACCTGGAGTTGCGTGGGGCGGGCAATATGCTTGGCGGTGAGCAGTCCGGGCATATTGCCGGGGTTGGCTTTGACCTGTACCTGCGTCTTGTCGGCGAGGCCGTTGCAGACTTTAAGGGTGAGGGCGAAGAAGAAGCGGCCGAGATGAAGATTGAACTTCCGGTCAATGCTCACCTGCCGCACGAGTATGTTCCTGGCGAACGCTTGCGGTTGGAGGCCTACCGAAATATTGCGGCCGCCGAAAGTGCGCAGGCGCTCGCCGAGGTTCAAGAAGAGCTCGAAGACCGTTACGGCAAGCTTCCGCAGCCGGTGGAGAATCTGATGCGGGTGGCGGCGTTACGCGTGCGTGCCAGGGCCTTGGGGTTACGTGATATTCAGCAGATCGGTAACCATATCAAGGTCTCCCCGGCAAAGATTGAGGATCTTCCGGCCAGCCGTCAGGTTCGTTTGGAACGTCTCTACCCGGGAGCCGTAAATAAGCCTGCGCTCAACGCGATCTTCATTCCGAAGCCGCGTACCTCTCCGGTGGGCGGACGGGACCTCGCCGATGAAGCGATCCTTGAATGGGCCGAGCGTCTGCTTTACGGGATCTTCGAGCCTGCCCCGGTGGTGCCGAGCAACGCTCAGTAGCCGGTGGCGGGTACCGATTAACTGGTGCCCGCCAGTTCCTTGGCGTAGTCACGTACCGGACGTCCATAAAGGCTGAGGGTGGGTGCCAGCGTTTGCAAAGCTACACGTAGCGCCTGCTGGGGCTCTCCTGCATCGTATAGGGCGAGCGCTAGGAATGCCTGAGCATCGCGGTACACGTGGCTTGGTGTCTGGATCAATTGCAATAGTTCCACCGCCTGGCCGGCTTCGCCTAAGTTGCGTAGCGTGCTGGCTAGTTGAATACGCGCTTCGTCCAGTTTGTCTGGTTCAAGGCCGGTGGCTATCGCCGCCCGGTAGGGTTCCACGGCTTGGGCTTCTTCGCCGAGATAGTCGTGCAGTGAGGCTCGCTCAAAGAGTACCACCGCGTCTCCGGCTGGCCGCTGAGCCAGTAGTTCATCAAGTTCTTCGCGTAGCGTCTGTGGGCTTTTCCCCTTGGCGCTGCGCCAGAAGACCTCGAGCTGTTCACTAAAAGTACTGATCATAAGTCGAGGCTAGTGCGCGTCATGATCTGGAACAAGGGCAGAATACCCGGTTAACGAATTGTGGGGGAGGCCTTTCGGCCTCCCCCACAATGCTCAAGCGAAAATTACAGGGCAGCGTTTGCTGCGGCTGCCTCTTCGATAGAGTCCGCGCGACCCATCAGGTGCATTGGAATCGCAAAGGCCAAGAAGCACAGCGCGAAGCATGCAATGGTTGGCCACCAAGCGGTCTCCAACGTCCAGTAAGACAGGGCGTAAAGACCGGCAGCGAACATCACCGTGAAGATTAGGGTATTAACGATGTTGCCAACGAGGCGACCTTCACCTGAGTGGGCGGTGTTCTTGCCGTTCGAGTACACTTTTTCTCCTTGAGGAAACGAATGGGTGCGGGATCTTAGTAAGCGGATCCGCTTTGCTCTCCCTCTAGGATAGCAACTCCTGAGCTGGAACCGAGACGTGTTGCGCCGGCAGCAATCATTGCCCGCGCGGTTTCGACGCTGCGCACCCCGCCCGAAGCCTTCACTCCGAGGTCTGGGCCGACGGTTTGACGCATCAACGCGACGTCTTCAACTGTCGCGCCACCGGTAGAGAAGCCGGTTGAAGTCTTCACAAAATCGGCTCCGGCAGCCTTCGCTGCCTCGCAAGCGAGCACCTTTGCCTCGTCGGTGAGTAGGCAGGTTTCGATGATGACCTTCAAGATTGCGCCACCCTCATGGGCTGCCTGTGCAATGGCGAAGATCTCGTTGACCAGGGAGTCACGATCTCCGCGCAGCGCTGCGGCCACATCGATGACCATATCGATTTCATTGGCGCCGTCGGCTACCGCGGTGCGGGTTTCAAAGACCTTGGTCGCGGTGGTGGAGGTGCCCAGTGGGAAACCAATCACCGAACAAGTCAACAGGTTGGACTCTGCCAGTTCGCGCGAGACGGTCGATACCCATAGTGGGTTAACGCAGACTGATTTAAATTCGTACTTCTTCGCTTCCTCGCAGATCGTGATGATCTGTTCGCGGGAGGCATTCTGCGCGAGCAGGGTGTGGTCAATGTAGCCAGCGATTTCGCGAGCACTTAATTCGGACATCGTGATCCTCTTTTATTCGTTCGTAGGTTCGGATTAGTTTGTGAGGAATGCTTCAAGTTCAGTCTTGATCGCTTGGCACTGCGCCGTGGCACGTGCCCGAGCCGCCGGAACGTCAGCCAGATCCTCGGCATGCTCTACGGTTTCCAGGTAGCATTTCAGTTTTGGCTCTGTGCCCGAGGGGCGCACAATAACGCGTGCGCCGGTGAAGGTGTGCAGCACCATGGCGTTGGTGGCAGGCAGCTTCTCGGTGCCTTGTGAAAGGTCAGTGACCTCGGTGACCGCCGCTCCGGCAAGCTGCGCCGGAGCGTGGGTGCGGATCTTGTCCATCAGCACCGGGATCTGCGACAGGTCGGTGAAGCGCATCGAAAGCTGGTCGGTGACATGTACGCCGTGTTTGGCCGCGAGCTCGTCTAACCTGCCCTGGATACTGTTTGAGCTGGCCTTCAGCTCCGCCGCTAGATCTGCGAGAACTAAAGCCGCGGACATACCGTCCTTGTCACGCACCAGTGAAGGGGCTACCGCGTAGCCCAACGCTTCTTCGTAGCCGAATCCGAGGTTTTCCACGCGGGCAATCCATTTAAAGCCGGTGAGCGTTTCCTCATGTTCTCTTCCGCTGTCCTTGGCGATAGCCGCCAACATGCGAGATGAAACGATGGAATTTGCCAGCTTCTGCTCGGCCGGAAGGATGCGCGAAAGTTGGTCGCCGAGTAACCAACCGACCTCGTCCCCGCGCAGCATTCGCCAAGCGCTACCGTCATGAATGGCTGCGGCACAACGGTCTGCATCCGGGTCATTAGCAATGACCAGATCCGCTCCGAGCTTCCGAGCTAGTGCAAGGGATAAGTCAATGGCGCCTGGCTCCTCCGGGTTAGGGAACTTCACCGTCGGGAAATCTGGATCCGGATGTTCCTGCTCGGGGACCATATGTACGTCGCTGAACCCGGCGTTGAGCAGTGCTAAACGCATGGTGTGCCCACCGACGCCGTGCATCGCGGTGACTACCACCTTCAGATTCTTTCGTGCGGCGGCAAGTGATCCATCGGCGCGAGGAATAACGTTACCGATTGAATCTAGGTAGGACGCTTCGATGTCGCCATCTTCGCCGGCTCCCGGAAGTACGGTCCAGCCCGAGTCGACGCGTTTAATGTCCGCTACGGGTTGATCTGCATCGATCAACGCGGCAATCTGCGCGTCGATGGGGGAGACAATCTGTGCGCCGCGGCCCACCTCGTCGGCAACCTTTCCTCCGACGTAGACCTTATAACCGTTATCGCGCGGCGGATTGTGGCTGGCCGTGACCATCACGCCGGCTTCGGCACCAAAGGTGCGCACTGCCCATGCCAGCACTGGTGTGGGCAGTGCCGAAGGCATCAGCAATACCTCGAATCCGGCCGCGGTAAACACCGCAGCCGAATCCGTGGCAAACACATCCGAGTTATAACGTGCGTCAAAACCGATCACCACCTTAGGGGTGTACGCCCCGGCGGCGCGCTCGGACAAAAAGCGCGCGATTCCGGAAGCGGTGCGCATCACCACTACCCGGTTCATCCGCATGGGGCCGGCGCCAAGCTCGGCACGCAACCCGGCGGTGCCGAATTCGAGTACTCCGCTGAAACGATCGGCTAGATCTTCTAATGCAGGTCCGTCGCCGGACTCAACGTTGGAGATCAGTGCACGAAGCTCATGGGCGGTGGCCGGATCAGGATCCTGAGCGGCCCAGTCGGTTGCCTGCGCGAGGAGTTGGTTTTTCTCGGTTTGATTCATCGTTTTCCTTGGCTCTACAGGTGAAAGTGTTTCTCGCCTAGAGGCGGGCGATGATTTGTGCCAGTAGCTTGGAGATGCGTGGGCCGGCGGTCTGGCCGGCCTCAATGACCTCTTCATGGCTTAGCGGAATGGGGCTAATACCGGCAGCTAAATTGGTGACTAACGAAATGCCGAAAATTTCCATTCCAGCGTGGCGGGCGGCAATGGCTTCCAAAGCGGTGGACATGCCCACCAGATCGGCGCCAATGGTTTTGGCGTACTGCACCTCTGCCGGGGTTTCGTAGTGTGGACCGGTGAACTGTGCGTAGACGCCCTCGTCCAGGGTTGGGTCAACTTCACGAGCAATATCACGCAGGCGCGAAGAGTACAGGTCGGTCAGATCCACAAAGGTGGCTCCTTCCAACGGAGAAGTCGCGGTGAGGTTGATGTGATCCGAGATCAGGACCGGGGTGCCCGGGGTCCAATTCGGGTTCAACCCGCCACAACCGTTGGTCAACACCAGCTGGGTGCAACCGGCGGCCGCTGCCGTACGGATGGGGTGCACTACCGAACGCACACCACGGCCCTCGTAGTAGTGGGTGCGCGCGCCAAGGACAAGAATGCGCTTACCCGATTCGGTCAGAATCGAGGAAATAGTGCCGCGGTGGCCGGGTACGGCCGCAGCATGGAAGCCAGGGATGGTGGTGGCATCGAGCGTGTGGGTTCGCTCGCCAATTAGCTCAGCGGCTTCGCCCCAGCCGGAGCCGAGGACCAGAGCAATATCGTGCTTTTCGACATTAGTTTGCTCGGCAATTACCTGGGCGGCCTGTGCCGCCAACGCCTGTGGGTCATTTTGCATATCATTCACGTGAAATACGCTACCGGTAGGTAGCCCCTTTGTCAGGTGGAACCGGTGGCATATGGAGGAAATTCACTCGATCGTGATGTGCGCAAAAGCTGTGCATGGGGAACAATGGGAAATGTGAGCGCAGATCCTAGGAATAAAGCAACCCGTTTAGTAATCCTCGGTGGTGGACCAGGTGGCTATGAAGCTGCCATGGGAGCCGCCCAACTAGGTGCCAATGTCACCGTGGTGGAACGTGCAGGGATGGGTGGTTCGGCGGTTCTTACCGACGTCGTACCGTCAAAAACCCTCATTGCCACCGCTGACGCGGTACGCCGTGTCCAGCACGCGGAAACCTTCGGTGTACACATCGAGGGTATCGATGACGCGCAAACCGACTTCTCGGTGGTCAACCACCGATTGCTGGAACTCGCCAAGGAGCAGTCCAGCGACATTCGTACCGGCCTAGAACGTGCCGGAGTGCGTATTGTGGTCGGCGAAGGCCGTCTCCTAGACCGTAAAAACATCGCCGTAAGTCACCCAGATGGTTCGGAACAGACCATCGAAGCAGACGCAATTTTGCTGGCTGTCGGTGCCCACCCGCGTGAACTTCCTACCGCCAAACCAGATGGCGAGCGCATCTTCAACTGGACCCAGATTTATAACATGAACGAGGTGCCAGAGCACCTGATCGTCGTTGGTTCCGGTGTTACCGGTGCAGAGTTCGCTTCCGCCTACAATCTCCTAGGCGCCAAGGTGACCTTAGTCTCCTCGCGTGATCGTGTGCTTCCGGGCGAGGATGCAGACGCCGCGGCAGTACTGGAAGACACTTTCAAAGAAAACGGTGTAAACGTTGTCTCACAGGCTCGCGCCGAGGGCGTCGAGCGTAAGGGCGATAAGGTCTTCGTTTCGTTGGCAGACGGCCGAGTGCTTGAAGGAAGCCACTGCCTGATTGCAGTTGGCGGTATTCCTAACACCGAAGGTCTGGGACTAGAAGAAGTTGGCGTGCAGCTAACTGATTCTGGCCACATCAAGGTTGATGGCGTTTCACGCACCACCGTGACGAACATTTATTCGGCCGGTGACTGCACCGGTGTCTTCGCGTTGGCGTCGGTAGCAGCTATGCAGGGGCGTATCGCCGTAGCTCACTTGCTAGGTGACTCAGTGAAGCCATTGGATTTGAATCTGGTCTCCTCGAACGTCTTTACTTCCCCGGAAATTGCCACGGTTGGTGTTTCCCAGCGGGCAGTAGCCGAAGGCAAATACCAGGCCAACATCATCAAGGTAGATCTGAACACGAACGCTCGTGCAAAGATGATGAACGTTGAAAAGGGCTTCGTGAAAATCGTTTCACGCAAGGGTTCGGGAACCGTTATTGGTGGCGTTGTCGTTGCACCACGTGCCAGTGAGCTCATCTTCTCACTCGCGCTCGCCGTGCAAAACAGCTTGCACGTAGATGATGTCGCGGAAACCTTCTCGGTTTACCCATCCTTGTCAGGTTCGTTGGCTGAAGCTGCGCGACGGTTGCACCGCCGTATGTAGTTTCACCCGTTCCGAGTAAAAGCCGGGCTTCCTGATGTGATCAGGAAGCCCGGCTTTTTCAGTTTTCGGGTTCCACTGCAATCTGCGCTGCCAGCCACGTTCAAATTTAGCGGAATTTGTGTGAAGCGCTTCACACGCGGACACGTTTTTGGTATAAGCGCCGCTGGGATCTGAAGCTCTTCAGTCTCATTATTTTGAAGTGATTTTTCAGCAGGTCAGCGTCCAAACTCAAGGTCAAAATAACTTGATGAAAGAAATGTGTCCGAATGTTGGACACAAGTATCCACATGCTGGTCAGTTCGACGTACCATTATTGAAGTCATAAACGAGCCTTTATTCGCATCCTAGAAGGAGCCGCCAGCATGTCGCAGGCTAACCAGACAGTAGCGCCAAAGGAAAACACCAGGGGTCGCGTGCTGTTCGCCAGCATGATCGGCACCACCGTCGAATTCTTCGACTTTTATGCTTACGCCACCGCGTCGGTATTGGTTTTCCCCACGCTGTTCTTCCCTAACGCAACGCCTATTAACGCCATTTTGTCTTCCTTTGCCATCTTTGGTGTGGCATTCGTTGCGCGCCCGCTTGGCTCCATAATCTTCGGCCACTACGGCGACAGGTTGGGACGTAAGGGAACTCTGGTTGCGTCATTGCTTCTGATGGGTATCGCTACCTTCCTGATGGGCTTCCTGCCTGCTGCGCAGGGGCACTGGACGATCCTCGCACCGCTGGCTTTGGTGATTTTGCGTTTCGCTCAGGGCCTGGCGCTTGGTGGCGAATGGTCTGGCGCGGCATTGCTTGCCACGGAGAACGCTCCAAAGAACAAGAGAGCTATCTACGGCACCTTCCCGCAATTGGGAGCACCGGTCGGCTTTATCCTGTCTAACCTGATCTTCGTGGTCCTGCAGACCACTTTGACCGCAGAGCAGTTCTTAGCTTGGGGCTGGCGCGTACCGTTCTACTTCTCCGCCGTTATGGTGGTCATTGGCCTGTGGGTACGTTTGAAGCTCGTTGAATCCTTGTCATTCCAGAAGGTACTTAACGAGAAGAAGGTTGTAAAATCGCCTTTCTCGGTCACGATGAAACACCACTGGCGCCCAACTCTGGCCGGTACCTTCATCATGTTGGCTACCTACGTGCTGTTCTACCTCATGACCTCGTTCACCCTGACATACGGCACTACAGCTTCATCGGTTGAACAAGGGGAGGCTACTGCGAAGGCGGCCGGCAAAACCTTTAACGCTGAAGGATTTGTTCCAGGTCTGGGAATTGAACGCCCAACCTTCCTGACCATGCTGATTATCGGTGTCGTATTCTTCGGTATTTTCACCATGGTTTCGGGACCGTTGGCCGAGAAATTTGGCCGTCGTAAGTTCTTGATTTGGGTTACCATCGGAATTCTAATTTTCGGTTTAGCCTGGACGCTATTCTTCGGCCCCGGACAAGCTGCAGCGATGGCAGGTCTGATTGTCGGTTTCACCCTCATGGGTCTAACTTTCGGTCCGATGGCCTCATATTTGCCTGAGCTTTTCCCTTCCAACGTGCGTTACACCGGATCCGCGGTTGCTTACAACCTGTCCTCGGTCATTGGTGCAGCTCCGGCTTCGTTCGTGGCAATCGCGTTGTGGAGCGCAGGAAATGGCAGCACGACGGGTGTGGGCATCTACCTGGCAATTGCCGCCGTACTCACCTTGGTGGCGCTGTTCCTTACCCGTGACACCAAAGATGTAGATATGGAAGAGTTCGTCGAGTAATTTCGGCTGAAAATCTTCAAGATGGCGTGTAGTGCAGTCCGCAAGGATTCGCATTACACGCCATCTTTCATTTGTCCTTAGGCAGGACTACAGGGCAAAACGGCTGCCGTGGGTCTGGCGTGGGTTCAGAGAATTTAGTGAACGAAAATTTCGTTCACTACCAACCGCAGGTTCGAACTTACATCCGGGGCTGATAGCCAATCCGGTTGTTGTAGATAGGGGCGAGGGGCCACTGGCAAAAACTTTCGTTCGGGGCCGAAACTTGGAACCAATACCGCATGCCACGGCGAAGTGCCCGAAGTAAGTCGCCCGCGCTGGCTGTAGCCAGCAACAAGGTTCGAAGGTCCCGGCCAGATAAGTGAACGAAATTTTCATTCACTTATGCTGCTTTCAGTCAGGACCTTAATGTCCTGACGCTGACGGCGTTTTTCGTTCAGTCAAAGACTAGGCCTAGAGAACCAGCAAACAACACCAAAAGAACCAGACACCACCCCGGTTCAG
>NZ_PCQA01000006.1 GCF_002979915.1 Arthrobacter sp. MYb213
CACCCCGGAAAACGGCAACACTGGTCACGGACCAACAACAAATCTTTTAACGCTGCCGACGGACGATACTTCGCACGTCCCACATCAATAGCCGCCCCAGTCCACGGATCAGTGAGCACCCGCACCATCGAGGGAGCATCCTGAGCTAACTTCAACGCCACTCCCATCGGGATGGGACCGTACCCTTCAAGGTCAGCTAGCCCCCGGCGAGGATTCACCAGTGCTTCCACCGCCGGGATAGTCACCACTACTCGCGGTTTCAACGGTGTCCCATTGGTAGTGGGCCATCCGTCTAAGAGCGCGTCACGCAGAATATCTGCGTGACGTTGTGCTTGGGTCCGAGTATCGTCTGGGTCTACGTCTTGCTGGGCAAAATATTTCACCGTGTTATAAATCGAGTACACGTCCTGCGCTGGTGCGTAAAGCTTCAACGCGGCCATCCCATCAGGCTCATCCCACACGGTCACACACCGTGCCTCCTTCGCAGATTCGTGACGATCAGCAGCCGAGACGGGATCTAATTTACGGTGCAACCGGCGGGCACGCTGACTAAAACTAGCGTCACTGGCGGTCTTCGCAACCGGTAAGAGTGAGTGCTCCATGCGGCGGATATCCTCTGGGGCAAGGTCTTGTGCTTGCTTCACCATCTCTTGGGCGGCTTTAGTGGTGATCAGCCCGCGGGACAACGCGTTCAACGTCTCAGGACATAGGTAGCGTAGTCCTTTGGCGGTGAACAGTTTCGACCGTGTTTTCTCGACCGTTTCACGCAAGGCGACGGCCGCTTCCGCGACGAAGCTGGAGGTGATGATCTGGTCGCTGGCGGGGTCCACCCCGTAGTAGTGTGCGCTGATGCGTTGGTCGCGTTGCTTTTCTGTTTCACCTGCAGGGGCGGTGCTGGTGGTGTCGGCAGTGTATTCGGCGGCTGCGTGGGCGACCAGTTCGATGCTGTCGGTGAGGATCACTGCTTCGGCTGCGTCTAGGGCACGGCGTAGGTGGGCGATGGCTTGGAGTTCGGTGAGTCCTTGGCTGGGGTTGGTGCGTGCCGGTCCGTGGTAGAGGGTGGAGGCGAGTTCTAGGACTTGCGCGAATTCGTTTTCGTGTTCAATCGCGCTAGTGAGTGGTCCGTCGAGGTGGGAGATGTTCCTGGTTCCTGGCGGGTTCAGCGGTAGACGGTGTTCGTCGTCGTCGTTGGTGAATGCATGCTGAATGCTCATAGTCTATTTTCCCGCGTGGTACCGACATTTTGGTGGGGTTTTCACGGGTTGTGGACTGCTCAGAAAAGAACTTTTGCCATCTTGGATTACTCTATTTTTGGTCCAAAGCTAAAACGATGATCTTAGCTAGATACGAAAGAAAACCATCGGCTTTGAACTATGCCAAGCCTGAGCATTTTCATATTGCCTGTTAGTAAGTGACTGAAAAATTGCGTCACTCGCCAAAGGCTGGGCCGACGTTTAGTTCTTGGGCAATAAGCTCGAGGCCAAGGATTCTAAAGCCCCGGGAACTACAGAAAAGTATGCCCACACCCCACGCTTTTCGCGATGCAGGATGCCCGCGTCAACCAGGATCTTCAAATGGTGGGAGACCGTGGGTTGTTTCAACCCCAGCGGCTCAGATAAGTCACAGACGCAGGTTTCCAACTCTTCGCTTGACGACACGATGGAAAGAATCCGCAGTCGGTTGGGATCGCTCAAGGCTTTGAAGCGCGCGGCGAGCAGCTCGGCTTCCGTGAGCTGCAAAACCTTGTCACCAGAAGCTGGAACACAGCACGTCTCATCGGTTATCTGTAGACCCAACTCAACAGTATCTGTGGTGGTTGCACTCATGTGGACGGCCCTTTTCTACACTCTTTACAGAGATTGACAAACGTCGATATAGACAACCATACTCGAGACATCGACATTCGTCGATGTCTACTTTTGGAGCGATGCCTGCGTGACACCTACGACCGCGCCTGACACGGCCCCCGTGTCGGTAAAACTTTCTTTCCTTGACCGATATCTCGCGCTATGGATCCTGCTAGCTATGGGCGTCGGTCTGGGATTAGGGCGTATCTTCCCGCAAATTGGCGCGCTCCTAGATCGTTTCACCATCGCTGGGGTTTCGGTGCCGATCGCTATCGGCCTGCTAGTGATGATGTATCCGGTCCTTGCGAAGGTCCGTTACAACGAAACTGGTCGGGTGTTGGCCGATAAGAAACTTATGATCACTTCACTAGTGATCAACTGGGTATTGGCTCCGGCGTTCATGTTCGTCTTGGCCTGGGTGTTCCTTGCAGACCTTCCCGAATACCGCACCGGTCTGATCATCGTAGGCCTTGCTCGTTGTATTGCCATGGTTTTCATCTGGAACGATCTGGCATGCGGTGACCGTGAAGCTGCTGCGGTATTGGTCGCTATCAACTCCGTCTTCCAGGTGTTTGCCTTCGGCGCTCTGGGCTGGTTCTACCTACAGCTCCTTCCATCTTGGCTCGGATTGGAAACCACTAGCGCAGAATTCTCCATCGCCGCGATCACGCTTTCGGTCTTAGTCTTCCTGGGCATTCCACTACTCACCGGATTCCTCACGCGAACCTTCGGTGAAAAGATCAAGGGACGCGACTGGTACGAGAATAAATTCTTGCCAAAAATCGGACCATGGGCGCTATACGGACTGCTGTTCACCATTGTGTTGCTCTTCGCGTTGCAAGGCGACAACATCATCTCCAAGCCACTGGACGTAGTGCGCATGGCGATTCCGCTATTGATCTACTTCGTTGTGGTTTTCGGAGCCGGAATGCTTATCGGCCACGCGCTAAAGCTCGGCTACCCACGCACCACCACGCTGGCATTCACCGCTGCTGGCAATAACTTTGAGCTAGCCATCGCCGTGGCTATCGCAACCTTCGGAGCTACCAGTGGACAGGCTCTGGCAGGCGTAGTCGGCCCGCTAATTGAGGTACCAATCCTCGTTGCATTGGTCTCCGTAGCCTTGTGGGCCAGAAAATTCTTCCCCACCACTTCGACAACTATTTCTTCCTAGGAGATCATCCATGAGCACCATTGAAAAGCCATCAGTATTATTCGTTTGTGTCCACAATGCCGGCCGTTCGCAGATGGCCGCAGCATTCCTCTCACACCTCTCCGAAGGTCGTATCGAGGTACGCTCAGCAGGTTCGGCGCCGGCCAACACGGTCAACCCGGCCGCGGTTGAAGCTATGAACGAGTTGGGCATCGATATGTCCGCCGAAACTCCGAAGATCCTAACCACTGAGGCCGTCAAAGACTCAGACGTCGTGATCACTATGGGTTGCGGCGATACGTGCCCAATCTTCCCAGGCAAGCGGTACGAGGACTGGAAGCTTGATGACCCGGCTGGCCAGGGTGTCGATGCTGTTCGCCCGATCCGCGATGACATTCGTGGACGTATTCAGACGCTCATCGCAGAGCTTCTACCCACCGCGTAAATCCGTCTTTTAGGAGTCAAAATGACCACGAACTATCCCGTAGTTGTCATTGGCGCCGGACCAACCGGTCTGGCAGCCGCCGCACACCTGATCGAACAGGACCAAGAAGTTCTAGTTCTCGAAGCAGGAGCAAGCGTTGGCGCCGCCATTGAGCAGTGGAAGCACATTAAGTTGTTCTCCCCCTGGCGCTTCAACATCGATGCCGCCGCGCGACGCTTGCTGGAAAACACCAGCGACTGGGCAGCCCCACGGGAAACCAAGTTGCCTACCGGCGCTGAACTACTGGAGCAATACCTCGAGCCTCTGGCAAATCACCCCAAGCTAGCCTCACAGATCAAATACGGTCACCGAGTGACCAAGATCAGTCGCTTGCATCAGGATGGTCGAGGCATTGATAAGGCACGCACCGCAGACCGCGATGAGTCGTTGTTCTTGATCCGCACCGAAACCACGCAGGGCACTGTAGACCTTCAGGCACGCGCAGTCATTGATGCCACCGGCACCTGGAACCAGCCAAACCCGGTAGGACGTTCCGGTATCGAGGCAATTGGCGAGGCCGAAGCCCGCGCCGCAGGCTTCATCACGTCCCCCTTGCCAGATCCATTGGGTGCAGACAGCGAAGATCTTGCTGACAAAACCATCCTGGTACTTGGCGCCGGCCACTCGGCGGCGAACACCATCATCTCGCTGGGCCGTTTGCAGAAAGAACACCCTGACACCAAGGTGTTGTGGGGCTTGCGCGGTCAGGCAAACCCGATTCGTCTTTACGGCGGCGGAGCAGCAGATGAGCTTCCCGCACGCGGGCAGCTGGGCACTTCGCTTCGTCGACTGGTAGAAAATGAGCACGTCAACCTAGTAGAAAACGTGTCCGTTAGTTCCCTGACGGTCGGCGAGAAGTTGAGCGTGAAGCTAGCTGACGGCCGAGTGCTGGAAGTGGACCGAATCGTTCCGGCCACCGGCTTCCGTCCGGATCTGAGCATGCTCTCAGAACTGCGTTTGGATCTTGACCAGACCGTTGAAGCACCCAGTGCCTTGGGTCCTTTGATCGATCCAGAATTCCACAGCTGCGGCACCGTCAGCGCCCACGGCGAGAAGGAGCTTTCCCACCCGGAGAAGAACTTCTACATCGTTGGCATGAAGAGCTACGGACGCGCACCTACCTTCCTGATGGCCACCGGTTACGAGCAGGTTCGCTCCATCGCCGCTCACCTATCCGGAGATCACGAGGCTGCCCGCAGAGTTGAACTGGACCTCCCTGAGACCGGAGTATGTTCTACCGATCTAGGTGGCTCCTGCGACGCGCCAGCGGCGGCTTCATCCTGCTCCAGCGAACCAGCACCTGTTGCCGATTCATGCTGCGGGTCAACCGTTGAGGCTGCTCCGGCCACTGATTGCTGTGGGACCGAAGCTCCGAATAAACAGGCCAACGACTCGCAGGATTCTTGCTGCGGGTCGGCGGAACCGCTGACCATCGGTTTTGCAACTGGCACATTGCATGGCAATGTCGAACTAGCAGAAAAATAACCCTCCGGTGTCACGGTGGCTGTTCGCAGCTGCCGTGACACCACTGCTAACTTTTCTTCCCCCCTCCCTGACTCTCCCAGCACCTCAGGAGCCCTGATGCGCCCAACTAATCCACCTCGACGTTTCGCTCTTCGATCCCCGAGTTCCGTCGCGGCACTCGGACTTGGAATCACCGTGTTACTAACCGGGTGCGGCTCCGACTATCCGCTCGGTGAGGCGCAGAAGGAGGCCGCTAAGGCAAATACCTCCGACTTGCGTGGCACCTTGACCGGTGGTGGCTCCACTGCACAGAACGCTGCCATGAACGCGTGGACTACCGGTTTCTCTGTCCTGCATCCCAAGGTACAGGTGCAGTATGCCTCGGTTGGCTCCGGCGCCGGACGCGAAGGCCTGCTGGCCTCAGCTACAGAATTCGCTGGCTCAGATGCGTACCTCAAAGACGAAGAGGTCAAGCGCTCGCAACAGACTTGCGGACCGGGTGGTGCCATCAACATCCCCGCCTATATCTCCCCTATAGCCATCACGTTCAACCTGCCAGGTATCAATGAATTGAACCTTGACGCGGACACCATCGCCGGTATCTTCAACCGGGACATCCGCTCTTGGCAAGATCCTGCGATCGCCAAGCTCAACCCAGGGGTAGAACTGCCCGATGTCCCGATGACGGTAGTGGCACGCTCCGATGATTCAGGCACCACCGAAAACTTCACCGAATATCTGCATAGCGCCGCGCCGAAGGTCTGGAAGTACGAGCCCGATGGTAGCTGGCCTAACGATATTTCCTTGGAAAAAGCGCAGGGTAACGCCGGCGTCGTAACCACCGTGGCACGCACCGAAGGCACCATCGCTTACGCCGACGATTCACTCGTTGACGCAACCTTGGGCAAGGTAAAGCTCAAGGTTGGTGACGAGTTTGTCGAGGTTAGCGGAGAGGCAGCTGCCCTAGCAGTAGCGGAATCTAAACGCGTCGAAGGCCGAGATACCCACGATATTGCCCTTGAACTAGACCGGAAGACCACAGCACCCGGAGCATATCCGTTGGTACTGGTCTCCTACTTGCTGTTCTGCAGTTCATACGAGGATCCGCAGACCGTGGAGCTGATCAAAACCTTCGGTCACTACGTAGTCAGCGATGAAGGCCAAAAGATCGCCGCTGATTCCGCAAAGAGTGCACCAATGCCAGAACGTTTAGCTAAGGATGCAAACGCCGCGATCGACTCGATTGACGTGCTCGGCGCAAACTAGAAGATTTCTTATTCAAAAGGTGGCGACGGGTTTGATTCCGTCGCCACTTTTTATTCCACTTCGCTTAGTGACCGCCGAGCTTTCCACGCATGCGTTCACGCATATTGGTACTGGCCAGGTTCAGACCTGAAACTTCCACATTTTTCCCATACTTTTCGTACTTGTCCGTAATGGAATCTAAAGCCGCTATGGTCGAGGCATCCCACAGATGTGATTGATGCATATCAATGACGACGTTCTCAGGATCCTCAGCGTAGTTGAACTGCGTGTACAAGTCATTGGACGAAGCGAAGAATAACTCTCCATTGACCACATACTTCGCAATTTCCTGATCAAAATGTTCTTCCACCGTGCGGGTCACCGTCACGAAGTGTGCCACGCGGTTTGCGAAGAGCACCATCGCGGTCAATACACCGGCGCCGACGCCGATTGCGAGGTTGTGGGTGGCAACGGTGAAGATCACGGTCACCAGCATGACGGTGGTTTCGCTCTTAGGCATCATACGCAGAGTGGAGGGCTTGATACTGTGCCAGTCGAAGGTTGCAATCGATACAAAGATCATCACGGCAACCAGAGCGGCCATCGGGATCAGCGCAACAATATCGCCTAAGACGACCACCAAGATCAGCAGGAAGACACCGGCAAGGAAGGTGGAAATTCGTGTACGCGCGCCGGAAGCTTTCACGTTGATCATGGTTTGCCCGATCATCGCGCAACCACCCATGCCGCCAAAGAAACCGGTAATAATATTTGCGGCGCCCTGTCCCCAAGACTCGCGGGTCTTGTTCGAGTGCGTGTCGGTGACATCATCTACCAACTTGGCAGTCATTAGTGATTCAAGAAGTCCCACGAAGGCCATAGCCAGGGCGTAGGGGAAAATAATCTGCAACGACTCAAGGTTCAACGGAATATCCGGGAAGAACAGCGCCGGCAGAGATTCAGGTAGGTCTCCCTTGTCCCCTACCGTAGGAACAGCCAGGGACGCAAAAACGGTGATGAGGGTCAAGACGGCGATGGCGACCAGCGGAGCTGGGATCGCGGTAGTAAGTTTCGGTAGGCCGAACACGATCAACAGTCCCAGCGCGGTCAGTGGGTAGACCAGCCAAGGGACACCTAGTAGTTCTGGGACCTGGGACATGAAAATCAGGATCGCCAGCGCATTGACGAAGCCAACCATCACCTGACGCGGAATGAACCGCATCAGTTTGGCAACTCCTAAGACCGCAAGAAGAACCTGGAAAATGCCGGCCATAATTACTGCGGCGATGAAGTAGTCAATACCGTGACTTTCCACCAACGGTGCGATCACTAGGGCGATGGCACCGGTAGCGGCGGAAATCATGGCGGGACGTCCGCCAAGGAAGGCGATTGAGACCGCCATGGTAAAGGACGCAAAGAGACCAATGCGTGGGTCAACTCCGGCGATGATGGAGAAGGCGATGGCCTCTGGAATGAGGGCCAGCGCGACGACCAGTCCGGCGAGTACTTCGGTTTTAAGTAGACGCGGAGACTTCAAGGTTCGTAGCACCGATTGCCGCTCCACGGGTGTGAGAGCTTGGTGTTCTACGGGTGCTTGTGTGCTCACGAATGAGACTCCATTCATTGATGGATTTAGGGCATAAGCCCTTGGGATTGCATAGAATTCTTGGTAGCGCGTCGTTGCGCTCAGTAGGAGTCAAGGGCTACCTCTTCGGTAGGGCTTGCAAAATCTAGTTCAACTCTAACCTAACGTGAGGGTAGGGTTGTAATTGACGATCACGGAGGATCCCATGACTGAACCCGAACCAATAGCCACCAACACGCGCACCCTACACATTGGTGACATGGTCGAGGCCACAGGACTCTCACACCGCACCATCCGTCACTACGATGAGGTGGGACTCCTGCCGGCCAGTACCCGTAGCGAGGGCGGATTTCGCTTATATACCGAATCAGATTTACAGCGCATGCTGGTCATCCGTTCTATGAAGCCACTGGGTTTCACCTTGGAAGAGATGGGCGAACTGCTAGATACAGTAGACATTTTGGACGCTGAACCGGGCAACAAAACCGCACGTGTTAAGCTCGACGAATACACCGAACGAGCCATCACCAAGCGCAATAAGTTGGCACTAAATCTTGAACGAGCCGAATCATTCATCGCTGACCTGCATACCAAATGAGTGAGCACTGCTCGCGCATTCAGACCATTTCGGGGACATTTTCTAGCTACCAATAGCAGGAAGTAGCGGACAAAAACCGCATTAGGGGCCAGTGGCCCGACACTATAGAGTTGAAGTATGTCCTACTTGGTTATCACGCATGTGCAGCGCTTGACCGCTGCCGTTTTTCCTAAGGGGAAACTGCTGACCAAGCGTGCCAGTGGCACCAACGGGTGGATGAGTTCCTGGGGAACGAACGCGCACGGCGAAATCGCTGGCTGCCCACCACCGCGCTACTAATCGCGCGCCCCACACACTTTTATTAGGTACCTTTCGCGCGCCTTCGCGCCATTTTCCCTTTCTCTAAGAAGGACACCTTATTTTGTCGCACCCATCTTCTGACGCAACCCGTCAAGCACCGCATGCCATCTGGCGCGGAATCAATCAGACGCTCAAACAAGATTCCATGGGTGGCCTGTTGTTGCTTTGCGCGACAATTGCCGCTCTGATTCTCGCCAATTCTCCGGCCGCACCCTGGTATGAGAATCTGCGAGATTTCACCTTTGGTCCCGAATCACTGCACCTGAATCTTTCCGTCGGAGCCTGGGCCGCTGACGGCCTGCTAGCCATCTTCTTCTTTGTGGTGGGCCTGGAGCTTAAAGAGGAGTTCGTAGTTGGCAAACTGCGCAACCCGCGCACCGCGCTAGTCCCCATCGCCGCTGCCGTTGGTGGCGTCGCGCTACCCGCAGTGTTTTACACCCTCGTCATCACCACTTCCGGCAGCAGCGCAATCAATGGATGGGCGATTCCGGCGGCGACCGATATCGCCTTCGCCGTAGCCGTGATTGCGGTGGTCGGAAAATTCCTACCCCCGGCCCTGCGCACCTTCTTGCTGACGTTGGCGGTAGTAGATGATCTGCTCGCCATTTCGATCATCGCCATCTTCTACACCGATGATCTGGCGTGGCTCCCACTGCTCATTGCACTACTTCCGCTAGCACTCTTTACTATTGCAGTGCAGCGCGGAGTCCGTGCGTGGTGGATCCTCATACCTCTGGGAGTGAGCGTGTGGGCGTTAGTTCATGCTTCGGGTATTCATGCCACTGTTGCCGGAGTGCTTTTGGGCTTCATGGTGCCCGTTATCGCTTCTAAGCGTGCACGAGTCAACGTTGGAAAGAACAAAGACGGGGAACCAGTCTACGAAGGATTAGCAGCTCATTTTGCTGACCGTTGGAGCATTGCCTCCTCGATCATCGCCATCCCAATTTTCGCTTTCTTCGCCGCCGGCGTTGCTATCGGTGGTTTTGCGGGACTGCGCGAATCCTTGCTCAGCCCCGTTGCACTAGGCATCATCGCGGGCCTGATCCTGGGCAAATCTATAGGCATTACCACCGCGACCTTCTTGGTCACCAAGCTTCCCGGTATCGAGTTAGACCGCAGCATCAAGTGGATCGACTTGCTCGGTATGTCATTTATCGCCGGCATCGGTTTCACCGTTTCACTACTGGTCGGAGAACTAGCCTTCGGCGCGCAAGGTGAAGAAGCCCAATATGTGAAGGTCGGTGTGCTGTGCGGCTCGCTGCTGGCAGCATTCATCGGCGCACTTATTCTTGGTGCGCGCAACCGCACATACCGTGCACTACAGGCGGACATGAAGTAGGCCTATTTCTTTCGCGTAACAGATCGTGAGTCCCCGTCATGCTAAGTCGTCTTGCATCTTTGCGTGGGTCTTTCACGCAAAGGTGTTCACGATGACGGAGGAGTTCCTAGCCCTGAAATCACTGCAATTTTGCGGCCAGCGGTATCACTTCTGGAGAGTCCTTGTTGAGACCATCTAAAGCGCCAACATTTCAAAAGTTCAGTGCTTGAGAAACCAGCAATGCCAGCTTGATAAACCATAAGGCAAAAGGTCGGTCCCGCGGGACCGACCTTTTGCTCATGCTGCTAGTTATTTGACCTTGGCTGCCTCCTTGAGCAGCCCGGTCTGGATTCGGTCCTGCTCATCGATGTCGGCAAGGCTGATGCCCTTGGTTTCCTTCATGAAGTACACCGCCACCATCGTGACTATCGCGGCAAACACGATGTAGCCGGCCACGGGCACCCAGGATCCGTAGACCTTCAACAGGAAAGTTGCGATGATCGGTGCCATCGAACCTGCCACGATCGAGGTGACCTGGTAACCCAGTGATACACCGGAATAACGCATCCGAGTGGGGAACATTTCGGCCATAATGGCAGGCTGCCCGGCATACATCAATGCGTGCACCGCCAAGCCACCGGTGATAGTCAGCAAGATGATGAAGTCATTGGAAGTGTTGAACAGTGGGAAAGCGATGACTCCCCAGACTGCCATCAGGATCACTCCGGTTGCGTAGACCGGGCGGCGTCCACGGGTGTCGGTCATCCGGCCCACCAGTGGAACGACGATTGCGTGGAATATATGTGCCAGCAGCATCAACCCAAGGATCTCGGAGGTATCCATTTTCAGTTGGGTGGCCATATAGGTAATCGAGAAGGTGACGACCATGTAGTACATGATATTTTCACCAAATCGCAGTCCCATGGCGGTAAATACGCCTCGTGGGTAACGTTTGAAGACCTCTTTGACGCCGTAACCGGCTGCCGCGTTTTCTTCCAGTTCTGCTTTGGCTTCTTGGAAGATCGGGGCATCTGAAACTCGGGTGCGGATGTAGTAGCCGACGATCACGATGATCACCGAAAGCCAGAAACCTACACGCCAGCCCCAAGCCAAGAAAGCTTCTTCGCTCAGTGTCGATGAGAGCACAAGCAGCACGACGGTGGCCAACAGGTTACCGATAGGAACCGCAGCCTGTGGCCAAGACGCCCAGAATCCGCGCTCCTTATTTGGTGCGTGTTCGGCGACAAGCAGCACCGCTCCACCCCATTCGCCACCGACGGCGAAGCCCTGCAGGAAGCGCAAGACGATCAGCAAGATCGGAGCCGCATAGCCAATGGAGTCGAATGTTGGGAGGCAACCCATGAGGAAGGTGGTGGCACCAACAAGTACGATGGCGATCTGTAGCAGGTGCTTGCGACCGTATTTATCACCAAAGTGGCCGAAGACGATGCCGCCAATAGGGCGGGCGATGAAGCCGACCGCGTAAGTCAGGAAGGCTTTGATGATGTTGTCTAGCTCGTTGCCCGCGTCGGGAAAGAAGATCTTGTTGAAGACCAATGTGGCGGCGGTGGCGTAGAGGAAAAATTCGTACCATTCCACGACGGTGCCGGCCATGGAGGCGGAGACGACCCGGCGTAAGCCTTTACGTTCGGCCTTGGTTGAGGTTTCGGATACCAATGGTTTTCCTTCCAGCGTGAGGGTCCGAACCCGAACCCACCAGTGATGACTAAGAATGAGTATGTCCTAGGTCACAGTGTGATGGTAGGTAAAAACGTCCCAAACCAGTAGCCTCTTTCGCACATCAAGGGTGCACCAGTGCACAGCATGCGTCAGGTTGTTAGCGAAAATTCGCTGCACTCCATAAGACACTCAGTCGGTGGTGCAGCTGCGCAGTGTTCAATAAGCGGAGCCGGTGGGCCGGTGAGTTATGGTCAGGATTGACGAAATCAGCGAAAACTTATGCCGACATCTCTTCGCGGTCATCTGAACGCTAAGAGCCACACAGCTTGAAAGCACGCCCACCACGCGTCGGCAGCTCGTCGAATGTCCGAGATCGCGTGCTGCGTCTAAACAGCGAGTTGTCCTCCGTCGAGGCAACGTAAAATTTGGCTCCTGGACTTCAGCGACAAGTAGTCTCGGTGTAGGGACAGGAGAACTCATGAGTGAAAAACCTGAGGTTTATGGGGTTGACGTAGATGCGCAGACTCGGTGCGCGCACTACCGCCAAGACATCGACGTCATTGCGATCAAGCATTACTGCTGCGGTAAGTACTACCCATGCCACCTATGCCATGAAGAAACTGCCGGGCATCCGGTAGTGCTGTGGCCAGCCGAGAAATTTACAGACCCCGCAGTACTCTGCGGGGTCTGCTCACTGCAGCTAAGCGTCAACGAATACCTCAAGACGAACACTTGCCCAGCCTGTGATGCGCTATTCAATCCAGGGTGCAAGCTACATCTTAAGCTGTATTTTGAGGTCTAAAGCAAGCCCGAGTCAGGGACGTCCAACCCGAGAAGCGCGTTCTCCACAACTTCCATCAGCGCCGGGTGAATCCAGTACTGACCGGTGGCCGCGGTGTGCGCGTCAATATCCAGGTTCATCGCCATGATGACCGGCTGGATCAGGTTGGAAGATTCAGGACCCATCGCGTGGGCACCAACCAGCTTGCCGGTGCGCTTGTCAGCCAACACCTTAAACAATCCGGTCTGTTCTTCCATCGCCCAACCGTAAGCAGTATCCCCGAACTTCTGCGTCTTCACCGTAAGGTTTTCCGCGCCAAGCTGTTCACGTGCTTCATCTTCGGTGAGCCCAATGATTGCGATCTCCGGGTGAGTGAACACCGCAGCCGGTACCGCTCGGTTTGAGTTTTTACGCAAAGATCCTGGGTGTTCTAGGTTGTAGGCGACCAGGCGTGCCTCGTAGTTGGCCACATGCTTCAGCTGCGATGCGGAGCTAATGTCACCGAGTGCGTACAGACCGGTGACAGGTTCACCTGCGCGTAGCACCCGTTGGTATTCGTCAACCTTGAGTCGGCCGTCTTGGTGGAGGTCCAGCCCGGCTTGTTTGGCACCAATCTTATCGGTGTTAGGGATTCGCCCAATAGCGACCAATACCGCGTCGGTGCGCAGAGTTTCATCACCCAAAACCACATCCAGACCGGAATCTGTTTGACGAATTGCCTGCGCCTCGGTGTGATAACGAACCGTCCAGTGAGCGGCGGCTTCCTTGTTGTAGGCTTCGGAAATTTCGGTGTCTAGCTGGCGCATCAACGCACCAGAGCGCACCAGCTGGGTGACCTTGGTGCCGAGCCCGGAGAACATGGCGGCGAACTCGCAGGCAATGTAACCGCCGCCGACAATCACCAGAGACTCTGGCAGTTTGTCCAGACGCATCACGCTATCCGAGGTATGCACCGCGTCAAGGTCGATACCTTCGATATCAGGCATGCTTGGGCGGGAGCCGGAAGCAATGACGACCTGCTTAGCGGTGACGGTGGTGCCGTCCTGAGCGGTCAGCGTATTGTCTTGCCCTAAGGTGACGTACTGGGAGATGAGTTCAACGTTTTCTAACCGTTCACGGTAGTCCTCACCGCCCGAAGATATCGCATCAATTCGGCCAAAGATCCGGTCACGCATGGCTGGCCAGTCAACATTGTTTACCGACATTTTCACGCCGAGACGTGCAGCCTCTTCCACACCGCGCGCCAGATGGGCCGGGCGAACGAACATCTTCGTCGGGATACACCCAACGTTCAGGCAGGTACCGCCGAAGGTCGAGCCTTCGGCGATAGCCACCTTCTTGTCATCCCAGTAATTGGTAATTAGCGAGTTGCCCGAACCCGAGCCAATAATAGCGAGATCTACGTTGTGCGAAGTCATGGACTCATCGTAATTCAGCGCGAGACGTTGGACCGAGTTTTCGCCTCGAAGCGAAGCTAGGTTACTTCGCTTCGGCCGGGATATCAGATAGTTGCGGGCTTTGCGGCACTACCAGGACCGGACGGCTTTGTTTGTGGCTCAGCGCGACAGCGATTGACCCGTCCATGAGCTCTTCCATGCGGCTACGTATCCCCGGTCGCCGGGTGCCAATGGCTATTAGCTGGGCGTCGAGCTGTTTGGCAACGCGAGCCAATGCCTTGGCCGGATCTCCAGCGACGCTGCGAGCTTCCCAGCGCACGTTGTGGCCTTCGAAGGACGCGGTGAGTTGTGCAGCCAGGTCTGGAGAGAAATCCTGTGGGATCTGTTCTTCGCCGTCGAAAGTGGTGTCGGCGATGATTTCTCCGGTGGGTAGCCGCTCGGTGACAAAACGTCCGGAATCTACGTAGATGCACATAATTTTTGTGTCCGTCGGCGCTGCCAGTCCAATGACGGCTTCCAGCACCGAAGGCGACTGTCCAGGCTCAACACCAACGAGAAAAATACGCTCGGTCATCTGTACTCCCACTGATCAGGCCGAGTTGATCTTCGGCTTCACTCACGACTTACTTTCGCCGTTAAACCCATTATGACAGGGAGTTTCTACGTTGTCTGCAAAAGTCTGGAAACCTCTAGAGCGGCCTAACCGGACTAGACTACACCGGCTTAAAGTCATGGTGTTGGGGTCCCGGACATTCTCCGGAACCCCAACATGCTCGCGCTCGATTTTAGCCGTGATGGCCCGAGTGTGAATTCTTCTGCTCGTGCTGATACCGGTCGTGATGTGCCAATTTTTTCAGGTTAATGTGGCGTTTGACCGCGGGGTAGTATCCGTGGAGATAACCGGTGGAGGTTGGGTGCAAGTTGAACGGGTCTTCAAGGTTGGCCAGGTTAAAACTGATCCAAGGTTGGGTGGCACCCAGTCCATGGTTCATAAACGCTCCGGTTACCGAAACGAAGGAGCTGTCCGTGTCTCTAGTGGCAGCCTTGATATTTCGGTTAAGCGCGTCTCCTAGCTTATTCAGTGCCCGTGCATTCTTGGCCGTAATCAAAGGCTGGTCACCGTGAGAACTGGTGAACAGTTGCGGATATCCCAGCACAAGGATCTTCGCACTGGTAGCCGCATCGATCTGCTTGAGCGTGGATCGTACATCCGCACGCAGCGCCGGCATGGACGCGTAGCCGCTCGCCAGCATCGCCTGGCACGCCTCGGCGGTGCTCCCGTTGGCACAGGCCGCGACGGTTTCACCCCACTTCAGATTATTTCCGCCCAAGGTCAGGGTCACCAGATCTGCTTCCGCCAGTTCTGGTGCTATCAAGGAGGCGGCCTGTGCAATCAGTGCAGTGTTAAACCCTGCGCAGGACACGTCCGCGGTGAGTTCTACGCCGGGCAACTGATCGATTTTGGTCACGTGTGATGGGCCGGTGGCTTGGAAACAACTGTCTAAGGGACCTGGTTTGATAGATCCCGAGCCGAAGCCGGCAGAATACGAATCACCCAAATTTACGTAGTTGATGACCCCGTCGCTATGGCTTCGCGTGGTTGGAGTAAGTGCCGTGGCCGGTGCCATGCCGGCCACCATGAGGCCGGCACTAGCGATGCCGGCGGTGATGAGCGTCAATAATCTGGACTTCTTGATGCCGTTCATTGGATTGTCCCCTGTTTCCAGCGTGCGCAGTGTCTGGAACACGGCGCGAATTGCCCGTACGGCCGGGCCACCATCATGGGATTATGCCTTAGGGTGCGAATTCCCGAAGCCCTTGATCCCCACGATCTAAGGCCACCACCGGGCAAAAACAGCACCGGATGACACACACGCAACCAGATAAAGACCCATGGCTACGTTTGCCATATCCTACGCCGAATCTTCATGCCGGTGAAGATCAATACCGAGTTCCATGGGCGCGACAAAAACCGATCAAGCTAAAGTGTCGGTGCACTAGCTTAGGATGTTTATCAGGTTCAAGAGCCGTAGTCGTAAGTACCTGGCTGACTACGCGGCAACCCTCCTCCATCAGTGGGGTGCCCCAGGGGAAGAACCGGTCCGCGGTGAACATTCGAGGACAAGTTGATGAAAGGAACCACCATGTCTAATTCAGAGCTAATTGACGCATATGGATTGCCACAAACCGAGCTAGCAGCTAAAAATTCCAGGCTGGCCTGGGAGCGCCGGTGGACCGCGGTGCTACTAGAGCACAACTACACTCCGGCGGGACCCTACGACAATAAGTTTTCCCAGTTTATGGGTCTGAACAGTGTCAGTCGCGGTTTGCTTCATGGAACCTCGGCACTGCGTTCTGAGCTCTGGCGCGACTATGCGCAGCGGTGGGAAAAAGTTGGGGTGAACCCAGAATTGTTCGCCTTGATTCTTTCGCTGCTGCCAGGTGCGGTGGACACCGCCTTGCAAGACGCTACGGATCTGGCCAGTGAGTTCGCACTGCATGACCGGCTGCGAACACTGAATATCGACGGCGGGCTGTGGGGTTCAGACAGCCAACAGCTGATCCCCGAACAGTGGTCCGACTTCGCATATCTGGTTCAGAAGGTCGGTCCGACCCGTGCGTTGAGGCGTTTCCTCAACACCGGCGGCGACCAGAAATAGCTACGTAAGACGTTAACCCAAAACTTGATGCCCGGCACTATGTGCCGGGCATCAAATTCTGACCAGTATTTAGCGCAGCACTACGGTGCGGTTGCCCCAGAGGAACACGCGTCCTTCACAGTGCCACTTCACCGCATTGGACAGCGCCTTGGCCTCGGTATCGCGCCCGGCGATCACCAAATCTTCGGCGGTGTAGGTGTGGTCCACCTCTTGGACCTGCTGGGCAATAATCGGTCCCTCGTCCAGTTCTGCGTTCACGTAGTGCGCCGTAGCACCCACGGTTTTCACTCCGCGGTCCCAAGCCTGGTGATACGGCTTGGCTCCCTTAAAGGAAGGCAGGAAGGAGTGGTGGATGTTAATGGTGCGCCCCGAAAGCTTGGTGGATAGCTCGTCAGAGAAGATCTGCATATAGCGTGCGAGCACCACCAGTTCGGTGCCGGTCGCGTCGATGATCTCTTCCAACTTCGCTTCGGCTTCAGGCTTGGTGTCCTTAGTAACCGGGATGTGGTGGAAAGGTACCTTGTGCCATTCCACCAGCGAACGGTGATCCGGGTGGTTTGAGACCACACCAACGATGTCAATAGGCAGCGATCCGGTGTGCGCCCGGTGCAACAGGTCGTTGAGGCAGTGCTCAAATTTAGAGACCATGATGAGCACCTGGGTTCGTTGTCCGCGCTCACGTAGCTGCCATTCCATCTGGCGCTCTGCGGCGATCGGCCCAAATTCTTCGCGCATCTTTTCCAGCAGCCCAGGGACGTCGTCCCCGGCGAAGTCCACACGCATGAAAAGGCGCTGGGAGGACATATCGTCATACTGTTTCAGCTCAACGATGGTGCGTTCGTGTTCTACTAAAAAGCCGGTGACATCGTGTGCGATGCCCATGCCCTCGGGGCACTGCAACGTTAGTACGTGTCGGATCTGGTCGCCCATCAAGGTCCTTCCATGGTTCGTCATTGAAACCTAGTGCAAGCAACTATTGGGTCGGCCCAGCGTGTGGACCGACCCAACGGTTGCAACCATTCTCCCAAGCGGGCTTGGGAGGTGGTGGTCGTTCTGTGGCTAGATTACCGGTTCCGAAGCAAACTCGTTCATTGCGTCGACCAGCCAATGCACCACATGCTCGGTGAATGATGCGCGTGGCATCAGGTACCAACCATTTTCGGTGGTGCGCCAGAGCAAGATGGGCACGTTAGCCAGCGTGGTGGTGATGGCTTGGTTGACCGCAAAACTGCGTGGGTGCAGGTCTGCCGGGCAACTCTTGCGGAGCACCAAGGATGCTGCCTGCCCGGTGAGCTCAAGCACCGTACGGTTTGCCGACAGGTCGGTGACTTGGCCTTCATGCTCAGCCAAGGCAGCTTCCAAGGTGGGGCTCAGATCTTCGCCGGCGGCGTTGAAGACCGAAAATTCATCCGGTCCCAACCAGAGCACCGCGGTGCCTGACACCTCTCCGGCTACCTGGCCTACCTTTTCCGGCAAGCCCACACCGGTAGCCTGTGCCAACGCTTGATGGCCAGCACTGCCCGGAACCGCACGCAGCGAGACTTGGGTAGCGAAAGCAATCTCGCGTAATGCGACGGCACGTGCTCCGGTAACGGTGGCTGCGGCCATGAGCTGGTCGAGGTGCGCTGCCGGTGAGCGGCGTAGCTCGGTGGTTGATTCGATAACACTGTGCTTAGCCATCTCGGCGGCTGCCTTCCGGATCGTAGAGGACGGTTTCTGAGACCACCACGTCGACCAGCTGGCCGCCGTATGGGGTTTTGAGCACTTCGCCGATGCGATTGCGCCCGTTCTTGATCAGTGCCAGGCCAAAGGTGCGGCCCAGTGCTGGGGAGTTGTAGGAGCTGGTGACCCAGCCTTCCATCGGGGTGATCCCGTTTTCGCTCAGCGCCTGCGCGGACACGAGGGCCGCGCCTTCTGGCAATCGCAGGGACTTGTCCACCGGCAACACGGAGACCAACTGCTTGCGGTCCTCGCGCTGATTATCTTGGCGGCTAAAGGAACGATTACCAATGAAGTCCTTGAGCTTGGAAACAACCCATTCCATGCCGGCATCCTGCGGGGTCACCGTGCCGTCGGTGTCCTGCCCGACGATGATGAAACCCTTCTCGGCGCGCAGCACGTGCATGGTTTCGGTGCCGTACGGGGTGATGTTGAATTCCTGACCGGCGGCGTACACCGCTTCCCAGGTGCGCAATCCGTACCAGCTTGGCACCGCGATTTCGAAGGCTAATTCACCGGAGAAGGAGATTCGGCTGACCCGGGCCGGGGTGCCGTTCTCCAAGGTGGTGTCCACAAAGGCCATGAATTTGAATGCCTCGTTGGAGACGTCCAGGTTCGGGGCCAGCTTGGCGATCACCTTGCGGGAGTTCGGGCCAACCACCGCAACGGTGGCCAGTTGCTCGGTGACCGAGGTGAAGACGACATCTAGTTCAGGCCATTCGGTCTGCGCCCATTCTTCCATCCAGTCCAGCACGTCTGCGGCGCCACCGGTGGTGGTGTGCAGCAAGAAACGGTCCTCGGCCAGACGCAGGGTCACCCCGTCGTCGAAGATCATGCCGTCGGCCTTGCACATGACACCGTAGCGGCCCATGCCAACCTTCAGCTTGGAGTAGCCGTTGGTGTAGATGCGGTTGAGGAATTCTGCTGCGTCCTTGCCCCGGATCTCAATTTTGCCCAGTGTGCTGGCGTCGAGCATGCCCACCGATTCGCGTACCGCGGCGCATTCACGGTACACCGCTTCATCCATGGTTTCACCGGCCTGTGGGTAGTACCAGGGGCGCTTCCACTGACCCACATCTTCAAATTCTGCGCCCTGGTCAAGGTGCCAGGAGTGCATCGCGGTGATGCGAGCAGGGTCGAGCAGTTGACCGCGGTTACGCCCGGCAAGTGCCACGAAGGACACCGGGGTGTAGGGGGCGCGGAAGGTGGTGGTGCCGATTTCTGCAGGGTTTTCGATACCTAGTACCGCGGCGATCACGCCGATCGCTGCCACGCCGGAGGTTTTGCCCTGGTCGTTAGCGGTGGAGATCGAGGTGTAACGCTTCACGTGTTCTACCGAGCGCATGCCGGCCCCGGTGGAGCGCAGCACCTCGGCGACGGTCTGGTCGCGTTGCAGGTCCACGAAGTGGAATTTGTAGTGCACCGCGTCTTCGCCGTGGCGTGAGGCGATCAGCCACACCGGGCGGGTTTCACCGAGTGTTTCCTCGATGGCTTGGGGAATACGCGCGACGGTGTCAAAACCTGCTTTGCTAGCTGCCGCCGCACCGGCGCTGGCACCGGTAGATAGTGCGCCGGCGGTATCGAAGCGTCCGGTGAGTGAACCGGCTAGGTGCTGGTTAGCCACCGCGGTATCCGGGAGGAAGGCGTGCACGGTGGTATCCCAGACGAGCTTGCCCTGACGCTGGGAGTGCAGGTGCACTACCGGGTTGAAGCCGCCGGAAATCGCTAGGGTATCGGCTTCGAAGCGGGTAGCCTCACCGATGTTGTTCTGTGCATCCAGGCTTGCCACCCAGGCGGCGGACAGTTCGCCGTTACTTCCGGCGTCGGTGTCCACGATGACCGATCCGGTGAGCACTCGCACGCCGGCGCCAACCGCTTCCGCGGCGGCAACCGAGACGTTTTCACGGGCATCGATGACCGCAACCACCGAACCGCTGGAAGCCAACTCGGTCACCAGTGGGTATACCGAGTCATTGGTGGTGGCCACCAAGATCTGCTGGCCAACCCGGACACCGTAACGGTTCAGGTAGGAACGCACCGAACCGGCAAGCATAATGCCTGGGCGGTCGTTGTTCTCAAAGACCATCGGGCGTTCGTGTGCGCCGGTGGCGAGCACGATTTGGCCTGCGCGAATATGCCAGACGCGTTCACGTGACACACCGTCGGCGGCAGCCGCATCGAGGTGTGCGGTACGGCGCTGCACGGCGATCACGTAGTTCGCATCATAGCTACCCAGTACGGTGGTGTGCTGCAGGTGAGTGGTCTCTTCGGCCGCCGCTAGTTCTGCGGTGGTCTGCACAACCCAGTCCCGAGCATCCATGCCGTCGATCCGCTCATCAGCCGCATCAAGTAACCGGCCGCCGGCTTCGTGACGCTCGTCGAGCAGCATCACTCGGGCTCCGCTACGCGATGCTTCGCGGGCTGCGGCTAGGCCGGCCGGGCCTGAGCCCACAACGAGCACATCGGTGTGCACATGTACGTGGTCGTAGTAGGCCTCATCCTTGCGTGGATCCATGGTGCCCAAGCCAGACAGTGTGCGGGCGCTGAGCCCATTAACCGCGGTGACCACGGGAGCTGCCAGCATCGATTCGCCGACGTCCTTGGCGTGACGGGCGTTCACGTGGACCAGCGCGTTTGGCTCTTCCACCCCAGCTGCAAAGATGCCACGTGGGCGCTTGAGGTAGAGCGAGTCCCCCACCCGGCGGATGCCGGAGGCGAGCATGGCGCTAGCTAGGCTGTCACCACGTAGCGCTGCCAGTGGCTGTTCGTTGAGGGTGACGTCGAGTTTTTCCTCGAAGTTCACTCGGGCGCCGGCAGCCTGCGCGGCGTCCAAGCGGTATGAACCGGTGTTGCTCATCGGGTGCCTCCGTCGGTGCTTTGTAGTGCCGGGCGTTCTTCGCCGGCTCGGTAAATGGCTTTGAATTCATAGGTGACGGTGTCGCGCAGGGCGTTGAACCACTTGCGGCAACCCATTGCGTGAACCCACCGTTCGGCGTTGATGCCCTTGGGATTCTTGCGGTAGAACAGGAACTGAGCCCATTCCTTATCGCTGAGCGCATGGGGGTCCGCCGGGTAGGCGACGTGCGCCTGTCCCCCGAACTTAAATTCTGTTTCATTGCGTGGCCCGCAGTTTGGGCAGTCAATCAGCATCATGAGTTGGTTCCCCTATTCTTAGTGGGCCACGGCTGCGGCGCCGTGTTCGTCGATGAGGTGGCCGGTTTCGAAGCGTTCCAGCGCGAACGGTGCGTTCAGCTTGTGTGGCTCGTCGTTGGCGATGGTGTGAGCGAAGGTCCAACCGGCACCCGGGGTGCCCTTGAACCCGCCGGTGCCCCAACCGCAGTTGACGTAGAGGTTCTCAACCGGGGTCTTGGAAATAATCGGCGAGGCATCCATGGTGGTGTCCACAATGCCGCCCCAGGTGCGTAGTACGTGGGCTCGGGCGAAGATCGGGAAGAGCTCGACGGAAGCTGCCATCTGCTCTTCGATCACGTGGAACGCGCCGCGCTGGCCGTAACCGTTGTAGGAGTCGATGCCCGCACCCATAACTAGTTCTCCCTTATGTGCTTGGGAAACGTAGACGTGAATGTGGTTGGACATGACCACCGTAGGGTGGACCGGTTCGAAGAGTTCGGAGACCAGTGCCTGCAGTGGGTGGGACTGGATCGGAAGATCCACGCCGGCCATCTCTGCCACCACCGAGGAGTGGCCTGCACTGGCCAAGGCGACCTTGCCGGCCAGGATGGTGCCACGGTTGGTTTTCACCCCGGTGACCTTATTGCCGTCCTTGATAATTCCAGTGACTTCACAGTTCTGGATCAGGTCTACGCCCATCTCGTTGCATTTACGAGCGAAGGCCCAAGCCACGTGGTCGTGCTTGGCAATGCCCGCACGTGGCTGCCAGGTGGCACCCATGACCGGGTAACGGATATCGTCACTGGTATTGATGATCGGGCAAGCTTCCTTGACCTGATCTGGGGTCAGCCATTCGGCGTCGACACCGTTGAGCTGGTTCGCTTCAACCCGGCGCACCGACTCGCGGACGTCTCCGAGGGTGTGGGCCAAATTCATTACTCCGCGCTGGGAGAAGAGGAAGTCGTACTCCAGCTCTTCGGGTAGCTGCTCCCAGAGCTTCAGAGAGTGCTCGTAAATACCTGCCGATTCATCCCACAGGTAGTTCGAACGAATGATGGTGGTGTTGCGGGCCATGTTGCCGCCAGCCAGCCAGCCTTTTTCCAACACGGCAATGTTGGTCATGCCGTGGTTCTTGGCTAGGTAGTAAGCGGTGGCCAGTCCATGTCCGCCACCGCCAACAATCACAGCGTCATAGGATTTTTTCGGGTCCGGATTGTTCCAGAGGAATTCTGGGTGTTCAGGTAGCAAGTCAGCCATGATTATTCTCCGATCTTCGGCAGATTTGGGTAGAGCGGGTGAGCGTCAGCCAGAGCGGTGACGCGAGATTTGAGGGCCGGAAGTGCGGCGGTATTGCCATCAGCGCCAGCAATCAAGGTCTGCGCAATAATCTCCGCAACCTCAACAAACGCAGCCTCAGAAAAACCACGAGTCGCCAACGCCGGAGTACCAATACGCAAACCCGAAGTAGTCATCGGCGGACGAGGATCAAACGGCACCGAATTACGATTCACCGTAATCTCCACCTGAGCCAACAAATCCTCACCCTGCTGACCATCAAGCTCCGAGTTACGCAGATCAACCAACACCAGGTGCACATCAGTACCACCGGTCAACACACTAATACCCTTAGCCGCAACATCCGCCTGAGTCAGACGCTCAGCAAGAATCTTTGCACCAGCCAAGGTGCGCTCCTGGCGCTCCTTAAACTCCGGAGTACCAGCAATCTTGAACGCCACAGCCTTACCAGCGATCACATGCTCCAACGGACCACCCTGCTGACCAGGGAACACCGCAGAATTCAACTTCTTCGCAATATCCGCATCATTGGACAAGATAATGCCGCCACGAGGACCAGCAAGAGTCTTATGCGTAGTGGAAGTGACCACATGCGCATGTGGTACTGGCGAAGGATGCAACCCTGCTGCGACCAGACCAGCGAAGTGCGCCATATCCACGAACAAGTACGCGCCGACCTTGTCAGCGATCTCGCGGAAGCGCTTGAAGTCCAACTGGCGTGGGTAAGCAGACCAACCAGCAACGATCATCTTCGGCTGGTGCTCCACTGCGAGGCGTTCCACCTCATCCATGTCCACCTCATAGGTGTTCTCATCCACACCATAAGGAACGATGTTGAACAAGCGCCCCGAGAAGTTCAGCTTCATCCCGTGAGTCAAGTGACCACCATGAGCCAGGTTCAAACCCAGCACGGTATCGCCCGGACGGACCAATGCGTGATACACCGACGCGTTAGCCTGGGCACCGGAGTGAGGCTGCACGTTAGCGAACTTCGCACCAAACAGGTCCTTCAGACGCTCAATAGCCAACGTCTCAACAACGTCAACTTCCTCGCAGCCGCCGTAGTAACGGCGGCCTGGGTAACCCTCGGCATACTTATTAGTCAGTACCGAACCTTGGGCCTGCATTACTGCCTGCGCCGTGTGGTTCTCCGAAGCGATCATTTCCAGACCACGCTGCTGACGAGCCAACTCGGCATCGATACGCTGCGCAATCTCAGGATCTAAGGTCCCAAGGTCCTCGGTCAGCGATGTCGCTGCAAGAGAGGTAGCTAAAGTCATGACTCATTCCTAAATGTATGAATTGCCGACAACTGATATATCAATCTGCTTCTCACTGTATGATGGAAGTCACAGCCCGGTCAATGAGTTAGTCGAAATTACTTCGACAGGTAACAAACGGACAGAATAAAGCAAAGGCAGCAGACACGTAATGACCACGACAGCACAGCTCGTTAGCAGTAGTGAATCTCTGGCCGAACGCGCATACCTTGTCCTTCGTGATCGTCTGATCATGATGGACATCGCCCCTGGCGAACCCATCAATGAGGGGCAACTAGTTGATGAACTGGGCATCGGACGCACGCCACTTCGCGAGGCGCTCAAGCGGCTAGAAGTAGATCACCTGGTGCAGTCTTACCCGCGACGAGGCACCTTTGCGACCCGAGTGGACATCACCGAATTGGCCGCCATTACCGAAGTTCGCAAGGCGTTAGAGCCACTCGCTGCGCAGAAAGCTGCGAATCTTCGCGGCGGAATCGTTCGCGCCGAAATACAAACAACAGTTGATGCCGTCGGATCATTGGGTTCACACACCGCGCGCCGAGAACTCATGGAAAACGATCTTGAAGTACACCGACTCATCTACCGCGCGGCCGGCAACCACCATCTAGAAGAGACGCTGATCCGTCTAGACAATCTGGCTACAAGAATTTGGTGCATGGCACTTGATCGTTTGCCGACGGTAGAAGAACATATTTCAGAACACGCTAGCTTGCTTCAGGTAATCCTGGATGGGGATGCGCACGCAGCTAAAGAGTTAGCACTGGAGCACATCGTGCATTTTGAAGAGTCGGTGCGCGCGGTTCTCTAAAGAGCGAATCTCCAACTCCCCAAGGGACTCACCTCCATGAGGTGGGTCCCTTGCCGTTTGTGACCACCCGCCTCAGCGTGCACAGTGAGAAGCGCTGATCCCGGCCGCGCAGCCATGCCGACCCAGTGGACCTTAGTCTTATTGCCTAAAAGCTTGACTGTGACCGACGCCACTGTCATGATTCATTGCAACAGTGTTGCAGGTAACGCAACCATCACTCCGGAATAAGACCACACACGCCTCGCTGGCACTACCTGTGCTCCACGGGCCTAGGAGATCTCAATGCATTCAGTATTCATCGACGAAATTGATGCCCAAACTTACGCCGAGCACGTGGCCCGAGCCGGATCGACAATTATCATCCCTGCGGGAGCCACCGAACAACACGGCCCCCACATGCCACTAGGCGTCGACGCGATGCTTTCACGGTCTATTGCCGGCGCCGTCGCCGAGAAGACCGGCGCACTTGTCGCGCCGGCACTGAGTTACGGATACAAATCTCAGCCGCGTTCCGGTGGTGGAAACCATCGCATTGGAACCACCAGCCTCGGCGGAAATTCGCTCAGCCAAATGGTTGATGATGTGGTCGCCTCATTTATCGCCCAGGGGTTCGAGAACGTTGTCATCCTTAACGGCCACTTCGAAAACTACCAATTCATCTACGAGGGCCTAGACAATGCGGTCGCTCGAAGCAGGGCCTCCGGCTCCTCAGCTCGCGCAGTCCTTCTTTCCTATTGGGACTTCGTCGATGAGGACACGCTTTCCAAGGTTTTCCCCGACGGGTTCCTCGGATGGGATATAGAGCACGGCGGAATTCTAGAAACTTCGCTCATGCTGTTACTGCATCCAACGTTGGTCAACATGGATCGAGTCATCGATCATCCCCCTGCACAACTAACCACCTACGATGTCTTCCCCGAAGATCCCTCGCGTACCCCACCCAGTGGCTGCCTCTCATCTGCTAAAGGTGCCACCGCCGAACGTGGTGAATTGCTTTTCACGACGGTGACCACGCAGGTTGCCGATGCGCTCAAGAGCGAATTGTTGCTTGGCGATATCACCTTGGAGGTGAACTAACATGTCATTGGACAAAGCAACTCCCCAAGGCGTCGATAACGCCAAGTCCCAGGAAGAGCCGGTAGAACTTCCACGTTTCATGGGACGGCATATTCCGCCGATAGATCGTTTACTGATCCGGGTTATTCCACCGGTACTCATCGTTGCCGTCATGATCTGGGTACTTGGTAACCCAGAGGCTGCTTCCGCCACAATCTCGAAGATGCGCACTTTTGTGACCGGTAAATTTACCTGGCTATTCGTCCTCTACTCGGTATTTACGGTTGGCGTATGCGTCTGGTTATCCGTCAGTCGCGTAGGAAAGATTCGCCTTGGCGGACCCAAAGCAAAACCACAGCACAGCAAATTCGCCTGGTATTCAATGCTCTTCGCCTGCGGACAGGGAATTGGACTGATCTTCTGGTCAGTTGCCGAACCAATCATGTTGCGCGATGAAAATCCCGTCATCCCCGCGGGAGCCAACGGTGGCGGAGAAGAAGGCGCCATCGTATGGACCTACTTCCACTGGGGTCTGACCGCTTGGGCGATGTACTGTGCGGTGGCCGTATGCCTGGCCTACTCACACCACAACCTAGGTAAGACTCTGACTTTCCGTGAGGCTACGGTTGACATTCTTCCGCGATGGTCCCGCCGCGGGGCCGGTGTTGTGGTCGAGCTACTGGCGATTATCGCCACGGTACTTGGCCTGGCAACATCCTTCGGCTTTGCGGCCATGCAATTCTCTTCGGGGCTCTCTTCCTTTACCGGGCTGAGCGCTAGCCCCATGATGTGGTTCATGGTGATCTTGATCTTCGCCGGCATCACCTCCATCTCCGCCATCGTTGGAATCAATAAAGGCATGGCAAGAATTAGTGGGCTGAACTCAATTTTGAGTATTGTCTTGCTCGCCGCCGTGCTGATCTTCGGACCGTCGCTGTACATTATCTCGAATATGTCGCAGACCTTTGGAAGCTTCTTCACGAACTTTGCAAGTATGAGTTTGTGGACCGATTCAGGCCTGGCAGCGACCACCATAGATAGCTGGCAAGATAGCTGGAATGGCTGGTGGACGGTATTTATCTGGTGCTGGGTCATCGCGTTCTCACCATTCGTTGCCGGCTTCATTGCCCGAATTTCGCGCGGCCGCACCATCCGCGAATTCGTCCTGGGCGTCACCATCATCCCTTCTTTGATCGTCATGGTCTGGGTAGCCATCATTGGCTCGGCTGCCATCTACTACGATGACCAGTCCAACCGCTCAATTAGTGATGCGGTAGCAGCGGATACTTCCTCAGGATTATTCGTCATGCTCGATTCGGTGCCGGTTATCGGCACCATCTTGCTAGTGATTGCCACGATCTTGGTTGCCACCTATTACGTCACCTCGCTGGACTCCGGAATTTATGCACTGAGCGAGTTCGTCTCCGCACCGGGTAAATCAGGCCCTGTCTTCCGCGTAGTCCTGGTACTTTCCGTGGCGACGGTGACCACCGTGTTGCTGACCATGGGAGGAACTGCGGTAGTCGATACCGTGCAAACCGGAACGATCATCGGCGCGTTCCCGTTCTCCTTCGTGATCATCTTGATGATCATCAACTTGATTCGCCGGCTACTTAAACGCGACAAGGCGATCAGGCAACTAGAGAAGGACATTAACAATCCAGATCCGTCCCTGGTCTTTGTCCCGGATCCCGATGGTGAGGGGGCAATCCGCAAGACGGATCAGCATCCCGAAGCACAGTCCTAGTACTTCGACACCCAAATAGATGAAGGCCGTGGCGCTTGAAAAACCGAGCTCCACGGCCTTTGTCGGCTTAGTTCATTTTGAACTCGCAGCAATATTTCACTAAATCGACCTCACCTCTTGACAGTGAGCTGAGACACACATAATCTATTTGCAACGGCGTTGCAGTCAGCGCAACACGTATATTCTTCTCCGGCGATTCCCATGAATCCTCGCAATCCTTCTGATTGGGCCGGCTTCCCTTGACACTTCATTTACTCCAAGGAGCCAACACCATGACCGCCTCAAACATCGCCACTAACGTTTCTGAACTGGCACGCCTGAAGACCCTACACAACGGCGTGAAGCAGCAGCTCACTTTCTCGGACGCAGAGTTCGAGCGTCGCTTGTCCGGCCTGCGCCGGATCATGGCAGCAAAGTCCCTAGACGCTGTCATCCTGACCAGCTACCACGGCATCAAGTACTACTCGGATTTCCTGTACACCACCTTCGGTCGTAACTACGCACTGGTGGTCACCCAGTCCAACTCCACCACCGTCACCGCGAATATCGACGCCGGCATGCCATGGCGCACCAGCTACGGCGAGAACATCGTGTACACCGACTGGAAGCGTGACAACTTCTTCTACGGACTGCAGGAAGCACTGAAGCGCGACGGGGTGAAGGCATCACGCATCGGCGTGGAAGATGACTTCCTGCCAGGCCTGACCCGTCAGCAGATCCAGGCAACCTTTGACGGTGCCACCCTGGTTGATGTCTCGCAGGACGCTATGCGCCAGCGCATGATCAAGTCGTCCGAGGAAATCGAGGTCATCAAGCATGGTGCGCGCATCGGTGACCTCGGCGGTGAAGCCATCAAGGCTGCGATCCGCGAGGGTATCTCCGAATATGAGGTCGCACTGATCGGTACCGAAGCTATGGTGCATGAGATCGCTAAGACCTTCCCGCACCGCGAAGTGCGCGACACCTGGGTCTGGTTCCAGTCCGGCATCAACACCGACGGCGCCCACAACTGGGCCACCACCCGCAAGCTTGAGCGCGGCGACATCCTCTCACTGAACTGCTTCCCCATGACCAGTGGCTACTACACCGCGTTGGAGCGCACCTTGTTCCTCGGTGAACCAGATGCACGCAGCTTGGAATTGTGGAACGTCAACGTCGAGGTGCACAAGCGTGGTCTGGAACTGATCAAGCCGGGTGCAGTGTGCAAGGACATCGCCGCGGAGCTGAATGAAATCTTCATCGGCCACGGCCTGCTGCCTAACCGCACCTTCGGTTACGGACACTCCTTCGGCGTTCTCTCGCACTACTACGGCCGCGAAGCCGGACTGGAACTGCGCGAAGACATCGACACCGTGTTGGAGCCAGGCATGGTCGTTTCAATGGAACCAATGATCACCGTCGCCGACGGCGAGCCAGGTGCCGGCGGTTACCGCGAGCACGACATCTTGGTCATCGGCGAAGACGGCGGAGTCGAGAACATCACCAAGTTCGGCTTCGGTCCGGAAAACAACATCATCGACGCGTAACCGCGTGCGGTAGCCGTGGGGTGGGTCTGGTGTCTTCGACCCACCCCACGGGCATTCTTTTAGTAGTCTCGCAGCAAGCACGGGCGCTGCCCCAAAGTCCTTACGCCCCAGACGTTTGGACACTCCGTATCCCTTCAGCGGCAACGTAGCCAAGAGCCCGAGCCGCTTCCCTTACCGAGGCGATTTCTGATGACCCAGCCCAATGAATTGACATCATCGACAACACCGGCAGCCCTGAATAAAGGTGCATCAGCAGCCGACACCATAGATCCTCAAATCCGACGCAAGGTCGTAGCGGCCAGCTTCATCGGAAACTTTGTGGAATGGTTCGACTACGCGGCCTACGGGTATCTGGCAGTAACCATCGCAGCAGTGTTCTTCCCCGAGTCGGCCCCTCAAACAGCGTTACTACTGACTTTTGGCTTGTTCGCTATTTCCTTCTTAGTCCGCCCACTGGGCGGGTTCGTCTGGGGCCACATCGGTGACCGTATTGGTCGACGCGAGGCACTGAGCTGGTCAATCCTACTGATGTCTGGCGCGACCTTCGCAATTGCACTGTTGCCTGGATATCTCACCATAGGCGTTGCAGCTCCCCTGCTGTTGCTTGCGTTGCGACTGATCCAAGGCTTCTCTGCTTCTGGCGAATATGCCGGAGCTTCCGCTTTCCTCGTCGAATATGCTCCAGCCAACCGCCGCGGACTTTATGCGGCTGTTGTACCCGCGAGTACGGCGGCAGGGTTGCTTCTAGGCTCACTCATGGCAGCATTGCTTACCGGACTTTTGGATCCGGAACAGATGCAGAGTTGGGGTTGGCGCATCCCGTTCTTGCTGGCCGCACCAATGGGTCTGATTGGCCGCTACATACGAACCAAGCTAGAAGATTCGCCGGTATTCCTAGAACTTTCTGAGGATGAGAGCGCGTCAAAGACTCCAGTTTCTTCGCTTTTCCGTAACCACTGGAAACAGCTTCTCCTAGCCGCTGGCGCAGTTCTTCTTAATGCGGTGGGGTTCTACGTCATTCTCAGCTACATGCCCACCTATCTTTCCCAAGAGCTGGGCCTAGCTAGCTCTTTGGCCTATCTCGCCACGACGGTAGCGTTGGCAACCTATATCGGATTCATCTTTATCACCGGGATGTTATCTGACCGTTTTGGTAGGCGTCGTGTACTCATGACTGCATCGGTTCTTTTCATCCTGTTTACGGTTCCGGCATTTATGTTGCTCGAAACGGAAAACTTCGCGATGATCCTGCTCGTGCAAGTTCTACTGGGAGCGATGTTGACGCTCAATGACGGAACTTTGCCAAGCTTCCTCGCAGAGATGTTCCCAACCCGTGTCCGCTACTCGGGATTCGCAGTCTCTTTCAATCTATCCAATGCACTGTTTGGTGGCACCGCTCCATTTGTCGCAACTTTGCTCATCGCTACCTCCGGTAGCGTGCTCGCGCCGGGCTGGTATTTGATGGCCGCAGCTATCGTGTCACTCGTTGCAGTTGCGCTCTCCGTCGAAACCAGTAAGAAGCCGCTGACCTAGAAATTCTTGCGACTAGGATAAACAGGAACGCCACCGGTCAGTAAAGAAGGAAATAATGACTGCATCACAAGACACCGAAGACGACATGCCACGCGGGGAACAAGAGCGAACCGCCGATAATCGCGGCGCTTCGGTCATCGTTAATGTCATCGATGTGTTGCGATGCTTCACCGTCGAGCGGCAACTAGTAGGTGTCACCGAAATCGCGGCCGAAGTGGGACTACACAAATCAAGCGTGTCGCGGATTCTTGCCACCTTGGTGCAAGAACGGGTGGTGGAGCGTGATGAGCCGACACGTAAGTTCCGACTTGGGCTCGGCTTGATCGCTATTGCCGGACCGCTTCTAGCCAATCTGAATGTGCGTCAAGCCGCTTACCCACCGCTGAAATACTTGGCCGAGAAAACCCAGGAGACCGCGGTACTCAACATTTGGGACGGCAATGAATCCGTCTCGGTAGAACAGATCCCTTCTCCTCGACCGGTCAAACACACCTCTGCGATGGGAAGTCGGTACGACACCGGGTTGAGCGCCACAGTCCAATTATTCTTAGCCTACGAATCCCCCGAGCGTACGCGCGAGCTAATCGCGTCGGGAAATATTCAACTGCCCGAGCAACTCGGTGCTGAGCAATTCCTCGAACGTATCAGTGTGGCTCGTACTCAGGGCTACGCGGTGAACTACGGCGAAACTTCTACCGAAGAGGTCGGCGTCGCGGCTCCGGTCTTTGATCATCGCGGAAACTTGGTGGCCTGCGTACTTATCGCCGCTCCGTTCTATCGAATCACTCCTAAGATTCTTGAGGAACTCATCGACTCGTGTGTAAAAACCGCACAGAAAATTTCCTTGCGCATGGGCTACGCACATCAGCCTGCCTAGCGCCTGCCAAACCGGGAGAACAGCAATGCTTGAGAAACGTGATGCCCACGGCTTCACCTACCGCTTACACGAGGGTAGCCAAATGGTGATGCACCATCATTTTGCTGGCCAGACCGGGATGCCAGTTGCAATTCAAACGTGGGTCATCCCGCCCGGTGGTTTTGAAGGTTCGCACCAACACGGCGAAGACGCACAGTTGGTCGAGTTTTATCAGGTTCTGGAAGGTACCGGACGCATGCACGTTGGCGCACAGACCTACGAGGTAGGTCCTGGAGATTCGGTGCTCGCTGGCCCCCAAGACGTACATGAGCTGATAAATACCGGCAACACCGACCTTCGGGTACTGGTGGTGTGGGGCCCGCCGGGCGAAACAGACTTATCGCCCTACGGGTCCCACCAGATTTCACAGCGACTGCGTGCTGAACTACCCGAATAATTACTGGGCGGGAATTCGGTTGTGCAATTCCTTCACGATGGCCTCATGCAGGCTCTTGAGCTCATCGTTGCTTAGCGTTGAGGGGTCTAAGAGGTCCCCTGATTGCTCACCTTCTTGTTCGGATCCCGAGTTCTGCCCGGCGTCGGAGGAGCACCGAAGCTTCTCACCTGCTGCGGTCAATAAGCATGAAGATCCGTCGGCGTTCAGCTGGACACGATAATTTACGTTCTGCTTCTGACCGATACTCGCATGCCACACCCCTTCGCCACCCGGAACGATCTCCATAACGGTCATACCGGTGGCCCAATCGCTGAGTGAGGAATAGTCGGCCTTGATCTTGTCTGCGGTCGCCGCATTTGATTGCCGAGGAGTTTTTAGCGTGTGCAGCGTGACGTTCGCGTTGCTTCCGGCGCTGACTTGCGAGCTATCCAAGACCGCCACCTGATCGATGGTGCGTGAGGAAGCACGAGAGGTAAAGGGTGAGAAGAAACCGTAGTGTTGCTCCCCGTAGCTCAGACTGAAGTTTGAGTGACTACCCAAATTTGTGTCGTCTTCATCCTTGGGCTCATCGGTAATGCCTGTGGACTTCAAAATTTTGGTGGTCCACCAATTTCCGTTCAGTGTCTCCAATGACTTGTTCACGCGTCGTGATTGCGAAATTGAGATGGCAGGACCAGGTAGTTCCCCGGTAGCCACATCCTTCCTATATTCCAAGGCATTGGTTTTTCCGTCATAGATCACCACTCCTGCAGGAACATCATAAGGAGCTAACCAATTGGTGAGCTTGGTGACCGGAACGACGATTTGCGGGCTCCCCGCTTCGCAGTATGCCCAGACATCGTCTTTTTTGGCGATGAGCCCACTGTCGATTGAAGCAATGGCCCGCGTCAGGCTATTGCCGAAGATACCGTCTATCCGTTTATTAGCTTCGGGATTAAAATCGCAACGTTCGCCTTTAGCCTGTCCGGTGAGCGCGAGTTTCTGCACGATGGCAGTCTCATATCCGGGGCGGAAAATCCCGCGACGTTCGACAAGAGTCGAGTAGCTGTTATCCCCTGCCAAATAGGTGGTTCCGCTAATGTCACCCACGGTGCCGGAGCTATTGGACGATGCTTGGCGTTCAGCAACTAGATAAGGTGCACGCAGTCCGGTCTGCGGAAGCAGCTCTTCTTCGGGCGCAACTTCTTTCACCGAATCGCGTAAGGCAACCTGCGAAGACCAATTCGCGGCGAACGCCACCGGAATAGCCAACAGCGCAATGACCACCCCGAGCTTCAGAAGCCATTTTTTCGTCCCAAGGCCAATCAGGATCAGCAAAATGCCGACCGCGGCTAGGGCTAGTTTCAGTCCACCGCCGAAGATGATCCCGGTGAACAACCTCGCCCTGGTCAGCGGGTCCAATAGTGGAAGGGCCAAGATGGCCAGGACAATAATGCCGAAGAGCAGCGACAGTGCGCGTTTCACTGAAAATATTCCTTACGACTGGACAAAAGAAGTGTCTCAGCAATAGTTCCACAAGCCACAGCGCAAACGGTAATGTGCTAACTCTTTAATAAAAGCAGTTCCGCCCGCAACTAAAGGTTGCGGGCGACTGCATTTAGAGATCGGTTAAGTCCACCGACTGATCGGTGAGCCGCTCGTGACCAATGCTCCGACCAAGCAACCCACGCAGGGTGTCGTTCACATCCCAAATATTCACGTTCATCGCCGCGGTGACCTTGCCTTCGCTCAACCAGAAAACAATGAACTCCCCCGTCTCGGTATCGCCGCGAACCACGCTGATATCCTCGGGTGCTGAATAGCCCACGTATTCCATACCCAGATCAAATTGATCGGTAAAGAAATACGGCGCCCAATCATAATTTTGGTCTTGGCCGAGAAGGGTTGCGGCGGCAAGTTTGCCCTGCCGGATCGCGTTATCCCAGTGTTCTACCCGAAGCTGGCGACGCAGGGAGGTATTGAAGGCTTCGGCGATATCCCCAATGGCTAAGATCTTTGGATCAGAACTGCGCAATGAAGCATCAACGATTACCCCACGCTCCGTTTTAAGTCCTGCTTCGTGGGCTAGCTCGATATTAGGTACTGCTCCAATGGCTAGCAACACCACATCGGCGCGACTAGTTCCGGCGCTACTGACCACTTCCAGATGACCATCGGTTTCTTGGATCGAATCAACTCGAGTAGCAGTGCGCACATCTACCCCATTACGTTGATGCAATTCGAGCAGGTGATGTCCGAACCGGTCGCCAAAAACCTTGGCTAGCGGAACCTCGTCCGGGGAATATACGGTGACTCGTGCACCACGCGAACGTGCGCTGGCGGCTACTTCCATACCAATCCAGCCCGAACCGATTACCGCTAGTTGGGTATCTTCGCTCAAGGTTTCGCGTAGTGCCTTAGCTTGTTCCACGGTACGCAACAGGTGGACACCGGGCAGATCATGGCCTTCGAAAGGCTGCTTTCCACCAAGATTTGGGCGGGCTCCGGTGGCCAAAACCAGTTGGTCATAGTCCACGGTGCTTCCATCGCTCAGGCTTACCTGCTGGTTTTCGCGGTCTATTTTTTCGGCACGTACCCCGAGGTGTAATTGCACGTTGTGCTCTTGGTACCACGACGCCGGATTGACCGTAAAGTCCTCAAGCTTGTCGTTGCCTTGCAAGTACCCCTTAGATAGCGGAGGTCTTTCATAAGGAAGTTCTTGTTCCTGGCCGATCAGCGAAATCGTTCCCGTATGCCCTTGCTCGCGCAGTTCATTCACGGTCGTAGCGGCGGCAAGGCCCCCACCAACGATGACTATTGAATCCTGTCCCATTGAACACCCCTTAGCTTCTGTCAGTGGTCAATAGCTCGCCCCTGACAGTGATTAGTGCTGTCACCTCGATCTTCACACCCGGATGCCACTGTTGGCAAGATCAGTCCATCTCAGGTGCCCCAAATGACAAAACCGGCGAACCGCGCGCTCAATGCGCGCAGCTCGCCGGTTGGGCAGGGCCTACCCCTTCGGGGTGTTACTGTTCGTCACCTCGTTTACGGAATGTCTTGGCGCCGTTTTCATCGCGGCGGCCAAAAACTCCCTTGGTACGCGAAACCCGGTAGTCGATGCGGTCATCAACGTAGCGGCGAAGTTCTGGCTGATCCTCCAAGGTGCCCCAGAGCTCGTCGGAGATGTGTTCGGTAACCCGATCCAACCTGACCTTCTGCTCACTGAGCTCTAGCGCGCGGTTTTCGTAGCGCAGTCCCTTAATCGTGGCCACCGCCATCAAAATCAAGATGATGCTGAATGGCAATGCCGTGGCCAGAGAGCCAGCTTGCAGTGTCTGGAGACCACCGGCGATCAACAAGGCCGCGGCCAGAACGCCTTCAAGCGCCGCCCACAAAATTCGTGACCAAGTTGGCGGGTTCGGGTGTCCGCCGGAGGCGAGCATATCGACGACCAACGAGCCGGAGTCTGAAGAAGTAATGAAGAAGATTGCGACCAAGATGATTGCCATGACGGACAAGATTGTTCCGAACGGCAGATCCCCCAAAATCTGGAACAAGGATCCTTCGGCGGAGACTGCGCCGTCCTGAACCATGTCGCCGGCTCCAAAGAACTGGCGGAACAGACCTGATCCGCCCATTACGGAGAACCAAAGGAACCCCACAATGGTCGGTACCAGCAGCACTCCGGTGACGAACTGACGCACGGTGCGTCCGCGTGAAATACGGGCGATGAAGATACCGACGAATGGGGCCCAGGCGATCCACCAACCCCAGTAGAAGACCGTCCAGCTGGAGAACCAGGTTTGCGATTCTTCGCCCTGCTGGAATGCTCCTACGTCGAAGGTCATGCTCATTAAGTTAGCTAGGTACACGCCGAAGGACTGGACGAAGTTCTGGAACAAGAACAAAGTTGGGCCCAGCAACAGCACACTAATCATCAGCAAGCCTGCCATGGATAGATTGATATTCGACAGCCACTTGATGCCTGCACCAAGACCACTGACCACGCTCATGGTGGCCAGGAATGTGATGACCACGATCAATATGACAAGCAGCGTATTATCTACCGAATCCACCAACCCTATGGCTTTCATACCCGAGCTGATCTGTTGCACGCCCAAACCCAGTGAGGTGGCCACACCGAAGACGGTGCCAAAAATGGCAAGCACATCGATTACATCGCCCAGCCAGCCCTTGACCCGATCGCCGAGCAACGGTTCCAGTGCCCAACGGATGGAGACCGGACGGCCACGACGGTGGATTGCATAGGCTAAGGCGAGCCCGATGACCGCGTAGATGGCCCAAGGATGCAGTCCCCAGTGAATGAAGGTCTGAGCCATGGCCAGTCCCGCGAGTTCTGATTCGGTGCCTTCCCAACCTGGTTTGGGGTCCACGGTTGCGTACATCAGCGGTTCCCCGACACCGTAAAACACCAGACCAATGCCCATGCCGGCGGCGAAGAGCATAGCGAACCAGCTGAACAGACCGTATTCGGGCTTCTCACCATCGTTGCCTAAGGTAATCCGTCCTAGTTTGGAGAATCCGATTGCGATCACCAGCGCCACGAAGCCACCGACGATCAACATGTAGTACCAGCCCAGATTCGTCACAATCCAGTTCTGGACCGCATTGAAGACTGTATCGGCCACGTTAGGAAAGATTATGGCGAAGGCCGCCACGGCGACAATTACGATCAGTGCTGGCCAGAAAACCGCCGGGGCGATCCCACCCTTGCCCAGACGCACACCTTGTCGGCGGAGCTTAGCCGTAATTTCTGCGTCGGTATCATCCTCCGCAATATGCATGTGCACCGGGATCGGCGCAGTGTGTGGTGAGTCCTCCAGCGGCTCGTCCATGCCTTGCACATCATTCGTTCCGGGAGGTTCAACCTCGTCTATATTCTTTGTCATCCTCATCATTCCCTCGCTACGACTGCTGCACTTATTTCAATACCCTTGCCTGCATCCGATGCAGAAACAAGGGGCTTCTTGGTACTTAGGTCCCATCGACGGCACCGGATTCGCTGAACCGGCAGATACTTTACTTACCGACTCACAGGCTCGTATGCATTACATCAGATCTCCATCCTACTGATCCCAAGTGAAAGATGACTTGGCGCTTTGTTAATATTCGGAATCAGGGGCGGCCATCTTCTCACCTTCCACGGTACGCAATTTCAGCGCCGCCCACACACCTTTCGACGAATTTGAACATCAGAATATTGAGCATAAATTTATTCAACTGCTCGATGCGATCCGCGATATATGGTCCAGCAAACGGACGCGATTCTCCGGCCCATGGCGGCTACACGTTGCTGCGAAGGAAGACCGAAAATTTCCAAACTAAAACATGGTGGCGCAGACCCAATGGCCGGTACAGTGCTAAGTACCCACAGCTTCGGCAATGGTTTTTGCGGTAGTTCCTCGGAGCTGGAAGATGACCCGATCTCGAAGGAGTCGACCATGTTCACCCCAGAGGTTCCTTTTCTCCGTTCTGGTGCCACTGCTATCCCCGGCCGTTACGTGCTGGTCTTTGATTCGCCCGAGCACCTCGATTCACCGTCTATGAGAATCCGTACGTTGACCGAAGATGTGCCACAGATCCTCGAATCCCAAGGTTATGGTGTCACCGAATACTTCCCACGTCTTGGTATCGCCGTGGTGAGCAGCGAAAATGATCAGCTTGACGAATTTCAGGCGCGTTGTACCAGTGAGCGGATGCCAGCGCGGGTGGTTCCGGAGATGATTTACTACGCGTTGACTGACCAGCCGGTAGCACCGTTGCCAACGACTTATGAAGACACCGACAAGTTCACCTGGGGCTTGCAGGCAGTACGCGCAGCCGATTCCAAATACACCGGCGCCGGTATCAAGGTTGCCGTGTTGGACACCGGATTCGATTTGGCTCACCCAGATTTTGCCGAACGCACGGTGGTCTCTAAGTCTTTTGTTGATGGCGAGGATGCTCAGGATGGGCATGGCCACGGTACCCACTGCATAGGTACCTCTTGTGGCCCGCGCACCGTGGCGGATGGCCGCGGTTATGGCGTGGCCTCGGGTGCAGAAATCTACGCTGGCAAAGTGCTCGGGTCCAATGGGTCCGGTTCCGACGCGACTATTCTGGCAGGAATCGATTGGGCTCTGGAAAACGAATGCCAAGTCATCTCAATGTCTCTTGGCGCCGATGTGCAGCAAGTTCACCCTCCCTATGTGACCGCCGGGCGCCGAGCCTTGGAACTTGGTTCACTGATTATCGCGGCGGCAGGTAATAACGCCCAGCGTTCCCAAGGCAATCCGGGATTCGTCGGGGCCCCGGCAAACAGTCCCTATATTATGGCCGTCGGCGCCTTGGACAACACCTTAGACATCGCAGATTTTTCTGCTCGTACTCTGCCCGGTCGTGGTGGCCAGGTCGATACTTCCGGTCCTGGCGTGAACATTTACTCTTCGTGGCCGGGAGCCGAACGCTACAACACCATCAGTGGCACTTCGATGGCTACTCCACATGTGGCAGGCATTGCCGCGCTGCTCGCAGAAGCTACCGGCTTCCGCGCCCGCGAGCTCTGGGCCGAGCTGGTTCAGGAAGGCCGTCGCTTGGAGTTATTCTCCGTGGACGTGGGCTCCGGGCTCACCCAAGCACCTCCACCAGCCGCGGACGCAGGAGCCTAACCATGAATCAGGCCTCACCGGATTCGGTATCGCATACCTATATCGTGACGGTCACCGCGACCTACACCGCCCAGATGGCGCAAGTAGTCAGCTCGCTTGAATCCTCAGGACTGCGGGTAAATAAAGTGCTCAATACTTTGGGCCAGGTGATCGGGCACGGCAATGAACAGTTGCGCGGCCAGCTCGAACAAATCGAAGGAGTGCAGTCGGTAGATGAGGATAAAGTTTATCGTCTGCCTTCCCCCAAAGACCCACTACAGTAGGCATTGACCTGAGCATTTCCAGCATGACGCGCACCGGTGGTGCGCGTCGCTGAGTTGCGCTTCAGGGCAAGTCAAGGCCACCTTGCACCTGCATGAAAGTCCTAGACGTGGACGCGGATCGGTGCTGAACTAAGAGCTATGAGACAGTACAACATTGGCTATTTTGTCGGTTCGCTAGCCACGAAATCCATCAACCGTACGTTGTCCAAGGCCCTGATCAAATTGGCCCCGGAAAACCTGAGCTTCACCGAGATCCCGATTAAGGATCTACCGCTGTACAGCTACGACTATGACGAAGATTTCCCTGCCGTAGGTAAGGAACTCAAAAGCGCCATCGAAGCTTCAGACGGGCTGCTCTTCATTTCCCCAGAATACAATCGCTCCATTCCAGGCGCATTGAAAAATGCTATCGATTGGGCGTCACGTCCATGGGGTACAAATTCGTTCGCCGGTAAACCCAGCGGACTTGTCGGTGCCTCCATGGGAGCCATTGGCACCGCCGTCATGCAGTCCTCAATGCGTAGCGTGCTCAGTTTCTTGGATTCACCTCAGCTGAACTCCCCCGAGGTCTATCTAGCCTTTAATCAAGAAGACTTTGATGTTGAAGGCAATGTACTGAATAAATCCACCTCGGATTTTTTGAAGCACTATATGGGTGAGTATGCCGGGTTCGTAGCCCGCGTGCTCGATGCAAATGCCGAAGGACATATCGGGGATCTCAATCCACAGCACGGATAAGTAGGTTCACCGCGAACCATGGGTTAGTCTACATCGGTAGTACGAGCAACGTGGATCCTTCTCTACCTGCTAGTCAAACCGTGCAGAGTCCAGCTTATCCAACGAACTCTTTTGAAAGATAGCGATCAGTGTTAGATCTGCTGAGCTTCAATCACGAGCTACTGGTGAAACGAGAAAATCCCAACATCACTCGCAAAAGTGATGCCGGGATTTTAATCTGTGGAGGTAAGGGGATTCGAACCCCTGACCTTCTGCATGCCATGCAGACGCGCTACCAACTGCGCCATACCCCCAGATGAAGGTTTGATTCCCGCGATCTTTTGGACCGGTGAACCGAGATATAACTCTACCGGAGCTTGTTGAAGAATTCCAAATCGGACCATAGAGAGGCCAGTCATAGCAACTCTTCCCATAGCTGGTTCCCGGTGGAAGAATGTGCATGGTGGACTTATCGGTCCAACAAACTTCGGCGAAAGGCATTGCCCCAATGACTACTGCTATGACTCCTTACTTGGTATTTGGTGGTGTCGCCCGAGAAGCGATGGAGCATTACCATTCGATTTTTGGTGGCGAATATTCCGCCATGACCTTTCAAGAAGGCATGAATGACGGCAACCCTGCCACCGCCGACCTAATCATGCATTCTTCATTATTCGTCGACCGTGGATTGCATCTGATGGGCTCCGACGCCCCCATTGAAATGAACGTGACCGGCAACGGCACCATCGCACTCAGCAGTGATGCCACCGACCCTGCCGACGAAGCAAAACTCACCGGATGGTGGGAAAAGCTCTCGGTTGATTCGCGTATTGATGAACCACTGGCCAAGGCTCCATGGGGAGATTCCTTTGGGATGCTCACCGACAAGTTTGGGGTGCGCTGGATGTTCAACATCAGTGCGGTGCGAAGCGAAGAAGGCTAACTAGCAGCTCAGGTAATGCGAGGGGCGAGGATCCTTTGATCCTCGCCCCTCGCATTACCTGCTGCATGACTATTTTTCTGCCGGTCCGTCGATTCGTTCCAGCACCGCGTCAGCACCGATAACTAGGCCGATTTTTTGTGCTCGACGCTGGGTGATCCACGCGATGAGCAATCCAAGTGCTGCCAGAATCGCGCCCACTATGGACGGTGCACGATAGCTGAAGCCTGCGGTAATCACCATGGCGCCTAAGGCAGCGCCCAGGGCGTTGGCCACATTCAATGCTGAGTGGTTCAGCGAAGCCGCCAACGACTGCGCGTGCGGGGCAGAGTCCATCAATAGCGTCTGCAAGCTCGGAATGAGCAATGATCCGACGGCTCCGAGGACAAACACCATAATCAAGGTCGGGATTACCCACGAGGCAACCGCGGCGAAAGTCAGCATACTGAAAACCATCAACACGCTGGCAAGCTTGATCGCGCCGAAGATGGACCAGTCGGCAAGCCGGCCTCCGATGAGTGAACCGACCACCATGCCTACACCGTAGAGTCCCAAGGCCAGCGGCACGAGGGCGATATCCAGCCCGGTTTCGTCGGTAAGTGTGGGCGAGATATAAGAATAAACCGCGAAGAAACCGCCGAAGCCAACAATGCCTGTAGCCATGGCCAACCACACCTGCACGCTCTTGAGAGCTGAAAGTTCCCGGCGCATGCTGGCACCTTGGGTAGCTTTACGCATTGGCACAAAGAGGCTAATCAAGACAAAGGTCAGTACGCCCACCGCGGCGACCACGAGGAACATTGAGCGCCAACCGGTTGCCTGACCAAGCAGAGTCACCAAGGGAACACCGGCAACGTTCGCCACAGACAGGCCAAGCATGACCCAGGCAATGGCTCGGCCACGCATACTTGCCGGGACAATGTTTCCAGCCAGCACACCGGCCAGACCGAAGTAAGCACCGTGCGGTAAGCCGGAGAGGAAACGAGTAAACAACATGGTGTTGTAGTCCGCAGCAAAGAACGAGGTAAGGTTTGCGACGGCGAAGAGCAGGATCAGAATTTGCACCGCTCGTTTTTTGGAGATTTTTGCAGCGAGGGCCGTCAGTAGCGGAGCGCCAACCACCACTCCGATGGCGTAGGTACTAATCACTAGGCCCATCTGTGAGTTGCTCACACCTAGATCGGTGGCACCTTCTTGCAACAAACCCATCATGGCAAACTCGGTGACACCAATGCCAAAGCCACCCATGCCTAAGGCGATAATCGCGAAGAGCAGGGCTCTGCCTTCTAAATATCGTGGTGGCGTTAATTGATTCATGGTGCCTCTAACTTTGCTGCGAATGGATTTTGCACTTCGTACGACAACGTTGGCGCCAGTAACAATCGTAATGACTTTCTCTCTAGCTTGCCCAACGCATAACTCGATATCAGTATTCCGCGGTCAATCCATGGCTCTGCCAGCAACGTGTGGCAATCTGGAATCCTCATGTCCAATGCAGCCCAACATCGTCTGACCGCCGGCCGGCTGGCCGGGAGGTTATTGATAGTTCTCTTGTCCCTAGCACTCACGGTAGTGCTTGTAGCCCATCGAAGCTTTCCAGAGCGCGCTGGGCTTGGCTTGTTCCTCGACAATTTGACCCCGTGGCTCGGCTTTGGGATACCTGTGCTGCTACTTTTAGCCATGCTGGTGCGTGGCCGGATCACCTTCCTAATCTTGTTATTACCCGCCATCGCGTGGGCATGGATCTTTGGTGCAGCTTTCATTCCCGCAAACCCGCCGGAACCTGTAGATAAATTCACGGTGGCCACACAAAACGTGCATCAAGATGGAGCGGCTGCCTCCGCTCAAGGATTAGTGGCTGAGGGTGCAGATTTAATCAGCCTGCAAGAACTTGGTGAGGGACAAGCCGAACAGGTGGGACAGCTCTTAACTGATTCTCACCCACATCAGTTCTCGGTAGGAACCGTAGGCGTCTACAGCAAGTATCCAATCCTGGATCAGCAGCCTTTGGATCTTGGCTTGGGCTGGTCGCGAGCTGCGAAGTTGCGCATACAAACGGAAACTGAACAGGTGACCGTATATGCGGTTCATGCGGCGTCGGCACGCCCCTTGGACCATGAAGAGCGAGATACGATGCTCAGGAATTTGGGGCAAATCATGGCTCGCGACCGTAGCTCAAAAATCATTGCGCTCGGCGATTTTAATGCGACCAGCACCGACAGGCATTTCACTCCGATCTCTGACCAGCTCGAAGAAGTTCCACACGAATCCTGGGGATTCGGCATGACCTGGCCAAATCGCCCGGTGCCCGTGCTGAAAATTGATCATGTAATGGTTCGTGGCCTTGATACGGGATCGGCTAGTACACTGTCGCTCGGCGATTCTGATCATCGAGCAGTGTTTGCCACCCTCGATTTGGCGTCGTCCTGACGACCTAGCTCAACCCTGTTTCGCGCAGGGTGATGTTGATTCGTCCGCCACCCAGTTTCCAGTGTGCAGGCCCGGTGCCCGGATAAATCTTGGTCACCGCGTGAAAGGCCCAGCGGGCGGGACCTTCAAAAACAAAAAGATCTCCTGAAGCCAACCTCACATCCTGATAGGGCTTGGTCCGCGTTTCATTGTTTCCTAGACGGAAATTTGCACTGTCCCCAATAGACAGTGAAACGATAGGTGCATTGACCTTCTCCTGCGCGTCCTGATGCATTCCCATGGTTGAACCGGGCGGATAATAATTGATGATCGCCACATCTGGGTTGTATGCCTGTGCGTTAACCGGATCTGCGGTGGCCTCGGCCACCGCGCGCCGACCTAGTGCAACAAGCCAGTCTGGCATTGGCGGGACTGGCGCCCCGTTGAGGTCCTCGGCGGTACGGGTGTATTGATAGTTGCCCCAATGCCATCCAAGGCACACGGTTTTGACCTTCATAGGATGCCCGTTGACTAAGGTGGAATGCGGCGGCACTGGCCCTTGTCCCCAGCTAAGAAACTGCTCGGTGATCCAATCTTGTTGCTCGGCTGTGAGCCATCCGGGTACATGTACTGCGCCGGGCCTCAGGGTCTGCGGCTCGCGGCCGAAAGCACCGTCGTCAAAGAGGGACTGCATAGCTCCACTGTGCCGTGTTTTGGCTTCGGCAGGCAACTACCGGCGCAATCCGGGGTTACTCGCAGGCGGCGGTAAAACGTTCTAGTACCAGATTCACTAGTTCCCTCGGCGCTTGCTCATCTGCTGCCAGTAACGGCCCACTGACCAGCTCGGCGCCGCAACGCTCGATCAAGGATTGAAAATATCCGGGCGCCAGCAGGTAGCTGGCCACCACCACGCGGCGCTGCGGCGCAGCGTCCCGTGCCGTGGCAACGGCTTGTCCTAGTGCAGGTTCGGCCGCCGCAACGAAAGCTGCACTCACCGGCACTCCTAAACGCTCGGCTAAAAGCGCCGCGGCTTGGTGGCAGTCCTGTGTACCTTGGCCCAGACGAGTTCCGGCCCCGGCGAGAATTACGGGTTCACCAGGTAACCAACCGGCCTGCACAAGTCGGTGCTCGATTACCTGAGCGAGCAACTTGTGCGGACCGAGAGCTGCGGCCACGCGAGTAGCCGGTCTAAGGACGGCCGCCTCGGTAAGGTCTTGGTCGACGTGTACCCCACGCGAGATTAGCAGCGGAACGAGAACCGATGACTGGTTTCCCTCCGGTAATCCGTGAAGCAGTGCGCCTACTCGGGGTTCTTGCACGTCAACAAACGCCTGATGTACCTGGAAGTCGGCTACGCGGCGCACTTGCGCAACAAGGGCGCTGACGGCACGCTGGCCTGCCGGATCATTTGTGCCGTGTGAGACCGCGACCAAAGAACATTGCCGAGTTAAGGTTGCACTTGCAGCGCTCATGCGGTTCTACCGGTATCGGCCATCTTTGGAGCCATGCTGCGTGTATGGCTTAGCGATAAGCCCCGACTGTCTATTGGTTCGTGGTTTTTGCATGGGTTCACAACTCGTCCCTTCGCTAGCTACGGCCTGTGCGGTACGAGCCGATGTGCTCAGCCTACGAGGCATGTGTTTCAGTCAAAGGCTTCGATTGTTTCACCGGGGTAAAACGATTTTCACCCCTGCGGCAGTCCATCCAGTCCGCAAGAAAATTTCCAAAGTGGTCTGCCTTCACCCACGTCAACTTTATAAATGAATTATTCCAATGGAAACAATTGGGAAATTTCAGGGTAAACCCCGCCCTATAGTCTTTTTGACATCAAGCCACACCCACCCAAGTGGAGATGAATTCCCATGTCAAGCCATGCACCTGAAAAAATATCGCATAAAACTAAGGTCCGCTTATCCACGCATCAATGGATAGAAGCAACACAGGGACAGATGATTTTACACGTCGGAACACCGTTATTCGCCCCGCTATCTAGCGCTGTAGGAAGCGCCGGATACGAGTTGGCAATCGAGCTACGACGATGAGCAATGAAAACTTTGACATCCAGGGGTGCACGATTCTGCTCGCCGGGGATCCTGTGGGCCTAGGCAAGGCCAACGCGCACTACTGCGCACGCGGAGCCCGCGTGCTTTGCGCTTCTAGCCCGGAGAACGGACTTTCGCAGCTGAACACGTGCACCTTGCTCGTCATTTGCGACGCATCCCCCGAAAGATTCACCGCGTTACGGAAGGCCGCCCGCGAACGCGGACTACCGGTGATCACCCGTAGGCCTGTCGCTGATACCGGCCAGATCACGCTGATCGGTGGCGGACCCGGTGCACTAGACCTGCTGACCGTGCGCGCAGTGAATGCACTGGGCGACGCAGACCTAATCTTCGTTGATCGGCTGGGTCCCGCGGCCCGGGTGCAAGAGCTTGCTCCGCAAGCACTGCTCGTAGATGTAGGTAAACGCCCTGGCCACCACAAAGTTACCCAAGCCCAAATTGAACAGCAAATGCTTTCCGCGGCTCTCGCCGGATCAAATGTGGTCAGGCTCAAGGGTGGAGATCCTTTCGTTTTCGGCCGTGGCTTCGAAGAGCTCACAGCAGCGACCAAGGCAGGCGTCGCGGTGAGCGTCGTTCCAGGGCTTAGCTCCTGCATCACCGTTCCCGCCGCTGCCGGGATTCCCGTCACCGCGCGCGGGGTAAACACAGTGTTCTCCGTAATCTCGGCTCATGACCCGCTTCAAGAACAACAGTTTAAACACCTGACAGGTCTGGACGGCACCATTGTCATTCTGATGGGCATGGCCACCTTGGAGCACACGGCTTCCGGGTTCCAGCACCATGGCATGTCCCCTACGATGCCCTGCGCGATCATCGAATCCGGCACCACCGGCGACCAACGTACCACCCATGCAACGCTTGGAACCTTGGCGCAGGTTTCGCGGGCCGAACGATGCGCCAACCCGGCGGTGATCGTCATCGGCGAAGTAGCGGCGCTACCGCAACGCCTACTGTCCGAGGAACTTGCCGGATTGCGGGCCAACGCATGAGCCCGCAATTAGCGCTGCCATTGTCAGGATTTCGAATCGCAGTAACCAGCAACCGGCGATCCGAGGAGCTGGTCGAGGCGCTGGAACGCCGTGGAGCCGAAGTCACCCACGCACCCCTGCTGAAGCTTGCCCCGTTAGATGATGAGGCGGTGCTGGTGGAACAGACTAAGAAGTTGATCGAGTTACGCCCCGAAACCGTCATTATTTCCACGGCATACGGGCTGCGACGCTGGTTCGATTCTGCCGAGGCTGCCGGGCTCGGACATGAGCTTTGCCAATGTTTGAACTCGGCGAAGCTCTATGTGCGCGGGGCGAAGGCTCACGGTGCGGTCCGTGCTCTGGGCTTTCACGCCACCGCGGTAGCCAAGGACGGAACCACCGCCGGGTTGCTAGACCAACTGGCGAATGAAATTACCGGTCAGACCGTGGCAGTACAGCTACATGCAGACAGCGATCATGGGTTGCAGTTGGCGCTGCGTGAACTCGGCGCAGCGCGAGTGCTCAAGGTGGAACCGTACCGGTGGCTCGATACCAGTTCAGAACAGCACCTCTCCAACTTGGTCGAGGGTATTTGTGCCGCCCATTTTGACGCGATCACCTTCACTAGCGCACCGAGCGTGCACGCCTTACTCGCCGCCGCCCGCTCGCGCAATCGTACTGCGGCGCTGATTCGTTCGTTAAGTGAACGAGTCGTCGTTGCTACCGTTGGTCCGGTCACCGCTGCTCCCTTGGAAGCTGCCGGAGTGACCGGCACATTGGTTCCCGAGCGCCACCGTATGGGTGCGATGATCCTGCAGTTGGTCGGTCATCTCAGTGAATTAGGCACGTTGAGCACTTCGACGGTATTTGGCGACTGCGCCCTGCGTGGCCGCACGCTAAGCCTGAATGGTGAACGTTGCGAACTTTCCCCGGCACAGACCGAGATTCTGCGCCGGCTCATGGAAGCCAGCGGCTCGGTGGTAACCCGAGAAGAGCTTGTCTCGGTGTTGCCCTCCACATCTTCGAATCACGCGTTGGATATGACGCTAAGCCGCTTGCGGCGCACGCTGCCGCACCCGGACCTGATCACTACCGTCATCAAACGTGGTTACCGGATAAACGTGTAACTAAGCGTTATGACAAGCAGTTGGCCCACTGACCGATAAGGGCATTTTTTCGGTCAGTGGGCCGACTGTCTTGTGTTTCGCTGCTTCCAGCGGATCAGCGCCAGATTAGAAATGCATCGTAGCGCCGATGTCATTAGGGCACCGCCGGCCACCGAGTACCGGAAATTGATGCCAGCCCAAACGTTGAGCCGCATTCGCGTTACTAGTTTTTGCCGTGCCTACTGTGGTCGCCGTGTCGATTACAAGATGTGGCTTGGCGTAGGACTTCGGGCGCCTTGCTTCGCCATCGATACGGTCTGTATCCCACCGCATTACTCTTATTTTTCGAGCCTCATTTGGTGATTTTTTGGGGCCATTGCGCCCCAATGCCCCTTTGGGTAACCGATTGTTCTTTCACCGGCGGTGCCGGTGTGAGGTGCCCAGCCACACACCTTGGTTCGAGAGTCGATTGTGGCTATCTAAGTGATTATCCGTAGTATCGAGTCATGGCACAGATACAGGTGGTTGGCGAAGCTCTAGCCGATATCGTTGATGGCGTAGCACATCCAGGTGGTTCCCCGATGAATGTCGCGGTGGGGCTAGGCCGTTTGGGCCATGAGGTCACCTTGACTACCGACCTTGGCGATGATGAGCATGGAGCATTAATTTCAGCGCATCTAGCCGATTCCTCGGTAAAACTTGCGGCCGACTCTTACTCTCAAGAGTCCACCAGTTACGCAACCGTCTCCGTAGACGGAGTGGGCGATGCGACCTACGAATTTAGTTTGTCTTGGGACTTGCCCCAGGGAGTGGCCTCCTCCGAGGCACAACTTTTACACACCGGGTCCATCGCTGGATGGCTGGCGCCAGGTTGCGAAAAAGTCCTTGAAGCCTTTGAAGCGTCACCTGCAGATCAGTTGCGCAGTTACGACCCCAATGTGCGCCCCCAGCTCATCCGCAAGCGTTCCACTGCGGTGAAGCAAATCGAAAAGATGATGAGTCTGTCCCATGTCGTCAAGCTCAGCGATGATGACGCCCTGTGGCTATATCCAGGATGGGATTGCCAGCGGATCCTTGACCATATTTTGGAACGTGGCGCGAAACTCGCGGTCATGACCTTCGGCGCGCGCGGCGCCACGGCCCGCGCGAAAAACACCGAGGTGATGGTTCATTCACGTCCGGTAAAGATTGTCGACACTATCGGTGCCGGTGATGCTTTTATGTCTGGGTTGCTTCATGGGCTGCTTAATAGCTCTTTGGCTCAGGCGCTGACCGCCAAGGGTGCCGCTCTAGATCAGAGTGAATTGGAGTTCGCGTTGACTCAGGCGACTCGTTGCTCCGAGCTCACCGTGCTCACTTCTGGTGCTAACCCACCGCGACTTGAAGCACTCAACGAGTCCCTGCAGGCACAGATTTCATAGTCCCATCCGGCAGTTGACGCTCAGTGTTGCTAGAGTTCCCTAGCAGGTATGCATTTCGACTAAGGGGTAATCATGGGCAGCAAGGTACCGGCAGCTGAAAACACGCTGCGCGTCTTGCGTTTACTGGCAAGCAGGAAATCGCCGACCCCCGCAGCAATGATCGCTAAACTGCTGGAGTTACCGCGCTCGAGTGTCTACCAGCTACTCAACGTCATGCTCGAACAGGGCTTTATCGCCCACTACCCCGAGGAGAAAGCCTACGGGCTGGGGGTTTCCTCATTTGAGCTTTCCAGCGCCTACACGCGTCAGGAACCCTTAGCGCGCTTCGGCGCTCCTTTGATTGCGCAGCTGGTTGACAAGGTGGGCGAAAGCGCCCATCTTGCGGTCCTACACGGCGCGGATGTGCTTTACATTGTGGAGGAACGAGCCAAGGGACGGCCCTCATTGGTGACCGAAGTCGGGGTGCGTTTACCTTCGCATTTGACCGCCTCGGGGCGGGCCATTCTTGCTGCACTCCCAAAATCTCAGGTGCGTGCGTTGTATCCGGGGTCCGCAAGTTTCAGTAGCCGGGCTCAAGACAGCGGGATAAATTCTTATCAGCAGTTGCGCCGCGAATTAGACCAGACCGCCACACGTGGTTTCGCGGTAGAGCGTGAAGATGTGACCGCAGATTTCCATTCGCTCGCGGTTGAGATATTAGATGCCAATGGTTGGCCGGTTGCAGCGGTCGCCGTCACCTTCCTTGGGGACCGAGTTCCGGAAGATCAATGGGATCCGCTACTAGAACAAATACGCCAAACCGCCGCGCAGCTGACCTCGCGGATTCAAGGTCGGCGCAACAGCCCCGCACCCGCAGTCTGAAATTCCGGACAGCACCGTGAAAACCCCCGTGTGCTAGATGCGCCCTATGGCCAATGATGGAAGCAGTTAGTTACTTCACTTACCGCTAAAGGAGTCCATCGTGAGCCATGAACCACGAGTCGTCCGCGCCCCCCGTGGCACAAAGCTCAACGCCAAATCTTGGGCTACCGAAGCCCCGCTACGGATGCTGATGAACAACCTCGACCCAGAGGTTGCCGAACGCCCGGAAGATCTAGTCGTTTACGGTGGCACCGGCAAGGCAGCACGCTCATGGGAGGCCTTTGACGCCATCCTTGAGACGCTCAAGGATCTGGAAGAAAACGAAACCCTACTCATCCAGTCCGGTAAGCCAGTGGGCGTATTCCGTACCAACAAGTGGGCACCGCGTGTATTGATCGCTAACTCAAACTTGGTTGGAGACTGGGCGAACTGGGAGCACTTCCGCAAACTCGAGGCCGAAGGCCTGATGATGTACGGACAGATGACTGCAGGCTCCTGGATTTACATTGGCACCCAAGGAATCTTGCAGGGTACCTATGAAACCTTTGCCGCCATCGGGCGCAAACGATACAGCGGTACGTTGGCAAACACGCTCACCTTGACCGGTGGTTGTGGTGGCATGGGTGGGGCTCAACCACTGGCGGTCACGCTGAATAATGGTGCATGCCTGATCGTTGACGTCGATGAAACACGGCTCCGTCGGCGCGTATCCAAGCGCTACCTCGACGAGGTAGAACTAGACCTAGACAAGGCGCTGGCCAAGGTCTGTGCAGCGAAGGCTGAAGGCCGCGGACATTCCGTTGGGTACGTCGGCAACGCCGCCGAGGTCTTCCCCGAGCTGTTACGACGCCATAAGTCCGGCGAAGTGGCTTTCGATATCGTCACCGACCAGACCAGCGCACACGATCCACTGAGCTACCTACCAGTGGAATACACCTTGGAGCAGTGGTCCGAAGCTGCGGCCACCGACGCCGCAGATTTCACCCACAAGGCACAGGCTTCGATGGCCAAACATGTTCAGGCAATGGTTGAATTTCAGGATCTTGGCGTTGAGGTATTTGATTACGGAAACTCGATCCGCGACGAAGCCCGAAAGGGTGGCTACGATCGGGCGTTTGAATTCCCAGGCTTCGTTCCTGCATATATTCGACCACTATTCTGTGAGGGACTTGGCCCATTCCGTTGGGTAGCGTTATCCGGTGATCCAGAAGATATCCGCGTTACCGATCAAGCATTAAAAGAACTGTTCCCAGAAAACGAACACCTGCACCGTTGGTTGGATGCCGCCGCGGAACGCGTGGAGTTTGAAGGACTACCAGCACGTATCTGCTGGTTGGGCTACGGCGAACGTGCCAAGGCAGGGTTGCTCTTCAATCAGTTAGTTGCCGAGGGCAAGGTTTCGGCACCAATCGTCATCGGCCGTGATCATCTAGATTCCGGTTCCGTTGCTTCTCCTTACCGTGAGACCGAGGCTATGGCTGACGGTTCCGATGCGGTAGCCGATTGGCCACTACTGAACGCACTCACGGCAACGAGCTCGGGGGCTTCTTGGGTTTCCATCCACCATGGTGGCGGTGTGGGCATGGGCCGCTCCATCCATGCAGGTCAGGTCTCCTTGGCTGATGGTAGCGAGATGGCTGCCGCCAAACTAGAAGCACTGCTAACCAATGATCCAGGTATGGGCGTCATCCGCCACGTTGATGCCGGGTACGACCGCGCAATCGAGGTCGCTGCGGAACGCGGTGTGCGAATCCCGATGCAGGGCAAGTAGCGAGAACCGGTCAACAGGCGCGGGCCGTGGAAGTTTAGCAGTAGCACTGCAGGCTTTTGTGGCCCGCGTTTTGTGCGCGTGAGAAAGCACCGGCCAAGTCAGGATCTCGTATCCGAGTAACTACTATGGAGTAGTTTGGGAATTTTGGCTGGCTCACCTAGGTCCATCAGGTTGTTGGCAACCTAGGGAAACTCGCGGATTTGGACCTCAGCGTTGAATCCTTGAAGTTACAGAATAGTTCCTCACGCTACGTACGCCGAGCTCGTTACAGCAGTGGCCCGCCACTTCGTTAATTGAAGCGACGGGTCATTGGAGTACAACTAGATGATCTGAACCTTGGCATGCGAACTGGCCAGATGGGGTGCGCTAACTCCTCTTAGGAACCAGCATTGGTGCCACCATTAAAATGATCTAGTCGGCTGGGTCCTGCAATCATTCGGAATATACCCCAGCACATGAGCATTGTTCCCCAGGCAACGATGATCCATAAAGGATTCATACTAGGGACCACTCCCATAGGCACCCAAAATATGGCTACCGAGAACATGATCGCGAACAGGGCCCCACCTGCGGCTAATCCCAAGCCTAAGTGGGTATTGAGTTGAGACGCTCCGTGAATCGTTGGCATGGCGTCACTCCATTTCTGCCCGGGAATTCCGGGATAGAATCGGCTTTCTTCCATTGAACTGACGGCAATGAAACTTGTCCGCCAGTAAAGCGAAGTGGACTGTTGTCTATTCGCCTGTGCTTTTGCGTGATTCCATATTCTGGTCCCTTCCAGAAGACTTTTCGCCCAGTAGCCGGCTAGTGCAACGATGCTCTCGCCTATAGCCACTGCTTCTCACCATACGCCGGAATTACACTCATGGCGCAGCTTCATACCAAACATTCAGGGGACGGGAAATAACCTCTGCGACCGGTTGTTCTCAGCCACCGGCGCTATCTAATTTGCCGCGCAGATTCCTACTAGCTCGCGGGCTGATTAGGAACGTGCCAACGGGAAATGATGTGACCAGTGTAGGAGCCTGCAAGCAGACTCCTACACTGAAGACCTATAGTCGCTTTGCGGCTACACTGGCCAACGCTTCGGAAGTGAAGACCTGATATCCGAAGTCACCGTGGTATCCGTGAATCTCTCGAGTATCCAGAACATCCATGTAGTCAAGAATTTCAGTTGAGACTACCTGACCCGGAACCAGCACGGGGAAGCCTGGCGGGTATGGTGTCACGAAGGCAGCAGAAACTATTTGTTCCCCACTTTGAATTCGTTGACGGATCTCAGGCGAAAACATGAAGTGCGTGGCCGGGTCTTGGTACGTCAGGTAGTAGGCCGAACGCATATCACCACTTCCACCGCCGCCACTAAATTCGTCGGCGAAATAGCTGAAGTCAGGCATCGGCACTTCAGTTGCAGGAACCTTCTTGCCGTCACCCATGGCACGCCCATCGAGGCGGCGCTCGTGCTCCAGCTCCTCGGCGATCTTCACTAACACTTCAATCAAGTGCGCAACTGCCGAACGGTTGGTACCAATGTTTGTCATCAGCAACACCGAGGTACGGCTGGTCTTATTCACCTGAATTGAGTGACCATCCATCAGGTAGGTGTGCTTAAAGGTGTCTCCGTCGACTCCAGTGCGACTGATGTCTAAGGTCAGTCGTGACGGGTCGACAACAAACTCATCTTCGGCCCATGACCGGTCCCAAACTTCCAGCCCGTCGCGTACCGGACTAGCGGTATCACTGCACCGATATGCACCAGGGATTAGCTCTTGAGTATCAAGCACACGGAAATATTTGCGCAATAGTTTATTGCGTGTCATGGCTCGGACGATTGACTGCGCCAAATCGACTTGTCGCTGCACCAGCGCGTAGCCCTCAAGTTCCGCCTGACGTCGTCCAATATCCAAAGATGCGAGGATCTGATAGTTCGGGGACGTAGAGGTGTGAGTCATATAGGCTTCGCGGAAGGTATTACGGTTACGCTCGGCAAAATCCTGATCATGAATATGAATCATTGAACCCTGGCGCAATGAGGTCAGGGTCTTATGCGTCGATTGCGTCGAATAGACTCGCAATCGAGTCTTTGCAGGATCCGCCAGCAGGCGTGTTTTTATCCAAGCATCGTCATTGGACGGATCATCCAGGGTTCCGGGCTCGGGCAATACTGCCTGTTGAGCGGCAAAACGCTCGCGGTAGTCTTTGGTCTCGAACGTGGTTCGGATTCGCTCGGCCGCGGCCATACCTGTGCGCTGACGATAAATCGGGTGGAAACCAGCAAAAGCGAACCATGCTTCGTCCCAAAGGAAGACTAGGTCAGGCTTGATTGCCAAGCACTCTTCCATGACCCGGCGTGGATCATAAATAATTCCGTCAAAGGTGCAGTTAGTCAGCGTCAACATTTTGACCTTGTGCAACAAACCTTCACGACGCAGTTGCAGCAGGCGACCCTTGATCTCTTCCAGAGATACTGCCCCATACATTGAGTGTTCGTTCAGCGGGTAAGCCTCTAGGTAACTGACGTTTGCCCCTGCAAGCACCAGTGAGTAGTGGTGCGATTTGTGGCAGTTTCGGTCAACGAGCACAATATCGCCTGGAGCCAGAATTGACTGGTGGACAATCTTGTTTGCGGTGGAGGTGCCGTTCGTAACGAAATAGGTCCGGTGGCTGTTGAACGCGCGAGCCGCTAGTTCATGAGCTTCCTTAATGGAGCTCTGCGGATCAAGTAGTGAATCGAGGCCACCGGAGGTGGCCGAGGTTTCAGCCAGCAAAAGGTTTTTCCCATAGAAATCTACGAGGTCACGTGCCCACGGTGAATTTTGCACCGAACCCGCACGGGAAATCGGCATCGCATGGAATACTCCACCCGGACGCTTGGCATAGGTCTGCAAGGCGTGGAAAAAGGGAGTGTTGTACCGTTCCAAAACTTCGGCGATCAATGACAGGTGTAGGTCCATGCCATCGTTGCGGGAGAAGATGCGCTTGAAGCGTCCGGTAATCTCGTGCGCAATAGACTCCAGTGCAACCCCGGCGATCAGGTATACCGGGATCTCAGGCCGGAGCAGATCGATGATTGCTTCCAGATCCAAAATCCGGTCGATTTGTCGCATCGTTTTGAAGCGTCCGGCAGTATGTCTGGAAACGTAGTTACCCAATGTGGCGCTTAGACGTCGGCGAGTTTCCAATTCAAAACGGGCGGTGAGCACGACCGCTTGAATTGTCGGATTAATGACGATCGCGGTCAGCGCATCTTCGACGCTGGGAACTACGACAAAACTGTAGACGAACGAATCGGTTCGCTGGCGTTGCTCCAGCATCTCTACCTTGAAACGTTCAATTTCGTCAGCCGGCCCATTATCAACGAGCAGTATTTCAACCTTAGGGGTGAATTTCCGCTGACTAGGGCGAGTCTCATTGCCACGTAAATCGTTGCTCTGCGCGGCAGCTTCGCTTTCCTCGGCGTCAATATCGTGGCCTTCGCCATCAATGTATTGCGTCTGGGTGCGGAAAGACTGATTAGCCTGGTAAACCTTACTCAAGGCATCACGAAAGTGGCCTTCGTTCATCAGGGTTTCAACTTCGTTAAAGTAATCGATTCCCGGTGAGGCCCAGTATGGTTCGATAGCCGAAAGTAGGCTCAGTAGTTGCCGTGCATCGTGCTCGTGCTGCTCTCCGGCAACTTTGTCATCGAGGCCTCGAATGATCTCACCTAGGACATATCCGAGGTGTTCCCATGCATCTTTGCGCTTTCGCCAAGCGCTTTCTGGTGTCGCTGTTACTTGTTGTTTCATTGTGGTCAACCTTGCGCTCACGGTTGCCGGTCCTTCGCTCGTTCTTCAATGTTTTGATAACCGATGTGTTGTCAAAACCGCGCCACGGCGTTGTGGCTTGGTCTCCAGAGCCTACGTCAGTCTCCACGGAATTCTGGTATTCGTGAAGACAATTTACGAATTTCACGTAACGACAGGAAGTAAGTTCTTTGATCCAAGAATATATACGAAATGCGACATTTAATTAGTGACCTTTCGATGAATTTTTCCGAAATATACAAAACTAACTAAGAGCTTCACATCCTGTCCGAAATAACAGACAGATTAGGGTGGAGCAAGCGAAATACAGGCTGACTCTGGCGAAGAATGGACGTTAGAGACAGCTTCACTTACGAACGGAAGACCCTTCATGAATACCTCGCCTACTTCGGTAACGCTTCATCTGACCAACACGACGGCACAGGACGTCCTACACGTTGCTCGCCATGATATTCAGGTTGATATCTCGGCCGAAGTGAGCGAGAAATTAGCCGAAGTCCGCACACATATTGATGCACTGGCAGCTTCTGAAACTCCGGTTTATGGCATCTCCACTGGTTTTGGCGCTTTAGCTACACGACATATCGCTCCGGCAGACCGCGCCAAGTTACAACGCTCACTGATCCGCTCACATGCCGCAGGCATGGGTGCCCCGGTAGAGCGTGAAGTAGTCCGCGCACTGATGTTCCTCCGCGCGAAGACGCTAGCCAGTGGACGTACCGGGGTGCGCCCGGTAGTGCTTGAAACCATGGTCGCCCTGCTCAACGCGGGGATCACCCCGGTCGTGCGCGAATACGGTTCGCTTGGCTGCTCCGGTGACCTCGCACCACTTTCGCATTGCGCGTTAGTTCTTATGGGTGAGGGTGAAGCGACCGACAAGCACGGAGTAAATCGCCCAGTTCCCGAGCTACTTGCAGAGGCTGGAATCACCGCCTTAGAGCTGGCTGAAAAAGAAGGTCTTGCGCTGGTCAACGGAACCGATGGCATGCTGGGCATGCTCTTGATGGCGTTGGCTGACCTTGATGATCTAGCCGATATCGCGGATGTCAGCGCAGCCATGAGTGTGGAAGCCCAATTCGGTACGGATCAGGTGTTCCGCCCCGAACTTCACGAACCATTGCGTCCACATCCAGGCCAGGCGCTTAGCGCGGCCAACATGTTTGGCGCACTTCAGGGTTCACAAGTTGTGGCTTCACACCGTGAAGGTGATGGACGAGTCCAGGACGCGTACTCATTACGTTGTTCCCCACAGGTCACCGGGGCCGTGCGAGACACCATCACCCATGCGCGGATGGTTGCGACCCGGGAGCTAGCTGCGGCAATCGATAACCCCGTAGTGCTTCCCTCCGGAGAGGTCTCTTCCAACGGAAACTTCCATGGGGCACCGGTCGCCTACGTCTTAGATTTCTTGGCAATCGCCGTGGCTGATCTTGGCTCTATTGCCGAACGACGCACCGACCGCATGCTTGACCCAGCACGTTCACGAGATCTTCCTGCGTTCCTTGCCGATGATCCCGGCGTGGATTCCGGAATGATGATCGCGCAGTACACACAGGCCGGACTAGTGGCAGAAAATAAGCGTCTGGCCGTACCTGCCAGCGTTGATTCCATTCCCTCCTCGGCAATGCAGGAAGATCATGTGTCCCTCGGATGGCATGCAGCCCGCAAGCTACGCACCGCGGTGGATAACCTGCGCCGCGTATTGACTATCGAATTAGTCGTTGCCTCCCGCGCCTTAGACTTGCGAAAGCCACTAACTCCGGCACCCATCACAGGCGCCGTCCACGAGGTAATCCGCAGCAAGGTAGCCGGCCCCGGCGAGGACCGATTCCTCTCCGCTGAGCTGGAGGCAGCCTACGAACTGCTGGCCGACGGGACCGTAATTTCGGCGTTACATCGCGCGCAGGGCAAGTAGTACACAGACGGTTAGCCATGCTAGGTAGTAAGCTGGCACGGCTAACCGTCTTGAAGATTGGGAACTCGTTCCATGCAACGCACCATGTTTAAGTCCAAAATCCACCGCGCAACCGTCACCCAGGCTGACTTGCACTACGTCGGCTCCATCACGATCGATTCTGATCTGTTGGCAGCCTCGGATATTTTGCCTGGTGAGCTAGTCAGCATCGTGGACGTTACCAATGGTGCACGGTTGGAAACCTACACTATTGCCGGTGAGCCGGGCAGTGGTGTCATCGGAATCAACGGCGCAGCCGCACACCTAGTGCACCCCGGAGACTTGGTGATCATCATCAGTTACGCGCAGATGCAAGACGCTGAAGCCCGCGCGTACGTGCCAAGCGTGGTCCATGTTGATGACGAGAATAGAATGATCCATCTCGGTGATGATCCCGCCGAGGCTGTCGTTGCGGGAGTCCACACCCCGCCCTTTGCACAGCTTCGTAATAGCTAATTATTTTTGTTCTCCGGCCAGTCGACGCGCAAGAAATTCCGCGGTTCGGCTGGCCGGATTCTGTGCGACCTGCTGCGGGGTTCCCGTAGCGACAATTTGTCCACCGCCGTCTCCGCCAGCTGGACCCAAATCGATGACCCAGTCGCTGGCTGCCACCACATCCATATGATGTTCCACCACTATCACCGTATTTCCTTGATCTACGAGTTGGTGTAGTTGAGCGACCAATAGTTGAACATCTGCTGGGTGCAGTCCGGTGGTCGGCTCGTCGAGCAGATACAGCGTGTGGCCACGTCGTTGGCGTTGTAACTCGGTAGCCAGTTTGATGCGTTGCGCCTCGCCACCGGACATCTCTGTAGCTGGCTGTCCAAGTTTCAGATATCCCAATCCAACCTCACGCAAGGTCGCTAGTGCCCGGGCCGCAACAGGTATTTCAGCTAAGAATTCTTCTGCTTGAGTCACGCTCAATTCAAGAATTTCAGCAATGTTCTTTCCTTGATACTCAACTTCCAAGGTCTGTTCGTTGTAACGAGTACCTTGGCACTGCGGACAAGGGCCGTAGGTTCCGGGCAAGAAAAGAAGTTCAATTTCAAGGAACCCTTCACCCAAACAATTCTCGCAGCGTCCGCCGGTTACGTTGAAGGAGAAGCGTCCCGCACCGTAGCCACGCTTCCGAGCCAGGGGTTGGTCGGCAAAGGTCTTTCGAACCGCGTCGAAGAGTCCGGTATAGGTGGCAACATTTGAGCGCGGCGTACGTCCAATAGGTTTCTGATCCATCAGCACCACACGGTTAATCTGGTCGGCACCGCGCACCTGACTAATTACCGCGTTTACCATTGAGTCTTCGGATTCTTCGGCCTCCCCCAGCGCGTTCCCACCTGCGGCCTGAGCCAGTGCCACCGAAACAAGACTCGACTTTCCAGACCCAGATACTCCGGTCACCGAGCTAAAGACTCCCAAGGGGAATTTCGCGTCCACATGCCTCAGGTTATGAAGCTTGACTCCTTGCAGTTCCAGCCACTCGTTGGCGGTTCGTAGTTTCCGCCTCGGGGCAGGTTTAGGGGTCAAGAACTGACGTGTCACCGAGCTTTCTACCTGCGCGAGGCCGGAGACTTCTCCACTATAAAGTACGTGTCCTCCCCCGCTGCCTGCGCCGGGACCCACATCCACAATCCATTCGGCACGGGTCACCACATCCATATTGTGCTCCACAACAAAGACGGAGTTCCCCTCTGCCTTTAGTGCATCAAGCACTTCGATTAGCGGTTGCACGTCTGCCGGGTGCAACCCTGCAGAGGGTTCGTCGAGTACGTAAATTACACCGAACAGACCGGCGCGTAGTTGCGTGGCGATACGAAGTCTTTGCATCTCCCCCGGCGATAGCGTTGGGGTGCTGCGGTCAAGACTCAGATAACCTAGCCCCAGTTCCAGCAGCACCTGAACTCTAGCCAACAGGTCAGTACTAATTGTGCTGACCACATCGGCTTGCGCTTGGCCTTCAGAGTCTGTGGCGAAGGGGCGCAACAACTGGGCTAATGATTGTAAGGATCGTGAGTTGAACTCGGCAATATTCAATCCCGCAAAAAGTACCTTTAATGAGTCACTGCGAAATCCTGTTCCGCTGCATTGAACACAGTCCTGAGAAATCATAAAGGCCAATGCCTTGGTCCGCAGGTTTTCGCTCTTGGACGTGGCCACGGTATGGCGCACGTAGCGTTCGGCGCTCCAAAAACGTCCTTTGTAGGGCTTGGCTACGCGGTCCCGCTCGGGTGTCACCTCAACCACAGGTTGTTCTTCGGTGAACAGTAACCAATCGCGAGTTTTCTTGCTGAGTTTCTCAAATGGCACATCGATGTCGTAGCCAAGATGCGTAGTGATGTCACGTAGATTTTTGCCTTGCCAGGCTCCTGGCCATGCGGCAATCGCGCCATCGCGGATGCTCAAGGTCGGGTCAGGAACTAGCGAACTTTCGCTGACCGAATGCACGGTGCCCACACCGTGGCATTCTGGGCAGGCACCTACCGCCGTGTTCCGGGAGAACGAGTCCGATTCAAGCCTGCTGGCCCCGGTGGGATAGGTTCCGGCGCGCGAGAACAACATTCGCACTGAGTTCGATAGCGTGGTTAGTGTACCCACGCTGGAGCGTGAACTCGCGGAACCTCGGCGTTGTTGTAAGGCCACGGCCGGCGGAAGCCCGGAAATGAACTCAACCTTTGGGCTATGCCCCTGAGCGATTAAGCGTCTTGCATAGGGTGCGACAGATTCGAGAAAACGCCTCTGGGATTCGGCGAAAATGGTGCCGAATGCGAGCGAGGACTTGCCTGAACCGGAGACTCCGGTGAAAGCCACAATGGCATCGCGCGGGATGCGCACCTCAACATTGTCTAGATTATTTTCGTTCGCCCCACGTACGTGAATAAATCCGTCGTGCTTTGCCGTGTTCAAGTTCTGTGCAATGCTCTCCATCTTTCCCACAGTATGCGCCGTGGGCGCTATAGCTCAATTTCACCAACTTCACTCAGGTATTCTCATGGTTTCGGCAACGCATGATTGAAGACAAAAGTCTCCTCAATCATCGCCCCAACAATCTTCGTCTGGGCAGCCTTGCCACGTTTTAGAAAAGTATCCAACGATGTCCAGTCCGATACCCAGCGGGTAGCTGTCAGCCATCGACCCGTGAACGCGCTCTGCAGATTCGTTCAGCGCCAAATGGAAAAACCGGCACACCGATTCGTAGTTCCACACTTCCATGGTCAGTTCCACCAGTTGGTGATGCGAGATTGAGCCTCTTGCCTTGATCCCGAGTTCTTCGGCAAAACCCTTCACGACGTCTAAGGTCAGCGGATGGTCCTTGCCGCAATCACACCACGACAATCCTTTATCCGGCATAGTCCAAACATCGGGTTTGATATGTGGTTCCAGATTCATGTTCATCAATTTCACCTAGCAACTTCCTCTTGGGATGTCTCAAGATATACAGAGCCACCGACATTTTGGATAGAGATTCACGAAGCACTTGGCAGTAGTCATGCACATTGGCATAGTTAGTGTTCCAGAACCATTGGCTCCGGCAGCGGACATAGTCGAGGAGAACCATGATCAACAAGCGTTCCCACCCCGATACCAGCGACGGTGCTCCACACCGGCAATGGAACGAGCTACTGCAAGAAATGCGCGTAATGCAGACCGGTGTGCAGATTCTCGCTGCGTTCCTGGTGGTACTTCCTTTTCAAGCGCGATTTGAAATGCTCAGTCACAACGACGAGATTGTCTACATCGTCTTGTTGGTGGCTGCGACCCTACTTATCTTGTTATTGATTACTCCGGTAGCCGTGCACCGTTATTTCTTTGGACAACGACTCAAAGAGCAAACCGTGGCCTTGGGTCATATCGTGCTGAAGATTGTAGGACTAGGCGTGGGGCTACTGGTCTCAGGCTGTGTTTGGTTCGTCCTACAGGTGCTTTTTGGTTGGCAAACTGGCGCCTGGATTGGTGGTCCGTTAATCGCGGTGACGTTATTCTTGTTGCTGGCATTGCCACGAATCCTGATTCCCAACCATGCGAAAGACCGGGAACCGCAGATTGCTGATGACTAACTCATCCGGTCAACATGGCGCAGCATCAATCTCATCGGTGCTTGCCTGAGAAACTTGGGCAGGATCCGGGTAGCTACGCGAACAAACGAGACGGTTCGCCGGTTACGCTTGCGCACCTTTTCGGTAATTACATATCCGAACTCTTCGCGTACCTTCGGTGGAAGCTGAGCTATGGTCACATCGCGCATAAGCGGTAACCCTGCGCGGATCCACCATGGAGCATTAGTTCCAGCAAAAAGTTGTTCGGTCAGCGCACGAATCTGCTCGTTGACGACAAGGGTTTCTAGCGTGCGGTCGAAGTAGTCGTCAAAAGCGCGGAGGTTTTCCGGCCAGAGATGCTCCGGCATCTGTAACGCATCACCTAGCCGGGCGTATTGCCGATAGAGATCTTCCTCGTCTTGTGGCCCCACTCTGGGAAGAACTTGCGCGGCTATCACCCGTGCAGAGTCATAGAGCGTCGCTGCAACCCATAACTGCAATTTAGGGTCCAGTGCCGAATAAGCAGGGGTGCCTTGCTCCGCATCTCGGCTGCCTCGTACCGGTGCGTGGGCGGTGTCGACGTAGTCCACGATTCTTCGTTGTTGTTCTTCGGTGCCATTGCTCAAGGCATAAATGTAGCCGAGCGTATGAATCAGACGACTGAGCGGATTCGTGGCAAAGTCCGAATGGTTGGCGATAGCCAAACCAATTTGCGGGTGCGCGAGCTGTAATAGGATGGCACGCCCGGCACCGAGCAATAGTCCTGCCTCGGGTGCAATACGTGAGAACAGTTCCCTGCCCTGGGCTCCGCACTCGTCTGGTTCCATATTCACCATTCTAGGAGCCAGCAGTGGCGCGCGAAGTTATTGATTCCCAAGCGGAAGGCTCCGTCGATGGCCGGGTGGTAACCACGAGTCGCAATTTATGGCTACCACCCAGTTATCCGTTTCTCTGGCTAGCTGCGCCACTCACGGATTTTTAATTTGATGCTCGGCCCCTACATGAGAAAGTTTCTACGCTCGCGAAGCCGATGATGCTGTGCGAATCATACGCATTACGTCACTACGCAAATCTGCGTAGGCAGGCGTGGCTCGTGTTTCGACTTGGTCGCGTTGTTTGCCTAATGGGACATCCACGACCTCGAGTACTGTTGCTGGCTGTCCGCCAAGCACGACAACACGATCGGAGAGGTAAACAGCCTCATCAATGTCGTGGGTTACGAGCAGTATCGTCATCCCAAGGTCGTCACGGATGCTACGGGTCAAGTCTTCAAGTTCAAACCGTGTTTGTGCATCCACCGAAGCAAAAGGTTCATCCATGATTAAGATCTGTGGCTTGTAAGCCAACGCGCGGGCGATGGCCACGCGTTGTTGCATACCACCGGAAAGTTGCCACGGGTATTTAGCACCGGCTCGCTCTAAACCGACTTCTTTCAGTGCTGCTTTGATACGGTGAGCGACTTCCTGGCGGCCCAGTTTTAAGTGACGCAAGGGAAATTTGAGATTTCCTTCAACAGTCAGCCATGGCATCAACGAACGGTTATAGTCTTGGAAAACAAGTGCCATTTCCTCTGGCGGTCCTGACATGACCCGACCATTAACTTCAATTGTCCCAGTCGTAATGTCGTGTAGCCCAGCCAGGGACTTCAGCAATGTTGTCTTGCCAACGCCAGACGGACCAACCAGACAAACGATCTCCCCATGCCTAACTTCCATGTTGAGGTCGGTAAGAATCTCTGGTCCGGATCCATAGCGCTTGCTGACATTTTTCAAACTCAACATTGCTTGCACTGGGCTATCCTCGATTGTGGTTTGGACATTGACTTTTTCAGTTCCTACGTACATTTTCATCCCCCTTAGGCAGCCAACTGCAGGGCTTTAGATTTGTCGTACCAGCTCAGTACCCGTGCTCTTAGCCGGCCCAGCAAGTAATTCGACAAGAAGCCAATTACTCCTAGAAGTACAATTCCGGCCCACATGTCTACACTCGCAAAGCTCTGTTGCGCGAGGATGGTCATTGCACCGATGCCCACCGATGAACCAAGCATTTCAGTAGCAATCATGACGACAAACGAAAACTGTAGGCTTGCTTGCAATCCGGTGAAAATTTGGGGCAACGCCGATGGCAACAACATCCCAAAGACGCGTTCTGCATTCGTAATGCGAAATACCTTCGCCACCTCATGGAGCTGAGGTTCAACAGCTTTGATTCCATCCATTGTCGCGATCCACGTTGGCGGGAATGCCGCCAGGATTATCACTAGAAGTCGAACTTCATTACCGAAACCCATCAGGCTGATGAAGACTGGAATGATAGCGATCGAAGGAACTGCCCGATAAAAGTGAATAAGTGGAGACAATAATTCTTCGAGCACTGGAACGAGCGCGAATACGAGTCCTAGGATCACACCCAGCAATACTGCGATAGCAAAACCAATGACGAGATTACTCAGGCTCGGCACAATGTCACTGAGGAACTTATCGAAGAGCCAAAGCTCCCGGAATCTGACCAGAATCTCTGACAATGGCGGGAAAAATGGATTGCTACTGGAATTTGACCATGCCCACCAAATGACAAGAATCAATATCGGAACACCGATTTGTAGGGCCATCCCTGTCCGTTGATGACGCCGGACGAATTTGTCTGAAGACCTAGCCACGATTAATGCACCAACTTTCGATAGGACGGGTGCCAGCTGAGTACTTTCGATTCAATCCCGCCGCTGAGCAACTGCAAGAGCAATCCGACTGCACCAAGGATCAGGACGAGCCCGTAAAGATCTGCAGTTTCATTAGCGCTTAGTGCTCGCTGGATTTCCGAACCTAGCCCAGGGCCTCCCCCGAGAAGCCCAGCAACTACGGAAACGATCAGTGAGATCGGTATCGCTGTTCTGATTGCAGTAGCGATAAAGGCCGAGGCGGAGGGTAAAACTACTCGTCCAAGAATTTCGCCTGTTCCGACACCATAAGAGCGACTTGTTTGAATAGCAACGGGATCCGTTTCTCTTACTCCAGCAGCAGTCTGATAGAGAATCGGGAGCAGACAACCGTAGAAGACGAGGAATTCCCCCATGCGTTGGGTGGGACCCAGCACTAAGATTGCCAAAGGCATGATCACAATTGGCGGAATTGGTTTAAGGAATTCCACGACAAAACTCAGTGCTTTACCTACCAGACCAAACCACCCGACGGCCATGCCCAGAAGCACTCCCACGAGCAATGCCCACGCAAACCCTTTGGCTGCCATCAACATGGTAATACCTAAAGATTCCCAAAAGGCCAGGTCTTGCACCATTGCGATCATTGCGGAAAATACCTGCGCGGGTGCCGGTAACGGTGATTCTCTCATCGGTCCGAGAGCAATTAGGTACCAGGCAAGTACTGCCATGAAGAGGCCCGCAGCACCGAGGGCTACCTTTCGAGAACTTACGTTGTTCACGATTCCAGCTCCTTATCTGAAGAAAATCGACCAGTTAAGGAAGTGGGATAGCAGTCGTGTCAGTGACTTCCAAAGGAGAATCAAGGAAACCAATTTTTACCAGCTTTTCACTAATACGACTGATATCGCTGGTATCCATCACTGTCGGGAAGTATGTAAACTTTCCGCTATCCGTAATCACCTTGGCATCGATTCCAGTTAGTTCAGCTGCGGCTGCCACCGCGTCTGCACGATGCTCATTCGCATAGTCGTTGGACTTCACGACTGCACGCTGGAACTTAGCAATTGTGTCGCTGTCCTTAGACATTTCGGGGCCAACCATCCAGGTGCTCGTCATCCCGCTGTCATAGAAGGCAACGCCTGGGCTCCAAAGCTTTTTGGCACCGTTGGATTCTGCTTCAAGAGTAAAAGGCATAGGGAGCGTAATCGCATCGACGCGTCCGGATTTGAGCGATTCAATCTGCGATCCAAAATCTAAAGCGATCCAGTCGACGTTCTCAGGGTTCCCGCCATCCTTGGCAACCTCATCTGTGACAAAGGCTTCGAAAATGGCCTTGCGTGCGTTGACGCCGACCTTCTTGCCTTCGAGATCCTTCGGAGAACTTATGCCGCTATCTGGATTCACATAGACACCGTAGGTATCGAACTCGGAATCCGCCTCAACACCTTCCGGATACCCGACAACAGGAGCGACGGAAGTTACCTGAATACCCTTTTTCTGAGCGTTGATGCCCGGAATCAAGGGGATTGACCCAAAATCTATCTGGTTACTCTGTAGCGCCGCAGATGCTGCGGGAGGATTTCCATTGGTGCTGATCTCAAGCTCAAGTCCTTCATCTTTGAAGAAACCTTGTGCGATACCTAGTTCTATGGCTGCTCCTGAAGTGGTCCCATCAACGCTTACTTTCAGGGTGTCTTTCGAACCATCAGAAGTCGCGGATTCACCGGATGAACAAGATGTTACACCCAACGCAAAAATTGCAGCGGTCGCTAGCAGCACACCTATTTTCGTGGATTTCATAATTTGTTTTTCCTCCAGGAGCAGTTCATCCAAACCAATACTTCTTGTGACGGTCGCCACGTCTTAGATTTCATAATTGCACGCTGGCCCACGCCTCGGATAACACTAAGTATCGATGCAGTGCATAAGTAAATTATGTTTGCTTCAATGTTCTAAATAAGTTGAGATTTTGGTACGAGTAAATTTATAGAAACGAGTCTCAAATTGTCTACGCAAATAATTGAAGAAGGTATGCACGCTATCGCTTTAGGTACCGCTGGTGGGCCAGTTTGGTGGGGGCGAGACGACATAGATGCTGGAATCAGCACGGCTATCGTCGTCGACGGTAAGGTTTATCTCGTAGATTTCGGATATGGTGCCGGCCGCCAGCTACGGCGAGCAGGTCACCGGTTCGGAGATGTCGAAGCACTGTTTATTACACATATGCATTCTGATCACACCGTCGATTTGGCTAGCCTTTTTCTCTTCGCACGAAACGAAATCGGAGACCGGAAAGTCAAAATTCTAGGACCCGGCAACCGGGGAAAATTACCTCCGCTGACACCCCTCGCGAAGGAAGTTCCGACACCTGTTAATCCGGAATCGCCCGTCCCCGGAATAACTGAAACACTTGACAGGCTTGTGCGTACTTACTCGGCAGATATCAACGACCGAATCTTTGATTACGGATCGCCTTCTCCAGCTACCAAGTTCGATATCAAAGATATTGAGCTTCCTGCGGGGCTCCCCTTTGATCCCAACGAAAACGTTGCACCAGAAATGGAACCGTTCGTGATTTTTCGCGATGAGAGGGTAAGCGTAAGCGCAATTTTGGTTGATCATCACCCAACTGCACCCGCATATGCCTTCCGTTTCGACTCACGTTACGGCTCAATCGTCGTTTCGGGAGATACGGGCTACTGCCAAAATTTGATTACGATTTCGCAAGATTGCGACGTGCTCTTTCATGAGGCCATCAACCTTGAAGTGGTAGGTCAACAAGCCCTAAATACATACCCGGACCCGGAAGTCCGCGAATCAGTGATGTCTCACCATCGCCGCTCGCACACAACCGCTCTAGATGCAGGCCGTATTGCAAGCATGGCGAATGTTGGAACCTTAGTCTTACATCACCTGGTACCTGCCAACGCGCCTCTAGAAGGTTGGCACGAAGCCGCCAAGGAATACGACGGTCGGCTAATTATCGCTCGTGATTTAGACACCATCAGCCTCAAGACCAGCGACGAAGCAATCCCTGCCTCGTAGGCGTCTTCCCAGACGCCTACGAGGTAATGCAATCGACTCGCCGCTCAATTATGGACCTAGAATTGCTTCATGATCCGAATGACAATTAGGCAGCTTGAATACTTTCAGGCCGTTCTCGAAACGGGAAGCGCAACTGCTGCGGCTAAGGTTTGTCATGTCAGTCAGGCCGGACTTTCTGCGGGAATATTGCAGTTAGAAACCGCACTCAACATACAACTATTCGTCCGTCAGAAGTCACGAAATCTATCGCTTACTCCGGCTGGCCGAGCATTTAGCCTTACGGTTCAATCAGTACTGCAACAGTTACAAGAACTCGAAGACGGGGCTGCTTCTTTCGGCCATGCGGTTAGCGGCGTACTTCGTTTGGGATGTTTCGAAAGCTTGTCCCCTACCTTGTTGCCACGGCTTGCTGGGCATTTCACGGACAATTTTCCAGATGTCAGCTTAAGATTTTTCGAGGGCTCTCCTCGCGCTATTGAGGATGATCTTCGCTCTGGACGATGCGAAGGGATACTGGCCTATAAACAGCACGTATCTGGCGGGTTGGTCTACCATTCGCTGGGGAGCCATCCACTGTATATAGCGCTTCCTCCAGAACATGCTCTCGCTGAAAAAGACTCCATCAATTTAGATGAGCTCGCGTCTTATCCGCACGTGCTCTTAGATCAAGAGCCAATTTCCACATTGGTTACTAATCTTCTACGGGAGCACGGTGCACATTCCGAACCGTTGCTCACGAGCCGTTCCATCGAAACAATCCGTTCCGCGGTAGCGCGAGGCCTTGGATTTACCGTTACAGGGGTTCGTCCGCCTAATGACTTGAGTTTCGATGGACTCCCCATCGTCTACAAGCCGTTATCAGATGGAGGACAGGTCCGAGAAATTGTGTTGTGCACAATGCCTGGTGTCCCGTTGTCGCGCCGGCTCACCGAAGCCTTAGAATTTTGCAAAATGCTCGTAAGCCACACTTCGCTTTGATCGGAACAAAACACATTTTTTGCCCAAAAAGCCGGCATCGATGACCTGTCGATACCGGCTTCGGTTTGGTCTTAGAAAGCTACCCCGCAGTGCAGGATCACGTTGGCGAAGGGAGTTGATTCTCCGGTGCGCACGATAACCTTCGCGTTGGGCAATTCGGCTTTGAGCTGTTCATGAGTGATGAATTGTGGCTCAAGTCCGTAGGAGGCGCATAGCTCTTGGACTGCTCCGTCCTTGGCTTCGCTGGCCAATGTGCTGGCCTCGATCACCATATTGCGACTGAGTACATCCAGTACCTGCTCAAAGCTGAGCAGTCCTTGAACCAGCGCTAAATCGATGACTGTTGGACCAGCAGGAAGTGGTAAACCGCAATCGGCGATAACCACCGTGTCGGTGTGCCCCAACTTGGCCAATGCGCCAAGTAGTGGGGCGTTGAGAATTTCGGATTTCAGCACGAATGCTTCCTTAGGTCTTGCTTGAAAAGTTCTGTCTTAGAGTGCGTCTAGAGAACGCGGGTAGGAAGCCTGAGCACCATGTGCCTGCACGGTCAGCGCCGCGAACTTTCCAGCGAAATCTGCTGCTTGTGCCAGAGTGTCACCGTGAGCCAGACGGGCTGCCACCGCACCGGTAAATGCGTCGCCAGCACCGGTGGTGTCCATTGCCTTGACCTTCACCGCAGGAAGCTGCTGAATTTCAGCGTCGCGTTCAACCACCAAACAGCCGTTGGCACCCAAGGTGATCACCAGCGAGGCTAGGCCATGTGCCATGAGCTTCGCAGCAAGTACCGGTTCGGATTCGGTAGACATAGTTTCACTGCCATCGAGCTGTTGCAAGATGAGCGCCGCTTCGTGTTCGTTGACCACCAGCGGGTTGGCTTTGAGCAGGTAATCGCGGTCCAATTCGATCACCGGTGCCAGATTCAGCACCACCTTATCGGTGGCCAGATCCATGGCGGCTTTGATGCCCGAGGAAGGGATTTCACCTTGCAGCACCACAATGCCGTGCAGTGCACCGGCAGCCTTGACTACCTCAGCGGTGACCGAGGAGTTAGCCCCGGACACCACGGCGATGGAGTTTTCCGCGCCGGAATCCACCTGAATGATGGCTACGCCGGTAGGTTGGCTGGAAGTTGAGACGCGATCCAGCTTTACCCCTGCTTCTTCAAGCTGGCCTAGCGCGATTTTCGAGTGTGAGTCTTCGCCTACTGCACCGATAAATTCGGTGCTGGCGCCTGCTAGTTGCGCGGCGAGGGCCTGATTTGCCCCTTTGCCGCCGGGCGAAAGCTGGTAGGAATCGGCCAACACGGTTTCACCCGGGCCAGGCAGGCGGTTCATCAACGCGGTGATGTCCACATTGCTCGAACCAACGATAGTGACTTGGATGTTGTCCGTCATGATTATTCCTTAGCTTGGTATAGCTCAGTTGAGCTCTCGCCCGGCGAAATGAGGTACTGCGGGTACTTACTTGGTGACGTAGTCAGCGACGTTGTCGGTGTTGACGGTGTCAACGGCAACCTGAACTACTTCTTCAACTGCTTCATCCTTCATAGCCTTAGCCAAGATCTGCACCGACTGCTTGCCTAGCTCGGCTGGGTTCTGCGCGATGGTGGCGACCAAGGTGCCAGCCTCGACTGCCTTGAAGCCATCTTCGGTACCGTCGAAGCCTACAACCTTGACGTCCTTGCCTGCCTTGGCACCCAGAGCCTGGATAGCGCCCAGAGCCATTTCGTCATTCATCGCCAGCACGCCGGTGGCGTCTGGGTTGGACTGCATCAGGTTGGTCACAACGTCCAGTGCCTCGGCACGGTCAAAGTTAGCGGTCTGGCTGGAGACCGCCGTGATGTCGCCGAATTCTTTCAGACCCTTGGTGAAGCCTTCGCCACGCTCGTTAGTTGCCGAAGCGCCAGGTACACCTTCAAGGATGATGATCTTGCCCTTGCCACCCAGTGATTCTGCCAGTGCCTTGGCTGCCTGCTCGCCACCAGCAACGTTGTCCGAAGCGACGAAAGAAGCGACCTTGGTGGCGCCTACGGAGCGGTCAACTGCGACAATTGGCAGGTCTGCCGAAACGATCGGAGCCAGGCCGGCTTCGGCGGTTTCGGTATCTACGGCGTTGATGATGATACCTTCGGTGCCATCGGTGGCGGCGGTTGCCAGCTGGTTAGCCTGGCTGGCCGAGTCGTTCTGCGCGTCAACAACGGAAAGGTCGATGCCCAGTTCGGTGGCTTCTGCCTGTGCGCCATCGCGCAGGTCAACGAAGAATGGGTTGTTCAAAGTGGACACTGCCAAAGTGGCCTTGCCACCCTCGGCGGCTGCCTCGCCACGGCCACAGGCGCTGGCGCCCAAGACCAGTGCTAGACCAAGGGTCAGTGCGGTGCTCTTACGTACGATGTTTTTCATTGGGTTCTCCCTTGAACTAAATGGTGTCAGAAACGGTGGTACAAAAACTTTTAGTGGCGCACGTTCTTGCGACGCAGTACGTCAAAGCCCACGGCGATCGCGATAACCAAGCCGATCACTACCTGCTGCCAGAAGGCGCTGACCGAGAGCAGGTTCAGGCCGTTGCGGATGACCGCGAGGACCAGAGCACCGATGAGCGTTCCGGAAATACGACCCACGCCACCGGACAGCGAAGCGCCGCCGATAACAACCGCCGCGATGGCGTCCAGCTCATAACCGCTGGCCAAGGTTGGCTGTGCCGAGTCCAGACGACCTGCAAGGATCATGCCCGATAGTGCGGCGAAGATACCGGAAATGACAAACACGGTCACCAGGACGCGCTTGACCGGAATGCCCGACAGACGTGCGGCCTCGGTGTTGCCACCTACGGCGAAGGCGTTCTTACCGATGATGGTGCGGTTCAACACGAACGCTGCAATCAAACCGGAGACAATCAAGATCAAGATGGGCACCGGCATGAAGCCTAGGTCCCCGCCCAGCCAAGAGACCGAATCGCCGGTGGCGATAGGACGCCCGTCGGAGATGACCAAGGTCAGCCCGCGCACAATGGTGAGCATCGCCAGCGAGGCGATGAAGGTCGGCAGTTTGCCGTAGGCGCTCATGGCACCGGTGACCCAACCGCACAACCCGCCGATGGCCAAGCCAACAACGATCGATAGTCCGTCAGGCAACCCCGCGGTGGTTACCCAGTACGAGGAGGTCATCGCAGAGATCGCTGCGATAGAACCGACCGAAAGGTCGATACCGGCGGCGACGATCACGAAGGTCATGCCGAAGGCCATCACCGCGATGGTGGAGACCTGGATGCCGATATTCATCAGGTTTGGCCCGGTCAAAAAGCGCGGGGTCGCGATGAACATGGCAAGGCAAAGAACAACCAGGCCGACTAGGGCACCGTTGTTTGCAAGGAATGCCTTGAAGTCAAAGCCCTTCTTGGGTGTGGTGGCTACGCTGCTCATTACTTCTTTCCCATTTCATCTTCGCGGTGCACATTGCTCACGGCGAGGGCCATGATGCTGTCTTGAGTGGCTTCATTGGTGGCTAGTTCTCCGGCGATCCGGCCCTGGCTCATCACCAGGACGCGGTCGGACATACCCAGCACTTCGGGCAGTTCGCTGGAGGCCATCAGTACGCAGCCTCCGGAGGCGGTGATCTCATTGATCAATTCGTAAATTTCTACCTTGGCCCCGACGTCTACGCCGCGGGTGGGTTCGTCCAGCAAGAGCACCTTGGCACCGGCGGAGAACCAGCGGCCAAAGACCGCCTTTTGCTGGTTACCTCCGGAGAGTGAGCGAATCGGCTGGTCAATATTTCCCATGCGGATCCGCAACCGGGCGGCGACCTTCTCGGCGCGTGTCCGCTGACCCTTGCGGTCTACCAATCCCGCTTTAGCGGTGGATGCCATGGTGGCGTAACCGATGTTCTCGGCGACCGAAGCATCAAGTACCAGGCCCTGAGTCTTGCGGTCTTCAGGCACATGGCCTAACCCTGCACGAGTGGCTGCAGCAACGTCATTGCGTGGCAGCTTTTTGCCGGCAACCTTCACGGTGCCCGAAGTGTATTTATCCGCTCCGGCAATCGCACGGATCAGTTCGGTGCGCCCAGCGCCCATCAATCCGGCTAAGGCCACGACCTCACCCGGACGAACCGAGAGCGAAATATTTTGCAGTGGGCCTACGCTAAGATTTTCCACGCTCAGCAGGTTCTGCTCGCTAGGAGTGGCTGCTTGGCGCGGGAATTGTGCATCGATGTCGCGGCCCACCATCAGGCGTACCAATTCGTTCTCCGGGGTGTCTGCCGGGACGGTGGCAATGAACTTTCCATCACGTAATACGTTGACGAAGTCGCCAATGGCAGCAATCTCATCGAGGTGGTGGCTGATGAAGACCATGCCCACACCCTTGGTCTTGAGCTGGCTGACGACCTCAAAGAGGCCTGCAATCTCTGCGTTGGTCAACGCGGCAGTTGGTTCATCAAGGATGAGTACGCGAGCGTCCAAGGACAGGGCCTTGGCGATTTCCACTAGCTGTTGCTGGGCTAAGCCGAGGTCACCTACCGGGGTGTTGACATCAAGATTCAAACCCAGCTGGTCCAGTGCTTCGCGGGCAATGCGGCGCATCTCGCGGCGATTGATAATGCCAAAGCGACGCGGCACACGGCCTAGGGTGATGTTTTCAGCGATAGTCATCGAGGGAACCAGGTTTAGTTCCTGGTGGATGGTGGCGATGCCCAGAGCTTCGGAAGCCTTAGTATCTGGGATCTGCACTTCCTTGCCGTCCATCAAGATGCGTCCGGAATCGGCACTGTGCACTCCGGCGATCATCTTGATCAAGGTGGATTTGCCTGCACCGTTTTCGCCGAGCAGCACCGAGACCTTGCCGGCGTGGACCTCGACGGTTACCTCATCGATTACCTGGACGGGGCCGAACGACTTGCAGACTCGGTCAAGGACCAGTAGAGCGTCGTTACTCATGGGCGCACCTTTCCTTCCATCACTTGTGTTGCTTTGGCTGACGCCACCGAGGGGCGTAGCGTAAATTTGCTAATCAGTTCTTCGGGTTCCGGTTGGTGACCGGCCATCACTTCGCGCAGGGCCTGAACCGCCATTTTTCCCATCTGGCTCAGGTCATGACCGATAGTGGCAATGGGTGGGTCGTGGATGAGCATCGCATCGACTTCGTCGAAGGTAATCACCGACAGGTCAGCACCAACTCTTATCCCCAGTTCGCGCCAGACGCGAAGCGCCCCAATGGCCATCGGAGCATCCGCGATGATCACGGCGCTAGGTTTTGCAGGATTGTCTAGGAGCCACTGAGCTGCCAGCGCGCCGGAGGCCGGCTGGAAGTCACCGACAAAGTGCAATGCTTCATCTGCATGTAGTCCGTTGTTCGCCAGTGCGGTGTCGAACGCGCTGTAGCGTTCAAGGGCGGTGGAGGCGTGCTTTGGTCCGCCAATGAAAGCAATCTTCTGGTGGCCCAGGGAATGTAGTGTTGCCACCGCTTCATCCAGCGCTTGGGCGCTGTTGGCGGTGATGGCCGGAACCTGAATGCTAGGCAATGCCCGGTCAACGAAGATGGTGGGAATGCCGCTGGAAAGCACCCGATTCATCATTTCGCTGGGCTGGTTTGATTCTTCATTCAGCCCTTGGGGCACAATGACCAGTCCGTCCACACGGCGTGAAAGCATGGTGGCCAAAAAATCATCTTGTTGTGCGGCATCTTCGTTGGCATTACCAATGAAGGTCATCAGTCCGGCAGCGCGTGCGTGCTGTTCCACCGCATGGGCCAGGTCTGAGAAGTAGGGGTTACGCACGTCAGAGATCAACAATGCGATGGAATCTGTTTTGGTGGAGCGTAGTGAGCGGGCCTGCGCGTTGGGCATGAAACCCAATTCTTTCGCGGCGCTTTCAACCTTGGCGCGGGAATCGGGCGAGGTCGCCGGGTGACCTGAAAGGACGCGCGAAGCGGTGGCAACAGATACTCCTGCTGCGCTGGCAACGTCCTTGATGGTGACGGCGTTCATGGCCAATAAGCTCCCTTGCTTACTCATGTAAACGATTCCATGGAATCGTTTACACAGTCTTCCCTAACAAGTTTTTCAAGTCAAGACGGCGCCCACAACTCAACGCAAGAGCCTCGTGGGACTAAGGAAAAACTAGTCAATGACTTGTGATTTTTTAGCCAAGCCAGACTAGGTCACCAAATAACTCAGATTTATTCGCGATGCGCAGTTCAAGTCTTCGGCGTGCACAGCACAGTTGTCTATGATTGATGATGTGTCGGTAACTCAACTTTCGGATAGCGCGCAGAACTACCTCAAGATCATTTTTAGTCTCAACGAATGGTCTGACGAGGCGGTGTCCCCTACCGTGATCGCAGAAAAAGCCGGAGTCAAACTTTCCACCGTCTCCGGGGCCATGTCTAAACTGCGCCAACAGGGTTTGCTGGACCACGCTCCCTATGGTGCGGTTTCGTTGACCGAACTGGGCCGCGAGTATGCGGTCACCATGGTGCGCAGGCACCGACTAATAGAGACTTTCCTGGTCCAAATGCTTGGATATCGCTGGGACCAGGTCCATGACGAGGCCGAACAGCTTGAGCATGCGGTGTCCGACTTCATGGTTCAACGAATCGACGAGTTACTGGGCTATCCAACCCGGGACCCGCATGGAGATCCTATCCCCACTGCAGAAGGCACGATTTCGTTCCCCGCTGCGATCTTGCTTGCCCAGGCAAAGCCGGGCCAAAAAGTCAGCGTGGAACGAATCTCCGATGCGGATTCGGAACTACTTCAGTACTTTTCGGAAAACGGCATTATCGTCGGCGCACGATTAAACATTGCGACAGGTGAACCATTTTCCGACACCTTAGAGGTCACCGCGAATGGCGAGGCGGCGGTGATCCGCCTGGGCACGCGAGCCACTGAAGCCGTCTGGGTTTCACCTCTAGACTCCGCCGACTAATCCGAGGAGAATAAACGCACTTCGGTAGGGAGTAGACAATGTTTGGGGTACGAACTTACGACTCGATCAATAAAGTCGAAATCATCAACACCATGCGCCTGGAAGCTTCCCCGGTGCGTTCGCCAGCAGTCTCAGAACTCTGTCGGCGCTGCGCGAGGATTGTTTCTCCTGCTCGGAGGAGCATGCGGAAAGTAAGTTTCCATCGGCAATCTCATGAGCTGTGGGAGTAGCCCGACTTATCCTGCGTGCTGCAAGTTCTTGCGCCGCCTGCGCACCGCGAACCGGTGGGCAACTAACCCTTGGCGTGGGCTAAACAGGTAGATCAGGACAAAGATCGCGCCTTGCGAAAGCACCACCATACCTCCGGTAGATGCATCCAGGTAGTAGCTGACGTACACCCCGATAATTCCTGCCAGTGCCGCCAAGGCCGGGGCAATCACTAACATTTTGCCGAAGCTATTTGTCAACAGATAAGCGCTCGCACCCGGAATGATCAGCATCGCTACTACCAAGATGACGCCCACCGCCTGCAATGCCACCACCGAGGTCATGGCAAGCAACCCTAAAAGGACCGCCCCGATTATTCGCGGATTCATGCCGAGCGCGTGCGCGTGGGTTGAGTCAAAAGCGTAGAGCGTGAAATCTTTGCGTTTGAGGATCAGAATCAGGAAGGTCACCGCACCCAGGATGATGACCTGCCAGAGGTCTGCCGCGGAGACCCCGAGCAGATTTCCAAAGATTATGTGGTTCAAATCTAGGTGGCTTGGGGTCACCGAGATCAGCACCAGCCCAAAGGAAAATAAGGTGGTAAACACGATTCCAATGGCTGCATCTTCTTTTAGCCTGGAGGTATCGCGCACTGCCCCAATCAGTGCAACCGCCAAGAAACCAAATACTAAGGCGCCTAAGGCAAATGGTGCACCGACAATATAAGCGAGCACTACCCCGGGCAATACCGCATGGGATACCGCGTCGCCCATCAGCGACCAGCCGATGAGCACGAGCCAGCAGGAGAGCACCGCACAGAGTATCGCGGCGATCACGGTGACGGCGAGCGCGCGCACCATAAAGGTGTATCCCAGTGGTTCGGTCAATAACTCGATGAGGTTCATGCGTCTTCGCCTCGGTTCATAGGATCCAGCCCGAAGGCCATGGCGAGGTTCTCTGGTTGCAGAACCAACTGTGGGTCTCCTTGCATCAGTACCTTGCGCATCAAAAGTATTGCTTGATCAGCTAAATTTGGCAGCGCGTGAAGGTCATGGGTCGAGATCAATATGCTTCCGCCCTGGTCCGCTACTTCCCGCAGGAGTTTGGTAATTGTTGCTTCGCTTCTCTTGTCCACTCCGGCGAATGGCTCATCGAGCAGCATGATGTTCGCTTCTTGGGCGATACAGCGAGCTACGAAGGCGCGTTTCTTTTGCCCTCCGGAAAGCTGACCTATTTGTCGCGAAGTTTGCTCGGTGAGTTCAACTCGGGCTAGCGCTTGCTCTACCGCCTCATGGTCTGCCTTCCGCGGGCGCCTGGTAAATCCCATATGCCCATAGCGTCCGGTCATCACTACTTCACGTACCGAAATGGGGAAGTCCCAGTCAACGGCCTCATTTTGTGGGACGTAACCAATGGCTCCTGATTTACGCGCCTGCAGTGGATTGGTGCCGTTGACTAATACGCTGCCGGTGTCGGGCTTGACCAGCCCCATGATGGTTTTGAAGAGTGTAGATTTTCCGGATCCGTTCATTCCGACCAGTCCGCAAACAGATCCGCGCTCCAGTTGAATGGAGGCTTTATCTAGGGCGAGTAACGAGCCATAGTGAACTGTCGCATTGGCGACATCGATGGCGAGTGTCATGGCATTTCTCCTCGTAAGGCGCGGGCAATGACTTGGGCATCATGGGTGATCAGGTCCAGATAGCTAGGAACTGGTCCATCGGGTTCGGAGAGCGAATCAACGTAGAGCGTACCGCCGAATCGGGCATCGGTGGATTCAACCACGCGTTGCATTGCAGCATCCGAGACCGTCGATTCACAGAAGACCGCGGGAATTTGATGTTCACGAACATAGTCGATAGCTGCGGCGACCTTACGCGGGGTAGCCATCGACTCTGCATTCACCGCCCAGAGGTATTTTTCACGCAAGCCGGTATCTCGCGCCAAGTAGCTAAACGCCCCTTCGCAGGAAACTAGTACCCGCTGACTTTCGGGAACTTTTGCTAGGTCGGCAACGAGCGAGTCGTGCACGGCCTGGAGTTTGGTTTTGTAAGCGCTGCCGTTGGCGGCGAAGTCATCGGCATGTGCCGGGTCTAGTTCGCTAAATGCGACGATCATTGAATCAACATAGGTTTTGACGTTCAGTGGGCTCATCCACGCGTGTGGGTTGGGCTTCCCGTCACCTGCACCCTCGGTAATGTTTATCGGCGTAACTTGATCGCTCACCGTAACGTGCGGGGCCGGATTGTCGTGAACGAATTGTTCAAACCATGCTTCCAGATTCATCCCATTATCCAAGATGAGATCCGCATGCGAGGCGCGTCGCAGATCATCCGGAGTGGGCTCATAACCGTGGATTTCGGAACCAAATTTGGTCACCGATTCAACACGTAGATGATCTCCTGCGACGTTTTGTGCGATGTCCGCAAGCACCGTAAAGGTTGTCAGTACCACCGGCCGCTGGTCCTCCGGAGCAATCGTCTGAGCTGGTGTCGAAGCACTGCATCCGGTTAGTACCAGCACTAAGGAGCAAAGCAGTGCCAGCGCGCGACGAACCGACCTAGTGGTCCATTGGCCATTTCTTGCTCGCACCGTTGCTCACATCTTTTCGCTTGTGTCTTCAGCGCAAAATCCGCTTTCACACAGCATAATGTTTGAGGGGTCAAACATTCAAAGTTGTTGTCACAATCAGCTCATTCTAGCTGCGCTTTCTAGACTCCAATCAGCGTATTAATGAGCCGGGCAGCGGTACGTGCGGTGCGTGCGTCAATATCAAGGCTTGGATTCAGCTCCACCACGTCAACGAGTGCCAGCTTTCCACTTCGTGTCACGTGACGACAGACCGCGTGAATAACTTCCAATGGCACGCCATAGGCTGCCGGGGCACTTACCCCAGGAGCTATTGCGGCAGGTAACACGTCAAGGTCAATGGTCAAATACAACTGGTCAATAGATTCCAAGAACTCGTCAACAAATTTGATGACTTCTTTCAGGTTCGAAGAGCCGCATTCCTCATCAACTAAATACCGAACCCCGAGCGCCTGCGCCTGATCAAAAAGTACCTGGGTGTTGTTTGGTTCGCTGATCCCCAGAACCGCGTAGTTAAAATCCCGTCCGGCCTCTTGCATATCGTTGGCGATATCTTTGAAGGGCGTTCCGCTGCTCCGTCGCGAAGCGGTGCGCAGGTCAAAGTGCGCATCTAAGTTTATAATTCCAATGCGCGTCGTTTCCTGTTGCCTCAGATGTTCAAAGAGGCCACTGAAAGATCCATAGGCAGTCTCATGCCCACCTCCAAGGACTACCGGCATCATGCCAGCATCCAACAGTGTTGACACTGCCTTGGCCAACCGTGCCTGCCCCGATTCAAGTTCGTCTCCGAGCACCACGATGTCGCCCGTATCGTGCACCGCGCGTGGCTGGTGAATTGCCAATGAGCTCAGCGCTGCTCGCAAAGCCTGCGGACCACTGGCTGCGCCGGTTCGTCCTTGGTTTCTCAATACTCCCGCGTCTGAGGCAAACCCGAGCAGTGCTACCGGTCGCGGTGTGGAATGCTCTTCGGAAAGAGCGAACCGATCGGAATTTACATGCTGGTGCCAGCGAAGATGCTCGGCTCCATCCCCGTCGATGCGGCCACCCCATACTGCGGCCGGCCGATCTACCTGAACTCCCCCATGCGACGCATTATTCTCCATGTCACCAGCAGACCAGATCCACAGCTAGCTAACCAGTACATTGAGCCAACTTAGTCCGAGATTTCGGACTGTTGGCCTGTGGCCGGGAAAATACCGTTAGTTACTGCCCAGCACGTGGTGAGCGAAATTGTGGAGGGCAAGGTTTTGCTATGACTGCTCCCCCACGATTGGACCCGGTAATCAACCATGGTCTTCACCCCGGTACAGGACTGGACGCTTCGGTTACTCCGCGCGCAAAGAATTCACTTTACCGGCGTACGTCATCCCAGGTGCCGTGACAAGCACTGCTCACGCGGCTACGTGCCCAGTTCCGAGCAGCGCACCGATTCGTTCTAATTTAGCCTGCCATCAGAACCAGAATCACCGTAGACCTCAACATGGATATGATCCATGTGCTTGGTGGTGTCATTCCAATTATTAGTGAACTGGGTACCGTATTTACCCGAGGTGGAATAGTCGTTCCAGCCAGATCCTGGCAACCATATTTGGTCCTGCCAGATAAGGTAATACACCCCAAGTTGTTCCCGGTTATCGAGCAAAAACTGGGCTATTTTGTCACCCTGAGCAATACGAGTTTTGTTCTTGTAATCTCGGATCATCAAGTCAACGGCTTTGCCTGCGCTATGTCCCACCGAGCCGCTTCTGATGGTGTGGATATTGCTGACGGTGTCACCGAAGCGATGATCGATTGCTTTGAGAACGCGTTGCGCATCGGGTTGCAGACTCACTGGTGCTTTAGTCGCGAGATATTTGGCGCTGACCCATCCGGTGCCTTGAGAAGATTTGATCTGAGACCAACCATTGCTCATCTTGAGGAAGGTGACCTTCTCGCCTATGGGCACTACACCTAGGCTTCGGTGCTCAACTCCACCGCCGGCGCGTAGATTCACGTTCGCCGTAATCCAACGAAACACCTGCTGCTTATCGGGAACCGGTGCTTGAGGTTGCTTGGACGTCACGTAGGTAGAACTCACCCATCCGACACCTTGTGTGGTGGTGACGCGAGTCCAACCGTTAGCTGTTCCGTGTGCGGTTACTTGCTGGTTCTTAGGCACAACACCGAGGGATCTGAACGATGTTGAACTGCCTTCGCGTAAGTTCACGTTTGTAGTTGCCCAGCGTTTAACGTTATTCAGTGGCACATAGGTCTTGTCGATCAGCGTAGAGCTCGGAACCCAGCCGATAACCCGTCCAGTTTTGATCTTTGACCACGAGCCACTGCTGCGATAGAACCCTACTTTGCTACCAGGACGAATCGTCCCTAAAGATTTCGCTTTCGACGAGGTGGAAGCTCGGACCGCTACCGAACTTATGGCCCAGCGGTTGCCCTTCAACACGTCGCTCACGGGCTTGGTCGCCGAGAGATCCTTTGAAGAGATCCAGCCGAGGCCCTTCGAAGTTTTGACGCGGGACCACCCATTTGAGGTGCCGTGCAAGGTCACTTTTTCGCGTGCAGACACCGTGGCTTTTTTGCTTGTGGTGCCCGAAGCTCCGGTACGCAGAGTTGTATTCTTCACGACCCACCGTGGGGTGGCGGGGGTTGCTTTGAACGCACTGCTTGTCAGATTTGCTGTGGGGACCCACCCGGTACCGCGAGTAGTTCGCACCTTGCTCCACGAACCCTTGGTGAGAAACAGACCCAGTTTTTCTCCGGCACGGACGGTGCCCAAAGATTTTGTCTTGTTCCAGTTACCCTCGCGAAGCACCGTGTCCGCGATGATCCAGCGCGATCCGATGATCTTGGCATTGACCGGCTTCGTGTTACTGAGCTTTGCAGCAGAGATCCATCCTTTGGTCCCGGACACCGAAACATGTGCCCAGCTACCAGAAGTGCGGAACCATTCAACCTTTGCACCAGAAGCGACAGTTGCCAGTTTCTTCGATTTGTTCGAGGTCGTCTGGAAAAGCGACTGCTTGGATTTCGAATACTTATAGACAGCTGCCGGCATCGCCGAGGATAGCTGATTTGTGGGAACAAATCCGACGCTTCGTCCAACTTTGACCCGCGTCCATGATCCGGAGGAGCCAAGACGTTGAACCTTAGTTTTGCGGATGATCCCAGTCAGCGAGGTAGACGTCGCCGAAGGTTTCTGCCGTAAGGACTGGAATGATTTTAGGTAGCGATAGACAACGGTCTTTGGCGTTGACTTCGTCTGGGACTTTACTGGCGTCAGTTGGTTAGCCGGGAGCCAGCCAATTTTGTTCTGGTAGGTGACCTGGTCCCAGCCGGAGCTGCTTCGCGAAACGCTGAGTGTGGTGTTCTTGGGAATTACGAGCACCGATGTTGCCTTGCTTGACGCGGTCTTACGCATTGTCAGGCTGGTCTTGGTCTTTTTGATGACCTTCGCTTTGGCAACCGTACTTGCTACCACGATGGTTGGCTGTAGCGGAGTTGCTGCTATAGCTGGAGCGCTAAGCCCGAGAGTCAAAATAGCGGTAAGTCCCAGACTCAGTACACGGTTAACGCGCATATTAGTGTTCACTCTCGCGAAAAGATTTTGATGCCATTTCTTGATGGCTCAACAAAGTGTACTGGCATCAAAGCGAAATCGTGTGAAACGGGAAAGGAAAAAATTAGTCATCGACTTCAATTTCTGCGGGTCTACCGACCGGCTACCAACTATCTGTTGCAGCGATGTTGGAAACCTATCTCGCTCTGACTCCGCAGTGGTCCACTAACTCGCTCGTGCCTCTTGATTCACCGGGGTGATTTGGAGATCGGGCTTGGAGCGCAGAAAAGAGTCCTGCCAACTCTTGTGCGCTAGGTAAATGCTGAGTTCTACAATTACTTACTGCTGTGCAAAGAGCACAAAGGCGGTGGTAGATCCCGGCTCAATTTCGGTACGCCCAGCGTCCTGAATCACCGGTCCGGAAGCCTGCGTGCAAAGCTTGTCGAACTCGGGGCGTGGCAGTTGTTTGATCCCCACTGGGGCGTGAGACTTGAGCCAGTTTTCAATGAGTTCTGGCTGCGCTTCGGTCAACCATGCAAAGAGGGCATGCGCAGCTTGCGCCGCAGCTTTTCCGGTGGACATCTCTAAAGATTTATTGAGCACAATGTTCACCGGTGCCATCAGTACTTCATCGCTTTTGGGTAGCTCGGTTCCGGAGACCTGCAGCTTGGCGATCAGTTTAGGCAGCGCGGCCGCGGGAAGTGGCGGCAACCCGACTGCTTGAGCTTTGCCCACTTCGCTGACCATCTGTTCGGGGAAAAGTTCAAGCACTTTTGCGAACATTTTCGGATTGGCTCGACGTACTGATTTCGCAAACGCTTGGCTTGCCCAGATCTGCCACTGCTCATTTTGTGGGTCCTGTAGGTAAGCGATCACCGCCGCGCGGGCAACCGCCGAAATCCCCTCATCTTCGGTGGATGGGTCTTCCTTATCAATCCGCAAGATGATGGGTTGCACTAACTCGTCTGGCTGTCTTTCAGTATGCTCACTCACCAGTTCATTCTATGTGGTTGGCACCCTGCGATTAGTAGCCGTACGTGTCTCCACAGTTTGCGATGGCATACCAAGGACCAGATAACGATAAATGGCTAACAGATTCTTGGCAGCTGACGCTTGCGGCTCCTGTTCTATTACTACGGTATCGTGATGACCACTTTGCCCGACAAGCCACCATCGATCATGGCCTGGAAACCTTCATGGATCCGATCCAACGGAAGCACCCGGTCAATGGTCGGGTGCAACTGGTGCTCTTCTACGAATTTCAGCATTGCAGCCGTCTCTTCTTGTGTAGACCCCGTTGAACCGATCACTCGCAGTTGTTGGTAGAAAATTCTCCCAAGGTCCGCCTCTGGGCTAGTCCCACTAGTGGCACCGGCAATGACGATTGCTCCACCGGGTTTTAAGCACCGCAAAGAGTGCGCCCAGGTAGCTTCGCCGACAGTTTCAATGACTAGATCCACACGAGCTGGAAGCCGTTCACCAGATTCAAAGACTTCAGTAGCACCCATCGAGATCGCCAATTCGCGGTTTTTCACGCTCCGACTAGACGCGTAGACCGTCGCTCCAACCGCACTGGCTAGGCTGATTGCAGCACTTGCAACTCCCCCGCCAGCCCCCTGAACGAGAACTTTCTGCCCCTTGCGCAGTTGGCCCTGGGTAAAAAGCATTCGGTAGGCAGTGGACCATGCCACCGGGAGGCAAGCCGCTTCTTCGAAGCTCAAAGTGGATGGCTTATCTAGGACACACCGTTCTGGAACAACAATGTATTCAGCAAAGCCGCCATCGTGCCGTTCGGATAAGAGCGCACGATTGGGATCCAAAGTCTCATCACCCTCACCAGCTTCTGCGTCAGCAATCACCGGATGAATAATGACTTCGCGGCCGTCTTCAGTAACGCCAGAGACATCACATCCAAGAATGATGGGAATGTTTTTGGGATCATGACCGACACCTCGCAGAGTCCACAGATCATGCATGTTAACCGACGATGCTTTGACTCGAACTTTGGCCCAGCCGGGTTCTACCTGCGGCTCCGGCACGTCCTTGATCAAAAGCCCTGATAACGGATCGTTTGGATTCTGCGAAATGGCAACAGCTGCGCGCATTTTCTTTACTCCTAGGAAAAATGTCTGTGTCGCTTCGGCAAACAGCGAAGCTTGTCTCTGCATAGAGTCTTCAGCCCATCACTTCCACATGTCTAACAAACGTGCCGTTAGCCGGAATGATTACTAGTGAAGCGCGTCTAATCTACTTAGAGTCAAGCAAGAGAAATGTCTACCTCCTAGAAGAAATTTTGGTGTATCCATGAGCGAAACCAACGACAGCATCTGGCATACCGCACCTGTAGTTGCTGACCTGAATTCCAAAGCCGAGGGAACGCTCAACCACAACTTGGGTATTGAGATTACGGAAATCACCGGTGATTCGTTGAAAGGTCGAATGCCCGTAGATGAGCGCACTGTGCAGCCCGCTGGTGTTCTTCATGGCGGAGCCTCGGTGGCCTTCGCAGAAACCTTAGCTTCTTGGGCTGGCTACTTGGTAGTCGATAGTTCGCAGTTCCACGTGGTCGGACAGGAAATCAATGCGAACCACCTACGCCCCGGGGTTGCCGGTGAATTCGTTTATGGTGAGGCAACTGCGGTCCATCTTGGCCGCAAGGCTCATGTTTGGCAGATTCATATTCGTAACGAGCAAGGCAAGCTGGTGTGCATTTCGCGGTGTACTTTGGCCGTTATTACTATGCCTGGGCAATATGCCACGCGCGAAGATCGTGGCTAGTCAATGATGGGCCTAAACTGAGCAACCTGTGGAACCGTAGTGGTGATGTGCAAAACAGCTTCGCTACCGTTGGCTCGGTACCCATGAGTTATGTCCCCGGGAAATCTAAAACTATCTCCCGCAGATAGCTGGACGCGATCAAATTCTCCGTTGATGACTACCTCGCCAGAAATTACATAGGTCTGATGCAAGGTTCCTCGTGCATGCGCTTTGAATACAGTTTCCTTTTGAACAGACACACGAATAATGCTCGTTTCTACAAAACCTGTTCCGTAAATACGGTCGAGGTCTCTGATGAACCCCACCCGGTGTTCACGCACTAGTGCTTCGGCTGCACGTTGCAATCGAATATTGCTTCCGTAGTCGCTCAGCATTGCGGGGACACTCGTGCCCAAACCAAGACAGATCGCCTCAAGCGTTTCAATGGTGGGGTTTCCAACGCCGGCTTCAATACGGGACAGAGTCTGTTTTGAAGTACCGGTACGCTTTGCTAGCTCCCCCAGCGAAAGCCCACGTTCACGGCGGAATCTACGGATATTTATCGCAATAATTTCATTGTGTTTCATACTATGATTGTCACTTATAATTTACGTACTGTCAGTAATGTTTGACATTAAATCTTGCGAGGGCGAACATTAAGTAAAGGTTAGAAGCCACCATGTTGAGCTGTCTTCCCATCGCCGTTCTGCCAATAGGAGTATTGCGTGTCATCAACTTCCGCGTCCTCTCGTGATAATCGCACCGCCGTGGATAAGGCGATGGCTTTACTGCGCGCCTTCGGCGAAGAAGCTACCACTGGAGTCGGGGTCAGCGAACTTGCACGTCGTGCAGAGCTTTCGAAGTCCACAGCTTTTCGGCTCTTAGCTTCGCTTCAGTCCAATGATGCAGTGGAGCGTGCTGGTAATGCATATCGCTTAGGCAAGATGATCCAGAATTTGGGTACAACGCAAGAATCTGATCTCCATGCTCGATTGCGTGACGCGTTAACTCCGTTCATGGTGAATCTTTATGAAACTACCCGCCAAACCGTCCATTTAGCCATACTCCAGGGCACAGATGTGGTGTATCTAAACAAACTTTATGGACAGCTTGCGGTACGCAGTCCCTCTCGCATCGGCGGACGGCTGCCTTCCTACTGCACTGCGGTAGGCAAAGTACTTCTGGCGTACAACCCAGATGCGGCCCAAACAGTACTGAGTAAAGAAATGTATGCCTGGACCGAAAACACCATCACCGATGCCGACAGATTGTCCCACGAGCTGACCAACATCCGAAGAGATCATGTGGGTTACGACCGCGATGAAGTTTTGTTGGGGCTAAACTGCGTAGCCGCACCCGTGTTCAACGGTACGGGGCAAGCCGTTGCTGCCCTTTCTATTTCCGGTCCGACAGGACGCTTCAACCCTGAGAGTCAGACTTCGGTCTTACGTCGTGTGACATATGAGGCCTCCCGTGCAGCTGCAGCGGTAAGCGCTGCCGTACAACGAACTTAGCAACCAATAGTCTCTTAACGCTTAAACCGGATGACTCACAAATTATTGTGAGTCATCCGGTTTTGCCTTGCCCCTTGAATTATCGGGTTGGAACTTCGTCGATCCGACGTGACTCCTCCAGCACCCACACTGGCTCCGCGGTCATTAGACTCACCGCTCGATCGTATAAATCAACGTCGACGACGTAGCGGTAGCCTGCCTCTTCGGCACGCGCTATTTGCGCGACATCGGCTTCATCGGTCGCGATCACCAAACGACGACATTCCGGATCGCGACGCATGAGTTCTTCGGACACCAGCTGGATGCTCTGGGCAACAACATCCGGAGATACGCTGAGCACTCGATCGTGTGCCGATACCGGATAGGCATCTCTAAGTTCACTGTCTAAGGCAAGAACTACATCACATCGACCGCGAGTCTGGCCTGCGTCGAATACTTCGAATGCAATATCGAAGCCTGCTGCTGACGCAACCTCAACCAAGGTCCAGCTCTCTGGTAAAGGGTCAGGCCATTTAACTAGGTCTACTTCGTCGTGGCTCATTTGTGTGTTTACCTCCCCGTTGCGATTGTGCGTATTTTGAGCTTATCGAGCTTACCTGCACCGTTTCGCGGTACATCTTCGAGGAGGATTATTTCTTTAGGTAGTTTGTAGCGCGCAACGTGGGAGGTCGCATATTCACGAACTTCCTCAATCGTGGGTTCCACTCCGGGCTTACAGCTAATCAGTGCAACCACTTTTTCGCCCCATTGCTCGTCAGGTATGCCGACTACCGCGATGTCTCGTAAGCCTGGAAAACCGGCCAAAGCACGTTCCACCTCGGCAGGGTAGATGTTTTCTCCGCCAGAGATGATCATGTCTTTCAGTCGATCAACGATGTAGAGATACCCTTCTTCATCGCGGTACCCAATATCTCCAGAGCGGAACCATCCTTCAGAGAATGCTGAATCCGTGGCTTCCTGGTTCTCCCAATATCCCGAAGTGACGTTTGGTCCCTTTACCCACATTTCGCCGGTATCGCCGGTTTTTTCAACATCTTGTCCGGTGGCCGGGTCTACAATGCGAATTTCAGTGTATGGCATCGGAATGCCACACGATCCGGGCTTTTGGTGTGTGAACTCGGCGGGTAGATAAGTTGCAAAAGGAGCGGTTTCGGTCAGCCCCCAGGCTTGCTGCACGTCTACGCCCTTGACCAAGTACTGCTGGAGAAGCACCGGCGGAACCGGTGCACCCGCGCAGATTAACGCGCGCATGCTCGTAATATCGACTACTTCAAACTCATCCGTCTGTTGCATGGCAGCAAGCATCGCAGGTACTAGGAAGCTCTGATTAATAGAGTACTTTTCGATGTCCTGCAAAGTTTTACGTGGATCGAAGTTGCGTCTCACAATGGTGCGTCCGCCACGAACCATACACCGGATTGTCAGCGCGTTTAAACCACCAATGTGGAAAAGTGGAGCAACCGCAAGGTTGCTATCACCACGTCGAGTGTCGACCAGCGAATCCACGTTCATCGAGTTCCACCAGATATTACCGTGGCTTAGTTGTACTCCCTTGGGCCGTCCGGTTGTCCCCGATGTGAACATCAAGATCCCCAAATCCGTATCAAAGCGTTCCATTGGGTCACCAAGTTCGGTGTTCTCCCCAGCCGCTAGATACGCGGTGGCCATCTGGAAGAAGTTCGGAATTGTCGCCTTCAGCGGTGCCTGAACGTCGTTATCAATCATCACCATCTGGGTACTGGCCGCGAGCGTCGCGATACTGGGAATCATTTCTACGACTCCCTGGTGATCAGGTTCGACGAACAGCACGTTGGGCCGTGAACGCTCAAGCAAATCTTCAACTTCTAGCGGGGCCAGACGAAAGTTCAGCGGTTCGAAGACTGCCCCGACCCACCAAGCGGCGAGATTGATAAACAAAAAGTTCGCGCTGTTGAGTCCAAGATAAGCAATACGGTCATTTTCTTTGACCCCGTTGGCTACGAAAGCCTTCGCGTAGTCGCGGATCCGAGCCACAAACTGTTCATAGGACCAGGTTTCGTCACCATAGACAAGTGCTTCTTGGGTAGGAAAGAAGGTTGCTTGGCGAAGCACCCCACTGACTGCGTTGATATTAATGTCTTTCACAGTTGGTCTCCTCCTGCGGCGCGGTCACCGAAACCGCGAATTCCAATACCACCGTCAGCCTGAATAATCTGCCCGGTGATATTACTTGAGTTTTTCTTCGATGCCAGAAGCACGTAAGAGCCGGTGAAATCGACTGGGTCTGTCGAGGCGTCGTGTAATGGAATCAGTGGATTGTTCCCGGTGATCGAGGATTTGGCGAAGGAGTCTGCGATCGATCGATCGGCCAGCCCGATAGATTCGGGCCCGCGAAGATCGGTGTTCATCCCGCCTACGGCAACACCGTTCACTCGTACCTTCGGCGCAAGTTCATAAGCCAACTGATTAACCAATCCACGCACCGCAAACTTACTTGCGGTATACACCGGACCACCGCCGGCGGTATGGAACGAGGCATTCGAAAGCGTCATTACGATTGACCCACCGCTGTTGACCAATTCACGCCAAGCGGCTTCCACGGTGAGCAAATAGCCCTTGACGTTTATCGAGAACAACTCATCAAATGAATCCGAGAGCTGCTGTCCGTCTAAGCGTGTAACCGAGCGGTTAAAGTCCCAAATACCTGCGTTGGGAACCAGGATATTCAATTTCCCAAAGTGCTCAACCGTTTGCTTAACGGCAACATGCAACGCCTGCGAATCACGTACATCGGCTGCGATCGCCAGCATGTTTTCCGGGTGGGAAGACTCTGCCACAACCTGATCCAACTTGTCCTGATTACGCCCGATAATTGCGACCCTGGCACCTTCAGCCAAGAATCGTTCGGCTACCGCACGTCCGATTCCCGAACCACCGCCGGTGATGAGTGCGACGTCCCCGTCGAGCCATCCTCCGGTCGCTGAGTTAGCTGTGCTCACGATTGTTCTCCTGAATATCTGTGACGAGCCACCCGCCGCTTCGTGGACGGACACACTCTTTTGGGTAGTGGTTAGAAGAAGGTGCTTAGGTTCTTTGCCTGGAGTACATTTGCGTCAAAAAGTAGCTCGCGGCGAGCCACGCCAAAACTGCCGTCTTCCCGCAACCTGATAGTGTCCGTGCGGCCGCCTGCATAGATATCTGTTTCGGTCTGAAGCCGGTTGCGATATACCAAGAACGCACAACGCACGCTTAGCTCGGTTTTGCTCACCCAATGGGCTGTTACATTTGAGATCAGGTGACGAGTACGCGAAGGTGGATCTTCGGCCCACGCCATACCCGAGTCATACCGGCGAATTCGCCAAGCCAATGACTCCTTGGTTTCGTCAAAGTACGCCGCTTCACCTTCACGACCAATAGACAGAGCAGCCTGTCTACGCAACCTGTTGGTGCGTAGCGGTGCAAAATAGAACAGGTCTTCTTCAAAGATTTCTAGCCAGTCGGCAAAACGACCATCGTCCAACAGCTCTGCCTCGCGGAAGTAAAACTGGGCGATACGGTAAGACAATTCGGAATCGACAAGTTGGCCTGCCAGCTCAAATTCTTTGCTATCGCTAGTTGCATCCTGTGTCATGAACTTTTCCTCGTTCCTTCTCGGTAGCCCTAACGGGCTAGCTTTTTCAGATCGATTGTGGGGTCCGCCAGTTGTTCTGCGTTCACTGGCTTCTGCTTGTCAATAATGCGTCGCGCTGCACGGACCATCAGCCCACCATCAATTGCCGCACAACCTGCAAGCATTCCCTGCTCATCGATGCGGAAGGCTGCAACGGGGATGCCTTCGACTTCACGGATCACTTGAGTTCCTTCACCGAGCATAGATCCCACGCCTTCTACATGGACTCCATGTCGGTCAGACCAGAACCAGGAAGCACCGTGTGCCGGCAATTCTTCGCCGAGAAGTGCGGCGGCAACCGTGGTGCCGGTATTCATCGCGTGTTCCCAATGTTCGGCACGACGCAAGAGAGTTCCATCTGCTAATCGCGTTCGTGCGGTGTCACCAATTGCGTACACATTGCGATGGCTGGTGCGCTGAGACTCATCGACCAGAATTCCGTTATCGGTATCTAGCCCGCTGGTCGCGGCCAGTCCAGTATCTGGCACGATGCCAATACCGACTAACACCACGTCCGCCTCGATGGTCTCCCCATCCTGCAGGGAAATGGTGTGTACTCCGTTGCCATTTACGGTGATGTCGGTAGGTACACCAGTGACCACACTGACGCCCTGCTGATCATGCATTTGGTGAAGACGGCGGGCCAAAACCTCACCGACTGCGGGAACCAGCGGTGGGTCCACCGGATCAATCAAGGTCACGGTGGCACCGAGCTGCAACGCGGAGGAAGCGACCTCGGCACCGATGAGCCCCGCCCCAACGATCGCCATACGAACTCCATCACCAAGTTTGGAGCGCAGGTGGTCCGCGTCTTTCATGGTGCGTAGTTCGAGCACCGTCGGTAGTTGCCCACCAGGGATCGGTAGGCGGCGGGCGGTGCCGCCGGTAGCCAAAATAATCTTGTCTGCACCGAGCTGCTGACCGTCTGAGAGCGTTACCGTGGGAGTATCAACGTCCAGTTCCACGACCTTGGCGGTGATCACCTGGACATTGTGCGTGGTGAACCAGTCTGCGGCACTGAGCAGGATCTGTGTTGCATCACGTTTGGCTAGCAGGTAGTCCTTGCTCAGAGGCGGACGGTCATAGGGCATACCTTCGGGGTCAACGATGGTCAGCTTCCCGGTGTATCCACGGTCTCGCAACTGACGAGCCGCGGTGAATCCTGCCATGCCGCCGCCTGCAATGATCACTGATTCCAGTGCCATGATTTTCCTGTCCGTATAAGTTTTTGTGCGTGCCGGTTAGGCGTCAGCGTTAGCTGCAACATTCGGGTAAAGCACCAAGCCGTCATCGGTAACCTCAACCTTGTGGGTACGCGCGGCGATGGTCGCTGGCATGCAAAGCGCGGTGCCTGCCTTGAGGCAGAACTTTGCCGAGTGCACCGGACATTCAACTTCGGTACCTTCAATCCAGCCATCAGCTAGCGAAGCTTCCTCGTGGGTGCAGGTGTCATCGAGTGCATAGAAGTTACCGTCTTCTGCGTGGAAGACGGCAATGTCGTTACCGGTGCCGTTCTCATCGCCCGGAATAACCTTTGCTTCGCCTTCATCGATGTCATCAATGGATCCGATGTTCAATGAGTTGCTCATGCTTCTTCCTTCTTTTCATGCCATGCAGGGGTGTTCATCAATTTTGACCAGTGCTTATAGAACGAGCGTCCGGCAGCATCTGAATACAATTCGCTGGTCTTTCCCGGATACGTTCCGTCTTCCTTCTCCGAGCCAATACCCATCTGGAAGTTCAGCGGCACCTGGTTCGTGACAAAACCACGGGAAATTGCCTGAATCTCAGACCAGTTTTCTCCGTCATCAGCTTCGAAGATGCCCGAAGGACCAAAGGTTCGCAGGTTGTAAAGACGCTGTGCGTCCTTTACGTCATCAGGCATCGACTTATCAACCAATACCCACGCCCAGACCTCGATCTTGTCCGGTCCCTTGGGGTGCCAAACGCGGATGGAACCGTTAACTGGAAGGTAGGAGAAGTTCGGGAAGACCGTGGCATGACCGGTAGTCATGGGGCCTTCGACTGCTGCGTCGCCAAGGCGTTCACGCAACATCTCATAGTCGTAGTATTCGTGGACTGGTTTAGCATCAAAGCGTGACTTCGGGTGGGTCGGAAAACCTGCACCGTGACCGTTTTCGCTGACAAATTGACGTCCCGGGGTGGCAACAATTTCCGGCTTTGGTCCACGCCCAGTCGGGGACAGCACCATCAGTGCCGATGCATGAGACATATTCACGTGGTACCAGTCGGTAGCGAACTGCTCTGCGGCGAGCTTCCAGTTACCTTCCAATTCCCATTTCATCACGCCACCCATAACCTCGGTGCCCTCAGGATCTCGATCCAACATGGCATCCATGTAGTAGCGCATATCGCCAAGTGTCTCTTCTAGAGGTTCGGCGGCATGATCCCAGTTGCCAAAGATGAGTCCCTTATATATTTGAACATTTGGAACTTCAATCAGACTCCACTTATTCCGGTCGAAGTCTTCCGGATACGCCTGCTCGTTGGGGACACTCTTCAACGCACCTGCTAGGTCAAAGGACCAACCGTGGTACGTGCAAGTGAACATTTTGGTGGCGCCCGCGTCGGCACGGCACAGACGCACGCCCCTGTGACGGCAGGAGTTCAGGTAAGCGCGGATCTTCTTGGTCTTATCCATGGTGACAATGATGGGATCTTCGCCCATGAACGTCGTGAAGAAATCTCCGGGCTTTTTGAATTGGCTGGTGTGCGCCAAGAATAGCCAGCTTCGAGCAAAGACGCGTCGCTGCTCCTGCCCATAGATCGTATGGTCGGTGTAGATTGAACGATCGATCAGACCGCCCTCAGAATCGACTAGGTTACTGACATCGATATTGCGGGTTAGCTCTGCTGGTCGATCCATGCGGCCAATTGAAGCGTTTGCCTCTGGTTGAGAGGAACAATTATCAGCGGTGCTCATCTGCGTACCGTCCTTGCTCGGTTTTGGTGCCGCCAGTTACCGGCGACCTTGCTTAGTAACCATTTATCCACGTACGTAATGCAAAACACCAGCCACTGTTCCAAACCATAAGACCGGGCAGGATGTCAAGAACCGAATCTCGGATTATTTACTCATTTCTGCTTCTCTACACCGCTAATCACGATGTTCCGCCTGGTGGCACGAAGTAGATTAACCGCAGCTTCACTTATGTACCGTAAGCAAAATGACTGACTCACTAATCGAAAATTTAGGTACTTGGCAGGACGCGGGCGTGCTGGTTCTCGGCGGAACCTCCGGGCTCGGCGAAGCAACCGCGAGGGAATTCGCACGAGCCGGTGCAATAGTTACCGTCGCTGGCCGCAACAAAATAGCCGGAGAAAAAATTGCCGAATCAATTGAAGGCCACTTTTGTACCGTTGATGTCACGGCGCCAGAATCAATTCAGGCAGCCCTCGAGAAGTCGGCCACCGCCCCGCGGGGTCTGCGTGCAGTGGTCAATGCTGCGGGTAGCGCAATCGTTGAAAAGACACTCCATCGAGGAGCTCCACACCAGTTGGACTCGTTCTTAGGTCAGATTCAGACCAATCTCGTGGGTTCGTTCAATGTGCTCCGGCTGGCAGCACAAGCCATGGCAGAAAATGAGTCTGAGGAAGCACTTGGCCGAGGTGTGATCGTCTTGACCAGCTCTGTTGCCGGGTTTGAAGCACAGCGAGGCCAAGTCGCTTATGCAGCGGCTAAAGGTGGAATCAACTCCATGATCCTGCCAGCAGCACGTGATCTCGCGCGGGATAAGATCAGAGTTTTCGGCGTTGCACCAGGCGTCTTTGATACACCATTTATGGATGTCCTTTCGGAGGATGCTCGCAATGCCGTTGGCAAGTCAGTGCCTCATCCAAGTCGGCTAGGTAAAGCAACCGAATTTTCGCACCTATTAGTCTCACTTGCTACTAATCCGATGTTTAACGGTGAAGTTGTGCGTCTGGACGGCGCGCTTCGGCTGGCTTAAAAAGCAAAAATAACTCGTCCATACAGTTTTTTGACACTTAGCCTCAACCGAAATTGATGGTATTGCAGCAGAACGTTCCGATGTACGGAACGACGTTTAGCAAGATCTGAGTAATTCAACTCACACTATTTGAAGCGCCATAGTCTTGCTAGCCAATCGGCTCACGCGCATCCCGTCTTCACCCATTCACCACACTCGGAGCACGCAATGGATCAAGCACCCGCCTCGGCTCAACAGCCTAAATCATCTAAGGAAACCAAACGGGCACTCGTGTCCAGCTTCCTTGGATCCACCGTCGAATACTACGATTTCCTGCTTTATGGAGCCGCAGCAGGTCTAGTATTTCCACACCTCTTCTTCTCGGATGAGATGGACCCAACCTTGGGCATGACCTTGTCCTTTGTTATCTTGTTGGCCGGCTATGTCACGCGTCCTATCGGTGGCATCCTCTTCGGTCACTTCGGGGACCGCTTCGGTCGCAAAAACATGTTGTTCATAACGCTGATGATGATGGGCGTTGTTTCTGTCTGCATCGGCTTGATGCCTGGCTACGCCACGATTGGTGTAGCGGCTCCTTTGATTCTTGTGCTCCTGCGTGTAGTCCAGGGACTTGCCGTCGGCGGCGAATGGGCGGGGGCCACATTGATGGCCGCCGAACACGTCCAAGAAAAGAACCGAGGACTCGCTGCTTCGATCGCCGTCACTGGCGGTCCAACCGGCTCGGTACTCGCTACTTTGATGCTCGGTTTGTTCGCTGGCCTGCCACAGGATCAGTTCCTCGCTTGGGGCTGGCGCATCCCGTTCTTGCTCTCGGCAGCTTTGGTAGTTATCGGTCTGTACATGCGATACCGCGTTACCGAATCGCCTGACTTCGTCGCAGCTCAAGCGAAGGGCGAAGTGCACACAGGTGTGCCAATCCTGCGCGTACTGACCAAATACCCGTTGTCCTCGCTCTACGGAATCCTCGCGGCCGCTGGCCCGTTGTTCATGCAGGCGCTGTTGGCCATCTTCATGGTCCCTTACGTTGCAGAGACTGGCGTTGTCACTCGTCAAGAAGCGCTGATGATGCTTACAGTTTCTTCCTTCTTGCATATCTTCGCGATTCCATTCTTTGCTATGCTTTCAGACCGTTATGGACGTCGCCCTGTCATGTTGGTCGGTGCAGGCATTTCCATAGCGTTGGTCTTCCCCATGTTTGCACTCTTCAACTCCGGTAATTTCTGGTTGATTGCGCTAGCCTTCCTGGTTGGAAATCCAATCATCCAAGCTTCGATGTATGGACCGATCGGTGCTTTCTTGGCCGAGAAGTTCGAGACGCAAGATCGCTACACCGGAGTTTCGCTGACCTTCCAGCTTGGTTCACTCGTCGGCGCCGGTACCGCACCGTTGATGGCTACCTGGCTGATCGGGCTCGACAACGGTGGCGGAACGAACAATATCGCTTGGTACTTCATCTTGTTGATCGTGCTCGCCGGACTTGCGGTACTGCTGTCCAAGGAGACTCGCGGACGTGCGGAGCGGACCGCTTCGCGTGCCGACGAATCCATCGACGATCAAGTTCTAGGCCGCTAGGTAAGCCGTAGTTCGTAACACGGTAGCCAAAGACCGTTTTGCCATTGGAGCGCGCTGTGCCACAGGGCGCTCCAATGTTGTGTGCGAGCACTTGACATCGCTGGGCGTTTCATCGTTTGAAACCCAAGGTTCTAGTTCTCGTCCGTGGAGCATAGAGTGATTTTCAAGACCGATTTCATCATTTTTAGGAGGACCAATGGCGATTCCAGCCAATGTTGAAGATTTAGACCAGTTAGTCAGCAAGTTCCTTTCACGTTTGGGCTTCGATGACATAGTGACCACGTTGGGGCTTGTACCGCATGCTGCCGATGGCGAAACCATTAGCCTGCGCATGCCATTGCAAGATTCCATCGCCCAGGCCAACGGCATGTACTCGGCAGCAGCGCTCTTTGGTGCGGCCGATATTGCCGGCACCTTCCTCGCCATGTCGACTTACGCCGATTCGGGCCAGTTTCCACTGGCTGTGCAATCGAGTCAGAACTATATGAGCAATTCCAAAACCGAGTACGTCGTGGCTACCGCAAAGATTCTTCGTGGCGGTGGCTCTGTGGCCGTCGCCGAGGTTAGCGTCGCAGACGCCGATGGCAAAGCCCTGATGCATGCGACTTTCACCTACGTCATCACGGAACGCAAGCTAGGAAAATAGCGATCCGCGTTCCATCTGATGGAACGAGTAGGAGCATTAGCTACGCATAGTTCCTATCGTTAAGTTTAGGATCCATGTCGCCTTGCGGATCAGCAATGAATGACATTCGTGACCAAAATGAAGGAGTACCCCATGACGCAAACAGCAATCCCGGAATACACCACCGACAAGTTCTTTGGTCTCGAAGACAAATGGTTGCAGACCGCCGACGGCGAGCTAACTCACTACCATGAGATGGGCGAAGGCACCCCGATTCTTTTCCTCCACGGTTCCGGAACGGGTGTGACAGCTGCAGCTAACTGGTGGCTCAATCTTCCTCAGTTATCCGAATCCGGTCGCTGCATCGCCATCGATTCTGTCGGTTACGGCCAGACCATCGCTGCTGAGAATATCCAGTACGGCATCAAGGAATGGGTCCGTCACGCGGTTCGCACACTCGACGCGCTGGGTATTGAAAAGACCTGGATCGTCGGCAACTCGCTCGGTGGCTGGCTCGCATTCCAGTTCGCCATTGACTACCCAGAGCGCCTACTCGGTGTAATTTCCATGGGTACCGGTGGAGCAAAGCTCACCGGCGCGCTGAAGGGCCACTCAAATCCAACGCTAACCGAAGAAGGCATTCGGAAGACCTTGGAAATGTTCGTTGTCGACAAGTCCTTGGTGACTGACGAACTTGTCTCCCTGCGTTACCAGTCCGCGTTGAATGACACCGCCAGCGACCGTTTGGCCGAGGTTGTCACTGCCCGTGACCGTGACCGCACCGAGCTTCCTTTGGACTTTGATGTGCTGGCCAAGCTGGACATCCCGGTCTTGCTGATTCACGGTGTGCAGGACGTAGTGATCCCAGTGTCGCGTACTTGGGAACTACTAAATCTGATCCCTAACGCGGATGCCCACATCTTCAGCCAGTGTGGCCACTGGTCACAGGTTGAGCGTGCCGAAGAATTTAATCAGGTAGTTTCTTCGTACTTGAAGCGCCACGCCTAAACACGAATGACAACACGGCGGTGGTTGAAAAGCTCAGTGCTTTTTCAACCACCGCCGTTGTCATCTGCACAGATAGATCCTCGAATTCCATAATTCACCGCGAAAGAATTGCGTATTGTTCCGACTGATGGAACGCAAACTAGCACCGCAGTTACTAAGCGAGTGAAATGGATAACAAGCAATAAGTGATTCGTTTCAGTCTGCCTCTAAGTCAAGGAGAACATCATGCCCCAGGCATTGTTATGTATGTCCCACAGCCCGCTGTTGGAACACACCAATCCGCCAGCAGAGGTCAAAGCAGCAGTTGAGGCAGCCTTCGAAAAGGCTCGCGCCTTTGTCAAGGATTTCGATCCAGACCTGATCATTAATTTTGGCCCAGATCACTACAACGGTTTCTTCTACGACCTCATGCCACCATTCTGCATTGGCTATGAAGCCTTGGGCACCGGCGACTACGACTCGTGGGAAGGGCCTATCAACGTCCCTACCTCCATCGCCGAAGAGCTGGCTCAGTACGTTATTGATCAGGACATCGATACCGCGATTAGCCGGAAGATGGAAGTTGACCACGGTGCGGTCCAGCCGATGGAAATCATGTATGGGAATCTGGCCGACAAGCCAATGATCCCGATCTTCATCAACTCCGTTGCTCGCCCTTTCTCTAAGGTGGCACGAGTACGCAAGTTTGGTCAGGCGGTCGGAGAGTTCTTCAAGGACTCCGATAAGAAAGTTCTGTTTATCGGTTCCGGTGGCCTTTCCCACGATCCCCCGGTACCGCAGATTGCGACGGCCACCGAAGAACAGCGTGCTTTCCTCACCAACGGTCGTAAGCCAACACCTGAAGCACGGGCTGCCCGTCAACAGCGCACCATCGATACGGCGCTGGCCTTCGCTAAGGGAGAGGCCAACATCATGGAATTGAACCCCGAATGGGATCAGGCATTCCTCGAAATTTGTAAGTCTGGAGACGTCACCGGGTTTGACGCCTTGAATCCGGACGAAATGGACGCAGTAGCAGGACACTCCTCGCATGAGGTACGCACTTGGGTAGCAGCTTACTCGGCACTCAAGGCCTGCGGTGACTATGAAGTCACCTACGAGTTCTACAAGCCAATCAAAGAATACATAGCCGGTTTCGGCGTAACGACAGCGGTGATCAAATAATGACTCAGGCCCCACAATCAGGCGCTGCGGAATGGGCAAGCAACCACTCCGACGAAGCTCCACGAAGCGAACTCATCAAGCGTTTGGCCGACGAACTGCTTGTCGCCACCGAAACATTAGTTCCAATTCCGCCACTGCGTGACCGCGTGTTGAACATGACCGTGGAAGACGCCTACCAAATACAGGATGCGCAGTTGCAGCATCATGTGGCCAAGGGTCGTGTTCTTGCTGGACGCAAAGTCGGCCTGACCTCCTTGGCTATGCAGAAGCAGCTCGGTGTTGATTCACCGGACTTCGGTTACTTTTTCGCCGACATGGTCCACCACGAAGACGCACAGATTCCCGCGGATTCGTTCATCTCCCCCAAGGTAGAACCAGAATTCGGTTTCATCCTGAAGGAAACCTTGACCGGTCCCGGTGTCACCCGTGAGCAAGCGGCGGCTGCCATCGGTGAGGTCTACGCAGCAATTGAAATCATCGACTCCCGAGTCGAGGACTGGAATATCAAGCTGGTAGACACCGTGGCAGATAACGCTTCCTGCGGTGCTATCGCGGTGGGCACCACCCCACTTGATGTCCGCATCGAAGACTTGGCCGAGGTTGAATGCTCGCTCATTATCGATGGCGAAAAGGTAGCTACCGGCAAGGGCAGCGCCGTGATGAATGATCCGGTTGCCCCACTTGCTTGGCTAGCCAACGTGCTCGGTGAGCAGGGCGTCGCCCTTGAAGCCGGACAGTTGATCCTGCCTGGTTCCTTCACAGGCGCTATGCCGGTGGTCAAGGACTCGACCGCTACCGCAGATTTTGGTGAGCTCGGTTCGCTGAAGATCAATTTCTCTTAGTAACGCCCCGCGTTACCCCATCACCCATTTTGCTCTGTAGCTAAGGAAGCTCTCCCATGGCCAAGAAAACAGCCGCCATTGTCGGTTCCGGGAACATCGGTTCTGATCTGATGTTCAAAATTATGCGCCGCTCGACCAACGTCGAGGTCAAATACATGATTGGTGTTGACCCTGCCTCGGATGGTCTAGCTCGCGCAGCCCGTCTGGGCATCACCACCTCTGCAGAAGGTGTTGACTGGTTACTCGCTCAGGAAGAACTGCCTGACTTTGTTTTTGAATGCACCTCGGCCAAAGCACACGAGGCCAATGCGCCGAAGTACAAGGCCGCAGGCATTCACGCTATTGATCTCACCCCAGCAGCCGTTGGACCGTACCTGGCACCCGTAGTGAATCTGGATTCACTGACCGACACCATGAACGTCAACATGATCACCTGCGCCGGCCAGGCAACTACCCCAATCGTCGCCGCAGTTTCCTCGGTGGTTCCTGTTGAGTATGCAGAAATCGTTGCCTCAATCGCTTCGAAGTCTGCCGGCCCAGGCACCCGTGCCAACGTAGACGAGTTCACCGAGACCACCGCGAAGGCATTGGAAGTAGTTGGTGGAGTCAAGCGTGGCAAGGCAATTATCATCATCAACCCTGTCGAACCACCAATGATGATGCGCAATACTATCTACGCGATGATTCCTGCCGAGGCAGCCGTTGCTGGCGAAACTCAGGATAAGATCCGTGCAGCCATCGACAAGGCCGCCGCCGATATCCGTGACTACGTCCCTGGTTATGAACTTCGCATGGAGCCACAGTTTGAGGAAGCTCGCGAAGACTGGGGTGGCTTTGGCCGCGTTGGCATCTGGGTCCAGGTCGCCGGTGCCGCCGACTACCTGCCAGAATACGCAGGCAACCTGGATATCATCACCGCCGCAGCTACCCGCACCGCGGATCTGCTCTCTGACAAGATCGACGCTGCACGCACCGCCGCGTCGGTGAACTAAGAATTAGGGACACGCACATCATGACTGCACCTATGGACACCACCTTTGATATTCGCCTGACAGACACCACCTTGCGCGATGGTTCCCACGCGATGAGCCACAAATTCACCGAAGAACATGTGCGCTCGGTAGTACGCGCACTGGATGACTCACGTGTTGAGGTCATCGAGGTCACCCACGGCGACGGCTTGGGCGGCTCATCGTTCAACTACGGCTTCTCGCTGACCCCGGAACTGGACCTGATCAAGGCCGCGGTAGATGAAGCCAAGCAGGCAAAAATTGCTGTGCTGATGCTCCCAGGTTTGGGCACCATCCATGATCTGAATCAGGCTCACGAAGTTGGCGCATCGGTAGCTCGTATTGCCACACACTGCACCGAAGCAGACGTCTCGATCCAGCACTTCCAGCACGCCCGTAAGTTGGGTATGGAAACTGTGGGCTTCCTAATGCTCAGCCACCGTGTATCCCCTGAAGAATTGGCTAAGCAGGCACGCATCATGGCTGATGCCGGCTGCCAGTGCGTCTACGTCGTTGACTCAGCCGGCGCGCTGATCCTCGATGACGTTTCGGACCGTGTCTCGGCATTGGTTTCCGAGCTTGGAAATGATGCTCAGGTGGGCTTCCACGGTCACCAGAACATGAGCTTTGGTGTCGCGAACTCGGTGTTCGCCGTACGTGCCGGAGCCAAGCAGATCGATGGCACCCTGATGGCTTTGGGCGCCGGAGCAGGTAACTCCCCTACCGAGGTTCTTGCTGCAGCATTTGATCGTCTTGATATCAAAACCGGCGTGGACATCCAGGGTCTGATGGGTGCGGCCGAAGATATCGTGAAGCCATTTATCACCCGCATGCCCGTGATGGACCGTGCCTCAATCATGCAGGGTTACGCCGGCGTGTACTCCTCGTTCTTGATCCACGCTGAGCGTGCCGCCGAACGTTATGGAGTTCCTGCCTACAAGATTCTCGAAGAGGTCGGCAAGGCCGGCTATGTAGGCGGTCAGGAAGACATGATTGTCGATGTGGCGGTGCAGCTGGCAGCAGCTAAGTAAGTATTTCAACAGTTCTTTGAATGCCGGGGTGATCATCTGATCCCCTGGCATTCATGCGTTGTCCCTCATCCATTGCTCGATTCTGGCTGCCTTGGGTCGCATAGGTAAGCACTGGGCTAAGGATCAGCACGCATTACTGATGCCCAAATATCAGCTCAGCTCAGTTTTTCCACGCAAATTATAAGTATTTGCGACAGCAGAAGAGCCCTATGTTTCCACTGCGCAGTAACGGCGTTGCCCCGCGAACGTGATTGTTTGTGTGCACTTGTATCCGTAGCCGCCTGCCATGAGCCTTAGAATTTGGTGTTCTAGGCGTCTAAGCATCTTCTCAGCGAGGAGAGTTCGTACGCCACTGGTAAAAGCAGTTCAGACGGTTCTACTGCTTATTCGCCATACCGGTTTGTGCTACTTCCGTTGGATGTCCAGTGAGCGGTGAAAGATGCCGCTTAGAATTCAAGGCAATCACGACCAAACAAAGCAATGCCAGAACGGTGACAGTAATCAGCATCTCCATCAGTCCGAACCATTGGCCAAGATACGCAAGTAAAGTAGGCGCTAAGAATCCCGCATAGGCCAACATATAAAATTTGCCGGTCGCGGATCCAAGGCGCTGCGGAGTACTCAACCGTTGTGTTTCGAGTAGTCCAGCAACCATCATTAGGCCGTACCCTCCTCCCAGCCAGCAACAAGCCAGTAGCGCAAGCCATGGTGTCTGGAATAAGCCACAGATCAAAGCCAACAACAATCCGGCAACGCTCAATCCCAGCGCAACCAGGATGGCGCGGGCCGAACGTGTTGAATCAAGTCGCCGAGCAATTGGTTGGACCGCAACTCCGCTACCCAAAGTCAGCGCGACGGCAACCGTTGAATAGATGAGCGCTTGCTCGCCGAGGTTGGCAAACAGGTTAGGAACTACCGCGAACCCGATAGTGCCGGCTCCGAAAACCCACGGAGCACTAGGGACGATAACTCTGCGAAAACGTCGCTGAGCTCCCTCATAGGCATACTGCTGTATCCGTGCCTCCGTGCTATTTCCAGCCAGCGCTTCAGGTTTGGTTCCAGGAACACGGAGCAAAAACAGCAACACAGGCAGGCAAAGCACGATATGTACCAGGTAGGGCAAAGTTGCCGGGAACGGAGCAAAGTTCGCAAGCATTCCGCTGGCTACGGGTCCCAAACAAAAACCTGCGGCGGTAAACAATGAAGCTCTACGCGCCCCAGAGCCATTCGAAACCGTGGGATTTGAACTGGAAGGCGATAGTTCTTTGATCCAACTCGTTCCCGCGGCCATCGCCGCTCCGGTGGCCACACCCGCTAGTAAACGACCTAGATAGATGGGTAAGGCCCAAAGCGCACCAAACATCATGGCAGCACTAGCCGCAATAGTTACCAGTAAGGCAACCACCGTGGTGCTTTTGCGCCCCATCCGGTCTGAAATTCTGCCACCAAGTAAAAGCGCTGGGATCAATCCGGCCACATAAATCCCCAGCATGGAGGTTACTTCTAGCTGTGAAAAACCATAATCCTCACGGTAGAAGATCAGCATCGAAGCGAATTGATTGGCACCCCATCCCACAAGAGTCATTGCGATAGCAACGGGCGGCCACCATCGAGAACTGTCAGCCACTATTGGACTCCTTTATCGATTCGCGTGTCAGGAATGGAACGATCCTAACCATCTTCGATGATGAAGCACTTCAACTCCATAATTCGTCCCACTGTACGCAACACCAGCTCCATGTACTTCTCCACCGAAAGAACGGACACTGATCCCCAGTGAAGATTACATGCTCAAATTCTTCCACCGCGTCATCAGGGTGAAAACGAACGGAGGTGGTGCTCCCCAACAAGTAGGATGGAATGGATTTTTCCAACTTAGCAGGGCCCTGAAAGAGCTGTAGTGCTGCGCATCAGAGTCGATTGCGGCTTTTGTGCCAGCAGGTCCCAGACCCGCGAAGAAAAGTTAGATATGTAATGGTGCGTATTCAGCTTATAGACGCTCTACATGCCACTACCGCTGAGCCTGTCTCCATGCTGAAGCCCAAGCTGTCGAATCACAGAAGTCTTAACTCGGCCTCTTGGTATCGGGACAAGGCGGCAATGATGATAGCTATTAAGTTTCGCTACGCGGAACACGTCTAAGCAAATAACGCACGCCTTATGGCACTATCTACATATGAATGAGAGCGTTACTCCTAACTCCTCCCGAACTACGGGGTCCCAGACCCTTGCCCGTGGCCTGACAATTTTGCGTCAGGTGGTCGAAGCGCATGACGGATTGACCGCGACGGAGGTCGCGCAACATTCAAAGGTTCACCGCACTGTTGCCTACCGAATTTTGAATACGCTCTGCGACGCTGAATTATTACACCGCGGAGAAGACAGCAGATACCGTGGGGCAGCCGGTTTACTATCCTTGGCCGCTGCCGGACACCAACATTTACGCAATGTCGCAACATCTCATCTACGTAGTGCCGCGGACTCCCTCGGCGTGACGGTTGCGTTGCTAGTACGCGAAGGCAATAGTGCGGTGTCGCTAGCGGTGGTCTCCCCGCGCGCGGGCACCTACCATGTTGCGTTCTCTGAAGGCTCGCAGCATCCGGTCACCAGTGGAGCGGCGGGATTAGCACTTTTGGCAGCAGAGCCAGCATCTGCCCAAGATACCGAACAGGTGCGTGCGGTGAGGGAACGAGGTTTCGCGCAGACCTTTGGAGAGGTGGAACCAAATATGTATGGCCTGGCAATCCCGCTTCCCGCAGCCGGATCGAGGTCCACCGCGTGCCTGAACGTCATCACCCTCCATGAGCAATCCGCAATCGACTGCATTGAGCCGCTGAAATTAGTCGCTTCGCGTCTGCTCGATGACTTGAATACTTAGCTTGTCCAACGTTCCTTTGTGCAAAACGTTCCGGCATGCAGAACGCTCACTTTGATCCACGACACATCTCATGGTGTGATGAACCACAGGTTAGGTGCACATGTAATACACATATGTGCGTTATTTACACAAATAAGTGAGGGTTAGATGTCTTCAATGACTACCAGCGAAGTCCTTATCGTCGGCGCAGGGCCAACAGGCCTAATGCTTGCCAACATCTTAGGGATGTATGGCCGCACGGTCACCGTCCTTGAAGCTCGCGACACCCTCATCGATTACCCACGCGGCGTGGGACTCGACGATGAGTCATTACGAACCATTCAGACAGTCGGGCTTGTAGACGAGGTCCGCCCGCACACGACGCCGCAGCACATCATGCGTCTAGTCAATGGACGCGGCAAAACCATCTTGATCAATAATCCACAAACCGATGAATTCGGATGGGAACGCAAGCACGGTTTCATCCAGCCCGAGGTTGACCGGGTACTCTACGATGGCCTTGCACGCTTCGATAATGTTCAGGTACTTTTTGGCCACGAAGTACTCGACGTCACCGAAACTGCCGATTCCGTGACCACACGGGTCAAGGTCAGTGACAAAAACGGCGAAGAAACCGAGCGCACCTTCGAGGCAAAATACATCGTGGGTTGCGAAGGCGGCAAGTCCCCTACCCGCAAACGTTTGAACGTCAGTTTCGAAGGAGAATCCCCTTCCACCCGCTGGCTAGTAGTGGATGTCAACAACGACCCACTGGGCACCCCGAATGTGTTCCTCGGCGCCGATCCCGTACGCCCGTATGTGTCCATCGGGCTACCCCACGCCGTACGCCGTTGGGAATTCATGCTGCTCGATGGTGAAACCGAAGAAATGGCCACCGATCCAGAGTTCGTGAACCGCATGCTGGCAGATCACGTTCCTGACCCGACAAACCTCGAATACATTCGTCGCCGCGTATTTACTCACCACGCCCGCGTGGCAGGGAACTTCCGCAAGGGACGCCAACTTATCGCAGGCGACGCCGCACATCTAATGCCTGTATGGATGGGCCAGGGATGGAATTCAGGCATGCGCGATGCAACAAACCTCGGATGGAAGCTCACCGCGATCCTCTCAGGACAAGCCGGGGATGAACTGCTGGACACCTATACCTCCGAGCGTAAACAACACGCTAAGGCAATGGTGGATCTTTCATTGACCATGGGCAACGTCATTAAGATGACCAATCCAGCCGGAGTGATTCTGCGAGATACCGCGGCCAGCGTACTCAATCTTTTTCCCTCGGTTAAGAGCTACTTTGCAGATATGCGATTCAAACCAATGCCTCGTTACACCGTGGGCGTATTAGCGGATCCCACTACTGGTCAGTCCGGCACCGCCAACGGAGTTTTGAGTAGCAAGCTCATCCCAGTGACCACGGCGAATTCCCGGGTCTCTCCGGTAGGCGTGCAGTTCATTCAGCCCGATGTACGTACCGATGAGCTGGGTGTCAGCAAACTCGATGACGTCATCGGTAACTGGTGGACACTCATCGTCTGGGGCAACGATCCGCTAGACGTCCTTCCCGCCAAAACTATCAATGATTTGGAAGCGCTTGGCGCAAAGCTCGTTGCGGTGGTTCCAGAAACCCAATACAAGTGGGCCAAGCGCGATATGAGTCCGCAGACACTAGTAGTTTCTGATGTGACCGGACGGCTAAAGAAGTGGTTTGACGACCGTCCAACCCCAATGATTCTGTTACGCCCTGACCGATTTGTTGCCGGCGCGAGCCTGCACCAAGATGGGCCGCGCACCATTGATGCGGTGCTCAATTCAATGAGCTTTAACCGTGCGACAGCAACAACTGAACCCGAGCTAACCGCCCTGGACGCGCAACGTTAGTGAGTACAAAATGGTGTCTGCTAAGTCTTAGCAGACACCGTTTTTAGTTCCTGGAACTCTACGACGTAGTCTGTACAGCATGCCCCACGCCCACTTCGACTCACAGATTTACTACGCGGTAGCCTCGCCTGAACAAGTACAGTTGGCGACCCAAAAATTTGGCGGCCCGGAGAAAATCCTCGGTACCGAAGCCAGCCGGGCCGAAGACTTTGTCCATGGGGAGGATCGCGAAGCGTTTATCGGTTCTCGAGCACTGTTACGGTTATTGCTCTCCTACCTCACGCACGGAGAGCTTGATCAGGCCTCGAACGTAGAAATTTCGCGGCATTGCATCTCCTGCAATTCCAGCGACCATGGCAAACCAACAACGCCGCAGCATGCGATCTCGTCCTCTAGAACTAGAGAACTAGTCATTGCTGCGGTGGCTCCTAAAGGCTTGCGTCTTGGCATTGATATTGAACGCGGAACCACGCTGAGTCCGGCGGGGGTCTTTCCCGGCTTTGACCAGCTCGCACTCACGTCTGATGAACTCAAACTGGTGCACCGGGACAAGAACCCAGACTACATAAGGCTTTTGGCCTGGACCGCCAAAGAAGCGCTTCTCAAGGCGGATGGCGCAGGCTTAAGACGCGAGCCTTCCACCGTTCGGGTCCTCTCGACTTCGGTGACAAGAGCCGCCCGTCTCAATAAGTGGGCCACCCCGAGGCATTTGGCCGGATACAGCCTTCGCAGACTCCCGGTGACATCCACTCATGTAGCGACTCTTGCCGCTTCAAAGCCATTATCGGTTCAAGAACTCAGTACTCAGATTTTCAACGCAGCACTGAGTTGACGAATCATTCTTAGATGTTGATGAAGGTAATGAGAATTCGGGCTGGCTTCTCCGCATAGACGGCATGAACTACTCCGGCTTCAAGACGAATAATCCCGCCGTAGCTGAGGTGGTGGGTTTCATCGCCCACGCTGAAGTCCACTTCCCCATCAAGTACTTGCACAATGATTGGGGTGCCTGCTTTATGGTCGGCGAGCTCAACATCTGCGTCAAAGGCAATCTGCACCAGGGTAGCTCCCGAGCCTGCACTGAGACGTTTGGCAGAATACCCTCCGGGCTTTATCGGATTTGCCTGCTCCAAATCGCCAAGTTCCTGCGCCAGCAGATTGCTTGCGTCCTTAGTATCGTTATTGTCCACCACGAACATTCCTTTACATCAGGTAATGCCGGACTTCCAGACTCCGGTTTCATCTGAGTATCTCAGAGATTGCGGCTCTTGGACGCTCTTTGGCCTTTGCGCTTCACCGAACTACTACGTGCGTCGTTTGGCCTTACGGACAATCAGCAGAGTAACGCTTACCAGCATGGCTACTGCAAGGGTCACCAAGGACGGTATGAGCCAATCTGTTTGCCCGATGGCATCTTGACTCAGCTCACCAAACTTGGCCAATGAACCGCCCACGGAACCCACCGGATTTTCCAGTAGCGTAACAACCGCGGAGATTACCGCTGGCATGACCCACTGGATAGCTAGTGCAATAACCCAAACCACCAAATGCCAAATCTGCAGGAATCCGAGGAATCCCAATACCAACCCGAGTATCAATGCTCCACCATAGATCAAGGAGGAGTAGATTTCCGGTTCTAAGGGAGTATAGGTCGCCACCATCTGCAGCCATTGGCCCACATTAAAAACGAGTGCGGCTACCAGTAGCGCCACGATACTTAGTCGCAATTTGGCGATCAAGAAATATAGCACTTGGCTGATTACGAATACTACGCCGAGGGCCCAGAGTTGAGCTTGGAGTGGATCGCTGACTTTCCCTTGGAAAATTTCCGGTGCATCGCCCCAGATCCACTGAAAAACGAGCCCAACCAGCGCTAGAAGCACACCAATATCTGTCAGGATTGCGAAGCTCGTACTTCGCCGGCCCATCACTCGCGTAAACCAACCGCCAAGCAAGGCGATGATTGCGAAGATGATGATCAACCCCGCCGCGTCGTTCTTCGACGTCGGCAGCATTGCTTGTTCTCGTTGTCCCAGCCAAAGCCACAGCCACGGACCAACTGCGAGCATGACAATGAATAGCCCTGCAATGATCTGTGCCCACCACGGGCTCCAGAATTGACGGCTGCTTCTCATACTTAACGTGTGTGCTCCCACGCGCTCATTCTGTCAGAGCCGAGCTATCGTTCCTAGGACCTCCGAGGCCGTTTCACTGATCATCGAAGAAGAAGCGGTATCTAATGCTTCAAGATTTCCTCCGCGATTAAAGTCAAAGGGATCCGTAAGCGCTTCTCCAGAGCTGGAGCGAACGCTTACGGATCCCTTGGTCTGACCCTTCGATGCCCAAGAACGGTATCTTTGTCCCGTGTCTAAAACCAACCGTCAAGACATGATGCTCTTTCCGGTGATCGGCGCAAGTCATACGAGGCGGTAGCCCGATGACTTCAACTGAGTTCAGTAAACACTGAACCCGTCAGTGTGCGCAACAGGCAGAGTGAACATTGGACAATATGCACAATCCATTCAGCGCACTAGCGCCTAAAGCCTACATTTTGCAATGTACGCTGAAATTAGTGTCGTGGATCACTGTCGAGTTCCTGCTCATCAGGGACCCGTTCGAGATTGATTTTTCTTTCGCCCACCGCCGATGAGAAGAACATCGCCACAATGACAAATCCAAGAGGAAGGACCAGCGCCTGTCGCAACCCAAATTCATTCCCAATAAAGCCCAGAAGCGGTGGGCCGACTAAGAAAGCGATATATCCGATGGTGGCGGCCACCGCAACTCGCCCCGCAGGATCTGTCCCGGAGGCTCCAGCCGCGGAGATTGCCAAAGGAAAAGCCAACGAAGTACCAAGTCCCCAGAGCATGACGCAGGCGCCGGCAAGGACTGGGTTGTTAAGGAAAATGACACCCGAAAGCCCAAGTGCTCCAAGAAAAGCACTGACGGCAAAAGTTTTACTTGCGCCAAACTGCCCAATAAACCAGCCGCCGCAGAATCGCCCAACAGTCATCGCCAACGCGAATCCGGTGAAAATCAATGACCCCGCAGCTGGATCAAAACCGTGCCCGTCAACCATCACCAGCGGCAGCCAGTCGTTGGCCGACCCTTCGGCGAGCGCCATCGCCAAAACGATAAACCCGATCAACAGCAAGCGTGGGTCCGTCCAGAGTTTGGCTGCGCTCGGCGATACGGTTTCTTCGGAGCGTGACCTATCAATTTTCCCTGTGCCTTGGGGAAGGTATCGAATGACGTAGAGAAATAGGGCTAGCGATAGAAGCCCACTGAGTACCAAATGCCAAAGCACTGGAAAAGCGATTGAAGTAAAAATGATTCCTGCACTGGCGCCAATGACCGTACCAAGGGAAAAGAATCCGTGAAGACTCGCCAAGAAGGATTTCCTAGTGAGCCGTTCAATCTCGGCGCCTTCTACATTCATTCCAACTTCTGCGCTTCCCATACCGGCACCGAAGAGAAACAGCCCAGCGGCCACACACCATTCAAGTTGGAAGTGGGCGCTAATCCCAATGAGCGGCATCGAGGCAATAACCGCTGCAGAGCCGGCACGGATCACCGGGCGCGCGGCAAAACGTGCAACAAGTTTTCCGGAAAAGATGATGCCGAGCATGGAACCGACCGATATGCCGAAGAGTACGAGGCCCATCTTCGCCGGGGTGGCTTCCAGCAGGTCCCTAATGGCCGGGGTGCGCGTCACCCACGAGGCCATGCTCAGCCCGGGTAGGAAAAACAGCGTGTACAGTGCCCAACGTCGTTGGGTAATAGTCGGTGACAAGTCCGCTCCTGGTGCGGGTGCAGTCGGTGCCGAAATCGGCATTCAGTCTAAAACTACACAAGTTAGCGATTCCCTGGCCAAATTTGTCGGCCGATTCATCTTTTCCACTTGACCTTGACGCGGCGTCAACCTCTAGCGTGGGGTGCATGAACGATTTCCTGTCCAACAATTCTGCGGATGCCTATTCGATCAGCGAGGTCGCTAGGGCCGCGGGAGTGAGCAGTCGGACCCTTCGCCACTACGATCAGATTGGTTTGCTCCATCCAAGCTGGACCGAGCCCACTGGATACCGCTATTACGGCCAACCTGAGCTAGTACGGTTGCAGCGCATTTTGTTACTTCGTCAGCTCGGGCTGAAGCTGGAAACCATTGGCGGAATCTTGGACGAGCACCAGGACGAGTCCGCGGCCCTTCAATCGCATATCGTCGAGCTGCGAAACCAACGGGTGGCTCTGGACAAGCAAATCGAGGCGCTACAGCACACCATTGAGACACTAAATTCGGGAGAAAAAATGAGCGTAGACCAAGCCTTCGAGGGCTTTAATGAGAAATACAAGGAAGAAGTAATCTCACGCTGGGGCGAAGATAGCTACGTCCAATCGGATCGGTGGTGGCGCGACCAAAGCAAGAGCGAACGCACCGCGGCCATGGAACAAGTTAAGGAGCTCAACCGTCGATGGGCCGACGCCGGGCGCTCTGGTATCGACCCGACCAGCGTTCAAGCGCAGCAACTCGCCCACGAGCACGTTCGTTGGCTCAACTCTGTTCCGGGCACGCCTGGGCGTGGCGGCGATAGGCAGCAACTGGAACAATATGTGCTCGGCTTGGCTCAAATGTATGTGGCCGATGACCGCTTCGCGAAGAATTATGCGGGGCAGGCAGCTTTTGTAAAGGCGTCCCTAGAGCATTTCGTGGCGACAAATCTTAGCTCTTGAACAGGAAGCCCGGCGAAGTCAGTGCACCTTGGACGGATTCGCTCTCGTCTATCGGGCAGCGATCAATCAATATCACCGCTGACTTCTTCGCGCGCTTGGGCATAGCGATGCTGAATATAGTTCTCCAGTTCTACCCGCTCCACCCGCCACATGCCACGGCCACCAATTTGAATAGCAGGAAGCTCACCACTTTTCACCAGCGCACGAACCTGGGGAAGTTTTACGTTCAATTCCTCGGCAACGTCCTCTAATCTCAAAAACCTCATATCTGAAAGGTTACTGCGATTTGGGACGATTTGGTATGAAATCGGACAAGTTGTTCATAAGTAATGCATTATGATTCGACGCAAGCCAAGCCATGGCACATAATGGGTTAGACGCAACAAAACCGGTCAGACCGTGCAACACAGTTGGGCATTGCTGGTCATTTTGACTAAAATCCTATGAAGGCACGTAGGCCGCGGACCACCCAACATGGCAGCACAGGAGAATCTCCACATGAATTCGGAAACGTATCAGCTCGATGAGACCGACCGCCGAATTTTGTTGGCTTTAGATAACGATCCACGTGTACCGATCATGATGCTCGCTCAGCAGCTGGGCTTGGCACGCGGAACAGTACAGACGCGGCTTGAACGTCTGGCGCATTCCGGTGCTTTGCGCCCAAACACCGCCCGCATCCTGCCAAGCTCTATGGGCCGGGGAGTCAGCGCGTTTGTGAGCGCTGAGTTGAACCAGTCGAGCTTGAATGAGGCCATCGAGGCGTTGCGTCGCATCCCAGAAGTTTTAGAATGCGTTGCTCCTGCGGGGGAAACCGATCTGCTGATTCGCGTTTCGGCTACCGATCCAGATGATCTGTACCGAGTCTCTGAAGAAATCCGTTTATGCCCTGGGATCACCCGCACTTCAACCTCAATGATTCTGCGTGATGTTATCCCCTACCGCACCACTGCCTTGCTGTCGAAGCTCAGTGGAACCAAGAACTAGTTTCTAGCCCTGCACCAGATCTAAGGTCCGTGCTGGCAGATGCTTACGGGCAGCAAAGACGCAAACCATGCTCAATAGACAAAGCCCGATAAGTAACGAGATAAACCAGAGGGGATCCGCAAACGGTCGCCACATGGCAAAGAGCGTCGGGAAGCTAAATCCGATAAAGCACACCGCATAAAACCGGCCGGTAAGTTTTCCGATTTCCCCAGACCCCGCAAGGTCAAGTACCTGGCTAAGTCCGGCGACCAGCAACACTCCGTTGGCCGAACCCGAAACGATGAAGGCTACATAGCCCAGCGCTTCAGATCCGCTGAGATACACCAGGATCATCAATGCGAACGCCAACACCGAGAGAAGCAGCCCCGCCATCAATACGTTGACCTTGCTGGTGTTGTTATAGCGTTTGGCCAAGGGCTGGACCAGTACGCCCATCCCCATGGTGATCACGACCGCGGCAGTAGTGAAAAACAACGATGACTGACCTGCTGCCGAACTCAATGCGGGAACGATAGCAAAACCGCTTGCTGCTAGCCCGAACACCCATGGAGCTGCGGGAAGCACCACGAGTTTAAAACGTTTGAGGTTCTCGGGTGTGGTCACGGTCCCAGACTTACTGTCCTGAACCGGCTTTTCTTCCTTGACCCTGGTGATAAGAAATAACCACGAGAGCGCAGCTACGGCGTGAATTCCATAGGCGAGTTCCGGACTGGCGCTCACGCCCACAATACTTCCGGAGATCATTGGGCCAATGGCAAACCCTGCAGACGTGCACAGCGCCGCTCGGGTTGCTCCTGCAGGTCCCGCGCTAAGTACTTTAACCCAGCTGGTCACCGCCACCATGGCTAGCCCCATGCCCATTCCGGTAAACACTCGTCCGGCATATAACCCAGAGTCGTGAATCACCCCGAACATCATGCTGAGCGAGCCGAGCGTGGAGGCGGTCAAAGCTAGGAGCGTGAAGGGCTTGCGGCCAAATTTGTCGGCTAGCGGTCCACCCAGCAGTAGCGTCGGAATCATTCCGAGCAGATAGCTGCCCATCACGAGCATTGCTTCAAATTCGCTGAGCTCACGGTGCTGCTGATACCAGCTAATGAGTGAAACATACTGGTTAGCACACCATCCGGTGAGAATCAGGCAGATTCCCGGAAGCCACCACGAGGTAGTGCTCTGTTTCGTTTTGCTAACGCTGATCTTATTTCTCCAGTTCGCGGTACAGTTCGCGTACGCGCTCAGCGATTTCATCACGGATTAGGTTCATCCGTTCGGAGCCCGTCACCCCGTCCTCGCTTGGCTCATAGGTGACCCAGCGTTCGGTGGGAATGTTTTCGTTAATGTTGGGATTCGCTTCGCTGCCCAGAATAACTACGCGGTCCACCTGGTCCAATAGTGCAGGGTCAATGCCTTTGGGAATACCTGCGGACATATCTGCGCCGGCCTCGGCCAGCGATTCAGCAGCCTCGTGATTGATCACGGCGCCAGGGTTTGTCCCGGCCGAATAGCTGGTCACCTTGCCGTCCGAGACGAGGTCCATCAAGGCTGCAGCCATTTGCGACTTGCCTGCGTTGCGAGAACAGATAAAAAGAACCGAAGTAGCCATGAACATATTGAACCACCCACTGAGCGTTAGTGGGTGGTTCAATAACAATTGTTGAGCGTAGTAAGAGCTACTAGCTACCTGGTCTTAATGGTTTCTCCTCTGAAGAAGGCTGGATGTCGCCACTTGGTGAACAGCATGATTGCGACTCCGAGTAGCAAAACCCCGATTCCCAGAATGAAGACCATGCCCACGGAACCAATCGCGGATCCTGAACCATAGTCGGGATTCATTGATTCGATGGCGGTGCTGAAGAACATCACCAGCAGCACTACACCTCCAATGAGGGGTGCAAGGAATTTGAAGAAGAAATTCCGGACGCTGGTAAACAACTCAGAGCGGAAATACCAGACACAGGCTAGTGCGGTAATCCCGTAGTAGAAGCAGATCATGAGTCCCAGCGCAGTGATGGTGTCCCACAGGGCATTTTCAGAGATCAACCGGGTCACCACGTAGAACACCGCAGCGGCTGCGGCCGAGACTACCGTGGCAACAGAAGGCGACATGAATCGTGGGGAAATCTTTGCGAAGCTCGGTGGCAACGCCTTGTAGTATCCCATGGCCAGCAAGGTACGCGCCGGAGAAACCATGGTTGACTGCAGCGAAGCCGCAGAGGAGGAAAGGATCGCCAACGACATCAGAATGGCTAGTGGACCCATAATAGGTCCGGAGAGCACCGCGAAAATTGATTCTTGGTTTGCCTCGTTACCCGCGCCGAGTCCGGTTTGGCCGACTCCGGCCCAGTACAGCACGCCCAAAGATACCGCTAGGTACAATGCGATGATGACGAGGACCGTCCACGTTGCACCACGTCCGGGAACCTTGGCTGGGTCGGTGGTTTCTTCGTTCATGGTTAGCGTGACATCCCAGCCCCAGAAAACAAAGATTGACAGGGAAATACCTGCGGCGAAGGCGGCGAATGAATCCACCGAGGCCGGGTTGAACATGTCTAAGTTAATTGGTGTCCGGTCAAAGGGGGTACTACTGGTGAACGCCATGATCGCGAAGAGAAGCAAGACCGCCACTTGGAAACCAACCAGCACGTACTGGAACACCTTGGTGGCATTGAGCCCACGATAGGAAATGTAGGCGGCCGCCGCGATGAAGACCAACGTGGTGGGAATGTTGACCCACAGGTTTTTCGTTAAGTCGGCGATTGCTTGGTTTCCGGTGAGCTGGGCGAGGAGGATATAGAAGAAGTCCACCGCCACTGCTGCAAGGTTGGATAAGACGATCACGGTGGCCGCAATAAGTCCCCAACCGCCCATCCAACCGATCATCGGTCCGAAGGCGCGGGTGGCCCAGGTAAATGAGGTTCCAGAATCTGGCATCGCGTTGTTTAGCTCGCGGTAGCCCAAAGCGACCAGCAACATCGGAATGAAACCGGCGAGCAAAATGGCCGGAAGGCTCGTACCAACCACTGCCACGGTGGCGCCAAGCCCGGCGGTCAAAGTGTAGGCCGGGGCAATGCAGGAGATGCCGATGACTACTAGTCCGACTACTCCTACGGTGCCGGTAGACAAACCCTTTGAGTGCAGTCCACTCTCGGGTTGTTCGGCAGTTTCCTGCTTCAGTTCTTGCGACATAGTGTTAACCTTCTGGGTTTATTCTCGGCAGACTTCTGCGTCCGCCAAGAAAACGGGTAATCCCCGCGCGATGGTCTAGTTCGGTATCACTGCCATGGGCACGTGTAACTTACCGAGGATTCGTTGGGCCTTGGCCCCGACAAAGAGACGACGGCTAGCAGCCAAGCGGGAAGAACCCAGAATTGCTATTTCTCCGGCTTCCCAAGTCAACGAGTCAATGGCTTCATCCAAACTCTGACGTGAAATCACTTCGATACTTGCCTGCAGCCCCATGGACTCGGTCAGTTCCGTGAGGAACGTTTTGGTGCGCACCAGATGTGGATCAAGCTCGGTAGCCGGATCCGACACGTCACTATCGGCAACGAGCGTCGCGACGCGTAGTGCAACCTTACGGATCGTGGCGAACTTGGCCGCGTTGGCAATGACCTCGCGCGCTCCCGGACGGTCTCCAACGAATGCTGTCATTCGGGTGATTTGTCCGTTCGCTGCGCGCAACGAGGCAAGAGCCTGCGGACTGGACATGAATACCGGAACAGGTGAAGCGTGTAGGAGTGCGTTTGCCACCGCGCCGGGCATGAAAAATCCCGCACGGTGGCGTTTGCGCCCACCTAAGACGATTCCATGTGCGCCTACCTCTTCGGCTAGCTCAATGAGGCCTTCGGCAACCGAGGATACGGAGCGAGCCACCACTTTGGCGCTGACGCCTTGTGGAACTTGGGCTAGCGCGGTAACTGCCCACTCATCAACTTTGGCCGAGAGAATAGAGTCGAACCCATGGTCGCCACCCGGGTAGATGGCGCTAAAGGGTGTCGTTGCAGGCACCACGATTCCTATGGTCAGGCTAGGCGTTGCGGTTCCCTGCACTAGAGCCGCTGCCAGCTCTAGTGCTTCGGCACCACGCTGATCTGCGGTGTATCCAACAAGCAAGTTCATGGTTAGGCGTTGACCTTATCTAGTGGAGCAACACCGTCATAGCTTTCGTCATAGCTGCTTCCCTCTAGCTGCGCAATGATTCGAGCAGCGCTACGTCGTCCCATGCGTACCGCACCATCCACATGCTGGTAGCCCTCACCGGCAAGATCTGAAGAGGAGAAGTACAGCGGTCCTACATTGTCGTTCTGGACTGAGCCAAAGCGAGCCAGGCCGCCAAGGTCATAGCTGGTGGCGTAGGCGCCTCGGGTCCATTCTTCGGCCCCAAAATCGGAGAGGTAGAAGACCTTAGGTTCCAAAGCCTTATCGCCGAGGAAGTCGGCAATTCCCTGCAGGATCTGCGATTTGCGCTCTTCTTCGCTTAGCTCCCACATGGCGTCAGCATCAACATCGGAGATAAATCCGACCAGGGTGCCGGTGCTTTCTCCGGTGTAGGTGTTGTCGTAGAGTTCCTGGACCACTGAGTTAGGTCCGAAGCAGGTTCCGGAAAGTCCCGCTTCACGCCAGAAAGGTGTCTCGTAAACTGCGTGTACCTTGATGACCAATCCCATGGACTGGTGCTGGTGGGTGACCAGTTGCTTGCGTGGAAGCGCAGGAACGTAGCTGATACGTGAGTACAGGTTCGGCGGAACCGCAATCACGGCTTTTTTAGCCTTGACACTCACCGTCGCGCCGTGGGCGATCACGCCATCTTCGGACCATTCAAGTTTAAGGACCGGATTTTCCAGGTACACGTCATCGCCTAAGCGTTCGGCCACCGTCTTGGAGACGCCCTGCATGGTGCCAACGATACGGCGGTCAAGAATGAAGTCTTCGTCTACAAGATTGTCGAAGGACCCAGCCGAGGAAGCCATGAGCACCGCTTGGAGCGCCGAGAAGGTGTGGGCGGGTTTGGTCAGCATGCCCCCGGCGATAAATAGACCCACGTTATCGCAGGCAAGGTCATCGGTGCTGTGCTCGCGCAGGAAATGATGGAAGGAGATCATATCGAGTTCTTTAGCCTGTGGGTGGTCCCACGGCGTGTCCGGATTCATTTGTGCTGCGAGGTCATTCATTACCTGGACCAGCTTGTTCATCTCGGCCACGGTGCCAGGTGCAACTGGGAAGTCTTCACCTTCGTAGGCAATGGTTTCGCCCTCGGCAGTGCGGTACAGGCTTTTGCCTTCCTTGTAACGCTCGAAGGTTTCGATGCCTAGTTCGTTGATTAGCGAGTACAGGCCGGTTTGGTCCGGGCTAATCCACTGCCCGCCAATTTCAATGGTCGCCCCTTCCATTTCTTCGCTCCAGGTACGTCCGCCGACACGGTCGCGGGCTTCTAAGACTGCCACCGATTTCCCACACTTTTTCAGTTCATAGGCGGCAGTGAGACCCGATGGTCCGGCCCCGATAATGACGACGTCGCGTTCAATCTGTTTCACAATAATCCCCTTCAACACTAAATGAATTTGGTTCATTTACCTCTGCGTATAGCATAGGGTACGAAGATGCTCTTGTGAAGCATGCCACGTCAGGGGGAAATTGGAATGAGTACCGAGAGTCCTCGACGGGCCGGCAGGCCACGCACCGCCATACTCAATCGTGATCGCATTACCGAGCACGCGCTGAGCTTAGTCTCCCAAGATGGTTACGATGCACTGACCATGCAGCAACTCGCGCGATCTTTAGGGGTATCCCCTTCGGCGCTCTACAACCATGTCGATTCCAAACATGACCTACTGCAATGGATCCAGGAACTGGTCATGGCTCAGGTAGATACCTCTGCGTTTGGGAAACTCGAGATTCACGATGCGCTGATCCAATGGGCAACGAGCTACCGAAACGTTTTTGCGTTGCACATCCCGCTAATTCCGATCATCGCGGTGCTACCGGTGTCTAATTCCCCGCGCACCATTGCAATGTATGAGCATGTGGCCGAAACACTGAAAACCCATGGACTGGCCGAAGCCGAAGTGATTCCCACAATCGTGGCCCTAGAGTCCTTCATCTTTGGATCGTCAATGGACACCGGCGCACCGCACGACATCTTTGATACCAGTAATCACCGCGAGGCGACCCCGCACTTCACTCAGGCAGTGGCTGCGCAACGCGCCACTGGGGTCAACACCAGTGACGACTCTTTTGGACGCGGACTACGCGCCCTAGTGACCGGACTACTAGCATCGCGAGACCTTACATGAGCCAAGATTCTCGCCCTACAGGAAACCGCCGACTTTCTGCCAAACAATGGACTGCAATTGTTCTGGGAATTATCGCACTAATATTTATCTTGCAGAATCTAAATTATGTTCGAGTAGAACTACTGATATTTCATACCAGCGCCCCGCTCTGGGCAGTGCTCAGCATGACCTTATTCATTGGTTATTTGATTGGGCGTTTCTCTAAGAAACGGGATTAGTCCTCTACTAACGCCCACTCGCCAACTTCTTCGCCTTCGGCGTCGAGGATGTCTTCTTGGGCACCGGCTTCAAGTGGGTAAAGCGCAATATTTTTAGACCAATCCGAGAGAATTTTCTGCAGCTCTTCCAGCGGCTTGAGTTGCATACTCTCGGAGTCAAAATTTACTTCCATGACGAAACGCATGTTGGGCTCCAATCCCTAGGATTATCGCCATCCTATGCCCAGAAAACTTAAATTACGAGACTTGCCAGCCCGTCTTCAAAGTGCTCACCTACAAGGACTCTGGTTCTCCATAGACAACAAGGGCGAAACCAGATGGTTTCGCCCTTGTTGTCAGAAAATTTGAGAGCCTACAGTGCTGCACCCATGCTTGAAAGGGAGGCAATCGCTTCGTTGCCACCGACCTTGTATAGGGCTAGAAGCAGTCCGCCAAAGACAATCCCCATCACTGCACTGAAGCCGAGGGACACCTTGACCAGTGAGCGAACTTCCTGGCGACTAACGGAGTACTCGTTGTTCAGGTAGGTCATCGTTCCCTGACTGATTGCCTGGACCGGGGTGCGCACCGAGGTGCTGAGAACGCCCGCGGTGATCACGTTGGACGCCGAATCCATTTCGCCACCACGCAGGTAGGCTACCGTCGAACGGTTCTTGCGATCCTGGCGGAATTTGATAATACTCTCGCCATGGCGGGCCAAGAGTATGTCTTCGCCAAGAGGGATCGCACCCATTGTTTGCTCCTAAAGTTTCAATAACACTGTAATTCCAGTAAAGCCCATAAAGTTTTCTCTTTAATACAGAACCCCCTTATTCGTTCACAAGGTCACAGGAGGCTGTGATTGAATCGGCATGATTTCCAATAAAATTCGATAAGAATGGTGACCTGTGTCATTTTATGAAAACTATTATGAAATGTCATTCATTCGTTAGTTGCTGGCGGGATTTTGGCTAATTCCACGGCAAGTCACACCACACAACGTCCATTGCCTACGCGGCGCTACGAAACCAAATGCAAAATGAGGGCCGAAGGAACCTTGCGATTCCTTCGGCCCTCATCATGCTGCACTAGAGCTAAAGAGCTATGCGGCTTTCATCTGCCTTTGTTTACCTTCACGTTTAGCATCGTGAATTGCCACTGCCAAGTCATGGTTCGTCAGTTCATCCGGAGACGTAACTGCGTACTTTCTTGCCTGTCGCATTAGCGATTCGCGAATCTGCGACGCATGCGTCCGACGATACTTCGCAACCAGATAGATACTGGCACCTGCTAATACCGTAAGGGTGACCAGTGCGGTTAGTAGAGTAACTTCAATACCCATTGCCTTCTCATCCTCCTCATACCTCAACCGGAAAGGTGACCGTCATAGTTAACGTAGGACCCTAGCCATTCAGGGCCTCATCACATCTTGTCTCAGAAGAGAACATTGATCTTAGCATTTTTATTCGAATAGGTCAAATACTTTTAGTGAGAGAATACGAATTTGTAGGTAGTCAGCTGACATTCGACAACCGGCATGACGGGACGAGATACAAATAATTTGATCGATCCCGGGGACTAGTACTCGTCAGTTCCGTGGCTATGTTCGAAGACTAGGGATGTTTGAGTGGTCGCCACCGCAGGGTTGGCGGACAGGTTGTCCAACACAAATTGTCGGACGTCGGCTGAGTTACGGACGGCAATATGTAATACGAAGTCATCGGCTCCGCCCAGGAAGAATAACTGCTGCACCCCGGGCTTTGACCTCATTTCCGAGGCAAAGGTAGACATCAGATGCCTTGCACCTGGCCGGATTTTTACGAAGATCAATGCTTCGAGCTCACGGCCTAGGACCTGGGGGTTCACCTCAATGGTGAATCGTGAAATAACACCCGAATCGCGCAAACCGTTCAGTCGAGCCAGACATGTAGAAGCCGCAATACCCAGTTCCTCAGCCAACGAATTATTGGTTCGCCGCGAGTTCTCTGAAAGCAAGGACAACAGACGACGGTCTAACTCGTCGAGTTGCGCCGTGCGCTTTTCGCCGGAGGCAGGACTGTTCAGCATTAAGTGGCACCGGCTTTCACTGCTACATCTTTAGACTTTGAAAAACTCGTGAGATTCCCACGCGATAGAACTACAGCATAGTAAATTTATGACTCGCCTGACTTCGCCGCCGGCGACTTACTCTGCCGTAATCGAAAAACTAGAATAACAATGACGGCAATGAGCAGAACACCTCCCACAAGGTACGGCCACTCCAGTGAGAGCCAAGCATAAAATACCGCCATACCAATGGTCGTGTATATCAGTGCCCAAGCTAGCGCTCCCACAGTGACCGCGGGAAGGTACCGTCGCAACGGCATGCGGCTCACCCCGGCGGTCGCGTTCACGGCGGATTGAATACCGATAGTAAGAAAGCACAATGGGACAGCGAGCATTCCCCACCGAGCAATGAATCGTTGTGCACGCTGATACATAGCCCCGTGCAAGATCTTTTGATACCGGGTATTCTCAACTCCGCGCGCCACAGCCCGTCCCGCCCAGTAGGTCGCGTTGCCACGCAACATTGCTCCAATGAAGAAGAAAGTAAAGGTCACCATAAAAGGTGCTTCATTTACCAACCAATTTATTGTCATTACCGGCTACGGAACGCTTTTGATTTTCAAGACCAGCGCGGCACCAAGCAGGCTGATCACTGCTGAACACATGAATAACGTTGCATAACCGCCTAGCCACGTCACCGAAAGCCAAGCAATAAGTGGAGCAAACACTTGTGGCAGCGAGTTCGCAATATTAATCATGCCCAGGTCTTTACCGCGCGAATCCTCGAACGGCAGCACCTGTGTAAGCAAGGCAAAGTCGACGGCGAGGTAAGCGCCAAATCCAACCCCGAGAAAGACGGCAGCGAAGATCGCAGTGGTGAAGGTAGTCGCAAAGGCTAAGGTCAATGCAGCGCCAGCCACAATGACCGAGGAGATGATCACGTATTTCTTACGTTTTCCATCCCTGTCAGAGAGTCGTCCGGCAATCACCGAGGAGAAAATCACGCAAAAGGCGTAGGTCGCTGTCAGGACCAGCACGCCGGTGGCGGGTTCTGGGTGGTGCAACTTGTCCTGCAAGAAAAAGAGCAGGTAAACCAAACACAGCTGGCTTCCCAAGTAGAGCAGGAAACGAGAAAGCCAGGCCCACCCAAAATCTGTGTGCTGCATCGGGTTGATCCAGAAGCTCTTGACGAACTCCATAGGCTTTAACGGTTCTAGCGCGTCCTTTGGAAGCGGAACATCCTGTCGTAGTAAGACAAAGGGAATCGCACAAAGGGCTACGGCCGTTGCGACAATCGCATAGCCGAACACCAGATCTGAGGCCGCAAACATACCAATGACAGCACCAATAAGTGAGCCACAGGTTTGTCCCAACGCCACCATTCCGCCGACAAGGCCGCGTTGTTCCACCGGTACCTTGTCCGGGATGGCTGCAAAAATCGCGGCTAAGGCTGCATTGCCAGCTGCCTGCATCAGTGCCCAGCCCAGTACCAACATGCCTACCGTTTGGGCGGTTGACATGAGTAGCAGTGCTAACGCTCCGCACACCGTCCCGCACAATACCCACGGAATACGCCGGCCAAATTTCGAGGTACTCCGATCACTCAACGCCCCGAAAAGTGGATTTGCCACCAAAGAAACAGCCGCACCAACACCGGTGACGAGCGAAAGAATGGCTGCCTTCTGGCTGGCATCTAGCTGTTGAGCGTGTAGTCCAAGGAGGACCTGAATCGGTGCGAAGAAGCCAACATTAATCCCAATATGAACGGTGACAACAGCTGCAATCCAGCCGACCCCCACACGTTTGGTAGGGATCCGCAGAGCTTCGGGGATACCCGAATTACGTTCCGTAATCATGACTGTTCCTGCCGTCCAAGGTCACGCGGGCCAACACTGGAATCTTGCAGTTCTTCAATGCTCGGTGTGTAGCCACGTGCGATGAGCCGTTTGACGGCTTTAGACATCTGACCACCGTCAATCATCGATGCGGCTACCAATTTTCCTGCGTCGTTAAGACCGAAAAGTACCTGTAACTGCCCGCGACGGTTCAATCGCGACACATGCTGCGCAGCTTGGGAAAAATCCCCCACCGCTTCAATATGGCTGTCGTGCCTATCAGACCAGAACCATGGCACCGAATGTTTGCGAGCTTCGCCGCCCATGATGGTAGCCGCGGCAATCGCAGCGTCTTCCATGGCACCTTCCCAGTGCACTGCACGGGAGTGATCCTTGATTCTTGCCGCGTCCCCAATAGCCAAGACCTGGCTGTGCTCAGTGGTGCGTAACTGTTCATCAACGATAATTCCATCGTTGATTTCTAGCCCCAGTGCTTGTGCGAGGGTAGTTTCGGGTTCAACCCCAATGGCAGCGACAAGAATTGCTGCCTCGATACGTTCCCCATCGACCACTGCGTAGTCCGGGCCGAGCTGCGTAGGAGTTCCAGACAATACGGTAATCCCATGGCGGGAATGCTCCGCATGCAACGCGGTCGCCATTTCTGCACCCAACACTTTGGACAGCGGAGCGGACGAGTTTGAAACGAGTGTGACCTGAGCGCCGAGCATTTTGGCTGTGGAGGCGAATTCCGCTCCGACCAGCCCTGCTCCGATGATCACGGCTCGTTGTCCGAACATGCCGTCTTCCAAGGTGGCCGAAAGTGCAGAGGCATCCGCAGCAGTATGCAGGCTGCGGGCATGCTGTGCACCGGGTACTTGCAGTTTCTTGGGCGTGGTTCCGGTAGCTAGAACTACCCACTCATCCGGAGAACTGGGTATTTCTAGTTCGGTAACAATTTCTTCAATCAGCGAGACGCCGTGTTCTGCGAACCAAGTTGGTGGCACGAAGTACTCACGCTGCAAGGATTTGCTCAGCGGTGGCCGGTCATAGGGCAAGCCCTCGGGGTCACTGATTTTGATGTTCCCGGCATACCCTTTACTCACTAATTCGCGGGCAAGGGTAAACCCGGCAACACCGCCGCCGACAATGTGTACGGACGGCATTTAGATATCTAGCTCCAAATTTCCGTCTACTACGGCAACTTTGTAGGTACGTGCATCTACGGTGGCTGGCATGCATTGCACCTTTCCGGTACGCAGATCAAAGCTGGAGGAATGTATTGGACATTCAACTTCACAGCCTTCAATCCAGCCATCGGAAAGTGATGCAACCTCGTGGGTGCACTCATCCTGCAACGCATAGAAGTTGCCATCTTCGGCATGGAACACCGCAATGTCCTCGCTGGCACCACTTTCACTGGCGCGAACTAGTAAGGCTTCGCCTTCGGATAGCTCGTCTGCAGGGCCTACCTTGTAGCTCACGATGACTCCTTTGATGTTGTTAAACGTCTGGAACCATCTTGTCACTGTTGGTGCCCACTGTCCTATCTGAGAGGTCATGAGCCGAATCATCACCCCATTGTGTTAACCGTGCGCTTGCTTGGAACCGTCAGGAAAAACACTCAGGGGTTCCAAGCAAGCGCGTAGCACTCAGGGTTTGTTAGGTCCGGACCAAACCAGCTTCTGCCGGGTTACTCACCGGAAAATGGCATTCAGCCAGATGCTCCGCATTATCTAGTCCCACCCCTGGCATGCCCAAGACGATCTTGCCTGATTCATTTCTCGTCATCTTTTCAGGACGTTCGGCGCTACAAATCGGCTGGGCCTTCCAGCAACGTGTCCGGAAGCGGCATCCGGATGGCGGATCCAAGGGCGACGGAAGTTCACCTTGTAATACGATGCGCTGTACCGGACGTTGGGCCGGATCAAGCTTGGGAGACGCCGACATCAGCGAAGCAGTGTATGGGTGCAACGGGGAATCAAAGACTTGTTCGGTGGTACCAGTTTCAATAATGCGGCCAAGATACATCACGGCGACCCGGTCGGTAACGTGTCGGACTACCGACAGGTCGTGGGAGATGAAAATGTAGCTTACGCCCAGCTCCCGTTGTAGATCGTTGAGCAAATTCAGCACCTGGGCCTGTACCGAAAGGTCCAACGCTGAGACCGGCTCGTCAAGAATGATCAAATCCGGGTCCAACGCCAACGCGCGGGCGATACCAATACGCTGACGCTGTCCACCGGAGAATTCCTGCGGAGATTTCGAGGCATCGGTGGCACGCAGACCCACCAGGTCAAGAAGCTCGTTGAGCCGCTTCGTCTTCGCGGCGGTGCCCCGATGCATGTCTTTATGCGTGGCGAACGGTTCACTGATAATTTGTCCGGCGGTCATTCGAGCGTTGAGCGACGCGAACGGATCTTGAAACACCATCTGCACGCGGCGGCGCCATTTGAGTAGTTCCTTACCACGCAGGCCAAATGGATCTTGCCCTTCAAACCTCACGGTTCCGGAATCCGGTTGTTCGAGCATCATCAGCGTTCGAGCCAGAGTTGATTTGCCGCATCCCGACTCACCGACTAGACCAAGAGTTTCTCCCTTGCGCACCGTGAGATTGATTCCGTCCAGGGCACGAAGTTCCTTGGTGCCCGCTGCACCGGCAGAAACATGGAAGGTCTTACTCAGATCTTTGACTTCCAGCACGTTTTCGGCGTTACCGCCAGGTGTTGTATTCACCGGTTTTCCTCCTCAAATGAGTTTGCCAGTTCGGTGCTGACCTTTGCCGAAGATACCTTTTCCGAGAAATGGCAGGCAGCTCGCTGCGCCACGCCGGTCTCACGCAATACTGGCCGCTCCTCACGGCAAATGGCGCTGACTAGCGGGCACCTCTCTTGGTAGACACACCCCGAAGGTATCTTGTTCAATTCAGGTGGACTTCCTGGAATAGATGACAGCCCCTCACCACGCTGCGCATCGGAAGGTACCGAATCCAGTAGTCCCTTCGTGTAAGGGTGCGTAGGATTTGAAAATACCGTGTCCACCGGGCCCTGTTCCACCACGTTTCCGGCGTACATCACGCACACCTCATCTGCTTCTTCCGCCACGACGGCCAGGTCATGGGTGATTAGCACTACCGCCATATGGTCCTCGGTACGTAGCTTGTGCAATAGCGCCATGATTTGCGCTTGGACGGTGACATCCAAGGCAGTCGTTGGTTCGTCGGCGATCAGCAGCTGCGGGCTGAGCGCTACGGCCATGGCAATCAGAATTCTTTGCCTCATGCCGCCGGAGAACTGATGCGGGTAGGAATTCACTCTTGTTTCGGGCTCCGGGATACCGACCCTTCTCATCAAATCAATAGCTTCGGCTTTGGCTTGTTTCTTGTTTGCGCCGCGGTGGATACGGAACGATTCACCCAGCTGCGCACCGATGGTGTACACCGGGTTCAATGCTGTCAGCGCATCTTGGAAAACGATGCCCAGGCCGGGGCCGGCAACGGCGCGACGCTGTTTGGCCGTCATCTGGTTCAGGTCCACACCATTTAGTTCGGCGCGTCCTGCGGATACCGAGGCCACTGGGTCCAAGAGACCGGCGATGGCCTTCGCAGTCATGGATTTGCCGCAGCCGGATTCGCCGAGCAAGGCCAGCGTGCGACCCCGACGTGCGGTGAAGCTGACCTGGCTGACTACCCGCACGGTTCCGCGCGGGGTGCGGATATCTACATCGAGTCCAGTCACTTCAAGTACCGTATCGTTCGCGGTTGCCTTGTCTGCTGTGGGTTCACGCATCTCGGTCATCATTTGGTGTCCTTGATTACTGTGGTGAGGGATTTCTTGGTCTGCTTATCAAGAGTCAAACGCCAACGTTGTGCTGGATCGGTTGCGATGCGCATCCACGCGGCAAGCATATTTGCTGCGACGGCGGTGACCACGATGGCCAATCCCGGAAGAATCGATAACCACCAGGCGGTCTGCAAGTACTGGCGCCCCTGAGCAACCATCAGGCCCCAGGAGACATCCGGCGGCTGGATACCAATGCCAAGAAATGACAACGAAGATTCGGCGAGCATCACAAAACAGAACTCAAGTGTTGCCAGCGTCAAGAGAGTCGGGGTGACCACGGGGATTACGTGACGGGCAATGATGGCGTTTGGCTTGGTGCCGAATGTCCGCGCGGCATCAACGAAGGTTCGTGATTGCAGTTCGGCCGATTCGGCACGGGCTGTACGCATGTAAATAGGGATTCGGGTAATGGCCAAGATCAACACGATATTTGCAGCCGACGGGCTGAAGACGAAGAGCACGACTACCGCAAGCAACAGCGAAGGGAAGGACATGATGATATCGGCAATGCGCATTGAAATGCTCTCGCGCCGACCGCGGTGGTATCCAGCCCAGACTCCCCAGAGTGAGCCAATCAATAGTGCAATGAGCACCGCGGGAACTGCAACCAACAACGTGGTCTGCGTGGCGACGACCATGCGGGCGAGCATTGAACGTCCCAACGAATCGGATCCGAGAATATAGGCCCAACCGTTTGATAGGTCGAAGGGCTCCTTGTTCATGAACATCAGGTTCTGCTTGGTGGCCAGCTCCCCCATGAGGACCGGGCCAAAGACGGCCAGCAGGATCACGAAACTGAGGATGACAGCTGCCACGGTGGCGAACTTGTCACGCAGCAGCATGCTGAACATGCTCGGACGTCCCAGCCGTTGCGTCGCATTGGCCTTCACCGTTTTTTGCGTTGCAGGTTTTTCTTGAATTTGTGTCATGGCTTCGCCCTAAGCGTCAATCGCGGCGGTAGGAACCGGAGCGCTGGTAGTCGGGGTACCAGTGGTAGCTGGCGTGTTGTTTTGGCCGCGATGCTCGTTGCGCGCCTTGCGGCGACCACGGGCACCGGCACTTGGCCGGACCCGTGGGTCCAACAATGCGTAGCCAATATCTATGAGGATGTTGAGTACAAAGATCGCTATCGCGGTGAGCAGTACACAGGCTTGGAGCACGGCAAAGTCGCGTTGCAAGATTGAGTCGATCATGAGCTTTCCGATACCTGGCCAGCCAAAGATCGTTTCAACAACCACAGCTCCGTTGACCAGACCGACGGTCAGGTCTCCGGCCACGGTCAGTCCTGGCGCCGCTGCATTTCGCAATGCGTGCGCGCCGACCACACGATATTGGGTGGCTCCCTTGGAGCGGGCAAGTTTGATATAAGGCTCGGAAAGCGAAGAAACCATGGCTCCGCGCACCACTTGAACCAGTGTTCCAAAAGGTCTCATCACCAAGGTGGCAACCGGAAGCACCCAAGCCGCCGCGCCCAACACGCCGGAGGTTGGAACCCAACCGAGCGTAATGGCGAAGACCCAGATGCCCACAATAGCCAACCAGAAATCCGGAATGGAGGCAGCCGTCATGGAGACGAAACTTGAGAACCTGTCGAGGATTCCGTTGGGATTCAGTGCTGCGGCGGAACCGACAATAACTGCCAGCACGATGGCAATGAGCATCGTGGTGCCGGCAAGCTGCAATGTTGCAGGGAAGGCCCGCAACGCCATATCTGCTGCGCTTTCGCCGGTGCGCATTGAGGTACCAAAATCAAAGCGCAAGACCCCGCCGAAGTACTGGGCCATTTGCACCCAGATCGGCTGATCCAGCCCATTGCGAATTGCGAAGTCCTCACGCATGGCTTCGGTGGCGTTCAGCGGCAGGTACAACGCGGCTGGATTGCCCGTCATGCGAGCAAGTGCGAACACGCCCACGACGACCACCAGCAACGGCACGGCCGAAGAGATAATCCTTTTACGCAGATAGGTGAGCATTAAACTGTGTACTTTCGGTAAGTTTTGTCATTGTCGGTTCCGCTTGACGCCCAGTGAGCGCTCTGGCTATTTAGCCGCGGTGACCTCTGCCAAACGCAGCTCGTCACCCGAGGATGAGTTCGGCTCGTAGCTCACGGTACTGGCGATGCCAAGCATGCCGGTCTGGTGGGAAATGTGCGCGAACTGCACCACGTTGTCATTCTGATACTGGAAGACTTTTTCAAAAGCCGCCTGACGGTCTGCTTCAGAGGAGGCATCAGCTTCCTCGATCAGCTTGTCCAGTTCCGGGGTGCCGAAGGCGGACTGAGCGCCCTTAGTGGTCATGTACTGGTCCACGGTGAAGGCAGCGTCACCTGCCTGGTTGCCGTGCTGGATCATCAAGGAGATGGCACCCTCGTCATCGGTGGGGAACGGACGGACCTGGTAAGTCAGGTGCTGGCTGGTCTCTAGCATCTTCAGCTTGACGTTCAGTCCTGCCTGGGAGAGCTGTTCCTGGATGACCTGGCCAAGTTCTTCGATCTTCGGGAATTGCGCGGTGCGTACGATCAGGCTGATCGGGGCCGAGGTATCAACGCCAGCGGCCTTGGCCTCTTCAACGAGGGACTTGGCTTTTTCTGGGTCGTATGGCCAAGCTTCCAGCGAGTCGCTGTGCCCGACGACGCCCTCTGGTACTAGCTGGGAGGCGACCTTGTCGCGTCCGCCGTACAACGAAGCGACGATGGATTCCTTGTCGATGGCGTAGTTCACGGCCTGACGGATCTTAATGTCGGTGAAGGGGGCCTTGTCATTGTGCATGCGCAGGGCAACGGTCTCATTGTTCGGGTAGGCGACGCCCAAGTCCCCGATATTGTCTTCCGGGCTCAGACCCGTGGCGATATCTGCTTCGCCGGAGGTGATCATCGCGGCACGGACACTTCCTTCGGAACGCCACTGGTAGTTGGCTTTGGCGAATGCCGGGGCCTCGCCCCAGTAGTCCGCGAAGGCGGAGGTATTGATGCTCTGGCCCGCGTCCCACTTGTCGAGCTTGTAGGGACCTGTTCCGATCGGTTCGCGGACCTTTTCGGTGGCCGAGGTTTCGGCTGGGACCACTTCGAGGAAGGACAGACGCAGCGGAAGAATCGGATCGGCCTTAGCTGCGGTGACCTCTATGGTGGTGTCGTTTACCGCTTTGACTTTAAGGTCATCGTCGCCAAAGACGTAGCCCTCGACATTGCAGCCTAGATCTGAGTTGACCGCGCGTTCGATGGTGGCGGCGGCGTCTTCTGCGGTGAAGTCCGAGCCGTCATGGAATTTCACTCCCTCGCGCAGCTTCAGCGTCCAGGTGGTGTCATCATCGCTGGACCATTCGGTGGCAAGCTTGGGTTCCAGTTCACCGCTAGTGGGATTGCGTTCAATCAGTGGTTCGGTGATGGTCGAGCGAACTACTACGCCGGTGCTTGTCAGGTTTGATTCGCAGGCTTCGAGCGTTGGTGGTTCCTGCTGAAGTACTACGCGCAGGGTGTCGCTAACGGTTGCGCTCGGCGCCGCCGATCCCCCAGCTGCGTCCTCAGAGTTGGCGACCGAGCAACCTGCCAGTGCGGTGGTGCTCAGCAGTGCACCGGCGGCGACCGCCATGGAGATGCGCCGTGCGCGCTGCATGGGGGTATTCGAATTGAACATCATTGTTTCCTTCGGGATACGAGTGTGAGGTGGTCGTGGTGCTTTGTGACCTTGTCTGTATCCAAAGCTTTGACTGCCACCGTTGAGTGGTCAAGAGATGATGGTGTGCCAGAACGTAACTTAGGCCCCGTTGCCAGTTTCTACCCTCCAGTACGCGAATGTGACTAGCGCTACATTCCGGGACGGTTGCTCAATCAATGCCCCAAGGGCATTGATCTATCCAATCTGAGTGTTGGACTTGAATCGTTGATCATTCATACGATGCACATATGTCCACTGATATCAGCGCGTCCGCACGACGCAACAGCTCAGCAATCGCCGGGAACGCCATTGTGCGCGTGGGCCCGGTCAATCCAACCGTCGCCCAGGCACTGAGTGAAGAATTCGATTCACTGGTTCTGCCGGGCGCCGGCGATCAACGCGATACTTTTCTCAAGGAACATGGTCAGGACATTCGGATTGCCGTCTGTTCCGGCAAAGTTGGGGTCGATACCGAATTGATGAAAGCCCTGCCAAATTTGGAAGCCATCATCAACTTCGGAGTGGGATACGACGCTACCGACGTGGCCCAAGCCATCGAACGCGGCATTCCACTCAGCAATACCCCGGATGTATTAACCGACTGTGTGGCCGACACTGCGCTGGGACTTTATCTAATGACCCTCCGCTCTTTGAGCTCAGCCGAACGTTTTGTCCGCAGGGGCTCTTGGGCTAGTGGCGAGAATTTTCCGTTAGCGACGCGAGCCAGCTCAAAGCGTGTAGGAATTCTCGGTTTGGGCCGTATCGGCCAGGCCATCGCCAGCAGGCTTGAGAGTTTCGGCTGCGAAATTCACTATCACAACCGTACAGAGAAGACTGATACGGCTTATACTTACCACCGCTCAGCCAGCGAACTGGCTGAAGCCACGGATGTGCTGATCATCGCCGCGGCAGGCGGGCCGCAGTCCGCAAACCTCGTGGATGCAACCGTGCTCGCCAAGGTTGGCCCACAAGGCTTCGTAATCAATATTGCCCGCGGCACTGTCATCGATGAGCCCGCATTGGTCAACGCCCTTAAAAACAACCTGATCGCGGGTGCCGGACTTGATGTGTTTGCCCACGAGCCAGCGGTCCCGGAGGAATTACTGGAACTGGAAAACGTGGTGTTGTTGCCGCATCTGGGAAGCGGAACCCATGAGACCCGCGCAGATATGGCGGCAGTAACGCTAGAAAACCTTCGCTCGTACCTCACCGAGGGCACCTTGGTTACACCTATCTCCTAACGTCCCATACGTCTTTTAACTGGCCTGAACATTACTTGCGGTGGCGCAATATATTCCTTGATCTGTAATGAGCTGGAATATCGCGTCACCGTTTGGTGTTGTGCCAAAGACGACAACCGAGGAGAAAAGAGCAGCATATGTCCGAAGCAAATCGAGTAGTCATCATTGGTGGACACGGGAAGGTAGCACTTCTTGCGGCCCCAAAACTTGCAAGTCATGGACTGAGCGTAGAGTCGGTGATTCGCAACCCAGAACATAGCGAGGAAATCAGCGCGCTAGGAGCGACACCAGTAGTTCTGGACATCGAACAAGCAGATGTTGATTCCCTAGCCCAGCACTTTGCCGGTGCGAAGGCAGTGGTCTTTTCCGCCGGCGCCGGTGGCGGAAGCCCCGAGCGCACCCTCGCGGTAGATTACGAAGCCGCAGTGCGCACCATGAAGGCGGCAGAGCAGGCCGGTGTAAAGCGTTTTGTCATGGTCTCCTATGCGCGCGCATCTGTTGACATAAACAGCCTAGAGAAGGACAACTCCTTCTACACCTATGCCAAGGCCAAGCATGATGCTGATGCGTTCCTGCGCGCCACCGATCTGGACTTCACCATCCTCGGCCCAGGTCTATTGACCTTGGACCAATCAACTGCGCGCGTCACGCTGGCCGATGAAGTAGGCAACATTCATGGTCGTGCCCCAGAAAACGACGAGGGAAATACCGCCCGAGAGACCGTTGCCGACGTCGTCACCCATGTGGTGGCCAAAGACGCAGCCATCAAGCAAACAGTGAATTTCTATGATGGGAATACCCCGATCACCGAGGCCATCAGCTAACTCCATCCGCTTCATTTCAGAGGACCGCTCGGATTTTTCGAGCGGTCCTCTGAGCTTTAACCCGCCGGTATCGAAGCAACTCAGAAACTTCACCAAACCACTTGTGTGACAAGTTGGGAACTTATATTATAAGTACATACCAAGTCCCACCAGGGAACTTGACCGTCAGGAGCTTTCAAACCATGAATTACACGCCAGATGCCATCCGCCACGTCAAACTTTCGACTGCCCGCCTGCCTTTGGCTACTCCGATTTCTGATGCGAAAGTATTTACCGGTCGTCAGAAGCCAATGACCGAAGTCATTTTCCTCTTTGCTGAGATCAGCACGGAACAGGGTTTCGAAGGCATTGGTTTCTCCTACTCAAAACGCGCCGGTGGCCCCGCACAATACGCTCATGCCAAAGAAGTCGCGCAGACGATGATCGGCGAAGATCCTAACGACATCGCCAAGCTGTACACCAAGCTGCTTTGGGCTGGAGCCTCGGTCGGACGCTCGGGCGTAGCCACGCAGGCGCTGGCAGCGTTGGACATCGCCCTTTACGACCTGAAATCTAAGCGCGCAGGGCTTCCGCTGGCCAGGTTCCTCGGATCTCACCGCGATTCCGTTCGCACGTACAACACCTCTGGCGGCTTTTTGAATGCCAGCATCGAAGAGGTCAAGGAACGCGCAAGCCAATCCATTGAAGCAGGTATCGGCGGCATCAAGATCAAGGTCGGACTGCCCGACAGCGCGGAGGACTTGCGCCGCGTGGCCGCAGTGCGCGAACATATTGGTCCAGATTTCCCGCTGATGGTTGACGCCAACCAGCAGTGGGATCGTTCCACCGCGCTGCGCATGGGACGAAAGCTTGAACAATTTGACCTGGTATGGATTGAAGAGCCCCTAGACGCTTATGATGCCGAGGGCCACGCGGCGCTCGCCGCTGCTTTAGATACTCCCATTGCCACCGGTGAAATGCTTGCTTCCGTTGCCGAACACGAACGACTGATTGCAACGCGTGCCTGCGACATCATTCAGCCCGATGCGCCACGCGTCGGAGGAATCACCCAGTTCCTGCGTTTAGCCACGCTGGCAGATCAGGCAGGACTGGACTTGGCTCCGCACTTCGCCATGGAAATCCATCTTCACCTTGCGGCCGCTTACCCGCGCGAAGCATGGGTGGAACACTTTGATTGGTTGGATCCACTGTTTAACGAACGTTTGGAAACCAAGGACGGTCGCATGATCGTTCCCAACCGCCTGGGTCTTGGCTTCAGCTTCAGCGATCAGGCCAGGGCTTGGACCACCGATTCGGTTGAATTCGGCGTTGCCTAGCAACACCCGCTAAACGCCGATGCTCGCCAAGTGTGAGCATCGGCGTTTACTCTTTAAGGATGCACAGCGTGAAACCTAACCTGACTACCTCCTTGGTTGAGCACCTTCGTGAACGAATCGGTAGCGGTGACATCGCGGCTGGCGAAAAGCTTCCTAGCGAAAATTCCTTGATTGAGCAGCACGGGGTATCTCGCACCGTGGTACGTGAAGCCATCACGCGGCTTCAAGCCGAAGGACTTGTTCATACTCGTCGAGGTGCCGGAAGTTTTGCACTCACTCCACCCGCACAAGATTCCGAATCAAATAGCATAATTCCACGGACTTTAGCGCAGCGGCGCCAACTGTTGGAGTACCGCATGGGATTCGAAACCGAGGCCGCGGCGCTCGCAGCAACACATCATCAGGATCACGATTTACTAGCCATGGATCAGGCGTTGCGCGGGTTCGAAGCGGCCGCGGGCAATGCATCACAGAGCATGAGCTGTGACTACGAATTTCATTTAGCGCTTTCGCGATCCACCGGTAATCCATATTTCAGCAAGGCTGTTGAGTCCTTTGGGCCTGTCATGATCGCCATGCCGCGCCAACGCTTGGAGACCGGAATCTCCCGCGCATCCGACCGGCTAGGTTCGGTGATGGCAGAACACGAGACTATACGTCAGGCCGTAGCCTCAGGAAATGCGCTGGCTGCGGCGGCCGCCATGCGGGTACATTTGGGCAACTCCATCTCAAGACTGGAATCCGAAGCCGGAGAAAAGCACTGAACACTGCGGTCCTAGGCAGCATGCAAAACTATAAATGGGTGCCCCTTGGATTAGCTGTTCGCTAATCAACGGGCACCCATCTATTTTCTATGCTCAGTACAGTGGCGCGACTTCCACTACGCTCAAGGAAGACCTATTCCGGTTTGACCGCAAGCACCGGGTGTTGGGCTTGTAGGAGGATCCGCTGAGCATGTGAGCCCATGATGAATTTTCCTACCTGGGAGCGTTGGCGTAAACCAATCACAATGAGCGAGACGTTGTGCTGATCCGCGAGGCCTAGAAACTCTTCAGCCAGATCATCTCGGTAGCTCGATTCAAGAATCTTTGCCTGCACTCCTGCCTGGGAGGCATTGCCTAAGATCCTTTCCAAGTCTTCAGCCGAGGCCGTATTTTTGTCAACGAGTGACCCGGCACGTGCGGAGTTGACGATCAGCAGCTCTTCTTGACGCATTTTAGCTTCGCTGATGGCCGCGGTTACGGCCGCCTCTCCCACGTTGGTGGGCACATATCCGACGATGATGCTCATGCGTTTTCCTTTTCTTTTTCCTGCGTTGCCAAGGCTGCAAGGGAGCCGGACTTACGCTTGTCGATAACACTCTTGATCATTGGCCACACCGCAACAACGACGAATAGCACCAGCAGAGTAGCTGAAATTGGCCGAGTAAAGAACCCGGTCGGGTCCCCTTCGAGGACCAGCAACGAGCGTCGCAGATTTGATTCAAGCAGGCTGCCGAGCACGAACGCGAGCACCAGCGGTCCAGGTTCAAAACCGAACTTCTTCATCAAGTACCCAATGGCACCGAAGATGACGACCAACAACACGTCGAACATCGAGTTTCGGATGGTGTAGGCACCAAGCATGGTAATCAACGCGGTGATCGGTGCGAGGATCGCCGCACGAATCCTCAAGATTCGAACAAAGACACCAATCAGCGGAATCGACATGATCAGCAAGAGAATATTGCCAATGTACATCGAGTTCACCACGCCCCAGAACAGCTCCGGGTCATTGCTGATCAGCTGCGGACCAGGAGTGATCCCCTGAATCAGCAGAGCACCGAAGATGATCGCCATGGTGGCGTTCGCCGGGATGCCGAGGGTCAGCAATGGGATGAAGGAGCTAGTCGCCGCCGCGTTATTAGCAGACTCGGGACCTGCCACGCCTTCGATAGCACCCTTACCAAAGCGCGAAGGATCCTTTGCGGTCTTCTTTTCCATGGCGTAGGAAGCCAAAGAAGCAATGGTCGCGCCGCCGCCTGGCAGAATGCCCAAGAAGAATCCGAGCACCGAGCCTCGGCCGATAGCGCCGGAGGCTTCTTTGATGTCTTTACCCTTAGGCCAGACATTTGAAACCTTCATTGGGGCAGTTGCCACACGGTGGCGTTCTTCCAGATTGTAGAGTATTTCGCCTACGCCAAAGAGGCCCATAGCGATGGGAACGAAGTCGATTCCATCTGCCAGCGACAGGTTACCAAAGGTGAAACGTTCAGCGCCGGTAAAACCGTCACGTCCAACCGTGGCCAGAAAAAGCCCCACGGCTGCAGCGATAATTGCCTTGATTTTGGTGCCGCCTGAAATCGTTGCGACAAGAAGAATACCCAGCATCGCCAAGGCGGTGTATTCCGGCGGGCCGAAGTCCAGCGCAAAGCTTGCAACCAACGGTGCGAGGAACGTTAAGCCGATAATGGAGACCGTGGCACCGAAGAAGGAGCCGATGGCTGCAATACCCAGCGCCGTGCCTGCCCGGCCTTGTTTAGCCATAACGTAACCGTCAAAGACTGTCACCACACTGCTGGCTTCACCTGGTAGACGAAGCAACACCGAGGTGATGGTGCCACCATATTGGGCGCCATAGAAGATGCCCGCCAGCATGATGATCGCGGTGACTGGCTCAACGCCGTAGGTCATAGGCAACAAGATGGCGATGGTGGCTGCCGGCCCGAGGCCGGGAAGTACACCGATGAGCATGCCGACGACCACGCCTAGCAAGCAGTACAAAAGATTTGTGGGGTCAAGTACGACGTTGAAGCCGTCTAAGACCGGTCCGAAGAATTCCATGCGAGTAAACCTTTACGTGCGACTTAGAACAGTCGGGGAATGGTGGTGCCAAGTGCGGCGATAAAAATTGCGTAGAAGGCTCCAACGATCAGAATCGAGTAAATCGTGGCGGACCTCCAGCGTTCGCCGCCCAGCCAGCGCATCCAGACGAAACACAACAGTAGTGAGGGGATTTCAAATCCAACCAGTGGCATCAGCACCACCATGAGGATCAGCGTTGCGAAACCAATGACCGCGTACCAGCTCATGGAGCTGAATTTCTCACCGTCTTTACCACCTGCACGACCCACGATGATCTGCACCACCGACATCACCGCCGCGATCAGCGTGATGATAAACGGCCACATTCCAGCAGCCGGAGCTGCGGGCGTGCCCAGCCCCAACCCGATCGAGATCACCATTCCGATGATGCTCAAGGCAAGAACTACCAGAGAAGAAAACAGGTTCGCTATAGGCCCTGCTGGGTCCGGCGCTTCTGCCTCCCATTGGGCGGCGAGCTCCTCCGGCGTGAGGGTCTCTTCTTCGTCAGTATTTGGCGGGACTTCGAGAGCAGCAGGCATTTTTCCCTGCTTGTCCTCGACCTTTTTCGCATCCATTACTTTCATCCTTTGGTTCTCACTTTCGGGTTGGGAGCCGGTAACTGAGAACTACTTACCTGCCAGCGAGATCTTGTGCTCTTCGGTCAGTTCCTTGTATTTGGCAGCTAGTTCGTTCCATTCGGTCACGACTTCTTCACCCGAAACTTCGTGAGGGCTCAACATGTTCTGCTTGTTGAAGTCCTTGTAGGTGTCGGTGGCTACCGCGTCCTGGATGGAGGTAACGAGCTTTTCCTTCGCCGCATCGTTCAAGCCCTTAGGGGCCGCGATTGCGCGGTACTGGGAAACCGGAACTTCGTAGCCGGATTCAATGGCAGTAGGTACGTCGGGAAGGAACTCATTGCGATCCTTGGAGAAGACCACAATCGGGGTGACCGTCCCGGCATCAATCTGCGGCTTAGCTTCACCCAACTGGACGGTGGACACCTGAACCTGATCACCCATGACGGCTGTGAGCGCCGGGGAGCCGGAGTCGAAAGGAACCGTGGTTCCGTCAATATTGGCCTGTGCCATGAGTAGTTCCTGGGCCAGCTGCGAACCCGTTCCCACGCCAGTGGTGCCGAAGGACAACTTCTTATCACTGTTCTTGATATCATCCAGATTCTTTACACCCGATTCAGTGCTGGCGACCATGACATAGTCATCTTGGGATAGGCCCATCAAAACATCAAGATCATCGAGGGAGACAACTTCGTCTTCCGAAACTGCCAACGGAGTAATGGTGATCAACGAAGCGTTGAGCAGAATAAGATTCTGTCCGTCGGGAGCCATCGCCGCAACTTCTTGGGTGGCTAGTGCACCATTGGCACCTGGCTTATTAACTACCGGCATCGAAACGCCTAGTGATTCGGCCATGCCCTCGGCCGCGGCACGTGCGATCAGGTCGGTGGAACCACCTGGCGCCTGACCTACGGTGAGAGTTACTGGACCGTTGGGAAATTCGGCAGATGATGCATCGCTGCTACCGCCCACATTTCCGCCACATGCAGTCAAGGCCAATGCGGCACCCGCTGCAGTGAGTGAAAGCATTGCGCGTCGAGTCATACGATTTTTCATGGGAGATTCTCCTATGGTTGCGAGTGAACGTGACCAAGCACAAATAATCCGGTGAACCAGATCACTTACTTGGCCTCGGATACAGCCTAAGAAACAGATATGATGCATGTCCAAGGTCAACTATGCATGGAATGATGCCTGAAAGGTATTGAATGTTTACTCTGGATCAAGCTCGCAGCTTTGTTGCGGTGGCTGAAGAACTCCATTTCGGTCGGGCAGCCGAGCGACTAAATATGACACAGCCTCCACTCAGCAGACAGATTCAAAAGCTGGAACGCTCGGTCGGAGTTGAACTCTTAGATCGAGACAATCGCAGGGTTTCACTCACGGCAGCCGGCCACGCTTTCCTCGTTGACGCCAGGAGACTGGTGGTTGCCGCGGAGCGAGCCCCCGACAATGCCCGGCGGATTGCCGCCGGACAACTCGGTGAAATCCGCATTGGCTTTACCGCGGCGTCTGGCTTTAGCCTGCTCGGGCCGTTACTGGCAGAAATCAGCGAGCGCATGCCCAAGGTTCACCTCGAACTTTCGGAAATGGTAACTAGTGAACAAGTGGACGCATTGTTAGACGGCGACCTTGATATGGGCCTCGCCCGTCCACCATTTGACGAGAAGCTCTTTGAATCGGCACTGTTATTCTCGGAAGCTCTCTTCGTTGCGGTGCCCAGCGAACACCGACTTGCGACATTACCTCGGGACATCCTTTTCGCTGATCTCCGTGACGAACCGCTAATCATGCATTCACCGACCAAAGCACGCTACTTCTACGATTTAGTCGTTCGAAGGGTCGAAGTTGAACACAAAAACGTGCTTCACACGGTCAGCCAGATCCTCACCATGGTGGCCCTCGTCGCAGCTGGACGCGGAATCGCTTTTGTTCCGGAAAGCGCCAGACTTCTGGGTGTGGACGGTGTGCGCTATTTGAGGTTGGCGGAAATAACCGATGATCCGGTGCAACTACATGCGATCTGGAGCCGGGAATCGAGTAACCCTGCTCTGAGTGGGCTGGTGGAGATCATCAAGGGTGGATTGCACCACTGAGCGTTTTCCGCCGGCTAGTCGACTGAATGATGCCTAGAGGGTATCAAACAATACAAATATGGGCTTGGACAGGCATCATGAAACATCCATACGCTGGGATCAACGAACACGTTCCACCCACCTTCAGTCGAAGATAATTTAGCTGAATAAGAAAAAGGACTTTTCCATGGCTCAGTACACCCCTGTCGAACTTGCCGACAAGCTCAAAGACGGTCTGCTCTCATTCCCCGTCACCGCTTTTGACCAGAACCTCGAAGTCGATGAGGCAGCCTACCGCAGCCACCTTGCCTGGCAGTCAAGCTTCGATGTCGCTGGACTATTCGCAGCCGGTGGAACAGGTGAAGGCTTCGCGCTAACCGCCGAAGAAGCAGCCAAGGTAGTTTGCATGGCAGTTGAAGAAGCCGGTTCACGAGTTCCAGTGCTTGCCTCGGCCGGTGGCTCAACCAAGCAAGCCATCCAGAATGCAGGGGATGCGGAAGCTGCAGGTGCCGAAGGAATACTGCTCCTCCCTCCATACCTAACGGAATGCGATCAGGATGGCCTGTACGAACACGTCTCACAGGTATGTGCCTCCACGAAGACCGGCGTGATTGTCTACAACCGCGCCAACGCCATCTACTCGGCCGAAACCGTTGCCCGTTTAGCGGAGTGCCACGAAAACTTCATTGGTTTCAAGGATGCGCTGGGCGACATTGAGCATCTAACCAAGGTGTACGCCAAGAACGGTGATCGCTTGTTCTACCTGGGCGGATTGCCAACCGCGGAAACCTTCGCATTGCCACTGTTGCAGCTGGGCATGAGCACCTACTCCTCCGCAATGTACAACTTTGTCCCAGAGTTCGCTCTGGACTTCTACAAGGATGTCCGTGCTCAGGATCGCGTCGCTGTAAACGAAAAGCTGAACCGCTTTGTCCTGCCGTACTTGGATATTCGTGATCGCGTGAAGGGCTATGGTGTTTCCATTGTCAAGGGTGGCTTGAAAGCTATCGGCCGTGACTCCGGCTCCGTCCGCCCACCACTTCAGGATTTGACTGACAAGGATCTTGCAGATCTTTCAGCCTTGATCCAGCAGGCAGGGATCGTTCCTGCCGGTGCGAGCCTCTAAGCAGACTTCGTTCCTCACCGACACACCGACTCGTCGACTCAGGAGTAATTTATGAGCACCGCAATACAGAATTTGACCGGACAGTCCATCCTCGCCGGCGTCAGCACTACCGGCACCGGGCGTGCGGTCCACGGTTATAACCCGGCCACTAATGAGCCTTTGGAACCCGCATATTCGCTAATCGACGAGCAGCAACTGAAAACTGCCACCTCTGCGGCAGCGGAAGCATTCGAATCCTTCCGCTCCTTGGAGCCGGCAAAACACGCAGATTTCTTGGATGCCATTGCAGATAACATCGAGGCGGTGAGCACCGAACTAGTTGCACGGGCCATGTCGGAGACGGGTCTGCCCGAGGCACGCCTGACCGGCGAGCGCGGGCGCACCACCGGCCAGCTGCGTCTCTTTGCCAAGGTGGTTCGGCAGGGTGACCAGCACGGTGTTCGTGTAGACCCTGCGTTGCCAGAACGCACCCCCGCTCCACGTGTTGATATCCGCCAGCGGAAGATTCCTGTGGGCCCGGTGGCAGTTTTTGGAGCTTCGAATTTCCCATTGGCGTTCTCCACCGCTGGCGGCGACACCGCCTCCGCGCTGGCTGCCGGCTGTCCGGTAGTCTTCAAGGCTCACAATGCCCACCCCGGCACCAGCGAAATCGTGGGCCAGGCAATTACCAAGGCGATTGCGGAATTCAATCTGCATCCTGGAGTCTTCTCCTTGGTTTATGGTCCAGGTGCATCCATTGGGCAAGCGCTGGTCGCTGATCCAGTTATCAAGGCAGTAGGATTCACCGGCTCCCGTTCTGGTGGCACCGCACTGATGGCTACTGCCGCGGCTCGCCCGGAACCTATCCCGGTGTATGCCGAGATGAGTTCCATTAACCCGGTGATCTTCTTTGAGGGCGCATTGCAGGAGGATCCCCAGGACCAGGCCAAGGCCTACTTGGCGTCGGTGGTAGGTTCTTCGGGCCAACTGTGCACTGCTCCGGGCCTGGTTTTTGTCCCAGCGGGCGAAGCCGGTGACGCATTTGCTGCGGCCGTGAGCGGACAGGCTCCGGCAACTGCCGGGCAGACCATGCTCACCGAATCGATCTTCAAATCTTGGACTCAGGGAGTCGAAGCCTTGGGCAGCCAGGAGGGAGTACAGCTTTTGGGCCGCGGCTCTGAAGGTTCCACGCCGAACGCTCCGGCCCCGACCATCTACTCATCCGACGTTGCGCAGTTGCTGAGCAACCCAGTGTTGCAAGATGAAATTTTCGGTGCAGCTTCGCTGGTCATCCGCTACGCTAACGCTGAAGAATTGAAGACAGCGCTCGCCACGCTGGAAGGCCAACTCACCGCCACATTGCAGCTGACCGATGCTGATCATGAAGCAGCCGCCGCGGTCATCCCGACCTTGGAAACCAAGGTGGGACGCATCCTGGTTAATGGCTGGCCAACAGGTGTTGAGGTAGGACATGCCATGGTTCACGGTGGACCGTTCCCAGCCACCTCGGATCCTCAGACCACTTCGGTCGGTACGCTGGCAATCGAACGATTCCTGCGTCCGGTGGCTTACCAGAACTTCCCGGATGGACTTCTGCCCAAGCCTATTGGCACAGATAACCCGTGGAACCTCACCCGTCGCATTGATGGCACCCTGAAGACTGTTGGAGAGTAATAGATGAATAATCAGCCAACTATCTCTTCGGTCCAGGTCATTCCCGTCGCCGGTCACGATTCAATGCTCCTGAACCTTTCGGGAGCGCACGGTCCATTCTTTACTCGCAACATCACCATCGTGACCGATTCGGACGGCCGCACAGGACTCGGCGAGGTACCGGGCGGAGAAGCAATCCGTTCGACCATCGAAGAGGCCGGCGCGCTGCTCGTTGGCGCTCCTGTGGCCAAGTATCGTTCGTTGCTTCGTCAGATTTCTGCACGTTTCGCAGATCGTGATGCCGGCGGGCGCGGTGCCCAAACCTTTGACCTGCGCACCACCGTCCACGCGGTTACCGCGCTTGAATCTGCGCTACTAGACCTTCACGGCCAGTTCCTCGGCGTACCCGTAGCCGAACTACTCGGTGACGGCCAGCAGCGCGATGCGGTGCCAATGCTTGGTTACCTGTTCTACGTGGGCAACCCAGATCAGACCGATCTTCCGTACCTGCGCGAGCCACAGGGCGCGGACGACTGGGAACGCGTGCGCCGCGAAGAAGCTATGACCCCTGAGGCCATAGTCCGTCTGGCAGAAGCTGCACAGGCACGTTATGGATTCAAGGACTTCAAACTCAAGGGTGGCGTTCAGGAAGGTGACGCGGAAGTTGATGCGGTTATAGCGTTGAAGCAGCGTTTCCCCGAGGCTCGCATCACCCTAGATCCCAATGGCGGTTGGCTGTTGAAGGACGCTATTCGTTTGGGAGAGCGCATGAAGGGGATCGTCGCTTACGCAGAGGATCCTTGCGGTCCCGAAGGTCGCTTCTCTGGCCGCGAGATCATGAGCGAATTCCGCCGTGCTACTGGCCTGCAAACCGCTACCAATATGATCGCCACCGACTGGCAGGAAATGGCGCATGCGGTCCGCACCAATGCGGTGGATATCCCACTGGCTGACCCGCATTTCTGGACCATGTCAGGCTCGGTGCGTGTGGCTCAGTTGTGCAACGAGTTCGGCCTGACTTGGGGCTCGCACTCCAACAACCACTTCGATGTGTCGCTGGCAATGTTCACTCAGGTGGGCGCGGCAGCACCAGGAGAGATCACCGCTTTGGATACGCACTGGATCTGGCAGGATGGCCAAGGACTGACCGAGGAACCGCTATTGATTCGTGATGGAGAAATCAAGGTTCCGCAACGTTCCGGATTGGGCGTCACCCTGGATATGGATGGTGTGCAGCAGGCTCACGAGCTTTACCTCGAGCATGGTTTGGGTTCACGTGATGATGCGGTATCCATGCAGTACCTGATCCCAGAATGGAGCTTCGATTCAAAGCGTCCATGTCTGGTGCGCTAATAGGTTCCAGCATTCAGCAATGATGAGTTCAAAGACGGTGGGATAAACCTCGGGGTTTGTCCCACCGTCTTTGGCCGTGTTCCATTTTGTGCGGCAGCGACAATAACTTGGTCAGGAAAGTAATATGCAGGAAGTATTGCAAGGGTTCACCGTAGTTCTTATCTTGATTGGGCTCGGTCTGGCCGTCTCGGTATTCCTCCCGCGTAAACGCGACGTTATCGCCAAGGGGCTAACTCCCCTGATCTTCTACATCACCAACCCCGCCCTGATGTTTGTCTTACTTTCGGACACGGACCTGCGTGCGGTCATCGGGGTCTTTGCACCCATAGCGCTGATCACCGCGGTGTTGACCGGCGGATTGTACGCACTGTTGGCCAAGGTAATATTCAAGACTCCCAGCAGTCGTTTGCCGGCAGCTGCAATGTCCACCAGCTACGTGAACGCGGGAAATATCGGCGTTCCCTTAGCGCTTTACGCTGTGGGCAGCACCAGCCCGGTTGTCTCGGTGCTCATTGCGCAACTATTAATCATTGCGCCGGTTTATCTTTGCATCTTTGCCCTGACTTCACGCAAGAACCGTGAGTCCCAGGGCACCCAGCATCTGGGAATAACCATTCTCAAATCCATCGCCAACCCGGTCACCATTGCCACATTCATCGGGGCGGTATTCTCCTTCTTTGGATGGAAACTTCCCGAAGTGCTGCACTCCCCCATTCAGATGTTGGGAGATGCTTCTATTCCGTTGCTCCTCATGGCTTTCGGCATGGCTCTTTACGGCCAACGTCCGCTATCCGACAAGTCGTTGAGACCCGAAATCTACCTTGCCGCCTTCTTCAAGGTGCTGTTCATGCCCATACTCGCGTGGGTTGTAGCGCATCTGATTTTCGGGCTGGACGGCGTGGTGCTGCTCGGGGTGGTCATCATGGCCGCCCTTCCCACCGCACAAAACGTTTTGCTCTTTTCCCAGCAGTTCAAGCTCAACCTTGCCATCCCTAGAGAAGTCATCCTTACCAGTACCCTCTTGACCATTCCAGTCGTGTTGCTCGCGACGTTCCTACTTGGATAATTCGGTCTGAGATCACGCAGAAATGGATGTCTTGCACTCTCTTGACGGAAAATTGACGATGGTCACCATCATCCGCTGCTGTTAAGGAATATTGCCTTAGCTGATGAACGCCGTCTTTCATGAGCAACTTCAACGAATCGTATTGGCCGGGCAACGACTGCTTGGTGGGGCGCAGATCGGTGCGTTTTGTCGAAAATCAGGACCTCATTGTTATGGCTGGCTATCTGTTGCTGCAGAGTGCATTCAGACACGAGTGGAAGACCGCTGCTGACAATTTCAGGGCGTTATTGACTCGGCCGCTGATCTTCGTTGTGCGAAATCACAGCACCTTCAACACTTACCAATGAATCCAAGAAAACGTCTTTTAGACGTTTCACAGCTGGGTTAGATGAGGATTCGTCCCACGCAAGAAATATGTCAGAATGATTTAGATCTGCCAACCCATCAGGTCCGATAAGTTCTTCAAATACGACGTTGTTCGGGGCAAAATTCATGGCGCTAGCCGGAACGAGTGAGACCCCCAGACCTACTCCAACCAAGGCCATCAACGCAGGAATCTGACTGGCTACCTGTGAAATTGTAGGTTTGGCACTGACCGAATCAAAGAGCCGCAGAACCAGATCATAGAAGTATCGTGCCTCACTCGTGGAATACATCATCAAGGGAAGCCCAACCAACTCTTTAATCAGTACCCCCTTACCGGTCACGAGGTGATGACCTTCGGGCAGAGCCACCACTAGACGGTCTTTCCTGATTAGGCAGGTTGTTATACCCGACCGATGTACCACCGGGCGTAAGAGCCCGATATCAATCGTTCCTTTGCTCAGGGCGTCAAGCTGATCCACCGATACCGCTTCGCGTAACACCATGGTCAATTCGGGGAGCTTTTGGGCTGCCCGTGCCAGGAATTCGGGTAGCACCGACTGTCCTGCCACCGAGGTATAACCGACCACGACAGTGCCGGATTCACCGGTTGATACGCGTGATACCTCGAGGCTGGTTTTCCGGCTCATATCAAGGATTCGTCGCGCATTGGGCAGAAGCACTTCGCCAGCTGCGGTGAGCGCGACATTGCGCGAGGTGCGAATGAACAACTTAGCTTGGAGCTCACGCTCAAGCAATTGAATTTGCCGACTCAGCGGAGGTTGGGTCATGTTCAGCCGTTCGGCGGCTGCACCGAAGTGCAGCTCTTCTGCGACGGCGACGAATGACTCTAGCTGAATCAGAGAGAACATCAATACACTCCTTGAATCGTTGATTGCATTATTTAGCTTGGACAGGTATCGATCCACACACTTAGTCTGAGTCTAAACGGCAATGAAAACGGGAGTACAAAAATGTCGCATTCTTCCTCGCTCAACAGCATCTCATCTGGACCGGTTGGAACCACCCGAGGCCCTGTGCGAATCACCGATATTGAGATCACGCCGGTGGCATTCGCCGACCCTCCCCTACTGAACTCAGTGGGGGTCCACGAACCATTTGCGCTTCGCGCCATCTTGGTGATGCGTACCGAGGATGGAACATATGGGTTGGGGGAAACGTACGGCGATCAAGCCCATGTAATTCGACTTCGTCGAGCCGCCGAGCTCCTCATCGGCGCAGATGTATTTAACACCAACCAAATCTCTGCCTTGGTCTCACAATCGTTGATGGATGACCGAGGTATTGGGGGTCATGGAACCGGCGGAATGGTGACCACCACTTCTCTCGATGACCGGGTACTTTCGGCCTTCGATGTCGCCTGTCTAGATATTCAAGGAAAAATTCTTGGATTGCCGGTCAGTGCTCTACTAGGCGGCGCGGTTCGCAAGCAAATTGATTTCAGCGGATACCTCTTTTACAAGTGGGCCGGTCATCCCGGGCAGTCCACCGATTTTTGGGGTGAAGCGCTGGACCCAGCCGGAATCGTTGCCCAAGCTCGCAAGATGATCCGAGACTATGGCTTTAGGGCGCTCAAACTTAAGGGCGGAGTTTTCCCACCCGAACAGGAAGCCGAAGCAATCTTCGCCCTGCGCAAAGAATTTCCCCAAATCCCGCTGCGAATCGACCCCAATGGCGTGTGGACCGTGGAAACTGCGATTCGGGTAGGGCACCAGCTGGGCTCGGTACTCGAATATTTAGAGGACCCCTGCCTCTCGATTGCCGACAACGCGAAAGTTCGGCACGCTATCACGCTGCCCATTGCCACGAATATGTGCGTTGTGTCCTTTACCGATTTACCGTCAGCGATTGTGGCAGAAGCCATCGATGTGGTGTTATCTGATCATCATTTCTGGGGCGGGCTCAATAGATCTCGGCTCTTGTCAGGAATTGCCGACACCTTTGGTCTGCGCCTATCTATGCATTCTAATTCTCATCTGGGGATCAGCTTCGCTGCAATGATTCAGCTCGCCGCAGCGACTAAAAATATCGATTACGCCTGTGACACCCACTGGCCGTGGAAACGTCCCGAAGATGATGTCATTGTTCCCGGAGTTTTGGAGATCTCAGAAGGTTCGGTCAAGGTGCCTACAGCACCGGGCTTGGGAGTGGAACTTGACGAGGATGCGCTGGCACGCATGCATCAGCAATATTTGGATTGTGGAATCACCCAGCGTGATGACACGAGCTATATGAAGAGCATCGACCCATCCTTTGAGCTCAAGAGCCCCCGGTGGTAATGCCGCTTCGAGTGGTGGTCACCGACCCGATCGTTTCGCGGTTTGCTTCGTTGTTCAAAAATCTCGGGCATGAACACGATTGGCAGTTCGTCGCGCACCTTTCTTCTGCCGAACAGTCACAGGCCATATTCGAGGCGGAGGTGCTTGTCTGCGCGAAGCTCAGCGCCGAGGATGCCAAAATTTGCTCGGCAGGACTGGTCCACGTGACCGGTTCGGGTACCGACCGTCTTGCCTTAGCTCAGTTGCCGGGCTCAACTGCCATAGCTCGCACGGCGCACCATGAACGATCAATCGCCGAACATATCCTGATGGTGATCATGGCTCATCAACGTCGTCTGTTCAAAGTCACCGAAGAACTACGTGATGGTCTCTGGCGAACAGTTTCCACAGACTCTGCGGTCCCTATGCACCACACCTTCGCGGACCTCACGATTGGCTTTATTGGGTTGGGAGCTATTGGTGAGCAAACGCTGGAATTTACCTCCGCATTGGGCGCCAATGCAGTTGCCGTGCGTCGCACCATGCCTACTTGCAACCCTCCAAATCCACGGATGACGTGGGTTAGAGACATGAATTCATTACCAGAGCTCCTCGAGGTCTCTGATGTGGTGGTTCTCGGATTACCGCTAACGAACGAAACTCGCGGACTTATTGGGTCCAAGGAACTGACTCAGATGCGTAATGATGCGCTGCTAATAAATGTCTCGCGCGGTGCAATCGTTGACCGAGAAGCTCTGCATCTGGCCTTGAGCAACGGAACTATTGGCGGGGCCGCCCTAGACGTTTGGTGGGACGCACCTCAAGGAACACAGGCACCTACAGATGTCCAAGACTTTGCGAGCCTGCCGAACGTCATCTGCACGCCTCATTATTCAGGACATGCAGCCCAAACCTTCGAAATGCGTGTCAGAGAAATTACCAACAACATCAATTCGTTCGCCGACCAGCGTCCATTGAGTAACACAGTGGGCTAGGTCCAAGAACCTTGGCGGACTCACCGAGAGGGCGATGGACTCGATCAGGGGCTCCGACCCACACTCTCATGACACTTCTGACAGGAATCTTCAATCGAGCTTCAACCGTCCATCGTCGTCACGATGAGCAAATCAACCTGTTCAACATTGGGTACCTCGCCCGCGCGATTGAAGACGGTGCCGCAGTTCCAGTGCATTTCGAGACGCGACGTACCAAAGTTCAGCCGGCAGAGGTCGAGGGTCTTTGCGATACCTCGCTTCCGCCGTGGCACAGAATATCAAGCAGTTCTTCGATGACGGCGAAATGCCCGAGGCAACCATTAACTCTGAGTTAAGAGTTTGGAGGGAGGGCGAACGGCACGTTCAACGCGAAGTCAAGATCTACAACTTAGACAAGGTACTGGGGAAGGCCTTGAGCTAAAAGTTCTCCTGAACTCAGCCGATCCCCTCACCCAAAGCCAGCCTTCCCCAACTGATTAACCTTGACGTGCTGAACAGTGCATCCAAACTGCTGAGCGAACCTGAACACCTGGCAAACAGGGGGAAGAAGACCACGCGCCCACGGCACAACTTGTCGAGTTGGCCTGCCGTCCTGGCGGTGTCCCCAGGAATCCCGTCTTCTGCCCCACGGACCGTGCTCATCCCTGTTAGGTACCACTGATCTGCCGGAACCTGGCGCACCCAATGTCCTGTGTTATCCGGCAATGACTCGTCCTAAGCGCCGGAGCTGCACCGGATCGGGAAAAAAGCGGCGCCTTGCCGGACGATGCCCGGTGGAATGTCAGGTTGCTCGCAAATCCTTGATAACCAAACGATCGGTCAATAATTCTGCACAGCAGAATCTTCGAGCTTGCAGGTGTGAGACAGGGAACACTTGAACCTATGACTTCACCCATCCCTAGTATCACTTCCAGTGTGACCAGCCAGAATCATGCGAATTCCGGCCGGCCAACCGGTTCAAAGAAGCTGTCACAGCGCAAAGCTGTTTTGGCGATTCTGACCTGTTGGCTACTGGTGGTCTTTGATGGGTATGACCTGATTGTCTACGGAACGGTTCAGTCTTCGTTGCTTGCCATGGACGATTGGGGACTCACTCCAACAACCATGGGAACCATCGGTTCTCTGGCATTCGTAGGCATGATGATTGGCGGCCTTGGCGCCGGTAGGCTCGCCGACGCGCTGGGTCGGCGCCGCACCATTTTGGCCTGTGCCATTATTTTCTCCACACTGACCATCCTGTGCGCCTTTGCGCCAAACCCGGTGGTCTTTGGGCTGCTACGCCTGTTGTCTGGTATCGGTTTGGGCGGTCTAGTTCCGTCCGCGAACGCGATGGTCGCCGAGCTGGTCCCTGACCGCTGGCGCTCCACCATGGCTACCTTGATGATGTCGGGCGTACCAATTGGTGGCTCCATCGCCGCAGTCACGGGCATTTGGGTGATCCCCGCCTTCGGCTGGGAAATGATGTTCTTACTGGCAATCATTGCGTTGATTGTCGTTGTTCCTATGGGCTTTCGCTATCTTCCAGAAACTCTTTCCTTTGAGCACCGCAGCGGACCAGGCGCCCGTCGCGGTTCTGGATTTGGGCAGATCCTGCGTGCCCCCTATCTACGCGCTTCAGTTCTCTTCGCTACCGCCTCAGTAGCTATCCTCTTTGCTTGGTACGGGCTGGGTACTTGGCTACCGAGCCTGATGGAACAAGCCGGGTACGATTTAGGCTCTGCACTAACATTTGCGCTGGCGCTGAACCTCGGTGCAGTGGCAGGTTCGGTAATTACCGCATGGGCCGGAGATCGCTTCGGCGCGGCGCCATCCTCCGCCTTGGCCGCTCTCGTTGCCGGTATAGCCTTGGCCGTCATCATGACCACTCCACCAGTTGCTGTCGTCTATGCCATGCTGATCCTTGCCGGTGTAGGAACTCACGGCACCGCCGCATTGCTTATCGCAGCGGTCGCCAACCACTATCCGGAACATCTGCGAGGGACCGCCCTTGGCTGGGCCATGGGTATGGGACGTATTGGCGCAGTAGCGGCACCTCAGGTTGGTGGCTTACTACTAGCCTCCGGTCTAGGCGTCAATTCAAACTTCCTCGTATTCGCACTCGGCGCTGTAGTCGCGGCGGTACTCTTTGGCGTCATCACCTTCCGGGTAAAACCAGTAGTGGATTCCGCGCCGCAAGCCGTGAAGTAACAAGACATCCGCTTTAGACCGCGGGCGGGCACCTTCTTTCAGAGGGTGCCCGCCTTTTCTGTTTAAGATGACAACCGACTACGACACGTCACCAACTTCTCGTACCATCGATCGGATTTCATCCTCAATTCGCTGGTCTTGAACATCCGGGCGCTACGCCTTCGCACCTCAATGCCACTAAGTGGCTCGGCCCGAAAACGCTGAGCCGGCTACGACGTCTTAGTCGCACGAGCAGCGACCAGACCCTCACAAGAAGGCCCGCGAAAACCTTAATCAAATGATTAGAATACGCAAGAAATATATTGCCTCATGTAGTTTCACGTGACTTTTCGGACTCCGCGTTCGACGCTCGAATGGAATGAGACATCAGATCTACGTACTCAGTTTTCAATTTAGTTACACGTTTGCCTTAGTCAGCGGAATTATGAAATATTCCTAGGTACATTTTCTGCGCGCTGAAGATAATTTCCAACTACACCGCGGTGCTCCCACGATTGAAGTTCCTAAAATTATGAAGTCGGAGTTTCTTCCGCAGAATATTATAAAAGATTTATTTGATAAGCACTTCCTTCAAGATAACGAACAGGTTACGCTCCATATCGGCACACATCACCTCGACTGATCACCGACTTCAGTGCGCTCAAAATCAATCAAGGAGAACATTCATGGCACGTTTTTCCCCTCTCAGACGAACCTTGGCGCTATCCGCGGCAGTGGCCATCGGTTTCGCAGGACTTGGCGCCGGCGCCTTACCTGCTTCTGCTCAACCGATCAAAGTTCCCACCGAAAAGTCCACTCCCTCACCAGATAACGAGGCAACCGTCAAGATCGGTCCACCCGTAGACGGCGAGGCCTACGACCAGTTCATCGTCACTTACAAGGCTTCGGCGCAGAACGACGGCAAGCCAGGACGAGCCAAGGCCTGGGGCAAGGCTGCCAAGGAAGCAGGAGTTTCTGTTAAAGAACTTCGCGCCATGGCGACCGGAAGTTTTGTAGTGAAAGCCAACAAAGAACTCAAAGGCAAAGACGCCAAGCAGTTCATGACCGACATGGCAAAGTCCGGTCTCATCGAGGCAATCGAACCCGATGCCATGATGAAAATTTCAATGAGTCCAAATGACACCCGGTATTCCGAGCAGTGGCACTACAGCGGAACCAACGGCATGCGGCTACCCTCCGCTTGGGACACCGCTACCGGAAATGGAAGCGTCGTCGCTGTCCTCGATACCGGAATCACCTCACATTCAGACCTGAATGCAAATGTTCTACCCGGCTATGACTTCGTCTCCGACGCAAGCTCTGCACGAGACGGCAATGGCCGAGATTCCAATGCACAGGATCAGGGCGACTGGTACGCCGCTGGTGAATGCGGCGGTAGCAGTTCAGGAAGTTCTTCATGGCACGGCACGCACGTGGCCGGTACCGTAGCGGCCGTCACCGACAACGGTAAGGGCGTTGCTGGCGTAGCACCAGATGCAAAGATCCAGCCTGTCCGTGTGCTCGCTAAATGCGGCGGTAGCCTTTCTGACATCTCTGACGCGATCATTTGGGCCTCCGGTGGCTACGTTCCTGGGGTACCAACTAATTCAAATCCCGCTGACACCATCAATATGTCACTAGGTGGCGGTGGAGCCTGCGGAAGCACTTATCAAGCAGCCATCGATACCGCGGTTTCACGTGGCACCTCGGTCATCGTGGCGGCAGGAAATGAAAGTCAGAACGCCTCAAATGTTCGCCCCGCCAACTGCTCCAATGTTGTCGTAGTGGCAGCGAGCAATCCTTCGGGTGGCCCGTCCTTCTATACCAACTACGGTTCAGCCATTGATGTCACGGCGCCAGGTGGCGACACCCGATACGCCGGCCAGGGAGTACTGTCCACCATCAATACCGGTTCTACCACCCCATCCAGTGAAGGTTACGCTTTTTATCAGGGCACCTCTATGGCTACACCACACGTAGCCGGCATGGTGGCACTGATGAAATCGAAGTCCCCCTCGCTGACCCCTGCACAGGTTGAATCGGCGCTGAAAAACGGAACCCGCGCAATGCCGGCAGGCTGCAGCATTGGTTGCGGCACCGGGCTAGTTGATGCAACGAAGATCATGACTGCACTCGGTGGGAGCACCCCCGATCCAGAGCCAGACCCTCAGCCAGAACCCGGTGAAAATCTTCTGAAGAACTCGGGGTTTGAAGATGGATCAAGTGGTTGGACCGCCAACCGGGCCGACACCTTCGAAACCGGTTCTGCAGCTCGCACCGGCAACGGACTGGCCGGCCTAAACGGTTGGGGCAGTTCCAATACTTACACCCTGGACCAGAAGGTCACCATCCCGTCCTCGGCTACCAGCGCGCAGCTAAAGTTTTATCTGCGGGTGCTGACCAATGAGACCACGTCTTCTTATGCCTACGACAAGTTGACCGTGCAGGTACTTGATGGATATGGCACCTACAACGTGGGTAGCTGGTCGAATTTGGATGCAGGATCTTCATACAATGAACGCAGCATTAATCTGAATAACTTCCGCGGCAAGACTGTCACCCTGCGCTTCAAGGGGGTCGAAGATTCAGCCAAGGCTACGGTGTTCCGCATCGATGACGCATCGGTAAGCGCTAGCTAGGCACTAATCGCCGCGTGGCATTGGAGATGGAACCCAGATTCCTAGTTCCAGCTTCATAAGAAGTCGTGGGTCTAAGCTATCGCAACATGACAAAAGCAGAAGCAATCCGGCATGAACGCCCGATTGCTTCTGCTCTTGTTTCTATTCCTAATCCTGGGCCGGCTGGGTGCCGCCAGACTTCGTAACGAACTTTGGTTTCTGCTTGAGCATCCACCGAACAATCAAGGCTAAGCCGACCAGCAGAATTACCAGCATGATGGTTCCGGCGTTCAGTCCGAATCCGTGGATAAAGAGGAAGGAAACAACACCGCCAGCTAGGCAGTAGTAGATCGTGACCAGAATCGTCTTGCGCAATAGATCGCCTTCACGCCCTAGCAAGCCAACTGTTGCCGATGCTGCAACAATATTATGAATGGAAATCGGATTGCCTCCGGCACCACCAATAGCCTGCGCCGCAACGATAGATTCCGGCGGAACTCCGATCTGCGCTCCGGTGGAGAACTGGAATTGGGAGAAGGTCAGGTTGGAAATGGTATTTGATCCGGCTACGAATGCCCCCAGAGCCCCGATCCACGGTGCAATTAGTGGCCAGGCGCCGCCTGAGACTGCGGCTGCGCCCTCGGCCAGCGTCACCGGAATGCTGGAGAGTCCAGAATTATTCAATTCCGGCCCGGATTGAATCAGGATACGCACCAAAGGAACCGCGAAGAGCAGGGCAACAGCGGTGCCAAATAGCTGCGCGGCCGAGACTTTGAAGGCACGTGCGATTTGCGCGCCATTCATCTTGTGCAGCACAAAAGCGAAGACGGAAGCAAGAATCAGCACAAAGCCTGGCAGGTAGAACGGCTGAATGCTGGTACTGATTCCGGTGCCGAGAATATCGTTCACCGGAATGGCAAGCCCCGTCAAGAAGGTTTTCACCTCGGGGATCACACGGGTCGCGACCAACAGCGTGCCCATCAAAATATATGGTGCCCAGGCACGAATCAGGCTCATCTTCCCGGTCAGTTCCACCGCCTTAGCCGATTCGAGCGAGCCCATCCAACGCTGAGACCAGGTTTCTTTCGGTCCGAAGTCGAAGATCTCCTTGGGCATCAAGAACCCGCGACTAGAAGTGAACATAACCAGCGCGAGGCCGATTAGACCGCCAAATAGTGACGGGAATTCAGGCCCAAAGAAGCGGGCAGTGAGAACATAAGGAACCGTCATGGCCAAGGACGCGTAGATAGCAAAGGGCCAAACGGCCAACCCGTCGCGGAAGCGCCGTTCCGGGCCAAAGAAACCGGTAAGCATGCAGACCATGATCAGCGGAATGAGCAAACCTACGAGCGCGTGGATTATTGCGACTTCCAGGCCAATAGAGTTAATGAACTCCGGCATGGTCAGTCCCAGCACACTGACTCGTTCTGCAACGGCGGGATCGCCGCCAAGCCCCTGCTGGACACCAATCAAAATTGGTGTGCCCACGGCACCGAAGCTCACCGGTGTGCTCTGAATGATCAGACCCACCATCACGGCGGCCATCGCCGGGAACCCAAGGGCTAAGAGCAACGGTGCAACCACTGCGGCGGGGGTACCGAATCCCGAGGCCCCTTCGATGAAGCTACCAAATAGCCAGCCGATGATGACTGCCTGGACGCGGCGGTCGGGTGAAATGTTATTAAATCCGGCCCTGATGGCGTTCATTGCACCGCCCACGGTTAGCGTCGCGAGCAAGAGTAGGGCACCGAAAACGATGTATAGCATTGTGGCGGCAACAACGAGCCCCTCAATCGAGGCGGCAAGCACCCCGCTGAAGTCCATCTTCCAGACGAACAATGCCACGAGTACCGCAACGACGTATCCGACCGGCATGGCGAATTTTGCGGGCCAACGGAATCCTACGAGTAACACCCCGACTACCAATATTGGTGCGAGCGCGAGCAACGCGAGCACTCCTAAGTTGTCCATATTTCGGATCCTCTCTGACCATACTTTCGCAGCATTCCCATCTGCATGTAGACAGCTCCACTTGGTGCGAGAAAATGACTACCTAATGGTCAGACCACTATGGTCCGACCATAAGATCATAACCTACATTTACCTAGATTGTGAGGCCCGTCACCCAGTGGATTTAAATCCACCACTTCCATCAGCAGCACTTCAGACTGCTCTCCTCCTATATCCACGGGCGACTTTTAGTTCGAGTAAACCAAAAAACGATCCCGCAGACCAGTGGTCCGCGGGATCGTTTTTCTCGTTTTAGGAAATCTACAGTGGTATTAGGTGAGCGTCCAGGAACGCTTGGACAGCCCGAACCAAAAACCGTCGATAGCAGTTTTTGCGTCAATGCCGCCTGACGCATAAGCGGCGCCGAGCGAGACATAGAGTGGAGCCCAGTGCTCGGAGCGCGGATGGGCTTCCCGAGCGGCAGGAGCCTTATGCATGAAGTCGAGAATCGAGTCCACATCCCCACGAGCCATTGCTTCTTCGGCCCAATGATCAAATTCGGCCGAGGCACTTGGCGGGGTGACATCGGCGCCACCGGCAGGATTGAACCAACGTAGGTTGTGGGTGGTGAAGCCGGAACCGACAATCAGGGTCCCGCGTTCACGCAAGGGAGCCAAGGACTTGCCTAGCTCAAAAAGTCCGGCGGGATCAAGCGTCGGCATGGACATCTGCACTACCGGCACGTCGGCATCCGGGAACATTTCCTTGAGCGGGACATACGCCCCGTGGTCCAGTCCGCGGCTCTCATCGCGCTCTACATGGTGGCCATGAGTTGCGGTAAGTCGTTCAACTTCCAGCGCAAGATCTGGAGCCATCGGTGCGTCATAACGCACGTCGTAGTACTTCTGCGGGAAACCCCAGAAGTCATAGACCAGCTCATTTTTCTGCGAGGTTGCGCTGAGCGTGACCGGGGCATTTTCCCAGTGCGCAGAGATCATCAAAATGTCTTTGGGCTTACTGATGGTTTCTGACCAGCCAGCTAGTTCACTGGTCCAGCGGGTATCGTCGGCCAGGGGCGGTGCACCATGGCTCAAGAATAATACCGGAGGGAGTTCTGCTGACTGTGTCATAAATACAGCATATACTCACTTGATTGAAGCTTCAAGCAATTTTTGTATATCTCTACATTTCAGCGCACCCCCAAGTCGGTCAAAGTCTTACTTTTCCGACAAATGTCGGCGACAGTCGCACTGTTCTCTAGAATAGAAACCATGCACGATGAAAAGCTGCTTGCCCAGGTAGAAAAAGAATTCACCACCACGTTGCTTCGCGCGCGACAGTCGATCCGCGAACGCGCCAGAGCTATCCACCCTGATCTTCAGGCGCCTGGCTACCGAATTCTGTCATTCTTGATCCACAATGACGCCCAACAACAAGGAGCCCTCGCAGAGCACCTTGAACTGGACAAGGCCACCATCTCGCGGATGGTCAAACAGCTTGAATCAATGGGCCTTATCACTCGCACCACAGATCCGTCCGACGGACGAGCCCAATTGGTCTCAATCACCGCCAAGGCACACGAAGCGTGGAAGGCCAGCGGAAATAGCCTCCGCGCTAGACTTCACAACCGTCTTTCCGATTGGGATGAAGCGGATGTACAACGCTTCGCAGATCTCCTACACAAGATGAATGAGGACCGCGAAGACCTACGCTAGTCGTCGCTACTCAAGCAAGGCCAAAAAGTCCTCGGTATCCAAGGTGGTTGCCGAGGCCATTTGCTCCGAATCCCCCAGAACATCGTTAAAGAGCTGGGTTTTCTTAGCTTGCAGAGCCAGAACCTTGTCTTCAATCGTGTCTTTAGCAACCAACCGATACACGTACACCGGCTTATCTTGTCCGATACGGTGTGCTCTGTCGATCGCTTGAGCTTCTGCAGCCGGATTCCACCACGGATCCAACAAGATGCAGTAATCGGCAGCGGTGAGGTTAATACCGAAGCCACCAGATTTCAAAGAGATGAAAAATACCGGGAACTTGCCTGCGCTGAAGTCCTCGATTAGTTCTCGTCGCTTGGCACCGCTGGTGCTCCCATCGAGATAACCGGTCTCAAACCCAAGGTCGAGCGCAACCCCGCGGGCTTTGGCTAAGAACGAGGTGAATTGGCTAAAGACTAAAATCTTGTGCCCCTCGGCCACTGCATCTTCCAATAATGATTGTAGAAGCTCCAATTTGGCACTTGGCCCGTTGCCTTCATCAACCAGTGATGGATCCAAGGCGAGCTGGCGCAACAAGGTCAGCGACTGCAAGATCTTAAAACGGTTGGAATCAACATCTTGAACCAGTCCCAAGACTTCTTGACGTACCCGCTGAAAACGCCGGTCGTAGGCCTTACGGTGAGCCGGTTCCAGCTCGACGTGAATGACTTGCTCGGTCTTCGAAGGAAGATCCTTGGCTACCTGGTCCTTGGTACGGCGCAACACAAACGGGCGCAACCGGCTCTTTAGCCGTTGCATCCGTGCCCCCTCCCCGGAGGCAATGGGCTTAGAATAATTATCTTTAAACGCCTTGAGGCCGCCTAAGAGCCCTGGTGCGGCCAGAGAAGTCAACGCCCAAAGTTCCAAGAGATTGTTTTCAACCGGAGTGCCGGTGACGACAAACTTGCAGGGGACCTGAATCTGGCGAACCTGTTTGTACCCCTTTGAAGCGTGGTTTTTCACCATCTGCGCTTCATCCAGGATGAGCACGGAAAATCCCATCTGTTCAAACTGTTCAAAGTCCAGACGGAAAATCGCGTAGCTAGTCACTATCAGCTGTGCGTCACCGACGGTCTCGGCAACGCTGCTACGTCGCTTAGTGCTCGTTTCATTCAAGGCCGTGGTGCGCAATTGAGGAGTGAATTTCGCGGCTTCGCTTGCCCAGTTGCCGACTACCGAGGTCGGCGCGACCACCAAATACTTGGCTTTTGGATCTTCTATACGCGCCTTCTCCAATGCGGCCAACAACTGAACCGTTTTGCCCAGTCCCATATCATCGGCCAGCACCCCGCCAAGCTGATGACGACGTAAGAAATCGAGCCAGTTCAGGCCCTGTTGCTGGTAGTCACGCAAGGTGGCTGTAAAGCTTTCGGGCACGTCAACATGCTCGGGGCCTTGGGCGCCTGTCAGCTTCGCCATTGCGGCGAGCCACTCATTTTCCTGAGCCTCGATAATTCCTAAGGCCACAAGTTCTTGCCACCAGTCAATGTTCAACCGGTGCATCCGCACCCCTGAGGAAGTACTTTGCGCTAATTCGCCAGCCTCAGAGATCAATTGGCGAAGGGCATGGAACTCTTCACCGTTGATGGGAACAACTTGCGCATCGTCTAACACCAAATAGTCGTCGCCAGCACTGAGCGCACTAAACAACTCGACGAAGGGAATCTTTTTCTCGGCAAGTTTGATATCAACGTCGAGGTCGAACCAATCATTGATTGCTTCACCCACGCCAATACTGACGACCGCTTGTCCTTCGGCGCGTTTATAGTCTGGGACGGCGCTGTGCTCATCAACTTGTACGTCTGGGTGCTCACGCAACAACGGCAAGGTATCCAATACAAAGTCGATGCTCGCAGTGAGATTGAGTTGCAGGGGCGCAAAACTTCCCGTACCAGATTGAACTAATGGATTCTCCGTTCCTACCTTGTCCAAAATGCTACGCAGAATCTCTCGCTCCACGGTTCTCTGCCGAGAACCGGAGTCAACGTAGTGCCAAGAGAATTCACCGGACAGTTCGTTGAGCGAGTGACGCAACTGCAGTTTCAGTACTGGCCGAGCCGGCTCAGGAACCTGATAACTTCCGTCCGAGCTTTCTAGCGGCGCAACTTTGCGCATCCGCGGCATGAAAGAGTGGTGGAATTCCGAGATCTGCTCCGTGGGGATCTGCACCGGACCATTACGCACTAATTCAATGAGTTCGTTCGTAATTTTTGGTTCAAAGCAGGCCAAATGTAAAGCCTTGGCTTTATCCGGGCTTCCTTCGAAGAACAGTGCCGCGGCCGGTGGCATGCCCAGCGTGATCATTGAGGTGGGGAATCCTTCGGGAGCCAAAATCTTTGGTTCCAGCTTTAGACCCTGCTCATCTTCGATGAAATTCACCAGCCCCTGTGCAGGAGTCTGCGGGAAGTTGATGGGTTCTTTGGTCTTTGCCGACACCATACTAACGCCTGCGTCACGAATGCTTTTGAGGATGCGCCCAAGTTCTTCGCCGGGCAACAAGTTCAATGTCACCCAATCGTTGCCCCAGTGATCGTAATAATGGGACTCGCTCATCCGTAAGGAAATTCCGTACAGGTCCATCATGACTCGGCGCTGGGTGTCATCAAATCTTCTATCACTTGCCAGATGAGTCCAGGAGACACCGCTTTGCACCCAGGGCGAACGAGTGCCGGGTTGTGCCGGGCGCACCTTCACATCATAGGCGTCACGTTTACGGTATTTTTCGTGAACTACTGAAACTAACAAGCCAAGTGGAACGGCCTCAGTCTCCGGTTCTAGCACCGGCAACAGTGCATGCAACGAACGCTGCCAGTGAGGCACCGGACGTGGGCTGTCACCGTCATGATCTTCTAGCTTTGGATCATCGCTGACGGTGAGCTCTTCTTCCGGCGTCCGGGTCAGATACAGCCCCAACGCGGCAACGTGTTTGCATGGGCCTTCCAATTCTCCAGCCGTGCAATTAAACCGGTAGCGCACCTTTCCTTGGACAAGGTCCAACTGCATAAAGACCTCGGCATCTGCTACGTCGGCGTATACCCGGCTCATTCCTGAACTTTGCACCCAGCGATAAGGGTTTACCTCGCCGGAGCTCATGACGAGGCTGCCCTCCATCATGGTCCGAGCGGCAAAGTGCCGGTTCAGCTCGGGAAAGGTCAGGGTATATTCCATGTCCACCATTCGTTGCAGCGCAGGCCAAAGTCATTGGCCGGTACTAGTCTATTTTGTTCGGCCCGAGTATCTCGGTACGGCTAGGCATTCAGTCTGAATACTTCTAAAAACTGGCTATTTCGCAAGGACTCATGACCTGCCGGGCAAGGATTAATTTCCTGCAGAAAACTCACTGCGTACGGGATGAGCGTTTTGAATCATCGTGGATCCACGAAGCTAAGGTCCGCATTTTTGCTTCGGAAGCAGAACCGGGTTCAGTTGTATAGATAAACATGGTCTGGTCAGCTACTCCGGTGACATCTAGTGCTTCATAGCCGATCTCTAGTTCACCAACCAGTGGATGGCTGAGCCGTTTAACCCCGTCGCGGCGTTCAACGACGCGGTGGTCGGCCCACCACGTGCGAAATTCTTCGCTGTGTAGGGATAATTCACCGACCAACTGTGCAAGTAACGGGTCGTGCGGATGTCTTCCAGCGTCCAAACGTAAAGTGCCCACCATAGACGAGGCAACCTTTTCCCAATCAAGGTATCTGGAACGTGCTTCAGGATCCAAAAATGCCCAGCGAATGAAGCTGCGTTCGCGCACGGGCTTGGCCATGACATCGGTCAAGAGGAAGGCAGCCAGCGGATTCATTGCCAAGATCTCTGTTCGACGGCCTCTAATGAATGCGGGGTGTTCAGTGAAGGAGTCCAACAACGCATGTAGTGATGGGCGTACTCTTTGAGCTCGTTTGTCGAGTTTGTTGCCATTGGGATCTGCCACTGCTCTAGCGAGGTCAAAAAGATGGCGAGAGGCCGTTTCATCTAATTGCAGTGCCCGAGACAGCGCATTGAGCACCGATTGGGATGGGCGTTTATGCCGTCCTTGCTCAAGCCGCGCGTAGTAGTCCGCGCTGACCCCGGCCAGTGTTGCTACTTCTTCACGGCGCAATCCTGCGACGCGACGGCGTGGGCCACCGTCACCGCTGGGGGCGACTAGTGCTCGACGTGCCTTGAGAAAATCACCAAGTTCGGTACCGGGAGTCATCTCCAAGCTCCTTTCACCACAGGACCTGAGATTGTTCTCAATAGTAGGCAGATGAGCCAAAACTACGCACCTTGTGACCTGTTATGGCTCTGCTTCAATGCGTGCAACCTGCGTACTGACCGTACAAGTAGCAGCGATAAAAACGATGTTCTGGCTAGAAAGGGAAGCCGCCAAGCTGATCCTAGGTATGCCAGTCCTAGGATCAGCTAGGTGCTTTCCATGGCTTAAATGTCCGCACTTCTCTGATGAACTGAATAGGTACAAGAATCTCGATACTCCGCGACATCGCCTAGGAGCTGTAATGAGCACTGTCCCGCCTGACTCCAAGCTGAGCGAAGAGCCAGTAATCGAAGCCGCCCAACGTCAGCCGCTCATTGAGCGTCCCGGCGTTGCTCCGGCGGGGCTCCGTCAACTGATGAGGGATATCGGCCCGAATTACGTCTCCAACGGGATCATCGGGTTGATCTTCTCTTCTTCGGGACCAATCGCTGTGACCTTGGCGGTCGGAATGGCTGGTGGGCTCTCCGAAGGGCAATTAGCTTCGTGGGTATTCGCGATATTCCTCTCCGCAGGACTCGCAACGTTGATCATGTCGTTGATCTACCGCCAACCGCTGGGTTTCGCTTGGTCTATTCCAGGTACTGTCCTGCTTGGTCCATCGTTGCAACATTTACAGTTCACAGAAGTCGTCGGGGTATTTTTCACCTCTGGCCTGCTAATTCTTGCGCTGGGTTCTACCGGGGTGGTGCGCCGAATTTTGTCGGCCATCCCTATGCCCATCGTCATGGCTATGGTTGCGGCGGTCTTCCTCCGGTTCGGCACCGACATTGTTTCCTCCACCCAGAGCAACCTCATTGTGGCCGGACCAATGGTATTGGCTTTCCTGTTGCTCAGCGCGGTTCCAACCTTGGGTAAATATTTGCCCCCGGTGCTGGGAACCTTGGTTGTCGGTATTGCGGCAGTGGCGCTCAGCGGGCAATTTGCCTTGCAGTCAGCCGATGGCCCGATTCTGGCCTCTCCGGAATTCACCGCCCCTGCTTTCACGTGGGGCTCCCAAGTTGAACTGTTGTTGCCGCTGGTGCTGACCGCACTGGTGGTACAAAACGGGCAGGGTGTGGCAGTGTTGCGCGCTGCCGGTCACCGGCCACCTATCAATTCCTTCGCTATCGCCACCGGTGGATTTTCGGTGCTCAACGCCTGCTTCGGCGCGGTATCGGCCTGTGTCACTGGACCAACCAATAGCCTGTTGACCTCGTCCGGCGAAAAACACCGGCAATACAGCGCTGCGGTAGTTTATGGTTCGCTATCTTTGGTCTTTGCGTTGTTTGCACCGTTATTGACCCGACTTATGCTGGCAACTCCTGAAGCCTTCGTGCTGGCGTTGGGCGGTATCGCGATGCTTAAAGCTTTGCAGCAAGCCTTCGTCACGGCATTCGCTACTCAGTTCACCATGGGCGCGCTCATTACTTTTGTCGTGACGATTTCCGGGATGAACTTATTCAATATTCACGCGGCATTCTGGGGAATTCTTATCGGTTACTTTGCGTCGCGCCTCTTGGAACGCAACGACCATACGGCAGCCAAGCTACAGGTCTAGCCCCAACGTACCTAGTGCCGAAACGTCGATATCGAAAAATAAAAATCTCCGGCACCCTTCCAATCTTGTTGGAAAGTACCGGAGATTTTCTTTGAACTCTTAGCGCGTCTGCGAGTAGAACCAGGTGATGTGTTCTTCTATCAGCTGCGCGGCACGTTCGCGCTGGTTAGTGGCGAAAGCGTGATGGATCGCCTTGTGCTGGCGTCGAAGCACACGCACGACAGGCTGCCAAGATTCGTCGTTGGGAATTGATTCAGCAACATAATGGCTGATCGAGTGGCGCAAAGATTCCATCATTGACTCCACCACGGTGTTTCCCGCCATGGAGGCTAACAGCACGTGGAATTCTGCATCGATGCGGTGAAATTCCTCGCGAGATAGCTGCGCGTCATCCATGCGCATAATCAACACCGCGGTGCGATCAATGACCTGCTGCGCATGGTGTGGGTTACGTGGGGGCATCTGTGCGGCCCACGTTTCCAACAAAATACGCGATTCAACGATCTCGCGAACGTTGATACCTTTGGCAGCCAGGTGCATCCGTAGGGCCTGTGAGATTCCGGCGGCAGGGTTGGAGATGATGACGGCACCCGAATTTGGTCCGGATCCCGTTGAGGTCTTCACCAATCCCAGCACATCAAGAATTCTGATGGCATCACGTACCGAGGCACGAGAAATCTGATGCTGCTCCGCGAGCGCACGCTCGCCGGGGAGCTGGTCCCCTAGGGCGAGTTTTCCCGAACGCAGGTCAGACTCGATTGAGTCGAGGACAACTTGGTACGCACGCGGAGCTGGATTTATAGACATCAGTAGACCATTTTAGCCTTGAACTCGATTATGGAAGCATCCAGGACAGTACTGGGGTGGACTGCAGGTAAACCAGGGTGCAAAGCACCAGCAGCATACCAACGGACCAGCCAGCGACCTTCTTCAGGATGACCGACTCTTGGCCTTCCATCTTTACCGCGGTGGCGGCGATTGCCAGGTTCTGTGGCGAGATCAGCTTGCCGACCACGCCGCCTGAGGTATTTGCAGCAACCAACAGGGTTGGGTCGATTCCGGCATTTACGCCGGCGGTCTGCTGAAGCTTGGCGAACAATGCGTTAGCCGAGGTGTCGGAACCGGTCACTGCGGTACCGATCCAGCCCAAGATTGGCGAGAGGAATGCGAAGAATCCACCGGCGCCAGCCAGCCAGGTACCTACGGTGATTGTCTGTCCGGAAAGGTTCATGACGTAAGCCAGACCCAGAACCGACAGGATGGTCAACGCTGCATAACGCATGTTGTAGATGGTCTTGCCAACTTCGGCCAGTCCTTCGCCAAAGGTCATCGCATATTCACCGTTGCCGTTATTACGCGAGTAAACGAAGGCAACAATCACGCCGGTGATCAGCAACAAGGTGCCTGGCGATGATAGCCACTGGAAGTTGTAGATCGTGGAAGTTACTGGTTCGCCGGCGGCATTCAAGATGTTGCCGTCCAGTCCTGGCCAGCCGAACTTGATGTCGGTGCTAGAGAGCCACTTAGGAATATCAACGCCCAGCTTCCATAGCTTGGCTACACCGAAGATCACGATGACCAGCAGGTAAGGGAACAAAGCCATCCAGGTGTTGGCGCCATGAAGCTTCTGGTTACGCTCAACAGGTTCTGCGGCTGCTTCAGGTGTCAGTACACGCTGGCGCGCCTCATCGGCACCCTTCGGAGTCCAGAAACGAAGCAAGATAACGGCAGCGGCCAAACCAACGAGCGAAGCGACAATGTCGGTCAGTTCGTAGGAGAAGTAGGTCGCGCAAAGCCACTGGGCAATACCGAAGGAAATACCAATGGTCAGGGTTGCTGGAAGCGTCTGACGCATACCGCGCCAGCCATCGATAACCAACACCAAAATCGAAGGAACAAACAATGCCAGCAGTGGTGACTGGTGACCAACAACGGCGCCAATGTCTGCGGCCGGGATTCCGGTCAGTGCACCGGCGGTGGTGATCGGGATAGCCACGGCGCCGAAGGCAACCGGAGCGGTATTAGCGATCAGTACCGCGCAGGCTGCACGCAGTGGGGCCAGACCAAGAGCCAGCAACATGGTTGCGGTAATTGCCACTGGGGCACCGAAACCTGCCAGTGCTTCAAGCAGACCACCGAAGCAGAAGGCAATCAATACCGCTTGGATGCGAACGTCTCCGCCGCCGATGACGTCAAAGACGCGGCGCAGATCCTCGAACCGACCGGATTTAACCGTCACCTGGTAGAGGAAGATTGCCATGACAACGATCCAGACGATCGGGAAGGCACCGAAGACCATGCCCATCACGCCGGAGTTTAATGCCATCCCGACCGGCATCTGCCAGCCGAAAATTGCGATAATGATGGCAACTACTAAGGAGCCAAGACCGGCAACATGCGCCTTGGTCTTGATTATTGCCAGCAAAACAAAGAAGGTGAGAAGTGGGATCAAAGCAATAAGTGCCGAGATCGCAACACTTCCTGCTACAGGATCCGTTGTTGGTGTAAACACGGTGTGGGCGTCCTTACTCGAAGTTGGTCTGACCATATGTGGTCCGACCACCTAGCGTACAAGGTGAGGGCCATCACAACAAGTCTTGACTTATAGAAAGTTCAGCGCATAGTATGGTCAGACCACACTTCGAAAGAGTTATTACTATGCGGATTGCTCTCTTTGCCACATGCATCGTTGATGCCATGTACCCCGAAACCGCCAAGTCGACCGTGAAAATCCTGGAACGCTTGGGCCATGAAGTCGTATTTCCCAAGGCCCAGGCCTGCTGTGGGCAAATGCACATCAATTCCGGGTATATGTCTGAAGCCCTGCCTGTGGTGGAAAACCACATCAACGCCTTTGACACCGATGATTATGATGTCGCGGTGGCCCCCTCGGGCTCCTGCGTCGCTTCGGTCAAGCACCAGCACCCCCGTCTTGCGGAGCGCCTAGGTAAACCCGAGTTGAAGGAACGCGCGGTAGCGGTGGGCAAACGCACCTATGAACTCTCCCAGCTCCTCGTTGACGTTTTGGGAATAACTGATGCAGCGCAGCAGCTGGGCAGTTACTTCCCAGACACCATCACTTACCACCCTTCCTGCCACGGCATGCGTTCACTACAGCTCGGCGACCGCCAGCTGGATCTGCTCAAGACCGTGGGTGGCATCAACGTCGAGATACTCCCGGAAGCCGACCAGTGCTGTGGCTTCGGCGGTACCTTCTCGATCAAGAATGCCGATGTTTCTTCGGCCATGCTCGAAGACAAGGTGAAGAACATCTGTTCCACCGGTGCTTCGGCCTGCGCCGGCGGCGACGCCTCCTGTCTGATGCACATCGGTGGCGGACTCTCGCGCACCGGTGCCAAACCCAAAACCCTGCACCTAGCCGATATTTTGGCTAGCACCATGGAAGAGACGGTGACACTGTGACTCAGGTATTCCTCGGCATGCCAGCACCCGGACATGGCAACCTCTTCGAAGAAGAGCCATTCCCGCAGGCAGCACACCGCGAACTGGGCAATACCCAGATGCGCAAAAATCTACGCCACGCGACCCACACCATTCGCGACAAACGACTAAAAGTTGTTGGCGAACTTCCCGACTGGGACGACCTGCGCGATTCCGGCTCGGCCATCAAGAACAACGCCATGGCCAATATCGAAGAGCTACTACTGCAGTTCGAAAAGAACTTCACCGCTCGCGGTGGCATCGTTCACTGGGCGCGAGATGCGTCCGAGGCGAACAAGATCGTCACGGAACTCGTCAAGGCAACCGGGTCCACCGAGGTGGTCAAGGTCAAGTCCATGGCCACCCAAGAGATCGGCCTGAACGAGCACCTTGAAACCGAAGGTATCGAAGCCTTCGAAACCGACCTTGCCGAACTTATTGTTCAGCTGGGCCACGATAAACCAAGCCACATTCTGGTGCCTGCAATCCACAAGAACCGTACCCAGGTACGCGATATCTTCTTGAAGGAAATGCCGGGGGTAGATCCGACCCTTACCGATGAGCCAGCCAAGCTGGCCGAGGCGGCCCGCTCCCACCTTCGCAAGAAATTCCTTGCCTCCAAGGTTGCCATCTCCGGAGCAAACTTTGCACTGGCAGATACCGGAACGCTTGGAGTAGTGGAGTCTGAAGGTAACGGGCGGATGTGCCTGACCCTTCCAGAGACCCTCATTACCGTGATGGGTATCGAAAAGGTTCTGCCTCAGTGGGAAGACTTGGAAGTCTTCATGCAGCTGCTTCCACGCTCCTCCACCGGTGAACGCATGAATCCTTACACCTCGCTGTGGACCGGTGTCACCGAAGATGACGGCCCACAGAACGTGCACATCGTCTTGTTAGATAACGGACGCACCCGCGCTTTGTCGGATCGTTTTGGGCGCACCGCGTTGAACTGCATCCGTTGCTCGGCTTGTATGAATGTCTGCCCGGTCTATGAGCGCACCGGTGGCCACGCCTACGGTTCAACTTACCCAGGCCCAATCGGCGCGATCCTCTCCCCTCTGATGACAGGCATCGAAGCCGAAGATAACGGTTCATTGCCTTACGCTTCCTCACTGTGCGGCGCCTGCTATGACGCTTGCCCGGTGAAGATTAACATCCCAGAGATCCTCGTTCACCTGCGTGGTGAAGATGTGGATGCCAAGCGTGATACCCATAAGCTTCCGACCCAAATGGATCTGCTGATGAAGGGCGGTTCCTGGGCACTGGGCAAGGGCAAGAATATTGGTCTGCTTGAAAAGGCACTTCCGCTGGGCCGCTTGATGGCAGGCAAAAACAAGAAGATCAAAAAGCTTCCGGGCATTGCAGCGGGCTGGACCCAGAGCCGCGATGTCCCTGCCCCACCAAATAAGTCTTTCCGCGACTGGTGGAGTGACGAGAAGGAGTCCAAGTGAGCGCCAAAGAAGAAATCCTAGGCCGCATCCGCTCGGCACTATCCGATGCACCGGTAGCCGAGCAGACCCCGCGCGAGTATCGCAAGAGCTCGGAGATGTCAGAAGAAGAACTCATCGAGATGCTCGTTGACCGCCTGGTTGATTACAAGGCCGGTGTTGAGGTGATTGAGTCCGCACAGATTCCCAAATTCGTGGCGGCGAAACTCAAGGACGCGAACTCGGTGGTCTACCCGCACGGGCTAGAGCAGCAGTGGTTGTCTCAGCTTCCTAAGGGCATCACACAGATTGCCGATGCCCCGGGCGCCCGATTGAGCGTTGCACAGCTGGATGCGACGAGTGCGGTCGTGACCTCCTCGCAGGTTTCCATCGCCGAGTCGGGAACCATCATCCTTGACGGTGAACCAAATCAGGGTCGCCGTGCGATCTCGCTGGTTCCGGATCACCACCTGTGTATCGTTCCGGTCTCCAGCATTGTGCAGTTGCTTCCCGAAGCCATGCCACGGCTGACCATCACTCGTCCGCTGACCTGGATTTCAGGTCCTTCGGCCACCAGTGATATCGAGCTAGAACGCGTTGAGGGTGTTCACGGTCCACGTACCTTGGATGTTTTGCTGGTGCGCGGCCTGTAACCGCCAACTGTATATAAGCCTTCGTGGCCGGACCCCGTTCCTAAACTTCCAAGGGGATCCGGCCACGAGTCTTTTAATGCTCAGCACCTATTTGCCGGTAAGTGCCATGCTCTTGGGATTATCAGCCAACTGCAGCGACTCTTTTTCTACGCCCTTGCCCCCGTGATTCCTGCCGTGGCGCGAACTGCTCGGCGGACGGCGCAGTCCCGCAAGAGCGACAGCAAATACCGAGGTAAGTATCAATGCGAGCGCCGGCGCTATGGTTGTCCACGGTGCCCGTTCCACATAGTCGATACCTTCTGCGAGCAACAAGCCCCACTCGGGTTGTGGCGGTTGTGCACCCAGCCCAAGGAAACCCAGTGCTGCAAGCGCCAACGCCACTCCGGGAAGTCGCAACATCCCATGGCGCAACAATGCTGGCAGTACGGCGGGAAGCACATGACGAACCCAGATTTCGGCCTTGGACATCCCTGCTAAGGCAAGCCAGCCGATGTGCGGCATCGCTTTGGCTTCTTCAAGCAGTGAAGCGGCATGGGTAGCAAGCGGCGGCCACGTCACCCAGAGCACCGCGATGGTGACGGCCCCAACCGAAGGCCCCAGCAATGCCGCGATGATGACACCGGCCAGAATCGGCGGGGTGGCGTTGGCAATCTCCGCAGGTCCACGGGCAACTTCGCCGAATACCGCAAGTAATAGGCCAACAAGAATCGCGCACAACACGATCACGAAGGCAGGTGTCAGGGTGCTGATAGTTCCGTGAGCTACGCGGGCGAGCAGATCACGTCCACTAGCATCCGCACCAAAAGGCAACGACAGACCCGGTGGTGCCAGACGATCATGGGAGATCAGAAAAGGATCACGGGGCAACCCAAAGACGAGGATCAGCAGCAGTAAGACCAAGGCAATAACTGCCGTCCACCGGGCTATTCGGCCGTCGTTGCGTGGCTCCGGGGCAGGAGGCAATGAACCCGCTGGTAGTGCCCCGCCACGCAATAGTCGACGCAAAAAATTCGCCACCAGTCCAACACACAGCGCAGCGAACGCCATGAACAGTACCCCCGCTTGGAGCGCCGGAATATCCTGGGAATTCGCCGAGCCAAGTAGGTAGCGGCCAAGCCCGGGAATCGCGAATACCTGCTCTACGGCGACCGCCCCGCCTAGCAACCCGATGAATACCAGTCCCAGCTGGTCGATAACCGCGGCCGATGCCCTGCGGAAAACACCGGCAAGAATGACCCGATGCCCAGCTCCTGCCAATCGCCAGATCACCACCCAGCGTTCCGCGGCAACCCCGGAGATCGCATCTGCGAGCAGACGCCCGAGCAATCCCCCAGCCGGAATGCCTAAGGCAAGTGCAGGAAGGATTGCGGTGTCTATTCCTGTCCACCCATATGGAGGTAGCCACTGCAATTGCACCCCAACGACCACCAAAAATACACTGGCCAGCAGGAACTCTGGCAGGGCCGTCAGGGCCACTCCAACGGGTCCCGAACCGCGCTGCGGTACATCGCGCAGCACCCGCAACGCCGCCGGAGTGACCAGTGCTACGGTAATCATCAGCGCAACGATGACCGCAAACATGGTCAACGTGGCCGAGACGCCTACAGCTTGCAAGAGTCCTGGACCAATTTCTGTCCCGCTCACCCACGAGTTGCCTAGATCTCCCCGCAACACCGCGCTCCACCACTGCAGGCTCATGGTTATGGGGCCTTGATCCAACCCGAGCTGATCACGAATCGCGGCCAAGGCCTGCTCAGTTGGTTCCAGCTCCGCATAGCGTGCTCGCAGTATGGCGGCGGCAGGATCGGTACGCGAAAGCCAGGGTAATGCCCCGGCCACCAGCAGTAACCCCACTCCGCTCAAGATGCGCGATATGAGTCCTAGGGCGTTAGTGTGACGCACGGTGCTCCTTTCTTGCCTGGCCTGAATGCTGGTTATTCACCGTCGAGGTGAGTCTCTGCCGTGATCAGTTGCCGTTCGCGTGGATCACGCTGGGCGTGATGCACGCGAGGCGACTCGCCTTGGATCACCCGTTCATGGAGCAACGGGATTGCCGCATCGGTGCCCAATACGCGGGCCTCGGCCAGCATAATTGCCTGTTGGCGTTCTTTGCCTGCAGGAGTTTTTGCCGCGTCGGATATCGCCTGATCAACGTTTGTGTCGCAGAGCTGGGAAATGCCAAATCCGCCCTCACAGCTAAAGTCTGAGGCAAGGTAGGCTACCGGGTCCCCGGAGTCGAGCACCGTGGCACGCGAAAGAATGAATGCATCAAATTTCCCGTCGAGGGCATCAGCCTCAATGTATTGGTATTCACGGACATCTTGCTGCACCTCGAAGCCGGCAGCTTCCAGTTGTTGCTCTAGCATCACCGCGACCTCGGGCAATTCGGCTCGGTCGGTGAAGGTTCCCAGCGTGATCTGCACACCATCAACCTTGGCCGGTTGCGCTCGTTTGCCCAGCGCCGCGGTATAGCCCGGCTCGCCGCGATGCAGCTGCGCATAGCTGAGCGCCGGTCCGAGCAGTCCCTCGGCAATATCGGCACGCCCCTCATATACGGATTCAACAATTGCCGCCCGATCGATCGCCTCGCGGGCCGCGGCGCGTACCGCCGGGTCCGCGAACGGACCGCTGTCGGTGTTCAGATACAGCGTATTAGTGCGGGGCATGGGCACATCGGTGAGCAGCTGCTGGTCAATGGACGCGGCCTGTCCGGCAGGGATCGCCTCAACCACGTCGGCGGTGCCGGTGCGTAGCGCGGCTGCCCGGGCAGTGCCATCGGGTACAAACTGTACGTCTATGCCCGAGGCTTGGGCAGTTTCACCCCAATAGTCATCAAAACGATCTAGTGATGCGCCGCTGACCCCATCCACGTCAACTAACTCGAACGGCCCGGTTCCGGTGCCTTGGGGATTCACTGTTTGCGGGGTGTACGCAGCGTCATCAAAGATGGCAAGCTGTGGGCTGGAAAGCCGTTGCGGTAGCAGCGGGTCCGGGCTGCCGGTGGTGATACGCACGGAGTTTTCACCGCCGCTGCGCACGGTGAGTTGAACTCCATCAAGGATCCGCGGCACCGGGGTGGAGTCGATAGCTCGCTGCAGCGAGTTCACTACCGAGTCGGCGGTCATCGGCTGACCGTTGTGGAAAGTGACTTCCTCACGAATAGTAAATATCCAGGTGAGGTCATCTTCTTGGGTCCACTGTGTGGCCAGTGCTGGCAACGCGTCACCGGCCACGTCAAGGTTCACCAAGGTTTCCGCGGTGGACCACCGGGCGAGCTTAAATGCATCATCGCTGAGCGGGTTCATTGCCGAGCGCGGAGGTTGCATGTGCGCAACCGAAATGCGGTCATCGGTAGCTTGATCGGTGCTAGTTCCGCTGGCGAAGCATCCGGTCAGTGCAAGCGTTGCGGCTAGGGGAAGCAGGAGGTAGGTGACGGGTTTTAGTCTTATTCGTGGCATCTGTGTGGTTTTCCTTTGTCTAACTTAGAAGTCTGGGGTCGGCGGGTGCAGGGTCAGCATCCCGGTGCAGCGTTGCGCAAAATGAGGATCATGGGTCACCATCAGCAACGCGATATTCGATTGCTCGGCGCTGTCTAATAACGCGGTTAATACCGACTCGCCGGTGTCCGGATCCAACGCGCTGGTTGGCTCATCGGCCACCAGCACGGCGGGTTGGACCGCGAGGGCCCGAGTGATGGCAGCTCGTTGCAGTTGCCCTCCGGAGAGCTGGGCTGGGTGCCGGTTCAGCAATTGCGGGTCAAAGTGGGCAAGTTCGGCAGCTTCCAACATCAATTTTTCGCTCATGGTGCTGTCGGTAAGCCGCTTGATGGCCTGCTCAATCGAGCTGCGAATTGTCCATCTCGGGACAAATGCTGCGGCCGGGTCTTGGGGTACACCCTGCACTAGGTGACGCCGGCGCCGGTCCGGGCGCAGCTTGGTGTCTGCCCATTTTTTGCCTTGCACGCAGACCTGGCCATTGGCTGCTGCATGAAGTCCCAACACCACCTGAGCTAGCGTGGATTTTCCGGCGCCGGAGATCCCTACGAGTGCTAATGACTGGCCCGCATGAACGGCGAAACTCGTTTCGGCAAGCACCTGAAGGCGGTGGCGTCCGTGACCGCGGTTAGCCCGCACGCGGGAAACTTCAAGTATCGGCTCGCCCCTCATGCGTTCTGTTCCGGGGTACCTATGGCGAGCTCACACATTTTGCCGTCGTCAATAATTAGGTGGCGGGTGGCTAACACGCGAGCGACGGCCCAATCGTGGGTGACCACCACCATCGTCTGTTGCTTCCCAAGAACCTGGTCGAGCAATCGCAGGGTCTGGTCACGAGACTCATGATCTAGTGCGCTGGTTGGTTCATCTGCGAGAATCAGTGGAGCCTCGGTGAGCACCGCGAGCGCTATCGTTGCACGCTGGGCCTGACCTCCCGAGAGTTCCGCTGGGCGTCGCCGTCTGAGTTCCGGATCTCCCAACCCGACCGCTTCCAGAGCCTGGCCTACCTGCTCCAAACTTTTGCCTGATACCTTGGCCAATTGGCGTTCAAGTTTCGACAATGGATGCAACGCATCCATGCCCCGCTGCGGGATAAAAGCAATTTTGGTGAGGGAGCTCGTGCGCTCACCGGTGAAGGACAGCCCCGCGGCCCACCGTCCACTGAGCGTAGCGAGCAACAAGGATTTACCACTTCCCGACAAGCCGGTCACCACTACACGCTCCCCGGCAAAGAGCTCTAGTGCCTCAATATCGAGCAAGGGTCGCTGAATACTGTCAGCGTGCACTCGCACGTTACGCAAGCTAATGGCAGGTTCTCCCCTGTCCGGACCGCAGGCGTATTGATCGCTACTTTCAGAGGTAGCCCCAAGCTGTTGTACCGCTTCCTTGATACTCATAATGAGAATCATTATCACTTAGTGATTGAGGTGTGCGCAAATCTTGGTTTCAAGTGACGCCGGAAATTTTAGCCTTGATCCCAAAGGCCTGGCGTTGAGTGGATTCATGGTTAATTCAAGTCAGAACGTATTTTCTGTGACTACTCACTGCCTAATTCAGGATTGAATACCTCCAGTGCACGCCTGGAAATAATCGTTATTCACGAGACGTAGGATTCCTTGAGAACAACGAGTAAAGGCCCGATTTCGGCGGCCATTGACACTTCCCTTTTGTAAGCTTCCGGCTCATGAGCGCCATTCGGATTACGGCAAGATGCTAGATCACCCCAGCACTCGGGCAAAGTAGGTTAATTGAACATTCCGTCATTCTTGCTCCAGGAAACCAAATGGCATAAAGGATAGTACAAAATGCTTAGGGAAGTTGCCCGACAAGCACCAAATTTTATGGATCCCTAGTTCAAACATCGATCGACGAAGTTATGCAAACCGAGGCGCGTCAGGAACTGGCCGTGATCAGCGATCTATCACGAAGGTTCTACAAGGCGTGATGACTACGGTGCGAAAGTGCCGCACCACGGGGGGCCATGGCCCCCGAGCCGCAGACGACAACGTGGCGATGACTACAGAACCAAAAAAGTGGTCCTCCCCGTTGTTTGTGCAACTACTGTCCCACCACGAAGTTGGCCAGGTCAGATTCGATATTCTTCTTTGCTTCAAAGACCGATTGCACCAAACCAGCGTCATAGGCCTGACGGAACCGCACCGGTGGAACCGAAACGCTCAAACCCGCAATTACTTCACCGGCACCGTCGCGCAAAGCCACGCCCAGCGCGTTGGTTCCAGCTTCGGTCTGCTCAAAGTTCACCGAAAAACCAACGTTCCGCGCGGCCATAAGATCTTGCTCCAGACCAGCGAACCAGCTCTCGTTGAGCGGCTTCTGCGAAATCTTTGATTCGCGTACATATAGTTCTCGTACTGTCACTTCGCCCAGCTGAGACAAGATCGCTTTGCCCGCCGAGACCGCATGTGCATCCATGACCTCGCCTTGGCGGTCCCCCACCCGCAATGGCCTTGAGCCTTGGACGGTAGCCAAAAACCTGACCTGCGTTCCAGCGCGCACCATCAGGTTAACCGTTTCATCGATTTCCATGGAAAGTATCTTCATCTGCGGCAAGACTCGTTTGCGTAGTTCGGCAGTCCACGACATGCCTGCAGGGGCAACCCCGAGTGCCGGGCCTGGAATGTATCTTTGTGCAGCATCTTGGGCCGCAAAGCCGCGGTAAACCAGCATGGACAGTAAACGGTGAGCGGTAGACCGGGATACGCCAAGTTCCACGGCAGCATCGCTCAACCGCAGTGCCCCAAAGTCACGCAGCAACTCAATGAGCGCCAACGCGTTGTCCACCGATTCGATGGGATACGCCGGCGGTTTACGTCGAGGTTTATTAGGCTGCATAGTTTGAATTTTACGACGGAACCTCGGGCATCACGAAAGGGCGAGGTGAATTGCTCTCGCTCACTATCGGGCCAATCAAAAGCTGTTTCGCCCAGTGCTCTAACCACTTGGTTTTTCACCTTCTTCGCCGGAGAGTGAAAGCGCAATTGCACGGCGGGTCGAGGAACGCTTGCCAGATATTCAAAAGAACCGCCGGCGCGGTGGCAAAACCGTATTCCAGCGTTCAGTCCAAACAGCTTCAAGCAACAGCGAGCCAGTACTTTGTTCTGCTTCTCCGGCAGGTGAGCCACTTACCTCTTTGATTCCAGTCTTCCGAACGGATAATTGGGGTCACCTTCAGGATTCTGTTCCGCAAGGCAGAACTCCATAGCTAGGTTGTGCCTTGGAACACTATGGTCAGTAGGAGTTCAGCACGCCAAAACTTCAGGAGTTGCATCATGCAGTACTACGAAAATGGATATCACCCCGGCGACCCGGAACTTCAGCCAGCTAACCCAGCGCTGGAGGACTCGGAGACGATCCCCGAGCAGGTTGATGTTCTCGTAGTAGGTACCGGCCCGGCCGGTGCGGTGCTCTCCGCACAGCTCTCCGAGTTCCAGGAAATCTCTACCCTCATCGTGGAGCGTAACGCCGAACCGCTTAAGCTCGGCCACGCCGACGGCGTCGCATGCCGAACCGTGGAAATGTTTAACGCCTTCGGCTTGGCAGATCGGCTAATCCGTGAAGCCTACGCGGTGAACGAGACCGTCTTCTGGCGTCCGGATGAAAATGAACGCGAGAATATCTCGCGCAGCGGCAGAGTAAAAGACGTTGCCGAGGGACTTAGCGAATACCCGCACCTGATTGTTAATCAGGCTCGTTTGCAGGAATTTCTCTTCGAGAAAATGGGGAAAAATCCGAGCCGTCTCGCGCCTCACTATGGTGTTGAGCTGCTCAGTGTCGAAGACACCGAAGAGGTCGACTACCCGCTGCGAGCGCAGCTTCGTCGGGGCGGCGAACGGGGTGAAGAATTCACCGTGCAGGCCAAATACATTGTTGGTGCCGACGGCGCCCGTTCAAACGTACGCCGTTCCATGGGCATCAAGCTCGAAGGCGATGCTAAAAACCATGCGTGGGGCGTGATGGATATTCTTGCCACCACCACCTTCCCTGACATTCGTTTCAAGGCTGCCATTCAATCGGCAGACGGTGGCAATATCTTGTTGATCCCACGCGAAGGTGGACATATGGTCCGCCTATACGTGGATCTTGGGAAGCTTGACCCCACCGACCGCGAAGCACGTAGTCGCTTCACCTCGGATCAACTCATCGATACGGCACGTCGCATCATGCACCCGTACACCTTGGACGTCAAGGAAATCGCCTGGTGGTCTGTCTACGAGGTAGGTCAGCGACTAGCCAGCCGCTTCGACAACTTGACCGCCGATTCGGCCGAAGATACCGAGCCTCGCATCTTCATCGCCGGGGACGCTTGCCACACGCACTCGGCCAAGGCCGGCCAGGGCATGAACGTGTCCATGCAGGACGCCTTCAACCTTGGTTGGAAGCTGGCCGCGGTACTTCGCGGACAAAGCCCACAGTCTCTGCTGCGCACCTATTCTCAAGAACGTCAGGTTATTGCTCAGGAACTGATCGACTTTGACACCAAATGGTCCAAGACCATGTCCACTGCTCCGAAGGACCCAAATAATCCTGAAGCTGGTGGCATGGATCCGGAGGAAGTTCAGGCGCAGTTCGTTCAGGGCGGTCGGTTCACCGCAGGGTTCGGAACGCAATACACGAAGTCTTTGCTCACCGGCGGCACCACCCATCAGCACCTAGCTGCTGGCTTCCCGGTAGGCGAACGTTTCTATTCCTCACCAGTCACGCGGATTGCTGATGCCCACCAAGTCGGGCTCGGACACACCGCCAAGGCTGACGGCCGCTGGCGACTGTACGCGTTCGCCGATCAGAACGCCTCCGGCGCTTCACCGAAGTTCGATGCACTGATGGAATTCCTAGCTCAGCACGCGCAGTCACCGTTGAATGCTTTCAGCGCAGCCGGCACAGAATCCGCGTTTGATCTCAAAGGAATTTTCCAAGGATCCCACACCGACACTACGGTGGCGCAGCTACCAGCGGTGTTGTTGCCCAAGGTCGGTTCTTTGCAGCTCACCGACTACGAAAAGGCCTATTGCTCAGAACTTGTTGATGGCCAAGAAATTTTCGAAGCCCGTTCAATAAGCCGTGAAAATGGCGCTTTGGTCGTAGTACGTCCAGATCAGTATGTGGCACAGGTTCTTCCACTGACTGCAACCGCAGAACTTACCGAGTTCTTCAGCGCGTTCATGAACCCTGCGCTGGTCAAGATCTAATTCTTGTAAGTTCATTCATGGCCCGAGCCGTCATCTGACGGCTCGGGCCATGTCATCTTCGTCAATGATTTGGCCTAACTTGAGAACATAAGATGTTCGTAGATGATGGGTTCAACGGTAGGAAAAATATTGAGCAAGTCACCGGCTGTGGCACCTCGGCAGCTGCCCGACTCGGCGTTGCGTTTTGTTGGATTTTTAGCGTTCTTTGACCGATATGCCACACCGCCCATGTTCGTCGCCCTCTCGTTGAGCACGGCATTATCGTTGTCTCAAGCGGTAGAACTTGTGGCCGGATACTCCTTGCTTTACGCATTGGGGCAGCCGATTTGGGGGCTACTAAGCGATCGGTTCGGCCGCCTCACGGTGCTTCGCTATGCATTGTTAGGCGCCACCCTAGGCGCAATCGCCAGCACGCTATTCACTTCTTTTCTCGCCCTACTGATAGCCCGGGCGTTGACCGGACTGATGTTCGGTGCCCTCTATCCCACATTATTGACGTTGCTGGGCGATACCCGCGTTGGGCTTGCTAAGGCTCGTGGACTCTCGGATCTGCAGATCTTTTCGTCCTTGGGCACCACCTTGGCGACGCTCGTTGCCGGTGCCATCGCCACATCCATTGATTGGCGTTTGGTCTTCTTACTTCCCGCATTCGGAGCCCTCGCTGCCCTCTGGTCGCTACGCCATGTGGCGGAGCCACAACGCGAACAAACCGAACGGAATTTCAAAGCTGCCTTTGGCCGGGAGAATTTGTTGCTCTACGCGGTGGTCTTCCTCGAAGGCGGACTGCTCATGGGCTTCTTGACCTATATCGTGCCGGCCTTACAAAGCGTAGGGATGGGATTCTGGCTCGCCGGTGTTCTGGGCTGCGGTTTTGCGATCGGCGTGATTCTCGGAGCACGGTTCATGCGGATACTCGTGCCGAGGTTTTCTCGCACATGGCTTATCGGAATCGGCGGGATCATCCTGACTCTCAGTTTTGCACCTTCTGCGTTGTGGCCCTCCGCAGTGGCCTATACCGTGACGGCGTTCCTCATCGGTGCGGCTAACGCGATTATGCATTCCTCGATGCAAGGCTGGGCCACCGAAGTGGCACCTCAAGCTCGTGCCACAACGGTCTCGTTCTTTGTCTTCGCATTGTTCTTTGGAGCTTCGGCTGCCACTTACCTGACTGCGGATCTCGCAGAACAAGGAAACTACACCCAGATTTTCGCAATAGGTTTCTGGCTTAGTATTCTGCTGGTGGCCGTCGCTACTTGGCTGCATGCGCATTGGTACGCAAAGCGACTAAATTAGAACAGCGTACTGAGCAGCACGCCAACGCCCATGGCGGTCAACGCTATACAGGCGACTAGTTCTAGACGCAGCGTAATCTCAGGCTTCTTGAACCAATGCATGGCTTTCGCGGCGACTGCGCTCAGGGTCAGCAGGTAAAGAAAGCCGACCACGGCAAAGACCGCGCCTAGTCCCATCCCCCACCACAAGGTATTTGAACCTTTAGGGATGAAACTTGGCATCATCGCCAGAAACAATAACCCTAGCTTTGGATTCAGTGCCGCCGAAAGAACACCAGCGATAAATGCTTGTCGGCCCGTCCGCCGCTGCATTGTATTAGCGTGAACATTTCGCGTCTCGGTGCGTGCAATCGCGTTATCCGCATTGGCGACGGCCCGGGAATTGCGGAATCCAGAGATTCCCAAGTACATCAGATACAGTCCGCCAAGAATGGCGATGACCGTTTCAACTACCGGATAGCGCTGCATCACCGAGGCCGCGCCCGCACCGGCTAAGGTAGCCCACGCAAATATGGCCGTCACCATGCCAAGCGCCGCAACGATACCGTGAAACTGCCGCACCAGAGAGAAACGAAGCACTAAGAACGTGTCCGGCCCTGGCGAGAGAGTGACCATCACACATACCCCGAGGTATGCCAGAAATGAAGCCCAAGTCATGGTCTTCAATTATAGAAATCAGTCAAGAGGGTGCGGGAATTCATGACGCTGGCCTAGCATTAGAAGAACAGTATCTAGGCGCAGAGGAGGCGAAGAAGGATGACGCAGTCACCACGGGGACCGCAACCCGAATGGCAAGCGCCCGCCTCCACACAAAACGCTTACCCATTGTTGAGTCCAGGGTATTCCCTCGCCCAGACCTCGATGGTCCTCGGGATCCTTTCACTTTTTGTTGTCGGAGTGATCCTCGGTCCAATCGCTCTGATGAAAGCGCACGAAGCCGAACGAGATTATGGAGTTCAAGCTACGGTTGGCAAGGTTACCGGACTAATCGGTTTGATTTTTGGGGCGTTGCAAGTTCTGGCAGTCGTTGGGTATTTCCTTCTCATGCTGTTCCTAATTCCAGCCTCAATCTATGGTTCCAATTAGTCAAAGAACGGCTGAGGCCTTGATTTACCAACCATTTTTTAGTTTTAGGAGTCACCAATGAGTACCGAAAATAACGAACCGACCAATCCATACACCTCTGGACAGCCTCCGCAGTATTCCAGCCAGCACCCAAATCAATACCCGAACCAATACCCAGGACAGAATCAGCAGTTTGGAGGCGCTCCGGGATACCCGGCGTACGGCTACAACCCGCAGCAGGCCGAAGGTGCCCAGTTAGCGCAAACATCGATGATCTTAGGGATCATTTCACTCTTTGTCGTGGGCATTATTCTGGGCCCTATAGCCATCGTGAAGGCCAAGAAAGCCGAACGAGAATTTAACACCGATGCCACCGTTGGAAAGGTCACCGGCTGGATTGGAACGATCTTCGGAATTATCGGCGTTCTTTACATCATTTTCCTGATCGTTGTTGCTTTCTCGTTTGCCGGAACTTCCATGATGTATTCGGACTACTCATAGTACGCACCGGCACAAAAGCCGACGGAGCCCCGGTCACTACACATGATGTGTGGTGACCGGGGCTCCGTCTGTATCGGCCCCTATCCATCCCCCATGGAAGGATACGGGAAACTTATTCTGCGGTTGGCAGGACGAACGATGCGTCGATCTCGATCTTGACCTTGTCGCTAACCAACACGCCGCCTGCTTCGAGAGCAGCGTTCCAGGTGATACCGAATTCCTTGCGGGAGATGGTGGTCGCAGCAAAGAAGCCAGCGCGGGTTGCACCGAAAGCGTCGACAACCTGGCCGCCGAGCTCAGCCTTGAACTCAACCTGCTTGGTAACGCCGCGGACGGTCAAGTCGCCAACCAAAACGAACTCTTCGTCATCACCCTTAACTCCGGTGGACTTGAAGGTCATTTCTGGGAATTCTTCAGCGTTGAAGAAGTCGCCGCTCTTTAGGTGACCGTCGCGGTTTGCGTCCTTGGTGTTGACCGAGTCGATCTTCACGGTAGCTTCTACCGAAGATTCTGCTAGGGTCTGGCCAACAGTCAAGGTTGCGTCAAATTCCTGGAAGCTACCGCGGACCTTAGAAACGCCTGCGTGACGAACCGAGAAGCCAATTTCCGAGTGCGATGCATCCAGGTTCCAGGTACCGGTGGTCAGTGGCGAAGTTGCAGTTGAAGTCATTTTCAAATTCCTTTCTAAGGCGCCAACCATGTAGTTGACGTTTCAATTTGTTTTGCTGATACAAGTATTGCACTGTTTAAGTTGAAGCGTCAACCACCTTGCGCAAGAAATCTTTAAAATCTTTCGAAGCTCGCCACCTAACTTCTATCTGACTAGTAATTTAGCTTTCAAAAATTCTTGAAAAAAGTCTTATCTCCCGTTGGTTTGATGGATAGACTGACCGCATGAGCACCCATGAAAACATCCCAGACAAACAGGAACAAGAAGCTGAGCTAGCAGCAGACCTTGAACAGATCTGGCAAGAAGAGTCACCAGGCACCGCCAAAACCACGAAGTTCGCCGATGAAGTCGACGGTGAGCTTGGTACCCGCGGGGGTTCCTGAGCACTTTTGTTGATGACACTTGCATGGACCACAAAGCAATAAGTCTTGCCCGCTTCATCAGTGTCTCAAGGTAGGCCGCAGCAAAGAACCAACTGCGCGTAAACTCTGCGCGTGCGCTGCTTTATCCGGGTTAACAGCAAGTAACCGCCTTCGGAGGATCCCTCCGAAGGCGGTTACTTGCTGTTAACTATGTTCTTAGGGGGCCGTTATTAGACCCTCGTTGAGCATCCATTCATAAGCTACGTCGGCAGGTTCGCGTCCCTCGACGTCCACCTGATAGTTCAGGTCCAACAGAACCTCATCGGTAAGGAGCGGCGCAATCTGCGCCATCACGTCTTTGACACCAGGGTTCTTTTTCAAGAACTCCCCGTTGAAGGCAGGCGCTGCGTTATAGCTTGGGAAGTATTGTTTATCATCTTCCAATACCGTCAGATCCAACGCCTTGATACGTCCATCAGTCGTGAAGACCTCACCGAAGTTACAGGCACCTTCTGCGGTCGCTTGGTAGATAGCACCCACATCATAAAGGCCAACGTTGTCCTCCTTGACCTGGCTTCCGCGCTTCATCCCGTAATGCTCAAGCATTGGAGTTAGACCGTCACGCCGCGAGTTGAACTCCGGATCAACGCAGAAGGTCAGCTCTTTTGAATCCAGCTTGGACATCTCGGAAAGCTTTGTAATGCCCAAGCGATCGGCCACCTCGCGGTTCATGGCCATGGCATACGTGTTGTTCAACGGGGCTGGTTTACCCCACACAATCCCATTGGCTACGTCCTCATCATGCACCGCTTGCCACTGCTTTTCAGCGCCAACGATGGGCTTTTCATGCCCTAGGTAGGTCAGCCAGGCAGTTCCCGTGTACTCCCACAATGCGCTGGCATCTCCCGAGAGCAATAACTGACGTGCTGGCTGTGAGCCTGGCACATTAGTCAGGTCGGTGACGTTGTAACCGGCAACATCCAATGCGATCACCGAAATCTTGCCCAAGAGTAATTGTTCGGTAAAGGACTTCGAGGTGACAGTCACTTTGGCGTCTTTGTCCAGCGACTGATCTGCTTTGATAAGCCCGGGATTAGCATCTGGCACCGTACCGGTTGCCGGGCTCAGCCCGCACCCGGTCAAGCCAATGAGTGCTGCGAAGGATAGGGCCCCAAATTTCAGTTTGCGATTCATGAGAGTCCTTTCGGCCGAGCGACCTGTTCCACGACTCGCCCCAGCCAGTCGATGGTCAGCGCAAGTAGTGCAACCAGCAGCGAACCGGCAATCAACACCGCGTTCAAGTTCAGGTTCACCCCGGTGGTAATGAGAATTCCAAGTCCACCGCCATTAATGAAGGTCGCCAAAGTGGCCGTACCAACGAGCAGTACCAAAGCGGTTCGAATTCCGGAAAGCATGACCGGAACCGCAAGCGGTAGCTCCACCTTGAAGAGGACCGCAGATTGGCTCATTCCGATACCGCGCCCTGCTTCTACGAGCCGCTCATCAACTTGCTGTAAGCCGACAATGGTATTCGAAAGTACCGGAAGGATCGCATAAATCACCAAGGAGACAATAGCCGTGACGGGGCCGAATCCCAGCCAGAAAGCCAGAAGTACGATTACGCCAATGGCCGGTGCTGCCTGGCCAAAGTTTGCAATTGCGCGCACCACGGGTGCTGCCTTGCGAAAAGCAGGACGGGTGAGAATGACACCAAGCGGAATCGCAATGATCAGAACGATCACCGCTGAAATCAGCGTGATTTCTAGGTGCTCCTTCGTGTACCCCCAGATTGTTGCCGGGTCCAGCGTTTGCCTTTCCGTCTCGGTGAGGTTGGCGTTAACCAGCCAAATCACCAAGATTCCGAAAGCTGCCGCGATACCTAACAACTGGTAAATCAGTCCGCGTTTTTCTGCGTTCACGAAGTCTCACCACCAGATTGCTGACTATCCAACTGGATATCTCGCAAGTTAATTGCACCAGAGTTCAATCCCACCGGGGCGTCATGGTCCCCATCCATGTTGGAGTTAGTGGCAGCGATCGCTTCCATGACCGTTTGTACGGTGATGATTCCCTTGAGGACATCGCGCCGCCCGGTGACCAAAGCAGACTCCGTGCTGGCAACAAGCATGGTGTCCAACGCATCATTGAGCGTTGCCTGCTCACCGACTACCGGCAAATCCGGATCGTAAGTACCATCGATGATTTCCGCACGAGAAAGCTGCCGGCGGTTTAGACGGCGCACCGGACGTCCGCGTGAATCGAGTACCACCACATATTTGCGGCCGGCACCTTGCAATTGCGACAGTACATCCGAGGCATTCTTTCCGGCGGTTGTAGTGATTGCCTCGGAGAGTTCCACCTCGTTCACGCGAGTCAACGTCAGCTGCTTTAGACCGGCACCGGAGCCGATGAAGTTTTCTACGAACTCGCTGGCCGGGTTAGCCAGAATACGTTCCGGGGAATCGTACTGCTCCAGTTGCGCGCCTTCGTTGAAGATCGCGATCCAATCTCCCAGCTTCACAGCCTCATCAAAGTCGTGGGTCACACAAACAATGGTTTTCTGAACCTCAGACTGAATGTTGAGCAGTTCGTCTTGCAAACGCTGACGGGTGATCGGGTCCACCGCGCCGAATGGCTCATCCATCAATAGCACCGGTGGATCAGCCGCCAAGGCACGGGCCACACCTACGCGCTGCTGCTGTCCACCAGAAAGCTCCTTCGGGAAGCGGTCGCGATAGAGCTCAGGGTCAAGCGATACGAGTTCAAGCAGCTCATCTACGCGGGCCGCAATTTTTTCTTTAGACCAACCCAGCATCTTGGGCACCATGGCGATATTAGTAGCCACGGTCATGTGCGGGAAGAGGCCTCCGGCCTGGATGACGTACCCGATACGGCGGCGCAGTTCGTCGCCGTCCATCTCTGTCACGTCTTCTCCGTTGATGATAATTTCGCCAGAGGTCGGCTCGATCAGCCGGTTAATCATTTTCAGCGTTGTGGTTTTGCCACAGCCCGAGGGACCAACAAACATCACGATGGAGCCTGCAGGGATCTCAAGAGTCAGGCCGCCAACCGCGGGTTTTTTCTGTCCAGGGTAAGTCTTGGTGACTTCCTGGAGCATGATCGACGCTCCGGTGACGTTCTGTTCGGTACTGGTTTCGACTTTATTTTCAGACACGGATACCTCGCGGGATAGTCAGTCGGCCAACGCCGAGCAAGATCAAATCAAGAATGAGCGCCAAGATGACAACACCGACCACGCCGGTGACGACGGATTCTAAGGCGTTTGCACCACCCAGCCGGGATAGGCCCGAAAAGATATACCCGCCAAGCCCAGGGCCCAGCGCGTAGGAGACAACTGCGGCCACACCCATAACCATCTGCGCTGAGATGCGCACGCCGGTTAAGATCACGGGCCAGGCCATGGGCAGTTCGACGGAGATCAGGGTTTTCATGCGGCTCATGCCGATGCCCTTCGCCGATTCAACGACCGTCGGTTCGATGTTGTTTAGTCCCACGATGGCATTTCTCAGAATTGGCAGGGCCGCGAAGAACGTCACGACGATCACCGCCGGTAAAACACCAAAGCCGAAAGGAACGATAAGAATACCGATCAGTGCAAAGGACGGGATGGTCAGCCCAATTGCACTAATGCCATTGGCCAAACCGGCCAACGATTTGCTGCGATACACCAGCACGGCGATCAGCACCGCAATGATTGTCGCCAAGACGAGGCATTGGGCTACAAGCCACAAATGCTGCCAGGAGGCGAATAAAATTTGGCGATATCTTTCGCCGAAAAAGTCACCCACATTAAGACCTGCTTCACTTTAGTTTCGTATCATCCACTGAGCTGGAATAGGTACCTATACTCAGCATTCGCCCCAAGTTTACCGGCCTTAGCGCTCATCGTTCGGTATCATTTTGATAAATCTTCAGCTGACTTGGTCAGATATGAGTGTCGTTTTGGCCTATCTGCATGGCGCAACATGCTAGCCAAGACGGTGCGAATGTAGTGAGATAGAAACATGAAACTAGCTACCGTGCGACTGACCACCGAACCCGGACTAACAACGGCCGCCGTCATTGAAGATGGCAGACTGTACTACCTGGAAAACTTGTCGAACATTCAGAAGTTCCTACGTCTCGATGATCCAACCCAGCAAGAAGTCGTCGCACGAGCCTTAGTCGGTGACTCGATTGCCGAAGCCGAGGCTGATTATGCCCCGCTGATCCCCAACCCGGCCAAGGTGTACTGCATAGGCCTGAACTACCGGAACCACATAGCCGAGGTGGGTGCCGAGGAACCAGAGTTCCCTACGGTTTTCGCAAAGTTCGCTTCCACGCTCTGCGGAGCAAATGACACTGTAGAAATCCCTGCCGAGGATCACCGCATGGATTACGAAGGTGAGCTCGCCATCGTCATCGGTACCGCCGGCCGGCGCATCTCCGTCGAAGATGCGGCAGCACATATTGCTGGTTATGCGGTTTCCAACGATGTCTCCATGCGCGGTTTCCAGGGACGAACCACCGAATGGTTGCAGGGTAAGGCGTGGGACAAGTCGACTCCAGTGGGCCCATGGTTGGTCACCTCCGATGAATTTAGCGCGGGCGCGAAGATCACCACGAAGGTCAACGGTGAGGTAGTTCAGGAAGATTCCACGGACGATCTAGTGTTCTCCGCGGCCGAACTAGTCTCCTACCTATCGGTCATCAATGAGTTGCAGCCTGGCGATTTGATCCTCACCGGAACCCCCGCCGGGGTGGCCTTGGGCCGACGTGACGAGCATGGGCGCCGTCCATGGCTGAAGGCAGGAGACTTGCTCGAAACTAGCATCGATGGTCTGGGCACTTCCACGATTAAATTCGCTTCCCTTTAGCCACTAACCCTTAGATGTCCCCGCGTCAGGTTTTAGACGCGGGGACATCTTTTAATCCGCTCTTAATCCCGTTAGTGCGACACGAAACAACGGTTGTGACTTGACTCTCAGCATCACGTATGATGGCTCACAATGTCACTTCGAATGGCAGTCATCATCATCATCAATCACTCGCATCGAAGGATCTAGAACTCATGGACGCATTGGGAACACTCTTCGGAGATATCTCCTCGGTTATTTGGGGGCCGTTTGTCCTCATCCCGTTGCTCTTGGGCACCGGGTTGTATCTGACCATCCGCTTAGGCGGTTTGCAGTTCCTCAAGCTCGCAGCAGCACTTCGTCTGGGCCTGCTCAAGCGCAAAGACGCCGAAGCTGAAGGCGATATCTCGCAGTTTCAGGCGCTAACCACTGCATTGGCCGCAACTGTCGGCACCGGTAACATCGTGGGTGTTGCTACCGCCATCGGCATTGGTGGACCGGGCGCACTATTCTGGATGTGGGTCACCGGCCTACTCGGTATGGCATCAAAGTACACCGAAGCCTACTTGGGTGTTCGCTTCCGCGGAACTGACGCAGCTGGCGAAAAATCCGGCGGTCCACAGTACTACCTCGAACGCGGCATCAAGGGTCCTTTCGGCAAGTTCTTGGCACTGTTCTTCGCCATCGCCGCGACCCTGGCCTGCTTCGGCATCGGTAACATGACTCAGGGCAACTCGATCGCGATCAACCTTGAGAGCTCATTCAACGTCACCCCATGGGTTACCGGCGTCATTCTGACCGTACTATCCATCGCTGTTCTTGTTGGTGGCATCAAGTCCATCGGTCGAGTCACCGCTGGCTTCGTTCCAGTGATGATCGTCTTCTACGTGGCAGCTGCGATCTACATCCTCATCTCCAACGTATCTGGCATTCCTGCTGCATTCGGTGAGATCTTCACCGACGCCTTCACCGGCACCTCGGCAGTCGGCGGCTTCGCCGGTTCGGCAATCATCATCGCCGTTCAGTTCGGTGTAGCTCGCGGTATCTTCTCCAACGAGTCCGGTATGGGTTCGGCTGCTATCGCTGCAGCTTCGGCGCAGACCACCCACCCAGTACGTCAGGGCTTGGTTTCCATGACCCAGACCTTCATTGACACCATCATCGTGGTTACCTGCACCGGTCTGGTTATCATCACCACCGGTTCCTGGAAGCTGGTCGATGAGGCAACCGGTGAACAGATATCCGCTGCACTGATGACCGGCGAGGCCTTCACTAACGGCCTGCCAGGTGAATGGGGCCACTGGATCGTCACCATTGGCTTGGTCATGTTCGCCTTCTCCACCATCCTTGGCTGGTGCTACTACGGTGAACGAAATATCGAGCGCCTGTTCGGTCGCAAGCTGGTCATGCCATTCCGCATCGTCTTCTCGCTGGTCGTTTACGTAGGTTGCACCACCGAGCTGACCGCTGTCTGGAACTTCTCGGACATGATGAACGGTTTGATGGCACTGCCGAACTTGATCGGTCTGCTAATTCTCTCCGGTATGGTGGCTCGCGAAACCCGCTGGTACCTGAAGAATGATCCGAAGCTGGAAGCCAATAAGGCAGAAATTGAGAACTTCATGTCCGCCCGTCCAGGCTGGGCAGAGTGGAAGGCCGGTGACGTGATCGGTTCTTCGAAGAACCGTGGCGCTCACCAAGCTGCGCAGGATCCGGACACGATCCGCTAAGCTCCGGATACACTGTCAATAATTAATACCGATGGCGGCGATGGCAACCTTTCAGGTTGGCATCGCCGCCATCGGTTTGGCTTAGATACAGCACTGGCTGGAGTCCACCGTGAGGTGAATTCCAGCCAGTGTTTTATTGCTTGTGAAGTCTAGGCGTTCCACAATCCGTAAGAGTCGGCCAGGTCGGCGATCTTCTGCGCACGAGCGAGTCGAGGCAAGTACGAACCATCGCCCACTGAGGCGCCCGCGGCGTGTGCTTCGAGCAGCTCCATGGCCCAGGAGAGCTCGTCCTCGCTTGGAGCCAGTGCAGCGTTGATACCATCAACATGTTCGCTGGATAGGGAAAGCTTTCCGGTCATACCCATGGAGGCGGTGACCAGTGTTTCTTCGGTAACCTTGGCAGCATTTGCGCCGGGAGCCGGTGGACCGTCGATAGCGCCTGGCAGCTTACCAACGCGGGATGCAATCACGAGCTTGCCGCGTGCATACGCCAACGCCATCGGGTCATCAGAAACACCGGTGTCTTTACGGAAATCATTAACACCGAAGGCTAAACGGAAAGTGCCCGGAGCCGAGGCGATGTTGGTGGCGTTTTCGATACCTACGGCAGTTTCGATCAGCGCGAGCACCGGGGTGCCTGCACGCAAACGCATTGCGGTGTAGGTGACCTGCTCTGGCTTTTCGGTCATTGCGAGCATGACGCCGCGTAGGCCAGGGGTCTCAGACAGTGCTGCAAGGTCATCTGCCCAGAAGTCGGTGTCGGTACCGTTCACGCGGACCCAGGCGGTCATGCCGTTGGAAAGTGCGCGCACCACGTTGTCGCGGGCGAAAGCTTTTTTATCGTCGGGAACTGCTGCTTCCATATCAAAAATCACCGAATCAGCTTCACAAGCTAAACCGGGTCCGAAGTCTTCTTCTCTGGCAGCGTTAACCAGGAGCCACGAACGGGATAATTTTGCTGGGAGGGCCGCAGCGCGACGATTTCGGAAAGCCATATTACAAGCCTACTCACTTTCTGCGCCCGTCTTCTACCGACACCCACCAGCATCTATCACTTGCACCGAAGCTCACAGATGAAGCTGATTACATTCCCATGTGGTCAGACCAAAGAAGTCAATAAACCAAGGATTTCACCGAAAAATCTACGACCCAACCCAGAGACGAAATCCTGCAAACTTCAGTTTTTCGGAACCAGCCCGAGGCCCACATCGGCAAATTTACGCGCTAATTTTGGTTGGCCTGTAGTGCTCCAAGTGGAAAATCATCACCAGCAAAAAGAATCTCTAATACGCGCACCGATTCGCCGTAACGCCTGTACGCAAAGGGCACCTGCAACCGAATCCCTGTAGATATGCCGGAGAAAACCAGAAGTCGCCCGTCCTTCCAGCAAGAGGTATGCGCGTGAGCAAAATGTTCATGATTCTCAAGTACGGATGCTGAAAATCCGTTCAACATCTGCAAACTGTCTTCCACATCTAAACCGCGGACGAGAAACTCCGGGTGCCCAATTTTGCTCAAACCGACGGTGTAGGCATAGGGCTCGTAGCATTCGTCGCCCTCGACATAAATAATCTCCCTGCCGTAATCTCGAATGCGTTGAGCCGTCTGGGCTTCTACCTGTTTACGAGTCATTCCATTGCACATATCGCACATGATGTCTCTCCTTAGGGAACGTGCGGTTTCCAGATCTTATTTATTTCCCCTTCTTGGCCTGATTTATCAACCACGTCCTGCGTAAGGCTCTTCTTCAAGGCTGATAAAACTCAATGGTTCGTCGCACTGTAGCCACGTGGGAATTTCATCACCACAGATCTCGCTGACGATATCCAAATCGTGTAGCCCACACGGTGCCTCTCGAAAAAACAAGTCGCTAAACACCGAAGTGCACTGGGAGCCAACATCGAAGCTCTGTCCGTGCCTTGTAACTTGTTCGGCGAGGTGCGTGAGTAACGCAAAAACTTCGTCATCGGTTCCGCCGACGGTCATCACTTCACTGTGGCCAAGACTGGACAACCCGAGAGTGAAGCCAAGAACTCGTGGGCTCCTTTCGCCTCTGCACAGCAAGATGGCAAAACCCGTCGCGGCAATTTCGGCATTGGTCAGCAGCGCCAGTCCCTTTACTGGCAAACTGCAACGGACGCATATCGTAGCTTCTGAATAATCTTCCATGTCTCTTCCTCACAAGGTGGGTTCAGGTACCTGCAAGTGTTGCGAGAATCAGGGTCACGTGGATACAAGAATTCTCAATTGTGGATAACTTGGCTGGCCCGGTTCGGTAGCGGGTTAGCGTCACCATCGCGGAACTGAAGGAAAAGATGGCGTTCGGGCAAGGACGACAACCGCCCTCAGCATTCATCGCTCCAATGTCTAGCTTCGTTTCAGGACTAGGGAAGTCTTCTCTGGTCATAAACCCAGGTCCCAACCTGGTAACAAAAGCCTCATTGCGTCATGCAGCTACATGCCAAGACTTCTTCATTCTTAAGGCTCGACCGTCCGAACGAACGCTGAAAGTATCGCATAAAGGGAGCTAGCCGCTACTGCCAAAAGACCGGGAGAACAACCATGGGAAAACCACTTCATTTCAACGCCTTCGTCATGAACACCACCAGCCATATCCAGCACGGTCAGTGGCGCCGCCCAGATGCCGGGCAAACTGAATTCAACGACGTTAATACCTGGATCAATCTCGCCAAGATTTTGGAGGAGGCAAAGTTCGACGCGATGTTCTTCGCCGATGTCTCCGGACTTTACGGAGATACGGAAGCCGACTATGACGTGTATGTCCATGAAGGTCTGCAGATCCCGTCAAATGACCCCACCGTGTTGCTCGGTGCTTTGGCAGTGCACACCACGCAGATAGGTTTGGCCACCACCTCAAACATCGTGCAGAACCACCCGTTTAACTTTGCCCGACAGATCTCCACCCTGGACCACATTTCTAATGGGCGCATCGCCTGGAATGTTGTCACCGGCATCAACGAAAACGCCTCGCGCAACTTCGGTCTGCCAGCGTTGACAGACCATACCGAACGTTATGTCTGGGCCGACGAGTACATCGACGTCACCTACAAACTTTGGGAAGGCTCGTGGGATGAAGGCGCCTTGCTCAAGGACAAGGAAAATGGGCGGTACGCGGATCCAGCAAAGATCAACAAGATCTACCACCAGTCAAAGCGCTACCGAGTCGAAGGACCTCACCTGCCTTCGCCATCCAAGCAGCGCACACCGGTACTTTTCCAAGCTGGGTCTTCCGCATCGGGCCGGGATTTTGCAGCGCGCAATGCCGAGGCGACGTTCATTATTGCTCCGACACCTGCCGTCGCCAAAGAACTGATCGACGAAACCCGCCGCTTGGCTGTTTCCCATGGGCGCCGGGCCGAGGACATCAAGTTCTTCCAGGGACTATCTTTCGTTATTGGCGACACCGAGGAAGAAGCACTAGAAAAGTCCAAGTACTACGATGAGTTCATTAGCGTCGACGGCTACTTGGCGCACATGGCGATCCTCGACAGGACCGGGCGGGTATACCCGAAGGAAACCAAGCTCAAGGACCTTGATACCAATACCTCCAAGGGAATGGCCGAATGGGCCGGGAAGCACATTACAGATCGCGAACCGACTCTTGAGGATGTGGCAACGCTTCAGTCCCACAGCACCCGCTTGGTTGGTACGCCCGAGCAGATCGCAGATCAGCTCGAAACTTGGCAGGCCGCTGGAATTGATGGCATCAACGTCATCAATTGGGTGATCCCAGGTTCCTTCCAAGAATTTGCGGACAAGGTGCTGCCGGTCCTCCGCGCGCGTGGTTTGGCACAGTCCGAGTACTCCGAAGGCACCTTGCGTCAGAAGCTTTTCGGCGACGGAGACTTGCTCAATGAGCGTCATCCGGCCGCCCGCTACCGTGGAGCGTTTACCCAGGGCCCAAGTAATTGGGAAGAAGCCGATGCACTACGGGCCAAGGCGCCCGCCACCGTCTAATTCGATCTGTGCTTAAACAGGTGAGCGTCCGAGAATCATCACTGATTCTCGGACGCTCACCTTGGTCTGGCAACGATTACTGTTGCGACCTATTCAGCATGTTTCCTCTGTGGAGGAATTATTTAGCTTCTTCGGCCAGCGCGCCCACTGCGGCGGCAACCGCTGGCATCACACGATCATCGATGGCAGAAGGAATGATGTAATCGGCGGACAAATCATCGCCGACGAGGTCAGCAATGGCGTGTGCCGCGGCAACCTTCATCGCTTCGGTGATCTTCTTGGCACCCGAGTCCAAGGCTCCACGGAAGATGCCTGGGAATGCGAGTACGTTGTTGATCTGGTTAGGGAAGTCACTGCGTCCGGTGGCTACTACTGCCGCATACTTCTTAGCAACGTCCGGCATGATTTCCGGGGTTGGGTTAGACAGCGCGAAGATGATCGCGTCCTTGTTCATCTTGGCTATTGCTGCCTCGTCAAACTGCGAAGAGGACAAGCCAACAACAACATCGGCGCCTTCCAACGCTTCGGCAAGACCACCCATGACGTCCTCACGATTGGTACGCCCGGCAAGTTCTGCCTTGACCGCGTTGAGATCATTTCGTTCACGGTGAATGGTTCCGCGTGAATCGAGAACGATCACGTCATCGACACCAGCTTGCAGTAGCAGGTTTGTCACGGCAACGCCGGCAGAGCCGGCGCCGGAGATGACAACCTTCAGCGAGCTGATTTCGCGTTTGGTGTGGCGGGCCGCGCCAATCAACGCTGCCAGCACCACTACGGCGGTGCCGTGCTGGTCATCATGCATCACCGGGCAGTCCAAGGCTTCGATCAAACGCTTTTCAATTTCAAAGCAGCGCGGTGCCGAGATGTCTTCGAGGTTGACCGCACCAAAGCTTGGGCGGAGACGAATCACGGTTTCAACGATTTCATCCACGTCGGTGGTGTTCAGTACCAGTGGGATTGAATCCAGGCCGCCGAATTCTTTGAATAGCGCGCTCTTGCCTTCCATGACCGGCAGGGATGCGGCAGCACCAATGTTGCCAAGTCCAAGGACTGCGGTTCCGTCAGAGATGACCGCGACCAGGCGTGAGGCCCAGGTGTGGGTAGCGTGCTTTGCTGGATCATCTGCAATTGCTTGGGATACCTTGGCGACACCGGGGGTGTAAGCAATGGAGAGGTCACGCTTGGAATTCAGGGGCATCTTCGATTCAACGGAGAGCTTGCCGCCAAGATGGGCGTTGAAGATCTCTTCGTCGGTGATGGTGGTCAGGTCTGAGGTAGTTTCAATAGACATTAAAAGTATCTGCTTTCAAGAAAGTTCTGATTCACGAAAACGCAGTACCCACGAAACTTGTGGCATAGCGTAGGAACGCGCATGACCATTCATCCGACCGCAAAGGAACCCGAACCAACGCATTTAAGGTGGACATCAGGCTTCCCTATACACAATCCCACTCCGTCGTTGCCAGGTAAGGCGAAACGCTCCGTCGTGGTGTGCCGGAAGATGGCTGGTCAGTACTTTCTTTAGACCTACAATTTCCACCATACGGGAACCGTTGATCGTTTTACAACCCCCGTTCGTCGCATTGGGGTAATAATCGATAAATACATCAGTAAGTTTCCTGACGACCAAATTCTATGCATTCTGCTCTTTTCTCAGGCAAGATGAACACATGGCATCACCTACTTCCGCACTTGGCCGGGTCCGTACCTTTGAAGCACTAGACGCGAAAACTACGCAGCGATTACAACGCGCTTTAGCCGAGTCGGAGGACACCACGGTGTTCGTCAACGGCACCGCGTTACAACTACCTAAAGACGCACATGACGCCTTGCTTGAGGTGCTCAATCGCTTCGCAGCTGGCGAGTCGGTCAGTATCGGGACTACCGAGTTGCTACTCAATACCTCTCAGGCGGCGCAGATGGCTGGAATTTCAAATTCATATCTGCGCAAGCTGGCCGATGCGGGCATCATTCCCGTGGAATACCGCGGAACTCACCGGCGCATACGTCCGAGCGCTATTCAGGCTTGGCTTGATCAACGCCCGACGACAGAATCAGAAGCTAAAGACGTACCTACCGAATAATTTTGATTCCTTGCCATCTGGTAAATTTACTGCTGGAATACTAAAGTATTCCAATAGAAAACTTCGCTTGGGCACCACCAAAGGCGATGCCACACTTCCTGCAACGAGCGGGTAGCTGCCGGTCGAGGAGGACCATGTCAACGAACCAGCCAGTCGACGCCTTGTTAACAACTCACGAAGCGCTGTTCTCCGAACGCGCGGCCGGGATCAAGCAATCCGCAGTTCGCGACGTCTTCGAATTGTCATTGGACCCCTCCCTTGTTTCGCTAGCTGGCGGCAATCCATACCTACAGGTACTCCCCCTGGAAAAAATTGGTGACATCGCCAAGCGCATCATCACCGAACAGGGCCCGGTGGCTTTGCAATACGGTTCAGGCCTAGGCACTCCTGAACTGCGCGAACAAATCCTTGAAGTGATGGCTGCCGAAGGTATCACCAATATCTCGGTTGACGATGTTGTTGTGACCAACGGTTCCCAGTCCGCGCAGGATATGGCCTGCAAGGTTTTCTGCAATCCCGGCGACACCGTACTCTGCGAAGACCCAACCTATGTCGGTGCGCTAAATACCTTCGAGGCTTACCAGGTGAAAGCCGCTCCGGTACTCACCGACGAGCACGGACTGGTTCCAGAAGCGCTACGTTTAAAGATTCACGAATTACGCGCCGCGGGCGAAACTATCAAGTTCCTCTACACGATTCCGAACTTCAATAACCCGTCAGGCATCACCCTGGCTGCCGAACGACGTCCGAAAATCGTGCAGATCTGCCGCGAAGAAGGCGTGCTGATCCTTGAAGATAACCCATACGGCATGCTGCGTTATGAGGGTGAAGCAGCCCCAACGTTGCGTAGCTTGGATGAAACGAATGTCATCTACATGGGTTCGTTCTCCAAGATTTTCTCCCCCGGCCTACGTATTGGCTGGGCTGCACTGCCAACTCATTTGTTCCGCCGCTTTTACCTTGCCGGCGAGGCGGTGGCACTATGCCCACCAACTTTGAATCAGATGATCATCAGCTCTTACCTCACCGAGCATGACTGGCGTGGACAGATCCAGACCTACAATGATCTCTACCGGTCCCGACGCGACGCGATGCTCGAAGCGCTGGCCGCCCATCTACCAGCCGGAATTACCCATACACATCCCGAGGGTGGATTCTTCATCTGGTTAACCTTGCCAGCAGGAATTGATACCTACGAACTTCTGCAAAAAGGCGTGGAAGCCGGTGTTATTTTCATTCCTGGTGCAGCTTTTAGCTCCTCCGAATCGGCACACCACAAACTTCGTCTGGCCTTCTGCGCCGTGGATGAAGCAACTATCACCGAAGGCGTCCGTCGTCTTTCTGCACTGTTGGAAACGGAAATCTCCAAGCTCGCTAGCTAGGTGCGTGGCCGGGCACTAGTCTGCCCGGCCTGCAAGGCTCGCTATCTCAAGCATCTTTTGTTCGGTCGCGCTCAAGGTGTGGTTCCGTGACCAAATGGCACGGAATTCGCGCAATAGACTTGGTCCTTCAAACTCAACTTCCACAAGTTTGCCTTGCTCAAGCGATCCAGCAACGGCTAACTGGCTGAGCACTGCCGGTCCCATTCCAGCAGCTACACACTGGCAAATTGTCGAATTACTATTAAATTCTGCAATCGGCTCGGGCCGTTCGGCATGGGAAATATAGTCCAGGAATGCGCGCGTTCCTGAACCGTCCTCACGCTCAATGAGCGCGGTACTTTGAAGCTCATGCACGCTGAGCGGAGAGTTTCGCTGTGCCCAAGGATGAGAAGGATCTACGACCACCGCCATGGCGTCATCCCAGACCTTTTGATAGCGCAGCGATTGAGGAATCTGCGGGGTCTCCACAAATCCGAACGTTAGTTCACCATTTTGTACCGCGGCGATCACATCTTGGGAATTCATGATGCGCATGCGCGGTTTCACCTGTGGCAGGTTTCGGTGAAGCGTACCGATCCATGACGGTGCCAGGTATTCGGCCACGGTCATGCTGGCTGCGAAGACCAGTTCGGTTCCGCCTTCACTTGCTAGGGTGCGCGCCCCGGCAGCCAAATTATCAAGGGAAGCCAGAACCTCTCGGGCCCATTGCACGGTGAGTACACCTTCGGCGGTCAGTGTGGATCCAGTGGTTTTTCGGATGACTAGTGGGTAGCCCAACCGTCGTTCTAGCGTCTTCAATGCGCGGGTAGCATTGGGCTGCGCAACGCCGACGGCTCGCGCCCCTGCACTCAGGCTCCCATGGTCCGCGATTCCTACTAGCAGTGTCAGCGATGAAACCTGAATCCATTGGGCAATATCTTGTAAGTCATTGGGAGGCCGATCCATATCATGATCATATGCCCGTGATAGCAGATCAAGGAATACCGAACCAGAGACAACCGTGAGAAGTTGAATATATGCAGAACAAGAGCCAGTCCCCAGACACAGATGATCCGCAACGTGAACCGTTGCCAGCGACACGGCTATCGACCTACGCCAGCATAAAATCTGTGGCCCCCGGGCTCGCCGTTTGTCTCGTCACCGGCCTGTTGTGCATTTTCGCAAGTCGATTCCTCAGTGGATTCAGTGCTCTCCTGTTAGCTATCCTGCTCGGTGCGCTCTGGCGCAATCTGGCCCCGGTACCCCAGGTCCTGAACCCCGGCATCGCGATCGCGTCAAAGAAGTTACTTCGCTTAGGCATCGTGTTCCTCGGCCTGCAACTATCCTTAGGTACCATCATTGGACTCGGCCCCGGGGTACTTTTGGTGGTGCTACTTTCAGTCGGCGTGACATTTGCAGCCACCTTGTGGATCGGTGGGAAAATGGGCATCGAGCTTCCCCAGCGACTTTTGATCGCCACCGGGTTTTCAATTTGTGGCGCAGCCGCAGTGGCGGGAACCGAGGGCGTCACCCGAGCCAAACAAGATCAGGTGGCCACTGCTATCGGACTGGTGGTACTTTTCGGCACGCTCATGATTCCGGCAATGCCGTTGTTGGGCGCCTTATTGGGCTTTGATGACCGCAGCACCGGGATGTTAATTGGTGCTTCAACCCATGAGGTCGCGCAAGTGGTGGCGGCCGGTGGATCGGTCAGTGCCGCAGCCTTGGCCGTCGCGGTGACAGTCAAGCTGGCCCGAGTGGTGCTACTAGCGCCAATCATTGCTGGTCTTGGACTTTATATGCGGCGCAAGCACTCGGTAGAAGGTGGGAAAAATCCGCCCCTGATCCCACTGTTCGTTCTAGGATTCATCGTGGCAATGCTGCTGCGCACCACCGGACTATTACCCGAGTCGTTGCTTTCGGTCATGCAGAACCTGCAGACACTCTTACTGGCGGCCGCGATGTTCGCATTGGGCCTAGGCGTGCATCTGCGCAGCATCGTGAAGTCCGGTGGTAAGGCGCTGGTGCTGGGTCTATGCGGCACCTTGGTGATCATCGTTGTGGCTACCGCCGGCACCATGCTTTTCCCTCCCGCATAGGACCGACTATAAGGTCTGCGCCACTATTCGATTCGGCCGCCAAAATCGGCAGCAATCTCTAAGGCCGTCCGTTGCAGGGCAGGGAGTATGTTTTCTGAAATAGTGGTGCTATTTGCACGGCCTGATTGCACCGATACATTTAGCGCCCCAAGCAGCTGACTACCACGGTAAACAGGCACGGCCACCCCGCGCAGCCCTTCGTCAAGTTCTTGGTTCACCAACGACCAACCTTGGGTGGCCACCCGATCCAGCTCCAAGTTCAACTCTTCGAGACCGGTGACAGTGTGTTCCGTGTAGCGACGCAGCTTAATTCCCTTCAAGAATTCAGCACGTTCAACGGCGCCTAGATTTGCGATGAGCACACGTCCCATGGAAGTCACCCAGGCAGGAAGACGATTTCCAATGGACACGTTCATCTGATGCAGACGCGGTGCAGACACTCTCTCTACATACAGGACGTCTTGGCCTTCGAGCACACACAATGAGGTGGTTTCGTCTAATTCCCGCGCCAACCGTTGCAGGTGTGAAATAGCAGCCCGAGGCAGCGTGAGTCCCGAAAGGTAGGCAGCACCTACATCGAGCACCCGTGGGGTTTGCCGGTAGGTATTTCCTTCAGCTGCCAGGTATCCAAGATCCACAAGCGTGAGCAGAAAACGCCGAGCCGATGCACGAGTCTGTTCGGTGGCCGTTGCTACCTGCGAAACCGTGAGCGCCGAATCTTCTCCCCTAAAGGCGAGCAATACCGCCAAGGTCTTCTCCGCTGATTTCACGTAATAGTCGGGCTGCTCTGCCACGATTTCGGTCCCCATTTTCACCTAGATGTACAGCCAACAGGCCAGTTACGAGCGGCTAAATCGATTGTGCTCAAACTGCGCCGCGAGACGAATTGGGGCGTTGGGTGCCCCGTATCCATCGTAGCCGTCGCGACGTTCAAGCACTTCAAAGAACATATTGCCAACGGTAGCGGTATAGAAGTGTAAGAACACTCCATTCTCGTCGCTATCGTAGAGCAGATTTAGTTCCTTCAAAGTCGCCAAGGACTTTTCGTCAATGTTAAAACGAGCGGCAAGATCTTCATAGTAGTTCGCCGGAACCTGCAAGAACTCCATACCGGCGGCTACTGCCCGGCGAGCCAACGCCACGACATCATCGGTACGCAAGGCTACATGCTCCGGATATTCGTGATTGCGGTCGATAGTTGCTTCCAATCCTTGCGGCACAATATTCAGAGCCAATCGCACCCCGCCATCGCTGGTGCGTAGCACCTGTGAGCGTACCAACCCCATTGGACTTGGCACTTCTGTTCCGGGACGCGCTTCTAAGTTCAGCACGCTGGTGTAAAAGAGCACCGATTCGTCAAATGCCTGCCACGGCTGAGCTAGATTAATGTGGTCAATTGACTCGATTCTTCCGGGTTCGGTGGGCTCCGTGAATCCCGGCAACACCCCGAATTCGGCCTCCCATGCCGTAGTTAACTCGGCGGAACCGAAGAAAACTTCGGTGGCATCGGGTGCGCGGAAACCCGCAAGTTCCTGTTCATCCTTGGTGTGATGGCGCGACACCGGTTTCGCCAGAAGATCCGTGGCACGCGCGCTGCCCGCGCTTGGGTCAGGGACCTGAATGCCAAGCCCGCTCACGCTCGCGGTAACCGCGCGGCTGCGCTGCGAGTTTACGATGATTCGTGCTTTCCCTGCCCGCCAAAGCTGCACAGGTTTGCGGCGATGCTGCCCGAGGAAGGAGAACCCTAGCTGGGTGAGCATTCCGGCTATTAGTTCAGGATCTTCTGTGCGAATTTCGGCGAAATCAAAGCCGTTGGCTTCTTGCACCTCGGGAAGAGCAACTAGGTTGAGGTTGTCGCGGACTTCTTCGCCCTGCAATACTGCGGCTGTCTGAGATTGCAGCCAAATCAGCGACCGTAGCCCGTCGATAGCGGTGAGTTCAACATTTGATTGACGGAAGACGTCGTTAAAAATCTCCAGTGAAATGATTCCGGAATATCCCGAACGGACCAGATAGCCGAGAAATACATCGAGCTCAAAGCCCCCCTCGCCAGGAAAAACCCTGTAGTGCCGCGACCAAGACAGGATGTCCAAGGACAACACTGGCGCATCAGCAAGCTGCACAAAGAAGATTTTTTCTCCGGGAATTTCGGCGATCTGCGCCGGATCATCCCCCCTCGAAAGAATATGGAAACTATCAATGCACAACCCCACATTGTCCCGATCCACCAGCTTCACGATCTCCCATGAGTGCTGGTAGGTATCCACATATTTGCCCCAGGCCAATGCTTCATAAGCAATTCGCACACCATACTGTGCCGCGAGATCGGCTAGTTGGCGAATCTGATCAACGAAGAGTTGATCATCGTTAATCGTTGCGGTCCCCACGTTGGAGCACAATAGAATGAGGTCCATGCCGAGGCGTTGCATCAGTTGGAATTTTGCTTCGGCCCGGCGCAAATTCTCTTCAAGAACTTTTTCGTCAACCCCTTCAAAATCTCGGAAGGGCTGGAAGAGATCTAGACTCAGTCCGAGCCTGGCGGCGAAGGCTTTGACCTCTTCAGGAGACATTGGACTGACAGTGAGGTCTTGCTCGAAGATTTCAATGCCGTCAAAACCCGCCTTCGCGCAGGCCAGCATTTTTTCTTCAAGGGTGCCTGAGAGGCAGACAGTGGCGATGGAAGTGCGCATCAGAAACCTGCCTCCAGCATTTCCAATAGGTGGGCGTGCATTCGGCCAGCATTCGGAGTCAGTCCGGTGATGATGCCAAACGCATCAAGAGCCTGACCCACGGCCATGTTCCCACCGTCCAACACCTGGCAGCCCAGCTCGCGGGCGGCTGTGATCAGCGCAGTATCCACCGGCCGATAAACGCAGTCTGCTACCCAGTGCTCGGCGGTGAGATTTGAAATGTCAATCGGCAATCCCGGATGGTGGTGCATTCCGATGGGGCTTGCATTGAGCAGACCATCAGCCTCGGCCAATGCGGCCGACGCATCTTCCGGGCGGATTGCCGTAATAGCTGCTTGCGGGAAATGAGCCTTCAGTTCAGTTACTCGCTCGGAGGCTCGCACGGCTTCCGGGTCTGAGATAATGAGTTCTTTTACTCCGTCAGCTAGTAGCGCGAAGGCCACCGCGGCCCCGGCGCCACCGGCACCGAGCTGTAGCACCCTATCTAGTTTTGCGTTCGGCAGCCCACCAGCCAAAGCCCAACCGAAACCCGATGCATCGGTGTTATATCCGTAGAATTTTCCGTCTTTGATAATCACGGTATTCACCGCGCCGATGGCGGTGGCGTTGTCACTTACTTCATCAAGGAAGTCAAGAACTACTTGCTTGCACGGGTGGGTAATGTTAAAAGCATTGAACCCTAGATCGGCACCTGATTGAAGGAGTTCGCCCACCGCCTGCGCGTCACGCCGCAAGGCAGTGAGGTCGATAGGCCGGTAAAGGTAGCGCAGCGCCTGCGCGTCCGCTTCGCGTTCATGCATGGGTGGGGTTAAGGACGGCAGGACACCGTCACCGATGAGTCCGACCAGATAGGACTGAGTAAGAGTACTCATGGTGTTGCCCAACTTTCCGTAATGCTTAACGCACATATTGCCATGCCTGTGATTTACATCTACTCTATATCAACGTACGTACTCCGTACAACTGTACGCATAGCGCACAGATTTTTTCTTGTTCATCAATTTATCTACGATCTTTCAAAGGAGTTTTCCGATGCCCTCCACACACGAACCGTCGGCTTCCCCCGTGCCTGGCACCGGGAAACGCACCCCGGTAAAGGCAGCCCTCGCCAGCTTCATGGGAAGCGCCGTCGAATACTACGACTTCTTCATCTTCGGCTCCGCAGCAGCGTTAATCTTCCCGCATATCTTCTTCCCGGACGCTGACGCCAACGCCTCGATCATGTCCCTGGCGACCTTCGGTTTTGCCTACATTGCCCGACCTATCGGCGCGGTAATCCTCGGGCACTTCGGGGATCGTATTGGACGGCAAAAAGTTCTAATGTTCACCTTGGTGCTCATGGGCGCCTCAACCTTCGCCATCGGTTGTTTGCCAACATTTGATCAGGTCGGCTGGCTTGCTCCGATTCTGCTCGTGTTCGCCCGGCTGTGCCAAGGGCTCTCGGCAGCCGGCGAGCAAGCGGGCGCCTCATCGATGACGTTGGAACACGCGCCAGATAATCGTCGCAGCTTCTTCACATCCTGGACATTGACTGGCACCCAAGGTGGCCAGATTCTCGCAGCGCTAATTTTCATCCCAGTGGTGGCACTGCCCGACGAGATCAAATACGGGATCGGCTGGCGTATTCCCTTCTGGCTTTCTGCAGTCGTAGTGCTCGTGACTTTCTTCATCCGCCGTTCACTGCACGAAACCCCAGAATTCGAAGAAGCAAAGAAAACGAACAACATCGCAAAGTTGCCGTTGGCGGTTCTGCTGAAGTTCCACTGGAAAGACGTGTTGCGTGTAGTTTTTTGTGCGTTTATTGCGGCAGTCTCCACGGTCTATGGAACGCTTGCCATCTCATATGGCAAGAACATTGGAAATATGGACGAATCCATCACCCTGTGGCTTGTAGTTGCAGGCAACATCGGGGCTCTCTTCACGCAACCGCTCTTCGGCAAACTGGCCGATAGCATCGGCCGCAAGCCGGTCTTCATCTACGGCGCAATTGCCTCCGCCGCGATCATGCCGTTCTACCTACGCAGTATGGAAACGGACAATGCGCTGTTGCAGTTCACCTTGTCTATTGCTGTCTTCTCCTGCGCCTATGCAGCAGCCAATGCCGTGTGGCCAAGCTTCTACGCCGAAATGTTCTCCTCTAAGGTACGTTTCTCCGGGCTGGCAATTGGCACTCAGCTAGGATTCCTTATGGCCGGCTTCGCCCCATCCATCGTTGCCGCTATCGGTGGTTTGGAACCAGGTGGCTGGGTTAAAATCAGCCTGTTCACTGCTGGAATTTCACTCATTGCAGTGTTCTCCGCACTGACCGCACGTGAAACCTACCGGGTGCCCACCTCCCAGCTAGGCAGCACCCCCGAGTTGGTAAATAAGTAAAGACTTCTTCACAGGACAAGCCCGGCATGAGCCCTACAAAAAGGTGGCGCTCATGCCGGGCTTTGTTGTGCCAAAGGTATGCAGCTAAACAGACTTAACTTCCCGCCCAAGCATCCTCTGGATATGTCTGGCCACTACATCTCGTCCGGGTCTATCCATCACTATCGTGTAATGGTTAGTATCTGGCACTTCTTCGATCTGCAGCCCGCGCAATTTCTGCCCCCACGACTGCACATATTCTTTGGTATACAGCCCTGGTTCGGCACCCATCAGCCCCTTCGGCGAGCGCAAGAAGGTCACTGGATGGCGCAATTCTTCCAAAGCTTTAAACAGTGAGGCTCCCCGGTGTAGTTCTGCCGTGTCCTCGGCCAATGCCTGATATTTCGTCGCTGGGCGCAGTTGTGGGGCGACTCCGTCGAGGTCGTATTTGATATATTCATCGACCAACTCGTTCCAGTTTTCGCTGAAGGCCGGGTGGGGTTTCCAAAATTCCCGGTAGGCGGCCACCGATTCGAAAGTCATCGACAAGCGTTGCGCTGCTGGGCCCAATACTGCTTCGATAATTTGTTCGTCATCCAAGCCCTCGGGCACCTGCAGTGGCAGTCCCCCATCAACAAGCAACAGCGAGGAAACGAGCTGTGGATACATATCCGCGAATACTAGGGAAACAAAAGCACCCATCGAGTGTCCAATCACCGGGATAGGGCCACTGGCAAAGTGTTCCACTACCTGTGCAAGGTCAGCCGCGTGTACCGGCATCCCGTAGGGTCCAGGTAACTGGTTGCTTCGTCCCCGGCCACGCAAGTCCGGTGCAATGACCCGCACCCCGGGCAGGGCCTGGGCCACCATGGCCCAGGCGATATGTGAGGCGGTCACTCCGTGGATGAGCAATACCGTCGGCGCCTGCGGATCTTCGGGTCCCCACAATCCCACCTGCAAGGGGCCACCTGTAACGTTTACCGTCTCGGTGCGGTAGTTGGTCGCAATCATCGGGCGCTCCACCCACCATCCATGGTGTAGGAAGCGCCGGTGACCATTCCCGCTTCGTCTTGAGCCAACCATGCCACCAAGGAAGCAACCTCTTCGGGCTCTACCAAGCGTTTGACCGCAGCCTCGGTAAGCATAATCTTCTCCACCACCTCGGAAGGGGCAATGCCGTGCATCTTCGCCTGATCTTGAATCTGCTTCTCCACCAACGCGGTGCGAACATATCCGGGATTCACGCAGTTACTTGTCACCCCATGCTCTGCACCTTCCAGCGCGGTGACTTTCGATAGGCCTTCCAGACCGTGCTTGGCCGAGACGTACGCGCTTTTGAAGGCGCTGGCTCGCAAACCATGCACGCTAGAAAGGTTGATGATCCGCCCGAAACCACGTTCGTACATCCCGGGAAGGGCCGCACGGATGAGCAGGAAGGGAGATTCAAGCATCAGCCGGTGAATGAGTCGCCACGCTTCGGGATCAAACTCATGAATCGGTGCTACGCGTTGCACCCCGGCGTTATTGATCAGAATGTCGGTATTAATACTTAGCTCTTCCAAAGCTTTAGTGTCTGCCAGATCTACCGCCCAGGATTTACCGCCCAGATCTTTAGCCACCTGATCAGCGGCGGCCGCATTCAAATCGGCCACAGTGACAATTGCCCCCTGCGCGCTGAGCCTCTTCGCGCAGGCCAACCCGATACCTGAGGCACCGCCGGTGATCAGCGCGGTACGTCCGGCCAACGAGCCCGAGGTAGAGCCAAGTATTGTTTTAGTTTCAGTCATCAGGCTCAACCTTTCACAGGCAGTTGTGCACCATCGGGCGCCAACGCACGATCAATAAAGTTCATCATTTCTTCAAATACTTCCTCGGGCACCTGGGGTCGATGCCCCTCAGCGTCCTCGGTTCCTTCCCAAAGCACCCAGCGCATACCCACTAATTCGCCAATACCCATCAGCGCCCAGGCAGCCACTTCAGGGTTCATCACCCGAATTTCACCGGTGCGCTGTGAAGCCTCAAGGCCTTGGATGTAGCCCTCCACGATTTTGCTGTAGTGGTTACGTAATGCTCCGGGTGACACAAACTCGGCCTGCCGAATGATCCGGTAAAGGGCTGGATGTTGCGCAGTGAAATGGAAGAAGGCCTTGAACCCTGCCCGCTCGGCGGCAAACCTATTTTCTGTAGCAGCGGATGCTTCGGTCATTGCCATGCGCACGCGTCGGTTCAGATCTTCCACTACCTCATCAAAGATCTCCTGCTTGCCCGCAAAATACAGGTAGAAGGTACCCAGCCCCACTCCGGCGCATTCGGTGATCTTCACAATCGACGCGTCGTGGTAGCCAGAAGTGGCAAAGACCTTTTCTGCCGCCGCCAGAATCTTGCTACGGGTCCGAGTCCCGCGTTGTGTCCGAGGTGTCACTGTACTCATGGCTACTCCTCCTCCCGTAGTGAAAGTTGTGCTGCCCGGCTCTGGTTACGTAGTTGCTGGCGAGAAACCTTTTCAATTCCGACTCGTGGCAGCGTCGTGGTGAATTTGAAGGTGTCCGGAATCTTAAAGCGTGCGAGTTTGCCGGCGCAATGAGCCGCCAGTTCCGTGGCATCAGCATGAGCATGCGTTTGTAAAACCACCCACGCTTGCCCCACCTCTCCCCACCGATCATCAGGAACTCCAATCACCGCAACTTCAGCCACTGCCGGATGAGTCAACAGCACTTGTTCAACTTCGGTAGGTGAGATATTTTCACCCCCGGAGATGTAAAGATCCTTGATCCGGTCAATGATCTTCAGATATCCCTCGGTGTCCCGGTGAACCAAATCTCCGGTATGTAACCACCCATCAACAAACGCCTGAGCGCTGGCAGAACTATCACGGAAATAACCCGGCGATACGCTCGGGCCACTGACCAGCAATTCCCCGTCCCCGGCCCCACGAATTTCTTCGCCGGTCACCACATCAACGAGCTTCACATTCACATGCGGGTAGGGCTTACCGGCAAACCCAATTTTGCTCATCGCTTCTTCGCTTGCCAGACATAGAACATTCGGTCCGGCTTCGCTCAGCCCATAACCCTGGACCAGCGCCACACCGCGCCCATGCCAGCATCGCAACAAGCTCGGCGCCATCGGGGCCCCACCGACCACTGCCAGCTTCAAGGCAGCCAAATCGGTGGAGTCAAAGTCTGGATGGGTAGCTAACATTCGGTAGTGCGCTGGAACGCCCATCATCTTGGTAACCTTGCGGTCTTCCAATAATTGCAGGGCGCGTCCAGCGTCAAAGGTCCGCTCCAGCACTACCGTGGCACCAACCCACCAGGCTAACAGTGGCTGAATATTCCAGCCGCCCAAGTGGTACTGCGGAAGCACCGCCAGGATGGTGTCCGCGCTGGTCAGATCCACGGTGCGCGAAAGTGCCAAATTATTCCAGAAACAGTTGGCGTGAGTCAGCACCACCGCCTTAGGTTTGCCCTCAGAGCCCGAGGTGAACACCATCAGTAACGGATCGTCATCGGTCGGAGTCAGTCCATGTAGTTCGGTGTCTAACCGAATGACTCGCTCAATACTTGCCTCGACGCCTACCGGCCCCATAACAACCGTGGGCACTGGAGCGATCAGCTGTGCGTTGCTTTGTTCGGCAAGCGTCTGAAACTCATCTTCAACGACCCAAAGCATCGGGTCGGCTTTCGATAATTGCTCCCCCAACTCCGCAGGGGTCAGCCGCCAAGAAAGAGGCACCAACACCAGTCCGGCCTTGGCACAGGCGAAAAACAACACCACCTGATCGGCACTGTTTCCCGAAAGCGTAGCGATCCTATCCCCCACACCAAAACCCGCAGTGACGAATTTCTGGGCTAAGCAAACCGCGCGTCGCTCCAGCTCTCGGTAAGTGGTCCGCACTCCACGATCATCGATGGCAATACGTTCCGGGGTGCTCAGCGACCGGTCCGTGGTCCAGCGCCCGAGTGTGTGCAGCCCAAGATCTCTTGTCATAGTCGTGTCCTAATTCCGCTTGGCTACTGAATTAGCTGATAAACGCTCACGTAACCGGCGCACCGCACCGGTGAGACCGCCAGGCATGAAGAGCACCACCAACACAAACAGTGCGCCCAGGATAAACAGTGGTTCGGACAGTGGCACATGCAAGATGGCTGGCAGCGACTCGACGGCGCTGGAGTTCGCGAAGGCACTCAATCGCTGATCCAGTAGCGTGTACAGCACTCCACCAATCACCGCACCCCACTTCGACCCAACCCCGCCGAGTACCACCATCACCAACAAGGTGATCGTGAAGTCAGCAGAAACTTGCCGAGGCACGGTTCCGGACTGCAAGAGCACAAACACCATGCCCACCGCTGCGGCCAGTACACCGGCCACCACAAAGATCAACAGTTTCGCCCAATAAGGCTGCAATCCCAGCACCCGGACCCGCAACTCGTTCTCGCGTACGGCGGCCGCCACATGCCCGGCACGTGAAGACTGCACCCAAGTAACCACCACAATCACTATCAACAAGGTCAGCAACGAGAGCCAATAAAGGTTGCGGGTATTGGCCACACCAATCAAAAAGTCTGGAATACCCGCGGTATCGGGGCTCACCCCCTCCTCACCACCGGTAGCTCCGCCCGGGTTACGACGAACCAGCACGCTGCCGGCCTGGGCAAAAGCCAGGCTCACCATGGCAAAAGGAATACCCGTCACCCGCAACGCGACCATGCCGGTGAATGTGGAAAGCACCAACGCCACCACCAGGGTCAACCCCATAGCCGGCAACAATGGCAAACCGAAGTTATTCAAAATAATCGCCAACCCATAGGACCCTGCACCAAAGTACAGCGCGTGCCCGAAGGACAATAGCCCGGCCACCCCAATGAGTAGGTGATAACTCAGCGCCGCGGCAGCCATCAACATGCACATCGCCAAAAGCTGCAAGGACCCCGGCTGATAAGTAGGGGTAGGCAAGATGCCTGGAATTGAGAGGTTCAGCAGCGGCAACGCCGCCATAAGCAGCAAGCCGGCCAGACCCAGCGTCCAGGCTTCAACCTTTGAACGCGGGTTTTTTGCCCCGCGTGCCGGTTGGACGCGAACCCGACGGGCTACCTTATCCACGGCAGTGACCGCAGAGGTGTTGTTGCGCTCGCCGGTAGATTCTTCCGAAGGCAAAGTATTCGTAGGTTCAGGGCTCATGCTGTCTTCCCCATCAATCCGGTGGGCTTGGTCAACAGGACGACCGCCAACAACACGATCACCACGAAGTCACCCATGCCCCAGTAGAAGTTTGTAATCTGTTGCAGCACCCCGACCACCACGGAAGCTATGGCGGCTCCCGCCAATGAACCAAGCCCGCCGATCACGGTGACGATAAACGCGAAGATCAGCAACGATCCGCCCAGAGCCGGGGACACATATCCGAAGTAGTGGCTTGCCAATACCCCGCCAATGCCGGCCGCGGCACCACCAATGGTGAACACCAAGGTGAAGGCCTTGCGTACATCGATGCCGAGCGCGGTCACCATAGAACGGTTCTCCACACCGGCGCGGATGATCATTCCGTAGCGGGTCTTCTTCAAAAACAGCACCACACCTAACAACACCAGCGCTGCCACGATAATGGTGACAAATCGGTCGTTGGGCACCTGGGCGCCAAGTACGTCGGTGGTTCGGGTGAACCACTCGGGTCCCTTGGTGTACTGCGAGTCGGTTCCCCACACACCTTCAAAGATTGCTACTGCCGCCAGCGACAAACCAACGGTCACCAGCACCTGTTCAATATGCCGGTTGTACAGCGGACGAATCAGCGCAAATTCGGTCAGGGCCGCAAATACTCCGCCGACCGCGGCGCCGATGACCAGCGTGATAATAAAGGTCAACCAGGTACCCTCACCAATGCGTCGGGACATCTCCCAAGAAACAAAGGCTCCCAGCGTCAAGAAGGCACCATGGGCAAAGTTCAGCACGCCCATCAGTCCGTATATCAGTGACAGCCCGGAGGCCACCAAGAAGTACAGGGCTCCAAGCCCAACACCGGTAATCAAAAGGAGTATCAGGGTGCTCATAGCATCCCTCCGCTAGTTGTGTCGGCGGATTGCTCCACCGCGCCTTCGCTTTGCACACCCAAGAACCGCTGGGTCAGTGCCTCATCATTGAGGAAATCGGTGGCAGATTCGGTACGGTGCACTACCTTTCCTCCGGAGAGGATGATCGCGCCAGCGGCCAGTTGGCGGACCACCGCGAGGTTCTGCTCCACCAGCAGGATCGGCACACTTTGAGCTGCCACGGCGAGCGCCTGCGCAACCTCCTGCACGATTTTTGGCGCCAGGCCCTTGGTTGGCTCATCGACCAACAGCAACTTGTTGTCGTTTAATAATGCACGGGCCAGCGACACCATCTGTTGCTGGCCGCCCGAGAGCGAACCGGCCGCCTGGTGCGCACGCTTGACCAGATCGGGGAAGAGCTCGTCAACTAATTGGCGGTTGGGGTGTTCGTCGCGTTCTGCAAGTTTCAGGTTTTCGGCCACGCTCAGCGCGGAGAATACCTCCCGGTCTTCGGGTACATAGCCCACACCCCGTTGGATGATCTTGTGCGTCGGAACCTTTTCGATTCGCTCTCCGGCCAACTCGATGGTTCCACCGGTACGCGTAATCAGGCCGATGATTGACTTGATGGTGCTGGTCTTACCCACACCATTGCGGCCAAGCAGCGCGGTAATGCCGGTGGCAGGTACTTCAAAATCGACCCCGTCCACCACTTGGGAGCCATCGATGGCGGCACGCAGACCCTGGACCCGGAGGATTGGTTCAATATTTTCCGGGATCATCTAAGCTGCTCCCTGTCCGAGATAGGCACTTTGTACCGTCTCATTAGCGATAATCGCATCCGGTTCATCGATGGCCAATAGGCTGCCGTTATGCATCACAGCAACTCGGTCGGCAAGCCCGAGCACCACGTCCATGTGGTGTTCGACCATCATCAGCGTGCGCCCTGATTCGCGGTGCATGCGGCGGATGATTTCCACCAGGCCGGGGACATCACCGGAGCCGACTCCCGCCATTGGTTCATCAAGCAAGATCACCGCTGGGTCGGATGCGAGCAACATGGCAATCTCAACCTTGCGCTTATCACCGTGGGAAAGATCTGCAGCGCGGGCGTGCGCCTTAGCTTCGAGCCCCACTTGCCTGATGCAATCCTCGGCAATCTCGCCAGCTTTATCCCCGCTGCGCGGGAAGCTAAGCAAAGACAGCGACTTTCCGAGCTTGGATTGGGCGGCCAACCGGATATTTTCGGTGACGTCCAATCCTGGGAATAGTGAAGAGGTTTGAAAGGTGCGCCCCAGCCCGGCGGCTGCACGAGCGTGAATCGGTAGCTTGTCCATGGTTCGTCCGGACATCGCGATGGTACCGCTGGTTGCCTTGAGCACCCCGGAGATGAGGTTGAACAAGGTGGTTTTTCCGGCGCCGTTGGGACCGATCACGCCGATCATTTCGCCGGGCTGCACGGTGAAGCTGACATCTTCAAGGATGCGAGCTCCACCGATCTGCAGTCCCACGCCTTGAAGTTCCAAGGCTGGTGTTGTCTTCTGCATGGGGGTTTACCTTTGTGAGTTTCTGGTGCGTGAGGCGAGAAGATTAGTTAACAACCTCTGGAGGTGCGACTTCTTCGCCCGGCACGGTCTCCACAAGTTCTGGAATCCACTTCTCGCCGTCCTTGGACAAGGACACCTGGTACATGTTCTGGATCAGTGCGTGATCCGAGGCGCGTACGGTTGTTTCTCCCTTAGGACCTTCAAAACTCCAGCCTTCGAGCGAGGTGACCATTTTTTCGACGTCGTCCCCACCCTCGGAGACCGCCTGGGCAATCATTTGTCCGGCGACAAATCCATCAGGAGAGAACAGATCAACTTCCTTGCCTGCTTCTTCAATGGAAGAGATCATAGACTTTTCAACCTCGGTGCCGGCAGCACCCGGGAAGTAATGGTTGAGGAAGGAGATCTTTTCCCCGGCGTCACCGAAAGCACCGTAGGTAGCCACGTCGCCCAAACCGGTGACGATTGGCGCAACGTCGAAGGCCCCTTGCTGATCAAGTGCCTGCCACATGGAACCGGAGGTTGCCCCAGCCCAGGCTGCGAAGACCAGGTCTGGTTTAGCATCTACCAGCTGGCGTGCGAAGGGGGTGAACTCGGTGACATCCTCGGGCACGAGGATGGAGCTGACCTTGGCGCCCTCCATGCCAAGGATCGCGTCAACGGCGGCCAAATTGCCTTGCCCAAACGCGTTGTCCTGAGCAAAAACCGTGACCTTCTTGTCCTTCAGATCATCAACGAAGGTACCTGCGGTAGCCACATCCTGCATGGACTGGCGCCCCGAGCGGAAGGTGTATTTGTTCGCACCGGTGACGGCATCAGTTGCTGCGGGACCGGAAATGTAAAGCACCTTGTTCTGCGCTGCCTGCTCCACAAGCTTCAGCGCGATACCAGATGAGGCGGTACCGGCGAGGATCTTATAGTCCTTGCCGATCAGCTCTTTGGCGACGGTCACTGCCTTATCCGGATCTCCGCCATCATCGTGATAGGTGATGTTCAGTTCGGTATCGCCGACCTTGTTGGTGCCGTCGGTAGCGTAGTCGAGGCCTGCTTGTAGCCCTTCGTAGTAAGCATCCCCGTAAGCGGCCAGAGGGCCGGTCTTCGAGTAAACAATGCCAACGTTGACAGTCTTCGCGCCGTCGCCGCCTTCTGTGCTGGTTCCGGTCTCGGCGGTGGGTGCGCAGGCGGTTAATGCCAACCCGGCGCTAAGTGTCAGTGCCGTTACGACCTTGCTGCTTCGCTTCACGTGTCTAGCCTTTCCTCGCGGGGCGTCCCATGCTTGGAACAGGTCCCGAAGTGAAATTGTGCGGAGTGTGATTCCCCAAACCTGAAAGGTGATTCAGGTTACACATTAAAGCTATGGTGACCATTCAGGGCAGTCAATGGATTTTGCGCACAGAATACTTGAAAGCTCGTGCATTTTCGCAAAGCCATCGTGCGCTCTTGGCCCCTCCAGGGCCGAAGCAGGCCGTTTTAAGCCGCCCAAGTCAGAGATTTTGGGCCTGCAGAACACCATTATGGTCGCCTCGATGCCCTTGGTAGAGCACCGTGCTAACGTACGAATTGGCGCGCTCGAAACGCGTTCTGTTCTCCATCGACTCGGCAACCGCGAAAGACTCGATCATGTTTACCGGCCTCAGCGCATTCCCACTTACCCCGCTGGTCAACGACCAATTAGATGAACCCGCTTTCTGCGCTCTCATCGAACGCCTGCACCACGCAAGGGTAGATTCCATTACCGCGCTTGGCTCCACCGGTTCCTACGCTTATCTCTCAGCGCAAGAACGCGCCCGGGTTGCTCAGCTAGCGGTTGAGCATGCCGGGGACACACCGGTCTTTGTCGGAGTTGGTGCGCTGCGCACCTCACAGGTTCTAGCCCATGCCACGGCCGCACAACGCGCTGGAGCCTCAGGACTACTGCTAGCACCCATGAGCTATCAGCCGCTGACCGAGGCAGATGTCTTCGAGCTGTTTCGCACGCTTACCGAACACAGCGACCTGCCGGTGATCGTCTATGACAATCCCGGGACCACGCATTTCTCTTTTAGCCTCGACCTCTACCGGCGCCTGGCCGAGCTACCCGGTATTGCCTCAATCAAAATTCCGGCAGTTCCACCCGAAGCGACGAAAGCCCAGGAACACGTAGCTCAAATTCGCGAAGTCATTCCCGAACATGTGAGCATCGGGGTATCCGGTGACGCGTCGGCTGCCCAAGGCTTATCCGCAGGCTGCGACGCGTGGTATTCGGTTATCGGTGGCACCTTGCCCGAACTGGCATTACGGATCACCCGCGCAGCCCAAGCAGAAAACTCTACCGAGGCACTGGCCGAATCGGCACGACTAACCCCACTCTGGGAGCTATTTACCGAGTGTGGCGGAAGCCTGCGCGTAGTCGCAGCCATCGCCGAACAGCTGGGCCTGGCTCAGCGATCGTGCCTTCCACTGCCGATTTTAGGACTGGATAATAGCGACCGGGCACGCGTAGGCGCATGCCTGGCGCAACTAGGCCTCTAGATTTGCCAGCGCTTAGGACTCGATCAGTCCGCGCCCCACGATCAACTGCATGATCTCGTTGGTACCTTCCAGAATCTGATGTACTCGCAGATCACGAACGATCTTTTCTAGCCCATATTCGCTGAGGTATCCGTATCCACCATGTAGTTGGATCGCGGTGTTGGCAGCGTTAAAACCTGCGTCGGTGGCCACTCGTTTGGCCATCGCGCAAAGTCGTACGGCGTCTGGAGCCTTCGCATCCAGGGCCGCAGCGGCCCTGCGCAACAGGCTGCGCGCGGCTTCTAATTCCATATCCATGTCGGCAAGTTTGAACACCAAAGCTTCTTGTCTGGTCAGCGGACCACCAAAAGCTTCGCGTTCTTTAAGGTACGCCACCGACTTTTCCAGAGCGAGCTGCCCGCCACCGATGGAGCAAGCACCGATATTCAACCGACCACCGTTGAGGCCACTCATTGCAATCGAGAAACCCTGCCCTTCGGCGCCCAAGAGGTTGCTTGCAGGGATACGCACATCCTGCATGAAGACCTGCCGTGTGGGTTGGGCATTCCAGCCCATCTTCTTTTCCTTTGGGCCAAATGATAGCCCTGGAGTATCTGCGGGAACGAGGAATGCGCTGATCCCTTTCGCACCGGTATTGGCGGTCCGTGCCATCACTAGATACAGCGCGGAAGAGCCAGCCCCGGAAATGAACTGTTTGGCGCCATTGAGGACGTATTCATCTCCGTCCAAGACTGCACTGGTACTTAGCGCCGCTGCGTCCGAGCCGACACCTGGTTCGGTCAAGCAATAAGATCCAAGATCCGACATGGCTGCCATCATCGGGATCCAAGTGGAACGCTGTTCGTTGGTTCCATAACTATCGATCATCCACACCACCATGTTATGGATGGAAATGTAGGCGGCGATGGTAGGGCAGGCTTTCGATAATTCTTCGAAAATCAAGACAGCGTCGCTACGTGTGAGTCCGGAACCACCATGCTCTTCGCTGACGTAGATGCCACCGACGCCTAGTTCGCCAGCCTCGGCCAACACATCAACGGGGAAATGTTCCTTCTCATCCCATTCCAAAGCATGAGGGGCAATTTTCTCTGCGGCAAAATCTCGAACCGCTTCAACCAGCTCACGTTGTTCCTCGTTGAGCTCAAACATGACAAACCCTTCCTGACCACCACTCGTTGTGATCCACACTACATCGATTGTGTTGTCATTAAATCCGCAGGACAACTAAGGATCAATGAAACTCGGTCTCACCTAAACACTTCGTGCAGCTTGGGCAATGAGTTCCCCCGGCTGCGCCTGCGCCTGCGCCTGCGCGTCATAGTGCTCCCTGCTCCAGAACATCTCGGCCATACTAGGAATCATGGACCCCAGCTCAACTGCACCGACAAACCAGCCAGTGATACCCCGACGTGCCGCCAGCGTCCTGATGATTCGGGAAGGCGCTCAGGGGTTAGAAGTTTTCATCCAGCATCGCGTGTCCACGATGGACTTCGCCGCCGGAATGGTTGTTTACCCTGGCGGTCGGGTTGATGCCCAAGACGTGGCCGAGGCTCAATCGGAGGCAATTCCGCATGCGTTAGCCGTGGAGCACGCAGAGTTGTGGAAAGACTCATCGATCTGGGAGAAGGACGAACAACAAGCTGTGCTGGACGCCGGAACCTTACTGGCAGCTGCGCGACGTGAAATCTTTGAAGAAACCGGCGCACAATTAGATGTCACTCAGCTGCGCCCGTGGGCCAACTGGATTACTCCCCCAGATAATTCCAAACGCTTCGACACCTTTTTCTACGTAGCCCAGGTTCAGCCAGGCCAAGAACCGACGCACCAGACCACAGAGGCTGACAATTCGGAATGGATCAGGCCAGCAGAGCTATTTGCCCGGTTCGAGCGTGGCGAAGTGGGACTCATGCGCCCAACCCGAACCACATTGGAAGACCTTGCGGCGTTGGGCACCGTGGCAGCCGCGATGAGCGTAGCAACGCCTATCGTGACGGTTCGTCCTCAGCGCATGCCGCCGGCAACGGATTCTAAGAAGGAAATGACCAGCTAATCGCAGACGCCGGTTGGCTCAACAACGAACAACCCCGAAATGCTTTGCGCATTTCGGGGTTGTTTATGTGCTCTAAGAACTCTTACCGCGGGCTAAAACGGGTACTGCTTATCGGTGGTTTGCACACCGATCCAATGGTCGGTGGTGAATTCCTCGATGGCCCATTCGCCGTTGAAGCGGCCCAGTCCGGAGTTCTTTTCTCCACCGAACATCACATGTGGTTCATCGTTGACGGTGATGTCATTAATATGGGTCATCCCTGCCTTGATTCCCCGGGCAAAGCGCACACCCTTCTCAATGTCGGTGGTGAAGACCGCGCTGGATAATCCGAACTCGGTATCGTTAGCTAACGCAAGCGCGTGCTCCTCGTTATCGGCCTTAACGATGCCAACTACCGGACCGAAGATCTCTTCACGGAACAACTCCATCTCGCTGGTGACATCGGCAAACACATGAGGCGGAATCACCCGGCCAACAATCTCTCCAGCCACTACCTCGCGGGCGCCTTCACTTCGCGCTTGTTCGATCTTGCCGCGCACGCTGGCCACCTGCGAGTCGTTGATGATTGGTCCGACAACGTTTTCCGGGTTGGCCACATCGCCATATTTGATGGTGGCCACGTGGGCCGCGAACTGCTCGACAAATTGGTCGTACACCGGAGCTTCGACAATAATTCGGTTAATCGCCATGCAGATCTGACCCTGGTGCAAGAACTTACCCATCGCCGCGGCGCGAACCGCTTGCTCCATATTTGCGTCGGCAAGCACCACGAACGGCGCGTTTCCGCCTAGCTCCAGCGCCACCCGCTTCATATGTTTGCCCGAGACGGCAAGTTTTCCCACATTCTGCCCCACCGGGGTGGACCCGGTGAAGGAAATGAAGGACGGAGCCTTATGAGCTACGAAGTGATCACCAATCTCGGCGCCCGAACCAATGACCACGCTGAAAACACCGGCAGGTATTCCAGCAGCTTCAAAGGCCTTAGCCAATACCAGCGCACCGACCAGAGGTGTGTCACTGGCTGGCTTGAGCACCACCGCATTGCCTAACGCTAAGGCGGGAGCTACCGAACGCTGGGAGAGCAACATCGGGAAGTTCCACGGGCTAATCACCCCGACTACGCCTACCGGTTCGCGGTACACCCTGTTTTCCTTGCCGGCACTGTTGGAAGGCAGGATTTGGCCGTGCACGCGCGTTGGGTAGGTTCCGGCTTCACGGGTTGCGGCGATAGTTCCAGAAACTTCCACATTGGCCTTGAGTACCGAGGAACCAGACTCAGCCACAAGTAGCTCAACGAGGCCATCATAATTAGCTTGCAGGTAGTCAGCGGCCTTGTTCAGCACGGCTGCGCGTTTGGCAGGAATGAGCGCCGCCCAGCCGCGTTGTGCTTCGGCGGCCTTCTCATAGGCTTCGTCGACGTCGTCGGTGGACGCCTGACTAATTTCAGCAAGTACCGAATCGTCAAATGGATTGCGGGTGACCAGCGTTGCGGCGCTACGTCCTTCGCGCCATTGCCCGGCAATAAAAAGCTGTGCCGGTAGTTGATCTAGGAACGCCGGTCGGTTGGATACTACTTGATCGGTCATGGACTATCCCTTCCCACGGTGAGGCGCTAACCTCACATCGAATCGAGCTCTTAGCCTCATTCTTCGCGGGAAGCGAGCGATCTTCAAGACTCTTATCGCACAGCGCAATTACTAGCCGGAGGTGAGCTTACTTTTCGTCAAAAACTTCTCTCGCGGTGAGCACTTTGTCCGCATGCTTTTCGGCCCAGATGCGGATCGCGTCCATGGGTTCGAGCAGGCTACGACCTAAATCGGTCAGTTCATAATCCACCCGGATTGGAACCTGTGCGGTGACCTGACGATCCACCAGGCCGTCACGTTCCAAGGTCCGTAGCGTGCTGGTGAGCACCTTCGGGGTCACCGCTCCGATCTGTTGACGTAACCCGGAGAAACGAAGCGGCCCGTCAGCTAGGGTAAGCATCACTAAAGGGGTCCATTTATCTCCCAAACGTTGCATAATTTCACGTGAGGGGCAGTCCTGAATGAGTACATTAAATGTCGGGGCACTATCCATCAGGTAACCTAGTTTCGTTGAAGTAGTCAGTATCCAAAGGATACTATAAATGTGGACGATACATCTAGCGAGAGGACCATCATGAAGATTGCAGTTTACGGAGCCACCGGAATGGTAGGCAGCCAGATCACCGCCGAGGCACTAAACCGAGGACACGAAGTTACCGCCGTGAGCAGCACCGGCAAAACCGTCGAAGGCACCACCACGGTCACCGCACAGCTGAACGACACCGCTGCCTACCGCGATCTGGGTAAAAACCACGACGTCGTGGTGATCTCCGTACCACCATCGCGCACCGGTGGCGATCATCAGGAATACGTTGATGCCTTCGAGGAAATCACCGAAACCCTCATCCCTGCGCGTCTACTCGTCATTGGTGGTGCCGGAGCCACCGAGGTTGACGGTGTACGCCTCTACGACACCCCCGGATTCCCTGAAGCCTACCTAGCCGAGGCAGTCACCAGCGGCAAGGTTTATGACATGCTCACCTCGGTCTCCGGGATTACCTGGACCATGGCCGCCCCGGCGCCGGTCATTGAGCCGGCCACCCGCACCGGCAACTACACTCTCGGCGCAAATTCACCTGCCGGCGACTTCGTATCTTCTCAGGACTTCGCCGTAGCTATCGTTGATGAGATCGAAACCCCGGTTCACGAGAACCGTCGGTTCACCGTCGCCAGCGAAAAGTAAGCGACTGACAGCCAGTCAACCAAGTCCCGAGTCAACTTCTGAATTCCGCGCTCTACGGCAAGGAATCGGGACTTTGGGTCTTGGTTGACTAAGGTTGTCTACGACATCACTCACTCGCTCAAAGGTATATCTGCGTTCATGCGACGAAATCAGCGCACCACCCGCCTGCTCACCGGGGCACTAGCCCTTCCGTTGGCTGCTGCCCTCATTGCTGGCTGCTCCACCACCAACGACCCAGCCGCTTCCAAGGACGCGGAACCCGTTGCCGGCGGGACCTTGGTTTACGCCTCGGGCGATGCCGAGCCAAGCTGCCTAGACCCACACGTGGGCGGCAACTACCCGCAGGCATTGGTCGCATCCCAGTTCATGGAATCGCTGTTCACCAAGGACGCAGAGGGGAAGATCATCCCCTGGCTGGCAGAAAAAACCGAGGTCTCCACCGATGGCCTGACCCGCACCATTACACTGCGCGACGGGATCACCTTCCACGACGGAACCAAGCTCACCTCAGAGGCCATTAAAGCCAATATCGAGCACTTGCAGGATCCAAATACCGCTTCGTCCACCGGCTATCTAGCCGTGGGCAAGGTTGATCAGATCAAACTCGTCGACGAGCTCACCGCAGAACTCAAGCTTTCCGCTCCAGATAACGCATTGCTCGAATCGCTTTCCATGCCTTGGACCGCAATCCAATCCCCTAAGGGACTGAAGCGTGACCAGGCAGCAAACTGCGCCGCCCCTGCAGGCACCGGCCCATTCAAGGTTGAATCTTGGGATCGTCAGCAAGCGGTCAATCTGGTGCGTTACGAAGATTATGTCTCCCCGGCTGCCACTCCAGAACGAGCTAGCACCGCCTCCTACCTAGAGGGCATCACCTGGCGCTTCATCCCTGAAGCCGCCAGCCGTTATGCAGCGCTACAGTCCGGCGAAGTTGACGTCATTGACAACCCGCAGCCAGATACCATCTCCACCGCCGCCGATAACGGGCTGGGCCACCTAGATGCGCCTCGCCCGGGCGCTTCGAATCGTCTCGAGCTGAACAGCTCCAAGGCACCATTTGATGATGTGCGCGTGCGCGAAGCGTTCATGCACGCTGTCGATGTGAATTCCGGAATTAACTCGCTGTACTTCAACACCGCAAAGCGCAGCTACTCATTGCTCTCCAGCGTTGAACCACTGGGCATCTCGGATGAATCAAAGTTCACCACCGATGCCACGAAAGCCAACGAGCTACTCGACGCTGCCGGCTGGACTCAGCGCGATTCCGAAGGTTACCGGGTCAAGGACGGCAAACGACTGACGCTGAAGTTCCCGGTTTCCACCAACCAGTCTGTTCCTGCCGAGCAGTCCTTGTTCGAACAGATGCAGGCCGCCGCTAAGCCGGTTGGTTTTGAGGTCAAGATCGAGTTGCTGGACCTGTCCAGCTGGTACGGCGCACTGGCAAAGCACGAATATGACCTTGTTTCCGCTCCGTACACCAAGGTCGGCCCGAGCGTGCTGCGCATCTTGTTCCACTCCGATTCAACGGTTCCCGCACCTAGCGGTTACTTCGCCAATAATGCTCAGGTGAAGGATCCTAAGCTCGATCAACTGCTAGTTGACGCGGAGCAGACCAATGACGAAGCTGAGCGCGCCGAACTCTACAAGCAGGCTCAGCAGATCGTGCTGGACGGCTACTACGTCATGCCACTCTACGATCAGCAGAACCACTTCCTATACTCGAAGAACGTTCACGGTATGGACGAGACCACCGCGGTCTCCTCCCCGATCTACTACAACGTATTCCTTGATAAATAAGCGGTAAACACCTCATCATGAAACTGCTCGCTTGGTTGGGTCGCAAGGTTGGCGGCGCGCTGGTGGTGCTGTGGCTGGTTGCCACCGCCATCTTTATCGGCGTACGCCTCATCCCCGGCGACCCAGCCGAAGCGATCATGGGTGGTCCAGGGTCACAGGCTTCGGCCGAGGCTCTTGCCAACGCCCGCTCCGAATATGGTCTTGATCTGCCGATCATCAGCCAATATTTTTTGTTCCTCGCCAAACTCATCCGCTTGGACTTCGGGACCTCTTACTCCTTCAAAGACCCGGTCCTGCAGATCATGGGCGAGGTCCTGCCACCAACCATCAATCTGGCGCTAATGGCGCTGGTGGTGGCTTGGCTACTGGCCTTACTTTTTGCATTGCTCGCAATGCGCGCCAATAAAGTCGGCCAGCTGTTGGGTAACGCGGTAGAGATTGTGGCAGCCGCGGTCCCGCACTTTTGGCTCGGCGCGGTACTGATCATGTTGTTCTCCTCGATGCTCGGTTGGCTTCCCGCCGTCGCCAATGGAACTCCGGCCGGACTGGTCTTACCGGTACTCACCTTGGCGCTTCCGCTGGCCGGGTTCCTCACTCAACTGATGCGCGATTCGCTGAATACCGCGATGGGTAGCCAGTTTGCGCTGGCCGCTCGCGCCCGCGGCGAAAGCCGGCTGACCGTGTTCCGCCGTCACGGATTGCGCCATGCGGCGTTGCCGGCGCTGGGACTGACCGGTTGGGCTTTTTCTTCACTACTTTCCGGCGCCGTGGTCGTCGAGGCAATCTTCGCCCGACCAGGGTTGGGTCGGTCCTTGCTTTCCGCGGTACTTGCCCGTGACATCCCCATGGTCACCGGCATCGCATTGTTCTCTGCACTTGTTTATATCGTGGTGATGGCATTGACCGAGGCCATCGAGCGACTCATCGATCCGGCGGGGGCAGAATCATGAGCCGTACCGCAAAAATTCTCAGCTCACTTTTCATTCTCTTCTGGGTGCTCACCGCGTTTGTCCCCGCTCTTATCGCTCCGGCGGATCCGCTGGCGATCAATCCCTCCCAAGCTTTTCAAGCACCCAGTGGCGCGCACATTTTTGGCACCGACGAGTCCGGCCGTGACGTATTCACCCGGGTGATCCACGGTGCCGGAGACTCGCTCTACATTGGTTTGGCCGCCACCGCACTGGGCATGGGTTTGGCTTTAGTCTTAGGAACCGCGGCCGCTTTGGCCCCGCGCTGGCTCGACGAGGTGATCTTGCGGGTGCTTGAAGCGCTCTACTCGGTTCCTTCCTTACTTATGGCGTTACTGATCATCGCCTTTACCGGCCCCGGAGTGGGCCCGGCGATTGTCGCGGTGGGCTTATCCACGGCCCCAGGGTACGCACGGCTGGTACGTAGCCAAATCCGCACCTTGAAAAACTCGGAAATGTTAGAGGCCGCCACCGTACTTGGCCGCGGCACCTGGCTCAAGGTCCGCAATCACCTCGTGCCGAACGCGTTGCAACCGCTGCTCGCGCTGGTCACCTTGGGTATCGGCCAAGCGGTGATCTGGGCGGCCGCACTGTCATTCCTTGGTCTAGGTACTCCCCCGCCGGCACCCGAATGGGGTGCGATGCTCTCGGCAGGACGCACCTACCTACACCTTGCGTGGTGGCTCAGCTTCTTCCCGGGACTTGCCATCGTTGTTGTTGCCGCCGGTGCCACGCTGATTGGGCGTGCCCTGGGCGGGAAGGTGAAAGCCCTATGAATCCATTACTCGCAGTCGACAATCTCTGCGTCAGCTTTGCCGGCCAACAAGCCGTAAACGACGTATCCTTTGAGCTCAACGCGGGCGAATGCCTCGCGTTGGTGGGCGAATCGGGTTCTGGAAAGTCGGTCACCGCGCGCAGCCTCTTGGGGCTAAGCGGCGGAACCGTTAGCGCCGAGAAACTCATGGTCTGCCAAGAAGATGCGCTGACGCTGACCGAACCGGCTTGGCAAAAAATCCGTGGCAGTTCGGTGGTCATGATTCTGCAAGATGCGCTGATGGCCTTAGACCCCTTGCGCCCGGTGGGACGTGAAATCGAAGATGTCCTGAAAGAACACGGCACGCTGAACAGCAAAGCCCGCCGCGTCCAGGTGATCGAGGCTCTAGCCTCCGTGGATCTGCCGGATCCCGAGCGTCGCATGAAACAGCGCAGCACCCAGCTTTCCGGTGGGATGCGTCAGCGCGTACTGATCGCTCAAGCACTGATTGGCGACCCACAAATTGTCATCGCCGACGAGGCCACTACCGCACTGGATTCTCGCCTCGCAGCCCTAGTACTTAAGCAGTTGGCAGCGCTCAAAAATGAGGGCCGTGCTGTATTGATGATCAGCCACGATCTGGCTCAAGTGGCCCAACTGGCAGATCGCATCGCGGTGATGCGAGCCGGAAAAATCGTCGAGTCCGGGACCACGGAACAGATCTTGAACCACCCGCAACATGAATACACGCGCACTTTGTTGCGGGCCATCCCTTCGGGGGTGCCACGCTTTGCTCCCTTGAGCATCAAGGCCACAGCAAGTGAACCCCGCCAGTTGCCGCCGACCGAACCGGACACCACTCCCGCCTTGGTCGTAGAAAACCTGTCTAAGTCCTTCGCAAAGCACCCCGCCGTGATCGAGGCGGGCTTTGTGCTTCCCCGAGGTTCGACGCTAGGCCTGGTGGGAGAATCTGGTTCAGGAAAAACCACTACTGCACGGATGATTCTTGGCTTAGAACGCCCGGATGCCGGCAGCGTCACCCTGCTCGGTGAGCGTTTCGTCCCGCACAGCGAAGCAGCCCGGCGTAGCTTGCGAGAGAATATTGGCGCTATTTATCAGAACCCATTGGGCTCTTTTGATCCGCGCTACTCGGTGGGCCAGATCCTCACCGATGCGTTATCTGCAGGTCGCAGCAAGCGCGCCTCAGGATACAAAGACCAGGTTGCCCGGCTACTGGAACAAGTGGAGTTGGATCCCGCATTAAGCGGGCGTAATCCTCGTGAACTCTCCGGTGGACAACGCCAACGCCTGGCGATTGCCCGCGCGCTGGCACCGGAACCCCAGGTACTTGTACTCGACGAACCAGTCTCCGCCTTGGACGTTTCGATTCAGGCAACCATTTTGGATCTGCTGGACCGATTACAACAAGAGACCGGAACCAGTTATCTGTTTATCAGCCATGATCTGTCGGTCATCGAGCATATGAGCGATTTGGTAGCCGTGATGTATCAGGGCCGAATCGTCGAGCAGGGTAGCACTGCGGAAGTCTTCGGCGACCCTCAGCATGAATACACCCGGTCTCTACTGACAGCAATGCCGCGGCTGCGTTAGCGCCGTAGCTGGTCCGCTCGATCGCTCAATAAGTTGCCAGCGATTTCAATTTTCTCTGGTCGCAAGAATTTTTATCGCTTCGAGCAAGTTCTTATCATCAGATTGCAGAGCAGATGGTGCGACATCGTCGTTGTGCGGGCTTACAAGGCCGTCATTTTCGCATTCAAATATCTCCTATATCAGCAGATCGTCACGGTGCCGAGAACGAAAAATGATCTCATCAGAGAGATCTTTTCCGCTCCAAGCTCTGACCATCCATAGGTATTGAGACACTTCCTATTCTAAATCTAGGTAGAAATCTATATAGTTTTTATATGACCGCTCTCAGTATCACCGAAGCATCCAAGGCAGGGATTTCAGCGCTCATCGCTACGGCAGAAGCTGGCCACGACGTTCCCTTGTCACGGCATGGAAAAGTCGTGGCTGAAGTAGTCTCTGCCAAAGAAATCGCTGAATTACGCCACAATAGGGAGCTGCTACGAGAGGCTGCGCTAGTCATGGCCCGCTTTGCCACTGATAGTGGTGTGCGCACTAGTTTGGATCAAGCTATGGAATTATTTGGCTTAAGCCGTTCAGAACTTGAAGCAGAAAACGCTCAAGAGACCGCGTCTAAAAGTTCGTGAAGCAACCGCAAAAACGGTTGTGTATCGTCCGACTAACCGAAGACGCAGTAGCTGACCTGTACCGGCTACACAAAAAAGACCCGAGCATTCTTCGTGCCGTATTTAAGACCATGCTACTGCTAGAGCATTCGCCTACTGCTGGCGAGCCTCTCCTTGGCGCCCTGGTTGGATTTCGAAAATTAGTTGTCGGCGATCGGGACTGGAGAATCGTTTGGCGCATCACTGTAGATGCCACAGGGACCCCCATACTCGATATATCTGAAGTGTGGGCCGTCGGGGCACGTTCAGACGGTGCTATCTATGACGAGCTGACTTCCCGCGTTGCGCGTATGGGCGATGATCCCAAGATTCAGCCACTCAAAGATGTCATCATCCAAATGGGTAGACTCTATGAATCGGTCGAAGCGACTGCCGAACCCTCTAGGACACCAAGCATTCCAGGATGGATGGAGACTGCGCTGAAAGATCAGCTGCACCTGTCGGCGCAAGACATCTCGATACTTACAGAGCCACAAGCCCAAAAACTGCTCATGGAACATTGGTCCCAAAATCCTCGTCATTAAAACACTAGGTATCGCTAGAGACATTGAGCATCCGGGCGGAGCCGGTTCCTATCAGGGTCAAGTGGAAGGAACCGTGGAAACCTTATAAATCACACCCTAAACGTATGCCGAAATCAATGGCAGATTGGGGTGCAGGTAGTGTCCTTCCACCCTGCTGACAGCAATGCCGCGGCTGCGTTAGCAACCGCGGCACCATCAGCCGTAAATTCGATTTAGACTTTGTCGCTGAACTCTTCACGGACCTGCTTGCGCAAGATCTTGCCCAGCATGGAGCGTGGCATCTCTTCGATAGCGACGATGCGCTTAGGCACCTTATAAGCGGCCAATTGACCGCGGCAGTGCTCGCGCAGTGCCGCCTCATCCAAGGTTGCCCCCTCGTCGAGTTGAACCGCTGCCACCACCATTTCACCCCCGCGTTCCAGCGCCTTGCCGAAGACCGCAGCGTCCGCAACATCTGCGTGTTGACGCAGTGCGTTTTCAACTTCAGTCGGTGACACGTTAAACCCGCCGGTGATAATCAGTTCCTTGGCCCGGTCCACAATCTGCGTGAAGCCATCTTCGTCCACGGTGACCACGTCTCCGGTGTGCAGCCAGCCGTCTTCGGTCAGAGTTTTTGCGGTCTCTTCCGGGTTGTTCCAGTAGCCCGCAAATACCTGTGGTCCCTTGATCAGTAATTCGCCTGGTTCACCCTGAGCTACTTCTCGGCTCGGATCATCCACGTCGACTACCTTCATCAGGGTCGAGGGGAAAGGTACTCCAATGGTCCCGTTACGCCGCGAAGGATGAAATGGGTTACCCAAGGCCACCGGCGAGGACTCGGTCATCCCGTAGCCTTCCACCAATAAGCCGCCGGACATCGATTCCCACAGTTCCACCACGTGATCTGGCAGGTTCATCGCCCCAGAGATGCAGTACTTCGCCGAGCGCAACGAGATACCCTGCTCTTTGGCTGCCATCGCGGTGCGTTCATAAATGGGCGGAACCGCGCAGTACACGGTGGCCGGAGACTTCTTCCAGGCATCCAAGATTAGCTGCGGATCAAACTTCGGGAAGAGCACCAATAGTCCTTGCTTCTTGATCCCGAAAGTCAGATACAAGGTCATACCAAAAGCGTGGAACATCGGCAGGATTGCGTAGAGAATTTCCTTGCCCTGCTGCGCACCTTCCATCCATGCTTCACCCTGCAATGCGTTGGAATACAAGTTGAAGTGCGTGAGCATCGCACCCTTGGGGCGTCCAGTGGTGCCCGAGGTGTACTGGATAACCGCAAGGTCGTCCACGGTTGGGAATGGATGCTCGGAGCCCAAGCTTCCGGAGGCCAACAGCTGCTTCCAGGCCATGGTGCCGGCGGTGGGGGCGGTCAACGATTTTTTGGTTTCACGCAGTTTTTTCAGTGGAAGATTCAAGGCCATACGCTTGACCGCAGGGAAGGCTTCAAGCAGGTTCACCGCGATGATCGTATCGATCTGCACGTCGCCGGGAAACTTCTGCACGCTGGAGACTACCTTGTCCCAGGCGATGACCACGCGTGCCTGGTGGTCTTCAAACTGGTGGCGAAGTTCGCGAGAGGTGTACAGCGGATTGTGCTCCACCACGACCGCGCCCAAACGCAGCACCGCATAAAAGGCGACCACGTGCTGTGGGCAATTCGGCAAGATGAGAGCCACTCGGTCTCCGGCTTTCACACCGAGTTTGCGCAATCCTTCGGCTGCTTGCAAAACTTGTTCGCCAAGGTCCGCGTAGCTGACCTGGCGACCGAAGAATTCGGTGGCCGGACTCTGACCGGCTTCGCGCACGGACCGCTCGAACATATGGCTCAACGATTCGGTGGGAAGCTCAATCTGTGCAGGAACGCCTGGCTGATAGTTAGCTACCCAGGCCGGTGCGGCAGTATTATCCATGACTCTAATCATGCCCGATACCGATGGTTTCGGGTTAAACGTCGAGGCTGAATCTCGCAAAATTTCTATTCAACTGACTGCCGGGAAAGCCGGGCCCTGCCGGGATTTAGTGGGGTTGCGAATGATCTTCGGCGACCGGGGCCAGCGAAATTACGGCAGGTGAATCAATACTTTTCGGCACACGCTGGCCGGTGCGAGTGGCACCGATTCCTGCCAAAATTACCAGCGCAATGCCCACTATCGCGGCGGGACGTGGCACCTGGTGCAAGATCAGTAGTCCAACGGTCATCGCGATGGCCGGTTCCAGGCACATCAGCGTGCCGAAGGCCGCGGTGGTTAGCCGGCGCAATGCGAAGATTTCCAAACTAAACGGGATCACCGGCAATAACAATGCCAGTCCCACACCGATAACCAGGGTCTGCATGTCAATGGCAGCAAGCACGCCCGGACCTACCATGAACGTTGCAGCGATGGCGGCCACTGGCATTGATACCGCCAAGGCGCCGACACCCTCGACCGCGTCCCCGGCTCGTTGGGTCAGCAGCACATACACCGCCCAGCAGACAGCTCCACCCAAGGCATAGAGCACGCCGGTCAGATCTACCGCACCATGCCACGGTTCGGTCAATCCAAGTACGCCTAGCGCGGCGATCACAGCCCACCACCGGGCGGAGCCACGGCCTTGAATAATTGCCACCGCTAGCGGACCCATAAATTCAAGTGCGCTGGCGGTGCCCAGTGCAATGGTCTCCACTGACTTCATGAAGCTCACCGTCATACCTGCGGTAGCCAGACCCAAAAGCGCGCAGATCATCAACGTGTTTCGAGTGAATTTGAGCTTCCAAGGTCGGGCAATAACAACCAGAATGACCGCGGCCCAGGCTAGGCGCAACCAGGCAACGGCCTCGGAACCAATGTTCTCAGCCAAGACGATAGAGGCGGCCAGTCCCAATTGGACACAACTCATCGCGCCGAAGGCCATCATTGAGCCCATCGAGGCGGAGCTGGGTGCGGGTACTGACCGGAAGTTCATAATTACCAGTAGAACTCACGCCGGCTATTCGCGTCCACGCGAGAATCTCGAACACACCATTCGGTAATCATGGACAATGACTTTATGGAAACCCGCCGTTTACAGTACCTCTACGAACTATCACGCATGGGCTCGATGCGCGCAGTGGCAGACATCCTGGGTGCCACCACCTCCACGGTCTCCCAACAAATCGCGCAGCTTTCCCGAGATGTAGGCGTCACTCTCATCGAATCGGAAGGTCGTGGGGTGCGGCTAACTCCGGCCGGTCTGCGGCTTGCCGAACATGCCCGCAGTATTTTGGCTGCCGTCGATTCGGCACGCCTGAGTCTTGATTCCGAAGCTGAGCCTGCCGGAACGGTGCGCGTGGCCGGATTTGCGACAGCGATTCGCCGGTCCTTGATGCCGATTATTGAGGATTTGGCCGTGCACCATCCGCGGGTAGATATTGTGGTGCTCGAACATGAACCCGCCGAGGCGCTGAACCAGTTAGCCGTCGATGGCATAGATCTGGCGCTGACCTATGACTACAACTTGTCCCCGGAGCAGGTGGCCCCGGGAGTGGAAACGCTCGCCTTGTGGAGTAACGAGTGGGGTTTGGGCGTTCCTTCGGCGCTGGCAACGCCGTTCACCTCGCACCCCCTCGCTGCGGACGCCGCAACCGTCTTTGCCGCCTTCGCGCAGCATGACTGGATTGGCAATTCACGCAATATCGCCGACGAGAAGGTGTTGCGACTGATCTCCTCAATGTCCGGCTTCGAGCCGACGATGCGTCACCAGTCCGACAGCCTCGATCTGGTGGAAGACCTTATCTTGGCAAATCTTGGTGTGGGCCTGCTTCCGCGTGATCGTCCACCGCGCCAGGGGCTGACCATTTTGCAGTTAGCCAATCCGAACCTCGAGCTGCGCGCCTACGCCCGCACCCGTCAAGGACGAAGCACCTGGCCGGCCTTGGCTCTAGTTCTCCAGCGACTGCGCGGAGAATAGGAATTATGTCCGGGACCTACCGCAGGAGCCACGAAAATGTAGTGCCCGCCACATAGACTTCGACCAAGCGCATCTTATTCGAGGGGGATCGATGGTCCACTGCATTCCGCAGGAGCCAGAATTTTCAGATGGCCAGTCGGCTGAAAAGGCGGTGTGGGAACAGCTGCGTCTTTCTTTGCCCGATGACGCGGTCCTTGCCCATTCGGTATCGGTGCGCCACGGCGCCGTGGAGCACGAGATTGACCTGCTCATCTTGTGGCCCGGGGTCGGTCTTGCCGCCATCGAGGTCAAGGGCGGGTTAGTCGGTGTGGAAAATGGCGCCTGGTATCAGTCAGATGCCAAGGGCCGGCACCCGATGAAAGACCCGATGGCCCAGGTGCAAAGCGCCTCCCATGCGTTTAAGAAGTGGATAGCTGAGCAGACCGGCACCCCGTTGAACAGCCGTTTTGCCCATATAGTCTGTCTTCCCTACACAGAAGTTCCAGCGGACTGGGCGAAGGCAGATCTTCCGCGTGATCTATTAATGGATCAAAAAGATCTCCTGCACAGCGCCAATTCCGTGCGCCGTGCGATCCAAGAACAAGGTGGCGGTTATTCCGCCCTGGCGCCAGCCTTTGCGGACCGCATCTGCCGGCACCTCGCTGCCGACTTTGCACCCGAGCATTTACAGGCCTCCGAGGCGTTGGAAAATGAGGATCTTCAAGAGCATCTCACCGCACGCCAAGCTATTTTGCTAAGCGCCACACGTTCGCTTCCCCGAGTGAGATTTATTGGTGGCGCCGGGAGCGGTAAAACCTGGATGGCAGTTGAAAAGGCCAAGCAGTTGGCCAAGGATAACGAGCGGGTGGGACTCTTTTGCTACAACAAGGGTCTTGGCCACTACCTGAAAAAGCAGGTCGGCTCTTGGCGCCAGAATAAGCCCGTACATGTGGGAGAGTTCCACGAGTATGCGCGCAGCCTCGGGGTGCCCGATGGCACCGGACAAGACTATTTTGATGTGCAAATGCCCCGGCTATTGCGCGAGCTGGCGCTGAAACTTCCCGAAGCGCAGAAACTCGACGCGATCATCGTCGATGAGGCTCAAGACTTTGCCCCCGAATGGTGGGAAGCGCTACTGGCCTGTACCAAAGACCCGTTACAGGGCAAAATTTATGCCTTCATGGATGTGCGGCAAAACGTGTATCGGCGCTGGAACGGTGAGGACCTGGGAGCAAGCTTTGGCCCCGCGGCCGCGCTGGTTCCAATTCATGTTGATGACAACCTGCGCAACACCCGACGCATTGCGCAAACCTTCAAGAATCTTGCTGGAGATCAGGTCAAGCCCCGCGGCGGTCAGGGCATGCCGGTACGGTTCGTTTCCTGCGCCACCGAGGACGCGGTAGAACTGGCCTCGGACTGTGTTGATCCACTGATCGAAGAGGGATGGGCGAACAACCAGATTGCGCTGCTCACCACCAACCGACGCCACCCTATCCATCAGGAACACTACGATCTAAACACCATAGATTCGGCATATTGGCCGGCCTTCCATGCGAATGAGGAAGAATTCTACGGGCACGTGCTCGGCTTCAAAGGCCTAGAACGGTCGGTAGTGGTGCTGTGCGTTAATGGGTTTAAAGATATGTCGCGTGCGGTCGAGCAACTCTATGTGGGGCTCTCGCGCGCCCGAAGTTTGCTGGTGGTCGTCGGTGACAAGGAACTAATTGATGAAGCCTGCGGCACCGAACTTCATGCAGCCCTCACCTCGGCAACACCTTGGTCTCCCTAGAAGTTCAACCCGCGGGCCGCCACATCCCATTCTTCGACCACTTCGCCATCTCGCACCACTAAGACCTGATCGACCAGATTCACTGTCACGCACACATGGTTTGGAATGACCCGTAGCTGCTCCCCATGCTCCGGAAGTCGCTGCCCCTCGGGCCAGATTATGGTTGCGTGATGTTCAGAGATAGCGCTGATCCGTGCCTCCGGATTTTCAAGAATCCGACCAAAACCGGACGCCCAACCAGGCCTGTCCGAGCCAAGAATTTTACTTCCCGCATCCACAACGATTCTGCGCGGATTCTGCTCATCACCCTCATGGCGGCTGATCACCGTGGAGGCTACGCTGAGCGCAAGGTCTTCCCAACGGCAACGTCCCAACTCAAACTGTTGCGCATCACCAAAAACATACACTCCGGGACGCACTTCGGTGAGCAGATCATTATTCGCTAATTCCGCGGTGGGAGTTGATCCCCCACTGATACGTTTGAGCTCGAAACCGTCCGCACGCAGCAACGCGGCCGCTTCACCGAGCGCATACTGCTCTTGGTCTGTGACTTCTTGGGGCTTTCCCAGGGCGTAACTATGGCCCGGAAAGGTGAAGATTCCGATGACGTTCAGGCCAGCTTCACGAGCGGCCCGAGCAACGTCGAGCGCTTCACCTGGCAGCACACCACTGCGATGATGTCCGCTGTCGATCTCGATCATCAGCCCAAGTTTGTCTTTTTTATCAGCGAGCTGACGGGCAAGCTGTTGAACCGCGGCAATTGAATCGGTACCGAGGGAAAGTTTGACGTAGCTCAGTAGTTCGCGGATCCGCTTGGCTTGCGCATCGGAAACCCACAGTGGGTAGGCCACAAACAGATCACCCACGCCATGCAATGCAAAAGTTAGCGCCTCACCAATGGTGGCAACGGTTAGCCCCACGGCTCCGGCCTCCAGCTGACGCCCGGCAATCTCATGCATCTTATGTGTCTTGGCGTGTGGGCGTAGCGCTAACCCCTTGGCGGCGACATTCTTGGCTACCCGATCGATATTCCGGTCTAAAATATCAAGATCTATCAAGATCTGCGGAGTTAACAATCCCTGCGGGAGCCCAGTCATAAACGCCAACTTTCTCAACACCTACCGATGATCCATCTTGTACGTTACCTGCCTCAAGCCCATCGCAAGTTATCGTTGCCCCGAAAGCGCGGTGCCACGTAACTTCATCGAAAGTTCGTGGGCATGATGCAGTAGTAATTTCCCTAAGGCTTCTTGGCGGGAGGGTTCGAAGCGTGACTCGATCCCGGTTAAACTCAATGCCCAGGCAGGCTGCCCGGAGGCATCAAAAACCGCGGCGCCAATGCCCCAGCTGCCTTCCACGATCAACCCTGGGTTCAACGAATACCCCAACGTACGAGTTTGATCAATCTTGCTTCGCACCTGCTCGGCACCGTGCGCCTGACCATATTCGGCCACCAAATTGCTGGATTCGAGGTAGCGCTCCATCGCCTCTTCGGGCAGGAATGCCAAGATGGCGATGCCCGCCGAGGCTACCCCTAACGGGAATCTTCGTCCTTCATAGAGCACAAATGAACGGATCGGGAAGGCACCATCTTGACGCAATAGGCAGACTGTTTCGTCGCCACGGCGGGCGGACAGAAATGCGCTCTCCCCAGTTTCTTCGGCGAGCGCCGCGACGTGTACGCGAGCCAACTCGCTGATGTCGTAGCGTTCTGCGGCTACCGCGCCCATCAAATATAGTTCTGGCCCCAGCAGCCAGCGTCCAGCTTGGTGGTCGTGGTCGCAGAATCCTTCGGCGGTCAGCGCCGAGAGTAGTCGGTGCACGGTAGGTCTAGCTAATCCGGTATGCCGGGCGACCTCAGTGGTGGTGATCCCTTGGGGCATCGAGGTACTGACCGTTCGCAATACCGCAGCCAAGCGTCCGACTACTTGGGCACCGGCAGGAGTTTTACTCATATCCACATTATGAACGATTTACGGATAGATCATCACCTATCGAGCAATATTGAGCAGTTCACGCAGAACTATTGAGCTATCTACTTGGAGTTACTACGGTCTAAGTTAAGCAACACTCAAATCCATATTGTGGACGGATAGGGTATGAAGATGTCAACGAAGTATCGTGAGGACGCCGCGAGGGAACTTGCCGCGGTGGTCAAAGATGGAATGATCATTGCCGTGGGCGGCTTTGGGCTCAGCGGCATTCCCAACCGGCTGATCACCGCGTTACGCGACTCCGGCGCCAAAAACCTGACCATTGTTTCCAACAATATGGGCGTCGACGGCAAGGGCTTAGGCGTCCTGTTGGAAAACAAACAGGTGGCCAAGGTACTCGCCTCATATGTTGGGGAAAACAAACTTTTCGCCCAACAGTTCCTCAACGGTGACTTAGAGGTCGAATTTGTACCGCAGGGCACGCTGGCCGAACGCCTCCGTGCAGGCGGCGTGGGCGTACCGGCCTTCTACACTCCCACGGGGGTGGGCACCCCCATCGCCGAGGGCAAAGAGGTGATGGATTTCGACGGGAAACCTGCCATCTTAGAGCGCGGCATCGTCGCAGACATCGCCCTGGTACGTGCGCACCAAGCCGATAGCGAAGGTAACCTGCGTTACCGAATGACCTCGAAGAACTTCAACCCGATGGTCGCCATGTCCGGTAAGCACACCTTCGCCGAGGCAGAGGAAATCGTTGACGGTTACCTCGACCCATCATTAGTGGAAACCCCCGGAATTTTCGTCCAGACCCTCGTCGACACCGACGACGTTAAGGACATCGAACAGCGCACCGTCCGCCCCAAGCAGGAGGCCTAATCATGTGGACCAGAGATCAAATGGCTGCCCTGGCCGCCAGTGAACTAACCGATGGGCAATATGTAAACCTCGGCATCGGTATCCCCACCTTGGTAGCGAACAACCTGCCCGAAGGTGTCTCGGTGAAGCTGCAAAGTGAAAACGGGCTGCTGGGTATGGGCCCTTTCCCCTTCGAAGGCGAAGAGGACGCTGACCTGATCAACGCGGGCAAGCAGACCGTCACCATCCTGCCCGGTGGCAGCTTCTTCGACTCGGCCACCTCTTTTGGCATGATCCGCGGCGGGCATGTGCAAACCGCGATTTTGGGTGCCTTACAGGTCGCAGCTAACGGCGACCTGGCCAACTGGACCATCCCGGGCAAACTGGTCAAGGGCATGGGCGGAGCCATGGATCTGGTCGCCGGTACCCCGCGAGTCATTGTGCTCACCGACCACGTCGCCAAGGATGGCACCTCCAAGATCGTCGAGTCCTGCGATCTTCCACTGACCGGTGTGGGCGTAGTGAATCGAATCATCACCGACCGCGCGGTTTTTGACATCATTAATGCCAAACTGGTGTTGCGTCAGGTAGCACCGGGGGAAACCCCGGACAGCATCAAGGACATCACCTCAGCGAAATTCACCGTAGAACTCCAGGAGGACCTCACAGCATGAGCGTCAAAATTGTAGGTTACGCACGCACCCCTTTCATGAAATTTAACGGTGCACTCGCGGCCATCCCGGCCACCGAGCTAGGCGCCCACGCCGCCAAGGCAGCATTGGAACGTGCCGGAGTTGATCCGAGCGAAGTGCAACGCGTTTTTGCCGGTCAGGTGTTGCAAGCCGGCGCCGGACAGAACCCTGCACGGCAGACCTCCATCGGTGCAGGCATTGGGCTCGATGTCCCGGCAATCACGCTCAACGCGGTCTGCCTTTCCGGCGCCGAGGCGGTAGTGGCCGGAGAGCGTTTGATCAACAGCGGCGAGGTAGATGTGGTCTTGGCCGTCGGCCAGGAGTCGATGTCTTTGGCCCCGCATGTGCAGCGCGCCCGCGCCGGCACCAAGTACGGCGCCATCGAAATGATCGACACCTTGGAATACGACGGACTCACCGACGCCCACGAGAAACGCTCTATGGGCGTATCCACCGAGGAACACAACACCACCTTGAAGCTGGACCGTGCATCTCAGGACACCGTCGCGGCGCACTCGCACCAGCGTGCTGCCGCGTCAGAAGAATTTTTCGCCGGCGAAATCGCACCGTTCACCATCACCACCCGCAAGGGCGAGACCGTGCACAGTAACGATGATGGAATCCGCCCGCAGACCACCGTTGAGTCCCTCGGCGGCTTGCGTGCCGCCTTCGCCAAGGATGGCACCGTCACCGCGGGTAACTCCTCGCAGATCACCGACGGCGCGGCAGCTGTAGTGCTCGCTTCAGATGCGGCAATCAAACGCCTAGGACTAACTCCTATGGCCGAGATCTTGTCTCACGCATTTGTTGCAGGACCGGACCGCACCCTGCATGATCAGCCCTCCAACGCAATCAACACCGCGCTGGCCAAGGCCGACGCAAAAGCCGCGGACCTGCAGGTTGTCGAGATCAATGAGGCTTTCGCGGCCGTGGCCGTGCAGTCCACCGCAACTTTGGGGATCAACCCCGAGATCGTGAACCCACACGGTGGAGCCATCGCATTGGGCCACCCCATCGGTGCTTCCGGTGCACGTATTATCGGCACGCTAGCCCGTCAGCTTCAGGAGCTCGGTTCCGGGTCCCTAGGTGCGGTAGGCATCTGTGGTGGCGGCGGTCAGGGCACCGCGGTAGTGCTGCGTTCGCTCTAATCACCGGCGACTCGTCGCGTTGACGCACAAAACCCCACGTTGAAGTTCAACGTGGGGTTTTGACCGTTTATTGCCCTAGTGCCACAGCGGCTCGCGAGCCACATGATCTGTCAGTAGCTGAGCTTCCACGCGCAGTACCTGACCATTAGGCACCCACTCATGTCGAGTTCCATGCAGTGCGCTGAGCACCGAACGGATCAGCGAGCCGTGACTGACCACCACCACACGCTGGCCCGGATGTTGCACACTGATTTTGAACAACACATTAATGGCGCGTTCCACCAGATGTTCTTCGCTCTCCCCTAGGTCCATGAGGCGTCGCACGTTTTCCTCGCTCAACCCGGTGACGACGGTGCCCTCCGCGTCGCCGTAATCGCGCTCCATCAGTTCCGGAAACTCTTGCACACGCGGAGCTCCGAGCAGATCCGCGATGATCTGCGCGGATTGCCGGGCACGGAATAACGGGGACGATACCACCACATCCCAGGGACCGGTTCCGGCAAGTTCCAGCGCCGCGCCGGTTGCCTGGCGTCGTCCGGTTTCATTCATCGGTAGGTCGCTGCGTCCTTGCAAGCGTCCTGCCCGGTTGGATTCGGTTTCTCCGTGCCTCACGAAGACGATCTCTGCTGCATTCATGGTGTTCTACCTTTCGAATGCGCCGGAATTCTGGCGCGTGTTGCGTTTTTAGTGGTGCTTGCCTGCTGGTTTTTAGGTTTACGTGATCCGTGGCGTACCGGGATCGGGGTGCTGCTCATCGAGTGCGAATCGATCTGGAGCAGCGAGAACCACGAGCCTTCGGGCCCGCTAAGGAACTGCTGGGGCGCGTACACGTCGGTGTTATACGAGGTCGCCGGCGCCATGTAAACGTTGGTGCCCTTGAGCTGTCCCACGCCAGCCTGGTGAAAATGTCCGCACAGGATACCGCGCACGTCACTGCCGCTCAGTACCAGCGCAAGATCCTGGGGATTCGCTAGTCCGCGTCCGATCATTCGCTCATTCATCGAATCCACCGGCGGGTGGTGCAAAGCAATGAGCGAACCACGCGGCGCCGGGACCCGCAACAGGCCCGAGAGCCACTGCAGCTGATCCAGATCCAGCCACCCCTGAGATTCGCGATAGCCGCCGCTATCTAACCCGATGATGCGTAGCCCGTTGATCTCGTGGACGGTGTTTGCGATGCGCGGTCCGGTTGAGAGCCGGTAAACGTTAAACGCCTCGTTGATTGAATCTTGCGGGTCGTGGTTGCCAGGCACGGTAATGATCGGGCAGCCAAGCTTGTCTTGGAACTTGGCGAAAAGTTTGGCCGCCCGGCCGTGGATCGGTGCCCCGCGGTCAGCAATATCCCCGGTCACCACCACCACGTCGGGATTAAAATGTTTGGCCGAATGCAATGCCGCGCGCAAACGTGCCCAGGCGTCGATGGTGCCGTGCAGTAGTTTTCCCTCGGCACACAGGTGCGGGTCACTGAGCTGCACCACATTGAGCCTTTTCATGAGCTGGCCGCCAGCGGCCACACGGTGCTTGCTGGTGCATCGGTGCCTAGCTCCAGCAGTCGATGAAGTTCGGCCCCGGCCAACCCCTTGCTCAGCAGGTAGCCGGTCACCGACCCATAACTTTCAACCAGCCAATCCAGGGTGTCATTTATGGTCGCCGCGACTTCTCCGGGCAGACCATAACCCGGTTCACGAACCGCAGACGCATAGTCCGCGATGATCAATTCGCGCGCAACTCCCATCGCTTCGAGCAGTAACGCGATCACCAGCCCGGTGCGTTTTCCACCGCTGCGGCAGATCACCGCGGTGTTTCCCTGCGCCGGCTGCGCGATCACTCTTAGGGCCGCAATCAGGCGTGCCCCACGGCCATCGAGCAAGATCCGCTGGTTCTGACTCAGTGTTCGATCGTTAGGATTTTGCCCACAATAGAGCGGGATCCCGCGGTAGCGTAGCCCGGGGATGTCCACCAGTGGTTCGCGTGAAATTTCGCTTGGTTCACGCAGATCAATCAGCGTGGTTATTCCGCGCTCGCTCAGTTGCCCGGCGTATGCGGCGTCCGTGGCTTGTGGTGCCACACCGCGGTAAATGGTTTTTGTTCCGAACCCCGGAACCGGGCGCAGGCTCGTGAGTTCGGCAGTTGCGACCTGTAGTGGTGACATCGTGCTCCCCTTGCCTCAATTCCTTGTGCAATGCTTCCCACCATTGCACCGCAGTGGGTTGGCCGGCAGATGAACGATGAGCCACCGCGTCATGAACCTACCGAGAAAAACGGTTAATCTGGCCGGTTTTGCGGGCGTTGAGCCGGTTTTTGCCATATTGGCCCGGCGCTCGAGTCCGTTGTGAACGGCAAGTAGGCTCTAAAACGACTAACCTTGAGAGCAAGAGTGTTCATTTCCCAAGGAGTTAAACTCATGACCGGCAGCAAAGTCGTAGCCTTTGGCCATTTCCAGCCTGAGCGCATCGTACCCAACACCGAGTTGGAAACGCTGGTCGAGACCAGCGACGAGTGGATTACCCGCCGCGTAGGGATTCAAGAGCGTCGCTGGGGAACCGGCGTCGAGACCGTTGATTCGATGGCGATCAAGGCTGCAAAGATGGCTTTGGACAATGCCCCGGACATCAACGCCGAAGACATCGACCTGATCATCGTCGCCACCTGCACCGCGACGGATCGCACCCCGCATATGGCCGCCCGCGTAGCCCTAGGTCTTGGCATGGATCAGGGTCCGGCCACCATGGATCTGAACGCCGCCTGCTCCGGGTTCGCTCACGCGGTAGGCATGGCACAGGGTGCCATCGCCGCCGGCAGTGCCACCAAGACACTTGTGATCGGCTCGGAAATGCTCACCGATTACACCGATTTCACCGATCGCAGCACCTGCGTGTTGACCGCGGACGGCGCCGGGGCATTCATCATTACCGCCTCGGACACCGCAGAAATTTCGCCCGTGGTCTGGGGTTCGGTTCCTTCGCTGTCCGACGCGGTACGCATCGAGGCGGACAACGACATGAAGTTCGCGCAGAATGGGCAGAGCGTTTACCGCTGGACCGTCACCCAGCTGCCAAAGATCGCTTCGAAGATCATCGACCGTGCGGGCATGAAGCCCGAAGACCTGGATGCGATCATCCTGCACCAGGCTAACCTGCGCATCATCGAGCCGCTGGCCGAGAAGATCGGTGCACCGAACGCTCGCGTGGCCACCGACGTGGTCTACTCCGGCAACACCTCGGCCGCCTCAATGCCGCTGGCGCTGTCCAAGCTGATGGCTTCCGATGAGCCTCTGGCCTCGGGCGACAAGGCTTTGCTCTTCGCCTTTGGTGGCGGCCTGTCCTACGCCGGACAGATCATCACCATTCCTTAAGCGCAATTTACCGCAGAGGGTATGCACGGGCTTGAGCCTGTGCATGCCCATCGCTTTGAGCTCTCCATGCATCTTCAGCGCTATTTCAAGCGTCCTACGCTCCTTGTTGGTGTTTAGTTCTCCTCCACGGCATCAAAACCGCCACACTAAGGTATTTAATTCAGCGGTCTGGTTCCATCGAACGCGCGGCGATGTTAGCCCCTGAATTCTTCTATCTCCGTTAATCCGCGATCGCACAGTACTGAAACTTTTCTGCGGTAGTTGAGCTACGCCACGGTTGCAAGAGCAAAGGGCCGCTTCCCGCGCAGGACCCAGCTCAAGTCCTGGTAGTCCGTCGAGTAAAGTCTGCGCGGATTCGAATCCAGTCATTTTCTTCCCCCTGGACGATGTCTTCTCCGCAGGGCATCGACGATAACCTGAATCATGCCAAGAGTGACGAAGGTCGGCCTCCGTTCAGTCAATAGATTGAGCATTTAGGAGTCCTCTTCAAGCGACCTCCGAAGCACCTCGGAACCGGGTACTACCTGCAAACCACCAGGGCACCACACTATGACCAAGCCTCATGGGGCAAGAGCCTTGACCATGAAACAGTCAATCCAATTTGTTAGCATGCCATTCAGGATGACCAATGAAATAAATCCCCATCGACACTGCGGTCTTAGCGCACTGACCTAGGCATTATCCGAGCCTGAACCTAGTCCATTTGGGGATTCTGAGTCCAGGGTTTCTCCCAGCCTGATACCAGTCGATATATCCACGATGAACAGCAAATCTGCGGTTTAGCATTCAACAGCTGGACCATCAAGGATTCCCTGGCCCTCGAAGCTTCGGAATTACCCTAAGTCAAGATTCATCGCCGGTAAGCACTTTCTCAAGAGAGACTCAAGAGCGCCCAGATCCTCTATAAAAGTGTGGAGTTAATTAGCTGGGCTAAATAATTTCGCACCCCTGGTTACATGTTCCGTTTGACCCTATAGTTCATCCATTTTTAGGGTTCAAGGGTCATGAATCTTTGTCGTCTGGGTCTTTGCACAAAAGAGTAAGAACTGTCCGCAAGTATTCGTTTCTCGCGTTTTGAGACTTTGAAATATTCCTCGACAAGAACTTCTTCGAATCGAGGAACAGCGCACATAGTTCCTCTGATTTATCAGTCCATCGCAGAATAGAATCTAAAAGATGTGCTTGACGTCACATGTAAACAATGGAAGTGTGGCTCTTGTACAAATGCTGTTGCGAATAAGGACTAGTCGAACCAGCATTCATCCAGAGAAAGCGTGCGCACCATGAGTAACACTTCTGACACCGCTACGACGATTGAGCAGTCTATCGAGATCGAAGATCTAATCATTACTGATGAAGACCTGATGGATGTACAGCTTCGGGCTCGAATGGATGTCGGTCACTAAGCCAGTTTCATCAATCCAGCCTCGGTCGCAGAATACTGAGGCTGGATTGGTTCGAGAAAGTACAGGATGACTACGATTAAAAACGATGCTTGGTCGCGATTTGCACAAGAGCATGGGCCGGACTTTGCAACGGTGAAGTATATTCCCTCGCTTGTCACTGAACCCGAAGCAGTAGCCTCCGCGATCGGTCATTCTTTAAAGAATGCGACCGATCCCCACGTGCATGAAGCTACAGGACTCCCTCGGATCAGGGTTTTCGGTCCTTCTCAGCTAGATTATGAGGCCTCAGAAGCAGTAGTACATTCCAAATACGATGGCTCCAATCTGGTCGATTGGCTACAAGTAGTTACGGGCCGCAAAGATGTGTGCGCCGCGTTCAATGGGGTGGAGACCTGGTCGTCAAAAACCCGTTCCATCATCTATCGAAGTATTGTCGAGCCGATGGTCACGGCTTGTGGTGTTCCACCACGAGGATTAGACTTTTATTCTTTTATTGCGATGTCCGGGTTCACTCCCTTCGGCATACATTCGGATCCCGAGCCGTCATTTATTTTCCATCTGGGGCCAAACACGAAAACTGTGTGGGTTTGGGAAAAAGACACGTTACCGAAATTGCCGGATAATCGCGAGATCAGCCTCCATACGGACAAATATCTGAAGTCTGCCGATCATGAGTTCACGCTCGGCCCTGGAGATTTCTTATGCATACCCGCAGGTCGTTTTCATCTATTCCGAAACAATGGACCGGCTGTCTTTCTAGGAATGTCCTACTATCGGGAGAATAACCACGACGAATTGCTTCAAGCAATTTCAGCGCTGGTCCGCCGGTCAGGAGATCAACACGACCCCGTGAACACAGCTCTGGCTGCGGCTGCTAATGGTGAAATCCGTCGTGAACTGGATCGCCGTCAATCTCAACGTTTAAGCAGGGGCCATCTGGGGCCTTATCGAATATTGCCAGTTGAACTCTTTAACGTCGACCTCCCCGCTGAATGCCTAGATGTCCCTTTCACTGTCAACAACAACCAAATTTCGGTCATGGGCCAGAGTCTTTCGATACCAGAGAATATCTCAAATGAAGATATCTCTCGCTTTTTCCAACCGGGAAAAGTACTCCGGGCTGTCGACCTTCAAAAACTAACGGATGATTCTTCCGCGGGGAACGCTCTCTTTATTGCATTACTACGTGTGGGTGCAACCTTCCAGACTGCTGAGGTAGGTTCATGAGTACCTGGGAAGCAGTTCAAGCAGCACTAGGTGTGGAATTATTTCCCTTCGGCGAATTTAGGTCAGGTCATGTAGATCCTTCGACTCTGACGGCTTTGGGCTGGCCCTCTGTCAACCGCATAATCAAGTACTCGAATTTCGAACCGGGAACCATCAAAGTAGTTCCGGAGACGGATCTGGACCCCGGACTCTACATTGAAGCGAAAATGGGTGGCGGAACGATTATTGAACGTCAGCCAAGAACTAGGCCCTTCACTGAACTACTCCGGGAAGGGGCAACCCTTGTACTCAACAAAGCAGATCGGGCCTTACCTGAGCTTTCTGACTTCGTAGAACGGTTGATGTATACACAAAATGAAGCGGCCTGGGCCAACGGATATGCGTGCTGGTCCAAGAATTCGGCTTTTGGGCGGCATGCCGATTCCCACGACACCATAATTGTGCAAACGGAAGGTCGAAAGCATTGGCGCGTATACCGCGGCAATGGATCTGACGCCGAGCTAGTCTTCGACGATATTCTTGAAATCGGTGACTTTATACATGTTCCTGTCGGCTGGGATCACGAAGTAACAGGTGTCGGATGCGAAAGTCTTCATTGGACTTTCGGCGTTGCTCATACCTCGCGCACCGAAACGATAAAAGAACTCATTAATTTCGGATGGAGTCTTGGCCAAATCGATCGTTTGACTGAGGAATCCCTACGCGGTCGTCTTTTACACTTGCGCGGAGAACTTAGCACAGAACACCGAAAAGGACTCTCACTCCCGTGGCGCGTACATGACTCCTCATTAAGTGGCGCAGTCATCCGCTGGGCTGGACGCTTCAAGCCCAGCTTAGAAATTAAAGAAGAACAGTTCCATATCAGAGGGTTAGGGAAACTGGTAAAACTCCCATTGACCATGCGACCTGTTCTCGAAGTGCTCATTTCTGGTGAGGGCTTGCACTTTGATAGCTTGCCTAACTCCGCGCAGGAAGTCGTACTTTCCATGTTTATCGCCGAGCTATTGATTGCGGAGCATGCAGACCAAAAATAATGCAACTAACGACGTTGAGTGGGTGTGGCATCCCGCATTGCTCGAACAAGACTCAAAACTCTTTAATCCAGCCGAGGGTTCTTCTCTGGAATTAAACGAGGCAGTGTTAAAACTTCGTGCCCGCTCTTCTGTCGCGCGTTCAGAACTAAACCCTGAAGTTTTCGACAAACTTAGTCGCTGTCGTTTCCTTATCCCCAAAGAATGTGCGCTCGTTGCAACGCATGGACTCCTAAAATCAGCCAAACCCGTCGTCGAAGTCGAATGCGCTCAACATTCGACACCTTGGGGCCTGATTGGTGCGGGTGTTTGGCAAAACCCCGACCCAGATCTCGCAGTTCACGACGTGCTCGCCGGACTCCGCCGCGGACTGCAACGCTCTCTCGCTACCGTCACAAATGCCAATTCTTGGGACTGGAATGAGATGAGCACTGCGGAAAATCCTCCTTGTAGCGTCGTTGACCATGGAAATCTTATCGTTGATTCGCGCGTTGACACGGCACAAGACATCGCAACCAGACTTTTAGCGGCAACGCGCACAGTTGGTGCCCAAGGCCACAACCCAGTTGTCATCGGCGGAGATCATTCTATTGCCTATCCCGTTATCACTGCGCAACGAGAACGATGGCAGCAGCTAGTAGTGGTGCACCTAGATGCCCACGCAGATGCTCGTCCAATTCCTCAAGGACAAGAGACTGCTGATTGTGGAAACTTCGTCACTTGGTGTTTGGCAGACGAGCCGGACTTGCCATGGCTAACTCTTGGAGTGCGCGGTTACGACCCAGAGTTTTCGATGTCTTCACCTTCAAATGCAAAGCATGTCTCCTTTATCAAAGCATCAGATCTTGGATCTAAACAATGTTTCGATGAAATTGACCGGCATTGCCAGGGACGCCCAGTGCATCTGAGTATCGATATCGATGTCCTTGATCCGGTCTTCGCACCTGAGGTTGCTTACCCGGCCATTGGAGGGGCGGATCCAGACATTATTAAGGAAATTATCAACCGAATAAGTTCAACGGGAACAATCGTAGGAGTCGATTTCACCGAGGTTTGCGGCCCAATGACCCGACGAAATTTGGCTGCAATGCATGCCATAGACATGCTCACTCACATTTTAACGCCGAAAAGGACTATTTCTTGACATCTCAATCCGTTCGAAGTGGAAATCCTTTTCGATTAAGCAGTTTCCGCCTCTACTACTTGGGCCAGTCGATCTCATTCTTGGGCGATGGAATCGTCCCGATGACCTTTGCGTTCGCGGCCCTCGCCGTGTCTGATTCAGGATGGGGTATGCCTATCGTGCTTCTGTCGTTGTGGGGAACACGCATGTTGCTCATTGCTCCAGGAGGGAACGTTTCAGACAAGTACAACCGTGTCACCGTCATGGTTGTTGCTGATCTGGTCCGTCTCTTGGCTCAAATCATTCCGGTCTTTGCTTTCATCACAAATACAGCAACGTTATGGCATCTGGGGATCTCAGCGGCGCTGTACGGTGTCGGAACTGCTTTCTACATCCCCGCTAGCATTGGCCTGTTGCCACGGATTGTGCCAAAAGAATCGCTGCAAAAAGCGAATTCGTGGATCGATTTAACCCTAAACACAGGGCTTCTAGCTGGTCCAGCATTAGCAACGATTCTTGTCTCACTAGGCGGAATACCCACTGCATTACTCTTTGATATTGCAACGTTCCTCGTTTCCATAGCATGTTTGTCATTCCTATTCCGCTTGTCCAAGGGTCAGCTTTTGATCAATGGCTTCGCGGAAAGCGATGACGACAAAACCGCAGAATCCGTAAATGAGAAAAAAGAAGACGAGATACCCCCAGGTTTCCTCAATGGGTTGCGCCTCTTGCCTCGCTACCCGGGTGTTTTGTGGCTGATGTTACTTTCGTGTCCCGTGCAGTTGAGTATCGCTTCCATTAGCGTCCTCGGCCCAATAATTGCTAGAGATAGATTGGGCGGTATCGCATTCTGGGCCAGCCTTGCGACCGCACTTGCCGCCGGAGGGCTTGTTGGTTCTTTCCTTGCCGGATGGGTCAAAGTTAAAAAGCCGGTAGTGCTTGTTCTGGTCGTATTGGCGATTTGCCAGCCTATACAGCTGGTTCTCTTTGGCTTAGGACTGAATATTATTGTTCTGGCCGTTTCCTTTGCAGCTACAGCCATCCTTGTAACCGTTGCTGGAATCCTTTTTGACACGTATGTCCAAATGACGGTGCCTGATTCGGCATTATCCCGGGTGGGATCAATCGAACAAACGTTGATGTCTGTCATGGTTCCGATTGGGTTCGCAGTCAGTTTGCCCATGGCTCAGTGGATGGGGTCTTCGCAGTATCTATATTTGTTAGCGGCAGTCATTGCTTGTTGCGCACTGATAGCCATGTTTTTCCTCTTCCCTCGTCAGTCAAGAATTGATGAGTCCCAAACACGAATGATCCAAAGAGTAGGGAGCCACAAGTGACAGAGCTGAGAGATTTGCTAACGCAACTGGGAATGCCCACTGGAGCGGAGCTAAATTGGACCACCACGGCCGAAGGGCGTCCCGGAAGAATCGTCGCCATGCATGGACGACAAGTAGAAGTCATCGCGGTGAATGGTGGTGCGCTGGAACATATTGTACTTGACCTTTCGCGCAACCTCGCCACTACCCCGGTGACTGGAGATTGGGTGATTGTCAACGCCGATCGAGTTGTCGCTCTCGGTGGTCGCACTACCAACCTTTCGAGACCAGACCCAAGCGGTCAAGGAGTTCAAGTTCTTGCCGCCAATATCGATCACGTGATGATTGTCCTCTCGCTGGAGCGGGGACTGAATCTTAAGTCCTTGGAACGCCTTTCGGTCATGGCCTGGGACAGTGGCGCATTGCCGATTACGGTGCTCACCAAAGCCGATACCGTCGAGAATCTCACGGAAGCAGTTGCGCAGGCAGCGCTGGCTGCGCCCGGAACTGAGGTTTTATTGACCAGCTCACTGACCGGACGCGGTTTGGAGCGACTGCGCGAAATTATGGCTGTCGGGACTACGACCACCATGCTTGGCGCTAGTGGGGCAGGCAAAACTTCCTTACTCAATGCGCTAGAAGACAAATCAGAAAAGGTCCGTGAAGTTAACACTTCTGGCGAAGGGCGTCATGCGACTTCTGCACGCCGCCTCTACCGATTATCAAGCGGAGGGGTATTGCTTGATCTGCCCGGTATTCGCTCACTTGATTTGCTCGCCACCGATGAAGGAATGGAGGAGACTTTCGTTGAAATTGCAGAATCTGCTCTGCGTTGTCGTTTCCATGACTGCGAGCATGGCACCGAACCGGGATGCGCCGTCCAGGAAAGTGTCAAAGCAGGGGAAATCCTCCAACGACGTCTCGATAATTGGCACAAAATCCGCAGAGAAATGTCTTATCAAGAACGCAAAGGTGACGCAGCGTTAATGGCAAAACAACGAGCGGAGTGGAAAAATATGACTAAGAGCCATAGGTCAAGAAAATGATGCCTCAGCGAATACCCGTAGTCGAGCAGTGGCCGCTTACTGCATCGGCACTAGATGGGCCGATTTGTGTGAAATCGCAAACAGATGAGTGGCCAATTAATCGGCTCGTGCGCTCCCAGACGCTCCAAATCGTCTACGCAGAACAAACCGTTAATGTCGAAACTCAGGATGGAACGATCTCCTCAACGGTGGGTGACTACTTTCAATTGCTCGCAAAAGGAGACGGGCTAGATACTTATTTGAAGGGTTGGACGGTCTCAAACTACCTCTCCGACTTCGCGAAACTACCGTTACCAGCTGTATTTCAGAGCTGGTTTGGCGACCTTCCCCACGGATCACGACCTGACTGGAATTGGATTTTCGTCGGGCCCAAAGGTAGTAACTCGGCATTGCACATCGATGTGATGTGCAGTTCTGCATGGAATCTTCTGGTGAGCGGAAGAAAGAAATGGTTATTCCAGTCTCCGGCGCTCGCTGCTGACGCAGGATTGCTGCAAGATTCTCTGGTGGTGTCTTCTGGAAACGAAGCCCGAATCCAATACACGCATATTCAAGAACCTGGCGATGTAGTCATCGTTCCGGGCGGGTGGGCCCACGCAGTGGAGAACTTGGATCTGACAGTTTCGCTCACTGGCAACTGGGTCAATAGTTCTAACGCACAGTTGGTCGAAGCAGATCTCGCGCTCCATGAATCGGACCCTTGGCGCCAAGTGATGGCTTCGCTACGCGCGCGATATCAAATCGGCTTCAAAATTTGATTTAGGGTACGTCACACCCGTTTCGCTCACTGACAACTGGGTTAATAATTCTCACGCACAGTTGGTCGAAGCAGATTTCGCGCTCCAAGGATCAGGCCCTTTGGCGCCAAGTGATGGCTTCACTTGGCGTGCGACATCTATTCGGCTTCAAAACTTGACGTTGGGTGCATCACACCCGCACACTGGTAACCATGAACCTGTCAGACAGCTGGACAGCCGGACAGCAACCGATCGCGCGGACCAACGCTTCCGAGGCCGTGTTTAACACCCTGCGCACCGCCATCGAGGCCCAAGAGATCCCGCTGGGCGCCAAACTCGGCTCCGAAGCCAGCCTCGCCGCGACCTATGGGGTCAGCCGCTCGGTGGTACGCGAGGCGCTACGTTCCTGCGCCGCCCTAGGGCTGACCCGCACCGAAACTGGTCGCGGGACCTTTGTCATCGCCCACCGGCCCACCCGCGATCTGGTCCTTGGCACGTACTCCTCGGCAGATCTCTACGAGGCCCGCCCGCATATCGAAATACCGGCGGCGCAGTTGGCCGCTACCCGGCGCACCAGCGAAGATCTGGAACGACTGACCGGGCTCATCGAAGACATGGAAGCAGAGGATGGCTCCGAGGCATGGGTGCAGCTAGACGCTGCCTTCCATGCGGCGGTAGCCCGAGCCAGCGGCAACTCGGTCTTTGACCGCGTCGTGGGCGATATCCGCGACGCGATGTCGCGCCAGTCAGAAACCGTCAACCTGGTCACCGGCCGCCGCTCCCCCTCAAATTCCGAACACCGCGCCATCGTTGAGGCCATCCGTGCCGGACAACCGGAGGCCGCCGGACAAGCCATGGCCGACCACCTGAGCGCAGTGCAACACGCAGTATCCACCATCGTCAGGAGCACCAAGTGAATCCCTCGCCAGCAACATCTGCGGCGCGCCCCTCCGCGGCAGTGACACTGCCGGCCCACATTCCACTGGTCGCAGCCAGCCGCGGAAACGTGGTGGAATCCATCCATTATGGGTCGGCGGTGGTGCTTGACCCGCACGGCCAACCGCTCATGACCCTGGGCGATCAGCAGGCACGCTTCTACCCGCGCTCGGCACTGAAGCCACTCTTCGCCGTCGCCATCCTTCGCTCCGGTCTCACGCTCAATGACGAGCAGATTGCCCTGGCCGCCGCCAGCCACTCGGGCTCCCCCCGCCACCAGCAGGTCGCCGAATCCACGCTGCAGACTGCCGGACTTTCCGTCGCGGACCTGGGCAACTCCACCGACCTGCCCTACGGCGTGGAAGAACGCGCCGCCTGGCTGGCCCAGGGCGGCACCGCCACCCAACTGGCACAGAATTGTTCGGGCAAACATGCGGCGCTACTGGCCATGTGCAAACATAACGGCTGGGATACCCAAAACTACCTCGCCGCCGATCACCCGCTGGCCGCCACGCTGCGCGGGATTATCGAGGAATTGACCGAAGAAAAAATCCTCAGCTCCAGCACCGACGGCTGCGGTACGGAGGTCTACCCGCTGACCTTGGCCGCGTTGGCTCGCGGTTTTGCCAAGCTCTCTAGCGCCGCCAAAGACACCGCAGAAGGCCGGGTCGTACACGCCATGCGCACCCACCCGGAACTGGTGGCCGGCGAGGGGCGCGATGTCACCGCGCTGATGCGTGCACTACCCGGCTCCGTGGCCAAGGACGGCTTCGAGGGCATCCAAGCCGTCGGCCTAGCCGACGGATCGTCACTGGCGGTGAAGATTTCCGACGGCGGGGATCGGGCTCGCATGCCGATCACCGTCAAGCTGCTCGGCGAGTGCCTCGGCGAGGAAGCACACCGCAAATTACACACGCTCGCCTCCACCGACTTACTTGGTGGCCCAGATGTCGTCGGCCAGCTCCAAGCGCTCTAAACACACCAAAAATTTAGTTTCATCCAACACCTAGGGTGCGCTCAGTGCGCCCAAAAATCAGGAGTGAAGACATGTCTGAAACCCTTCAGGCTCCCGTAACCCGCAGCGAACACGACCTCATCGGCGACCGCGATATCCCGGTCGAGGCCTATTGGGGTGTGCACAGCCTGCGCGCCAAGGAAAACTTCGACATCACCGGAACCAGCCTGTCCGGCAACCCGCACCTGATCATCGCGCTGGCCCGCGTGAAGCAGGCGGCGGCCCGCGCCAACCACGAGCTCGGTCTACTTGACGACGCCCGGGCGCGCGCCATCGACCAGGCCTGCGAGGCGATCGCCAACGGTTCGCTGCATGACCAGTTCATCATCGACCCGATCCAGGGCGGCGCCGGCACCAGCACCAATATGAACGCCAACGAGGTCATCGCCAACCTCGCCCTAGAAATTATGGGCCACGCCAAGGGCGAGTACTCGTTCTTGCACCCTAACGATCATGTGAACCTGTCCCAGTCCACTAACGACGCTTACCCCACCGCGGTGAACATCGCCACGCACTTCGCCACTCAGCCGCTGCTCGCGGCGATGACGGTGCTGGAAAACTCCTGCCTGGCCAAGGCCAAGGAATTTCGTAGCGTAGTCAAAATGGGCCGCACCCAGCTGCAGGACGCGGTACCGATGACCGTCGGCCAAGAATTTGGTGGCTGGGCGGTCACCCTACGCGAAGACCGCGACCGTTTGGCCGAGTCCCTGTCCCTAGTCACCGAGATCAACCTGGGCGCCACCGCCATTGGCACCGGGCTGAACGCCCCGACCGGCTACGCCGAATCGGCCCGCGCGCACCTCGCCGAATTAACCGGCCTACCGCTGAAAACCAGCCCGGATTTGATCGAAGCGACCAGTGACGTGGGCGCCTTTGTACACCTTTCGGGCGTGCTCAAGCGTGTGGCGCTAAAAATCTCGAAGATCTGCAACGATCTGCGTCTGCTCTCCTCGGGCCCGCGTGCGGGACTCAACGACCTGCAGCTGCCCGCCGTGCAGTCCGGATCTTCGATTATGCCCGGCAAGGTCAACCCGGTGATCCCGGAGGTCGTGAACCAGATCGCCTACCAGGTGGTCGGTTATGACATGACGGTGACCATGGCGGCCGAGGGCGGCCAGCTGCAGCTGAACGCCTTCGAACCGGTGATCGCGCACTCCATCGGGCTCTCGCTCAAACACCTGACCAACGGTTGCCTCACCCTGGCTACCCGCTGCATCGACGGCATCACCGTCGACGAGGACGCGTTGCGCCGCGAGGTGGAGAACTCCATCGGGCTGGTCACCGCGCTGAACCCACGGCTCGGTTACGCCGCCTCGACCTCGATCGCGCTTGAGGCGTTGCATTCGGGACGTGGGGTAGCCGAACTAGTACTCGAACGCGGTCTGCTGTCCGCGCAAGATCTGAACGAACTGCTCAAGCCAGAGCGCCTGGCAAATCTCTCCGACTAATAGTTAAGGTTTACGATGGAGCATTCCACCACCCGCGCTACCGCTGCGCACGTCCCAGATGCCGGCCTGACCGCCGGCGACGGGGACTACCACAAGGGACTTTCCTCCCGCCAAATGCAGATGATCGCCATTGGCGGCGCCATCGGCACTGGCCTGTTCATGGGCGCCGGCGGGCGTCTGGCGGCCGCCGGCCCAGGCATCGTCATCAGCTACGCGGTCTGCGGATTTTTCGCATTCCTGATCTTGCGCGCCCTGGGCGAGCTGGTCATGCACCGCCCGTCCTCGGGCTCGTTCGTCTCCTACGCCCGCGAATTTTACGGTGAGAAGGCCGCCTTCGCTACCGGCTGGTTGTACTGGCTGAACTGGGTGATGACCTCGATCGTGGACATCACCGCGGTGGCGCTCTACATGGCGTTCTTCGGTAAATATGTGGCGTGGATTGGCAGCGTTCCGCAGTGGCTTTGGGCGCTCGCGGCGCTGGCGTTGGTGCTGGGCATGAACCTGGTCTCGGTTAAGGCCTTCGGCGAGATGGAGTTCTGGTTTGCGCTGATCAAGGTGGTCGCGCTGGTGGGCTTCTTGATCGTCGGCTGCTACTTTGTCATCTTCGGCACCCCGATCGACGGCCACGAGGTGGGCTTCTCGATCCTGTCCAACAACGGCGGGCTGCTACCCAATGGGTTGCTTCCGGTGCTGGTACTGATGCAGGGTGTGGTCTTCTCCTACGCGTCGATCGAGCTGATCGGTACCGCTGCAGGCGAGACGGAAAACCCCGAAAAGGTCATGCCGAAGGCGATCAACACGGTAATCATCCGCATCGCCGTGTTCTACGTCGGCTCGCTGGTTCTGCTCTCACTCTTGCTGCCGTACACCGCGTACAAGGCCGGCGAATCCCCGTTCGTGACCTTCTTCGGCTCCATCGGCATTCAAGGCATGGACGTGGTGATGAACCTGGTGGTGCTCACCGCCGCGCTCTCCTCGCTGAACGCCGGACTGTATTCCACCGGGCGCATTATGCGTTCGATGTCGCTGAACGGCTCGGCCCCACGTTTCGCCGGACGCATGAACAAGTCCGGGGTGCCCTATGGTGGCATCCTGATTACCGCCGCCGTGGCGGTGCTCGGTGTGGTGCTCAACGCCTTTGTTCCGGCTGCCGCCTTTGAAATCGTGCTGAACTTCGCGGCCGTGGGCATCATCGCCTCCTGGGGCATGATCGTGCTATGCCAGATGGCGCTGGTGAAGGCCGCACGCCGCGGAACCCTGGCCCGGCCAAGCTTTAGGATGCCGCTGGCTCCGATCTCCGGCTGGGTGACGCTGGTCTTCCTCGCCGCGGTATTGATCCTGATGGCCTTCGATAATCCGGTAGGCACCTGGACGATCGCCTCGCTGGCCATCATCATCCCGCTGCTGATTCTTGGCTGGTACGCCAGCCGGAAGCGGATCAACGAGCTGGCCGATGTGCGCCTCGCAGCGCAGGCGCAACACACCGATGAATCAGGCAACGATTCGGGCAATGAGAAGGCCTCGGTATAACAACCGAAAACCTCGCAGGATAATCCGGCGGGAGCTACGGCTCTCGCCGGATATTTTTAACTTCTCACGCCGGCATGGTTAGCCGTCCGTCTGGCGCACGCTGAGCAAGATCGCCTCCACGGTTTGGTACTGCTCGCTGGCCAAGAACTTGTCCACCCCTGCCCGGGTGGGGTCATCGCCGATCCCCTGATCCTCCATATACTCGTCATCTACCCAGAACATCGGGGCTTGGGAATCACCGATCTTGAAGTACTCAAGATCGGGCATTTCGCTACGATCGGCAAGCACCTGGTCATCGATCAGCGCCAGCGAGAACCCGGTTTCCTGCTTGCCATCTTCTTGACTTGTCCCGGTCCAAAATTCGGCCAGCAGGCTGGTTGGAGTCTTCAGCCCTGGCACCGGAACCTGTTTGAGCACCTCGCGTTCGTACAGGTTCGGATCCCCATCCGGGGAGGTGGCGGTATTGGGGATCAACGTCAGCACGTGCTCCCCGCGCCGATCCTTCACCTCCCAGTTGTCATACTCGGTACATTCGCCCTGACAGTCATCGCCGGCCACGGACCAATCTTCGGGAAGTTTAAATCCGATGCCCATCACCTCTTTGCTCACCGTCAGCTCGGCTGCCATATCCTTCGACGGTTGCGCACTAGCAGACGGCTCGGTAGTTGAGGCGGTTGCGCTGGCATCGGTACTCGGTGCCGGTGAGCTGGCCGAGGCTTGCGGGCTCTGCGCTGGCTCGCTGCCACCAGAATCCGGTGCTGGATCGGCGGTTGAACACCCAGAAAACAGTAGCGCCGAGGCAGCGGTAAAGCACAGCAGTCGAAGACGGTACGGACGTTGTTTCATTTTTCTCTCCTCAGCGTGAGCCATTGGGTGAGCGTTCTCTAAGCTACGATCCCTCATCACTCGCTCGATTCCAATATCGATAGCATTAAATCTTGGTCGCAAATTCGGCATTTCGCTTGATAGTGCATTAAAGCTGGGGTGCCCGGCGCACTAGTGCGTGCCGGACATTAGTGGAAAGATGTGAGCTATGACATATGCCAAGCAACCATTTCACAATCTCGATGAGTACATCGGCCTCCCGCGGGTAGCTGGCCTAGCGCTGTCCCCCGACGGCACCAAACTTGTCACCACGCTGAGCACCCTTCGCCCCGATCAAACCAAATATTCCTCCGCGCTGTGGCAGCTGGACCCGCAGGGCAAAACAGCTGCCCGGCGGCTAACCTTCGGAGAAAACGGCGAATCACAACCGAGCTTCAGCGCCGACGGCGACCTCTTTTTCCTCGCCAAACGCGGCACCGACGAGGATGCTAAACCCGAGGCTTGGCGTTTACCTGCCGCCGGCGGAGAAGCCCGATCGATCCTCAGCCATCCGGCGGGAATCGGATCGCTCACCAGCTTCGCCCGGAACAACGACCGCGTGCTGGTCTGCGCTGCGGGTATGCCACGCGCCACCGATCTGGAACACGAAGCGAAAATCCTTCAGGAGCGGAAAACTAAAAAGATCTCCGCCATCCTCCACACCGGCTACCCGGTGCGATATTGGGACGCGGACCTAGGACCACAAACCCCGCACTTTTATACCGCAGCCCTTGACCCTGAGGCGAATGCCGAATCCGCGACGCTGAAGGATCTGACCCCCAGCAGCGGCGTGCAGCAAACCGATACCGCCTTCACCGCGGCGGATAACGGCGAATTTTTGATCACCGAATGGCTCGTTCCCGAGGGACGCGGCTCACTTGCCACCGGCCTCATGCGCTTAGATCTGCACAGCGGGGCGCAAGAAATGCTGCTGCAGCCCGATGAGACCTACGAATACACGGTCGGCAAAATCAGCCCGGATTCCAGCAAACTCATCTACGCCCGATGGACCCGCTCCACCCCGCAGCGTGCCGGAGCCATGACCCTATGGCTCATGGAGCTCTCCAGCGGCGAAACGCATCAGATCGCCGTCGGCTGGGATCGCTGGACTAACGACATCACCTGGTTCCCCAACGGCCACTCGCTGCTATTGACCGCGGATGAGCACGGCCACGGCCCGATCTTCCACCTCTCCCTTGATAGCGATAAGATCACCCGGCTCACCGCGGATGGCGCCTATACCAACGTGCTGATCAGCCCGGATTCGCGCACCGCCTACGCGCTGCGCTCCAGCTACGAGTACCCCACCGAACCGGTGTCCATCGAACTCACCCACCTAGCTGAGCTGGAATCGGGTCAATACGCCGCGTTGACCGGGCTACTGTCCCCGGCCGAACAACCTGCACTGCCCGGCACGCTGACCGAGGTAAGCACCACCGCGGAGGATGGCAGCACGATCCGCGCCTGGCTGGCCCTGCCGCAGGATGCATCCCCCAGCAACAAGGCGCCACTCTTACTCTGGATTCACGGTGGACCACTGGGTTCGTGGAATGCCTGGAGCTGGCGTTGGAGCCCTTGGTTGGCTGTCGCCCAGGGCTACGCGGTGCTGCTGCCGGACCCGGCACTGTCCACCGGTTATGGTCAAGATTTCATCCAGCGCGGTTGGGGCCGGTGGGGCGAGGAGCCCTACACCGACCTGCTGGCGATCACCGATGCGGCCGAGGCGCGCGCGGACATCGATCAGAGTCGCACCGCGGCCATGGGCGGATCCTTCGGCGGTTATATGGCCAATTGGATCGCCGGACATACCGACCGCTTCAAGGCAATCGTGACTCATGCGAGCCTCTGGGCGCTGGATGGTTTCGACAAGTCCACCGATGCCTCGTTCTACTGGACCCGGGAGATGAGTCCGGAAATGATCCAGGCCAATTCCCCGCATCACCACGTGGCGCAGATTGTCACCCCGATGCTGGTCATCCACGGGGATAAGGATTACCGCGTGCCAATTAGCGAGGGGCTCAAGCTCTGGTATCAGTTGCTGGCCGATTCCGGTCTGCCGCAAGCGCCCGATGGCACCACCGATCACCGGTTCCTCTACTTCCCGGACGAGAACCATTGGATCCTCAGCCCGCAGCACGCGAAGATCTGGTACCAGGTGGTCTTCGAGTTCCTCTCCCAGCATGTGCTGGGCAACGAGCCAGGCGAACTGCCCGAGGTACTGGGCTAAAAACCGCTTTAAACGTCGACGGCGGTCAGCATTACCCTACTCACTAGGGGATGCGGACCGCCGTCGACGTGGAAGCCTACTAGCTGGGCAGTAACACCGACGCCGGTTCGTCGCCGCCGGCCCCACGAGTGGCCGCCACTAGGTCATTCGCACGACGAGTGACATCTTGATCGCGTTCGCCCAGGCGCGCCACCAAACGCTCAAGGTGCGCCACCCTACGGGCAAAAGACTGTCCCAACCGCTCATCCAAGGGCAGTTGTGAGAGTTCTTGCGCCTCATGCCAGGCCATCACCAACGCACGCTCAAAGAGCCGTTGCCCCGCCTCATCGGCGCGCCCGTGAGTATCTGCACCGAGCACCGCCACCGCGTTAATCTGCGAATCCTCCAACCCGAGCATTAACGCTTCTAGCTGACGCTTCGCCTGCGCCAGGCTCCGTGCGCCACGCCCGAACCGGCCCAGCCTGGTGGCCGTCGAAAGTAGGTAACGCGCCACCAGTACCAGGTTGATCACGGTCAAGCAGAACAGGAACGTGAGCATCCAGAATAGCGACGTGGCAGAAAAATTGACCGGCTCATAGCCGTTGCGCGCTAGTGCGTTGTTGTAGTCGTCTAAGGCCCCGGCAACTTCCATCTCCAGATACTTAGACTCGCTAATCGAGCCGTGCTCCCAGGCGACCAGCCGCCCCCACCCGTAATCACCGCGCTGCAGCTGCGCGGAGATCACCCCGGGCACGACGGTTCGTTCATCGTCGGCCAGTAGCACCGGGACGATCACCTCGCCCTCGCGTAGCTCCCCGGTGAGCGGATTTACCTTGTCCTTAAATTCGCTTTTCAGCCGCCATTTGGCTTCCAAAATACTGCGCGGACGCACCTGATGGAAGCTTCGCCCCGCCTCAAGCGGAAGGAAATCCAGGTAGCTTTCGGCATCACGTACGGCCAGGGTAAAGCTGGTGTCGGTCTGAAAATCGGTGTCCATATAACGCAGCACCTCATCTTCATCGAGCAGCTTGGCCGGATCATCCACCTCGAAGCTGACCCCCTGACCGCTACCGCCTCGTGAAACTTCGGGTTTGGCGGTCAACGTGCCCACGCTCAGCCCGGCGACGATCATCGCGGCAATGAGCGTCACGACGGCCCCGGCAATGCGCAGCCCACGACGTCGCGGGGCAGGTTCATCCATGCCAGGTGAACGCGCTGTGCGTCCGCGAGAAGTTTTGCTGGCGACAGGCAGAGCGTGCGGCAGCTGCGGCGCCACCCGAGTATCGGAGGCGAGCGTATCGCCCAGGGTGGCACGGACCAGCGCGTTGGCTAGCCCCAACTGGTACAGGGCGCTGGACTGTTCGGCGGTTTTTAGGCCCAAACTTTCACGCAGCTGAAGATGTTCCGTGGGAACCGGCGTCACGGCGGGGATTTTTCCGCGCGGGTAGCGGCGCAGGCTCTGCGTCAACGCTTTACCGTGTGTGGCCAGCTGCTTTTCGGCCTTGCGCCAGCGGTCAACCGCCTGCGAACTATCGACCTCTAAGGCCGAGGCCTGCAGCAATTCGCCCAAGTCATCACGCAGCCTGCGCACATCGCTACCGGAAACCATTTTTCCCGGGGCCTGCTCCAGGCGAATCAACAAGGCGGTTGCCGCATCGTTGATCGGCCGGCTCAATTGGTCAAAGGTGGAACCGGTCCCCGCAAGGTTTGCATGCACCGACCCGGCTCCCAGCAACGCGTCGGCGAGCTGGGTCAGCGTGCGAGTGCTCGCCTCGAAGGCGGCCAGCTGGGCACCGGTGCGTGCACCGAGCGCCTCCTTTTTGGTAAACAGCGAGGCGACCAGCGGATCTTCGCCGCGCGCCGCCTGCAGGGACAGGCTTTGCAGCTCCTCCCAGTTTTTGCTGAACCCCGCCGGGCGTGAAGCAGCCGGCGCCGCAGCATAGGTCGCCTCCAAGGCTTCGAGGTCCAGCAGCACCCGGGCCAGTTTGCGTTGCGCGGCAATCAGCCGACGATGCCGCGATCCCCACCGCGAACGGTAGCGCAGCGCAACATAGAGCAGCGCGGCGGTCAGCATCGCGCAGAGGCCAATCGCACCAAACCAGTAGACCGGGTTTTGTACGCCCTGTTCGGAGAGCACGATCGCGGCGCGCTCGGCGGCCGCCACCACCGCCTGCGGACCATGCCCTAAGCCCAGGTTGTCGCGGAAGGCCCCGCTAATTTCAAAGCGGGCATCGGTATATTCATCGCGCCCGTCCACCAGCTCCGAGTTCAGCGCGGCCCCGGTAAACCGCTGCTGCACGGTACTGTTTTCGGTCTTGAGATTCTCCAGCTGTGTGGAGAGCAGCACCTGGCCGGCGGGCAGCTGTCCGCGCAACAGCTCATCACCGCTCAGGTGCCGGTCGGTGACTATCAGTCGCAGCGGCCGATGCGTTTTGATCGGTTCGCTTAGCGCCGCGTCAACCGTGGCCTGGCTAATGTTCCACTCCGGGGTACCCTCAACCACGATCGCCACCTCAAAGCCTGGCTCTTCGGGAATCGATTGGAAGCCCTGCACCGCCACCAGGGTGGTCACCAACGCCATTAGCAGCGCGCCGAGCGCGGCCCAGGACCGTGGCCGGTGCAGCTTGCGGCCCCGCGAATCGTATAACCCTCGCCGGCTCATGAATTCTCCTGCAGGTTTTCACCCTTGAGCGTCTGCGCCCGCACCAGGGCTGCGTCCACGGCGGTCAAGGGATCTGAAAATACCTGCCGAGCGCCGTGCGCATCCATTCGCTGACGGAGCGAATCAACCACTTCGAGCCGTGCCTCGCGCGCCTGAGTGAGGGCGGCGCTATGGTTTTGCTGCAGTTCGGCACGCATTTGCCAGAGCTGGTCTAAAACCTGCACCGGGCTTTGCTGACGGGACGCATCGGCCTGCACCCAGTGCTGGATCTCGTCTAACCGGTTGGTGTGTTCGATAATCATGGTCCGCAATTGCGGCAGACAGTGCAGCTGACCCACGGAGTCTAAGTTGAGGAACTGCGCGGTGTCTTCGAGTCGTTCCCGGTGGGTAATCACGATGGCTTTCCAGTCGGTGCTCTGCCCGCGTTTTGCCTCAAGCAGCGTGTTGAGCGCCTTCGTGGCGGCGACCAGCAGCTCCTGATCGGCGAGGCTAGCTTCCATCCGCGCTAGCTCTTCGACGCGCAGCGCGCCACCGTCCTGATAGTTCTGCGCAAGTAATAAGGCACGCGCGTTCAGCGCAGGTATCGCCGCGTTGATGGCCTCGCTGGCCCGCCTGGTAGGCCCATTTGGCTCGCCCGCAGGCAGTGGTGCACGATATTTTTCCAACCGGAAGGCGCGATGTCGGAGTAAATCGACGAGCTGCGCTCCACGCTGGGCACGCTTGTTCGCCGCCTTGGCGCGCACCTTGCGCCGATGCATGATGAAAACTACGAGCACCAAGCCCATTACTAGCAGTGCAAGTATTCGCACACCTTGCCAGCTGCGGAACATGGCTTTTTTGGGTGCCTGCAACTGCGTTGCGCTCGCCTTGCTCACCTCGATGATCCCCTGGGTGTACTTTTGGGAATCAAAATATTGTTGGCCCGCGCGGCGAATTCGCTCGGTCGCGCCCTCGGCCTTGGCCCTGACATCTCGGCCCGGATCCACAAAAACTTCGGTGGGTGCACCGGCGCGTTCGGGAAGCATCACCCCCACCACGATCCACCCTTTGCCGACGTAACCGCGATCTTTGCCGTGTTCCAACCAGTCATCGCTCAACGCATCGCTGTCACCAAAGAGCAGCAGGCCGCGCACTAACTGCGCGGCACCCTTGAGATTATTGGGTTTTTTATCCACCCCCACCAGGATCTTTGCGTGGGTTGCTCTCATCGATTCGCGCACCTGGTTAACGATCGCCTGTTGATCGACCGAGCCTTGGGCCGCGTCGCTGACCGCCAGATAAAAGTTGTCTTCTTGCGCGCTAATCAACGGGATCAGCACCGACTCGTTGTCTTGAGCCGGGGCGCTGGACTCGGTGGTGGGATACACCGGCGCCGGCGCCGGCTGCGTCACGGGCGCGTTCAATGGCGACATGAAAAACGTCAGCACTAGCGCGAAAGTGGCTGAAACAAGCGGTCGAATCATAGTCCTGCGAGTATATCAACAATACTTTGAGTAACCGGGAATGAAAAAACCCGCCCGATGCATGCCTTGCGGGCACCCACCGGACGGGTTACTTCGTGGTTCTAGTCAAGCAGCAATGCAGGTTCTTCCATGATCGAGGCGACATCGGCCATGAACCGTGCGGACAGATCCCCGTCCACCACCCGGTGATCAAAGGAGCCGCCCAGCGTGGTGATCCAGCGTGGCACTACCTCGCCGTCGACCACCCATGGCTTCTGCTTGATCGTGCCGAAGGCGACGATCGCAACCTCACCGGGGTTGAGGATCGGCGTTCCGGTGTCGATGCCCAACACCCCGATATTGGTGATGCTCAACGTGCCTTCGCGCATATCCTCCGGGCTGGTCTTACCGGCCCGGGCGGTCATCGCCAAGTCGTTGAGTGCAATCGCCAGCTCGCGCATATTCAACGTGTGGGCGTTCTTGATATTCGGCACCAGCAACCCGCGCGGGGTGGCTGCCGCGATACCCAGATTCATGAAGTGTTTCTGGTGGATCTCCGCGCCGGATTCGGTCTCCACCCAGGAGGCGTTCACCGACGGGTTACGCGCCGCAGCCCAAATAACCGCGCGCGCCAAAACCAGCAACGGGGAAACCTTAATTCCCTCAAAATCGCGGGACTTCTTCAGCCTAGCCACGTACTCCATGGTGCGGCTAGCATCCACGTCGACGAAGATCGACACGTGCGGGGCGCTAAACGCCGATGCAACCATCGCCTTCGCGGTGGCCTTGCGCACCCCACGAACCTGCGAACGTTCGATCAGTGCGCCGCCTTGGGCACCATGGCCCCAGTAGGTCGGTGCCGCATCGCGTTCGGCTTCGCGCTGTCCCTGGTAACTGTTGACGTCTTCGCGGGTCACCTCACCTTGCACCCCGGTGCCGATGACCTCGTTGATGTCTACGCCGAGGTCTTTGGCCAACCGGCGCACCGGCGGTTTAGCCAGCACGCGGTCCATAAAGTTCGCCATCGCAGGCTTGCGGCGATCCACCTCGCGGGCCACCGCCTGCCCCAATCCCTGGGCACGACGAGAAATAGTATCGGCTAGACCGGCGGCACTGGCGCCAGCCTTGTTCGCCGCGCTGGTGCGTTCGGCACCGACCGACGGGGTTGGACGGCTGGTCCGCGCGCGGCGCACCGCCGAATCCGCGGCCGGGCCGGAACCAACCAACGGGCCAGGCTCCTCGCTATGGTTCGGAGTTTCGGTGTTGGCAACCTGCACCGGTTCGGGCACGCCGGTAGGAAGCACCGGGTCGCCTTCCTCATTGATGGTGATCAGTGGCTGATCTACCAACACGGTGTCACCCTCGGATGCATGAAGTTCGGTGACCACCCCGGCGAAAGGGCAAGGCAGCTCCACGAGCGACTTCGCGGTTTCAATTTCGACAAAGATCTGGTTGACCTCAACGGTGTCGCCTACTTGGACCTTCCATGAAGCGATATCGGCTTCGGTCAGCCCCTCGCCCACATCGGGAAGATTAAAGACAGTCATGTTTTTCTCCTTGAATCCGTCGCTTAGTAGGCGAAGGACCGGTCGAGGGCTTCGAGTAGCTTGTCGATGTCCGGCAGGTACTGGGATTCGACCTTAGAGATCGGGTACGGCATATGGAATCCGCCCACACGCAGCACCGGCGCCTCCAACGAGAGGAAGGCGCGTTCGGTGATTCGTGCGGCGATCTCCCCGCCGATCCCACCAAAGGTCGGCGCCTCATGGGTCACGATCAGCCGTCCGGTCTTCTGCACCGACTCGGTGATGGTGTCAAAATCAATGGGTGACAGCGAGCGTAGGTCGATCACTTCTACCGAGCGGCCATCTTCACGCGCCGCCTCGGCAGCGGCCAGGGCGATCGGCACCAGCGGACCGTAGGCCACGATGGTCGCGTCATCCCCGGGACGAACCACCTGCGCCTTGAACGCGTCCAGCGCCGGAGTTTCGGTATCTACCTCACCCTTGAGCCAGTAACGGCGCTTGGGTTCCAGATAAATCACCGGGTCCTGGCAAGCCGCGGCCTGCTGGATCATCCAGTACGCGTCGTGCGCGTTGGACGGGGTGATCACGCGCAGCCCGGCGGTGTGCACAAAGAGCGCCTCAGGAGATTCGGAGTGATGTTCGATCGACCCGATCCCGCCGCCATAAGGAATGCGGATGACCACCGGAACCGTCAGCCGGCCTTCGGAACGCGCATGCATTTTGGCCAGCTGCGTGGTGATCTGGCTGAAGGCGGGGAACACAAAACCATCAAACTGGATTTCCACCAGTGGGCTGATCCCGCGCAACGCCATACCTACCGCGCCGCCGACGATCCCGGCCTCACCCAGTGGGGAGTCGATCACGCGGTGTGCGCCGTATTTGTCGATCAGCCCGTCGGTGATGCGATACACGCCACCGAGGCGGCCAATATCTTCACCCATGAGGATCGCGCGGTCATTGGATTCGAGTATCTTGTCCAGGCCGGTGGTGATGGCCTTGGCAAGCGTCATAGTTGTCGTCAATTTACTTCTCCCCCGCGCCTGATTCATCCGCAAACCCGGCCTCGTATTCCAAATGCCAAGCCAGCTCTTCCTGAATCAGCGGGTGCGCCTCGGCGTACACCTGCTCGAAGGATTTGGCCAGCGGTGGCACAGGGAAAGCCATGGCGTCCTTGCGAACCTTTGCTGCCATTTCATCGCCGTCGGTAGCCAGCTGCGTAAAGAATGCCTCGTCAACAATCTTGTTTTCACGCAGGTACGTTTCTAACCGAATCAGCGGATCCTTCGGAGCCCAGGCGAGCTCATCTTCGCTCATTCGGTATTTGGTTGGATCATCTGCGGTGGTGTGTGCACCTAGGCGGTAGGTCATCGCCTCGATGAGGACCGGCCCCTTGCCGCTGCGTGCATGTTCCAGCGCCCAGCGAGTTGCTGCCAAAACCGCGAGCACGTCGTTACCGTCTACCTGGATGCCTGGCATCCCGTAACCGGCCGCGCGGTGAACCAAATCCACCTTCGACTGCACGTCGAATGGTACCGAGATGGCCCACTGGTTGTTCTGGCAGAAGAACACCACCGGAGCGTTGAAGGAGTTCGCGAATACCATCGCCTCGTGGGTTTCGCCCTCGGTGGAGGAACCGTCGCCGAAGTAGGCCACCACCGCGTCGCCTTCGGCGGCACGTTTAGCTTCGTCCCAGCCATGCTGGTCAAGGTTGATCGCCATTCCATAGCCCGAGGCGTGCGGCATCTGCGCCGCAAGCACCATCGTGTACATGTGGAAGTTATTTTCCCGTGGGTCCCAGCCGCCACCGGAGATTCCACGGAAGAGCCGCAACATCTCGGAGAAGGAGACGTTGCGGGTCAGTGCCACACCGTGTTCACGGTAGGTCGGGAAGATGTAATCGCTAGGACGGGTGGCTCGACCCGAACCGATCTGCGCCGCTTCTTGCCCACGCAACGGGACCCAGAGGCACAGCTGCCCTTGGCGTTGCAGGGCCGTAGCCTCTTGGTCGAATCGGCGAGTCAACGCCATATCGCGGTAAAAACCACGCAACATGTCGTCGTCAACGTCACCCAAATACGCATCGTACATTTGGTTGGGAAGACGCTGGCCTTCCGGAGTCAGAATCTGCACTAGACCCTGCTCCGTCGCCTCATTCGCGGCACGCGACATAAAACATCCTTCAATCATTCATATGCCCCTTCAGGAATACATTCCCTATGGGACATATAGCGGCTTAACTACTAAACAGCCTATATCTTTCGGCCTCTAAAACGCGAGAATTAGAAGCACGTCAGCCGAGCTTTAAATCCTCAGAATTCTTGCACAATTCGATGAAACGATCATTCGCTTCAACCTCCGCGATCGAGATGCGCACACCCTCGGAGCCAAACCCACGAACCGACAACGCCCGCGCCTGGGCACGCTGCACGAACTCTTGGGTGTTTTCACCCAACGGCAACCAGATGAAGTTCGCCTGAGTTTGCGGGAATACCCAACCCAGCGCTCGCAAAGCGGCCACCACACGCTCACGTTCCTGAACTAAACTCTCCACGCGTTCAAGCACCTTATCGATGTTTGCCAACGAGGCAACGGCGGCATCTTCGGCGACCGAAGAAACAGCAAACGGGGTCGCCACCACACGAATATTTTCGGTGATCTCCGGGTGTGCAACACTGTAGCCAACGCGAAGGTTAGCCAAGCCGTGCGCCTTGGAGAACGTGCGCAACAACACCACGTTTGGATTCTTGCGGTAGGTGTTCACACCGTTCACAGAATGCTCATCGCGAACAAACTCGATGTAGGCCTCATCTAAGACGATCAACACGTTGCGTGGCACACGGGCGATGAAGTCATCAACCTCTGCCTGCGTCAGGATGGGGCCGGTGGGGTTATTCGGAGTGCACAACAAAATCACCGAGGTGTTTTCGTTAACTGCTGCGATCATCGATTCCAGATCGTGACGACCATCAGACAAGACCGGAATTTCCACCGGCAGCGCCCCGGCGCTTTGCACCAAGATCGGGTAGGCCTCAAATGAGCGCCACGCGTAGATGACCTCATCCTGAATTCCGTCCTCGTTCTGTCCCGCGAAAGTGGTCAGAATCTGAGTCAGTGCGCCAAGTGAACCGGCACCGGAGACGATGTCTTCGGCCGGCACGTCAAGATACTCGCTCAGGCTCGTGCGCAGCTTCGTCGACAGGCTATCGGGGTAGCGGTTCAGCGCATCCTGGGCCAAGACCGCCTGACGCACCTCATCGATTGGGCCAAAAGGAATCTCATTCGACGAAAGCTTGAATGATTCAAGCCCTTCGACCGCTACCGGTGGTTTGCCGGCGGCGTACTTAGGCAAGCGCGCAACGATGGAACGAGGTTGCACCAGATCTTGGATTACAGGGTTCTCACTCATAGCTCAAGCCTAGTGCCCGGCGGCGCAATCGGCAGATTCCTTTTCCACCGATCGTCCAGTCTTCTATGACAAAGTTGGCTTATGAGTTTTTTGATTCGAGTCATTATCAACGCCCTCGCGCTTGCCGCGGCCGTGTGGGTTGTCCCCGGCCTTCATATCTCGGCGATGAGCGATGACCTGATGGGATCCGTCATTGCCTACCTGATCATTGGCCTGATCTTCGGTCTGATCAACGCCTTAGTGCGTCCGATCGTCGCGTTCTTCACGCTGCCCATCACCTGCCTGACCTTGGGCTTGTTCACCGTGATCGTCAACGCCTTGATGCTCTTACTCACCAGCTGGCTGACACAGTTCACTCCGGTCGGACTAAGTATCGACAAATTTTGGTGGGATGCAATCGCTGGCACCATCATCATCTCGATCATTTCCGCGGTCCTCGGCGTATTTGTGGGTAAGGAAAAACGTTAGCCACCTCCGCTACACCGGTGTCCGTTGGACGATGAAATAGTTCAGCGTCCAACGGGCACCGAAAATACTCAGCTGGCGAGTTTTCCACAACTTGCACGTTGGCCACCCACGGCGCAGGATCCAGTTCATACTCAACTCATGAACACCACTGCCGGGGCCACCGCCCTCACCGAACTGCACACGACGCTCACCGAGCTCGCCGCAGCCACCAGTGAGCCACAAAACCTCACCGGCGAAATCTTGCGCAAACTCGCCACCACCGGCACCGCACTGTTCACCTTCCTGCGCTTACACCTGGCAGAGACCACCGATCCCCGTCTCGCCCTGGAACTAGCCACCACCGGCCAACAGCTAGAGGATGAAGCAGCCCGGATCCGCGTCACCGGTGCTGACCGGCTCGCAGCTACCAACGCCCACACCCTGAACGAAACAGAACTCGACACATTACGCACCACCGCCCCAGACACCACCCGCCAGCCTCACCGTTGCGCAGGTAAAGCAAGCTTCCAAACCCCCGCCGCGCTCTTAGCTTCTTGGACTCATATTCCCTTTGGTGAAGCGAGCAAACTCGTCGGCGACGCCAGCGACCTGATTAGCCGCCGGGATATGGCTGGTAACCAGCTTCCACCGCGCTTTGAACACCTAGCCACACTATTCACCACCCCAGACACTGAACAATCCCCGGCGTTGCATCCGTCGGTGGTGCGGGAGATCAGTCAGAAACTGGCTAAGCGTGAACCTAAGGACCAGACCTTTGACGGGATCCGTACCGAGCCAACCTTGTTTCATACAGATGGCCGCCCGGTCGAAGAACACGCAGCCACCCTGCTTACCGGCGGGCAGAGTGTTGCCGAAACCAACAAACAGGTCAAAGAACTAATCACCACCGCGAGCACCACTGCAGGTACTGCGACGTCCTCCTCGCTGCGGCGTGGGTTCTTTCCGTTGCCGATTAAGAACGAGTTCACCCGCGAGTTTTTACTACGCGTCACCACGGTGGAGGGCGAGTATTTTGATTCGTTGGCCGCTCATGCGGCTAACGGACGCACCCGTGCCGGGGCGCAGGCTCGGGTCAACCGACCGCCACAGGCCGGCCCGGTCACCGAACCTGATACCGGTACAGAATCCAACGCTGAGCAAGCTACCGTTACGGAATCCACCGAGCATGCAGCCGCTGATGCTGAGCCAACCACCAACCCAGAATCAGAAACACTAGACGAAGCACCAGCACAGATGGCCGTAGAGGAAACTAGCATCCTGGACTTCTTACCCGAAGGGGCATTAGAGGAAGCGATCTGGGAACCAGAAACCACCGAGGTCCCGGCGACGGTCCCCGAACGAGCGTTGAACGCGTTGATGGACATCCTCACCATGGTTCCGACCGGTGGAGGTGGCAGCCAACGGATTAGGCCTGAGGTGCTGGTGCATTTGAAGCTCGAAAATTTGCAAGACCTCGCCTCCGGTGATGCGCGCACTGCTCACGGGGTGAAACTCCCGCCCGGGGATTTGAGACGGTTGTTATGCGAAGCAGATATTATCCCGGCGGTGTTCAATTCGAAGAGTGAACTGCTCGACTATGGTCGAGCCCAACGGCTAGTACCGGAGAGGCTCAAGCGTGCGGTCCTGGCGCGTGATCACGGGTGTATTGTGCCTGGTTGCACCGAGCCGCCGGAGAAGATTGAGTTTCACCATATTGATCCGTGGTGGATGGGCGGCGAAACGAAGTTGATCAATTTGGCTGGCCTGTGTCGTGGTGGGCATATGGATGCTGATTCGGGTCGGATCAAGGTCGCGATGCTTGAGGGGTTGCCGCACGTGATCTTGCCGAAGCATATTGATCCTGCGCAGGTGCCGCGGCGTAATACTTACTGGGACTAACCCCGGCAGGTCAACTAGGGCAACACCGCACCTACCCCGCACAGATACCTATCCACTCACCGCCAGTAGCAACCCTCGACAGGCCTGTCGAGGGTTGCTACTGGTTCTTTACTGCCCAATTTCTTCGTCAAATCGGCGACATCTTCCACATTGTCGCATGCATTGTATGTAACGACTTTCGACGTCCAAAGCCATGCAAACAACGGGTTAGATCCAGCTCCCTGAATGCGCAAAGTTACTCTGCACTCTTACTGTTCTGATGAGCGCAGGAGTAAGTCCATCCGGTACCCGCCAGGGCAAGGACAATGACAGCGGTCTTGCAGACAATTGTGTGTCAGTGCTTCGCGACAAGTAGTCACCGCTAGCTGATGCAACGGCTCGCTATCGTGCCGTGATTCTTCAGCGTCGAGGCAAAACTCTGAATTGCCAGGGCTGATGGACAAGACAAAACCCACGCCCGAATGGTTCGGGGTGGGTCAAACAATGTACGAGTGCGTATTCGGGACTACCGCCCCATCCGATATTTTTCTGCTTCCCATTCTTCGTGCTTCGTATTCTTGGGGCGTTCTTTGCGTTCGATCTTGAACTTCCGATAGGTCAGTGGTCCCGGGGGGATTGCGAATTCCCGCAAATTATCCTGCAAATCTGGAACCGGATTCTCGACCATCTCTTTTAAGTGATCCCCATAATTATCTAAATCGTGGGGCTTGCCGAAAAGTCCGTCATCGAGTTGATCTTCAATCCGTGGACCGTCAAATTTCACCGTGATTTGATCTTTCTTCCGCGTATTCTCCGTACCATCGGTCCCAGGAACCATGTCTTTGGAATCCTCAAGGGATAGGCTGCGGATATCTTCGGGAAGATCGATGTGCCCAATGGGCGAGCCAAAGGTCAGCATCTTTTTCATTTTGAACTTTTTGCGCAGGAACTTGTTCTTCATCAGGTTCGCGATGTGTATCCCACCCTGCGAATATCCACTAAGAATCACCTCGTCGCCGTCCTGCGCTCCACTAATTTCAAGTGCTTCAGCAATCGGCCCCGCAAAGTTTTCCGAATCCAAACCAAATCCGTCGATGATTCCATACGTGTCAAAGGGGTTCTGCCCGTCTGAGTCCGGCTGAGTTCCGGGAAGAATCACCAGGTGGACGTTCTTTCCGTCCTTCTCTGCCTCAGCAATCAGAATCTTCCCGTCCTCTTCGGGGCCTGCATCGTTGAGGACCTGATGCAGCTTGTAGAACGTATTGACCGTTCCATCGGACTCAAATTTCTCTATCGGGTCCGAGTCGCTCAGCTTCAACTCTTTGTTACGAAATGGCCCCCAGATCTTGAGGAACTCTGCGAGGTTCTGCGTAGTTTCATGCATCATCTCTGGTTGTGGTCGGGCAAAGCCAATACGGTCACGAGGAGAGGAAAGCAAGACAAAAAGTTTGAGAATATTTTCCATGTCTTGGGTGGGCGGACGTGAATCGTTTTGACGCGTGTTGTTCCATAGGTCCACCAGAATCTGCCATTTCCCGGAAACCAGAATTGCATTTTCGATCCGGGTTTCGGCCCTGACATAATTCTCGATCGCGGCGGAAACTTTCTCTTCCAGCCGACGCGCATCGAGCACCGCCTCGGTGGCGTGGTGATACCCGGTGCGCAATTTATCCGCCAGAACTCCGACCGCATACCCCTGGTTCGCTATCCCATTAGCTAGGCATTGGCTTTGTGATTGTCGTTGGCATTCTTGGGCGCGTACCGAAGCCCTGAGCAGTTGTGCCTGAACATCTTGAATTTGTCCATATACTTGTTGGCAAATTTGACGTGATTGGGCGTAATCCAAGGAGTTGTAATTGACGTCATACCCCATGGCTAGGACGCCATTCGCTGGTCAAGGATTTGTGCCTCTAACGCATTCATTTCACGAATAGCCAACGACAGATACGATTCAGCTTCGCCCAATGCTTTGGTCAGCGCAATGAGCCTGTCGCTGAGTTGACTCACTTCCGAAGCGAACGCCTTACCAGCCGTAGACCTCCAAGTCAGGGTGTTGATTGAAGATAGTTGTTCGATCGCGAAGTGGGTCGTCGACTGGGCATCATCCAATTGGAAGGCCACCGAATCTAAGGTCGCCTGAAACATCATGGTTTTCTCCCAGCGGTCATTCTTCACCGGGGAGTCGGTGAAAATATGCCTCCATCTTCGCGCTGTTTCTGCGCTAGCTGAGGTGTTGGACTACGGGCTGTGGAAAGATCGTCGACCGTAAAAGATGTGATGTGCACCGAGTAATGAAAGAATATGAGCATGGCTGAGATTGCGCGCACTTCCCTTGCTAATGAACCCCTGGCACTTGGTGCCCTCGACGGACGCTACCGCAGTGCGGTGGCACCGTTGGTTGACTACCTTTCCGAAGCGGCACTGAACCGCGATCGTGTCCACGTGGAAGTCGAATGGCTGATCCACCTGGCCGAAAACTCCGTACTTCCAGGTACCTCCCCGTTTACCGACCAGCAGCAGGCCGCCCTGCGCAAGATCGTCACCGACTTCGACGCTGACTCGGTGAAGGAACTTGCCGAGATCGAAGCCGTCACCGTGCACGATGTGAAGGCCGTCGAGTACTACATCGCGAACCGTCTGGATGCGATCGGCATCGGCCAGCTTAAGCCGATGGTTCACTTCGGTTGCACCAGTGAAGACATCAACAACCTGTCCTACGCGCTGGGCGTGCAGGGTGGCGTGACCCAGGTGTGGCTGCCGGCAGCACGCGCGTTGGTTACCCAACTGACGGCGATGGCCGAGGAGTCCCGCGAAGTGCCGATGCTCTCGCGCACCCACGGACAGCCAGCCACCCCCACCACCTTGGGCAAGGAGCTCGCGGTTCTCGCTTGGCGCCTGACCCGCCAGCTGGACCGCATCGAAAAGACCGAATACTTAGGCAAAATCAACGGTGCCACCGGTACCTACGCGGCACACTACGCCTCGGTGCCAGGTGCCGATTGGCAGCAGGTATCCAAGTCCTTCGTCGAGCACCTTGGTCTGACCTGGAACCCGCTGACCACCCAGATCGAATCCCACGACTGGCAGGCCGAAGTTTACGCGGATATTGCTCGTTTCAACCGAATCTTGCACAACCTGTGCACCGACGTGTGGAGCTACATTTCCATCGGCTACTTCGCGCAGATCCCGGTGGAAGGTGCGACCGGCTCCTCCACCATGCCGCACAAGGTCAACCCGATCCGCTTCGAGAACGCCGAGGCGAACCTGGAGATTTCCAACGGTCTGCTCGACACCCTGGGTGCGACCCTGGTGACCAGCCGCTGGCAGCGCGACCTGACCGACTCCTCCTCGCAGCGCAACATCGGTACGGCCATCGGCCACTCGGTGCTTGCCATTTCCAACGTGGCCAAGGGCCTGGATCGTTTGGATGTTGCCGAGGCAGTGCTCGCGGACGATCTGGACCACAACTGGGAGGTGCTCGCCGAGGCCATTCAGATGGTCATGCGCGCCGAGGCCATCGCCGGCGTCGAAGGCATGGACAACCCGTACGAACGCCTGAAGGATCTGACCCGTGGACACCGCGTGGATGCGGTGCGCCTGAAGGAATTTGTGGGCGAGCTGGGGCTGTCGGCGGCCGCCGAGGCGCGACTGCAGCAGCTGACTCCGGGTAGCTACACCGGTATCGCTTCGCAGTTGGTTGACCACCTGAAGAAGTAGGTTTAACCGACTATCGCCCCGGACAATGGCCCGGGGCGATAGTTATTTAAGCGCTTAGAACTCGAAGTCGTTCAAGGGTGAGTCGCCGCCGAAGTTTCCTCCGGCGCCGCCAAGGAAGTCACCAAAGGTTCCGCCTGCTTGGTCAGCGAACCCCTCGCCGGCCGCCGAGAATTGCTCTCCGGCTCCCGCTACGGTCTCCCCGAGGCCATCTGCCATCGAACCGAATTCTTCGCCGATTCCGGCGAAGCCATCGAGCAGCGGGCCGGCGATGGCGGTGCCGATGAACGCGCCTGCCACACCACCGAGCAGACCGATGCCCAGTCCCCCGGCAGCCCCGGCGGCCATTGAACCCATCGATTTTCGACCCGCGCTGCCCTGGCCGGAACCACCCTGGCCCAAAATCCGCTCCATGAAGCCGGGCTGGGAAACCTCCGCGCGAGTAGCCGCGCGCGCCAAATCCTGGGGATCTTGCGTGGTCGGACGCTCGGTGGCCGGCAATTGCGCGGATAATTCGCCATGCAACAGCTCGCACTGCTGGGGAGTTAGCCGGGCAAAAGCCTCGGTGTGAGCGCGTTCCATATCCTGCGGCGGAGCGGTGCGCAGCATGTAGCGGTACTTCTCCACCGCCGCCTGGTCCGCGCGCGAGGCCGAGGTGCGGCGGACATCGGAAGTGTGAGGCTGCGGCTGCCGGTAGCCCTGATTGTTTTGGTTGTACTGGTTATTTTGGTTGTTTTGGCCGCCTTGCGAGGTGCGCTGGTTCAGTTGCTCACGCACGTACTCACCGGCAAGCTGCTTGCCCTTGCGCAGTAATTTGTCGAACAGTGCCACGAAGCGGCCTCCTAGTGATCGGGCGACGGCGCAATAGCTACCGTCTTGCCTTGCTTAACTCCTAGCCTGCCCGCGAAGTTCCCGCCGTATCGTGAGACAACTCTCGCTCGCCGCGTTGTGGGCTGAACACCCCCGGCCCGTGACGCCAACGGTAATACCCCAGGCAGGCCAGCGTGAACGGAATACCGAACCAGAGCGCGGGGCGCTGCACCGGGTCGAACCCAACGCCGATCAGGGAGATCGTGAGCAAGATGAGCGCAATAATGGGGAGGACCGGGAACCACGGCGCCCGGTACGGCAAGCTGGTGGTATTTCCATAAACCCGGACATGGTGGCGCCGGAAGGAAAGATGCGAGGCGCAGATGACGATCCAGACCGCCACCACCGCGAACCCTGAAATGGACACGAGAGCCAGAAACAGCGAGCCGGGCGCGATGACGCTGGAGAGTAACGAGGCCAAGCCACCGAGTATTGACAGGCTCAGCGCCAGCATCGGCACCGCCCGGCGGTTGGTTTTGGACAAGATCTTCGGCGCCTGACCGGCGAGCCCCATGGAATGCAGCATCCGCGAGCACGAATAGAGCCCCGAGTTTCCGGCCGAAAGCAGGGCGGTGATGATCACGAAGTTCATAATGTCCGCTCCGGCAGGCAGCCCGGCGGCATCAAACACGGTGACAAACGGGCTCTCATCGGTCCCCGCCTCGGAAAAGGGTACGATCGCCGCAATCACCACGATCGCCCCGATGAAGAACACCGCCAGGCGCACCACCGCGGTACGGATCGCCCGCGGAATGCTGCGCTGTGGATCTTTAGCCTCCCCGGCGGCCACCCCGATCAATTCCGTGCCGCTAAATGCGTAGAACACCGCCAGGATGGTGACCAGCACACCGCTGAATCCCATCGGAAATAACCCCTGATCGGTGTGGAAATTCGCGAAGCCGAGGGGTCCTGCGTCGCTTACCGGGTTAAGCCCGATCAGCGTTGCGGCGCCGACCACGATCACCACCAGCACCGCCGCCACCTTGATCAGCGAAAACCAGAATTCGGTTTCGGCAAAAACGCGGGAGGAGATCGCGTTGAGCGTGAACAGCAACGTGGCGAAGGCCAGGGACCACACCCACACGGGCACCTCGGGGAACCAGCGCTGCATCAAAATGCCCGATGCGGTGAATTCGCTGGCCAGCGCCACCGCCCAGCACATCCAGTACAGCCAGGCCGTCGCAAAACCCCAGGCTGGGCCCAGATCGCGGGTGGCGTGAGCGTGAAATCCGCCGGCCACCGGATGACGTGCCGAAAGCTCCCCGAGCCCACTCATCACCATGTAGGCGACCAGCGCGCCGACGGTGTAGGCCAGCACCGCGCCCAACGGTCCGGCCTGCGCAATGGTGTACCCGGAGGAGACGAACAGCCCCGAACCGATCACCCCACCCAGCGCGATCATGACCAGGTGGCGCGAGGTCATGGATCGGCGCAGCCCGCTCGCCTCCGGCTGGTGCTGCGGCGGGTGCTGCGGCGGGGTCTTTTCCGCGTGGCCTTGGCTCAGCTGACTCATCGGGCTCCTGGGACGTAGTGAAAAGGTGAATGCGCTTCAGAATATCGATCCGGGCCCTGCTGCCCGTCGGTGTTTGTCATGTTCGTTCATACGGCGTTATAGTCGGTCATCGAACCGTTAGCGCGGTACCCTCGGAGCGTGAATATTCCACCTCAGCCCAGCAATTTCAGCGACGCGCTCAACGCTACAAGCGGTGCCCCGCTGATCCTCGACGGTGGCCTCGGGACTCATCTGGCGGACCGCGGAAACGACGTGACCGGCGAGCTCTGGTCCGCGCAGATCCTCAAACAGGCCCCTGCCGAGGTACGTGCCGCCCATGAGGACTTCTTCGCCGCCGGCGCGCAACTGGCCACGAGTTGCTCCTACCAGGTCAGTTTTGCGGGTCTATCCCGGGTTAATGGCGACGCCGATGCGGCGGAAACCTCGGCCGAGGTCAAAAACCTGTTGTTAGCCAGCGTGCGTCTGGCGCGCGAAGCGGCGCAGTTAGCTGCCGGTTCGACTACCGGCTCAACTGCCCGCTGGGTCGCCGCATCGGTGGGACCCTATGGTGCCGGCCCGGGAGCTGGAACCGAATACGACGGCGCCTATGGGCTGAGCACCGCACAATTGACCCAGTGGCACCGCGACCGGTTTGAAATTCTTGCCGAGTCCGGAGCGGACGCGATCATCTGTGAAACCGTGCCGAGCCTATCCGAGGTGCATGCGCTGAGCGCTTTGGCGGCGCAAGCTCAGATTCCGGTACTGCTCAGCCTCACCGTGCGCGCCAGCACCGAGGACGCAGCGGTGGTGTTGGGTGACGGCAGTGACTTGCGTCAGGTGGCCCGGATCGTGCAGGATTCCGGTGTTTTTGCGGGCCTCGGGGTCAACTGCTGCCCCGTTCCGCTCGCGGTTTCTGCGCTGAAATTGTTCGCCCAGGAAACGGATCTGCCACTGTTGGCTTACCCCAACAGCGCTGAGATTTGGGATCGTGAGGCGCGCCGCTGGGTTCCGGGAACCGCACACAGCGACCTACCCGGCGCGGTACCCGAACTGATCGACGCCGGCGCCAAGCTGATCGGCGGGTGTTGCAGGGTCGGGCCGGAGCAGATATCACGGGTCAAGCACGAGGTTCAACGTCGCGGGTACTAACTTGGGGCCGGTTGTGTAGCCTCGCTTCCCACGGTTGGGACTGTCAACTTTGTTTGGCGGTTAACGCAGCTCTAAATGGCGATTTGTGGGGCATCCCCGAGAGAAATGCCCCACAGAACACCGTGAGGTCGGAACTAGCTTATTTGCTGAGACCGCTAAGCGGTAGATACGTGTCAGAAGTCGTGATCGTGCCACATCATCATCACCGCCGAGCGTGAAGCTAAGCTATCCGGCACGATGAACTGACGCAGAATTTTCCGAATGAAAATTGGTAACGGTGTCAGGGAGATAGTTGGGACCGGCTATCTTAGAAGCGATAGCCGGTCCCGTTCAATTCATTTGCATTTATCCCGCGTCGTGACGGATCTGTCCGACCAGTTCTTCGAGCATATCTTCCAGGGTGACCAGGCCGGTGACAGCGCCAGTTGTTGAGTCGCGGACCAATGCAAGGTGGGCGCCACTACGCTGCATCGATTGCAATGCAGGACGAACACTTTGCTCCGGAGCGAATTCCGGCAGCTCTCGTATCACCGACTCTTCCAGAGGCAATAAACGAGCGGTACCGTCTCGGCCCAACACATCCTTAATATGCACATAACCAACAGGAGTCCCTGTGGTATCTGTTAGTGGGAAGCGAGAGAAACCCTGGGCTGACGCTTCTTCCACCTGTGCGACCGTCGCGTGAACCGGCAAGGTCTTCACCACAGCGAAGTCAATCGCCACGGATCCGATAGTTCGCGCATCAAAGCTCAACGCACCCAGCAACAGACGTTCATCTTGCCGGTCCAACAATCCGCCCTCGCGCGATTCAGCAACCATATTTGCCACTTCGTCGCGCGTAAAAGTACTAGCAACCTCGTTCTTAGGAGTTACACCCATCGCACGGAGAACCAGATTGCCCATGGCATTCATCGACCAGAGCACCGGGCGAAGTACCTTAACCAGAACCACCATGCTTGGTCCAAGAATCAGCGCCATACGTTCAGGTCCGGCCAAAGCCATATTCTTCGGAACCATTTCCGCAAGAACCACATGAAGATACGTCACAAGGGCTAAAGCGATGGCATAAGAGAGCGGATCAATCCACGACACCGGAATGCCCATCGATTCGAAAGGGTCCGCAACGGCATACTTCACCAACGGTTTAGTGACGTAGCCCAAGGCAAGCGAACATACCGTAATGCCTAGCTGCGCACCGGCCATAACCAATGAAACGTTCTCAATAGCCCACAAGGTCATCTTTGCACTTCGACTGCCATGCTCAGCTTTTGGCTCGATAATGCTCCTGCGCGCTGAGATCAAAGCGAACTCTGCTCCGACAAAGTAGAAGTTCGCTACCAAGAGCAAAATGGTGACAATAATTCCTGTCAGGTCGCTCATCGGGAGCCCTCCTCATCAGATAGCTCAACGGCGGTAACGTCCAGCGTGGCGATTCGTGGCCCATCAACGGCATAAACCAGCAAAGTCAACTCATTGTCTGGCCTTCCTGGCAGGCCGGGAACTGTGAGAGTTACTAAGTCCCCGATCTCACCGAGTCTGCCGAGGTGTACTGTGACCAAGCCTGCGAGAGTTTCATAGTCCGAGTCATCAGGAATTTCGCACCCGATGATTTCGTTAGCTTCATAGGGGTGCAGGGAAGCATCTAGTCGCCATGAGTTGCCAGAGAGAATTTCGACGGTCTTCTCCTCTGGATCGTGTTCGTCCCTCACTTCGCCCACGATCTCCTCAACCAGATCTTCGAGCGTCAACAAACCCGCGACGTCACCGGTCTCATCGATGAGTATCGCCATCTGGGAGCCTTGTTGGCGTAGCTGGTCCATGAGCTCATCGAGTTCAATGGTGTCGGGAACCAAAATAGCTGGATCAGCATAGTCGCCTACGGGAGTGAGCTCTCGCTCGGTATAAGCGATACCAAGGAGCGTACGAATATGCACCAGGCCGTGAACTTCATGCCCCTCCTTACTGGTCATCGGGAATCTGGAATGACCCGAATCAGCAGCCATCGCCAGCACCTGGTCGACCGTGTGAGTAGGGCTCACCGTGACCATTCGAGTCCTCGGCGTCATGACGTCATGCGCTCGCCGATTTCCGAAAGCAACCGTGCGCCGGAGCATCTCTGCCGTTTCCGAAGGAAGTACTCCCTCTCGTGCTGAGTGGCCGACAAGAGCGACGAGTTCTTCAGCAGAACGCGTCGAGGCAAGCTCTTCTTTCGGTTCGATACCGAAGCGCCGAACGATCCAGTTGGCGTTACCGTTAAAAAAGGAAAGCAAGGGTTTCGTCACCGTGCTAAATCCACGCTGGAATCCCACAACAGCTTTGGCAGTAGCGAAAGGTTTGGCAATCGCCAGGTTCTTAGGGACCAATTCACCGAAAACCATGGTCAAAATAGTTGCCAGAACCAAAGCTAGACCGATCGATACTGAACGGGCTAGCGCTTCGGAGAGACCAGCCGATTCAAGGGGTCCTTCCAGCAGGGCTGCGATAGCAGGCTCGGCGAGGAAACCGATGCCAAGATTAGTCAGGGTGATTCCGAGCTGGGCTCCGGAGAGCTGGGTCGACAACGTGCTCATACCTTTAAGCACTCCGACCGCGCGTCGGTCGCCCTGGTCTGCTGCGTTTTTCACCTCATTGCGGTTCACCGTGATGAGAGCGAACTCTGCAGCTACGAAAAGTCCACAAGCGAGAATGAGGACAATAGCAAGAAGCAGTGATATCCATTCCATTATTTACACCCCCTGCCGAATTGCATTCCTGAGGTTTGCATACCTAACAGGGGGTTTGGACTGTGATAGTGACTGTCGCTAGTAGCGTTCATCATTCCTTTCCGCTCGGAGTATCTTCCTCGGAGCAAACTACTGCCACTAATTATCCAGTAGATTTTGCGCTTTTCTTCAAATTTGCATTTAGTTTGCTGAACCCCCTCCAAATTCACAGAGATTTCATAAGTAAGCGTTACGAGATCCGGGAGATCCGCGAAATCAAAGTAGAACCTATCGGTGCAATCTCCCATACCGAACAAATAGTCAGGTTCGTTACTCACCAGCATGCAAGCAACTAGAAACCTGTGCCTAGAAGTGGATTTCTAGCTCTAACATTTTGCAACCAATGGGTTGGAAATCGATCTGCATCCACCACGCATCTCGATACTCTTGGCGCCACGACGAGCCCGATGGATCAAGACAAACATATTGAGCTGAACATCATCGACGAGTCTGAGCGTCCCAATGCCACTGCTTTAGAAGTTCTGCGCGATAGGAACGACCGGAACAATATCGCTCTGGTACTGATTTGAATGGCCATGATCGACAAGCAGTTCGGCCGTTACCCTCTGCTCCCTAGCTGTGTTGTGTTCGCCCGTGAATACCACCCGATTGCCAAGGATGAACTGGTTTTTCCTTGCAACGAAAGTGGCGCAGTCTCCGTCAGGCTCTGGTTATGAAAGACTTCACGGGTGCCCAAGTTATCGGAATCAGTCGAGCCGCCATTACGAGCTGCGCAGAAAACCGTCAACTGAAGCTAACAGTCACAGCTCACGGTGGATCCCACGCGTTGTAGCAACTGCGCGGCCACGCTGAGCGCGATCATCGCCGGGTCCTTGCCAGGCATCTCGCGCAGTCCGATCGGGCAGCTAATTTGTTGGATCTGTGCCTGATCGTGCCCGCTGGCGGCAAGGTTCTTCTCGAAGCGCACCCACTTGGCGCGCGAGCCGATCAGCCCGATGGAGCCAAGCCCCCGATGCGCCAGCGCCGCATCGCACAGGTGAAAATCCTCGGCATGATCGTGCGTCATGATCACCACGTGCGCGCCGTCGGGTAACTGCGCGATGACCTGTTCGCCGATCACCGCCAGCTGCGCGTGCACCCGGGCCACGGCGGGTTCAAGCACATGCAGTTCGGCCAGGAATTCGGGGCGCGAATCGCTCAGGTACAGCTCCAGATCGTGCCGCGACAGGATGCGCGCAAGTTCCAACCCGACGTGCCCGATCCCGAAGATCGCGATGACCGCCGGCACCGGCATGGGTTCGAGCAACACGCTGATTTCTCCCCCGCAGCACTGGCGCCCATAGTGCCCGTTCGCCTTATCGCTCAGCTGCAGGCTCAGGCTTTGCGGTTCGCGCTGAAGTTGCGCGAGCATTTCTTGCGCGCGGTTGATGACCACCATCTCCAGGTTGCCGCCGCCGATGGTCCCGAAGGATTCGTGCGCGGCGATCACCATCTTCGTTCCGACCTCCCGCGGGGCGTGCCCGCGCACGGTGGTAATGGTGGCAAGTACCGCGGCCCGGCGTTGCTCACGCAGCGCGGTGAGCGCACTGAGCCAGATCATGACCCGGGGTTCCGTACGGTGTCGATCGCCCAGAACACCGCTTCCGGGGTCGCCGGAGACGCCAGCGGCACCGACCGCCCCCAGGGGCCGAACTCGGCGATGGCCTGGCGCAGCGCCTCACGCACCGAGAAGGCGAGCATCAGTGGCGGTTCGCCCACCGCCTTGGATCCGTACACCGCGCCCTCTTCATGTGCCTTGTCCAGCAGGTTCACGTTGAACACCTCGGGCATTTCGGAGAAGCTCGGGATCTTGTAGGTGCTGGCCGCTTGGGTGGCAACCCGTCCACGGCCCGGACCATCGGAGGTATCCCAGCGCAGGTCTTCCAGGGTCAACCAGCCGGTGCCCTGCACAAATCCACCCTCGATCTGCCCCAGATCCACCAGCGGCGAAAGCGAATCCCCCACGTCATGGACGATGTCTACGCGACGCAGCACGTAGGATCCGTCAAAACTGCTCACCTCAACTTCGCTGGCGGCCACCCCGTAGGAGAAATACTTGAACGGACTGCCGGTCATCCGCGCCAGATCCCAGTGCAGTCCCTCGGTGCGGTAGAAGCCGGCGGCCGACAGCTGAATGCGCTGCATGTAGGCCTCACGTACGACCTCACTCCACTCCAGCTCGTCGCGTTTGCCCAACGCGGTGATCTTGCCCTGGGCAAAACGGATATCTTGCGCCGGGACCCCCAACTTGCCGGCCGCTACCGCAGCCAACCGGGCCTGGATCTGCTCGCACGCATCCTTCACCGCACCACCGTTCAGGTCGCTGCCCGAACTGGCGGCGGTGGCCGAGGTATTGGGCACCTTATCGGTGCGCGTGGGAGCGATGCGCACCTTGGACAGCGGCACGCCCAAGGCGGTGGCGGCCACCTGCAGCATCTTGGTATGCAGGCCCTGACCCATTTCGGTGCCGCCGTGATTAACCAGCACCGAACCGTCCTTATACACCAGCACCAGCGCGCCACCCTGGTTAAAGGCGGTGAGGTTAAAGGAGATGCCGAATTTCACCGGCGTCATCGCCAGCGCCCGCTTGCTGTAGTGATTATCGGCGTTGAACTGGGCAATTTCCGCTTCGCGCCGTGCCACGTCTGCCGAATCGAGAACCTGCTGCCAGGCAGCATCAATGCGTTCGGGATGCCTCACCGGCTGGTAGTACGGGGTGTCCTGTCCCGCGGTGTAGAAGTTGCGCCGGCGCAGTTCCCTGGCCTCCAAGCCCAGTTGCGGGGCCACCCGGCCGAGGATATCTTCCATCACCAGCATGCCCTGCGGACCGCCGAAGCCGCGGAACGCGGTCTGCGAGGTCTTATGGCATTTGGCCACGCGCCCGTTGACCCGGATATTCGGGATCCAATAGGAATTGTCGATATGGCACATCGCGCGGGTCAGCACCGGCTCGGACAGGTCCAGGCTCCACCCGCCGTCGGCGGTCAGCTGGGCCTGCAGGGCTAGGATCTTGCCGCCCTGGTCGAACCCGATTTTCCAGGTCGCATAGAATCCGTGGCGTTTGCCGGTCATGGTCATGTCCAGGTTGCGATCCAGCCGTACCCGCACCGGACGCCCGGTGAGCACCGCGCCCAGGGCCGCCAGCGCGGCGTAGCCATGGGGCTGCATTTCCTTTCCGCCGAATCCCCCGCCCATGCGCAAAACCTGCACGGTCACCTCGTGGGCGCCGATACCCAACACATGCGAGACGATGTCCTGGGTCTCGGTGGGATGCTGGGTGGAGCAGTGGACCATAATCTGCCCGCTCTCATCGACCAGGGCCAGCGAGTTCTGGGTTTCCAGGTAGAAGTGCTCCTGCCCGGCGAACTCGAAGTCGCCCTCGAAAACATGGGTCGCCTGCGCAAAGGCGGCTTGCGGGTCGCCCTTGGCGATCTCGGGCTGGATGCCGTGGAAGCTGTTGGCCGCGATCGCATCCTTGATGGTGATCAGCGAGTCCAGCGGCTCGTAGTCCACGCGCACCGCCTTGGCCCCGGCCTTGGCCGCTTCCAGGTTTTCGCCCAGTACCCACGCCACCGGCTGGCCGAAGAACATCACCTCGTGAACCGGGAGCAAGGGTTCGTCATGCTTGGCGCCCTGGTCGTTGACCCCGGGAATGTCCTGTGCGGTGATCACCCGGATGACCCCGGGAACCTGCTGCGCCGCGCTGGTATCCAAGCCCAGGATTTTTCCATGCGCGCAGGTGGACTGCACCGGGTAGGCGTGCAGCACCCCGGTGAGCCGCGCGGCCAGGTCATCGGTATACAGCGCGGTGCCGGTAACGTGCGCGGCCGCGGATTCATGGCGGTGACGCTGGCCGACCACCGGTGCGTCGGGGCGTTGGGATAGCTGGCTCATGAGTTCTGCTCCTGTCCCGCGCCCGAGCGGCGCGCAAGCTGCTGAGCATAGAACCGTTCAAGTGAGGAGGCCAGCATGGCCTTGCGGTAGTCCGCACTGGCACGGTGGTCATCCATCGGGGTTCCTTCGTGGCCCATGGTGTGCGCCGCGGCCCGGATGGTTTCCAGGTTCCACGGTTTACCTTCGAGCATGGCTTCGGTTGCCACGGCGCGCAGCGGGGTCGCGGCTACGCCGCCCAGCCCAATCCGCGCCTCGGTGATCATGCCGTTCACTACCGTGAGTGCATAGCCGATGGCTACCGAGGAGATGTCGTCGAAGCGCCGCTTGGAAATCTTCTGGAAGCTGGTCAGCGGCGCCAACGGCAGCGGGATGCGGATCGCGGTGATCATCTCCCCCGGCTCGCGCACGGTCTGCCGGTAGCCGGTGAAATAGTCCTCCAGCGCCACCACCCGATTGCCGCGGATGCTGGAAAGCACCAGCTCGGCGTCCAGTGCCAGCAGTGCCGGCGGGGTGTCGCCAATGGGTGAGCCGGTGCCCAGGTTCCCGCCGATACTCGCGCTATTGCGGATCAGCCGCGAGGCGAACTGCCCGAAGAGCGCGGAGAGCAGCGGAACCTTCCCGGCCAGCTTGCGTTCCAGCTCGCTCAGGGTGCAGCCGGATCCGAGTTCCAGGTACCGCTCGTTCCAGTGGATCTGGCGCAGCTCGTGCAGCCGGTCGATGGCCAGCACCGAGCGGGCGCGGGCGCCCTTGATGTTGACCTCCACACCCCAGTCGGTGCCGCCGGCCACCAGCACGCTCTCTGGTTCGGCGGCCAGGATCTGCAATACCTGGTCCAGGTCCGCAGGACGGCGGAAACGGCCCAACGCCCCGGTGGGGGTATCGGCGCGCGAGATGTCTGTGGCCACCGGCGCCGGGGCCCGGTGCTGGGTCCGGGCTGCCAGTTGGTCGTCCCCGGCGGGGTCGCCCAGCGCGTAGGCGGCGTCGCGGATAGGGCGGTATCCGGTGCAGCGGCAGAGATTGCCCGACAATGCGTGCAGGTCGAATCCATTCGGTCCGCACTCGTGCGCTCCGCCATCGCCCGCGCTGACTGCGGGGGTGCCGGTTCGCTCGGGACGGTAGTATTCGGCGGCCATGGAGCAGACGAATCCGGGGGTGCAATAACCGCACTGGGATCCGCCGCGGTTGGCCATCTCTTCCTGCACCGGATGCAGGTCCGCGACGCTACCCAACCCTTCGGAGGTGATGATTTCCTGACCGTCGAGCGAGGCGGCCGGCAGCAGGCAAGCGTTCAACGCCGTCCACCTGCTACCTTCCCCATCGCTGCGCGCCACCAGGATCGAGCAGGCGCCGCATTCGCCCTCGGCACAGCCTTCCTTGCATCCGATCAATTGCTGCCCGCGCAGGAAATCCAGCGCGTTGGTATGTGGTGGCCCGTCGAATTCCCGGACCGTTCCATTGACCGTAACCAGGCATTTTGTCTCTTGCGTTGCCTCGGCGCTCATGCCGCTGACACCTCCTGCGCCCGGGTATCGCCCGGCGCACCATGAATGAATTGGATGATGGGTGGGATCTGGCGCCCTGCCGGAGGTTTCAGGCTCGGCCAAGGTGCCGCCGCGTGCTGCGGCGGGGTCAGTCTCCGTGCGCGATCTGGCCCTTGGACCAGGCGAGGCATCCGCCCATGATTACCCTCCAGAATTCGGATCATTCATATCCATGCAATCCATCAAAGTGAGCCAGCTCACCGTGGTGGATCCTTACTATAGCCCGGATCGACTCAGGCCAGTAGGGCCGTGATGGGACCCCGCGCGAAGTACACCAGGAAGCCCAATGCCACCACCCACAGCAGCGGGTGGATCTTGGAATATCGCCCGGCAGCGGTGTTCACCACCACCCAGGCGATGAACCCGGCGCCAATGCCGTTGGCGATGGAGTAGGTCAGCGGCATGGTGATCAGGGTGAGGAATGCCGGCATGGCGCTGGAGAAGCGCTTGAAGTTGATCTCGCGGATCTGCGCGCACATCAAGGTGCCTACCAGCACCAGGGCCGCGGCGGCCACCTCGATGGGCACCACCGAGGTCAGCGGCGTGAAGAACATCGACCCCAGGAACAGCACCCCGGTGATCACCGAAGCCAGCCCGGTGCGCGCCCCTTCCCCGATGCCTGCGGCCGAATCCACGTAGACGGTATTGGAGGAGGACGAGCCCATTCCGCCGGCCACCGCGCCCAGCCCCTCGACGACGAACGCGGCCTTCAGCCGCGGGAAGGTGCCGTCCTTGCGGGCCAGCCCAGCATTCTTGGCCAGGCCGGTCATCGTGCCCATGGCGTCGAAGAAATTCGTGAACACCAGGGTGAAGACCAGCATCGTGGCAGCCAGCGCGCCGATCCGCCCGAAGGAACCGAACAGGTCGAACTCCCCGGCCAGCGACAAATCCGGCAAGGAGACGATATTGCCCTGGAGTACCGGCATATTCAGATGCCAGCCATGCGGGTTATCCGCGCCTCCGGGGCCGATCTTGAACACCAGCTCGGCGAGCATCGCCAGCACCGTGGAGATCACGATGCCGATCAGGATCGCGCCCTGCACCCCGCGGGCCACCAGCGCGCCCATGATCAGCAGTCCCACCACAAAAACCATGGTGGGGATCGAGACGATCGACCCGCTGTCGCCCAGCTGCACCGGAGGCCCGGCGGCGGTACGGGTGACGAAGCCCGAGTCCACGAACCCGATGAAGGTGATGAACAGCCCGATGCCCACCGTGATGGCGGCCTTCAGGTCCTTGGGGATGGCCCGGAAGATCGCGGTGCGCACCCCGGTCATCCCGAAGAGCACGATCAGCACGCCGTTGATCACCACCAGCCCCATGGCCTCGGGCCAGGTGACGTCCTGGATCACCGAGACGGCCAGGAAGGAGTTGATGCCCAGCCCGGCGGCCAGACCGAAGGGCAGGTTGGCGACCAGCCCAAAAAGGATGGTCATCACCCCGGCGGTCAGTCCGGTCATGGCTCCGACCTGCGCGGCCGGAAGCCAGTTGCCGGCCACATCCACGGGTGCGGCGTCGGCGCTGAATCCGCCGAGAATCAGCGGGTTGAGGATCACGATGTAGGCCATCGTGAAGAAGGTGACGATCCCGCCGCGCATTTCCCGCGCCAGCGTGGACCCGCGTTCGGTGATGCTGAAGAACGCATCCAGGATGCTGCCCGGTCCCCGCGGACGGCGCGGCTTGGTACCGCGCTGCGCACCCTTGGGGTCAGCTGGCAAGCGACTTGTCGTGGTCATGGTCCTGGACCTTCTAGTAGTCGGTCCGGGATTCTTGCGAATCCCATGCCTTGAACGGCTTCAGATGCTCATTGCTTTCGGACTGGAAGCAGTTCACCGGCATCAGCGAGCGGTTGGATTTAGCCTCGAAGTATTCGTAGAACACCGCGTCATCAAATCCGGCGGCAGCCGCATCATGCCTATTGGCCGCGAAGAAGACCTTGCCGATGCGGGCCCACAACGAGGTGGCCAGGCACATCGGGCAGGGTTCGCAGCTGCTGTAGAGCACGCAGCCGCTCAAATCGAAGGTCCCCAGCGCAGCGGCTGCGGTGCGGATGGCCACCACTTCGGCGTGCGCCGATGGGTCATTGTTGGCCGTGACGCGGTTGACGCCTTCGAAGGTCTGGCCGTCAGCCGTGACCACGACGGCGCCAAATGGCCCGCCGGCGTTGTGGACATTTGTGGTGGCAATATCGATGGCCATCGAAAGATAGTCTTGGCCAGTGGTAGTAACGCTCATCGCGTGGCTCCTCATGCTTTGGACAAGACCACCGCAGCGCGCTGTTTAGCGCTAACTACCGGTTGCACTTGTCACCTGAAATCGATCAGTTGCATGCCCGGTAGATAGCGACCCATTCGGTGGGTGCCCGCCATAGACAGCTACGAGATTATCAGTGGATTGTGACGCACGCAACACTTATTTTGAAATCACTTTTTCGCATCATGAATAAAAAATTGCCGTTTCACCGCTCATCCGGTCTCCCACTAGCTGCGATCCGGGTGGCGTGATCCTTCCCGTCAGCACCTCAAATCCCGGAACTAACCGTTTGACTCGACGCTCCGGTTTCCAACACGTTACGGCCGACTATCGGCACATCGATCCCCCGCGTGAATTTAAGTTCCCTTCGGCGCAACAACCCGAGCATCTAGGCGAAATGCCGGTTTGAGAAGCTCAGAGACATCAAGTGTTAGAGAAGGGATCAGGTAACGTGAGCGCACAGCTAGAAGCATCTGCCACATCGCAGGCACTACAGGTCCAGCCGGGACGCTGGGTCAGCAACTGGACTCCTGAGGATCCAGAATTCTGGAAGCACACCGGGGCGGCGGTAGCCAGCCAAAACCTCAAGTGGTCTATCTTTGCCGAGTTCCTCGGATTCAGTGTTTGGCAACTTTTCGCCATCGTCGTGGTCTATCTTCCGGTGGCCGGATTCAGCTACAGCACCACCGAGTTGTTCTGGCTGATCTCCATTCCAAGCCTCGTCGGAGCGACCCTGCGCATCCCCTACACGTTCATGGTTGCCCGTTTCGGCGGACGCAACTGGACGGTGATTTCCGCGTTGCTCTTGCTGATTCCGACCGGCGGAATTTCCATGGCATTGGCTGATCCGTCCACTGAATTCTGGATCATGCTCAGCCTTGCGGCGCTGACCGGCTTCGGCGGCGGAAACTTCGCTTCATCGATGGCTAATATCACCTACTTCTACCCTGCTTCCCGCAAGGGTTGGGCGTTAGGCCTGAACGCAGCCGGCGGCAACCTTGGAGCGGCGGTCGCCCAACTGCTCGTACCGGTCATTGTCACGGTCTTCGCAGCCGGGGCGTTGCAACTTCCGCTAGCAGGTCTGCTCTGGATCCCACTGATTCTGGTGGCCGCGTGGGGTGCGTGGAAGTACATGCACAATCTGACTTCTGCACGCTCAGATATTCGCGGAGCAGTTGCCTGCCTGAAGGTAAAGCACCTGTGGATCATCTCCGCACTGTACGTGGGAACATTTGGTTCCTTCATCGGATTCTCCGCAGTATTCCCCAAACTGATCGTTGACACTTTCCCCGAATATGCAGCCTTGCCGCTGGGAACCGCAACCATTACCCTGGCCTTCCTCGGCCCACTGGTCGCTTCCCTGGCCCGTCCATACGGTGGCAAGATCGCTGACAAACTCGGCGGTGCACGCATCACGGTGGCAACCTTCGCGGCCATGGCCTTGATTACCTGTGCGCTAGTGCTCAGCCTGCCGCGGGCGAACTTCTGGATTTTCCTCTTCTTATTCTTACTGCTCTTCACCGCAAGCGGCATCGGCAATGGGTCGACCTATCGCATGATCCCGGCAGTTTTTGCCCTGAGCGACGAGGGAAAACAGGCAGGCCAGGTAGATTCTTCCCGCAAGGCTGCCGCAGCCCTCGGTTTGATCTCAGCCATCGGCGCCTATGGCGGCTTCCTAATTCCCCAGGCCTTGGGCCTGTCTATATCAAGCACCGGCGCCTACACCGCGGCATTTATCATCTTCATCGCTGTCTACCTGCTGCTCATGGTCACTGCATGGTTCACCTATGCCCGCTCAGGCAGCCGATTCGCCAAGCACGGAGTCTAAGATGACCGCCACACACTGTCCCTACTGCGCCCTGCAGTGCGGCATCACCCTTGAACCGAACTTGCAGGAAAACAGCCCGGAACCCGTGAGCCTAACGGGCCGCGACTTTGAAACCAATGGAGGGGCGCTGTGCCGAAAAGGATATAGCGCCGCCAAGCTGCTGGCTCACCCCGAACGCCTGCAGGCACCCCTGCTTCGCCAGGCCGACGGAAACTTTGCCCAGATCAGCTGGGAGCAGGCGCTGGATCTAGTTGCCCAGAAGGCGCTGAACATCCGTGCTGAATCCGGAGCCGACGCACTAGCGGTCTTCGGCTCCGGCTCATTGACCAATGAAAAGGCCTACCAGCTAGGCAAGTTCGCACGGCTGGCCTTGGGCACCTCGCGCATCGACTACAACGGCCGATTCTGCATGTCCTCGGCTGCCGCCGGCACCAACCGCGCCTTTGGCTTGGACCGGGGCCTGCCCTTCCCGCTAGCCGATCTGGATGGGGCCGGGATGATCCTGATGCTCGGTTCCAACGTGGCCGATACGATGCCTCCCTTTGTCCGGCATTTGGCCGGGGCCCGGGAAAACGGCGGCCTGATCGTAGTTGATCCGCGGCGTTCTGCAACAGCCAAACTCTGTGCCGATAATGCTGGCTGGCACCTGCAGCCAACCCCGGCCACCGATCTTCCGCTCCTGCTGGGTTTGGCTCACGTGCTGGTGACCGAGTCCCTGGCCGATACCGGCTATTTAGCCGCCCGCACCAACGGTTTCGACTCACTGAGAACTTCACTGGCTGGCTGGTGGCCGGAACGAACTGCCCAGGTCACCGGCGTCCCTGCCGAACAGATTCGGCACACCGCCAGAGCTCTGGCCCAAGCGGCCAGCGAGGCGAAGGCCGGCGGCAAGCCGGTCTACATACTCACCGGCCGCGGCATTGAACAGCATTCCAACGGCACCGATACGGTCACCGCCGCGATCAACCTCGCGTTGCTGCTCGGCTTGCCCGGAACCGTCGCCGGCGGCTACGGCACCATCACCGGCCAGGGCAATG
>NZ_PCQA01000007.1 GCF_002979915.1 Arthrobacter sp. MYb213
TTATATATCCACCAAATTAAAAATAATTCGGTATCAACAAACTTGGCACACTATTGAGTTCTCAAACAACAAACACTCTCGACACCACAACCACCAAAACTCGGTGACTGCTTCGCTCCGGAGCAACTTTTCAACTCTAGCATGTTCCGTGAACCGGTCATAACCAGTCGAAACGCCTTGCGAAAAGCTCTTTGCTACCGAATGAATTCTTCGTGTATTCCACGTTGTTTTCGTTTCGGCAACAGAGAAAAACTATACGTTCATTCTGAGCAACGCGCAAATCGGCTATTCCCACTAAAAATTACCCATAAACTCTATCTGACTAGTGATTTAGTGTTTTAGATACAAGAAAACCGCCAGAAAAGTGTTGTGGTTCACAGACTTTTCTGACGGTTTCTGGTTTTTAGCCGAACTACGTGGGTGTTTGACTAAGCGGTTAGCTCGACAACTGCCATATTCTTCTTGCCGCGACGCACAATGGCGTACTTACCGTGCAGGAAGTCCTCGGTGCTAAGTACCGAATCGATGCCGGCTACCTTTTCGTTGTTCACGTAGGCGCCACCCTCGTTCACGGTACGACGCGCTGCCGAAAGCGATTCACTAAGCCCCGACGTATGAAGCACATTCAAGATACCTAGATCATCGGCGCTAATCTGAGCCGAAGGCAGCTCGGCCAGCACCGATTCCAGTGTTGGCAGATCGATCTCGTTCAGATCTCCGTTACCGAATACCGCGGCCGAGGCAGCGATAACTTTATTGGTCGCGTCTTCACCGTGAACCAATGAGGTCACCAACCAGGCAAGTTCGCGCTGAGCTTGGCGCTTGAATGGACGTTCGGCGACCTCGACCGCCAACGCCTCAATCTGCTCGCGGGTAAGGAAGGTGAAGACTTTCAAACGATCAATAACATCGGCGTCTGCGGTATTGAGCCAGAACTGGTAGAGCGCGTACGGGCTGCACATTTCCGCGTCCAACCAAATGGCGTTACCTTCGGACTTGCCGAACTTGGTGCCATCGGAGTTGGTGATCAAAGGAGTGCCGTAGGCGTGAGCGGACTTGCCCTGCACCTTGCGGATCAAATCGGTACCGCTGGTCAGGTTGCCCCATTGGTCCGAGCCACCGGTTTGTAAGGTGCAACCGTACTGTCGGTTGAGCTCCAAGAAGTCATAGCCCTGCAGCACCTGGTAGGAGAACTCGGTGTAGCTGATGCCCTCATCGGAGTTCAGCCGTGCAGAAACAATTTCTTTCTTGATCATCGTGCCCACGCGGAAGTACTTACCTACGTCACGCAGGAAGTCCAAGGCCGATAGCTGTGAGGTCCAGTCTAGGTTGTTCACCAGACGTACCGCGTTCGGCCCCTGGTTGGACAGGAAGCGTGAGACCTGAGCCTGAAGACGGGTGACCCATTCGGTCACGGTCTCTTTGGTATTCAGGGTGCGTTCGGCGGTCTGCCGCGGATCACCGATCAGTCCGGTGGAACCACCGACCAGGGCCAGTGGCTGGTGACCGGCCAACTGTAGTCGACGCATATTCAACAACTGAACGAGGTTGCCAAGGTGTAGTGAGGGTGCGGTCGGATCGAACCCGCAATAGTAAGTGATACTCTCCTCGGCCAGGGCTCGCTCTAGCTCGGCTTCATCGGTGGACACGTGCACTAGGCCGCGCCACTTTAGTTCCTGCCAGATGTTCTCGAAGGAGGGATCATTACTCTGTCCCGCAATGACGGGATTCTGCTTATTCTCAGACACGCTCTCAACATTAGCAAAATCCCGTCGCCACGGCGTAGTTTGTACCGCCGATCACACCCACAAATACTCGTGCGGGAGTAAACCTCCGGCCTTAGGCTTCGGTAAACCCGGCCGGCAGCGGTTGATGGTGGATCACGTGCAGACGCTGGGTGGTGCGGGTCATCGCTACATACAAGTCGCCCACTCCCCCATCTACCTCTGCCACCAGCAGTGCCGGTTCCACGATCATTACCCCGTCGAATTCCAGACCCTTGGATTCACGGGCGGAAATCACCACGATGTCCTGCGCTAGGCCACCGGAACCGGTACCCACCCGCTCCGTGTAGCGCTTGGTAACCGCATCACGCGCGGCAACCAATAATTCTTGTGGCACGATCACCGCTTGCAACCCGCCTGCTGAGTATTCCAATTCGCCAGGTAGTTCTTCGATCAAGCTCTGGATCAGCTGGTCCTGGCCCACGGTGGTAATCACCGGTGGCCATTCACCTTCACGCACCGCTTGCGGCGTGGTGATCCGCAAACCCGCGGCCTGAGCCACGCGCACCGCAGCATCGGCAATCTGTGCCGGGGTGCGGTAATTGACGGTGAGTTCTTCGAGTTTGTAGCGGTCCGCGAAGAACGGTTCCAACGCTTGGGCCCAGCTATTGGCCCCCGAGGCGGCAGAGGTCTGCGCGATATCCCCGACGATGGTGAAGGACTTCATCGGGCAACGACGCACCAAAAGCCGCCACTGCATCGGCGAAAGTTCCTGAGCTTCGTCGACCACAATATGTCCGTAGGCCCAGGTGCGATCGGAGACTGCACGTTCGGCCGCGCTGGCCGAGGCGATGGTTTCCTGATTGACCGCGGCTACCTGCTCCGCGGTCACCACCCCGTCGATTCCCGCATTGGCGAGCATCGTATCCATATTGTCCAGCGCCCGTTTGGCGTTTTCCACGTCGCGCTCGTACTGCGAGGTATCGGGCAGATCCTGTGGGTTCACAAACTCGCCCAATAGTTCCGCTGCCTCATCGAGCAACGGCACGTCAGCCTCGGTGAAGGCCGAACCGGCCGGGCGGAATAGTGCATCGCGGTCCGCTGGGGACATCCTTGGGGCGGCAGCCTCCAACAGATGCGGTTTAGCAAAGAGTTCCGAGAGCAGACCCTGCGGGGTCATTGGCATCCAGCAGAGGTTGACGGCCACGCGCACATCCCAAGATTCGCGCACCTCCTGGGGAAGGTAGGAACGATCCGCGGCGCTTGGTTGTCCGGCGGATTCTTCCAATTTACGGCGCAACTGCTCGGCCAGATCTCCCACGATCACCTTGGTGAAGGTTTCGCGTGCCTCGTTATACGGCTTATGTGTATGACGGGCACGTTCGCGGGCGTTGCGCACCATTCCGCGAGTCAGCGTGAGCCGAGTACCTTCGACAACTACCGTGCGGTCTTCGGCCAGCAGACGCTGGCGATTGCGCACCGCCGCGCCGATGACCTTTGCCATCGATAGTCGACCCTTCACCCGGGCGACATTACGTGCGGTTTCCGGTCCGGCATGTACCCCGTGGTACAGCTCGCCGACCGAGGACATCACCACGCCGGTTTCACCCAGCGAAGGCAGCACTCGTTCGATATAGCGCATAAATGAATTGGACGGGCCAACGATGAGCACGCCTGCGTGCTTGAGCCGTTCGCGGTATTCGTAGAGCAGAAAGGCTGCACGGTGTAGCGCGACGGCGGTTTTACCGGTACCCGGTCCACCCTGAACCACCACGGCTCCAGGAAGATCGGCGCGAATGATCGCATCCTGCTCGGCCTGGATGGTGCCGACAATGTCGCCCATACGGCCGGTGCGCTTTTCGCGTAGCGCGGCCATCAACGCACCTTCACCGTGGTGCGTGTGACCCTCATCGAGCCAGGTTCCGTCGAGCACATCGTCTTCGATACCTGCGACGGAGCGGCCCTTGAGCATGAGGTGGCGGCGGCGACGTACACCGCGCGGATTTAGCGCGGTCGCCTGATAAAACGGTGCGGCTTCGGAGGCGCGCCAGTCGATCATCAACCGGTTCAACTCATCATCGGAGAGCCCGATGCGTCCAATGTAGCGCGGTGAATTCCCCGCGCCGTTGGACTCGGCTTGCGCCTCCCCTTGCTCGGCCAGATCCAACCGGCCAAAGACCAATCGGTCCTGCACCGCGTCCAATTGCGCGATGCGATCCTCATAAAGGCTCGCAAAGGAGTCACGTTCGGACTGGTTTTGGAAGGTTCCTACCGCGCCGGTAGCCCGGGTGCGTGCAAGCTGCTCGACCTTTTCGGCGCGCAACTCATCAAGCCGGTCATATAGTCGTGAGACATACTGGCTTTCGGCGAGCAGATCCTGCTCGATCGTACCGCTCAATCTTGGTTCCCCTCGCGCTCATATCGCTTATATACAGGACAGATTATGATACGCGCGTTGTTCGGCGCGGGGTTAATCCCGCGAAGTCGCGTGCGTCATCTTCCGGCCATGGCCGGCGCCCGGCACCGGTTAGAAACACTAAACTTTTTGTAAGCTGAGCACCTGGTGATCGCCCAGGTTGGCGCGTCCGCTAAGTTCTTCGAGCTCCAAAATTACGCCGACTCCGGCCACCACCCCGCCGGCGCGTTCGATCAACCGGACTGCGGAGCCCACGGTGCCACCGGTGGCGAGCACGTCGTCGAGTACCAACACGCGGGTGCCGGGCGCGATCTCATCCTTGTGCAGCTCCAGCGAAGCTGAACCATATTCCAAGGTGTAATCATCGCGGTATACCTCGCGCGGCAACTTTCCGGCCTTACGGATGGTCAGCATTCCGGTGCCCGAGGCGTAGGCAGCCGCGGCGGCAAGCACAAATCCACGCGCTTCTAGCCCGGCGACGATGTCGAACTGCCCGGCGAAGGGCGCGATCAGCTCATCAACCAATCGGCGCAACCCCTGCGGGTCAGCAAACACCGGGGTGAGGTCCTTAAAGGAGACCCCGGGTTGTGGGTAGTCTGCGACCACTGCGCACAGTCGGTCTAGCAGCTCACTTATACTCTCGTTATTAGTCACGCGTAATATTTTAGTGCGTCCAACGGGTTGCGAAAGACCGGGAATCGGCTTTTGCTCTGCGATCGCGCACACGTTTGGCGTCAACCGGAGTCTAACGCGCCATCAATACGTCGCTAGGCCACGGTAACAAGGTGGGGAAATCGGCCGAATCCGCGGCCTGCGTGGCACGAACCACCCCGCCCACCGGCCGGCCGGACAACCAGGCGGCCAAATCAAAATCTGTTCCCTCTAATACCCACGATCGCTCGCCATCACCAATCACCTGACGCTGGCGGCCGTGGGGTTGCAATACGATGCGGTCCTCTGGCTTAACCCGAGCGGCCAGGGCACGCAGCAGATGGTCGGAAAATTCTTGCGGCCAGCTAGCGGCGGGGCGGATAAATTCGTTCAGGTCGGTGGCGTGGATCAGCATTTCTCGCCAGACCGCGTAAACCATATCGGCCACCTTCGCTCCCGGACGATAGCCAACGGGCTCTTCGAAGTGCGCTTGCACGGTGCCTAGGGTAGCGCGTAGCTGGGCTAAGGAAGCGGTCACCAGTTCGCGGAGTTTTTCCGGCCGCATCAGCGCGGCCATATTGATTGCCTCGATTCGCCCGGCCGCTCCCCCGTCATACATCGGTGGGAGCTGCGCGGACCCGGCCTGCTCAAATTGCCGGTTTGCGGCCAGCGCGAGGGAATGTAGGTGCGCGACCAGTTGCGCGGTACTCCAGCCGGGCAACGAGCTGGGCTTGGCGAAATCCTCGTCAGCCAGGGTGGAAAGCTGCGCGACCAGTTCGTCCAAGGCGGTGGTCACATGTGCAATGAGTTGTTTCGGAGGCAGTTGAAGTGTCATGGCACACACTCTAGCGCGCACCGGTTCCCGTGCAGAAGTCCGGCACCCAGAACGCGCCGGGCGGCCGATCAACCACGCGCAATGCGTAGCTAAGCGGCCGCCCGGGAAGCGGTTTATTTGTGCAGTGTCGCTTTAGGCCTTGGCCCAGGCGCGAATCTGATCAAGCTGGCGTTCAAACTCGACAATTTGCTCTGCGACGGCGCTCGGGGCGGTACCGCCCTGGCCATTACGGGCATTAAGCGAGCCCTCGGTGGACAAGACCTCACGCACCTTCGGGGTTAAGTGTTCCGAAATGCCGGCGTATTCTTCGTCGGTCAAATCCCACAGCTCCACGCCACGCGATTCGGCCAATTGCACCGCGGCACCGGAAAGTTCGTGTGCGTCACGGAACGGCACGCCCTGACGGACTAACCATTCGGCAATGTCGGTGGCTAGGGCAAAACCCTGTGGCGCGAGCTGCGCCATGCGCTCGGTGTTAAAGGTCAGCGTGCCCATCATGCCTGCCATCGCCGGCAACAACATTTCTAGGGTGTCCGCCGCGTCGAATACCGGCTCTTTGTCTTCCTGCAGGTCGCGGTTGTAGGCCAACGGCAGCGCCTTGAGCGTAGCCATGAGTCCGGTCAGGTCGCCGATCAAACGTCCCGCCTTACCGCGTGCAAGCTCGGCAATATCCGGGTTCTTTTTCTGCGGCATGATCGAGGAGCCGGTGGAGAAGGCATCGTGCAATTTCACGAAGCTAAACTCCTTCGTGGCCCACAGGATCACTTCTTCGCTGACCCGGGACAGGTCTACGCCGATCATCGCGGTGATCCAGGAGAATTCTGCGAAGACGTCGCGTGCGGCGGTGCCGTCGATCGAGTTGAAAACCGCCGAGTCGAAGCCCAGTTCCGCGGCGACGAAGTTCGGGTCAAGCCCGAGCGTCTGCCCGGCCAACGCGCCGGAGCCGTAAGGGGACACCGCTGCGCGCTTATCCCAGTCGACAAAGCGCTGCACATCACGCAACAGTGGCCACGCGTAAGCAAGCAGCAAGTGTGAGAGCAGGATCGGCTGGGCGTGCTGCAGGTGGGTGCGGCCGGGCATCGGCGCGTAGGGGTGCGCCTTGGCCTGCTCTAGCATCGCGTCGATGGTATCGATGACGCCGCCGGCGATGATCCGGGCGTGGTCGCGCAGGAACATTCGGCCTAAGGTGGCGATCTGGTCGTTGCGTGAACGGCCAGCACGTAGCTTGCCGCCCAATTGGGTGCCGGCACGTTCGAGCAACCCGCGCTCCAAGGAGCCGTGCACATCTTCATCCGATTCGGCGGCCACGTAGGCTTCAGACTTTACATCTGCTTCGAGCTGGTTCAGGGCGCTGAGCATATCGCTCAGTTCGGTCTCGGTCAGCAACCCGGCACGCTGGAGCACCTTGGCGTGAGCGCGGGAGCCGGCGATGTCATACCCGGCTAGGCGCCAGTCAAAGTGGGTGGACTTGCTCAGTGCTGCCATCGCTTCTGCTGGCCCACCGGAGAAGCGGCCACCCCAGAGCGATCCTTGATTTGTTGACGAGGACATAACTCGTTCCTTTCAGCCAGATCCCGCCGGGTGACGGGCAAAGTTGATGATGCGCTGCTTCCACTCTAGCAAAGCATTATGCATTGTCGCTCATAATTATTCAGCGAGTTCAGTGTGCACCGCTCAGGGCACGGCACGATCGTGGACAAATTCAGCTCCGGAGCCTCCATCCGCCACCCGTTGCAAAGCTTCGCAGCCGACGTAAATGCCGGATCGGGCGCCAACCTGTGAACCGCGTATAGATTTTTAGTCAGGACACGGTGAGTTGTGCGTTTGCTACTTCCGCAGGTGCCAGCGCGAGCGTATGGTGAGAGACACAAAGCCGAATACGGATACTTCGTTGGAGGAAACCCCATGGAAATCCAGTTGTACCGCGGTGATATCACCACGTTGAACGTTGATGCCATCGTCAATGCAGCCAATCCCTCGTTATTGGGTGGGGGCGGCGTCGACGGAGCTATTCATGCGGCGGCCGGGCCTGCCCTGCTAGCCGCCTGCCGTGCAGTTCGTGCGGCCAGGTACCCCGACGGAATCCCTTCAGGTATTGCGGTGGCGACGAAGGCCGGAAACCTTAGCGCCAAATGGGTCATCCATACCGCGGCGCCAAACCTCGCACTGATTAAACCGAACCCGAAGATCTTGGCCGATTGTTTTAGCAATTCGCTCTATCTGGCGGCACGGCATGAGGCGCACTCCATCGCATTTCCTGCAGTGGGTGCCGGTGCGTTCGGCTGGCCTGCACAGACGGTCGCGCAAATTGGTTTTGACACCATTAGCGCATGGGTGGAAACGAATAAGCACGTTTCGCCAATCCGCCGCATCGTCATGGTCTCGCACACTGACGAAGTTCAAGAGGCCTTCGAAGAGGCCTTTGGGATGTCCTCGGTAGACCAGTTGGCCGCCTAGCACCAAGAGCCCAACCCGCTAAGAACAAAATTACCCGTCACCACTCCTGTGCGATGACGGGTAATTTCATTTCTCACGAGGTGTGCTGTGCACCGCGGATGCGCCGGTGTCATAACTGATTAACGCAGCACGCCACCGCGGGTGAAAACCCTTTCGGTGGCGCGTTACTCGTGCATGAAATTTGTGCGGTGCTGCGCTTTGCGTGTTGGGCCAGGTTAGCGCGGTTCGGCCAGCTGCAAAAAGCGGCTAGCTACCTGGCTGGCCCCATCGGCGGCGCGGGTGATCACCATAATCGTGTCATCGCCCGCGATACAGCCAAGAATCGCGGGAATCTGCGAGTGGTCGATGGCCAGCGCCAGCAGGTTCGCGGCCCCCGGCGGGGTGCGCAGAACAACGATATTTGCCGAGCCCTCTGCGGTCACCAACTGCTCCTGACAGATTTTAGCCAGACGCGCGTCGAGCACCTCCTGGGTGATGGCGGTCTGCGGGGAACGATCCCCGCCCTCTTGACGGATCGCATAAATCAGTTGGCCCAGATGGTCGCGGATGCGCACGGCTCCGATCTCCACTAAATCGCGGGAGAGCGTTGCCTGGGTGACTTCCAACCCGTCATCTTTGAGCAAGCCAAGCAGTTCTGCCTGAGATTTAACCGAATTATTGCCCAAGAACGCACGGATCCGGGCTTGGCGCGCTGTTTTGGTGCTTGGCTGTGCCGACATTTAGAGCTCCACTCGGGGATCGTGTGCCAGACCGGAAGCGACCATCAGCCAGGTCATGATGGCCTTCTGCGCGTGAACCCGGTTCTCGGCCTCATCAAACACCACCGACTGTGGGCCGTCGAGCACCTCGGCGGAAATCTCGTAGCCACGGTAGGCCGGCAGGCAGTGCAGGACGATCGCGTCGTCCTTGGCAAGCTTCATCGCCTCGGCGTCCACCGCGTAATCCACGAAGAGCTTCTGCCGCGCTGCCTTCTCATCTTCCTGACCCATGGAAACCCAGGTGTCGGTGACGACCACGTCGGCATCCTGCAGCGCCTGCGCCGCATCGGTGGTGATGACCACCGAGCCGCCGGTTTCTTCGGCACGGATCTGGGCTGCGGCAATGATCTCGGCCGATGGCAGGTAGCCTTCAGGGCCGGCGATGCGTACGTGCATGCCGGCGGTGACCCCGGCGAGCAGGTAGGAGTTGGCCATATTGTTGGCCGAGTCGCCCAGGTAGACCATGGTCAGACCCGCGGTTTTGCCCTTGTGCTCACGCACGGTCAGCAGGTCCGCCAGTAGCTGGCAGGGGTGGTAATCATCAGATAGCGCGTTAATCACCGGCACCGCCGAATTCGCTGCCATCTCTTCGAGCCCGGACTGAGCGTAGGTGCGCCATACGATGGTGGACACCATGCGCGCCAACACCTGAGCGGAATCGGCGATGGTCTCCTTGTGCCCCAGCTGCGAATCGGTGGAGTTGATGATCAGCGGTGAGCCGCCCAACTCGGCAATCCCCGCGTGGAAGGAAACGCGAGTACGCGTAGAGGTTTTGTCGAAGAAGACCGCGACGGTTTGCGGGCCCGCGTAGGGTGCGAAGCCGTATTTGTCGGCCTTCATCGCTGCGGCGAGGTCCAAAACTTTGGACTGCTCTGCCGGGCTCAGATCAAGGTCGGTGAGGAAGTGGCGGGTAAGACTCATGGGATGATTCCTTAGTTTCCGGCGGTAGCCGGGCTGTTCGTTCGCAAGGTTTAGACGGCCGCGGTCAGCAGCTGTGGCACGGCGGCGAGGAAGGTTTCGAGTTGTTCGCGGGTAATAATCAGTGGTGGGGCCAGGCGGATGGTGCGCTCGTCGGTGGCGTTGACGATGAACCCGGCATCTAGCGCGGCGGAAACAAACTTCGGCGCGGCCGCCGTCTGCAATTCAAAGGCGGTCAGCAGACCGCGGCCACGCACGGTGCTAATCCCGTCGACCTCGGCCAGCGCGGTGCGTAACCAGTGACCGGTTTCGCGTACATGCTCCAGCAGATTTTCGTTTTCAATGGTGTGGATGACGGCCAGACCCGCGGCGCAGGCCACCGGGTTGCCACCAAAGGTGGTGCCGTGGTCCCCCGGGGTCAGCCAGCTGGTGTTTTCTTCCCCGAAGACGATCATCGCGCCGATCGGGAACCCGCCGCCCAGACCCTTAGCTAGGGTCATCACGTCCGGGAGCACCGGTGCGGAGGCAAAAAATTGTCCGGTGCGACCCATTCCGGTCTGCACCTCGTCAAAAACCAAGAGTGCACCGGCGTCCTTGGTGATCTCGCGGGCCGCGCGCAGGTACTCTGCGTCCAACTCGCGCACCCCTGCTTCACCCTGAATGGGTTCGATGAACACCGCCGCAACGGTTTCGTCGACCGCCTCACGTAGCGCCTGGATATCACCGGCCGGAATCCAGCTGACATTATCTGGCAGCGGGGCGAAGGGTTCGCGGTACTTGGGCTTATAGGTCAGCGACAGCGCGCCAAGGGTGCGGCCGTGGAAGGAGTGTTCCAGGGCGATCACCTTGGTGCGCGGGGTCTGTTCGGTTCCGACATTACGCCGGGTCAGCTTCAACGCAGCCTCGTTCGCCTCGGTGCCGGAGTTCGTGAAGAACACCTTGGACCCGGCCGGCGCGGCAGAAATTTCTAGTAGCTTCTCCGCCAGGGCAATCTGCGTTGGGGTGCTGAAAAAGTTCGACACATGCCCCAAGGTCGCCAACTGACTGGTGATCACGCTGGTCAGCAGCGGGTTCGCGTGACCAAGGGTGTTCACCGCGATGCCGCCGAGCAGATCTAAGTACCGGTTGCCGTCGGCGTCCCAGACGTGGCAGCCGGCGCCACGCACCAAAACTCGTGAGGGGGTGCCAAAAACGCCGAGCAGCGACTTGCTGTAACGCTCGGTCAGCTCGGCGCCATGCATCGAGGAGAGCTCATTGGCCTGATTCAGCGCACCACTTGGGTGCAATTCCTGACTCACTTTGATTCCTTATCCTGGGGTACCACCTGGGTGCCAACCCCGGCGGTGGTGAAAATTTCGAGCAGCATCGAGTGCGCCTCGCGGCCGTCGACGATATGCGCCTGGGCCACTCCCTCGTCGACCGCCTTCAGGCAGGCCCCCATCTTCGGGATCATGCCCGATTCCAGGGTCGGCAACATGGTGCGCAGCTCATCGTTGGTAATCGAGCTGATCAGCGAGGACTTGTCCGGCCACGCCGCGTAGAGACCCTCCACGTCGGTGAGGATGACCAGTTTGGCAGCGCCCAGCGCGGTGGCCAGCGCCGCGGCCGCGGTATCCGCGTTGACGTTGAGGATCGCGCCGGTAGGCTCCCCATCCGCATCAAATTCCGGGGCCACGGTGGAAATAACCGGGATCATCCCGGCGGAGACCAACGAGTCCACCTGATCGGTGCGCACCTTGATCACCTCGCCGACCAAACCCAAATCAACGGGCAGCCCGTCGACGATGGTGCCGGTACGAACCGCTTGCAGCATCGCGCCGTCCTCCCCGGACATGCCCACCGAGTAGGGGCCATGCGAGTTGATTAGCCCCACCAGGTCACGTTGCACCTGGCCGGTGAGCACCATGCGTACCACATCCATCGCCTCGGGTGTGGTCACCCGCAGCCCACCACGAAATTCTGATTTGATGCCCAACGTGTCAAGCATCTTGTTGATCTGCGGTCCGCCACCGTGCACCACTACCGGGTTGATTCCGGCGTGACGCAGGAACACGATGTCCTCGGCGAAGGCGCGGCGTAGCTGGTCGTTGACCATCGCGTTGCCACCGTATTTGATGACCATCGTGGTTCCGGCGAAACGTTGAATCCAGGGCAGCGCTTCGATGAGCGCTTCAGCCTTGGTGCGGGCTGCGCCGAGGTGACTTTGTTCGGTGTGCGGCATCGTGGCCGGGCTCCTAGGGTGCGTGCCTAGCTGGAGTAGGCGGAGTTTTCGTGGACGTAGTCGTGGGTCAGGTCGTTGGTCAAGATGGTGGCCTGTGCGGATCCGGCGTTCAGATCAATGTCGATCGAGACGTTGCGGTCCTCTAGCGAGACCAGCGAACGGTCCTCGCCGACACCACCGTTTTTGCAGACCATCACCGAGTTGATCGAGACGTTCAGTTCATCGGGTTCAAAGGCCGCACGCGTGGTGCCGACCTCGGAGAGCACCCGGCCCCAGTTCGGGTCCTTGCCGAAGATCGCGGTTTTCACCAGGTTCGAGCGGGAGACCGCGCGGGATACCTCTAGCGCGTCGGCCTCGGTAGCAGCATTAAAGGTCCGCACCGCAATGGTGTGCTGTGCACCCTCCGCGTCGTCGATGAGCTTGGCCGCCAATTCCTGGCACATATCTGCCAGTGCGGCGGTGAACTCTTCGGTGTCCGGGGTGATCCCGGAGGCGCCGGAGGACATCAGCAGCACCGTGTCGTTGGTGGACATGCAGCCATCTGAGTCTGCCCGATCAAAGCTGACCGCGGTGGCTGCGCGCAATGCCGCATCAAGCTGTGCGGCGTCGAGCACCGCATCAGTGGTCAGCACCACCAGCATCGTGGCCAGCGCCGGGGCGAGCATGCCCGCACCCTTCGCCATGCCGCCCAAGGTGTACCCGCCCACGGCGCGCGAGGCAATTTTTGGCACGGTGTCGGTGGTCATGATGCCGGCCGCCGCCTGATCGGAGGCGTCCTGACCACCGGCGAGCGCGGTTGCTGCGTGATCCACCCCGGCCAGTAGCTTGTCCATCGGCAGTTGTTCGCCGATGAGCCCGGTGGAGGCTACTGCCACGTCACCGGAGGAAATGTTCAAAAGTCCGGCAACGTGCTCCGCGGTGCGGTGCGTGTTGGCAAAGCCTTCGGCTCCGGTGCAGGCGTTGGCGCCGCCGGAGTTCAACACGATCGCGTCCACTCGGCCGTCGGTGATCACCTGTTTGGACCAGTGCACCGGGGCTGCCGCCACGCGGTTGGCGGTGAAGACCGCGGCCGCCGTGTAGTTCGGGCCCTGGTTGGTCACCAGCACCACGTCGTTTTTGCCCGTGGATTTCAGGCCCGCTGGCACGCCTGCGGCGCTAAATCCTGCCGGTGCGGTGACTCCGGCTAGTTCGGCCTGCTCAAAGGTTGGGGTGTGGGTGAGGCTCACGGTGCGACTCCTTGCATTAACAATCCGGTGGTTTCGGGTAGCCCGAGTGCGATGTTCATCGATTGCACGGCGGCGCCGGCGGTGCCCTTGGTGAGGTTGTCCAGCGCGGCGGTGACGATCACGCGTCCGGCGTGCTCGTCGAACGCTAATTGCATGTGCACGTGGTTTGAGGCTTGCACCGCGCCGGTGGTAGGCCACTGCCCCTCGGGCAATAGGTGCACAAATGGTTCGTTGGCGTAGGCCGATGCCCAGGCATCGCGCAATTGGTCGGCGCTAACCCCGGCCTTTACCAGTGCGGTGGCGGTGGTCAGGATGCCGCGCGGCATCGGCGCCAGCGTCGGGGTGAAGGACACGGTGACCGCCTCGCCGGCCAGCTTGGAAAGGCCCTGTTCCATTTCGGGAATGTGGCGGTGCACGCCGCCGACCCCATAGGTGCTCATCGAGCCCATGGTTTCGCTGCCCAGCAGGTGGGTTTTGGCGCTTTTGCCTGCGCCGGAGGTGCCGGAGGCGGAAACGATGACTACGTCTTGTGGCTCAAGTAGCCCGGCGTGGTAACCCGGTGCCAGGGCTAGTTGGCCGCCGGTGGGGTAACAACCGGGTACGGCGACGCGTTTGGCGCCGGCAAGTTTCTCGCGTGTACCGGGAAGTTCAGGCAGTCCGTAGGGCCAGGATCCGGCGTGTGGTGAGCCGTAGAATTTTTCCCAGGCGCTCGCCGATTCCAGGCGGTGGTCCGCACCGGCGTCAATGACCAGGGTGGATTCGGGCAGGGCCGCTGCCACCGCTGCGCTCGCGCCGTGCGGTAGAGCCAGAAAGACCACGTCGTGTCCGGCGAGGTTTTCCACGGTGGTTTCCACCAGTACCCGATCGGCCAGGGAGTGCAGGTGCGGGGCGATGCCGCCTAGTCGCAATCCGGCTTGGGAATGCGCGGTGATCGCACCAATCTCTACCTCTGGGTGATTGGCTAAAATTCTAAGGACTTCGCCTCCGGCGTATCCGCTGGCGCCGGAGACAGCAACTGAAATCGTCATGACCTCACTCTACAACCGGTTATGCATCAAACCTAATAAATATGCATAAATTGTTCGTCATTTCATGCTAGCTCGGGGTTGTCGCTCATCGCACTCACACCCGCCACGCTTAGACTGGAAATAGGCAACGGCCAGCAACTGGCAAGGGACAAAGATTGGAAGCGCATCGTATGAATCAGCAGAGCATACTCGTCTCCCACGCAGGTGGACCCGAAGTGATGGAACTCGGTGTTACTCCCGTCCAGACCCCGGGCGAGGGCCAGGTCTTGGTGAAGATCGAAGCGATCGGCGTGAACTTCATCGAAACCTACCAACGCTCCGGCGTCTACGCGGTGGACTACCCCTTCACCCCGGGAACCGAATTTTCTGGCACCGTGACCGAGCTCGGCAAAAACGTGCGTCACCTGAAGGTCGGGGACCGTGTGGCGACCTCCAGCGGCACCAAGGGCTACGCGCAATTTGCGGTGGTCGACGAAAACCAACTGGGCAAGGTGCCTGACAACGTCGATCTGCGCCTCGCCGCCGCGCTGCCGTTGCAGGGCATGACCTCGCACTACCTGACGCATTCGAGCTATCTGGTCCGTTCGGGCGACGTCATCCTCACCTACGCCGGCGCCGGCGGAGTGGGCCTATTACTGACGCAGATCCTGAAGATGAAGGGCGCGACGGTGATCACCACCGCCTCCACCCAAGAAAAGAAGGACTTGGCGCGTGCCGCCGGAGCAGATTACGTGGTGGCTTACGACCAGGTCGAGGCCACCGTTGACCAGGTCACCGACGGCCAGGGCGTGCATGCGGTCTACGACGGCATCGGCAAAGACACCTTCGACACTTCGCTGAAGGTACTCAAGCGTCGCGGCACACTTGCACTCTTTGGTGGAGCCAGCGGCCAGGTGCCACCCTTTGACCTACAGCGCTTAAACGCGGGTGGGTCCTTGACCGTCACCCGCCCGAAGCTCGCAGACTTCCTAGCCACCGACGAGGAACGCGCCTGGCGTTTTGGCGACGTGTTCGGCTGGGTGGCTTCCGGTGAGCTTGATATTCGGGTGGGCCAACAGTTCGCGCTCAAAGACGCGGACCAGGCGCATCGGGCCTTGGAATCGCGACAGACCACCGGCAAGGTGCTCCTTGTTCCCTAAACGCCTGACTCACGCGCCAAGGCACCCAATAGCACCACATAGCGAAGGCCTGTCACCGAATTTGGTGGCAGGCCTTCGCCGTTGGTTTGATCAGTTGCGGGGCAACCTTAGAAGTGCGAGGAGCCTCCGGCGCCGGAGAAACTACCCCCACCGGAGTAGCCCTGAGAAACACCCGAAGCGCCACCGGATGAGCGTGAGCTATCCACCGAACTGACCGCTTGGCTATACCCGGTGTTGTAGGAACCCACGGACCAATACATCGCCGCCGGGTAGCTGACATCCAAAATTGTGCCGACCGCGCGCGGACTTTGATTCGTTGCGTCATGGCGTGAGCGATTGAGCTCCGTGCGCATTTCTTCCTCCTCTTCCGGGCTCGTCGCATAGGTCAAGATTTGTGCGTTGGCCAAAGCATCAAGTTTTTCGGTCAGTTGCACACGCAAATCCGAAAGCGCATCAAGCGCGTCATCAACCGCAATACTTTCACCGCTCAGCTCATCGCCCAGGCGTTGCAACTGCGTACGGGCTTGAGCCGCGAAGGAATTTAGCGCGGCCGCGCTGGCTCGAACCTCTTCGCTGCTTGCCTGGTCGGTGACAAAATTCTCGGTCAGTTCGGGCAACGCATTGAGGTCTTCAAGTAGCGGGGCGATCTGCCTGCGCCAGGCAGCTTCCCAGTTCGCATCGCGGGTATAGAGCGATGCTGCATCGATGATCGCGTCGTCGGTCAAATCCAGAGTTTGCGCGGTGGACAAGAAATCTTTAGCCCGCAGTACTCCGACACTGCGTGAACGCAGCTTTTTCGTCGCCGCCTCCAACTCTTGGCGCTCACTAAACACCGTGCGGTAATCGGCGCTGAAGTCGGAGAAGCGGCTAGCCAGTACGGTTGCGTGCGCGGCGTCGGCCGGGAGCGTGCGCGCTGCAAGCTCGGTAGTATCCAGGTCCAGCGTGACCCGGGTCAGGTGTTCGGTGCCCTCGGCGAGCGCTTGGCTAAAACGTGTGCGATTGTGTGCGCGTACCGCGGCGGTGATCCCCACCGTGCCCAGCGCCCCGAGTCCGCCAAGTCCCACGGTCCACCCCAGTGCCGGATGCTGATACCAAGGGCGATTCATGATTTTGGACCCGCGCTCGGCGACCGCGATCACCCCGTCAGACCAGCGCCCAGCGTTAAAATCCTCGTAGCCGGCCTCATGAATGGCCCCCATCTGCCCCTCGGAGACCTTACGATCCTCGCCGAAGTAGGTGCCGATCTGCCCGTCTCCTTGGCCCTCCACCGACAGGGTAATAATGAAGTAGCCATCGGCCCAGTAATCGCCATAGTCGTCGGGCTTATCCGAAATCCATTCACGGTGGCTACTGCGCGCAAAATCTAGGGTGTTCGTGTTGATGTCATCGGAATATTCTCCGTTGCGCGAATATACGGCCACCTTGGTCGGCTCATTAAAGTCCAGACGTTCGATCGCGTCGCGCAATTTGTCCTCGTTGAGCACATTTGCGGTGTCATCAACGCTGATCGATTCCAGATTCTCCGGCTCGGCCGCGGCAGCATAGGCTCCGGGGATGATGCTGGCCATCAGCAACGTGGCGGCAAATCCTGCAGCCATGGTGCGACGGATCGGCCTCGCAACTTTGCTCAAGCCTGTTGGGTGGGGCTGATGCATGGAAAATTCCTCCAGAGGGGTGTCGAGATTTATTCCGATCGATGCGCTTATCATTTAGCCTACTAGGTGCTTACGCCGCCGCGCATCCCCACCCAGCTGCGCGCACTGCCCCCACCGGGAAGAATTGAGCCGACCATGGTGAGTCCGCGCAGCGACACTAGTGTTGTGATCCATACGACCAAAAGTGCCCAATGCTTCCCCGTGACCGCTTTCAGGGGCTTTAATAGGTGCAGGACGTCGCAACGTCCGATCCCCTCCAGGATCCATACCCCTTTTTTATGCGAGCCCGTATCCCCCACGAACTCGCAGCCCACTGGTGCACCCCACCCGTAGCGAAGGGACGGATCCGCCCGCTTATGGACTCCGTAGATAGTTCCACCCCCGAGAATTCGTCCATCTACCCGGCGCAGTTTCCGGCCGGTTCGCTGGCCCCAGCGCCACGGACGCTGATCGACATTGTGCAGGCCACCGCCAAGGCCCATCCCGACGCGCCGGCCATTGACGACGGCGCACGCATCGAAAGTTACGCCGAGCTGATCGACGAGGTTAAGACCAAGGCACTACGCCTACATCAGTCGGGCCTCGGCGCCGGGGACCGGATCGGCGTGCGCGTCACCTCCGGGACCGCCGCGCTCTACGAATGGATCCTGGCGATCCTCTGGGTGGGTGCCGCCTACGTGCCGGTGGACGCCGACGATCCCGACGAGCGCGCCAAAACCGTGTTTGACGAGGCCCAAGTGGCCGGTTTCATCTCCGGCACCGATCAGCTGACCGTGATCGACCCGAACCGTCCGGCCCCCTTCCGCAACCCACGCGCCCCACAACTTGGCGACGACGCGTGGATCATCTTCACTTCCGGCTCCACCGGCAAACCCAAGGGTGTTGCGGTCACGCACCGCTCCGCGGCGGCCTTTGTGGACGCCGAGGCGCAAATGTTCTTACCCAACGACCCGCTGAACACTAGCGACCGGGTGCTTGCCGGACTATCGGTGGCCTTTGACGCCTCCTGCGAGGAAATGTGGATCGCCTGGCGCAACGGCTCCTGCCTGGTCCCGGCCCCGCGCGCCCTGGTCCGCAGCGGCATGGACTTAGGCCCCTGGCTGATCTCCCGTTCGATCACCGCGGTGTCCACCGTGCCCACATTGGCCGCGCTGTGGCCGGCCCAAGCACTAGATTCGGTACGTTTGTTGATCTTCGGCGGGGAGGCTTGCCCTCCAGAACTTGCCGCCCGTCTGGCCACCGACAGTCGCGAACTGTGGAACACCTACGGGCCGACCGAGGCGACCGTGGTAGCGTGCGGGGCCACCATGGACGGCAGCTTACCGGTGCGCATCGGATTGCCGCTGGCCGGCTGGGACCTGGCGGTAGTGGACCCCGAAGGTATCCCGGTGCCCGAGGGTCAATCCGGTGAGCTGATCATTGGCGGCGTGGGACTGGCCCGCTACTTAGATCCGGATAAAGACGCAGAAAAGTATGCGCCGATGCCCACCCTGGGTTGGGAACGCGCTTACCGCTCAGGCGATATGGTGATCAACGACCCGCTGGGGTTGGTGTTCATCGGGCGCGTGGATGACCAGGTGAAAATCGGCGGGCGACGCATTGAACTGGGCGAAATTGATGCCGCCCTCGCCTCACTAGAGAGTGTGTCCAGCGCCGCCGTCGCGGTACGCGAAACAAACACCGGCAACAAGATTTTGGTCGGCTATCTGGCTGCGGACCCGGACTACGACCTGAACGCGGCACGCACCGCACTGCTCGAAGATTTACCGGCGGCGATGGTGCCACTGCTCACTCTGGTGGAGACCATGCCGATGAAAACCAGTGGCAAGGTGGATCGTAATGCCTTGCCCTGGCCGTTGGCAGGCGCCGGCGAAGACACCGGCGAGCAACTGAGCGGCTTAGATACGACCGGGCAGTTTGTGGCAGATGCGTGGAAGGGTGCGTTAGGCGCGGCGGTATCCAGCGCGGACGCCGACTTCTTCGGCTCCGGCGGCGGATCGTTGTCTGCCGCGCAGTTGGTCTCCGCGTTGCGCTACCGCTACCCGGATCTGACCGTCGCCGAACTCTACGACTATCCGCGCTTCGGCGCGCTGGTCACCTACCTTGGCGGTAAGCCGGTCAACGACGAGGTGATCGAACCTCGCATCGTTAAACGCACTAAACGCAGTACCCAGATCATCCAGTCGCTGCTGGCGGTGCCACTATTTATCCTTTCCGGGTTGCGCTGGTTCACCTACCTCATGCTGGGGCACTGGTTCTTGCTCAGCGTGGGAATTTTTGATGCGCCGCTGCCGATCCCGTGGTATTTGCTACTGGCCTCGTGGCTGATTTTTGTTACCCCGCCCGGGCGCATGTTGCTCTCGGTGGTAGCAGCGAAACTGCTGCTGCGTGGCCTGACACCGGGCACCTACCGACGCTCCGGGGCGATGCACCTGCGGCTCTGGTTGGCTCAACACATCGCTGACGTGGTCGATCCGGTCTCGCTGGCCAGCGCACCACTGCTGCCCTGGTATGCGCGGATGCTCGGCGCGAACATCGACAAAACCGCTGCCGTGCACACCCTGCCACCGGTCACCGGAATGCTCACCGTGGGCCCCGGGGCGGCCCTAGAGCCCGAGGTTGATGTCTCCGGTTACTGGATCGACGGAGACCTGGTGCACGTCGGACACATCACCGTGGGCGATTTCGCCTCCGTCGGCGCGCGTTCCACGCTGACTCCGGGCGCAATCGTTGCGCCGCACACCATTGTGGAAGCCGGCTCGGCGATCTACGGCGAAACCCGGGAAAACTCCCGCTATGCAGGCTCCCCGGCCACTCGTGCAGGGCGCGCTAAACCGCGCTGGCCCGAACAAGTTCCCGCTTACCGGGTGCTGCCGCGAGTACTCGGCGGAATCGGCTCGCTGGTGCTGAACCTGGCCCAGTGGATCCCCGTGGTCCTCGCGGTGCTCGCCGTGAGCCCGCTACTGGACGGTGACAAGTCGCTGAGCAACATTGGGCTGAGCTTCATTCCCGCCGTGTTGCTGGCGGCGCTGGTCTGGTTCTTCTCGATGATGTTGCTGGTCATTATTCAGGTGCGGCTCTTATCCATTGGGCTGCGTGAAGGTTGGCATCCGATCACCTCGCGGGTGGGCTGGCAGGCCTGGGCCACCGAACGCGTGCTCGATACCGCACGCGATGTGCTGTTCCCGCTCTACGCGTCGCTGTTCACCCCGATCTGGTTGCGCCTGCTCGGTGCGAAGGTCGGGCGCGATGTGGAAATTTCGACGGTACTGCTGATCCCGAAGATGACCACCATCGCCTCGGGCGCTTTTCTGGCCGATGACACCATGGTCGCCTCCTACGAGCTGGGCGGCGGATGGATGCACATCGCCCCGGTACGCGTAGGCAAAAAAGCCTTCCTGGGGAACTCCGGCATCCTGCATGCCGGACGCCGGGTGCCCAAGCGCTCGCTGATCGCCGTACTTTCAGCCACCCCACGCAAGATGAAGGCCGGTACCTCGTGGATCGGCTCTCCCCCGCATAAGCTGCGGCGCACCACCGTGGATGCCGAATCCGAGCGCACCTACAGCCCGCCGATGAAGCTGAAGGTGATGCGCGCACTGTGGGAGTTGACCCGCGCGCTAGCCGTGTTCACCACCGTGGGGATCGCGGCAGCCGTGTTGTGGGCGCTGTCCGCATTGACCAGCTACGGCCATCCGCTCACCGCGGCGCTGCTCTCCGGGGCGGTGCTGGTGGCAGCCGGGGCGGTGGCCGCGCTGACCGCGCTGGCCGCCAAATGGCTGGTGGTCGGGGTGATCCGCCCGGGCGAGCACACGCTATGGAGCTCGTTCATCTGGCGCACCGAGATGGTGGACTCATTTGTCGAACTGGTCTGCGCCCAGTGGTTTGCGCGCCTAGCCTCCGGCACCCCGGCACTAGTCTGGTTCCTGCGTGCGCAAGGCGCCAAGATCGGACACGGGGTGTGGTGCGAAAGTTACTGGTTCCCGGAGGCTGACCTGGTCACCTTGGAGGATCATGCCACGGTGAACCGCGGTTGCGTGCTGCAAACCCACCTCTTCCACGACCGCATCATGTCCATCGACACGGTTACCCTAGGTGCGGGCGCAACGCTTGGCCCGCACAGCGTGATCCTGCCCGCCGCGATCATTTCCGAGGGCACCACCGCCGGGCCGGCCTCGCTGATCCTGCGCGGTGAGCAACTGCCGGCCAATACCTACTGGCGCGGCAATCCGGCGGTACGCTGGAACATCACCACCGATCAGCCAGTGAAAGCCTAGAGGACCGCACCGCATGCCGCAGCAGCTAGATGACTACACCAAACACCACGGCTCCGAGCAGTACACCGTGGAGCACTACGACCTAGAGCTCAAGTGCAAGCTGGCCAGCAACCTGCTCGAGGGCAAGGCCGTACTGCATATCCGCGCGCTGGTCGACCTGGATGTGGTGCGGCTAAACCTGCATGGCTTGCGCGTACTCAAGGCCACCTGCCAGGGCAAAAAGCTGGCGGTCGCCAAAAGGCACCACCGCATCGAGGTGAAACTTCCTGCAATGCTTCCCGCCGGCGAACAGTTGGAACTGGCGCTGCGCTATGCCGGAAACCCGGGGGTGGATGACGGGATGTGGGGCGAGGTCGGCTGGGAGGAACTGACCGACGGGGTACTAATTTCCGGTCAACCCACCGGGGCGGCCACCTGGTTCCCTTGCAACGATCACCCCAGCCACAAATCCAGCTACCGTTTTTCGATCACCACCGATGCCGGCTACCGGGCGGTGGCCAACGGCGAACAGGTCGGCTATTCCCGGGCCGCGAGCGCCGATACCTGGGTCTACGAACAGCGTGAGCCGATCGCCAGTTATCTAGCCACCGTGCAGATCGGACGCTACAGCGAAATCCCCTTTGATAGCCAACGCCACCTGCTGGCCTACGCGGTGCCCGGCATGGATTTAGCGGTGCGCGGTGCCTTTGCCAAACAGGGCGAGATGGCCGAGGTTTTTGAACGGCACTTTGGCCCCTACCCGTACGCCAGCTACAAGATTGTGGTGGTGGACGACGAGCTAGAAATCCCGTTGGAGGCCGCGGGGCTGAGCATTTTTGGGCGCAATCACCTGTCCTTGGACTGGGAGGCGCAACGGCTGATCGCCCACGAATTTTCGCATCAGTGGTGGGGCAATTCGCTGACCTTAAAGCGCTGGAGCGATATCTGGTTGCATGAGGGGTTCGCCTGCTTCAGCGAATGGTTGTACTCCGAATCTGCCGGGTTGCTCTCGCTGGCCGATCGGGCCCGAGCGGCGTGGGAGAAGCTAAACGAGTCCGCGCAGGATCTGGCTATCGGGGCCCCGGGGGCCGAGCAAATGTTCGATGACCGGGTATATAAACGCGGCGCGCTAGCGCTGTTCGCGTTACGCGGTGCGCTGGGTCCCGAAACCTTCTACGCGATGCTCAAAGACTGGGTTGCCACCTATGCCCACGGGCATGTGGACACCGCCGCGTTCCTCGCGCACGCCCAGGGGTTCGCGCCCGACACACTGGATGTCGCCGCGCTTCTAGATCCTTGGCTTTACGAACAAGCGCTGCCGGCCTTCCCGCACTAGCTCGCTGCGTATCGCGGACACCACCGGGGACCACGTGGCGTAGGCCATAGGTCATAAACGCGGTACTCAATGAGCGGTTGGCCAATTATTCACCAGCTGTTCACCTGGCAAAACTAGGCTGAAGCCATGACGGTTGAACTCCCCCTGCTTGAAGATGCGTTTCGCGGCTACTCCGTGCTAGACAACGACGATGATGACCCGGTGCTGGTGCGCGCTGACGGATCCATCGTGGACACCTGGCGCGAGGACTACCCCTACGACGCCAAAATGGAACGGGCGACCTACGATACGCAAAAGCGTGCGTTGCAAATCGAACTACTGAAGCTCCAAAAGTGGCTCAAGGCGCACGATCGGCGGTTGATGATCGTCTTCGAGGGACGCGACGCGGCCTGCAAAGGCGGCACGATCAAACGTTTCACCGAGCATCTGAACCCGCGCGGGGCACGCGTCGTCGCCCTAGAAAAGCCGACCGAACGCGAATCCACCCAGTGGTATTACCAGCGCTACATCGAACATTTCCCGGCCGCCGGGGAGATCGTGCTCTTTGACAGGTCCTGGTACAACCGCGCCGGGGTGGAGCGGGCGATGGGTTTCTGCAGTGAAAATCAGGTTGAGCACTTTTTGGAGCAGACTCCACACTTTGAACGGCTGCTCGTAGAAGAGGGCATTGACCTGGTGAAGTTCTGGTTCTCCGTCTCCGCCGCCGAACAGTTCACTCGTTTCCTCATTCGCCGCATCGACCCGGTGCGCCAGTGGAAGCTCTCCCCCATGGACCTGGCCTCGCTGGACAAGTGGGATGACTACACGGCCGCGAAAAAACAGATGTTCCTGAAGACCGACACCGAGCATGCCCCGTGGACGGTGGTGAAGTCCAACGACAAGAAGCGCGCCCGGCTGCAGGCCATGCGCCACGTGCTGAACCTCTTCGAGTACAAGGGCAAGGACCACGAGCTGGTGGGCACCCCCGATCCGCAGATCGTTGGGCGAGCTGCAAACGTCATCAGCCACGGTGAAGAGTTCTAATACTGCTTCTTGCGGCTTCGCGGCTCTTGCGCCTTCGCGCGGCCCGGCACTACGCTGAGGCAACCGATAAACACCGACGCGACTTTCTAAGTGGTGCGCGAAGTGTGGAGGAAAGCTCATGGCAGAACCTAAGTCCCCCGAATCCCCGGCGCCGGTCTCGGCTGCGCCCGCGCCCTACATCCTTTTTCCGGGCACCGCGGCTCAAGCGTTGGAACGCTACCAAGATATTTTTGGCGGAACGCTCGCGCTCTTTAGCTACGCCGAATTTGCGCGCACCGACGGGCCAGGCGAGCACATCGCCCACGGCATGCTGCACGGTGCACTCACCTTGTACGCGGCCGATGCTGCAGCGGGCGAAGAAGCACTGTCCACCCAAGGTTTAATGCTCAGCCTGCTGGGCACGGCGCCACCTGCAACATTGCATGTCTGGTTCGAGAAGCTCGCCGAGGGTGGCACGATACTCGATCCGCTGGCGCGCAAAGCCTGGGGTGCCAGCGACGGTCAGGTGCGCGATCGTTTTGGGGTGCACTGGCTCATCGGCTACGAACCGGAAAAGTAATCTGAACTAATTTGCGCGCGGTGTCGCCAGGGGCATTCCGTAGGGGTAATCCACCCATGACCCGTCCCCGGTGTGCGGGCAATGTTGTTCGGCCCCGTCGCGGACGCATTTGGTGTCAGCCGGGTAACGGTGGCCCTGTAAAAGTTTGTCGAACTCGATCGCGCCTACCTCGTACAATTCTCGGCCGTCGGAGTAGCGCAACGCATAGCGGAAGTAGCGGAAACTGCGTCTGCTCAGGCGCCGGATCCCCAGCGCGGCGGTGGCTCGTACCGCGACCGGCAGTTGCTTGTTCTCCCGCGGGTGGTCGATCACAACCCATCCTCCGCCCGGGAGCCGGGTTCGGAATCGAACACCGGGGTAAAGTGTTCCACCACGGGGAACGGATCATAAAAATGGTGCAGCGCCTGCTTCCAGAGCTGATACTGAGCTGAGCGGCGAAAGCCTTCGGTGTGTGCGGCCACCGACTCCCATCGCACCAGCAGCAGGTACTGGTTCGGGCTTTGGATCGAACGTGAAAGTTGGAGCGCGATAAATCCTGGTTGTTCTTCGATTAGGCTGCGTGCCTGGCCGAAGGCGAGTTCAAACGCTTCCTCGGCCCCGCTGCGCACAGGCAGGATGGCGTGTTCCACGATCATGGTGTTGCGCTCGTTTCTAGGGTCCGTTGGGGTGCCCGGGTAGCGGGTCCGCGGGCGGTTCGCTAAATTCCACGCTCGGGGTGGGCGGCTCTTCCAGATGTGTCCCGGCACCGCGCTGGATCAGGTTGACCGCGCCCATCGCCAAAAACACCGCCACCGCTACCGCGAGGGCGCCAAGCACCACAATAAGTAGCACCGCGCCAAGCCGCGCGGCGATCCGTGAACCCATATATTGCCCCCGAGGTAGCTACCGTGAACCCTAATTCTAACGTGCACCGGCCGGTGCTAGCTGGCAGATGCGGGAAAAACCAACGCCCCAGGATCATCTGCGTGAATGCAGAGACCCCGGGGCGTTGTTTGCCCGACGCTCGGCGCCGGTTAACATGGTTTAGCGCTGGGTAGCGCCAAACTTTTCGGCCGCCAAGGCTACCGCGGCGGCACGCGCCTCGGAGGCTTCATCGGCGGTCAGCGTGCGATCCTCGGCGCGGAAGCGCAACCCGAAGGCCAACGACTTCTTGCCCTCTTCGATGCCCTGCCCCTGGTATACATCGAACAAGGTGATGTCTTCGAGCAGTGCGCCGGCACCCTCGCGCAGGGTGTCAAGCACATGACCTGCGACGACGTGTTGATCGACGACCAAGGCGACATCCTGGGTGGCCAGCGGCTGAGTAGACAGCGACTGCGCCACCACTACCTGCGGCGCGGCGGCCATCATCGCGGCAGCGTTCAGCTCCATCGCCACGGTGCGCGGCGGCAGATCGGCGTCCTTGAGCAACGCCGGGTGCAGCTCGCCAGCGTAGCCAACCACTTCGCCAGCAACCTTCAGCGTCGCGGCGCGGCCCGGGTGGAAGGCCTGGTGATCGCCCTGAGCGACCTCCAGCTGAACACCCAGGATGTCCGCGACGGTGCGTGCGGCGTCCAAAGCATCGGCCCAGTCCCACAGACGCGGCGCAAATCCGGCGGCGGCCGAAGCCTCATGGCCGGTGAAGACCGCGGCCAGCTGCCATGGCTGGTGGGGAACCCCGTGATACAGGTCCGCCAGCACCTCATCGCTTGGCTTGACGCCCAACGGAGGAAGGAATGCCGAGCCCAACTGCTCGCCCGGCAAGAACACCAGACCACCCTCGTACAAGGCCAAATCGCGGAAACCACGGCCGATATTGCGTCGTGCGGTGTCCAGCAGACCCGGCAGCAGGCTGGTGCGCAGGAAACGGAACTCCTTGGAGATCGGGTTGGCCAGCGACACGGCTTTCACCGTGCTGCCAGCTTCCGGGGTGCCGAAGGTGTTGTTCTGCGCCTCGGAAACGAACGGGTAGGTCAAGACCTCGGTCAGGCCAGCATCGGCAAGGCCCTGCAACAGGCGTCGGCGCTGGGACTGGGTCCGGGTCAGGCCACGTCCTGGTGGGGCCACCGGCAAGGTTGCCGGGATCTGGTCATAGCCAACCACGCGGGCTACTTCCTCAACCAGGTCTTCCTCAATCTCTAGGTCCGGGCGCCAGCTTGGAGCCGAAACCATGAAGCCCTCGGCGTTTTGCTCGACGGTTGCGCCGATGCCCCCAAGCGCGGTGATGGTCTGCTCGTCGGTATATTCCACGCCGATCAGTGCCCCGGCGAAACCGGCAGGCAGCTGAATCTGGGTGTCGGCCGGAACCATGCCTGCGTCGGTGACGTTGGCAGTCTCGGTGCCCCCGGCCAGCTCAACGAGCAGATTCACCGCACGCTGCGCGGCGATGTCCATAATGCGCGGGTCAACCCCGCGCTCAAAACGCTTGGAAGCCTCCGACGGCAGTTTGTGCCGGCGGCGGGATCGGCCGATGGATACTGCGTCAAAGTGTGCGGCCTCGATCAGCACGCGGCTGGTGGAATCGCTGACCTCGGTAGCCGCGCCACCCATGACGCCAGCAATACCCAAAGCACCGGACTCGTCGGTGATCAGCAGGTCCTCCACCGACAGCTCGCGGTTCTTCTCATCGAGCGTGGTGAGCTTTTCTCCGGCGGTAGCACGGCGCACGGTGATCGCACCGGTGAGCTTGTCCGCATCGTAGAAGTGCAGTGGTGCGCCGAGCTCAAGCATCACATAGTTGGAGATGTCGACAACCAGCGAGATCGAACGCATTCCTGCCAGTTGGAGGCGCGAGGCCATCCAGCGTGGGGTGGGCAGCGCCGGGTTGATGCCGGTGACTTCGCGAGTGACAAAACGCGTGCAGCCGGGCACATCGTAGATCGGTGCGTCGTCGGACAGCTTGACCTGGTGGCCGGCGCCGGTTGCCGCGGTGACCTTGATGGTGCTCGCCGGGTCGGTGAACGAGGTGCCGGTGGCTAGGCCGTATTCGCGGGCGACGCCGCGGATCGAGAAGCAGTAGCCGCGATCCGGGGTGACGTTGATTTCAGCGGCCTGATCGTTCAGCCCGAAAAGCTCAAACGCGTCGGTGCCCACCTCTGGGTCTAGCCCGAAGTTTGCCAGCACCATAATGCCGTCGTGGTCCTCGCCGATGCCCAGCTCGCGGGAGGAGGCGATCATGCCGGCTGAAACATGTCCGTAGGTTTTGCGTGGGGTGATCTTAAAATCTCCGGGCAGCACGGCGCCGGGCAGGGTGACTACAACCTTGTCACCCTCCACGAAGTTATGCGCGCCGCAGATGATGCCCTGCACGCCGTTGGGCTCGATGCCCTTGCCGGTCAGCGTCTGCTCGGTACCTTCGGGCACCACGCGGACCTGGCACCAGTTGATAGTTTTGCCGTTGGTCTGTTCTTCCTTCACCAACGAGAGCACCTGACCGACGACGATCGGGCCCGAGAGGTTGTCGGAGGGACGGTGTACGTCCTCTTCCTCCAAACCGACCTTCACCAGATCGGCCATCAAATCTTCGGCGCTTGCATCGGCCGGAAGCTGCGTGTATTCGCGCAGCCATGAAAGTGGAATACGCATAACTTAAATCTCCATCCCGAAGTGCTGGCTGAAACGAATGTCGCCCTCGATCATGTCGTGCATGTCCGGGACGTCGTTGCGGAACATGAGCGTGCGCTCGATGCCCATGCCGAAGGCGAATCCGGAGTATTCTTCCGGGTCGATCCCGGCGGCGCGCAGCACGTTCGGGTTGATCATGCCGCAGCCACCCCACTCGATCCAGCGCGGTCCGCCCTTGGCGCCTGGGTGCCAGATGTCCAGCTCGGCGCTTGGTTCGGTGAACGGGAAGTAGGCCGGGCGCAGACGGATCTGTGCATCCTTGCCGAACATCTGACGCGCGAAGTGCTCCAGCGTGCCGCGCAGATCGGCCATGGTCAGGCCCTTATCTACGGCGAGACCCTCAAACTGGTGGAAAACCGGGGTGTGGGTAGCGTCCAGCTCATCGGTGCGGAAGGTACGGCCCGGGCAGAGCACGTAGACCGGGGTCTCACGCTGCAGCATCGAACGCACCTGCACCGGGGAGGTGTGGGTACGCAGCACCAGGTGCGCGTCGGCCGGCTCAATGAAGAAGGTGTCCTGCATTTCGCGGGCCGGGTGGTCTGGTTTGAAGTTCAGTGCATCGAAGTTGAACCACTCGGATTCAACCTCGGGGCCTTCGGCGATTTCCCAGCCCATACCGACGAAGATGTCCGATACGCGGTCCTGCAATACCGACAGTGGGTGGCGGGCACCGACGCGGCGACGGCGCGGAGCCGCGGTGACGTCGACGGTCTCCTCTTCCAGGATGCGTGCGGCCTCGGCTTCTTCGAGCACTACCGTGCGGGCGGCCAGCGCCTTGTTCACCCGTCCGCGGGCGCCGCCGACGAGCTTGCCGGCCACCGCCTTCTCGGACTTGTCCAGCTTGCCGATCTGCCGGTTCGCCAGCGACAGCGCGGACTTCTCACCGCTGTGGGCGAGCCGTGCATCTTTTAGTTCGGTCAGGTCGCCAGCGGATTCGATGGCTGCCAGTGCAGCTTGAACCGCGGCGTTGATGCCTGCTTCATCTGTCGGATGCGGTGCGTTGAGCTCCGCTTCCGTTGCCTCTTGGATTGTCTGATCAGACATGGGATCGATCGATCCTTCTCTTATCTCGTGGAACTATTAGTCCCTATTCTATTAGCTAAGGCCCGTCAACGTTTCAACGATGACGGGCCCAGGCCGTGAAGAAGCTAACGAATCACTTAGTGACCGGCTGGATCCTTGGCTGCCTTCGGTACAAAAGCGAAAACGAGGATCATCGCTAGGACCAGCATGGCGCCTGCAAAAATCAGCGAGTAGAACACCGCGTAGTTTGCTGCGCCGGTAGCCTTGTACTCGTTTGCACCGGCAACCATGTCGAAGGTGACGGTGTGGTGATCGACCACTCCGGCGGAGTGGGTGAGCACCTTACCGGGGAAGCTGACCTGCAAGTTTGCCTCGGTGAACTGTTCGTTGACCGCGACTTCACCGGCGCCTGGCATCGAGAATCCGAATTCGCCGCCCTGATCGGTCAAGGTAATTGGGAAGCCGAAGGTCATAAATGCGTCCTGTAGCTGGACAAAGTTCATCTTGCCGACGGTTTCAAAGCGCAGGCCGACGTTTTCACCGTCGTCGATGGTGGTGTAGCTCCACTGCTCGCCCAGAATGCTATCCAGCTCGTCGGTGTTCATCTGTGTGGCCAGCACGTCCTCGAACTTCTGGCCCTGCAGGTTTTCCTGATGAGTGGTGAGCTGCAATGCACCGGTAGCCTGATCGGCACCGGTCACGTTGACCTCAGCGTTCATGTTGACGCAGCCGGAGAGGGCCAGCATTGCGGTAAAGACCAGCGCGAGAACGCCAAGAAGTCTCTTCACTCGGATTACTCCTAAAAATTTTGTGGGTTGGTTACGGGTTGCCGTTTCCAGGCACTATGACCAGCTTACGTGGTTCAGTAGGTAGACCCCGAATGGGCCTGGGCCAGGCAGGCAGCCACAATCGGGGCGTCGGCCTCGATCCACGGCACTACCGTGCCCAAGGAATCGTCGAGTTCTAGCCAGGCCAATTGGTCATGTCCATCGAGCGTGTCCGGCGTACCTTCACTGATGGTGGCGAACCAGACGCGCATTGCTGCCCTCTCATTGAGCACCCAGCCCTGGGCGTGCGGACCGGTGATCTCTGCTCCGAGATTCAGCTGTATGCCAAGTTCTTCACGCAGTTCGCGGTGTACCGCATCGATCTGCGACTCCCCCGGTTCGACTTTGCCCCCGGGAAATTCCCAGAGTCCGGCCAGTTCCACCGGCCGATTGCGCCGTGCTGCCAACATCTTGCTGGGCGCTTGGAAACTGTCGATGATCGCTACCGCGACGATTTGTTTGAGCTGCATCGGACGCTGCCTACCGCTGGGCGCGAGCCGACGCGTAGAGGCACACGGTCGCGGCGGTGCTCACGTTCAGCGATTCGGCCACCCCGTAGAGCGGTACTGCGACGTTAAACTGTGCCAGCGCCTTTTCTTGCTCGCTCAGGCCCTGGCCTTCATTGCCAAATAGCCAGATCGTCGGGCGTTCCAGTGCTGGCTCCTGCGCGCTCACGGATTCCAATGAACCAGCGCGTAATACTGCGCCATCTTGCAGGGTGTCTAAGTTGTGTTCGGCGTAGCCATCGGCCGACAAAATTTGGAAGGACTCTTCCGCGCCATTAATTTCGGCCACGACCTGTGCTAGGTCTACGTCGCTGAGCACCGGCAAGTGGAACAGTGAGCCGGCGGTGGAGCGTACGGCTTTGGGGTTATAAATATCAACGCTGTCTTTGGTGATAATCACCGCGTCGGCACCGGCTGCATCGGCGGCGCGCAAGATCGTGCCGGCATTTCCCGGATCCTGAATGCGGCACAGCACCGCGATCAATTTCGGTTTGCTGGCCAGTACCTCGAAAAGCTGCGGCTGGGACATAGCAACTACGGCGAGGATACCTTGGGGGTTCTTCGTGTCTGCCATGGCGGAAATGACATCGCCGGTGACAAAGAAGGTGTGAATGTTAGCTGCATCGAGCAACGTCGCAAATTCCTCATGGCTTTCCAGGAAGCCGGGCACCACGTAGACCTCTTGAACCAGCTGGTCATTACTTTGGTGGGCGAGCAGCGCTTCGCGCACCGATTGCGGGCCTTCGGCGAGGAATTCGCCGGTTGCTTCGCGCCCCTTACGGTGGGCTAGCCGGGCTACTGCCTTCACTCGGTCGGCGCGTGGATTGGACATCACATCATTGGAGAAGCTGGTCATATAACGAGAATACCGGTAGAAACACCGAAGGGTGGGCTCCGCACTATGTGCGGTGCCCACCCTTCGGTGTGATCTGTCCTACCTGAGACTTAGCTCAAAGGGAGAAACAGATTTACTTCATCTGCTGGCGGGATTCTCCACCAGCTGGCTCGAAGCCTGCAGCCTTAGCAGCGTCGGTCGAGTTGAACCAGAACTCGGCTTCGGTCTGCTCGAACCAGGTCGAACCTGGAACGTGGTACTTGTTCGAACCGGCGTTGCCCTTGATGACGAAGCCTTCTGGTGCGTCTTCGCCCTCAACGGCCTTGACTACGCCTTCGCCTTCGACGGACTTAGCTGGTGCAGCAGCCTTCGCAGCCTTTGGAGCCTTAGCTGCCTTTGGAGCAACTGCAACTTCAGCGTTACGTGGTGCGTTGACGTCTGCTGGAAGAGCGTCCTTAGCAACCTTAACCAAGGTAGCGAAAGCGTTCGAATCCGAAACAGCAAGCTCGGAAAGCATACGACGGTCAACCTCGACCTCAGCGGCCTTCAGGCCCTGGATCAAGCGGTTGTAGGTCAGACCGTTAGCGCGGGATGCAGCGTTGATACGCTGGATCCACAGGCGACGGAAGTCACCCTTGCGCTTACGACGGTCATTGAAGCTGTAAACGTACGAGTGGAGCAACTGCTCCTTGGCCTTACGGTACAAGCGCGAACGCTGACCGCGGTAACCCTTTGCGCGTTCCAGAACGACGCGACGCTTCTTATGGGCGTTTACTGCCCGCTTCACACGTGCCACGTGTGTACTCCTTCAAGTCAGTTCCTCCCACCGGGATTACCCGATGAAAGCGAAATCTATGGTTGTTGGGGTGGTGCTTCCCCGAATTGCGAAAAGGGAGAGCTTAGATGCCCAACATCCGCTTGATGGTCTTAACATCGGCCTTAGCGACCAACTGGTCAGAAGCCAGGCGGCGAGTAACGCGCGAGGACTTGTGCTCCAGGTAGTGACGACGGTTAGCCTGCTGGCGCTTGAGCTTGCCGCTACCAGTCAGCTTGAAGCGCTTCTTGGCGCCACTGTGAGTCTTGAACTTCGGCATAGCTGCCGTTCTCCTAACGTGCTCCACATAAATCGTGAGATCTGTGGGGATCATCCGAAGCGGACCCTCTTGGCAAGGTGACCGCTGCTGTTCTCTTGATAGTTGGAACTTCTCAAGGAAGCTCCTTCATCGTTTCCGATGACGGGCCCGAAGGCCCAACAGACTTGGGCTAAGCTTCGTCTTCAGCTACGTTGCGAGCCTGCTCCAGCTTGGCACGAGCATCGTCGTCCATCGCAGCTGCGACGTTCTGACCCTCGGTTTCTACTGGGGCGTCGGTGCGGATCTTGCGCTTCGCGCTATCCCGGCCACCGGACTTCTGCTGTTGCTGCTGCTGTTCGCGGCGAGCTTCTGCCTTGTTCTTCAGCGGACCTACCACCATGACCATGTTTCGGCCATCGATGCGAGGCGTGGACTCTACAAGTCCTACCTCGGCGACGTCTGCTGCAAATTTTTCGAGCAAGCGAATGCCCATTTCTGGACGCTGCTGTTCACGACCGCGGAACTGGATCATGGCCTTGACCTTGTCGCCTGCGCCTAAGAAGCGTAGTGCGTGGCCGACCTTGGTCTCGTAGTCGTGAGTGTCGATCTTCAGACGGAAGCGAACTTCCTTCAGGATCGTATTGGTCTGGTTCTTACGAGCTTCACGAGCCTTGACTGCAGCTTCGTACTTAAACTTGCCGAAGTCCATCAGCTTGCATACAGGAGGCTTGGCGGTCGGTGCGACCTCAACCAAGTCCAGATCGGACTCGACAGCTAGACGGAGTGCGTCCTCAATACGGACAATTCCTACTTGCTCACCATTGGGTCCGACGAGACGTACCTCTGGCACGCGAATGCGCTCATTAATGCGTGGATCGCTGATGTGTCACTCCTGATTTTCGTAAGTCACTTACTCGCAAACAAAGAAGGCCTCCGTCTGCGAGGTGCAGGCGAAGGCCAAAACATAGACGACACAATAGTTAAGCGAATCTCATCGCAAAACTATTTCGGGATACCGCGAGGTATCCTGCCGAATGACCCGGAAGCCTCAACGGCTACAGCGGGTGGGAGTTGGCCTCCACTTGCATGGCTCAACACTGATCTCTTGTGGACATCATCCGGATACCGGACGCTCTCAAGTACCTGTATTGAGTCGGTCTATGACAAGCTTAGCAGTATGAGTACTCAAGACACCAACTCGCAGCAGGAAGCTGTCGAGCAGCAGATGCGAGACATCGCTGAAGTTCCAGCAGTAGAAATCATCACCACCGGCGCGGTTCACCTGATGAGCGCGGCAGCGGTCAAATGTGGTCTAGCAGCGGGCGATGATGCCGATGAGCTGAAGGATCTTGATGAAGCTCGTAAACTAATTACGGCACTAGCTGGCCTAGTCACCGCCGGCGCACCGGAGATTGGCTCGCAGCATGCGGCCCCACTGCGCGATGGACTACGCAGCCTGCAGCTGGCCTTCCGCGAAGCCTCGTTGATCCCCGACGAGCCAGGTAAGGGCCCGGGCGAAAAGTACACCGGACCAGTTAACTAGCGTTTATTGCACTAAATTTAAGAGATTAACGTCATGGACTCGCTTCCCTATGGGAAGCGAGTCCATTGTTCTTTAGCTCACTTATTGGGTGAAATTACCCAGCGAGTAGTGCGCGGGGCACGAATATCAGGCAGCGCGGAGCTATCCGATGGCTTCCAACCTGCGACGACGCGCGCGGCGCACCCGGCGACGAATCTGCTGGGCGATCAGCGCAATGATCACGATGAACACCGCCAGGGCACCGATACCGATGAAGGCTTCTGCCGGACCCAGCGTGTCAACGAAGATGCCTGTCAACGGTGAACCGAGAGCGGTGCCGGTAGTCATCGCCGAACCATACCAACCCATCGCCTCGCCGCGGCGTTTTTCTGCGACCAGATCGGTGAGCCATTCGGAGGCTGCCGAAAGAGTTGGAGCGCAGAGGAATCCGGGGGCCAACGACAGTAAGGCCAAGGACCAGGTGTCGGTGGCAAAGTACATGGGCACGGTAAGTATGGCCATGGCCAGCAACAGCATGAGCGGGGAGATCGAACGATTCATCGCCCCATAAAGCAACCCGCCAATGAGCGAGGACCCGCACCAGAAGAGGAATACGATTCCTAGGTCTCCCGAGCGTGACTGGGCTTCAAGCTCGGCGACGATACCCACTTCGGTGCCGGTAAGCAGCGCTCCGGCACCGCCAGCGGCGATGAAAACCGCAAGTACCGAGGCGCTAATCCAGTTAAACCGACCCTTAAAGGCTCGACCTCGGCTCTTAATTCTGGCGCGCGCTGATTTCCAGCCGGCGGTAATCAGTTCGCCTTCCACCTCGGCTACGCCAACCGGTGCAGCTGCAATGAAGCTGGCTTCCGCGCCGAGGCGTTCCTCATGCACGTTGGCGCGCATCGCGACCGCTTTGGGATCATCACTGCGTGTGGGTGGGTTTAAAATCATCAGCGCGAGGCCAGCGAGCGAGGCGGTGATTCCTATGACGCTCAGTCCGATGGTGCTGCTGACCTGCGTGGCGACGATTCCTGCGGAGGCCGGTCCGACGATGAAGACGAGCTCGGTGCCGGTGGCATCGAGCGCAAAAGCCGTGCGGCGTTGGTCTCCGGTGGTCATGATGCCCAGTGCCGTGCGCACTACGGAGAACACCGGTAAGGAAAATAGCCCGCCAATGAATGCCAGCGGGTATACCCATTCCAGTGCAACGTGGGGCACGGTGCACCAGACGAGGGTTTCCACGAAGATCGAGGGGATCAGCGCCCGGCGCAGACCCCACGCATCAACGCGGGCCCCACGCCACGGTGCACCAATGGCGATACCCAGGGTCATTAAAGCGGTGACTAGGCCGGCAGATACCCAACTCTGATCAAGGTTGGTGACCAGGTGCAAAAGCAAGAGCATACTCAGCGCCGAATGCGGAAGTCGAGCAATCATTCCGATGACCAGTAACGATGAGATCTGCGGCTGCCGCAGAATCTGCCAATACCGTTTCATACCCGGGCTTTTCCTTCTCTATTAGTTTGGTGCGCTGTGCAAGCTCACTTCGATTGAATCTACCGCTTCGGCGAATTCTGGGTTTTGGGCGAGTAGCCCATGAATACTCTGGGTGATCTGTCGAGCTTCGTCCTCCGGGGTTCCGGCGGCGAACACGAACTGCAAATTCAGTTCTGGACCCGAGCCTCCACCGAGAACTGGGGCGCCTAGCTGGTCACGCGAACCGACTCCGCGACCCGGAGCAAGCTTCACCGTCCGTAATTTCTGGTGTCCGGCGGTAGCTTCCTCGACCAGCTTGGCCACCTGCTCGTTCAAATAACTCGGAGTCCAGTCAATTTGTTTAGCCAGCGTCCACATTCCCGGGCGGCGCAGCACAAAAGTGAAGTCGCTGCCGGGATCGAGCACTAATAGCTGGGCTTCCTCACTGACCGCGGACAGGGCCGCACGCGGGGCGTACACCGCGACCGGTCGGGCCTGATCATGCCAGGCTTGCAGACGTTCGACGGTAGTGAACACGGGTAGGGCCATACGGCCATCGGGTGCCTTGATTTTCACCAAGGCCATATCCGCTTCCTTGTCCGCGGCGAAACCGTGCTCGGTCATCGCTTCCTCACCCAGTTGCGCGACCACTGCTACGAAAATCCGCGCCTGGGACAGCGCGCGATGTACCCCCGCTTCGTCCCCGGTCCCAGCACGCAGCCCGGCAAGGGCCTGGACCACTCCAGCGTCGGCGGATCCATCGTCCTTATCAAATTTGTGCAGGGGATTTTCTTCGCCACTGAGATCTCGCCCATCCCAGCTTTGGCCCGCAGAATCAGCGTGATTACCGGCTTGTGCCAAGGCCGCTGTAATGTGGCCGGGCAGGTGTCGGGTGGGTTCTGATTCTGGGTGCAAAGCGCTCATAAAACAATGCTATCTGGCGTGCGCAAATAGAAAAGACCTCAAAGCTTGCTGCGTCCATGAGCTTGGCCACCCATGGCGGTGACACGCGACGATAAAGTCGCACTCCCCCAGCATTGGTGGTTTCGGTGGTCCCCGATTTTGCCGATTGTCCTTTTACATCGATGTCGAATTAAAAAAGCAGGACCCGAGGGAGCATTAGGCGCTGCCTCGGGTCCTGCAATGGCTGTGTGTTTAGCGGCGGCCGGCCACGTCTAGCGCTTGGGCGAGAGTGAACTGACCTGCGTACAGGGCCTTGCCCATGATCGCGCCTTCGATTCCCTCGGAGACCAATTCGCGCAGGACACGCAGGTCTTCGAGCGAGGAGATACCGCCGGAGGCAATGACCGGCTTGCTGGTCTTCGCGCAGATTTCACGCAGCAGCTCAACGTTTGGGCCACGCAGTGTTCCGTCTTTGGTCACGTCGGTGACCACATAGCGGGCACAGCCGGCGTCTTCCAAACGAGCCAGGACGTCCCAGAGATCGCCCCCATCTTTAGTCCAGCCATGGCCAGAGAGGGTGGTTCCGCGAACGTCCATGCCGACGGCAATCTTGTCACCGAAACGTTCGATCGCCCGAGCGGTCCATTCTGGATTTTCCAGTGCGGCGGTGCCTAGGTTCACGCGGGTCGCCCCGAATTCTAGCGCGCGTTCCAGCGAGGCATCGTCACGGATGCCGCCGGAAAGCTCTACCTTGATGTTCAGTTCTTGCGCGATACGCTGGACCACATCGGTGTTGTTGCCACGGCCGAATGCTGCATCGAGGTCCACCAGGTGCAGCCATTCGGCGCCTTCGCGCTGCCAGGACAAGGCAGCTTCCAGTGGGTCGCCGTATCCGGTTTCCGATCCGGCTTCGCCCTGGACCAGGCGCACGGCCTGACCGTCGGCAATATCTACCGCCGGAAGCAGTTCAAGAATAGGTAGCTCGCTCATAATTTCCTTCTATCACTAATGTCTAGAGTGTTCGGACCCAACCGGCGACAACTGCCGCGGCGGCTAAGGCCCATAATGCGATGATCCAGGACAGGTGTGCCTTCTGACGTTGTAGCGAAATCGCGCCGCCAGCCAGAAAGGCTCCGAGGGCCATCAGGAGAATTGCCCAAATCACTTAGAGCGTCTCCAACCAGTTACGCAGCAACTTTGCGCCCGCGTCGCCGGATTTCTCCGGGTGGAACTGCACTGCCGAGAGTGGACCATTTTCCACCGCGGCGACAAAGTCGGTTCCGTGAGTAGACCAGGTCACCTGTGGCGGGGTCATCGCCGGCTGGGTGACATCAAATTCCCACTTCTGCACCGCGTAGGAGTGCACAAAATAGAACCGTTCATTTTCGATGCCGGCAAAAAGTTTCGAATTTTCTGGTGGGCGCACGGTATTCCAACCCATATGCGGGATTACCTCGGCTTGTAAACGCTCGACGACACCGGGCCATTCGCCAATGCCTTCGGTTTCTACCCCGTGTTCAACACCCTGCTCGAAGAACACCTGGTGTCCTACGCAGATGCCAAGTACAGGTTTGCCGCCTGCGATGCGTCGGCCGATCCATCGCAGTGCGCCGGTATTGGTTAGTTGTTCCATTACCGATGCGTAAGCGCCCACTCCGGGAACGACCAAGCCGTCGGCGTCGAGGATGGCTGTAGCATCGGCGGTCAGCTCAACTTCTGCTCCCGCAGCTTCCAACGCGCGCACTGCCGATCGGACATTTCCGGAACCGTAGTCCAGGACAACTACCTTTTTCTTCGCCACTTACAGGGCACCCTTCGTGGATGGGATTTTGTCACCCATGCGTGCGTCTGGCTCGACTGCTTCACGCAAGGCACGGGCGAAAGACTTGAACTGCGCTTCGACGATATGGTGCGGGTCGCGGCCCGAAAGCACCTCGATGTGCGCGCAGATCTGTGCGTGGAAGGTGATCGCCTCAAAGACGTGGCGCGTCATCGAACCGGTGAAGTGCCCACCGATCAGGTGGTATTCCTGTCCTGCTGGCTCGCCACCGTGCACCAGGTATGGGCGGCCTGATACGTCGACCACCGAACGGGCCAGCGCCTCGTCTAGTGGTGCATATGAGGTACCAAAGCGGCGAATGCCTGCCTTGTTCCCCAAGGCAACACGCAGTACCTCGCCGATGGTGATCGCCACGTCCTCAACCGTGTGGTGCACGTCGATGTGGATGTCACCGGTGGCACGCACCGTCAGGTCAATCAGCGAATGCTTGGAGAGCGCGGTGAGCATATGGTCGTAGAACGGCACGGACGTGCTGATCTCCGAGGTACCGGTCCCATCCAGATCCAGCTCGACAAAAACTGATGATTCGCTGGTCACGCGTTCCATACGGGCGCGACGAGCGCCAATCAATTCGGCAGACATGTCTTCCTTCGCTTGTGTGTAAGTGCTATTTCTGCGCGCCCAGCAACGTGGCTAGGTGCTCTAAGAAGGCGGTGGTTTCGGATTCGGTGCCGGCGGTGACGCGCAGCGTGCCCTTGATTCCATTGTCGCGGACGATGATGCCGGCATCCAGCAAACCTTGCCAGATAGTGTGTGGATCTTCCAACCCGCCGAAGAAGACAAAATTCGAATCCGAGACCGAAGGCTTCAACCCGAGCTCGGTCAACCTCGTGACGATGCGATCGCGCTGGGTTTTGATCTCTTCAACTTGGGCCAGTAGTAGGTCGATGTTCTTTAACGCGGCGATGGCAGTCGCTTGGGTCACCGCAGACAGGTGGTAGGGCAAACGCACCAGACGAATTGCGTCGGTCACCTCGGGAGCTGCGGCTAGGTAGCCGACTCGGGCTCCGGCCAATCCGAAGGCCTTGGACATCGTGCGCGAGATGATCAGTCGCTGACGGCCCTCAAGTAGGGTCAGTGCCGATTTGGTGTTTGCCAACGAGAACTCGGCGTAGGCTTCATCAACCACGACGATAGCGTTTGTTTCACTGGCTGCCTCGTAGACCGCTTCGATCACGTCTAGTCCCAGCGCTGTGCCGGTGGGATTGTTCGGGGAGCACAGGAAGATCACGTGTGGCCGGTGGGTGCGAACCTGTGCGGCGGCGGATTCGGCGCTGAGGGTGAAGTCCTCGGCGCGGGTGCCAGCGATAAATTGAGTATCGGTTCCGCTGGCTAGCAACGGGTACATCGAATATGTGGGGACAAAGCTGAGCAGACTGCGCCCGGGTCCGCCAAAGGCTTGCAGGATTTGCTGGAGAATTTCGTTAGAGCCGTTGGCTGCCCAGATGTTCTCGCGATCTAGGTTGTGGCCCAGGTAGTCGGCGAGCAGTTCACGCAGTTCGGTAAATTCACGATCTGGGTAGCGGTTGAGGGTAGCGGCCGCCTTGGCGACTTCTTGGGCGATGGCCTCGACTACGCTCGTTGGCAGCGGATGCGTGTTTTCGTTGACGTTCAGCTGAATGGGAACGTCGATTTGTGGCGCACCATATGGGGAAAGCCCGCGGAGGTTCTCACGCAAAGGCAGCTGACTCAGAAGTTCACTACGGTCATTCACGCATTAATTCTAATGGTGAGTTGCTCTGCGTGGTGAATCCACGACAAGAGCAGGTAACAATGGTGAGCTAATACCTAGTTCGCGAGGACCGGAATGTTGATGGTGTCCCCCGCGTAAAGCATGCCGGTATCGATCGCGTTCAGCTCTTCGATATGGTTCATTGCGGCGTTAACCTCATAGCCCTGCGCATATTCACTGGCCAGGCTCCATAGCGTGTCGCCTGGAATGACCGTGACTTCTACGGTTTCCAGACCGGCGGGGAGGTCAGTAGATGCGTTGGCGCTGGAGGTGAACATCGTGAAGACGAACGCCGCGGCGATCGTCAACAAGAAGACCGGGATGCCCACTAGGACAGCCCATCCACGACGATTGATGCGGATCTTCAGCGGTGCTTTGTCTTGCTGCGGTACGAGTGTGAGCGTAGTCATGACATTTCTCCTCAACGGTTTTGATGATGCGAACTGATCTTCGAATACTAACTTCGAACACTTGTTCGATACTAGTACATCTTTTCTAACAGACTCTGATCGAACTTGTCCAGACTCTTTCGAACAAATCTTTGAAAGAAGCGAGAAAATCAACTAAGATTTCGAAGTAGAAGATCAGTAAATACATCACAACATTGGGCACCGACAGTTTGAAGGTTAGAACTGAGGACCGAATGCAAGGGAAGGCAAAACCACATGTCAGCATCACAGCGCACTCCCCGGTCAAATGCCCGATCGCTGACCATACGTCAGAAAAAAATCCTCGAAACCATCCAACGCTCCATCGGTCGAAACGGTTACCCGCCGTCGATGCGTGAGATTGGCGACTCTGTAGGACTGAAGAGCCTCTCTAGCGTGACCCACCAACTCGGGCAGCTGGAAAAACTCGGATACATCCGCCGCGACCCCCGTCGTCCACGCGCCATGGAAATCCTGCTCCCCTTGCAGCTGGCCGAAGATGGCGAACCTACCGAGGAAAGCTCGGGCACACCGGAGCCGGTAGAAGATGCCAAGGTGATCGAGCTAAGCAGCTCGGCCGACACCACCATGGTGCCGCTGGTCGGACGGATCGCCGCCGGCGGACCAATCTTGGCCGAACAGACCGTCGAAGATGTGTTCTCGCTACCCCGTCAATTAGTGGGACACGGCGAACTATTCATGCTCAAGGTCTCGGGTGATTCAATGGTGGACGCCGCAATTTGCGACGGTGACTGGGTGGTTGTGCGTCGCCAACAGACCGCCGAAAACGGCGATATCGTCGCAGCCTTGCTAGATGAAGAAGCCACGGTGAAGACTTTCCGGCAGCGCGATGGACACACCTGGTTACTTCCACAGAACTCCCGTTACGAGCCGATCCTTGGTGACGCAGCCACCGTCATGGGTCGCGTTGTTTCGGTCATGCGTTCGCTCTAATCCGGGTAAGTTGAAACTTTTTTAAAGTAGTCAGCCACCGTCCACGCACCAGTTAGAAGTGCGTGGGCGGTGGCTTTTTCATGCCTGTCTAGTCGCGCTGCGTGCCGGTATGGCACACACGTTGAGCCGCCTGCAGGATCGTCCACCGTTGGATCGCCGCGGAGAGCTGCGTTTCAGTCCTGTCGGCAAGATGAGCCGCCGTGAGGCAAATTAGTCGCGCAGCAATGCGCTGGCTCGCTGCGGGAAGCCTCGGATCAAGTGCGGCCAGAGCAAGGTAGCGACAAAGAATTCCGGTGAACAGATCCCCATCACCACCGGTGTCCAGACGTAACCCGGTGCCCTGATCGTCGTCGCACAGTTGCACGTTGATCGACTCAATAAGTGATTGTGCCTGAGCTAGATGTTCGGCGCTTCCACTGGCCAAGAGCGCGCCGAGCACCGTGCCCTGATTGTAGGTATAGATCGCGTTTTCGAGTTGTGGGCCGCTGGCGGTTAGCCGGATTCCATCAAGGTAGAGCCCGGTGCGTTCATCGTGCAGATTGTGGCGCATCCAGTCCAAGAGCAGCTTGCTACTCTGACCATCGTTAATGCGTGCAAAGTACAAGGCTGCCGGACCGTTGGAAGGCGTATTTTTAAAGTCTCGTTTACGCGACCAGTAAAGTCCGCCACCGAGTTTATCGTCCTGGCCGAGTACCAGTTGGCGGCCCAATGCCCGCATGGCGAGGGTGGATAACAGTGCAGGGCGTGCCGAAAGTTGCAGACTCAGCTCATTCAGCCGGGTCGCTGCGAGAAGTAACCAGGCCATATCGTCGTAGAAGTAATTGGGGAAGCTTGCGAAGTTGCGGATCAGGACGCCTCGCAGCAACTGTTTAGCGCGCTTCCATTCCGCCTGTGCCTTGCTGCGCTCCCCCGCTTGCAACGCGCTGAATGCCGCATCGATGATCGCATCCAGATAGTGCGCCTGCCACCAATAATGCCATTCGGACCAGGGCCGGGCGCCTGAATTGGGTAGTGGTTGATCAGGCAGTGCGCGTAACGCTCCGATCCAGGTACCGGGTATCCCCATCAGCCGATGCCCAAAACGTTCATGTAAGTCGGTTTCGGCCGACAAGGCCAGTCGGTTCCAGTGTTCGGCATCGGTAATCTCGCGCGCAGCCGATGGCGAGTCTGCGTGAGGATCGTGCATTGGATCATGCGCTGTGCTCATGGACCGCTCCCAGCTGTCGAAATTCCGTGACTGGGTACCAGCGTAGTCCGAATTCACCGGTGCATCGAGCACAGTTTAGGCGCAACCGATTAGGCGGCGAGCACCTCGGCTGCCGAGAACCAGTGGGTGTTGCGTCGCGGTTGTTGATCGGGGTCCAAAAATTTGGGCAGGAGCACCGCCGGGGGTTTTCCGTCGGCGACGATCAGGCTAAATAGTCCTGCGTGCCGGGCATGATGGTGCATTGGGCAGAGCAGTGCCCCGCGGTCCACGCGCGTTTCGCCGCCTTCCTCCCACGGATCGACGTGATCCGCTTCGCAACGGCTGGCTGGCATATGGCAGCCCGGATAGATGCAGCCGCGGTCTCGCGCGGCCAATGCCCGTTTCATATGTGGTGGGAAGAGCCGTTTGGATCGTCCGATATCCAGCGGTTGACTCTTACCGTTGAGTACCACGGGATAAATTCCGGCATTGCACATCAGGGTGCGGGCCGCGGCAGCGGTAAGCGGCAAACCGTTTTCTGTGGTGGCAAAACTTGGCGCACCGGCAAGCATTTTTTCGTAGTTCAGGTGCACGATGACCTGTGGGGCGACTAATGCAGCGCCCGGATCTTTGCCGCCCACACGGTTGGCGCGCAAGACTGCCAGCAATGCGGTCATGTGGCGTAGTGCCGGGGAGAGGTCTTCGAAAGGAGGTAGCGCAGGAGTTTCCGCAACAGGATCGGTGCACGGCTGCGGTGTTTCAGGTGCGTCTGGCTCCGTGGCCTGGGCTTCGCGAGCCCATTGCGGCATCGTCGGTGCGTCGTCCCATTCTTTCGGGATACGCGGTGCGCGAGGTGGCTCAGGCGCTGCGTTGGAAGGTTCATCGGACTCAGTGTCCACCGCAGCCTGAGTGGAATCTGCTGGCTCGGCGGAATCTATTGGCTCTGTGGGGCTAACGCCTGGCTGGTTTGCGGCCGCGTAATTTGCCTGCGTCAGCTCGTTTAGAAGCACTCGGTTCCCGGCGATGGTGTTGGGGTTATTCGTTTTGGCCCGCAATGATTCGATGACTTCTGCTTCGTGTGGGAAAACCTTGAGCAGGTAAACCATCAAGCCGCGCTGCATGCCGCGCGGGAACAGGCCGGCTTCGGCGAAGAGGGCCGCGGCCGGACGTTGGGCTTGAATGTGCTCGGTGATCAACGCGTTGAGGTGCTTGCTTGCACTGGCGGAGTCCTCCGCCTTGATCAGTTCCAGCGCCTGCATTTCCAGTTCGTGGCGAGCCTGCGGCGTGGATAGATCGGGGGTGGCTTTACGAATCGCATGAGCCGCACTGATCAGCGGACGCGGATCGGTGCTCTGGTCGGTAAATTTGTCGGCCAGTTGGGGGCAGTTAGGTTCGGTGCGTTGCCCTGACTCGGTGACCGCGGCGATCAGTGATCCGGCGGCATTTAGCCGAGCAACCGCCGCGCCGTGCGGGATGCCCAGCCAGCCGCTGTGCAGATCGGCCGCGTCTTTATAAGAGGCCCGGCCCAACGTGCAGTGCCCGTGTAATGCGATGAGCTGTTCATCGCTGGGATCTGTGCCAGCCTCTACCAGCGCGTCCAATGATTCGGTGTCCAACTGGTGACTACCGCTGCGTTGCAGGGCGTCGGCGGCCTGAATTTGCAAACGCGAGAGCGTCTGAGTGAGGCGCTCGGTCAACCAGGCGAAATAGGCGGCGTGCCCCGGAGCGAGAGCGTCGGAGGTGAACTGGGAACCGGCAGCATCCAGCGCGGTGATGGCGTGGGCCATCGCCAACAGGTGCGACTGGGTGCTGGTAAGTTCTTCCATACCCACCATCTTGCGCCCGGGGTGCGCTGGGGTGCGCGGATCGGGCGCAGGCTGTGGATAAGGCCGGTTATGCCTCTGGTTTTAGCCGCGTGAGCACCCCGGTGATGACCTTTTTGTCGGTGGTCGGCCACATGGGAGGCAAGGAGCTTTTCAGGAAGCTGCCATACCGTGCGGTGGCCATGCGCGAATCAAGCACCGCAACAACGCCTTTATCTTGCACCGAACGGATCAGTCGGCCGGCGCCCTGGGCGAGGCGGATCGCGGCGTGAGTAGCGGAGACCTGCATGAAGCCATTGCCACCGTGCTTGGCGACATCCTCGGTTCGAGCCTTGGAGATCGGATCGTCCGGGCGCGGGAAAGGAATTTTATCGATGATCACCAGGCGGCAGGAATCTCCGGGCACGTCCACACCCTGCCAGAGCGTCATCGTGCCAAAGAGGCAGGTGTCGCGTTCGGCGGAGAAGTCTGCGACCAAGGATTTCATGCTCGCATCGCCCTGACAAAGGATTTTGACGTCAAGCTTTTCGCGCAGGATCGCGGCGGCTTCCTCCGCCGAGCGCTTGGAGGTGAATAGGGCCAGCGCCCCACCACCGGAGGCGCTGATCAATTCCTCGATCTCGTCCAGCGTTTCGGCTGCCAACTGGCGCCCGGGCTTGGGCAGGTGCTTGGCCACATAAAGAATGCCCTGTTTCGGGTAGTCGAACGGGCTTCCCACGTCGATGCCGGTCCAGCTTGGGGCTCCTTGGCCCATCAGTCCAAGCGAGCCTGCCACCGCATCAAATTGTGAGCCAATAGCCAAGGTCGCGCTGGTAAGCACGACGGTGCGTCCATCAAAGAGGCCCTCGCGAAGTTTGCCGGCTACCGATAGCGGTGCCACGTTCAGCGTTGCCGGCTGGGAATCGTCGGTCTCCACATAGCCGCGACCCTCCACAAATTCGCGTGGTCGAGAGGTGTAGAGCACCTCACGACGTTCCTCGGCTTCGAGCATGCGGATCGCGTCGTCCATAATTGCCTGCATTTGTGAGCGGGCGGTCTGCCGGCCACCGTCGGCCGGGGCGTTGGCTTCCGGTTTGGACAGAGCCAACACCAGCCGGGCCTGTTCGACGATATCGTTCAGCGCGATGCCCATATCTTCGCGCAGTCCCTGTTCGAGCAGCCCGGTGGGCACGCCGGTCAGCGACTTTTCCAGTCTTGCCGTGGCCTTGGTCAGTTCATCAACGTTGACACCGCAGTGCCTTTTGGCACCACCGGCAGCGGTGAGCACGGTGCGCGCCGACAACGCCCCGGAAACCGAGGAGGTCACCCGGTCTTGCAGTTCGTGGGCCTCATCGATGATCGCGACCTCAAAGTCCGGCAAGACTGAAAGGCCCTCAAAGGCGGAGACCGCAAGCAGCGCGTGGTTGGTGATGACCACGTCCGCCTCGGAGGCACGGGCACGAGCCATTTCGGAGAAGCACTCGTCGGCCATCGGACATTTTTGCGAGCCCAAACATTCCATGGCGGACACCGAGACCTGTTTCCAGGCCTTATCGCTAACCCCGGGGATCAGCTCGTCGCGGTCACCGGTGTCGGTTTTATCCGCCCAATCGCGCAGTTTCAGTACCTCGGCGGCCAGCGGGGAGAACATCTGTCCGGCCGGAGCCGCCGGGGCATCCATTTCAAACAGGGTGCCCTCGTTATCGTCCGGGTAGCCCCCGCCGAGCTTGTACTGGCACAGGTAGTTGGATCGTCCCTTGAGCAGTGCCACATCCATCGGACGCGACAGTTTGCCCTTCAGCGATTCGAGCAGCCGTGGCACGTCGCGCCCGACGATTTGCGACTGCAAGGCCAGTGTTGCGGTGGAGACGATCACCGGTTTGGCACTGGTTTGAGCGTGCGCGAGCGCCGGGATCAGGTAGCCCATTGATTTACCGGTGCCGGTGCCGGCTTGGACCAACAGATGCGTTTCCTCTTCGAGGGCTTCGACTACGTGCTTGACCATTTCCTGCTGGCCGGTACGCATCGAACCTCCCATTGAGGTCACCGCGGTTTCGAGAAGGTCCAAGACCTGCGCTTGCTTATCCATGTAGGTTGAAAGGCTCCAATTGAACTGCCAGAGATTCGCGAACCTTCACGATCATCCGTGTTCCGTGTTCTGTGTGCTCGTTTTCCAGTATTTCCGATTCGCTCTGATGCAGCTTGGCGATCAGATCTCCACGGTTGTAGGGCAACATAATTTCAAGTTGCACCGTCGGGCGTGGGATCGAGGTGCGGACCAGTTCCAGCAGTTCGGTGATGCCGGCGCCGGTGCGTGCGGAGACGACCGCGGTGTTTGATTCGCGGTTGCGGATTCGCTCGATGACCATCGGATCGGCGACGTCTGCCTTATTGAGCACGATGATTTCCGGAATGTTCAGCGCGTCGACCTCGCCAAATACATGGCGTACCGCGTGAATCTGCCCCTCGGGGTCTGGGTGGGAGGCGTCGACGATGTGCAGGATCAGGTCCGAATCGGCGATTTCTTCCAGCGTCGAGCGGAAGGCCTCGACCAGTTGGGTGGGCAAGTTGGAGACGAAACCGACGGTGTCGGCCAGCGTGTAGGTCAGCCCGTCGGAGGTTTGCGACTGCCGCACGGTGGGATCCAAGGTGGCGAACAATGCGTTCTCCACCAGCACCCCGGCGTTGGTCAGCCGGTTGAGCAGCGAGGACTTGCCAGCGTTGGTGTACCCGGCGATGGCTACCGCGGGGACCTGATTACGCTTACGGTTTGCACGCTTGGCCTCACGGGCCGGTTTCATCGCCTTAATTTCGCGGCGTAGCTTGGCCATCCGATCGCGAATGCGTCGGCGGTCCATTTCAATCTTCGTTTCACCCGGGCCACGCGAACCGATACCGCCACCGGCGGCACCTACTCGGCCACCGGCCTGCCGGGACATCGACTCGCCCCAACCACGCAGGCGCGGCAACAGGTATTCAAGCTGTGCCAGCTCGACCTGGGCCTTACCCTCACGGCTGGCAGCGTGCTGAGCGAAAATATCCAGAATTAGCGCGGTGCGGTCGATGACCTTCACCTTCACTACGTCTTCTAAGGCGCGACGCTGCGAGGGCGCAAGTTCCGCGTCAACGACCACGGTATCAGCGCCGGTGGAGGCGACGATATCGCGCAGCTCGATGGCCTTGCCCGAACCGAGGTAGGTGGAGGAATCTGGTTTACTGCGTCGCTGTACAACGCCGTCGAGCACCTCTGAGCCCGCGGTTTCCGCCAGTGCCGCCAGCTCACGTAATGAGTTTTCGGCGTCGGTGATGGTGCCGGAGGTCCACACCCCGGCGAGCACCACACGTTCCAGACGTAACTGGCGGTATTCGACCTCGGTGACATCTTCCAGCTCGGTGGACAGACCGGCCACGCGGCGTAGTGCACGGCGCTCGGCTAGGTCCTCTTGGTCCCCGTCGAAGGATGAATGCTCGGTTGAAAAACGGTTCAACGCGGGAGCCTGCCCGGAGAAGATACCGTCATCTGCGGGCTGCTCGGCGTGGAATACCGCCGGCGCTTGGGCGTCGTCGGCCGCAATGATGCGATCGATGGCGGCCTGAATTTGGGCATCGTCCATGGATGCTGGCTGTTGCTGCGGTGACTCGGAGTTAGTCATGGTCTCCTTAGAAGAACTTCTTAATACAGAATAGTGCGGTGTACCCCCACTTTGCGAGGTGGCGCGGTTGGATGTCGGTGGGTGTTCGCTCATACCGGTCCTTAGATTGAGGGCAAAAAGCCGTCGATGTTCAGATGAAGTGCTGGTTACCGGGAGATGGCGAGGATACACCGGGCGGTGCGTTGAGCCTAGAAATAGCAAAAGACTTTGCCGTCTGCGGGCTTAAAGTTCCCCGATGGCGCATAGAAATAGCGTCAGATGCCGGGGGTAAGCCTAGGTAACCGATGGGGGTTACGTCTTAGACGAAGATCAAAGTCATAGGTAAAACTCTATCAGTGAACGGACCCACGCGTATATCGGCTAGCTCACGTTGTTTGCCCGGCCTCACGCGCAGACGATAATCTTTTGCTTATGAGCTCCGATCATTACTTCAGCGCCAGCCCCGCCTCGGCCGACGAACGCCGCAACGTGACCGTCGAATTAAACGGCGCGCGCCATCAGGTGCAGACCGCGCCGGGGATCTTCTCCCCCGCCGGTTTGGACAAAGGCACCGCCATTTTGCTGGAGTACGTACCGACCCCGCGCGGCCGAATCTTAGACATCGGCTGTGGTTGGGGTCCGATCATGCTCTCGGCCGCGTTGCAGAGCCCAGAGTCGGAGGTTTTTGGTGTGGACGTTAATGAGCGTTCCATTGAACTTGCCAAGTTGAATGCGCACAGCCTTGGGTTGCAGAACGTTTCGGTGGGCACCCCCGACTCGATTGATCCGCAGCTGCAGTTCGACACGATTTGGTCCAACCCACCGATTCGCGTTGGTAAAGAAGCTCTCCATGAATTGTTGCTACTTTGGTTGCCTCGGCTGGCACCGGGCGGCGAGGCCTGGATGGTTGTGCAGAAAAACCTTGGCAGCGACTCGTTGCAAAAGTGGATGGGCACCGTACTGCCCAAGGATTGGAAGATCACTCGCGAGGCGACCTCCAATGCCTTCCGCGTGCTGAAGATAGCTCGGCCCGCTTAGCTACTGACTTCAGTTTTAAACCTCAACGGCCTGCCGGTGAATCATTGATTCGCCGGCAGGCCGTTTTTGCGTTGCTGCTCTAGCTTGCGCCGACAACTCCGCGGGCTACCAAGGTCGCGGGGCCGGAGAGGATCGTGTCCTCGTTGCCGTCCTCGGTGGCGGCAAATTCGACACCAACCAGTCCGCCGGGAACCTCCACCGCCCACTGATTAATCAGTGCGGTGCCACGAGCCCAGTAACGCATGGCGGCCGCAGCCGCGCAGGCACCGGTGCCACAGGATAGGGTTTCCCCCACCCCGCGCTCGTATACCCGCATCTTGATATGAGCCACGCCGTCGTTGATCAAGGGTTCGGCCGGAACCACAAATTCAACGTTGGTTCCGTGCGGTGGTGTCGGTGAGACTTCTGGGAGAGTGGTGAGGTCCAAATTTTCCAGTAACTGCGCCTCAGGTAGCGCCACCACGGTGTGCGGGTTACCCATGGTGATGCTCAGCGCCGGGTGCGGCTGTTCCCACTCACGTGCAAGCACTAGCGAGTCTACGGAGTCCGCGCCGGCTTTGGCCTCGTGAATAAGTCCCCACGGGCCAAGGTTCACCGCATAACCATCGGCTAACCGGGTGACGGTTTTGACGCCCGCACGACTGCCAATCTGCAAGCTGGCACCGATCGGGAGATTAACCAGCCCTTCAGCGAGCAGGTAGTGCACAAATGCTCGCACCCCATTGCCACACATTTCGGCAATGGACCCGTCGCTATTACGGTAGTCCATGAACCAGTAGGCCTTCGGGTGATCGAGCATCTGCGATTCAAAGCCGGCCATTTTGGAAGTGGGAACGGCGCGAATTAGCCCGTCACCACCAATGCCAAAACGACGATGGCAGAGCGCGGCAACCTGCTCGGCGGTGATATTCCGGGTGTCTTGGGGATCCGCAAGCAGCACGAAGTCGTTGCCGGTGGCATGGCCCTTAGCGAAGGGTAGCCCTGCAAGCTGGTCTAGTTCGGTGCGGTACATCTCGCTCCTTAGCTGGTGGGGTGTGCCGGGTTCAGTAGTGCTAAGGCCTTATCCAACAGGCCAGGTTCTTTAGGGTTAAGCCAGTTCACTCGTGGGTCGGCGTTGAACCAGGTCAGCTGCCGGCGGGCAAACTTCCTGGTGGCGATGATGGTCGCCTCGATGGCTTCTGCGCGACTTATTTTACCGTCCAAGTAGTCGGTGTACTGCTGGTAACCGATCGCCCGTGATGCCGTTTTTCCTTCACGCAGGCCCTTGCCCAGCAGCTCGGCAACTTCCTCGGCAAAACCCATTCGGTCCATTTTGCGTACACGCTCGGCCAACGTCTCATGTAACGCAGCCCGCTCGTAATTTAGTCCGATCTGCAGCCCCGGTTGGAAATACTCACGGTTTGGCATAAATGAGCTAAACGCACGGCCTGAAATTTCGAATACTTCCAGCGCCCGAATCGCCCGACGGGTGTCTAGGTTCCGTGCTGCCGAGATCGGATCAACCTCAGCCAAGCGGCGACGTACATCCCCATCACCGTGTTCCTGCACTTCGGCTTCCAGACGATCGCGTACGTCTCGGTCGGTAGGTGGGAAGTCGATGACATCCAAGGCGGCACGGACATATAAGCCAGAACCCCCGACCATCACCGGCACCTTGCCGTGCGCACGAATCTGCTCGAAGTGTTCGCGAGCTTGGGCCTGGAATTGAGCGACCGACGCTTCCTCGCGCACGTTCATGATGTCCAGCAGGTGGTGCTCAATGCCCCCGCGCTCGCCCGGCGCTAGTTTGGCCGTGCCGATGTTCATTCCACGGTAAAACTGCAGCGCATCAGAGTTGACGATTTCGCCGCCCAATTTTTGCGCCAGTGCGATCGCCAAATCTGACTTGCCGGTACCAGTCGGGCCAACGATGGTAATCACCGGCAATTGCGAAGTGGTCATCGCCTTAGCCGCGTACCTTCAACGTTGGCATGCCGAGATTGGTTTTACCGACAGCGCTCCCGCCAGTCGTTGGTACACCACAGCTTTCAGCCTGCGACCGATCCCAGGCGTCCCCGGCTCGTGATCGGCGTAGCGAGTACTGTTCCAAAGTTGGGTCAGACACCAGGTGGAACGCCGCTGCCTCGGTAATTGGTACGGTCACCATGTCGCCCGGACGTGGAGTGTCACCGCCTTCAGGCACTGAGAAGTGCACCAGACGCTGATCGCGGGAACGGCCCGAGAGCCGGTGAGTTTCCTCGGCTTTGCGCCCGGATTGCTCGGTTACCAAAACTTCCACGGTGCGCCCGAGTTGTTTGGCGTTTTCTTCCTTGGCAATGCGATCCTGCAATGCTGTCAGACGTTCGAAGCGTTCCTGAACGACTGCCTTGGGCAGCTGATCGGGCAACTCGGCAGCCGGGGTACCCGGGCGTTTGGAGTATTGGAATGTAAAGGCGGTAGCAAAGCGGGAGGCCTCAACCACATCGAGCGTGGCTTGGAAGTCTTCCTCGGTTTCGCCGGGGAAGCCAACAATAATGTCGGTACTGATCGCCGCCTGCGGCATCCGTTCGCGAACCTTGTCCAAGATGCCTAGGAACTTCTTTGACCGGTAGGAACGGCGCATATCTTTGAGCACCTTATCCGAACCTGATTGCAGCGGCATGTGTAGCTGCGGCATAACGTTCGGAGTTTCGGCCATCGCGTCGATGACATCGTCGGTGAATGCGGCCGGGTGCGGGCTGGTGAATCGCACACGTTCCAATCCTTCGATTTCACCACAGGCGCGCAGGAGCTTTCCGAAGGCCAGACGGTCACCAAATTCGATACCGTAGGAGTTGACGTTTTGCCCTAGCAGAGTGACCTCAACAGCGCCGTCGGCAACTAATGCTTCGATTTCAGCGAGGATTTCACCTGGTCGGCGATCACGTTCCTTACCGCGTAGGGCGGGAACGATGCAGAAGGTACAGGTGTTGTTGCAGCCCACGGAGATCGAGACCCAGCCCGCATATACCGATTCACGTCGGGTGGGCAGTGTGGAGGGAAAGACGTCCAATGATTCAAGGATCTCTAACTCTGCGCGCTGGTTGTGCTCGGCACGACTAAGCAGCGCCGGCAGCGATCCGATATTGTGCGTGCCAAAGACAACATCCACCCACGGAGCTTTTTGCAGGATGGTTTCGCGGTCTTTCTGCGCCAAGCATCCACCCACGGCAATCTGCATACTAGGATTTACATCCTTGACGCTCTTGAGCATGCCAAGGTTTCCGTAGAGCTTATTGTCGGCGTTTTCACGCACCGCGCAAGTATTGAACACGACGACGTCTGCAACAGCATCCGGGTCAGTTTCATCTATGCGGGCCAGACCCGCGTCTTCCAAAAGGCCCGACAGGCGTTCGGAATCATGTACGTTCATTTGGCAACCGTAGGTGCGAACCTCATAGGTACGCGCAGAAATTTCGGTTCTAACTGGGGTCATCTCGTCCAACTCACTCACTCTTCAAGGTTACCCAATTCAGTGACCCGCGACATCTTAGCCATGGCTTAACCGATGGCTTCTCCCAAAATCAACGCAAAACCGTAACCTCCTCAATCCGGAAACGAATCTAAGCCCGGCATAGCCTTCGCGTCATGAAGAGCGCAATGAATAGCGGCCAGCTGTCACAGGGCGGTGATAGTCGTCTAAACCTCGCGTTGAATTTCTACGGCAGCTCTCTGCCACAATGAATATGAGGAGAACTAGATGACACGTCCGTAGCCGATCCGGACAGATCTTATGCTGCCCTGCAGTATGGCCGGCAAAGTGTGCGCCGACGTTGCAGGATCAACCGGAGGTACCCATGAATATCAAGGACAATTCTTCCTACCGAAACCAGGCGGCGAAGGATTCCGGTGCGGCATCTCCACTTCCAGAAGAGCAAACAACGGAAAAACCAGTTACCGGTTTGAACAAGTCACAGAAATTTCATCTGACCATGTTGTTATTGACGCTCGGGCTACTGATCATTCTTCCGTTGTGCTTCGCCGGATTTGCGGTCACTTTTCCGCATGTAGGTTCGGTTTTGTACGTCTTATTTGGAGCCTCTGCTATTGCAGGCATTTTGACTCTACTATTCTGGATTGCGTATTCGCTCAAACGATTCCTGCGTTGAGAACCGTCGCACCTCTAAGTACTCCCCAAACAATATCCAAGAGAGCTCACTCCGGTAAGGGCAAGTTCGCAGGGTGAAGATCTCCAGAAACTTCTAGGTCCTAGCGACTGAAACGCGCGTTGCAGTTAGTCAGTGAAGCCTGACCCGCACTACCCGGTCACTTCTCGCCGTAACGTTCTTCCCACTCTTCACGGGCAACTTTGAATGCCATCGAGCCGTGGTAACCCTTGCGTCCGAGCATGCCAACAAGTCGGCGAAGCGCCTTGTCCCGATCTAGGCCCATGGAGGCCGGGCGAAGTTTGGTGCGCGCCAGTTCTCGGGCTCGCTGTTCTTCTGCTTCATCGTCGATTTGTTCCAATGCCTCGGCGGCCACCTCATCGTCGATCCCTTTGGTACGCAGTTCGCGGCGAATAGCGCCGCGAGCAAGTCCACGAGACCGGGCACGTGCCGCAACCCAGGATTTTGCGAACCGTTCGTCATCGACCAGGTTCAACTCGGCGTAACGCTCCAGTACCTCGTCGGCGATGTCTTCGGGGCATTCCTTTTCCAGCAATTTATCTTTGAGTTGTTTGCTGGTTTTATCGCTTGCGGTGAGCTGCCGTAAGACGATACCGCGAGCTTTTTCACGCCACTGGTCGTCGCTAAATACTTCGGGCTCATCTGATTCTTGCGCGGCGCGTCGTTCTGCACGCGCTTGGCGGCGTTCCTTTTTAGTGGGGTTTTCCGCCGCCGGTTCTTTGTTGGCCACGATATTTTCCATCGCAGCGCGAAGCTCATCGACGGTTTGTGGCGGGGCTGGTTCAACCGTGGCTGAAACGATCTGCGTGACTTCGCTACGCTTAGCGGTCCGTGGTTCACGGGTCGGCTGAGGTTTTTTCAGCTCTTCTAGTTCTTGCGCGCTGGGTTTGGCCCAGTCAGGCATGTCATCTAGGTCGCCTTGATACTCTTTGGAAACGGACGTAGCGTCCGACCCGGATCGAGATCCGGGTCGGACGCTACGTTTATTGAAGCCTGAGGCCACTACTTATCGCCCTCGACGATTCGCAGGTCGGCCTCTCCTTCTTCGCCGTCTTCGAGAATGCCAAGCTTAGTCAGAATCTGGCGTTCGAGCTCATTGGCCAGATCAGGGTTGTCGCGCAGGAAGCGACGTGCGTTTTCCTTACCCTGGCCCAGCTGATCACCATCGTAGGTGAACCATGCGCCGGACTTTTTGACCATACCGTGCTCAACACCCATATCGATCAGGCTACCCTCGCGGGAAATACCGTGGCCGTAAAGGATGTCGAATTCGGCCTGCTTGAAGGGAGGCGCCATCTTGTTCTTGACGATCTTGCAACGGGTGCGGTTACCGACTGCGTTGGTTCCCTCTTTGAGAGTCTCAATGCGGCGGATGTCGATACGTACCGAGGCGTAGAACTTCAGCGCCTTACCACCGGTGGTGGTTTCCGGGCTACCGAAGAAGACACCAATTTTTTCACGTAGCTGGTTAATGAAGATCGCGGTGGTCTTGGAGTTCGACAGACGTCCGGTGATCTTACGCAGTGCCTGAGACATCAAACGTGCCTGCAGACCCACGTGGCTGTCGCCCATTTCGCCTTCAATTTCGGCACGTGGCACGAGTGCTGCCACGGAGTCGATCACGATGATGTCCAGTGCGCCGGAGCCCACCAGCATGTCCATGATTTCTAGAGCCTGTTCACCGGTGTCTGGCTGGGAGACCAGCAGTGCGTCGGTGTCCACGCCAAGCTTCTTAGCGTATTCAGGGTCAAGTGCGTGCTCGGCGTCGATGAAGGCCGCAACGCCGCCAGCCTTCTGGGCACTAGCAACTGCGTGCAATGCCAGAGTGGTCTTACCCGAGGATTCTGGGCCGTAGATTTCTACGACTCGACCGCGGGGAAGTCCGCCTATGCCCAGCGCAACGTCCAATGCTACCGAGCCGGTGGGGATGACCTCAACGGCTGCGCGGGTAGTGTCACCCAAACGCATGAGTGAGCCCTTGCCGAAAGCCTTGTCGATTTGGCCCAGAACGGACTCGAGAGCCTTTTCCCGATCATTACTTGCCATGGTTCACCTTTGGTCATGCAGGCCGTTGCGCGACCTGCCAATCAATCTTTGTACTGTATCTAGACAGTATGAGCGCCAACCGACACTTTAGACCGCTTGGGCCCGAGGTGTGGACAAACTCTGTGTGCTGTTGTTAATAGAATAACCTAATCCGAACAGATGTTCGAAATCAAGTTAGCGTGTTTCGAATATTTTTCAGTTCTTCGAAGACACGGTCGTGCGGCAGTGGTGAGCTTAGGGGTCTTTGATTTCCAGATCCATGCCCAACCAGCGCTCGGGTGGCAGATCCTGCGCACGGCAGATCGCTTCCCAAACCTCTCTGGGCTTGACGCCTTTTCCTAGTGCTTCGGTGGCATTCATGCTCTGCAGCTCAGTGAGCGCGAGCGAATCGGCCAGGGTGCGCGAATAGATCGAACCAAATTCATGATCCATATTTCGCCAGAATTCACTATTTTTCACGACTCATATTCTTCCATGCATAACTCGAGGGCCCTCGCATTTGCGAAGGCCCTCGAGTCGAAAACTTAGGTCGATATTAGACCGATGCCAGTGGCTTGCCGTTGCGGCTTTCGACGTCCGCAGCGAATTCATTGGTCAGATCCAATGGAACGGTGTCCGGAATGGTTACACCCTCGGCCAATGCGATGCGATCGGAAACTTCACGAAGCATCAGTGAGAGCGGCACCTCCAAGGCGGTGCAGATGGAGGAAAGCAACTCAGAGGATGCTTCCTTCTGGCCACGCTCAACCTCGGATAGGTATCCAAGGGAAACACGGGCGCTATGGGAAACCTCGCGTAGGGTCCTGCCCTGACGTTGACGAACATCGCGCAGGACGTCACCGATTTCATGCCGGAGTACTACCATTTTGCGTTCCTCCTTCTGGGGCTGGACCGAATGGGCTTCTCCCATATCGCGCCAACGGACGACACCATTGACAGTTACGGGTTGCTTCACCATGTGTATAGCCTCTACTCCTAGGTCCTTCTCAAAAGATACATCTTGCCGAAGAGCCAGATCTTTCGACCCTTCAATCCGTACAACCACACGTTATACGGATTTGTTCCCGACACCTCACCCTAATCATAAATATGCGACGTACGCCACATATAAGCGAAATATTGTGAAGTTTTTGGATATTTCTAGTATCGCGGTACTTACTGTGAAGAAGCTTTACCCATAATGGCAGCTAGCTGATTGATTGCCGCAATGGTGCTTCGTTCTCGGATTTTGGCGCGATCGCCCACAAAGTGATGGGCGACAAAACCAGATTCTTCGTGGTAGGCCCAGCCGATGAATACGGTGCCCACGGCTTTGCCGTCATGGGGTTGCGGGCCTGCGACGCCGGTGGCCGAGACCGTCAACTGCGCACCACAGGCACGTTGCGCGCCAACCGCCATCTGGCGGGCGACTTCCCCGTCTACCGAGCCAACCTTGGCCAGCAAAGATTGATCAACCCCCAGCAGCGAAGCTTTAACCTCGGAGGAATAGCTGATCACTCCCCCGCGCAAAACTGCTGACGCACCGGATACCTCGGCCAGCGTGGCCGCGATCAAACCTGCGGTTAACGATTCGGCGGTAGCGATCTGAACGTTTGCGGCGATCGCCTGCGCGATCACCGGTACGGCCTGATGTTCCATGCGTTGCACCTAAACTACTTGGCCTTAGCCGCAGAGCGCAGCTTGGCGGCCTTGTAGATGTATTCCAAACCGGTCAGCACGGTGACCGCCATGGTCAGCAACATCAAGATGAACGCGATCATGTTCAGCCAGTCGATCGTCTGCGTAAACGGCAGTAGGTACAGGCCGATAACCACCGCTTGCATGACGGTTTTCACCTTGCCACCCATATTCGCGGCGATAACCCCATAACGGATCACTGCCAGGCGCAACAGCGTGATACCCCACTCGCGGACCAGGATCACGATGGTGATCCACCAGGCCAGCTCGCCGAGCATGGACAGCACTACCAGCGCGGAGCCGGTGAGCAACTTGTCTGCGATTGGGTCGGCAATTTTGCCGAAGTTGGTGATGAGTCCGCGGCTGCGGGCTAGGTCCCCGTCGAGCTTGTCGGTGTACATGGCCACCACAAACAAGGCCAGGGCCACCCAGCGCCATAGGCCTTGTTCGCTGTTATCGGCCAGCAGGGCCCAAACGAAGAACGGCACCATGATGATGCGGATGGTGGTCAGGACGTTAGCAATATTCAGGTTTGGGACCGGGGCGTGCGCCGGGGAGTCCTCGGGCTGCGGGGCGTGCGCGCTCATGGGTTAGTTTCTTCCTGTCAGGTCCCAGGCGTCCTCGCCCGGTTCGTCGGCTTCATCGTAGTATTCGGTGGCGGCCTCGCGCTTTGCCAGGTCTTCGGCAACTAGATCCACCGGTTCGGCGTGGTTCACGTTGGCCTCGTTGACCAATGCGGCCTCGGCGGCGGTGGCCTGGTGGTTGGCGGCGTCATCATCCCCGCGCATGGCGGCGAGCACCATTGGCAGGTCATCGGGCTGGATCAGCACATCGCGGGCCTTGGAACCTTCCGAAGGGCCCACCACACCGCGCGATTCCATCAGGTCCATCAGGCGCCCGGCCTTGGCGAAGCCAACGCGTAGCTTACGCTGCAACATCGAGGTAGAACCGAACTGGCTGGTGACCACAAGCTCGGTGGCCTGCAACAGCAGGTCCAAATCATCGCCGATATCCTCATCGATGGTCTTCTTTTTCTCAGCCACCGGGGTGACATCATCACGGTATTCGGGCTTGAGCTGACCGCGCACGTGGTTGACCACACGCTGGATTTCCGATTCGGTGACCCAAGCACCCTGCACACGCATGGGTTTGGAGGTGCCCATAGGCAAGAAGAGCGCGTCACCTTGACCGAGCAGTTTCTCGGCGCCGGGCTGATCGAGCACCACGCGGGAGTCGGTGACCGATGAGGTTGCGAAGGCCATGCGCGAAGGCACGTTGGCCTTGATCAGACCCGTGACCACGTCCACCGATGGACGCTGCGTCGCTAGCACCAGGTGGATACCGGCGGCACGCGCCAGCTGGGTGATGCGCACGATGGAATCTTCCACATCACGTGGGGCGACCATCATCAGGTCGGCGAGCTCATCGACGATGACCAGCAGATAAGGGTAGGGCTTCATCACACGCTTGGATCCCTCAGGAGGGATCACCTTGCCGGCGCGCACACCCTTGTTGAAGTCGTCGATGTGCTTGTAACCGAAGTTCGCCAGATCATCGTAGCGAGTATCCATTTCACGGACAACCCACTGCAGCGCCTCGGCGGCCTTCTTCGGATTGGTGATGATCGGGGTGATCAGGTGTGGCACACCCTCATAGGCGGTGAGCTCCACACGCTTAGGGTCAACCATCACCATGCGAACCTCGTCCGGGGTGGAACGCATCAAGATCGAGGTGATCATTGAGTTCACGAACGATGATTTACCGGCACCGGTAGCACCGGCGACCAAGAGGTGCGGCATCTTAGCTAGGTTCGCGACGACGAAGCCACCCTCGACGTCCTTGCCCACGCCCATCACCATGGGGTGTTCGGTCTTACGTGCGTTGTTAGAACGCAGCACGTCGCCGAGCGCAACAATTTCCTTGTCGGTATTGGGGATCTCGATGCCGATGGCTGACTTGCCGGGGATCGGCGAGAGGATTCGTACGTCCGAGGAGGCGACCGCATAGGAGATGTTCTTGGACAGCGCGGTGACCTTCTCCACCTTGGTGCCCGGAGAGAGCTCAATTTCGTAGCGGGTCACCGTTGGGCCACGTGAGAATCCGGTGACGTGCGCGTCGACCTTAAACTGCTGCAGGGTGTTGGTCAGCGCGGCCACGATGGCCTCATTAGCCTCGGATGCTTCCTTAGCCGGCGGGCCGGCAGGCAGGAAGTCATCTTGTGGCAGCGTATAGGTGACATCGCCTGAAAGCTGAAGCTGTTCGGTCCGCTGCGGGATTGGTTCCAGGGCGGGAGCCGGACGGGTGTGGTTCACCGCGACGGTCGGAATCGCGTCGGTCTCTGGCTCTGGTTCGCTGGCACTGTTTAGGCCAACTTGTTCCATGATCGCAGCCATCTCGGCCTCGGCCTTGGTGGGGCGTTTGACCCCAGGTGGCGGACCGGCAGGGGCGGCGGCAGCCGCGGATTTAGCCGATAGGTCTGGACGGGCGATTGCCTCGGTGGCGGTGGAATCCGCGTCGTAGACCTCGGAAAGAGGTAGTGCGTTGGTTGCGGGCTCCGCGGGGTCGATGACGGCTTTATCATAGGCGACATCGCCGGGGCGCTCGTCATGTTCGTCGCCATCAACGTTGTATACCTCGGAGACGCGTTTAGCTTCGGCACGGCGTTCGAAGAAATTCTTCTTCTTCGGCTTCGGAGCTTGTTCATGCTCAGCATCCGGGTAGAGATAGGTCTGGTCGTGTGTTTCGGCGTGTGGGTCCAGTACCGCAGACTGCGCCACCGTAGGCGCGGTACGTTCGCGGTGTGGGTCCTGACCGAGTAACCGGTTGTAACCAATGCGCACGCGCGAGGCGATCTGCAATGGTGGGGTCGCGGTCATCACGAGCACCGAAAGGATAAGGAAGAAGATGTGTACTGCCATCGCTCCGGGTACCGAGATCATCAGTCCCAATGGGGTGCCCAGGATCGACCCGACCATGCCGCCGGCAGCCCAAAGGGCCGTGAAGTCGTCACTGACCGATGGGGATCCGTTGGCCAAGGCGGCCACAGAGGCTCCCGCCAAGGTCATCATCAACAGGCCAATACCGATGCGGTTATTTGACGAGTCTGCTTCCGGATAGCGGAAGAGTCGGAAAGCGCCGATGAACAGAATCACCGGCAACAGTACCGCCATGAAGCCCACTGAGCCTCCGGCTACCGCATGCACGCCGCGCCCGAACCAACCGACATCGCGTAGACCCCACCACTCGACGATGGCAATGGTGATCGCGATCAGCGTGAGAAAGAGTCCGGTGCCGTCACGGCGTAACTCAAAGTCAGGTTTGACCGTGGCACCGATTCGGCGGAAGGCGCCACCAAAAATCCGGGCGACGCCCATCCACATGCTGCGAATTGCGCGCAGTGGAAGAGCGAGATCCTGTTCCGGGTTCTCGGGCGTTTTTTTGGCAGGCGAAGAGCTCGACGTTCGCGGTTTGCGCGTCGTCGGCTTCTTCTCCCCCTGCGACTGGGTGCGTGAGGCCATAGTTCTAGGGTATCGCCACCTGCTGGATACCAGCCGAATTTACACGTCTGCCCGGGGATTGGTACTACCCGCTATTGGTCACAGTGCCGTATTCTCTGCTTGAGTCCGACAGCCCTAGTGCGTGGGTAACGGTCAGGCTAGGTGGTAAACACCGAACCATCAGGCGGCTAAGCACGCGGCAGGTGGACCCTCTGAGCAAGAACTCCCAAACAAGAAGCGTGCGACGTACTTGGTCTCGTCACTGGGCACGGTTCGGGTTAGAAGCTGAAGGTTTCCCAGCTAGTGCCGATACCGAGAACTGCCAAGATGATCGTGACTGTCAGTGCCATCTTCTTGTGTTGCTCGTATCCGGCCAGAAAATAGCCTGACTTGTCGCGCATGGTGCCACACAAGATGAGGATGACATCTATCAAGGCCCAAATTCCGAAGCCTCCCAAGGTCACAAGCTTTAGGAGACCCGTGCCAATTTTCCCGAGGTAGAACCGGTCGATTCCCAGAACGCCAAGAAACCAGGACAGCAGCCAGGTAACGACGAAGCTCTTCTTTCCTTCACCGTTATACGCACCATTTTCAGATGCGGTGTATTGATAGTTGTTCGGGGATACCGACATTTTTCTCCTGCTGTGATTCGGTGACTTGCCTAAACTGAAATACTGCTGGTCAGACCTAGAAAAAATTGGCTGAAACACTCGCGACGAAGACTGCGAACAGCTTACACACGAATCTGCTCGTACCAACTTCTAGGCACGAGCAGATTACAGTGTTTTAGGAGAATCGAAGAGCAGTCCAAAGCGACAAAATCCCAGCCCTTTGTACAGTGCATCATGCTACTTCGCAGCTAAAATTTGGCAGTCGACAGTTCAAAGATTCAAATATCGAAACTAGACACGACACTTATGGACGCTCCATAGACCTTGCTGTCTCAGGGTGGTTACAGTCCCTGTGAAGCCAACCATGCCGAAGCAATGTCTGCAGCCGATTTTTTATCAACCGTGCTCTGCACGTTTAGTTCAACCAGCGTGCCTGCATCCAGTTTTTCGCTGACTGGATTCAGTACGCTAGCTAGGTCCGAGGACAAGTCAGCGGATACGACCGGCACAACGTTCGAGGCAAGGAACATTGACTTCGGGTCATCAAGTACCACTAGATCTTCGGTCTTGATCCGCGGATCAGCGGTAAATACGTTGGCCACGTTCACGGTACCGGCGACCAACTCTTCTACTGTCGTGTCGCCTGTTCCGGAGAAGTCAGCCTTGACTCCGTAGACGCTTTCAAGCCCCTTGGGGCCGTATGGTCGCTCGGCAAGTTCCGGTGGCCCGCCCAACGTTAGTTTGGTTGAAACACCAGCCAAATCCGCAATGGACTTCAGATTATTTTCATCAGCGAACTTTCGAGTCACAGTGTATGAGTCTTGGTCCGAAGCTTTCGCTTGCTCAAGAACTGCTAATGAATCTGGCAACTCAGCTTCGAGTTCTTTGTACACTTCGTCCGAAGCGCGGGCCTTAGTATCATCCTTGAAGAATTGCAGCAGGTTACCGGTGTACTCGGGGAACACGTCGATGGCACCGTCTTCGAGCTGTGGCATATAAGCGTCGCGCTGACCGATGTTGAACTTTCGTTCAACTTCTTTGCCGGCACCTTCTAGCGCTTGAGCGTAAATTTCCGCAACGATTTCATTGGAGTAGTAAGCCTGTGAGCCGACAACAATTTTCTCGCCACTTGCCGGAGAGGAGTTGCTCTCGGTTGCCAGAGGATCTCCCCCGCCGCAGCTAGCCAAGACGAGGCTTCCAGCCATTACTGCAGCTGACGTAGCGATGATGCGTTTTAGCTTCATGACATTTCCTTCTCGTTGGACTTCAAATGGTCGGGGTTCTTATTTGTATCTTTACGGGCTTCATTAGCCGGCGCAACTTTGCCAGGTATTTTCGTATTTATGCGTCCCACCCCAGCTGGTACCGCCAGTTTTTGTGCCAAGGCAAAAATCAAGTCCAAGAGCAGCGCGAGCACGGCAACCATAAGGGCTCCCCCAAGCACCATGTCGAAGCGGCGCAAGTTCAGCCCGGTGATGATGGGCAGTCCCAGTCCACCAAGATTTACGTACGCTGCGATGGTCACCGTCGCAACAACCTGCAAGACAGCAGACCTGATTCCGCCTACGAGCAACGGCAAACCTAGCGGAATTTCTACCTTGAAAAGGATCTGCCATTCAGTCATGCCCATGGCGCGGGCCGCATCGATGGTTTTCCTGTCGATCGCTTCAAACCCCGTGTAGGCACCTGCGAGGAGCGAGGGAATGGCTAACAGCACGAAGGTAAGCACTGCGGCCTCAGGCTTGTGCAGTACTCCAAAAATCAATACCAATAGGATCAATAGACCAAAAGATGGCACAGCACGGGCGATTCCTGCGGCGCCCACTGCAATCTCACGGCCCTTACCCGTATGCCCAATGGCCCATCCGGCCGGAATTGCAATCAGTCCAGCGATGACTACCGTCAGTACGGTAAATAGTAGATGCTGCCCGAGCAAAGATTGAAGTCCCCCACTGCCTTCCCACTGCTCCGGCGCGAAGAGCCACTGAATTGCTTTGTTAATAAGATCCATTAGGACACCTGCTGCCGGGTGGCGTTCTTGACGGCTTGCCGGGATTTTTTAGGTTCTCTTGTCCATGGCATCAGCCAGCGGCCAATAAGGATGAGTAAAAGATCTACAGCCAAAGCAATCAATGCGACGGCGAGAATTCCTGCAAATACCTCTTCGATGATGCGCCGTTGCAGTCCGTTGGTAAATAGGTAACCCAGGTTGGTGACGCCTACCAAAATTCCTACCGTTGCCAAGGAAATGCTACTGACCGCGGTGACCCTAAGGCCCGCCAAGATCACCGGCCCTGCGAGCGGCAGGTCTACCGCGAAGAACCTTCGTGCTGAGCCGTAGCCCAACGCCGTGGCAGCCGAACGCGCCGCGGGGTCAACTGAATCCAGTCCATCGACAACCCCACGAACCATAATGGCCACTGCATAAAGCGTTAACGCGACAATGAGGTTAGCTTCGCTGATTGCACTCATGCCGGTGAGCACAGGCAGAATCATCAACAGCGCCAGCGAAGGAATGGTGTAGAGCAGCCCAGTCAAGGTCACCACAGGCCCGCGAACGAGTCGATATCTCCAAGCCACCCAGCCCAACGGAATCGATAATACAAATCCCACTAGGATCGCAATCAGGCTCTGTCGCAGATGTTCCAACGACAGTGAACCGATGAGACCTATATTTTCAGTTATCCAGTTCACGAGCTGGGGCCGTCTTCAATGAGTCGTCCTTGGGTACGCCCCTGCGAGTCGACTAGGACCATACCGTGTGGCGTGTGTTTAACGCTCAGCGCTCTGGCGCCCCTATCGGTACCAATGAATGAGGCAACAAAGTCATTGGCAGGATTTTCGATGATTTCGCTAGGATTGCCTACCTGTAGCTTTTGCGCTCCTGCTGCAAGGATTACAACTTGGTCGCCGAGCAAGAATGCTTCATCGATATCGTGGGTAACAAAAACTATGGTCTTGTCCAGCTCCTGTTGAAGCCGGATGAGCTCTTGTTGCAGCTCTGCGCGGACGATTGGGTCCACCGCACCAAAGGGTTCATCCATAAGTAAAATGTTCGGGTCTGACGCCAGACCACGAGCTACACCTACACGTTGCTGTTGCCCACCCGAAAGCTGATGAGGGTACCGATCTGCCATCGATGCGGGCAGGCCCACGGTTTCCATAAGTTCCAGGGCGCGGACTCGGGAAGCTTTGCGGGATTGGCCTTCTAGCCTGGGGACGGTGGCAATATTCTCCGCGACGGTAAAGTGCGGAAGCAGTCCAGAATTCTGCATGACGTAACCAATGCTCCGGCGCAATGCCACGGCGGGCTTCGTAGAAATTTCTTGTTCGTCAATGCGAATCGAGCCTGAGCTCGGATCAACCATGCGGTTGATCATGCGCAACAAGGTGGTTTTGCCACATCCCGAGGAACCAACAAAAACCGTGGTCTTGCGAGCAGGGATAGTCAGGCTGAAATTCTCGACGGCCATCGTTCCGTCGGCATAGTGCTTGGAAACATTCTCGAACTCGATCATGCGTTGTACCCGAGCATCGTTGACTCCTTGTCATGTCGTTGCGCCTTATTCTGCCTTAAAACGGCTCCACGATCACAGTGGTTCAGGATTTGCTCATTTATTGAATTCCGTGTCGGCACATTAGATCCATACAGGCCAGCGGTTGGACGGAATCTAATTCAAAATTATCGGAGAGGATTACGTCGCCGATCCCGCCACGCTAGTAGCCTCAGCCATGATGGTGACAGGCTTGGTCGGAATACCTCTGGTTCAAGCCGAAGGCACGGTTGCAAATGATTTTTCTAACGCTTTGGATTCAGTGATACTCGCGGAATTTTAGACTGGCGAGGCCTTGAAGGAATATTTCAGAGACGAGTAGGGCCTGCAGTTCCTCCTGCCGATACCGATTCCCCTTCGTCATTTGGAGAACAGCTAGGAGGAAGATATTCCCGCGTACTTTATTGGTCAAGTCGACCTTCAGACCCACTATGAAACGCACTCATTGGCACCCGATCTTTCTTTCGTCGGGCCATCAATGTCCTTGCGAGCACTATCAACGACAGTGGTACCGCTACTGTTCCAGCGGCGAGGGAGACACCGAGCGTGAGTGGTAAAGAACTTGCCCCATCAAAAACGTCACTCATCAGCAACGTCCAGACGGTGCTGGGGATAATTCCCATCACTAAAGTGGTCAGGCTAAGTAGCACCCTACTCAACCGGGAAGAGACGGCCACACTCAGGATCGACATGAGACCTGCGATTCCGAGCCATGGAATCAGCGGCAAGGCCAGAGCAAACCATAAGCTCAAGTCAAGGTAACTCCACCACGGTGCGTCAACCAATATTGGGTCCACCACGAGCAATAAGATCAGCCAGAGAATGCTGGAGATCAGGGGAAGTTTCTGCCACGAAGTTTTTGCAGAAGGCAACGCTTTTTTCTCGCCAAGCATACCGTTCATTCTTGTTAAGGCCGTTCTAACTAATCAGAGAATCGCGGACAAGAATAGATTCATGCGAACGGAATTTTGAAACTTTCAATCGTCGTAGCTTCCGGCGCATGCGAGTACGTCGGCAGATATTCGGCTAGGCGCTCCTCGTTGCCTCGCGTCGTTGTTCTAACGATCCAATAGTCGTCCATGCGGTGGCGAAGCACAGCCCGAGAAAAATGACAGCAGCGACAAGAAAAACAGCGGGTCCAAGGCTCATATAAAGAACCACGGACACCCCTAAAACGACCAATAGTCCGCCAACCAACGCCCCGGTTGCACCGATATTGGCCTGCTGGCTGGCGTCAGCGCTGGCGCTCTTCTTTTCACCGATTGCTAGGCCAATTACTGCACCAGTGGCTGGGAAGACTGCAATAACAGCACCGAGCCAGGCACCATTGATCGCGGCAAGCAACAGTCCGCCAATAGCATTGCCCGACATACCTGAAGACCCGTGAGTTAGCACCGGCCAGAAAATCACTGTACTCAGTGCAGCCCCGAAGAGAGCACCTAGTACTATTGCCACACCGAAGATCGGTAGCGTGAAGGAGCCGGTCGCTTGTTTCGGGGCATCTGACATAATTTCATCGTATGTGATTCGAAGCTGACTTGTCGATATTTAATACGTTGCAGTGATATCGATGAAAACGCGATTTCATAAAATTAGGAGATTTGAGCCTGCAAACTGTTTTTGACGGTCCGGTGATCTCTTCGTTGCAAATAGCCCAGCAACACGTACATCAGCATGTAAGTCAGCGCAAAACAGAGAAGAACGAAGCCTGAGGCCACGTACAAGATGCTGTGATCCGATGGATCTGAGAGGTAAACAACGAGTAAAACCATCGCGAGTAGCAGTGAACCACCGCTTGCTCCCCCTCCGGCCCACAGCGCTTGCCGTTGCCCCGAGGCATCCGGGTTTTTGAGCTCTTGGATAAAGACTGCGGCAAAGGCCCCGAGTCCCGGAAATAATGCGACTCCCCCACCGATGAGCGCCGCATTAACCGCAAATGCTCCATATTCGAGCCAAAATCCGCCCATCGCTGTGACGGCGCCAGGCTCGGCAAGCGCCTCATCGCGGGAGGAAAACCACATCAGTACTACCGCGAGTAGACCACAGGCCACGCCCGCGACCAGCGCCAGCGCTCCCATCGGGAGCAACAATCTATTTGAACTCTGCGCCGAAATCTTTCTCATGACCACATCATAAGCCTGAAATACTCTCGCTGTTATAAGTAATGCCTCAAACCAGAAACGGTTTGAGGCATTACTTATTTTGTTCTTTAGGCTTCGAGCACTACCGGCACGATCATCGGACGACGGCGTAGCTTGCGCGACACCCACGACCCAATAACGCGGCGGACAATCTGCTGCAACTGGTGGGTGGAGTGGTTCGGGTTGTTAGCCACTGCCTCCAAGATTGCTGCTGCGATCTTTGGCTTGATCTCGTTGAATACCGCATCGTCCTCGGCTACGCCGCGAGCGTGGATATCCGGTCCGGAGATCAGGGTGCCGTTCTGGCGGTTGATCACGGTGATGACCGAGATGAAACCTTCTTCACCCAAGGTGACACGGTCTTTGAGATCTTCGTCGGTGATGGTGCCAACCTTGGAACCATCAACATAGACGTAACCACATTCAACTTGACCAACAAGTTCAGCTACGCCGCCCTTGAGGTCGATGACCGAACCGTCTTCAGCCAAGATGACGTTCTCTTCAGGAACACCGGATAGCGCAGCCAGACGGCCGTTAGCGATCAGGTGACGGGTTTCGCCGTGTACTGGGAGGACGTTTTTAGGGCGGACGATGTTGTAGCAGTACAACAGCTCACCGGCCGAGGCGTGTCCGGAGACGTGAACCTTGGCCATTCCCTTGTGGATGACTTCTGCGCCCAAACGCATCAGACCATTGATCACGCGGAAGACTGCATTCTCGTTACCTGGGATCAGGCTAGAAGCCAGAATGACGGTGTCACCCGGGTTGATCTGAACCTTGTGCTCGCCGTTAGCCATACGGGACAGTGCTGCCATTGGCTCGCCCTGCGAACCGGTGGACATCAGCACCACCTTGTCGTCAGGCAACTGATCGATTTGCTTGAGGTCTACAACAACACCCTGTGGGATGTGCAGGTAACCCAAACGCTCGGCGATACCCATATTGCGGACCATCGAACGACCAATGAACGCGACCTTGCGGCCGTGCATCGCTGCTGCATCAAGTACCTGCTGCACGCGGTGAACGTGCGAGGAGAACGATGCCACGATAATTCGGCGACGGGCACGCGCGAACTTTGCTTCCAGCACCGGACCAATTTCGCGTTCGGCCACGGTGAATCCCGGGACCTCAGCGTTGGTGGAGTCGGTGAGGAACAAGTCCACACCTTCTTCGCCCAACTTCGCGAAGTGACGCAGGTCGGTGATGCGACCATCTAGTGGCAACTGATCCATCTTGAAGTCACCGGTGTGCAGTACGGTACCGGCTTCGGTACGTACGAACACTGCCAACGCGTCAGGGATCGAGTGGTTCACGGCGACGAATTCGCATTCGAATTCACTGATCTGAGCGATCTCGTTCTCGGCAACTACGTTGGTGATTGCCTTGATACGGTGTTCGGCCAGTTTGGCTTCGATAAACGCCAGGGTCAGCTTCGAGCCATATAGCGGGATATCTTCGCGCAGACGCAGCAAGTACGGGACGGCGCCAATGTGGTCTTCGTGACCGTGAGTCAGCACCACACCAACGATGTCCTCTAGGCGGTCCTTGATGTAGGAGAAGTCAGGCAGGATCAAGTCCACGCCTGGCTGGTGCTCCTCAGGGAAGAGCACACCGCAGTCGATGATCAAAAGCTTGCCGTTGATCTCGAATACGGTCATATTGCGGCCAACTTCGCCCAATCCGCCCAGCGGAACGGTACGTAAAGTCCCCTTCTTCAGCTTGGCTGGTTTCTGCATACGCGCAGTATCGGCCTTGCCTACCGAACTTTCAGTCATAAGTGGTTAAGCCCTTTCGTTAAAGATCCCATCCACCTTCACGTAGATCCGCGCGGATGGCATCGAGTTCTGCGTCCGATGGTGCCAGTAGTGGCAATCGAACGACGGTGTTCGGCAGGACACCCTGCCAGTGAAGTCCATATTTTGCAGCAACTGCGCCCTGAATGTGGCTCATGATGCCGCGCTGGATCGGATCCAGCTCGAAGTGTGTAGCGCGTGCAGTGGCCAAATCGCCAGTATGCATCGCATCAACAAGCGTACGGTATTTAGCCGCCGCAACGTGAGCCGTCACAGAAACGACCCCTACGGCGCCCGCTGCCATAAGAGGCAAGGTCAACCCGTCATCGCCCGAATAAACGTGCAAATCGGTGTTGGCCAACACGGTGGTGGTCGACTGGTAATCGGCCTTTGCATCCTTAAGCGCGATCACCTGTGGGATCTGCGCTAATTCAATGATAGTTTCTGGGCTCAGCGCGATTCCGGTGCGTCCAGGAATGTCATACATCATCACTGGAAGATCCACGGCGTCGATGATCGCCTTCACATGGGCGATAACACCGGCCTGGCTTGGCTTGTTGTAGTACGGAGCGGTGATCAGGATGCCATGTACTCCGGCTTCTTTGGCGCGCAAAGACAGGCGAATAGAGTGGCGAGTGTCATTAGTCGTGGACCCTGCAAGTACCGCGGCACGGTCTCCCACGGCGTTAACTACGGTGCGGAACATTTCAATGTTCTCGTCATCGGTCAGCGTGGAAGTCTCGCCGGTGGTACCGGTAACGACCAATCCGTCACAGCCTTCATCAACAAGTTTGATAGCCAGCTTCGCGGCGACATCATAGTCAACCTCACCTGCCTCGGTGAAAGGGGTGACCATCGCGGTCAGCACGGTGCCGAAGGGGAATGACTGATTATCAATTTCACTAGTTGCCATGGCTTAAATCTACACGCGGAAGTGTCACGATGGCATATTCATGTAGTTACGTGATGCGATATGTCTATGCACGTGCAAACGAAGTCGAGCAGACTCACCGGATTAGACGCCACTCGGGCGTTGGCAATCTTGGGAATGTTCGCCGCTCACATCTTTGATCTCTTTGCCCTCGACAAATCCGGGACCTTTTCTCCGACCTTCACCGGAGCGACCGCCAATGGCCGCGCCTCGGTACTCTTTATGGTGTTGGCAGGCGTTTCACTCACCCTCTTTGCCCGTTCCTTAGAACGCAAGGGGCTGACCCGGAAAGCTTCTGTGGGCGTGTTAGTGCGCAGAGCTTTGGTCATCGCGGTATTAGGTTTACTCATTGGCCCAGTCAACGAATCAATAGCAAACATTCTGATGCACTACGGCTTACTATTTCTGCTGCTCATTCCGGCGCTCTATCTGCCTGCCCGGGCGTTATGGGTCCTGTCCGCTTCTTGGCTGGTCATCGCACCATTGGTATGGCGGCCGCTTGCTGCAGCTGAAGCAGCGCAACCTCTAGGACATAACCCCACATTTACCGACTTCACACATCCCGGTCTACTTCTGGCTGATCTGCTAGTTACCGGCTATTACCCGTTGTTAATTTGGATCGGTTTTGGCTTATTGGGCGTTGCAGCCGGAAAGCTACCTCTTTCGCAGAAGAAAACAGTCGCTTGGATGGGTGCCAGTTCTGTAGTCATCGCGGCGTTAAGCCTACTCATTGGTTGGCTCAAAATTTTGCCGTGGATCACCGCAATCGGTACCGTCGCTGGCATCCCACGATCTCAAATTTTCACCGTACTGGTCACCGGCCGTGCTCCGTCCGGAAACCTTGACAATTTTTTGAGCGAAACGTCCTATATCTGGTTGCCAACTGCGCATTCGGGTTCGATGATCTTCACCATTCATGCAGCAGCATGCGCCTTGGCGCTGTTGGCAATACTGCTCTTAGTGACTTCCCATCTAGGCTACGTCGGAGCTTTGTTGGCAGCAGCCGGACGGGCACCGCTCACGTTATACATTGGGCACTTAGTCGTACTCCCGATGTTGCAGGTTGGCTTATCTGCCTGGGTTCAATGGTGGACGCTGTGTGTTCTCATGTTGCTGACAGCGATGGTATTGCACCATTGGGGCAAGACCGGACCACTGGAGGCAGGCGTGCGCTATCTGAGCATCCTGCCAACTGACGGAAAGAATCACGACCCGAATTAGCCTGCTCGCACCATTCAAGAACGAAACAAAAACTGGGTATTTTGAACGACTGACAAGTGTTTAGTTACACTTTCTTTATGAAAAAATATCGACGCGGCAGAAGTAAAACCGACACTCTCTCGGTAAAAATTTCAGCTATTGCACTTCTATTCACTCTCGTAGGCTGTTCTTCTGCTCCAGCAGAACAGCCCAGCGCGCCGACGCCTTCACCCTCACCGACAGCTCTAAGTCTCCGAGATTTTGACTTGGGCAACACGGATTGGAAGTTGGGTGAAGGGTATGAGAATAAGCCGCGTCCCATCGTAAAACTGCAGAACGGAAAGTCCGTCACCAATAATGACGAAAAGCTTTCACCATCTTACAAACTCGGCGACGTGGTCTACTCAGACTTGAATAACGATGGCGTTGACGACGCCGCAGCCATCTTGGAATATTCAGATGGAAATGCCTATACAACCCTCATGTATCTGTGGCTGGCTGACGGGCAGAAGCCGAAACAGTTGCTACAGCCAGTTGCTGTGGAACGTAGTTGTGGGGACTCGGTGAACAAGGTCACCGCAGTATCGGGTGGAATCAAAATTATGGAAACACGACGAACCATGTTTGATACAGACCGGTCATGCGCCGAAGGTGGAACGTGGAAAGTAACTAGAACCATCTCCGTAGAGCAAGTCGGCAAAAACAAAACTTGGCTCCCGGTACAGACTGCCCCAAAGCGAGGTTACGGCGGCATCTGTAATGAAGCGATTCCTGGAGATATCCTCCCATTTGACGAGCCATACTATCTGGCGCCAAACAAGGAAACGAAGCAAGAATTCGCGGCCAATGATCTGATTCGCGGCATTAGCATCGCAGGCAATGGGATGGACACTACCGAAGCTGCGGAACCCGAGGGGTGGAAGCTTTATAACGTGGTTGAGAAAGATGACTCTGTTGAACGGTGCATCTGGCTACCGGTGACCTAGTACACCGAGATTCTGCAGCGAAAACTAAAGGGAGTACCAAAACCCGCCTGGGTTTTGGTACTCCCTTTAGCCAATGCTCCAAAGCGTTATTTGTTGCTTGCTGCCGAAGCTTTATTATCGGCGACAAAGAAGTTCACCGCTGTACGCATCGAGGAACGTGCACGTTTGCGGTCCCCGCTGGCGTCATAGGCCAAGGCCAAGCGATACCAAGACTTCCACGACTCCGGATTCGCCTCGACATCTTCCTTATGACGTGGGAAGTCGGCATCCGCAGCTTCACGAATAAACCGCCCCGAGGGCATCCGAGGAAGATCCTCGGGAAGCTCCCCCAGCTCGGCAAGGGTCTTGCCCATTTTTTCCGTACGAAGCCCAAAGAGCACCTCGCGAATCAAGATCCACACGCCTAAAGCCGGAATCACGAAAACCGCTACTCCCATGGCGATAGCGATCGGTTCGCCGGTGCTCATGAAACGCACCGCTTGGGTGAATGACATAAAGATATACAAGGCGAATACAAGCAGAATTACGCCTACCCAGAGTTTAGTTTTCACTGACCCAACTCCAAATATCCGTCTAGTCCATAAGTCAGGCCGGCATGCGCCGAAGCCTGTCGTAGCCCTAAGAGCACACCTGGCATAAACGAGGCGCGGTCATAGGAATCGTGGCGCAAGGTGAACTGTTCGCCCGGCCCACCGAAGAGGACCTCCTGATGGGCTACCAAGCCACGCAAACGCACTGAGTGCACATGCACGTCATCTACAAGGGCACCGCGGGCACCATCAAGCTGTGTATCGGTGGCGTCTGGGCTTTTCGCAACACCTGCAGCCTTGCGAGCGGCGGCGATCAGTTCGGCGGTGCGTACAGCAGTACCGCTGGGAGCATCCACCTTATTCGGGTGGTGCAGTTCGATAATTTCTACCGATTCAAAGTATTTAGCGGCGGTGGCCGCAAATGCACTGGCAAGCACGGAGCCGAGGGCAAAGTTTGGCGCAATCAACACACCAACTTCCGGGTGCTGCGCGAGTAGCTCTTCAAGGCTGGAGCGGCGCTCGGCATCCCATCCGGTGGTTCCCACCACGGCGTGTAGTCCGTTTTCTACGGCAAAACGCACGTTAGCTTCGGTAGCTGCCGGGACCGACAGGTCAACGATGTGGGTTGCTCCGGCCTCCAGAATCTCGTTGAGGTCCGCGCCGCGTCCGAGGCTGGCCACGAGTTCCATATCGGCGGCCGCGGAGACAGCTTTAACAGCTTCCTCGCCCATTCGTCCTGCGGCACCTAGTACCGCAACCTTAATTTGTGCACTCATGTCTTTAAGCGTATCGCTTGCAGGCAGTAGCACTTGGCATCGATGACGTGATCTCTACCCGTTCAAGTCCACATCGTGCTGAGTTGAACCCTCATCAGATTTTTTGCGATCATCTTGAGATATACGGTGCCCAGCTTGTATTGCTGGGCAACTCAAGGAAAAATAAGCTTCAAGATCTTCCAAGGAGTTGGCAAGTAAAATGGGGACTGTCCTGAAGCGATGGTGCGCTGGCACTTTTTTAGTAGCCGTCGTCACGTTCTGTACCATCGCATGTAGTTCTGGCGATGTACCTCCAACCCTGAGCGATGATGAACGCGCACGACTCGTCGATATAGTCGAAGAGCAAAGCTCGGGGATTGAATCACCTTCCTGCCAAGTCGAGGTATTTCGGCAAGACGGCGAGACAACCTATGGCTGGGCCGATTGTATGACCACTGCTTCTGCTTCAACTTCTGAGCAAGAACTTCTACAGGGCGAGTCCTATCCTTTTCGCATTGATGGCGATCAGATCCGAGTCCCTGGCGACGGAAGTGCCTATGAACAGGACCTCAAGGAAATCTTCCCAGAAGACTTGTGGTCGGCAATCGAGGAACATTCCGTTGGCCTACCCTAAAGCTGACCTGCATCTGCTTGGAACAGATCTTGGCTAGAGTAGAGCCTTCAGCAAATAAATACTAAATTTTTTCGTGGAATCGTCCGCGGACGGAAGGGTACGTGTGCGGCACGGCTATTTTGGACAGATCCCGGAGACGTTGCGTACCCGCTTATCGGTACGCGTGGCAGGAACTGGTCCCGATGTGGTGCTCATTCATGGCCTTGGAGCCTCCAGCAGGTATTTCACTCCCCTAGCCCAAGAGCTATCCCGTGACCATCGAGTGATCGTTCCGGAGTTGCCTGGCCACGGCAAGAATATGGATGATGGCAGGCCGGTTAGCGTGGCACGCTTTGCTCATGAGGTCTCCCTCGCGTTACGCACATTAAATGTGAAAGACGCGGTCATTCTGGGACATTCCATGGGAGCTCAGGTGTCCATCGAGATTGCTCGTAGTCGTCCCGAGCTGCTCAAACACCTGATCATTGCCGCACCAGCGGTTAATGACCGAGAAGATACGCTCTTCCGGCAGGCACGCAGACTCTTGCAAGACTTTCCCCATGAGTTGAACGCCGTCAAGGTCATCTTGCTTGTTGACTACCTGCGATGTGGCATTCCGTGGTGGGCTAAGAGTTGCACGCAGATGCTCGATTACCCAACCATTGACTATTTGGGATCGGTTCCTGTTCCCGTCGATGTAGTTTGCGGCACGAAGGATTCGCTCTCACCACCGGACTTTGGGTTACGGCTTGTGGCCAACGCTCCAAACGCGAAGCTGTCGGTATTCGAGGATGCGGCGCACGGTTTCAACTACTCGCATTTTGAACAACTAGCCCAGCTGGTTCGCGCAGCCCGCTAAGCGCAATGACTCCATTATCAAAAGGTAAGGGACGCCCCACACTGTTGAAGTGTTAAGCGTCCCTTATGTTTTTGTTGAAGTATTTAGCGCCCCAGCGCCGCTGCCGATTCGAATGGACCGACCACGGTGATGGTGCGTTCCTTGGCAGCCAGCTCCTGAGCCAACCCCTGCACGTCTTCCTTGGTGACCGCATTAACTCGGCTCAATGCCTCATCAATGTCTTGGAATTCTCCGGTAACCATCTCAGCTCGGCCCAGACGCGACATGCGACTTCCTGGATCTTCCAGAGCCAACACCGTACCGCCGGCGAGCTGGCCCTTGGCCTGCGCTAATTCAGCATCGGTAATACCATCCGCAGCCAACCGATCCAGCTCGGATTCAAGCAGGCCGATTACTTCGCTCGCCTTGGCTGGCGAACAACCGGCATACATGCCGAAGTATCCGGCATCGGTATACGCAGCCGAGAATGAATAAGTCGAGTATGCAAGTCCACGCTTTTCACGGATCTCTTGGAACAGACGCGAGCTCATACCCCCACCGAGGACCGCGTTGAGCACGGCAAGTACCTGCCGTCTCTCATCTTGTCCGCTAATACCTGGGCAACCAATGATGATGCTGGCTTGTTCTACCGGGCGGTTGATCACTTCAATGCCGGGCACCGAAACAATGGTTGCTGGTTCCGAGGAACGACGCGGTTCCGGAACGGCCATCGGGTCAAGATCCCAGCCCGCCTCGGACAACGAGGTGAGAACCATTGCGCAGAGTTCGTCGTGGTTGAGCGAGCCTGCCGCGGTGATGATCACTTCGCTCGGACGGTAATGCGCCCGATAGTGCTCCATCACTGCCTCGCGGGAGATCTCCATGATCTCGGCGGGTGTGCCACCAATGGGTCGCGCCAACGGGTGATCGCCAAGGACCTTCGCGACGAAGTGTTCGTGGGCTACCTCGGTGGCATCGTCAGCGTCCATCGCTAGTTCTTCGATGATCACCCCACGCTCTTGCTCCAATTCCAAGGGGTCAATAACTGCGGAGGTCACCATGTCTGCGATGACGTCCATGGCCATTGGCAGATCGGAATCAAGCACTCGCGCGTAATAGCAGGTGGATTCTTTCGCGGTCGCAGCATTTGATTCGCCGCCCACTGCGTCAAAAGCCTGAGCGATTTCAAGCGCAGTGCGCTTCTTAGTTCCCTTAAACAGCAGGTGCTCTAGGAAGTGGGTCGATCCATAGTGCCCGGCTTCTTCGTCACGAGATCCAACGGGTACCCAGAATCCTACGGTGGTCGACCGCTGTCCGGGCATGGCTTCGGTGAGCACACGGACACCACCGGGAAGAATACTGCGACGCACTTCTGCCCCGCCCTCGCCACGGTGGACCAGCGATGGGTCGGCCGGATCAATCGGTGAGAACTGTTGTGCCTCCACCGAGTGCAAGGGCAACGGAATCATGACCACAGAGAAACATCCTTAAAACATGGGGCCCCGGCACTTGAATCCGGGCGGAACACTGCCACCATTCTCCCACAGTGGAGCATAGACAGCGTCCGTATTCCCCACACAGAAGAATCCGTAATATCCCAGTACAAAGCTCTCCCTCCCCCAAGATGAGGTGGAAGGAGAGCCTTGAAGTTGTGGACTGAATGGCTAACAAAGTGCCACACGGTAATCAGCAGATGAGTTTTATTTCACCGACTTCCCGTAGATCTTCCAAAAAACAGATCCGAAGCCGAGCTAGTGCCGCCCACACAACCACAAGAGGGTCGGGGCAGTTGCTGTCAGCCTATCCAAATGGATCATTTGGAATCGTCGGAGGTGGTTCGGGAGCATCCGGTGCTCCCGGCGGCATCGTTGGATCTGGCGGGAACCCCGGGGTCGAAGGCGGCTCGGGGCTATTCGGACCTCCAGGGACAGGGGTCAACGGATCAGGTGTGGTCGGTTCCGCCGGCGGAGGTGGTGGTTCCGGAGCGGGCGCGTGCGTTGGATCAATGGTGTTGTCCATGTTGCTCTCCTTATCCCCTGGCACCAAGCCAAGTATTCCCATTCAAGGACAAAGCAGCCACGAGAACAACCACTATCCAGTAAATTCACAGGAGAGAAGGCGATCTAACTGGGGCATCTCAACCGTGATTCGAGAATCAACTTATTTTGCATCCAAACACGGTTAAGCAACAACGAACCCCAGCGCTTACATCTCAAACGCTGGGGTTCATTAGGCTACATTGACCCAAAGTGTGCTCACCGCACCATAATCAATTAACCGAAACTATTAGTTACCGAAGACGATTCAACGGCTTCAATTAGGCAATGTTGGTGCGATCAAACGCATCCAGGCTGATGCCCTGTTCCAAGATCACTTTTGCCCATTCCTTCGCCGAGTGCAGGCTGTGATCGCGGAAGTTGCCACAGCTCACGGCCTCAGTACCTGGAACGTCATCCCAGGTGACTTTCTCGGCTAAGTCTTCGAGAGAAGATTTGATGGCCTGGGCAACCTCAGCTGGAGTTGGCTCGCCCCAGACAATCATGTGGAAACCAGTACGGCAGCCGAATGGCGAGAAATCAATCAAGCCCTCGAAGCGCGTACGAATCAGACCAGCCATGGTGTGCTCAATGGTGTGCAGGCCAGCGGTAGGGATCTCACCGTGGTTTGGCTGCACAAAACGAATATCGTAGTTCGTGATGGCATCGCCCTTAGGCCCACGCTCAACGCCGATCTTACGCACGTAGGGAGCCTTGACCTTGGTGTGGTCCAGGGCAAAACTTTCAACAGCTGCAAGTTCAATTTCACTCATAGTTTCAGTCTATCCGCTCCCCCATTAGCAAAATTGAAAAACTTCATAGCCCGTAACCGATAAACTCAAGTGAGCATGCTGACCGTCGAATCTGTTTCCGGTCAGAATCAAAAAGACTTAAGTTGTTGTTGAGAGGAACCGAATGTCGGAACAGAAGACCCTGCTCGTATTCGCGCACAGTGATGAAGCATCCGCCTTCGCAGACGTGCCACACATCGTCTCCGGAGTAGGGAAGGTCAACGCTTCGGTAGCACTCGCCGGTGCGCTCGCCGAGGGCGGCGTAGAGCGCGTCATCGTTCTGGGCACCGCAGGGGTAGTCGGCAATGCCGATGAAGACCGTCCGAGCTTGGATACGATTTACCAGGTGACTCGTTTGATCCAGCACGACTTCCCATTGGCCTCGAATGATGTGGTGCCAACCGGTGAGATCCTGTTGCCTGATACTCAAGCCACTATGGCTACCGGAGATGTGTTTGTAAGCAATGACGAGCAGCGCACCCACATTTCCGGCCTGAATGCGCAGCTAGTAGACATGGAAGGTTACGCCTACGCGAGCATGTGCCAGCGTTTTGACGTTCCACTGCAGATCTTCAAGGTTCCTTCGGACTACGCTGACAGCTCCACCAGCATGGAAGATTGGGATGCGATTGTTATCGCCAAGAGTGTTCAGCTGCGCGAGTTCTATGATGCTCATCTAAGCTCTGCTCCCCCAGTTAGCTAGGTACACCCCAAATTCAGTCCCTGAGCTCTAGGTTTCTAGCGGAACCGTCTCGGGGTTACCCTAATCACGCAGAACCCCGGTGTCGCAGACGAGCCGGGGTTTTGTCGTCCTTTGGCTACCTTTCGTCAACTATTTTCGGGGCAAGATTCTTGAAATCAGAAATGCGCTATGAACGATATTTCGGTAGCCGTAGTCGAATTTCCGAAGATTCAATATAGTTCGTCAATGACCCAAAGTACCTCAAGCAGTCTCTTGCGAATGTGGTGCCATGGAGGTAGGCGCCAACGCAGTACATCCACATTTAAATTTAGCAGTTGCGACTTTGTCAGTTGCAACTGCTAATTCGTGTCCGTCTCCGATTGCTTTCAATTAGCAGTCGTCTCTGGGTAACAGAAAACCCCGGCTCACAAATGTGAACCGGGGTTTTCAAACTAGAGGAGAGTATTACTCTGCTGCTTCTTCCGAAGCCTCGTCCTCTTCAACAACTGGAGACAGCGACAGCTTTCCGCGGTCATCGATCTTGGTGATCTCAACCTGGATCTTCTGACCGACCGAGACTACGTCCTCAACATCATCGACGCGCTTGCCGTCGTTGATCTTGCGCAGCTCGGAGATGTGCAGCAGTCCGTCCTTGCCTGGGGTCAGCGAGATGAACGCACCGAAGGTGGTCAGCTTCACTACGGTACCCAAGTAACGCTCGCCAATCTCAGGAACCTGAGGGTTAGCGATGGCGTTGATGGCAGAACGTGCGGCTTCAGCGGACTCACCATTGGTGGCGCCGATCAGCACGGTGCCGTCATCTTCAATCGAGATGTCAGCTCCGGTGTCTTCCTGAATGGTGTTGATCATCTTGCCCTTCGGGCCGATGACCTCGCCGATCTTATCCACTGGGATCTTCACCGAGATGATGCGTGGCGCGTAGGTGGACAGCTCATCCGGGGTGTCGATGGCCTGGTTGACCACGTTCAGGATGTGCAGGCGAGCCTCGCGAGCCTGAGTCAGCGCTGCGGCGAGCACCGATGCAGGAATGCCGTCAAGCTTGGTATCAAGCTGGATCGCGGTGATGAACTCAGGAGTACCAGCCACCTTGAAGTCCATGTCACCCATGGCATCCTCGGCACCGAGGATATCGGTCAGGGCCGCGTAACGGGTTTCGCCGTCAACGGTGTCCGAAACCAGACCCATAGCGATACCGGCAACCGGTGCGCGCAGTGGCACGCCAGCGTTCAGCAGCGACAGGGTCGAGGCGCAAACCGAACCCATGGAGGTTGAGCCGTTGGAGCTCAATGCCTCGGAGACCTGGCGGATTGCGTATGGGAATTCTTCACGCGTTGGAAGAACTGGCACGATGGCGCGTTCTGCTAGGGCACCGTGGCCGATTTCGCGGCGCTTAGGCGAGCCCACACGGCCGGTTTCACCGGTCGAGTATGGCGGGAAGTTGTAGTTGTGCATGTAACGCTTGCGGGTTACCGGGCTCAACGAGTCGATCTGCTGTTCCATCTTGAGCATGTTCAAGGTGGTGACGCCCATGATCTGGGTTTCGCCACGCTCGAAGATTGCCGAACCGTGGACGCGAGGCAGAACCTCAACCTCGGCGGAAAGCTGACGGATGTCAGCTAGGCCACGGCCGTCGATACGGATCTGCTCGGTCAGGATGCGCTGACGCACGATGTGCTTGGTTACGGCACCGAAAGCCTTGGAGATTTCGCCAGCACGCTCGGCGAAGGCTGAGCCCTCGGCGGTAAGCGATGCAACGATCTCGTCCTTGAACTCGCCGGCCGCGTTGTCGCGATCCTGCTTGTCTGCGATGGCGTAGATTTCTGCCAGGCGGATGGAAGCTGCTGCTTCAACCGCTGCGTAGGCGTCATCTTCGTAGTCGCGGAAGATTGGGAACTCAACGGTTTCCTTCGCTGCACGCGAAGCCAAATCGGCCTGCGCTTCGCAAAGTACCTTGATGAATGGCTTAGCAGCTTCTAGACCCTCGGCAACGACCTCTTCGGTTGGCGCGGTAGCGCCGCCCTGGATCAGTTCCCAAGCGTTGTCGGTAGCGTCGGCTTCAACCATCATGATGGCTACGTCGTCGCCTGCAACACGGCCGGCAACGACCATGTTGAACACTGCGTTCTTCAGCTGGCTGTGCTTAGGGAATGCAACCCACTGGGCGCCTTCTCCATCGTCAACCAAGGCAACGCGAACGCCACCGATTGGGCCGGAGAATGGCAGACCCGAAAGCTGAGTCGACATCGAGGAAGCGTTGATTGCGACAACGTCGTAAAGCTCATCTGGATCGATAGCTAGGACGGTTACAACAACCTGAACCTCGTTGCGCAGGCCCTTGACGAATGCTGGGCGCAGTGGGCGGTCCATCAGACGGCAAGCCAAGATGGCTTCGGTCGATGGGCGACCTTCGCGGCGGAAGAAGCTGCCCGGAATACGGCCAGCTGCGTACATGCGCTCTTCAACGTCCACGGTCAGTGGGAAGAAGTCGAAGCCTTCGCGTGGGTGCTTACCGGCCGAGGTGGCCGAGAGCAGTACGGTCTCTTCGTCAATGTAAACCATTGCAGCGCCAGCGGCCTGCTTAGCCAAACGGCCGGTCTCAAAACGAATGGTGCGGGTACCGAAACGACCGTTGTCGATCTGTGCTTCGGCGAATTGAATTTCTGGACCCTCCATTAAGGGGGTTCTCCTTTCGATCGCTCCCATAGCTGACAAGCGATCCGTGACGCCCTACCCAGATCTGGTCTTCGATCGAGACCCGCGCTTCAGCCATCAATGGGCTAAAGCGAAAGCCACTACCGAGGACCGCGATACTGGCGGTCAGGACTCACGGTGACGCGGTCAAGGGAGTGTTTTTATCGTTGAGGTCTTGGCCAGCGGCCAAGTCCTACTCTAAGCCTACCGGGAATTGGCAAAAGGTGCAGTTCCACGCGATTTTCGCGGGTGTTGAGAACGCCTTATGCACTTCGGCGGACAGCAGTATTTATTTTGATCCAGGATTCTCGATATCGGTTCTCCGCTTCAGCACCCACCGAAGGTCTCTAGGTGAGCTCGCTCCCTGCAAGCTCTTCCTTAACCACCGCAAGTCCTCCCCCATGGATGACGTTCGCCAGGCCTGTGACTCAACAATCTTTCTGCCTCGATATCCTCCAGTGAACGTCAGTAACATCCAGAGCGCAGGAAATACCGTGATCATCACGGCAGAACCTACAGAAAGACTGGCACTGGAGAAGGTCAAGATGGCGACCAGCGTTGTCCAAAGACACCACCACAATCCGTTAGATAGTGACTTCAAACGTACCGACTGCAGCGCAATCGTTAAGTAATCCCGATAAGACTGCTGATGGACTTCGCTAGCCTCTTTTTGGGCAACTATGCATTGTTCTTGTGACTTTGCGTGCTTTATTCGTTCCAAATCCAAATCGCGCTTGAGGCTATCGAGCAACCGTTCGTTTGTTCTTGCCTGCGCCCGCAATGTTTTTTCTACTGCATTTAGTCTTTGATTCTCATTTTTGAGATTTGCGTATGAAGGTTGACCATCGAAATAACGTTTGGAATTCTCTTTGCGGATCGATGCACCGGCATCGTGCGGAACGGTGAAATTTGCAGACGCAGCCCTAGCCGCCATTGGAATATGTTCACTGTGCCCCAAGGCAGTAATAACTGGAACCTGACAACGAACTACAGCTTCGATGAGGTCTCGTTCGTCGAAGACAGCGAAATCCGCATAAGATCCGCCACCGCGAATAATGATGACGGCATCGGCATCACTAGGTTTGAGATTTTTTAGCCTGCTAGATATATCGTCAACCGCTCGTGTCCCTTGGATGTGTGCTTCCACAGCCATGACCGAAACCCGATGCCCTCTGTCGCTTTCGTGCAGGCCCCTCTTAAAATCCGCTAACACCTGAGCGTCCTGACCACAGATAACCACCACGTTTTTGATTTTTCCTGTGGGACGAATACTTTCTAAGTTGCGAATTGGCTTCGGTCGAATCCCGAATTCTCGGGCTACTTTTTGTCGGGAAAGTTCCAGGGGGCCAACTTCGGGAAGGATCCGAACCGCTGATTGCATATCACCGGCAATGGGGTCGCTTACTTTCCATACCGGGTTCCTTCGCCACACGTCAAAGTTCGGTTTGGCTGTGACAACTAGCTGTTGCCCTTCGCGGAGCTTGCTGGGAAAAGCGTGCGACGGTGCTTCAATTTCTAATGCAGTCCTACCGTCAATGAGTGTAAGCCACCTTTTATCGGCTGTCCCCCTTACTTTTCCAATGACTTCTCCGCGAAATTGCACCATTCGAGTCGAAGAGATGTGGCTGGCCACAAATCCTCTCACTTGGGCCAATGAGTGAATAGTTGAAGTTTTAGATTGTCCAAGCCGCGTCTCCATACCAACCACGATATGTCGACAATCCGACAGTTTGTGGTAATTAGCTCAGATCAAAGTAAAAATTCAAATTTAAACTAAGAACAACCAGACCCACTGATCGACCCAACTAGTTCACCCATCCGCAGCCGCTTCTGGAGTCGCTGTCTGGCGTCCAATTCATTGAGAACTTCGCACTTTTAACACCGACAACGGGCTCGATCGACTTTTGAATTCATGAGAGCGCATTTTCAGAGCGTCGTTGTGGAACCGCTAGATCTAAATACACTGACCTCGCAACTGGCAGCAGTTCTTATTTAAATGTCGGAGCAGGTGGCGTTCACCCTGTTGCAGCGAAACCAATTAGTTCAGGTTGCAAAGACCGCACAGAAGCCGCGCAACGACTTCACCGACAGAATCCGATCACCACCGCACGAAGACGTTGGTAACTTCTATGCGTTTTCTGGCGCGGTCTGTGCTTCTACGATTAGGGCAGCAGCAATCGAATCGAAAGCGCCCAATGTTGCGTAAAGCTTGATCGGGTCCTGCGGCAATGGCCAACTGGAGAGTTTCACGGCAACCATCTGCGCGGGACGGTTAATGTAGACCATCTGTCCATGGATACCCATGCATAGCACCACATCATTACCGGGAGATGGAAACCACATTTGGTTACGGTACATACCGCCGGGCATACGGTAATCCCCCGGGCTAGCGGCAAAAGCGTCTCGTGAATCCGGATCGCCTTCCAACGTTTGTGTAATCCAGTCTTCAGAGAGCACACGTTCCCCCGTCAAGGACAGTCCCTCATTGAGGAATACTGCACCGAATCGGGCCATATCTCGTAGCGTGGCATTGATCCCGCCGTCGAAAGTTCCGGTCCCGTACTGATCAATGCAAATCGTCGCGTCAGATTCGCTACCCAGCTTGCTCCATAAGACTTCAGACATCAGCTGTGGCATTGCGGTTCCTGAAGCGGCCTCACACACCCAGCCGAGCATGTCAGTTTCGCAGGAGCGATACTCAAATACTCCGCCGTGAGCTGTCTTGCGTTGCAGTGTTTTCAGGAACGGGTACATCCCGGTCGGTCCAGGCGTACTGGTTGGTGCCCAGCCGATGGCCTCCGACATCCGGCGGATCCCGGAGAGTGGATCCAAATAATTTTCAGAGAAATCAATTCCTGAACACATATCGAGCAAGTGACGCACCCTCGCGCCGGCATAACCTGAGTCGGCCAATTCAGGGATATAGTCCGTGATCTGGGCATCAGGATCTAGTACTCCCGAGTCGCATAAGGAACCTGCAACGGCACCAATGAGAGATTTACTCATCGACATCAAAAGGTGCGAGGAATCTTCATTCATCTGCCCGAAGTATTGTTCTGTGATCACTGTGCCCCGATGCGAAACCATCCAGGCATCGGTATGTGTTGTAGCCATGATCGATCCAACGGTCACCAGCGGAGCACCCGGAATGCTGGACGGCGCTAGAACCAAGTCCAGATTACGAAGCGCAACGGGTAGTTCCGAAGGCGTCGCTGAACCACGTGGAATTTCGGCTGTGGGCAAGAAATCAGCCATATGCTGAAAAGACCAGTGCAGGTTCTCAGGCAATTTCCAATTCAGTGCGTTGATTGCGCCAGCGCCAGTAACAGCGCCTATTTGAGTGTCATCCATGAGAGATCCTTTCAACGCCACACCAGTTAGTAAATGGGAGACTATCATTGAGTAACTCGGATGGGTCTCTTTGACTGTCACGTATCAAATACTTAGGTTCACAACGGGACGACAAAAATGACAGTCAGCCTTCTTCCCTGTCCTTTCAGCCCTAGTTTCATGGATTTCGCCGATCTAGCTGGGAATTGGCAAATAATCAGGCTCGGCGGGATTATTTTGGCTTCTTGGGCTGTTGTTAATTTCCGGAACACACGCTTTGCCCGATTAGATCTACCCGATTCTCTTGGGGTAAGGCGCATTCACTGAGTACGAGGAAAGAGAACTATGACAACCATGGTCAATGCATACGCTGCACCTTCGGCTACCGAAGGATTGATTCCAACTCAGATCGAGCGACGCGAGGTTGGTCCGCGCGACGTCCTGATCGACATCAAGTACTCGGGCATCTGCCACTCGGACATTCACACCGTGCGCGGCGAATGGGGACCACAGTCCTACCCATTGGCTCCAGGCCATGAAATCGCCGGTATTGTGACCGAGGTCGGAACCGAAGTCACCAAACACAAGATCGGTGACCGTGTTGGAGTGGGATGCATGGTTAACTCCTGCATGGAATGCGAAAATTGCCTCGCTGGCGACCAGCAATTCTGCGACAGCTCCGTCGGAACCTATGGTTCGGTCGATCGCGATGGAACCATCACTCAGGGTGGGTATTCCACTCATGTTGTGGTCACCGAAAACTTCGTATTGAGCATCCCAGAAGGTATCGAGCTTGATGTGGCCGCTCCGCTACTCTGCGCCGGCATCACCACTTTCTCGCCGCTGAAGCGCTGGGGTGCAGGCCCCGGCAAGAAGGTGGCAGTGGTGGGACTTGGCGGTCTAGGCCATATGGCCGTGAAGATCGCTAGTGCGATGGGAGCCGAAGTTACCGTGTTATCCCAGTCGTTAAAGAAGAAAGACGAAGGACTGAGCATGGGTGCCAGCGATTACCGCGCCACCAGCGACGAGAGCACCTTCAAGGATCTGCACAAGAACTTCGACCTGATCATTAACACGGTCAGCGCCTCGATCAATATCAGCGATTACCTTGAGCTGTTGCGTGTAAACGGCACCATGGTCAATGTGGGCGCCCCGGCAGAACCATTGCCGGTGAATGCCTTCGCATTGATCGGTGGACGTCGTTCGTTTGCCGGTTCACAGATTGGCGGCATCGAAGAAACCCAAGAGATGTTGGATTTCTGTGCCGAGCACGGCATTGGTGCTGAAATCGAGGTCATTGGCGCCGAGCAGATCAACGAAGCTTATGAGCGCGTGATGAAGTCTGACGTTCGCTACCGCTTCGTGATTGACACCGCGACTTTGGTCTAAAAGTAGTATCCAGCGTTCTACGTACGGCGTTCGAACTATTAACTTACAGTTGATAGTTCGAACGCCGTATCCGCATGCGGCTTCGGGACACAGCTAACGGTTACGCAAAACGCTGCTCGATTACAGAGGAATCTCAATGACCGCTCCTGATTTCACCGAATACTCTTGGGATCATCTTGAACGTGGCACCATCTTGGTAGTCACGCTCAGCGGACCTGCCTACCTCAGGCTCATGGACCCGGAAAATTACGCAGCATTCCAAGATTCAGAAGATTACGATTTCCGAGGTAGCTTAGCGCGTAAAGCACCTTACCGAATCAAGGTTCCCCGTTCAGGCCCCTGGTATTTAGCGGTTGATCTCAGCGGATTGGGAGTCCGCGGGGTACGCCACGCAGTGAGCGTGGAACCGCCACAGCGGCCCGACGGTCCACTAATCGACGAGTTTGAGTGAGAGCTCAACGAGATTTTTTGCGTTCATGCCCGGCCAACCATGCAGTATTTCCAACCACTGCGCCGGAATAGACCGCAACCCAGAAGCAGCCCCGGCCAACGATCCAGCAATTGCGGCCACGGTGTCCGTATCGACCCCGCCGCGTGCCGCAGCTTCGACTGCTGCGACGAGGTGCTCAGCACTCCCGCCCTCAGCAACATTGGAAACCGTGATGGAACTCCAAGCGCCTTGGAATGCTTCAACTACCCAGCCGTTATGTGAGAAATCGCGTGGGCTTTTTCTTCTGCCTGCTGAATTCGTCGTTCCCAAGCTAAGGCGCGTTCAGGATTTAGAAGTGGCAGCCCTACGCGGATATCTAGTTCTGCGCTGAGTACGGCGTGACGTACTGCTAGCGTCCATAAAGCGCAGGCTTCGGCTGCTTCATCATCGAAATGAGTCAGCTTACTAATCTCGACTGCCGCCTGGTATGTCTCATCCGGCGTACGGTCTAGATAAGCCAAAGCAATGGGAGCAGTTCTCATCAGGCTTCCGTTGCCGCCCGAACGACCTGTTTGCCGGTGAATCGCAGTCGCAGCGGCGACTGCATCCTGCGTATTCGGAGCATCGCGCTTATTAGCCCGTGCGGTTTGTTCCGCCGCACCGAGAACAGCCCGAGTCTGGGTGCCTACATCCGGCGCATCTTTCGCCCAGATAGCCCACTGACGCACCATATAGTCAGATGCGCCTGCGTCGAGTTGACCTCCGGAGTTCGCTAGTGCGCGTGCAATCACGATCGCCATCGAGGTATCGTCTGTCCACTCTCCGGGGGCAAAGTCACCTAGCCCGCCACCGATCATGGCTACCGGTTTGTCAGCCGGCAGGGGAGGACCAAATTCGTACCCAGCGCCAAGAGCGTCTCCCGCGGCCATACCTGTAAGTACTCCACAGATACGGTCTTTCATATCAGAAGAAAACTTCATACCATTCCCATCAGAAAACTTGCACCTTGCCAATGCATTGGCGGTAAATCCAAGTTATCCCGTGTAACCGACACTTTTCAGCACTCAGTCTTTCGGAATATCAAGCGGAAACACGAGAAGCGATCCCGACGCAGTAGCTACTGCCTTCCCGTTTTTATCTACAACTTCTCCTTCAGCGAAGATCACTCGACGTCCCGGCTTGGTAACAGTTCCGGTGCAACGTAGCGGTCCACTATCCGCCAACACCGGACGTAGGTAGTTCACTTTGATTTCAATGGAGGTGTATCCCATTCCTGCAGGAAGCGTCGAGTGCGCAGCGCAACCGAGTGCAGAGTCCAGCACTGCACAAACTAGTCCCCCATGCACAGTCCCAATCGGGTTATACAAAGACTCATCCGGTGTACTTGTGAAAGTGACCGACCCTTCGCTGACTTCGACTAGATCCATATTGAGATGCGACGCGATTGGTGCACCAGGAAGGTCACCGGATGCCATCTGTTTCAGATATTCCAGTCCGGAAAGTAACGGGAGCTGATCCATGGCGTCAGCAGGATCTCTCCACTTCACAAGTTTTTCACGGGCGTCAGTTCTAGCTTCCATTAATATGGCTCCTCTAGCCTTGATTTTCTGTTTTCTCGGGCAACGGCACATTTTGTAGGCGCAGTTGCCCGCGAGCCAGCACCTTGGAACTAGCGTCGTCTGTGATGATGACTTCCCATAATTGTTGGGTACGGCCTTGATGCAAAGCTGTGGCCTCAACTAGAGCCAAGCCGGAACTACCTGGCCGCAAAAAATCTGTGGCGTTGTGAACCCCGACGGCAAATTGTCGATGCTCTTTGACGGCGAAGCTCGCCCCAATACTGGCGGCGCTTTCTACGATTGTGGTGAACAGTCCTCCATGCACCACTCCCCACGGTGTGTGGTGATTTGGTCCTAATTGCACGTGCCCGCGCAGGGACGTGGCGTTAAGTTCATCAACGACAAAACCGGTAGCAGCCACAAACTCGCTGGGCTCAGTCCGCGTCATACCTGGCAGAAGTTCTTCATTCGTGTTCAATCTCTTGCCCTTCAAAAGCTGGCTGTTATATTTGAAGCTAGCTAGAGAGTCAGGATCTGTCAACGGTAAGGAGCTGCTTTGAACATGCAGTGGCAGGACTACGACACTGAGAATTGCTCTATTCAACGCACTTTGGAAGTCGTCGGTGAAAAGTGGAGTTTGCTAATACTCCGGGAAGCATTTAATGGAGTGCGTCGATTCGATGCGATACGCAGCCACCTAGGGGCTTCCGAAGCGATGATCTCCGCCCGGCTAAATTCCCTGATGGCCAGCGGAATACTCGTAGCCACTCCATACAAGGAACCTGGCCACCGTACGCGTAACGAATATCGCCTCACCCCAAAGGGATTGGATCTTTACCCGATTATAATTTCGCTACTCCAATGGGGCGACAGATACGAGGCAGATCCGACCGGACCACCGTTACTCATCAAGCACAGCGGTTGTGGAGAGCAGGTTTCTGCCGTGGTGCAGTGCGCGCTCGGGCACGTTCTAGACACACCAAGAGAGTCTCAGGTATCCCCCGGGCCTGGGGCGAAACTGCGCGGATCAGCTCCCTAAACTTACGGTCCTGCAGGCAAACAATTTCGCTGTTTAGGGTAAATTTTCTTCAGCGCTGCATCTCTTTATCGTTGATCTCTGCGTCTGGCCTGCGGTAGGGCTACCGTTGCTTGGTCAACGCTTGACGCTCCATCCAACATAGTGAGTCTGGCCTTGACCTGCTCTAAATCAATTTTGAGCTGGTCAACAGTCGCGCGGTAATTATTGAGCTCTCGCTTTCGACGCCTAGCGGCTCTAAAACTCATCACCGCGACAAGAATCATCAGTGGAACGGCGATGAGTAATGCCCAGCCACTCTTCGTGAAGAAATCCAGTGCTACCGGAAGCGCCTGTTGGAACGCCACAAGCGAGTTCACACTTCCAACCATTGATTGGAGTGCGGAATTTAACGAGTCCAAGTATTGCCCAACGAGTGGCGTCTCGCTCAAGGAAGGTGCACTGAGTGGAACGGTTCCCTCCTGCGCCCATCGAGGATCCCCGACGGTCCGCAAAACGTAGATCCCCGCACCGGCGTTAAGCACTGCAAAGAGCATCACAGAACTGAGAGCCACCCATTGCAGTTGTCGCCGACGCCAGATTCCCATCGCTACAGCAAACACTGCGGTGCATACCCAAATCGCGACCGATAGGTCTTCTCGACTTAAACCGCGTAGTAGATCCATAAGATTTCCCGCCTATTTGCAGTAGGAGCGCCATCGGGCCCGTAGTTCAAGGCAAGCCTACCGGAGGAGAAAATGGTGCCATGGGTCGCAGAACTTATTTCTGAGCACTCCCAAAGTAATCGAGCCATCGACGGCCCCATTCCTCCAAAATGTTACTGCGCAGTAACTCACCGTGGGTTGGATGGGCGAAATATAGCCAAAAAGACTGTGAGTTTCTTGCTAACCGCTGAAAATAGCGTGCCCGTGTACGCACTGTGCACCAACAAGGAATACGGTAGAGATAGACGTTTTTTTATTATTTCTCGTAAAGCATCAATCTACTTCTACTTCGTTGCGTCCGAGCACGGCGCAACAGCCCCGACACAAAGGCTACATTTTGAACGGCAACGCCACTTTTAAACACCACAACGTGGCCCTCATAGCGGTAAATAGCGTACTTGCACCAGAGGTCATGAGTTCAGCAGAATTCGACGAACGCCTGGCCCCAAGCCTCAAGCGCCTCCGTCTTTCTAAGAAGTTGCTTGAACGGGTGTCGGGCGTCAAAGAACGCCGTTGGTGGTCTGAGGGTGTCGAGTTTGACGACGCTGCAATCGTTGCTGGCCAAAATGCGCTGACGCAGGCAGGTGTGGAACCGGGCGAGATTGGTCTGCTGATTAACACCTCAGTCACCCGCCGCAACCTAGAGCCTTCGGTAGCTTCCAAGATTCATAATGGTCTGGGTTTACCATCCTCCGCTATGAATTTTGACATAACAAATGCCTGCCTAGGATTCGTCAACGGCATGAGCTTGGCAGCAAACATGATTGATTCGGGGCAGATCAAGTACGCCCTGATCGTGGCTGGTGAAGATTCCCGCCCGACTCAGGAAACAACATTCCGCCGCCTGAACGATGAGAGCTCTACTCGTGAAGATTACATGCGCGAGTTTGCGACTCTGACCCTTGGTTCGGGCGCAGCTGCAGCCGTCATTGGCCCAGCAGATCTGCACCCGGACGGGCACCGCATCATTGGTGGCGTCTCACGCGCCGGTACCGAACACCATGAACTGTGCGTAGGTGGCCCGGCAGGAATGTACACCGATACCAAGGGGCTGTTAGACAACGGCCTAGAACTGGTGGTAAATGCTTGGGATGAAGCCCAGGAATCCGGATGGAACTGGAAGTCCATGGATCGGTATGTCACCCACCAGGTCTCCAAGTCCTACACCAACGCCATCATCAAGGCTGTGGGCCTAGTCAAGGATCGTGTTCCGATCACCTTCTCTAAGTGGGGAAACGTTGGTCCAGCTTCCTTGCCGATGACCTTGTCTCAGGAAGCTGACACTTTGAAGCCAGGTGACCGTGTTCTGTGTATGGGCGTTGGTTCAGGATTAAATACCGCGATGATGGAGATTGCCTGGTGACCGAGCTTTTCCCCGGTGTAGATGGAATTTATTCGACTTATCTTGAGGTTCCTTCCACTTCGAAAGTGGATGATCCAGGGACGCTGCACATGTGGCATCTGCTCGATAACGAAGACGAACTTCTAGCACGAGGAATTGAGCCCATCGGCACCCTCGTGTGTGTCCATGGCAACCCAACGTGGTCGTACCTATGGCGCAGCCTGTTGAACCATGTTTCGGCTAATGCTCTGCCGTGGCGCGTCGTCGCGGTGGATCAGCTAGACATGGGATTCTCCGCGCGTACCGGCAAGTTCCGTCGGCTAGCTGACCGAGTTAATGATTTGGGAGACCTCATCGACTCGCTCGGGCTCAGCGGCAAGGTCACCACCGTGGGTCATGACTGGGGTGGTGTCATTTCTCTGGGATGGGCCACCAGCCATCAGGATCAGCTGGCCAACGTCATTTTAACTAATACCGCGATTCATCCTGCTGGCTTTGAACTCCCCGCAGCGTTGAAGCTCGCTTCACATCCTGCGGTTCATGGTTGGGGCACTAAGACCACCAGCGCCTTCTTACAGGTAACCCACTCGTTAGCTCAGCCTGCGCTTGATCCAGAAGTCCGCAAAGCATTCATGGCTCCCTACACAAGTGCCGCCAAACGCGAGGGCGTAGCGAACTTTGTGGCAGATATTCCTTTCGCCGAAGACCATCCCAGCCGCTCGACGCTGAACGAAATTGCGCAGGCTGTACGCACGCTCACCGTTCCGACCTTGATGTTGTGGGGGCCAAAGGATCCAGTCTTCTCAGACCGTTATCTTCGCGACCTCATGGGTCGACTCCCGCACGCGCAGGTACACCGCTTCGAGGGCGCCAGCCATTTGGTAGGCGAGGACAAAGACATTGCCACCCCCATGTTTGACTGGTTGTCCAGCAATCAGAACTCCACAAATTCTTCACGAGCAGACAGCCTAGTTGACTACCGGCCAATGCTCTCAGAGTTGGATTCACGCACCGCAGACCACAGCGTTGCTGTAGTAGATATTAATCCTCCACGTTCGCTTTCCTGGTCAGAGCTGGGCCAACGGGTCAACGCGTTGGCCGCAGGACTTCAAGAAATTGGAGTCAAGGCCGGGGACCGAGTTAATTTACTTGTTCCCCCGGGCATTGAGCTAACAACTTTGATCTACGCTTGCCTGCGTTTAGGGGCTGTCATAGTGGTGGCTGATGCTGGACTCGGCACAAAGGGTTTGGGACGCGCCATCAAGGGCGCGGGGCCAAGCTATCTTATTGGTATTGACCGTGCACTCACCGGAGCACGACTATTCAACTGGCCAGGTACCAAGATTTCAGTGGAAACCTTGCCTGCTGCCAAGCGCAAACTATTAGGCGTGGAGCATTCTCTTTCCGAGCTTTTCGACGTAGGAAACAAGCTCGCGCCACAAGCTTCAAATTTCGAGCCCGCCGAACCAGACGCTGACGCCGCTGTGCTCTTCACTTCCGGCTCAACAGGCCCCGCTAAGGGTGTTGTTTATACACACCGGCAGTTGGGCGCAATGCGCGACACCCTGCGCGAAACTTACAATCTCAAAGCCGGTTCTGCTCTTGTTGCTGGCTTTGCGCCGTTTGCTTTGCTTGGTCCAGCTTTGGGCGCAACCTCGGTCACTCCAGATATGGATGTCACCGCACCCCGAACGCTAACTGCCTCGGCCTTAGCAGATGCTGCGGTAGCCGTAGATGCAACAACGGTTTTTGCCTCACCTGCAGCGCTGGCCAACGTTTTGGATACCAAGAATTCTCTGGATGCAACCCACCGGAAGACTCTCGCGAACGTTTCGGTAATGCTCTCGGCTGGTGCACCTATTCCAGAACCATTGTTAGCCAAAGTCCAAGAGCTAGTACCTAACGCACAGGTACACACGCCTTATGGCATGACCGAGGCACTTCCAGTCACAGATATCGACCTTGCGGGTATTCGCGAGGCGGGCCAGGGCAACGGTGTGTGCGTTGGTACGGCCGTCGCTGGCGCAAAGGTAGCCATTGCCCCTATCGATTCGATGGGAATCGCGGGAGACCAACCGCAATACACCCCTCACGTCACCGGTGAAATTCTAGTTCGCGCCCCACATGTCAAGGATCGCTATGACCGGCTTTGGATTACCGAGCAGGTGAGCATTTCAATCCCGGGCTGGCACAGGACTGGAGATGTTGGACATCTCGATGATGACGGACGGCTTTGGGTAGAGGGCCGGCTAGGGCATGTATTGAGCACCGCTAAAGGGGCTATGACCCCGGTGGCCGCTGAACACGCAGTTGAGTCTGTGTCCGGCGCTGGTCGCGCCGCATTGGTGGGTGTAGGACCGGCTGGCACACAGGCCGCCGTAGTAGTGATGGAAACAATTCCACCGGCGCGCAAAGCAGGCCCGGCAAGCAACGAGTTATCGCAAAAAGTTCGCAGTGCCGTCGCCGAAACCGGCGTGGATGTGGCTGCGGTTTTGATTGTTTCATCGCTGCCAACCGACATTCGCCATAACTCCAAAATCGATCGTGCCGCACTAGCTACTTGGGCAACTGCCACACTGGCCGGCGGAAGGGTCCGCAAGCCATGAGCACAGGCGTGAATAATGCAGAGCCTCGTCGTATCTTGGTTACCGGAGCCAGCGGGATGCTCGGCGGGGCGGTAGCTGAGCTATTGCGCGGCAAAGGACACCACGTTCGAACTTTCCAGCGCGGCGCTTCGAGCCAAGCGACGGATGAGATCCGTGGCTCACTCACCGATAAGGATGTAGTGGCTACCGCCGTGCAATCCATGGATGCGGTGATTCATCTGGCCGCGAAGGTCTCCTTTACCGGCCATTGGAATGAATTTGTCGCCACTAATATCGATGGAACAGCAAATTTGTTAGCGGCTGCAAAAAGCGCTGGCATCAAGGATTTTGTTTTTGTTTCTTCCCCTTCGGTCGCTCATTTCGGTGATTCGTTGACGGGCGCATCAGCAGGTATTGCGAACCCGAATTTGGCTCGCGGTAACTACGCTCGCTCTAAGGCAGCTGCTGAGCTAAGTGCCTTGGCCGAGGACTCCCCCGAATTCCGGGTGGCTGCTATAAGGCCACACGTGGTGTGGGGTCCTGGCGATACCCAACTGGTTGAGCGTGTGGTTGACCGTGCCAAGAGCGGCCGGCTTCCACTACTAGACAGTGGTGTGGCACTTATTGACACTACCTACATTGATAATGCGGCCTCCGCGATTGTTCGCGGGCTAGAACGCATGGATTACGCTCACGGACGGGCACTTGTCGTCACCAATGGTGAGCCTCGCCCGGTGGGGGAACTCATTGCTGGAATTTGCAAGGCTGGTGGAGCTCCGGCTCCGAAACTTAATGTTCCTGGCTGGTTGGCACGCGGTGCTGGCTCGGTTATCGAGAAAGTCTGGCTGGCCGCAGGTTCTCGCAATCTAGTGCATGATGAGCCACCGATGACTCGATTCTTGGCCGAGCAACTTTCAACCGCTCACTGGTTTGACCAGCGCGAGACGCATGAAGTGTTGGATTGGAAGCCAACGGTGAGTATTGACGCAGGCTTGGCAAAACTTGCAGCCCACTATGGGCAGTTGTAACTCAAAAGTACGTAGTCGTTAGTCCTCTGGCAGTGACCCTTCCAGACAGCGCGACCCCGAAGGCTTGGGGGAATCTTCGGGGTCGCTATCCTGAACGTTGGTTTTCCGAGTCTTGGGGGTACTCAGGAAATACTGCGCAGGACGTTTAGACGCTATCTGGGATGCTAGATATCGCAGTTGGTCCGTAGCACTCGCGCTACATCTTGGATTTCTAGCTTCCTACTGAACTTCTATGACTCCATCATCACCGGTGAGCCAACTGGTCAACAAGAGACAAGATTTCAAATACTGATAAGAGATGGCCCCATTGCCAGCCCGAGACGTCTCGCAGCCCTCTTCAGACTCGCTTCTTCGCTCTCCAGCAACTTGCGTTGCGAAGGTAGAGACACTGCAATCGCGCCAACCATCCCGTTATTCTGAATGGGAGCCGCGTGACAGGAAATACCAAGTAGATATTCTTCTTTATCTGACCAAATCTTGGAGCCGACAGACAGATTGCGTTCCAGACCGCCGCGGCTAGTAATGGTGTTAGGCGTTAGATCATACAGATCGTGTCGGTTGATGTAATCATCACGCAGTTCGTCGCTAAGGTTTGCCAAAATCGCCTTGCCAAATGCCGTTGCATGCCCGGACTCATGCACTCCTACCCACAAATCCACGCTTCGCCCTTCGGGACCTTCGACCATTGCTAGGAGATGGATCTCGTCATCCTGGTAAGTGGTTAAATACGTGGCGGCGCCAAGCTCATCACTCAACGACCTGAGCACTGGACGAACCCGTGGCACCAGTTCTTGGATTGCATCATTTTGCACCGTAAGTGAGGATGCGCCGAGCGCATACCCACCATCAATTTTGCACAGGTAACCCTCAAATTCGAGGGTTCGCAATAAGTGATAAGTCGTAGGCAAGGGGAATTCGGTAATTCGTGCAAGCTTCTTCGCCGAAATGGCAGTACCGCTCGCCGCAACAGCCTCCAAGAGGCGCAATGCCTTCTGCACCGACCCAATCAAAGTTGGTTGTGCCACTTCACACCCCCATGAAAAGCTGAGATCCCAAAAACAGCAGTGATCTACATCATAACCTAAGCTGATTAGAACCGTTGAGGCTCTAAAATCTGTCAAATTTTGCACCCACACAAATTAATACTCACCGCGGTATCTGGCTTGACGCGAACGACCAGACAGACATTATTTGGGGAAATTTTACTCCCTGAGATTGTAAGAAACATTCATAGATCGGCCGGTTCGAAACATCCTTGCTAGCATTCATCGGTGGCGAGCACTCTGCGCTAAATTGAACTAATGAGCAAAAAGATTTCCTATCAGGGCGAAGCCGGATCCAATTCGAATATGGCCTGCACCGAGCAGTTCCCCGATATGGAAGCCATACCTTGTGCGAGCTTTGAAGACGCCTTCGCCATGGTGGAAAGCGGCGAAGCCGATCTTGCCATGATCCCCATTGAGAACTCGATTGCGGGACGAGTTGCCGACATTCACGTTTTACTCCCCGAATCTGGACTACAGATTGTCGGCGAGCACTATTTGCGTATCCGCTTTGACCTGTTGGGACTTCCTGGAAGCAGCATTGAAGAAGCTACCGAAGTCCATAGTCATATCCATGCACTAGGACAGTGCCGCAAGATCATCCGTGAGAACAAGCTGACACCAGTGATCGCTGGAGACACGGCAGGTTCCGCGCGCGAGGTCCAAGAATGGAACGACCCCACCAAACTATCGCTTGCGCCACCACTTGCTGCCGAACTTTACGGACTAGAAGTACTAGCGTCTTCGGTAGAAGACGACGATACGAACACCACCCGTTTCGTCGTTCTTGCGCGGAAGCAAGAGCTCCCCGTCCGCTCTAAACTTCCCGAATCTGTGATCACCACCTTGGTCTTCCACGCTCGTAACGTGCCTAGCGCACTGTACAAAGCATTAGGTGGATTTGCTACCAACGGGGTAAACCTGACTCGCATGGAAAGTTACATGCTTGACTCAAGTTTCGCTGCCACAATTTTCATGGTTGACATCGAAGGCCATCCCGAAGACTTACCGGTACGCCTTGCCTTAGAAGAATTGGACTTCTTCACATGGGAAATCAAGATACTCGGTACCTATGCCGCAAGTGAGCATCGCCAAAAGGTCTCTGCTTCCTTCGTGTAAAGATTGGCAGCTCAATAATTTCCGACTGCTCGGTACTCGCCTCTAGAAGTTGGCGTTAATTGCTGTGTCCCAAGGTGAAATACCGAGCACGAATTTCTCTGATTCGACGTCAAACCTCCCCCTCAATAGCTGCTTTAAAATTCCAGAAAATGAATAACTGATAAACTCAAGGGTGGAGTCCCTTGAACAGGACAAGTTTTTCCTCGACATGTGAACGCTTTCAATGCGTGACTGGTCGACTGGTTTAGAGCATTTTTGTTGAATTGCGCGACGTTGACGAGCTCGATTGTTGGTTCGATTCTCGGCGCGCAACTGATATAAGGCTTAGATAGCCGGAGAGGTACGTTTGACTCAACGCGTCGCAATTATTGGAGCAGGACCCAGCGGCATTGCCCAGCTGCGGGCATTCGATTCTGCCAAGAAATCCGGGCGAGAGATCCCTGAGATCGTCTGCTTTGAAAAGCAAGACGACTGGGGAGGTCAGTGGAATTACAACTGGCGTAGCGGCATAGACAAGTACGGCGAACCAGTGCATTCGAGCATGTACCGCAACCTTTGGTCTAACGGCCCCAAAGAAGCCTTAGAATTCGCCGAGTACACATTTGATGAGCATTTTGGCCGCCCAATTTCTTCCTACCCACCTCGTGCAGTGTTGTGGGATTACATCAATGGTCGCGCCGAGAAGTCCGATGTTAAAAAGCTCGTTCGCTTCGCTACCGTGGTGCGTTGGGTTGATTTTGACGAGAGCACCAACCTGTTTACTGTCACCACCGAAGATCTCAAGACCGGACAGACAGAAACTTCCGAATTCGATCATGTCATCGTGGGCTCCGGACACTTCAGCTTCCCTAACGTCCCAGACTTTAACGGCATTGAAACGTTCTCTGGCGAGCTTATGCATGCCCACGATTTCCGCGGAGCTGAACGCTTAGCAGATAAAGATGTTCTGCTGATCGGAGCTAGTTATTCGGCTGAAGACATTGGTGTTCAGTCATTCAAAATGGGCGCACGCTCAGTTACGTATAGCTACCGCTCAGGTCCTATGGGGTTCGACTGGCCAGAAGGCATTGAGGAACTCCCCCTCATTGACCGCTTCGAAGGTTCAACCGCGTACTTCAGCAACGGCATGTCCCGCTCATTTGATACGGTCATCCTGTGCACCGGATACTTGCACCACTATCCATTCTTGCCCTCTGATTTGGCATTGGATTCACCAAACAACGTTTACCCGGATACCTTGTACCGCGGTGTTGTTTCTGAAAACAACGACAGCCTGTATTACCTAGGTGCCCAGGATCAGTGGTTCACCTTTAATATGTTTGATGCCCAGGCTTGGTACGTTCGCGATCTAATTTTGGGCGAGCTAACCGTCCCATCTCCGAGCGAACAACGCGAAAGCATCGATGCTTGGCTTGAACGTTTTAACGCTATCGAAACAGCAGAAGACGAAGTGAAATTCCAAGCCGACTACATCCGGGATCTCATTGAACTGACGGACTACCCGATGTTTGATTTGGACGAAGTCACCCGAACCTTTATGGCCTGGAAAACGGATAAAAAGAAAAATATCCTGACCTACCGCGACAAGGTTTATCGTTCAGTGATGACCGGTACGATGGCGGACAAGCACCATACGCCATGGCTCAGCGAACTGGATGACAGCATGGAACGCTACGTTTCCGCTGCCCCGCGAGAAAAACTCGAAGATCTCGCCTTGAACGAGCGCTCCAAGTCGAGCAAGGCGTAGCTAAAACTTGACCTTGCGTCTCTAGCCTTGACCGCATGGTGGCCTTGCTCCGAGTACTTGGTGCAAGGCCACAGCCATGTTTAGAGCTTTACTCGACTCAGATACGTCGAGCCTGTTTTAGTTCTGATGCCACGTTTTATTGGCTAGGTATTCCACGAGTACCGGCGTTCAGGCCGGCCCACTCCTCCATAACGCAGATTGACCTGTGCCAGATTTTCATCGGCCAAATACTCCAGATATCGGCGAGCGCTCACCCGTGAGGTGCCGAGTTTTTCTGCAGTTTCTGTGGCGGAAATGGGTTGTACCGCCTCTTTGACGATGTTTTCTACCAGTGTCATAGTTTCGGCACTGCACCCCTTAGGCAATGGACGGCGATTTTGTCCGCTGAGTCCAAAAAGTCGATTGACGTCTGCTTGTTGCAGTTCTTGATCGGCTTGTTGCAATGGCTGGTATGTTTTCAGATAGTGTTCGAGCCGTTCGTGTAGGTCTTCGCGGGAGAATGGCTTCATCAGGTAGTGCACGATTCCGCCACGAAGCGCCCGTCGCACGGTGTCCATTTCGCGTGCCGCGCTGATGACTAGAACGTCGAGGTCTGGCTGAATGTCGCGCAAGCGTTGCAACAGGTCTAGGCCGTTCATGTCTGGCAGGTGGATATCGAGCAAGACGAGATCTGGCGACAACGCAGTGGCTGCAATCAGTGCGTCTTTGGCCGAGTGGGCTACCCCCACCACGGAGAATCCTGGCTCGTTGTTGACGAACCCGGAGTGAACCTTGGCGACCATGAAGTCATCATCAATCACCAGTACTTTGATCACGAGTTATTCCCTACTTCCTGAGTGTGGCGGTGAATTGTGCGCCATCAGCGTTGATGGCTTGCACGTCTCCTGCGCGCCGCCGGCAGACTAGTCTGGTTAGTGCCAGTCCAAATCCTCTTCCGCCGGATACTGTGGTGTCTTTGGTTGAGAATCCTTGAGTAAAGATCTCATTGATTGCCGCGTCATCTATCCCTGATCCATTATCGCTTACCTGAACGATGACGTGGGTTTCGGATTCTTCGATGCGTAGCTCGATGTGCGGTTGAGTCACTGCTGATACCGCATCTATCGCGTTATCTACGAGGTTGCCGATGACCGTGGTGAGGTCTCGTGCTAGTTGCTCATCATTACGTCCAAGATGTGAATTCTCGGCGACGCTTAGCTTGATCCCCCGCTCCGTAGCCACACTGGCCTTAGCGATCAAGAGCGCAGCAATCGTCGGTTCGTTGATCCTAGCCGCAACATCTTCAAAGAGTTTGCTCCGGCTGAAGCTCACCCCATCAATGAACCCCACTACTTCATCATATTCACCTAGCTGGATCAGCCCCGAGATGGCATGTAGCTGGTTGGCGAATTCGTGAGTCTGTGCCCGCAACATGTCCGAGGTTGCTTTACTGTCGCCTAGCTCTTGTTCTAAGAGAGTTAGCTCGGTTCGGTCACGAAAGGTGGTGACCGAACCGAGGTCGCGTCCGGCGACAGCCACCGGCATGCGGTTGAAGACAAGGACTTTCTCGGCAACGAGGAATTGACGGTCTGGGTGATTCTGTTTGGTGGTCAATGCACGGGTCACCTGCGGTGCGACCTTTAGCTGTTCCAGTGTTTGCCCTACACAGTCATTGGGTAGCTGCAGTAGTTCAATAGCAATGTCGTTGGCCAGCATCACTCGTTGGTCGGGGGAAATGGAAACGATTCCTTCTTTGACCCCGTGGAGCAGGGCCTCGCGGTGCTCGAAGAGTTCTGAGATTTCCCGAGGTTCCATGCCACGAGTTTGATGTTTCACTCTTCTGGAGAGAAGTACGGAGCCGACCGTTCCCAAGAGCACGGATACCAAGAGCGTAAATAGGGCGCTGGGTGCGATCTCGCGGATCACCGCTTGCGTTGAAGGATATTTTTGTCCGGCGCTGACAATCCCGACCATTGTCCCCTCATCGTCTAGAACCGGAACTTGTGCGATCAGCACATGATTTCCGTTGCGCCAGATATCTCCGGTCCACCCTCGACCTTCTATTACCTGAGATTGCGGATGAAGAATCGAGGTTCCTACATCGTCAGGGAAACTAGAGGTGATCACCTCGCCTTGCGGGTCAGCGACGGCGACGAACTGCAGTCCAGAGGTGCTTCGTACCGATTCCGCCATGGCTGGTAGCGCAGAGCCCATTTCTGGTTCGGCGCCCGGAAGCATGACGCGCATCAGTGGGTTAGCGGCCAGTGATTCTGCTGCCGCAAGACTGCGCCGGCCTTCTTCTTGCTCAAAATTATTTGTTGCTTGAGTTGCGGAAACCACCACGACACCGGTAAGCACTACGGCAATGATCAGCAGTTGTAGGACGAGGTACTGCGCTGCCAGTGAGATTCGGTTGGGAAACATTTTGCCGAACCATGCCTTGATCGCCCGCACTGCCCCACCTCTTGCCTACGTTTTGATATCACCGAACATTTCATTGTCACGGGTGTACCCGTGCAACTGGCAACTTTACAGACAATTTATATGAAGCAGATCACGATTTTTGGTTACACAATGAACAGTATTTTCTTTGCGTACGCAAGAGTGACCTGCTTCACCCCTGCGCTTAGGGTTGAATTATTCGCACCCGATGAAAGCAAAGAGGCTGAATCAATGAAAACCTTCAAATCCATGCGCGTCATGGCAGCAGTTGCCGCTGCCGCCGCGCTGACCCTAACCGGTTGTGGCGTCACCAGCTCCGGTTCCGATTCCAGCACTTCCCCCAGCGCCGAAAGTGGCCCGCTGAAGGATCTGCGCATCATGGTCCCTAACACCCCAGGCGGCGGTTACGACACCACCGCTCGTGTGGCAGCCAAGGTCATGGATGATGCTGACATCGCAGCAAACTTGGAAGTCTTCAACCTTGCCGGTGCTGGCGGCACCGTAGGTCTTGCACGACTGGTCAATGAAAAGGGCAACGGCGATTTGGCCATGTTGATGGGGCTTGGCGTAGTGGGCGCTAGCTACACCAACGAATCAGATGCCAAACTCACCGAAACCACCCCCATTGCCAAGCTCATCGAAGAGCCAGGCGCCATCATGGTCTCCAAAGACTCCCCATACAAGACCATTGACGACCTAGTCGCTGCCTGGAAGAAAGATCCAGGAAAGCTCTCGGTCGGTGGCGGCTCCTCACCAGGCGGTCCGGATCACCTGTTGCCAATGCAGCTAGCAGAAGCAGTGGGCATCGATCCTAAGCAGGTGAACTTCGTTTCCTACGACGGCGGTGGCGATCTTCTTCCAGCCATCTTGGGCAACAAGCTCGCATTCGCAGCCTCCGGCGCTGGCGAATACATGCAGCAGATCGAAGAGGGCTCGGTTCGCGTGCTGGCTACCAGTGGCGAAAAGCGTCTGGAAGGTGTGGATTCTCCAACTCTGAAGGAATCCAACATTGATCTAATCTTCTCCAACTGGCGCGGACTAGTAGCCCCACCGGAGATCTCAGATGCTGATAATGCGAAGTGGACCGATGCCATCACCAAGATGCACGAGTCCGCGGAGTGGAAGGAAGCATTGAAGACCAACGGTTGGACCGATGCGTTCATGACCGGTGACGATTTCTCAGCATTCCTTACCGAGCAGGATGAGCGCGTAGCAAGCGTACTCAAGACCCTGGGTCTGGCGTGAGCGAAGTAACCACAGTGAAGAAGAAGCGCGTCGAACTCCTGTTCGCCGCGTTTCTTTTTCTGGTGGGAATCATTGTGTTCGTTGATGCGTCGCAGCTTCATGTGACGTACTCCCAAGCCGATGTGGTGGGCCCTAAGGCTCTGCCCTACGCGGTCTCTGGGATTCTGATTCTGTCATCCATTGCCCTGGCCATTACCGTTCTGCGCGGAAACCTGGCGGAGGGCGAAGAAGGTGAAGACGTTGATCTGAGCCAGCCCTCAGACTGGAAGGTCCTTCTACCATTGCTGGCAGCATTTGTGATCAATATTTTATTGATCAACACCGCCGGCTGGGTTATCTCAGGAACTATCTTGTTCTTTGGCTCAGCAGTGGCATTGGGAAGTCGCCGATATGTATTGACGGCCCTCATCTCCATAGCTATGGCTTTTGGTACGTTCTACGGCTTCTATCTAGGTTTGGGAATCAAACTTCCCGCCGGAATTCTCTCGGGGGTGCTGTAAATGGAAACTCTTAGTCTCCTCATGGATGGCTTTGCCTCTGCACTAACACCTATCAATTTGTTGTTCGCGCTCGTTGGCGTGATCCTCGGTACCGCGGTGGGTGTCTTGCCAGGTATTGGGCCGGCGATGGCAGTTGCGCTGTTGCTTCCCGTCACCTACGGCATGGAAACTTCCAGTGCCCTGATCATGTTTGCCGGTATTTACTACGGCGGCATGTACGGTGGCTCAACCACCTCGATCCTGCTCAACACTCCGGGTGAGTCTTCAACGGTGATCACCGCCATTGAAGGCCACAAGATGGCCAAGAACGGTCGTGCAGCCCAAGCGCTAGCTACCGCCGCCATTGGTTCATTCGTTGCGGGCACCATCGGCACCGCGCTGTTGGTCGGTTTCGCACCGATCGTGGTGAAGTTTGCGGTCAGCCTTGGCGCACCAAGTTACTTCGCCATCATGGTCTTGGCATTGATCACCGTAACCGCGGTTCTCGGCGCTTCTAAGATTCGTGGCTTCGCTGCCCTGGGTCTTGGTCTGGCCATTGGTTTGGTTGGCATGGATCCGGTTTCCGGACAGAGCCGTCTGACCTTCGGCTTTGCGCCTTTGGTTGATGGTTTAGATATCGTAGTGGTCGCCGTTGCTATTTTTGCCATCGGCGAGGCACTCTGGATTGCCGCTCACCTACGAAGCAATCCATCACGCACCATTCCAGTAGGCCGCCCTTGGATGGGTAAGGAAGACTGGAAGCGTTCGTGGAAGCCTTGGCTGCGCGGTACCGCGTATGGATTCCCATTCGGCGCACTTCCAGCCGGTGGCGCAGAGGTACCCACCTTCTTGTCCTACGTGACGGAAAAGAAGCTTTCAAAGCACCCTGAAGAATTCGGTCATGGTGCTATCGAAGGAGTTGCAGGTCCTGAAGCTGCAAACAATGCATCAGCTGCCGGTACCCTCACTCCGATGCTTGCACTTGGTCTACCAACCAATGCCACTGCTGCGGTGATGCTGGCCTTCTTGACCATGAAGGGCATTCAGCCAGGTCCGCTGCTCTTTGAAAATGAACCGGCCTTGGTTTGGACACTGATTGCCAGCCTGTTTATTGGCAACACCTTGCTGCTGCTGATCAACCTGCCTTTGGCGCCAGTCTGGGCCAAGCTGTTGAAAATCCCGCGTCCATTCTTGTACGCAGGGATCCTGTTCTTCGCCACCTTGGGCGCGTTCTCTGTCAACATGCAGACCGCAGATCTATGGTTGTTGCTGTTGATTGGTATTCTCGGCTTTGCACTTCGCCGTTTCGGTTTGCCGATTCTTCCACTGATTCTCGGTGTGATTATTGGTCCAATGGCCGAGCAGCAACTACGTAAATCATTCCAGCTCAGTGCCGGCGAGATTTCAGGTCTGTGGAGCGAACCAGTAGCAGTCACGGTGTACATCATTATTGCCATTCTGTTGCTCGTCCCATTGGTCCTCTCGATCCTTCGCAAATCACGTGGTGGCTCTTCCGAGCTCACCGCGGGCCTCGCAGCAGGTGGAATGATCAGCGAAGACGAACTGGATAAAGTCGATTCTCAGCAGCCATCGAGCGGACGCCATTCGGCCGAAGACGATCTGGATGGAAAGGACAAGTAATGACAGTTGTTGTTGGATATCTGCCCACTCCACAAGGAGAAGCAGCGTTAGAACAGGCAATCGTCGAGGCACAACGTGCGAAGGTGAAGCTTGTGGTGGTGAACTCCTCCAAGGGCGACGCATTGGTCGATGATCGACTGATTGATGCCCGAGAATTTCACCTCCTCGAAGAACGCCTGACCTCGGCGGGGTTAGATTTCTGGATCGAACGCTCCGCACAAGGTCATGATGCTGCAGATGAGGTATTACGAGTTGCCCAAGCGCAACGAGCCCAGCTCATCGTGATCGGTTTGCGAAAACGAACCACGGTCGGAAAATTCATCATGGGCAGCACCGCGCAACGCATCCTGATGCAGGCAGGTTGTCCAGTCCTCTCGGTGAAGGCCGACGGCGCCTGGTAGAGATAATTAGAACTGAAGCCGGGTGTGCAAGAAATTCTCTTGCACACCCGGCTTCAGTTTTTTATTGCTAAATATCACTCAGCGCTACTGCTTGTAAGGGTTCTCAGGTGGGGTGTCGCCACCTTCTGGATTCTGACGATTCACCGGACGTGTCGGGTCCGTCTGAGCCGCGGGGCGAACCTGTGGGTTCGTTGGCCCGGCTGGGTGTGGAGGGACTTCGCCGAATTGTTGTTCACTCGGAGGAGTGCCACCAGCCAAACGCACGAGCTCCGAGGTGTTCTCTGCAGTTCGGATCTGCGCGATAAGCGATTCCAAGCTGGCACGTGCCAACGCGAGGTAAATCAGCGTAAATAGTGGGCCAAGAATGAGTAGCACAAAGATGCCAAACATGACGTCGTTCGCAAAGGCCATGACGGTGAAGGCAATATAGCCCACTACCAACATGATCATAATCAGAACGTAGATAATCTTAATGATGGAGGGCGTGACAAATTTGCGGAAACCAAAATCGAATAGTGCTTTCAATGTTCAATCACCTTTCTCTTGGGGATGCGACTGACCTGTTCGAGGCTATCGTAAACCTGAGAGAATATCCTGAAACATGACAAACTATTTTCAGTTGAGCTTAGTGAACGACAACTTAACTGCGAGGTTCAACCAACTATTGGAATGATCCTCTTCGCAGATCATAAGGGCCCAAGGAAACTTGGCACAACATGAAAATCATGGCATGCAGGAGAAATTAGGCTTCCAGAATGAATCGCGAAATTTCCTGACGCCTGTCGTAAATCGCCTGACGATTATCGGAGTTCGAGTACTTGAAATCCATGAGCCGTTCGATCACATGCCACAGTTCCGTTCTAGGGATATAGCTGTCCGTGGAAATGGGGGTGCGAAGGTTCGGGTCCCAGTAGCCAAAGTTTTCAAGAACCTCGGATACATGAACGAACTTTTTCGCCCCTGTTGTAGCTTTCCTATACCCGTCCAAGTTATAGCCACCGGCGCAGAGTAGCCACTCCGAAAATGTCGCATCAACTTCTACGTCCTTCGTCACCACAGAGCGCAGTTCCTTGAGGATATAACGAACCATCGTTAGTGGATCTTGGATCAGTGAAGCTCCAAGCTTTGTAGCGATGAGTTTGCCCTTGTACTTTCGGATCAGCCGAAGCTTGGTAACTACTTCACGCATATTTGAAATGGTGGGCAGATCAACTTCCCGTTTCACCTTGCCCCGTTCGTAGTCGATCCCGTTCAAATCGCAACGAGTCATCAATTCGGCAATCATCGTTGGGGGCATCCAATCGGCTTTGGTCAGAGTGACTCCTTGATCCGTGCACAGTTCAACCAAGACAGTAAACGGCTGGAGAAGCTCGACAAACCATTCCGGGATTTCTTCGCCGGTAGGCTCAAGTCCAATTTGGCAATGTGCAAACACTAAGGACAGGTACTGCCGAATTCCCTCGTGAAATCGGTCGGCCCATTGCCCCGCCGCGTTAGCACCGATGAATCCGTCCGCAAGTAGTTTCAGTCGCGCGTTAGCAAAATCAATGTCGAAGGTATCTGGATCAAACGTTTTCCAGGGTCCCCCGCGCCACTTCATCCACTCCACGGTTTCTTCGTCTTCGTCACTACGTGCTGTGGAGCGATATATCTCTAGCTTGTTAGACCAGCCACCCAGTCCCCCGCTGTCTTCCAATGGAGCGCGTAACTGACCATCCAAGACTTTATATTTAGAATCTTCAGGCTTCTGCTCACGTCGAGACTCAACACTGATTCGATGGATCCAGCCATCACCAAAATCGTACTCAAAATAGAGTTCATCATTTGCAACCCGAAGCGCCTGTCCCAGGGTGGTATCTTCTAAGGATTCTCCGTCGCCGCTCTCGGCGCGCATTTGCTCGTCATACCATTTGATGACCGAGCCCGAACCGAGTTCCGTGTATGGACCGAGGTTCGTAAAGGCCTGCATATGAGCATGCTCCCACCCCATAGCAATTTGCACCGCTAAACCGACTTCATCGAGTGCGACGCTATCTTCGAGCTCAACTCTGCGCCAAATAACTGGCTCGGAGCCGACCAGCTCAATTCGAAGGGTCAGCATTTTGTGAAGGGTAAGAACATTACTCATAAAACGAGTCTAGAGGCCGTGGCGGCCTAAAACTTAGACACTCGCCACGACCTCTAGAATCTATAACTTGACCTACTTAGGCCTTATCGATGGCTTCCTTCAATGACGCAAGGATCAGTGCCACCGAGGAAGGATTAGCGTTTGGTCCCATCAAACCGATCCGCCATACGGTGTTTGCGTATTGACCAACGCCCCCACCGATTTCGATGTTAAAACGCTCCAACAAGTAGGCCCGGACCTTTGCCGAGTCCACACCTTCTGGAACCTTCACTGTAGTCAGCTGTGGCAGACGGTAACCTTCGGCGGCAAACAGTTCCAAGCCCATTGCTTCGATACCGTCCTGCAAGGATTTGCCCGCTTCTTGGTGACGCTTGGTGACCGCGTCTAAGCCTTCGGCAAGAATTCGATCGATACCGGCTTCAAGCGAAGCCACCATGGCCACTGGTGCGGTGTGGTGGTAGGTGCGTCCGCCACCGGTGTTACCGGTTGCATAGCCGCCGAGTAGTCCAAGATCTAAGTACCATGACTGTGGTTTCTGCACACGACGTTCGAAGGCACGATCCGAGATGGTGAATGGCGCAAGGCCCGGGGCCACACCGATGCATTTCTGTGTTCCGGCATAACCAATGTCAATGCCCCACTCATCGGCCAACACTGGCATACCGCCAACGGAGGTCACTGCGTCAGTGATCAGTAATGCATCACCCTTGATAGCGCCCAGAGCAGCAATGTCAGAAACTACACCGGTGCTGGTCTCGGCGTGCACGCCGGCAATAACCGTTGGGTTCGGGTGCGCCGCGGCTACGCGCTCGGCGTCAATTGGAGTTCCGTATTCATGATCCACACGAACTACTTCTGCACCGACACGTGAGGCAACCTCGCACATCCGCTCGCCAAACAGTCCGTTGATGGCGATCACCGCGACATCACCGGGGTTAATGGTGTTAACGAATGCGGCTTCCATACCGGCGGAACCGGTAGCACTCAGCGGCAAGGTGCGTGAATTCTTGGTACCCCACAAGGTTCGGAGCCCGTCGCCTACACGGTCCATGCGTGCGATAAATTCTAGGTCCAGGTGTCCTAGCAGAGGCAGGCCCAGCGCGGCAGTTGCTTCTGGGTAAGGGTTACATGGACCAGGGCCGAACAAATGACGTTGCAGAACAGTCGCGCTCATGACTACTCGCTCTCCTTGTAGGTACTGAAATCTCCTTCAGCCTATCCCCAATTCGGATATAAACGAAAGTAGAATTTCACACAGCAGAATTATTCGTCATTCGAGGAAACGGAAAATCGTTACCCGTGCATCTAAAATCTGCATAACTCGCAGTTTCTAGGCCGTAGCGTTGCACTAGTCTTTCCCAATAGACCCAAAAAATCCCCGTCTCCCAACGAAGGGAAACGGGGATTTTCACACCGAAGCGTGAGACTACTTGCGTAGGCCCAAACGCTCGATCAGCGCACGGTAGCGCTCGATGTCGGTGTTCTTGAGGTAGCCGAGCATACGACGACGACGACCGACCAGAGCCATTAGGCCACGGCGGGTGTGGTGGTCATGCTTGTGCTGCTTCAGGTGCTCGGTCAGGTCCTTGATACGACGGGACATGACTGCAACCTGAACCTCAGGCGAACCGGTGTCACCCTCGTGGGTGGCGTAAGCCTTGATGATTTCATTCTTTACTGCGGCATCTAATGCCATAACAAACTCCTGGAGTTGGACCGCGTTAATAAGTCAGTGTGTACGCCGAGGCGTTCACGGTGGTTCTTCGCAACCGCGGACTGCAGCGTGAACCATCGTCAATCATATCACCGACGTACCCGTCGGCGCGCCCTCCAAGCATGAGTGAGATAGGGCACCTCGACAATTTGTTCGGCCGCATAGCCTAAGTGTTCACACCAATACCAGCGAAGATTCTCTTCCACCTTGGTACGGGTTTCTTCTTTAGAACGGCGATAGTAGCTTCGCGAACGGGTCAGCTCCAAGATTCCGTGAAGGTCTAGTTCCATGAACCAATGCCACACCCCGGATTCTGGAGTGCTGAATTCTTTACCCAGCGGCGGAGCGAGCTCTGGGCGGTGCACATCTCCGGCGTGCATGATGCGCGCTAACCGGTGAACCCAGGGAACCTGTACATCTAATTGATTCCAGAGCAGCACCAACGAGCCCTCATCATGTAGCAAACGTGCGGCCTCGGCGCTTGCAAGCGGCGGGTCCACCCAGTGCCAAGCTTGAGCGTAGGTGATGAGGTCTGCACTATCTTCGGGCAACCCCGTTGACTCCCCCGAAGCACATACGGTGCGTACTTGAGGCATGCGTTCTTTGAGCACGCTCAACATATCCGCTGATGGGTCCACCGCCCACACTGCAAGCCCAGCTTCGACTAGTTGGGCAGTGAAAATCCCTGAGCCACAACCTATATCGATGGCTAGTTTGGCCGCACTGCCGGCCAAAGAGAATTCGAGTGCTTCACGAGGGTAAGCAGGGCGAATGCTGTCGTAGTCTCTGGCTCCTACTTCATATGCGGAAGCTAGATCAGTGCGACGCTCGGCCTTCATAGTGAATGCACGCTTGGGTAGTGCAGGAATTTCTGGCATAACCTAGTGGGACTCGGTGGCCAATACGCTTCGCGCCTGCACCACGTCATCATTCATCTGCTCAACCAGTGCTTCGATGCCACGGTAGGCAACCATCGGGCGCAGGTGCGCGGTAAATTCCACAACGATCTGCTGACCGTAAAGGTCAAAGTCTTCAAAGCCTTCTTCGGGGCGGTCAATGACGTGGGATTCAACCACGCGTGAGACACCCTCGAAGGTTGGATTGGAACCTACGGAGATGGCAGCTGGCCAGCGCACGCCGGCCTCGTCAATAACCCATCCGGCGTACACCCCATCGGCAGGGATAATTCCAGCTGCGTCCGGAGCAAGATTAGCGGTGGGGAACCCTAGCTCGCGTCCGCGGGCGGCGCCGTGCACAACTTCGCCACGCATCCGATGTGGACGGCCAAGAATTGCCGCGGCGGCTTCTACGTTGCCGGCAGCAAGTTCTTCACGAACCCAGGTGGAAGACAAACGTCGTTTGTCACCCACGTCTTGTACACCGATTACTTCAAAGCCGTATTTTGTTCCAAGCTCACACATGTAGTCAAAATCGCCGGAGTTGTCTTTGCCGAAACGTACGTCGTGGCCAACCACCACGGCTACGGCATGCAGCTTCTCCACGATGATTGAACGCACGAATTCTTCGGCGCTCTGATCCGCAAATTCAAGGGTGTAATGGATCATCAGTGTGGCATCTAAGCCAACACTGGCCAGCGTGTCCACGCGGTCTTCGATCCCCATGATGAGTTCTGGTGCAGAATCCGGACGGTGCACCTGAGCCGGGTGCGGATCGAAGGAGATGGCAACCGATTTAGCCGAACGTTTTTTAGCCTGAGTGACTGCCGAGTCGAGGACTTCGCAGTGCCCCAAATGGACGCCGTCGAAGTTGCCGATGGTGACAACAGTGGGAGCCATGTCCGCGGGGACTGAGTCGAGGCCCTTCCAATAGTGCACTTTGCTCCTTTTGACTCTGCAACGAAATCTAAATTGTTTACCGATGTAATTCTTGCACGTCTTTAGGCGTGACGCTCATTACGATTACGGAAGAGCCACCACAGACCGACTATCGGTAGCAACAACGGTATGTAACCGTAGCCCTTGCCAAAGTAGCTCCACACGGAGTCGTGACCAAAATGAGTTGGCATGGTGAAGGACAGCAAGCCGACTACAAGTACACCAAGAAGTTCAAAGCTAACGGCAAATACCGATAGCTTCCATGCCCCCGGCTTCTTCGAAGCCAGGGTGAACGTGGCCAAGATATAAACCAGCCCAGATAACAATGACAGCGTGTAGGCTAACGGCGCTTCAGGGAAGTCACGAAAGAACATTTGATACAGCGCTCGGACTGTCGCCGAAAGCGCCAGCACCCCGTAAACCGCAATAATAATGCGACCTAACCCGGAGGTACGCGCGGGGCGCGGAGCCTTGTTTACGCCACGAGCCTGGGCGGCTTGGATGATGCGTGAATTACGTGGTTTTTCGCTCATGCGATGACTCCTACATGCCAGATTTGTTCCATACGGAAAAGCATCACGAAGGTGATGGCTCCGGAAACGGCTAAGACGGTGTTGGCCCAACGACTCTTGTCGCTCACCGCCCAGAAGAAAGCAATGGGTGGCATGATCAATGCAGTCAGTAGGTAACCCCAGAATTCCCACGGCTCACCGAGAATTGCTTCTCCCCCGACCTGACGTATACCGGCGGCGACCGCGTAGACAATCAGGAATAACTCGGTACCCGCGGTGGCTACTAAGGCCCAATCATCCGGGTATCGCCGAATGACGGTAGCGATGAGGCCAAGTAGTACGGCGAGCGCACAAATAATTGTGCCGGCAATGAAAAAGCCGTTAAGGGCAAACAAGGCTGAGCCTTTCTGAAAGTCTCAAATAAAAGTGAGTTACTGCTTTCCGGTGAAGACTATTTGCCCTCGGGCTTTTTCGCCCTTATCGGCAATGAGGGCAACCAAGGCACCGTCTGGCGCGAAAGCGGCAACGAGGCCATCTGCCGGTTCATCCATGACGTTCTTGGATGCGGTGATGGTCCGCCCGAAGGACAGCTCGGCTGCTTCTTCTTCGGTCAATTGACGGTTGGCAAAAAGTGCTCCGGCTGCTTTTTCCAAGGGAAGTACCTCGAACTCTTCGGCGAGCTCTTCAAGTCGCTTAGATTTTTCGATGGAGTACGGACCCACTTCGGTGCGGCGCAAGGCAGTGAGGTGCCCGCCGACGTGCAGTGCTTCGCCGAGGTCTCGGGCCAGAGCACGGATGTAGGTTCCTGAGGTGCAGGAGACGGTTACGTCAACATCTAGCACCTTGCCACCTACTTCGCGGCGAATCTTGTGGATGTCAAAGCGTGAAATGGTCACCGGGCGAGCCTTCAGCTCTACCTGCTCACCAGCGCGAACGCGGGCGTAGGAGCGCTTACCGTCGACCTTGATGGCGGAGACCTGGCTCGGGATTTGTTCGATATCTCCGCGAAGCTTCGAAATCTCACGTTCGATATCTTCATCGGTGACCGCAGCGGCGATGCGCTCGGAGATGATGTCGCCTTCGGCATCGTCGGTGACGGTGTTCTGTCCCAGACGGATGGTGGCGGTATAAGTTTTGTCGTGTCCCACGATATAGGTGAGTAAGCGTGTGGCTTTGTTAACCCCGATCACCAGCACACCGGTGGCCATTGGATCAAGGGTGCCTGCATGGCCCACCTTGCGGGTTCCCGCGAGGCGGCGGATACGGCCCACCACATCATGGGAGGTCATCCCCTGATCTTTGTCGACTAATACGAGGCCTGAGGCCTGCTCTTCGGTGTTCTGCCCGGCTTTACTCACGCCTACCAGTATAGGCGTTATATAGGCGGCGCCTGCGGTGATGCGTGTCATGCAGTTCTCACGTTCAATCCGTGGGTAACTCGGCTTTACTTCTAGGCGGATGGATTTCGAATTTTCGAAGTCGTCTCGGCTCATCTGACAATCGGGTTAGTAGGTTGCCCCCTGAGCATCGTCTCGATAAGTTCGGATTGCTCAGTACCCACCGACTTCTTAGGACAACTTGCAAGACAACAAGCTAAAAACACCCGAATTGTTCATCTTCATTCTTGTGCTCTTAGGATGCGTATTTTTTGCGGGTCTGCCTGTTGCCCTTGGTTTCCTAACTCCTTTGGCACTACCGGTCCTTGGTGAGCTCAAAGCCGGACTGTGGGGCTGGGTTCCGTTGCTCACCGTCGTGTTCACGCTGACCGTGCTCCTCGCCGGCGAGATCACCGACAGACTGGTTCTTCGCACGTTCAAGGGTTCCGGCAAATGGGGAATCGAGATTCTGCAGTCACTGTTGAGTTTTGTAGTGCTGGTGCTGCTTTTCAATCTGGTGATGGATACCTATAAATTAGCGCTAACCAGCGCGGGCGTTGCACTTGTGCTGTATTTGCTTTTCGGACCGCTAATCAACAAGTTGAATAGGAAATTGCCTCGTAGTTCCTAACGAACGCAGACACTATGCTCTTTTCAGGCCGCGCAAGAAACACTTTTTGCTGAAGTCTGTTGGCACCTAGGCCGGCGGCTAAGTCCAGGTGGTCCTAATCAGCGCGTGGTGTTGCAAAAGTTCTAGGCAGATGACTGACGACGTTGCTGCTGAACAAGAGCTGAGAGTTCGTGCACCGCTGGGAGTATCGTTCTTTAATTACCGAGTTGCCAATAATGCACCGTGAGTGCGCGTAGGACTTATTGTTCGGCTTTCTACATGGGTCACCGAGAAGCCAGCCTCCTCAATTTGGGCGACTAATTGGTCCATAGGCCAGCAGTAAGCAACGGTGACGGCATGGTCAAAAGCATCTAGTTTGGTACCAGTAAAGAATCCGAGGGCCAAACCACCGCCAGGACGCAATGCGCGGGCAAATTCAGTGAGCGGTTTATGCAGGTTTTCAGGCTCCGTATGAATCAGGGAGTACCAAGCGAGCACCCCACCTAAACTTTGCGCCGGAACATCCAGTCGCTCAGCGCGACCTTGACGAAATTTTACGTTCGGGTAAGTCTCTTTAGCGATAGCGAGGAATTCGGGAACCGGCTCGACTCCTTCGACTTCAGCTCCCAATCTAGCAAGGAACTGCGTCCACTGACCCGGACCACTGCCGACGTCGATCACTTTTCCTTCGAGCCTGCTGGCCCAATCAGTGACCAATGCGAGATCCGTGTCCGCGATATGTTCACGTCTACCAACTGCCTCGACGTATTCAAGAGCCCTGGCGCCGTAGGCCAACCTCACCGATTCAAAGGTCATGGCCTCACTCTAAACGCTCGGGCAGACCTAGCGTTGATAAAAACTAGTTGCTACGTAGATTCAAAGATCTATCTTCAGACTGCGCTAAGCACTCGTCACCAAGTTGTATTGATCTGACTGGATTAAGAAAATGCACGTCCCCGCTAGAGAAATCACCGGTACCTCCGGCTTTGCCACCGATTTGCCCCTTCTATGTGAGCCCCGCCCCACGAGAACGCGATAGGCATGTAGAGTTTTTCCTAGTCGGTGACGTTGCTTAACTGCACCCACCATGCGAGAAAATTTCATTTGAAACGTTGCGCCAAAACAGCGGACAATCTCCGAATTATTTTGGCAATCACCAGAACCCCTCAGAAGGAGACCAGCGTGAAAATCGCCGTCCTGACCAAACAGGTACCTGATACGTGGTCGAGCCGTCGCTTGGACCTGCAAACCGGAATGCTAGACCGCGCAGCAGCGGACCTAGTTGCCGACGAGATCTGTGAGCGTGCCTGCGAAGTGGCGTTACAAGCCGAAAAGTCACTAGGCGAGGTTGAGGTTATCGCGGTAGCCATGGGCGGAGACAAAGCGGCCCTTGCACTGCGCCGACTACTGTCCATGGGTGCGCACTCAGCTGTGCATATCTCTGACCCGGCTCTCGCGGGCTCAGACATGATCTCCACCGCCCGAGTTTTGGCAGCAGCCCTTGAAAAACTCGACGTTGATCTAGTCCTGGCCGGAAATGAATCCACCGACGGCAAGGGTGGCATGGTTCCGGCGATGATCGCTGAACTAATGGACCGCCCGTTCCTGCCCTACGCAGATGAACTTGAGATCAGTGCAACCGAGGCGACTGGTTCAAGCCAGCTCTCCGAGGCAACCATGAAGCTCAGCGTGGCTTATCCTGCGGTCGTCTCCGTCACTGAGAAGTCTGCGGAACCTCGCTTCCCGAACTTCAAGGGCATCCGCGCAGCAAAAACTAAGCCTTTGGAAACCTGGACTCTGGCAGATCTAAGCATCGAAGCGGGACCAGAATCCGCGTACTACCGTTCGGTGATGGTGTCCGCCGAAGACCGTCCGGAGCGCGTGGCTGGTCCAAAGATTACCGATGACGGAACGGCAGCAAAGCAGCTGGCCGATTTCTTGGCTGAGAAGCACTTTATCTAAGTCCCTCTCGCAGCCTTCCGTAATTTTTAGTCCCCCACGACTTATCCTTGCTCAGGAGAATTCACCCCATGTCAGAAAATAATCAGCCGGTTGTTGTCCACGTTCAGGTCGCAACCGATGGAACACTCCAAAACACCACCGCAGGTCTACTCGGCACCGCTGCCCAGTTCGGCACTCCGGTAGCCGTTGCTGTCTGTGCCACCGGCCAAGAACAGCAACTAGCGACCAAGCTGGGCGAACTGGGTGCCGCCGAAGTACAGGTCCTGCCCATCGATTTAGATGCGCTTGCACTGGGCTCCGCAGATGTCGCAGCATTGGCTTCGGTCATCAAGACGACTTCACCGGCCGCCATTCTCATCTCCAATACCGCCATCGGACGCACCATCGCAGGTCGTTTGGCGATCCGTGTTGAAGGCGCAGTATGCGTCGATGCAGTATCGGTGCGTTGGGCCGATGATGAACCAATCGCTTCACACTCAATCTTTGGTGGCGATGTCACCTCGGAATCCACCGTTGAAGGCGGGCCACGGATTATTACCATCCGTCCAGGCGCCTCCGACCTGAAAGCGGAAGCAGTTGCTTCTCCGAAGATCACCGTCATTGAGCCTTCGGCACTACCTAAGGTTTCTAAAGGCGCGCAGATCCGCTCGGTTGAGTCGGTACAGACCGATGCCAGCCGCCCAGACCTGCGTAGCGCCAAGATTGTCGTTTCCGGTGGACGCGGCGTAGGTTCGGCCGAGAAGTTTGAAATTGTCGAACAGCTCGCGGACCACTTCGGTGCAGCCGTCGGAGCTTCGCGTGCAGCGGTAGATTCCGGTTATGTTTCCCCGAAGCTTCAGGTGGGTCAGACCGGAGTCATTGTCTCTCCCGAGCTCTACATTTCCTTGGGTATCTCCGGTGCTATCCAGCACCGTGCAGGCATGCAGACCGCCAAAACCATTGTCGCCATTGATAAGGACGAAAACGCGCCAATCTTTGACCACGCCGATTTTGGTGTGGTGGGCGATCTGTTCACCGTCGTGCCGCAGTTGCTCGAAGAGATTCGTACCCGCAAAGGATAATCGTGGGCATTGTCCACTCAGGTAGGTTCCGGCCCCGTAAGATCCGCCGGATACGACGACGCGATGAGGTTCAACGATCATGACCAAGCAACGGATGGCAGGCTACACTCCCCTGCGTACCAAGGGCGGTGTGCAACCCGAAGCACCTGCCAGTGCCAAAGAAATACCCACGACACAACCTGCGGCCGCGGAGCCAGCCGCGGCAGCCGTACCAATGCAGGCCCCACCAGCCGCGGTGGCTGAACCGGTACAGAAGACCGTGCCTGCTGAAGCGCCTGCGCCAGTAGCTCCAGTAGCTCCAGTAGCTCCAGTAGCTCCAGTAGCTCCAGCGGAAACCAAACCCGCCGCAGCGGCGAGCGAAGTTTCACGTCCAGAGACCGACTCAACACGTCAGCGTATGGCCGGTTACACCCCGTTGCGGCTGCGCGACGGGGTCGCAGCGAAGGCTGTGGCAACAGCCCCGGTGGCAGCAGCTACTGCCGCGACGACACCGGCTCCTGCTAAGGACTCAGCCACTGAGGTGGCTCCGTCGGTCGTACATGCGCCAGCGACTGCATCCAGTGACTCGGAAAGCACACCAGCTGCCGCGGTGGTCGCAACGCCCGATGCTAAGGCTGCTGCAATTGTCGCGAACCGGATGAAGGGCTACACACCGTTACGTCCGCGCGATGGCTCAACCAAGTCCGTGGCTGTCCCCGCGGACCTAACCACCGAGGAATCCAACCAGACCCCACAGGTCGCAGAACCGGTGTCCGAACCAGCAGTCGTCGCAGCGACGGCCACCGAACAGCCGGAAACCTCGCAAGAGGCCAAGGCAATGAAACCCGTCGCCGAACCGGTGGCAGAAGAAGCTCCTGCGCCCCAGGCACCGGACAAGGCTGCGAACATTGCAGCACCAGTGACGCACTCCGAGTCCCCAGCTGCTGCCAAGCCAGCAACGGCCCCGGTGAGCGGAGCAAAGCAAGATGCTTCATCGATCAAGATGAAGCCTTGGGTAAAGCCCGCGATGCTCATCATCGGTGCGGTGCTGGTTGCACTGCTAGTAGTACTGGCGGCTCGTGGCCTGCGCCTACTTGGCCCGGTCCAGGATTTCATTGGCACCTATGATGGTCATTCGACCATGCCTGATTCGGCGCCCACGGGTATTCCTGGATGGCTCGGTTGGCAGCACTTCTTGAATATGTTCTTTATTGTGTTGATCATTCGCACGGGCTTGCAGGTACGTCATGAAAAACGTCCGGCAGCCATGTGGACTCCGAAACCCAACTCGTGGTTCTCCCCGAAGGGTAATAGTCCAAAGAAATACTCACTGAGCATCTGGACCCACCAGGCACTGGATGTGTTGTGGGTAGTAAACGGCGTGATCTTCGTGATTCTCTTGGCCGCCACCGGTCAGTGGATGCGTGTGGTCCCAACCAGCTGGGATATCTTCCCAAATATGCTCTCAGGTGCGCTGCAGTACGCTTCGCTCAATTGGCCTGTGGAGAACGGATGGATCCACTACAACGCGTTGCAGATGGTCTCCTACTTCCTGGTGATCTATATTGCCGCACCACTGGCAATCTTGACCGGCGTGCGCATGTCCAGCTGGTGGCCAACACAGCCGAAGGCACTGAATAAGTTCTACCCGGTTGAAGTGGCCCGCAAGATTCACTTCCCGGTCATGCTCTTCTTCTCGGCCTTCATTCTGGTTCACGTGTTCCTGGTAATGACCACCGGTGCCTTGAAGAATCTGAACCATATGTATAGCTCCCGTGATGCGACCGATGCCTGGGGACTGGTGATCTTCTTAGTTTCCGTAGCGGTTATCGCGGCCGCATGGATCTTCATGAAGCCAATGTTCTTGTTGCCGGTAGCCTCAGCGACGGGCAAGATTTCCAAAAACTAAGTTTCACTAGATCAGGGGCCTGCCAAACTTTCTCTGGAAAGTTCGGCAGGCGCCTTTTGTTTTTTACTAGCTAGCCAAGTTCCGCTTCGAACAGCAGGAGCTTGGATGCCCCGTCATCCGCGCGTACTGAACGGATTTCTTCGGCTTCTGCGAGCCATTCAAACCCGAGACTCGCGTGTAGCGCTCTGGAGGCCTCATTCTGTTCGTTGGTGAAGTAGTACGCGTTCTTAGCGCGTTGACCTATCCACCGAAGCCGTGCGGCCGTTAGCTGCGTTCCGATCCCCTGCCGTCGCCAGCTCGGATGCACAATAATGCCTCCGAGGTAGTGTCCGGCCGGTGCAATCCCCTCGGCCTGCGCATGCCAATGAGTCTTAGCTAATCCAACGATCTGTGAATTGTGCACCGCCACCTGTACGGTTTTGGTTTCACCGGATGCTAATGATGCTGGCGCCCAAGGTAGTAGTCCGCCGGCTCGGCATAGTTCAGCGATCGGTTCAAAGTCAGCCTCTTCTGCCTGGCGTAGGTCAAACGATCTCTGGTTTTTACTTGCCGCATAAATTCCACTCACCTCCAGACTTGCCTGTGACTCAAGGAAATTATTCGCTACGCAGTGACTTGATGACTTTTTCTACCCGACGGGTCCTCGTGTCTTCGCCGCGCGCGCTGATAATCGGATCAACGTGGCCGCGTTGCTTGCTGTAGGAAAGCTTGTTCCAGGCATCGGCAAGCTCGGGTTCAGCCGATAGCAGCACGGCTAGTGGCTCGGGGACCTCAACGGTGCGTGGTTCTTCATCAAGCTCCAACTGCACCGTAATCTCATCTCCTGCACCTTTGCCGGTAGCCTCACGAGTCTCTGAGTTGAACGAGACCAGAAACTGCCCTGCCATGGAGGCAATGGTATTTCGGTAGGTGTAGTCCCCATTGATTTGTACCGTTACCGGGACGCGTTTGCCGCGGCCAAATCCAAACACGATGTCATCGGGCACAACGATTCCCACGTTGTTACCGCTAGCTGCTACGAGGGTCGTAGTGAATTCTGGCATGAGCTTTACCTTTGATCGGAGCCTACGGTGTGAGCCCACGCTATCTCAGGAACTGAGAGGTGACTAGTGGTAAACAGCAGATTCAGCTTCGCTGTGAGTGTAATTCGCGTACCAGTTGAAACCAACAAACGCCCCGGGTAGCACGCACATTGTGCGCACCGCCCGAGGCGTTGGTGTTCAGACTAAACGTTCACAAGCCCTTAGGCTTCTTCTTCGTCTTCGTCCTTCTTGTATGGATCTGCGTCGCCAGCGAAGGACTTACCTTCACGTAGCGAAGCGACCGCGGCGTCCTTTTCCCGGGCCACGGCCAGCAGTTCATCCAGCTGCGAAGCATTCTCTGGAATCTCATCTGCCACGAAGGTCAGGGTGGGGGTCAACCGGATGGTCAGGTTACGTCCAAGTTCCTTGCGCAGTGCGCCGGTTCGCTTGGCCAAGATCTCGGCAATTTCTGCCTTGATCTCGCCCTCGCCGAATACCGTGTAGTACACGGTGGCGTGCTGCAGGTCGTTGGTGACGCGTGCGTCGGTCACGGTCACGTTGTCGATGCGCTCATCTTTGATGACGGTGCGCAGCGACTGGGCCATGAGGACCTGCACGCGCTTGGCCAGGCGGGCCGCGCGGGCTGAATCAGCCATGGTTCTCTCCTAATAGAAATTGTGGTGAAACTGAGCAACGTGGGCGCCAGCCGGTCAGCTGACCGGCAAGCGCCCACGTGGTACTTAGTTAAGGATTAAGCTCGTGGCTTTTCGCGCATCTCGAAGGTTTCGATGATGTCGCCTTCCTTGACGTCGTTGAACGAGCCCAGGCCGATACCACATTCGAAGCCCTCGCGGACCTCGGTGACATCGTCCTTTTCGCGGCGCAGCGAATCGATGTTCAGGTTGTCTCCTACGACCTTGCCATCGCGAACCAGGCGTGCCTTGGTGTTTCGCTTGATGGTGCCGGAGCGGATGATCGAACCTGCGATGTTGCCGAACTTCGAGGAGCGGAAGACCATACGAATCTCGGCGCTGCCCAGGGCAACTTCCTCGTATTCTGGCTTCAGCATACCGGTGAGGGCTGCCTCGATGTCGTCGATTGCGGAGTAGATGACCGAGTAGAAGCGCATGTCGACGCCTTCCTTGTCGGCCAGGTCTGCCACGCGCTCTGCCGGACGCACGTTGAAGCCAATGATGATGGCGTTATCAACGGTTGCCAGGTTGACGTCGTTCTGGGTGATCGCGCCGACGCCGCGGTGGATCACGCGCAGCTGCACGTCATCGCCCACGTCAATCTTCATCAACGAGTCTTCCAGTGCTTCAACAGCACCGGAAGCATCGCCCTTGAGGATCAGGTTCAGCGTATCGATCTTGCCGTCTGCCACAGCCTGGTCGAAGTCTTCCAGGGTGATGCGCTTACGACGCTTGGCCAGCATTGCGTTACGCTCTGCGGTCTCGCGCTTGTCAGCGATCTGGCGGGCGGTGCGCTCGTCATCGGTGATCAAGAAGCCGTCGCCGGCGCGAGGCACCGAGGACATGCCCAAGACCTGGACCGGGCGCGAAGGCAAGGCCACGTCGAGGTTCTCGCCGTTTTCGTTGAACATTGCACGCACACGGCCGTGGGCGGTGCCCACCACCATGGTGTCGCCAACTGCCAAGGTACCGGACTGAACCAGCACGGTGACAACCGAACCGCGACCCTTATCCAGGTTCGCTTCAATGGCCACACCGCGGGCTGACTTGTCAGGGTTTGCCTGCAGTTCGAGCACGTCAGAGGTCAACAGCACCGCGTCAAGCAGTTCGTTGATACCTTCACGCTGAAGCGCGGAGACGTGGATGAACATGGTGTCGCCACCGTATTCTTCGGGAACCAAACCGTATTCGGCGAGCTGGCCCTTGACCTTGTCAGGGTTTGCAGCTGGCTTATCGATCTTGTTGACCGCGACGATGATTGGCACGCCAGCGGACTGTGCGTGGTTCAGCGCCTCAACGGTCTGTGGCATCACGCCGTCATCAGCTGCGACAACCAGTACGGCAACGTCGGTGACCTTGGCACCACGCGCACGCATGGCGGTAAACGCCTCGTGACCTGGGGTGTCAATGAAGGTCATCGCGCGCTCGCGGTCCTCGTGCTCGTGAACGATCTGGTATGCACCGATGTGCTGGGTGATACCACCGTGCTCGCCCTCGATAACGTTTGACTGGCGGATCGCGTCAAGTAGACGGGTCTTACCGTGGTCAACGTGACCCATGATGGTGATGACCGGAGCGCGCTCCTCGAGCTCGTCCTCGCCTTCAGCCTCAAGTTCGGCGTCAAGGTCAAGGCCGAAGCCTTCGAGCAGTTCCTTGTCTTCGTCTTCTGGGGAGACCACTGCAACCTTGTAGCCCAGCTCTGCGCCGAGGACCTCAAAGGTTGCCTCGTCCAGCGACTGGGTGGCGGTAGCCATTTCACCAAGGTGGAACAGTACGGTGACAAGCGCTGCCGGGTTGGCACCAATCTTGTCTGCGAAGTCGGTGATCGATGCGCCACGGCGCATACGGATCTCTGTTGCTCCGTTGCCGCGTGGAACGTTTACGCCGCCTAGCGACGGAGCACTCATCTGCTCCAATTCCTGGCGCTTAGCGCGCTTGGACTTGCGCTGCTTGCCGCGTCCTGCGCCGCCCTTACCGAAGGCACCGCCAACGCCGCCACGGCCACGTGGTGCGCCTGGACGGAATCCGCCACCGGCACCTGGTGCGCCACCGGTACCGCCTGGACCGCCGCCGCCTGGGCGACCGCGTCCGCCGGCACCCGGACGACCGCCGGCTGCTGGAGCCGGACGATCGGTACGGTTAGGCATCATACGTGGGGTTGCGCCGCTTGCTGCGGCACCCGGACGTGCGCCACCCGCGCCAGCGCCTGCTGGACGAGGTGCTCCCGCGCCTGCTGGGCGTGGTCCGCCCGCGCCGGCACCGGCTGGACGCTGTCCGCCTGCGCCCTGTGGGCGTGGGCCGCGACCTGGTGCGCCACCATCACGTGGTGGGCGTGGACCGCCGGCACCCTGTCCGCCTGCGCCCTGTGGGCGTGGGCCGCGACCTGGTGCGCCACCATCACGTGGTGGGCGTGGTCCGCCGGTTCCGCCTTCGCCGCGCATACCCTGCTGAGCAGAGAATGGCGAGTTGCCCGGACGTGGACCGCCTGGACGTGGGCCACCGGCTCCGGCGCCCTGTGGGCGTGGTGCACGGTTGCCGCCTTCGCGGTTTCCACGGCGTTCGTCGCCGGCTGAGCGCATTCCCTGCTGTGAGGAGAATGGGCTGTTGCCCGGACGTGGGGTGCCTGCTGGCTTAGGTGCTGGCTTTGGACCGGGGCGTGGACCGCCTGGAGCCGGAGCCGAAGGAGCCTTCGCTGCAGGGGCTTCGGAGGCTGCTGCCTCTGGAGCCTTAGCTGCTGGGGTCGCTGGAGCGGCCGGAGCTGCTGGCGTGGCCGGAGCCGCTGGGGCAGCTGGTGCCTTAGCAGCAGGTGCTGGCGCAGCCTTCGGTGCTGGCTTCATACCTGGCTTTGGGCCACCGGTACGTGGTGCTGGCGTAGCGCCTGCTGGCTTTGCAGCCGGAGCCGAACTTGGGAAGGCTTCGCGCAGTTTGCGCGCTACCGGAGGCTCGACGGTTGAGGATGCCGAACGAACGAATTCGCCCATATCCTGCAATTTAGTCAATGCTTCTTTTGAAGTAATTCCGAGCTCTTTAGCGAGCTCGTGAACGCGGGGTTTAGCCACATCTCTCCTGTATCGATGTGATCGGCTAGAACCCCGGGTTCAATAAGACTTGGGTGTTCTGGCTGATCAACGTTGTAATTCGTGAAATTCTTCCGTCGCACGGTTAATCACGCAAAACTGATTGTTCATCGTTGTGCGCTCAACTTAGCGGACTCATCGGGTTGCCATCAGATTTCTGACCCGCTTTCATCATGATTGCCAGATAGTCGGCCTTTTGCCGACTGATCTTCGTATGCAGCGAACTGCTGTGCCACGCAAGAATCATTCACCGAGCTTCTAAAAGCTCGAGAAAACGCCTTGCGTCGCACAGCATGCTGCACACACTTTTCTGTTCCATGGGTCCAGGCTCCCCGCCCTGAGGCGGCGGCCGAAAGATCCAGCTGCACACCGCGTAGCGGCGCTTCCTGGTTTAATACCCAACGGAGTAGCTCATCTTGAGATGTGATGGTTCGACAGCCAATGCACGTACGTTGCTGATGCAGTTTCATGCGAGCGCCATCCTCACCTTCCACAACTTGTCAACGAGCCAACTACTAGTCTAGCGCGTTTGAGCCTCGGTGCGTGCGTGAGGTTCAGATCACAGGCACACCGAGGCTGAAAAACGTGCTAAGCAAATCTTTCTTCCAAGCAGCTTTCTTTGCTGTCCGGAAGGGCAGCTTTCTAAAGCTGTGGTTCCTTGCCACCGGAGACGGCAATGATGTCGATGCGCCAGCCGGTGAGCTTGGCGGCCAGACGCGCGTTCTGGCCTTCCTTGCCAATGGCCAGTGACAACTGACTATCCGGAACCACCACACGAGCCCGACGCTCATCTTCATCGAGGATCTCTACCGAGACGACCTTCGATGGCGACAATGCAGCCGCGATGAATCGTGCTGGATCTTCGTTGTAGTCAACGATGTCGATCTTTTCGTCATTAAGTTCGTTCATCACCGAGCGCACGCGGGTACCCATTTCACCGATGCAAGCGCCCTTGGCGTTCACTCCGGCCTGGGTAGCGTGCACCGCGATCTTGGTGCGGTGTCCGGCTTCGCGAGCCAGCGCCTCAACAACAACGGTGCCGTCTGCGATTTCTGGAACTTCCATTTCGAAGAGCAGACGAACCAGGTTTGGGTGTGAACGGGACAAGGTGATTGCCGGCCCCTTGGTACCGCGCTCGGCGGACACCACGTAGGAACGCAGTCGCGCACCGTGGACGTAACGCTCACCAGGAGCCTGTTCAACTGGTGGCAACAGTGCTTCGACGTCACCGATTTTGACCTGCACCATATGTGAGGAATGACCTTGCTGGATCACACCGGAAATCAGGGTGCCCACGCGGGAAGAGTACTCCCCGACAACTACTGCGTCTTCGGCTTCGCGCAGACGCTGCATGATGACCTGGCGTGCGGTGGAGGCTGCAATGCGGCCAAAACCGTGCGGGGTGTCGTCAAATTCGCCCAAGAGCACGCCGGCGTTGTCGCGGTCCTCTACGAGGATCGCTACGTGTCCGGTGCTTGGCTCGATGTGAGCGCGAGCGCCTGGCATCGCGCCATCGGTTTTGTTGTAAGCCAGCAACAGTGCCGACTCAATGGTAGGGATCAGCACATCCATAGGGATGTCGCGGTCTTTTTCCAGGATGCGTAGCGCATCGAGATCTATATCCACGCTTAGCCCTCCAAATCTTCGTTATTAATATTTTCAAACAGCGCGTCGTCGAAATTAATTTCCGGGTCTACGACTGCCTTGCGGATGTCAGACAGGGCAAAGGTCTTTGGATCATCTATCTTGACCTTCATACCCTTCTTAGCAGGCTCGTGGTGTACGGAAATCACGACTTCGGTGTCTGTTACCTCGGTCAGTCGGCCGCGCAGCTTGGTGCCATCGCTCAGGGTGAATTTCACCATCCGGTTCTTCGCGCGAACCCAGTGACGGTTCAGGCTCAGCGGACGGGAAAGACCTGGGGAGCTTACTTCGAGTTCATAAGGATCTGCGGACGCAAATTTGGCGTCCTTGTCCAGTGCATTTGAAATGGTGGTGGTAACTTCGCCCAGTTCGTCCAAGATCACCGAATCGGTGCCATCGGCTTTGTCGACGAGGACCTGTACAAGAAGCTGCTTGCCCGAGGGGCGCACAGAGACTTCTTCCAGGACCAGCCCGTGGGATTCCACTTCCTTCTGAAGCACAGTCGTCAACCGTAGCGCTTCTTGTTCGGTATCGGCCGGCTTAGCGGTCATGGATATCCTCCCACATTATTCGATGTTGTTCTTTAAGGGTATATGCACCCGCGCAAGATGAGAACTGCTTAATGGCCTCAGGTGAAAGAACTCACGCCCAATTCGCACCTAACGCGAGTTTGAGCCGGGTTCTGCAGTGTGTTTCGTGGCATGATCGATACGCCATGACTGAGAATTCCACACCGCCAGCATCTAATCGCAGTACACGAGTCAAACGTGCACCGGGGTGGATCGCGCCGATTATTGCCGCAGTGCTCTGTATAGGACTCACCTGGGGCATAGGGATGAGCGTATTTCGCGGAGGTCTAGAAAATCGTGGCCTGCCCGAAGAGATCCGTGACAGTTCCGCCGAACAGCGGCAGTTATGGCAGTACGGATCGACGCTGGCAGATCTCGGGGCGCAAGCTAAAGCTCTGGCCGCGGTGGCAGATAAAAAAACCACCCCGGCACTCAACGAGCTAAGTTCCACGCTGAGTTATGGCGCGCAGCTGACCGGACAATTGAGTTTCGATGACCAACCCGAGGTTGAATTGGCGCAAGCTTTCACCCCGGCAGCGCTCTTGGAACTCACTACGAAAGTCGCACAACTCAGTACCGAGCTTCCAACTCTGCCAGCTGATCAAAGTCACTTGGGTGGAGCACTGACCGAATTGGCGTATCAATCAAATCTTCAGGCGCGCAGCGCGCTGCGCACGGTGGCGTCGCAAAAGAGTGTTAATCAGTTGCCCACCCCGCTGGTTGTCGGCGCCGGAGATACCGCAGGAGAGCCAGTTGGCTGCCTGACGAATCTGGCCCTGTTACCCACCACCTCCGAAATTACCGATCCGGCACTAACCGATGACGTGTTGGTGGCCCGGGCCTTAGACCGTGGTTATGCCTTGGACTACACCTTGCAATTACTGGCCGCTCGCGGCTCCGCTGATCAGGCACCTAAAATCGAAGAACGCCGCGCAAAACTTAACACTGAAATTCGCTCGGTGCGTTCGGTCTTGCCCGATAACTGTGCAGATCTCCGACAACCGGCCTACGTCTTACCGCAAGATGGTCTGAAAGACCTCAGCTCGGTGACCACCGCCGCGGAAGAAGACTTTGTCGCCCAGCTGGTGCTGGCCTCTGGTGCTTCTGCAGATCGCGCGCAGGACACCTTGGCGAAGACTACCTGGCAGGTCCTGCTAGATCAGCGCGTACGCGGACTAAACCTGCAGCTATTAGATCCGGTTAAATAACTCGCAGCACCGATGGCGCTCCATACGATGCTGTGAACTTACCTGCTCAGAATGATGTCCGCATCTGCTCCGCTATGACAAGATGCTCTTAACTGCACGAATATTTTAGGAGGGTCAGTGACTATATTCCTCGGCGGCGCTTACGCCTCCGCGCTGAATGCACGTTCGCTGACTACCTTCACTGCACCCACAAGACCTTAGAAAGTCGTTGCCATGGTTGCTCCGCCGGGTTCAGGTCCCACCCAAAATGCCCCGAGATTTCCAATTCGTTCCCAAGCCAGTCTTTCCATGCTTGATCGAGTGAAGGCCCTAATTCGTACCGTCACGTGGCAGCGCTCAATCATTGCTCTTGCCGGCTTTCTCCTCGAAATGTATGTCTGGTACGCGCGAAATCCTAGTGAGTTTAGCGGCTCCGTTTCCGTGTGGATCATCGCAGGGGTTTCTTTCTTGGGATACTGCACACTGGTGTATTCACGTTCCTTTGTACCGGCCTATCTGACGATGATGGCGCTGAGTACCGTTTGCCTCTTCGTGCCCGGAGCCCCGACCATGATGATCGGGTTCCTGATAGCGCTCTTTTTTCTCGCCAGGCATCTCCCACCTCCACGTGCCTATCTGGCCCTGCCAGCCGCGATTATCCCGATCCTCACTGCCTCTTTTGCCTCCACGAAGCTACAGCTTTTGAGTAATTTCACCTCGGCGCTTCCCAGCTTCTTTGTGATGACCCTGTTGGTACTCTCAGTGTGGTTTTCCGCTGTGGCCTTGTCGCGTTATGAACACGCTTTGCGTACCGAACGTGCGTGGGCCACCCAGGCTCGCGAAGAAGCCACCATCATGGAACGTCTGCGGATCAGCCGTGATCTGCACGACAGTGTGGCGCATTCGCTGACCGCAATCGTGTTGCAAACCGCGGGCTTGCGCACCGTGCAACGCACCAAGTCCCGAATGGTGGATTTGGACGCCGCGTTGGCGGACGTTCAAGAAACCGCAGAGCAAAGTATCCGAGAACTCCACCGGCTACTGGGAATGTTGCGCAGCGAAGACGCTAAAGATCTTGGGTCGTTGCCGCGCGAGCTAGATGACATCGCAGAGCTCATCGACGCGGCTCGGGCTGCAGGCGTAGAGATTTCAAAGAAAGTTACCGGCACCGAGTGTCCCATCGATCCAAGTATTGGCCACGCAGGCTACCGGGTGGTGCAAGAAAGCCTGTCAAATGTTATGCGCCATGCTGGGCAAGGTGCGAAGGCAACGGTTGAAATACACTGGGATCCGTTGTCATTAACAATTGTTGTCCGCTCAGTTTCTGGTGCGGTTAAAGCTCCGGGGCTCTCCGGAGGATTCGGACTCTTGGGATTGCACGAACGCGTCACCATCAGTGGTGGCACCTTAGTCGCTGAACCAACTAAAGACGGTTTCTGGGTCAAGGCAGTATTACCTGCCAAGAGTGATCAGGACTCGCGCGAGCAAACCCCGATAGACGATGCTGGGTGAAAGGTAAGTCGACGAAATGAATACCGAAAATTCCAGAACTCTTCCGGCGCAGCTCAAGACTAAAACGCGCGTGCTAATCGTGGACGATCAACACATGGTCCGGGCCGGTATTTCCATGCTACTTTCGGCAGAGCCGGACATTGAAGTTGTTGCTGAGGCTGGATCAGGTACCGAAGCACTCTCAATGGCCCGGGAGTACGCCGTCGATGTGGTGCTTATGGATGTCCGCATGCCTGGCATTGATGGTGTCCAAGCGACGCGGAAACTTGTTCAAGAAACACGTGAGTCCAGTGATCAGCTGATCCGGGTGCTGATCATGACGACCTTTGACGACGAAGAAATTGTAGCTCAAGCCTTGCAGGCCGGGGCCAGCGGATATCTGCTCAAACATGCTTTGCCTACCGAAATTTCCGTCGCGATTCGGCGTGTGGCGGCCGGTGAAACGTGGTTGGATGCCACGGCCGCAACCCGACTCGTTAACCGAATTCGGGCAAGCTCCACGGACCTTCCCGATGTCTCAACTTTATTGACCCGGCGTGAACAGGAAGTTCTGCGGTTAGTGGCCGCTGGTATGTCTAACCACGAAATCCGAGACTTGCTGGTTCTCAGCGAGGCCACGGTGAAAACACATGTTGCCCGGATTCTTTTCAAAACTGGTTCACGGGATCGAGCGTCGGCGGTCGCGTTGGCTTATCGTTCAGGTTTTACCCTGCCAGATGACCCGGTTCCTAAACGAAGCTGAGTGTTCCCCGTGAAAGATACCGTGCTGGTATGACGCGGCTGACTCATAGTTTTGAGATCCTTAAATGAACGTCAGATTATTCCGCTCAAAGTAGGGAATTTTCTGGCACAGCGGGAACTGTTGTTACCAACAAAAATCGTCCTAGAAGACGGTCAGCTTTCGCGGGCACCTGCAAAGAGGGAGAAGGATTGGTTGTGGCAATACAACCAATTCGGCTCTTCAAGCCGCACCGGCCTATGGGGATGGGTCGGGGCTGGTTGATGTTGATTCTAGGTAAGGCAATATGGGGACATTGCCTCCAGAGACTGTCGGTTCACTTTTGAGCGAACCGACAGTTTTTGGTTAAGCAACTGAACGGTGTCGATGCTCCCCCAAAATTGCTTGGAGACGTTTACTTCTTCATGGATTCCACGTCCCAGTTCCGCTGTGTCTGGACTGCGCACCAGAGTGCGATGAGCTTTAGCCCGACTAGGCGAATAACATGTCGGAACCCAGTTTGAGAATCAAGGCGCACACCACAATCACGAAGATGATCCGAATGAACTTACTGCCCTTGGATATTGCCATGCGAGCGCCGAGGTAGCCACCGGCCATATTCATCACGCCCATAGCCAAGCCGAGCCCGAAAACAACGTGCCCAGCGGGAATGAATAAAACCAACGCGCCAAAGTTAGTGGCAAGATTGACGATCTTTGCTTTGGCCGAAGACTGTAAGAAGTTGTAGCCGAGCACCGTGACCATCGCGATGATCAAGAATGATCCGGTGCCGGGGCCAATCATGCCGTCATAACCGCCGATAATCAGACCGATCAGAATTGCACGCAGGTAATGACCGCTGCCTTGATACCGTAGTTTGCTTAGCTCTCCGGCTGCGGGTTTAAAAATTGTAAAGGCCAACACCGCTACGAGAGCAGCAATAATAATCGGCTGGATCCACTGTTCTGGAAGTACCGTCGCAATGGCCGCTCCCCCGAAGGCACCAAGCATCGCCATCAACGCCATGGGGATAGCGGTCTTTAGATCCGGACTAGTTCGCCGGTAATACGTAATAGCACTGGTTGTTGTGCCAAAAATTGAGCCCAACTTATTTGTAGCTAAGGCCTGCACCGGACTCATTCCGGGAAAAAGCAGCAGCGCGGGCAACTGGATCAATCCCCCACCACCGACAACCGCGTCAATCCAGCCCGCCGCGAACCCTGCTAGTAAAAGCAGGATCAGCGACGTCCAATTGAATTCAAGACCGTCAAGTGACAAAAAGGAAAAAATCTCCTGCACCGCGCTGCTACCTCTATTCATTTATTACTGAGTAAATGCACCGGTGTTAAGCGGTCAATTCCTCCACGACATCGGTCACTGCCACGTCGCGGCGTTCGCCGGTCGCACGGTCCTTGACCTCAACGACTCCGTCGGCAAGTCCGCGGCCAACTACCACGATGGTTGGCACACCGATGAGCTCTGCATCGGAGAACTTCACACCAGCGGAGACCTTCGGACGGTCATCAAAAATGACCTCCATGCCCTTGGCTTCGAATTCCTTGGCGAGATTGTCGGCTGCTACCAAAAGCTCTTCACCCTTGCCTGTCACCACAATGTGGATGTCCGCCGGAGCAACCTGCTTAGGCCAGGCCAGACCATTGTCATCATGATAAGCCTCGGCTAGCGCCGCCACCGCACGGGTGACACCGATTCCGTAGGAACCCATGGTGACTACGGAAAGCTTGCCGTTCTTATCCAAAACCTTCAGGTCCAAGGACGCAGCGTACTTACGGCCGAGCTGGAAGATATGTCCCATTTCGATACCGCGCTCGGTGCGTAGTGGTCCAGAACCATCCGGTGCTGGGTCGCCTTCGCGAACCTTAACTGACTCGATGGTGCCGTCAAAGGAGAAGTCACGTTCAGCCACAAGCCCGAAGACGTGCTTGCCCTTTTCATTGGCACCGGTAATCCAGCTGGTTCCGGAAACAATGCGTGGATCTACAAGGTAGATGATGCCACTGGAAGCTTCGGTCCCAAGTACTTGCTGGTCTAGTCCGTTGCCTGGGCCAATGTAACCCGCGATCAGTTCCGGGTGCTTCGCAAGGTCTTCGGCGTTAGCCGCTTCGACAGCCACTTCACCGTTGATCTCCAACGCAAGGCCGATGGTTGCTTCGGCACGCTTCAAATCGACCTGACGGTCACCGGGGATACCGATAACAACCACGTGACGGTTGCCTTCTGGATCAATGACAGCGACAACAACGTTTTTCAGGGTGTCAGCTGCGGTCCATTGGCCTTCGGCGCGCGGGCGCAGCTGGTTAGCCGCCTCAACCAAGGTCTCGATGGTTGGGGTATCGGGGGTGTCCAGTACTTCGAAAGCCGCAGCGTCGCTGAAATCAATGGCGTCAGGGACCACTGTGGTCACTGCTTCAACGTTCGCGGCATAACCGCCTGGCGAACGCACGAAGGTATCTTCGCCTACCGCTGTTGGGTGCAAGAACTCTTCAGACTTGGACCCGCCCATGGCACCGGCCTGCGCGAACACAGGAACAACTTCAAGACCCAAACGTTCGAAGATTCGCACGTAGGCGCCTCGGTGCGCAACATACGCTTCGTCGAGGCCCTCATCATCAATGTTGAAGGAGTAAGAATCCTTCATGATGAATTCGCGACCACGCAATAGACCCGCACGTGGACGAGCTTCATCACGGTACTTGTTCTGAATCTGGTACAGGTACGCCGGAAGGTCCTTGTACGAGGAGTACAAGTCCTTGACCAACAAGGTGAACATTTCCTCATGGGTCGGAGCCAGTAGGTAATCGGCTCCCTTACGGTCCTTCAGACGGAACAGGCCTTCGCCATATTCAGTCCAGCGACCGGTCTGCTCATAAGGTTCACGCGGTAACAATGCCGGGAAGTGAACTTCTTGGGCGCCAATGGCGTTCATTTCTTCACGAACAATGGCCTCTACCCGAGCAAGCACCTTCAAGCCCAGTGGCAGCCAGGTGTAAATGCCCGGCGCTGCGCGGCGAATGTACCCGGCACGAACTAGCAGCTTATGGCTGTCTACTTCTGCTTCAACGGGATCTTCGCGCAAGGTGCGCAGGAACAGGGTGGAAAGCTTCAAAACCACGCGGGGGCGTCCTTTTCCGTCCGTCGACTCCCGAGGCGTTTTCGGGTGCCGACCAGCTATGCAAAATCAAATGGGTTTCGGCCACAATCTCGACCATCTTCAATCCTACCGCTTCCCGCCACTTGCCAATAAATTCAAGGGATACGAGAGGTCGGGTTTCGCCGACAACGGCCTATAAAAGACCTCGGCGGAGCCGTTTTCTACATGCCAATAACCTCATTCTTCGGTTCCATTTTCTTGATCCTTGCTACTAGAACCCGTTTTTGCGTTTCTTCGGTCACTTTTAGTGTGTGTCTGAAGAGACTTCAATGCTCGGATGACAAATTCCCGGAGTCATTGGGTGAGAGGAATTCAACAGCCCTAATTCTCTGGAAAGATACCTTCGGTTATTTTAAGTTGCCTAAGCTCTCACTACTTTGAAGCGAGCTCACGTCTCGTCCCGATAGCCCGGCTTTGACGACAAATTCAATTGACCCTGAAAATAGTATTCAGACCACTCTATTTCAAATGAAATTCAGGAGAAAGACCCTTAGCGTGAATTCAGCACATGCACAGCGGGCCCGGAGAAAGTACGTAGTTCGTACTTTCTCCGGGCCCGCCTGAACCAAGGTTCAAAGGGAGCAGAACTCAGGATCGGTGATAGGTTTCGGCGAGTGCATAAACCGGGGTGGATATGCCCTCGTATCTAGCCTTGAGTTGTAAGCCCAAATATTTGGAGTAGTGCCGTGACTGATGCAGATTCCCACCGTGGAACCACAAGTTTTTAACCTTGGTGGGTTTCCACATATTGCGCAGTTCTCCCTGCCAAGGTCCGGGGTCTTTAGCAGTATCTGAGCCAAGTCCCCAGCATTTGCCGACTTCGTCAGCTACTTCTTGCGAGATCAGTCGAGCTGCCCAACCGTTCATGGAACCATAACCGGTGGCGTAAACAACAGCGTCAGCTGGCAGTTCAGTTCCATCGACCAGCACGACACTGTTTTCCGTAAGGTGGGACACTTCCCCTTTGGCCAGTGCAATAGAGCCATCGGCAACCAGCTCACTGGCACCGATATTGATGTAATAGCCAGAGCCACGACGTAAGTACTTCAAAAAGAGTCCCGAGTCGTCATCACCGAAGTCGAGATCAAACCCTGCGTCCTCTAGGGATTGGTAGAAATCTGCGTCTTGCTCACGAATCTGGGCGAAGGCTGGTTTATGGAACTCGGGAAGAACCCTGTATGGGATAGAGGCAAAGATTAGGTCTGCTTGATTATGGTCAATTCCCGCAGCTAAAGCTTCTTCGGAATATAGCGGACCGAGTACGTTGTTCATTAGCGACTCTGAACGGACAATATGCGTGCTCGAGCGTTGCACCATGGTGGGGTGCGCACCGTTTTGAACTAGATCTGCGCAGATGTCATGCGCGGAATTATTAGCGCCAATCACCACGACGTTTTTACCTGCAAAACGTTCACCGCCGGAGTGTTGTGATGAATGGTTCTGCTCGCCGGTCAATATCTCAGCTCCAGGATATTGCGGGACATTAGGAATACCCGACATTCCCGTCGCGATGACTAACTGCGTGGGGCGTAAGGTCAGTGGCACGCCATCACGTTCAACCTCTACGATCCACCCTTCTCCTTCTGGATCTTGCTTGGCGCTAGTTGCTTCGGTCAGTGACCAGTAATTCAGTTCCATGAGCTTTGTGTAGCTTTCCAGCCAGTCGCCCATTTTGTCTTTGGGAGTGAATACTGGCCAGTGATCGGGGAACTGGATGTAAGGCATATGGTCATACCAGACTGGATCATGCAGGGCCAGCGAATGATACCGTGAGCGCCATTGGTCACCTGGCCGTGCCAGCTTGTCGATAACCAGTGCTGGCACGCCCATCCGTTTGAGCCGAGCGGCCAAACCAATACCACCTTGTCCGCCGCCGATAATAAGCGTGTAGGGCTGCTCGGTGATTCCCAGCGATTGCTGTTCGGCGATACGGCGGTCCAACCAATTTTCTTTGCTCATGCTCGAACCGTGCTCCGCCCCCAGTTCACGGCGGGCACCGGCAGGTTCGGGATGCTCACGCAGTGATTGCGCGGTGCTGAGCATGGTCCAGCAACGACCATCGCGTAAGCGAAGGAGACCAAGGCCTTCAAAGGCGTCGTTGTGAAAGGTAAACCAGGCTTCAATAACCCCGTCAGCATTCGCAGCACTGGTGATCTCCAGATTTCGTGGCCAAGCACCGCGTTCGACTCCGAGCAGCATCTTCGCAATGTCTTCCCGCCCTTCGCTGGTGTGCAGGTTCCAGGTCAACGAAGCGAGATCTCGCCAGTAGCATTCGTCACCGAACAGCTGCACAGCTTCTTGCACATCACCTGCGTCAAGCGCTCGTTGCAACCCTTGGCACCACTGTTGAGCTTGCGTTAGCGGATCGTTGTTCGCCATTCTCATCACTTCAATTCTTCGGGAGTCCGGGAAATGATGCGGCAATATTGCCGCGCTGAAGCAAGACTATGAGCTGGGTCACAAAAAGAAAGTGTTGCAATAGGTTGCAACTATCAAAAATTAGGCTTCCCGAATTACTGGAACTGCCAACCGGTAAGGTCTAGATGCGATCAGTCCGGGCAGCTTTGCGCGCAATCGTGAAAGTTCCGCCCGTATCGTGACGCTAGCGGTGCCTGCCGGCCACAGTTCCTGCAACGAAACGGAACTTACACCTGTTGGGCACGCGGCCAAAAGTTGCACAATCTGCCAATGCTTGGCGCTGAGACCAATACGCGTTGATCCGCTGGCGCTATGCACAACGGCCTGGTGAATCAGCGAATCATTGAGTTCCAAAGTGATCTCTTCTTGTGCGCGCTGCAAGAGCCAACCACCCAAAGTACGTTGCACGTCCACGGCACCTACACCAGCAACCCACTGGCGCCCTTCCTCCATTCCGGCGGGGATCGAGATCCTTGCGTCTACGTCGTAGCCTCGTGACGTGGCCACTGAACCCTGAGTATCCACTAACAGATATTCGGCTTCTGGCAGTGAAGTCGCTAATTCGAGACGTTGCATCCGCAACAGATGCTCGGTGCGTAGAACCGATTGTGCTTCACGCGCCACCGAAGAAACCAGTGCCAAGGAGTGTGGGTGTGCTGTCCGAAATGATCCGGCCAAGGTCACCGCACCGACAAGAGAAGAGTTTCCTGGATTTATCAGTGGTGCCGAGGTGCATACCCACGAATGTTGTTCTTCACGGGCATGTTCTGGCCCAAAGATTTGCACTGGTGCCCGCTCAGCCATAGCTGCCCCAATACCGTTGGTTCCCACATCGTTTTCACGCCACCTTGCTCCGGCAACAAATCCGATGCCGTCGCTGCGTCGGCGAACCATTGATGGGCCAAGTACCCAGAGCACATATCCTTGGCTGTCGGAAATCACGAGTTGATTGCCAGCCTGTGTAGCAAGAGGAAGGAGCCGATCTTTAAAAAGATCTACGAGCGAACTCAATTCATCGTTTGCTTCCCTACGCTCTTGCAAGACAACTGCCGCCAAGGGAACAATGTCATTGATCTGCGCGCCAGCCCGTCCCCAGGAACGTGCGACTACCGGACGAACTACTGAGGGAATCTGTGTTCCTTCTGCCCACCGCTGATGCAAGGCTTTAAGACCTCTCGCCTTGACCATAGGATCTTCACCGGCGGTTAGCGCTGCTTGATATGTCGCTTCGGATTGGCGGCGGTTCACAGTCATTAATTGAGAATGTCACGCAACCCAATGGAAGAGAAGGATTTTCTCTAAATTACGTTCTGTAGCCCGCATTTTGTTTGGCAACCGGTGCTGTCAGCTATCTGTTTAGCTCTTCAGAGAGCAAAAATGCCGCCTGAACCCTTCAGCGGGCACAAACGGCATTCATGTAGAACTTTGTTGCTACTGAGTCTTATTCAGCTCGGCAACAGCGACATTCAATTCTTTGGTTAGTTCATCTAGCTTGGTTTTCTCGTCGTCAACCTCGCCAGAGTAGGCAACAGATACCATGTTCGGGCCAACGAAGCCCTGTAGCGAGAGGCTGCCCATAGGAACTTCCTTGCCGTCCATGGAAATATTCGACTTGGTGGCGACAGTCAGGTCTGCATCCGAAGTAGCGTCCAGGATTTCGGCTGAGGCGTTCAGCTTCATGCCCTGCATCTCCATGGAGAACTTATCGCACCCCTGAAGATCCTTAGTTTCCGCGGCCTTCTTGGCCGTCGCCAACTTCGCGTCGTCCTCGTAGGATGCAACGCTGTAGCTAGTTGATTCGCCAGGCTTTTCGCCGGCAACGATGCCCGTGGCCATGTTAATGCCCGTGATATCTAGAGAACTCTGCTGAACAACTAGATCGGCACATTCAGCTGGTTCGATCTTCATGCTCTCGACCATCTTTTTGGCCTGGGGCAGAGATTCAGCGATCGCGGCGCTATCGATAACCTGTGCGCCGGATTTGTCAGCCACAAGCTTTTCGACAATCGTCTTGACTGCAGCTGCGTCCAAAGGTTCCGCTGCTACGGCTACCTGAGTAGGCTGCGCATCCCCCGAGGCTGCAGGAGCATCCGTACCCGCATCGGAACAACCCGTTAGAGCGAGCGCGCCGGCAAGTGGAAGTAACCACAATGAGCGTTTTTTCATGATTCAATCCTCACGTCGAGTAGCTGTCAGTTCCACTGTATTTGAATATTGGTTAGAAATAAAAGACATTCGGGGGTTTATTGCACCAATTTGATTTCGTCAAACGCTTCACCTCGCTGGTCGCGACAACTCTTCACGCAAACAGACGCTTGAAGCTCCCTGAGAAACCCGAAAGTACACACAGCGCAAGCAAGAGTAAGCCAAATAAATTTCTTCGCACTCATAACGTCTAACGAGATACAGACTCAAGTTCACTATTTGGACATAGCTTAGAAATAACAGAGGACTTCGTATTTACTGCAGTGCTTTGATTTCCGCAAATGCTTGATCCGCTAGTTGCATTGCGTCACCGGCTAATAATGGCGCTTCTACAGTACCGCTAGAAAAAGTCACCAGTACGAAGTTGTTTCCATCAAGGGCTTGAACCGCGACGGAATTCAAGTGCTGATCTGCCCCGACTTTCATCTGCGTAGCCATCGTTAGCGACTGATTCGCAGTGGAATCAAGCTTCAGGATCTGCCTATCCGCACTGACATCCTGCCCAGAAACACTCACCGTAATGGTTTCGCAGCCATCTATGTTTGGCAGCTTTAAGGCCTCTGAGATCTTGGTGCGCGTCGCGTCATCGGTGATCGAGAAAATCTGGATTACTTTCCCCGTAGCGTCACCCTGGACTGTGGCTGAAGCCGCAACAGTCCCCGTCAGGTCGGTGACGCTATATTTTTCCTGCTCGTCGGCGCATTTCTCGGGTTTGATTCCACTGGCACCAGACATGTTCTTAGCCTGTTCCAACTGGGGTTTCATCACTTCGTTATCCAAGATCTGGGCTGAAGAGTCATCCCCCACCAGCTTAGTGACCACGTCCTTAACCTGATCTGCTGACAGCGTCTTACCTGACGTCGGCTCTTGTTGCTGCGATGGCTGCGAGCTCGGTGCGGAGGATGCTACATCGTCACCACCGCTTGAGGAACAACCGCTTAGAGCAAGCATCGCGGCCAGAGGAAGTATCCATAGGGAACGTTTAGTCATGGGTCATCCTTAGAATGTGCCACGGTCTATCGCCGGGCTGTAAGTAAAAGTTTTTATGAAGCCAACAAAGAGCTATTTGAGTTCGTCAAATAACGCGTCGATACGTTCTGCGCCATATTGAAGTTGTTCTTGAGTTTTTTTCGCCGAGGTTTCCTGCTGAAAACCAATCATGACGTTGCCACGAGCGGCACGGATTACCAGCTGCTGCTTCGTCGTTGATCCGTCACTGCTGGTCACCACATATGCGTCGTTTAGCTCGGCTTTGGTCTTCAAAGACTGTTTCGCCAAATGATAAGCACGTGTTTTTCCATCAATGGTCACCGAGTATCTAGCGCATTCACCACTAGCTTTCGCTTCGCTTTCCCACTGATTTTTTAATGCTTGGACATCCTGATAGACGGCGACCGTCAGATACCGGTCCTCAAACTGCACCGCTGCCATTTTTGATTTTGCTAGCTGTTCGGTGACCGGGGCGGCAAAGGTGACACCGCACTTACTCGGCGAAACGCTCAACCCCTCGATCCATGCTTGGGCTTCTGGGATGCTCTTTCGTAATTTCGCATCCGAAATGACCTTGGCCTTCGAATCGACTTTGACGAATTCTTGCAACTGACTTTCAAGTTGGTCTGCATTGATTTGCAACGCGGTGCCCGAAGTTTCTTCGCTCGGCTCAGCCGGTGTGCTGCATCCGCTAAGCAATAGACCGGCGAGGCAAAGCCCCGAGGCAAAGTAGAGTTTGGTGCGTCTGGCAAGAGCCACAGAAATTCCCGTCACGATAGTTACTGTCCTCGAGTCTAGAAGACGGGAGCCTGCTCATCGTGGATTGTGACCATAGAAGGTGACAGAAAGCCGTGGTTAGGGGCTAGAAGAGGATAGTTGCAAAAGTTCCAACCTGCTCAAAACCAACGCGTTCGTAAGACCTGATAGCAGGTTGATTGAAGTCGTTGACGTAGAGACTGACAGTTGGGGCGAATCGCAGGGCGTAAGCAACCGTGGCTGCCATATATCCAGTGGACAGGCCCTGACCGCGATATCGGGGGCTGATCCACACTCCTTGGATCTGCACTGCAGCCGTGGTGACCGTGCCAAGATCCGCTTTGAAGATGATCTCACCGTATTCATCGGTGTCGATGAGAGTATGGCGTTCACGAATCAACTGGCGTACCCGGCTACGGTAGTACCCTCCGCCATTTTCTAACGGAGAATATCCGAGCTCCTCTTCAAACATGGCAGCGCTGGCCGGTAAGACGAGGTCAAAGTCCTGCAAGGTAGCCACACGCAGTGAGCGTATCGCCACCGCTTCAGAGCGACGGCGGATACTCATCATTGGTTGATTTTCTCGTACGTCAAAAAAAACTTGCGGTCCGGTGGCGAGAACTTCACGCATGGCCAAGACGGTTTGTGCTGGTCCGAAAACCGAAGCGAAGCGTTGTCTGGTGTCTAACGCGTATTGGGCGTAGGCACGAGCATGTTCATCGCTCATGGCCGTCGGCGCAATATTTGCACCCACCCAGCAGGCTGATTCCAACCCGTCCTCGCCGTTGATTCCCAGCAGGTGTGCGAACCCATCTGGGACGGCAGAACGGTGCAGGGCAAGCTGAGAACGGGTAAAGATATTAGCGACGGGGTCTTGATCAAGCAATGCGAGTAGGGCCGCAGTGTCCCTGCGGCCCAAGACTCGGACTTCCCCTGGTGGGCTCTGTCTAGCTGACGGAGACCACGGGAGAACCCGAGGTAGGATTCTCGTCATTGTCCAGATCCATTTGTTCAGCTAAACGATTAGCTTCTTCAATGAGTGTCTCGACGATCTGGTCTTCAGGCACGGTCTTGATGACCTCTCCCTTGACGAAGATCTGTCCCTTACCGTTGCCGGAGGCTACCCCGAGGTCAGCGTCACGAGCCTCGCCCGGACCGTTGACAACACAACCCATCACCGCAACGCGCAGTGGAGCCTTCATGCCTTCTAGGCCAGCGGTGACCTTTTCAGCCAAGGTGTAAACATCTACCTGAGCACGACCACACGATGGGCAAGAAACAATGTCGAGCTTACGCGGGCGCAAGTTCAACGATTCAAGAATTTGGTTGCCTACCTTGACCTCTTCGACTGGAGGAGCCGAAAGCGAGACACGAATGGTGTCTCCAATGCCACGCGAGAGCAAGGAACCGAAGGCCACAGAGGACTTGATAGTTCCCTGGAAGGTAGGTCCAGCTTCGGTCACACCTAGGTGCAATGGCCAATCTCCAGATTCGGCCAAAAGCTCGTAGGCACGAACCATGATGACCGGGTCGCTGTGCTTGACCGAAATCTTAAAGTCGTGGAACCCATGCTCTTCAAAGAGGGAAGCTTCCCAAATGGCTGATTCAACCAATGCTTCTGGGGTCGCTTTGCCATACTTTTTCAGAAGTTTCGGGTGTAGCGATCCACCGTTGACACCGATACGGATCGACGTACCGTGATCTTTCGCAGCAGCTGCGATTTCTTTGACCTGGTCATCAAACTTGCGAATGTTGCCTGGGTTTACACGAACAGCGCCGCAGCCGGCTTCGATCGCAGCAAAAACATACTTCGGCTGGAAGTGGATGTCTGCAATAACCGGGATCTGCGATTTCATCGCAATAATCGGCAACGCCTCGGCATCTTTATCGGTCGGGCATGCGACACGCACGATATCGCAACCGGCGGCCGTCACCTCGGCGATCTGCTGCAAGGTTGCGTTGATGTCATAAGTCTTGGTGGTGGTCATCGTCTGTACGCTGATTGGCGAGTTCGAACCGATGCCCACACTGCCGACATTAAACTGACGAGTCTTACGACGTGGAGTAATTACCGGCGGTGGTGCCGCCGGCATGCCGAGTTTGACCGAAGTCAATGGATGCCTCCGAAGTGATTGTAGGTTTTTCTATACCAAGTATCGCACCGTCTGGCGTGCTAGTGGTAAGGATGCGAGAAAAGCCACGACGAGGCCGTGGCTTTTCTCGCAAATTCACGGATAAAACTTAGTTAGCTTCGGCTACCGTGCGAATGTTTGCCAGTACTTCGGCGACCTGTCCAACAACCTCGGCGTCATCCTTCGGGTGAAGCTCAGCGAAACGAACAACAGAATTAGGGATAGAAAGCTTCACGTCTTCCAAAACGTTAGCTCCGGCGATGGTCAGTGCCTTGCGGGCCTCATCCTGGGCCCATACGCCACCGTACTGACCGAAAGCGGTACCAATGACCACAGATGGCTTGTCCTTCACAGCACCAGTACCGAATGGACGTGACAGCCAATCGATGGCGTTCTTGAGTACCGCTGGCATGGTGCCGTTGTATTCAGGGGAAATCAGCAAGAGCGCGTCTGCTTCACCGGCTGCATCGCGAAGCGCCTGAGCAGCTGCTGGCACAGCACCTTCAACATCGTGGTCTTCGTTGTAAAACGGAAGGCTGTCAAGGCCCGAGTAAACGCTGACTTCAACGCCTTCTGGTGAGTTCAATGCGGTTGCTTCAGCGAGCTGCTGGTTTGTTGAACCTGCACGAAGGGAACCGACCAGGGTAAGGACCTTAGTAGCCATATTGTGTTGCTCCTATTTAGCGAATCGAAAAGTAAATAAAGCTGACGCTTCATCTACTCCAACGAGCACTTCCCCAATTCAATTCCGAAGTCTTACGTGACTTGAAGCACTAGGCCGACTAGATCGGCACCGGCATTGCTTGCACGGCGCGGCAAATTTTCCAAAGAAAAAACCCAACGTTGCAGAAGCAAACGTTGGGTTTTTGCCACAAACTTGGGTTAGGGAGCGAATTCGGAGAGTAAACCAATAACCGGGTTCCATTCGGTGATGGTGGTCTTTGCCAGGCCACCGACCTTGTTGAACGGATCAAGGGCTAGTACTTCTTTTAGCGCCGCTTCGTTCGCGGCGGCAAATATCAGCAACGCACCGTCAAGTACCGGGGTGGGACCAGAGGCCAGCAGTCGAACGTTGACCTCCTCCAAATACTCAGTGAGGAAAGCGCGGTGGGCCGGACGGTGCTCGTTGCGCAGTTCCGTAGAGTCCTGTGCATACTCGTATTCAACAGCAAAAACAGTCATGGCTACAGCTTATTTCCTTCAGTGCTAGAAGATGCTTATTGGCTTGAAAATGTCCGCGTATATTAAGAGACCGCCCATCAGCAACATCGCGGCAGCCACCACGTAGGTCATCGGCAACAATTTAATGGTGTCGACCGGCGCCACGTTTTTGCGGCCGAAGATGCGTGCTACGGTTCGCTTCACACCCTCATATAAGGCACCAATCACATGCCCACCATCTAGTGGTAACAGCGGAATTAAGTTAAACGCGAACAACGCGAGGTTTAATCCGCCAGCGAGGGAAAGCAACGAAGCAATCTTGTCCCCCATCGCGATTCCTTCGTGAGCATTGATTTCACCGGCGATACGGCCCACACCCACAATAGAAACCGGACCGTTTGGGTCTCGTTCTTCCGTACCAAAGGCAGCCTGCGCAACATCAACCATGCGTTGCGGTAGATGCAAAATAACGTTGCCAATCGTCAGCAACTGGTCTCCCACCACGCTAGGTACTTCGGTAACTGGCTGAGCTATATTCTCAACCTGCGAGCTCATTCCCACGAAGCCTACCTGCGCTGTTTTCATGGTGCCATTTTCATCAGTGACCGGGTAACCCTGGTCATCTAGCACCGGGCGTTCGGTCAAATGTGGCTTGAGTGTGGTCTGGTGTTCCGCTCCCCCGCGGGTATAAGTCAGGCTGATGCTCTGACCAGGATGATCGCGAATCACACCGGTGAGCTCGTACCAAGCGTCGTGAGCCACGGCGGTCCCATTGACGGATGTGATGGTGTCCCCCGGGAGTAAACCAGCGGCATAGGCGGGAGCCTCAGTGTCTTTAGCCGTGCATTCGGTCGCATCCGCATTTTCGGCGCTTGCAATGCACTGGTATACCTCGGAAACTGTCGTGGTAGTTGTGGGAACACCAAATCCGGTAATCACCACACCAATGAGCAAGAATCCTAGCAAGAGGTTTACGAACGGGCCGCCGAGCATAATTATCACGCGCTTGTAAATGGGCAGCTGGTAGAACAGTCGCCCCTCGTCGCTGCTTTCGACATTTTCGTTGGCTTGCGAGCGGGCGTCATCCACCATCTGGCCAAAGATCTTGTTAAAGAATCCTGGCTTCTTCTGCTTCCCGGCTTCAGTGACCGGACGTGGCGGATACATACCCACCATGGAGATGTAGCCACCTAGGGGCAGCGCTTTGAGCCCGTATTCGGTTTCTCCTCGTTTGAAAGAGAAGATCGTTTTGCCGAACCCAATCATGTATTGCGGAACACGCAATCCAAATTTCTTAGCGGGAATCAGGTGGCCCACCTCGTGCAAAGCAATAGACAAGGCAATGACAACGACCATGAAGAGCACGCCGCCAAGGAACATTAGTACGTTCATGCTTTTTCCCTCAGCAACGTGGTGGCGTGGGCGCGCGCCCACTGATCTGTCTGAAGAACTACTTCAGCCGAAAGCTCCGCGTTCACCGGCGTATAAGCCTCAAGTACCCGTTCAATGGTTTCAACGATATCTGTGAAACGAATCCGGCCCTCATGGAAGGCATCAACAGCGACCTCATTTGCCGCGTTGTACACAGCCATGTGGGTCCCGGAGGCAGCAGCTGCCTGTTTCGCTAGCTTCACCGCGGTAAACACCGACTCGTCCAATGGTTCAAAGGTCCAAGAGGACGCGGTGGAAAAATCGCAGGGTTTTGCGGCACCAGCGACGCGGTGTGGCCAATTGATACCCAGCGCAATTGCCAGACGCATATCCGGCGGCGAGGCTTGCGCGATCACCGAACCGTCGATGAACTCAACCATAGAATGCACAATAGATTGACGGTGAACTAAGGGTTCGATGCGCTCTAGTGGCACATCAAAGAGCAGGTGGGCTTCGATAACTTCCAATGCCTTGTTGACCATGGTCGCCGAATTCGTGGTCACCATGCGTCCCATATCCCATGTAGGGTGCGCCAATGCTTGTGCTGGACTCACCTCACGCAATTGTTCATAGCTATATCCGAAGAAGGGGCCACCAGACGCGGTGACAATCAATTTGGAAACTTCTTCTGGAGTCCCAGAACGTAGTGCTTGAGCGAGCGCGGAATGTTCAGAGTCGACAGGAGAAATCTGTCCGGGAGCCGCGATCTGTTTAACGACTTGTCCGCCGATAATCAGCGACTCTTTATTTGCCAGCGCCAGCAGGTGTCCGGCTTGGAGCGCCGCAATGGTTGGTTCTAACCCAATCGCTCCGGTAATACCGTTGAGAACTACGTCGGCTTCGCTGTATCCAGCTATTTGCGTCGCGGCATCGGCGCCACTGAGCAGTTGTGGCGCATAGTCGCTCACTCCTGCCTTTCGCGCGGCTGAAGAAATCGCGGTAGCCAGTTCGTCAACATTCTCGACTGCGGCGCCAACCACCTCCGGCCGGAAGGTGACTGCCTGCTCGGCCAACAGTGTCAGGTTGTAACCGCCACTAAGCGCTGCCACGCTAAATTGTTCTGGCGCATTCTGAATGACGTCTAGACCCTGAGTACCAATTGATCCGGTAGAACCGATCAGTGTGACACGGCGGGGACCATCCGCAGTTTTAAAAGAAGATTGGGTGCTCACCCAATCCATTATGGTCGCTATAACTGTGAGGTCCCAAAGTGCCATTCCATCAGAGCATCAAAAAACAGTTCGGGCCGGTGAATAACCGCGGATAAGCGTTATTAACCGGCCCGAGTGCTGGGATACTTCTACAGTCCGAGGCTGCGGGCAATCAGCATCAATTGCACTTGGGTAGTGCCTTCACCGATTTCTAGGATCTTCGAGTCTCGGTAGTGGCGTGCCACCAAAGAATCATTGATGAATCCGTACCCACCGAAGATCTGGGTCGCATCACGTGCGTTGTCCATGGCAGCTTCGCTGGCCACGAGTTTTGCGTGAGCGGCTTCGATCTTGAAGTCTTTACCTGCAAGCATTTTCGCGGCGGCCGCATAGTAGGCCAGACGTGAAGTGTGCACACGTGAAGCCATGCGGGCAATCATGAATGAAATCGCCTGATTTTTACCAATGGCTGCACCGAAGCTTTGGCGGGTCTTCGCGTAGGACACTGCCTCATCTAGACAGCCCTGAGCAGCGCCGGTTGCCAGAGCCGCGATAGCAATGCGACCCTCGTCAAGGATCTCTAGGAAGTATGCGTAGCCACGTCCACGCTCCCCCAGCAGATTTTCCTCGGGCACTCGGGCACCGTTGAAGCTAAGTGGGTGGGTGTCGCTGGCGTGCCAACCGACCTTGTTGTAGGCAGGCTCCGCGGTAAATCCTTCGGTTCCGGTCGGAACGATGATTGTGGAGATTTCTTTTTTGCCGGTTGATTCGTTCACCCCAGTCACCGCGCTGACCGTGACCAGAGAGGTGATGTCTGTGCCGGAGTTCGTGATGAACTCCTTCGAACCGTCGATTACCCATTGGCCATCTTCAATTTTCGCTCTGGTCCGTGAAGCCGAAGCATCAGAGCCGGCCCCTGGCTCGGTCAGCCCGAAACCTGCGAGTTTTTTGCCAGCTGCTAGGTCTGGCAGCCAAAGCTCTTTTTGTTCTTCGTTACCGAAGCGGTAGATCGGCATAGCGCCGAGCGATACACCAGCTTCCAAAGTAATCGCTACTGACTGATCGACTCGGCCAAGTTCCTCTAATGCCAAGGCAAGAGCGAAGTAGTCACCTCCAGATCCGCCGTACTCTTCGGAGATTGGAAGACCAAATAGCCCCAATTCACCCATTTGTGCGACCACGTCATACGGGAAACTATGTTCCGCATCGTGTTTGGCGCTGACAGGAGCAACGACTTGCTGGGCAAATTCACGCACGACATCGACCAGGTCTTGGTACAGTTCGTCGAGTTCGAGATCAATCACGGGCACTCTCTTCTTTCGAGGTTGTCCTCACCGAGGCGACCCTTGTGACGTCGTCTGCGGTGACGGGTTATACGGAACGCGGACGCAATACCTTGGAAGCTGACAGTCCGGCGCGTATGGTTAATTCTTATTAACTGTGTTTACTACCTACATTTTGACATTAGTGGCGTAGATCATACTTGTCCAGTTGTGGACGGGGTTTCTAAGGAGTAATTGCATTGAGTAGATATCAATCTCTCACTGAGCCAACAGATCGCGAGCGCGCCAAGGCAGAACGCCGTGACGCGCTGCTACGCGAAGCTACCCGGCTCTTTGCGTTGCACGGATACGCAGGGGTGTCCCTAGAAGATCTAGGCGCTGCCTGCGGCATTTCGGGCCCTGCGGTGTATCGGCATTTCGCAGGTAAGCAAGCGTTGCTCATTGCTTTGCTCGTGGACATGTCGAAAGATATCTACGCTGGCGGGCTGGAAGCCGCAGAAAACGGCGGGGATCCACTTCAGGTCTTGTCACGTTTAGTAGATTTTCACACTGATTTTTCACTTTCCCGACCCGATATCCTCCAGGTACAGGACCGTGATTTGAAGTCATTACCGAAGTCGGAACTCGCTTTAGTTCGTAAACTTCAAAATAGTTACATCTCTTTATGGACCGAACAGCTGGCCAAAATGCACCCCACCGGCAGTCCGCAATCGCACCGATTCAGGGCTCATGCGGTGTTCGGGCTGCTGAATTCGACGGCGCACTCCGCACACTCCCCACGCACCAAAAAATCAGGGTTAAAACCGTTACTGTCCAATATGGCACTCGCGGCACTAACATCCCCGGTAGTCTAGAACCTAAGTCCCACACATCTTTGGGCGCGTTCAATCGGGCGCGTACCACCTCACGAAAGAAAGGTCTTTATCGTGCAACTACGTGAAGTCCGCCCTTCCGACTTGGACGCCTTCTTTGCTCATCAGCAAGAGCCCGAGGCGAACCTCATGGCCGCATACCAGGCGCGTAATCCGTCAGACCGTGCGGTATTTGATCACCACTGGAGCTCCATCCTCAATGACGAATCGGTGCTGGTTCGCACCATCGAGCACGAGGGCGAAGTTGCCGGATCAATCTTGGTATTTGATGGTGCGAAACCAGAAATCAATTTCTGGACCTCCACCAAGTTCTGGGGCAAGGGAATCACCACCAGCGCGGTAGACGCCTTCTTGGCAGAGTTCACCAAGCGTCCGTTGACCGCTCACGTGGTTCAGGACAATCTTGGTTCGCTCAAGGTATTGGAGCGTCGCGGATTTAAGCAGGTCGGCACGGAGCAGATTTTCTCCAACGCACGCGCCGCAGTTGTCACCGAGATCGTCTTAGAGCTCAACGACTAATTTTCGGAGCATTCAAGCTAGCCGTGGTTCACTCAATGATGAGTGAACCACGGCTAGCTTTTTAAGCATCCGCTGGGCATGTAGCAACCCATTCATCTCGCACAATTCGAAAGTGATCGGGACAAGAGGTTAGCAGTCTGCACATCGCATTGTTGCAAGACCTTGGAGTGGTGGCCTGATCCGCTGGGGATCGAGAATCAATACAATTCCCAAATCCCATGGGTTGCAAGACGTCTCACGAGCACGACTAACCAGCCGTTTCACCGTCGACTTCTAACGCAGCCGCAATCGCTTCGGGGGAAGGCAAAGTCGTCTTCTCTTCTTGAGGCAGAGCCTCGTATGTATAAGAAGAAACCGTCAATGGCTGTGTAGAGCCATCCAACGCGTAGCGTACCGTCCGCTCGTTCTTGGAACCGCACACTAGTATCCCCACTGTTGGAGCCTGACGGGGAAGCCGCAACATAGAAGTTCAGTTTCCCAAGTGCTCGGGTTTGAACTTTCCAGCTTTCAACTCAACCACGACGTAGCGATCTGACGGCACGTGATAAAGCAACAGATCAATATAAAAATCATCACCATCGACATCAAGATGGTACTGCCGTCCTACAAACGCGAAACCCGCACCAAATTCTGCCAAGGTCTGCGACAAATGCAAGGTCATAGGTTCTTCCAAGGCGTGCTCTTGCGCCTCTGCTGTTAGCCCTAAGAAGTCGAAGATTAGCGGATCTTTAGCAACCTCTCGAGCTAGGTCAGTGCCCCCGCTCAGTAAACGAGATTCAAGATTGTTTGGAGCTGCGCCTTCTCTAACGTGTAATCGAGTGTGAATTTGGTGTTCCAGAACCGCCACCGACCAACCATGCTGAACAGCACGACGCGCGTACCACTGGCGTAGTTCTCGGTCACTAATCTTGTTCAGAAGTGCGACGTCGTGAGTCCAGCTCAATTGTCCAGTTACTGACTGGACAATTGACTCTTCGTCGCCCCAGGCCTCGGCAAAGGTTCGCATGTTGTATAGATTCGTCCGCGAAAAACCTTTCATGTGAGGGAACTCTGCTCGCAGACCCCGAGCAACCCTGTCGAAAATTTTGCTTCCCCACAGCTGGTCTGACTGACGATTAAGAATGATTCGTCCGATATTCCAGTACAGCTCAACCATTGCCGTATTGACCATCCGCTGGGCACGATGCTGAAGCTCTCCGAAATTGTCCAGTCAACAACTGGACGATTAATGGGCAACTTCCTATGCTTCATACAATGCAGGGCACAATATTCCGGGGTGCATCTTTCGCTGTGTCAAAAACGACCGTTTTAGACCAAGATTATGTTCTCCAAAGTTAACGGTAGTTTAGGGAAAACTAATAACAGTAGTCTTGAAAACCCAAGGAACGGATATTTGCTTCACAGGCTCAACTGAGAACCAACGGCATTATTCGAAGAAGGCGTTCTTATCTTTCATATAGACGTCCGGTGTCCCGTATTCGTGTAACGTCGCTTTGACTCAAATTTGTACGAACACCTATTGCACGGACGGATACTCCATGCGACAGGGCTAAAGAAATAACATGTTCAAGTTCTGCAATGCAGCCAACCAAAGCGTCGGTAAGTGTGGGGTTCTTCTCGACTGCTTGCAACTGGGCCAATCTAGCGATCAACGTGTCAATCTTCGCCCAGTCATGCTCAACCGCTGTGTTGGAATCGTTCTCGTGGTGAAATATGACCCAATCATTCATCAGGTGCAGTCCTCTCATGCGTTGACGTTGCAAGCAAATATCTTGCTTGCAGACTCATTGGGGCCAAATTGAATGCCCCTTGCGTAGACTCTAACTCTGGTGAGGAAGCGATAGTTCGCATTGGTGTCGCAGCGTGGTTCGCGATAGATTTTGGCCACACGGTATGAACGATTATTGGTAGACGAAACCGGCCCATCTTCATCTCGATCCAGCCCGCACGCAGGCTAACCCAAGCGTATGCAGAGGTTGTCGGAAATTATCGAATCGACAGGATTCTGCTACCAAAAAATCTCCGTATGGCCTGCCCGCAAAAGTGCCCGATGACCAGACGCCAAATGAAACACACGATTAAACCTTAGGAACGAATTGCCGTGCCCCAAATCCCTTGGTTCTAGTGGCGCCCCTAGCCAATTAGGCGTCTTGGCAGATCCAGCCTTCGGGAAGCGCTCCCCCGGCTAACAGATGGGCAACCTGTTGTTGCTCCAGCACACTGAGCGCGGCGTCCATCTGCGGATAAATGATCGGCTCCTCTTTAGAATTATGGTTTTCCAACAAGGACAACAGCTCTTGGCAGTCAGCCACCAACTGTTCATCGGTGCTTCCGCCTTGCAAAGACTCTTCTAGGGCATCCATTCGACGCCATAGTTCACCGTGTTCCCGGTGCATCACCATCAAGGGCATCATCAGCGTGGCGCGAGGTAGATGACGGAATACGACTTCCTCTTCAAGATAAATATGCCGCCGCAACGCGCTAACCGCTTCCAGCAACATCTTGGCCCGCGATTCTGGGTCATCATGAGTCGAAGCCATGTATTTTTCAATCGCCACATCGATTTCATGATGTTCTTTAGTAAAAGCTTCCGCTAATGATCCGCCGGGGGCACTCGATACGTTTACAGGCAAAGCAACCTCGCTTCAGTATTTGGCCGGGGGCCAGCAGATTCTGATTCCACTTTAGGCAGGTATAGACAAATACGAAAGGGACTGGCTTGCCGAGTAATATCTCGACAAACCAGCCCCTTTTCTATGCAGCGTTCTTTGGCTACTTAGTGCTGTTCAAAATTCTCCATGCATCACGTCGTACGGCCTGCTCGATTGGGTCCGGCACCGGAGCGGCGGCCAACAGGCGACGAGTGTAATCGTGGGTAGGTGCGTGCAATACGGTATCAACACGTCCCTGTTCCACGGCCTTGCCGTTTTGCATGACGACCACTGAATCGGCGAGCATATCCACCACGGCCAGATCATGGCTGACGAAGAGGCACGCAAAATTGAAGTCGCGCTGCAAGTCTTGGAGCATCTCCAAGACAACTGCCTGAACAGATACGTCCAACGCACTGGTTGGCTCGTCAGCGATTAGCAATTCTGGATTCATGGTTAGCGCACGCGCGATACAAATACGCTGGCGCTGACCGCCGGAAAGCTCATGCGGGTAACGGTTGATCACGTTGCGTGGCAGCTTGACCGCATCCAACAGCTCCAAGGCACGCTTGGTCCGAGAGGCCTTATTGCCGACCTTGTGCACCACCATTGGTTCGGTAATGCAGTCGCCAATAGGGAAACGCGGATTTAATGACGCGGCAGGATCCTGGAAGATCACACCGATGTCCTTACGCACTGCACGTGCCTGACGCGTCGAGAGCTTCGGCAGGTTATGACCCTTGACCGCGAGCGTTCCCGAAGCCACCGGAAGCAGCCCGAGTACCGCCTTGGCAATAGTCGACTTACCCGAGCCGGATTCGCCCACGATGCCCAGTACCTCGCCCTTAGCGACGTCGAAGCTAACGTTCTCCACCGCACGGAAGATCTTGCCACGCATGTTGTATTCCAACACCAGATCTTTGGCTTCCAGCACTAGCTCGCGTTCCACCGGGGCGGTCGGTTCACTGCGTGGGGCGCTCTCATCGATGATCACCGGTGAAAGCCGGGGTACCGAGGAAAGCAGACGCTGCGTGTATTCGTGTTGCGGGTGCAGCAAGACTTGTTGAACGTCGCCGGTTTCCACCAAGTTGCCTTGGAACATCACCGCAACCTGGTCTGCCATATCTGCCACGACACCCATATTGTGAGTAATCAGCAAGATACCGGTGTTCAGTCGGTCTTTGAGCTCACGTAGCAGGTCAAGAATTTCTGCCTGCACGGTAACATCCAACGCGGTGGTTGGCTCATCGGCGATAATCACCTTCGGATCACAGGAGATCGCCATGGCGATCACGATGCGCTGACGCTGACCACCGGAAAACTGGTGTGGGTACTGCTTAATACGTTTGGCTGGATCCGGGATGCCCACCAGGGTTAGCAACTCGATTGCCCTGTCGGTAGCTTCCTTACCGTATGCCACGTCGTGCAGTTCTAGTGCTTCGGTGAGCTGGCGTTCAATGGTCAGTACCGGGTTCAATGCCGTCATGGGTTCTTGGAACACCATGGCGATGTCGGTAGCGCGCATCTTGCGCATCTTGCCCTGGTCCAAGCCCACCACGTTCACGTTGCCAACTCTGGCCTCACCGGTGATGTACGCGTTCTCCGGAAGTAATCCCATGGCGGCGGTGGAGGTGACGGATTTACCCGAACCGGACTCGCCCACCAAGGCAACCACTTCGCCGGGGCGTACAGCGAGGGATAAACCCTTGACCGCGTGCACGTCAGGTCCGGCGGTTTCAAAGGTGACCTTCAGGTCGGTGAAGCTCAGTGCATAATTTTCTGCTGCTTCGGTGCTCATGGCTTCTCCTTACGAGTTGGCAGGGCGAAGAGCCCAGCTCGGCGGCGGCGCTTCTTGCCGGTGTGGCGTGGGTCAAAAGCATCTCGCAGGCCATCGCCGAGGAAGTTCACGCTCAGCGCGATAGCAACGATGATCATGCCTGGCCACCAGAAGAGCCACGGACGAGAGGTGAACGCATTCTGGTACTGGCTAATGAGTAGGCCCAGTGAGGATTCAGGTGGCTGGACGCCGAAGCCTAGGTAGGACAGCGAGGATTCCAGCAGGATCGCACCGGCGATGGCGAAGGTCGCGTTGACCACGATCACACCGATGGTGTTTGGCAGCAAGTGCTTAAAAATCACCCGAGAGGTCTTGGAGCCCATGGCTTGGGCTGCCGCTACGTATTCGCGTTCACGTAGCGAGAGAATCTCACCGCGAACCAGACGGGCCAAGCCCGTCCAGGTAACCAGACCCAAAACGAAGGCCAAGGTAATAATTGAGCCTGAGCTCGCACCGGCGATCTGACCCAACACAGCTGCCAGCACCAACAGCGGGATGACGATGAACAGGTCAGTGATACGCATCAGTACTTCATCAACCCAGCCACGGAAGTAACCGGCAACTGCACCGATAATTGCGCCGAGGAATGTAGCGACGGTTCCGACTACCACGCCGATGATGATGGACTTCTGTGTTCCGGTCATCACCAGGGCAAAGTAATCTTTGCCGATGGAATCTTGGCCGAAGGGATTTTCTCCCCAGCGAATTCCTTCTCCACCTAACCAGGTAGGCACCAGGCTAAGTGTTGGCTTGCCACCATTGATGACCGCGCCAGCGTCTAGATAGGACTTGTCCCACCATCCGGGGATTACTCCCCACCCTACGGAGCTGAAAGCAAAGATGGTGATAAAAACTAGGATCACGCTGGAGGTCATGGCTAGCTTGTGCTTAACGAACCGCCCGATAACGATGCGGCCTTGGCTTTTTGAATCTTCGGACTGGCGAGCCAGCTTCGCGTCCTCGACCTCGGCTACGGAGGTGAGGTTCTGCGGCAGATTGTCGTTGGTGTTACTCATCGTTTGTCCTTAATGTCCCAGACACGATTGCTGATGATTGTCATGGCCGCCTAGACGCGAATGCGTGGGTCGAGCATGGCGTAGACAATGTCTGCCAGCAGGTTGAAAATGATCGCTGCGGTACCGGTGACCAAGAAGAAGGCCATGACCGGGTTAGCGTCCACATGGTCCAGGCCGGTGGCGAACATTTCGCCCATGCCCTTCCAACCGAAGACGCGCTCGGTAATCACCGCACCACCGATGAGCCCGGCGAAGTCGAAGGCCGCGATGGTGGCGATAGGGATCATCGCGTTGCGGAATGCGTGACGGAAAATCACTGTACGTTCGCTTAGCCCCTTCGAGCGGGCGGTACGAATGTAATCCTGCTGCTGAACTTCAAGCATTGAGGAGCGGGTGTAGCGCGAGTAGCTTGCCAGCGAAATGATTGCCAACAAAATGGTGGGCAACAGCAATTGGGTGGCGTTATCCAAGAAGTGATCCCAGTAACCGCCCTCAAAGTTTGCGGTCGAGGAACCAATGGTGGAAATTGGGCGACCCTTGTTGTCCAAGAAGCCTGGCCAAGCACGGAATATGTGGTCGATAACGGTCAGTGCCGCACCGACAAAACCTGTCACCATGGCTACGCTGGCTGCGTTCTTACGAAGTCGTCCACCCATAAGGCGTCCAACCAGGGCCGGAATCGCTACGGCGAGGATCAATCCACCCAAAAGGATCCAGGTGTTCGGTTCGGACATCAGGTAGAAGGTCGCGTAGTAGGCGGCAAGTACGAGCACCACGGTGATCAGTGCCGGATAAAGTACGCGTTTTTCTTTCAGGCCAGCTGTCATCGCGGTGCCAGAAAGTGCCACCAGCAAGGTCAGGACGACCACGATTGCTGGGCCCATTTGCGGGAACCGGTAGAAGTTCAGCCAGAGTGAGTATTGCAGTACCAGTGGCACAAAGATCGCTACAGCGACGAAGGTCAGCGCACGGCGTTTGAGCGAGCCGCCTAAGAACATCTGCATAATCAGGCCCAGGACTATGCCGATGAGTATTGAAGTACCCACGGATATGTCTGGCGAGGCTATCCAGTCGTTAAATCCAATGGCCAGGTATTCCTTCAGCAATACCGCTGCCCAGAAGACTGGAAGGGAGAAGAAGAGGAAGGTCAGGAAGGTGACGAGGTAGTCAAGTCCGGAGTATTGACGCACCGCGGTGAGCACACCGATGGCGATACCGAGGATTGCGGCGATCACCGTGGCGATGAGCACTAGGCGCAAGGTCGAGGCGGCAGCGTTGGCGAGCAGCCCGGAGACTTCCACGCCGTTGATATTACGACCTAGGTCGCACTGTCCAACAAAGCACTTGGAAACGCCGGTCAGCCAGTCCCAGTAGCGAAGGTACCAGGGCTGGTCTAGCTCCATGTAATCGATACGTTGTGCCATCAGGTATTCGCGGTTATCTGCGTTACTTTCACGCAGGTCTTTCAGCGGGTCACCCGAATTAATGACCAGGATGTACAGCAGCAACGAGGCCGCAAAAAGCACACCGATGGCCGATCCAAGTCGTTTGGCGATGAATTTCAACACGGCGTTTTTGTCCTACTTTCGTTTCTCACCGGACGATTCGTTCACCTGGGGTGGTGGTGATATCGAATCAATGTGGGGATGTGGTGGACACACTGCGGGGCCCGACGGTTCATCGGGCCCCGCAGTCGTTCACTCACGGTGATTGAGCTCAGTGCCTAGAGGCAATTACTCTGCACGTACCCACTGTTCGGCGTTCCAGACGATTCCGTTCTGCGTCGCGGTGTGGCGGACATTCTGGATATCTGAACCCGAGGCACTCAGCCCTGGGTGGGCAAATACTGGGATGCCGTACAGGTCATCCCACAGGAGCTTCTCAATCTTCTTGATCTGCTCCTGGTGTACCGCTGGGTCCAGTGAACTTGCCAAGGTCTTCCACTCTGCGTCAACCTCCTTGTTGGAGTACTGGCCGTAGTTCTGTGGCTTACCGGTGGCGTAGATGTTCTGGCCCGAAGAGATCTGGCCCGAACCTGCCCAAGCGAACAGTGCTACGTCGTAGTCACCGCGTTCCTGGGTTCCGCCTGGTGCGAAGAACTTTGGATCTCCAGCGTCTTCGACCTTGAAGCCGGCTTCATCACACGAAGACTTGATGGCAGCAACTTCGTTGGTGCGACGCTCGTTTGGAGCGGAGTAACCAATGCGCACCTTGGTGCCCACTGCATCCTCGGCTTCGAGGATCTTCTTTGCGCCTTCGAGGTCAACCTGATCGTAGCGTCCGTCATAGGAAGCTGAGACAACATCTTCGTAGTTGTCCTGGAATGGGAATACTTCGCGAGCATTCATGACCACTGCTTCTGGGTTCAGAGGCTTGACCAAGTTGTCGACGATGTTCTGACGTGGAACACACATGGCAAACGCCTTGCGCAGTTCCAAGTTCTTGAAAGCATTCTTTCCACGGAAGTTGAAGTCCAAGTGCTCCCAGGTCAAAGTGTCACCCTGTTGGATGGCTACCTGATCGCCAAGTGCTTCAAGCTGAGCCAAGGTATCAACCGTTGGCTGTGGGCCAATGACGTCGATATCCTTGTTCTGCAGTGCCTGAACCATGGCAGCATCTTCAACGAAGCGGAAGTTCAGCTGCTTGGTAGCAGCTGGGGTACCGTAGTAGTTCTCATTTGCTACGATGGTCACCGATTCGCCGGCCTTCCAAGATCCGAGCTTGTATGGCCCGGAAACTGGCATGATTTCTTCCTTTGGAAGGGTGCCAGGGTTGGTGTTCCAGCCTTCGTTCCAGAACTTGGCGGCCTTCTTGAGCTTGTCTGATTCACCTGCGAGGATGGCGTTAGCCAGCTCTTCGGTGCTCATGCCAGCTTCCTTAGCTACCACGTGTGCTGGATGAAGTAGCCAAGACTGCAGAGCCCAGTCGGGATCCGGAGCCGAGAATTCAACGGTGAATTCCTTGCCAGCGATGTCGCCCTGTGGGCCCTTTGGCACGGTGTCGCCTAGGTCAACGGAGACCGAGTTGAACAGTGGCTTTTCCTTGGAACCTTCGTTGAGGTTCAAGTTCTGTACACCCCAGGCCAAGACCGAGTCGGCCACCGTGATAGGCGTACCATCTGACCACTTAGCGTTTTCGTTGATGGTGTACTTCACGGTCAGTGGATCGTCGCTTATTTTCTCGTAAGAGCCGAGGTCCTCATTCGGATAGAGGGCTCCATCGGTACCGGTGTAAGTGAAACCTGCGAACATGCGGTCCGTGATTGCGGAGTTGTAGGTCGAGTAAGTGTTCGGGGTGAATCCGTTGTAGCTGATGAACTCTGGTGCGCCCACCGAGACTGCAATGGTGTCATCCTTGGTGGTGATGTCACCGAGGTCTGCGAGACCACTGTTGGTTAGTTCAGCTGAACCGTTCCCGCTGGTGTTGCCCGACTCCGAAGCCTTCGGATCGGTGCCGCTGCCGCCTGGTGCACATGCCGACAGGGCCAAAGCCATTGCAGCACCTACTACTACTGCCTTCGAAACACGTTGGAATCGCATTTCGCCTCCTTGAGAATATGAAAGATACGAGTTCGGAACCATGAGGTTCACTGTGGAACACATCACACGATGGAACCATTGAGCAATAGACTAACTGGATTTTGCCATCTTGGATATAGAAAGATGCGCTTCATATCTCCGAAGAGCGCCGCCCAAAGCGTCGGGTCACGATCGCTATGTTACTAACAAGTTACGAGACGCGACTCACATCCGCGAGATTTCAAGGGTTTCTTTCACATTGGGTTTTTTCAATCAGAAACGGCGGTTGGCCCCTTCGTCCGCCAAACTCTTTTATAACGTTTTTGCAACATTTATTTCAGATCAGAAAAAACTGAAACATTTCTTGAATAAGTCACTTTTTAACGAACTCAGGGCAGTGACTCTATGAAGAAATCACTGCCCTGAGTTGGCGGCCAAAGCCGTGGAATACTTAAATTAAGCTGGCACCTGGGATGGCCGACAGCAAGTTTCGCGTGTAATCGCTCTTCGCATTATCGAAAATCTCATCCACCGTTCCCTGCTCAACAAGCTGCCCATGCTCCATCACACAGACGTTGTCTGCGATCTGACGCACCACAGCCAAGTCGTGGGTGATGAACAGGTAGGTTAGCCCCAGTTCACGCTGAAGCTCATCGAGCAGCTCCAGCACCTGGGCTTGAACCAACACGTCCAACGCCGAGACAGCCTCATCACAGACGATCATCTCTGGCTGCAGGGCCAAGGCTCGCGCGATGGCAATACGCTGTCGTTGACCGCCGGAGAGTTCGTTCGGGAATCGGTGCATGGTCGAGGCCGGCATGGATACCTGATCCAGCAGTTCCTTGACCTTCTTCTCCCTCGAAGCCTGATTGCCAATACCGTGGATACGCAGTGGCTCCTCGATAGTGCGGTAAATCGAGTACATCGGATCCAACGAACCGTAAGGGTCCTGGAAGATAGGTTGCACACGACGTCGGTACTTAAACAGTTCACGTTCGCTGAGCTTGCCAATAGCTTGCCCGTCGAAGACGATGTCTCCGGAAGTTGCATCCAGCAGGTTCAGCACCATTTGGGCAATAGTCGACTTGCCCGAACCTGACTCACCGACCACTGCGGTTGTCGTGCCCTTGGGAATCTCGAAGGAGACCTTGTCCACCGCGGTGAACTTATCCTTACGTCCGAAGCCCTTACGGATGTCGAAGACCTTCGTCAGATTTGAGACTTTCAACAGTGGTTCGGACTTTTCCGCCACTACTTCGTCCACTGCCATCTCATGCTTATCACCACGCTGCGCGGCCAACGACGGCGCAGAGTTGATCAGTCGCTTAGTGTATGGGTGCTGCGGGTTGCGCAACAGTTCCAACGCTGGACCAGATTCAACAACCTGCCCCTTGTACATCACGATGACCTTCTCGGCGCGTTCTGCTGCCAACCCCAAATCGTGGGTGATCAGCAGGACGGCGGTACCCAGTTCGCTGGTCATAGTGTCCAAGTGATCCAAGATCTGCTGCTGCACCGTCACGTCCAACGCGCTGGTGGGCTCGTCAGCGATCAGCAGGCGTGGACGACAGGCCAAACCGATAGCAATCAGCGCACGCTGTCGCATACCGCCAGAGAACTCGTGCGGGTACTGATTCATACGAGTTTCTGGTTCAGGCAGGCCCGCATCCGCCAAGACCTGCGCTACGCGCTGCTTGGGATTATTTCCAGCCAGTCCATTGGCTTTCAAAGTCTCTTTGACCTGAAAACCAATTTTCCACACAGGATTTAAGTTGCTCATCGGATCCTGTGGGACCATGCCGATGTGGTTACCGCGCAACTCAACGAACCGCTTTTCGCTGGCTTTGGAAATATCCTCGCCATCAAAAAGAATCTGGCCAGCTGAGACTTCGCCGTTACTTGGAAGTAGACCGATGGCCGCCAGTGCGGTGGTGGATTTACCCGAGCCGGACTCCCCCACGATGGCCACAGTCTCGCCGGGCATCACCGTCAAGTTGGCGTTGCGCACGGCGTTGACCGGACCATCTGGCGTACTGAAGGTGATAGCCAAGTCTTTGATTTCTAGCAGGGGCTTGGGTTCTGAATTCTGCACCACAGTTAGTTCCCCTTTCGAGACTTAGGATCCAGTGCATCACGCACTGCATCGCCGAGCATGATGAAGCTCAAGACGGTGACGGACAAGAACAACGCAGGCCACATCAACATCATCGGGTTATTACGTAACTGAGACTGAGCCGAAGAGATATCGTTACCCCAGCTCATTACCTCAAATGGAAGTCCAAGACCAAGGAAGGACAGCGTCGCCTCGGCGACAATGTACACACCAAGGTTTACGGTAGCGACCACGATCACCGGTGCCATAGCATTAGGGATCACGTGCTTGACCAATGATTTGCCACGCGATAGTCCCAAAGCACGTGAGGCTTTAACGAAGTCCGCGTTGCGCGCTTCGAGCACCGCACCACGGGTAATGCGAGCGACCTGCGGCCAACCGAAAATGGAGAGAGTGACAATAACGGTCCATACGCTCTTGTTGTCGCGGAATGCGGGTAGCTGCATCACGATGATGGCACCGAGCACCATTGGAAGTGCGAAGAAGATGTCACCCAGACGAGCGAGGATCGTATCCAACCAGCCGCCGTAGAATCCTGCGAGGGCGCCGATGGTGCCACCGAGCAGAACCACAAAGAGTGTAGTGAAAATACCGACCATCAGCGAGGCGCGGGTTCCGTGGATGGCGCGTGCATAGACGTCGCAACCTTGGAAGTTATAACCCATCGGGTGGCCGGCGCTTGCTCCTTCATTAGAGAATTGCAGGTCACAGAATCGCGGGTCAACCGCGGAGAATACTCCAGGGATTGCCGCAATAGCGATCACCAAAATGATCAATAGCGCCGAAATAATGAACAGCGGACGCTTGCGTAGTGAGCGCCAAGCTTCTGCCCACATGGATAGTGGCTTACCGGTTTCCTTGACCGCATCGACGCCGTGCAACGGCGTCTCATCAAGTGGTGCAACGAAGTGGGGAATAGCGTATTTAGAAACTTTTCCGGCACGGATCTTGCTGATAGGCAATCCGGCCTCAGGATTTTGATTCTGGTTCTCAGGCATATCGGATCCTTGGGTCAAGCAGGGCGTAAAGCATGTCTACGATGAGGTTAGCGAGCACGAAGACGATCACGAGCACACCGACAACCGCGACAACCGTGGGGGTTTCACCCTTGAGGATTGCGCGGTACAGCAGGTTACCGACTCCGGGAACGTTGAAAATACCCTCGGTCACAATTGCGCCACCCATAAGCGATCCCAAGTCGGCACCGAGGAAGGTCACCACTGGGATGAGCGAGTTTCGCAGAATGTGTACGTTAATAACACGACCGCGACTTAGCCCCTTGGCTGTTGCGGTGCGGACGTAATCCGCCTGTTTGTTCTCGATAATCGAGGTACGGGTCAGACGCAAGACGTAGGCAAAGGAGACAAGACCAAGCACGACTGCAGGGAGAATGAGTTCGCCCCAGCCGGCTCCACCAGACACCGTAGGTTTAGCCCATTCGAGCTTAACTCCGACGACAAACTGCAGCACAAAGCCCAGTACGAAGGTAGGAACTGCGATCACAATCAGCGAAAGGATCAGCACGGTGGAGTCAAAGGCTTTGCCTTTACGCATGCCGGCGATTACACCGAAGAAGATACCGAAGACTGCTTCGATGGCCAACGCCATCACTGCTAGTCGTGCAGTAACTGGGAAGGCACGAGCCAAGAGGTCACGGACTTCCTGTCCGGAGAAGGACATACCCAAATCTAGGGTAACCAAGTTCTTCAGATACAAACCATATTGAACCCAGAATGGCTGGTCTAGGTTGTACTGGGCACGCAGCGCAGATTCGACGGCAGGCGTCATTGGCTTACCGCCAGAAAGTGCGGAGATTGGGTCTCCAGGGGTCGCGAAGACCAAAAAGTATACGAGCAGTGTGGCACCGATAAACACCGGAATCAGCTGCAAGAATCGTTTGAGCGTAAAAGCTAGCATGTGTGCGTCTCACCTCGAGACGTTGCAAGGCACGTGGCCATTTTTATTTCCTCTTTCCGTCGGCACAAACCAGACGTTCAGATAGAGAGGGAGGACTGACACGCCAAAGGGAGACCCTGATGTTGCCGGGTCTCCCTGAGACGTTTTCAACTGAGTCGGACCTAACTAGGCGACTTAGCTAGTGAATCTATTTGCCGGTGATGGCGTTGTAGATTGGAACACCGTTCCAACCGAACTCGACGTTTGAAACGTTCTCGCTCCAACCGCCCTGGACTGCCTGGTACCACAGTGGGATAGCTGGCAAATCCTTGAAGAGGATCTCTTGCGACTCGTTGAAGATCTTTGCGCCCTCGGCCGGATCGGTTGCGGCGAGACCTTCCTTGAGCTTGTTGTCGAAGTCCTTGTTCGAGTAATCGCCATCGTTGGAACCTGCACCGGTGCCGTAGAGCGCACCGAGGAAGTTGTACATCGATGGGTAGTCTGCCTGCCAACCGGAGCGGTGCGCGCCGGTCATCTTCTTCTTGGTAACGTCATCGCGCAACGCCTTGAAGGAGGTGTAAGGCTTAGCTACAGCGTTGATACCCAAGGTGTTCTTGACCTGGTTAGCTACAGCTTCAACGAATTCCTTATTACCGGCGCCGTCAACGTTGTAACCGATGGAGAACTCTTCTGAGTCACCCCAGCTTTCAATGGCGTTGGCTTCATCCCACAGCTTCTTGGCTGCATCGGCATCGAAGTCGAGAACTTCGCTACCTGGAATGTCGGCGTTGTAGCCTTCAAGCACAGGTGCGGTGAATTCCTCGGCCTTAACCTTGCCACCGAAGTAGACCTTGTCGATGATCTGCTGACGGTCAATGGAGCGTGAGATCGCTGCACGACGCAGGTTACCTTCTTCGCCCTGCTTGAAGTGATCCAAGTAGCCGGAGATGGTGATGGTTGCGTTACCAGCATATGGAGCGTTGACCGAACGGTCACCCAGATCGGACTCGTAGTTGGCCAGTGCCGATGGTGGGATCTGGTCCAGTACGTCCAAGTTGCCAGCCATGATGTCCTGGTAGGCGGACTCCGTGGACTGGTAAACTTTGAAGTCGATACCGCCGTTGGCGGCCTTACGTGGTCCTTCGTAGGACTCGTTAACTTCAAGCTTCAGGTTGACGTCGTGGTTCCACTCGGTCAACTTGTATGGGCCGTTGCTGACAGGTGCTTCGCCGTATGCCTTTGGATCCTTGAAGGCTGCTTCGGGAAGAGGCATGAAGGCGGTGTAACCAAGACGCAGCGGGAAGTCAGACTCCGGCTGGCTCAGTTCAACGGTGAAGGTATTGTCATCGACAATCTTCAACCCTTCCATCTTCTCGGTCTTCGCATTCTCGGCGCTTACTTCTTTGTAACCCTTGATGGATTCGAAGAAGTAGGAGTTTAGCTGTGCGTTCTTAGCGGCTGCACCGAAGTTCCAGGCATCTACGAAGGAAGCAGCAGTGACTGGAGAGCCATCGGAGAAGGTGTGACCTGGAGCGAGCTTGATGGTGTAGTTCTGGGAATCTTTTGTATCAATCGATTCCGCGATCTCGTTGACAGGCTTGCCCTTAGCGTCATAGCTGACCAGACCGGTGAAGATCATATCCATCACACGGCCGCCACCTACTTCGTTGGTGTTTGCCGGCAATAGGCCGTTCTGTGGTTCGGTGGTGTTAGCGGTGATGACCTTGGTGGCATCTCCCTCGGAACCACCGTTGGCAGATTCCTCCGGCGTCCCTCCGCCACAGGCGGTAAGGGTCAATGCCAAGGCAGCGGACAAAACCAGCGCCTTCGATGCGTGCGAGTATCGCATCCTTCTTCTCCTCAAAAGTTCGTTGCTGCTTCTGCAATTCACAGATGCCGTGTACCTCAAAAGTGAGCTATAGCACGTAGTGAACGAGATTACATCAAATATTGCGAAACAACCAATGAATAAATATGAAAGTAGTGCTTGAGGCTGATCTGATCAACCTAATATGTTAATTATCAACAAATGAAGAATGCATAGGGTCAAATAAAAATATTTATCATCCCTGGGTCCTCCAAGACTGCACCAAGACCAGCGAGGAACTCACTAGCTTCCTTTCCATCGACAACACGATGGTCGAAGGACAGTGCCAACGTTGAGGTGTGACGCAAAGCCACTTGATCCTCAAACTCCCACGGACGGCGCTTGACCTGTCCAAGGGCAAGAATTCCGGACTGGCCCGGAGGCAAAATTGGGGTACCGGCATCGACGCCAAACACTCCAACGTTGGTAATTGAGAAGGTTCCGCCGCTCAACTGAGCCGGCGAGAGCTTTCCAGCCCGTCCTAATTCAATGATCTGCGTCAGCTCTTCGGCTAGATCTCGCAAGGACTTTGATTGTGCATCCTTGACGACGGGAACCAACAGGCCACGATCACTGGCCACAGCCATACCCAAGTGCACCGAGCCGAACTCGATAATCTCGCCGTTTGCTTCGTCCCACCGTGAGTTGAGCGCACGGTAGGTGCCCAGCAAGCGGGTCACTATCAACGACGTCAAGGTCGTGATGTTGAGCTTCACGTCCCTAAGCAGGGGATGCTTGCGCAACTTTTCGACAAGCTTCATTGACTCGGTCAGATCCACAGTGAGAAATTCGGTGGCGTGTGGAGCGGTGAACGCCGATTCCACCATGGCCTTCGCCGTGGCGCGACGTACCGCGCTGATTTTGACCCGGCGATCCCCCGCAAGAACTGCGGTAGCTGCGACAGGCTGAGACGCAGTCTGCTCCGGCACTCCAATCAAGGCTTCGATATCGCTACGCAACACCGCTCCATCGGCGCCAGTACCTGCAACAGCTGAAATTTCGATGCCATGATCCCGGGCGAGCTTACGCACCGGCGGGGTGCTACGCGTGACAGTCCGGCGAGCGCCTGCGCCTGTCGACTGCGCCTGTTGCGTTGTGCCCTGGCTCGTGGATGCCGCCGGCTCCTGTGCGAGGGGTTCGTTGCGAACCGGTCGCGATCGACGAGACGGGCGCTTTCCACTGGTTGCGGGTGCTCCGTAGCCAACGAGTGTCGGAGTCCGGCTACCATCCTGATCTGCATCTGGCGTATCGCTCTCCGCCCCGGGTGCCTCATCCCCAAAGGTGACCAGTGGTCCACCCACGGGGACTACTTCACCGGCGGAAGCATGCAATTTCTGCACGATTCCGGCAAATGGCGAAGGTAGCTCAACGACAGCCTTCGCGGTTTCGACCTCGGCGATGATCTGGTTCAGCGTGACATGCTCGCCAACCTGAATTTTCCAGTTCAAAACTTCGGACTCGGTGAGTCCTTCACCTAGGTCTGGCAACTTAAAAGTATTGGGAGCCATCACTTGGCACCTCCGGAATGTGTCTCGTCGCGGCGCATAACCGTATCTACGGCATGCATCACTTTGTCCAGGTCTGGCAAATGATGGGATTCGAGCCGTGAAGGTGGATAGGGAATATCAAATCCAGTCACGCGCAATGGTGCATGCTCTAGGTAGTCAAAACAGGTCTCGGTGATTTGAGCGCAAATTTCCGCACCAATTCCCGAAGTCCTGCTCGCTTCGTGGACCACCACAAGTTTTCCGGTGTGCTTGACCGATTCGGCTATGGTGTCCATATCCAATGGGTCCAGACAGCGCAGGTCAATAACCTCTAGGCTCACGCCTTCATCTTCGGCTGCTAGCACCGCGTCGTTGAGGGTATAAACGGTGGGACCATATCCCACCACGGTGACATCCTGTCCCTGATGAAGCACCTTTGCCTTAGGCGAAGCGGTCTGCTCCGTGGTCTTGAGTTCAATGTCTGCTTTTTCGTGATAGCGACGTTTTGGTTCAAAGAAGATCACCGGATCATCGCAAGCAATCGCTTGACGCAACATCACGTAGGCATCTTCCACGCTTGATGGCGCAAAAACTCTCAATCCTGCGGTGTGGGAGAAATAGGCTTCCGGCGATTCCGAGTGATGCTCCGGTGAACCGATTCCGCCACCATAGGGAATGCGCACGGTCACCGGCATTTTCACCCGACCCCGAGAGCGGAAGTGCATCTTTGCCAGCTGTGAAACCAGCTGGTCAAAAGCCGGGTAGGTGAATCCATCGAATTGGATCTCCACCACCGGACGATACCCACGGTAGGCCAAACCGATGGCGCTACCGACGATCCCGGATTCGGCCAGTGGTGTGTCAACCACCCGATGCTCACCGAATTCGGCTTTTAGCCCGTCGGTAATACGGAATACGCCGCCGAGGGTACCAATGTCTTCACCGAGCAGGATGACCTTTTCGTCTTCGGTCAATGCATCACGCAAGGACTGGTTTAGCGCCTTCATCATTGAAACGCTCATAGTCCACCATCCTGGAAATTTGTCAGGTACTGCAGGTAGGTGTCCCGCTCCCTGCGACTTGGTTCATGTTCTTCGGCATACACATGGTCAAAGAGTTCATGTGGTTCGGGATCTGGCATCGTGGTGATTGCCTCGCGTAGTTCGGCAGCGAGTTTGTCCGCAGCATTCTGGGCTCGTTGCTGGTAGGACTGCACATCTGCGCCGAGCACCGTCAGGTGGTTGACCAATCGGTCAATAGGATCCTTGGCACGCCACTGTTCGACCTGCTCATCTTTTCGGTAACGAGTCGGATCATCGGCGGTGGTATGCGAACCCATCCGGTAGGTCACTGCCTCGATAAAGGTTGGACCCAGTCCATGTCGAGCATGCGCCAGCGCGGCTTTAGTGGCTGCATAAACCGCGAGTACGTCATTGCCATCTACCCGCCAGGTTTTGACTCCGAATCCACTGGCACGGTCAGCGATCTGCGTGCGACTTTGCAAGCCGACAGGTTCGGAGATGGCCCACTGGTTGTTCTGGCAGAAGAACAGTACCGGCGCCTGGTAGCTGGCGGCGAAAACCAGCGCTTCATTGACGTCACCTTGGCTGGTCGCCCCGTCCCCAAAGTAGGCCACGGCAACTTCTTTACCCCCATCAAATTTGATGCCCATGCCATACCCGGCAGCGTGCAGCGCCTGGGATCCAATGACAATCTGCTGGCAAGCAATATTTACCTCATGAGGGTCCCAACCACTGGCGGTGGCACCTCGCCAAACGCTGAGCAGATCCTCGGCTTTAACGCCGCGGGCCCAGGCAACTCCGTGCTCACGGTAGGAAGGGAAAATGAAGTCGGTATCTTCGGTGGCTCGGATTGAACCAATTTGGGCAGCTTCCTGGCCAAGTAATGGCGCCCAGAGGCCCAACTGTCCTTGGCGTTGTAGCGCCGTAGCTTCATTATCTAGGCGACGTAGGACAACCATGTCGCGGAGGAAATCTGCCAGGTCTTGTTCGGTGATCCCGGTCAGATGGTGGTCAAGTTCTTCGTCTGGAGTTCGTTCTCCAGAGACGTTGAGCAGCTGGTGCGTGGGTAGGCATCCGGCGGCTACGTCGATGTGCTGGGTGGACACGATCGGCATCCTTACTCTCGCGTAGTCAGTGGTGGACGGCTAATTCAGCGCGACCACTTACCTGTGATGCTACTCACATGGCGCAAGTTGCACAATGGCAAGAAAGGAAATAAAGCAAAACGCACTATCCTGACCTTTGCCCGAGTGCTAATGTGCGCATTATGCAACCTTTAGACACCACAGATCGACGAATCCTGCTCTCGCTGTCAAAGCTCACCCGCAGAACCGCTTCGTCGCTGGCAACAGCGCTTGGCTTGGGTAGAAATACTGTGCAGTCACGGCTCAATCGCTTAGAGACCGATGTCCTGTCCCCCATAGATCGACGGATCCCACCGACTGCTCTGGGCTTTGGATTGTTGTCCTTTATTGAACTGCACGTAGATCAACGTCATTTGGAGGAGATTGCCAAGAAATTAGAGCAGATTCCCGAAGTTTTAGAAGCCCATGGGCTAACCGGTTCGGCCGATATTTTAGTGCGCGCAGCTGCCGCAAATGCCGAGGAGCTTTTCCGTGTGCATGGGTTGCTGCTGAACATCGAAGGAGTCAACCGCGCCGATTCGGCCCTATCCATGGCTGAACTAGTTCCCTATCGCACCACAAAACTCATTGAGCTCTCACTGGCTCAAGATTCAGAGGGCAAACGTAGCTAAATAGTCACTACTTACCCCAGCGCATCCATCGCCACACAGGAATTCACTCCAGGTTGCGCAAGATGAATACTTTTCAAAAGCTCCGAGAGCAGATGCGCTAAGCGCTCGGACTGCTCTGCATTCAGACCCTCCACCAGCTCTGTTTCCGTCTGACGCACTTTGCTTTAGAGTTCCTTCAACTGCTCTGTACAGTGTGGTGTTGCTCGCGGACTCAAAAGACTCAATCTAATGACCTCTTCGGTAGGTAATTAAGGACGACACACTTATGGAAATCGGCACTTACAGCTTCGGTGATACCCAACGAAACGCTGACGGATCATTAGGCTCAACAGCCCAAGCCATCACCAACCTTTTCGAAGCTATCAAGGTGGCTGACCAAAACGGACTGGATTACTTCGGCATTGGTGAGCACCACACCACAACCATGCCGGCCTCCTCTCCTGGCGCACTGATCAGCGCCGCTGCGGCGGCAACTAAGCAGATCATCTTGGGAAGTGCCGCCAGTATTATCAGTACCGATGACCCGGTGCGCGTGTACCAACAGTTCGCCACGGCAGATATCATCTCCGGTGGCGGACGAGTTGAGATTACCGCCGGACGTGGTTCTTCGGTCGAGACCTTTCCGCTCTTTGGATATGACCTCCAAGAGTATGACGAGCTCTACGCGCAGAAGCTTGATCTGCTCATGACCATCAACAATTCAACGAATGAAAATGTCACTTGGTCTGGCAGTAAACGTCCGGCATTGACCGACCTCGCCGTGGTACCTCGCCCTATCCAGGGGAAGCTACCCATCTGGCTAGCCACCGGTGGAAACGCAGCATCTTCTGCTCGTGCCGGTCAATTAGCTCTACCCATCTCCTACGGAATTATCGGTGGGGCTCCGCACCGGTTTGCGCCGCTCGCTGAGCTCTACCGCAAGTCTGGTGCCGTGGCCGGACACAATGCACAAGATCTGAAGGTTTCCGTCGCTGCCTTGGGACTTGTCGCACCCACCAAACAAGAAGCTCTAGATCGTTTCTACCCCGGTTGGTACAACTTGAACGTGGAAATGGGCAGGCTCCGGGGCTGGCCGGCGCCGGATAAACGCGCCTATGACGCCCAGGCTGAGGCCCCGGGCGCCTACTATGTCGAGTCCCCCGACGAGGTCGCCGAACGTATCGTGCATTTGCACGGCTACCTTGGACATATGCGCCATTTCTTGCAGACCGACATTGGTGGCTTACCGCAAGAACATCTCTTGGAATCCATCACCTTGCTGGCCACCGAGGTTAAACCACGGGTCCAACGGTTGTTGGCCCAAAAGTAAATATTCTGCACAGCACAAAGCGGTGGCCGGGACCGGTCTTGATAACTGATCCCGGCCACCGCCGGTTGTTTACTTACAAATTAGATTGTTGATCGTCTAGTGATCAACCGCCTTCTCGGCACCCACGCCGGTCAGCGAACGAACTTCCATTTCTGCCTGCTTGGTGATGTCTTCGGTACCTGGATCGGTAATCGAACCCAACCAACCAAGGATGAAGGCCAGCGGGATGGACACAATGCCAGGGTTAGCCAGCGGGAAGATCGAGATATCGATGCCTGGGACCATCGCGGTCGCCGACCCGGAGAAGACCGGGGAGAAGATGATCAGCAAGATTGCCGAACCCAAACCGCCGTACATGGACCAGACTGCGCCGCGAGTCTTGAAGCCCTTCCAGAACAGCGAGTACAGAATCGTTGGCAAGTTGGCCGATGCTGCGACAGCGAAGGCCAATGCAACCAAGAAGGCAACGTTCTGTCCCTGGGCGCCGATACCACCGGCGATAGCGAAGATACCGATCACGATTACGGTGCGACGAGCAACCTTCATTTCCTTTTCAGGGGTCGTCTTATCCTTGGCGATCACCGAGGCATAAACGTCATGAGCGAAGGATGCGGCCGCGGTAATCGTCAGGCCAGCGACCACCGCAAGGATGGTTGCGAATGCGACTGCCGAGATTAGACCCAGTAGCAGCGTGCCACCCAGTTCGTAAGCCAGCAACGGTGCAGCTGAATTCACGCCACCCGGAGCGGCCTTGATCTTGTCTGGGCCAATCAACGCACCGGCACCGAAACCAAGAACCAGGGTGAAGAGGTAGAAAGCACCAATCAGCCAAATCGCCCAAACTACCGACTTGCGAGCTTCCTTCGCGGTAGGAACCGTGTAGAAGCGCATCAGTACGTGTGGCAGACCTGCGGTACCAAGTACCAGAGCTAGCGCCAGCGAGATGAAGTCAAGCTTCGATGTTTCGGACTTACCGTACTGCATTCCTGGATTCAGAATTTCTGGATTACCAGCAACCTCGGCCGCCTTGCCCAGCAGAGCAGAGAAATTGAAGTCGAACATTGCCAAGGTCCAGATGGTCATAACCAAAGCACCTGCGATCAACAGGCAGGCCTTGATGATCTGTACCCAGGTAGTGCCCTTCATACCGCCAATCAATACATACATGATCATCAGTGCACCGACGATGACGATGACCAAAGACTGGCCAAGTTTCTCGTCGATACCCAGCAGCAGCGAAACCAGCGCGCCAGCGCCAGCCATCTGTGCCAGCAGGTAGAACACGCAAACTGCAAGAGTGGAGATCGCCGCAGCAATACGTACCGGACGCTGCTTGAGGCGGAAGGAAAGCACATCGGCCATGGTGAACTTGCCGGTGTTACGCAGTAGCTCAGCTACCAGCAATAGTGCGACAAGCCAAGCGACGAGGAAGCCAATGGAGTACAGGAATCCGTCGTAACCGTTGATCGCGATTGCGCCAACAATACCCAGGAAGGAAGCTGCCGAGAGGTAGTCGCCGGCGATGGCGGTACCATTCTGGGTTCCGGTGAAGGAACGGCCACCGGCATAATAATCCGCCGCGGTCTTGTTGTTCTTACTTGCCTTGAGCACAATCACCAGGGTGATGCCCACAAAGGCTGCGAAAATCGCAATGTTAACTATCGGGTTACCCACCTGGGTAGCCTCGGCCGCTTGGGCCAGGATCAGCGAAGAATTCATTAGTTCACGCCCTCTTTTTCAAGGCGCTTACGAATCTTCGTTGCCTTGGGATCAAGCTTTTTATTGGAGAACTGCACGTACAAAGCGGTAATGACGAAGGTCGAGACAAACTGCAACAGGCCAAGAAGGATACCTAAGTTGACGTTGCCGAAAACCTTGATGGACATGAAGTCGTGGAAGTAGTCGGCTAGCAAGACGTAAGCGAAGTACCAGACGAGAAAGAAGATTGCCATGGGGAAAACGAAGCTGCGGTGAGTCTTGCGCAGTTCCTGGAATTCTTCCGAATTCCTTTCCGCCACAAAATCAATGTCCTCTGAGACATCGGGTTGCGGTTCAGCACTCATTGGTGCCCTCCTTGAGCGAGTTACAAAATTAGTGATGATGCACATATGTGCGTTGTGACTAAGTTCACTATTAGCTATTTATGTTCAGCTCACTAGGGGTTGCGTAACGTACGTGGCCTAACGGGTAAATTCTTGCGCCCAACGGCAAGTTGCCCAACGACGAACGGTTAGCGGTATTGGGTGGCTTTAGGATGGGCATATGTCTTCCGCGCTGCAGATCACCCTCATCGTCACTATCGTGATTGTTGGCATCGCCATTGTTGGCTACCTGGGTTTTAAGATTTCCCGTTCAACTAAGGATCTGGGCACTTACGCCGAAGAAGCTACTTTCCAGTCCCTGCACCATATGTCTGTAGCGGTGCCGCACCTAGGGCGCGGCCTCACCGAAGAAGGGGCAGCAAAAAGCGCCAAGGCGTTGCGTAAACTTCTGGGCTGCTCAGCATTTGTGATTAGTGATTCCCAGCAGATCCTCGCTACCGACTCGGCAATTGACTTTACGCCCGGGCTTGAAGAGCGCGCGCAGGCTATCGGCCTCTCGGCAATCACCAGTCAGAAAACGCAAGTTCACCGCACACCCGGCTTTGATCTTGTGGCCGCGCCCATATTGGTCGGCGGGCAAGCAGTAGGCACCGTCACTGCGTTGTCCGAACGCGCCGGAGCAAGCTTCGTGCGCGCCGTATCGGAGGTAGCCGTCTTCGTTTCCGCTCAGGTCACCACCGCAGAACTCGATGAGTCAAAGGCGCAGCTGCTCGAGGCACAGATGCGCGCGCTCCGTGCGCAAATCTCCCCGCATTTCATCTACAACTCACTGAACGCAATCGCCTCATTTATCAACACCGATCCGGCCAGGGCGCGCGAGCTAGTGATTGAATTTGCTGACTTCACCCGGTATTCGTTCCGCAGGCGTGGTGAATTCACTACGTTAGCCGAGGAGCTAGAGGCAATCGACCGGTATTTGCTATTGGAAAAGGCCCGTTTTGGGGACCGCATCAAGGTTTCCTTGCAAATCGCTCCCGAAGTACTTACCACCCAGATTCCTTTCCTCTGTCTCCAACCATTAGTGGAAAATGCCGTCCACCACGGGTTGGAAGCACGCCCCGATGGCGGGAGAATCTCGATTACCGCTACCGAGGACGGACTACACGCGGTGATCAGTGTCGAAGACGACGGGGCAGGTATGGATCCCGAGCAGCTAGCCTCTGTTTTGGCCGGAACTACCGTCAATATGCATGTGGGTCTGCGTAACGTGGATGTCAGGCTACGTCAGCTCTATGGCAACGCAAATGGTCTGATTATCGATACCGCGCCGGACGAGGGAACGCTGATCACCATGAGAATCCCGAAGTTCCGCCCCCCACAGGCCTTAGAACCAGACGTAATGCCCTAAGCAACGGTAGAGTTTTAGGCATGATTAATGTGGTCGTTGCCGATGATGAACTTCCAGCGGTAGAAGAGATATCTTTCCTGCTCGGACAAGAATCTCGAATCGGAAAAATCCACCGAGCAACTTCCGGCGCCGCAGCGCTCAAAGCCTTGGAAGAAAACGATGTAGATGCCTTGTTCTTGGACATCCACATGCCTGCACTGTCCGGACTGGACATTGCCCGAGTCATCTCGCGATTCACTCATCCGCCGCTGATCGTATTTGTCACCGCGGACGAAGACCAAGCCTTAGAGGCCTTCGAACTGGCGGCTATCGACTACGTACTGAAACCCATCCGTCCGCAGCGGCTGGCCGAATCCGTTCGCCGCATCTGCGAGTTGGTTGAGGACGAACCGGCAAAGCCGGAAATGATCACCGTTGATCAAGGTGGCATCACCAAGCTCATACCGCGTGACGAAATCGGTTTTGTACAGGCTCAAGGTGATTACGCCCGGCTACACACCCGAGAGTCCAGCTATCTGATTCGGGTACCGCTCAACGATCTGGAACAGCAGTGGGCAGAGTCCGGTTACGTGCGCATTCACCGCTCGTATTTGGTCTCCATGGACAAGATCGAGACGGTGCGGTTGCAAACGGGTAAGGCTGCGGTAGTGGTCAACGGCGTTGAACTGCCGATTTCACGCCGTGCGTTGCCCTACCTTCGCGAGCGCTTGGCTGCAAACCGGGTTCGCCCATTGTGAGCGAACCATTAGGTCGCTTTGCCCAGCAACGTCCGCAACGTGTGCGGGTACAGGCTCCACAAGACGCAAGCCTAAACATCCCCGCTACGCAGCCTGAGCAGAGTGCCGAAAACTTTTATGTACGTCAGCTGATCCGTTCCCAGCTGCGGCTAGCCATGGCCGTAGCTGCTGGGTTGCTGATTATGCTGGTGGGAATCTCTGCGATCTTGGCTTTTTGGCCGGTGGTCTCGCAGATCATGCTCTTTAATATTCCACTGCCTTGGTGGATTTTGGGTGTAGGTATTTACCCATTGATCATCATTGCCGGCATGCTTTATAACCGGACAGCAGCACGTAACGAACGACGCTACCGGAGTATCTCGCGATGACTAACCTGTTCTCCGTGCTGGCACTGGTTCTGGTCAGCCTGACCACCATGCTGATCGCCTTCTATGGGCTGCGGCTATCGCGGACCACCAGTGACTTTTATGTTGCTTCGCGTACCGTACGTCCTTGGTGGAATGCCTCTGCCATTGGTGGTGAGTACCTCTCGGCCGCCTCTTTTTTGGGTGTCGCAGGACTGATTGTGCTCAGTGGGCAATCCGGGCTGTGGTTCCCGATTGGCTACACGGCCGGATATTTGATGCTCTTGTTATTTGTTGCGGCTCCGTTGCGCCGCTCGCAGGCTTATACGATTCCGGATTTTGCCCAGATCCGCTTCGAAGACTCGATCATGCTACGCAAGATCACCACCTACTTGGTGGTGATCATCTGCTGGTTATACATCGTCCCGCAAATGCATGGGGCGGCGTTAACGTTATCAATTGCCACCGGGCTACCTGGCTGGATTGGTCCTCTTATTGTCGCCGCGGTGGTGTGTCTGACGGTGGTATCAGGTGGCATGCGTTCGGTGACGTTTGTGCAGGCATTCCAATACTGGTTCAAACTTGCTGCCTTGGTGATCCCTACACTTTTTGTACTATTCCAAGTCTTGCCCGAGTATTCGGTTCCCGAGCGAGCCGCGGCGGTTGCCGGGCAATTGGAATCGATCAGTTCGATGAGCCTGTATGAAACCATCTCGATCATTCTGGCTTTGCTCTTTGGCACACTAGGTCTACCGCACGTTCTGGTGCGCTTTTACACGAACCCGACGGGGCACGCTGCACGCACCACCACGGCGATTGTGCTCTGCCTGCTCTCGGTTTTTTACCTGTTGCCGACCACCTTGGGCGTGTTGGGAATTCTCTACACCAAAGATCTTTCGGCATCTAACGCCGATGCCACCATCTTGCTCTTACCGCAAAGTGTCTTTGACGGGATCCTTGCAGATCTGTTGACCGCGGTAGTAGTCGGCGGCGCGTTTGCCGCATTCTTATCCACCACCTCCGGGTTGGCAGTCTCTTTGGCCGGAGCACTTTCACAGGAGTTCTTTAATGGCACCGTGCGCGGTTTTAGGATCTCCACGGTACTTGCCACCGCAATTCCGGTCGTAGTTGCCCTACTCACCAGCTCGTTGGCACTAGCCGGTGCTATTGGCAATGTCTTCGCGTTTACGGCGTCAACGATCTGCCCCCTGCTGCTGCTGGGCATCTGGTGGCGTTCGCTTACTGCACGCGGAGCCATTGCCGGAATGTTGGCTGGCGCTGCGAGCTGCGGGCTCGCTCTGCTCGGTTCAAGCATGATGCCACACAACGACTCGTTCTGGGTGCTGATGCTCCGCCAGCCGGCCGCGTGGAGCGTCCCACTGGCCTTTGTAGTGATGATCTTGGTATCCAAAAGGTCCAAACGCAAGATTCCCACGAACGTCGAGCGCGTCATGGCCTTACTGCACGTGCCAGAACGCAGCTACAAGTAGGCCTCGTTCCGCCCCTAGTACTTAAGGACGATTTACTGATTTCGGTGAGGCTGTTAGCCTCAAATGATCAGTTCGTCTAACGAAAGTTCGCGTAATCCACATGTCGCTATCGAGATGTAAGAATCGTTTTTGAACGTTGCTCACGTCTTAGCTGGCAGAGGGAGTGTGAAAATGTACGTTTTTATCGGAACGTTTCTGATGATAATTGTTGCCTTTGTGAGCCCATATTTTTGGGACTCCAGCGCCGACCCTTCGCGGTACACATCCATCACGAATGCAGTTGCTTCGGTACTGTTCATTGGAACTGGGTGGCTCATTGACCGGCGGATACGACAGAGCAAGGCAAAGCACAAAGCGAATGAGATTTAGGGGGCGCTACGACCCCGTTTTGAGGGCTATCTGCTAGCACATCGAAATCTTAGGGATCCTCAGCTCAAGCCTGAAATTCTCTACCGACTCTTTGGGAGGAACATTTATGTCCTCATCCCATCCGATCAATGACCCATCATGGACACCGCCCCAACTGATCCACACATTCACCGGCCATCTGTTCACCGGAGCAGTGAAACTACTGGTTGTTGCGCTACTTTTCTGGGTATCCAGCCTATTCAGTGACTCTGTGACCGTCAGCTTGGGATCCAGCATAGGGTGTGCTGGCGGCAACTCTGCTCCTCGGAGAGCTTCTCGCTGTGGGTATTTAACGTCCCTTTGTGATTAGAGGAAGACTTAATGAACCTGGTGGCTGGGGTTATAGCGTATTGCCGTTGCTCGTCTACCCGCTGACCGGCACCGTGTTTGCCTTCCTTGCATGGGGCAATTCAGTCGCCGCCATGGTGTTTGGAAATATTCACGCAGCGGTGAATATGGGGTTATTTTTCCTGCTGAAACCCTGGCAGGCAGGTGAAACTCAGCAAGAGACCGACGCGAGGTTTGCCGAGTTCAAAGCCATGACTAAGGAGCACTTCGCAGAGGACATCGTGGAAATCAAAGCACGAGCTCGGGAACGAACTAAAAATGCCTACTACGCTTCAGAAGATCAAAAACGGCATCAGGCAAAATCCGAAGACCAAGACTAAAGGCTTAAACCACATCGCGACCGCTACGGAACATCTGTTCCCTAGCGGTCGCGACGTATCTAGTGCGAGAAAATCTAGTCTATTGAGGCCATCAGCTCGACCACACGGTCCAGGAAGGCGTCCACCTGCGACTCTTCATAGCCTTCTGTACCCACTGCAGAGCGGAACTCCACACGACGCACGGAGTCGACTGCCATAGGCACGTCACGCTCGAAGTAATCGATGAGCTGATCGCATAGGCGGTCAACGTCCTCGATGTTGTAGCTTGCTGCGTTAGTTCGGGACGGACGGCGGAACCGTTCACCCTTAGAACGGTGCAAACGTCCGCGGAGGATCGCTGCGAGGCGGCCCACCTGCTGCAGCCATACCTCTTCACCCTGGTGGGCAATCAGGTCATCACGCTCGCGTTTAGCAAAGACGTCTTCCAGACGGTCCAATGCGCCATCAACTTCACGGGCCTGGTAGCCACCCTTTTGCGGGGCAAAGGTAGTACGACGGATTAGGTGGCTAGTGACCACGGCATCATCGTTTCCGCCGCCGTTGAAGGTGGCACGAGCCCGGCTCAGAAACGCATCAACCTGCTTAACGTTGTAGCCGAAGTCCTTTTCCGGGACCCGGGAGAACGGAGCATCTTGTTGCTGCGACACGACTATTCCTTAGTTCTAGACGAAAAGTCATCAGGCGTACCGCGATAATGCGGCACCCTTCAATCTTATGTGTTGTGAAATATTTTGGTGCCATAGGCACACCGAATGGTGCAGATCCGTGTGCGGGTCCACACCACTCGGGTTTAGAAGACTGCGACGCTCCACTCCAAGAAGTGCGAGACAAGGTAGGCCAACGGAATAGCGAAGAGCAACGAATCGAGCCGATCCATGATGCCACCGTGACCCGGCAACAGGTTGCTCATATCCTTGATCCCTAGCTCACGCTTTACCATCGACTCCGCGAAGTCGCCAGTTGTTGCTGCGATGGTGGTGAAACAGGCGAGAATGACGCCAGACCACCAAGGCATGTCCAGCCAGTAGTTCGCGGCTAGCGCACCGATGACCATGGATCCAACCATGGATCCGGCAAACCCCTCCCATGACTTCTTGGGAGAAATCTTTGGAGCCATAGGGTGTTTACCGAAGAGCACACCGACCGCGTAGCCAAAGGTGTCGTTACTGACCACAAGCAACAAAATTGTGGTGATCAGCAGGTTTCCGTTATCCCCGCGCATCACCAGCAAAGCGAAACTCAGTAGTAATGGCACCCAACTGATAATGAAGACACTGCTCATCACCGAGGCCACGGCACCCTTGAGTCCATCCAAAATTCGGAAGACCAAGGCAAGGACCAAGCTACCTAAGTAGGCAAAACTCAAGGCATCTAGTCCCCCGAGGATCGCGCTTACTGGAAGGAGCACCGACGCCAGATATAGCGGGAACTGCTGCACCTCAGTTTTCGCATAAGTTGTCGCACGAGCGACTTCCCATGAGCCGATGCCCGCCAAAACCACGATGAGTGCGACCAGCAGCGCAGGTACCCAAAAAAGTCCCACCATAGCCAGGCCGAGCATGCCCAAACCAACGCCGATGGCAGCTGGCAGGTTTCGTCCAGCCCGCGATTTCTTCGGCGGTCCGCCGATGAGTAGTTCAGCTGGAATCTCGGCTTCTTCTGGTTCTGCGTGACCAGTTTCGGCTAAGTCTTTGCTATCCGAGTGTGGTGGCGCCGGTATAGCTTCTACCGGAGAGTTTGAAGTCTGAGTTTTTTCAACGGACCGATCGGTGGCCGGTACCGGGACGAGCAACTGTGCTTTCGCCTCGGCCTTTGCCTTCGATTTGGTCGCATCGTTTAGCGGCTTTGGAGCCTGAACCGGTTCCGGCTTTGCTACCGGCGTTACTGGCTGCTGAGTCTTTTGTTCCGGCTTGGATGTACCTGGCGTGTCAACCGGTGCCTTCACGTTTTCCGGACGGATCACCGGCACCGGCTTTGGTGCGGCGTGATCTTTCGGCTTTGGTTTTTCCCCTACCGGGATCTTTACCTTGGCTTCTGCCTGAGGTTCGATACTTTTTGGGGTCGCCACAGGAGTTTGAGGCGGTACGGTCTCAGGGGTGCTCGGTGGTGAAGCCTGTGGCTTCACGCTCTCGGACTTCTCCCCCGACAATGCACGCTTAAGTTTCGAGGCGCGGGAATTTCCGCGTTCGGCGGCTTCGCGCTGTGCGCGAGCTTCTCGCCGAGTCATGGGCTGGTTTTCGCCGGATGCCACTGAGGGCACCGCCGAAGCGTTGCCCTCAGTGTTGTCTGTCGAGCCTGGCATTAGACTTCCAGCAGCTCTGCTTCTTTTTTCTTCAGAATCTCATCAACCGAATCAACATGTGACTTGGTCAGTGCGTCGAGTTCCTTTTCAGCGCGGCTGCCGTCATCTTCACCAATTTCGCCATCCTTGACGAACTTGTCGATGCTGTCCTTGGCCTTGCGACGGTGGCTACGCACCGCAACCTTGGCGTCTTCGCCCTTAGAGCGAGCCAGCTTGACGTATTCTTTACGACGTTCCTCGGTCAGTACCGGAAGCGTCACGCGGATCATCTTGCCATCGCTCGATGGGTTAGCACCGACCTCTGGGTCACCCAAGGCCTTTTCGATAGCTCGCATTGCGGAGATATCGAATGGGCTGATGGTGATGGTGCGTGCTTCAGGCACAGCGAAGGATGCCAGCTGCATTAGTGGGGTTGGGGAACCGTAGTAGTCCACCATGACCTTGGAATACATGCCTGGGTGGGCGCGACCGGTACGGATCGTCGCGAAGTCCTCCTTGGCTGCTTCAATGGTGCGGTCCATCTTTTCGGCGGCTTCCGCCAACGTTTCGTCAATCACCGGTACTCCTCAGTACTTTTACCTTGTGTTCCACGTTCCCAGACCTCCGCAGTACGGGCGATCTTAGTAGCGCAGAACAACTACATCTAATTCAATCCTATGTCACGAACACCCTTATGGGGTGACGGTGGTGCCAATCCGCTCGCCGCGAATGGCACTGGCCACATTTCCTTCGCCTTCCATGCCGAAGACCAGCATGTTCAAGGCATTATCTTGACACATGGTCATGGCGGTCTGGTCCATCACGCGGATGTCGCGCTGCAGCGCCTCGGAGTAGGTCAGGGTGTCCAGCTTCTTAGCGCTTGGATCCTTCTTTGGGTCCGCGGTGTAGACACCATCTACGCCGCTCTTGGCCATCAGCACCTCGTCAGCGTCAACTTCGAGGGCACGCTGAGCGGCCACGGTATCGGTGGAGAAGTATGGCAACCCGGCGCCGGCACCGAAGATGACCACACGGTCTTTTTCCATGTGGCGGATGGCACGACGTGGAATGTAGTTCTCCGCTACCTGAGCCATGGCAATGGCGGACTGGACGCGGGTTTCGACTCCGCACTGTTCCAAGAAGTCCTGTAGCGCCAGGCAGTTCATGACGGTGCCAAGCATGCCCATGTAGTCCGCGCGGGAGCGATCCATACCAGCGGCTGACAGCTCGGCGCCACGGAAGAAGTTTCCGCCGCCGACAACGATGGCTACTTCTACTTCGCCAACGGTCGCTGCAATCTGTTCTGCAATGCCGCGCACGGTGGTCGGGTCAACACCGACGTTACCTCCGCCGAAGACCTCTCCGGAAAGCTTTAGTAGGACGCGGCGTCGTTTAGTTTCTGGACTGGTTGGCATGGAATCTATCTCCTGAGGGTTGAGAATTCTATTTCCGGATCTCAAACTATCTTGCCATCCGGGCTCAAGAAAAGGGAGGGAGTCACCGAGTATGCTCGGTGGCTCACCTCCCTTGTCTTGGTTAGTCGCCGGTCAACGGCAACTGTCGCTTACTGTGTGGCTGAACCCTTAGGCACCAACACGGAAACGTGCGAAGGCAACTGGCTTGGTGCCAGCTTCTTCGAAGACCTTGGCTACGGACTTCTTTGCGTCCTTAGCGAATGCCTGGTCAACCAATACGATTTCCTTGAAGAAGCCGGTCAAACGGCCTTCAACGATCTTGGTTAGGGCAGCTTCTGGCTTGCCCTCTGCGCGTGCGGTCTCATCAGCGATGCGACGCTCGTCAGCAACCTTGTCCGCAGGAACTTCTTCGCGGGACAGGTAGATTGGCGACATTGCTGCGGTGTGCACTGCAACGTCGTGTGCAACGGTTGCTGCAGCTTCGCTGTCAGCGTCAACAGCCATCAGAACGCCAACCTGAGCTGGCAGGTCCTTGCTGGTCTTGTGCAGGTAAGCTGCAACCTTGGCACCCTCAATGCGGGCGACACGGCGAACAACGATCTTCTCGCCGAGGATTGCGCCCTCTTCGATAACGATCTCAGAAACAGGCTTGCCGTCTAGCTCGTAAGCCAACAGTGCTTCGGCATCTGCCGCGCCGGAAGCCACAGCGGCGTCCAGAACCTTGTTTGCTAGCTCGATGAACTTCTCGTTCTTGGCGACGAAGTCGGTCTCGCAGTTGATCTCAACCATGACACCAACGGTGCCATCGACCTTAGCGGCAACGAGGCCTTCTGCGGTCGAACGGCCTTCGCGCTTGGTAGCGCCCTTCAGACCCTTGACGCGGATGATCTCGATGGCCTTCTCGGCATTGCCGTCAGCCTCGTCGAGAGCCTTCTTCACGTCCATCATGCCTGCGCCGGTACGTTCGCGCAGAGCCTTGATATCAGCAGCGGTGTAGTTTGCCACGTGCATCCCCGTTCACTAGGAGGTTTCAAGTTTATGTCGCTCGTGGGACGGGTCGGATAACCAACCCGTCCCACGAGACTTTTTTGAGTATCCTTCCGCCCACGCTAGCGCGCGGAAGCAAACTCTAAGAGATAGTCAGATGACTACTTGGCTTCTGGAGCCTCTTCAGCAGCAGCCTCGGCAGGTGCCTCGGTTGCAGCAGCGGCAGGAGCCTCAGCCTTTGCCTTTTCGCCTTCGAGAAGCTCGCGCTCCCACTCAGCCATTGGCTCTGCAGCACCCTCGGTCTTGCCAGTTGCCTTGTTGTTCTTGGCGATGAGGCCTTCAGCAACGGCGTCTGCAACAACGCGGGTCAACAGGTTGACGGAGCGGATAGCGTCGTCGTTGCCTGGGATTGGGTAGGTAACTTCGTCTGGATCGCAGTTGGTGTCCAAGATGGCAACAACTGGGATGCCCAGCTTGCGAGCTTCGTCGATAGCCAAGTGTTCCTTCTTGGTGTCAACGATCCAGATAGCCGAAGGGGTGCGGGTCAGGTTGCGGATACCACCGAGGTTGTTCTGCAGCTTGGTCAGCTCGCGCTTAAGCAGCAGAAGTTCCTTCTTGGTGTGGCCCGAACCGGCAACGTCCTCGAAGTTGATCTCTTCCAGTTCCTTCATGCGCTGAACGCGCTTGGAGACGGTCTGGAAGTTGGTCAGCATACCGCCGAGCCAACGCTGGTTCACGTATGGCTGGCCAACGCGGTTAGCCTGCTCGGCGATCGATTCCTGAGCCTGCTTCTTGGTACCGACGAACAGTACGGTGCCACCGTGGGCAACGGTCTGCTTGACGAACTCGTAAGCGCGGTCAATGAACGACAGCGACTGCTGCAGGTCAATGATGTAGATGCCGTTGCGCTCGGTGAAAATGAAGCGCTTCATCTTTGGGTTCCAACGACGGGTCTGGTGGCCGAAGTGGACGCCGCTGTCTAGCAGCTCTCGCATGGTTACGACTGGCATGTCGCAACTCCTCTCAGCAGTGGCGGACCGGACGCGTGCGCGTCCGCGGTAACTGCTCTTAGTTGTTTGGGTTGTACGCAGATTTTCATTTTGAATATCCGCCCTAGTGCGCGATCCTGACTGCTTAGCAGCCTGCCTAAGTCCACCGATTCTCTCGGACCACTGGAACTTATGACCACTTCCTCAAAGAGGATGTGGAACCTCGCACGCGAAGTCAATCCCTTGGGAGGCGAACCAATTTTGGACACACCTCTGACAAGAAACTGCAGTTTCAAGTGTACTACACCGTCTTCACGCCAGAGACCGTGATCCATGGTGATCTAGCGCCTAAAACCAGAGCACCGAAGTTACCCACAACTTGCGGTCAATCCCCAAAAATTCGCACCTGGTTGCCACAGGCTGAACATATGAAACCCAAACGACTTTTATTGTTGCTCCCGACACTACTGATCCTGACTTTGGCCCCATTGGGCGCCCGCGCCGAAACCACACAGAACTATGCGCAACCTGCAGCCGCAGCTCAATGGCGCTGGCCACTGGCCGGAGAGCCAAAGATCCTTAAGGCTTTTGATAAGCCGGCCGAGCAGTGGTCGGCAGGTCATCGTGGAGTGGATCTGGCAGCGTCGGAAGGTAACCAAGTCGTGGCACCGAATCGTGGACGTATCACCTTCCGGGGTGTAGTCGTTGACCGCCCCGTGATGGTCATTGACCACGGATATGGATTTAAGACCAGTTTGGAACCGGTGACCAGCGAACTCTCGGTGGGTAGTTGGGTGGAATCTGGAGCCAAGCTCGGAATCGTATCCAGTGGCGCTCATTGTTCAAATCGCTGCATTCACTGGGGCGTGCGGTTAGATGGAGAATATATCGACCCGGCACTTCTCATCGAAGATTTGCGCCCCTCGATCTTGCTTCCACTGAACGACTAAGTAGGCGAAAACTATGGTATTTTCGCCAGCCGAAGATCAAAAAGAAATACGCCGGGTCACCTGTTTATACAGGTGACCCGGCGTATTCATACCGTAGGGCGTGTCGGACTTGAACCGACGACCAAGGAATTATGAGTTCCCTGCTCTAACCAACTGAGCTAACGCCCCACTATGAGAATTACCGCCGAAGCAGTAACCACACTCGAAATATTCTAGGGCATGACCAGCCAAAATCTCGATTCGAGGTCCTTGAGGCGTCCCCAAGCGCTAATGCGTCGTGATGCTCTGCCCACGATAGAGCGCTTCGAAGGAGTTCATAGTTTTCTCCTGCGCATGGTTCATGACCTTTCGGTGCCCCGCAGCTCCTAGGCGTTCACGTTCCTGAGGCTCAAGACTCAACACCTTGTCCAGCTTCTGCGCCAGATCCTCTCGGTTACCCGGTTCAAACATATAACCGTTCACACCGACGTCGACAAGGTGAGGCAACGCCATCGCGTTGGCTAGGACCACGGGCTTCGACGCTGAAAGCGCTTCGAGGGTCACCAAGGACTGCAACTCGGCGGTCCCTGGTTGGCAGAAGACATCACAGCGCAGATAGGCCTCGCGAAGTTCCTCCTCGCTGACATGCCCAAGGAATTGAACACGGTCACGCACACCTTTTTCGTTGGCAATCTTCTCCAACAGTGGACGTTGCTCGCCACCACCAACAACTTCGAGAATCGCATTAGGAACCTGCTTCATCAACGCCAGGGCCTCAACAAGTTCGTTCACATTTTTCTCGACAGCTAGTCGACCAACAAAAAGTATGGTGGGGGCTTCGTTACGGAGAATCTCCTCCTCGGTGCCCAACTCATAGTTGCCAACCTCAATTCCATTGGATAAAGGCAGCACCTTCGTCAGCCCCGCATGTTCCTTCATGGCTTTTGCAGCCAATGGAGTGGGAGTGGTCACCGCATCTGCTCTTCCGAAAATCTTCCCCATATCTCGCCACGAGTTGCGGGCAACGATCTTCTTAAACCACTTAGGAAAGGGTAAGAACGGGTCAAGATTCTCTGGCATAAAGTGGTTCGTCGCTACGGCTCGAACCCCATGCTTACGTGCATAAGCCAAGGTCTGCTGGCCAATCATGTAGTGGCTCTGCGCATGCACGACGTCGGGTTTGATGTCTGCCAAGATCTTGTTGATCTGCGAATTAACTTCCCAAGGAAATGCAATACGGAAATACTCATGGGTCGGTACCCCATGCGATTGCAGCCGGTGAACAATCGCTTCGGGGCGAACCTCAGTGTAGGTCTTCCCTTTTTCTCCGCGTACTGCCAACACGTGCACTCGGTGCCCGCGTTCTTTCATGGCACTAGCCAATCGGTAGCAGAACATCGCCGCACCATTAATATCAGGCAGGTAAGTATCGGCGGCGATGACTATCGTCAGCGGTTTTTCCTCGGCCACGTCTTGTCCTTGTTCGTTCAACATATTGTCTTGTGAAAGATTTTCTACTGCTTTGATGCATCTTTATGAGACATTTTTTGTGAATGTCTTGCTTTGGCTTTGCGTTCTAAAACGTCCGGATGGTGGCGAGATAGCGCCACCACGCCGATGATGGCCAGCACCGCGGCTACCACCATCAAGATCGCCAACACCGCAGGAACATCTGGGCGAAGCTCTCCAAGAATAGAGATGCCGATGGCAATGCCGACCATCGGATCGATCACGGTCAGTCCGGCGATCACCAAATCTGGTGGCCCCTTCGAATAAGCCGTCTGTACAAAATATGACCCGAGCAAACCTGCCACTACCACTGCGGCCAGTGCAACCCACGGTAGCGACTTCCAATCTTGTACTTGGAAATTCAATATTGCAATCGCGATAGTGCGCACCAGTACCGCCACAAACCCAAAGAGTACGCCCGCCCCGACGATATAAAAGAAAGCTCCCAGCTTGTGCCGGAAGAAAAGCACAAGAATTCCGAAGACGACAACCACGACGGCCAGAATCATCTCGATAAGTAATGCCTCGGCGTTATTTACGAGGTGCTGCTCGCCGGTGACGTTGATAGCCATCAGAACGAATGCGGCCGAACCGACCATGCAACTAATAATTGCTAACACCGTCGGCCGGTTCATGGTGAGCTTGTGTTCTCTCGAATTCACCACGGTGGTGACCACCAGGGCAATAGCGCCAATGGGTTGAACCACGGTCAAAGGGGCGCTTGCTAGAGCAAATACGTTCAGCACCATACCCAGCCCCAGCAAGAGCAGCCCGCTCATCCAACGCCTGTTGACCGCCAGATTCCCCAAGTTTTTCAAGGTGAGCTCTAGTCCACCGGAAGCTTTCCTTACCGCACTCGATTGAAATTGGGCTCCAAAGGCAAGGCAAAAGGCACCGCATAGTGCCGCTGTAATAGCGATCCAAACCATGTCAGTGCCTTTCCCAAAAGTTCTTTATTGTCCGAGAGACCATGCCGCCCAGTGGCGTGAAATCTGTGCGTCACCTCATCGGTTCAGGAACCTAGGAACGCTTGATCAACTTACGAATAATTGCAATAAGCGCAGCCGCCGATGCAGCGATGATCGCGAAAGGTTTAGCTTTCTCTGCCCGTTCTTGGCCTGCACGACCGGCCTCACTATTTTCTCCGGTATTTGCAGAAGGTGTGACGAAGCTACGTGCCTTGGCAGCTGCGTTGGATACTGAATCTCCCGCATTTTCGGCAAAATGACGTGCTTTATCTAATTTTGCTTTGGGACCCAGAACACTCTGTCCCAAATTGTCACGCAGTGCCTGAATCTGACGGCGGCGACGCTTGGTACGAAGAATCAATTCATCCGCGCTTGGAGCAGGAGGTTTAGGTTCCTTCTTCTTGTCCTTCGCGGCCTTGTCTTCCTCGTCCTTCTTACGCATAGGCTCATCCAATGTGCTGACGTCAAAGTTGCTGCCGTCCTTGAGCACACCAATATCGTGGCGGATGCCTCGAATCGCTGCATCAGGAGTTAATGGCAAGGCCTTCTTGAACTTCAGGTACATCACGAGCGCCAGAATTGCGGCCACGATCAGGAAGAACCCGGCAACTATCAATCCTGCGGCCCAACCAAGGAACCAAATCTCTAGAACATTCACCAGGGTGACGACTACCGCAATCACGAACAGCAAAACAACGATGAGCGCGCCAGCGCCCAAGCCCGCTGCCATGCCCAGGCTGATGCCTTTTTTCTTGAGCAGGGTAGTGCCCAGTTTCAGCTCGTCCGACAGCTGCTGTGGGACAAGCTCTTTGAGTCCATCAACTTGCGCCTTGGCACTCTTCACGCTTGACTTCAGGCTTTCATCTGCTTGCGTCGATTCAGCTTCAGACATGGTTTCTCCATATTCTCGATCGCTCGGCAACCGGTATTTCCACGCTAGCACTCCGGTTACCGTCTACGTATCAGTCTTCAGGCGTAAACCCCACAGCTCTATCTCATGCCACGGGTGTAAGTGTTAACGATTTGAAAGTCTATCGTCTATTCACTTGAGCTTATAGGAAGCGACCCAATCAATACGTGCTCATTATTGTTCATACGCTGTTCATAGCTACTCTGCAGACTAAACGTGTTGTAGCGAGGCAGGCTTTCAACTGATCATTGCCTTCATAGCGCTGAAGAAACGAATTTATTAGTACTATTCCCATCAATTGTTTCCACCTAGACAGCGAATTTGCCTGAACCTACGTGCGCTGAAACTGGTGACCAGCTAGTAAATATCCTAGCCAAATCGATCTGAACAGTGATATCCGGGTTTCCCCTGATGTTTTGCGGGATAACCCTAAGGATCTGAACTGAATTGCGCCGTAGCGTTAAAGAAAAATAAAACCCCAACCGTTCGAAACGGTTGGGGTTTTACGAGAGCTCCTCCAACTGGACTTGAACCAGTAACCCTTCGATTAACAGTCGAATGCTCTGCCAATTGAGCTATGGAGGAATGCAACGTGTAATACCTTAGCACTGGCCAAGATGGGTTTTCAAATCGACCAACTTCTACACTTAATGACGTAAATAGCCCCGACTTTCAAAGGGTTCGACTGCGAATTTCAACGCTGGGTTCCGCAACGCCAAAGCAATTCATTTAGTGATGCGCAACATAGGATGAAGCGAGCATGAAGGTCTAGAAGTTACAACACCCGTAGTTGATCTAGGCTTGTCTCCATGTCGAACAGACTAGTGAACTCCTCTGCTACAAACGAACCACACTCGCTACGCACTAATCAGTTAATGCTCGCCAGAACGTATTTCGCGGTTCAGGGAGTTGGCGGGCTGTTATGGTGGTTCTCGGTTTTCGCAAGCCCTACCATCACCATGTTGACACTTGGCAATCTGCCTCCGGCCTTATTGGCATGGTTCGATATCCCTTTGTTTGCTCTCGCCTCACTGTTAATTGCCTGCAATATACGTGCGGCATTGTGGGTGGCGATACCGTGGACCTGGCTCATGACAGGGTTGATGCTTTCCTACGCATTGATAACCACCAACGCCGGCTGGGGCGCCCTGATCATGCTGGCAGCGAGCTTCGCTTCCGGAGCAGCCGGTCTGGTCTTGTGGTTCGGGCGCTTTCCCTCGCAGTGGTTTGTCTCAGGCCCCTTTCGCTTCAAAACTGCGCGAGCCAAACGAACTCGAGTCCACCTACGTCAAACCTTCGCCCAGCTGTTTTGTTTTTGGTTCGTGTTTCTTGCGCTCTTTCCTACGCTCATAATCTTTGCTGAACACCGGTTCGCAGTGCATGTGAGCTTTGCTGACTGGATTCGCTTGACTGGATACGTCGCACTCTTACTCGCCAGCACGCTGGGCGTTTGGTCGGCAACCATAATGGCCAAATTGGGACAGGGCACTCCCCTGCCTTCTGCAATGCCACAGTATCTAGTGATCCGTGGCCCTTACCGATATGTTCGCAATCCTATGGCGGTTGCAGGCATCGTGCAGGGAGTCAGCGTAGGGCTGATTGCAAGTTCATGGCTCGTAATTCTCTATTCCTTGAGCGGTTCAATCATCTGGAATCTGATTGTGCGCCCACTAGAGGAAAAAGACCTGCAAGAGAAGTTTGGTGGAAGTTTCACTCGCTACTGCGCTGAGGTCTCTTGCTGGTTGCCAAAGTTCAGGAATACCTCAAAACGAGGATAAACGAAAACACCCTGTGGTCAGCTTGAAAAGCTGACCACAGGGTGTTTCTTCGGCTCCTCCAACTGGACTTGAACCAGTAACCCTTCGATTAACAGTCGAATGCTCTGCCAATTGAGCTATGGAGGAATGCTACGAGAACAACCTTAGCACTAGCCAAGTCACGATTTGAAATCCACTCTTAGTAGCGGCTCCAGTTTATGCTAGAAGGCTAGCTTGCAGTCTTTGCTGAGTTGTTGATGGCAAACTGTGCCAGCTCAATCAACTGCTGCGCAGAGGTTTCCCACGAGTAGTGCGCGGCACGGAGCAGTGCCCGCTCCGAGTACTTCTGCCATTCTTCTGGTTCTGAGAGTTGATGAACTCGGTCCGCAAAAGCCTGGGCACTATCGGGATCCGCGTAGAGCGCCGCATCCTGAGCTACTTCTCTGAATATGGGCATGTCGGTGACGACCACGGGTGTTCCCATGCTCATTGCTTCAACCAGTGGAAGGCCGTAGCCTTCTTCGCGAGAAAGCGTCACCAGCGCGGTGCACTCGGCGAGCATCTTCGCATATTGTTCGTCGCTGACCCCGTTGTGGAAGATGATTTGGGTACTATCAGAGGCTTTTGCTTCCAACTCAGCGCGACGCTCCGCGCTGATACCACTAAGCAGATGCAGCTGATATTCAGGAAGCAAACTCATGGCTTGAATCAAGGTCTCAACATTTTTGTATTCCATGAACGAGCCCATATATAGCAACGTCTTGGCCGGGACACCCTTTTGGTCACGAACTGAGGTTTGCGCTGGGGCGGCATTTGAAACTAAACCAATATGTCGTTTAGTCAACCGATGCTCTCGCATGAGTGCGGCCGTGGTATTCGAAACTGTTGCGACGGCGTCCGCGCGGTTCAGCAATAGTCGTTGCGGGAAGTAGACCTGATGAAACAGGAACCATCCCCAACGAATCGGGGCAGGCAAGAATTTTGGCGCATTCGGGTGCGAATAGTAGATCAGGTCATGCAGGGTGAGGATTACTGGAAATTTTTTTCCCAGCGTTCCCATGGTCTGCATTGGGGAGAAAACCACATCTGGTTGCAACTTATTAATCTGCAGGGCAACGAAGGGTTCCAGGACGCTGGTCGGGCCAGATATTTTCAGGTACGGGACCTCTGGCAGGAGTGCAAGCTGTCGCATGTCGTTGATCAGCATCGTGACATCGGCAATCTTCGAAGTAGCCTCAATGAGTCCTGCGGTGTAACGGCTAATTCCATCGTGATGGGTGACCCGGGTATAGCGGGCATCGATGACGAGTTTCACGGGCGTATTAGCCTTCTGTTGAGGACGTAGTAGTCCAAGCCTATCGGTTACCGCCGGCGCACTTGCGCTACCTCATGCTGCACCTTGCTGGGTCGAACAATCAAATAACCGATGAGTCCTACGGCAATGGATAGTGGCCATAGCGCGAGCGCGGCTGGCAGCCCGAACGCCGAACCAATGGCGCCACCTGCCAGGCTTCCTATCGGAACCGCGCCAAAGGTAAACAACCGGCGAGCGCTACTAACCCTGCCCAGCAGATGCTCTGGGGTGATATCAGCAACCCACGCAGTGACCGCGACGTTAAAAATGATCACGGCAACGCCCCACAGTGTTGAATGCACCGCAAGCAGGGTCATGGAAACTGCAGGGGAGGTAAAGGCCGCGAAAAATACCATCGCGGATAGCACGAGCTTGATCACCATGGTGACCGTAGTCAGTTGGGTCGCGCTGTAGCGAACAGCGATCCGCGTGGCTAGGGCAGCACCGAGCAATCCCCCGGCACCGCCAAGACCGGCGAGAATACCGAAGCCGAAGGATCCAAACTCTAGGTAGTTAATGATGAACAGCGCTTCAACCGCACTGCCTAAGGCCAAACCGAAGTTTGAGCACATCATCGCCAAAGTTACGGCGACCAACGTCCTGTTATGGCGTAGGTACGCCAGACCGGAGCGCCAATGGGTGTCACGCTGCGCGTTCTGCGCCGCAACTTCTTCCCTCCGCTGCTTGTCCTGGCGGGGAAGTTTGACTAGACAGGCCAAACTCAGCGCGATCAGCGCTAAGACTGCACTCACGGTCAAGAGTGTTGAGGCTCCGAGGAGAGTAAATGCGGTGCCCGCGGCCACCGGAACGATGATTGCCAATGACTGATCCGCAGCCGTCAGCCGGGCGATCAACGCGCTGATGGAGGTAGATCGCTGGGCACCCGAGAGCGCATTGAGTTGTGGAACTGCGGAAACTTGAGCGGTTTCCGCTACGACATTGCACATTCCCAGTATCGTCACCAGCAAAAATCCGTAGCCGATACTCAGCGTGCCGGTGACGCTCAGCAGTAAGAAGCAAACGGTGAGCGTGAGCTTCACTGCGAGTCCAATGCGCAACAGCCGCAAAGGCCGATAACGGTCCACCAAATAGCCGATGGGAATTGTCGCCACGAGGAAGGCAAGAGAACCCAAGGTGTTCAGAAGCCCCATTTGCCAGGCGCTGGCGCCCAATGTGGTAACAAAAATGAGGTCGACAGTGAAATCCGTCAGTGAACGGCTGGCCGCATCACCTGCATTCGAATAAAGGAAACGACGTTCGCTTCGCACGAAAGATTTCACCACAGCTCCTGAAAAGTGTTACGAAGCTCAACTGGCCCGCAGTTGGCAACGATACCGCATGTGTTCCTAACTGAACAGGATTTTCGCTAGTTCACTAGTTGTTTTGGGTTATGTCCGTTCAATAATTTTTTAAAATTTCTCCCATCGAACGCTGAGCCAACTAACTCGAATTCTCGGTGTTTTTGCGTTGCCTCAATGTAGTCAACCAACTCATCAATCACGCACTGGGGTTGCAATACAATACTTACTTGTGATGTTAATAGTCTGCAGTTAGGCAAGACTAACCAAATAATCGATTGCTATGCGAGGAGTATCCATGGGAACCGCTCTTGAGACCCTGCACATCCCCCAGCCTGAATCACAGCTTTTTGATAACTCATTACTTTGCTCAGATACCTTGGACCGCTACGAAGCCGAAGCTCGTGAAGCCTTGTTGCGCGTCACCGACCAACTCGCGGCAGTGGAGTCTCCCACCACGGGACCGAGTCCACAAGCCCTTCAGAAGCTGGTGTCAGAGATTGACCTCGACGCACCGTTGGGAAGCCACACCGACTCGTTTGATGAACTCACAAGAATTTACCTCCGTGACGCCGTCTACTTCCATCACCCGAAGTACGCAGCTCATTTGAATTGCCCGGTGGCCATTCCCGCAGTCGCCGCCGAAGCGTTTGTCACCAGTCTGAATACCTCCATGGATACCTTTGATCAAAGCGCCGGCGCAACGCTGATTGAGCGCCGACTCATCGACTGGACCACGCAGCTCATCGGATTCTCCGAAACCACCGCCGATGGGATCTTCACCTCTGGCGGAACCCAGTCCAATCTGCAAGCGATGCTCATTGCGCGCAATATCGCGGTATCCAAGATGACAGGTTCACTACCGCAACGCCTACAGAATTTGCGTATCTATACCTCCCAGGATGCACACTTCAGCATCTCCAACGCGGCGATGATGATGGGTCTAGGCCATGAGGCCGTGATAGCTATCGGCACCGATGCGTGGCACCGCATGGACGTGGACGCACTTCGCACACAACTCACCAATGACCTGCAGGCCGGCTTGGTCCCCATGGCCATCTCTGCCACCGCAGGTACTACCGACTTTGGTTCCATCGACCCACTTGCTCCGCTAGCTGCATTGGCTCAAGAAACTGGCGCTTGGTTCCATGTCGATGCCGCATATGGTGGCGGACTGCTACTTTCCGCGGTGCATCGCCAGCGGTTAGCCAATATTGAACTGGCAGACTCGGTCACGGTGGACTTTCATAAGTCCTTCTTCCAGCCCATCGGCTCCAGCGCACTGCTCGTCAAACACACACACTCTTTTGAATCAATTACTCATTACGCTGAATATCTCAATCCGCGCTCACACGCGCAACAGACACCGAATCAGGTAGATAAATCGCTGCAGACCACCAGGAGATTTGATGCGCTGAAACTTTGGGTCACGTTGCGTACCCTTGGCGCGCAACGCCTAGGTGCCATGTTCGATCAGGTCATCAAACTCGCTGAAAGTTTGGAGACTGAAATTTCGCTGAGACCACAGTTAACCCTTGAAGCGCCGGTACAGCTCAGCACCCTCGTCTTCAGCTTCGCGGTCCCCCATAACCATTTGAACCAGGCTGAGCAGAATGATCTGATAAATCAGATTCGCCACCGGCTCTACCAAACCGGTGAGGCAATGATCGCGGCTACCACCGTCCGCGGTGAACGCATGCTCAAACTGACCTTGTTGAATCCAAACACCACCTTGAAGGACCTGACCGAGATACTCGACGCGATCTGCCGGGTCGGCAACGACCTGCTACTCGAACGAGCCGAAGGAGCCCGCGCATGACCCATGCAATAGCCCAAGAACACTTTGACGTCATTGCCATTGGCGCGGGACCGTTTAATCTCGGCTTTGCGGCCCTCACCGATCCACTCCATGAGCTGAAGGTTGCAGTATTAGACGCCAGCGACCATTTCGTCTGGCATCCGGGCATGATGCTCGAAGGTGCACATCTACAGGTGCCGTTCATGGCAGACCTCGTCACACTCGCAGACCCCACCAATAAATTTTCCTTCCTGAACTATCTGAAGGAACAGGGAAGAATTTACCCGTTCTACATTCGCGAAAATTTCTACGCCCTGCGCAACGAATATAGTAACTACCTTGCTTGGGCATCGCGCCTATTGCCTAGCGTCCGATTCGGACATCGCGTGCTCTCGACCGAATACACAGACGGCGCCTACCAGCTATCTGTGCTCACCGCTCAAGGGGTGACCCATTTCAGTGCAGACAAACTAGTCCTTGGCACCGGGTCCCAACCTTATCTTCCACCGATTATCGACGTAGCAGCTCAAGCTACGGGCAAGGTCATGCATTCAAGTGATTACATGTTCCTTCGCGAGGAAATCTTAGCTCCAGCCCACCCGACATCCCGCCCGCGGATTACCTGCGTGCTGGGCAGCGGACAAAGCGCAGCCGAGATCTTTTTGGACCTTCTACGTAATTTGCCAAAGGAAGACCATCTAATTTGGGCCACCCGCTCGGAGCGCTACTTTCCTCTGGAGTACACCAAACTCACCTTGGAAATGACATCCCCGGACTATATCGATCATTTTCATGCGCTACCCGTGGAAAAGCGCGACGCGCTCAGCGCCGAACAAAAGGGACTCTATAAGGGCATCAATGCGGATCTAATTGATGAAATCTATGAAGAGCTCTATCAACGCAGCATTAGCAAGGCGGCCAATGTCCATCTGCGCACCGGATGCAGTGCAACTGGCATCGGCGTAACTGATGAGGCTCTGTCCGTCAGCTTGCGTCACGAACGTACCGAAGAAAACTTGGAGTTCTGCGCCGATACTGTGGTGATGGCCACCGGATACCGTTGCGGCACTCCTGACTTCCTCAGTGGAATCACCGAGCGAATAACCTATCTCGCCGACGGGAGAGTCAACGTAGACCGGGAGTACTCCATCGGAGTCGCCGAGGATATTTTTGTGCAAAATGCGGAACTGCATACTCATGGGTTTACAGCCCCTGATCTGGGTATGGGAGCCTACCGCAATTCGGTGATCATCAATCGGATCACCGGCCGTGAGGTCTACCCGGTCGAAGAACGTATCGCCTTCCAACGTTTTGGCGCGGCAGAACTGACCGGTCTGCCGAACGTATCCACTTCCAGCTCGCGCGACTAAGGAAAGAAACACCATGACTAACTACACCTTCCGTACGCTCAGGCTGCCCGAAGATACCGAGTTGCTCCACGCATGGATCGCGACCGAACATGCCGCTTACTGGGGTATGCCCACCGCAACCGCGACAGACATAGAAACCGAATACCACCGCCTGCTGTCCACCGCGGACTACCACGTATTGCTGGGCCTCGATGAGGCTGGGACCGAGAAATTTCTACTAGAGCTTTATAACCCGGCTAGTACTGCGTTGGCCGAAGCTTACAATTACGTTCGCGGAGATCGTGGCTTGCACTTCCTAGTGCCGCAAACCAGCGAACCGCAGCCGGGCTTCACCCTGGAGGCACTGACCCAAGCAATGCACCACGCCTTCATGCGCCCCGGAGTCGAACGCGTCATCGTGGAACCAGACCTGCGCAATAAAGCCGTCCAGGCACTCAATGCCCGCGTCGGTTTCCGTCCGGTCCGCCCGATAGCTCTGTCAGAGCCAGATGGATCAATCAAGCAGGCGTTGCTTTCTATCTGTACCCGAGATGATTTTGAACAAGCCACCGGCCACAGCCTCGGTTCCTCATTCCTCACTCCGCAGCGCTGGGAAACCGCCAATCGCCATGTGCTGGCCAAAGCCCTCGGCGAATTCTGTCACGAACGCCTCCTCGATCCAGTCGAACATGGTGAGCGGCGCTACCGCGTGCAGAAGGACGGGCACCGCTTGATCTTCACCGCTGGTCGCTACCAGCTCAACCACTGGCTTGTCGCCCCGGAATCACTGCAGCACCAGCAACTCGTTGGCGGTTCATGGCACAAAGCCGAAGTTGATGTCATTGATTTCATCACCTTGTTCTCCCGTGAATTAACCCTCTCCGAAGCTCAGCTGCCGGTCTATCTCGAAGAGCTCTCTTCCACCTTGTCTAGCCACTGCTACAAGCAGGCACACGCCACCCATACCTCTGCCCAGTTGGCCCAGTTCCCGGGCAGTGCGGCTCAGTCCTTCCAGCTCATAGAATCCTCGATGACCGAGGGGCATCCCTGCTTTGTAGCCAACAATGGCCGAATGGGCGTGGGTCGCAGCGATTACCTGCGTTACGCTCCGGAAACGGGTTCGGCCCTGCAACTCGGATGGGTCGCGGCACACACATCGCGTGCCCAATTTGATGCCATCGACACCCTTGATTACGAGACACTACTGGCTACACAGTTAGACACGGCGGAACGCCAACACCTCGACGAAGCTCTTGAGGGTGCACTGTTCGGGACCGGTATGACGCCCGGCGACTACATTTACCTGCCAGTACACCCCTGGCAGTGGGAAAACCGCCTGTCGATCACCTTCGTGAATGACATTGCACGCAAGCAATTGATCTGGCTCGGCTATAGCCAAGACGAGTATCAGGCACAGCAATCGATTCGCACCTTCTTCAATATTTCTGACCCCACCCGCCATTACGTCAAGACCGCGATGTCGATCCTCAATATGGGCTTCATGCGTGGGTTGAGCGCGGAATATATGAAGGTCACTCCCGCCATCAACCAATGGCTCGGTGAATTGTTTGACAACGACCCGGTGCTCGCCACGGCACCGGTGGCGCTGTTGCGTGAAATCGCCGCAGTAGGCTATCGCAACCCACAATTTGAAGCAGCTACGAATAAAACCGCGCCACAACGCAAGATGCTCGCGGCACTTTGGCGCGAGTCGCCCATCAGCATGCTCAAATCTGAAGAAAAATTAGCCACGATGGCCAGTCTGCTTCATGTAGATTCCTCCGGGAAGTCCTTCGCCGGGGCACTAATCCGCCGCAGCGGCTTAGCAGCGTCCGACTGGTTGACCCGCTATCTAGATGCTTATCTGGTGCCCTTGGTTCATTGCCTGACCGCTTATGATTTAGTCTTCATGCCACATGGTGAGAACGTGATCATGGTGTTGGAAAACGGTGCAGTCAAGAAGGTCCTGCTCAAGGACTTGGGAGAAGAGATTGCGATTTTATCTGATCGCGTGGAGCTTCCAGAGGAAATCCGTCGGGTGCGCACCGGCGGAGATCCGGTGTTGTCGGTATTCACCGATGTCTTCGACTCCTTCTTCCGCTTCCTTGCTCCATTACTGGACGCCGAGAAGCTCCTGGCAGAGGGAGAGTTCTGGACTATCGTCGCGGAACGTTTGTTGGACTACCGGGCACAGCATCCGCAGTTCGCGCAGCGCTTTGATGAGTTGGGCTTGTTTGACCCAAATTTCCCACTGTCTTGTCTGAACCGTTTACAGCTTCGCAATAATCAGCAGATGCTAGATCTCACGGATCAATCCGGCGGCCTGCTCTACGCCGGCGATTTGGATAATCCGTTGGTTCGGGTAGTTTCCGCGGTTTAGCTGATGTAGGAGAATGCTCGCGTCGTTTGGGTTGCGCCGAACGATGCGAGCATGTGCGCTTAACCTTGCAGCCACATTGCTGAACAGTGTTCAATGATTGAAGAATTCCCTGTACAGTGAAGTCAAACATTCTTGAACACCGTTCAATTGGAGATTTCTCATGGACACAATGACCGCATCAAGACGCATCCCGGTTGACCCTTTTGCCCTAGCCTCAAGGATCAGCTCGGGACACCGACTCACCCTCGCCGAAGCCCACCTGATCATCTCGACCTCCGATGAGCAGACACTGACATTGGTGTCAGCGGCGGGACGCCTGCGCCGCAAACACTTCGCCAATACCGTCAAGGTGAACTACTTGGTCAACCTCAAATCCGGTTTATGCCCCGAGGACTGCACCTACTGCTCACAGCGATTGGGGTCCAAAGCCGAAATCCTGAAATACTCCTGGCTCAAACCGGAAGAAGCGGTCCGCCAAGCCGGGCTTGGCATTGCCGGGGGTGCCTCGCGGGTCTGCCTCGTAGCCTCGGGCAAGGGCCCCACCGACCGGGACGTCAATCGAGTCTCTACGATGATTGACCAGCTCAAAACCGAGCATCCCCAGATCGAAGTCTGCGCATGCCTCGGCATCCTGAAGGAAGGGCAGGCCGCACAGCTTAAATCCGCCGGAGCCGACGCCTATAATCACAATCTGAACACCGCGGAATCTCTTTACCCGCAGATCTGCAGCACCCACAGTTATCAAGAGCGCGTGGACACCGTCGAGCAAGCGAAGACCGCTGGGCTGTCCCCCTGCTCCGGACTGATTGTCGGAATGGGTGAAACCACCGACCAACTCATCGAAGCCATCTTCGCACTGCGGACCCTGAACTCGGATTCAATCCCGGTCAACTTCCTCATGCCTTTTGACGGGACTCCCTTAGAAGGCACTTGGAACCTCAGCCCGCTTGCTTGCCTGCGCATCCTCGCGCTAGTTCGCCTAGCATGCCCAGACAAGGAGCTGCGTATTGCTGGCGGCAGGGAAATGCACTTGCGTTCGATGCAAGCCACAGCCTTAGAGGTTGCTAATTCAATTTTCTTGGGTGACTATCTAACCAGCGAAGGGCAAGATGCCCGCACCGACCTAGCCATGATCTCCGATGCCGGATTTGTGGTGCTCGGGCAGGAAGGCCAGGATTCGGCACAGATTACCCAGTCGCTATACGAGGCCGCGGACCATATCTCCCACCAGCCCAAGGATGCGGGTAATGCCGAGTCCTCCGGCTGCGCAGGGTCCTGCTGTTCCGGCACTACCGCCGGTTGCGGCAGCGACAGGACCGAGCCGGTACTGCGCCGTCGCGGTGCCGGAACCCCGGTAATTCCTAACGCCTGAGCGTCAAACAAAAGAGCCTGCTCGTCCGTAAGACCGGAGTCTTCCGTCCCCGCAGCGTTCCACTGCATCTAGCTCATCTGACCAGCGACTCTCAAGGAATAATGATTAGAAATTAGTTGTTGGATCAAGTATGAAGAACATCGGATTTCTGTCCTTCGGACACTGGACTGATCACCCACAGTCAGGAACTCGCAATGCCTCGGACGCGTTACTGCAAGCCATAGATCTTTCGGTCGCGGCTGAGGAACTCGGAGCGGATGGCGCGTATTTCCGAGTGCATCACTTCGCTCAGCAGTATGCGTCCCCGTTCCCGCTGCTCGCCGCCATTGGCGCACGCACTAGCCGTATTGAAATCGGTACCGGCGTGATCGATATGCGCTATGAAAACCCCTTGTACATGGCCGAGGATGCGGGCTCCGCAGACCTCATCTCAAATCGTCGACTACAGCTAGGCATCAGCCGTGGTTCACCGGAGCAGGTGATCGATGGTTGGCGTCACTTCGGCTTTGAACCGCGTGAGGGCGAGTCAGATGCAGATATGGGACGCCGTCATACCGAACGCCTCCTTGAGGTGCTTTCTGGCGAAGGATTCGCCCAGCCTAGCCCGAAACCAATGTTCCCTAATCCCCCGGGACTGCTTCGCATTGAACCGCATTCGGAAGGTTTACGCGATCGCATCTGGTGGGGGTCCGGCTCTAATTCCACCGCCGTGTGGGCCGCGAAGCTTGGTATGAATTTGCAAAGCTCTACGCTCAAGGACGACGAATCTGGCAAGCCGTTCCATGTTCAGCAGGCCGAGCAGATTGAACTGTACCGTCAGGCATGGAAGGAAGCCGGCCACCAGCGCGAACCACGCGTCTCGGTGAGCCGAAGCATTTTTGCACTCACCGATGAACGCGACTGGCAATACTTTGGGCGTGACCGTTACAGCTCAGACCAGGTCGGCAACATTGATGCGAAAACTCGCGCGGTCTTCGGCAAATCCTATGCCGGAGAACCCGACGAACTGGCAAAGAAGCTGGCCGAGGATGAGGCCATTGCCGCGGCAGACACCTTGCTACTCACCGTTCCTAATCAGCTGGGCGTTGACTATAACGCCCACGTCATCGAATCGATTCTGAAACACGTGGCTCCGCTACTGGGTTGGCGCTAAGCAAAAGCACACGGCAGTCCAGCGACTGAAATGATCAGGCGATAATGACGCGGGTTGTCGACGCCATTAAGCCAATGAGATCCAGGACACTAAGCTGTAATTAGTGAGCCAAAATTTAGCTATCAAAAGACCTGACCTAGGGAGAATTATATGAGCAAGCAACTCAACGTCGCATTTATCAAGGCGAGCTGGCATGCAGATATTGTCGACCAGGCTTTAGCCGGCTTCAAAGCCGATATGGACGAGTCCGGCACTGACTACACGTTGAACGTGGTTACCGTACCGGGCGCCTATGAAATGCCGCTTCAGGCGAAGCGCCTCGCACAGAGCGAAAAATACGATGCCGTAGTAGCTGCCGCACTGGTAGTGGATGGCGGCATTTATCGCCATGATTTTGTTGCCCAGGCAGTGGTTGACGGGTTGATGCGAGTTCAGTTGGACACCAATGTGCCAACCTTCTCGGTGAGCCTGACTCCACATCATTTCCACTCAAATGACGAGCACCAGACGTTCTACTTTGAGCACTTCGTCAAGAAGGGCGCAGAGGCTGCGCGCGCGGTGCGTGCCATCGCTGCGTTAGATCAGTAGCACCAGCAGATAATTTACAACCATCGAAGGTGGAGTCGCGCTTGCAAAGCGCTGCTCTACCTTCTTTGCTTTTAGCTATTTGAATACAAGACCTTCAAGGTCTCATACATACCGCGACGGCGATTGAGTGGACCTGGCCCAGCCGTTCGCATCGGAATAGCTTCGCCCAAGGCTTGCCAGAAGCCTTCGGTGGGCATCGAGGCCGGTGGTATGATGAACCAGCAGTCAGAGTATGGGTTCGTCAATGAATAGGATTCGTCACCGGAGAACTCAGAAGATTTTCTCCGTGGCCGGCGATACAGCGCATGCGGGACTCCTAATTCCAAGATGCTAGCAATAGCATGGAATCCAAGTGACGTACGCGGAACCTCAACTACCCCCACGGGTGGCTCCGAAACGGGAACTGCTTCCCAATCGATAATAGTCATCGCTCCTCCTTGAGTGAGACCGGGCCCAATTGCCCTGATCCGACAGACTACCCAAGAACCGGCAAAGCAAATATTCTGCAAGTCATCGGGTGCACCTTGTTACCAATTGCGACCGCGCATGTGGCGCATGGTTCGAGACTAAAGCGTTCCTGACAAGCTCAGATGCCACTTCCATCAGTGAGCGCACGCCTAAAACCTACTTGACAGTAGCTGTTCAAACAGTGTGTTCTTACCAAGGGTAAACAGCTGTTTACCCACATTTGATTCAGCTATTTTGTTAGGCCACTGCCGTGCCGATTCGCTCCGTCCCTTCATGGGCTACCACCACCGTCCTAGCCCTGTGCGGAATGGTCGTGGCACTCCAACAAACCCTTGTTGTTCCGCTGCTACCGGATTTTCCGGTGATCCTCGGAGTCTCGGCAGAAGACTCATCGTGGCTGGTCACTGCCACACTGCTCAGCGCCGCAATTTTCACCCCGGTCATCTCACGTATGGCCGACATGTACGGCAAACGCAAGATGCTGATACTGGCCCTGGCCGTGATGACCGCGGGCTCGCTAGTGGCAGCAATTGGTGGAAGTTTTGGCGCACTGATCGCGGGCCGCGCAATGCAGGGATTTGCTTCCTCCCTAATACCAGTTGGCATCTCAGTACTGCGCGATGAACTTCCCAAGGAAAAGGTAGCCTCAGCCGTGGCGCTGATGAGCGCAACCTTGGGCATCGGTTCGGCCCTAGGCATGCCAATGTCGGGCTTACTTTATAACGCCTATGGTTGGGAATCCCTGTTCTGGGTTTCCGCTGCACTGGGGCTAGTCTTCCTCGTGGGCGTGCTACTGCTGGTCAAAGAATCAAAGATCACCACGCCGGGTCGTTTCGACATCGCCGGCGCACTAGTACTCTCAGTTCTTTTGACCGCCGCATTGCTCGCAATTTCTAAGGGTGCCAGCTGGGGTTGGACCAACCCGCTCACGCTGGGCCTCTTTGCACTTTCGCTCGCATTGCTTGCAGGCTGGATTCCACTGCAGTTACGGGTTAACCAACCCATGATTGATCTGCGCACAGCAGTCAAGCGCCCTGTACTGCTAACCAACGTCTCCTCGTTTTTCCTCTGCGTCGCGATGTTCGTTAACATGCTCATCACTACTCAGCAGCTACAGATTCCGGAACAAACGGGTTACGGCTTTGGCCTCTCGGTACTAGTAGCAGGTTTGGCCATGGTGCCCTCGGGTTTGGCTATGGTTGCGCTTTCCGGCGCGGCCGGTGCAATGCTCAACCGTTGGGGCGGCAAACCTACAATTATCTTCGGTGGCGCCATCATGGCGTTAACCTACATTGCCAGAGTCTTCCTCGATGATGCAGTGTGGCAGATCATTGCGGGAGCCACACTGGTTAACGTTGGCGTCGCGTTCTCCTACGCGGCGATGCCAACACTGATCATGAGTGCGGTGCCAATTACCGAAACCGCCTCCGCCAACGGCGTGAACGCACTGATCCGCTCGCTAGGCACCACGGTAGCCAGCGCCTTGACCGGGCTAATCCTTGCCACGATGGTCGTTGAGTACAATGGCGTTCCCTTGCCGTCGCTCAACGCAATGCACTTGTCCTTCTGGCTCGCCGCGCTGGCCGCCATCATCGGTATCGGTATTGCGCTATTCATCCCTAGCAGCAGCCCAGCGCCTAAAACTAAGACCAATGTCGAAGAGACCATGGTTCATGGCCAAGTCATTATGACTACCCGTCCCGGATCCCAACAACCTGCCATCGTGACCTTTGTCCGCGAAGATGGAGTACCCGGCGACTGGGCTCGTACCGACCACGAAGGTCAATTTAGCGCGGTACTGCCTGGACCTGGCCGTTACGTAGTGGTCGCCAACGCCGCGGGGTGGGTGCCCAGCTCCCATTTAGTAACCTTTTCCGAAGGCATCACGGAACATGACATTGAACTGCACCATATGCTCTCGCTCAGTGGCGTAGTAGCTTCCGGTGAAACCGCCGTGGCCGGTGCGCTGGTAAGCCTCAGCGCAGGCGCCGGTGACTTCATCGCTGCGACCCACACCGATGATCTAGGCGGATACACCTTAGATCTTCCTCCGGTGGGTACCTATGTGCTCACGGCAGCTTCACCGCAGACCGAGACAGCCGCGTCAGTCAAAGTCATTTTGCGTGCCCGAACCGAACGGGTTGATATCGAGCTCCCCGCATGAGCGCGGACAACGGGCGGGCACGAATCCGCAAAGCCGCCGCTGAGCTCTTTGGCGAACGCGGATTCCACGATGTCACGGTGCGCGAGATCGCCGAAATCGCCGAAGTCTCCCCCGCGTTGGTGATCAAGCTCTTTGGCTCCAAAGCGGAGTTATATACGGTCGCGAACACGGTCACGGTCCCTCTTGCGGATTTGGATCTTCCGCGCGAAAGGCTTGGACGGGCCATGGTGCAACAGATCCTGAATCGCCGCGAGGATGACGCTATTGATCCGTGGGAAACGTTAGTTCCAAGGATCCGGCAATCTCCTACGCCGGAAATCACGCAACAAGAGTTGCGTGAAAAGTACCTCAATGGGGTCGCTCAGATCATTGGGGACACCACCGAAAACCGTCGTCATGCCTCTGCCGTGGCCTGTCAACTGCTTGGGTTGGCCGAAGGGATACGGGTGTTGGGATATTTCCCTGCCGAAGAATTTGATTCTGATGATGTGGTTGAGCAGTACGCATCCGCCGTGCAGGTCCACATCGATAGAGCGGCTATTGCAATCTAATACAGAGATAGGCCAGGCCACACGAAAAATCCGTGTGGCCTGGCCCTTGCTTTTGAGCAGATAGCGCTAGATTACTTGGTGGCCCAAAGCCCTGAAGCATCATCAAATGACAGGCTCTCGGTGACACGAATCTTCGCGTCGTTCAGTGCCTTTTCAGGCACGTCGAAGACAACCTGGTAAACGCCTTTGCCGCCGTTGGTCAGGGTTGGAACGTCCATGGCTGGCTTTGCAGGGATTGCCATTGAGGTGGTGGTGTTATAGATACGCGAGTCAGCTCCCACAAGTTCTGCCTGCAGATCAATCCACGCGTCGCCCTCTTCGTCCCCGTTGTAGACCACTGAAAGATCTACCAGAACGTACTGTCCCTCGGCCTTGTCGTTATACGGGTTCGCCTTGGCGATTGCCGCGTCAGCTTTCAGGTTTACAGAACTAACGTTGACGGAGTATTCGCCTATCGTTGTTGCCTCGCCCACTTTGAGCACCGCGGACTCATCCGCTGCCTGCTCGATAACCTTCTCTGGGGCTGCGACCTCACCATCCGCAGCATCTTCAATGGCTGCTGAGACACCATCTATAGCCTTGACGTACGCGGCCTGTGTAACAAAGACGAGGATGATTGCTACGATAGCGATCACGCTGGAGGCAATACCCAGTCCTTTGCTGCCGCGACGCTTGGCGGCAAGGACCAGTGAAACAATGCCCAAGATGAGGGCGACAAAACCGAGTACCGCGGCAAAGTTATTTACAATCGGGACCCAGCACAGGGTTAGAGCAACAATAGCGATGACCAGAGCAGCAATGCCTAGGCCTTTACCTGCGGAGGACTTAGCGGGCGGGACCGGCGAGTGTGGTGCGGGCTCCAATGGAGTTCCAACAGTCATGAATTTTCCTCAAGTGATGGCAACGCTAAGAAAAGCGTTGAGGTGAACCGCTCACTACCCCATGGTCGTGAGACGATTTGAATCTTGGTTGATCCATCAATGACGTTACGGTCAGGCTCCGACACTTTAGCGTGCGCGTACTTCAAAAGACCAGACGCTGGATGATGCGTCGCACAGAAAATTACCCACTGACCACGGAAATATGGGCCAGGAATCAACGCAGAACGTGGCGATCAGCTGCGCTGGTGGCTTCGGCAGCAACGAAGCCGCAGGTGGACACTTTATGGCGTGCTCCCAGCTCCGCTAGGCAACGTACAGCAGCACTGTAGCTAGCGCTTCCCCAGACCACGGGAGGCGAGCGCGGCGGTCAATTGTTCGATCGTTGGTGCGCCTTGTAGACCAAGTGGGGTCGAATAGACCCGGCAGGATAGCTCCTCGGTTGGTGTACCCGGGAAAAGGTCTAAACCATCGACGGTAATCGTTGGAGAGCCAGCAAATTCGGTGCCACGCACATCTGCGCGCGTTTTCATTACCCGATGCTCCACCGGCACTCCATCGATTCCTAGTGATCTGAACGCCGCTTCAAGGCGATTAGATGCCACGGCGGAATTCGGACAGTCCTCGATGACCAGCAATTGAATGCGCAAAGTTTTATCTTCCTTGAAAAGTCCTTGGTGGATCACTAGTTACTGAGTCCATCTTCAATCACCGATGTGCTGGAAGCTGATTCCTGACACAGCAACGGCCGCACCCAACCGCCACGACGACACGCTGAGCTGCAAACAATTCCTAGCCAACGCGGTGACTGTTGCAGAATTCAGGTATGAGTAGCAGAGACGAAATCCTCTATGGCCGAGACACCCTACGCTATGTCAGGCTGGCCCTGCTGGTGGTGCCACTGCTGCTCATGGTGGCCATCGTGATCTATGGTCTACTAAACGGCAAGGTCGAAGACTCGATTAGTTCCTACTATTTGGGCCCAAGCCGAGATCTCTTTGTGGCAATGCTTGTTTCCACCGGAGTTCTGTTGGTGGTTTATAAGGGTGCTCCGTTAGAAGACTACGCACTGAACCTCGCCGGATTCTACGCAATCTTTGTGGCACTAGTACCGACCAGACTCGGCCAAACGCTGTCGACGTTAAGCTCATCTGCGCAAATTCAGCTCATTCGGTCGGTGCAAATCTCGGTAGTTGCGGTCTTAGTCGTATCTGCGGTGTTTGTTTGGCTTGAATGGAAAACCAAAAAGTGGACTCCACGCGCTTTACACACCAGTAAACTCAGTACGATTCTGAGCATTTCGAGCACCGTAGCGCTCATTGCATTTATCGGCTTGCTGTTTTGGCGAAGCATAGAAGGCACGGACTTTGCCGGAGTTCATTACGCCGCAGCCTTGTTGCTGATCCTCAGCATGGGCGTTGCGATTGCCAGCCATCTGGGACGTGAAGACCTCTGCGCGGTAGATACCAGCGGCGGACGCCCAATACATTATGCGGTGCTACTGATCCTGATGGCATTAGGCATCATAGGTTGGTTTGTGCTCAATGCTTTAGGGATAGCCCAGGCGTTATTCATTGTCGAATGGTACGAAATCGGCCTGTTTAGCTACTTCTGGTATTTGGAGTCCCGCAGGCTGTGGGAAGCTCCAATGCCCCGAGACAAACTCGGCACCTGACCCGCTGATCCAGGATCCAGGATCCAGGATCCAATACTTGCTTCCAGATGTGAAAAAGTCCCGATCCACAGTGCGGATCGGGACTTCGTAAGCTCCTCCAACTGGACTTGAACCAGTAACCCTTCGATTAACAGTCGAATGCTCTGCCAATTGAGCTATGGAGGAATGCAACGAGATATAACTTTACCCGATGCTCAACTAAAAACCAAAACCAGACACTTAGGTGCCGCGGAGTATTCGGCGGCGCATCTCAAGTTCCATTAGTTCCCTGTTGATCTGGGCGTATTCCTCACCCTCGGGTTCCATTTCGGCACGCTGCAAGCGCCCAATAAGCTCCGCCTTGCGGTGTGTGATTTGAAGCTCAATCAGGCCATTGATGATATCTGAGCAATAGCGCGCAAGGTTGTGTTCATCCGACGCAGGAATGCTCGTCACCGCGACCTCAGAGACGTAGGAACGCAGCTGCTCGGGAACCTCATCACGGATGACTTCAACCCATGACGAAGCAGAGGCTCCGGCGGCGCTGGCTGCCACGATGCCGTCATGCACTGCTGCATGCACTGGCGCCATAAAACGAGCCTCGTAAAAAGCCTGCCACTGTTCTTCGTTGAGCCGGTGTGGCTGCTGAATCACGACTTCCAGCGCCTGACGTTCTAATCGCATGACCGGGTCGCGGCTATCTGGGCGCTCAAAAGCGTTAGCCGATGATTGTTGTGCTTGGCCCTCGCCCTGGTTACCCCGTGTATCTGGTGGAGTATTTTTGGGCAGCCGGGCGCGTTTGATGGAGGCCGCTACCGAGCGGTTGACGTCTTCGTTGTTCATTCCCAACCAGCCGGCGAGTTCTCTCGCGTAGGCCGGGCGGATCGATGAATCACGAATTTGCGCGACGATGGGCGCAGTCTGCCGCAAGGCCTGCACGCGTCCCTCAACGGTGTTCAAATTGAACTTCTTCAGCTCGGCACGGATCGCAAATTCAAAGAGCGGGCGCTTAAGCTCTATGAGTTCACGAACCGCCTCATCACCGCGATGCAAACGTAGATCGCAGGGGTCTGCGCCATTTGGCTCCACGCACACATAGGTCTGCGCGATAAAACGCTGGTCTTCATCGAAGGCACGCAATGCTGCCTTCTGTCCGGCTGCGTCACCATCAAAGGTGAAGATGACTTCGCCACCGGTGCCATCATCTTGCAAGAGTCTTCTGGCAATTTTGATGTGATCGGTACCAAAGGCCGTGCCACAGGTAGCGACCGCCGTGGTGATGCCCGCAAGATGGCAAGCCATCACGTCCGTGTATCCTTCAACCACCACGATCTGCCTGGTCTTGGAAATCTGTTTCTTTGCCAGATCTAAGCCATAAAGCACTTGAGACTTCTTATACAGCTGGGTTTCAGGGGTGTTCAGGTATTTAGGTCCCTGATCATCGTCGTAGAGTTTACGTGCGCCAAAGCCGATGGTGGCTCCGGACAGGTCACGGATGGGCCACACTAATCGCCCACGGAAACGGTCATAAATTCCGCGGTTACCTTCCGCGAACATGCCAGTTAGTTTCAGTTCTTCGTCAACGAAGCCCTGAGCACGCAGGTGCTTGAGCAATGCGTCCCAACCCTTAGGTGCATATCCAACGGAGAAGTCCGCAGCAGCCTGTGGTTCAAAACCACGACCACTCAGGAAGTCACGGGCGCTCTGAGCCTCTTCGGAGGCGAGCTGAGCCTGGAAGAATTCCTCGGCCACCTTGTGTGCATCGACCAGGCGCTGACGCTTGCCATAGTCTTCGCGCCGCGGCCCGGTGCCTCCGTCTTCGTAGTGCAGTTCGTAGTTGATACGAGCCGCCAGCGACTCGACGGTTTCGGAGAAAGATGAGTGATCCATCTTCTGAATGAACGCGAACACGTCGCCCGACTCACCACAGCCAAAGCAGTGAAAGGTTCCCAGCTGGGGACGAATGTGGAAGGACGGACTGCGTTCGTCGTGGAACGGGCACAGTCCTTTATAGGAACCCACGCCCGCAGATTTGAGCGTGACGTAGGATTCGACGACCTCGCGGAGGTCGATGCGGTTACGCACCTCGTCGATGTCTTCTCGTTTAATCAGCCCTGCCATGATTCCCATTCTAAGAAGTTGCGCTCGGCATAGGCCGAGCGCGTCACGGGCTGTGCATGAAGCTCAGCCTAGAAAAGCTTTGGTTCGTAACTTTCGCCCTTGACCAGCGACGCATGCCATTCCAGCGCGGAAGCGTCGGTCAGTGAGGCCACCTGGTCGATGACCACGCGAAGTCGTCCTTGTTCATTCGCGGCATCCTTGTAGTCCGCAGCGAAGATCGGTTCGAGGTATTTATCTTCATTATCTGACAATAGATCCACTAGATCAGTCAGTATCTGCCGTTGTTCCAAGTACATCGGCTGAAGCTCTTCTTTAGTCATCACGAAGTTTGCGGCAATACCCTTCATCACCGCAATCTCGTGCTCGGTCTCCTCCGGAACTATCAGCTGCGCGTTGTACCGGGTGAGGTTTCCCTGCCCATACTCGCTGCGCGTGGCATCCATCGCTGCCTGACAGAACCGACCAATAAATTGGCTGGTCATGTCCTTGAGCGCGGCCCGTGCTCGGCGCGAACCATCAGCATGTGAAACCCATTCTGCCGAAGCTTCCAGCCGTGCCAGCGCCGCATCGATATCGGCCTCATCCGTGGTGGGCAGGTACCAATCCTTGGTCACCTGCAACGCACGGTCACGCACCGAAGATTCCAACAACCAACGCAGCTGAAAACGTCCGCCAACAATCGCGTCTTCCACGTCATGGACCGAATAGGAAATATCATCAGCCAAGTCCATCACTTGGCCCTCCATGCAAACTCGTCCAGGGACCGAATCCGGTCCGCTACGCAACCAATCAAAAACTGGCTGGTCATCGGTATACACACCAAACTTCTTGGTCTGCTTCCCATTGCGTAGCGGCGCCTCTTCGCGTAACCACGGGTATTTACACGACGCGTCCAAGGCCGCCCGTGACAGGTTTAATCCTGCCGAGTGCCCGTTGTGTCGAAAAGTTTTTGTTTCCAAGCGAGTCAGCAGACGCAGGGTCTGCGCGTTGCCTTCAAAACCGCCAATGCCTTTGGCCAGTTTATTTAATGCTTTTTCACCGTTATGTCCGAAGGGTGGGTGCCCCAGGTCATGGGCAAGACAGGCGGTATCAACGATGTCTGGATCGCAGCCCAAGGCCGCTCCGAGTTCACGTCCCACCTGCGCTACTTCCAAGGAGTGAGTCAGTCGGGTGCGCACAAAATCGTTGAGCGTCGGAGAGACCACTTGGGTCTTGGCGCCCAGCCGGCGCAGCGCCGAGGAGTGCAAAACCCGAGCGCGATCACGTGCGAACGCGGTGCGATACGACTTCTTAGCCGGCTCGGGTACCCAACGTTCCTGATCAGCTTCGGTATATCCGTTGATCTGGGTCATATTAGAAGTCTAGTGACCTTTTGGGTCACTCGCTGACTTATCCACCGGAGATGTCTAACTCAGCGGCCTTAATCATCACTCGGTGCTCATCACTCATCTCCCGAGTGGACAACCATCCGTCGGGTAGGTGAGTTTTCTTCGGCGTTCCGGCGCGGCCACGAGTTCCTTCTGCGGCCGTTCCTGGGTAACCCAAATCGAGATCGAGTTCGTTCAGTAGTTCACGCAGTCGTTCCAAGGAGGGCACCTGTGCCAGCTGGGAGCGGATGTCGCCGCCCACCGGGTAACCCTTGAAGTACCAGGCGATGTGCTTGCGGATATCGCGCATCCCTTTGCCTTCATCTTCAAAGAATTCGGCCAGCAGTTCACCATGGCGGTACACGGTATCGGCAACCTCACGCACTCCGGGGCGGAACCGATCGGCCCGGCCTTCGAAGGCTGCCTGCAGGTCACCAAAGAGCCACGGGCGGCCCTGGCAGCCACGGCCAATAACCACTCCGTCTACGCCGGTCTGCTCGACCATTTCGATCGCGTCTTCGGCGCTAAAAATATCTCCATTGCCCAAGATTGGCATATCTGGCATTGCTTCACGCAGGGTGGTGATTGAGTCCCAATCGGCCTTGCCCGCGTAGTACTGACGCGAGGTGCGCGCGTGTAGGGTGACCGCGGCGGCGCCGTGGTCACGAGCGATCTTAGCCGACTCGATATACGTTAGGTGATCGTCGTCGATACCCTTGCGCATCTTGATGGTTAACGGCACCTCGCCCTTGGCGGCCTCTGAAGTTGCAGCCTCAATGATGGAGGTGAACAGGTCCGTTTTCCACGGTAGCGCCGCTCCTCCACCCTTACGGGTTACCTTTGGCACCGGGCAACCGAAATTCAGGTCAATGTGATCGGCTCGGTCTTCGTCGATGACCATGCGCACTGCGGCGCGGACGGTATTCGGGTCTACCCCGTAGATCTGGATGGATCGGAATTCTTCATCTGGATCGTGGGAAATGATGCGCATCGATTCGGTATTACGTTCTACCAAAGCGCGTGCGGTCACCATTTCGGTGACATACACGCCACCACCGTATTCGCGGCACAGTCGACGGAACGCCCGGTTGGTGATGCCTGCCATCGGAGCCAAGATCACCGGTGTTTCAATGGTGTGCTTGCCCAATTGCAATGGAGGCAATTCGAGAGTCGGAACGTCGGTCGACGTACTAGTTTGGGTGGGAGAAAGAATCGTCACTAAACCAGTATCTCAAATATGCGCAAATCGCGGGTGAGATCTTTATCAATTCGGTACGTTTCACAGCTGGTTTATTCACCCCTCAAAAGGCAAAATTAGGGTATGACAAGTAATTTTTCACTAGTGCGCTGGGTCTTGGCGGGCCTCGGAGCGCTATGTGTGGCGTTGGTTATAGCCGCATTAATCTCGGTTGCGATGCGACCGACCGCGCCGTTACTTCCACCGAATACCGCGGAGGGGGTCATTCAACGCTATGTCATGGCCATTGCGGACGGTGATATCGCCGAGGCTAAGGACTACGTCGCGAATACTGCGGTGACCCAACTCTGTGATGTGTACACTTCCGAGAGTCAAGATCTCAACGTTGACCTGCTTAGTACGGTGATCACTGGTAATCAGGCAGTGGTTACCGTGAATTTTGTGGACAACCCCGGAGCCTTTGATTCGATCTTCGGCATCGGCAGTTACCCAGAAACCTTCGAACTGAGAAAATCCGCGGATGAATGGAAAATCCAGACAGCACCTTGGCAAGTTAATCTTTGCACCGACAAAGAAATGATCGGGTACTGATCATGAGCACACTATCTACCCCACGTTCGACTCCGGCCGTCACCAGCCTGCGCCAACTCATCTTGCATGGACTGCTATTCATTGTGCTCATGGTGCTTGGGTCCGGACTATCCACCTTGATTACGATGGCTCTTCGAGGTTTTGTCCCCACCGACCCAGGGTCTTCGGAAATAGCGATTGGCCTGTCATTCACGCTCATTGCAGGACCTTTAGTGTGGTTCTTGTGGGGTCAGCTGAAACTTAAACTGCCTACGTTGCAACCTGCCGATTCGGCAATTTGGACCATACAGGCCGCGGCGGTCTACGTGATCGCCTTGGCTATGTCCGCAGTGTCCTTGCTGCGTTTATTCTCCGAGCTCATCGATCCGACACGAGCCACCGACTGGCAACCAATGCTCGGGGCCGCGCTAGGCTGGGGCCTGATTTTCATCTGGCAATACCGGATCCTCAAGAGCCCCAAATATGCGCCGACACAACTACCCTCACTTCCAGGAGCATTAGCGGCAGCTTTTGCACTGGTGTTATTTGCTATCTCAGCGGTGACCCTGTTGCAGATAGCCTTGGTTGAACTCATATCCCCGCAGCCAACATTGATCGGTCCGGCCTCGGCATTACCTAGCCTTTTGAGCGCCGCGGTATGGGCCGTGGGAGCAGGCGTGTTGTGGTGGTGGCAGTGGATCGTTCAGCGCGTGCACCGGATGGTCGACGAATTCACAGATTTTCTATTTATTCTGCTTTTTGTTGCCATCCCTGGCGTAATTACCCTGTTTAGTGCCGCGGTGTTGCTCGGGGTGCTCCTTCCCCTACCCGGCGCAGCAGACGGTGCCGCCGATGATCTCGCCAGCCAAACACCGCTCTTGCTTGCCGCGGTCTTGGTGGGTTCTATGACCTGGCTTTACCACCACACAAAGAGTGCATCGCGTCCTGCCCACGTCGCCGAGGCTGCGCGCCAGCTGATCAGTGGCGGATCCCTTGCGATCGGGGCCAGTGGGCTTGGCATGGTGATCAATGCGCTTCTGGCGGGTCTCGTCAGCGACTATGCGACTGCCGGTTCAACCAGCGTGTTGCGCTACGGCCTTGGACTGTTGGTTATCGGCGGAGCAGCATGGGTATATTTCTTCCGCCCTCAGCGAGCGTCAGATCCCGCAAATCGGCGTATTTATCTGGTGCTGTTCTTCGGAGTCAGCGCGGTAGTCGCGTTGATTTCCCTGCTGGTGATCGCTTATCGGGTGTTTGAATTCTTGTTAGTCACCACCGGTTCGGGAAGCTTGCTCGACTTGATCCGGGCGCCTTTTGGTTGGCTGATAGCCACCGCTGCCGTGGCCGCGTATCACTTTGCACTGTGGCGTTCAGACCGAGAACGTCTGGCTACGGACCAGTCGAAGACTGTAGTACCGGTTCATCGCCCGGTGCTGACAACTCTGATGGTCGTTGCGCCACACGGATGCGAGCCGTTACTCGACGAACTGCGCAAGCTGCCAGGGATTGGACTTCATTGGATTCCTGCCGCGGGAGCAAAACCGGAGCAAGCAAAGTTCAGTGAACTATTGCAGTCGATTACTGCCCATGCGCAGAGTGCGCCATCGGGCCTACTAGTAAATATCGACTCTGAGGGTCAGACGCAATATACCGTTCTCGCGTTAGTGGCGGGCCAAGAAACCTCAGACGCCGGCCGAGACTAAAGCTGCAGTTTTTAGCCTCGGTTGCGTCGAGTTTTTCCGCTGCCGCTCACCGAGGCGAGCGCGACTGCCAGCAGCGTCAACACCGTTCCGGCCACGGTGGCGAAGCTGATGTGTGAACCGGCGGTGGGCACTACTAGATCAAGCAATAGGGATCCGAGCAACTGGCCACAGATCATACATAGCCCGGTAAAAAGCACGCCCAAATGCTTGACCATGAATGCTGAGACACCGATAAACACGCACCCCAGCAGGCCTCCAACGTAGAACCACCACTGTGTGGGGAAGTTTCCTCCGGTGGAGGCTATGGGTAAACGAATCAGGATGATCATTCCCAGCATGAGCGTGCCCACCACAAAGTTCATGAGTGTGGCGGTCAACGGGTTTCCATAAGCCTGAGCTTGGACTCCGTTGGACGCAGATTGGTAGCCCATCAGCACGCCGACAATCAATGAGAAAACCATGGGAAACAGTAACGTCCCCAACTCAACGTCGGTGACAATGCGTGGACTGACCGCCCAGAGCACGCCAACCACTGTCAGTAGCGCGCCGATCATTCGTAGTGCACTAATCTTTCGCGGACCGGCAGGCCCAAATCCGAGTCGGTCCACAATCATCGAACCCACGGTTTGGCCGGTCACCAAGCTCACCGTAAAAAGTGCCACACCCACAATGGGCACCGCGGTGGACTGACTGACCACCACAAATGCACCGACCATGCCAGCAGCCAAATACCACCAAGGAAACTGTCGTTGCCTAATCACCCGTGGGATAGTTTGTGCGGCCCTTCGCGGACCAGGTAGCAGCAGATGAATCAGCGTTAGGGCCACCAATCCCCCCACAAAGCTGACCAGCGCGGCGGCAAAAGGGTCCGCTAATTGCACGCCCAAAGCGCCATTAACGCGGCTCTGAATTGGCATCAGCAACCCGGTAGCCACGGCGATGATCAGATATGCCAGTCTCGTCCCTGGGCTCAAGGCCGGGCTTACGGATTGATTCACTACTTAGTCTTTCTCAAATGTGTGACACAAAGTGTGTGCCGGGAGAACAAAAAACGGGACCAGTTCAAATGAATTGGTCCCGTTTTTGATTGGTTTAGCTACTGTGGTCGCTAGCCAGGATATGCGTAGTCGAGATGACCGTAGCCTGCTCCACGCTTGCCAGTGCATCAACCAAGGAGGAGAGCACAAACATCGAGGAGTCGACTTCGAGCTTGACCGGGTATTGGTACACCAGCATGGCCACCAGGTCACGGATCGACTCGGCAACCTGATCATCGCTGTATTCCGGGTTGAAGCCCACCAACACGTCGGTTGGTGACTCTTCGCGTGCCGGAATGTAGCTAATCGCGAATGCCAAGATCTTGCCGCCGTCAACACGTGGTCGGTCACGCAATACGATAGCCCCTTGGGCACCGGTGCGGTCATCGAGCAACATCTTCTGCGCCGAGCCCAAGGTCATCTTCGCCGGGTCCCACTGGTGGGTGGCGTTATAGAAGTCCATCACCAGTTTGGTCAGCTCTACGCTGCCGGTGGCGATGTCCTCGATGACGCGGTCATTGGTGTCAAACACCGGTTCGGCCAGCGCACCGGGTTCAACAATCACATCACGCGAAACCTGAATCTCACCCAAACCCAGTGCGGTACAGAAGCCCTGTGCCGCGGTGGCCGGGTCCCCGGCAGTCACCGTGTAACGCGACTTCAGCTCGGTGCTCTGCCCCGCAGGAATCAGTTCACGTAAATGTGCCACCAAAGCCGTGCCCACACCTTGTCGACGCTGGCCCGGAGCCACCTCAACATAAAGCCACAAACGCTGCGGGTGCAACGAGGAGGCAAAGATGACGCCAGCACCAATGGCTACCGATTCACTGGTAGCCACCAACGTGCGTGAAAACGGCGAATCGCTATTCTCACGCAGCATCGTGCGGTCCTGATGAGCGTGTGGGGACAGCGGATCGCCAAAGAGCTGCAGCAGTTCGAGGTCATCGCCCGAACGCCAGGGGCGAATCTCTAGGTCGCTCATGCGCTCTAGGCTCCGTTCAGACGCTCGGATAGGTAGGTCGTAACCTGGTCCAAGGCCACGCGTTCCTGCGCCATGGTGTCGCGTGAGCGGATGGTCACTGCCTGGTCTTCGAGGGTGTCGAAGTCCACGGTGATGCAGAACGGAGTACCAATCTCATCCTGACGACGGTAACGACGGCCGATAGCCCCGGCATCATCAAAGTCAATGTTCCAGCGCTTGCGCAGTTCCGCTGCCAGATCCTTAGCCTTAGGCGACAGCGATTCGTTGCGCGATAGTGGCAACACGGCGGCCTTGACCGGAGCCAAGCGTGGGTCCAGCTTCAGCACGGTGCGCTTGTCCACGCCACCCTTGGTGTTCGGTGCCTCGTCCTCGGTGTAAGCATCCACCAAGAAAGCCATCATGGAACGGGTCAGGCCAAAGGAAGGCTCAATGACAAACGGTACGTAGCGTTCGCCGGAGGCCTGGTTGAAGTAGGACAGGTCGGTGCCCGATGCGTCCTTGTGGCTGGTCAGGTCGTAATCGGTACGGTTGGCGACGCCCATCAGCTCGCCCCATTCCGAACCCTGGAAGCCAAAGCGGTACTCGAAGTCGATGGTGCCGGCAGAGTAGTGCGCACGATCGTCTTCTGGCACATCAAACTGGCGCAGGTTTTCTGGGTTCAGGCCTAGGTCCAAGAACCAAGCCCAGCAAGCATCCACCCAGTGCTTGAACCATTCATCGGCTTCTTCTGGTGCGGTGAAGAACTCGATTTCCATCTGTTCAAACTCGCGGGTACGGAAGATGAAGTTACCTGGGGTAATTTCGTTACGGAAAGCCTTGCCGATCTGGCCGATGCCAAAAGGTGGCTTCTTGCGGCTCGCGTTGAGCACGTTGGCGAAGTTCACAAAGATACCCTGAGCGGTTTCCGGACGCATGTACGCCATACCAGCCTCGGTATCCAGTGGACCCAAGAAGGTCTTCATCAGGCCGGAGAACTGCTGTGGCTCGGTGAACTGGCCCTTAGTTCCGCAATCTGGGCAGGCGATTTCGCTCATGCCGTCTTTGGGATCGCGACCCTTCTTCGCAACGAATGCCTCGATGAGGTGATCTTCGCGGTGGCGCTTGTGGCACTGGGTGCACTCAATGAGCGGATCGGTGAAGGTCTTCACGTGGCCGGAGGCTTCCCATACTGCCTTAGGCAGGATGATGGACGAGTCCAGTCCCACCATGTCTTCGCGCCCGCGCACAAAGGACTGCCACCATTCGCGCTTGATGTTTTCTTTCAGCTCGGTGCCTAGTGGCCCGTAATCCCATGCGGAACGGGAACCACCGTAAATTTCACCAGCCTGAAAAACGAATCCGCGACGTTTCGCGAGGGAAATAACCTGATCAAGCTTGGACTGTGGCGCCATCTTCAACTCCAAAGGAAAGTACGAGGCCGCTGGTTGCGGTCCGTAGGAAACACATACCGCTTAAGCCTATCGCGTCCGTCTCGTGGGACGCACACTTCACGGGTGCCCAAGCGCATCCAGTCCCGTGTTTGATCCGCCACAAAAGTCGGTGCGCGGCTGAAAAGCATTCACAGTCACTCCTCGATGCGAGATGATGTAAGCATGGCAAATTCCGAGGTATTCCCCATCCAGATCCGTGACGAATCCATTCGCCTAGGACAGCTACTGAAGCTGGCGTCCTTAGCCGAAGACGGAATTCACGCCAAACAGCTGATCGAAGACGGTCAGGTGCTGGTCAACGGCAAGATCGAAACTCGCCGTGGCGCCCAGATGCGCAATGGAGACACCATCTCCGTGCGCGGCGAATCGGTAGTTGTCGAAACCGCGTAGTTCAATTTATATTCTGCGCTTGTGGCGGTGTCTCCTTTTATTGGAGACACCGCCACAAGTTTTTTACAAGATTCAACTTCTTACTCGGCTTCGGTTTTTAGGACTACTGTGCTGAGAAATTCGTGCACGTGAGCCATCTCCTGCGCATTGACCGAGTGCAACATATTTGAGTAGAGCACCTTGGTGAGATGAACCTCGGTGGTCGCCCAACCATGGGTGTACTCAACTTTTTCCGCCGTAATCACCGGATCTTCTTGATCACGTCCCCAGAAAAGTGGCTTGCGCAGCTGGCGGAGTTTTTCGTCATTGAAGAAGCCAGTACCTTCTTCGGGAACCGCAAAACCAGAGAGGCCCACAACGGTTTTGATGGCCTCCGGCTGATGACGCAACAACGAAGTGGCCACGGCCATGCCCATTGAGAATCCAAGCAGGCTCACCGAGGAATGTTGCTTGCTAATTGGCTCCAGCCAACTCCACAAATCAGTGATTGCTGATTTCACTTCAGTGAAGGAGTAATCCAGATCTTGCATTAGTGGGAACCAGGTGAAACCCGGCCCCAGTGCTTGCGGTGCACGCACGGAGACAATGGTGAATTCCTCGGGCAGCATAGGAGCCAAGCCCATGAGGTCTTCTTCATTAGATAGGTAGCCGTGCAAGAGCACGAGCAACGGAGTACCCGCCCGTTCTTCCTCGGGACGAGACCAGATGACTGTAGGATTCCAAGTTTTTTCGTTCACCTAACTAGTCAACCAGAATCCTGCGCGCTTTGATCCGCAAGGGTGGTCGCAAGTCTTTTGTTGCAATAGCATAAACTTCAAAAATCATCTTACATTCTGTTCATAAACATGTTTGACTAGTGATAATTATTCAAATACGTAGCACCACCGGTCATAGGTCTTGGTGATCGACAGGGGCCGATTCGCAGAATTACGGGACTCATGGACGAGATGGAAATAACACAACTGATCGATTCTAATGAATTGCAAGATTTCGGTTTCATGGAGGACGATCCACTGGGCGGTTCAACTTTCGTGGAATCGACCTTTAGCGCTATTCCGCTATTAACGGGAATATTTGCCGTGCTCTTTATCCTTTTCGTGGGCTTCATCATTTACATCGCAGTTCGAAATTACAAGGCCACCAGAAAAGCAGGATTTGATCCGTTTACCCTACAGACAGACGTGACCACCCGGTTGGCTCGCTCACAGATGCTCGCTCCCAAGAAAACAACGGAACAGAAACTATCCGAGCTAGATGATCTGCTTACACGCGGAGTCATTTCTCGCGAGGAATATACGCAAGCTCGAAGCCAAGCGCTGCGTGACTAATTTGTCTTAATCCATTGACATCAAGTTACCGATTGGTAACAATGTAGTGGTGTCTGAATTCCCCACCTCCGGCTCAGCCGTTCCAGCCCAAGCAGCAAATCATCCATGGCGACGATACGTTGCGCTCGGAGATTCTTTTACAGAGGGAATCGGCGACCCCGATCCACACAATCTAGGTAGACATCGCGGGTGGGCTGACCGCGTAGCCCAGCAGCTAAGCACCACCGTTCCAGATTTCGCCTATGCAAACCTAGCCATTCGCGGACGGCTAATCAATCAAATTGTTGCAGAACAGCTTAAACCAGCAATCGATCTCAAACCGGATTTGATCAGCATTTGCGCCGGCGGAAACGATGTCATCCGGCCCGGTGGCGACCCCGATAAAATCGCAGAAAAGCTAGATCTCGCCATCACCGAGTTAAGCGTTACCGGGGCCACCATCGTGTTACTCACCGGACCGGACATTCGCGACACCCCGGTACTTGGCGGGATTCGTGGCAAGGTCGCCATTTACAACGAAAACGTCCGTGCCATCGCCCAGCGTCATGACGCAGTCGTGGGAGATCTCTGGGCATTGAGCGAGCTCCGCCAAACACAAATGTGGGATCCAGACCGCTTGCACTTCTCCCCCGCCGGACACCAAGTGATCTCAGCGATGGTGCTCGATGCACTGAACGTGCCCCATGAACAAGTCATGGACGCGCAATTAGAGCACGCAGCCCGAAGCTGGCGCGAAGCACGCATTGAGGACCTGCAATGGGCTCGCGAATACTTTGGTCCGTGGATCCTGCGCAGAATTCGTCATCAGTCTTCCGGTGACGGGGTTAGTGCAAAAAGACCGCTTCCCACACCCTTCACCGTGCAACCGCCGAATGCCTCGCTGGGTGCTGGAGATAGTACTCCCGGACAAAAATAAACACGCAAAACAAATGGGACGTGGCTTGCTGCACCGATTACTGGTGCGACAATCCACGTCCCAAATTCATATCACTGCGTAGTTTTTAGACCTTAGTCATCAAAGACCAGGGCGGTCAGTACCGGACCAAGTTGCTTGGCGTCCGTGAGGAAACCGTCATGACCGATCGGTGAATCGATGTAATGCACTGGCTTAGGTTTCGGCAACGAGGATGCGATCAGTTCAGACTGCGCCGGGAAGTACAGCCGGTCACTGTTGACCGCGGCAACCACCACGTTCACCTTAGCCAGCCGAGCCAACGCCTGGGTAAGCGACCCATAACCGCGCGCCACATCGTGGCTCATCAGAGCCTCGGTGAGGACCAGATAGCTATTCGCGTCAAAACGATGGACCAGTTTAGTCGCCTGATGATCCAGGTAGCTTTCCACCTGGTACCGGCCACGCCGGCCGTCCAACGAAGCGAACGGTTCTTCACCAGGCTGCGCATTGCGCGCAAATCTGGTCTCTAGCTCGGTCTCTGAGCGGTAGGTAATATGTGCCAAGCGACGGGCCAGTCCCAATCCCGCATCCGGACGCACACCGTTGGCGTAGTAATCGCCCTGCGCAAAGTTAGGATCAAGCCGAATCGCCTCGGTCTGCACCTGCGCAAAAGCAATCTGTTCCGCCGTAGCTTGTGCGCTGGAAGCCATCACCACCACGTTCTTCACGAGGTCGGGGAATTCAACTGCCCACTCCAGAGCTCGCGCGCCACCCATGGAACCACCGATGACCGCATGCCAGGTGTGCACACCTAGCAGGGTAGCCAGACGCGCTTCGAGGCGCACCGAATCCTTGATGGTGACAAAGGGGAAGCGTGAACCCCAAGCATTGCCCTGTTCGTCAAGCGAACTTGGTCCGGTAGATCCATTGCAACCACCGATGATGTTGATGGCCACGACAAAATATTTGTCGGTATCAACGGTTAGCCCGGGGCCGACAAAGTCTTCCCACCAGCCCGGGGTCTGTGAATCTCCGCGCGATACGTGCGCATCACCGGTCAACGCGTGCTTCACCAGCACCGCGTTACTCCCGTCCGCGTTTAGCTGACCCCATGTCTCATAGGCCAACTCGATTTGCGGTAGGTAGCCACCAGTTTCGAAGGTGTACTCCCCCACGAACGCGCGACGCAAAATGCCGTCTTGTCCGTCGGTAAGCTCCTGCGATGGCAGAGTTTCTTCGGTAGTCACTATGGATGCCATGCCTAAAGAGTTTCCTGCAATTCCTGGCTAGAAAGCTGCTTGGTAGCAGCAAAACCAAGTTGCAGATCAGCGAGAATATCCTTGATGTTTTCAAGTCCCACGCTCAACCGCACCAGACCTGGACGCACACCTGCGGCCAAACGTTCTTCGTCGCTCAATTGTGCGTGGGTGGTAGACGCTGGGTGGATTACCAGCGAACGAACGTCGCCTAGGTTCGCCACATTTGAATGTAGTTCTAACGCATTCACAAAAGCCTTGCCAGCTTCGGCGCCACCGGCAATGTCGAAGGCAATAATTGCGCCAACACCATTTGGTGAATACTTCTGTCCGCGTTCAAACCATGGTGAGGAAGGCAGGCCTGCGTAGGCGACCTTCTCAACCTGTTCTTGGCTTTCAAGCCAGGCGCCAACTTCCTTGGCATTTTGCACGTGACGCTCCATGCGCAACGACAAAGTCTCCAGACCCTGCGCAATGAGGAAGGCGTTGAAAGGTGCCACCGCCGCTCCAAGGTCACGGAGCAACTGCACGCGTGCCTTCAGAATGTAGGCGAGGTTCGCCCCAAGAATTCCGTCGACGCCTAAGTCCCGCGCGAATACCAAACCGTTGTAAGACTCATCCGGGGTATTGAAGTCCGGGAATCGTTCTGGATCCTTCGCAAAGTCGAACTTACCCGAATCTACGATGACCCCAGCAATGGCGGTGCCATGTCCGCCTAGGTACTTGGTGGCCGAGTGGATCACGATATCGGCGCCCCATTCGATGGGACGAATCAGGTACGGGGTCGCCAAGGTGTTATCAACTAGGAGCGGAACTCCGACCTCGTGGGCGATCTCAGAGATCCCTTCGATATCTAGGATGTCCTGGCGTGGGTTGGAGACGACTTCGCCAAAGAAGGCTTTGGTATTTGGCTTGACCGCTGCACGCCACTGCTCCAAGTTATCTGGATCAGCAACGAAGCTAACCTCAATGCCAAGTTTGCGCAGGGTGTGCTTGAACAGATTCTGCGTTCCACCGTAGAGGCTTGGGCTGGCCACCAGGTGATCGCCCGCCTGCGCGAGGTTGAGGATGGCCAAGGTAGTGGCGGCTTGGCCGGAGGCAAGCAACAACGCACCGATTCCGCCTTCGAGATCGGCGATTCGATTTTCTACGGCTTCCTGCGTTGGATTACCGATACGCGTGTAAATCGGCGCCAGTTCCTGCAGAGCGAAGCGAGCTGCAGCGCTCTCTGCATTGGGGAAGACGAAAGAAGTCGTCTGGTAGATCGGCAGGGCACGCGCACCGGTCACCGGATCGGGCTGCTGCCCAGCGTGGATCTGACGTGTTTCAAAAGACCAGTTATTACTCATGGTTTCCTCCATATAGCTTGTCGACTATGGGGGTACACCACTCAAAAACACACCGACGGCAAGTTCCTCGTCGAGGCGCTTTCGAAGGGGGTAACCCGCGCTTGTCCGCAACACATAGTGTGTTGAGGGCCAGGTCTTCACCCGGGGCACCCCACCGCGGCGGAGGGTTGCCGCCCAGTAAGCCGGGGCTTGTTACTGGGACTCATGACCTGACTCAAGTCTGCCCGATAGCCGAAGAATTTGGCAATATGAGATAGCTCAATGTGACTCAATCGGTCATATAGATCTTTAATGAAGAATTTTCTGCAGACTGTTCGATCCCGCCATTACCACTTAGGGTCACCTAAGTCGAGACTGAGATCACATAGTGACATGATGGGGCACATGATGAGGCTAGATCACGTTAGTTACGCATGTGGCCCCGATGGGCTCATGCCAACCGCCGAAAGAATCTCCAAGACTTTGGGCCTGGAATTCGTCAAGGGGGGCGTACATCCGCGTTTTGGAACGCGGAATGTAATTTTCCCGCTCAAGCACAACCAGTACCTAGAAGTTGTTGAAGTTCTCAACCACCCTTCAAGCGACAAAGCACCGTTTGGGCAGGCAGTACGAGCCCGCTCTGAGCTTGGTGGCGGCTGGATGGGATGGTGTGTGTCTGTTGAAGACCTCTCCAGCGCCGAAGAGCGGCTGGGGCGCAAATCTGTTCCGGGAAACCGAAAGTTCCCAGACGGCCGCGAACTCACCTGGCAGCAGGTTGGAATCAAGGGTCTGATCGCTGACCCGCAGGTCCCTTACCTCCTGCGCTGGGACGCTGGCACCGAGGATTTGCACCCGTCCAAGGCTCTAGAGCCTGTAGGTGCGATTCAAAGTATCACTATCGCTGGTTCTCGAGACCGAGTATTGGACTGGCTCGGCCAGCCCGAGAACGTCAATCTTGGCGCGGTGAGCATGGAATACGAAGCACCCAACGGCACTCCAGGCATCTTGTCGGTCACCTTTGAAACCGACAATGGCTTGGTCACGCTATAACGAAGAACGTCAAATAAAGGGTAGGTAGGGACGGCAACGTCCTCGCCTACCCTTTGTCGTTCCAACTACTCAAGTCTCTTACCCAGGACCACTACATCTTGAGCTTCGTAACCCAGTCGCTCGTAAAATCCGATCACATCAGTGTTTTCGGTCCGCACCATGAGCTGCACTTTGGGCACCCCTTGTTCAGCAAGCCAACGCGACGCGGCTTCGATGATCTGTTGCCCAAAACCTTGGCCCTGCATGTCGGGGTGGACCGCCACGTAATATAGCCAGCCCCGGTGACCGTCAAACCCAACCATGGCTGTAGCTACCAGCCGTTGCTCATGATGCCCTGCAAGAATCGTAGAGCTCTGATTTTCCAATGCTTTGTGCGCATCTGATGTGGGATCGTTCCACGGTCGCGTAATTTCTACGCTCTGCCACAGGGCTGTTGCTTGGCCAATCTCGGGCACTTCCAATTCTCTGATCTCCATGGCTAAAAGGTACCGTTGAAGGGTTGGTTTATTGCCATTTCAGGATGCTTACCGTTGTGGCGTTAACTACCGATACCGATAGCAGGGCCGAAGAACATGAAGCCGACAAAGCCAACGGCGTCCAACAAGAAGTGCGCGATTACCAACGGCATCACCCGACCATATTTCTGGTAAATCCAACCGAATACCACACCCATGGCCACATTTCCCAGCATCGGGCCAACGCCTTGATAGAGGTGGTAGCTACCGCGGATCAGCGCCGAAACCAAAATCAGCGTCCACGGTCCGAAGTTGAGTTTCTTTCCGTAGCCGAAGAGGAATGCCAACATGATCACTTCTTCGAGCACCGCATGCCGGACGGCAGAAAGTAGCAGCACCGGCACGCTCCACCAATAATCTGCGAGATTAGCCGTCGACAGAGTGGTGGTGATCCCTAAGGCGCGGCCTGCGGCATAAACCCCCAAAGTTCCCAGACCCATGGCAAGAAATAATCCTGCCCCGAGCAACGAATCTTTGCCCGGCCTGCGAAAGTCGAATCCGATATCTTTCACACTTCGTCCCAGCGTGCGGTGCATCAAGTACAGCGCAAGAAGAACCGGGATCAGAGCAAATAAAATATCCAGCAGCTGATAAGACAGGTCAAAGTATTCGCGGGTGTTGAGCGGATTATTCATCGACGTGGTTTGGTCGCGCAGTGGCGCACGGGTCACCTTGTCGGCAAAGCTAATCAACGAATACACCGCGCTCTGCCCCAGACAGAGCCCCATAACAAGGAAGATTTCCATCTTGAGGATGCGAGCATTGCTCTTCGTTAACGTCTTTTCACCAGTCACCTATCGATCATAGACTTCGGCCGCTGTGTTGGAGCTGAGCGTAGGGTAATCGCTGTAAACAAGAACAGCCAGTATGCGCGCGGACATGCGATGTTCAAGCCGCATTAAAAAGTCAAGGAGCACCGCGCCCAAGTTAATGGGCCCGATACTCCTTGACTAGCGCAACACCTGACGAATTAATTCGCCTATGACCGCAAAAAATTACTAGCTATTTAGCGCTGCAATAGCTGCGTCGTAGTCTGGCTCCGTGGTGATTTCCGGAACGATCTGGGTGTAAACGACCTTGCCGGTCTCGTCCAAAACGACGACGGAACGTGCCAAGAGACCAGCTAGTGGCCCATCTACCTGGGTCACGCCGTACGCCGAGCCAAAGTCCGAGCGGAACACGGAAGCAGCGGTCACATTTTCGATGTTCTCTGCACCGCAGAAGCGGCCCAAGGCGAATGGCAGGTCAGCCGAAACACACACAACGGTGGTGTTTTCCAAGCCGGCAGCCAGTTCGTTGAAGCGGCGTACGCTAGCTGCGCACACACCGGTGTCGACCGATGGGAAGATGTTCAGCACCACGCGTCGGCCAGCGAGTGATTCGCTGGTGACATCTGCGAGGCCGGTGTCGGTGAGGGTGAACGCTGGAGCCTGCGCGCCAACGGCTGGCAGCTCTCCAATAGTCTGGACGGGGGTATCTTTGAATGCAGTAGTAGCCATACTTCATTGTCTATCACGGATGGCCAACTTACTTCTATATTTCGGTCTCAGCGCAACGATACGTCTAGTGTTTACCTCTATTCTTCCCACGTTTCATGGTTTCGAATTCTTCGCCCCGTGACTGACTGAGGCTATGACTCAGGTCCCTGATTTGAACGCCTATGCTTCCAAAATGCGCGCGCTCACCGAGGAAGGCATCGATTTTGAGGTTGATGTACGCTTTCTCGACATGCTAATTTCTCGCTCAGCAACAGTCTTGGACGTTGGCTGCGGAATTGGAAATGCCGTCAATGGCCTCAGGACCCGTGGCCATCAGGCTTTTGGAATCGATCCGACCGTGGCGGTGCTTCGGACGGCCCACGAGCTCTACGAACCTAGCTGGTTCAGGCGGCTAGGAGCCGCCGAAATCACGTTCGGACGCTTAGCAGGCCTTGGTCTGCCGACTACCTATGATGCCATTTTGCTTGCTGGAAATGTTCCGGCTTTTCTCTCGGAGACCGATTTCGCAGCATCTATGGCTCAGCTTGAAAATCACCTCTCCGACAATGGCGTCCTCATCATTGGCACCACCACTGGCATGCGTGGTGGACCTACAGATCAAGACCTCGCAGTGCATGGCACCGGTCTCATCTTGACGCACCGATATTCTGACTGGCATCTTGGCTCATTTGATGAAGAGTCGCCGTGGTCCGTGAGTATTTTTGGGCGATCCAGCAATCGTCAGTTTTCCGAAACACCTGACGGTAAATTTATCCTCAGAGGGTAACCTTTTCTCCTGCTCGATACACGCTGTGTGTCAGAGTCATTCCGGGCCGGTATGCCAGATGTGCGGCGGAGGGTGCATCCAGAACATGCAGGTCTGCACGCTTCCCAACTTCTATCGACCCTACTTTGTCCGCCACACCGAGGGCTAAGGCACCGCCAAAAGTGGCTGCCTCAATCGCCTCGGCAAGGCTCAGCCTCATTTGCAGCACCGCGGTCGCCACACAGAAGTTCATGTTGCTGGTGTAGCTGGTCCCCGGATTACAGTTACTGGCCAAAGCGATCACCACACCGGCATCGAGCAGCTCACGCCCCGGCGCCAATGGCTGACGAGTGGAAAGATCACAGGCCGGAAGGCATGTAGCCACCACCCCACGCGAACCCTTCCGTGCCGCCTTATCCCAACCGCTCCAAGACCCGGCGAGCGCGTTGATGTCCGCTGGTTCAAGATAATTCACGTGGTCCACCGAGTGGCTACCAAATTCTACGGCGAGCTTTGTCCCAGGACCTGGGCCCAACTGATTTCCGTGAATCTTTGTGGAGATCCCGCGGTCTTTGGCCGCCTGCATTACTCGGCGTGATTGTTCTTCGTTAAATGCTCCGCGTTCGCAGAAGACATCCACAAAATCTACGCTCTGGGCCACTGCATCAAGCATTGGGCCGGCTACCTCGTTGGTGTAGTCATCTGCGTCGCGACCGGCCGGAACCAGATGAGCACCCAGAAAAGTCACCTGATCCACGATTTCTCGTGCCAGAAGTGCATGCCGCACTTCCTCGGCTAAGGTGAGGCCGTAACCCGTTTTAGTTTCCATCCAGGTTGTTCCCATAGACAGTGCTTCAGCCCGACGAGCCGAGACCAGTGCAGACAAGGCGTTGTCATCGGTGGCGCGGGTAGCCGAGGTGGTGACGGCAATCCCCCCGGCGGCGTAGTCTTCACCGGCCATCCGGGCAACAAATTCGTCTGCTCGATCTCCGGCAAAGACTAGGTGGCTGTGCGAGTCGACCCACCCCGGAAGTACCGCACGGCCGCCCAGATCAGTAATGACCTCAGCCTCGGGCGCTTGCTGGGCTGAGCCCACCCATTCGATGATTCCGTCTCGGATCAGCACTGCTGCGTTCACCATTACGGTGCCGGCGGCGTCAACGGTGGTCAGTTGGGAGATGTTTGTCAGTAAGTGGGTGCTCATCTGCCTGTGGTTCCTTTTGCTTGAGTGCGTCCTAAGCTTCTGATGGCGCACTATCACGGTTCTTATCAGAGCTTATTGAAAAGTACGCGGCGCAGGTAGCGAAGTCATCAGGTTCAATCTGGCATTTCGGACTTGTCAGTGGATATAACAGAGTCGCCCCGTTTCCATGGAGGGAATCGGGGCGACTGAGACCGTCTATTTAGCGCGAGGCGATGAAGGCCTTCACGCAGGCTTCGATATCTTCGGCCGAATGTGCTGCGGAGAGCTGAACACGGATGCGTGCTGCGCCCTTTGGCACTACCGGGAAGCTGAACGCGGTGACAAAAACGCCATGTTCCAACATCTTTGATGCTACTTCGGCGGCCTTGACCGCATCGCCGAACATCACCGGAATGATGGCATGCTCGCCGTCAAGCAGATCAAAGCCTTCCTCCGTCATCCGACGACGGAAGAGCGCCGCATTCTCAAAGAGCTTCTCGCGCAGGTCACCTGAATCGACCACCAATTCCAGGGCCTTCAGGGTGGCTGCCACGATGGACGGAGCAAGTGAATTGGAGAACAGGTAAGGGCGGGCCTTCTGGCGAAGCATAGCTACGATCTCGCCGCGTCCAGAAACATAACCACCTGAGGCTCCGCCTAGCGCCTTGCCGAAGGTGCCGGTGTAAATGTCCACGCGGTCAGAGACACCTGCGTGCTCCGGAGTTCCTGCGCCTGTTGCTCCCATGAACCCCACCGCGTGGGAATCATCAACCATGACCAGTGCACCGTATTTATCGGCCAAATCGCAGATAGCTTCCAGCGGAGCTAAGAAGCCGTCCATGGAGAACACACCGTCGGTGACGATGATGGTGCGTCGTGCACCGGCACCATCGTTGAGGGCTGCTACTGCCTGTAGCTGAGTTTCCAGATCAGCCATGTCCTGGTTGGCGTAGCGGAAACGTGCTGCCTTGGACAAACGAATGCCATCAATGATCGAGGCATGGTTCAGCGAGTCGGAAATGATCGCGTCTTCCTTGCCGAACAAGGACTCAAATACACCACCATTGGCGTCGAAGCAGCTGGAGAACAAGATGGTGTCTTCGGTGCCAAGGAAGGCCGAGAGCTTGGACTCAAGTTCTAGGTGCAGATCCTGGGTACCGCAGATGAAACGGACAGAGGCCATGCCGAAGCCACGCTCATCCATTGCATTTTTTGCCGCGTCGATGATGCGGGCATCATCGGCTAGGCCTAGGTAGTTATTCGCGCAGAAGTTCAGTACCCGGCGGGCTTCACTGCCCAAGGAACCGGCCATAATTGACGCGGACTGTGCCGAATCGATGTGGCGTTCTGCTTTAAAAAGTCCTGCTTCTTTGAGCTGTTCCAGTTCCGCGGACAGCTGCTCTTTCATATCTGTGTACATGTCATATCTCCTAGAAAACAGTCCAGTCCAAAACAACCTTGCCGCCGTGCCCACCACGGGCGGCGGTAAATCCGTCTTGCCATTCGGTGGCAGGGATAAAGTCGGTAACTACCGAAGCGACGCGTTCACGCAAAACGTCCGAGGTGGTGAGCATGGCGCTCATGGCATACCAGGTTTCGAACATTTCACGCCCATAGATCCCCTTCAGGGTGAGCATGTGGGTGACGACCTTGCCCCAGTTAATATCGATCGATTCGCTAGGCAGTCCAAGCATGCTGATCTTGCCACCGTGGTTCATGTTTTCGATCATTTCTGGCAATGCGGTCTTGTGCCCCGACATTTCCATGCCGAAGTCGAAACCTTCGCGCATGCCCAGTTCCTTCTGAGCCTCAGCCACACGCTGTTTAGAAACGTTGATGGCCAGGTTCACTCCCATGCTTCGTGCCAGTTCCAGACGCTGTTCAGAGACATCGGTGATGGCGATGTTGCGCGCTCCGGCGTGGCGGGCCACTGCTGCTGCCATGAGTCCGATTGGTCCGGCACCGGTGATCAATACGTCCTCGCCCACCATGGGGAACTGCAATGCGGTGTGCACAGCGTTGCCAAATGGATCAAAAATTGCGCCCAGCAGCGGGGTGATGCGCTCGTCGCGGTGAATGTACACGTTGCTTGCCGGGATCACTACGTATTCGGCGAATGCACCATCGCGCTGAACGCCAACGGAGTTGACGTTGATGCACATGTGCGGACGTCCGGCACGGCAGTTTCGGCAGATGCCACAGACTACGTGGCCCTCGCCGGACACACGGTCACCGACCTTGACGCCGTGTGCGAAAGCTCCAACTTCCACGACCTCGCCGTAGAATTCGTGACCTGGGACCAGAGGGGTGTTGATCATGGCCTGCGCGGCCTCATCATAGGCTTCAATATGCAGGTCCGTGCCGCAGATGCCAGCGGTCATGACACGGATTTTCACATCATGAGCTCCGGTTTCTGGCTCTGGCCGGTCAACGAGTTCCAACCCGGCGTGTGGGCCGGACTTGTATAGAGCTTTCATGCTGGTTCCTTTGAGGATCGGGCACCGGGGTGCACGCACGGCAGGCTTGGGATACCTCAAGTGTCGCACCCCACGGCAGCAGAATAAACCTTAGAAGATCAGTCATTTTCTGATCTAACAGTTTAGTATTTACTTCATGGAATTACATCAGTTGAGGATCCTTCGCGAACTAGCGGATCTGGGTAGCGTGAACGCGGTAGCCAAGTCCTTGTTCGTCTCACCTTCTGCGGTCTCGCAGCACCTCGCGCAACTGCAACGTAATTTCCCAGCGCCCTTAACTCAGAAGGAGGGGCGTCGACTCGTACTTACCGCCGAGGGCAAGCTCTTGGCATCCGCGGCCGCCTCTGTCGCCTCAACCCTGGCCGAAGTCTCAACCAGGATCCGCACGCAGGAACAAGATCACGACGTTCCGATTCGTATCGCCGGATTCCACTCTATCGGGCAGACAATCTTTGCTCCGCTGCTTTCTTACCCCGAGGGGCAGCTCCCGCCGCTGTATTTTTCCGATGAAGATGTTTCGCAACAGGATTTCCCGGCACTCACCTCTTCCTACGACTTGGTACTTGCGCACCGTATGCCGCATACAGCCCCGTGGCCTGAAGATCGCATCGCGGTGATCCCCTTGGCTTTCGAACCACTGGACATTGCCATCCACAAGGATCACCGTCTGGCCGAATTCGACGAGCTCGCCCCCGAGCAGGTCATCGATGAACCCTGGGTCGTTTCCCGCTCCGGATATTCCCCAGCCGATGTCTTGGAAACCATCGCCGCATTGGCAGGGAAGGCGCCGCGGATCGTACATCGAGTCAACGACTACGCAACCGCTGGCGCGCTCGTCGAAGCCAGTGAATGCTTAGGGATATTGCCTCGATTCACCGCTAGAAAAACAATGGACGAAACGGTGACTTTACGACCAATCAAAGGACTCAATTCAGGTCGACAAATCGACCTTTTATTGAGAGCCGAACACTTACACCGAAATACCGTCAATGACGTCATCGAGGCGATAAGAAGCACCGTGAAACGGTTGGTCATCAGCTAGTTCTGCCAATTGGGGAGCTTTCCGCCTCTAGCAGTTCAGAAATCGTCGTTATCAAGTTTTAACGATCCCACGAGACGCACTTATTCAATCTTCCCCGCCGAGAACGGCCAGGTCTAACGTCGGCCTGGTTTTCTAAATCTTCATGTAGACCAGGCGATGGACTACCACCAGTTCCGTGCCAGCTGTCGCCCTTGTAGTACGGTCTTGGCCGGCTGAATAGCTTGCCACGTGGCGGGGCTTCCTCTGAACCTTTGAAAGCTCGCCGTTACATCGATTAGGTTTCCACAGTAGGACGAACGAAACCGTCATTATTCTCTTTCATTCGCTGCCTGGCACGTTGAATTTAATCGGTACATTGATATTCAGTGGCACCTCTTACAAACAACCTGAGCGCGCATCAGCACATCGAGTGTTTTCATCAGGACTTGGGCGACCTACCAAATGGGTGGACGACCGCCCTGCGTAAATCTGAGTTGCATAGACCATCAAGCTTTCCCACGAGCCGGGCACAAGCTTCAACGCATCTTTACGTTGCAAGAGATGACTTCTGCTGCAGATCCAGATCCAGATCCAGATGGCATCTTTAGCTCGTTTTCCTGTCCCGCGTAAGGCCCGGGCATTTTCTCGGGCGGGGTATACGGAAATATTAAATCTTTGAAAACTCGGAGTTTCGAAAATTTACCAAGGCAACGGATCGAGTCCCGTATAACGACGACCGTCTTGCGGGACGCGTCAAGAGCATTGAGAAATTTTCTGTAGCCCGTTGATTCTTTCGATGCTAGATTCGAATCATGCTCCATTCATAAAGTTTTCTCTCAACTAGTTCAGAAGACCTACGAATGGATTTGTCATGCCCTCTGATGTTTTGCAAGCTGTTCTTCAGCACGCAGATTTCACTCCCACTGTGTCTTCCTACGCAGATATTTGCCATGCAGAATCATCATCCTCGGCGGCACTAGCTGATGCGTATTTCGCAGCGTACCCACCGGGAATTGCGGCCAGGACTCTTAAAGAAGCGCAATCCGAGATGGAAGAAACCTTCGCCCACGAGTACGGGCAGCTCCTCGAAAATGCTTCTTTCGTCGCACTACAACAGGGAACGCCGATTGGGGCGATCTTTGTTGTCGAGGAATCGATCTGGGATGAAGATCTATTCGGCCCATTCATCATCGATCTTTTTGTTGATCCGCGCCATCATGGGCACGGGCTGGGTCGCACCTTGATTGCCGCTGCCATGTCTGCTTGTAAGAATCATGGCGCGGACACTCTAAGTCTGCGAATCGGTGATGGAACTTCCGGTGCCGCGCTAGAGCTATATAAACGACTTGGGTTCCGCGAATTGGCCTAACCGAATAGCGATGGTGTCATGCGTCTGATAAGTGAGACAAGACATCACCACTAGCCTCCCCTATGGTGATTTCCTCAACGTGCTGGCAAAGCTTCCCTCCGGAATGTACTAACGATGCAAAGCTAGGACACCACCAAATTGGTTTCAAAGCACTGTCCACCAAGCCATTAGAGAGCGAGGCCGCGTTAATCCGCCTTTCGGACATTTCCGAAAGCGGAAGCGCTAGGCTGTTGAAATGAACCCCGAGACGACGCTGCTTCGAGATCGCTCACGCCCAAACTGGGCCAAACCGACCGAACCTCGTGAGCTACAAGCACGCATTTGGCCGGTGAATGGGGCTAAACCCGCGCCCGTTGTCGTACTTTCACACGGCACAGGCGGCGCGGGAGAAGACCTAGACTGGCTCGCCAGCCCCCTTAACGACAAGGGATTTCTCGTAGCGTCGGTCGACCATCCAGGTAACAGCTACAACGACGAGTACCTCGTCGAAGGGTTTTCCTTCGCGTGGGAACGTGCACTGGATATCAGTCTCCTTCTCGACTACCTTGTGGCGGAGCATGACATCGATGTCCACCGCATCGGGGCGGCAGGATTCTCGTTCGGTGGCTATACCGTCGCAGCGTTGCTCGGCGGCAGGATTGATGTAAACATCTTGGACGCGATGTTCCGCGGATTTATCCCCGCGCCTGAGGTGCCGGAGTTCCCCGACTTGATCAAGACGTTACGGAGCAAGTACTCCGATGCCGAGTTAACATCGTTGGCGGAATCCGGTGCGCGATCGATGACCGACCCACGCGTGCGGGCCGGACTCCTTCTGGCACCCGCTATCGGCAGACTCTTGGCCCCCGAGTCCTTGCAGCAAATATCTGCCCCGGTAATGGTGCGCTGGGGCGACGACGACAGCAATACACCACCAGAGGACAATGCACACCTTTATCAGGAACTCATTCCTCACGCTCACGGAATGAGCCTTGGCTCGGACGTCGGACACTATGTTTTTCTCGGTGACAGAGAGGACCCCACCGGCTTGCGGCCACAGGTCGCAACCGAGACCGTCAAGTTCTTCGCGTCCCAACTCTAAATAACTCCCCCGCACGCTGGCAACCACCAAGCGGGATCTAATTAGGGGCTTCGCGCGTAGGTCTCGTGGCATGGGTTCGGCTGTGCCGCGATAGGTTCCCCTTTCGGCACTGATCGAATCGCTTTCAATAACCGCGATGTATTCACTAAGACAGCAAACGCGGATCACAACTTCACAAAAACGTCAGCACTTCAGGGTTACGGCGCGCTTCTTAACTTCTCCCACTCTTTCTTAGTGATGACGTAATCGACATTTCCCTGTTCCGACTCTGGGATTGAACTGATTTGCCCTACATCACGCGTCCGCAGATGACTCATGCCCAAGCGACTCAGGACGGCTCTAGAACCTTCGTTGATGGTCATCGTCTCAGCAAAGATTTGCGTAAGACTCAATTCGTCAAAACCATAAGCCAGCAGTGCCTTGGCCCCCTCAGAAGCAAAGCCTTGCCGCCAGAAATCGGGAGAAAGTCGGTATCCGATCTCGGCTTGTCCGCGTTCGTCGTTGCCCGCTGGAGCTAGGAGCCACCATCCAACGAATTGAGTTCCAACAAATCCTGTCCAGTATCCGAGGCCATCTCGTGCAGATTTGAGCCGTCCATTGTGGTGCTTTTCCACTTCAGCACGTTCTCTTGCTACTCCGTTTCCGAGAAAACGCATGACCTCTGGCCTGGCGTCTAGTGCAATTTCATGTTCAAGGTGGTCATCGTTCATCGGTACGAGAGTTAGTCTCGGTGCCTGAATTGTGCTCTGCATCATGCTCTGACTATTTCAAGAGATGCCCTTGGACACCAAATACTGTTCGGACACATGATCCTAATTTCAGCCGTGGAGGGGAAGTAGTCAGTGATCCGCTCCGATCTGTCGCGGATGCTCCACAGAACGTTCCTCTTACGGACCTGCTTGCGGGACGGTTCGAGAACGATTTGATCCACATGCATATCAGCACGTGATTTGTCATAACATGGTTGACATTTCTCATTCCTGCGTTAGGTTTGAACAATGACAGGACGAACGAATTCTCCACTTGAACGGCTTGCTGCGCTCCTTGAAGACGCCTCAAATCTCGGAACAGTACCAACCACCCCGGCTGGTGCGCTGAACGCTGTCGAAATCGGTAACCATATCGAGCGGGCAGCTCGAGCGCATTTAGAGGAATCCGTTGCGGTAGCGAGGGCACGGGGCGTGTCATGGCAGGACATCGGAAATGCCTTCGGGATTACCCGACAGGCGGCGTTCAAGCGGTTCGGAACAGTATCAACAGCAACGCCAGAGGAAGGAACCGTAGGCAACCCAATCATCGATCTCACCTCGCGAACCGAAGAAATCTTTGAGTGTCTCAGTAACGGTGATTACGGCTCTGTGAAGTCCATGATGACCTTCACCTGCTCTCGAGCCCTGACGAAGAAGAAAGTAATGGGCGTCTGGGATCAAGTCGTTGTAGACAGCGGCCGGTTCAAATCTTGCTCCAATACCACCATTCAAACCGCCGATGGAGCAAATGTCATTGCACAGAAACTGAACCAGTATCTTGCTGGCGGACTGACAGTCCAGACCCAGCTCAACCACGAAGCAGGTGAATGGATCGGGCGAATTGCCTACAACGGCGCCGGAAAAATAACCGGAATCTTGATCGTACCGCCACTACAGACGGGCAACTTGCCCTTCTAACTGGGCCCAAGAACGTTCACGGCACAACTTGGCAACGCCAAGGCTTCCCCTACTCACTATTCCCATCACAAACAGAGGCTTCCAATGGAAAAGATAGTCAACGTTGCATGCACCCTGCTCACATTTGTAGTGCTTTTCGCTGCTTTGGGTGCGTGGGAACTCGACGATTCAGTGCGTTTTATTTGGGCGGCCCTGTTTGCTGGAGCCTTTGGCTACATCTTCTTCGGGACAAGCAAGAAATCTGAAAAATGAGTCACATCTGCTGGGATTCCACCCCCGGCTGCTGACTGATGATGCCATCACTCCACGTGACGATTGGCTTTCCGTAGAGGGTTCCGTTTACGGAACGCTTAGACTTCGTAGGTTCGTTACTCTCATGCCTAGCGACGGGTCCCCACTAAAAAGACTTTGGGCGCGCACTTCAGCCCGACTGCCGTGCACTAGGTAGTCGGGCGAGAGCAGTACTTCCTTCAGACGATCCTCGCTCCGCCAGTTCCTATTTGGTCTCGTTGGGATGCTTGGTATGGACCTGCTCCAGATACGCCACTGCGCCCTCGCGTAGAACCAGATGCGAGCGTCGCCTTTGAGTGTTGGCTTGTGCTGCCACCGCTCATGAGTGGAGCCATTACGGGTCACGATGCCGTGCTCACCACGTAAATGATAGTTGGTCGGCGTGACAGCCAGAGGCGTTTTCGTCAGAAAATCCCAGGCATCGACCAAGGGACCCTTAATCGTGGCCTTTAGATTCATCCAGCCGCGCTGCGCGTGGGCGGAAGCAAAGCGAATCTCGTATTCTGACTTCTTAGTCGGCCGCTCGACCTTCAGGTTCTTTGCCACCCTTAGGGCCGCTCGACGATCATGGGGTCGTCGAGCCATTCCACCGGTTCCTGGCCGAGGCCGGCGGCGATGGCCGTCGCGGTTTCGCGCCACGCTGTGAGTTCGGCAATCGCCAGGTGGGGCTGGTTAGTGGCGAACGAAGCACGCGCCGCAGACAAAATATCGTTGGCGCAAGCTTGCTGGTCAGCCAGGCTCAGCGCCAGCATCCAAGGGAACCTGTCGATCATGCGAGAGACGAAAGTTCCGTCAGTGCTCGTTGAAACTGCAACCAGCTGGGCCGCAAGTTCCAGTAGGGCAGTGCGCGCTCGATCTGCACTGTTGGACATGAGCACTAGAGATTCGCCGTCACGTCGGGTGACCTCAACAGGATGATCCGAGGCAGCTGCGAAGACCTCGGCGGAGGAACGGCTCAATTCAGAAGACTGAAGCGTGGTCCGCGAACGGTCGAGTAGGCTCATGCCTCAAGTCTAATTCAGAACGTATTCAGAAGCCCTTCGGCTTCTTGTTCCTCAGGTCTCAAACAGTCCCGCATACCCTTCGATTTACGGGCGCTCAACTACAAAACGCCCGCATTGGTTAGTGCCTCACGCAGAAGTTCAACACCTTGAAAATGATGGGTCACGAAACCTAGCTCGTCGGCACCGGAAAGTTTTGACAGGGAATCGTCTGTAAAAAAGACCTCTGGCCCCTTGAGATCAAGAGCATCAAGAACATGTCGAAATATGCGTTGATCCGGTTTGATGTAGCCGACAAAAGCGGAGTTGAATACGCGGTCGATATGCTTCCTGATGCCCTGAGCTATTAATTCGTCCGGGATGGTGTCTGTACCGTTAGTCAAGATTGCGACTGTGATTCCACGGTTTCGCAGAATATCCGTAAGTTGCAGGACTGACTGGTCGAGCTGGGGTATTTGTTCTCCCCATTCATTTGCCGCGTCGCCGGAACCAACAATCTGTCCTATTTGGCAGATCCATTGCTCACGTGAGATGAGACCGGTTGTAGCTTCGGTCAGAAGTGGCTGGGAGAACGCGGTGGCATCGAGGATACCGTTTTCGAGATGGTGACGATATTCAATTCCGTCTGAATGGCCGGACGGGAAGTGGCGAATGACGCCGTCAAGGTCAAAAACTACTGCTCGAATCATGCTCACATCCTGCCAAATGTTCGGATTCCTACAAAACTGGAAATTACAGTCCCAGTCAGGGTTCGAATTACGGGACGTATTCAGAACTTCCCTAAATCGCAAGGATTCTACGGACATTATCGAAGATTTAGAACGAAGGAAGCTCGCGTGCTTGCCCATATCGCGCCAGATGCTGGCTATTGGTTCTCGGATGGATCTCACTACGGACGCGCGGAAATCCGAGTAGCTCGGCAGGATACGTCTGATGCGATCCAGAATGAGATTATTTCAATCCACGACTTGACTTGGGTAACTATGAGAACCGACATTACGGTCTGCCGATACCATTTTTCGTGGACCAGCTTAGGACAGGGTCAACCGCGATCTGGATCCGGAAGAGGAACCAACGTTCTAGTCAAGCACGAGTCTGGATGGTTTATAGAGCATGAAAAGCTGACCTCCGACGGATAAGCTCCCGTAGAACGTTCCCCTACGGTCGGCTCGGCCCGGTGTTGAAGACACTGGACAGAAATGCTGGGGACTTCGGAACGTGGTGGGAGGATACGATGAAATTCGTTAGGAGTTCCTTCTTGAAGCCCTATCCACGCGAAGTCAAAACATTATTGTGAGGTTCAAATGCCGTCTGAAATCCGTGCGAGATGCGCGTCTTGTAGGACTGCTTTACGCCCAGGAGACAATAACGCTTGGTTTGGACCAGCTGGATACGCGCTTTGCTCAAAATGCCGCTTTCAAGACGCTAGGTACGAAGCAAAGGACTCTCGATAAAGAAGATTGCACTCGAAGAAAAATTGGTGCAACTGTCTTGTACGACTTCCATCGACCTACTGAAACTGCAAATGAGGTTTGATTAAGAACTGCTCTATTGCTCCAGATGTTAGTGCGTCCATTTGCTACTACAAGGAACTGCACTGAAAAGTCATCCACGGTCTAAGAGGAATACAGGTCGATAGAGCGCTGGTATCCGCGGCGCAGGAGTCTAGGAGAAATGCTCGTGTCAGAACTTGGCCGTCGGCAACGGCTTGTACGGGTTCTGTCAGCTTGCGGGCGATGCTGGTAGAACTCGCGAGACAATTGACGTTGCAGGCCGATGTTTCGCTCTTAGTACTCTTCAAGAATCTGGTCGAACCAAGGACGGGCGAATCAATCAGGAAAATCTATACGGCTAAGCATTGTCGCGTGACCTCGAATTTCTTTAAGGCTGAATCGACTTCATCTGAATTGCAGGCAGCGCGCAAGAACAAAGAGTTCGCCGGTCACAATTCAATGGATCGGCCGAGCCAGGGATGCTGCCCGCAGCTGGCTTAGACTACGGGCAGCATCCTGGTCGGCATCATCAAATTAGCCGTTGAAGGTGTCCGGGTTTAGTCCGGTACGACCATCACGGTCTAGGGCATCAATGTTTGCCAGTTCGTCGCTGGTCAATTCGAAGCCGAATAGATCCAGGTTGGCGACGATTCGTGATTCGGTGACCGACTTCGGGATGATCACCCGGCCCTGCTGCAGGTGCCAGCGCAGGATAATCTGAGCAGCGGTCGCCTCGTGCGCCTCGGCAATACCGATGATGGTTTCATCGGTAAGCAATGCTCCCTGAGCCAGCGGGCTCCATGCTTCGGTGACGATGCCATGTTCGGTGTTCGCGGCAATGACTTCGCGGTTCTGCAGAGCGGGGTGCAGTTCCACCTGGTTCACGGCCGGAACGATGCTTCCCTCGGCAATCACCTTGTCCAGGTGCGCTGGCTGGAAGTTCGAAACGCCGATGGCGCGGATCTTCTTATCGGTGTACAACTTCTCCATCGCCTTCCAGGTCTCAACATACAGATCCTTGTCCGGGGCTGGCCAGTGAATCAGGAACAGATCGAGGTAGTCCAGACCCAGGCGCTGCAAGCTTGCCTCAAAAGCTACCAATGTCTGCTCGTACCCCATGTCACCGATCCAGACCTTGGAGGTAATGAATAGGTCTTCTCGGGCAATGCCGGACTGAGTCAGTGCTGCACCTACGCCTTCTTCGTTACCGTAGATTGCTGCGGTGTCGATGCTGCGATACCCGGCCTTCAATGCGGCACTGACTGCTGCGGTAGTTTCCTCGTTCGGAATCTGGAAGACACCGAAACCGATCTGTGGCATTTCAACGCCATTGTTCAGGGTGATGGTAGGAATTGCGGTAGTCATAACTAACTCCTTGAAATTGTTTGCGGTTATGGAAAATCTTTGAGCCTAGCTGGCCGGAATCAGGTTGGATACTTTGGCCGATTTCTTGGCCAGTGACATGGCGACCAAAACCAAGATCAATGCGGCGACCGTAATTGCGGCACCGATCCAAATCGGTGAGGTGTAGCCCAGTCCTGCTGCGATACCTAGGCCACCGGCCCACGCACCGAGTGCATTGCCCAGGTTGAAGGCGCCGATGTTGGCGCCTGAGGCCAAGGTTGGGGCCGATCCAGCGAACTGCATGATGCGGCTCTGTAGCCCTGGAACGGTACCGAAGCCGAAGCCACCCATGAGGAACAGGGCCACCACGGTGGCCACCGGGTTACTTGCCAGCGCACCGAAGGCGATCAAGACAACGAGCAAGGCGGCGATGAAGAATACCAAGGTGCGGTCGATGCTCTTGTCGGCCATGCGGCCACCGAGCCAGTTACCCACGAACAGGCCCACACCGAAGAGCATCAGCAACCATGGAACGCTGGACGCGTTGAATCCGGTGACCTCGGTCAGGGTGTATGCGATATAGGTGAAGGCGCCAAACATTCCACCGTACCCAAGGACGGTGACACCGAGGGAGAGCCAGACCTGCAGGGAGGTGAAGGCCCCGAGTTCTTTGCGCAGCGAGATACCCTCTGCCGCATGTTTGATGACTGGAACCAGTACGATGATGCCGATCAGGGCAATAACACCAATGCCGGAGATGGCCCAGAAGGTCGAGCGCCAGCCAGAATGCTGTCCAAGCAGGGTTCCGAAAGGAACGCCCAGGACGTTGGCGGCGGTCAGGCCGGTGAACATGATCGCGATGGCGCCAGCCTTCTTGTTGGCTGGAACCAAGTCAGCTGCGACGACCGCACCGATGCCGAAGAAGGCACCGTGACAGAGGGCGGCAATGACGCGGCCAATCATAGCCACCTCGTAGGTCGAGGCCATAGCAGTGAGCGAGTTGCCGAGAATGAAGAGAACCAGCAAACCGACTAGCACTGGTTTGCGTGGCAAGCGGACGGTGGCCGCGGTGAGGCCAAGGGCGCCGACCACAACACTGAGTGCATATCCGGAAATGAGCCAGCCAGCTGCGGCCTCGCTGACGGCGAAGTCGGTTGCCACGTCCGGCAACAGGCCCATGATGACAAATTCGGTAAGCCCGATGCCAAAGGCACCGATGGCCAACGCAATAAGACCCAGCGGCATAGCGTTACTCCTGATAGACTAGATAAATTAGTTGCACACGCTTGTTATTGCGCGATGAACACTATCGTTGCACACGCAACTAACCAGCGCAAGCAAGTACTTTTGGAGGAACCCATGGGAATCGCAGATGATGCTGTCGAAATCCGTGCTCATGGATGGCGTACATTGGCGTCATTGCACGGATTAATCGATGCCGCGCTAGAAAAAGACCTGACCGCCCAGGCCGGACTTTCTGTGGTCGAGTACACATTGCTAGACGCCCTAAACCGTCAGGACGGCTGGCATATGCGCATGGCGCAGCTTGCCCGTGCCACAGCCCTGAGCCCCAGCGCGACGACGCGCCTGGTGACCAGACTGGAAGATCGCAATCTACTCTCACGCGTGTTGTGCGCCGATGACCGTCGTGGGATCTATACCGAGCTCACCGCCAACGGCCACGAGCTGTATCAGAAGGCCAAGCCCATCCACGATGCCACGTTGGAACGTGTCTTGAGGCAGGCCGAGGAACAGCCTGAACTGGCGCCACTGGCCCGCATTCTTCACGAGTACTCTGCCGCTTAGCCGTTCACCATTCCCGCTGGAAGGCTCAAATTTGCCACGTCCACAATTCGCCGCCGTACTCTTTGATTGTGATGGCGTACTAGCCGATTCCGAGTCCATCACCAACGCAGTGCTCCGAGAGATGCTCATTGACTTGGGATGGAATATCAGCCAAGAAGGATGCATCAGCATCTTCATCGGCAAGTCCCTGAAAGATCAGTGGCCATGCATCCTCGCAAATACCGGATTCCGCATTGATGATCAGTGGATTGGCCAATTCAGGAATCGCAGGGACCTCGCACTGCGTTCAAGTTTGCAAGCGGTGCCGGGTTCAGTCGAAGCCGTCACACAAGTTGTGGAAAGCTACGGAACACAAATCGCTTGCGCTACTGGGGCTGACCGCGCCAAAGTGGAGATGCAGCTATCCCTCACGGGGCTCACGCAATTCTTTGGCGACCGTGTCTTCAGCGGCATGGAATGTCCACGCAGCAAGCCCGCGCCCGATGTGTATCTCACGGCAGCAGCTGCGCTGGGAGTCGAACCGGAACAGGCAGCAGTTATCGAAGACACGGTTGCGGGCGTTAGTGCTGGCGTCGCAGCAGGTGCAACGGTTTTCGGATATTGCCCCGGAGGCCCAATCAGCAGCACGCCGGAACAGTTATTTGAGGCCGGTGCCAGCCAGATCTTCACAAGCATGGAGCAGTTGCCCGGACTGCTAGTGCAAGGCTACTGACATTGGATTAGCCCCATGAATCCAACGCGAAATCCTGGCCCAAAGTACCCCGCCCGGCAAGCCATGCCACGAGTTCGCGGCGTGCTCCTGCGCCGTTCAATCGTTCGGGAACCGTGGCAAGCAAATTTTCAAGGTCCCAGCTTACATATTCGTCTGGCCACTGGCTAGACGTATAGCCAAGTCCCAAGTCCACCATGTGCATGTGGACTTCGCGTAGACGATGCGCAGGGCAAGCGCCTGCACCATAATGGCTACCTCCCATGAAGTCGGAGTTGGGCCAGCCGGCATCATCACTCTGCTGAAGGATTTTATCCAGCTGCGCAACGCTCGTTTCAAGGTCATGCACGATCTCAGAGACAGAACGTTGGGCTCCATCAGCTATTTCTTGGCGACGTTGCCCGGGGCCATTGGCATATTTGGGAACGTCCACCCCGCGCAGTGCACCATCCAACCGTCGGGCGTGGGCATCTGCATTTCGGGCCAAATGGGTGAGCACGTGACCAACACTCCAGCCAGGCAATTTGCTGTCTTGGTGTGCGGCGGTATCGTCCAGCAAGGCTACGTGATCCATTAACCGCGCATGCGCATCGAGGCATAGCCTGGCGGCAATGGCTGAATTCTTTTCAAGATCCATGGGGCCTTCCAGGTTAGCCTGCTTGCGGGCAGCGTATGAGGCCAGCTTAAGGCACTGCGGCAGCCGAGCATGCCATCGTTTCAGAAACCGCCGGTCGCGGCGGAATTGGAATCGGCAAACAGTATTCCCAATGCCTCTCGGCCAATTGCACCCAAAAGGTCATCGGGGCCGAGGTTAGCGGTCAACATTGCGAATCGCAGACCCCACCCACGAGAGCGTCGCCATATCGGACTTCCGGGTTCTACCCCGTATTGGTCGAACGCCTCCGAAATTATTGCAGGGCTGAAGTGCATCCAAAACATGCCAAGATCGCTTGCCGGGTCACCGGTACACAGATCTCCGAAATCAACCAGCGAAACAATGGCGTCTTGGCTGGCAGAGTCATTGATGATCGTGTTGTGCGGATGCGGGTCTCCATGCAGCCACACCGGTGCACCCTCGTGTGGCGCGGCGGAAACAGCATCTTCCCAGAGGGCAAGGGCAGGTTCTTGCAACGCGGGATCCAGCGCCGAAATCTGGTTGCGGGTCTTCATATCAAGCGCTGTCAGCGGCACCCCGCGGAATTCGCTGCGCGGTGCGGATGCTCCGGCCGGCTGGTGCAGCCGGTACAAGATCCGCGTGAATTGCTCTGCGTAGCCATCGCGCACAGTGCGGTTCACCGTTGCAGCACTGCGTCCCGGTATATAGGGGCAGATCGAGAAGGTGAATGGGTAGTGCGGCGCGGGTTCGCCAACGAAGATTGGCAAGGCAATGGGCAGGCCGGTCTCCGCGGCCAACTGTGGCAGCCAACGCCGTTCATTGTGCCCTATGGCCTCGCCCAATTCCCTGCGTGGCAGGCGCACCGCCAGTTCGGTACCCAGCCGGTACACCTCGTTATCCCAACCGGTGGCCAGGTAGAAGATTTCTTCGTTGGCCCACTGCGGGGCCTGGGTGTCCAGCAGCTGCTTGACCAATTCGGCGTTGATCTCCACTTCTGCGTGCGGCATTCCGGTGTGTCCCGAGGGGAAAGTGGTCATTGCTCAATGCTAGTGCACCCCGAAATGCCCCATATTGCCGACTAAATCCCTCTAGAATCGGTGCATGGACTCACCGTTTTCCAGCGAGCAAATTCTCGCAACACTCTTGCTAGAGAAATTTGATCAGCTCACCGAGGTTTTGGCGAGCATTCCGGAGGATCTGGTCAATAACGTCCTGCCAATGGCCGGTAGCAATTCGCCGGTGCAGTTGGTGGGGCATTGTTGCGGGGTGATGCGCCGTTGGTCCTCCACGGTCAACCTCGGCGTTGTAGTCCCCCGTGATCGTGAGGCCGAGTTTACCGCGGTTATGAACAAGGAATCTGCGCTGGAGCTGGCCAAGGAGACCAGGATCGCGTTCGCCAACGACCTGTCTCAAACCTCTATGCAGCAAGCCCCCGTTGCGGCCCCGCCGGGCAGGGAGCACGAATACTGGATGTCCACTTGTCAGGGTGTGCTCCTGCATGTGCTGGAGGAACTGTGCCAGCACCTAGGGCACATGGAAATCACGCGGGATTGCCTTACGCAACCTGCATCATGAAAATCGATTGGTGCAAGGCAGAACGTTGGTCTGCCAGTTACGCTGTTCGCGACTAGCGGGTTGGCGGCGCGCGGGAACTTTCCAGACGAACATGGCGCCCCATCAGGCAAGACCAAGATTACTGGCCGCCGCTGGATCACCGTCAGCACAACCTGCTCAATATCTTGGAGCTCCGGCTCCTGTGCGAAGACTGACTCTCACAATAGTTCCGGACGCCACGACTCACCGCCTCGAAATACTCATCACCAATCTGGCGCTCATGCTCTCCGCCGGCAGGTTGGGGACCATGGCCTCCGAAGCGGTGGTCTCTCGCTTCATGGTTCGGATCAAATCCATGCCAGAGGTCATTCGATTTTGGTTCAAGCCGCCTCGAAAAAACAGGGCACTGCTGGGAGTTACAAACGCGGGCATGGCTTCGCTAGCCACCCACCTTAGCTTCTTTGAAAATAGCAGCGCCATATGGTCTGAAATCTAAAAAAGCTGTGTCGCTACCGCGACTTATCGCGGGCAACAACATGGAGAGCAAAGCCAATGGCGGATAACGTTGCCCCAAAAGGCGCAAGCACCTGGGCGCCGATTGAGGTAACCAGTGCGAGTGGATAAGTTATCAGCCGTTCGCCAGGCCCAAGGCCGCCATACAGTCCAGCGAACATACCTGGCGCAAAGGTTGCAAAGGCTACGCCGACGATAGCAAATACAATCCCGATGAGAATAAGTCGCTTGTGAACTCTTTGCACTGCCGCTCCTCTAAACTGGCTGACCTTATTATTCAAACATATTAGATAAATTGGACATTCGCCAGCAGTTCCTGACGATCACACTTAAGCCGAGGAGTGCAACATGTTGGCCCTCGTGTTCAAATCCATTGTCAGATGCCTCAATGTCATTTCTGAAAACCCCGGTGCCTGAGCATCAACAAGACCATGCGCAATCGGATTGGGCATGTGGTTCACCTTTTTATGGGCAGTTAGGCATAATTCTTTGCACATCTCAGAGTGGTACCATATTAAGTACCACAAGGAGGTTGGTATGGCGATAACTGCCAGCGAAGCACGACGTGACCTATTCGGGCTGATTGAACGAGTCAATCTCGATCAGACCGAAGTTGAAATTATGTCAAAGCGCGGCTCTGCCGTTCTAATGTCAAAAGATGAATATGACTCCCTAATTGAAACCAGTTATCTACTGCGCTCCCCTAAAAATGCGCAGAGAATCCTGTCTGCGTTGGAGTCAGCTCGCGATGGTCAAGTCGTAGAGCATGACCTGATAAATCCGTGAGTATCCGAAGGCTCGCTTGGACTTCTGAGGGCTGGGAAGACTACCTTTACTGGCAGACTCAGGACCGCAAAACACTTAAGCGAATCAATATTCTCATTGAAGATATTCTTCGCGATAGCCCATTCGACGGAATCGGCAAACCAGAGCCACTGAAACATGTTCTGGCCGGTATTTGGTCCCGAAGGATCGATGAAGCGAATCGTCTGCTCTACATCGCGAATGATCAATATGTCACTATCATTCAGGCCCGCTATCACTACTGATACCGCTCGAATTTGAATCTCTAAATAATCCAACAAAGCGAGAACCCCGGATCACTGTAAAAGTAATCCGGGGTTCTCGCTTGTTCTAAAGAGGATCTAGCCTTAAAGGCCCAACTTCTCGATCACGATTTCGCGAACGCGACCTGCATCAGCTTGACCGCGGGTGGCCTTCATGACCGGTCCCATCAGCGCGCCGATAGCCTGCATCTTGCCGCCCTTGATCTTCTCGACCACATCAGGCATCGCAGCCATGGCATCATCCACGGCCTTGCCCAAGGCATCATCATCGTTGACCACTGCAAGCGAGCGCTTCTCAACGATTTCGCTTGGGGTACCTTCACCGTCAACCACGAATTCCAGCACCTGACGAGCGATCTTGTCATTGATCTTCTTCGCGGCGATCAACGAGTTCAACTCAACGATGGTTGCCGGAGCAACGCCCAGATCAGCAATTTCCTTGTCCGCGGCCTTGGCCAGACGAGCAATCTCGCCCATCCACCACTTGCGGGCTACCGCAGCAGAGGTACCAGCAGCAATGGTTGCTTCGATCTCGTCGAGAACTCCAGCATTGACCACGTCACGGAATTCCTTGTCCGCATAACTCCAGTCGGCCTTCAGACGCTTGCGACGATCTGCCGGCGGCTCGGGAAGACGGCTACGCAGTTCTTCAACCCATTCAGCGGTGGTGACGATTGGCACCAGATCCGGCTCCGGGAAGTAACGGTAGTCATCAGCGTCCGACTTCGGACGTCCCGAGGTAGTCGAGCGAGTGTCCTCGTGCCAGTGACGGGTTTCCTGAACAATCTTGGCACCAGAATCTAGCACCGCAGCGTGACGCTCAATCTCGAAGCGCACTGCATGCTCTACCGCGCGCAAGGAGTTCACGTTTTTCGTCTCGGTACGCGTACCGAACTTATCTGCGCCCTTAGGCATCAGCGAAACGTTCGCGTCACAACGCACGTTGCCGTGCTCCATTTTTGCTTCCGAAACACCAAGGTTCTTCACGATTTCGCGCACCGCCGCCACATAGGCCTTGGCCAGCTCGGGAGCGCGCTTGCCTGCACCCTCGATGGTCTTGGTGACGATCTCTACCAGTGGAACACCCGCACGGTTGTAGTCAACCAGCGAGTAGTCCGCACCCTGGATGCGTCCGGTGGACCCACCCATGTGGGTCAGCTTGCCGGCGTCTTCTTCCATATGCGCGCGTTCAATCTCAACGCGGAAGACTTCGCCATCCTCCAGCTCGACATCTAGGTAGCCGTCAAAGGCAATTGGATCATCGTACTGCGAGGTCTGGAAGTTCTTCGGGGTGTCCGGGTAGAAGTAGTTCTTCCGGGCGAAACCACACTTTTCAGCGATCTGGCAGTTCAACGCCAGACCGATCAAGATGGAGTATTCCACCGCGGTCTTGTTGACCACTGGCAGAACGCCTGGCAGGCCGAGGTCTACCGGGGTGACGTTGGTGTTCGGGGCGTCGCCGAAAGCGTTCGGGGCGTCCGAGAACATCTTGGTCTTGGTGTTTAGCTCTACGTGGACCTCAAAGCCGAGCACCGGATCATACTTTTCCAGTGCCTCGTCGAAGTCGACTAGTTCATCGGTGTAGTTAGACATATGCTCCCCTTAGGCCTTCGGCGCGATCGACGCGGAATCAATGGCAGGTGCCTGCGAGATCAGGGTGTGGCCCCAGCTCTTTTCCAACAGTGCTTCCAGTGCCGCACCGGCGCGGTACACGCGGGCGTCTTCGAAGGCAGGTGCCAAGAACTGGATACCCACTGGCAGGTCCTCAGACAATCCGCCAGGCACGGTGATGCCCGGGATGCCGGCGAGGTTAGCCGGGATGGTTGCCACGTCATTGAGGTACATGGCCAATGGATCGTTGTCATTCTCGCCTAGTTCGAAGGCGACGGTTGGTGCCGTTGGGGACACCAGTACGTCTGCTTGTTCAAACGCTGCGGCGAAGTCGCGCTGAATCAGCGTACGAACCTTCTGTGCCGAACCGTAGTAGGCGTCATAATAGCCTGCACTCAATGCATAGGTACCCAAGATGATGCGGCGCTTTACCTCATCGCCAAAACCTGCTGCACGGGTGGAACCCATGACGCGTTCAATGGTCATTGGACCGGATTCTGGCAGCACTCGTTTACCGAAGCGGACACCGTCAAACTTAGCCAAGTTGGAAGAGACTTCCGAAGGCATGATCAGGTAGTAAGCGCCCAGCGCGTACTTCAGGTTAGGGCAAGAAACCTCAACGATTTGTGCGCCCGCACCCTTGAGCAGTTCCAAAGATTCTTCGAAGCGTGCCTGCACGCCAGCTTGGTAGCCTTCACCCTGCAATTCTTTTACCACGCCAACGCGTAGACCCTTCAGATCTCCGGTGGCGCCAGCTTCCGCGGCAGCAACCAGACCTTCAAGAGTCTTTGGTAGCGAGGTTGAATCCTTCGGGTCGTGCCCGCCGATTAGTTCCTGCAGGTAAGCGGAGTCCAGCACGGTACGAGAGACCGGGCCGATCTGGTCCAGCGAGGAAGCCATGGCGATCGCACCATAGCGCGAAACACCGCCATAGGTTGGCTTCACACCCACGGTGCCGGTGACGGCGCCTGGTTGACGGATGGAACCACCGGTATCGGTGCCCAGCGCCAGAGGTGCCTCGAAGGAGGCAACTGCAGCGGCCGAGCCACCGCCGGAACCACCGGGGATACGGTTCAGGTTCCACGGGTTACGAGTCACACCGTAAGCGGAGTGCTCGGTGGACGAACCCATAGCAAATTCGTCCAAGTTGGTCTTACCCAACATTGGAAGCTTTGCCGCGCGGATCTTTTCAATGACGGTCGCGTCATATGGGCTCATCCAGCCTTCGAGCATCTTCGATGCTGCGGTGGTGGGCTGGCCCTTGGTGACGATCAGGTCCTTGATGGCAATCGGCACACCAGCAAGTGGGTGCAGGGCTTCGGCCTCGGCACCGCCAGCTGCGCGAATCGCGTCAACCTCGGCGGCTACGGCGAGCGCCTCTTCGGCGTTCACGTGTAGGAAGGCGTTCAGTGCACCATCAACTTCGGCGATACGGTCCAGGTGAGCCTGTACCGCTGCGACGGAAGTTACTTCACCAGCGCGCAGCTTTGCTGCCAGTGCGGTGGCGGAAAGACGAATCAAATCAGACACAGAATTATTCACCATCCAAAATTGCCGGGACCCTAAAGCGGTCCGAGTCCGAGTCAGGCGCGTTGAGCAGAACTTCATCGATGCTCAGCGTCTGCCCCACCACGTCTTCACGCAATACGTTGGTCAACGGGATTGGGTGGCTGGTGGCTGGGATATCGGAGGAGGCGACTTCGCTGACGGATGCGATGGCATCGACGATCACGCCGAGCTCACCGGTCATCTTATCCAGCTCTGCGCCGCTCATCTCGATGTGGGCCAATTGTGCCAGGTGCACAAGGTCCTCACGGCTGATGGCAGACATATATCTCCCTAAAGTGGGCGGATGGGTTTCACAGATAAGTCTATCCCTTGCCCGCACTCACCTAGGTCGATTTGGCCATCAAGCGGTTATGCTATGCGCAATACCAGACCGCTGAGCGGTTGGCCTAGCGCGTTTTCCCACGAACCGACCACGCCTTGCCCGGTTACTTCGCCGGCGACTGGGCGACGAATCACCTCAAGCTTGCCACTGACACCGTTACTTAAGACCCGGACATTTGAGTCTTCTTCAAAGGAATTATTCTGATGTTGCGGGACCGCACGGCCGGCAAGAAGTTCATTGAGCTGTTTAGTGAACACCGGGTCACCGGTAGCGTCATAGATGTAACGCAAGCCGAGAATCCCGTGATCGCTGGTGCCCACGAGATATGCTTCGGCGCCTTCCAGCGCTTCTGCTCGGTAGCTGAAGGGCACATGGTAAATCACCTCGGAACGATCGGCACGGTCTGCGACTAGGCGCAGTTCCATGCCCACTTCTCCGGCGGGATCCTCCAATCGGAAGCCACCGACGACCTGTAAGTCTGGTGCGCCCTGACCGTCGTAAAAATCCTGCGTCACCAGCCACTTGGCAAGCAACTCATTTTTCGAAGGATTCATGGAGGTGTTGTAGATAATGCCCATGGGCTCAGTCTGCCAAGCGCGCGCTGAGCACACAAGAGCCAAGGGCTAGTGTTGTTCAGACTTCTTTGACAAATAGTTTGTTTTTCTCTTTGCTAACAAACTTCCGTGGCGACTAGATAGCATGGGTTTCATGTTCGGTGAGGCGCAGTGGAATAAAATGGATCAGGCCCAAGACTATGGGAAGAACCTGCTCTGTGATGAGCAGGTAGATTTGCGCGAAGTGGAACCAGAGGATCTTGCGCAACTTGCCCAATGGTGGAATGACCCGCGTTGGGCAGTGTTACAACAACGGATTATCAAACCCCGACCGTCCCAATCGGTGATGGAAATGCTAGCTAGCTGGAGCGTAAACAAACCCCACAGCGGTGATGCTGGATTTAGTATTTTTGAATGCCAGGATGGAGGGCTCATTGGGCACATCACGCTCAGCGGTGGATCCTTGCCACACCGCGCCGCCGAGTTAGCTATCATGCTCGGCGGTGACCAGGTAAACCGAGGCTACGGGACCCGGGCCATTGGTCTCATGCTCAAATACGGCTTCGCGGAGATGGGTCTAAACCGTATAGGGCTGAGAGTCGCCGCCTATAACACTCGCGCGGTACGCGCTTATGAAAAAGCAGGCTTCATCCTTGAAGGACGAGAACGAGAGATCTATTTCCATCAGGGCCGTTTCCACGACCAGCTAATTTTCAGCGTTCTCGCCCGTGACTACTTCGCGGCAGTTGCGCCCGCAAGCTAGCCGGTGCCTACTTACCAACCTTAGTGAGGAAGTCGGCAACTAGCGGACCGGCAGTTTGCGCTCCCCCATCACCATCTTCAACAAAGGCTGCAACAGCCAGATCGCCTTGGGCGGCAATCACCCAGGCGTGAGCGTTGCGTTCGGCGTCGTATTCAGCGGTGCCACTCTTGCCAATAATTTTTGACCCAGGAACCGACTTTAATGCTTTGAGCGTTCCATGATCCACCGTGCCGGCCATCATTTCTTGCAACTGTTTCGCTTCTTTTTCAGTTAGCGCGTTCTTAGCCTTGGCAGGTTCTTTCACCTTCGGGCTCAGCACGAGTTGTGGATGTACGGTGCTGGCGTTAGCAATGGATGCCATTACTGTTGCCATGCCCAGAGGCGAGGCTTCCACCACACCCTGTCCAATCATGTTTGCAGCCAGCTCGGTACCTTCGGAATCATCTGGCACCGAACCGATAAATGCTTCGGCGCCGGTTCCATCATCTGCCAGTAGCCCTAATGAGCTGGCGGCGTCGGCCACCGCTTTGGCCCCAAGTCCCTCACCTGCATTGACGAAGACCGTATTGCAAGATTCTGCAATGGCTTCTGCAAATGGAATCGCACCCAGCGCTTTGGCGGGGTAACCGTCATAGTTCTTAAAACTTTTCCCATCTACCTCGGTACTTGCCGGGCACTGCACCTTGCTCTGGGGTGCTTCGCCGTCACGCAGCATGGCAAGGGCACCGACTACTTTGAAGACGGATCCCGGTGCGTAGCGCCCTTTAAGTGCCGTATTCAGCCCGTTGGTTTCTGGTCCGGATGCGGCTGCGAGAATTTGGCCGGTGGAAGGTTTGATGGCCACGATGGAGGAAGCTGAATCAGTTTCAGCAACTAACGACTCTGCAACGGTCTGCATATTCTCATTGAGCGTCAGTTTGAGATCTTCGCCTGCGACCGGTTCATTGCTCAACAGTTCGGCCACCGCCTCGTGGTCCGCGTTGTAGCGGGAAACGGTGACGCCTGAGCTCCCAGCTAGTGACTCGTTATAGGCCGCTTGCAGACCGGAAAGACCCACCTGGTCACCGGCCTGAATTTTGCCTTCAGACTTTTTGATAATTTCAGCGGTGGCCTGTCCGACGCTTCCAAGGATTGGTCGGGCGAAGGTACGCGTGGGTGCTAAGGGCATCTCATCAGGTTGCCCGATGGCACCTGGGATCCCGGTAATGTCGTCATCACTTACCTCGCGGCTGGCGTCATCACGCAATACGATGGCCTGCACCCACGCCTTGGCCCCAGACTTTTCGACCCGATTAGCGAATGAATCTTCATCGATCTCAACTAATTTGGCCAGACTACGTGCCGAGGAATCCCACTTGTCCGCCTCGGTGCGAGTCTTGTCGATGCCGACCCGCACCACCGGACGATTCTTCACTAGGGCATTACCGTTACCGCCCAGAATCTGTCCACGTTTGGCTTCGCTAAATCGTGCGTCAAGATATTCGCCAGCGACCAAGTCGGGCGCGAGAATCGCCGGGTCGAAGCGCAGTTTCCACTGCTCGGCGTCCTGATCATATTCCATGACCGCTTGAGTTTCATAGGTGAGGTCGTTGTCGGAGGAGTCAACATCCCACGTGGTCTGCACGGTTGCGGTAGCCGTTTTTACCCCGTCTTGGGCTTCTTCGTCTTGCGCAGCATTGAGCACGGTGTGGGTATGGTTGATCTCGCCCATCGGACCAAAGGCTGTTTCGACGCTTTTGTTCACGATGCTTGCCTCGCTTCCAGCGAGTGGCACCTGACTAAAGTCCCCGGAACCGAGCGCGGCGGTCAAGGCCTCGGCAGCGGGTTTTGGGTCCGGCGTTGCTGCGCTGCACGCAGTAAACGTGCTGGCAACGAGCGCGGCGACGGACAGGGCAACAACACTTCGGGGGAAACGACGCATGGCGTCAGTCTATGCACTTCGAACTGCAGCGCGCTAGAACGGCTCGCCACATGTCAGCGTTCGGTATGCGACTTAGTTAGCTAAGTTCAGCGAATACACCACAAGGCGGATATCAGTATCTGGAACTACCCAATCGCGTTCGGCCCGGTGGATGAATCCCAGTGACTCGTAAAGACTTCGTGCTGCTAACCAATGTTGACCGGTGGTTAGCGAGACCGTATGTACGTCGGCCAGTTGGCGGGCAAAGTCAATCGCCGCCACCACCATCGCTTTGCCAGCGCCGGTGCGTTGCACGCCCGGATCAACGCTGAGCATACGGATTTCTAGCTCACCTTCTAGCGCAATATCAGCATATTCATTACCGGCTTGAATGAGTGTCATCGAGGCAACCAGATGACCATCCTTGCGCGCTACCAAGATGTCACAATATTTATCGCGTCGGGCAACCTGGCGAACAAACTTTAGGTATTCGTGTTGCGGATCCGTAAAGTGTCCGGCCTGCATATACGCATCAACCGTTAGCTGGCCAATTCGTTCATAGTCGGCCGCGGTAGCGGCTTCGATCAGTATTGGGCTACTGGTAACTTTGGCATCATCAATTTCAGACATGGTTCTACTATTTTGTCACCAATTCTCAATCTTCAAAGCCCTTTGTACGGTTTCTTCCGCTACTTTGAATTTTGCGCAGTTTATGTCATTCCGCGTGAATTCACTGATGAGTGATCCGGTGGCGAAGGCATGAAGATGTTGTGATGATTTGACGTGAAATAAAAGACAGGGTTGCTGTGCTGCCTGCCAGCAACCAGTAAACTGGTAAGCATTGCCCTCGGGCATACGGTCTTTCTCTTTGATCACAATGTTGTGCTCGCCTACGCCATATCCATGGCTGAGGAAATAGCTTTCCTTCTAATCACCCCTAACCGGATTGATTTTTGGCTTCCTTCGGAGCGGTGAGAAGTTTTAGAGAAGTACAGACACAACCCAATAATTTCAATTTGTAAGGGACAACGTTTTGGTTCAGTTCCAAAAGTTTGCGCTTCGGCGCGTAGCCAGTCCTCACTAATTTTATTTTTACTATCAGATCGGAGAGTGAACGACTTGCGCGTTCTCATTGGTTCATCCGCGGAACATGTTGCTCGCATTGCAGCAGATAACGTCCTTGCAGGATTAGCACACCATGGGCATGGAAAAAATCCCGTACTTGGTGTCGCTACGGGTTCATCCCCCTTGGGCTTGTATCGCGAGTTACGTGTGGCGGTTGCCGAAGGACGAGCAGACTTCTCCAACGCACAAGGCTTCGCCTTGGACGAATACATCGGCATCCCCGATACCCATGAGCTCTCCTACCGTCAGACACTGATCACCGAAGTATGCAATATTTTAGGCCTGCCCGTCAGCGGTCTACACACTCCCCGCGGCATGGCAGATTCTGTCGAGGAAATCGAAGCTGCCGCACATGCGTATGACCAGGCCATCAAGGCTTCTGGTGGCGTACAGGTCCAGATTCTTGGCATTGGTAGCAACGGCCATATCGGGTTTAACGAACCTGGAAGCGCCTTACGAAGCCGTACCCGCATCAAGCGTTTAGCCGGGCAGACTCGTATCGACAATGCACGCTTTTTCGACGGTATCGAACACGTTCCTACCCATTGCGTGACTCAAGGTCTGGGCACTGTTTTGGAAGCCGGACGCCTAGTCCTCGTGGCTACGGGAGAAGCTAAAGCAGAAGCCGTGGCGCTAGCAGTCGAAGGTCCACTGTCTGCATCATGCCCAGGTTCGGTACTACAACTTCACCAAGACGCTGTGGTTGTCCTCGACGAGGCCGCCGCGGCTGGTCTGAAGAAACGCGCCTACTACGATGATGCGGCAGAAGGAATCAGCCTAGAGAACCTGCGAGTCCACTAGGCTGATTTCAATACGGCCATTGACCTACCGGGAGTGCAAGACTGAGAACTATGGCAGTCTATTTCGAATGCGTTACCCAAACTCAGATGAGTCGAACCGAACTATTTGACCGTTCACGGAGCATCGACGCGCACCTAGGTTCAATGTCTCAGACCAAAGAACGAGCTGTCGCTGGAGTGCTAAGTGGCCTAATCTCCCTCGGTGAGCAGGTCACTTGGAAGGCCCGACATTTTGGAATACCGTTTCGGCTCACCACGAAAATTACGGCCATGGATCCTGCTCGCATGTTCATTGATGAACAGTTACGTGGACCGTTTAAGTCATTCCATCATGTCCATGAATTCTTTGACGCGGACGGCATGACAATGATGATTGATCGGGTCAGTTTCGCGGCACCTTTCGGCCCCCTCGGATGGGTGGCCGAAAGGTTAGTTCTAGGCTGGTATATGCCTCAGTTGATCAGGCAGCGAAACAAATTTCTTTTGGAAAATTAAGGCTCAAACAACAGAGTATCTAGATGGTCCAAGATGTTCGGTGCTGGCTCATTATTGTCGGCAGTAACTGCGAATGAGTGGGAGTATGCGGCACAGGAGTCTACGTCCCCACACTCATCATATGGACTACCTGAAACTAGCATCGTAGCCGCCCCATGGGGGAAATCCGTAGGGATCGGGACTTCGTCGCTGAATGACCCATCTGTATTCACACGAATTTCTCGTCCCTTCAGAGGATCCTTTTCGGAGTACTCCGAAATTAGCCGAAGCGTATAGCCCTTCCCCTCTGCATAACCCAGATCGCATTTGGCAGCGGGCGCGGAGACGGTAATCGTCCCTCCTGGCTGGGCCGTCGTATCTGAAAGAGACATGGCTTCAGGGAAACACTGTTCTTGGGCCTTGGAACAACCAGTAGCTAAAAGTAACGGCACCATCAGCGTGATAGCACCCGCTAAACCATAAATTCTCTTCGGACTGCTCTTCAAGGTTTTACCTTTCCAGTGCACGCTACTGCTGCTAAATTTCCAAGACGCAGAACCTCGTAGCGGTCGCCACAATATGATCTTTGCATTCGAGGATCACGCCTGCGACCTGACAATTCTTTTATTCAATCCTACGCATAAAAAGAATTGATAGCTAGGATTCAGCCCCGACAGGAACTAATTTTTTACCTCGTGTGTCCCAATTGCGTGGTTTCTCAGACGATACTTATAGGCTTAAGTCCGTCCGCATTTAGACTCGCAGGGCCGTGACAACAGAGCCAACAAGCAAGGAACCGTCTCATTACCGCTCAAATTCAGCGACTCGATTCCCGAAATGACCGTATCGGAAAAATTGCGCTATTCCTCTCGCATATTTTCACCCCAGTGATCTTAGCCAGCTTGCTGTTGCTTTCCACGCCCTTGCGGCACAGCGAAGTCTCTTGGGTTGAAGTATGCGTTGCTACAGCTTTCACCATGGTGCTTCCGTGGCTGTATCTGCTGTGGTCCACCTACCGCGGAACAGTGAGCGATTTACACGTCACCAGGCGCAGTCAACGTCATAAAATATTCGCTCTCACCGCGGTATCTATTGGACTTGGACTCCTATTGCTGAGCCTGATGGGCGCAAGCCAGCGGATATTTGTGGAAGTACTCTCTATCTTGGCCGGGTTACTCATGGTGGCAATGATTAACCTGTGGTGGAAGGTCTCTGTGCATATGGCTGTCGGCTGCTACGTGGCGCTACAACTTTGCACGAGTCTGACATTGGTCCCACCCGTAGTGTTCTTCATCGCGGTGCTCTCGTGGTCCCGCATTCGTAGCCAGCAACATACCCCCTCGCAGGTCTGCGGCGGCGTCATTGTTGGTGTAGCCGTCAGCTACCTTAGCGGTTGGATAGCAATGCTCAGCTAACCGCTCCAAAAACGCTTCTGGCTCGCATCAGTCCCCCTTTCTAAGGGGCACCGATGCGAGCCAGAGATGTTTAACTACACTTTAGGGCTAACCAGTTTGGTGGTATCAACCAACCCGGCATATTGCCATCCGGGGTACCCCACCGGTCGCCCCACCGGGGTGCCGGTTTCTTCAGCGATCAAGGCACCGGCAGCCCAATCGTATTCTTGAGTGCCAAATTCCGCGTAGGCGTCCAAGGACCCTTCGGCGACTAGACACAAGTCCAGGGCAGCCGAACCAATTCGGCGAATATTGACAAAATCTGGCAGCAGTTCGGTCAGTACGCTTAGTTGGAATTCACGACGTTCTGCGTCGTAGCCAAAGCCGGTGCCTAACAATTTGGCATCCGACTCTACCGGGCCGGTGAGCTGGGTGATCTTCTTGGTACGTAGATCATGTTTCCAAGCTCCCTGACCCCGTCCGGCGAAGTATTCGACCTGCAGTGCGGGTGCAACGATAGCTGCGGCCACCCATACGTCGGTACCGTCATCTTGTCGCTGGCATACGCCTACCGACGAGCAGTAATACGCGATGTTTCGCACGAAGTTTGTCGTGCCATCCAGTGGGTCAATACTCCAGCGGTAGCCACTGGGATTGCTTGGCTTCTGGCTGGGGAATTCTTCACCGGTCAGTTCGTCGTTAGGACGTGCGGTGAAAATCGTGGCACGGATGGCTTCCTCTGCTGCGCGGTCAAAGTCGGTAACCCAGTCCCCCGCAGCAGATTTTTCATCCGTATTAAACTTTTGCTCATCACGGCCGGAGAGTACCTGGGCACCGGCAGCAGCAGCGCGCCGTGCCAAAAGTACCAGTGGGTCATGCGCTATCTTTTTGTTCTCCACTTAGGCTCCTTCACTTGCCTTTATTGCGACCTCGCGGGCAGCATCCGGTCCTCGTTCAATCAACACCACGAAGCCAGCCTCATCCAGTACTGGAACCCCTAGGGACTGAGCCTTATCAAGCTTTGACCCGGCAGCCTCGCCGGCCACCAGGAAATCTGTCTTCTTGGAGACGCTTCCGGTGGCTTTCCCGCCGCGAATAATGATTGCTTCTTTAGCGGTGTCCCGGGAGAAGTTCTCCAACGTACCGGTGACCACAATGGCCAATGAATCTAGATGCTTGATGACATTTTCGTCTTGCTCATCTTCCATCTTCACCCCGGCTACTTGCCACTGGGTGACAATGTCACGATGCCAATCAACTTTGAACCAGTCGACCAAGGCTTCGGCAATAATTGAACCCACCGAATCGATCTGACTGAGCTCATCGACTGCCGTCGGTGATTCCAAGGCTTCTAAGATTGCGTCCATAGACCCGTAGCGGGTTGCAATGGCGCGTGAAGCGTTAGGTCCAACGTGACGAATCGACAGGGCGACCAAGACGCGCCAGAGTGGATTGCTCTTAGCCTTTTCCAGCTCATCGAAGAGCTTTAACGTGCTCTTGGTAGGCGCCGACGGCTTTTTCGCCGTGGCCTTGGTGTAGAAGTACGGCACCAGTTCGAACTTTCCGGCGCCTTCACCCTTGGAGCGTTTTTCGCGCCAGACCTTTACCTCGGCAAGCTGCTCAAGCTTGTCTTTGAGATCAAAAAGTTCGGCTTCGTTGTGCAGCGGACCGGCGCCAGCTGGCAAGATCAAACCGCCCTGAGTGGCAGGGTCTTCACCCGGTCCACTGGTCAATGCCGCAGCAGCCTCGTAGCCCAGCGCCTCGATGTCCAATGCGCTACGGCCGCCGAGGTAGGCTACTCGTTCGGTGAGCTGTACCGGGCACGATTCAGCATTGAGGCAACGAATGTCCACGTCGCCTTCCTTAGCCGGAGCCAGTGGCTGACCACAAGATGGGCAAGAAGTAGGCATCACAAATTCACGTAGTTCCGTATTACCCTCACGCAAGGCGAGCACCGGACCAACAATCTCTGGGATCACGTCTCCGGCTTTACGCAGGATCACGGTATCGCCGATCAACACATTCTTAGCCTTAACAACTTCTTGGTTGTGCAAGGTGGCGCGCGCGACGGTGGAACCGGCTACCAGCACCGGCTCCATCACGCCGAAGGGAGTCACTCGTCCGGTGCGACCGACCTGCACCTGGATATCGAGTAGTTTGGTGTGGACTTCCTCCGGCGGGTATTTATAGGCCACCGCCCAGCGTGGCACACGCGAGGTGTAACCTAGCTGCTCTTGTGTGGCCAGGTCATCAACCTTGATGACAATTCCATCGATGTCGTGGATCAGCTCATGGCGCTTTTCACCATTCTCCGCGATAAAGTCGGTGACCTCGGAAAGCGAGGTGACTACCCGACCATAAGGAGAAACTGGCAGACCCCAATCACGCATCAGCTCATAGGCTTCGGACTGATGCGTCATGGCAAAGTCTTTACTACGCCCAAGACCGTGGACAAACATCCGCAGTGGGCGCTTTGCGGTCTGCGCTGGATCTTTTTGGCGCAGTGAACCGGCGGCTGCGTTGCGGGGGTTCGCCAAGGGCGCCTTGCCGTCTGCGATCAGCATCTCGTTGTAGGCGTTAAAGTCGTCCGTGCCGATGTAAACCTCACCGCGGACTTCAAATTCCTGCGGGTATCCGCTGCCGCTCAGTTCTTGCGGGATATCGGCGATGGTCAACGCATTATGCGTTACGTCTTCACCGGTGGTGCCGTCGCCTCGGGTGACCGCACGCAACAGCTTTCCGTCACGATAGGTCAGGTTCAGCGCCAACCCATCGATTTTTACTTCGCACAACCACTTCATGGGTGATTCAGGATGAAGCTTTAATGCGTTGGCTTGGGCTCTCTCCAGCCACACGGTGAGCTCTTCAATCGAAAAGACGTCCTCTAACGAGTACATCCGGCTGGCATGAGTTACCGAGGCAAAGGCGCTGCTGACCTCACCGCCGACTTCTAACGTGGGTGAATCCTGGCCCATCAGAATCGGGTATTGGCTCTCCACCAGCTGCAGTTCGTGGAATAGCTGGTCATACTCGGAGTCCGAGACCATCGGAGCGTCCTGCAAGTAGTACGCCTCGCGATGCGCACGCACTTGTTCCACCAGCGCTGCATAGCGCTCACGAACGCTATCCGGTGGGGTCATCGTGGAGTCTGTTGGTGTTACTGGATTTTCACTCACGTATCCAATTGTGCCCCAACTAGGCGACGCTTTGAGCCTTGCGAGCTCCGCGTGTTTAAGAGTCTGCGGCGGGTAACACGTCGATGACTACCACCGCGATATTATCCCGGCCTCCGGCTTCTAACGCAGCCTGAGTCAAAACCTGAGAAGCCGCTTCACGTTCCGGATAGGCAATGAGAATTTCTTGGATTGCCTCTTCGGTCAATTCCCCGCTCAAACCGTCACTGCACAGCAGATAACGATCACCGATGCGCGGCTGCAATACGGTCAAATCCGGTTGGCTGTCGGCCCCGGCACCTAAGGCCCGAGTGATCAGGTTACGGTGTGGGTGGCTACGTGCCTCAGCCTCGGTAATCTGACCGGCGTCCACCATTTCTTGCACCGCAGAGTGGTCTCGGGTGAGTTGACGCAGTTCTTTGCCGCGCAGGCGATAACCGCGCGAATCACCGACGTTGATCAGCAACAAGCTGGTGTATTCGGCGCTGCTTTGGGTTTCCGCACTGACCTTCTCGGTCCGTGCCCGATGCTCGGCCAACATTTCGGGGGTAATCTTGCTGAGCACATCGGTGTTTTGGCTCATCTTGAAGCTGCCGGTCCACGGTGGGATCACCATTGGCTGGCTCACCTGGTCACGGCCGGGTCCTGCACTGCGAATCAAAGCCAGGGCACAAAGCGTGGTGCCACCACGCGATTCCAGCGCATCTCGGATGCGGTCATCGGCTAGTTGGACCTGCTTTTGAACTTGCTCGACGGTGGGTAGCCGGCGCGCTATGGTTTTCAGGCTGAAGGTGTTCAGCTCTTCGAGAGTTTCTACGGCCAGCTGACTTGCTACCTCGCCCGCCTCATGGCCGCCCATCCCATCGGCCACCGCCTGGACCACGTCAGTGATCAGGATACGGTCTTGATTGTCTTGGCGTTTGAGCCCGACATCTGTTTGCCCGCAGACGGCAAGGCGGAAGCTTTCGAATTTCTCTTCAGAATCCATTTAGTCCAGCACCAGCCTGCCACCCTCACCAGCGGAGAGTTCATAGGGTTGAATTTCACCGAAACCGCGCACCGAGGTTATTTCTTGAGCAGTGAGGATAAAGCGTGCGTCTTGTTTCAGCGTGTTCGCGGTAACCGCGTCGGTGAGTACCATTCCGGGCTCCGCCAAGGAGGTCAGCCGAGCCGCCAAGTTAACCGTGGGACCGTAAATATCTCCCAGCCGGGAGAGCAACCGTCCCCAGACCACCGCCACACGGGTGCGCGGCAATAGTTCATCGGCTTCAAATTCACGCGAAAGCGCCAATGAAATTTGGGCTCCCGCCTGCGGAGTTTCGGCCACGAATAAGACTTCGTCGCCAATGGTTTTAACTAGTCGCCCGCCACCCACGGAAATGATTTCGGCACTCTTTGATTCAAAGCGCTGCACCATTTGGGCTAGGGTGCGTTCGTTCATCCGACGTGACAAGGAGGTGTAAGAAACTAGGTCGGCAAAGCCGACCGCGCGGGCCAGCGGCAGTGGAGTTCCGTCGTCATCACCTGAGTCTTGGTTATAGGCCGCCACTCCGGCTTCGGCGCGTAGTGCAAGGCGGTGAATTCCGGCGTTGAGCTGGCGACGCCAGGAGTAAACCAACAAATCTTCCAAGGGACCGATAAGATCCGGCAGACTTTCCAGAAGTTGCCGACGTGCTTGTCGGTCACTCATATTCTGGTTGGCGACCATATCCTCAACAATCGCCTCTACCTGCCAGACCACCATGCGGTCTGTCATTTGCCCTACCGAGCGCATCAGTGAGATGGCGGTTTCGTCGGTGAGTTTTCCTTCGCGCACCAGATCAACCATGGTCTTCAGGGCTTCGGTATCTCGTCCACTGAAAAAGACTTCGTCGTCGCCGAGCTCTGGGAAGCCCATGGCGCGCCAAAGTTTGCGTGCCGAGAGTAGCGAAACACCGGCGTCGGCGGCTACCTCACGACGTTTAAACTCGCGTGGCCCGCCAATCAGACGGTGTTCCAAATCGGCCATGTGATTTTTGACCGCGTCCGAGGCATGATGTGGAACTTGGAGTGGGCTTTTCATGGCTTGGGCCAATTCGGCGATGGGGTCTAGTTCCGCCGGGTTCTCAGGATTAGTGCTGTGCTCACGGGCTTCTTTGACTGCCTCAGAAGCCGCCTGCGGGGTATCTGGGCGTGAAGGATTGGAGTTGTCGGTGCTCATAGTCCAATGCCCTCACTGTTCGATGCATCTACCGCGGTGTTAGTTCTCTGATGCTGGTGCACGTTGTTCATCGTCTCGATGGCCAAGGTGCGGAAATAAGATACTGCGGGCACATGCATGATACGCACATGTCCATGGCTTAATACAACGTCTAGGGTCCCGGGTTTCGTGCTAACCGCCTGTTGCTTGGTGTGCGCAATCAAATCACGCACGGAATAAAGACCAATAGAATCTAGGTCCGCGCGACCATAGGAAGTCCGAAATAAGATCCGCTCGGTGGTCAACACGATGCAGGTGCGTAACCAACGAACCCACGGTGTGACGCACCAGATCAGCACGAGTATGAACCACAGCACTGCGGATAAAATCATCCAGAGCTCGGATTCGTTCGTGAGCCAATCTGAAAGGTCTTCACGGGAGAGGTAACCGAGTAGAAACGCGCACCCAGCGGTGAGGAATAAAAAGACGGCAAAAGGTTGGCGTAACACTCGGGAATGTTCTCGGGTCTTGATGACCACGCGCTCCCTGTCATGTAACGGCACCTTCATCGTCGAGTTCCTCGCCCCTCCTACCGTAAGTTCTTCCGAACAGTCATCTCATCTAATACTAGTCCGCGTACTCTGCGCTTGGCTTGTTAAGCGTATTTACCGTCGGCGCGCCGCACATGGTGCACGTCGCCGGCCAGAATGCGGTGCCTTTGCCCCGTAGCGTCTTGTACCACCAGTGCCCCATCTTCAGCCAGTTGCACTGCACTACCGACCAAAGTTGATCCGTCGGGAAATTCCACGCGTACTTCTTGATCTAGGGTAGCTAGTCGTTCCGCCACCAGTTCGCGCAGTGAGTGGTTCCCAAAAGGTTTTAAGGCCACATCACTTTGCCCGCCCACCGCTCGGAATGCTGCGTCGAGGGCAACAAACTGACGCAGATATTCGGCAAGCAACGCCGAACGGTCCACGCGGTTACCGCCGGCTAGTCGAAGCGAGGTTGCTGTTTCCACGGGCAATTCAGCTGCCTCTTGGTCAACGTTCATACCGGTGCCCACCACCACGGCAAAACCTTGGGGAGTTTGCACCATTTGGGCCAAAATCCCGCAGATTTTGCGGTCACCAGCAAGTAAGTCATTGGGCCATTTGATCCGCGCGTTAACAGGAACTAGCTCTTGGACTGCGCGAGACCAAGCCAACGCCGCCAGCATCGTGTACCAGCTCAACGACTGTGGCTCCATCGCGGTGCCCGGCGAAGCCAAGATACTCACGGTGATTGCCGACCCGGCTGGCGTCACCCATTCGCGTCCCAAGCGCCCCTTACCCTGTTGCTGGTGCTCGCTGAAGTACACGCTCAGGTGGCTAGCCAATCCGTCGCTTGCCAGTTGGGCAAGTTCGGTGTTGGTGGAGCCGGAGCTGGGGACCACCTTAATGAAGCCAAGCCGCAGTCGTGCGGCCAGCTCTTCTAAGGGGGCCGGGTCCAGTACTGCCCGTGCCGCCACGGTTTCAGGGTTCATGCTTTAAGCCTATGACATCCCTTGCATTGAAAACTTGTTTTTAGAGGAAGATGTCCTCGATGAGTTCGGCCTGCGGATTTACCGCATATTTCTCCAGGTCACTAATTCCGCACCCTTCGAGCACCTGCACGTCGGTGAAGAAGTTCCCGCTGACTCCCTGTGGGTCACTGGCAAGAATGCACATCGCGGCGTCCGCCACGATATCGGTGGTGCGAGCGGCCTGGATCATCTTCATTCCACCGGGCATAGCTCGAATGGCGGCGGTATCAATCAAGGTTGCTGGCCACAGTGAATTCACCGCAACACCCTCATCTTTGAGTTCTTCGGCTAGTCCCAGCGTGGTCAGCGACATGCCGTATTTGGCCATGGTGTAGCCCAGGTGAAGTCCTGCCCAGTGTGGATCTAGATTCAGCGGCGGCGACAGGGTCAGAATGTGAGCGTGTGAGGATTTGCGCAGGTATGGCAATGCCGTTTTTGAGAGCAGAAACGTCCCACGCACGTTGATGTCTTGCATTAGGTCGTAGCGTTTCATGTCTAGGTCATCGGTTTTTGCCAGGTTGATTGCCGATGCGTTGTTGATGACGATGTCGATGCCACCAAATTTTTCCACTGCCGCGTCCACCGCGCGCTGTACGTCCGCGTCTTCACGCACGTCGCCGGCGACCGCCAAGCCGTGTCCGCCGGCCGCATTGATCTGCTCGACGGCCGTGTGAATGGTGCCTTCCAAACTGGGGTGTGGCTTATCGGTTTTGGATAGCAAGACCACGTTGGCTCCGGCTTTCGCGGCGGCGAGGGCGATGGCCAAGCCAATGCCGCGACTACCTCCGCTCATCAATACCGTGCGGCCCTTGAGCCGAGTTATTTCTGGGGCGATCTCACTGCGCGATTCATTAGTCATGTGACCTAGGTTACGCGATGTTCTCACGCTAAGCTACTCATGAGTAACATATTCTGGTGTGCTTCACGTTCACACCCCGGGCATTTTGTGAGTTTCCTACAACAAAAACCGCAAATAACCCGGTTAGACTGACTTAGTTGGCATTTTTCTTGTGCCATTCCTACACATCAGCTGAACCCGAGGGAGCCGAAGGTATGACGCAGGGCCACACCGAGACGGACGAAGTGATCGATCTGTCCACCACCGCTGGCAAGCTTGCCGAATTCCGCCGCCGCCAGAACTTGGCGCAGGCACCTTCGGGCGAGGCAGCTATCGAAAAGCAGCACGCCCGCGGCAAGCACACCGCCCGCGAACGCATTAACATGCTGATGGACGAAGATTCCTTCGTCGAATTTGATGCCCTAGCAACACACCGCTCCACCGCTTTCGGCATGGAGAAGAAGAAACCATTAGGTGACGGACTGGTCTCCGGTTACGGCACGGTAGACGGTCGCTTGGTCGCGGTCTACTCACAAGACTTCACCGTATACGGTGGCTCCCTTTCCCAAGTTAACGGCGAAAAGATCGTCAAGGTCCAGGAATTCGCTCTGCGCAACGGCTGCCCAATTGTGGGTATTCTCGACGGCGGCGGCGCGCGAATCCAGGAGGGCGTCGCCTCGCTGGCGATGTTTGCCGATATCTTCCGCAACAACGTGCACGCCTCAGGTGTTGTGCCACAGATTTCTTTGATCATGGGCCCTAGTGCCGGTGGGGCCGCCTACTCCCCTGCGCTGACCGATTACGTCATCATGGTCGACAAGACCAGCCACATGTTCATCACCGGCCCAGATGTCATCAAGACCGTCACCGGTGAAGAGATCGACATGGAGTCCTTGGGTGGTGCACGCCAGCACAATGCCAACACCGGCACCGCCACGTACCTCGCCACCGACGAGGAAGACGCGGTGGAGTTCTGCAAGGAACTCCTAGACTTCCTTCCTTCCTCAAACCTGGCCGACGGACTGACCGCGGAATTTGATGAAGATCTAGAAATCAACGAAGCTGACCTGTCCCTCGATGCGCTCATCCCCGATTCGGCAAACCAGCCATATGACATGCGCAAGGTGATTGAATCCGTAGTTGACGACGAGCACTACTTTGAGATGCAGTCACTCTACGCACCGAACGTGATGATTGGTTATGCGCGCGTTGAAGGCCGCACGGTAGGCATTGTGGCTAACCAGCCGATGCAGTTTGCTGGCACCTTAGATATCGCCGCGTCAGAGAAGGCCGCACGCTTCGTGCGCAACTGCGACGCTTTCAACGTTCCTCTGCTCACCTTCGTGGATGTGCCCGGATTCTTGCCCGGTAAGGATCAAGAATTCCAGGGAATTATCCGCCGTGGCGCGAAGTTACTCTACGCCTATGCCGAAGCCACCGTGCCCAAGCTAACCGTGATCACCCGTAAGGCCTACGGTGGCGCGTATATCGTGATGGGCTCCAAGAAGCTTGGAGCAGATCTAAACCTGGCATGGCCTACCGCGCAGATTGGCGTGATGGGCGCACAGGGCGCGGTCAATATTCTTTACCGTCGTGATCTGGCCGCCGTGGAAGCCGAGGGCGGAGACGTCGAGGCGCGCCGCAAGCAGATTATTGAGGATTATGAGGCAGAGCTACTTAATCCTTATCAGGCTGCCGAGCTTGGCTACATTGACGCGGTCATCGCACCGAGCGAAACCCGTCTACAGCTAGTCCGCGGACTGCGCGCACTGCGTGAAAAGCATGCCACCTTGCCTCCAAAGAAGCATGGCAATATCCCGCTGTAAAGCAGGGATTCCGTAGCCAGCATCCACTTTTGAAGGAGTAGCCAGTGACCGAGCAAAGCACCGCACCTGCGGCCGCGCAGATTCAGGTGACCAAGGGTAAACCCACCGCCGAAGAACTCGCGGCGGTAACCGCCCTTCTCACCGCCATGGGTAGCGCCGGGTCTGAAGAGCCCGAAGCTCCTGCGGTGCCCGAGCGGATGACTCGAATTCGCAAACGGCGCGCGCTGTCCCCACGCTTGGGCTGGAGCCTGGGCCGACGCTAAATGAATCGACCCGCAATTTCCCGGTGAGCTACCTTTGGGCAGATCACCGGGAAATTTCACTTTAAGAAGTAGCTTCCAGCAAAAAACCTAAAAGTCTTCAACAAATCTTTCATATCAATTACTGTTAGCTATATGACATCTCACACAGCGCAGCGTTTACCCTCGAGTATCGACGCCATTGCCGAAAAATTCTTCGCTAAAACCCTAGAACTGACCCCGGAATACGGCGTCTCATTCGGGTTGCCCGGATACGAAGCCGCCTACTCTGACTACTCCCCCAAGGGAACCGAAGCGCAGATCGAATTGTTGAGCGAAACCCTCGCCGCGCTTGAGACCTCCACGCCCCAAGACGACATCGATACCGTCACTCTTGACGCCATGCAAGAACGCCTTGGATTAGATCTAGAGATCGCTCTTTCGGGCCGCACAGAATTAAACAACATCGCCTGTGCCGCACAGGAAATCCGTTCGATCTTTGACCTCATGCCACAAGAGCGTGTGGCGGACTTCGAATTTATCGGTATGCGTCTGGTTAACGTTCCACAAGCCATTGACGGGTATATCTCGTCACTACGCGAGTCCGCTTCTAAGGGACTGGTCTCTGCCAAGCGTCAGGTCAATATCGTCATTGGCCAATGCGAAGACTATGCCAAAGACGGTGGATTCTTTGACAAGTTAGCTAGCGCAGGAGCTGCCTTAGATCCGTCCCTTTCTGTTTCGTTGGAAGCTGGGGCAAACCAGGCAAAGGATGCCTACCGAAAGCTCGCACGGGTACTCAAAGATGAGTTGCTTTCCCAAGCACCCGAGGCCGATGCGGTGGGCCGCGAATACTATTCGCTGATGTCGCGCCGTTTCCTAGGCTCTGCAGTAGATCTTGAAGAAACCTACGCGTGGGGCTTAGCCGAACTGGACGCGATCATCGCCGAACAGCAGCGCGTGGCTGAAAAGATCAAGCCCACCGCCAGCATCGAAGAAGCCAAGAAGATCCTCAACACCGACCCGAAACGCACCCTCGACGGCACCGACGCGCTTAAGTCATGGATGCAGGAAAAGGCCGATGCGGCCATCGTGGCACTGCGCGACGTGCACTTCGAGATTCCCGCACCAATGGACCGTATCGAATGCATGATTGCTCCGACCGAAGACGGCGGGATCTACTACACCGGTCCTTCCGAAGACTTTGAACGCCCCGGACGGATGTGGTGGTCGGTGCCTCCTGGCGAGGACCAGTTCACCACCTGGGCCGAGCTGACCACCGTGTACCACGAGGGTGTTCCGGGCCATCACCTGCAAATAGCGACCGCTCAGTTGCAGGCCGAGACGCTCAACAGCTGGCGCCGACTACTGTGCTGGGTTTCCGGTCACGGCGAAGGCTGGGCGCTCTATTCCGAACGCTTGATGCACCAGCTCGGTTACCTCGACGACCCAGGAGACTACATGGGCATGCTCGATGCACAACGTCTGCGAGCTGCACGCGTGGTCTTTGATATCGGTGTACACCTCGGATTAGAAGTACCTTCGCAGTGGGGTACCGGAACGTGGAACGCGGACAATGGCTACGAATTCCTCAAACAGAATCTGGACATCTCCGAGGGGCAGCTGGACTTCGAATACAACCGCTACCTAGGTTGGCCGGGCCAAGCTCCGAGCTACAAGATTGGGCAGCGCCTCTGGGAGCAGGCACGCGACCAGGTGGCCGAGCGTGAAGGCGATAGCTTTGAGCTCAAGGATTTCCACACCCGCGCGCTGAAGCTTGGATCTGTAGGACTCGATACGCTCAACCGGGCGCTAGTAGGCTAAGCCGGTACCGAGCAAATTACATCTGTTGGCTGTCAGATCTTCTGGCAGCCAACAGTTTTAACCACTAAAGCTCACGGCGTATAGGTGGAGAGCTGAATCAAATTGCCACAGGTGTCATCAAATAACGCGGTACTCACCGGACCCATCGCCGTTGGTTCCTGGGTGAATCTCACCCCCAAGGCTGACAATCTTTCGAATTCGCCCTGCAGATCCTGAACCGCAAATGAGGTCAGCGGAACACCATCGGCAAACAAGGCCTCTTGGAACGGGCGCGCGGCCGGATGCGCCACCGGTTCCAACAAGATTTCGACCCCGCCTTGGTCTTCTGGCGAAACCAGGGTCAACCACTTATATTCACCCATTGATACATCGTGCTTCTTCACAAAGCCCAGTATCTCGGTGTAGAACTTCTCGGCCTTAGCCTGATCATCAACAAAGACACTGGTGATATAAACCTTCATGAAACCCTCCATGTTGTTGCGCTGAGTGATCATCTGCGGATCCGTTGCTCTTCAGTTAATGCATATTTGGTACCCAAAAGCCATCAACTCACATCCTCTGGTGCCCGCCCAGCTTCCCGAGCACAGCGACAGAAAGAAAACTATGTGCCGGTTTATTCCAAGATTTCTCTAGAATTCAGCTCATTTAGGTGACCCTTCACACAAAATAGTCACCCGTTCATTGGAATAACCGCTTCGCGTCATGTTGCGTAACATTAACTGCAACGGTTCAGCTTTTCCCACCTACCGTTTTACTCATGTCTAACTCCGCACCATCATCGAGACTGCCTCGTTGGATGACCAGCTTCGGTCCGCAGATTATCGCTGCGTTGATCGTTGGTCTGATCCTCGGCCTAGTCGCAAAGTACACCGGCAGCACCGCCGACGCACCCAACGCCCTGGGTGAAGCACTGCAGATTATTGGATCCAGCTACGTAGCCTTGCTGCGCACCGCTGTCATTCCACTGATCTTCTTTGCCGTGGTCGCTTCCATCGCAAACCTGGCCCAGGTCACCAATGCCGCACGCCTCGCGTGGCAGACCCTACTCTGGTTCGGCATCACGGCACTGATCTCGGTGACCATCGGTATGGGGTTGGGCGCATTCATGCGCCCAGGCGCCAATACCGGCCAGAGCACCCCGGCCGAATACGACGGTAAGACCGGGGACTGGCTCGGCTTCCTCACCGGCCTGATCCCAGCAAACTTCCTAGGCCTCGGTGCCAGCACCAAGATGGCCGAGGGCGTTGCTACCACCTCGATCAGCTTTAACGTGTTGCAGATCCTGGTCATCGCAATCGCCGTGGGCATTGCAGCGTTGAAGGTCGGCAAACAGGCCGAACCATTCCTCGCCTTCTCCGCCTCGATGCTTTCAATCATTCAGAAGGTACTGTGGTGGATCATCCGCATTGCCCCACTGGGTACCGTGGGTTTGATCGGTAACGCGGTAGCCAGCTACGGCTGGGACACCATTGGTGCACTGGGTAAGTTCACCGCAGCCATCTACATTGGTTTGGCCCTGGTCCTCTTTGCGCTGTACCCGATCTTGGTGCGCAGTCACGGACTGTCGATCAAGCAGTACTTCTCCGGAGTTTGGCCTGCGGTCCAGCTCGGCTTTGTTTCGCGCTCCTCGATCGGCACGTTGCCACTGACTCAGCGGGTCACCGAACGCAACCTTGGGGTACCTTCGGCTTACGCTTCCTTCGCAGTGCCTTTGGGTGCCACCACCAAGATGGACGGCTGCGCCGCGATCTACCCGGCCATTGCCGCGACCTTCGTCGCGCAGTTCTTCGGTATCGATCTTGGCCTCACCGATTACCTGCTGATCGCCTTGGTTTCGGTATTGGGCTCGGCCGCGACCGCCGGAACCACCGGCGCCGTCGTGATGCTGACCTTGACCCTTTCAACCTTGGGTCTGCCATTGGCCGGCGTGGGCCTATTGCTCGCAGTTGATCCAATTGTCGACATGGGCCGTACCGCGGTGAACGTTGCCGGTCAGGCCTTAGTGCCAACCATTGTCGCCAAGCGTGAAGGCATCCTGGACATGGAGCTCTACAACGCCCCGCGTAACGGCAATCCATTTGCCGACGACTCCGTACCAGCAACTACTAGCCAGCCTGAAGCAACCTCGGTCACCAGCTAGTTCCTCCCCCGGTTTAGTTACCGGAGTATCCCAGCGGTCAGCATTCACCCATCGCGGTGCGTGCTGGCCGCTTGGTTTTAACGCACAACCTAATCCGTGGCGCAGAACACGCTTTTCATTTTGCACAGCGTGCAAGTTTGCACGTAGTGTAATTATGTGACTTCTCAAAGTACCGGCACACGCCGCGAACTCAATAAGCAGGCGACGCATCAAGCGATCGTCGATGCGGCGTTGCAGCTGCTACGCGAGGGCCACGGCACCGCCATGACTGCCACCCAAATCGCCGAAGCCGCCGGCATCTCCCGGCGCACGCTGTTTAATTACTTCCCCTCCGTGGATGCCATCCTCTCCTATCCGCTGCATGCGGTGCTCGAACATATGGTGGAGACGCTATCGCCACTGACCGAGCATCTTCCGCTGATGCAAGCGGTGGTGCGCGCACTGCAATCCGAGCGGGCCACCGAACTTTTGGGCCAGGTCGCCCAATTTGGGGCTTATCTTCGCCAGCAGGCCAGCGGCGGCTGCTACCCACCAAATTTCATCGCCTGGCAAAGCGCCACCGGCGAGGTCATCGCGAAAGTAGTCTCGCGCTACCCGCAGGCAGATGCTTACTCGATCCGCGTATTTACGCACGCCACCTTGGGCGCCGGACAGGCCGCCTTCGATACCTGGATTGACCAGCTACCCGAGCCTGGCGCCTCGGGACTTCATATCTCCGATGAACTCATCGATTCCTTCCACCGGCTAATTACCCGCGCCATGGAAACCCTCGACGCGGGTTTTAACTCGCTGCTCCTAACTGCCTCAACCTCGCCTCAGGAAGACTAAGCCATGGCTACATACCTCTACCGCCTCGCCTCGTGGGCGCATAAAAACCGGCTACGCATGCTAGCCATGTGGATTGCCGCCTTCATCGCTATCGGCGTGTGTGCTTCCCTCTTCATGGGACAGCTTTCTAACACCTTCACCCTGCCGGGCACCGAAACCCAGCGCACCATGGACCGGATGAAAAAAGAGTTGCCTGATTTGGCTGGCGGCCAGGGCACCATTGTCTTCCGTGAAGGTTCCAACCGGGCACTGAACGCAGACCAAAAGTCCGCGATCCAGGATTCCTTGGAACAGCTGGCGTTGCACCCACAGGTCGTTGAGGCCATGAGCCCCTTCGAGCTGCAAAAGCAGCTTGATGATGCCAAACCGGAACTGGATAAGGCTCAGCAAAAACTGGTTGACGGGCAGCAAGACCTCGACAAGGCTAAAAAGCAGATAGCCGACGGCAAGGTGCAGCTGGCCGATGGTCAGGAGAAGATCACCCAGGGGTGGTCCCAGCTCTTTGACGGCACCAAGGAAATTGAGGATGCCCAGCCACAGATTGACGCGGCAGAAAAGAAACTTGCCGATGGGTGGAGCGAGCTTCGCGCAGGCGAGGCCCAGCTGAAAAGCGGGCAGGCACAATTTGATGCGGGCGAAAAGAAATACCAGTCAGGTCTGGCAGAGTACAACACTGGGCTGAAGAAGTACCAGTCAGGTAGCAGCCAGTTTGCTGCCGGGGAAAAACAACTTGATCAGGCCGATGCCAAGCTCGCCCAGGGCGAGAAGGAATACCAAAATGGTCTGAAACAGCTTCTGGATGGCAAGTCGCGTAGCGCCTTGGAAAAGGAACTAGCCGCCGGCAAGAAGCAGGCCACCGAGGGTCTGGCGAAAGCCGAAGAAGGCCTCAAAACCATCGAGCCGCAAATCTCGGAATTGAACACTCAAATCACCGGTGTTCAGCAGCTACTGAAGCAGGCCGAAGCCGAGGGTAACGACGAAGATATTGCTAAGCACCAGGCCACCTTGCAAGGTATGCAGGCAGGTCTTGACCAGCTCACCGCTGCGAAGGCTCAGGCCACCGAAGGCAAGACGCAGGCCAACGCCGCGCTGAAGCAGATTGCTCAGGCACAATCCGGGTTCAAGCAGTTAGACGGCGCCCGTAAGGAACTCGATGCCGGTGCTACAAAGGCCGCCGAGGGACGTAAGGAACTCGAAGCCAACCGTAGTCAACTAGCATCCGCAAAAAAGCAGCTTGATCAGGCAAAAGCCCAGCTGGCCTCGGGCAAAAAAGAGCTTGATGCGAATAAGGCAAAACTTGCCCAGGCCCGGGCGCAGCTTGCTTCCGGCCGAGCAGAGTTGAACTCCGGACAGGCACAGTTCGACAAGCAAAAAGCCACGTTTGAAGCGGGCAAGGCCCAACTGGTGACCGCAGAAAAGCAGCTGCGCGACTCTGAGACCACGCTCAAGGAGAAAACTAAGGAGCTGGAAGACGGAGAAAAGGAAATCGTCACCGGCGAAAAGGAGCTGGAACGCGGACGCGCAGAACTAGAGTTCGCCTCCCGTCAGGTCGGCGCCAGCGGAGACATGCGCTTCGTTTCCAATGATGCTTCCACCGCCGTCTCCCAGGTCAGCTTCCGCATCCAAACCGACGCGTTGACCGCCTCTGACCGTGAAGCTATCACCGCGATTGCCGCCGGCCCACAGGCAACCGGGGTTGAAGTGCTCTTCTCCAAGGAAATCCTGCAAGATATTTCCGAGGTCTTTGGTACCGCAGAAATTATCGGTGTGGTCATCGCTGCCGTGGTGCTGCTGGTGATGCTCGGCACGCTCATCGCGGCCGGACTGCCACTGCTCTTGGCACTTCTAGGCGTAGGCGCAGGTGTAGGAACCACACTGGCCTTCTCCTCGATGTTCTCGATGGCCTCAATTACCCCGGCGTTGGCGTTGATGTTGGGCCTGGCCGTCGGTATTGACTACGCACTGTTCATCATTCACCGCCACCGTACCCAGCTGCTATCGGGCATGGAGGTAGGCGAATCTATCGCCCGTGCGGTCGGCACCAGCGGTAACGCGGTAGTCTTCGCAGGCTTGACGGTTATCATTGCGCTGGCCGCGCTGGCCGTTCCAGGTTTGCCATTCCTGACCGTACTGGGGATGTCCGCGGCCTTCACCGTGCTCTGCTCGGTACTGCTGAACATCACCTTACTGCCGGCTCTGTTGTCCTTCGCCGGTAACAAACTGGTCTCCAAACGTGCCCGGAAGAACGCGAAAAAACCGGTCACCAAGGAACCGATCTCGGCACGTTGGGTGCGCATGGTTACCAAGATCGCGATTCCGGTCTCGCTTTTGGTGATCGTGGTGCTCGGAGCAATTGCACTGCCGGTCTCACAGATGCGTACCGCCCTGCCCGATGGCAGCGCCGAGGCCGCCGATTCGCAGGCCTTCCAGGCCTACCAACAGACCAGTGATAAGTTCGGCGCCGGCTACAACGGCCCACTGCTGGTACTGGCTGATCTGCCCGAGGGACTCTCCCAGCGTCAGGCAGATACTAAGTCACTGGACATCGCGGACATGCTGCGCGAATACCACGGCGTGGTGGCAGCTATCCCGGTCACCATGACCGATGACCGCTCGCTATCCGCCATTCAGGTGATCCCGGAAGGCGGTCCGGCCTCCGCCGAGACCGAGGCACTGGTCCACGAATTACGTGACAACGCCGGAAAGTTCACCGACGCCACCGGAGCGAAGATCGCTGTCACCGGTCAGGTTGCGGCGCAGATTGATGTATCTGAAAAGGTCACCAGCGCGTTGCCACCATATCTAGCTATTGTGGTGGGACTGTCACTGATCTTGCTGTTGTTGGTCTTCCGTTCGGTGGTTGTGCCACTGCTAGCTACCGGCGGCTTCCTGCTATCCCTTGCTGCCGCCTTCGGTGCCAGCGTGATGGTTTACCAGTTTGGTTGGATGTCTTCGGCCTTCGACGTCAATGTCCCGGGTCCGCTGCTTAGCTTCCTGCCGATCTTGCTCACCGGTATTCTCTTTGGTCTGGCCATGGATTATCAGGTGTTCTTGGTTTCGGCGATGCGCGAGCATTACGCCCACGGTGTATCGGCTCGTGATGCGGTGCGTTCTGGGTTCTCCATGGCGGCCCCGGTGGTTACCGCGGCGGCGCTGATCATGATTGCGGTCTTCGCCGGCTTCATCTTCTCGCACCTGTCGATGATCCGCCCGCTGGGCTTTGCGCTGGCAACCGGCGTACTCTTCGACGCCTTCGTGGTGCGTATGACGCTGATCCCGGCGGTCATGCACCTGCTCGGCGACAAGGCTTGGTACCTGCCCAAGTGGCTGGATAAGATCCTTCCAGACGTTGACGTTGAAGGCGCTAAGCTAAACGCAATGCTTGAACGCAAGGCCGAAGAAAACACAGCCCACAACCCCACCAAGGAGACCGCCAGCGTATGAGCACCATGATAAACACGCCGCGACTGCTACTTGCCTCCGCCAGTGCCGGACGACAGAAGTTGCTGCGCGACGCCGGTTTGGCTTTCACCACGCAGGTCTCCCAGGTAGATGAAGATGCGGCGCTCAGCGCTGCCGAGGCGGAGCATGGGCCACAAAGCCCGTCAGCCACGGCGCTGCTGCTAGCGAAAGCGAAGGCAGAGAATGTCGCCGCAGATGCCCAACTTGAGGGTACGTTAGTGCTCGGTTGCGACTCGGTCTTCGAGCTTAACTCAGTGGCCTACGGCAAACCTCATACCGCACAGGTTGCCCGCGAACGCTGGCAAGAAATGAGTGGCGCTACCGGTACCCTGCATTCTGGTCATTGGCTGATCGATACCGCCAACCCGGAATCTGCTACCGGAGAGATCTCATCGACCACGGTGCACTTCGCCACCGTAAGCGACGCAGAAATCGAAGCCTACGTGGCCAGCGGAGAACCGTTGCCCTGCGCCGGTGCATTTACCATCGACGGTTTAGCCTCGGCCTTTATTGAATCCATCGAAGGCAATTTCCAAAACGTGGTGGGGCTCGATATTTTTGTGCTTCGCAAATTGCTGGCCCAGTCAGGTATCAGCATCACCGAGCTGTGGAAATAGTCTCTATACATCGTGTTGAACGGCGCCTGGCGCGCCATCCCCTGCACCAGGCGCCGTTCGCTTCCCGCTAGACCGAGAGAACTTAGATCATTGAGTGTCCAACGACGTTTCACCTTGCCCGCAGTGGCCACCGCCGCAGCTTTAGTCCTATCCAGTTGCGCTTCGGATGCCGGTTCTAATTCAGGCTTTGAATCCACCCCTGAAGACACGGTTTACTGTGTTGATCAAGACAACGTCGTCGTTGACGAAGAGCAGTGCAATGACGCCGAAGGCACCTCGGCGCACCATGGCGGTTCAGGTATCGGCACCGCACTCATGTTCTTCATGATTGGCCGCTACGCCGGCGGACTACGCCCTGGCACCAGGCTTGATCCTAATCAGTCCACGCAGCGTTTTAGCACCACAGACAGTGCTGCTCGGAGCAAGGCTGGATTATCTGGCACGTTCCGTAATGGCTATTCAGCCTCCACCGGAAAACCGGCAGGGTTTGGCTCCAGCAACAAACAGCGCAGCGGCACCGGTCATTCCGGTGGCTTCGGCGGCGGACACACCGGAGGCTAAGCACAGTGCAACGCAAGATGACCACCGCACGTCCTGACTATCTTTCCAAGGTTCAAGCCGCGGGGCTGGTGTACACACACGATGATGCCCACAGTTCCTCACCCCAGCTCTACAGATACTGGCGTGATGACGCCTACTACGAGTTGACCCCTCAAGAAATCGAGGTGCTGCATCAGGCAGCCACCGCGGTGTTTTCCATGCTGGAGGAGGCTGGAGACTACCTGCTCTCCCCCGCCGGCGCCGCGGATCTGGCACGCTTTGGCATCCCGCACCGGGCCATGCGCGCTATCCGCGATAGCTGGAACGAAGAGCCGGCCTGCGGATCGGTCTACGGCCGTTTCGACTTCCGCTTTGGCGGGCTGACCCACCGCGAACCGGACCAGCGCATCCCCAAACTTTACGAGTTTAACGCCGACACCCCCACCTCACTGGTTGAGTCCTTGGTGCAGTGGCAATGGTTCGAGGACCAGCCACAGCTAGGTTCTAGCCAATGGACCAATATGTACGAGGATCTGGTGGCGGCCTGGCAGCGAAACCTTGAAATTATCTCGCGCAAGATTGGGGCGGCTCCCACCGTCTACTTCGCCTGCAGTGAAGAAGATACCTCCCACGAGGATCAGATGAATACCCTGGTGTTGCGTGATACCTGCGCCGCGGCCGGATACCAGACCGAAACCATTTATATCGAGAATCTCTGGGTCGATGAGCAGGGACGCTACTGCGCGGGCGAAAACGGCCCGCACATTCAGGTCATTTTTAAGCTGTACCCCTGGGAGCATATGGTGCACAGCGAAAATGCCGACGAGCTTTTTGAAGATATGCGTGACTCGGGATTCGACGGTACCAGCTACCGTGGTGGCACTATCTGGATCGAACCACCGTACAAGATGCTGTGGAGCACCAAGGCCATCTTGCCGGTGCTCTGGAAGCTCTTCGGCGAGGATCCGGATCGCTCCCAATACCTGCTCCCAGCATGGTTTGATGGCCAGGCACCGTACTACATCCAACACCTTGGCTACGTACGCAAGCCATTGCTCAGCCGCGAAGGTGCCGACATCACCATGTACCTGCCAGACGGTGGCCTCACCCTAGGTGAGGCTCAAGGTTATGGCGAGGAGGGGTTCATCATTCAAGAGCTCGCTCTGCCTCCGGTGTTCCGCCGCGAGGATGAAGCAACGGATGTCAGCACGGTGTTGGGTATCTGGATGATTGATGGTGAGCCTTCTGGTCTTGCGGTGCGTGAAAGTCAGGGACCGATTACCGATAATTTCGCTAACTTTATCCCGCATGTCATTTCTCGTTAGTTCATGCAGATTAAATAGCCCACGTTTTTGTAGGAACCCTCTAAAATTTTTGGTCTAACACCCCGGAATTTGCGGATAAGTACATATAGTTCCCACAAAACCGATAGGCTCCTAGGTGAGAAACCGTAACTTTTTAAAGACAAGGTTCACCCATGAATCCATTGACGAAGGTGCTAGTCGCCAACCGCGGCGAGATTGCAGTGCGAATTATCCGTGCGGCACGCGACGAAGGAATCGAGTCGGTCGCTATTTACGCCGATTCGGACCGCGATGCATTGCACGTGCGACTGGCCGATGAGGCCTACGCACTGGGCGGCACCACGGCCGCCGAATCCTACCTTCGTATCGAGAAGATTCTGGACATCGCGCAGCGCTCCGGCGCCGACGCGGTACACCCCGGCTACGGTTTCCTGGCCGAGAACGCCGACTTCGCACAAGCGGTTATCGACGCCGGGCTGACCTGGATTGGGCCAAGCCCACAGGCTATTGACCAGCTTGGTGACAAGGTCAAGGCGCGCCATATCGCCGAAAAGGTCGGCGCCCCATTGGTTCCCGGCACCAAGGATCCGGTGGCCTCCGCCGAAGAGGTTTACGCTTTTGCCGACGAGTTCGGTTTGCCGCTCGCCATCAAGGCCGCTTACGGCGGCGGTGGCCGCGGAATCAAGGTAGTTCGCAACCGCGAGGACATCGGCGAGATGTTCGAGTCCGCAGTGCGTGAAGCCATCGCAGCCTTTGGCCGCGGTGAATGTTTCGTCGAACGTTTCCTAGATGCCCCGCGCCACGTCGAAACCCAGTGCCTAGCCGATAGCCAGGGCAACGTGGTCGTCGTGTCCACCCGCGACTGCTCCTTGCAGCGTCGCAACCAGAAGCTCGTCGAGGAGGCTCCGGCTCCCTTCTTGAGCGAAGAGCAGGTCACCCGACTCTACGAATCTTCCAAGGCGATCCTGCGCGAAGCAAACTACACCGGTGCCGGCACCTGTGAGTTCCTCGTTGGACAAGATGGCGTGATTTCCTTCCTCGAGGTCAATACCCGCCTACAGGTGGAGCACACCGTATCCGAGGAAGTCACCGGTCTTGATCTGGTGCGCGAACAGTTCCGCATCGCCCGCGGCGAAGAGCTGGGCTACACCGACCCCGAGGTTCGTGGCCACTCCTTTGAATTCCGGATCAACGGCGAAGACGCCGGCCGCGGCTTCGTACCAACCCCTGGCACCATCACCAAGATGACCCTGCCTACCGGCCCTGGTGTCCGCGTGGATTCGGGTATCGAAGCCGGAGAGAGTGTCTCAGGAAACTTTGACTCGATGATCTCCAAGTTGATCATCACCGGCGCTACCCGCGACATCGCAGCGGCCCGTGCACGGCGTGCATTGGAAGAATTTAAGCTCGAAGGTATGGCAACGGTGTTGCCATTCCACCGTGCGGTCATGTCAGATGCCGCGTTCGTTCAAGAGTCGGGCCCATTCAAGGTCCACACCCGCTGGATTGAAACCGAATTTGCCACCGTCATTGAACCGCACCCAATGCCGATGGCAGAAGCCGAAGATGCAGACGAACGCACCTCGGTGACCGTAGAGGTTGCTGGTAAGCGCCTAGAAGTCACGCTGCCTTCCTCGCTGGGGTCAGTATCGGCCACCGCCGATAAGGGTGCCAAGAAGAAGCGTAAGCCAGGACGCAAGGCCGGGGCTGCCGCCGCCGGCAACAGTGCAGAGCTACGCTCGCCTATGCAGGGAACCATCGTGAAGGTTGCGGTGGCCAACGGAGATACCGTCGCCGCCGGAGACCTGATCGTAGTACTTGAAGCGATGAAGATGGAACAGCCGATTACCGCACACCGTGCAGGTACCGTCCAAGGCTTAGAAGTGAGCCCCGGAGAGTCATTGTCCTCCGGAGCGGTAATCGCCTCGATTATCGAAGCCGACTAAGTACCCACCGGCACCTCAGGGCTGTTCAAACGTTACGCGTTTGGACGGCCCTGCGCGTTTAACCAGTCGGCAAAGGTTTCGCTACCCAGCCGCGCGCCAGGCCCGGGAAGCAAAGAGCCATCACGCATGGCACGGCCCATCGGTCCGGGTAACGGTACTTCAATCACCCGTTGGGCCCGCCCGGCATCGTGCGCCAACTGAGCCCGCACTAGGTCCGCCATTCGTTCCTCCCGGGGTCCGGCCAGATCTGCGACAACTCCTTGCGGCTCCCCCGTCGCCAGCTTGACCAGTTCAGCGGCGACCTCGGTGGTGGAGACTGGCTGCGAACGCATGCGTGGGGCAAAGTGCAACGCCCCGATTCCCATCCGTGCCGTCAGCTGTCCGGCAAACTCGTGAAATTGCGAGGCACGCAGCAAGGAGTATCCATCTGGCAGGTCCATCAGCAAACGTTCGTGGGCTGCTTTGCCGGCGTAGTACTGGGCGTCGACAGCCAGCGCTCCAATGATCGATAGCGCAACGTGGTGAGTGCTCCCCACCAGACGTCCTGCTTCCAGTAAATTTTTGGTGGCCCGGGTAAAGAACTCCACCGCGGTGTTTGTCCGCATGCTCGGGGTGCTCGACACATCAATGACTGCATCAACACCACTCATCGCATCGACCAGCCCGGCACCGTCCAGCACATCAATTCCGGTGCGTCGAGACAGAATCAAAGGAATATGCCCGGCCGATTCAACCGCCGAAACAACGCGACGGCCAATGGTCCCCGTTCCACCTGCGATAGCGATTTTCATGGGTTCAACCTATCTTGGGTTCTTACCTGCCACCGTAAATACGAGTCGCTTCATTCCCCTTCTGACTGTACGACGGGCCAAGATTGTTTCGCAATGATTCACTCATTTGTGGAGCAAAAAATCGAATAGTCTTCAGTTCAAATTACAGGGCAAAAGTTCTTTTCTGAGTAGTCCACAACCCGTGAAAACCCCACCAAAATGTCGGTACCACGCGGGAAAATAGACTATGAGCATCCAGCATGCCTTCACCAACGACGACGACGAACACCGTCTACCGCTGAACCCGCCAGGAACCAGGAACATCTCCCACCTCGACGGGCCACTCACTAGCGCGATTGAACACGAAAACGAATTCGCGCAAGTCCTGGAACTCGCCTCCACCCTCTACCACGGACCGGCGCGCACCAACCCCAGCCAAGGACTCACCGAACTCCAAGCCATCGCCTACCTACGCCGTGCCCTGGACGCAGCCGAAGCGGTGATCCTCACCGACAGCATCGAACTGGTCGCCCACGCAGCCGCCGAATACACTGCAGACACCACCAGCACCGCTCCTGCAGGTGAAACAGAAAAGCAACGCGACCAACGCATCAGCGCCCACTACTACGGGGTGGACCCAGCCAGCGACCAGATCATCACCTCCAGCTTCGTCGCGGAAGCGGCCGTCGCCTTGCGTGAAACGGTCGAGAAAACACGGTCGAAACTGTTCACCGCCAAAGGGCTACGCTACCTATGTCCTGAGACGTTGAACGCGTTGTCGCGCGGGCTGATCACTACTAAAGCTGCCCAAGAGATGGTGAAGCAAGCTCAAGACCTTGCCCCAGAGGATATCCGTAGGATGGAGCACTCACTCTTACCGGTTGCGAAGACCGCAAGTGATGCTAGTTTTAGTCAGCGTGCCCGCCGGTTGCACCGTAAATTAGATCCCGTCTCGGCTGCTGATCGTCACGAATCTGCGAGGGAGGCACGGTGTGTGACCGTGTGGGATGAGCCTGATGGGATGGCCGCGTTGAAGCTTTACGCGCCAGCGCAGGACGTGTACTCGATTTATAACACGGTGAAATATTTTGCTCAGCAAGACGTAGACCCAGACGATACTCGGACCCAGGCGCAGCGTCACGCAGATATTCTGCGTGACGCGCTCTTAGATGGGTGGCCCACTACCAATGGGACACCGTTGAAGCCGCGAGTGGTGGTGACTATCCCGGCGGTGGAAGCACTGGTGAATCCTCGTCGGGGGTTAGCTGACCTTGAAGGGTATGGCCCCATCCCGATGGGGGTGGCGTTGACGTTGGCTCAGGATGCTCCCTCGATGGTGCGGGTGCTCACTGATCCGTGGACTGGGGCGGCTATTGATGTGGGGCGTGCGAAGTATCGTCCGTCGGCAGCGTTAAAAGATTTGTTGTTGGTCCGTGACCAGTGTTGCCGTTTTCCGGGGTG
>NZ_PCQA01000008.1 GCF_002979915.1 Arthrobacter sp. MYb213
CCTCCACCACCCGCCACGCACCCTCCCTCCAGCTATCAAATGTTCGATCCAACCGGGTGTGTCCGCACTTATCCACATTCGGTTCCGCCCCCACCGTCCAAGCCCAGCACCCCGCGCATACTCACATCATGAACACCACCGCCGGGGCCACCCTCACAGAACTGCACACGACGCTCAGCGAGCTCGCCGCGGCCACCAGTGAGCCAGAAAACCTCACCGGCGAAACCCTGCGCAAACTCGCCACCACCGGCACCGCACTATTCACCTTCCTGCGCCTACACCTGGCAGAGACCACCGATCCCCGCCTCGCCCTGGAACTAGCCACCACCGGCCAACAACTAGAGGATGAAGCAGCCCGCATCCGTGTCACCGGTGCTGACCGACTTGCAGCTACCAACGCCCACACCCTGGACGAAACAGAACTCGACTCACTACGCACCACCGCCCCAGACACCACCCGCCAACCTCACCGCTGCGCTGGTAAAGCAAGCTTCCAAACCCCCGCCGCGCTCTTAGCTTCTTGGACTCATATCCCCTTTGGTGAAGCGAGCAAACTCATCGGCGACGCCAGCGACCTGATTAGCCGCCGTGATATGGCTGGCAACCAGCTTCCACCGCGCTTTGAACACCTCGCCACACTATTTACCACCCCAGACACGGAACAATCCCCGGCTTTGCATCCGGCGGTGGTGCGCGAGATCAGTCAGAAACTTGCTAAGCGTGAACCTAAGGATCAGACCTTTGATGGGATCCGTACCGAGCCGACGTTGTTTCATGCCGATGGCCGCCCGGTGGAAGAACACGCAGCCACCCTGCTTACCGGCGGGCAAAGTGTTGCTGAAACGAACAAACAGGTCAAAGAGCTGATCACTACCGCGAGTACTACTGCAGGTACTGCGACGTCTTCCTCGTTGCGCCGTGGGTTCTTTCCGTTGCCGATTAAGAACGAGTTCACCCGCGAATTTTTACTACGCGTCACCACGGTGGAAGGTGAGTATTTTGATTCGTTGGCAGCTCATGCGGCTAACGGACGCACCCTTGCCGGGGCGCAGGCTCGGGTCAACCGTCCGCCACAGACCGGAACGGTCACCGAAGCGGACACCAGCACGGAATCTTCCTTCGACGAGCAAGCTACCGTTATGGAATCCACCGAGCCCGCACCCGCTGAAGTCGCTCCTGCCGTTGACGAACCAACCACCAACCCAGAAACACCAGACGAAGCAGCCGCACAGGCGATTCCAGCAGAACCTAGCATCTTGGACTTCTTACCTGAAGGGGCGTTGGAGGAAGCGATCTGGGAACCAGAAACCACCGAGGTCCCGGCGACGGTCCCCGAGCGAGCGTTGAATGCGTTGATGGACATCCTCACCCTGGTTCCGACCGGTGGAGGTGGTAGCCAACGGATTAGGCCTGAGGTGCTGGTGCATTTGGAGCTCGAAAACTTGCAAGACCTCGCTTCCGGTGATGCGCGCACTGCTCACGGGGTGAAACTTCCGCCCGGGGATTTGAGACGGTTGTTATGCGAAGCCGATATTATCCCGGCAATCTTTAACTCGAAGAGTGAATTGCTCGACTATGGTCGCGCTCAACGGTTGGTTCCGGAGAGGCTCAAGCGTGCGGTCCTGGCGCGTGATCATGGGTGTATTGTGCCTGGTTGTACCGAGCCACCGGAGAAGATTGAGTTCCACCATATTGATCCGTGGTGGATGGGCGGCGAAACGAAGCTGATCAACTTGGCTGGCCTGTGCCGAGGTGGGCATATGGATGCTGATTCGGGTCGGATCAGGGTTGTGATGGTTGAGGGGTTGCCGCACGTGATTTTGCCGAAGCATATTGATCCTGCGCAAAAGCCTAGGCGTAATACTTACTGGGACTGACTCCCGATCGGGGCAGCGTTCTCTTGCTAGCAAGAACCTCCGACCACACCCCCCAGTCGAAATGACCGAGCCGAAACACCTAGAAAACACGAAAACGCCCGCAGCCCTCGAACCAGATTTTCTCCGGTCCGAGCACTACGGGCGTTGTCGCCAGATATCTCTAGCGGTTGATCATGACCGACTGCATCAGCTCAGGCGCACGCTGATCCATAGTCTTGCCACCAATCCGGATGCCAAGGAACAGCATCAGCGAACCGGTAACCAGCCCAACGGCCAAGGTAATATAACCGGCCAACGTTGAGTGCAGCACCCACCCGGTAACGTACGGAACCAGCGTCGGAATCAGCAGCACACCCATGATGCCGAAGGTGGCGAGCTGAGTGACCACCACACGTGCCCCACTTCCCGGAGGAGTTTTCATCGGGTTATCCCCCGGCAGCGGTACCGCGTAGGTGTAACGGGCCGAGGCAATCGAGGACACACCCAACGCGATCAAGAACGCACCGAGCGAAAGCCCCAAGTCTCCAGGGATGCGCCACGGCTGACCGGTCAACGACGCAGGGAGCACCGCGGCCAAAATCAGCGGCACGATCACCAGCACGAAGCAGGCCATCACACGCCCCAAACGATCTGCCTTGCCCGAGACGCCCGTGAGCACATGTAGCGCAAAGGCGGTGTTGTCATAGGAGACATCGGCGGAGATCGCAAAGCCCATCAGAATGCCGATCATCGGCCCCAACAACAGCATCATCGTGTAACTACCGGTAGATCCGCCGGCAAAGTAGAAGATCACCGGAAGCATCGGCACCATGATCACGCTCAGTGCGTAGCGTGGGTCCTTGAACCAATAGGTCAGTGCGCGAGCGGCCACCGCCCCGGCAGGAGTCGCCGGAGTGAGTTTAAAAAAGCCCAGGCCTTTCGCAGTCGATGCGCGCTGCGCCGCAGGAGGGGTCACCGTCGCCTTACCGGTAGCACCGGTGAGCAAGAAGTACAGTCCGATCAGGTACACCAGCGCCAGCACGGCATAAATCGCGGTCATCCCCATCTCGCCGGCAGCCAGCGCACCAGGCACCGCAGCAAAAGCACCCAAGGGGGTATAGCCGAGCACCGAGGTAATCGGCTTCAATACCTCAACAATTGAATCCGCGTTTGACCCGATGGTGCTGAAAATCGGCCCCAGGCCCACCAGCAATAAGAACACCAGGGCAAAGGACAATTCGCGGAAGCGTCGCTTGCCGCGCAACGCGGTAGCCACGATGGTCAGGTACTGACAGGCGAACATCGCCATCAGCCAGGTACCCAGCGCGCAAAGCAGACCGACCACCAGCACCGCCGGGTCAAGCCGCCAAATCGTGGAGAATCCCAGCGCGGCGAGCAGCGTCAATGCCGCCGGGATGGAGATAAATCCGGCCAGGATCAGCCCGCGCGCCAAGGTCTTTTCATCGATCCCAAAGTGCACAAAGCGCTGCGGTTCAAGGGTGAGATCCACACCGGTAATCAACGGCGGAATCACCGCCCAACCCAGCACGATCACCGATCCGGCCAGAATCGCGATCCAGCCGCGCAGATCACTTTGTTCGGCGGTAAACCAGCCGGCCAGCGAAAGCATCACCACGATCCCCAACGCGTAGAGTCCGCCGATGATCACGCCCACCAGCTGCCACGGGCTTCGTTTAAACCCGTTGCCCAGAAGTCGTAGCTTCAGTCTTAGGAGGTGCGCAACCATGACAGCCCTTCGCTGGTTCCGCGCCCGCCGACCAGATCCACAAAGCGATCTTCTAGGCTCATGCCGTCGCGTACCTCGTCCACCGATCCGGAGGCTTTAAGCATGCCGCCGTCGATGACCGCCACGTGCGAGCACATCCGCTGCACCAGATCCATCACGTGGCTGGAGACGATCACCGTTCCACCAAAGGACACGTAGTCATTGAGGATGTCGCGAATATTCGCCGCCGACACCGGGTCCACCGCTTCGAATGGCTCATCAAGCACCAGCAACTTCGGTGAATGAATCATCGCGGTCGCCAAGGAAATTTTCTTCGTCATACCTGCGGAGTAGTCCACCACGAGCTTGTCACCGTCCGCGCCGAGGTCCATCACGCGCAGCAAATCTTCGGTGCGCGTGGCTACCTCTTCACGATCCATGCCGCGCAGCAGCCCGGCATAGGTCACCAGCTGCCGTCCGGTCAGCCGATCAAATTGGCGTACCCCATCGGCAAGTACGCCGAGGGTGGCCTTCGCATCGTGTGGAGCCGCCCAGATGTCTACGCCGTTGACTAGTGCACTTCCCTGATCCGGACGGAGCAAGCCGGTGGCCATCGATAACATCGTGGTTTTACCCGCGCCGTTGGGTCCGACCAGTCCGTAAAAGGATCCGCTGGGCACCTGCAGACTGACGTTATTCACCGCCACCTTGTCGCCAAACTGCTTGGCAAGATTTCTAATTTCGAGCGCCATGCTATTCATGTTTCGAGAATATCAATCGCCCAAGTCAACTCGCATCATCCTTTGGAGTTAATCTCGAAGGCCGCCACCCTGCTATGGCGCACCCCAACGGAAAGGAGAACACGCCAGGGTAGAAAAAAGCGACCGGCCACATCAAAAATGTGGCCGGTCGCCTTTACAACGGATCAAGCAGCGGGTTAGAAGAGCACCCGTGATAACTTCTGGCGCGAGGCCGCCACGCGCGGATCGGTGTTGCCGATCACCGCATACAGTTCAATCAACCGACGACGCACACGCTCACGGTCTTCATCGGCCAGTCGGGAAATCAACGTGACCAACCGTGCGAAGGCGTCCTCCACATGCCCACCGACCAAATCCAGGTCGGCGACGTTGAGCTGCATGTCAAGATCGTCGGGGTTCGCTGCCGCCGCGGCACGCGAATCGTTCAAATCAAGATTGGCCGTACGCGAGAGCAAACGCACCTGATACACGCCCACCTGAGCGTCGTGATCATTTGGCTTTTCGGCCAAGGCTTCCAGGTACGCGGCCTCCGCAGCGGCATAATCACCGGCGTCGATCGCATCCACCGCCTTCTGATGCAACGGCGGTAATTCTGCCTCGCCACTGTCACCGGAGAACGCCGGAACGCTCCCGCCAAGGCCCTGCTGGGTTGCCAGTTCGGCCAGTTGGTTGAGCACCTGGTCGATCTGTTCGGCAGCCGCCGGACCTTGGAACAATGGCACCGGCTGGCCGTTGACCAGCGCGATCACCATCGGGATCTGCTCGGCGTTGAAGGCCTTAGCGATATTCGGGTACTTCTCCGCGTCAACCACACCGAGCACCATCTTGCCGGCACGGCGATCCACCAGGGTTTTGAGCGCAGCATCAAGATCAACAGAAACCTGCACGCGCGGCGAGCCCAAGGAAACGATCGCCGGAACCCGCTGGGACAGGGCAACAAACGGCTGGAACGCTGCCTCATCAAGGTTCATCGTCCACGTGGCGACTGACATAGCCGCGCTATCGGCCTCGGTGCTCTGTGGCCCGGAGCTTGCGAGCGCTCCGAGGTCGATGGCTCCGCGCGCGGAAGGGATATGTGGTTCAGTCATTAGTTTTCCTCCACCTGCTTGACGCTCAGCAACGAAACCTCGCTGGCGACCAGCTGAATCTTATCGTCGTTACCGGATGCGGGGATGTACATCATCACCGGTTCCGCGTACGTGATCTCTACGTTACCGTTTGAGGTGCTCGAGCCAAGCAGCTTCTTGGTCAGCTCGTCGGCACTCTCCAGTGGGTCGGCATCTTTGGTGCGTTCAAAGACTGCCTTCTGGTTCAGTCGACCGGTGACGATCGCCCCGCCATCGGGAGTGGAAACCACCGCGGTGTCCTTATCGGTCACCGTGCGCGAGTACTTCACCTTCGCCTCGTTGGCATCCTTCTGCTCGGCCTTTTGTCCGGAGTGGATCGCCTTAATAAATTCGGATTCCGCGAAGTTGTCCTTGTGCTTGGACTTTTCGTTGGTCAGCACGTCGGCCAGCTGAGTCAGCGCGTCCTTCGGCTTGACCTTCAGCCCGTCGGCATTGGCGTCAAGCTGAGTCACCGATGGGTCACCCACGGCGATCCCGGGGAAGGTCGAGTTCGGCAGCATCTGAGCTGCGAAGGTGACCTTGTAGTTATCCCGCGCGCTGTTCTGCTGCAGGGTCAACGCAATTGGCAAGGTAGCCGGATCCGAATCCTTCGCGGTCACCACGGTGATCACGCGGGGGAACTTCGCCTCGGCGCTATTAGGCACCGCGGCCGAACGAATAACCGAGGTCTTCAGCGCCAGCGGCTTCGCGATCTTGATCTTGTCGTTCAGGATGTCATAGCGCTTGGTGCGTAGGTCTTTAAAGGCACCGGAGGCGCGCGAGTCCAAATCCTTCTTGGTGTTCTTCTCGTCGGCCTTGCCGATCTGCTTCTCCACGTCGCCAAGCACTCGCTGCAGCTGCTCCTCGGTGAGTACCGGGTAGCTCGGCTTTTCCTCCGGAGCGGACTGCGAAGGTTTTGCCGAGTCCGATGCCGACTCAGAGGCCTTCGCCGACTCAGAGGCCTTCGCAGATTCCGAGGGCTTATCGCTGCTAGGCGCCATCGGTACGCTAATCCCGCTCACCGCAAGAGCCAGCACCGCGGCAACCGCGAGCGAATTCTGCTTGGTCGGCCCGTTCTTAGTATTTGCTACCGCGCTTTCCGCCCGGCGTCCGGAGGTTGCCGACTTAGTCGGCTTGATTACGCGCATCACCAGCAGTGCTACACCAAGTACCAACAGCAGTGCGCCGATGATAATCAGTGGCAAGGCCCATGGCATGGCGTCATCGTTGGCGTAGGTCACCGAGATCTCACTAGGTGCCGCCTTGGTGCCGTCCGCTGCCAGCAGCAGCGACCAGTCGCCATCATCCGGGGCGGTCCAGCGGTAGGTCATCGTGCCATCGGCCTTCTGCGAATCGAAGAATAGGTCATCGCCTGCGGGGTTCGGAGTCTTCTTCTCCCCGTCGATGCGCTCGGCGATCAGCTGATGATTTTCACGGTCAACGCCGGTCAGCTCCACATGGGCCGCGTCGCCCACCCAGGCTTCCACGTCATAACTGCGTGCCAGTGAGGCGGTAAATTCGCCCTTTCCGGTGATCACCAGTTCCACCGGTTCGGAGCCCGGGTTCTGCACCGAGGGTTGAATAACCGTCAGTGGTGACTCTTCCTTAAACTCTGGCATGCTTGCGGTGACCGTTTCGGGCGGGGCCCAAAAGGTCTTCTGTCCGATGCCTACCACTAGGGCAATTGCCCCCAGTAGGATCGCGATCACGGAGATAACTTTTCGCACGACTTCACCTATTCGCCAACGGTCACAGCTGTTCTTTCACAAGTCTAACGAGTCCTTAGCCCCAATGGTTCCGAGAACGGACTGTGAACTGTCTCAAATGCACATGTCGGGGTGTCATAGAGCACTTTGTGAGGGCTTACCAGCGGTATGCTCAGTGCCATGGACAGTAATCAGTCGCCCGATCAGCGCGGCGACCGGGCAAAGCACCACGCCGCACCAACCCCGGCCAGCAAACCGGCACACCCCACACAGTCCGCCACCTCCTCCGGGCAGCCGCCGCTTCCCGAACCCAATACCCCGGCCCCCGGGTCTCCGCATCCATCCGAGGCCCCCGGCACGCACTCCCACGGCGCTGCCGGGCGCCCATCATCCCAGGCGCATCCCGAGGATCCCGCCGAGACCCGATCAGCGACCACCCGCTGGGCGCGCCGTCTCTCGCGCACCGTGAACTCACTGTTTAAGCCCCCAAACCACCCCGGCGCGCTCGATGAACTACCCGAGAGTGAAACCGACACTCCCCAGCCGATCCCCGCATTACACCCGATCTCCATGGGCTTTCTTGGCACCATCGGCGTCGGCATCGCGCTGGCCGGTTACTACCTGCTAACAAATGTCGGCTCGCTGATCACCTGGATTTCGATCGCGCTATTCATCGCGCTGGGACTTGACCCGGTGGTGCGCTTCCTCATGCGCCGCGGGATGAACCGTCCGCTGGCGGTAACCAGCACGATGGTGGGCCTGCTGGCGATCTTTGGCGGCTTCATGGCGCTGATCATTCCTACCCTGATCGCGCAGATCACCCAGTTCATCTCCCGCGCCCCGGAGATCGTGGATAACTTCCTGAACAGTCCCTGGGTCAAACAAATCGACGCGCAATATGCGGTCTCGGCGCGCATTAATACCGAGGTGGAACGCTTCTTCGGCGACTCTGGCGCGGTCACCAACGTATTCGGTGGCGTCTTGGGCGTGTCGCAGACCGTCGCGCAGTCGATGTTCGGGGTCTTGATCGTGCTGGTGCTGGCGATCTACTTCCTCGCCTCGCTGCCGGGCATGATGTCCTTCTCGCTGCGTCTGGTCCCGCGCTCCAAGCGCACTCGCGCCGATCAAATCATCACCCGCATCACCCGCTCGGTGGGTAATTACGTGATGGGTCAGGCCAGCGTCGCGGTACTTAATGCGCTGGTGGCGCTCATTTTGATGACGCTGCTCAAGGTCCCCTTCGCCGCCTTGCTGACCTTATTGGTCGCGATGCTCGCCTTCATTCCGCTGGTCGGCGCGGTGATCGCCGGGGTGCTCGTCACCCTGGTCACGCTCACCCTCGGCTGGCAAACCGCGCTGATCTACGCGATCTGCTACTTCGGTTACCTCCAGGTCGAGGCGTACTTCATCTCCCCGCGCATTATGAACAAGGCGGTTGCGGTACCCGGCGCGGTCGCGGTGATCTCGGTCATCGCCGGCGGCACCCTGGTGGGCATCACCGGCGCGCTGATGGCCATTCCGGTCGCCGCCAGCGCGATGATTTTGCTGCGTGAGGTATTTATCGCCCGCCAAGACCGGCTTTAATCGCCGATCATCTAATGTTCGATCCCCGCGCACGCTCAAACACCAGCAAAACTCAATACCGGTAGGAGCGCGATTCCCAGCAGTTCGGATGCCAATGCCGCCGGTTTGAAGCAGCCGCATCATCACCTGACCAATGATCGGCCCGCCAGGTCACCAAATGAGCCACCCCGGGGGTAATCGGGCGATGACAGCCCGGGCAGGTATAGGTTTTTTGCGCGTTCAACGGAGACACCTTACGCACATGCCACTGCCCATCGGGAGCATCTTGCAACATCGCCACCCCGTAGCGGGCTCGCTGCATCCAGTCATCTTCCGTACCCTGCTCACGCGAAGGCCCCGCGGAGCGCGACCTAGATTTTGCGGCGGGTCCGCTGGTGCGGCGTGGGCGGTTCGAGCGTGGCATGCCTTTAATCATGCCGTATTACCGGCCCGCGCGACGAACTGCGCCGGCGCCGGGTCGCAAACCTCACCGGCTTAGCGGTAGGCTTGATCGCGTGCGTTTAGTGGTTGCAAAGTGTTCAGTAGATTACGAGGGCCGTCTTCGAGCCCACCTCCCCCTAGCTACCCGGCTGATTATGGTCAAGGCCGATGGTTCGGTGTTGATCCACTCCGACGGCGGCAGTTACAAGCCGTTGAACTGGATGAATCCGCCGCTGGTATTACGTGAGGCGAGTCCCGATGAGGACGCCGCCGCGCTTGGCGCGCTCAGCGTCTGGAACGTCTCCAGCGCGAAGACCGATGACAAGCTGACCATCTACTTCCACTCCATCGAGCACGATTCGGCCCACGAGTTGGGGACCGACCCGGGGCTGATCAAAGATGGTGTGGAGGCCGATCTGCAACGCCTGCTGGCCGAACAGATCGAACTATTGGGCACCGGACACCGGCTGGTACGCCGCGAATATATGACCGCGATCGGCCCGGTAGATATCCTGGCCCGCGACGCTACGGGCGCCGCGGTAGCCGTGGAACTTAAACGTCGCGGCGACATCGACGGGGTGGAACAACTCACCCGGTACCTAGAACTGCTCAACCGCGACCCGCTACTCAAGCCGGTCACCGGAGTCTTCGCCGCGCAACAGATCAAACCGCAGGCGCGCACCCTGGCCGAGGACCGCGGAATCCGCTGCCTGACCCTAGATTACGACGTGATGCGCGGAATCGATGACTCTTCGGGCAGACTCTTCTAAGCTAGGTACATGAATACCGCTTCGCGTTACGCCATCTTCGCCACGCTCATCTCCGACGGGCAGAAAATCAGCGATGGCGCACTGGCCATCGAGGACGATCGCATCCGTTTCGCCGGTAGCCGCGACGACTGGCTCACCCAGTCCGACGCCGATCAATTCCCCGAGCATCAGGTGCCCCGCGGCTCCATCCTGATCCCCGGGCTCATCGACCTGCACAACCACGGGGCGCTGGGCGCGGACTTCGCTAACCCGGAGCACGGCCAGGTCTCCGACGCGCTGGACTACCTGCACCGCGCAGGCACCACCACCCTACTGGCCTCGCTGGTCACCGCCGAGCCGGCAGAAATGTTGCGCGCCGCGGAAATCCTGGCCGAATTCGCCGAGGCCGGAAAGATCGCCGGCATCCACGCCGAGGGTCCGTTCCTCTCCGAGGCCCGCTGCGGCGCCCAAGACCCACGTTTCCTGAGCGATCCGGATCCCGAATTTGTCGACGAGTTGATCTCCGCCAGTCGCGGGCAGCTACGCACGATGACTTACGCGCCAGAACTGCCCGGCAGCGAGGAGCTCATCGAACAGCTCGTCGCACTTGGCGTGGTGCCCTCACTGGGCCACACCAACGCCAGCGCGCAGGTCACCTCCACCTCACTGCAGTTCGCCCGCGAACAGCTTCAAAACGCCGGCGTAGATGGATTCACCGAAAAGCCGACGGTCACCCACCTGTTCAACGGCATGCCGCCGCTGCATCACCGTGAGCCCGGCCCGGTGGCCGCCTGCCTGGAAGAAGCAGCTCGCGGCAACGCCTACCTTGAATTGATCGCCGACGATGTGCACCTGTCCCCCGAGACCGTGCGCCTGGTGTTCAACCTCATCGGTGGCCAACGAGTGGTGCTGGTCAGCGATTCGATGTCCGCCACCGGACTTTCCGACGGGGAATACTCCTTGGGCCCGGCGAAGGTCACCGTAAGCGAGGGCCAGGCCCGGCTTGCCGACGGTTCGCTAGCCGGAGGCACCGCCACGCTCCTGGAGGTCTTACGCTGTACCGTCAGCGCCGGCATCGCGCTCACCCGCGCGGTCGAGTCCGCGACCTCCATCCCCGCCTCGCTGATCGGCCTGGCCGATGAGGTCGGCTCGTTGCACTACGGTTTCTGCGCCGACGTGGTGGTACTCGACGCGCAGCTGGAGCTACACCAGGTCATCCGCAACGGCCAGGTGCTCTAAAAGAACCTCACGCCCAACGCAAAAAATCTCGCCGCCGCACACCATCAAGGTGTGCTGCGGCGAGATTTTTAACGCGGGTGGTACCACGTAATAAAACTTAGATTTGCCAGCTACCGGCGATCGGCCCGGCCTCAAGCCAGGCGGAAAAACCGGTGTAGTCACGGTAATCCATGGCCAATTCTCGATCTTCACCATCCTGGATCAGTTGCACGATGATAAATCCCGGGGGAATCAGCATCGCCTCGTTCACCGTGGGCCGGCGCCAACCATTGAGGTCTAGTCCGCGGCGCTGCAGTACAAAACGCGGCACCGGCGAGACAGAGAAAAACCGCAACAGATCCACATGTCCCCCGCCGTAGCGGGCGATCACCATCATCCACCGGCCTTTCGGCGTGAGGATGGAGGCGTCGAAGGTGCCTAGCGTGCGCCGCAATTGAATGCGGCGCACGGCCATGGCCCCGAAGAACAGCACGATGCACGTCAAGACGAGCAGTGCGAGCAGAACTGGTGCGGTTATCTCAATCAATGGTTCGCCTACGCTGCGGTACCAATCACAGCGTTATCGGCGACGATCACTACGCGGTCCGAATCGACTGAGAAGAATCCTCCGTCGATCTGCACCGTGAAGCGAGCTTCGGAAACTGGAGCGATTTCCAGCTCCCCAGAGGCAAGCACCGAAAGCATCGGAACGTGACCGGGCAAAACGCCGATCTCGCCGTCAACCGACCGTGCCTTGACCAGCTTCGCAGCGCCGGACCACACGAAGTGATCCGCCGCGACGATTTCTACCTGAAGCTCAGCCATAATTAGCTGGCCTTCTGGATTTCGGCCCACTGGCGCTCGACGTCGTCAAGACCGCCGATGTTGAAGAACGCCTGCTCTGCAATGTGGTCCAATTCGCCATCGGCGATGGCCTTGAAGCCTTCGATGGTGTCCTTGATGTCCACGGTCGAACCCTCGACACCGGTGAACTGCTTTGCGGTGTAGGTGTTCTGCGACAGGAACTGCTGCATACGACGTGCACGGGCGACAACAATCTTGTCTTCTTCGCCCAGTTCGTCGATACCCAGGATCGCGATGATGTCCTGAAGTTCCTTGTTCTTCTGCAGAATCGCCTTCACACGGATGGCGGTATCGTAGTGATCCTGTCCGATGTACTGCGGATCCAGGATGCGCGAGGTCGAGGTCAGCGGATCAATCGCTGGGTACAGACCACGCGACGCGATTTCACGCGACAGCTCGGTGGTTGCATCCAAGTGAGCGAAGGTTGCTGCTGGAGCCGGGTCGGTGTAGTCATCGGCCGGGACGTAGACTGCCTGCATCGAGGTGATCGAGCGGCCCTTCGTCGAGGTGATGCGTTCCTGAAGCAGACCCATTTCATCGGCCAAGTTCGGCTGGTAACCCACGGCCGAAGGCATGCGGCCCAACAGGGTCGACACCTCGGAACCGGCCTGGGTGAAGCGGAAGATGTTGTCGATGAACAGCAGCACGTCCTGGTTCTGCACATCGCGGAAGTATTCCGCCATGGTCAGTGCCGACAGTGCCACGCGCAAACGAGTTCCAGGTGGCTCATCCATCTGACCGAACACCAAGGCGGTGTCCTTCAGAACGTTGGCTTCTTCCATTTCGACCCAGAGGTCGTTACCTTCACGGGTGCGCTCGCCCACACCGGCGAATACCGAAGTACCACCGAAGTTACGTGCAACACGGGTGATCATTTCCTGGATCAGCACGGTCTTACCCACGCCTGCGCCGCCGAACAGACCAATCTTGCCACCCTTGATGTAAGGGGTGAGAAGGTCGATCGATTTGATGCCAGTTTCCATCATCTCGGTCGAACCCTCAAGGTCCGCGAACTTCGGTGCTGGGCGGTGGATGGGCCAGCGCTCGGTGACCTGAATCTCCGAGTTATCAACGTCCAGGGCATCGCCCAATACGTTGAAGATGTGGCCCTTGACGCCGTCGCCTACTGGGACGGAAATCGAAGCGCCGGTGTCCTTCACCTGGGCACCGCGAACCAGGCCGTCAGTGGCCTGAAGCGATACCGCACGGACCAGGCCCTCACCGAGGTGCTGGCTGGTTTCGAAGGTAATAGTTGTGGTCTTACCGTTGAGGGTTAGCTCCGCGGTAAGTGCGTTGTAGATTGAAGGCAGTGCATCGGCAGGGAACTCGACGTCCACGACCGGGCCAATCACGCGGGCAATACGGCCGGTGGCCCCTGCGGTAACCTGCTCGTTGATTTGGGCAGTCATCTTTCTCACTTCTTATCTGGTCGGAGAGAAACGGAAATTTAGCTGTCCAGCGCGTCTGCGCCGGCAATAATTTCCGAAAGCTCCTGGGTGATTTCAGCCTGACGGGCGTTGTTAAGCAATCGCGTGAACTTCTTGATCAGTTCGCCGGCGTTGTCGCCTGCAGCCTTCATCGCGCGCTGACGTGCAGCAAGCTCCGAGGCTGCGGACTGCAGCTGGGCATTGAACAATCGAGAATCGATGTATCGCGGAAGCAGTGCGTCCAGCACTTCTTCCGGCGATGGCTCAAACTCGTACAGTGGCAAAAGCTCGTCGGTTGGAGTCTCGGAATCATCCTCGACAACCTCCAACGGCAACAGACGGATGACCGTCGGTTCCTGCGTAACCATCGACTTGAACTGGGTGTATACGACGTGGATTTCATCCACGCCACCCTGCTCGTAGTCGGTGGCGAAATCCTCTAGGAGGATATCGCGCAGCTCGCGTGCGGTTTCGAAACGCGGAGAATCGGTATCTCCGGTCCACACTCGCTCATATCCGCGTGAACGGAAATCGAAGTAAGCCTGAGCCTTGCGGCCGACCAAATAGGTCTTGACTTCCTTACCATCCTCACGCAGGAGTTCCACGAGGTGCTCAGCCTGCTTCAGAACGCTGGCGGAGTAGGACCCGGCAAGTCCTCGGTCCGAAGTCATCACCAAAACGGCTGCCCGTCGAACCTGTGCAGGCTCGGTGGTCAGTGGGTGTTCGACATCGGCCTGGGACGCGACGGCGGTTACTGCACGGGTAATCGCATTGGCATACGGCAATGAAGCCGAAACACGCGTACGTGCCTTACCAATGCGGGATGCAGCAATCAGTTCCATCGCCTTGAAGATCTTGGCCATCGACTTAGTCGATCCGATCTTCTGGCGGTAGACCCGAATCTGGGCTCCCATGTGTGTCCTTTCCTTATTCCCTACGCTCGGGGTGTGGCGCCGCTAGCGACGCCGCACCCCAAAACGTGAAGGAAATTGTCAGCGCTTCTGCTTGACGATCTTTTCCTGGTCAACGGACTCGGCATCGAGAGCGTCGTGCTCTTCGTGTCCGGCGGCGACCAACTGGTCATCACCGTCACCGAAGAATCCGGCCTTGAAGTCTACAACCGCAGTCTTCATGGCTTCCAGAGTCTCGTTCTCCAGCTTGCCGGTCTGGCCGATCACGGTCAGTACCTCGGTGCGGTGACGCAGGTAGTCGATGAACTCAGCTTCGAAACGCTGAACATCTTCCACTGGTACATCGTCGAGGTAACCGTTGGTGCCCGACCAGATCGAAACGACCTGATCTTCTACCGGGTACGGGGTGTACTGACCCTGCTTGAGCAGCTCCATCAGGCGTGCACCACGGGTCAGCTGCTGCTTGGAAGCAGCATCCAGGTCCGAAGCGAACATCGCGAAGGCAGCCATGTCGCGGTACTGAGCCAATTCAAGCTTCAAAGTACCGGAAACCTTCTTCATGGCCTTGACCTGTGCCGAACCACCCACGCGGGACACCGAGATGCCCACGTCGACGGCTGGACGCTGGTTAGCGTTGAAGAGGTCCGACTGCAAGAAGATCTGACCATCGGTAATCGAGATTACGTTGGTCGGGATGAACGCGCCTACGTCGTTCGCCTTGGTTTCGATGATTGGAAGACCAGTCATCGAACCTGCGCCGAGCTCGTCCGAAAGCTTGGCACAACGCTCAAGCAGACGGGAGTGTAGGTAGAAGACGTCGCCTGGGTAAGCTTCGCGCCCTGGTGGACGGCGTAGCAACAGCGATACCGCACGGTAAGCTTCAGCCTGCTTGGAAAGATCATCAAAGACGATCAGAACGTGCTTGCCACCGTACATCCAGTGCTGGCCGATGGCCGAGCCTGCGTAAGGTGCCAGGTACTTGAAGCCTGCTGGGTCAGATGCTGGGGACGCCACGATGGTGGTGTATTCCAGTGCACCCTTATCTGCGAGGGTCTGACGAACGGCAGCGATAGTCGATGCCTTCTGTCCGATAGCCACGTAGATGCAGCGAACCTGCTTGGTCTGGTCTCCGGTTTCCCAGTTGGCGCGCTGGTTCAGAATGGTGTCAACCGCAATAGCGGTCTTACCGGTCTGGCGGTCACCAATGATCAGCTGACGCTGGCCACGGCCGATCGGGATCATGGCGTCGATAGCCTTCAGACCGGTCTGCATTGGCTCGTGCACGCTCTTACGCTGAGTCACGCCTGGTGCCTGAAGCTCCAAGGCACGACGGCCTTCGGCTTCAATTGGGCCCAGGTTATCCATTGGCTCACCCAGTGGGTCAACCACGCGGCCCAGGTAGCCGTCGCCGACTGGAACCGAAAGGATCTCGCCGGTGCGCTCGACCTTCTGGCCAGCTTCGATGCCGGTGAAGTCACCAAGCACAACAACACCGATTTCGCGGGTGTCAAGGTTCTGGGCTAGGCCCAGGGTGCCATCAGCGAATTTCAGCAATTCGTTGGCCATGACGGAAGGAAGACCTTCCACCTTGGCGATGCCGTCGCTCGCGGCGACGACGCGTCCCACCTCGGTACGCTCTGCCTTACCCGGTTCGTAGGATGATGCGAACTCGTTTAGGGCATTACGGACGTCGTTGGCATTGATGGTCAAATCGGCCATCTGCAGTCCCTGCTCTCCTAAATTGTGATTCGTATCTGAAAAGAAATGATACGAATCGAATGTGAATGAAGTCTGTTGTGGTCCTGGTAGCTAGGACATCGGATTCGGGATTACTCCCGGTTCCAATGCGTCCTAGCTAACCAGGGCGCGGCGCAAGTCGGCCACGCGTGATGCCACGGAAGCGTCGACAACTTCGTCGCCAACCTTGACCACCAGTCCACCGACCAGCGATGGGTCGGTGGTGGCGTTGAGCTTAAGCTGACGACCGTAAAGCTTGTTCAGGCTGGTTTCCAGACGCGATAGCTGAGTCTCGGAGAGCTGCACAGTGCTGGTCACCGAAGCGATCCAACGCTGCTGGCGCTTGGCCACTAGCTCAACAAAACGTGCAATCAAAGCTGCTGGCTTCAAACCACGAGGGTTTGAAACAGCCTGGGAGATCAAAACCTGTGCGGTCTGCGAAGCGTTCGGCACGAGCTTCAGCGCCAGTGCACGCTTAGCCTCGTCTGGGGCCTGGGCATCATCCAACGCACGCTGTAGTTCGTGGTTTGAACGAACTACCTCGATGAAGGAGAACAGATCCTGCTCCAGCTTGTTCAGCCCAGAAACGCCGTCCTGCTGCTCGGCTACCGCGGAGACCGCGGTAACTGCCAGCGTTTCGAGCGCATCGCTAATGTCGCGTTCCGAGCTCCAGCGGGTGGAAGCCAACTGTGCAACGGTGGCCTCGGCATCAGCCGAGACCTTTCCGCGCAACAGCTGCGCCAGAAGGCCTGCCTTATCGGCAACTTCACGGGCTGGATCAGTCATTGCGCGGCGAAGACCGGCATTTGCATCCAGTACTTCCAGGACCGCGAACAGTTCCTTTGGCAGATCAATAGATGCCTGTGCCAGCTTGGGTTCTAAAAACTCCAAAGCCTTTGCTAGTGACTCGCTCGATACACTTGCCATTAGTTCGATGCACCTGCGTTCTGCTGAGCTTCTAAATCGGTCAGGAACTGATCAACCACGCGCTGTGCACGGGCGTCGTCCTTGAGAGCTTCGTCGACTACCTTGCTTGCAAGCTCGGTAGCCAATACGCCCACGTCGGTGCGGAGCGAAGTCAGAGCAGCAACGCGCTCTGCTTCAATCTGACGGTGCGACTGCTCGGTGATACGAGTAGCCTCATCGGTTGCTTTGGTCTTCAGATCTGCAAGGATCTGAGCGCCTTCGCTACGAGCTTCCTCACGGATGCGGTTAGCTTCCGTGCGGGCTTCGAGAAGCTGAGCCTTGTACAGTGCCAAGGTCTCTTCTGCTTCTTTCTGCGCTGCTTCAGCCTTCTCCAGGCCACCTTCGATCGCGGTGACGCGATCTTCATAGGACTGCTCGAACTTCGGAGCAATTACCTTGATGACGATGAACAGAAGGACCGCGAAACCAACACCCGTGACGAGAATCTCCCACGGGTTCGGCAACAACGGGTTAACCGATTCGCTCGCAGCGAGGATGAAATCAGTGCTGTTCATTCTCACTATTCCTTATCTACTAGTTTCCGCTTTGTGTGTACGCCTCGCGATAGTGGCGAGGCCACTACAAGTTGCGAAAAGACTAGGCGCCGACGACGAAGGCGAAGACCAAGCCCAAAATTGCAAGTGCTTCAGCAAGTGCGAAGCCAAGCATTGCGATTGGCTGCAGGATGCGCTGTGCTTCTGGCTGACGTGCAACACCATTGATGTAGGCAGCGAAGATCATGCCAACGCCGATAGCCGAACCAATTGCAGCCAGGCCGTAGCCGATCATATTCAGGGAGCCATGCAACATGTGATTATGTTCCTTTCAAGATACCGGGCTTTTGCCGGTAGGTTGTGAGGTATTCCTTGAGCGATTCAAGGAAGATCTTTAGTGGGTGGAAGAAGTGTTGGCCTTAGTGGGCGTCGGCTTCAATTGCACCCTGGAGGTAGATCGCGGTCAGCAGGGTGAATACAAAGGCCTGCAGGACCATGATCAGAAGTTCCAGGAAGTACATTGCGACCGATCCGAGGATGACCAAGACGCCAAGACCATTCATAGCCAAGGAATCCTGAACAACAATCAGGTGACGAGCGCCGGCAGCAGCCAGCATCACGATGATGTGACCGGACAGCATCGTTGCCATCAAACGCAATGAGTGCGTCATCGGGCGGACGATGAAGTTAGAGATGATTTCCAAAGGAATCATCAGTGGCATGATCCAGCCCGGAACACCGGACGGAACGACTGCCAATTTGAAGTAGCGAATACCATGGTTTTTCAAACCTACGGCAATCCAGGTGCCGTAGATGATGATGGCCATCGCATATGCAGAACCAGCGTGTGAGAACGATGGAATCTGCAGGAATGGGATTGCTCCGAAGAGGTTATTCAGCAGGACGAAGAAGAAGGTCGCGAACAGCAGAGGAATCCAAGGACGGAAGTTCTTCTCACCAATGATGTCGCGGCCAATTCCGTTACGCACGAAAGCGTAGCCGGACTCGGCGAGGTACTGCGTCTTGCTTGGAACCAGCTTCGGGTTCTTGATGGCCTTGGTGAAGAACCAAGTAATGAGCACGATCGAAAGAACGATCATGACCATCTGCTTGCCGAAACCGGTTCCGTACTCAGCGAACCACGGGAAAATTTCCGGGAGGTGAGTATCGGATACGGATGGCGGAATAAATCCGCCTTCTTCTGAGGCCATTGGGAGCGCAAACGCGAACAACGCGCTGTCCTCTCTGCAGTAACGGTCACGGGCAAAAGGCGGTGACTGGCGGTAACTGCCTCTCACCGTGTGAAGAAAAAATCAAACGGGTTACATCAGAGTTTTTGCGTAACGCATCGACGCTGATGAAGTGCCATCCTTAGGTTGCCCCAAGGATGCCAGTCATAGACGGCCGATCGCCGTAAAGCAACCCACCAAAAATGACCCGTAGTAAGCTTATCAAACTCACAGCTCGCCCCAGACCTAAAGGTCGGCGGCAGTATGTCTATGCTTCGTTGTAGATGGCAAGTCGTGTCTTCATAAAGGCACGAATCTCACCGGTCTGCCAGGCAACGAGGCTGACTGCAGCTGCAAGCACGAATCCCTGTCGATTAACCCAGTCAGGTAATCCCAGGTTCAACAGCAAGAAGGCAATACCAAATACCTTGATGACGAAAGTTCCCAGAAACGCGGGCATGGCCCACGTGCTGCGGAATCGTCCGGCGGCCTCAGCAATCAAAATGCTGACGGCGAAAAAGCCGATCACTAACCCGGAAGCTAAAGCCCCGGACAGTGCATATCGCAAATCTGCAATCAACCACGAAATCAGGAAAAATGCGGCCGCTGCGATCAACGAGTACAGCATGGAGATACCAAGAATTGGTAGCCAGATGGATTTCGGAGCGGCAGAGACGACAACGCGAGCCGAATGTGAATTCATGCCCGCACTCTCCCTCTAGTTCGCTGTCAAAGATCTATCTGCAACCGAATGATGCTGATGAAACTCATTACCCCCGCGCAGTATAAAACCACTTGGGAGATGATCCGTAATGAATTCTACACGAGATAGAAACTGATTGCTTGGGAATTACTTGCCAAGCTTGCGTCGCAGATTCACAAAACGAACCGATACCAACGGCCACCAGGTCAGCAAAGCGGCGCCGATGACCAGAATTACAATGATCGGGATCAACACGGCGAGCGGGATGAACGCGATCGAAACCACCGTGGCGGCCACCAAGGCGGCCCAAACATAGAGCAACACCACACTTTTACGTACCGAGTGGCCTTGAGAAAGCATCCGGTGGTGGATGTGCTTAGAGTCAGGTGAGAACGGTGAGCGTTTGTTCAGTAGCCGGCGCACTACGGACAAGCTCAGATCGAGCACTGGCAAGAAGACGATCACCATCGGTAAGACCATCGGCATATAGGCCGGAACGTTGCGGAAGCGGTGCGCGTCCAAACCCTGCACGTCCCCGGTCACGGCAATTGCAGAGACCGACAGGACCAACCCGATGGTCAGTACTCCGGTCTCCCCCATGAAAATATTCGCGGGGTTAAAATTATGTGGCAAGAATCCCAAACACGCGCCGAGTAACAATGCGCAAAGAAGCGCACCAACATTGGCGTAGTCATCCGCGCTTACATGGGTAGCCAAGATGTAGGAGTAAATAAAGAAGGTAGCCGCGCCGATGGCTGCGAGCCCGGCTGCGAGCCCGTCGAGCCCATCGGAGAAGTTGATCGCGTTCATGGTCAGCACGACCAGGAATACCGTGAGCGCACCTTGTACCCACGGTTCTTCGATCCGCCAAGTACCCACCGGTAAGGAGCGGATTACCAGCCCATGGGTGGCGATCACGATGCCGATCACCACCTGGCCGGCGGCCTTGTAGTACCAACGCAGATCTCCTACATCGTCCCAGAGACCGAGCACGGCGATCAGGATCAGTGCGATCCCCACCCCGCGCAACGGGTCCGAATTCTCAAACACTCCGGAGAAGAAACTTAGTTGGCTGGCCAGCCACAGTCCCGCGCCGAAGGCGATCATGATGCCCAGGCCACCAAATTTGACGATCGGAACCTGGTGTTGGTCGCGTTCGCGCACCAGTTGTCCGCGGATAAAGCGTTCTCCCACCGACCGAATGATCGGGGTGAGCAAAAATGAGGTCGCGAAGCTAAACGCGATCAGTACGACGTAGCTTCTCATACGTCCTGATTCGGCGTGTCAGGTTTCGCGGGGAGAATATTGGGGACAACCACGCGCAGCTCATCGATGTCGATCGCTCCTGCGCGCACGATGACCAGGGTGTCCCCGGTGGCATCAACGATGGTCGAAGGCAGGGTGGTTTCCGCCTCGTCGGTGGCGCGCGATCCCCCGTCGAGGTACACCTCAACGCTGTCACCGAGCTGGGCGATGGCTTCTTCTACGGTGGTGGCCGCCGGCTGCCCGGTGCGGTTCGCCGAGGAGACCGCCAGCGGTCCGGTGGCGCGCAAAAGTTCCAGCGCGATTTCATCGTTCGGTACACGCAGCGCGACGGTGCCGCGGGTCTCCCCCAGATCCCAGGTCAGCGAGGGCTGAGCGGGCAGGATCAGGGTCAGCGCACCGGGCCAGAAAGCGTCGGCAAGTTTACGCGCGTCATCGGGAATGTCGCGGGCCAACCCATCCATGGTGGCGACCTGTGCGATCAGCACCGGAGGTGGCATATTTCGTGAGCGTCCCTTGGCCGCCATCAGCATCGCTACCCCCTGTGGGCTGAACGCGTCGGCGCCGATCCCGTACACGGTATCGGTGGGCAGCACGATGCAACGCTTTTCACCTAGGGTGGCTTTTGCTGCGGCGATCGCTGCCTCGCGCTGTGCTTCGGTGCTAACCAAGTATGTTGTGCTCACGGGTTTATTCTTTCATGCGTTGAACGGTTATTAGGTCAGCGGGGCCAGGGCGCTGGTGGCTCGCGGACGACCGCTGAGGTCAAGATGTCCGGTAACCTGTGTGAATCCAAGTTCGATCAGCATCGCCGCGGCGCTTGCTGCTTGCACCTCGGCGTGTTCCATCACGTACAGTCCCCCACCGCGCAACAGGCGTTTGGCCTCTGCGGAAACCAACCGTGGGATCTGCAATCCGTCCTCGCCCAGACCGTAGAGCGCCATCTGCGGGTCATGCTCGCGGACCTCTTGTTCGCGTGGCACCGCATGAGGCGGAATGTAGGGCGGGTTGGAGATCACCAGGTCGATGCTGCCGTGCAGTTGTGCCGGTAGCGCCGAGGCGTCTTGATGCAGCACGCTCACCCCGTAGGGTTCACAATTTGCCCGGGTGTAGCCGATGGCCTCGTCGGATAACTCCACCGCCCACACCTGCGCGGAATCAAGTTCTGTGGCCAACGCCGCGGCGATCGCCCCGGAACCCGAACATAAATCTACACAGCGTGAACCTTGTACATCGCCGATGAAATCCAGTCCGACCTGCACCACGGTTTCGGTTTCTGGACGCGGTGAGAAGACCCCGGGGCCAACTTTCAGCGTCAGGTAGCGAAAATACGCTTCACCGGTCAGGTGTTGCAACGGAATACGCTGCGCCCGCCGATTCACAAGGTCCAGATATTGTGCGTGCTGCTTTTCGGTGAGGCTCTCCCCACGCAGTTCGCGCAGTTTGAGCTCGGAGCGGCTATCGCCGGTCACAAAACTCAGTAACAGCTCCGCGTCAACACCCGGCGAGGGTACCGCCGCTTCGCGAAGTTGCGCTGCGGCGGTACGCCGGGAGGTATTCAGTTGCTCCACGAGAATTCGCTGGCGCTTACTGCTCGCCCAGCGCTGCCAGGCGCTCTTCTTCATCCATCTGGATGCAGGATACGATCACCGGCTCCAATTCGCCGTCCATCACGGCGTCAAGGTTGTAGGCTTTGTAGCCGGTGCGGTGGTCGGCGATGCGGTTTTCCGGGTAGTTGTAGGTACGGATGCGCTCGGAACGGTCCATGGTGCGGATCTGGCTGGCACGCACAGCCGAGTTTTCCGCGTCGATAATCGACTGCTGGTGGGCCAGCAGGCGCGAGCGAAGCACACGCATCGCCGCTTCACGGTTCTGGATCTGCGACTTTTCGTTCTGCATGGCGACCACGATGCCGGTAGGCAGGTGAGTCAGGCGCACCGCGGAGTCGGTGGTGTTCACGCTCTGCCCGCCGGGGCCCGAGGAACGGTACACGTCGACCTTCAGGTCGTTCGCGTGGATGTCGACCTCTTCGGGCTCGTCGACCTCGGGAAGTACCAGCACGCCGGCGGCCGAGGTGTGGATACGGCCCTGGGACTCGGTCTGCGGCACGCGCTGCACGCGGTGCACGCCACCCTCAAACTTCAGCTGCGCGTAGACGCCTTCGGCCGGATCATTGGACTTACCCTTGATCGCCACCTGGGCGTCCTTGTAGCCGCCGAGGTCCGACTCGTTGAAGGAGATCATCTCCACCTTCCAGCCCTTGTGCTCGGCGAAGCGGGTGTACATGCGCAGCAGGTCCGCGGCGAATAGTGCCGCCTCGTCGCCGCCTTCGCCGCCCTTAACCTCAAGGATCACGTCGCGTGCGTCGTTAGGGTCGCGTGGGATCAGCAGGCGGCGAAGCTTTTCTTCCAGCTCCGGCAAGGTCACCTGCAGGCTCGCGACCTCCTCGGCGAAATCCGGGTCCTCGTCGGCCATTTCCTGGGCGGTTTCCAGATCTTCGGTCGCCGTCTTCCAGCGGTTATATGCGTCGACGATACCGTTGAGCTGCGCCGAGCGTCGGCCGAGCTTGCGGGCCTTAGCCTGGTCGGCGTAAACCGCTGGGTCTGAGAGCTCCGCCTGAATCGCGGCGTGCTCCTGAAGTAGCGTCTTGACGGATTCAAACATAATCGCTGTTCTTCCTGTTCTGCGGTGCCCGGCTCACGGATCGTGTGTCGCGGACTCTAAGTCAAAGTCTAAGTGGTGTGACGCGCCGATGGCGTCCAGGCGGTCGGCGTGAATGCCAACTGCCTGAACGCCATGGCGGTCAGCGGTGCTAATCCTTGGTAGGGGTGGTCTTGTTGACCAACATCAAGAATTCAGCGTTCGATCCGGTCTCGCGGATCTTTCCGGTGAGTACTTCCAGTGCCTGCTGTGGTTCGATGCCCGAGAGCATCCGGCGCAGACGCCACATGATGCGCACCTCTTCGGCGCTCATCAGCTGCTCTTCACGGCGGGTGCTCGACTCGTTGACGTCGACCGCTGGGAAGATGCGCTTGTCGGCGAGCTTGCGCGAGAGGCGTAGCTCCATGTTGCCGGTGCCCTTGAACTCCTCGAAGATGACCTCGTCCATCTTGGACCCGGTCTCCACCAGCGCGGTGGCAAGGATGGTCAGCGAGCCACCGTTTTCGATATTACGTGCGGCACCGAAGAAACGCTTCGGTGGGTACAGCGCGGCCGAATCCACACCACCGGACAGGATACGTCCGGAGGCAGGGGCAGCCAGGTTGTAGGCACGGCCCAGACGGGTCATCGAGTCCAGCAAGACCACGACGTCCATGCCCATTTCCACCAGGCGCTTGGCACGCTCGATGGCGAGCTCCGCGACGGTGGTGTGGTCATCGGCCGGACGATCGAAGGTGGAGGCAATAACCTCACCCTTGACGGTGCGCTGCATGTCGGTGACTTCCTCGGGACGTTCGTCCACGAGCACCATCATCAGGTGTACCTCTGGGTTGTTGACCGTGATCGCGTTCGCGATAGCCTGCAAGATCATCGTCTTACCGGCCTTCGGAGGCGAAACGATCAGACCGCGCTGGCCCTTACCGATCGGAGCGACCAGGTCGATCACACGTGGGCCGACCAGCTTCGGATCGGTTTCCAGGCGCAGGCGCTCGGTTGGGTACAGCGGAACGAGCTTGTTGAACTCGACGCGTTCCATGTTGTCTTCAGGCTTTTTGCCGTTCACCGAGGTCAACTGCACTAGGGCGTTGAACTTCTGGCGTGGGTTTGGAGTTTCACCATCGCGCGGAGCACGTACGGCACCGACGATCGCATCACCCTTGCGCAGGTTGTACTTCTTCACCTGGCCCAGGGTCACGTAGATATCGTTGGTCCCTGGCAGGTAGCCGGAGGTGCGCACGAATGCGTAGTTCTCCAGCACGTCCAGGATGCCTGCCACCGGCAACAAGACATCGTCTTCGCTCAGCTGTGGCTCGTCGAGGTCATCACGGCGGTTGCGACGGTTGCGGTTATTGCGATCGTTACGGTCGTTGCGGTCGTTGCGATCCCCACGATCATTACGATCGTTGCGGTCGTTACGGTTGCGTTCGCGACGGTTGCGGTTACGCTCGGTGCGCTCGGCATTACGGTCGTTGCGATCGTTGCGATCGTTGGAGCGATCCTCGGAATCCTGGCCGCCCTGCTCGTCGTTACGATCGTTGCTGCGCTCGTTACGGTCATTACGATCGTTAGTGCGCTCGTTGCGCTCATTACGGTCGTTGTTGCGATCGTTGTTACGCTCGCGACGCTCGTTGGAGCGCTCACGGCGATCGTTACGATCGTTGGTGCGATCCTCGGAATCCTGACCGCTCTGCTCGTCGTTACGCTCCGCATTACGATCGGCATTGCGATCGTTGTTGCGGTCGTTATTACGCTCACGACGCTCGTTGGAACGCTCACGGCGATCATTACGATCGTTGGTGCGATCCTCGGAATCCTGACCGGCCTGCTCGTCGTTACGCTCAGCATTACGATCGGCATTACGATCGTTGTTGCGGTCGTTATTACGCTCACGACGGTTCGAGTTGCGATCGCGACGGTTGCCACGTTCGCGACGCTCATCGCGTGCCTCGCCGGACTGTTCGGTCTCGGCAGCACCGTTCGATGCACCCTGCTCAGCTGGGGCTTGCGCCTCCGAGCCGGTGTTTTCGTTGGTTTCTGGCTGCTCAACCTTGGCGCGTGAATTACGACGCTGACGGGTAGCGCGAACCGGCTCGGCGTCCGCCTGCGGCGCCTGCTCGGTCTGCTGTGCCTGAGGTGCCTGAGCGGTTTCGGTGTTTTCCACCGCTGCCGGAGCGTTGATCTTGCCCGAATCGGTTACGCGGCGCGAGGTGCGACGTGCGCGAACAGGCTTTTCGGCCTGCTCAGCGGCTGGCGCCGGTGCCTCGGTCGCGGCAACGTTCTCGGTTGCTACCGGTGCTTCGGCTGCCTTCGGTGCACGACGACCGCGGGTGGCCTTAGCCGGTGCCTTGGTCTCGGACTTCGCTGGGGCCTGTGCGGAATCGCTTTGCTGGGCGGCAGGTGCCGAAGCGGTTTTAGCCGATTCTTTCGCTGCGTCCTTTGCGGCGATGGAACCGCCACGCTGATGATCGCCAATGGACTTCACCAGGTCGGCTTTGCGCATGCGCGAGCCGCCGGTGATGCCGAGCTGGGAGGCCAGCTGCTGGAGCTGGGTCATCTTCAAAGAGGCCAGGCCGGCGCTCTTGGTTTCGGAAGTCTTGGTGTCCACGCCTTCGTTGAGGCTTGTGGTTTCGGTCACGAAAGTTCCTTCTGACTCGTAGGATGGGCTGGTTCAAACAAACCCACTGTGCCGTTTATATGAGGTGCCACCGCCGGTAAACAGTGGTTGTGACACCGTCCACGCCGCTCACGGCACATAGAATGCCTGAGGCGAACACTGGACTTAATGGGTAGATACCTCCGGGCACAAGCGTGCACAAAAATGGGGTATCAAGGGTGCTGTGAACTGCAGAAAAGATCCGGAAGGGCTGGACGAAGAGAAGTGCGGAACCCGCGTTTCCTCCGGTCAACACTGGCCAAGTGGATTCGCTACAGCGCAGCGCGCTTAGCAATCCGGTCTGCCTTGAGTGTTACAGCACTTCTACTGTAACACCGTTCGATGCCAACGCAGGCACTTTGATGTCCCAATCCACCGAAGAAGTTGTGGCGAAGGACTCGATCACCGCGCGTGCGGCCTGCACCCCGGCCTCATCGGCGACCAAGGTCAGCACCGTCGGCCCGGCACCAGAAATCACCGCAGCCAAGGAGTTTTCACGCAAAGCCGCCAGCAGTGCGGCGCTTTGTGGCATCGCCACCGCCCGGTAATCCTGGTGCAGGTAGTCACGGGTGCCGGCCAAAAGCACCGCCGGGTCATTGCTCAGCGCGTGAATCAGCAAGGCGGCACTGGCAGAGTTTGCGGCGGCCTGTGCATGGTCGATCTGTGCCGGCAACACCCCACGCGCGGCCTCGGTAGACAACCCGTTGGAGGGCACCGCGAGCACCGCACGCACCGCCCGATGCAACGGAACCTGCACGGAACTAAAACTTCCGTCGGTGTTGGTGGTGGAAATACTCAATCCCCCGAACACCGCCGGCGCCACATTATCCGGGTGGCCTTCCCAGGCGGCGGCGGCCTGGAAAATCGCGTCAATCCCACCTTGAGCGCCGGCCGGTAGCAGCGCGTCGGCGGCGGCAAAAGCGGCGACGATCGCAGCGGCGGAGGAACCCATACCGCGGGCATGAGCAATATTGTTCTCCGCGTGCAGTTCAATACCCACCGGCGCAAAACCGCGCGCCTTCCAGTAATTATGGATCTGCGCGATGATCAGGTGCGATTCATCGGTAGGCAAGGAGTCCGCGCCCTCACCGTGGAGCGTGACACTGCTGCGCTCCGCGGTGCGAATGGTAAGCCTGTCGCGGTATTCCAGGGCCAGACCTAGCGAGTCAAAACCCGGTCCGAGGTTTGCACTGGTGGCCGGTGGGGCCACGATGATCTGCTGGCCCAGGGCGATCTGCTGCGTCATGATTCCTTCGAGGTTCGCGCGCTAGCGCTGGAGAGAAAAGCCGGTGATAGTACTCGGCCCGCCGCGCCCCTAAGGACACGACGGGCCGCTACTTATTGGTTAGGACAGACCCAATGCGGTGGCAACTTCCACCACGTCGAAGCCTACCTTCGTGGGTTCTACGGTGCTGCCGTCGGCATTCTGCAGGGCCCAGTTCGGGTCCTTCAGGCCGTGGCCGGTGACCGTGATGACGATCTTCTTGCCGGTCGGGACATTGCCCGCCGCTTGGTGCTTGATCAGCCCTGCCACGCCGGCGGCGGAACCAGGTTCCACAAACACGCCTTCACGCGAGGAGAGCCAGCGGTGTGCGGCAAGGATCTCCTCGTCGGTGACCGAGTCGATCAGTCCGCCGGATTCATCGCGCGCGGCCTCTGCCTGTTCCCAGGAGGCCGGGTTGCCGATGCGAATGGCGGTAGCGATGGTGTCCGGCTCGGTGACCGGGTGACCTAGGACGATCGGGGCGGCCCCGGCGGCCTGGAAGCCCCACATGATCGGGGTCTTGGAAGACACCGCGTCGAGCACCTGCCCGGCCTGGTTGGTGTAGGAAGCCGCGTACTCCTTGTAGCCCTTCCAGTAGGCGGTGATATTGCCGGCGTTACCCACCGGAAGCACGTGGTAATCCGGTGCGTCACCCAAGGAGTCGACCACCTCAAAGGCGCCGGTCTTCTGGCCTTCGATACGCGCCGGGTTCACCGAGTTCACCAAGAACACCGGGTAGCTTTCGCTGAGTTTGCGCGCGACGTCCAGGCAGTTATCGAAGTTGCCGTCGATCTGGATGATGTCCGCGCCGTGGGCGATCGCCTGGGACATTTTGCCCATGGAGATTTTGCCCTCCGGGACCAGCACCGCGCATTTGAGCCCGGCCTGGGTGGCGTAGGCGGCGGCGGAGGCCGAGGTGTTACCGGTGGAAGCGCAGACTACAGCCTTCGCGCCGGCGGCTACCGCGGTGGTCATCGCCATCGTCATTCCACGGTCTTTGAACGAACCGGTGGGGTTCATCCCTTCGACCTTGAGGTATACCTCGGAACCGGTGAGCTGTGACAGCGCCGGGGCGAAGACTAACGGGGTGCCACCTTCGCCGAGCGTGACCACTTGGGTGTTCTCATCGACCGGCAGACGGTCGGCATATTCGCGGATGACTCCACGCCACTGATGAGCCATGTTAGTTTCCTTCAACTCGCATTACGGATAGAACGGTGTCCACCGCGTCCAACGCCTTGAGCGCCGCGACGGTGGAGGCCAGAGCAGCTTCGGTGCCCTGGTGGGTGAGGATGCGCAGCGCGGCCGGACCGTCGCCGAGCGCAGCCTGCTGGTTCATGGATTCGATCGAGACCCCGTGTTCGCCAAAGATCGCAGCGATCCGAGCGAGCACACCGGGCTCGTCAAAAACGGTCAAACCGATCCAGTAGCGGGTGCTGATCGCGGAGAAATCGATCAACTGCGCGGCGGTATCGGCCGAGCCATGAGGCAACGGGGCCCCGGCGGCCAGCTGCCGCGCGACGGCGACCACATCGCCCATCACCGCGCTGGCGGTCGGGTTTCCTCCGGCGCCGGCACCATAGAACATCAGGTCGCCAGCGTTTTCTGCCTCAACAAACACCGCGTTGAACGCGCCGCGTACGGAGGCCAGCGGGTGATCGCGCTTAATCAGCGACGGGTAGACGCGCACCGAAATGCCCGCCTCAAGCTTTTCTGCGATCGCCAAAAGTTTGATCACATACCCGGCGGCGGCAGCTGCGCTCACGTCGGCGGCCGAAACCTCGGTAATGCCTTCGGTGTGCACCTGATCCGAGGAGACGGTGGTGTGGAAGGCTAGCGAGGCGAGGATTGCTGCCTTCGCGGCGGCGTCGAGCCCGCCCACGTCGGCGGTGGGATCGGCCTCGGCATAACCGAGCGCCTGCGCCTCGGCGAGCACGTCGTCAAAGGCCGCACCGGTGGAATCCATCGCGTCGAGGATGAAGTTTGTGGTGCCGTTAACGATGCCCATGACCTTGTTAATATGGTCGCCAGCCAGCGAGTCGGCGATCGGACGCAGGATCGGAATGGCGCCGGCCACCGCTGCCTCGTAGCGCAGCTGCGCTCCGGTGGACGCGGCCACGGCGTTCAGCTGTGCCCCGCGGGCGGCGATCAACGCCTTATTACCGGTGATCACGCTCGCCCCGCGGGCCAGCGCACGTTCGATATACGCCCCGGCTGGTTCCATCCCGCCGAGCAGTTCGATGACCACGTCGGCGGAATCGATCAACGCCTCGGCGTCGAGCGTGAAGAGCTTGGCATCAAGCTGCACATCACGCTTGGCGTCCAGGTTGCGCACGGCAATCCCGGTCAGTTCCAAGCTGGCGCCGCTGCGGGCCGCCAGCGCGCCACCGTCCTCGATCAGGATTCGGGCCACCTGTGCACCCACCGTGCCGCAACCTAGTAGGGCGACCTTCAGGCTTTTTTCACCGCTCACTTAAACTCCCATGTCACGGGCCAACAAATCGGATTCGGTTTCCCTGCGCACGATCAAACGGGCTGCGCCGTCGGCCACCGCAACTACCGCCGGACGGGTCAGATAGTTGTAGTTGCTAGACAGCGCCCAGCAATAGGCGCCGGTGCCCGGAACCGCCAGTAAATCTTGGGCGGCTACGTCGTCGGGCAGGTAAACGTCTTTCACGACTATGTCACCTGACTCGCAGTGTTTCCCAACTACGCGAGAAATAATTGCGTCGTTTTGCGTCATACGATTGGCCAGCACCGCCGAATAATCCGCGTCGTAGAGCACCGGGCGGGCGTTGTCGCTCATCCCGCCGTCCACCGACACATAACGCCGGGGGCTGGTGGACCCGGAACCGTCTTCGACGTTGACGTCCTTAAGCACGCCCACCTCGTAGAGGGTGAAGGTCGACGGTCCGGCGATCGCACGTCCCGGTTCGATCGAGATGCGCGGGCAATCCAGCGCGAGCTCGGCACAGGTTTGCGCGACCACCGCCGCCATCTGCCCGGCAAGGATCGCCGGGGTGGAGGGGGTATCTGCCTCGGTGTAGGCGATGCCATAGCCGCCGCCTAAGTCCAGCTCGGGCAGGCTCACCCCATGAATTTCACGCACCTGGGCGAGGATGCCCAGCATCGTGCGGGCGACGATCGCAAAACCGTCTGACTCAAAAATTTGTGAACCAATATGCGCGTGCAGGCCCAGCAGGTTGATACTTGGCGCTTCGATGGCGCGCGCGATCGCCTGCATGGCCGGCGAGGTACCGGTGACTCCGGGCTGTATGGAGAGCCCGAACTTCTGGTCCTCGTGCGCGGTGGCGATCGCCTCATGGGTGGAGGCGTGCACCCCGGGGGTCAGCCGCAGCATGACCTGGGCGCTCACGCCGAGCTCGCTAGAGATGAGAATCACGCGTTCTAACTCGTCGAGCGAGTCGATCACGATGCGCCCCACACCCATATTGAGCGCGCGGGTGATCTCCGCGACCGACTTGTTATTGCCGTGCAGCGAGAGTTTGGCTCCGGGCACCCCGGCGGCCGCGGCCACGGCAAGTTCGCCACCCGAACAGGTATCCAGGCGCAACCCCTGAGCGATCACGGTGCGGGCCACGGAGGTGCACAAAAACGCCTTGCCGGCGTAGTACACGTCCACGCCCCCGCAGAGTTCCTTGAAGGCTGCGTCGAACGCGGTCTTAAACCCTCGGGCGCGCGCGGCGAAGTCATCCTCGTCCATCACAAAGAGCGGCGTGCCAAATTCCTTAGCCAGCGCGCTCACCGCCAACCCCTGCACCGCAAGCTCTCCGGTAGCACCCCGGGAAACCCCGGCGGCCCACTGAATCTCGCGCAGTGCGTTAACGTCGGTCGGGAAAGAGAGCCAGGCCGGAGCCAGCGGTGAAGCGGTCATAAAATTACATCCTCTCGGGCGCGGAGACGCCCAGCAGTGACAGTCCGTTGGCCAGAACCTGGGTGGTGGCGTCGTTGAGCCATAACCGGGTGTGGTGCACTTCTTCGACCGGTCCGTCGCCCAGCGGGGTGACGCGGGTGGCGGCATACCAGGAATGGTAGGCGCCGGCGACCTGTTCCAGGTAGCGGGCGATGCGGTGTGGTTCGCGTGATTGTGCGGCGCCGGCAACCACCGAAGGGAACTGGCCAAGCACCGCCAACAACTCGTTTTCGCTCGGGTCGGTGAGCAGCGAGGCGTCGAAGGATTCGCGGGTGACGCCCTTGGCCTGTGCGTTGGCCGAGGCGCCGAAGGAGCGCGCATGAGCGTACTGCACGTAGAAGACCGGGTTGTCGTTGGTGTTCTTCTTCAACTGTTCCGGGTCCAGCGCGATCGGCGAATCGGCCGGGTAGCGCGCCAGCGAGTAGCGCAGCGCGTCCGCACCAATCCAGTTGATCAGATCGCGCAGCTCGATGATGTTGCCGGCACGTTTGGACAGCTTCGCACCGTTGACGCTGATCAATTGGCCGATCAGCACCTCGATGTTCGCCTCTTTGTCGTCGCCGGCACAGGCGGCGATGGCCTTAAGCCGATTCACATAACCGTGGTGGTCCGCGCCCAGCAGGTAAATCTTTTCGCTGAAGCCACGATCTTTTTTGGACAGGTAGTAGGCGGCGTCGGCAGCGAAGTAGGTTGGTTCCCCGTTCGCGCGGATCAGCACGCGGTCCTTGTCATCACCAAAGTCGGTGGTGCGCAGCCAGACCGCGCCCTCTAGGTCGAAGATGTGGCCCTGTTCGCGTAGGCGGGCCACCGCGTCGGCTACCGCTCCGCCATCGTGCAAGGCACTTTCGGAGAAGAAGACGTCAAAGTTCACGCCGAAGTCTGCCAGCGTGGACTTAATGTCCGCCAGCTGCGCGGTGTAAGCAAGTTCGCGCAGCTTTGGCAGCGCGGTTTCTTCGTCCTGCTCGGCAAGTTCCGGGGCTTGGGCCAAGACAATGTCCGCCAGCTCCTTGATGTACTCGCCCGGGTAGCCACCCTCGGGAACCGGCAGGCCATGCATCCGGTTGTACACCGAACGTGCAAACACGTTCATCTGGTTGCCGGCGTCGTTAATGTAGTACTCGCTGGTGACCTGTGCGCCAGATGCGCGAAGTACGCGGGCGATCGCATCGCCCAGCGCGGCCCAGCGGGTGTGACCGATGTGCAACGGTCCGGTCGGGTTTGCGGAGACGAATTCCATGTTCACCACGTGGCCGGTCAGCGCCTGGTTGTGGCCGAAGTGATCCCCGGCCTCCACGATGGTGCGCGCCAGCTCGCCGGCGGCGGCGGTATCCAGGGTGATATTCAGGAAGCCAGGCCCGGCGATTTCTACGCCGCCGATGCCTTCCACCTCGGAAAGTCGTCGCACCAACATGGCCGCGAAGTCGCGCGGCGCCATGGACGCCTTCTTACCCAGTTGTAGCGCGATGTTCGTGGACCAGTCGCCGTGCTCACGGCTTTTGGGTCGCTCGACGCGTACGGTGTCGGGTACTTCGACGGCGATTTCGCCGGCGGCTACGGCCTGCGAAAGGCATGCGGATATGGCAGCGGAGAGTTCTTCAGGAGTCACCGTACAAGAATAGCGGTTTTTCGTGCACTTCTTAGGCATTCATGACATAACCGCTTGTGATGCTGTAGGCATTTGACTGGCCCGTGTGGCCCAGATGGATTGCGCAGATGCCGCGATCACCTGATAGTATTTTTCCTGTTGCTTAGCAACACGCCTCTGTAGCTCAGTGGATAGAGCGTCTGCCTCCGGAGCAGAAGGCCGAAGGTTCGATTCCTTTCAGGGGCACCAGCAAAAAGGTTCCGCAGTCACTGCGGGGCCTTTTTCTTTACCCTTTTTTGGCGCCCGATCTCACCCGCGCCAGGCTGACCCGCGCCAGACTAACCGCCGGACTACGAAGCGCTGAGCCGTGCGTGGCGTTGTAACCGTCGGGTTCCCGCCGCATCGGCCAACTGGCTAGGTTGCACCGCGGTATCCAGCGCCGCACGAACCGCCTGCTCATCGATCCCCACACCGATAGCCACCAGCCCGGGTTGCTCACTTCCCCGATGGCTGGCCACATGGATCTGCCGGCCGGTGAGGTTGACCGCCCACCACTTCGCGCCGCGCGCGGTAGCTACCGACACAATCCCCTTCAACCGGTACACCCCGGCCGGCGGGCGTTCGAGCAGATCTACCAGCGCGCTCGGGGAAATCGGCTCCGGCGCGGCCACGGTGACCGCGGCCGCATGCTGATGGGTGTGCGATCCATGTTCGGCACGTAGCAGTGCTCCCAGCGGTAGCTGATCCTCGGGATCTTCGGCCAGGGCCACGTCGAAGACCAGATCCGGGTCGATCGCCCCACGCTGGGCTCGCACCAGTGGCACCTGCCGGTTACGCAGCGCGATCCGCTGTGCGATGCGCGTCAGCGCAGCTTCGGTCTCTTGCTCGCCGCCTTCAAGCTGGTCGATCTTGTTGAGCACCACCAGCGAGGCGGCTTCAAAACGTGCAGGTGGTTGATCGTGGGTGTCCACCGTGGCAAAGTAGTTCGCCGCGTCCACCACCTCGATCAGCCCGCCGGGGCGCACACTTTTTGCCTGGCTGAATCGAATCAATCGGGCGAGCGCTAAGGGTTCGGCCACCCCGCTGGCCTCGATAATGATCGCATCCAGTCGCAGCCGAGGGGCCGCGAGCGTGGCCAGCGCCTGGTCCAATCCCCCGGAGTCATCCAGACAGCACACGCAGCCGCCGGCGATCGACTCGGCGGCGTCTACCTGCCCGGTGATTAGTCCCGCGTCGACGTTGATCACCCCAAAGTCGTTGACCACCACGCCGATCCGGGCACCCGGGGTGCGCAGCAAATGGTTGAGCAGCGTGGTTTTACCGGCGCCCAAATACCCGGTTAACCCGATGACCGGAATTTGTGTGCGTGCCATTTACCCTCGCCTATCTGCCCTGCGTGACTTAACCTGCTCGATCCATCCTGCGAATCGCGGTCACGCGGTTTCGACTTCAACATTCGACTTCAACAGTAGTACGGTGCGCTGCCTGCAAGCCAAAGCTCAGCCGGTTAACGCAGCAAGCCGCCGGCGGACCCCGTCAAGACGAAGGAACCACCGGCGGCTAGCGGCACTGCATAGCTAAAGCTACTGAAGCATCGTGCGATCATCGAGCTGCGCGCCCTTGATCTTCTCAAACTCCCCGAGCAGACCCTTAACGGTCATCGCTGACTTTGCTTCCTGGTCCAGGTCCAGAATGATCTGCCCATCGTGCATCATGATCAACCGGGTGCCCAGCGCGAGCGCCTGCTCCATATTGTGGGTGACCATCAGGGTGGTCAGCTGGTGACGTTGCACGATCTCATTGGTCAACCGGGACACCAGCGCCGCACGCTGCGGATCAAGCGCCGCGGTGTGCTCGTCGAGCAGCAGGATCTTCGGCTTCGAGAAGGTAGCCATCAGCAGGCTTAGCGCCTGACGCTGACCACCGGAGAGAAGTCCCACCTTGGTTTTCAGCCGATTTTCCAGGCCGAGCTCCAAGGATTTGAGCTCTTCAACAAACAGTTCCCGGCGCTTGGCGCTGACCCCCATGCTCAGTCCGCGGAATCGGCCACGGGCGTGAGCCAGCGCCATATTCTCTTCGATGCTCATCGTCGGCGCGGTGCCGGCCATCGGATCCTGGAAGACCCGGCCGATGTACTTTGCACGGCGGTAGTCGGCCATTCGAGTGACGTTTTTACCGTCGACGGTGACCGATCCGGTGTCCGGGTACAGTTTGCCGGCGACCATGTTCAGCACCGTGGATTTACCGGCGCCGTTGGAGCCGATGACGGTGACAAATTCGCCGGAGCCCAACGAGAGGTTGATATCGCGTAGCGCCTTGCGCTCGTTGACCGTTCCGGGGAAGAAGGTCCGTGACAGGTTCTTAATTTCAAGCATTGCTGCGCACCTCTTCCTGGATCGGCTCGGCGTCCGAGTCCTTGCGTTTGAAGTTTTTCATAATTTTTTGGAAGCCCTTCCACTTGGGAAGCAGCAGCGCAACGACCACCAGCACCGCGGAAATCAGCTTCATGTCGTTGACCTCCAGACCGGCGACCAGTGCAAACTGGATGACCAGACGGTAGATGACCGCGCCGAAGACGACGGCCACCGCGGCCAGCCAGATGTAACGCTGGGTGAAAATTGCCTGACCGACGATCACCGAGGCCAGACCAATGAGGATCACACCGATGCCCATGCCCACGTCGGCGAAGCCTTGGTACTGGGCGATGACCGCACCGGAAAGGGCCACAAACCCGTTAGACAGTGCCAGACCAAGGATCTTCTGGTTGTCGGTGGAGACACCAAAGGAGCGGATCATCTCGTGGTTGTCCCCCGTGGCGCGCATCGCCATGCCCATCTCGGTGTGCAGGAACCAGACGATCGCGGCCACAAAAACCAGCGCGACGGCGAAGAGGATGAGCACCGAGGTGGCAGAGCCGAGTATTCCGGCCGCACGCAACGGGCTGATCAGCGTGTCCTCGCCCAGCAGCGGCGTATTTGCCTTGCCCATAATGCGCAGGTTGATCGAATACAGCGCGATCATCGTCAAAATACCGGCGAGCAGGCCGTCGATCTTGCCCTTGGTGTGCAGCAGGCCGGTGATCGTACCGGCGACCATGCCGGCCAGGAATGCCAGCACGGTGGCCAGCCACGGATTCATTCCGTTCACGATGCCTACCGCGGCGACCGCGGCACCGGTGGTGAAGCTGCCGTCGACGGTGAGGTCCGGAAAGTCCAGAATGCGGAACGTCAGATATACCCCGAGCGCCATCAACGCGTAAATCAGCCCGAGTTCAACCGCTGTGATCATTTGTGGATCCTTGAGTGGTAAGAAAGTTCATAGGTCACGAAGAAGGCGAGGCGTTAACATCTCGCGCCTCGCCTCCTTAGCTGGTGGGTAGTGCTAAACCCTTAGTAGGTTTCGATCGCCTTGTCTTTGAGCTCCGCTGGGAACTGAAGGCCGATCTTCTTCGCTGCGGTCTCGTTGAGGTACAGGTCAACCTCGGTCAACGTCTCAACTGGCATGCTGGCAGGCTTGGCCTCACCCTTGAGGATCTTGTCAGCCATTTTTGCGGTCTGCACGCCAAGCTTCTCGTAGTTGATACCGAAGGTGGCGGTAGCGCCACGCTTGACCGAATCACCATCGGCGGCGATGACCGGGATCTTCTTGGTCTGTGCGGTCTGCAGCAGGCCTTCCAACGCGGAAACTACCGCGTTGTCGGTAGGTACGTAGAACGCGTCGACGTCCAGCGAGTTAGCAGCCTGCTGAACTTCCGAGGGAGCGGAGATCGCCGACTCTTCGATCGTGAGTCCTAGCTCTGCGGCCGCATCCTTGGCCCACTGGACCTGGACGGCGGAGTTCGCTTCGCCCGAGGAGTAGACGATGCCGACCTTCTTGGCGTCTGGGGAGATCTGCTTGAGCAGTTCGAGCTGCTCCTTGACCGGGTTCTTGTCAGAGGTGCCGGTGACATTTGCGCCCGGTGCCTCGTTGGAAGCTACCAGCTTCGCGTCTACCGGATCGGTGACGGCGGAGAAAAGTACCGGAATGCTGGTGATCGACTGAGCCGCAGCCTGAGCCGATGGGGTGGCGATCGCGAGGACCAGATCGATGTCTGAATCCGAGGCGAGCTTGCCGACGATCGAGGCGTTGGTGGCCTGGTCGCCCTGGGCGTTGTTGTCGTCGTAGGAAATCTTGTCGCCAGTGTACCCAGCTTCTTCCATACCCTTTTTGAAGCCCTTGGTCACGGCGTCCAGGGAGGGGTGCGATACGTACTGGATGGTGCCGATTTTGACCGGACCTTCCGCAGCGGCCCCGCCGTTACCTGAGGTTTCATCCCCGGTGCTGCCGCCACAAGCGGTCAGGGCCAGCGCGCCGGAGGCGGCAAGTGCAACAAGTTTCAAAGCGGTGAAGCTCTTCATGGTGTTCCTTTCAACAAGTTCCCATATGCGAGTGATGTCCCCATGCCCGACCGATTCGGTTCCCAGCCCGTCGGCGACGACGAGCCGGAGCGGGAACTACCCGAATCACGTGCAGGTGATTACCCACGATCTTACATGTGAACGACCTCACCTAGGCTTCAAACCCGAGGTGAGTAAAGACGTTTAACCCCACAATCGACCGCTAACGCGCACAACTGCACGATTTGCGTCGATCCGGAGGCAAATCCGTATCCTCATTGCCGAAGCTGACGCTCTGACACTGGACGGAATGAAAAATTGACAGCCCCTTAGATGTGACACAAATCAACGCTTTATCCCGTAAGTGCCGGCCTTGCACGTGGATCTGCGCCCGAAGTCGGCGATGCGAAGCCTCGGGCCATAGAATGGGCTCATCATGGCCATCAGCATTTCTTATCCCGAAACCCTTCCGGTATCCGCGCGTCGCGAGGACATCATCGAGACGATCCGCGCGAACCAGGTGGTGATCATCGCCGGCGAGACCGGATCCGGTAAAACCACGCAGCTACCCAAAATGCTGCTGGAACTCGGGCTGGCACAGCGGGGCATGATCGGACACACCCAACCGCGCAGGCTTGCCGCACGCACCGTAGCCGAGCGCATCGCCGAGGAACTGGGCACCAAGATCGGCGACGAGGTGGGCTTCCATGTGCGTTTCACCGGCGAAGTTTCCCGCCAAACGCAGCTGAAGGTGATGACCGACGGCATTCTGCTGGCCGAAATTCAGCGCGACAAGCTGCTCAAAAAGTATTCCGCGATCATCATCGATGAGGCGCACGAACGCAGCCTAAACATCGACTTTTTGCTCGGCTACCTGAAAGAAATTCTGCCCAAGCGGCCGGACTTTAAACTCATCATCACCTCCGCGACCATCGATCCGGAACGCTTTGCCACGCACTTTGGCACGCTTTTACCTTCCGGTGAGGTTAAGCCAGCGCCGATTATCGAGGTTTCCGGACGTACCTTCCCGGTGGAAATCCGCTACCGCCCGCTGGAGGCATCCACCGAGGAATTATCCGACGAGGACGCTAATTCGCTGGAAGATGACCGCGATCCGTTGGACGCGGTCACCGACGCGGTACGTGAGCTGGCAAGCGAGGCGCCCGGGGATATCCTGATCTTCTTCTCCGGGGAGCGTGAAATTCGCGATGCCGCCGATGCGTTGCGCGCCCTGGTGGTGGCGAACAAACGCTTGCCGCGCTATGAGGTGTTGCCGTTGTTCGCCCGACTCTCACTAGCCGAACAGCATGCGGTCTTCCATCCGGGGGCCGCGCCGCGCATTATTTTGGCGACCAACGTGGCCGAAACCTCGCTGACGGTGCCGGGCATTAAATACGTGATCGACACCGGCACCGCGCGCATCTCGCGCTACAGCCACCGCACCAAGGTGCAACGCCTGCCGATCGAACGAGTCTCCCAGGCCAGCGCCAATCAGCGTTCCGGGCGTTGCGGGCGTGTCTCGGAGGGCGTCGCGATCAGGCTGTATTCCGAGGCGGACTACGACTCGCGCCCGGAATTTACCGACCCCGAAATTCTGCGCACCTCGCTGGCAAGTGTCATCTTGCAAATGATTTCGATGGGTGTGGTGGCCACCGCCGCCGAGGTTTCAAACTTCGGTTTTGTGCAGCCACCGGACGCGCGGGCGATCTCCGACGGGGTGAACCTGCTGCGCGAACTCGGGGCGCTAAGCGAAGACAAGCGCGCGGTAGTGACCGATGTGGGACGCAAACTCGCGTTGCTTCCGCTCGATGTGCGGTTGGGCCGGATGATTTTGGAATCCGCGAACCGTGGGGTGGCTAAGGAACTGATGGTGCTGGCCGCCGCGCTGAGCATCCAAGATCCGCGCGAACGACCCAGCGAAGACACCGGGCAGCGCGAAAAAGCCGCGCTGCTCCATAAGCGCTTCGCCGACGAAAAGTCGGACTTCACCGGGTTGCTGAACCTCTGGGCTTACCTCCAAGAACAGCAAAAAGAGCTGTCCTCCTCGGCGTTTCGCCGGCTGTGCAAGTCCGAACACATTAACTACCTGCGGGTGCGCGAGTGGCAGGATCTGTTCACCCAGCTGCGCCAACTGTCCAAGTCGCTGCAAATTACCGTGGCCGCCGCACCGATTGACCCGGCGGCGAACGAGGACCAGGTCCACAAGTCGCTGCTGGCCGGGTTGCTCGGACACATCGGGCTCTATGATGAACGCAAACGTGATTACCAGGGGGCGCGCGGCGGACGCTTCGCGATCTTCCCGGGGTCCGCATTGTTTAAGAAGTCGCCGACCTGGGTGATGGCCGCCGAGCTGGTGGAAACCTCGCGGCTGTGGGCGCGCACCGCGGCGGCGATCGACCCGGCATGGGTGGAGGAGCTCGCGCCGAATCTGCTCAAGCACAGCTATTCGGAGCCGCACTGGTCCAAAAAAATGGGTTCGGTGATGGGCTATGAGAAGGTCACGCTCTTCGGGTTGCCGATCGTGGCCAAGCGTCGCATGCATTACTGGCGAGTGGATCAGCCGCTGGCCCGCGAACTGTTTATCCGCCATGCCCTGGTGGAGGGCGATTGGCGTACCCACCACAAGTTCTTCGCCCGCAACCGCGCGGTGCTGGCCGAAGTTGAAGAGCTCGAAACTCGGATGCGCCGTCATGACCTGCGCATCAGCGACGAGGACCTGTTCGACTTTTACGACTCGCGGCTGGGCGAAAATGTTGTCTCCGAGCGGCACTTTGATCGTTGGTATAAGCGCGCGTCGGCTGCCGATCCTGGGCTGTTGGACTTTGATCCGGCGGCGGTGCTCGCCTCGGACGCGGATCAGTTGGATGAGACCGCGTTCCCGCGCACCTGGTCTCACGGTTCCATCGCGCTGCCGCTCAATTATGAGTACAACCCGGCGGCTATCGGGCCCGAGGGTGACGGCGTCTCGCTGCAGGTTCCGGTGGTGTTCTTAAACCAGTTGGATCCGGCGTGTTTTCGCTGGCTGATCCCGGGGCTGCGCCACGAACTGATCACCGCGTTGATTCGTTCGATGCCCAAGGCGATTCGCAAAAACTTTGTTCCGGCTCCCGATGTGGCCGGCCGTGCGCTAACCATGTTGGACACCGGTTTTGACCCGGACAACGATGACTTGGCGCAATCCTTGGCGCTGGTGCTGCGCCGACTGGGCGGCATGGTGGTGGACCCGGAGGTGTTTGATTTTTCGACGCTTCCCGCTCACCTGCGCTTCGGCTTTGAGGTGGTTGACTCTGCCGGGACGGTGCTTGGCCGCGGAGATGACTTGGCCGCGCTGCAGTACAAGTTGGCGGCGGCGAACCGGGCGGCGTTGGCCAGTGGGGTTAACTCCCCTAGTTTGGCGCGACCGGCGGCCCCGGCTGCCGGTAACACTGGTGCTGCGGGTAAGGCTGGCGCGAAGGGCAAAAATGTCCAGGGCGCGAACCCGGTTCAGGGCGCCAAAAACGCGAAGGGGTCGCAGGCATCGGGCTCATCCGGGTCTTCAGGCCAGTGGGATCAGCAGGGGCTCACCGCCTGGCCGACGCTGCACACTCAGGCGGACGTACTGCCGGCAAAGGTCACCACCACCGTGATGGGTCAGGAAATTACCGCTTATCCAGGGTTGGTGGATACCGGCAAGGACGTGAGCCTGAGCGTTTATCGCAGCGCCGCCGAACGCGACAGCGCACATCGCGGCGGAATTATCCGCCTGCTGATGCTGCGCCTACCGGCCGCCTCAAAGTTTGTCATCGGGCATCTGAATAATGCCGAGCGGCTAGCCTTTAGCCAAAATCCGCATGGTTCGATCGATGAGCTGATCGCCGATTGCACGATGGCCGCGGTGGACAAGCTGGTCCCCGAGGCACTGCCGATGGATCGTGCCGGATTTGAGAAGTTGTTTGAAACGGTGCGCGCCGAGCAGATCGACACAGTTTTTGCGATCACCGCGGTCATTTCCAAGGTGTTTGGCTCCGCGACCCGGGTACACACCGCGCTGAAGGCCACTAAGTCGTTGGCGATGTTTGCCGCGGTCAGCGACATTCGCTCGCAGCTGGAACAGCTCATTTACCCAGGGTTTATCGCCGCGACCGGGGCCGGCCATCTGATGCGTTTGCCGCGCTATTTGGAGGGTATCGAATCCCGTCTGGCTAAGCTCACCTCCGGGGCGGTGACCAGAGATGGGCACGGGCTGATGGTGATCCAGAAATTAGAGGATGACTACGACGTCGCGCTGTCTAAGGTCCCCGAGGGAGCTCGCACTCCGGCGGGGCTGCGCGAGGTGAAGTGGATGCTCGAAGAGATGCGCATCTCGCTGTTTGCCCAAGAGTTGGGTACCGCGTATTCGGTCAGCGAGAAGCGCATCCGCAAGGCGATTAAGGATTCGCTGGCGGCGCTGTAGGGTGCGCCTAGTCGGCCGGGACAAACTGCGCGTAGCCGTCTTCATGCAAGGCCGCGCGCAGTGTGGCCGCATTCTCATCCATGCGTGCCGGATCCGGGTTGACCGCCGCGTTGGACAGGTCAAAGTCGGCTAGCGAATTGGTCGGCCAAACGTGCACATGCAGGTGTGGGACCTCAAAACCGGCGATCATCAGCCCGGCACGCGCCGCATTAAACGCACGTTTCTGCGCGCGACCGATCTTCACCGCTACCAGGTTCAGGTGTGTGAGCAGTGCGTCGTCCGCGTCGGTAAATTCGTCGATCTCCGCGCGCGGCACCACCAAGGTGTGGCCATCGCTGAGCGGTCCGATGGAAAGGAACGCGACGCAGGTCTCATCGGACCAGATAAAGCGTCCCGGGATGTCTCCGTTAATAATTTTGCTAAAGAGCGTGCTCATAAAGGGCCTTTCGGTTAGTGACGGTGTTGTTCATCGCTGGTGGTGACCGGCGCCTGCGGGTAGGAACAGTATTGTGACCAGCTGCCCGGGTAGAGCGCGATCTGAAGCCCGACCTGCGCGCCGGCGAGCACCTGGTGGCAGGCAGTCACCCCGGACCCGCAATAGGCGGCTAACCGCGCGTCTTCACCGGCTGTTTTCGCGCCCTGTTGCAGAGTTTGAAAGGCGCGGGTTAGGTCCGCGGGTGGCAAAAATTTGGCTTGCGCGTCGAGGTTGTCGGTGGTTGGCCGATTACGTGCCCCGGGAATATGCCCGGCCACCGGGTCGATAGGTTCCTCGATTCCCAGGTAGCGGGCGGTGGCGCGCGAATCGATCAGCGTGCCGGGATAACCTTCAAGCTGGGCAAAATCGAGCACCGGCATGGCGCCCCAACTTAGTTGCACGTCCCCGGGCGGGTTATTTTCCTCCCCGCTTGCCAGCTGTCCGCCTAGCTCTTTATACGAGTCCAATCCGCCGTCGAGCACCGCCACCTGGTCAAAACCCGCGTGGCGCAGTAACCACCAGGCGCGGGCCGCGGCCAGCGCGCCGGAATCATCGTAAATTACCACGGAGGAATCCTGACCGATCCCCCAGCTGCGCGCGCTCGCCTCAAAATCTGCGGGAGTCGGTAGCGGGTGGCGGCCAGAATGCGTGGTGGTGGCACCCGACAGTTCGGTGTCTAGGTCGACGAACACCGCGCCGGGAATATGCGCCGCCGCGTAGTGCGCCTTGCCGTCGGTGCGGCCCAGCACCCAGCGCACGTCAAGGAGCACTAGTGTGGGCTCGGCCAGCCGTGCGGCCAGCTCGGAGGCCGAAATTAGTGGATTCATGCGTCCGTTCCGATCTGTGCAAGTTCGTAGCTGGTGCCCGGCTCTAGTCGGCGCAGCGTCGCGCCGGAGCCCTGAGCTCGGGTCGATAGTTGGGTGTCAAAGAGGTTGCGGCCACGCTCGTTGAGCAGCCCGTCGTGGATCGGCACCCATACCGGCGCACCCACCGCGGTAGCAAAATCCATGGTCTCCGCGATTTTTGCCCACGGGGCCATCAGCGGCAGCGCCAACACCTGCGGGCGAATCCCGATGGGCACCTGATAGCTGTCCCCGGGGTGGAAGAGCTCGCTCTCGCCGACCAGATAGCCGACGTTCCCCACCAGCTCGATCGAACTATGAATGGTGGCGTGGGTGCCTCCGAAGGCGCGCACGCGGATTCCGCCGACCACAAAGTCGTCCCCGGCCTGTACCGTCGTAATCTGCGCCTGGTGCGGGCCGGGCAGCGCCTCACGCAGGGCGCGAGCCAACGCGTCGGGCGCATATACGCGCAACATCGAATTTTCGATCACCGCGTCCGCGATCCGTGGCTGATCTGCGTGATCGGCATGTTGATGGGTGAGCAGCACCGCGCTAATGCCGGTGAAAGCCCCGTCAAGTGCTGACCAGACGCCGGGATCGAGCAACAAGGAACCGTCGATGGTGGCCACGTGAATGGCGGAATGCCCGCGTAATGTGATGCGCATAGCTTCAGCCTAGGCCGACGGCGCGCCCTCGGCCAGTCACAGACACGGATCTTGCGGCGAAGTTGGCTAAAATTGAGGTTCTAAGGGCGCATCAGTGTACCCGGACCAAAAAGTTTTCAGGAAGGAACGGTGCAGCGAGATGGCGCAGCCAGAAACCCGCGTGACCAAACAGAGGCTCGCGGTATCCGAGGCGTTGGGCGAGGTCGACGATTTTGCCACCGCTCAGGAGCTGCACCGCTGGCTGGTGGACTCGGCGAAGCAGGTCTCGCTGGCCACGGTATACCGGCTGCTGCAGTCGATGGCCGACGATGGCCTGGTCGATGTGTTGCGCAGCGGTGACGGCGAGGCCCGTTTTCGGCGCTGTGAGACCGAGGTACACCACCACCACCTGGTCTGCCGGGTGTGCTCGAAGACCGTGGAGGTGCTCGCCCCGGCGGTGGAACGTTGGGCTGCGCGGGTGGCCGCAGAAAATGGGTTCACCGATCCGGAGCACACCGTAGAAATTTATGGGCTCTGCGAGGACTGCCGGCGCAAGGCCAGCTAAGCCGCAGCGCTGCCGGCCGGTCTGGCGGCGGCGTTAAACCTGGTGTTTGCGCGGACTCCGCAGCGCTTCCACGCCGCGGCAAACCAGGTAGATCACGAAGGAAATGGTAGTCACGTACGGGCTGATCGGCAGCGAGCCGGCCAGCGCCAGCAGGATTCCGCCGAGCACCGAAATCTCGGCAAACACGATCGCTAAAATCACCGTGAGCGCCGGGTTGGAGCTGACCCGCAAGGCCGCGGCGGCCGGGGTGATCAGCAACGCCAACACCAACAGCGCACCAACTACCTGGATCGCGACGGCCACCGCCAACGCCAAAATCACCATAAAGATGATCGACAGTCCGCCGGTGCGTACGCCTCGGGCGTTGGCTAATACCGGGTCCACCGAGGCGAAGGTCAGCGGACGCCAAACCAGGATCAGCGCCAGCACCACCACCGCGCAGAGCGCCAGCATGCCGCCGAGCTGCACGTCGTCGACCGCGACAATCTGCCCGGTGAGCAGGCCAAACTTATTTGCACTGCGCCCCTCATAGAGTGAGAGGAATAAGATGCCCAGGCCCAGGCCGAAGGGCATCAGCACCCCGGTGATCGAGTTTCGATCCTTCGCCCGGGTCCCTAAGACTCCGAGCACCAGTGCGGCAATCAGCGAGCCGGCCACCGACCCGGTCACCACGTCCACCCCGATGAGCAGCGCAAAGGCCGCCCCGGCGAAGGAAAGCTCGGCGATGCCGTGGACCGCGAAGGCCATATCGCGCATCATGATGAAGATGCCGATCAGCCCGCCGACGATGCCCAGCGCGGCGCCGGCGATCAGCGAGTTGGAGACCAGTGGCAGCAGCAGCCCATAGTCGTCAAAGTTCAACGTGCGGTCGATAAAATCTGCGAAGTTCATCGTCGCTTACTTCCCGGTCTCTGTCGTGGCATCTTCGGCGTGCTCATGCCCGTCGGGCGGCAATTGGCGTTGCCCATCGCCGCTGACCACCACGATCCGTCCGTTCACGCGCAACACTTCTACCGGAGCACCATAAAGTTTGCTCAACACCGAGGACTGCATCACCTCATCCACACTGCCGAGGTGGAATTTACCCTCGGCCAGATAAAGCACGCGGTCCACATAGGGCAAGATCGGGTTGATCTCGTGGGTGACGAAGATGACCGCGGCGCCGTGTTCGGCGGCCTGGCGGTGAATCACCTGGCTGATCGCCTGCTGATGGTGCAGGTCAAGGGAGAGCAATGGTTCATCACAAAGCAGCACCCGCGGGTTCCCGGCCAACGCTTGGGCGGCGCGTAAACGTTGCTGTTCGCCACCGGAAAGATCGCCGACCGCCCGGTCCGCGTAGGCGCTGGCGCCCACCAATTCCAGCAGCTCATCAACCTTGGCGTGGACCGCCTTGCGGGCGATGCGGATCCCGGGCCGGTTGCCGTCTACCCCGAGCGCCACCAGATCGCGCGCGCGTAAGGGAACGTTGTCACCAAAGGGGCGTTGTTGCGGGATCAGACCTACCAGGTTTGAGCCGCGGCGCACCGGGGCTCCGGCGATGGAAACGCGCCCGGAATTCAGCGCGGTGGTGCCCAGCATGGTGTTGATGAAACTGGTTTTGCCCGAACCGTTGGGCCCGAGCACCGCCAGAAATTCCCCGGGTTTCACCTGCAGGTTCAATTCTTGCCACAGCACCCGCGGGCCGAAGGCCAGGGTTGCCGCGTCGAAGCTGAGGATCGGGGAAGTGCTCATAAACCGGCTTTCACGCTTAAAGAAACTGCGGCATCGTGGGTACGATGCCGCAGTTAACTCTACCAGTTGCGACTGGTTCGCAATACGCATTTATTTGTGAGGCTAGTTGTCCTGCTGCGAGCTTGGCGGGGCGTGACGCTTCTGCGTCGAATCGCTAATCTCGCCCACCAACACCTCGATAATGTCCTCCAGGAACAGTACGCCGATGGTGGCGCCCGCCTCGTTGACCACTGCCGAGAGGTGATTGCCCTCCTGACGCATGCTCTCCAGCGCCTCTTCGATTTCGGTATCCTGCTTCACCACACCCAGTGGGTGCAGCGGCAGATCTCGCAGCGGCGCGGTGGAGTGTGCATCGTCGATCAGCATCACGTCTTTAACATGCCAGTAGCCCACCGGCACATCCTCGCGGGTGATCAGCATGCGCGAATACCCGGTCTTGCCGACCTTCTTTTCAAACTCGCGCGCGGTGGTCTGCCCCCATTCCAGGGTGAACAACTTGTCAACTTCCACCATGCAGGAGGCCGCCGAGACGGTGGAAAATTCCAGCGCCTTGGTCAGCCGCAGCGCGTGCTTGTTTTCTAGCGTTCCCTCCTGCGAGGAGGTATCGATAATCGAACGCACCTCGGCGGCGGTATAAGAACTAGTCACCTCGTCCTGCGGTTCCACGCCAAAGAGTTTCAGGAACAGGTTCGCCGCACCGTTAAGCATCGCGATGATCGGCTTGAGCACCTTGGAGACGCCCACCAGCGGCATCGCCAGCACCATCACCGCCTTGTCCGCGATGGACACCGAAATGTTCTTCGGCACCATCTCGCCAAAGGTCACGTGCAAGAAGGTCACCAAGATCAGCGCGATCAGGAAGGCGACGGTGTCCGCAACCTCGACCGGCATCCCCAGCGCCATCATCGGCACGCCGAGCAGGTGATGCAGCGCAGGTTCGGAAATGTTCAGGATCAACAACGAGCAGACGGTGATGCCCAGCTGGCAGACCGCGAGCATGATCGAAACGTGCTCCATGGCGAACAGCGCAATCTTCGCGCGTTTATTTCCCTCGTCGGCCAATGGTTCAATCTGCGAGCGGCGCGCCGACATGACGGCAAATTCGCCGGCCACGAAGAACGCGTTGATCGCCAAAAGGATGAAAAGCCAGGCGATTCCCATTAGGTCACTCATGGGTGCCCTCCGCTACGTCCGGGGCAGGTTCAAAACGTACCTGCGCGATCCGGCGGCCATCAAGTTCGGTCACCGTGAAGGTACCGGCCGCGGTGTGCACGGTGTCGTTCAATTCGGCCAGGCGGCCAAGTTCGGAGAGCATAAAGCCGCCGATGGTGTCATAGGCCGAGTCGTCGGGAATCACATCCGTGTCGAAGTGCTCGTTGATGTGGTCCGGGCGGTTCATCCCGGGGAACAGCCATTGGCCGTCGGGCTGAGTGACCGCCTCTTCCTCGTCCTCGTCATGCTCGTCGGAGACTTCCCCGACGATCTCTTCGACCAGGTCTTCCAAGGTCACCAGTCCGGCGGTGCCACCGTATTCGTCCATCACGATCGCTACCTGGAATTCCGCGGCGCGAAGTTGTTCGAGCAAGACGTCAAGGTGAATGGTCTCTGGAACGTAGAGGGCGTCGCGCGCAAATTCGCCGACCTGCAGCGCCGCACGACGTTCGCGTGGCACCGAAACGACGGCTTTGACGTGGCAGATGCCCTGAATTTCGTCGCTGGAGCCCTCGGTGACCGGGAACCGGGAGAACCCGGTATCGGCGCTCATCATGATGAGTTCGGAGAGGTCCGCCTCGGATTCAATGGTGGCCATCGAGGTGCGTGGGGTCATCACATCGGCCGCGGTGCGTTCGGAAAATTCAATGGTTGATTCCACAAATCGCGCGGTCTGAATGTCGAGGGTGCCAAGTTCCGCGGAACGCCGAACGAGCGAGGCAAGTTCTTGGGCACTACGGGCGGCGGAAATTTCTTCCTTCGCTTCGAGGCCGAAGAACCTGCGCAGGATCATGTTCGAAAAACCGTTGAGCACCACGATCGCCGGCTTAAAGATGGCGGTGAATACCAGTTGTGGGCGGGCCAGCACCTTACCGACCGCCATCGCCTTAGCGATCGCCAGGTTCTTGGGGACCAACTCGCCGATCAGCATCGAGAGCAAGGTGGCCACTACCAGGGAGATCACCACGGCGACCGCGGTGGCGCTGGAGCCGCCAATACCGAAGTTTTCTAGTACCGGGGCGAGCAGCTTGCTCATCGCCGGTTCAAGTACATAACCGGTGAGCAGCGTGGTCAGCGTGATACCTAGCTGGCAGCTGGAAAGTTGGGTGGACAGCGAGGTCAGGCACTGCAGCAGTGGTTTTGCGCCTGCTTCGCCGCGATCGATGGCCTGCTGGACGGTGCTTTTATCGAGGGCTACGAGCGAAAACTCGACCGCCACAAAAAAGCCGGTGCCAAGTATGAGCAGTACACCGAAAAGTATGAAGATCCATTCCATGGGCGGTTAGCCACGCCCCTGGAATCGATGGGTTAGAAGGCCTCTAGTTTGCTCTGAGCGGCAACTAGAAGGCTCCAATCGGGAGGCAGAATCTGCCAGGCGTTCGGTGTGATGGCCGGTGCTGCGCCCGCGGGCGACGGACCGGCTTGGAGAATGAGATTCCATAGTGCGATTTAGTCTAACGAAAGATCGTCGATCGCGCACAATATTCTGCCAGACGCGATATGCGGTAGTTAGCTCGGGGTAAATGGTCAGTGTTTAGCGACACTTTCGTGATATTCCCGACGACTCGTGGCAAAACCTTGCAACATGTCACTAGACTGGAGCGCAGGTCTAGAAATCTTGTGAGTATCGGTGGCCATTTTCACGTCCTCGGGCTACCACCGGCTCAAGCTAGAACAACGTAGAAATCAGGGAAGAGGCGTTGCACGTGCCAGAGCAAGCACACCACCGACTTACTGAAGAGTTTGGTGGAAACGAGTGGCTAGTAGACGAGCTGTACCAGCAGTATCTCGTCGATAAGAACTCGGTCGATAAAAAATGGTGGGATATTTTCGAGTCCCTCACCACCGAAAACAATGCATCGGCTGCCCCCGCGGCACCGGCGGCGAAGGCGGAGCCAAGCGCACCACCTGCGCCAGCACCCAAGGCTGCCCCGGCAGCACCGGTAGCGTCGAGCAATGGTCAGGGCGCACCTCGCGCCGCGGCCGCGGCGCGCACCACCGAATCGGCGCCAGCAGCACCGGCACCGACCAAGGCCGAATCGGCTCCTGCGAAGGATGCCGCTCCGAAAACCGCTCCGATCCCGGCACAGGCGCCGAAGCCTGCCCCGTCGACCGAGCTCTACGGCGAGGAAAAACGCACCCCATTGCGCGGGCCAATGAAGGCCATCGCCACCAATATGGATGCCTCGCTCACCGTGCCTACCGCGACCACCGTGCGCGCAGTACCGGCGAAGGTGATGATCGACAACCGTATCGTCATCAACAACCACCTCAAGCGTGCCCGCGGCGGCAAGATCTCCTTCACCCACTTGATCGGCTTCGCCGTGATCCGTGCGTTGAGCCAGATCCCATCGATGAACGTCACCTACGACGTGATCGACAAGAAGCCAACCGCGATCCAGCCGGCGCACGTGAACTTCGGTATCGCGATCGACATTCCCAAGCCTGACGGCTCGCGGATGCTCGCGGTGCCAAATATCAAGGCCGCGGAGACCCTGAGCTTTAACGAGTTCTGGACCACCTACGAAGACCTGATCAAGCGCGCACGCAATAACAAGCTGACCGCCGACGATTACTCGGGCACCACCGTATCGCTGACCAACCCAGGCGGCATCGGCACCGTGCACTCGGTGCCTCGACTGTCCAAGGGCCAGGCCGCCATCGTGGGCGTCGGCGCACTGGAATACCCGGCAGAATACCGTGGTTCCTCGGAGAAGACCGTCGCCTCCTTGGGCATCGGCAAGCACATCACGCTGACCTCCACCTACGATCACCGCGTGATCCAGGGTGCAGGTTCCGGCGAATTCTTGAAGCTCATCGAATCCCTCTTGCTCGGCGAGCAGGGTTTCTACGACGAAATCTTCGAGCAGCTACGCATCCCTTACGAGCCGGTACGCTGGGCCATCGACAACCAGGTTGACGTTGACCTGGTAGTCAACAAGGTCGCCCGCATCCAGCACCTGATCAACTCCTACCGCGTGCGTGGCCACCTGATGGCGGACACCAACCCGCTGGAATACGTTCAGCGCAAGCACCCGGACCTCGACATCCAGACCTATGGGCTGACCCTGTGGGACCTGGATCGCGAATGGGTTGCCGGCGGATTGGGCGGCAAAAACCGCGCCCTGCTGCGCGACATCCTGGGTATCCTGCGTGACGCGTACTGCCGTACCACCGGTACCGAGTACATGCACCTGCAGAACCCGGTAGAGCGCGAATGGTTCCAGGCGAAGCTGGAATCGGGTTACGCGAAGCCATCACGCGATGAGCAGCTGCGCATCCTGTCGAAGCTGAACGCCGCCGAAGCGTTTGAAACCTTCTTGCAGACCAAGTTCGTCGGCCAGAAGCGCTTCTCCCTTGAGGGTGGCGAATCGCTGATCCCACTGTTGGACGCGATCATTTCTGACGCCGCCGACGAGCAGCTGGACGAGGTCGCCATCGGTATGGCGCACCGCGGCCGCTTGAACGTGCTGACAAATATCGCTGGCAAGACCTACGCACAGGTCTTCCGCGAATTTGAGGGCACCGCAACTCCGGGCTCGGTCCAGGGTTCGGGCGACGTGAAGTACCACTTGGGTACCGAGGGTTCCTACACCTCCGATGCCGGCAACCAGACCAAGGTCTACCTGGCTGCGAACCCATCGCACCTAGAAGCCGTGGATCCGGTGCTTGAGGGCATCACCCGCGCAAAGCTAGACCGCATGGATTCGAAGAACAACGTGCTGCCAATTCTGGTGCACGGCGACGCAGCATTCGCCGGCCAGGGTGTAGTTTCCGAGGTTCTGGCGATGAGCCAGCTGCCAGGTTACAAGACCGGCGGCACCGTGCACGTGATCGTGAACAACCAGATCGGTTTCACCACCGCTCCAAGTTCCTCACGCTCCTCGGTATACGCTACCGACGTGGCACGCACCGTGCAGGCACCGATCTTCCACGTCAACGGGGATGACCCGGAGGCCGTCGTACACGTAGGCCAGCTGGCCTTCGAGTACCGCCAGAAGTTCGGCAAGGACGTCGTCATCGACCTCATCTGCTACCGCCGCCGCGGTCACAACGAGGGCGACGATCCGTCGATGACCCAGCCGATCATGTACAACCTGATCGAGGCGAAGCGCTCCACCCGCAAGCTATACACCGAGGCCCTTGTTGGTCGCGGCGATATCACCGCGGAGGAAGCCGAGAACGTGTTGGCCGAGTACAAGGGGAACCTGGAACGGATCTTCTCCGAAACTCACGCCGCGCAGACCTCGCCGATCCCGATCATCACCCCGGGCTCGACCATTAACGACCTGGAGAAGCCTTTCGCGCAGGCCGCCGACGAGAATACCGTCGACGGTGCACGTGGCTCGGCGATCACCGAGTCCACGCTGGCGAAGATCGGCGCGGCCCACCTGGCCGTACCGGAAGACTTCACCATGCACACCAAGCTCAAGGCTTTGCTGGAGCGTCGCGAGAAGATGTCCCGCGAAGGCGGCATTGACTGGGGCTTCGCCGAGCTGGCTGCCTTGGGCTCGCTATCCATGGAAGGCGTGCCGGTTCGTCTGGCAGGCCAGGATTCGCGCCGCGGTACCTTCGTACAGCGTCACTCGGTCTTCCACGACCGCGAGAACGACAACGAGTGGTACCCACTGCACCACCTCAGCGATGACCAGGCCCCACTGTGGATCTACGACTCGCTGCTTTCCGAATACGCGGCCCTAGGCTTCGAATACGGTTACTCGGTGGAACGCCCAGATGCACTGGTCTTGTGGGAAGCGCAGTTCGGTGACTTCGTCAACGGCGCGCAGACCGTGATCGACGAGTTCATCTCCTCGGCCGAGCAGAAGTGGTCCCAATCCTCTTCGCTGGTGATGCTCTTGCCACACGGCTACGAGGGTCAGGGTCCAGACCACTCCTCGGCACGCATCGAACGCTTCTTGCAGATGTGCGCGGAAAACAACATGGTTGTTGCCCAGCCTTCCAACGGTGCAAACCACTTCCACCTGCTGCGTCGTCAGGCTTACGCCCGTCCACGCAAGCCGCTGATCGTTTTCACCCCGAAGCAGCTGCTTCGTTTGAAGGCCGCGGCAACTCAGGTGGAGGACTTCACCACCGGTGGTTTCCAGGAGGTCATCGCCGATTCGACGATCACCAACAAGGATGCCGTCGAAAAGGTGCTGCTGGTTTCGGGTCGCCTGTATTACGACCTGATCGCTGCGCGCAGCAAGGCGCAGGATGAGAAGGTTGCGATCGTTCGTGTTGAGCAGCTCTACCCGGCACCTGTGAAGCAGATCGCCGACGAGCTGGCCAAGTACCCGAACGCCAGCGTTTCGTGGGTTCAGGACGAACCTGCGAACCAGGGCCCATGGCCGTTCTTCGGTCTGTATGTGGCTCCTGAGCTCGATACGAAGGTTAGCCTCGTGTCACGTCCGGCCTCGGCTGCGACCTCCGCGGGTAACGCGAAGCGTCACGAAGCCGAAGCTGCGGTGCTGCTCAAGGCCGCGTTCGCACGCTAAGCGACACGCTCGTGACTGTGTAACTACAGCCGGCGAACCTGAGACCGTCATGACGGTCTCAGGTTCGCCGGCTGTGGTCTTTAACCCGCTCTTACCTCCCCGATCTGGCAACTGGACACTGCTAAGGTTGACAAAGATTTAGTTTTACCAACGAAAGGTCGCCAAGTTGGAATTTCGCACCATCCGCATCACCGCCATCGGCGATGAGTTACTTGCAGGACACGGCGACCCGCGCGCACTGGGCTGGTTCGGCCGAGTGATGGCTCGAACCCAAGACCCCGCACTACGTTTGCAGTCCTTCGTGCTGGCCGCGCCGGCAGAAGGTTCCGAAGCGCTAGCCGAACGCTGGATGGGCGAAGCCTCCCGTCGCTTTGGCGATCAGGTCGAGAACCGTCTGGTCATTGCGCTCTCCGATCGGGACGTGGATCTGGGGCTGACCACCGCGCGTAGCCGCTTAAACCTGGCCAACATCCTCGATTCGGCCTCGCAGATGAGCATTAAAGCACTGTTGGTGGGTCCGGCTCCGGGGTTAGATGACGCACGCAATGAGCGCGTCGCCGAGCTGAACCGGGTCTACTCTGATGTGGCGCTACGTCGCAACCACCATTACATCGACACCTTCACTCCGCTGCGCGCCCACTCGCAGTGGCGCAGTGACCTGACCGCTTCCGGCGGTGTGCCGGGTCAGGCCGGTTATGGTTTGATGGCCTGGCTGGTGCTGCACCGTGGCTGGTATTCCTGGTTAGATCTGCCCGAACCAGACGCCAGCTAAAGCCGGGCAATCGCCGACTCACCACCGGCGCACCGGTTAGGCAATGGTGCCAAGGTATGAAAGACTATTAGCCGGCCCGAGCATTCGGGAAGGCAATTATTGATCCCGCAAAGGAGTCACCATGTCGAAGCGTTCACGTAAGCGTAAAGATCGTAAGCGTGGCGGTGCCAACCACGGCAAGCGCCCAAACAGCTAAGCGATTTGAGCACAAAGAACCCCGTACCATTCGAAGTAATTTCGAAGGATACGGGGTTTTCTTTTTGGGTCTTGATCCGCGCGGAGCTTAGTGCCCGGACTCGGTGCGGATCTGCGAGATGCGCGTAATAATGTTCATTTTCAGCTGCTGTGGGGCAGCCTCCTGGCAGCTGCGGCGCACCACCGAACGAATGATGCACTCCAGATCGTACTGCTCGGTGCATTCCGGGCAGTGATCCAGGTGTGCTTTAACGTCTTTTAGGTCGCCCAGCGTCAACGCGCCGTCGAGGTACTCATAAATGCGTACCATGCGGTCATCGGCGCAGTCCCCCAATGAGTTACAGTCCATCGCTACTTCTCCGCTTTCTTCGCTGTGGCCTTGGTGCCTGGCCCGGCGGCTTTGATGCCACGGTCTGCGGCGTAATCGGCCAGTAGTTCGCGCAACGACTTACGTCCGCGGTGCAACCGTGACATCACGGTCCCGATCGGCACCCCTAAGATCTCGGCGGCTTCCTTGTAGCTGAAACCCTCGACGTCCACGAAGTACACCGCGAGCCTGAAATCCTCACCGATGGACTGCAAGGCAGCCTTCACATCGGAATCAGGCAGGTGATCGAGTGCCTCAACTTCCGCGGAGCGCAACCCTGTGGGGCTATGTTCCATCGCCTCGGCCATCTGCCAGTCCTCGATGGTGTCCGTCGAGGTGCGCAGCGGTTCGCGTTGGCGCTTGCGATAAAGGTTGATGTAGGTGTTGGTCAGAATTCGGTACAGCCAAGCCTTCAGGTTGGTCCCGGGCTTGTACTGGTGGAATGCCGAGTAGGCCTTCGTGAAGGCCTCCTGCACCAGATCTTCGGCGTCGGCCGGGTTACGCGCCATGCGCAACGCCGCCGAGTACAGCTGGTCGACATAACCGAGTGCGTCGTGCTCAAAACGCGCACGACGTTCGTCCTCGGTCTCCTTGCTCACATCGGGCAAGTCCGTGTCCACGGTGTTATCAGTCATCACCGATGAGTCTACGCGCTTGACCCGACTAGTGGACAGGGCGCCGCTCACACCGGGCCGAGCCTTGCAGGGCTTCTGTGTCTGTGTCTGTTCCATCGTCGTCACACTTATTTCAACCGCCGACCGGTGACGGTTATTCCCGGCGCGCTCTCGGCTAGAATTAGGCAAAGAGTTCAACGGCCGATTTAGACGGGAAGTGCGATTATCTCTGTGAGCGCTCATGGATGCGAACTGAACTGGTGGGAGGCACCTTTTGCCTCCGGCGCGCTGGATGCGACGGTGCACGTGCCGGCCTCAAAATCGCTGACCAACCGGTATCTGCTGCTGGCCGCGCTGGCGGATGCACCTTCCACGATCCACAACACGCTGATTAGTCGCGACACCGAGCTGATGTTGCGTGCCTTGGAAGCCTTTGGCGTGCAGATCACTCGTTCGACCCAGGACGACGGGTCAACCACCGTGGTGCTGCATCCCGCCGAGGCAGGCGCGCTGCACCCCGCTAGTGCACAAACCCTGCAGATCGACTGTGGGCTAGCCGGAACCGTGATGCGTTTTGTGCCGGCACTGGCTGCGGTCACCGGGGCACGCGTGCACTTTGACGGTGATGAAGCTGCTCGGGCTCGTCCGATGGCCCCGGTACTTGATGCCTTGGCGGAACTCGGCGTGGAATTTAGCTTTGCCGATCAGCCCGGGCTAATGCCCTTTACGCTCGACGCCAGCTCGCTGAGCGTGCCCGAGACAGTGAGCATCGACGCGTCGGCCAGCTCGCAGTTCATTTCCGCAATGCTGCTCATCGGCCATGCGCTACCGGGCGGTTTGCACCTGCGTGCGGCGCCCGGGCATATCGCGAGCCCCGACCACATTGTGATGACCGTGGCGACGCTGCGCGAACTCGGTGTGCAGGTGGCTACGGACGCCGACGGTCGCGGCTGGAAGATCGCACCGGGCCGGTTGGCAGGATTCAGCGTCACCGTCGAACCAGATTTATCTAACGCCGGACCGTTTTTGGCTGCGGCGCTCGCCTCGAAGGGCACCGTGCGGGTACCTTTCTGGCCCGCGCAGACCACCCAGGTCGGCGGTAAATGGGTACAAATCCTTTCTGCCATGGGCGCGAAGGTCTCCTTGGACGAGGACGGAGTGCTGACCGTCACGGGCACCGGCACCATCCGCGGGATCGACTACTCCGATGCCTCCGAGCTGGCCCCGACGCTGGCGGCCCTGTGTGTGCTGGCCGATTCGCCGAGCACGCTGCGCGGCATCGGACACCTGCGCGGACATGAGACCGACCGGCTGGCGGCGCTAGAAACCGAACTGAGCAAGGTCGGTGCCAGCGTGCGCGCCACCGAGGATGGGCTACAGATTAACCCCGGCCAGTTGCATGCCGCGGATCTGCACAGCTATGAAGATCACCGGATGGCGACCGCGGGAGCGCTATTGGGCCTCGCCATCGACGGGGTTCGGGTGGAGAATATTGCGACTACCGCTAAAACCATGCCCGATTTTCCCGCACTGTGGGAGCAGATGGCCGGAACCGCCAACATTTCAAGCACCTCAAGCACTCCAAGCCAGGCAGGCTAATGCGTTATAGCGACTACGACGAATCATCGGTGCGGGTCCGCCCGAACAAAAAGGGCACCCGTCCGCGCACCAAGGACCGCCCCGCCTATGACAAGGCAGTGATCGGGCGCATTATTACCGTGGACCGCGGACGCTACACCGCGATTTTGGATGAGGATAGTGCCGCGGAGCGCATCGTCATCGCCGCCCGCGCCCGGGAACTGCGCCGCCAAGCGATCGTCCCCGGGGATTTGGTAGCGCTGGTGGGAGATACCAGCGGCAAGCCGGACACGCTGGCGCGACTGGTGCGCATTGAAGAACGCAGCACCTTGCTGCGACGCAGCGCCGATGATACCGACGCGACCGAGCGGGTGGTGGTGGCCAACGTGGACAAATTGGTGATCGTGGTCGCCGCCGCGAACCCCGAACCGCGCACCGGCTTTGTGGATCGCGCGCTGGTAGCCGCCTACGATGCGGGCATTTCTCCGGTATTGTGCGTGACCAAGGCCGATGTGAAAGACCCGGCTGAATTTTTGAAGCACTACGAGGGGTTGCCACTGGACGTGGTGATCTCGCGGACCACCGGTTCGGAAGCTACCGGTGTGGATGCGCGCGGCGCCGACGGCTCCAGCGCGCGCCTGGCCGTGGGCGCATTAGATGAGCTCGAAGAACTTCTGGCAGGTTGCGTTTCGGTAGTCATCGGGCACTCCGGGGTGGGTAAATCCACGCTGGTCAACGCGCTGACCGGCTCCACCAGAGCCACCGGACAGGTGAACTCGGTGACCGGCCGCGGCCGCCACACCTCCTCCAGCGCGCTGGCCTTACGCTTAGGCGATGCCCCGGGCGGCTGGCTGATCGACACCCCGGGCATCCGTTCCTTCGGGCTCGGGCTGGTTGACCCGGACAATATTTTGGGTGCCTTTGGCGAACTGGCGCAGATCGCCACACGCTGCCCACGCGGTTGTAACCATCAGGCCAATGCCGCAGGCTGCGCATTAGAGGCCTGGGTGCAAGACCCTGACACTCCCCCGGCGGCAGCCTCCCGGCTCGCCTCGTACCGCCGACTGATCACCACCGAAGACATCTCGCACGAAAAGGAGCTGGGCGCACTCTAGCGCTAATACCCCATGGCCGAATACACCTTGCAAGAGGACCTCGACTTCGCCCTCATGATGGCGCAGCGGGTCGATGAACTGACCCTGGCCCGCTACGGAGCCAACGACCTGCGCGTGGATACCAAACCAGATATGACTCCGGTGACCGATGCTGACCGCGGGGCCGAGGAGCTGATCCTCGCGATGCTCGCCGAACATCGCCCGGATGATTCGGTGCTGGGCGAGGAATTTGGGGTGCACGGCAGTGGGTCGCGGCGCTGGGTGATCGACCCGATCGACGGGACGAAAAACTTTGTGCGCCATGTACCGGTCTGGGCGACGCTGATCGCGCTAGTCATCGACGATGAACCGGTAGTGGGTGTGGTCTCGGCACCTGCACTATCCCGGCGTTGGCACGCCGCTACTTCACTGGGCGCGTATGTGAGCGAACCGGGGCTCGATGCCCCACGCAAGCTACAGGTTTCACAGGTCACCGAGCTGGCTGATGCGTCGCTGTCCTACGCTTCGCTCAATGGCTGGAAGGCGCTGGACAAGCTCGATGATCTGCTCGAACTACTCGATCAGGCTTGGCGCACCCGCGGCTACGGTGACTTCTTCTCCTACGCGCTGCTTGCCGAGGGTGCGGTAGACGCGGCCTTCGAACCGGAACTGGAACTTTACGACATGGCCGCGCTGGTCCCCTTGGTTCGTGAAGCCGGCGGAACTTTCACCTCGATCGCCGGCGTCGAAGGATGCCACGGCGGTAACGCGCTGGCCAGCAATGGCAAGCTGCACCCGCTGATCTTGCCCTACCTGAACCGCGGTTAATCATGCCCGGCCTGCACCCGCACAAGCTGACCACCAGCGAGGAAGACTACCTCAAGGCGCTCTACCTGCTCACCGAATGGGAAGATGAGCCGGTGGGCACCGGGGCCTTAGCCGATCAGCTGGGGCTCTCCCCCGCCTCGGCTACCTCGATGGTGCAAAAGCTTGCGGTTAAAGGTCTGGTCGATCATATTCCGCGTGGTGCCATCTCGCTCAGCGAGATCGGACGACGCGAGGCGCTACGCATGGTGCGCCGGCACCGGATCTTAGAAACCTTCCTACGCGATGAGCTCGGATATGACTGGGATGAGGTGCACGATGAGGCCGAGGCGCTTGAGCACACCGTCACCGACAGATTCATCGATGCCTTACACGCCCGGCTAGGACACCCCGAAGTTGACCCGCACGGAGACTCGATCCCTTCGGCCGCCGGGGTACTGGCTACCCGCGATGCGCGACGCCTCGATCGATTCCACGGCGCGCAGGCGATCGTATGCCGGGTGAGCGACGAGGACCCAGAGTTTCTGCGCCGAGCCAAGAAGCTAGGAATTATCCCCGGGGCGCTGATCGAGCTTCCGCACCAGCTGAACTACATCGAAGCCTCACTGGTCTGGGTCTGCGCGCCGTGAGCGGCCGCGCACAGCTGAGCAGACTGCTGGCGGTGGCGCTCGGCGGAGCCTTGGGCGCGCTGGCCCGGGTAGGCGTCGACATGCTCATCCCGTCCAACGACTGGGCTGCCTCAACCTTGATCGTCAACGTACTAGGTTGCATCGCTTTGGCTGCGTTGAGCGCCTATGGTGCGCGCCGGTCGCTGGCACCGGTAGTGCAGCTTTTCGCGGGCACCGGTTTTTGTGGTTCCTTCACCACTCTTTCAACGTTGCTGCTGTTATTTACGACCTTGAGCACCGTCGGATACCTCGGCTACCTCTTGCTCAGCGTGGTGCTCTGTCTCGCCGCCGTCTTCTTGACGCACTCGTTAGTGGACCGATACCTAGCTCGTCGGCAGGAGCGGTCATGATCGGGCTACTGTTGGTCGCTGGTGTACTCGGCGCGATAATTCGTTACCTCTTGGACCGTGGGCTACCTGCCACACATGATTCTGTGCAGGGCCTTTTCGCTGGCTGGCCGCGCGGAATCCTGCTCGCGAACATTCTCGGCAGCTTGGCGTTAGGCGTGGTGCTCGGTTATGCGCGCAGCCACCAGTTGGACCTCACGCACGAAAACTTTGTGCACACCATCCCGGCAGCCGACCGACTCTGGCTACTAGCTTCAGGGTTCTGTGGCTCGCTGACTACCGCCAGTACCCTATTTGTCGGGTTCTGTCTGATCTATGAGGTCAACAAAGCCCGCGCACTCGCGTATTTATGCTGCACCTTCGTGATTGCCGGCGGCGCCGGTGCGCTGGGTTACTTGTTGGCTAGCTAGTCCGCGGTGGGGAAAAAAATATGAGTCCGGCCAATTGGCCGGACTCATATTTTTTACTTTAAGTTTTTCAGCGTGCCGCGCGGCGTCCGCGAGGTGCATTGCGTGTCGCGTCCTTTGACTGCCCTGGCGACTGCTGGATTCTTTTTTCTCGGTCGTGTGGCACTACGTATCCGCCCGTGGCTAGCACCAGGATGGCGCTTATACCCGTCAGAGCAAGCATCGCGATCGCCCAGATCTGGGACTGATCGGTGAATGAGTGATCAACGCTCAGCCACAACACGTAGGCGCCGACGAGGTAGATCAGGTGCAGTAGCGTCAGCCTAATACGAAGGCGTAGACGGAACTTGGCTTTAGGTGAGAAGAAGAGTGCCCAAATAATTAGCAGTGGCACTACCACGACGAGGATCGACGGGATGGTTGGCCAGGGAACGAAGGCGATAGCGGCCAACGCTGCAGCGAAAATCAGACCAACTTCGAGGAGGAATGCGATCACAGCATAGATAGCCGAAATAGCCGGTGATACCCGCTGGGAACCGTTTTTACCCATCGTTTCTGATCTCACTCCGTTTCAGCAATCTGGCCGTCTGCTTAGCCACTCAATTCCAGTCTATGTGGTAAACAGCGACCTCGCGACATGACTCGCGCGCAAGGCAGCGTGTTACCTAGATTGGCCAGCATCTATTTACTCGTCCAAATCTGCCCTAGATCCTCTATATCGTTCGTTAATACCTTGGGCCCGTGGTGCACACCATGTGCCAGTGCGAGGCCCGCTAAGCTCCGGAATTACCAACGATTCGCTGTCCCTGTAAGAGCTATAGCACTCCCCCGGCGTTCAGCGGTTGAAGTCATTCCGGGCAGACGCAGCTGATAATTCACTCATGCACTCACTGCGGATAAAGCCTCAATGGGGTCACGCGAATCAGTAATTCAAGATGTATCTCTGTTTCCCGTCCGTCTGCCATTCGCTGACGCCACAAAGGACGCGAGGAATTTTTATCAGCATCTGAGGATCACTCACTGCGCTACAGGTCGGGTGCAGAATCACGGGTCTAACGACAGAACCCCCGAGATTACAAGAATCTCGAGGGTTCAAATACGTGGAGATGGGGAGAATTGAACTCCCGTCCGATGTGGTGTTGCCAGGTCTTCTCCGGGCGCAGTTTGCTGCGGAATTTCTCTGCCCCAACCATCACGCAAACATGTAGTTGATCCAGGCACAGTTACCTAAGTATGTGTTCGGTAGCGGTAACGTCCGCCGAACGCAGGGGCTACCTAAATGACGTTAGGATCAGGGGCGATAGCATCCCCTGGCTAACGGACTGTCTGGCTGCTTAGGCAGCGAGAGCGAAGTCAGTGCGCTTTGATTCGGCACTTATTGTTTTGCAAAGAGCGTTTACGAGATAACTTTGCATCCTCGGCCCGCTTCATCTGTCGCGACTCACACCGTCGAAACCGATCATCCCCGTATTTTGTTGTCAGTCCCGGTTTCCCGGGTACAACCACACCAAAAGGTGCGTTAAATAATCATAGCGCAATCTGCTCTGCTAACCCAACGAGATTCCCGCCACGCCTAAGCTTGTCCGCGATTACGTTCACGCATGGCACGCAGTGCCTCACGGTTATCCTGTTGCTCGCGCAACGTCTGACGCTTGTCATACTCACGCTTACCGCGTGCGACACCGATCTCAATTTTTACGCGACCCGACTTGAAGTAAATCTTCAGCGGAACAATAGTTAGCCCAGCTTCAGAGATCTTACGTTCAATTTTCAGCAGCTCTGCACGATGCAGCAATAATTTACGACGACGACGAGCGGTGTGGTTGGTCCACGAACCGTTCAGGTACTCCGGGATGTAGCAATTCTCAATGAACAGTTCATTGCGGTAGAACTGACCAAAGCCATCCACTAGCGAAGCTTTACCTTCACGCAGTGATTTAACTTCGGTCCCAGTTAGCACCATGCCCGCTTCGAAGGTATCTAGAATCTCAAAATCGTGGCGCGCCTTGCGGTTGCTCGCGATAATGCGATCTTCTTGGTTCTTCTTAGCCATGACACTCCTTGCATGTCGCGGGCGGATTCCCGCGCACAACTACCAAGTCTAGCGTTAGAGCAGACCCAATGGATTCACATGCGAACCGTTGATGATCGTTTCGAAGTGAAGGTGGCAACCGGTGGAGTTACCGGTGGTGCCCACATACCCAATAACCTGGCCCTGCTTTACGTGCTGACCATTGCTCACGGCGATGCGTGACATGTGGTGATAATTGGTTGCTAGTGCCTTACCCTTTACGACGCCATGCGACACGGTCACCTTGTTACCCGAGGAGCCACCCCAGCCGGCGTACCAAACTTCGCCGCTGGCAGCTGCACGGATTGGTGAGCCACACTGGCCGCCGAAGCCCCAGTCGACACCTGCGTGGACGTAGCCGCCCTGTCCCGAGTAGTCAATCGTTCCTGCAGGGGTTGGACGCCAGCCAAAACTAGAGGTGATTCGTGCGCTGCTGGTGGGCTTGACCAAGCCCCAGCTGCTTGGTTCCGAGTATGTTTGGGTCTTTGGCTTCGCTTTAGGAGCCACGTACTGCTTTTTCTGGTAAGTCTTCTGCTTGCGCTTGGCTTCCGCAGCCTGACGCTCCTGCTCGGCTTCGTAGGCAGCCTTTTCCTTGGCGATGCGCTGGCGCTCCGCTTCGGCTTCCTTGCGAGCCTTTTCCTCCGCCTTACGCTTACGTTCCGCAGCTTCTTTGATCAAGCGTTCTTGGCGTTCCTTGATCTGCTGATTGACCGAAGCTGATTCTTGCTCTTGAACTTTTAGTTTCGCTTGAATCTGCGGCTTCTTAGCTTCCAATTCAGCACTAAGAGATTCGGTGCTTGCAACCAAGGCATTCAATTCATCTTTGGCAGATTGAGCCGCATCACGGGCGCTTTGCTCTTGGGCTAAAGCTTCTTCTGCCTGACCTTTGAGCGATGAGATTTCATCTTCGACAGCAACGAGTCGCAATTTATTGCTCTCGTCGGTGGCTTTTTCTTGAGCTAGATCGTTATACGCTGCGTTCTGTGAATCCATGGCGCGGTTAGCCATGTCCAGACCATCAGCCATGGCGGTTGCCGAATCCATATTCAAGATCATGTCTAACCCACTGGATACACCTCCGCGCTTATACGCTTCAGAGGCGATCTGTGCCATGGTGTTTTCCGCTTCAGCAATCTTGGCGGCGTTCTCTTCGATTGCCTTAGCAACCTTGTCCCTCGTGGCTTGAGCACTGATCAGCCGGTTCGTCAGATCTGCGACGGTAGCTTGTGCATTGGAGACACGACTTTGGGCATCTGCGAGAGCCGCCTCGGCAGCTGGAACCTGGGCTTGTTGTGCCCGAAGTTTCTTATCTGTGGCAACAATATCCGAATCAAGGACTTCCATGTCCTGTTCCAAATTGTCGATGTTTTTCTCGATGTTGGCCTTACGGTCATCGAGTTCATCGGCAATAACAATCCCCGCAGGCAAGGTAAGTGACAATGCAAGGGCTCCACCAAGGGTGGCGCGCAGGAACTTACGTCGCACGGCGTTGGATAGCATACTGCTCCTTAAAGATTTTCGCGCTTCAGGCATAACCGATCTCTCAAGATAACGATTGGCTATACCTTCAGGTAACGCTTCAACGTTACCACTGAAGAAATTGTGGCCAAAACGATACCAATAATCAAGAGCCCGGGTGCCACTAAGAGAACTTCATTGGTTGAAATGAAGGCGACGCCAACATTTTCGCTTGCCAATTTGTCTTGAACTAGGAACTTAACTAATAACCACAGCGTGCCTGATGCAAGGACACCACCGATAATGGATGCGATCACACCCTCGATGATAAACGGCAACTGAATAGTCGTTTTTGATGCGCCAACTAGTCTCATGATGGTGGTTTCTAGCCGTCGATGCATGGCAGAGAGCTGAATAGTTGTGCCTGTCAGCAACACAGCACAGGCAATCATCACGATTGCCACCACAGCTGCAGCGGCAGAGGCCACTCGCACTAATTGGAAGACCTTCTCCAAAAGTTCGCGTTGGTCTACGACCGAATCAACACCCGCTACGGTCGAAAAAGCTTCATTGATAACGGGATACTTCTCCGGGTCTACGAGACCGATACGGAACGATTCTGGTAGCTGATCTTCGGTAACCTGATCAACCAAGGATGAGTTCTTGTACTGTTCCTTGAAGTTTTTGAGTGCATCCGCTTTTGACTCATACGCGAATTCCTTGATGTATGGAGCCATCTCATTTGATTCGAGCAGTTGCTTGATGCTGGTGCGCTGTTCATCGGTGACGCCTTCACCCGCGCAGTTTGGCGCAGCGGTGTTGTCGTCACAAAGAAAGACCGCAACTTCCATGCGGTCATACCAGTAGCCCTTCATCTGGTTGATCTGTAATTGCAATAGTGCCGAAGCACCAACAAAGGTCAGCGATACGAAGGTCACCAAAACCACTGATACGACCATGATGATGTTTTGACGAAGGCCCTTCGCAGCCTCGCGGAGAATAAATCCTAATCTCACTGGCGCTCGTCCTTCTCTTCGTTCATTGCAGCTTCACTAGATGCTTCCATGGCGGCCTCGCCAGTTAGGAGCTCACGTGAACCGTCCTGATTGATCACGGTCGTCATTGCGGTGTATTGACCGTCAACTTCGTCGCGCACAACGTTGCCCTTGCTCAATTCAATGACTCGGTGGCGGAACTCGCTGACAAGCTCGTGAGCGTGAGTGGCCATCAGCACGGTGGTGCCGTTTTGGTTAATGCGATCAAGCACATTCATTACCTCGACGCTGTTCTTGCGGTCGAGGTTACCGGTCGGCTCGTCGGCCAGTAGGATCGAAGGCTTGTTAACGATCGCGCGGGCGATACCGACACGTTGCTGCTCGCCACCGGAAAGTTCGGTGGGCTTACGGCGGGCTTTATCTTCCAGGCCCACCATGCGCAGCGCGTCCGGCACACGATCGCGAATCTGAGCGCGTGAGGCCCCGATAACTTCCATCGCAAAGGCAACGTTGTCGAACACGGTACGTTCACGTAGCAGACGGAAATCCTGGAACACGAAACCGATATCACGACGCAGTTTAGGCACACGTCGGCTCGGTATACGATTCAGGTTTTGCCCTGCGACGTAGACCGCTCCATTTGTGGCGCGCTTTTCGCGCAGGATCAAGCTGAGAAAAGTAGACTTTCCAGAGCCAGATTCTCCGACTAAGAAGGCGAATTCGCCACGGTTTACCTCGATGCTTACGTCGTTCAAAGCAGCATTACGTTGCTTTGGCTCGTAAACCATCGAGACATTTTCGAATTTAATCATGTCTTCAATCGCTAGTTGCCGTCGGGGCGCGACCCACGGAAACTCAGGTCGAGATCGAACGTTTTTTGATGCGCCAGTCTTCCAAACCTTATAGGGGCAACATGTACATCAGGTGCCGATAGTGTGGTGTGTTGCCACATTCATGCCGTTTATACAGACTCGGCGCCGAGCTAGGTAACGCATTGACTTGCAAAATTTCGACTACCGCAAGATCCCTCGGTGACCTTTCGCACAGCAATAGAAGATCCCGCTGTGCGACACCCTTTTCCGCGGGCTCAAGTCGATACCAAGGTCAAAAAATTGAAGGGTAAGCATCGGCGCAAACCGATCCTTACCCTTCAATTCATGACTTAAATCAGTGGGTCACCGTTGCGCTTGGCTTCCCGCGCTTCGGAAATAAACGCCCTGGCAATGAAGAAGGCAACTCCCGCGACGATGACGGGCCAAGCTAGTACGTAAATGGTCAGGGCCAACATTATTCATTCCTTTCGGAGTTGTTCGAATCGTTGCTACGAGCGGAACCCTTAGTCGCACTAGCGACAATCTCTTCAATGGGGTCAAAATCTCCGGCTCGTTCTGCGATGACCGAGAAGTCGAAGTCCATCTTTGAACGGAACGACATGAAGTAACAGATCAATGTACTGACCGAATAGGCGACGAGTGATGCCGAGAGCGTGGTGTAGTCACGCAGGAATCCGAAGCAGAATGGTGCAGCGACCAGCGTGGCTACTGTGCCAACGATAAGTGCAACACGAAGCCCAAAGAATCCGAACGACATCAAACCCAAAACGATGCCTATGCCGAGGATTGCCAACAGCTCGATGATTACCGCGGTAAAACCGGTCATAGGGATCAGTTCGAAACGAACCGGAATGAATACTAGGAGTGCTACCAAGACTGCAGTGGTGAAGGCCTTGTTCGTAACCTTCTTCCAGTAGAAGCTGGCGAGCACTGGGAAAACTAATGCTCCCCATAGCGCACCGACGAAGACCAAAAGATCCAAGATATTTAGTTGCAAACTGGCCAAACAGACAGCAATCACGGTTGCGACGATCATGGTCATACGTCCGACCAATAGCATGGTCTTTGGATTGGCCTTCGTTTTGCCTGCAACGTTCTGGCCGTAAACGTCGGCCATCATGATGGAAGATAGCGCCGCCAGATCAGAGTCGGCGGTGGAGGAAAGCGCACCAATGATCATGACAAAGAACAACGCCAACAGGATTCCAGGCAGATAGCTCATCGCCATCTCAGGGATGATGTTGTTCTGGTCCCCACCTGTAGGTTCAAAACCAAGGTAGAGCGCAAGGACGCCGATCATACCGACACCGATCACCATGGCACCGTAACCAATGGTGGCGGTGATGAAGGTTGGCTTAATAAGGTCTTCACGGACAGCAAAGAGACGCTGAGCGATGGTCTGGTTACCAATCGCGTAGGCCAAAACCGCGGCGATATATGGTGCACCCTGGTTCAAAAATGCGTCGGATGAGAAGAAGTTCGACTGTTGGGCGGTAAGGTTTCCTGCTCCGGTTTCGAATGCTGCTGGGAACCCCGCTGCGAAGAAAATGAACGGAACAATAATTGCTACCGCGCCGAGCATTGCCATGACTTGCATGAAGTCAGTCAAGACAGAGGCACGGAACCCCGACCAAAGGGTGTAGAGCAATACGCCACCGGCTACCGCCAGCACGCCCTGGATGAAATTGAATGGGGAGAGCATCGAAATAAGCACGCCACCGGCAATGAAGTTAGACATCAATGAGATGACTGAACCGACCACGTTCGAGCCGGCCAGCATTAACTGGCTGGAACGTCCATGTCGCGCGTGCATGACCTCTGCGAGGGTGTGAGCCTTCGGAGCAACTTTACGGATTCTCTTACCGAATGGGTAAATGAACAGAATCATCAGTGCGCCCCAGAGCCCGTAGTGGATAGGTCCACTGATGCCATAGGTGTAGCCCGAAGATGCCGAGGCGTACATTGATGAAGCCCAAATCCACGTTGCGGTCATACTGGCCGCAGAGATTCCGAATCCGATTTTGTTGCCAGCGGTCATATAACCGTCAGCGTTTTCATTTTTCTGGCCGATCTTGGTGGACACGAAGAATGTTCCACCATAGAAAAGGACCAATAAAAGTATGATGACCAAGGCGCTGAAACCGACCGTTTCCGGGTTGTTCACACGCCACCTCCTTCAAACGACGTAGTTGTGAATTGGCATCGTCCAGGTTTAACCTGAAACTTTTGATGCGTGGTTCGCACGTCTCATCCCGGGGAATACTCCACGAGGATTCGTTTAGCCGACGTACCTAAGCTCTACGCCCATCAACCACTTCCTTCACTCCAATTACGTATCGTTTTATCTTGGTCGCATCCAACTCCCGGCATACAAAGTGCTGCCCCTTCTTCAGGACAGCATCGCCGTATAAATGCGTTTCTTCATTGACGAACTGAATTCCAATGCAAAATTACACTCAGAAATTCATGATTACTTAAAGGTTCACGTTCGTTCATTTGCCGTCTTTTGATCACCAAAAGATGCATCTAATTTTCGAGCGAAATCACAGCTATTAGCCGCGTCCATGGCAGGGCGGCAACAAGAAAATTGCCTACATCATGCGAGTTTGACACGGTACGATTCGCGAAAAGTGGATGGTATAGATCACTCAACGACTTAGCCATCCTAGCATGTACTCAGATTTCGGGTCTATGAGGTCCCCTATTGATGCTCAAATTCAGATACGCAGTCGAAGGTTTATGTTACAAAATTACGATAGAAGTTGGCGCAAAAAAGGCCTGAAAACTTTTCAGTTTTCAGGCCTTTTTGAGTGCTTTTACAACTTAATTTGAGGGACGTCGATTACCCGCGCGCCATCGGATTCCGGCATTAATGAAGTCGTCAATTTCTCCATCTAGCACAGCCTGCGTATTACCAACTTCGTGGTCGGTGCGCAGGTCCTTAACCATTTGGTACGGGTTAAGAACATAGGACCGCATCTGATCGCCCCAGGAAGCCTTAACATCTCCAGCGAATTCCTTCTTCTGTGCGCTCTCGGCTTCTTTCTTCAGCAATAGTAGACGGGACTGCATAACGCGTAAGGCAGCGGCCCGGTTTTGAATCTGGGACTTCTCATTCTGCATCGACACCACTGTGCCGGTAGGAATGTGTGTCATGCGAACAGCGGAGTCGGTGGTGTTCACGCTCTGTCCACCAGGTCCGGAGGAACGGAAGACGTCTACGCGCAACTCCGACTCGGGAATTTCGATGGTATCGGTCTGCTCAATCAAAGGCACCACTTCGACGGCTGCGAACGAAGTTTGGCGACGTCCTTGGTTATCAAACGGTGAAATACGCACCAATCGGTGGGTGCCGGCTTCCACCGAAAGCGTGCCGAAAACGTAAGGAACATCGATTTCAAAGGTCGCTGACTTTAAGCCTGCTTCTTCAGCATAAGAAGTATCCATCACGGTGGCTTTATATCCGTGCTTTTCAGCCCATCGCAAGTACATGCGCAGCAACATTTCTGCGAAATCTGCCGCGTCTACGCCACCTGCACCCGAACGGATCGTTACTACGGCACCGCGTGAGTCGAATTCACCATTGAGCAAGGTGACGATCTCCAACTCGGCGAGTGCCTTGCGAATGGAGATTAATTCCTTATCGGCTTCGGCGAGGGTCTCGTCATCGTTTTCCATTTCGGCGAGTTCCACCAGCACTTCAAGGTCTTCGATTCGTGTACGGATCTTGTTCAAGCGTTCAAGTTCCGATTGTCGATGAGACAATTTACTAGTGACAATCTGCGCGCTGGCCGGGTCGTCCCATAGGTCCGGCACCCCGGCCTCTTCGGAGAGTACGGCGATGTCGGCCTTAATTTGAGCAACGTCGCTCACATCCTCAATCGCAGAGAAAGTGGATCGGAGCGAACGGATTTCAGCGGGGAAGTCAGTTTTTGCCATGGTTATCTAAGCCTACGCCATGCAGCCCAACGGCTTAAGTTCACGACGTTATCGGCTCAGTACCGTGCGTGCCGTTGAGTTGACCTGAATGCTCACCCCAGACGGCACGATCCAACCAATGATTGGTGGTTGCACCGAACCGGTGAGCGAGAGCGTCGCGCCCTGGCCATCAGGCAGAATTTGGACAGAACCGATCGTAAGGTTATCAATACGCTGTCCGGCATCCACATCCTGCAGGTATCGCTGAACTGCGGCCTGAACCTGTGAATGATTCAATTCAATTCGTGGTTGGCCTCCGTCGCCAACAAACTCGAATTCGTCTACTGCCGCGACGATAGCCCCGTCGGCGACCGATAAGAGCTGGCGGGCTTTGAGGTTAACGGCGCTCGCTGCGAGCACGACTGAAATTGTTAGCAAGGTGATCGCGCATAGCCCAATCGCAAGTACCAAGGACTGCCCATCCTCGGAATGAAACCTGCGGAGCAATCTTCTCCACCAGTTTCCGCTATCCAAAACGATCAATTCGTTGGGTCGACGAAGCATCGACGGTGAAGACGGAGGCATCAAGATACTCAGAGATAAAAGGTAACTGCACCCGTAGGGAGACCCTGACCGTAACGACGCTGCCCGGGCTTAGACATGTTTTGTCACAAGAAATATCTGTGTCGGCTCCCGCTAATCCAAAGTTATTCATCGCTCGCTCGACGACTTGATGGGCGTGCGAACGTGCTTGCATCGGATTTTCTGCCACCGCAAATACCTTGGCAGCTTGGTCTGCGGCGCCAACAACTGCATACGATCCTGCTTGAAGTTGCCCGGCGGCAAGGATTAGATAAATCATTGGGATCAGCAACACCGTAGACGCAAAAATAAATTCGACGATGGCACTACCCTTTTCGGTTTCATCAGGTCCTTGCTCTGCCCGCGCCATACCGGCCTCAGTCATAGCGCACCGCATCACCATGAACTGTGAGGTCCCACCCGTTGGGTAAGAGTCCGATGAGCGGGACACGGGTGTTCACGGTGACGGAGACTAATTGTCCCTCCCCCACCGCGCTAGTTGATACCTGCACGTTTCGGGCAAACCCACTGTGCAAAGACTCGCCGATCAGTGTGCGGGTCCGCCCGGCAGCGTCCCCGGGTGAACGGTTAGCTAATGCTCCATAATGCGCTCCATTGGCGGCGGCATCGATGAGGGTATTGCGCACATGAAGCACAAGCGTCAGTTGAATTAAGGTCACGGCGATAATGATCAGCAGACTAGTGATCATGACAAATTCGGCCACGGCCGAGCCTGCCTCTTCTGATCCCAGCTTCCAGAAGCGGCGAGCATTGGCGCGTGTAACCCGATTCATTTTGAGAATTCCGGCTTAGCCTAGGCCGGATACTCGATCGATCGCCTGATTGAACAGGTCTTGTAGTCGTGGGCCGGCGATGGCCAGCAGCGCTGCAACAAGTAGTGCTGACATCAGCGTAATCATCACCCATCCGGGGACATCTCCACGCTCGTCACGTAGTTTTATCGTGAATTGTCTCCAGAATCTCTGTCCTGCGTCGAGCAGGCTTAGGGCTGTCATCATGAACCAAGAATGAATGCTGGACATCGGAATTCTTCCTAACTTTTGCGGAGTGTAGATATTGTGAAGGTGGGTTAGCTGTCAATAGCTCATCTCCAATAAGGCCAATCCAGGGAATACCGCAAAGACAATCGTCAGCGGAAGCACGCCGAAAACTATGGGAACAAGCATGCCGATTTCGCGTTTTCCGGCGACTTCCATCAGCTCACGTTTTGAGGCGTCACGGACGTCTTGTGCTTGATCACGGAGCACTTGAGCCAGTGGAGTGCCACGTTCTGTGGCGACCACGATGGCATCAACAAAGCGCGTCATCGCACCGACTTGGATGCGATCGGACATATTCTGCATGGCTTGAATCATGGAATTTCCCGAGTGGATGTCATTCAATGTTTCGGTAAATTCCTCGCCGATCACCCCGTGACAGATGCGTGAAATACGTTCGATCGCTCCAGTGGTTGATTCTCCGGCGCCCACCGTTAATGCCAGAACCTCGGCAACTGTTGGAAATTGGGTCAAGACTCTGCGTGCGCGACGCTGAATTTGCTCATTTAGCCACCAGCCTCGCGCAAGAAATCCGAAGATGCCACAGCCTAGGACCACGATGAGAGCGAACGCGAAGTTTGTCGTGCGCCCCAATGCGAAGAGCGCCATCAGTGCGGCGCCAGTAAGCAGTCCCAGTAGCGCGCAAATGATCTCTTGGGAACGGTAGTCCACGACGTTCATTTTTAGTCCGGCCGCGCGTAGGCGTTTGCGGACGGTCTCGATGCCGGGGTTGTGCAAACTGGCCAAGCGTTTGATCTGTTGGAGGACCGGGGCGGCAAATTGCACTAAGGCCGGACTGCGCGATTCTGCGCGCCATGAATCTTCGAGCATACGTGAGGAGCGTGTTCCCACCCGGATGTGCGGGGCGACCCTTTCGGCAAAGGACAGCGGACGCCACGATGGCAGGTTCACCACGATCATCCACAATCCCAGACCCAGTCCGAAACCGCAGAGCACCGCCCAGGGAACTAGTGAATTCATGCCAGTACCCGTTCTTCCACAGGTAAATTGCCTAGGCGCAGCATCACTCGGTAACACAACAGTGAAATCACCAGACCGGCGGCCAGCACCACTACCCCGCCGGGGGTCAGGTAGGCATTTTTTGCGGCTTCTTGGGTGCCCAAGACGAGCAACATAATCCAGGGGGCCGCCACCGCTAATCTGGCCGCAGAAACAATCCATGATTGGCGGGCTGCGAGTTCTCCACGGGTACGCACGTCATCACGCAAAAATGCGGCGAGGGTGCTCAGCGTCTGACCAAGGTCGGTGCCGCCCACCTCGCGGGTGATGCGTAGCGTTGCAAGGATCTTGTCGGAAACCGGGTCTGCGAGCCGGTCGCCGAGTTGTTCGAGCGCTAACGAAAAGTTTGAGGTGGCCCGGTAATCCAGTGCAAAGTCGCTGAAAGCAGGACGCAGCAGTTCCGGCCCCATACTGGCCAGCTGGCTGAGGGACTCTGGCAATGACAACCCGGCGCGGATCGCGCTTCGTAGATGATCGACCACCTCGGGCCATTGCTCGTGCAATGCGGCCTGACGTTTAGCTGCTTGATGGCGCAGGTAAACCCATGGCGCCCAGAAGCCAAAGAGCAAAAATACGGCGGCGAATAACCACGAACCGGTCAAGGCCAGCGTGATCAGCACAAAAACTATTCCGCTGGCGGCACAGATAGCGACGAATTTTGCCGGGCTGAGATTCACAATGCCTGCGCGCAATAGTGATAGGCGAATCAGCGACTGCCGTTTGGGCTTTGGCGGACTGGGGTCAAAAAGTAGCCAATCCACCATGAGGGCCACGCCCAAGCCGCCGAGTAAACCACATAAAGCGATCATGACCGCTCCATGAGCAATTGTGCGACGTTGATTCCGGCGAGCGCGAATTTGTCATGTGACCAATCGGCTCCCGGTGCTTGGCTCAATTCGCCGTCGGTGTAGTCGAACAGCGTGGAGGTTTCGAATTGGCCGTCTTCGACGCGTCCGCGCACGCTGAGGATTTCTTGCACATAGCGTTTTCCATTGGGATCACGCGTACAGTGCACCACCAGATCAATGCAGGCTGCCACGGTTCGCACGGTGAAATCACTGGTGATGTTCGGGCCTGCAAGGAGCGGTAACGTACATATTTTGGTGATTGCGTCGCGGGCAGAGTTTGCGTGGAGCGTACATAGGCCGGCAATTCCGGAGTTCAACGCGATCAGCATGTCTAGCGATTCGGCTTCGCGTACCTCCCCGACGATGATCCGATCGGGCCGCATGCGCAGTGCTTCCTTGACTAACCGGCGCATCGTGATTTCTCCGGTACCCTCCAGATTTGGTAGCCGGGTTTGCATGCTCACCACGTCGCGCAAGGCCAGGTTTAGTTCGAAAATCTCTTCAATGGTGATGATGCGTTCGCGAGAGCCGATGGAGGAAGCCAAACAGTTGAGCATTGTCGTTTTGCCTGCCTGGGTGGGCCCGGTAACCACGACGTTGAGTCCCGCGCCGATCGACCACCCTAAAAAGGCCGCTGCATCCTCGCTGAGGGATCCTAGTTCTACAAGGTCTTCGAGTTTATTGGCCCGAGCGATAAATTTGCGGATATTCACCGCCCAATGTTCATGGGTGATGTCTGGAATGACTACGTGCAACCGGGATCCATCGGGGAGTTGGCAGTCCACGAAGGGCTGTGAGAGATCGAGCCTGCGCCCTGAGGATTTCAGCATCCGTTCAACCAACGCTGCCACTTCGGAACTTTCGAGCCGGATATGGGTGAGTTCGCTTTGCCCGCCACGAGCGCAGAAAATCTGATGTGGCGAGTTGATCCACAATTCCTCGACGGTGGGGTCATCGAGCAATGGTTGTAATGGCCCAAACCCTGCCACGTTGTCATACACCTGACGGCGGGCCTCGTCTAACGGACCGATAGCAGGCACTGCGCCGAGTAGCGCTCGTTCGTCGTAGTCACGCAAGACATCGTCAATCAAAGATCGGATGAGCGCCTGTTGTTTGCCGGGATCTAGCCCGCGTCGACGGACCAGCTCACGTACTTCGTCTTCCACGATGGATAGGGCGTCCACGTCAAGTCCTCAGCCGAAACTATGAAGATATTCCCGAATGATCGAGGTAGACCGGCCGCTGAAGCGCCAGCACAACATCGTGCAACCCATTTCTGTTCGTGTTCTGAGAGAAGTGGGTATGTGATGGGAGCCTAGCCCCAGAATCGTTGTCTTTCAATACCCGAGTGGAGATGTGGATAACCCGAGGGCGACGTTCTCCACAGCCGGTGAAGCACCCAGGTGCGCTGTGACCTGTAGATGCTGAAGTACTTATAAGTGGCGGGCCTGGCTGAGGAGGAAAATCATGGTGCGTTATGAGCTGTTGCTTATTTCTCGATCTTTCGCTCAGCCGCGCCAGTTTCAGTTGGAGGTTTCCGCTGCCCTTAACGGTGCGCAATTATCGACGATCCTCTCCGCAAGTTTTGGTTCAACGCGCTGGTTTCTTGGGCCAGGTGCCTTAGAAGAAGCTCCGGAGTTAAGCTCGCGCACGCACTTGTTGCTGACAGACATTCCGCGTCCGGTTCTTCCGCGCGAACACCAGACGCCATCGGCCTTGCAGCTTTTTGTCGCTTCCGGGCCAGATGCAGGCGCGAGCTTACGACTGGTTCAAGGAACTCATGAGGTAGGGCGTTGTGCTCCCCTATGGTTGCAAGACCCCCAGATCGCGCGGCGTCATGCGCGCATTCGAGTGGACCAATCCCAATTGCTGCTGACCTGCGAATCATCCAACACGCTGCGGATTTCTCCGCAACACTCTTCCAATGAGCCACTGAGCGAACTGTCTTTGGAACGCGGCACACATTTCTGGCTCGGTGATACCGAGTTATGTGTGGGCGACCCGGTGATGCTTGATCATGCGCAGTCTATCAATGCCGAGCAACTTCACTGGGCACTGCCGGATAAGCCAGAGCTTCAGCGCCTGATCGCCCTATGTTTAGCAGCCCTTCTGCCGATGCTTTCCGGAGTGATGCTGGCGGTATTCACCGGGTCAATGCTGTTTCTACTACTCAGTGGCGCCTCGGCGCTACTCGGAGTGTTCCCTGCCATCCAGTTGATTGGCGAACGTCGTCGGTGGAAAACCAAAGCGGTGGTGTACCGCGAGCACATCATCAATACCCGAGCAACCTATGCCTCGCCCCTGGGAATTAGCATGCTGGCAGGAATGGCACGCACCGAATTACAGATACCTTCAGCCAGCTTGCCTCCACTGGTCTTTGGCCAGGGGTTGTGGTCGCCGGCTGCCGAAGATGCTTCGTCTAAGACCAAGCGACGTAGGAAGGCGCGTACTTCCTTGGACGCACCGTGCCCGTCACCGGTGTTCTCCCCCAGTGTGCCGGGCGCTTGGCAGATCATTGGTGCGCAGGACAAACCAAGCACCGAACTGCTCTTCGCGATCTTGGCTCGCTATCTACCGGCGGTTTTATCCGGACGCTTAGAACTGGTGCTCGATCCGAAATTGCAATGCCTCCCGGCGAGTTTACTGCTGCTACCCGGAGTCAGCACCGGACTGCCACCGCTGGCGGCCGCCCCCACCATGCTGGCACCCAAATCAGACGGCTTGTTACGTACCCTGTACGTGGTGTCTGCCCCGGCGCAACTATGCGAGCAGGCGTTAGTGATCGGCATAGGCCAAGGCCCAGTACCAAAGAGCACGTGGTGGGTGAATCCCCGGACTCCCGAGGTCGCACTCGAAGATACACAGCTTGCGCTGCACACTGTACAACGGCTCAGCGTGCAACGCTTTGTTCGGCTGATTGATCGCTGCCTCAGCTTGGCCGAGTCCCACGCAATGCGAGGCCTCACAGAGGCCAACGAAATTACCCCCTGCGATCCGGCTCGTGCCTTAACGGCGCTTATTGGTGCTACCGATCAGCAGGATCCGATTATTCTCGACTTCGGCGCAGACGGACCACACATGCTGATCTGCGGAACGACCGGTTCTGGAAAGTCTGAAGCACTTCGCCGCATCGTGAAGCAATTGGCTAGCGATTATTCGCCTGAACAGGTGGCCTTCGCGCTCATCGATTTTAAAGGAGGTGCAGGTCTGTCCGTATTCGCACAGTTGCCCCACGTTCAGCTGTTCGCCAGTGATTTAGACGCAGCCGCCGCTCAACGCGCGTTGGCCCAGTTGGAAATCGAAGTGACCCGTCGTGAGGAGTTGTTGGCCGAATATCGTTGTAGTGACCTACGCGAGTACAGAGAACTAGTTCAGCCTGGCCCTGCGCTTCCCAGCCTCATAGTGGTAATTGACGAATTCCGGGTGTTCAGTGATTCCATCCCCGAAGCCAACCCACGAATAGACCGTCTCGCTGCCGTTGGGAGGGCATTGGGCATACACCTTTTGCTCAGCACCCAGCGACCGGCCGGCACCTTAACCGGACAGACCAGAGCCAACCTAAACACTGTGATCGCCCTACGCGTCAATGACCCCGGTGAATCCATCGAGCTAGTCGGCATTCCTGACGCTGCAGCATTAACAAGCCCCGGACAGGCAGTCATTCACTGTGCTACACGGTCCACCCGCAAATTTCAGTTTGCGCTCGCCTATGATCCGCCCCCTCACGGCAAATTAGCCGAACGAGGTCCACGGGATCTCACCGCCAAGCAAGTGTGCACCTTCGGCAATCTCCCCACCGCGCACGAGAGTATGCAAGCATTGCACCAGCAGATAGCTATCTTGGCCTTAGAGTGGCAGTCCTTCAGTGTGGGGCGCTCGCCGTTTGCTGAAGCGTTACCGCTAAACCCTATACCGCCTAAAACACCATGGATGCACGGTCAAACAGAAGAAATCTGGTGTGGGCTCGTGGATCGGCTCGAGTCCGGGACGCTGGAGCCCTTAGTTATCGGTGGGCAAGCCGGTCATAGCCTTCTGGTGTGCGGATTACCCGAAGCTGGCCCTCGACAGTTGCTTAACAGTTTGTGCCAACTCCCGAGAAAGGTTGTAAGTTTTGGTCCGGAGTTACTCCTCGACGGGACGCGATTTCCTCACCTGCTGCAGGTGACTGGGCACGACACTTACGATTTCCTCGACGCCGTCGACTACCTTGATGAACTACGTGAAGATGAGCAGTTGTTAGTACTCATCCACGGAGCCGGCCAATTACAGTCGTCCCTGCACCCGCAGCATTTCCAGCATTTTGATGAGGTCCTAGGGGCACTCCTGCGACGCGGCGGCCTTGGGCCAACCGTAGTCATAGCGGTCGATCGGGACCAATCGCTACTCAAAGCCGCGGGTTTGTGCACCGAGCAGTGGTATTTCCCGTTCCACGCCACCGACTCGTTAAAAATGGCTTGGCCACGAATACCGGCCGTTGCCAACCACGTTGGACGCGGAATTTTGTTGAGCGGAACCGACGTTGCACGCAGCATTCAGCTTGGTACCGCACAATCGCTGGCAACAACGGATCGTCAGTGGTCCGGGGTAATCTCAGACGCGCAGAAGGACAATTCCACTGGATTGCTTCGGTTAGGAACTCGTTCGTTGGAGGACACCAGCATTTCATTGCCTGCCACCGCGATGTCGATCGTAATTTGCGCGGACACCACCATTCGACAGGAACTGAGCCAGGTTTTGTGCCAGCGGTGGGGCATCGAGCGCCTGGAGAAAATCGAAGACCTCGAAGCATTACTCAACTGCCCAACCAGTGGAAGCGTCGGTCTGGTTCTCGAACATACGAATGATCCGAGGCTTGCCCCGTTACTCAATTCCGCAGTGAGCTGTGCAGTGATTCCTGTGCTTTTCGCTCCACCTTCAAGTCGTCTCGCTTACGAAGTCGGGGCTCCGGGGATGGTCCTCGACGATAGATGTGTGGTGGTAGTTGAGGCCCATCATCCGCACGATCTACAACCAATGCCTTGGGAGCCGTTGGGGCCCTCTAAGAATTTAGATATTAAAAACCAATGGCGCGCGATAGCAAGTGTTCACGGACTACCACGCGCCATTTTGATCGATAAAGAAGGTATTTAAGACTGTGGACGATCTCCGAGGAAAGCCGTTGTTTTCGGAGCAAATAACATCACGATAGTCACGGCGGCCACCACAATCGCAGCAATAGCGATGCCGGTAAATGGTCCCTGCATGAATGAGAACGAGAGGATTAGCTGGAAGAGTTGCCACACGATAATGGGGGCGCGGGTGAAGGCCTTCCCCTTGAAGAAGTTCAGCGAAACGCTAACCTGCCAAGCACCCGCTGCTAGGCACAGCGCGAGCATGAAAATACGCCCGCCCATATTGAGGTTTCCCTCGTCCGAAAGATGCAAAAGGTAGTTCGCTGCGTAAACCAGAACCGCTATTGCTTCGAGCATCGTTAGTGCTGCCACAGTTAAAACGCTGGTCGGACGGGATACCGAAGATTCGTTGTTGCTCACGAGACTAATTTTCGTGCAAGTGTCTCAGGAACTCAAACGGGTGTAGTCCTAAGGAAAGATCAGCCCTGACTAGCGTTCCTCAGATAGCGCAGAGGGCACCGGAAAGCCATGTGAGAAAGCACTCAGGGATTCAGCCACATTTCACTTCCATGACTCTTGTTTACTTTCTCGTAACATGAAAACCTAATGTGGTTGGTTAAATGAACATCTCAGTTCGTACCTGACCGACTCCTCGAAGATGATTTCAGTACTCACAACGTAACTCACCTGCTTTTCCAATTCGCAGTTGTTTTCACTTTGTGACGTTTACTGGAGGGCCTTCGTTTCCCCAAATATTTCAAGGAGCATCAATAAGCATGGATTGGCGTAGCCGCGCGGCGTGTCTGGAAAAGGACCCGGAACTTTTCTTCCCGGTGGGTAACACCGGTCCGGCCCTCTTACAGATCGAAGAGGCCAAAAGCGTATGCCGTCGATGCGACGTCACCGAAACCTGTCTGCAGTGGGCCATCGAGTCCGGACAGGACGCTGGCGTATGGGGCGGTATGAGTGAAGATGAGCGTCGTGCCCTAAAGCGTCGTGCTGCTCGGGCTCGTCGCGCTTCTTAGAGTAAAAGCTGCACCCGAGGTAGATCTCGCAACCCGGGATGCTGTCTGAAATCCGCTAGTGGGAATCCTACTGGCGGATTTCGACTTTAACTCGTGAAACACTCAGGCCAGCTGAGTAACCTACACTTAGTATCTGTGTTCGAAAGGAGCCGTGCAGTGTCTCAGACCCTTCAACTGTGCTCCCCTGTGGCAGGAGTTTGTCCTTGATAACCCCTGAACGACCAGACCAACTTGTAGGGCAAGTCCTCGGTCACCGATACCGCTTAGATACTCTCATCGCTTTAGGTGGGATGTCTCGGGTCTACCGGGCGATGGATCTCAACTTGCACCGTTCGGTAGCAGTGAAAGTGCTGGACGATAACTTCGCTAGCGAATCCCTCGTTCGTGAACGTTTTGAGTCTGAAGCCATTATCGCCGCGAATATTTCTCACCCAAATGTGGTGTCCATTCGCGACCATGCAATTTCAGGCAGTCATGTGTATCTCGTCATGGAGTATGTGCGTGGTCAGAATCTCGCCGAGGTCATCGAAGAACGTGGACGTTTCACTCCACGCCAGATGCTCAGCATTCTAGAGCGCATCTGCAGTGGACTTCGCGCCGCTCATCTCGAAGGCATCGTGCATAGAGATATGAAGCCTGCCAACGTTTTACTCTCCGACAACGGCGAAATCAAAATCACCGACTTTGGCTTAGCCCGAGCTGCAAGTGCGCATACCCAGTCTGCCACGCTGGTGGCGACGCTTTCCCACGTCTCCCCCGAGCTGGTTTCTGGCGCTCCTTCCGACTCACGTAGCGATATCTACGCAGTGGGCATCATGATCTATCAAATGCTCACCGGCCAATTGCCTTTCCCCATGACTAATCCTGCGGCCATGATGAAGCACCATCTCGATTCACCCATGCCAATGCCTTCTAATTTGGTACCAGGATTGAGTGAAGATCTGGATGAACTGGTGCGTTACTGCACCGAAAAGGACCCTGAACGACGTCCCCAAAATGCCGGATTTTTACTCGATGATGTCATCCAGATCCGATCAACATTAACTGACGATGAGCTGGATCTCGATGCCGAGTCCTTAGGTGATGTCTCTGATCTCGCGCCCCTCGCCGCGGCTGCAATGCCGACCACGGTGCAGCAACGACTCGATGAGTGGCAGCGCCATCGCGATGAACAACGTCAACCTTGGTGGATGGATGAAGATACCCTCGGGGAAACCGCAGCGGCATCGTCCGAAGACTACTCTGCCGTGCCAGATGATGAAGCCACCACAGTAATCAGCACCTCCGATGCCACCGAAGTGCTGGACCTGCGTGAGGCCCAAACAACGACGGTACCCCGCATGGTCAATGAACTCGATGCCCCAGAGACCGCCCTTTCCTCGGCCACTGCTGCTTATTCGCGAGAAGACTTGGACCAGTTCGAGGGTTCAGGTTCAGCTCCCACGGCAACCGACCTTGCGGTCCCAGCCGCTCAGGGCAAAGTATCTGCCCGCGCACAGAAGCAAGAACAAAAGCGGGCGGCTAAAGAATGGCGAAAAACTGCGCAGGTACCTACTCACCAGCTGGTGAGACCCAAAACTGGTGGGCGTCGGGCTGTCATCACCGTGGTGCTAATCCTCGTCGTTGCTTTAGTCGCCGCCGGCGCATGGTTCTTCGGCCGCGGCCCGGGAACAATCATTCGTGTTCCCTCGCTCACCGGAATGCTGCAAACTCAGGCTGTCTCACAGTTTGATAGTCAAGGTGTCCCGGTGCGCGTGAACTCGGTCTACGACGATGAAGTCGCCGTCGGCAGGGTTGTGCAATCTAAGCCAAACACCGGCGAAAGCTTGATGAAATTTCAGGGCGTCAATCTATTAGTCTCCCGTGGCCCGGAACTTTTTGAAATTCCTGCACTGCAAGGTTTGAGTCAAACTGAAGCGACCTCCCGCCTCGCCGATAAGGGATTGACGAAGCTGACAACGAGTCAGGAGTATTCATCCTCGGTTGAAGAGGGCAAGGTTATTTCCAGCTCACCCGCCTCGGGTGAAATGGCTAGCCGCAAGAACACCATTTCACTGACGCTTTCGCGCGGTCCTGCCCCAGTCCAAGTTCCAAGTGTTCTCGGACTGAGCCACGAACAAGCCAAACAAAAGTTTAACGATGTAGGGCTAAAGCTGACTGTCGGAGAAAAACAGTATTCTTCTGATATTGCCCCCGAATTGGTGGTGGCGCAAAGCGCGCAGAATAAGACGGTCCCCTACGGCAGCACCATTACCGTGAACCTCTCCAAGGGACCAGAACTCCTCCAGGTCCCTTCGGTCCTTGGCCAGAGTCTCACGGAAGCCACCGCCACTCTTGAAGCTGCCGGGTTTACCGTTTCCAATCGATCGATGCTCGGTGGCTTCTCAGATACCGTACGCATGCAAACGCCGCTGAATAAACAGGCTGAGCGTGGGAGCGAAGTCAGTCTGTACACGTTCTAGCTTTCGGATTGTGGCAATAAAAAAATCCTGGCTCCTCTCATGGTGAGAGGAGCCAGGATTTTTCTGCGTTAGACGGGTTAGCGTCGGCCGCGGCTTTGCAATGCGCCAGAAACGAGGAATGCCATTTCCAGTGACTGCTTGTGGTTCAGTCGAGGGTCGCAGACCGACTCGTAGAGATCGTCGAACTGTTCTTGACGGATTGGATCGGCTCCACCAAGGCACTCGGCTACATCGTCGCCGGTCATTTCCACGTGCAAGCCACCTGGGAAGGTGCCCAGCGAATCGTGGACTTCGAAGAAGCCACGGACTTCGTCCATAACATCGTCGAACTTGCGGGTTTTGTAACCGTTTTCGCTGGTAACGGTGTTGCCGTGCATCGGATCGGTGACCCAGAGTACCTGCGCACCGGAAGCGGTGACCTTCTCGACCAGGTTTGGCAGCTTCTCGCGAATGTTCTGCGCACCCATGCGGGTAATGAAGGTCAGGCGTCCTGGTTCGCGGTTCGGATCCAGCTTCTCGATCAGTTCCAGCGCGTCTTCTGGCTTGGTGTTCGGGCCAAGCTTCACGCCAATTGGGTTGCGCACGCGCGAGAGGAAGTCCACGTGTGCATGATCCAGCTGACGGGTACGCTCACCGATCCACAGGAAGTGTCCCGAGGTGTCATATGGCTGCCCGGTCCGTGAATCAGTACGCGTTAGTGCACGTTCGTAATCCAGCAACAACGCTTCGTGGGAAGCAAAGAATTCGGTACGCTTCAGTGCTTCGAAGTCGGCTCCGCAGGCATCCATGAAACGGATCGCCGAGTCGATTTCACCGGCAAGCTGCTCGTATGCCGAGTGAGCTGGGTTGGCCATGAAACCGGCATTCCACGAGTGAACGCTTCGCAGGTCAGCGAAACCACCCTGAGTGAACGCACGAATCAAGTTCAGCGTCGCGGAGGAGGTGTTGTAGGCCTGCACCAGTCGTTTAGGATCATGGGCGCGGGACTCTGGGGTGAAGTCATAACCGTTGACGATGTCGCCGCGGAATGCCGGCAGAGTCACGCCGTCTCGGGTCTCATCGTTGGAAGAACGGGGCTTGGCAAATTGCCCAGCCATGCGTCCCATCTTGATGACCGGCATCGAAGCGCCGTATGTCAGCACAACGGCCATCTGCAAAATAGTTTTCACACGCGAAGAGATCTTGTCTGCGGTCGCTCCGTCAAAGGTTTCGGCGCAGTCGCCACCCTGAAGGAGGAACGCTTTGCCCTGTGCCGCAGCAGCAAGACGTTCTCGCAAAATATCCACTTCACCAGCAAATACCAGTGGCGGACGTGAACCCAGTTCGGAAATTGAAGCGCTATAGTCCGGGTGCTCACGCCAGGTGGGCTGTTGGGCAATAGGCAGATCACGCCACGCATCAAGTTGAGGGTCGGTGGCGGGGCCGGCTACAGAGGAGCCAGGCAATGGGGTTCGGTTTTCTTCGCTCACCCTAAAGATTCTACGTGTGAGAGCATCAAAGCACCGCGATGAATGTAACAACTGGACGTAACACACCGATTCTGGACACTACCTAGAATCTCTGAACTAGCTATTTTTAGCCTTTTTCGGCGCGTATACGTCTACGTAGTTCTGGCCTGAGAGCTCGTTGATGGCCTTGCGAATGTTGTCGGCCACGAGGCGCAAGATCTGCGGGTCATCAGCTTGCCCTGCGTACTGGCTGAAATCCAAGGGTGCTCCCAGATGTATCCCAATCCGCCCAGGTTTAGGGATCCCCCGCCCAATGGGCTGGACCTTGTCTGTACCGATCATGGCGATAGGGATTACGGGTGCACCGGATTCAATGGCCAGTTTTGCTACTCCAAGTTTGGCCCGGTAGAGCCGGCCATCCGGAGAACGTGTTCCTTCCGGGTAGATACCCAGTAACTTGCCTTCTTGCAATGCGCGGTTGGCGCTCGCTAGCGATGCAGCTGAGCCCTTCCCGCCGGAACGGTCCATCGGCAGCTGATTAATGTTGCGGAAGAACCACGCGACAAAACGTCCTTTGGGTCCCTTGCCGTTGAAATAATCGTCCTTGGCCAAAAAGATCACCGGGCGTTCGAGACTGGCTGGCAAGAATACTGAATCACTAACCGAGAGGTGGTTTGAGGCGAGAATTGCCGCGCCCTCTAAGGGAATGTTGTCGATACCTTGCAGGTCGATCTTGAAAAAGATACGCAACAAGGGCCGAACCGCGAACCGTTTGAGAAAGTCGTAGAGCACGGGGTGGCATTCCTTCGTTTTTGTCTTCGAACGTCTATGAGTGGGTTCGCTGCTGCGTGCGTTGATTCCACTCCATACAATTGTGCACTACGCTCGACTATGAACCGTTAAATTATTAGGGGTGCACATGATGAAAGACGCTACTTCGATCCCGGGGACCACGTCGGACGTGGATTTTGCAGTGCTGTTAATCCATGGCTTTACTGGCTCCACTACAGCTATGCGCCCCTGGGCCGCCTCCCTAGAAGAGCAAGGTGTACCCACTAGCGTTCCGATACTTCCCGGTCATGAAACCCACTGGCAAGACATGATTGGACGTCCTTATCACCAGTGGATCCAACGCACCGAAGATGCCTACGACGAACTTGCCGCAACACATCGAAGGGTATTTGTCGCAGGCCTGTCCATGGGTGGCGCATTGGCGTTACACCTTGCCACACGTAGAAACGTCGCCGGCGTGTCATTAGTTAATCCTGGACTGGTCATCGATTCACCGGTGGCACCTTATGCAGGATATCTGCACCGAGTCGTTCGATCGGTCGCGCCAATCAGCAATGACATTGCGCTGCCAGAAGCTGATGAAAATGCCTATTCTCGTACACCGGTAGCCGCCGTACACGAGTTATATAAGCTCTTCGCGCAAACTCGTGCCCGACTCCCCTTAGTGAGCGCACCAGTTCAATTATTTCGTTCCGCGGTGGATAACGTCGTTTCGGATGCATCCGTACACGAGCTTCTCAAGGGACTGCAGCCGGGAATTCTTCGCGAACGTATTGCGTTGTCACGCAGTAGACACGTGGCGACGTTGGATTATGATGCGCCGAAAATTTTCAAAGAATCACTGCGTTTTTTCACCGATGTGACAGCGCGGGAAGAGGCTAAGTGAACCCGGCAGAACATGAGCCATCAAACACCGAAGATCCACGCTGGGACGAGTTGGTGGAGAACTTTAGAAACCTCGAAGTACCCGCCCCGCGTGAGCCCAGCGCAGAAGAGCGCGCTGCCGAATTAGCAAAATTATTTAATACCGGTCCACTGGCACGCGGTCCGCGTGATTATTCGGCCGACGAAACACCCGAAGAGTTCATTCCCGAAGAACCTGCCGCTATCGGCAGTGGCGACCCAATGCTCAACCTTGCGTGGGTTGGTGCCGTAGGCGGTCCTTTTGGACTGCTTTTTTGTGTAATCTTTTTTCGAAGCGCTCCAGGCTTTATTTATCTTGGCCTAGCGGCCGCAGCGATCGTCGGTATTTTTTACTTGCTGCGAAGACTTCCGACTCAGCGAGATCCGGGAGATGATGGGGCTAAGGTCTAACCAACTTGGAACGCTTCCATGGCTACGTTACTATCAAGTAATATAGATGTGACACAGCTTACGTATTGTCATAGCCCGAACACTTAGCACAGGAGATGAGTACCAGATGCGCGAATACAGCTCGCCACTTCGCATCCACTCGCCGGAAAATTCGAACATTACCGATCTGCTCCTAAGGCATGCTAATTCAGCAGCCAATCCGGCGCTCTTCTCGGTACCAACTGCTAATGGGGATTGGCAGGACATTACAGCCTCACAGTTTGCCGCCGACGCCTCGGCGATCGCGCGTGGATTCATTGCTTCCGGCATTGAGCAAGGCTCGCGCATCGGTTTGATGGCACGCACTCGCTACGAGTGGACCCTAGTTGACTTCGCCATCTGGTATGCCGGCTGCATCACCGTACCAATCTATGAAACCTCCTCCCCCAGCCAGGTCGCATGGATCATGGCCGATTCCGGCGCCCGCGCGGTGGTAGTGGAATCTGCTAACCATGAGAATGTCGTTCGACAAGCCGCCCATCAAGAGTCTTTAGACGAACTCGATGACGTCTGGCAGTTTGAGGGCGGCCTTGACCAGCTTCGCAATCTCGGGAAAGAAGTCAGCGACGAGGAACTTGAAACGCGTCGATCCTCAGCTACGCTCAATGACGTAGCCACGGTAATTTACACTTCCGGGACTACCGGGCGCCCCAAGGGTTGCGAATTGACCCATGGCAACTTCGTCGAGCTTTCTGACAACGCTGCCGCGGAACTTCCTGAATGTGTCTACCCCGGTGCAGCGACCATCATGTTCCTGCCACTCGCGCACATCTTCGCCCGCTATATCTCGATACTGGCCGTTTCTGTTGGTTGCCGCGTCGGCCATACCCCCGACGTTAAAAACCTCTTGCCTGACCTCCAGTCATTCCAGCCAAGCTTCATTCTTGCCGTACCTCGTGTATTCGAAAAGGTATACAACTCAGCCATGCTGAAGGCCGAAGACGGCGGTAAGGGCAAGATCTTCCACGCTGGTGTTGACGTCGCCGTTGCTTATTCTCGCGCGATGGAGAACGGCAATATTCCACTAGTGCTCAAGGCCAAGCACAAGCTCTTTGACGTATTGCTCTACAACAAGTTGCGCACCGCCATGGGCGGAAAAATCCGCTACGCCGTCTCCGGCGGCGCTCCCCTAGGCCAGCGTCTTGGACACTTCTTTAACGGAATTGGAGTGACAATTCTCGAAGGTTACGGCTTGACCGAAACCACGGCTCCAATCAGCGTAAATACCCCCGACAAGATCAAGATCGGCACCGTTGGTCGTCCGCTGCCGGGCAACGCAGTTCGTATCGCCGAAGACGGCGAAATCTTGACCAAGGGCATTTGCGTGATGCGCGGTTACCACAACCGGCCAGATCTCGAAGCAGAAACCTTCACCGACGGCTGGTTTGGAACTGGGGACGTTGGAGAGCTCGATTCTGACGGGTTCTTAAAGATCACCGGCCGCAAGAAGGAAATTATCGTTACTGCCAGCGGTAAGAACGTTGTTCCAGCACTGCTCGAAGATCAGATTCGTGCCGACGCATTAGTTTCACAGTGCGTCGTCCTAGGTGATGGTCGCCCATTCATCTCGGCACTAGTCACCCTCGACGTCGAGTCACTACCGGGCTGGTTGGAACGCAACCAGTTGGATAAGTCGTTGACCGTCGAACAAGCAGGAGAACTGGACGTGGTCAAGACGCATATTCAGTCACTGCTCGACAAAGCAAACAAATCTGTGAGTCGCGCTGAAGCAATCAAGGCGTTCCGTATTGTGCCCACTGATTTCACGGAGACCTCCGGTCATTTGACCCCTTCGATGAAGATCAAGCGTGCGGTGGTGTTCAAGGACTACGAACAGGTCATTGACGAAATCTATTCGGCAGCCAAGCCAGTCGCATAAGTCAGTACTGCATCAGCAAGTTCCCACTGTTCGTGGGATGAGGCGGCCCAGGGAAACCTGCGGCCGCTTTGTTGTACCCGCTCGGCAAAATCAAGGGGTATGATCACGCGTTCAAAGACTGGTGCAACAGTTCCTGCTTTGGCTGATCCCAACTGCGCATAAAGTAAGTTCTCTGCCAAACTTGTTTGCCCATTGAGCAAAAGCCACTGCACTAGATCCATGAGCGCCGGTTCTGCTTTCGCGGAGCTATCACCCAATACCACCAGAACATCGGCTTTGCTAAAGTGCCCGGCCAACGCAGCTAGGACTCGTTCGGGACCCGCCGCCTGCACCTGCGAAGACAACGAGAGCTCTTGAAATTGAGCTTGCAGGACACCTGCGAGCGCTTCCGCTGGCAACGCGGAGTCGAGGGCGAAAACGCTGACGTTCAGGGTTGCTCGTATTTTTCCTGCGGCGAGGGCCTTCGCCCGTAACGTTGCTGGCTTAAGTGTTTCGCCCTGCTTACGCGATAAACGCATCGCTCTCCTTGCCCAAGATTTGAGTTTGAACCGTTTCCTTGAACGAATTCGGGACCACCAGTGTGCATCGTTCCATAGATACCCCTAGTGTTCCAGTTTGCTGGCTCGTGAAGTTGTACAAACAGCGACATGTCATACCAATGGCGTGGCGCCTAGGGATTGCCCCAGGCGCCACGCCATTGGTAGTTTGCTAAACGCTACATAAACCGGTGCTTACTTAGGTTCAATAACCAGGAGCAAATCTCCACCCTGAACCTGGCTAGTTCCCTCAAAAGTTACCTGTGAAACGACGCCTGAGGCATTAGTGGTAATGCCAGCTTCCATCTTCATCGCTTCGATAGTGGCTACCGATTGTCCGGACTCGACCAAATCTCCGACCTTAACATTGATCGTCACCGCTCCGGCGAATGGCGCTGCGACGTGACCCGAGTTCTTCGGATCCGCCTTTGGCGCGCTCTTGACGGTTGATTCAACGGATTCGTCACGAACCTTGATCTGACGCGACTGACCATTGAGCGAGAACACCACGGTGCGCAGACCCTTTTCGTCGGCTTCGGAAACCGAAATCAGCTTGACCAGCAAGCGAACACCGGTACCAAGCGAAACTACGCGCTCAACGTCTGGGGTCAGTCCGAAGAGGTAATCACGGGTGTGCAATACCGAGAGGTCGCCGTAGTTCTCTACCGACTTTTCGAAGTCGCGAGTCGGACCAGCGAACAATAAGCGGTTCAGTGTTGCGCGGATGGTCTCGTCGTCGCTAGTCAGCGCCGCCAAGTCCTCATCTGAGACTGCCTCAACGTGATCGCGCACGGTGCGACCCTGCAGGGCCTTGGCGCGGAACGGTTCTGGCCAGCCACCAGGAGGGTTACCCAATTCGCCCGAAAGGAACTGAATAACCGAATCTGGGATGTCGAAGTTCTGCGGGTTGGACTCGAAATCAACAGCTGGCACACCGGAGCCAACGAGCTGTAGAGCTAGATCGCCAACCACCTTCGATGATGGGGTCACCTTCACGACGTTGCCCAGCATGTCGTTGACCGAGGCGTACATGGACTCGATGGCTTCGAAGCGCTCGCCCAATCCCAACGCAATAGCCTGCTGGCGCAGGTTGGAGAGTTGTCCACCGGGGATTTCGTGCTGGTAAACGCGTCCGGTTGGAGCCGGCAGTCCGGATTCAAATGGCTTGTACATGGCACGCACTGCTTCCCAGTATGGTTCTAGGGAAGCAACTGCTGCCACTGATAGACCAGAATCGCGTTCGGTGTGCTCCAATGCAGCAACCAGTGCCGAAGCAGATGGCTGACTGGTAGTGCCTGCCATCGCTGCCGAAGCAACGTCTACCGCGTCCACGCCGGCCTCGATGGCTGCCGTGAGGGTAGCCATCTGGCCACCAGCAGTATCGTGGGTGTGCATGTGGACTGGGACATCGAAGCGTGCTCGCAAGGCGGTGACAAGCTTCTTCGCCGCAGCCGGACGAAGCAGACCGGCCATATCCTTGATGGCGATGATGTGTGCGCCAGCATCGATAATCTGCTGAGCTAGATTCAGGTAGTAATCCAGCGTGTATAGCTTCTCCTTGGGATCAAGAAGATTGCCGGTGTAGCACAAGGCCACTTCGGCGACCGCGGTTCCGGTTTCCCGGACCGCCTTGATAGCCGGAGCCATCTGCGCCACGTCGTTCAGCGCATCGAAGATACGGAAGATATCGACGCCACTCTTAGCTGCCTGCTTCACGAAGGCATCGGTCACCTCAGTTGGGTACGGAGTGTAACCAACGGTGTTGCGACCACGAAGAAGCATCTGCAATGGAATGTTCGGTAGTTCGGCGCGCAGGAGCTCCAAACGCTTCCATGGATCTTCGCCTAGGAATCGTAGTGATACATCGTAGGTTGCCCCTCCCCAGACCTCCATGGAGAACAACTGCGGCACGGTGTGTGCGTAAGCGGGAGCGGCTGCAAGCAGATCACGAGTACGAACGCGTGTTGCGAGCAACGACTGATGTGCATCACGGAAAGTGGTGTCGGTGATACCAACGGCGGTTGAATCGCGTAGCGCCTTGGCAAATCCTTCAGGACCTAGGTCGATGAGTTTCTGGCGCCAGCCAGCTGGTGGTGTTACCGACTTCGATGGGCCATCAAATGGCGAGCGCTCAGGCTCGGAGGCTTTGTCACCCGGGAAGCTTGGAAGCTTCTTACGAGGGTCAATGCCATCGATGCGTTCACCATTGGGCTTATTGACAGTCACGTGCGCCAGGTAGTTAAGCGCCTTGGTGCCACGGTCCTGAGATTCATTACCGGTCAGCAGATCTGGACGCGAGTCAATGAAGTCAGTGGCGACATCGCCGGCGATGAACTGTGGATCGTTCAACACGTTCTGAATGAACGGGATGTTGGTCGCTACGCCGCGAACACGGAATTCAGCGAGTGCTCGTCGTGCACGTGCCACGGCAGTGGCGTAATCGCGGCCACGGCAGGTGAGCTTGACCAGCATCGAGTCAAAGTGCGGTGAAACTTCAGCACCGGTGTAGATTGTGCCGCCGTCTAGACGTACGCCAGAACCGCCGGCAGAGCGGTATACAGTAATTGTTCCGACGTCCGGGCGGAAACCGTTAGCCGGATCCTCGGTGGTGATACGGGACTGGATGGCCCAACCACGAACCTGAATGGTGTCCTGGCTGATATCGAGGTCGCTCAGGGTTTCGCCTGCGGCAATGCGCATCTGGGCCTGAACCAAGTCAATATCTGTGACTTCTTCAGTCACCGTGTGCTCTACCTGGATACGTGGGTTCATTTCGATGAACACATGCTGACCGGCGCGCTCACCGACGGTGTCCACCAAGAACTCCACGGTACCGGCGTTCTGGTATCCCAGAGCCTTGGCGAACTTAACCGCATCGCGGAAGAGGGCCTGCCGGATCGAATCATCGAGGTTTGGAGCGGGAGCAATCTCCACAACCTTCTGGTGACGACGCTGCAAGGAGCAGTCACGCTCATGCAGGTGGACTACATTGCCCTGTTCGTCGGCGAGGATCTGAACTTCAATGTGACGCGGACGAAGTACTGCCTGCTCTAGGAAGACTGTTGGATCGCCGAAAGCCGTTCCGGCTTCGCGCATTGCGGCGCCCATCAGCTCTGGGAGGTCTTCGCGCTTGTCCACGCGTCGCATACCGCGCCCACCGCCACCGGCAACTGCCTTGACGAAGATAGGGAAACCGATACGGTCTGCTTCGGCCAACAGGAAGTCAACGTCGTCGCTTGGCTCCGAGGATTCCAGCACGGGAATGCCTGCCTTGCGTGCAGCCTTCAGCGCAGCAACCTTATTACCAGCTAGGTCAAGTACGTCCGCCTTTGGACCAATGAACTTAATGCCGTTTTCTGCAGCTTTGCGCGCCAGATCTGGGTTTTCCGAAAGGAAACCGTAGCCTGGGTAAATAGCATCTGCGCCGGCTTCCTTGGCGACGCGAATGATTTCGTCAATGTCCAGGTAGGCGCGAACGGGGTGTCCCTCTTCGCCAATCTGGTAGGCCTCTCCAGCCTTCTGCCGGTGGATCGAGTTTCGGTCTTCATATGGGTAGACGGCAACGGTTTTGGCGCCGAGTTCGTATCCAGCGCGGAAAGCACGAATTGCAATCTCACCGCGGTTGGCGACCAAGATCTTCTCAAACATATTTTCCCTACATCGATTCAGCACACCCGTTTGGGTTCGGAGTTGCGTCCATGTGTGGACGCTTCGTCGCGTATTACCCGGGTGCTGGGCTTCGCATAACGGATATTTTTAACCGCTGCTGTGGATACCCTACCGTGATCGGGTACACAATTACCAAACATTTCGTCATGTGGTCTGACCACAATCTCCACCAGACGCTTTATGGATCTTTTTTGACATAGGTACATTCGTGCTAAAAATCCCACGTTGCGGAGTCGGGGAATTACGGCTCGGCACACTATGATAAAGGAAGACTAAATATTCTGTGGGACACATAATCAGCGAGCAGTGAAAGGCGTGGTCTGGTCCGTGCATGTAGTGAGCATCAGCAGCCTCAAGGGTGGCGTAGGAAAAACCTCCGTAACACTCGGATTGGCCTCAGCAGCACTCGCAGCCGGAATTCCGACGCTCGTGATCGACTTAGATCCGCACGCGGACGCGAGCACTGGCTTGGGAGTACGAGTAAACGGTAAGCAGCCAATTGGGCAAATGCTCAAGAACGTTCGCCGCGCACGCCTTCAGGACAATGTCGTAGCAAGCGCATGGCAGTCCAAGGCAGCCGAAAAGAAATCGCGCACACGTATTCCTGTACTAGACGTTGCCGTTGGCGACGCCTTTACCGGTATTTATGACCGCCCCGATTTACGTACTCGTGATTTACGCCGTCTATCTCAGTTATTGAGTCGCACTAGCGGTTACCAGCTTGTTCTTATCGACTGCCCGCCTTCGCTTAACGGTCTAACCCGCATGGCATGGAGCGCGTCGGATCAGCTATTGCTCGTTGCCGAGCCAAGCCTATTCTCCGTTGCGGGAACCGAGCGCACCCAGCGTGCCTTGGAACTCTTCCGCCGCGAATTTGCTCCGTCGCTGGGCCCCGTACGTGTTGTCGCGAACCGAGTACGTAAAGACTCCGCAGAACATACATTCCGTCTCAACGAAATGCGTCAAATGTTCGGCGACTCAATGGTGAAACCAGAAATTCCTGAACACCCTGAGTGGCAGCAGATCCAGGGCGCCGCTTACTCGGTGCATCAGTGGCCAAGTAAGGCCACCGCTCCTATGCTTGGCCAGTTCGATGCATTGCTCAAGGAACTCATGTCAGCTGCGCCCACTCCAAACAGCTAGAGACACCACCCATACGTAAAAAGCTTCGGCTCTAACCACTTGAAAAAGTTGGTTGGAGCCGAAGCTTTTTGTTTCTAATAAAGTATTTAGCCGACGTTTCGAGCGGCCTTTGCGGCACGGCGAGCGGAGAGCTCATCTGTAGCCAATTGGTCGCTGGTACTTTCGGAAGGAAGCGCCGCAAGTGATCCTTCGACTTCACGCCAGACTCGACCCACGGCGATGCCGAAGACCCCTTGTCCGGCCTGAACTAGATCAATTACCTCGTCGGCACTCGTGCATTCGTAGACCGATGCACCGTCACTCATCAAAGTAATTTGCGCCAGGTCTTCAACTCCACGCTCGCGAAGATGGCTGACTGCGGTCCGAATTTGCTGTAGAGAAACCCCGGTGTCTAAAAGGCGTTTGACTACTTTCAAAACCAGAATATCTCGGAAGGAGTAGAGCCGCTGCGTGCCCGAGCCTTTGGCGCCGCGCACTGCCGGTTCAACCAGACCTGTACGGGCCCAGTAATCAAGCTGGCGGTAGGTAATCCCAGCCGCCTTGCACACTACCGGTCCACGGTAACCGGCATGTTCATCAAGTTCAGGTAGATCATCGGTGAAGAGCAGGCCCTGAGTATTGGATCGCTGAACGCCACCGGTGGTCCCAAGACGAGGACCGGTCTGGCTAGAGTCCATCCAAATACTCCTAGTGTGTAAGCAAAATCCATTGAGAGATGAGAAATTTTTTCTAGCGACTGATAGGTGCGAGTGATGGCGAACCATGGATCGGTCAACAGGAATTTTCCCTATGCTTCGACGGTACGGCTATAAGGGGCTTTGGTCAAAGACCTTCAAGCTTAACTTTAAGGCGTGTCGCTTTTAAGGGTTGCAGGCTGGGTTAGGCGGAGAAATCTTCGGGATCAATATTGTCCAGAAACTCCCTGAATTCGCGCATTTGCTCTTCGGGAAGCTCTTCATCTTCGGATTCAATTTCAATGGCTACCCCCGCAGATTCCATGACCTCTTCGGTACAAAGAATCGGGCATTGAGCGCGGACCGCTAAAGCAATGGCATCCGATGATCTAGAATCCACACGTTTGCCATTTGAGAGCACAAGTTCCGCCGTGAAGATCGCGTTTTGCACCGAGACGATTTCAACTCGTTGTAGGCTCACCTCGAGCGCTTCCAGTAAGTTGATCAGTAAATCATGCGTCATCGGCCTGGGAGGCGTTAGACCCTGCTCAGACATGGCGATCGCAGAGGCTTCGGGTGCACCGATCCACAGCGGAAGATAGAGATTTTGTTCATGACGCTTTAAGAGCAGAAGTGGCTGGTTCGAAGGAAGTTGGATTCGTATCCCGGCAAACTCTAGTTCAAGCATGGACTCCCCCTAGTGTTGCGAACTCGTTGCTAAGCTCAGCCTAGCGATCAAGTTGTGAAATCGCACGCTGTACCAGCGCCTCATGCAGTTCCAGGCACTGTCGAGATATTTCTTGGGCTTCTTCAGCGGCTCTAGCACGCGCCGAAACTTCTGGCTTTTTCAAGTCCGCACCAATGATTGATTCGATGAGCGAGAATTCGCGCTCGGCAGCGGTGCGGAACTGGCGCAGGTGACGTGGTTCAATCCCGTGATTTGAGAGCTCGACGGCAGACTTCGTGACTCTTACGCTATGCGAATCGAACCGACCCGATTCCGGCTCTATCAAGCCGAAGTTAACTAGTTCGTTAACTAGTTCCTCGCTGGCAGAGGTCAACCCACACAACTCAGCTAGGGAAACCGGCCGGGAATGCCGATCGATTGCTTCAGCCATCTCGCTGTTGACTGCCTGTGGCGCTACTGGAGCACCTCCTGGAAGCGCTGCAGGAGCTTCCCCACGATCGATCGCGTCAAGGTGATCCTTGATGACCTTCAAAGGCAGGTATTGATCCCGCTGAACCGAGAGGATAAAGCGCAGTCGGCTGACATCTGAAGCTGTGTACTTACGGTATCCCGCTGATGTGCGTTGCGGAATAATCAATCCCTTGTCCTCTAAGAAACGAATCTTGGAGGCAGTGACTCGAGGAAACTCATCTTTGAGCTCGGAGAGTACTTCGCCAATGTTCAGTGCTGCCGCTCTCACGTTCTCGTGGCGAACTGCCTCGAGTCGTGGGCTACGGGCTGCATCAAAGAGTGGCAAAGGAGAGGCTCCTCAAATTGTTAGGTTGAAAGTTAGCCCGAACCGCAGGCCACCAGGAAACTAGTTCAGTACCTAGCTTAAACGTTTGGCACGCTCTGGTAGAAATTGAGTCGGAATTTACCGATCTGCACCTGTACCGCATTGGCTAAAGTCACCGAGTCGATACGATCACCGTTGATGTAGGTTCCATTGAGCGACCCAATGTCGCTGAGCGTAAATCCTTGACCGACGCGCTCAAATTTTGCATGACGACGGGACACAGTCACATCATCTAGGAAAATATCGGCATCCGGGTGACGACCAGCGATATTCGAATCCGTATCCAACAAGAAGCGCGCGCCTTTGTTTGGCCCGGTATGGGCAATCAACAAGGCGGATCCTGCAGGAAGTGCTGAGACCGCAGTACGTTCATCATCCGATAACGGATAGATTACCGATGGCTCAGCAGACTTGTGAGCCGCCGGCAAGAAGATATTGGTCGTTTCGGAGGCAGACTCGATATGCGGGTCAACCGGCCCATGTTCAGACATTTGGGGTCCTCCAAGAAAATTTGCTCTCAAGCTTGCGCTTGACGACCTTTAGGTAAACGGATGATCAATGGTTTACACCAGACTATCTCCAGATTAGCCTACTCAGCACACAAGAGATAACACGATATTACAAATTTTTGAGGCTCAGTAGGCCCAAACGTGCAATGATTCCTGCATGGAAGAGAAAACGCGTGCTGCAAGTGGCCTAACCAGCAATGAAGCCACGACTCTTAAACCACGCTCAAATTGGAAAATTCGATTACTCCTAGGTGTAATTGCGCCTCTCATCCTGCTAGGAATTTACGCGATCGCTACGATTTTTATGCCTGTTTGGTGGGCGACTAAAATTTCCAGCCATAATGCAGGTTCCGCCACGGGCGGCTGGGTTTCCGGTTTCTCCATCGGTTTCGTTTTTACGTTAATTCCGATGCTGGTTCTTTGGCAGGTGCGCTACCGCAAGTTGAGCTGGCGGGGGCGCGGAGTAATCGCTATATTCGCGGTTGTTCTTGCTTTACCTAATTGGCTAACCCTTGGGATCTTCCGGAACCCTTCGGATGCAGCACAGAAGGCACAGGCAATTTTGAATACAGGAGCAACGTGGTTCGGTGGGGCCAGCCTCGTTGGCGCCCTAAGCTCCGCGGCCATCTCATTGATCCTTGTCATTAGCTGGCTGGTCTTCCGCCGACGAGGCGCACGCATCAGAGATCTAGAGGCACAACAGAAGGCACCATTAGACTCCACAATTCATGATGCAGGTTAAGGAGTAGGAACGACAATGGCAGAAATACGACTCAAACGTGCCTATGTAGCTGCTGAAGAACCTGACGGCTACCGAATCCTAGTTGATCGGTTGTGGCCACGGGGACAGACTAAAGAAGTACTCAAGTTGGACCGGTGGGCCAAAGGCATCGCGCCTTCTAGCGAACTGCGTAAGGCGTGGCATCACGATGCAGACAGGTTTTCGGAATTTGCGGAGCATTATCGTCAAGAGCTCAACCAGAATCCTGCTGTCGACGAGTTCTTAGAACTTGTCGAGGCGCAACCGGTCGTCACCTTCGTCTATGCAGCCAAAGATGAGCAAATCAACCATGCAATGGTGCTTCGAGACTTTCTACGTGAGCAGCTGGTTCAGTAGCTTCATCCGTTGTTTTCGTTGGCGGAACAAAACAGACGCCGTCAACGCAGGCCATGTCGGATTCTGAGACTTGTTGAAGATCGAATTTGAATTCCATGAGTTCTCCTCTAGTGCTACTTCCTATCCAAGTAGAACTACGAAATAGCCTCCGATATTCCGCAGACCAAAACAATTGCCCTGCCACAAGAATGTGTGACAGGGCAATTGGATAACGTACGAGACTACGCTTAACTTTGCTTCGAGGCTAGCGTTGCGCGAGCAATACCCCGTCAAAGAACGTTGCCAGATCGGCGCGTGCATCTAATGGCAGAACATTAGCTACATACTGATCTGGGCGCACAATTACGATTGCGCCGTCCCGCGAGATCTCACGCTGCTCGTAGATATCGTTACCGTCGAGCACGGCATAGACCTTTTCGTAGTCCATCAGCCCAAACGTCCCATGATTCGGGCGGAACACCTTTGGTGCGTCGTTGTGGTTGAAGGTGGTGTAGTCCTGCTGGTAAACGACCTTGACGTCGAAACGTGAGTCAATATCAGCGTCAGCCGGGGTGTATTTAACAACCGGCGACTCTGGCGATTCAAGTAACCACTTCGAAAGTTCACTGACCTTTGCATCATCACCTGCTACAGACTGATCTGCGAAGACATAGATTCGGTAGCGTCCGTCTGCACGGTGGTGGTGGCCCAAATGCACTGGATTATTGTCGCCTAGACGCATGACCTCGGCAGACTTGAAGCGCTTGCCAATCGGGAAGCCCATGGCCAAATCCTGATGCTCCTTGGAACCGGTCAGCTCAGATGGGGCGTATTCGGTCATGAAGCCTGCAGGGAATTCAGCGGTGCGTACATAAAACTCCGCGACACCTTCCTTGCCTTCAAGGTCTTCGGGCATTGCGGCCATCATCGAGGACCACTGCTTATCAAAGTCGATCAGATTCTTGGCAATGACCTGACGTTCCGCCGAGTAGGTGCGCAGCAGGCTTTCTGGCCCCTGGCCGGAGAGCACATAACCGATCTTCCAAGCGAGGTTATAGCCGTCCTGCATGGAAACGTTCATGCCCTGCCCGGCCTTAGCCGAGTGCGTGTGGCAAGCATCGCCGGTAATGAAGACTCGTGGTTCACGGGTGCCAATTTCTTCGACTGGTACGTCGTCGAAACGGTCGGTGAGTCGGTGCCCGACCTCGTAGACACTGTGCCAGGCCACGTCCTTCACTTCCAACGTGTAAGGGTGCAGAATCTTCTTGGCACGTTCGATGATTTCTTCCAGCGGAGTCTCGCGGACCTTACCGCCATCCCCCTCAGGAACTTCGCCCAGATCGACGTAGAGTCGGAAGAGCTGTCCACCTTCGCGAGGAATTAGCAGGATTGAGCCGGCATTAGAGTGGATGGCACATTTGGTGCGCACGTCAGGGAAGTCGGTTAGCCCAAGCGTATCCATGACACCCCACGCGTGGTTGGCCTTGTCACCAGAGAGCTTGGCACCGATGGAGCGACGCACATTGCTTCGAGCACCATCAGAACCGACGACGTATTTCGCGCGAACGATGCGCTCAACGCCCTCGTTATCCTCGCCGCATCCGATCAAGGTGACCTTGACAGGGTATTCCTGACCGCCTTCGACTGTTAGTTCCTTGAAGTCCCAGCCGTACTCTGGGGTGATTCGTGCCGGCGAGTTTTCGGCGAACTCGGCGAAGTAATCAATAACTCGTGCTTGGTTAACCACCAAGTGCGGGAATTCGCTGACACCGGTCGGATCATCAGCGGTGCGGTCGGTGCGGATGATATTTTCAGGATTCGCCGGATCAGGATTCCAAAAGGTGGTCTCCTTGATGATGTAAGCCTCGTTGGTGATGTGCTTGGCGAATCCGAAGGCTTGGAAAGTCTCCACAGTGCGTGACTGGATGCCATCGGCCTGGCCAATCTCCAATCGGCCCGGGCGGCGGTCAATAATCCGCGTGTGGACATCTGGGAATTGTGAGAGTTGGGCAGCAGTGATAATGCCGGCCGGACCTGCGCCAACGATTAGCACATCCATCACGTCAGGCATTTCCTCGGGACGGTTAAGGCCAGTTCCGGCTGCTGGTTGGACCCGCGGATCCGCGGAAATATACCCATTGTGGTGAAACTGCACAGCTTCATCCTCACTTCTCTGTGAACGCTTAGATTCAAAATTCTTGTGTTCGATAATAGAACATCAGATTCGCATATCGCACACTAACTATAAGTCTATTGTGAACGTCGACACAAGCCCACATTGGTTTCGTCTCATCTTTGCCTAAGTCAGCCACCATAAATAGAAATCAAATAGCGCTGCCGGCAACTCGCATCGATGCTGCGGAAAACAGCGAACTGCTGCACATTGAGTTCAGGTGCCCCGTCTAGGACCGGATAACCACGGCGTCTGCGCCGACCGTCAGCCTGTGAGCATGGGAGACCTTCATGAGTTTTTGTTGCCAACGCCGGTCGTGGGTAACTGTGATGACGGTTCCGGGGTAAGTAGTTAATGCGCTTTCCACCTGTTCTACTAGTTCCGGCGACAGATGGTTTGTCGGTTCGTCTAGTAGCAAGATTTCCGCTTCGCTAGATATCGCGACGGCCAGCTCCAGCCTTCGCTGCTGTCCTACCGAAAGGGTTCGTGGATGGCGGGTGAAGTCCTGAGGTTCGAATAGTCCCGATGCCGCCAATTGCAACCATGCCTCTGGCAGATAAGCGTCAATGGCCAAGGCGTAGGCCTCAATCAGGCTGTCGCCCGGGAGGATTTGTAGATCCTGTCGAAGCCAACGCACGCTCAATCCTGGCGCGTGGAACATCTCTCCGCCTTCCACGGGTAACTGTCCAGCCAAGACTCCTAGGAGGGTAGTTTTCCCGGCACCGTTTGCTCCTGATATCAACCACCGCTCCCCCGCCCGAATAGTCAGGCTGTCAACGCTCAGCTTCGGCAAATTGCGCCGTGAGATGGCTTCAAGGATGATCAGCTCTTCTCTTGGCTCTTCGTATTCCGCAGCGGATCTCGGGAGCTCAAAATGTAGCTGTTGTGGTGGAACGATTGCCGGTTGCTCAGTGAGTTCATCAATCCGAGACTTTGCTTGCCGAATCCGACTCGTCGATCCATGGGTGCGGCTGCGCTGTCGAAAGGCACCATGCCCAAACCCTGCTTTTTCCCGTTTACGCGGGACCGCAGCAACTCAATTGGTATTTTTCACGACAAGTCGACGAGCACGTTCCAATTCCGCAGTCCACGTTTGATGCTTGGCGATAGTTTGTTCCCGTTCCAGCCTTTTCGCTCGTAGGAAACCGTCGTATCCATCGCGGTAATGCCGAAGCTTGCCTTGTTCGATTTGCAAGATATCTTGTGCGAACTTGTGCAGGAAAACCCTATCGTGGCTAACCACCACCAAGGCACCGCGATGATTTTGTAGATTGTCTTCCAGCCAAGCTAAGGCGGTGTCATCTAAGTCGTTGGTCGGTTCGTCGAGTAAGAGAAGCTGAGATTCTGCACAAAGCACAGCTGCTAGGGCAAGCCGGGAACGTTGACCGCCCGACAGTGTTGCCACCTCCTCTCCTCTATCGAGGGAGCCAAGGCCAAGTTGTTCTAAGGCGACCATCAGCCTCTGGTTCACCAAATAACCTTGCTGCGACTCATACAGCTCAGTCACTCGCGACAATTGAATTAATAGGTGTTCGGAGTCTTCTGCCTCTGCGCGTTCCAGCCGCGCGCCAATGGCCTCGATCAGTCGTTCTAGGTCGCGAAATCTATGATGATACCCGTCGATGACGTCTTGGATCGTAGCCTTCTGCGCAAACATGGGGTTTTGGCTGGCCATCGCAATACCACCAGGTACCTGCATGAGGCGATGGCCCGAAGTCGGTGAAAGTGTCCCAGCGAGCACGCGCAGCAAGGTCGATTTTCCTGCACCGTTGTCCCCTAGCACCGCAATTCTTTGCTGGGCACCAAGGTGTAGATCTACCCCTTTCAAAACATCTCGTTCAGCAAAACTGACGCTGACTTGGTGCAGGGAACAAACGAAATCATCGGAGACATGATTTCGCGAGGGTGTCGGAGGAACAACTAATGGTTCGCGGGTCATCTGATACTCCTTAGTGACCTCGGCAAGGCTGCGTAGTTAGCAAAAAGTTGTTGGCTACGGGCCGAAAAGGGAATTCTTGAACTCGAACGAAAGTTCGGTGCGACAGCGCATAATTCGCCACGGAGTAGGACTCAACGTGACGATCTAGTTTATAAAAACAGCGTTCCCATGCGCTACACACTACGCTCGGGCATTCGACCTGCCAAGGGGGCGGCGAGCGGAGTAAGATTTTAGACACGAAAAAACCCCGACAAAAACGAATTTTCGTCGGGGTTTTTAGCCGGTCGGGCTAGCGGGATTTGAACCCACGGCCTCCTGACCCCCAGTCAGGCGCGCTACCAAGCTGCGCCATAGCCCGATGCTCTCGTAGCCGTTATCCCTGCGCCTTACGACGAGGGTGCCGTCTACGAAAAGCTCCTTAATTACCCTACCTCAAGAGAGGCATAATATTCGAACCGTTACCGGTTTCGGCTACGACGCTCACGAATACGCATGGAAACCTCGATCGGAGTACCCTCAAAACCGAAGGTTTCACGTAGGCGTCGCGCGATGAAACGGCGGTAGCCTGGATCCAAGAATCCGGAGGTGAAGAGCACAAACTTCGGCGGACGCGAAGATGCCTGAGTGCCGAATAGGATGCGTGGCTGCTTACCACCGCGTACCGGGTGAGGGTGCGCCGCGACGAGCTCGCCAAGGAACGCGTTGAGCTTGCCAGTTGGAATGCGCTTATCCCACGAATCCAGCGAGGTGTGTAGGGCGGCAACGATCTTGTCCTTGTGCCAGCCGGTCAATGCCGACATGTTCACACGCGGTGCCCACTCGATGTGGGCCAGATCCCGGTCAATTTCCTGTTCCAGGACGTAACGGCGATCTTCGTCAACTTCATCCCACTTATTGAACACGAGTACCAGCGCGCGGCCGGCTTCGATGGTCAGCTGGATGATGCGTACGTCCTGCTCGGAGACGGTCTCATTCGCGGCCAACAGCACTACGGCGACTTCGGCCTTTTCCAAGGCGGTCTGGGTTCGTAGCGATGCGTAGTAATCCGAGCCTTGAGCCATGTGCTGACGGCGGCGGATACCTGCGGTATCCACGAAGCGCCAGACCTCGCCACCGAGTTCTAGAAGCTCATCGACCGGGTCGCGGGTGGTACCGGCATAGTCGTCAACAACCACACGTTCGGAACCTGCAAGCTTGTTCAGCAGCGAGCTCTTGCCGACGTTTGGTCGGCCAATCAGCGCGATACGGCGCGGACCACCGGAAGGAATCATTCCACCGAAGGCCGAGTGTGCGGGAAGCTTTTCCATGACCGCGTCCAACAAGTCCGCAGTGCCGCGGCCGTGTAGTGCGGAAACTGGCCAAGGCTGACCAAAACCCAGACCCCACAGCGAGGCTGCTTCGGCTTCTTGGTTAAAATCATCGACCTTGTTGGCGACTAGGAAGACTGGCTTGCGCTTCTTGCGCAGCATCTTCACTACGGCCTCGTCGGTCGCGGTAGCGCCAACGTGTGAGTCGACTACGAAGAGGATTGCATCGGCTACGTCTGCAGCGATTTCAGCCTGCTCGGCAACCGAGGCGTGGATGCCCTTCGCGTCATGCTCCCAACCACCGGTGTCCACCACGGTGAATGGGCGGCCGAGCCACTCGGCCGAGTAGGAAACGCGGTCACGGGTGACACCCGGAACGTCTTCCACTACGGCTTCGCGGCGACCAAGGATGCGGTTGACCAGCGTTGATTTGCCCACGTTGGGGCGGCCGATGATGGCCAGCACCGGTGGGATGATGACGTCTGCATCGTCCTCGGAGTCATCGTCCAGACCGGAGAGCAGCGCGGCGTCTTCGGCGTCCAGATCGTAGTCATCGAGTCCGGAGAGCAGTGCGCGAGTGCGGATTTCCGCGTCTTCCTCGCTCAGTTCGGCTAGGCGCTCGGCGATATCGTCGTCTACGAGGGGGGTGTATTCCCCATCGTGGGAGTTGTTTTGGTCGCTCATGATATTCCCTTCAAGGCGATAGGTCCTGCCCAAGGTGGCGGGCGGAACGTGAATCTTCATCGGCTCTCGCCGAGGATGGGCGCCGGTTAAGGCTTAGTTAGTACTACTTTTTCGCAGCCGTGTTGATTGCGTCAAGCACGGCGTTGATGGTCTGCTCAAAATCCAGGTCCGAGGAGTCAACCGTAATCACCCCATCGGCGGCCTGAGTAAAGTTCACAACCGTCGAATCTTTCTTATCGCGTTCAAGCACCTGAGATGCAAGCGCGCTAGCGTCCTGAGTTCCGCCAAGCTGGATTCCGCGGCGGCGCAGGCGCGCCTCTTCGGAAGCAGTCAGCAGGATTCGGGCATGTGCATCGGGGGCAACAACGGTGGTGATATCGCGGCCCTCGGCGACAATGCGCGCGTTGGCTGCGATGATTTCACGCTGTCGACGGACCAGTTCGGCACGGGCTTCCAAATTGGTTGCCACCGCCGAAACCTGCTCCGAGATGCGTGGTTCACGAATCGCGTCGGTCACCACGGTATCGCCGATGACCACATGTTCGTGATCCGGATCTACCGAGATTTCCAGCTTTGCTTCGCGCACCGCGGTAGCTATCGCTGCTGCATCGGACAGGTCAGTTCCCGCGTCGAGCACCGAGAAGGTGATCGCCCGGTACATTGCTCCGGTGTCCAGGTAGGCTGCGCCTAGTGCGCGGGCCACTGCCTTGGAAACCGAGGACTTGCCCGAACCGCTGGGTCCGTCAATGGCGATGACAAGGTTCGTGGGGTTAGCTGAGTGCGTCACTGGGCTACTTTCCATCCGTTGTTCGTCAATACGTTGATCAGTTCATCACGCCGTCCGGGCAATACCGACACGTCCACCAGTCCTACCTGGTGTCCGGCGGAGTGCTCCATGCGCATATCTTCGAGGTTGATACCTGCCTCGCCGATATCAGTCACGAGTGCCGCGATCTGCCCCGGTTTGTCATCAACGACGACGGTAACCAGTGCGAAAGCCTGCGGTGGGGCACCGTGCTTGCCCGGAATTCGAGCCTGCCCGGCATTGCCCTCGCTCATCAATTGCGACAAATCCAGTAAGGCTCCATGGCCCGTTGGATTGTTCAACGTATTGATCAGCCGGTCCAGATCTTCCTTCATACCCGAAAGGATCGGGATCAACGCTTTCGCGTTATGTGAGAAAATCTGGATCCACAACTTTTCATCGCTGGCAGCGATGCGCGTCATGTCACGCAGCCCGTTACCGGCCAAACCCAACTGGTGGGCTTGAGCGTTTAACAATCGTGAGGCGATCATCGAGCTGGCAGCCTGTGGAAAATGGCTGGTCAGCGCGACCGACTCGTCGTGAGCGGTGACGTCCATGCGATGCAAGGTCGCCCCCAGGTCGATGGCCAATGCCTCGGCGGTTTTCACGCTCGCGGCGGACGCTAACTGATGCGCACAGATCACCCACGGCATCGAGGTGAACAATGCTCCACGCGCGGCGGCGGGACCTGATTTCTCACGTCCTGCCATCGGGTGCGTACCCACATAGCGGGCACGATCCGCGTCGCTCAACCGCGCATCGGCATTTACCGCGTCAAGGATTGAACCCTTCACGCTAGCGATGTCGACCACCGTCGAGTTGGGGTACTTCAACAACGATTCGGCCACCAATGTCGCGGTGACATCAGGTGGAGCTCCGATGACCACCAGCTCCGGGGCAATTCGCGCCTCGGAATCCAGTGGTTGACCGGCGCCGATGTCATGAGCCACAGCTTGTGCGGTCGGCGAAATGTCCTGCAGGTATACCGCTACGCCCTTAGCGCGCAGCCCCAGACCCACCGAGGTGCCCAGTAGTCCGGTGCCAATCACCAGCACTGGGCCGGCAAGGTGAGAAGTGGGCATAGGTTACATCCCCACCATGGACATCAGGTGTCCGACTTCCTGGTTACCCAGAGGTCGGATGACGCCTTGCTTCTGATCGCCGAGCTGGATTGGGCCGATACCCACGCGCACGAGGCGCTCTACTGGGTGTCCGACTGCATCGAACATACGACGCACGATGCGGTTGCGACCCGAGTGCAGGGTCACCTCAACCATCACGGACTTTGGCGTGGTGTCGATGACCTTCAGGTCATCAACCTTGATCCAGCCGTCTTCCAGACGCACACCTTCGCGCAGTGCATTGCTTGCGGCACGCGAAATTGGGCCAGGAACCTGTACCAGGTAAGTTTTTGGAACCTCGTACTTCGGGTGCTGCAGGCGGTTAGCCAGTTCCCCGTCGTTGGTCAGGATCAGCAGACCCTCGGTCTTGTAGTCCAGTCGGCCCACATGGAAGAGGCGCAACTGGGCGTGCTCGTGACGGAAGTAGTCAGCGATGGTACGACGACCCTCAGGATCATCCATCGTGCACATCACGTGCTTTGGCTTGTTAAAAACGAAGTACTTGTTCGTCTGGTTCAGCTGCAAACGCATGCCGTCGACGTGGATGGAATCCTTGGTCGGATCCACGCGGGCACCGAGTTCGACGATGAGCTTACCGTTGACCTCAACGCGGCCTTCGGTGATCATTTCTTCACAGACGCGGCGGGATGCGACTCCGGCGTTGGCCATGGCCTTCTGCAGACGAACGCCGTCCTGGCTGTCGGTGCGGTTTGCCTGGTTTTCGACGCGAGCCTGAGCCCGAGCACGCTGGGTTGGTCGGGCATAGTTTGACTGCACCGAGTTACCGAAACGTTCCTTACCGAAGGCTGCCTCGGAGTTCTTGCCAAATGCCGAAGAGCTGGACTTGTCACGGCCTGCACCTGGTCGACCGGAACGATCGCCCTGCTTGTTGCCAAAGGACTTGCCACCCTCAGAGCGGTTGCCGTAGGACTTGCCACCCTCGGAGCGGTTGCCGTAAGGCTTGTTACCCTCAGAGCGGTTGCCGTAAGGCTTGTCACCGTAGGACTTGCCGCCTTCGGAACGGTTTCCGTATGGCTTATCGCCGTAGGACTTACCACCCTCGGAACGGTTGCCGTAAGGCTTATCGCCGTAGGACTTGCCACCCTCGGAACGATTGCCGTAAGGCTTGTCACCGTAGGACTTGCCACCCTCGGAACGATTGCCGTATGGCTTATCGCCGTAGGACTTGTTGCCAGCGGATTTGCCGCCGAAGCTCTTGGGGCCACGCGAGTTGCGCGGTGCCGAGGAACCCTTGTTCATGGTTCGTAATTCCTTTGTCTGTTAAGTATCGCGGGCGCACCGCTTAAAAAGCGGAACGCATCTGGTGTCCGGTCGACATCCGTTTCATACGCGGATGCCTAGTCGTCGTAGGTTGCCGAATCGAGCGATTCAAGGTCGGCTACCCCGGGAAGATAAGGAGAAAGCGCCGGAAGATCTTCCAACGCACTCAATCCCAGTCGTTCCAAGAAATACTCGGTTGTTTGGTACAGCGTCGCTCCGCCGTCGCCAATCTCCGGGTGTTCCGTGATCAACCCCCGAGTCAGTAGTGTGCGCACTACAGAATCGACGTTGACACCTCGAATCGCCGAAATACGTCCACGCGAGACCGGCTGTCGGTAAGCGATGACAGCCAGAGTTTCTAGGGCGGCCTGTGAAAGGCGTGCTGTTTGCCCGTCGAGTACATAACTGGAGACGAAATCGGCGTAATCGGTCCGCGTGTAAAAGCGCCAGCCAGAGGCGACACGGCGCAGTTCAAATCCGCGCGGACGATCTTTACCATCATACTCGGTCGCGAGTTCTTCCAAAGTGGCCGCGAGCCGGGCTATCGGAAGGTCGAAGATTTGGGCCAAACGTGCCGTAGATACGGGCGAATCGGCGACCATCAGCACCGCTTCGAGACCCGATTTAAGCCCTCCAGGCAGCTCGTCGATGGGTGCAATCTCACTCATGATCCCGCTCACCTGCGCTCCCCTCGTATTGATCCTGAACTTCGTGCACATCAAAGTCGCTCTCGCCTGCCAGAGAAATCTCTAGCCGACCCAGCGGGCTCTGCTGCGCAAACACGATCACCTTCTGCCTGAACATCTCCAACAATGCCAGAAAACGCACCACCACGACCAACTGCTCATGGGTATCTGCGATCAACGCAACAAAATCCAAGGTGCCATGCTCGGCAAGCATGGCGGTCATCGTTGCCGCTTCCTCGCCAATGGTGACATTTGCTCCGTGTAAGTGCGCCAACCCCACCTCGGTGACCGGTTCCGGTTTGGGCGCCAAGGCCGAAGCCGCAAGCTGCGCAAACTTCTCCGGCCCAATGTTGAATATCAGATCCGGAAGCAGTGCTGCGAACTGCGGTTCCAGCGAAACCTCACGGGGGTGACGGGAGGATTCCTCGTGATATCGCTCGCCCAAAAATTGGGCCGCATGTTTGAATGCCTTGTACTGCAAGAGCCGAGCAAAAAGCAGATCTCGCTCTTCAAGCAGTTCGAAGTCATCGGCATCGGCCATTTCCCCGCGCGGAAGCAGTCGCGATGCTTTGAGGTCGAGCAAGGTGGAGGCAACAACCAAAAATTCGGTTGTCTCGTCGAGCAGCTTCAGCCCGTCTCCGGTACCTTGTAGCGCCTTCAAGTACGCGATGAACTCATCGGTGACCTCGGCTAGTGCCACCTCGGTAATGTCCATTTCACGCTGGGTGATCAGGTGCAGTAAGACGTCGAAGGGGCCGTTAAAATTCTCTAGTGCAAGGCGAAAACCGCCAGCCGTCTCATCCGTGGATGAATCGGTGGCGGTTTTTTCTGCGGCCTGCGCGCTCATTACGGGGCGCCACCGCGGAAGATCAGTTCCTTTGCCAGGTTGCGGTACGCCTCTGCGCCAGGGTGGCTAGCAGCATAGGAAGTAATTGGTTCTGCCGCTACGTTGGCATCTGCAAACTTGATGGTTCGCTTGATGACGGTTTCGAAAAGTTTGTCCCCGAAGGCTTCCTCTAGACGGGACATCACTTCGCGGCTGTGCAAGGTTCGAGCGTCATACATGGTGGCTACCACGCCGTCGACCTCCAAAACCTGATTCAGTCGGTCCTTGACCTTGTCAATGGTTTCCATCAGTAGCGCCACAGCTCGCAGCGCGAAGAACTCCGCGGTTAGCGGAATAATCACGCCATGTGCTGCGGTTAGCGCGTTGACCGTGAGCAAGCCCAGCGATGGCTGGCAGTCGATAAGTACCACGTCGTAATCGTCGATCACGTTGCGCAGTGCACGTTCCAGTGCCTGTTCGCGAGCTACCTCGTTGACCAGCTGAACCTCGGCGGCTGACAAGTCAATATTGGCCGGCAATAGATCGATATTTTCGACGTCGGTGGTTCGGATCGCGTCGGTGATCTGAACTTTACGATCCATGAGCACGTTGTAAACGGTCATATCCAGCTCGTGCGGGTTCATACCGAAACCGGCAGACAAGGCACCCTGTGGGTCAAAATCAACCAGTAGCACCTTGCGACCGTACTCGGCGAGCGCCGCGGCGAGGTTGATGGTGGAGGTGGTTTTACCCACGCCACCCTTCTGGTTGACCATCGCGATCACGCGCGCTGGCCCGTGCGATGGCAGGGGCTGCGGGGTCGGGAACTCAGTAAGCGGTTTACCTGTGGGGCCCAACGGATGAGGTTCCTTGAGCATTCCTGCGCCGCGCTGCTTGCTTCCCTGCTGTTCGTTCACGATGGGTGAACCACACTTCCCGTTCGGATCGGACGATGTACTTACTTTAAGGTTAACGGTTCAGCCTAAAAATACTTGGGTATAGGGCAGTTCTACGGCGAGCCTTTACCTTGAACCTTAACTCAAATGTTGTAAGGGAGCTGGGCGTTATTTTTCGGTTCATTCTCCCAGCGATTATGGCTCATCCCTAGCCCAATTATTCGACGAGATGACAGCTTGGAAGCTTTGCCACGGCCGCTTCACGATGGACTTTCCTTATGATGAGCAACGCGGTGCCTCTCAACATCCATCTCGACGGGAAATCGGTGTCTACAGTTCTTGATGACCCGGCGGTATTCAGGGTAGAAACCGTCAGCGGGGTGGCTGGACGCGCCGATTCATGCCGGGAGTAAACTCTGTTGAACCCGGAACAGAACCATTGGCTGTTATCCAAGAAATTCACGCCGGCCATCCGGTAGGGGTCATATTCGCGCCCTAACAAACGGCGCATCTGTAGTTTATTAGGGCCCCAATTAAACGTCCTGCTCATAGATAATACGGAGACATTATGAGAACCGAGCCGAGCACAACTATCGAGCAGTTATCCGATGCTTTTGTCGCGGTCCAAGCACTACTCGATGAGCTAGCACCCGAAAAGTTCTCGCTTCCGACACCGTGTACCGAATGGGACGTGCGTGAGCTCGTAGCTCACTTGGTGGGAATGAACCTTGTTTTCGCTGCGCTACTTACCGGACAGACGCCACCATCGCGGGATGTCGAGGTGCTGGGACACGATCCAAGTCTGGCCTTTCGCACTTCAGCTGACGCTCTCTTGAAAAGTTTCGAACGCCCGGCGGTTCTAGAGCAGAGCTTCCACACTCCGTTGGGATCAGCAACGGGCCAGGAACGACTTGAGATACGGATGTACGATCTACTCGCTCATGCCTGGGATCTATCCCAAGCTACCGGTGTCCAGTTAGCCAACTTAGATGAGCTGGCGGAACATTCTCTGGACTATGTGCAAGCCCAACTCTCACGCCAGTCTCGAACCGGTCGCTTCGCCCAACCTCAGCCCGTCAGCAAACAGTCCCGCGCATTAGACCGACTCGCGGCATTTCTCGGCCGCAAGGTCTGTGTCGAATGAGTGTTCGGTGAGCAACTTCGAGTCGCACCTGGAGCTCTTGCCTCTGCATCAACTCCGTGGTCGACTTGATCAACAACGTTGAACTCTCCAGGACGGTAGGACAGGACCTTGATCAAGGGAATACTTGCCAATTGCACAGTCTCAGATCTGGCACGCGCGGAAGATTGGTACACGCGCTTGTTCGAACGCGAACCGGACCACCGTCCAATGCCCGGGCTTTTGGAGTGGCATCTTGGCCAAGGCTTTGGCGTGCAAGTGTGGGCGGATCCCGAACGTGCAGGAAAATCCACGGTGGTCCTCGACGTGGCCGATCTCAACGCGGATGCTGCACGGCTACATAGCCTCGGTATCAGCCATAATGGGCCCGAGCGTGGCGGCGGGGCGCACATTTTGCAGTTGGAGGACCCCGACGGGAATCTTGTGGTTTTGGCAGGATCCTTGATTACCCCGTTGCCGTAGTCCTGCACCTAGCTTTTAGCGTTCGTCCTTGTCCGTACGGGGTTGAGTCTCACTCGAACTGCAAAACCGGCGCAAAGGATTATGGCTAGTCCACCTAATGCTGTGGTCCAGGTCAGGCTCTCCCCTAGCAGCAGAGCTGCCCAACAGATACTGAGCACAGGTTGGACCAATTGGGTCTGGCTCACTTGGGCTATGGGCCCAATTGCTAACCCTCGATACCACGCGAAGTAGCCTAAGAACATGCTGATCACCCCTAAGTAGGCGAACGACGCCCATTGAACAGGAGAGGCAGAAATAGGGTGCAGAAATAAAGCGAACACGGTCAATCCCACCATCAGTGGTGAAACAAGAACTAGCGCCCAAGAGACGGTCTGCCAGGCGCCGAGTTCTCGAGCGAGCAGGCCCCCTTCGGCATATCCAATGGCTGCTGCCACGACCGCTCCGAAGAGCAGAAGGTCACTCCAACTCAGCGATCCAAGACTTCCGCTTTGAAGGAAGGCAAATCCAATCGCGGCTAGAGCCCCGATCACGGTGGCTATCCAGAAAGCTTTAGATGGATGTTCGCGTCCACGTACAACGGCGACTGTCGCGGTAGCTGCAGGCATTAGGGCGATGACCACGGCACCATGACTGGCCGGTACGCTCTGGAGTGCGAAGGATGTCAATAACGGGAACCCCACTACAATTCCGCCAGCAATCGCTGCCAGTCGCAGCCACTGTTTGCCATGAGGAAGCCGCTGTTGTGTGAGGGCTAAGGCGAGTCCAGCCAAAAGTGCTGCAATAACTGCTCGCCCGGAGCCAACAAATAATGGGGACATCCCACCTACTGCTACTCGTGTGAGTGGAACAGTGAATGAGAATGCTGCTACTCCCAGTAAGCCCCACCAGAGGCCGTTAGTTACCGGACGCAGTATCGGTGGTTGAAAATTTACAGTAGCGCTATCATTGGTCTTCATGAACAACGATAGCAGTTCGCGAATTGTGGCGCAGCTCCAAAAAAGAATATTGAGTTCCGTCCCTGGAACCCGATTGCCATCCACCAGGGAATTGGTCGCGGACTTTAAAGCCAGCCCCGTCACCGTGCAAAAAGCCTTACAGGCTCTGAGCATGCAGGGGCTAGTGGAAAGCCGTCCTGGCGTAGGAACCTTTGTCCGATCTACAACAACCGCACGCCCGGCCGACTACGGATGGCAGAGCGCAGCTTTGGGTACACCTCGCACAACGTTGCCACCCAGCTCAGCCACGATGCGCGTAGTTTCCAACGAAGCTATCTCATTCCACTCGGCCTATCCGGACCGTGATTTATTGCCTGAACGGCTTGTACAAGCAGCACTAGTTCGGGCTGCGCGCGGAGATACGGCGTTGTCCCGACCGCCCGTGGCAGGGTTACCGGAACTGCAAGCTTGGTTCGCCCGCGAGCTCGGAGCGTTCACCCCCACCGGCGTCAATCCTCCGACTCCTAGCGATGTCATCGTGCTACCAGGAAGCCAGAGCGGACTGAGCTCGATCTTCAGCTCGCTTGTGGGCGCCGGCCAACCGTTGCTCATTGAATCTCCCACCTATTGGGGAGCTATCTTGGTCGCCCGGAACGTTGGAGTCCGTCTCATCCCCGTACCTAGCGGTCCCGACGGTCCAGACCCGGCGGTATTGGCCAGAGCATTCAAGGAATCTGGTGCGCGGATGTTCTATGCGCAACCGCACTATGCCAATCCTTCGGGGGCACAGTGGTCTGCGCAGCGAGCCGAGCAAATATTAGAGGTAGTGCGCAACCACGGGGCATTCCTGATCGAGGACGATTGGGCGCACGACTTCGGCATCAACACCAGCCCAGTTCCTTTGGCGGCACGTGATGATGCTGGCCATGTCATCTACATTCGCTCACTAACCAAGAGTGTCTCTCCCGCTATTCGCATTGCAGCGGTCATTGCGCGTGGGCCGGCCCGAGCCCGCATCCTTGCCGCGCGTGGCGCTGAAACCATCTATGTCAGTGGAATTCTTCAGGCAGCGGCACTGGATATTGTGACTCAACCAGGCTGGAATACCCATCTGCGCAAGCTACGCCAGCAGCTCCAAGCTCGGCGCGACTTGTTAGTCAGTAGCGTGCTCGAATTTGTCCCACAGGCTCAGATCGAAAACATCCCCAAGGGCGGTTTGCATCTCTGGTTGCGTTTGCCCGATGGGACGAACCTTGAAGAACTCTCGAATTTTTGTGAACGCTCCGGCGTCATCATCGCCGCTGGTAACGAGTGGTTCCCCGCAGAACCCAGTGGTTCGTTTGTTCGGCTGAACTTCTCTGGTCCTAATCCCGGGGCTTACGCCGAAGGCATGCAAGTCCTCGGTCAGGCACTGGGCTGCCACGCCGCGACTACTTCAAAGTAGTACCCATCCGTGGAACTCTCAGGGTATGAGAAAAATACTCGCGCCCATAAGTCTTGCGTTCTTGATATTCCTTGTGGGGTGCGCGGGCACTGCCTCAACAGCAGAGAGTTCTAGCGAGACAACCAGTAACAACGAAGTAGCGCAATCGGTACCAGCGGACCTTACTGGCGACTGGAAGCAGACGAATTCGCAGAGCGAGGATGCCTACCAGGTTGCCACGGTCCGCGACGAAGTGATCACCATTGATTGGGTGACCAACAATGGTGACACCAAATCGACTTACTGGGTTGGAACTTTCGAAGCTCCAACGACCTTGCAGGAACCCTACATCTGGTCTTCAAAGCGTGATAAGAAAGCTACTGACACCGCATTGCTAGCTTCAACTTCCGATAGCAAGGAATTCACCTTCGACAATGAACAGATCAGCTATGAAGCTGGCATCCTTGGGACCACCACAACGGTTCGTCTCAGCAAAGCACCTTAGAGACCTTTTCACCGCCAGTTCAAAAATCGCAAAAGTCCGCGGTCCCTCCTAATAGGGACCGCGGACTTTTGGTTTTTAAAGTGTGTCTAGATTAGTGAGCGTCTGGCTCCAATGACAGCTCATCAAACGGGCGATCGCCAGCCAGCACTGCACGGGCCTGTTCCATATCAATCTCCTTGGTCCACTTGCCGATCAGCAAGGTGGCCACGGCATTACCGGTGAAGTTGGTCAGTGCGCGTGCCTCGGACATGAACTTATCGATACCCACGATCACGCCCATACCATCGAGCAGTTCAGGTCGGTGTGACTGCAGTCCGGCTGCCAGTGTGGCAAGTCCGGCACCGGTCACCCCGGCGGCACCCTTCGAAGCAATAATCATGAAGACCAGCAGACCAATCTGCTCGCCGAGGTTCATCGGCATGCCCATCGCGGTTGAAACGAACAGTGCCGCCATGGTCAGGTAGATCGCGGTTCCGTCAAGGTTGAAGGAGTAACCGGTAGGTACGGTGATGCCGACAACCGGCTTGGAAACACCGACGTGTTCCATCTTGGCGATCAGGCGTGGCAGAGCCGATTCGGAAGAGCTGGTGGAGAAGATCAGCAGGTATTCGCGGGCCAAGTACTTCAACAGTGCGAAGATGTTCAGCCCGGTGACCAGACGCAGCATCGTGCCGAGGATGACCACGATAAATACTGCACAGGTAGCGTAGAAAGCACCCATTAGAATCGCCATCGATCCAATAGCGGCCCAACCGGTAGCACCAACCACTGCGGCAATAGCACCGAATGCACCAATTGGAGCGGCCCACATGATCATCATCATGAGGCGGAAGACCACTGCCTGAATATTTCTGATTCCATTGAGCACCGGCTCACCGGACTTGCCCATGGACTGCAAGGCGAAGCCAACCAGTAGTGCAAGTACCAGGGTAGGAAGTACCGGAATATCGCCCGGGATCATGTCAAGCAGGAATGCAACGGTGGAGTTTTCCCCACCTGCGGAGCCCGACTCGTATGGTTCTAGCTTCAGACCGGCACCGGGGTGGATGATATTTCCTACCAGCAGGCCGATGGCCAGTGCAAAGGTGGACATGGTGATGAAGTACAGCAATGCTAGACCGCCGACCTTACCCACAGTGGCAGCCTTAGCGATCGAGCCGACACCAAGTGCGATGGTGCAGAAGATCACCGGGGCGATGAGCATCTTGATCAGTGCGACGAAACCGGTTCCTAGAGGCTTGAGCGCCTTGCCCACCTCGGGGGCCAGCAGTCCTACCGCTGCGCCAAGGACTACCGCGGCGATCACCATGATGTAGAGCCAGTGGGTGCGGTCCTTTTTCTTGACCGGCGTCTGGGACGTCGGATCCTGCGGTACTTGCTCTGTGACAGCCATGGGGATTCCAGCCTTAATATGCCGAGGGACCAGCTCAACCACTTTGTTAGGCTGGCGCGTAAGATCGTTCTTGTTCCATGGTGCGCGACTAAGTGATTCAGCTCTCTATTGCGTTCATATTGTTCACACAGCAAATCTTAAACGTTCGATCAAGGAGCCACGTTCATGGCCAGCGACTTGCACGATGGAGCCGCAAGCAACGCGCCGGTGCCGTTAACCCGCGACGGCTGGTCCTTTGCCGCCCGGATATTTGCCGCACAAATGCTGCTGGTCATTGTGGTGGTCATCTGGCTTGGCGTCGCTTCCTATCAGCACGTGGCCCGGGTGGCACTCGACGTGCGCCAGTCAACCGTCGCCACCGTGTCCACTACCTTGGCCAATGACCCGTTCGTGGCAAACGCTCTCCAAGAAGCTGACCCCAGCGCGAGCTTGCAGCCCTACACCCAGAACATTTTGTCGCACGCGCAAACCATCGATTTTATTACCATCATGACCCCGGACCTGTTGCGGGTGACCCACCCCGACCCGACACAACTGGGTAAGACCTATTCCGGGTCCACTGAACAGGCCCTACGCGGTGAGGTTTTCTCCGAGCAAGCTGTCGGTACCCTAGGCAGGTCGGTGCGTACCATCGCTCCGATCTACGCGGAAGACGGAACCTTGGTGGGCATGGTCTCCACCGGCATTACCCTGGAAAGCCTGCAAGTTCTTTACCGCGAAGAACTGCCACAGATTTTGCTGGTCTCACTTTTCGCGCTGCTACTGGCCGGGTTCACCTCCTGGTCATTTTCAAAGTACATCCAAAGCGCTACCTTGGGTTTCGGGCCGCATGGACTGCGCCGGCTCTACGCCTTCTATTTCTCGGCGCTGCACTCGGTACGTGAGGGATTGATTCTTCTGGACCGCAGGCACCGCATCGTGCTCTATAACTCCGAGGCCGCCCGCCTACTGAAGCTGCCACCGCAAACCCCACATGAAGGTCTCGAACTTTCGGATGCAAACTTGCCGGACACGCTGCGTGAGTTGATGTCTAGTGGACGAGCGGCCCGCGACGAGATCCATTTGGGTCATAGCTCGGTACTGGCCGTCTCACAAAGCAATGCCCGACTGACCGGAACACAATTGCCCGGACGCTACCGACTTCCGCTGCGCTGGCTTCGGGTGCAACCGCCTACCGGGCAGGTGCTCACCCTGCGCGATCTTACCGAGGTGCAAGAGCTCACCGGTGAAGTACAGTCGCTGAAAACCTTCTCCACCGCGTTGCGCGCGCAAACCCACGAACACGCCAATCGCCTACATACCATTGCCACGCTGATCGAAAACGGTAGCTCAGATAAGGCTTTGGCCTTCGCCGTGGATGATCGACAAAACTCGCAGGCGCTCACCGATGCGATCGTCAAAAATATCGACGATGTGTACCTTTCGAGCTTGCTGGTCGCTAAGTCTGCCCAAGCGCACGAGCGTGGCGTTACGCTCAGCATCAGCGCGACCGGGGTGGTCCGTCCAGACACCTTCCACGCCAGCGACATCGTGACCATTGTGGGAAACCTCCTCGATAATGCGTTGGACGTTTCGGTGGGTACCGAGGAAGCGACTGTCTGGGTGGAGGTTCACGCCTTGGACGATGAGGTGAACATCGCCGTTGCCGATTCAGGACCGGGTATCGAACCAGAATTCTTAGAAAACCTGCTGCGCTTCGGAGTGAGCACCAAACAGGGCAACGCGCCACGTGGACTCGGGCTCGCTCTGGTGCAGCAGGCGGTAACCCGGCTTCATGGAACAATGACCATAGACAATGATGCCGGGGCGATTTTTACCGTCACCCTGCCGGTACCACCTGAGGAGGACAGCGAGTGAGTCCAGCCGAGACGAGCGGTGAGTTCTTGGTACTCGTGGTTGACGACGAACCGGAGACCGCCCGCGCGCACGCCACTTATGTGGACCGGGTTCCGGGTTTCTGCACCGGTGCTATCGCGTCCAATGGGCACAGTGCGTTGCAATTACTCAACGACGCCCACGAGGCTGGCGCCCCCTTTGACCTAGTCTTGCTCGATATGACCTTGCCAGACCTGCATGGAATTGATGTGGCCCGACGCATGCGTGGGCGCGGATACACCCTCGACATTATTGCCATCACCGCGGTACGCGACCTAGCCGTGGTACGTTCGGCGGTGGCCACCGGCATCACCCAGTACCTAATCAAGCCATTCAGCTTCGCGGTGTTCGCCGAAAAACTTGAAAACCACCGCGCATTTATCGCAACCATGCACTCGGGCGGATCCTCCACCTCGCAGGCCGCCCTGGATACCGCCTTTTCGGCGTTGCGCACCACCAGCGCTTCGGTGTCCTTACCCAAGGGACTGATCAGCCAAACCCTCGAACAAGTCCAAAACCATTTGGAAGCCAGCCCCACCCGCGCAATTTCGGCAACCGAGCTGGGTGAAGAATTAGGCCTTTCGCGAGTTACTGCGCGGCGCTATCTGGAACATTTAGCCTTAGTGAAGACCGCGGTGAAGCAGCCACGACATGGCACCAGGGGTCGTCCTGAATTCGAGTACCAACACAATTCGCGCTGACCACTCAGGTCCTTGCACGATTTCTTGAGTGAGGATCAGTCTCGGATCTGCCACCTGGACTCAATTGATATCCACAGAGTCTTATTCGGCAGGGAATAAGTATTTCAGTTAGCAAGCTCTCACGGCTACGTTAGCGAAGTAACATTTCCCAAAGCCATCAGGATCCTCCGTGTCACAAGATGTACAAACCAGCTCGAACGATGCGGAACGCATCGATCCCTCGGCGCAGCCAACCGCCCCACCGAGCCACAAAGTACTTTCGCTACTTGCTGGCCCTCTAATCGGTTTTCTCCTTTTCTTGGCTCTACCCGAGTCCTTATCTTTCCAGGGACAGGCTGTAGCTGGGTGCGCCGCATGGATGGCAATCTGGTGGATCACCGAGGCAGCTCCAATTCCGGTGACTTCGTTGCTCCCGTTAGTACTTTTCCCCTTGTTCGGGATGGATACGATGACCAACGTCGCCGCCCCGTATGCAAACCCAGTGGTCTTCCTTGTGATGGGCGGCGTGATCCTAGGTCTAGCCACCGAACGCAGTAACTTACACCGGCGTATAGCACTGCTGACCATCCGCGCAGTTGGTACCCGCCCCGATCAGATCGTTTTCGGGCTGATGCTGGCTTCCGCGTTCATTTCGGCATGGGTATCTAACACCGCAACCGCGGTGATCATGGTACCGATCGGTGTTTCGATTCTGCAGCTGGTACGTAATATCGACCCTAAAGCCGTCGATGCGAAGTTCTCTGCCTCCATGATGCTTGGTATCGCCTATGGCGTGACCATCGGTTCTATGGCCACGTTGATCGGCCAGCCACCGATGGCTTTGATGGCGGCTTACCTCGATGCGGAGCTGAACTATGAAATGCAGTTCGGCAAGTGGATGATGGTTGGCGTCCCTGTCGCGGCATTCATGTTGGTGGTTGCTTGGCTGGTGTTGACCAAGCTCGTTTTCCGCACCGGCTTGAAGCAAATCCCCGGCGGCAAGGATCTAATTCGCGCCGAGCTTGCGAAGCTGGGAACCATGTCCACTTCTGAACGTCGTGTGGGTCTAATCTTCCTCGTTGCGATCTTCTGCTGGGTTGTCTTGCCATTCATCGCCAAGATTCCCGCCATCGCTCAGTCGATGCCATTCCTCGGCGAAATCTCCGATACACAGGTAGCTATGGGAGCGGCGATAGCCTGTTTTCTCGTTCCAGCCGGCAAATCTCAGGGAACACTGTTGAAATGGGAATCAGCGCGTGATATCCCTTGGGGTCTGCTGTTGCTCTTCGGTGGCGGATTGTCGCTATCGGCAATGTTCACCTCCACTGGGCTTTCAAAGTGGATTGGCGACCAGGTTGGTCAGCTCGGTGATTTTCCGCCAATTCTTCTGTTGCTTGTTGCTGCGCTCGTCGGCTTGGGGCTCACCGAACTAACCAGTAATACTGCAACCGCAGCCGCGTTCTTCCCAATCATGGGCGCGGTGGCTGTCGGAGTCGGTGTGGATCCTCTACTAATGATCATCGTGATGACTTTGGCAGTCTGCTCGGCTTATATGTTGCCTGTGGCGACCCCATCCAATGCTGTAGCTTTCGGTTCTGGTGAGGTATCCATCAAGCAGATGGTGCGTGCCGGAGTATGGCTCAATGTGATCTCGATGGTGCTCGTCGTAGGTGCCATCTATACGTTGATTCCATGGGTATTCAACGTCAGTCTGTAAGGTTTTGGCAAAACATCAGGGCCTGTCCCCCCCACGATTTCTGTGGTTCGGACAGGCCCTGAAGTATCTTAATGTGGCTAGTTATGCTTGCGGCCGCAGGTAGCGCGCGAGATCATCGAGCACCGCTGGGTCTTCGATGGTCGAAGGCACCGTGTACTCCTTGCCGTCTGCGATCTGTCGCATGGTTTTGCGCAGAATCTTGCCCGAACGAGTCTTCGGCAATCCGTCTACCACCGTCACTTCACGGAAGTCTGCGACCGGGCCGATGTGCTGACGGACCAGCGCCACGATCTCCTTCTTCAGAGTTTCTTCGTCCGTGTCGATGCCAGATTTAAGCACTACATATCCGCTGGCACGCTGACCTTTAAGTGCGTCAATGATGCCAATGACGGCGCATTCGGCAACCGCCGGATGACTGGCGAGTACCTGTTCCATGGCACCTGTTGACAGGCGGTGCCCGGACACGTTGATGACGTCGTCGGTACGTCCCATCACGAACAGGTAGCCGTCCTCATCGAGGAAACCGGAGTCACCGGTGAGGTAGAACCCGTCAATTTGAGACAGGTAAGTGTCTATGAAACGTTGGTCGTTGCCCCACAAAGTGGTCAGTGCGCCAGGTGGCAATGGGAGCTTGATGACGATATTTCCTTCTTCGCCAGTGGCCACCGAGTCTCCAAGGGCATCGCGGATCTCCACGTTAAAACCTGGTACCGGAGTGGTCGGACTTCCGGCTTTAGCGGTGAGTTCTTCTAGGCCCAGCGGGTTGGAGGCAATCGGCCAACCGGTCTCGGTCTGCCACCAGTTATCCACCACCGGGATGCCCAACAAGTTCACCGCAAAGTGATAGGTATCCGGATCTAGTCGTTCGCCAGCGACGAATAATGCACGCAGCGAGGATAGATCATGGGATGCGATGAGGCCGCCTGTGGGGTCGGCCTTGCGCACCGCACGTAAAGCAGTCGGTGCGGTAAACATCGTGGTGACCTTATGGTCTTCGATGATGCGCCCAAAGACACCGGCATCCGGAGTACCAATTGGCTTACCTTCGTAGAGTACGGAGGTCGCGCCGGCTATCAATGGTGCGTACACGATGTAGGAATGGCCCACGACCCAGCCCACATCCGAAGCGGTAAACATGACGTCACCAGGGTGCACGTCGTAAATCGCGTTCATGGAGAACTGCAGCGCCGTGGTGTAACCACCGGTATCGCGCACGACTCCCTTAGGTGAACCGGTAGTACCGGAGGTGTAGAGCACGTAGAGCGGGTGGGTGGAGTCAAGTGACACAGGTGCGGCGGGCTGGGCCACCTTGGCTAGCTCATCCCAATCTAGCCAATTGACCTCGGATGCATCCTGGTACTCGCTGGGGCTGTGTTCAAACCCGTCGCGATGGCTCACGATGACATCTCGCACCGATTTCTCGGCGAGCTCCAATGCCTTGGCGACGGCCGGCAGGTATTCAATATGACGTGAAGGTTCGATACCGCCCGAGGCGGTGACGATGGCTACCGGCGCGCAGTCGGTAATACGAGCGGCCAGCTCTTTCGGAGCGAAACCACCAAAAACAACCGAGTGCACGGCGCCGAGGCGCGCACAGGCGAGCATCGAGATGACTGCCTGCGGAATCATCGGTAGGTAGATCAGGACACGGTCGCCGGTTTTTACGCCGCGGTCGCGCAAAACGCCGGCGAAGATTTCTACTTCGCGCAAAAGTTCACCGTAGCTGTACTCGGTTTTGCTATTGAGCATCGCCGAATCATAAATGAGAGCGGCTTGATCCCCGCGCCCGGCGGCCACATGTCGGTCCAGTGCGTTGGCCGATAGGTTCAGCTTTCCGTCCGGGAACCAGTTGTACAGTGGCGCCTTCGAATCATCGATCGCCTTGGTGGGCGTCTTGTCCCACTGCACCTCATGGGCAGCGGTGAGCCAGAACGCGGCCGGATCGGTAGCGGCCTGGTTAAAGGCCTGGCGGTATTCCTGTGCCATGTTTCCCTCCTGGGGCCGGGCATCGTCACCCAGCGGCTGTACGGTTGCTACATTTACTAGCGTATGAGGACAGTCACATGTTCGCAAGTTATTTGTATACATTTCTGCGAAGATTGCGAAAAATTTACGCTTTACTATCCATTTCACGCCATTCGTGTATACAATCGAACCATGAAAGCAAGCGACAAGGTCTACGAGAGCCTGCGCCGCGACATCGTCGAATGGCGGTTGTCACCGGGCACGGTACTCGCCGAGGTGGAGCAGTCCGCCAGACTAGGAGTTTCCCGCACCCCGGTGCGTGAAGCTTTGGCCCGCCTGGTTGCCGATGGACTAGCTGTGCAACAGCGCGGACGCGGCGCGATCGTCTCGGAAATTTCTGACACGCACGTCGAAGACCTCTTCGTTTTACGCAGAGCTCTGGAATGCGAAAGCGCACGGCTCGCAGCGCGCTCTACTCATGGCGCTGACTTCGCCTTGTTGGCCCAGCGTTTCGAAACTGCCGCGCAGCAATTGCGCGCCGAAGCCGCCACCGAAGGCTACTACCAGCTGGTCAGCGAACTCGACGAGATGATCGATGGGGCAGCGAATAATACGTACCTCTCAAGTGCGCTGCGCACACTACGCGTTCATCTGCAGCGAGTTCGACGGCTAGCCAAAGACAATCCGGAACGCTTATTAGAATCCGCCGGAGAACATGCGGCGATTGCCCGGGCAATCGCCAGCGGCAAACCAGAGGTCGCCGCCGCGGCCACCACGGTCCACCTACACCAATCGCTTGAACACATCATGACCCACGCGGTCGCCACTGAAAGGACACCATGATCAATCATCCAGTTCGCGTTTACCGCTCCGAAGAAAACCTAGCCCGCGAGGATCAGCTAGCACACAAGATCGCAACCGTTGCAGCCGATCCGGTAGAAGTGACCGCTGAGGTCACCGACATGATCATTAACCGCATCATCGACAACGCTTCGGTGGCCATCGCCTCGCTGAACCGCGGTCCGATCGTTGCCGCTCGCTCCCAAGCACTAACCCACGCACCGTCCACCGGTGGCAAGGGCGCCAACGTCTTCGGCATCACCGAAAAGGTCTCCCCCGAGTGGGCAGCTTGGGCTAACGGCGTTGCCGTGCGCGAGCTCGATTACCATGACACCTTCCTGGCCGCAGAGTACTCGCACCCAGGCGATAACATCCCACCCATCTTGGCCGTCGCCCAGCACACCGGAGCTTCGGGCAAGGATCTGATCCGTGGCATCGCCACCGGTTATGAGATCCAGGTGGACCTGGTCAAGGCCATCTGCCTGCACAAGCACAAGATCGACCACGTAGCCCACCTGGGCCCATCGGCTTCGGCCGGCATCGGCACCCTGTTGGGTCTAGATGTTGAAACTATCTTCCAGGCCGTCGGCCAGGGCCTGCACACCACCACCGCAACCCGTCAGTCACGTAAGGGCGAAATCTCCACTTGGAAGGCACACGCCCCAGCATTCGCCGGCAAGATGGCAGTAGAAGCAGCTGACCGTGCGATGCGCGGCCAGACCTCACCAGTGCCAATCTATGAAGGCGAAGATGGCGTAATCGCGTGGATGCTCGACGGCAAGGATGCCGCCTACGAGGTGCCACTGCCAGAAGCTGGCGAAGCAAAGCGCGCCATCATGGATACATACACCAAGGAACACTCGGCCGAATACCAGGCACAGGCCTGGATCGACCTGGCTCGCAAGCTACACGGTGAGCACCCAGAAGCCACCGACCCGAAGAACGTGAAGTCGGTGCTGATCAAGACCAGCCACCACACTCACTACGTCATTGGTTCCGGCGCAAACGATCCACAGAAGTACGATCCAACCGCTTCACGCGAGACCCTAGATCACTCGATTCCGTTCATCTTCACCGTCGCCCTGCAGGACGGTTCATGGCACCACGTGGACTCCTACTCCCCAGAGCGTGCCGGCCGCGAAGACACCGTGGCGCTGTGGCACAAGGTGACCACCGAAGAAGATGCTGAGTGGACCCGTCGCTACCACTCACTGGACATCGCTGAGAAGGCCTTCGGCGGCAGCGTGGAAATCACGCTGAACGATGGCACCGTGATCACCGACCAGATCGCCGTGGCCGACGCGCACCCATTGGGCGCCCGACCATTCGCTCGCGAGCAGTACATCAACAAGTTCCGTAGCCTCGCCACCGGCCTGGTCGACGACGCGGAAATCGACCGCTTCATCGCTGCCGCCGAAAACCTAGAGAACTTGGGTGCCGGCGAGCTGGAGCAGCTAAACATCGTTGCGGCAGCCGGAGTTATCGACGCCGCAGCCGCACCGAAGGGCCTGTTCTAAGATGTTGTACTCAACTAAAACCGCAGCCGCCAAGCGTGCCGCGCTACGCGAAATGCTCACCCCGGGAGCTGCCCGCCAGTTCCCCGGGGCGTTCAACCCACTCTCAGCCAAGCTGATCAGTGAGAAGAATTTCGACGGCATCTACATTTCCGGTGCAGTGCTCGCCAACGATCTGGGCCTCCCAGACATTGGGCTGACCTCGCTGACCGAGGTGGCCACGCGTGCCGGACAAATTGCCCGGATGAGCGATCTGCCTTCGATCGTGGACGCAGACACTGGATTTGGTGAGCCGATGAACGTGGCCCGCTCTATCCAGGAGCTCGAATACGCTGGCCTGGCCGGCTGCCATATTGAAGACCAGTTCAATCCGAAGCGTTGCGGCCACTTGGACGGCAAGAACGTGGTGGACACCGAAACCATGCTCAAGCGCATCGCCGCCGCCGCCGATGCACGCATCGATGAGAACTTCTTGATCATGGCGCGCACCGACATCCGTGCGGTGGAGGGTTTGGACGCTGCGATCGACCGCGCAAAGGCGATGGTTGATGCCGGAGCGGACTCCATTTTCCCTGAGGCCATGAAGAATGTGTCGGAATTTGAAGCCATCTGTAATGCGGTTGATGTACCGGTGTTGGCGAATATGACGGAGTTCGGTAAGTCCGAGCTTTTCAACCGTCAGGAGCTGGCCGATGCCGGTGTTGCGCTGATCATCTACCCGGTAACTTTGCTGCGTAGCGCCATGGGTGCTGCGGAGCGAGTGCTCGACGCAATTAGCGAAGATGGAACTCAAGAGCGCGAAGTGGATAACATGTTAACCAGGTCACGTCTCTACGAGCTAGTCGATTATGAGGCGTACAACCGATTCGACACCGGGATCTTCAACTTCCAAGTTCCCACCCTTGACATCGGTACCAATAACTCGAACCTCTAGTACGGGGATCCATCAACGAAGAGGATGCACTTATGAGCACCACTGAGGATATCAAGAAGGGCCTTGCCGGCGTCGTCGTAGATTACACGGCGGTCTCTAAGGTCAATCCGGATACCAACTCGCTGCTTTATCGTGGCTACCCGGTACAGGATCTCGCGGCAAGCAAGTCCTTCGAAGAAGTCGCGCTGCTGCTGTGGACCGGCGAACTGCCAAGCGAGTCGGAACTCACCGAATTCTGCGCCTTCGAGCGAGCTAATCGTGCGCTCGATCCACGTGTGAAGGCCGCCATTGACCTACTGCCTACCGACTGCCATCCAATGGATGTTGGACGCACGGCCGTATCGGTAATCGGCGCCAACCATGCAGAGGCAGAAAACTCCTCCCCCGAGGCGGAACTGCGCAAGGCTAAAGAACTGTTCGCAGCTTTCCCAGCGGTCGTCGCCTATGATCAGCGCCGCCGTCGTGGCCAGGAGCTCGTGGCACCACGCGAGGATTTGGACTACTCGTCGAACTTCTTGTGGATGAGCTTCGGCGAAGAGGCCGCCCCGGAGGTCGTCGATGCGTTCCGCGTATCGATGGTGCTCTATGCGGAGCACTCCTTCAATGCCTCGACATTCACCGCACGCGTGATCACCTCGACGCTTTCGGATCTGCATTCGGCTGTCACCGGCGCCATCGGCGCTTTGAAGGGCCCTTTGCACGGCGGCGCCAATGAGGCGGTGATGCACACCTTCGACGAGATCGGTATCGACAAGAACGAGTCTCGTAAGGATGCTGCCGTCCGCGCGAAGGCATGGATGGAAGATGCGCTGGCACAGAAGAAGAAGGTTATGGGCTTCGGCCACCGCGTGTACAAGCACGGTGATTCGCGTGTGCCGACGATGAAGGCCGCACTGGATAAGATGATCGAGCATTACGGTCGCTCCGAAATGCTCGGACTCTACGATGGTCTGGAGTCGGCCATGGACGAGGCGAAGGCGATCAAGCCAAACCTCGACTACCCAGCCGGCCCGACCTATCACTTGATGGGCTTTGACACCGAAATGTTCACCCCGATCTTCATCGCGGCACGCATCACCGGTTGGACCGCCCACATCTTCGAGCAGCGCGCCGCAAACGCACTGATCCGTCCGTTGTCCGCGTACAACGGCCCGGAGCAGCGCGCACTGTAGCAAAAAATCTGTATACGAGAGCGGAGTCAAACCGATTGGTTCGGCTCCGCTCTCGCGTTAACTGACATTGAGGTATATTGTTTATCGATAGGTATTCATCGTAAGTCGATAAGAGGTGTATTTGCCATGAGCGCATTCAGTACGCTCGCGCTGAGAATTGTGCTAAGCCTGATCTTCGCCGGCTCCCTATTTATCCAGTGCTTTATGATCCCCTTGATCGCCATGGATATGGCAGATCTCCCAGCCGAATTCGCCTACTTGCGCATAAGCCTGCTGAGCTACGCTGTCGTTGCCCTGCTCATCGTAGAAATCTCTTGTCTCTGCGTCGCGAAGCTCATCACGCGGGTACGCCGCGGGACTGTCTTCACCGCAGCTTCCTTCAAATTTGTGAACGTCATCATCGCCGCGATTTCCCTCGGATCACTGATGACATTTGTTCTGGGCACAATCATGGCCCCGGGCGATGCAGTGGCACCGGGCGTGGTGCTCTTGGTTGGCGGATTCGGGGTCCTATTGGCTGGAATCGCGCTCATCGTGTGGGTGCTGCGCCAATTGCTTTTCCAAGCTTCAACCACCGAAGCCCAGGCCGCGGCGTTGCGTACGGAGTTGGGCGGCGTGATCTAATGCCCATCAGAGTGGACATCGATGTAATGCTCGCCCGCCGAAAAATGGCAGTCGGTGAACTAGCCGAAAAAATCGGCATCACCCCTGCAAATCTTGCAGTTCTCAAAAACGGGCGTGCCAAAGCCGTCCGGTTTAGCACGTTGGAAGCCTTATGCGAGGTGCTTGATTGCCAGCCCGGAGACCTGCTGATTTACGAGCCATATGGCGCTCAGGTTAGTGAAGAAATTCCCGCGATCACCAGCACCGCATAATAATCCTAGATTTTGGTGCTTTGCTCAGGCCAGGGCGTCAAGGCGATCTCATGCAGAGATTGATTATCTGCCGCATAACTAATGCAGGCGGTAAATTGTTCTCCGCCCATCATGCGTGGAAGCCACAACGGGGAATCTTCCCACATTTGTGTCACTGGTAAGGCCCCGGCTGAAAACCACAACGGTTCGAGTTCCTCGCTGGGTGCAACTCTCCCGCTGGCTACACGCGCGATGAATACTGCACAATCCATGTCAGAGCTCGGATTGGCCGGAAAACTGAAGACTACTTTGGCAGCTGGTCGAAGCTGGGCCGACGCCACGAGTAGCCCGGTTTCCTCGAAGAACTCACGAATTGCAGCTTGCTCGGAGGTTTCACCGGGCTCAATCTTCCCGCCGGGCAAAACGATCTTCCCGGTGCCAAAGCCTCGCAGTTTTCTTCCAAGCAGTACCTCGGTACCGGATTCACTGTCGCGTAGTAAGGCTAGTAAAGCAACGCGTTTCGGCCGGGACAAATTCATTGACATGCCCAAAAACCTAGTTCACCCTTGGGTGCGCAAAGAGGTAAGCCTCACGCAATGAATCGACGGTAACCTTCGTGTAAATCTGTGTGGTGGTAACCGAGGCATGACCCAATAATTCTTGAACCACCCGCACATCTGCTCCGCCCTCTAAAAGATGAGTGGCAAAGGAGTGTCGAAGCGTGTGTGGAGAAACCTCGCCTTCGATGCCTGCGCGTTGCGCGGCTTTGGCCAGAATCAGCCACACCGACTGGCGCGAAAGCCTGCCACCACGCTGATTTAGGAACAAGGCGGGGGTCCCTTTACCCTTGGTAGCCAGTCCCGGACGGGCCCGCACCAGATAGTCGCTGACCGCACGCTGCGCATAACCACCAACCGGTACTACTCGTTCTTTCGAGCCTTTACCGAACAAACGCACTACCGCGTCCTCGGCAAAATGCAGATCATCCACGTCCAGTCCGACAACCTCGGAGATACGAGCCCCGGTCGAGTATAAAAATTCTAGAATGGCCCGATCTCTCAGCCCCGCGGGAGTATCCAACGCGATGGAATCGAGAATCTGAGTCACCGCAGAAATGCTGATCGCTTTAGGCAATGACTGACCCACCGTCGGTGGCTGCACCTCGCGAGCAGGATTAGGCGCACAAATCTCCTCTAGCTCCCAATACCTATGTAGCTGTCGGATGGCCACCGTATGGCGCGCGACCGATCTGGGTCCCAGAGCTTGATGGTCATCATCTCCACGTGCCAACTGTTGCAGGTAGCCGCTGACCTCATTTTCAGTGATCAACGCTGGATCAGTGGTGCCACGTGTTTCCAAAGTTTCTTGGTATCGAGTTAGATCCCGGCGATAGGAGTCGAGGGTATTTTTTGCTAGGCCACGCTCGATCGCCAGGTGTTGCAGGTAGCGGCGTAGCGCGGACTCAAACTTACCGGATTGAGGCGCCGGTTGGGGAGTTGCTTCGGGCAAACTCATGGTGCGCTTTATACCCCGCGCATTCCGGGGTGCGCCTCGAATGCACTATCGGCCGGTCGCAACGTGGAGTAGTTGCTCGCACGTGCAGCGAAGGCCGCCAAGAGCCCTACTACCGCCGAGGGGTTATGAATTCGACCGTCAAGCACCGCGGCTACAGCCTCGTCTAGTGGCACCCAGCGGGTGATGATTTCGGCCTCTTCGTCGGTGCGTTCGTGACGTTCTTCTTCGGGAGCCAGACTCACATCACGCGCCAAGAATATTCGTAGCGCCTCGGAAGAAGACCCTGGTGAGAGAAACACGTCGGTGAGGACGGCCCAAGATTCAGCGGTTCGATCCGCTTCCTCCCAGAGCTCTCGCTTGGCGCCTTCCAGCGGTGGCTCCCCCGCCACGTCGAGTAAGCCGGCGGGAAGTTCCCACAGCCGCATCCCGACAGGATGGCGGTATTGGTTAACTAAAAGGACCCGTTCGCGCTCATCGAGGGCGAGAATCGACACGGCACCGGGGTGCACGATGTAGTCTCGCTCGATGCGGGATCCATCATCCGAAAGTTGCACTGTATCGTGGACGACATTCCAGATGCGTCCTTCATATACGGTTTCACGTCCGATCAACTCTCGAGGTGAAAGTTCATCGGATATCGGTTGTGGTTCCACGCGAACGGGCCCTTCTATTGGTATGACCTAACAGGTACTACCTTAGACGGTTTATAACCGGTATTGCTTAGGCGTTGCGCTTTGCCAGTGCCGCGGCGACCAGACCTGCAAAGAGCGGGTGTGGGCGAGTTGGACGGCTGGAAAGTTCTGGGTGAGCCTGCGTGGAGACGTAGTAAGGATGTACGTCCTTTGGCAGTTCAACGAACTCGACGAGCTTGCCATCTGGGGAAGTTCCGGAGAAGACCAGTCCCGCCTCTTCAAGCTGCGCACGGTAAGCATTGTTGACTTCGTAGCGGTGACGGTGACGTTCAGCGACCTCGGTCTTGCCGTAGGTTTCGGCCAGGACAGAACCTGGCAGAAGCTTCGCGTCATACAAACCTAAGCGCATGGTTCCGCCCAGGTCACCCTTGCCATCAACAATGTCCAGCTGTTCGGCCATAGTCGCGATGACCGGGGCGGAAGACTCAGGATCAAACTCCGTGGAGGATGCTTCTGGTAGATCAGCCATATTGCGGGCGTACTCGATCACCATGGACTGCAAACCGAGGCACAGGCCCAAGGTAGGAAGCTGGTTTTCACGAGCAAATCGCAGCGCGCCGAGCTTTCCTTCAAGACCGCGAATGCCGAATCCGCCTGGTACACAAATTGCTTCTACACCGTCGAGAGCCTTGCGGGCTCCTTCTTCGGTAGCGCAATCATCGGATGGTACCCAACGGATCTTGACCTTGGAATCGTTAGCGAAACCGCCGGCCTTCAAAGCTTCGGTGACCGAGAGGTAAGCATCTGGCAGTTCGATGTATTTCCCGACCAAAGCGATGGTCAGTTCGTGCTTCGGGTTGCGGACGACGTCTAGCAGACGGTCCCAGCCTTCCCAATCCACGTCGCGGAACTTCATGTCTAGGGTCTGCACGATGTAAGCATCAAGGCCCTGTGCATGAAGGATCTTTGGAACTTCGTAGATGCTCGGGGCATCCGGGCAGCTGATGACTGCTTCGGTTTCCACGTCGCAGGTGCGTCCGAGCTTTGCGCGCATCTCGTCTGGGATTGCACGATCAGAACGGATAACCAGTGCGTCCGGCTGAATGCCGATGGAACGCAGAGCAGCTACCGAGTGCTGAGTTGGCTTGGTCTTCAGCTCATGGCTTGGACCAATGTATGGAACGAGGGAAACGTGCACGAAGAAAGCATTCTTCCGGCCAATATCCTGGCGGACCTGACGGGCTGCTTCAAGGAATGGCTGGGATTCAATATCGCCGACGGTGCCACCGATTTCGGTGATAATTACGTCAGGGGCTGATTTGCCATCGCCCGGATCGGTAGCCGCCAAACGCATACGACGCTTGATTTCGTCAGTAATGTGCGGAATGACTTGAACTGTATCGCCAAGGTATTCACCGCGACGTTCACGTTCCAGAACGGTTGAATAAACCTGACCGGTGGTCACGTTGGCGGAACCTGGAAGATTTTCATCCAAGAAACGCTCGTAGTGTCCAATGTCCAGGTCGGTTTCTGCGCCATCGTCAGTAACGAAGACTTCACCGTGTTGGAAAGGGTTCATAGTACCTGGATCGACGTTCAGGTACGGATCGAGCTTCTGCATGGTCACTGAGAGACCACGAGCTCGAATTAAGTGTCCAAGGCTGGATGCCGTCAATCCCTTACCCAGGGAGGAGGCTACACCGCCGGTGACGAAGATATGTTTTGTCGTTTCAGACGACCGAGAATCACGAGTTAATTTACGCTGCACCACGGGATTTCATCCTATCACCATTGCTCGCTTTCGCGAATACCGACCATCCACTTTGCAACTCTACGACACCTGTCGAAGATGCCAAAGTCCGTCTCCACCATTTAGCGTGCGCTCTTCGTCACCAATGATTCGACCATCTTCCGCGCATCTGCCAGAAGTTCTTCTGCATGCGCTTGAGCGGTGTCAGATTCCTCTTGACCTGCCAACATCCGGGCCAGCTCGCGGACACGTTCCGTGTCATCAAGGGTGATTACATCACTGGCGGTAAACCCTGCGCCAGCCGCTGACTTACCGTTTGAGGTTTTGATCACGCGGATATGGCGATCAGCATACGCCGCCACTTGGGGTAAATGTGTGACCACAATGACCTGCACATGACGGGCAAGCATCGCCAATCGCTCACCGATGCTCACCGCGGCTTTACCACCAACTCCTGAATCCACTTCATCGAAGACGAAGGTTGGCACCGGATCTACTGCTGCGAGGACGACCTCGATAGCTAGCATCACGCGCGAAAGCTCACCACCGCTGGCCCCCTTCCCCAATGGGCGAGGCGCGGCACCTGCGTGGGGCGCTAAGAGCATTTCGATCTGGTCTTGCCCATATGCGCCGAGCTCCGGCAAATCACCGATCTCGACAAAGAGATTCGCATCAGGCATGGCTAGTGCGGTTAGCTCCGCGCTGACCCGCTTGGAAAGCTTCGTGGCGGCCTTGCGTCTGGCTTCAGAAAGATCAGTAGCCAGGGCCGAAACCTTCTGCTCCAGCTGGACTACAGCGTCTTCAAGTTCCTCGATCCGAGTGTCGTCCGACCCAAGCCGTTCCAATCGTTGTCGAGATTCTTCGGCCCAGGAAATAACTTCATCAATGCTTGGCGCATATTTACGCATGAGCTTATTCAAATCTGCGCGACGTGCTTCTATTTGAGCCAGACGCTCAGGACCCTCTTCATCAAGATCCGAGACGTAACTGGCCATATCGCTCGATAGTTCTGAAGCGAGGATGCCAAGTTCTGCGGCTCGGTCAGCAAATGCAGCTAGGGCCGGGTCATCATCACTTGCATGCGCCAAAATTCCGCGAACAGATTCTGCCAAAGTAGTAATCCCTGGAGATTCAAAATCTTCGCTATCAACAATGGCTCTAGCCTGCAGGCTAGCGTTTCGCAGCGACTCGACGTTACCCAACTTCATCGCCGTTTCACGTAATTTCTCGTCTTCACCCGGCAACGGCTCTAGCGAATCAATTTCGTCGAGCGCGAGTTTTAGGTTTTCAGCTTCACGAACCCGATCACGCGAATCTTGTTTGAGTGCAGTGAGTTCTTTACTTGACGCACGCCACTGCCGGTAAGTCCGCTGATACTCCTTGAGCGTGCGCGCCAGGCCTGAACCGGCAAATCGGTCAAGTGCATCACGTTGCGCGCCGGCTTCTTTCAGACGAATCTGATCGGACTGACCATGGACAGCCACCAGTTCCTGCCCAAGTTCGGCCAGCAACCCGACCGGGGCACTACGCCCACCAACTGTCGCTTTGGAACGGCCTTGAGCAGATAGAGAACGAGTGAGCAACAGTTCGCTCTTATCGCCTACTTCATCAACAAACGCCCCGGCATGAGTAGCCGCTTCGAGCGCGTGATGGTCTGGATCTAGATGAACTACAGCTTCGGCTAGTGCATGATCGGCACCGTTTCGCACCGCACCGGCATCAGCTCGACGGCCAAGCAGTAAGGACAGAGCGGTGATCACCATTGTTTTACCCGCACCGGTTTCACCGGTGACAACAGTCAGCCCCGGCCCAAGTGGCAGAGTCGCCTTGGTAATCACGCCAAGGTTAGAGATCGAAATTTCTTGAATCATCGCCCGCTCCCGGTCGTTCTAGTGCATTCGTTCCAGTTCTCGTCCTAATAGTACTTGTAGAATCGTAAGTTTGTTCGAATATATGGGTTGTGAGTCGTAAATTCTCTTATTTTGTTTCGTCACGGGCCACTAATGGGATCCCAGGTTCATCCTTGTGATGAGGCTCGACGCTCTGAAATCCAGGTCCGATGACCGGCAGAGCAGTGGTTGCTGGACGGCGTTCGTCTTCGTCCGCCGGACCACGCCAACCCTGAATCGGAAGTTCAAATTTATTGACCAGTCGCTCCGAGAATGGAGTCGTATTAAGCCTTGCCAAAAGCACTGGCTTGTTACTGCGGGTAACCTCAATACGAGCTCCAGGCGGCAACTCAATGGTGCGTCGACCATCGCACCACAGCACGGCGCCGGCTTCTGAACGGGTTAAGATTTCAACCGCCATAATTGAGTCTGGCGAAACCACCAGTGGCTTAGCAAATAGTGCGTGGGCACTAATAGGAACCATAATCAGCGCCGCCACTTCGGGCCAAACTACGGGGCCACCAGCAGAAAATGCATAAGCAGTGGACCCAGTCGGGGTAGCCATGACGACGCCGTCACAACCAAAAGTAGATATCGGTCGCCCATCGACTTCGATGACGACCTCAATCATGCGTTCGCGATTAGCCTTTTCAACCGCGGCTTCATTAAGTGCCCAAGTTTCTGCAAGGCAAACGTTGTCCCGCCAAACCTGAACTTCGATGGCCATCCGTTCTTCAACGGTGTAAGCACCAATCACCAAAGCATGTACGGTATCCGCTAATTCGTATCTCTCGGCCTCGGCTAGAAAACCAACATGTCCAAGATTCACACCAACCAACGGCAAAGATGCATCACGCACTAGTTCTGCGGCGCGCAGTACTGAACCATCTCCACCCAGAACTACGCCTAAGTCCACCTGCTCAATGGTGCAATCCTGACCAAGAATGTCGATTTGCAACTGGAGTTCGGTGCTTGCAGCTTGTATCGCCTCATGATCTTTCTTGCGCATCACGGGACGCACACCGGCAGCATTGAGTAACCCACAAGTTTCAATTGCCGCGGTGATCGCTTCTTTGCGACCCGTGTGTGTGAAAACTAGGATGCGGCGCAAGGCGGGCTGCCCCTCTCGGGTTAGAAGTTTGCGCTTGGCGATGAGGAGTTCACCGCTCAAGCAATTCACTTCTAAGAATAGTCAACTACTTCCCACAATTTAGCTTCATCGACGGATTGTTGATTACTCATGGGAGGTTTTCCGAGCCAGAGAAAAAATTCGACGTTTCCATCTTGCCCGGCCAAGGGACTGCGGGCCAGACCACACAATTGCAAACCAACGTCCTGCGCTGATGCTACGACGCTTTCAACGGCACTACGGCGTAGCTCGGGAGATAAAACCACGCCGGTTCGATTTATGTGTTCACGTCCGACTTCAAATTGTGGCTTCACCATCAATACGAGCGAACCGCCCGGGCGTGTCGCACCTGCTAGAGCATCGATTACCAAGCGCAATGAAATGAACGACAAGTCGGCTACGACCAAGTCGACTTCTCCCCCAATATCCTCGGGGGTCATATACCTAACATTGAGACCTTCAAAGACCGATACTCGGGAGTCTTCACGAATTTGGTTCACGAGTTGCCCATGCCCGACATCCGCAGCCATCACTTGTTTGGCACCGCGGCGCAGTAGGACATCTGTAAATCCACCGGTAGAGGCGCCGGCATCTAGACAGCGCAACGATTCAGGCGAAATGGTCGTAAATACATCTAGTGCACCAGCTAGTTTATGGCCAGCACGCGAAACGTATTCTTCACCCTCGGCAGCTAAGACTTCCAGCTCGGATTCCGCAGTGACACTCTTCGAAGCTTTGGTAGCAATTACCCCATTAAGCAGAACACGTTTTGCGTCAATTAGCTTGGCAGCTTCGGTCCGCGAACGAACTAGCGCCCGAAGTACTAGTACTTGATCAAGCCTGCTCACGCGCGGTTCTCCGTTGAGTTTAGTTGCGACTGAAGATTTGCCAGTAGCTGCTCGTATACTGCTGAATGCTCAGTAATGTCCTGCTGAGCAAGGGATGAAAGCGTGTAGTCCAGCGCTTCATCTTCCAACATTGATACCGGCTTGGGACCAGGCGTTGGCATATTCATGTGGGCTACCTCTGAGCTCGCCGCAGGGTGTCCAATCCGCGCGAGGTGAATTGGATTTCGGGACTGACATGATCTTGCTGGCGCGAATGAGCAAGCCACCAAGCGTGGCATGCGGCACGCCATGCGTTGAGGTCTGACTCATTGCCGCTGACCTCTATAGACTCACCATCAACCTTAGCAATTGACTCTCCGACTTGTACGCCGTAGCCAAGCACTTTTATTGTTGGGTAAGGCCGATAAAGATCTGCAAGGCTTGAAATGAGGTAGTTTGGGCGCTCCGATACCGGGGCACCAAGTGCGCTACGGGGAGAATCCACACCCGTCAATACCAGCGCAGTTGAAAAACCGGCTCGATACCCTCCAAGGATATCGGTATCCAAACGATCCCCTACTACAAGCGGGCGCCGCGAATCTAAACGATCCGCTGCACGCTCAAATAAGAACGACTCTGGTTTTCCTGCAACGCGGGGCGTTATCCCCGTGGCCAGTTTCACCGCTTGGACTAATGATCCGTTACCTGGAGCGATGCCCTCGGCCCGAGGAATGGTTAGGTCGGTGTTAGTCGCGACCCACTGTGCCCCGTTGTTGATGGCATAGCTGGCCTCAGCAAGATCGTTCCATGAAACGGCCGGGTCGAAACCTTGAATAACCGCCACCGGTTTATCTTTATGTGACTCTACGACTTCGAGTCCCCGCACCGCGATGCATTCACGTAGGTACGGGGACCCTACAACTAGTACCTTGCTGCCCGGATTCAATTCACGCGCCAATAGTTCGGCGCCGGCATCAGCAGATCCAAAGACCTGCTCCGCACCGGTTTTCACACCCAGTTGACGCAAATGAGCGGCAACTGACATTGGCGAACGTCCCGCATTGTTCGTGATGAACGCAAGGGCGACATTAACTTCTGCGAGTGCGTTCAATGACTCGACGGCGTCTGGGATCCCATTGGGACCTGCATAGACGACACCATCGAGATCTGAAAGAACGGAATCAAATCCGGAGATCAGCATTCGGTACTAATTCCTACTTCTGTGAGTCGTTTTCAGCTTCGGCTTCGGCTTCGGCTTCGGCTTCGGTGACGTTATCGGTTTCGGTTTCAGCCTCGACTGAATCAACCTCTGCATCAACCTCAACTAAGCCGTCTTCTTCATCGATGCCGATTTCCTCAGTCTCAACTTCGGCATCATCGATGTCGGTTTCCGCGGTCTCAACGTCGTCCACATCGGCCTCAGCCGAGTCAGCTACGTCGGCAACTGCGTCATCTTCGGAGTCCACAGCAGTGTTCTCGTCAACAAGATCCTTGGCACGTGGGCGTTCGTCTTCTTCATCCATCTCTGGAGCTAGGTCCATGATGAAGGAATCGGCTTCTTCCTCAATACCAAGTGCACGCTCTGCAACAGAAACCTGAGCGAACCAACGCTTGGAATCCTCAGTGCGGCCCGCTCCTGCAAGCAGATCAGCATAAGCGGTGAACAAACGAGGGCTGAAGGAGTAAGCGCGATTGAAGTCGAGCTGTTCCAGAGATTCCAACTCAGCAAGTGCCAGATCTAGCTTGCCCAAGTCGCCGTAAGCGCCTGCGGCAACGATGTGCATCTCAACCTTGACCGCGGATTCCAGATTTGCGCACTCATCTGAGTGTGCAAGCTCAATGGCCTTTTCAGCACGACCCAAACCACGCAGCGAGTCTGCGATCAATGGAAGGTTGTAGTCCGAACCGGAGATACGTCGGTGAGTACGAAGTTCGCGCAACGAGTCCGCATACTTGCCTGCGTGGTAAGCAGCAATGCCTACGGCTTCACGGACAACTGCAACGCGACCGCCTCGACGGGAGGCCGCCATGGTGTGCTCGTAGGCCAGCTCAGGATCTTCTTCGAGTAGACGACCAGCCATGACCAGGTGCTTAGCGACCCAGCTTGCTGAGCGTTCTTCCAGGTACCGCAGCTGTGCGCGTGCGACGCGATCCAGTTCCTTACCGGTAACGTCCTCATCGATATCTGGGGACTGTTCACGGTCAGCACGGTTCGAAATGCGTAGGTCGCCTGGGTTGTGAGCGCGTGGTGCTTCGTTGGAGCGATCATCGAAACGGTTCCCACGTTCTGGGCGATCGCTATTACCACGGAACCCACCGCGGTTTTCGTCGCGATTTCCGCGGAAGCCACCTTCACGGTTGTCATCGCGCTTGAAGCCGCCACCGCGGTTTTCGTCACGGTTACCGCGGAAGCCACCTTCACGGTTGTCATCACGCTTGAAGCCGCCACCGCGGTTGTCGTCACGCTTGAAGCCGCCACGGTTTTCATCGCGGTTACCGCGGAAGCCACCTTCACGGTTGTCATCACGCTTGAAGCCGCCACCGCGGTTGTCGTCACGCTTGAAGCC
>NZ_PCQA01000009.1 GCF_002979915.1 Arthrobacter sp. MYb213
CAGGGAACCCGTTGCGCTGTAACCAGGCCCGCATTTTCCGTCGACCATACAGCACCTCAGGCTTCGGCCTGCCGGTCTTCTCATCAGGCTGTTGCAGATCATGCAGAGCATTCAAAACAATTGCGTCCGTGACGACTCGTGGTGCCGGTTCCTTGCTCTTCCAGCTGCGATACGTGCGGGCAGAGACCTTGACGCCCTGAGTGTTCAGGGTGTCGCAGGTCTGCTGGACTGCGTAGCCACGTTCGCGTTGCTGGTCGATGAACTCGGTGATTAGTGCCGGCGAGGGTCCAGCTCCCTCGCGAAGAAAATCGCTGATGCCTTCAAGATGTCGTTGGCTTCTTCAAGGTCCCTGACCTTGGCTTTCAACGCTTTGATTTCGGCGAGTTCTTCGCTGGTGGGTCCGGTTCGGTCACCGGCATCGATTTGGGCTTGGAGGACCCAGCGGCGCAGGGTTTCTTTGCCGACGTTGAGCTTCGGGGCCATGTCGGCGCAGGCTGCGTAGACCGATTTGTAGCGGTCAAGGCGTTCCATGGCGTAGGCCACTGCGCGGTTCTTGACTTCTGGGGTGTACTGCTTGGGCATGCTATCCATTCTCTCAAAAGAATGCGGCATAGAACCCGGGACGGTTCACATATTCTCTCATTAGATGAGAGATTTTTGCGTAGAATTTGATCTTTGAGTATCGAATCTGGGCGGATTCCGGCCTTTCTGACGAACGTGAATGTCGGGTTGCTGCGGGCCGAGGATTGTGTTTTCGAGGCCATGTTGGATTGGCTGGCGTGCGCAAAAGCTGGCGCGTGGCCTCGTGCTGGTGGGCTCGGTTGATGGTCGAGTCCACCGAAACAGTCCAGTCGATCACCCAGGCGGCGTCCGGTTCGGCCAGAAGCTTCCCGTGGACCCGGTCCCACGTTCCGTCGGACGCGTATCGCCGGTGCCGCTTCCACACCGTCTGCCACGGACCGAACTCCGCGGGAAGGTCCCGCCAGGCAATGCCGCACCGGTACCGATAAATGATGCCTTCAACGACTTGGCGATTGCCCCGGAAGGGACGTCCACGCCGCCCGTCAGAACTCGGCAGCAACGGCTCGATCCGGGACCACTGATCATCAGTCAAAACAGAAGTTCGCGACCCCTCAAGCATTCCAGCAAGCCAAACCCCAATTTAGGAGACACGGCCTAGTCGATCAGCCTCAGCGGCAGGTCGGTGTGAGCCATGCCAGAAGGGCGACGTCGTAACCCGCATCGAGAACGATCAAAACATTTTGGAACACCGGCAAAGACGTCGCCTCCCCGCTGCAAGGACTCGATGACAGTGCGGCATGCCGATAGTCCTCGCGGTGGCAACATCAGCGGGAAGGGGGGAATAGATCCGACAGCCCCGTCCAGGACGACGCCCTAGACTCAATGGCACACACGGATGAGTACTGGCAAGCAAAGGATCATCTGTGCCTGTCCGCGACCGAGTTCATTTGTGGCAGAACGCCTTGTCCGGGCTGGGTGGCCGTGTCTGGTCCGCGCCAGTTCGACGCATCGACCGCGAGCACGATTCGCGTCTTCCTGCCTGGCAAAAGCGACCGTCGGCATCGGGCCCTCGAATAATAGGCTGCCGCGACCGCTCCTCATAAATCAGTAGGCACGGTCACGTCGCGGAGGGCCCTATGGCCGCCCATGCTCGATCTCGCGTGATAAGCGCACGAGATCCCATACGGGGGGAAGCGGCCGATTAGCGAGTGCCACGGGGCCGATAATCTGGGTATGGCCGCCGTTTCTTTTGCTTCGTTGCCTGACACGAAGCATCAGAGACGACGGCCGCACTCGTCTGATCGACAGGCCGAACCAGCTAACAGGCCACGGCTTACATGCTAAGCAAACAAGCTAAGTCGTTCCTAGCCCACGACGGACGGGACAGCCGTAGGCTCTGCGTCTCGGTCCTTATTTCCGATCCTTACGAGTGCAATTGATGCCAAAGTGCTGAGGATGGCAACCGTGGCGAGGAACAGGAATGCGATTTGGATTCCCTCCGACTTATACAGCGCTTCGGGAACACCCGTCAAAAACAAAGCATTAATCACGGCGTAGAAGAAGACCGCGACAACCGCCGAAATTACCGCCAACATCAGAGAGGCCATTCCCGAAACCACAGCTTGAACTTCCGGCTTCACCAAGGAAACCACGTAGCCGTACATGGATGCCATGGTCATTCCGCCTCCGACTCCAGCCAGAATGGTGCCAAGGAACATGCCGGAGTACGACGACGTTGACGCCGCAGAAAGAACTGCACACGTGATAAAGACAAGCTGACCAATTAGTAGCGTCCCGACATGGCCAATCTTTCGGCCTGCCAGAAAACCTCCGAGAGTGCCACCTCCCAAGGTTCCCAAGAAATAGGCGGAGAAGAAGATTCCCATACCCGCCGGGTCAAGGCCAAGCCCGTAACCAAAGCCGAGTTCGACCGAAGTTGTCGCGGTGAAGGTAAGCATCGAATAATAGATGGTTCCAAAAATACCAGCGACGCCGCCAATCGCAAAAGTTAACAGCAAGCGGGGGTTCTTCAGATATTTGACCTCAATGAGCGGCGTGGCTGAACGGCGCGACATTAACCACCAAACAACTACAAGGACGATCCCGCCCACGATCATGCATATCGTCTGAGCAGATACCCAGCCCCAAGTCTGCCCCATACTGACAGCCGCGAGTGCGACAGCCAGGCCAACGCCAAGCAATAGGCCTTCCAAGACATTTACCTTACCCGGTGCTTTGATCGGCGACTCAGGCATTAGTACTAGGAAGAGCACGCCGACGAATATAGCCCATACCATCGGAGCCCAGAATACGGCGGTGTAGTCGGTGGCACCCACAAGCATTCCTGTCACGATAGGCACCGCCGCATTTATGAGGCCCGCCCCTGTGGCCACGACTCCAATGCCGATACCTCTAGCCTTGGCCGGAAAAATTTGGCGCACCATCGTGACGGCCATGAATGCTAGAGCAGCCGAGGCCGCTTGTAGCGACCGACCCAAAAGAAATACAAGGTAGTTTGGTGCAATCCAACTGATGAGTATGCCAGCGACCACCGCCAGTAGGATAATCAGCATGACTCGCTTCTTGCCATAGATATCGGCGAATTTCCCTAGGATGGGCGACAAAACTGCGATGGCCAACGTGACGGATACGTCGAGCCAGACGACCTGATCGGTTTCGAAACGGGCCAGGATGTCAGGCAGAACCAGGAACGGCGCACTGATCGTGAAGGCGGCAACTTCGGTGACGAGTACAAGCAGAACGAGCCAGAGAACAACTTGAGGTGTCCAGCCATTTTGTTTGGCCAAGCCATTATCTGAAATCTGATGGTCAGGCTCTGCTAGTTCGGACCCGACGCTGTGATTGGACATGTAAATTGCCTCCACGGTGATGTAGTTATGGTTGATTTTTTACGAAGAGTTAGAGGGCTGAAACCCGTACCGGTGGTCGAAAATACGGACGACAAGCCCTCACATCCTGGACGGCAATGCTCGCGGGCCAGGGCGAAGTTTGTTCCCCAGAAATGACCGAGAACTCGCTCTGGCTTCATAGGCTAAACGGAGAACCTCAGCCCAACCGCGGCAGCAACTTTGGTGAATTCAGAACGGCGGTGCACTTCGTGGTTGCCTTGGCCAGCTGCGAACTCCCGAAAAGCGTACGCAGACAGCTCTATTCCACGCTGTTAGTCACTTTGGCCATTTCAGTGGATAAGCTGCCACTCACGATCATTTCCTGTAGTGTCAGGAGATCTATCTCGGCGCAGCTTTGAATGGGAGCATCGGGGTCAAAGGGCTCGATAAATTGAGGATTGCCAGCTAGGGCAGCGGCACGGTCTGGGCCGTAGCGGAAGTCGGCGTCGGAGATGAACTCTCGCACGGTGTCGTTAATGCCATCGCCCAGAAGTGCGGTGCCGTGATCTCCTTCAATGATCACCAGTCGCGAACCCTTGATCGCCCAGTTCATCCACCTTGCACCGCGCTCGGTGCCATTGTTCGATGTCGCCCCACGAATGATAAGGGTCGGAATATTAATAGAGGTGCACAGTCCCATCCAATCCTGACCGGCGTGGCTGATACACATGGCTGTCAGCAGCTCGCCGTTCATCGGTTCCACATTCTCAGTGAGGGCAGCTGTTAGGAACTCTTCGCTCCCCATCATTTGGCAAAAGCTGAACCACTCTGCGGGCGTGGCGTACGAACCGGAGTTCAGAGCACGCTCGACGGACCAATCAGGGAAGAATACATTGGCCACCGGGTTGTCGCCCAGAATCAGCGACGAAATCCGGTCAGCGCGGAACAGTTCGAAGTAGGCAAAGGCGATATCCTGACCTCCGGAGTATCCGAACAGTGCAACATCTTCAAGGCCCAGGGCCACGATAACGTCATGAATATCAGTGGCATGACGAAAGACGTTGAAGCCCCACGTGGGCCGGCCCGATAGTCCAGTGCCTCGGGAGCCGATACTTATGACGCGGTGATCGTGACTCAAATTATTAATCATCGGCGTGTACATCTCGGGAGGGCCGCCCACCCCGCCTGGAATAAGTACGATCGTGGACCCTTCGCCCTCGTCAATGTACTCCAGAGTTACGCCATCATTGGTGGTCGCAAACTTCTTAACGAACTCCATTATTTTCTCCTCGATGCGGACAAATTGTGTTTTTTGAAGTACCTGCTTGTGTCGTTCATAGTGCGCTCGTCAAGAATACCCACTCCGTATCCCGCGGGCGCGGTTTCGTTCCGGAGAGTGGCACGCGCACCCGCCTTCTTTACAACATTGCGCCTATGGGCACGCTGAGGCGCGCTTCGCGAATGTTCTCTCCGACAGCTGTAGGACAGCGGTGACCGTGTGCAGCAAGCCGGGCGAGTTGCTGAGTCGGCGGAAATCTGAATCGCCCGGGATGGGGACGAAATGTCCGGCGGATGCGCTCGCCACAGCGTCGGCCTGGCGGACGTAAGGGAACCCGTCGATCCGACGTAACAGGCTGCGAGCCTCCTAGCAGTCGCTCGATGTGTAGGCGACACGCCGCGGTGCGGCCTCGGGTGTGTCACCCGCACGATTCTCTTGCGGCGCTCGATACCGAGCCCGAGCTGACGCCCACGCCGGTGGCCGCAGTCTGCGGGCACCGGCCCAAGCGCGTTAGAATCTTCTATCTTTGAACCACCCGCGGGGGTTCGCCGCGCGAACGGTGGCAGACGTCAATGTTGACGAAGGAGGCACTGGAATCATGCAGGAATTGATCGGGCGGTTGTCCGCACTCGACCCAGAGGCGGAGAATGACGTGCGCGTCATCGCCTACTTCGATGCTCTTGCTGAGTCCCGCGCCGGCCTCGACGGTCACATCCGCGGTGCGGCGGTGCTCTCAGGGTGTTCGGCCGGGTTGATGGACGTATTGGGGCGAGCACCCCTTACTGACGAGCTGATCGGCGCCACACTGAAGCGGCGGACCGCCCGCGGCACGACATCTTCCTGGCCTGGCCGTCGCAATTCTCCGCTCCCAGAACTTTACCCTCTCAGGTTAGTATTCCTAAACGGATGCGGGCTCGCCAATTGGCGGACGAGCGCGTGCAATTCACGCCATTCGGCACCGGCCGGTCATTGCTCTGTCGCAAGTTGCTTCCAGCCGTTCGGGCTAGAGGAAGGCGGCTTACCTTTCCGACACAGCTAGGAATCGAATTGGAAGCTCCAGCAGTGCCAGTGGGCCATGGGGCCCTTCCCCGTCAAGCAAGAGCGAGTCACCCGGCTCCATGGAGTATTCATACTGGCCGTGGCCGTACATCATTTTTCCGGACAGCATGTAAATGAATTCCGTCCCGGGGTGCTGGAAGAGCGGGAACACATCGGATGCATTGGTCAGTGTCACCAAGGTAGGTTCCAATGCATCAGCGCGGTCCTTCAGCGTGCCAAGGACACGGTATTCGTGCCCGTGCTGAGTGCCCGTTCGGACGGTGAGGCTGCCCTCGCCGTTCTTGGTGAAAGTTGCATCACGGTCAGTGTCCGCGCCGCGGAACAGCGCCGTTACGGGAATTTTCAGTCCGTCGGCGAGCCTCTGCAGCGTGGTCAGGGAACAGGATGTGCTCGCCGTTTCGACCTTGGAGATCATGGCCTTGGACACGCCGGCGCGGCTAGCGAGGTCCGCAGAAGACAGACCCTGGGCCGTACGGTAGTGTCGCAACTGGAAAGCAATTACATGTTCGAGTTTACCGGTAACCTCTTCCCGGGCATGTTGCGTCATGTTTGCCATCTTAGTGGGCAGCGAGTGATGCTCCCCCTGCTAGCCGATGCCGCGCGCCTCGCCCAGCAGCCCTGCCAGCGAGTCTGCCAGCGCAACCGCGCCTGCCTCGGCGTCCCAGTCCTCCACCAGCTCGTCCGGCGAATGCGAAACACCCGTGGGGTTGCGGATGAACAGCATGGCCGTGGGGATCTGCGAACCCAGCACGCCGGCGTCGTGCCCTGCCCCCGTGTCCAGGACGGGCGCGTCGGGCAGGAAGCCCTGAAGCTGGTCACGCAGCGCGGCATCAAAATGGACGGTAGGGCTCAGGGATTCCATGCTGAGGCTGGCTGTGCAGCCTTCCTCCGCCGCCATTACCTGGGCGTTGAGCCCGATGGCTTCGACGAGGGCCGCGGTGATGGAGTCGTCCGGGTGGCGCACGTCAATCCACAGGTCCACGCGCGACGCAATCACGTTGGTCCCGCCGGGGACAGGCTGGATCCGCCCCACGGTGGCCCGCGCATCCCGGTACTTGCGGGCGGTGTCGCGGATGCCCACCATCACCTTCGCGGCGGCGATCATCGGGTCCTTCCGGTCCTTCATAAGGGTGGTGCCCGCGTGGTTGGCCTCACCGGTGAGCGTCAGTTTCCAGCGGCCGTGGCCCAGGATCGATGACCCAATGGCCACCGGCTGGTTGAGGTCCGCCAGGCCCTTCCCCTGTTCGATGTGCAGCTCCACAAACACGCCCAGCTGCTGCAGCGTTTTGTAGTCGGCACCGATCAGCCGCGGGTCCTGCCCGTTGGCGGCGGCGACATCCGCGTACGTGTTGCCGTCGGGATCCTTGAGCCGGCGGGCCTTGTCCGGGTCGAGTTCGCCGGTGAGCAGGCGCGATCCGAGGCAGGCCACGCCGAACCGCGACCCTTCCTCCTCGGGGAACACGGCGATGGCCAGGGGGCGGCGCGGGCGGAGGCCGCGCGCTTTGAGGAGGTCGACGGCGACCAGCGCCGAGGCGACTCCCAGCGGCCCGTCGTACTCCCCGCCGCCGGGGACTGAATCGAGGTGGCTGCCTGTGACCACGGCGTTCCGCCTCGTTCCCGTTGCGGTGTCCCACCAGGCCCAGATGATGCCGTTGTGGTCAGTGTGGACGTCGAGGCCGCGGCGCCCGGCCTCCGCGATGAACCAGCTCCGCAACCCCGTTTCGGCGTTGGAGAAGACCGGCCGCGAGTAGCCGCCCCGCGTTCCGTCACGGCCGACGTCGGCAATGTCCCTCAGCAGGCCGCTCACCGTGGCGGCGGGCGGCTCAGCCGGGATCGCCGTCGCGGCGGCCGGCTGTGGTGCTGCTGCCTGGGATGACACGAAGGAGGAGGTGGGGGCAGTCACGGGGATCCGTTCTCGAGGGGAGGCAGTGGGTGGTGGGCGGTCAGCGGCTGCTGACTGCCGTCGTCGCGGTCCGGAAACGCAGCGGCACGTTGGCTGCTCCGGTGGCCAGGTCAGCCGCCCACTGGCCGATCAGCGGTGCGAACTTCGCGCCGTGGCCGGAGCAGGGCGAGACGATGGTGAGGTTGTGGACGCGGTCGATGATGAAGTCCTCGTTGGGCGTGTTGGTGAACAGGCAGGTGGTCTCGGCGTACGGTTCCGGGTCCAGCCCTGGCAGGAAGCGGCGGACGTAGTCCACCACCCGGCCGCGGTTGCCGGGGTCCACGTCGCCGGTCTGTGCGGCGGCGCTGGGAAGGAACCGGCCCCCGTTGTACTCGGCCACCTTCTGCCCGGCAAAGTCCGCGTCCCGCCCGCCGGGAAGGCCGTAGACCTGGATGTCAGCCCTTTTGTGGATGAACGTCGGCCAAGGGGTGGCGGTTTCCGGTTCCCTGTAGCGGAAGTGGAAGGCCTGCTCCTGCCGGACGGTGATTTCGGGAAGCCCGGCCAGGAAACCGGACGGAAGGGACAGCTCCCCCAGCAGCCCCGGCAGCCAGCCGCCCGCGCTGATCACTACGTTGCCGGCGTCGAACGTTTCCCCGGTGGCCGAGTGAAGCCGGTAGCCGGAAGCTGTCTTCGCCAGCCCTTGCAGCGGCCACCCGGTGAGCAGCCGCGCGCCGTGCCTGACCGCCTGGTCCACCATGGCGTTGACGGCCGTCTCGGCGTCGATCACTCCCGCGTCCGGGTGCCAGAGCACTTCGGTGTCGAAGGCGATCTGCGGCCAGCGCGCCGAGGCCTCGTCCGCGCCCAGGAGCTCGTGCTCGATCCCCTCCGCTGCCAGCACTCCGGCCAGCAGCCGCGGGTGGCGTTCGACACCGAAGTCCGCGGCGCCCGCCGGGGTGATCAGCCGTGAGCCGCTGTCCAGCGCAAGGACGTCCCCGAGTTCCTTGGACTCCTGCACCGCGTGGGCGTAGAAGGGATCCGGGTAGGCGTAGCGGAAGATCCGGGCGGACCCGTGCGAGCTTGCGTCGTGGCTGGCCGGGACGTTGCGTTCCAGGATGGTGACCTGATGGCCGCGGGACGCGAGCTGCCACGCCGTGGCGGCGCCGGCCAGGCCGGCACCCACCACCACGTAGTCGGAGAAGTCAGTCATGGCACGCTCCTGTTCCGGTGCTACCTGGCGCCGGGGATCCAGCTCGTGCCGGCGAGTGGGACACGGGCCATGGCCGAGGCTTCGATGGTGAGGGCAACGAGGTCCTCCGGCTCGAGGTTGTGCAGGTGCGACTTGCCGCAGGCCCGGGCGATGGTTTGGGCTTCCATGGTGAGGACGCGCAGGTAGTTGGCCAGGCGGCGGCCCGCGGCAACCGGGTCCAGCCGCGAGGCGAGTTCCGTATCCTGGGTGGTGATCCCGGCGGGGTCGCGGCCGTCCTGGAAGTCGTCGTAGAAGCCGGCGGCGGAGCCCAGCGCCGAGTATTCGGCGGCGTAGCGGGGATCGTTGTCGCCCAAGGCGATCAAAGCGGCCGTCCCGATTGCCACCGCGTCCGCGCCCAGGGCCATGGCCTTGGCGACGTCGGCCCCGGTACGGATGCCGCCGGAAACGATCAGCTGGACCTTGCGGTGCACGCCCAGTTCCTGCAGGGCCTGGACGGCCTGCGGAATCGCGGCCAGGGTGGGGATACCGACATTCTCGATGAACACCTGCTGCGTGGCGGCGGTACCGCCCTGCATGCCGTCCACCACCACAACGTCGGCGCCGGACTTTACCGCCAAAGCGGTGTCGTAGTAGGGCCGGGAGGCGCCGATCTTGATTTCGAGGTCGTCCGGTCCGGTCCAGTCGGGGTGGCGGCTGGCGGAACGCTGGTCGATGCCCACCGGCAGCGTGCGCATTCCGGCGACGCGTTCGGTGATCTTCTGCCCCAGGAGCATGCCGCCGCCGCCGGGCTTGGCGCCCTGGCCCAGTACGATCTCAATGGCGTCGGCCTTGCGGAGGTCGTCCGGGTTCATGCCGTAGCGGGACGGCAGGTACTGGTACACGAGGTGCTTGGACTGGCCGCGCTCCTCAGGCGTCATGCCGCCGTCGCCCGTTGTGGTGGAGGTTCCCACCTCGGACGCGCCGCGTCCCAGCGCCTCCTTGGCGTTCGCGGACAGGGCGCCGAAGCTCATCCCGGCGATGGTCACCGGGGTCTGCAGATGCAGGGGGCGCGTGGCATGCCGGTCGCCGAGGACGACGTCGGTATCGCACTTTTCGCGGTAGCCCTCCAGCGGGTAGCGGGACACGGAGGCGCCGAGGAAAAGCAGGTCGTCAAAGTGCGGGAGTTGGCGCTTGGCGCCCCAGCCGCGGATGTCGTAGACGCCGGTGGCGGCGGCGCGCTGGATGTCCGCGATGGTGGCGCGGTCGAACGTGGCGGACTCGCGCAGGCCAAGCGCGGCGAGGTCCCGGGGAGCGGCGCCCTGGGTGGTGAGGGGTTCGGAGGTGATGGTCATGGTGGGCTCCTAGTACGACGTCGAGTTGTCGACGTGGAAGTGGTAGAGGTTCCGGGCTGAGCCGTAGCGCTTGAAGTCCGAAGGGTTGTCGGTGCGGCCGGCGGCGGCCAGCAGCTCGCCGAGTTCGGCCAGGTGTTCCGCCTTCATGGGCTTTTCGATGCAGTCCGCGCCGAGCGAGGCCACGGTTCCCTTGACGTAGATGCGGGCTTCGTAGATGGAGTCGCCCAGCGCCTCGCCGGCGTCGCCGCAGACCACCAGGCGGCCGGCCTGGGCCATAAATGCGGACATGTGGCCGATGTTGCCGCCCACCACGATGTCCACGCCCTTCATCGAGATCCCGCAGCGTGCGCCGGCGTTCCCGTCGATGACCACCAGGCCGCCGTGGCCGGTGGCGGCCGCGGACTGGGACGCGTCACCCTTTACGTGCACGGTGCCGGACATGATGTTTTCCGCAAGTCCGACGCCGGCATTGCCGTTGATGGTTACGTCGCCTTTTTGGTGCATCCCGGCGGCGTAGGAGCCGGCGTGGCCTTCGACGGTCACCGTCACGTCCGCGTTGATGCCGACGGCGAGGCTGTGCTTGCCGCCGGGGCTGGTTACGGTCCAGGCCTGGCCGTCGATGGCGTTGTGGAGTTCCTGGTTGAGGTCCCGGACCGGGCTGCCGGCGAGGTCGACACTGAAGGAGTCAGTGCTGACGGCAGGCAGGGTCGTTTCAACGTTTGTGTCAGTGCTGGTTTCGGGGGCTGTCAGAGTGACCATGTGTAGACCTTTCCGGGTTCCGGTTCAAAGATGCGGGCGTTTTCAATCCCGGGCAGGGCTGCCAGGGCACGGTATTCGGAGGCCATGGCCACGTAGTCGTCGGTTTCGACGATGATGGCCGGCTTGCAGGCGATCGGGTCCCGGACCACGGCCATGCTGTCCGCGGTGGTGACCACCAGCGTGTAGAAACCGTCAAAGACCTTGCCCAGGTTCACCAGGGCCTCTTCGAGGGTGTCGCCCTGCTGCAGGCGGGATGCGACATAGCGGGCGCCCACCTCGGTGTCATTCTCGGAGTCGAACACCACACCTTCGCGCAGCAGGCCCCGCCGGATGGTGGCGTGGTTGGAGAATGAGCCGTTATGCACCAGGCACAGATCGTCGGCAACCGAGAAGGGATGCGAACCGCCCGCTGTCACCGCGGATTCGGTGGCCATCCGGGTGTGGGAAAGGCCCTGGCTGCCGGCCATGGCCTCCAGCCCGTGCTCGGCCGCGATGTCCATCGGGTGGCCCACACTCTTCATCACGGCCACGTGCTCGCCGCGGCCGATGATGGTGGCTGCCGGGAGGGTTTCGCTGACAACCTTCACCAGCAGGTCGGTCCCGACGGCGGCACTCACCAAAGTGGTGTCGCCCACCACGCGCACGGCCGCCTCGGCGTCCGACGGGAGCATGCCGGCGATGGCAAGCTGGATCTCGGCTACGGGCAGGCCCTGCTCCTTGCCGAGCAGGCTCAGCGTGGAGGTTCCTTCCGAGACGAGGCCGGGGGTGTTGTAGACGGCCAGACCGGCCGAGTCCGGTCCCCGGTCCACGATCTGGCACATCATGGAGGACAGGAGGCTGCCCATTTGGGGGTGCAGCAAGGGGTTGCGCAGCTGCAGCGCGGCAATTCCACACATGGCGTGTCCTTTACTTGCTAGGGGTTCTCAGATCGAAGTGAGGTAGGTGCGGATTTCCCAGTCGCTGACCTGGTTGTGCCAGCTCAGGAATTCCTCTTCCTTGGCGTCCGCGTAGTACTTGCCGATCTCGGCATCGCCGCTGTCCTGTGGGCCGTGTTCGGGTACTCGATGGTCTTCGGCAACTCCGTGGGCGGGGCCGGCCTGGTCGGCGACGCCACAGAATACTTCGGCCTGGACCAGATGCTCGTTGAGGACCCGGAAGCGGCGCTGCCGCCCGTCCTCTTCGCCGGCTTCCAGCTGTTTTTCGCCGGCATCACCACGGCCATCATCGCCGGGGCCGCAGCCGGCCGGATGAAGTTCGGCGCCTGGCTGACCTTCGCCGCGCTGTGGGCCACGGTCGTCTACTTCCCCGTAGCCCACTGGGTCTTCGCATTCTCGTCCACGGACGGCTCCGTCACGGGAGGCTGGATCATCAACAACCTCAAAGCCATCGACTTCGCCGGCGGGACCGCCGTACACATCAACTCCGGCATCGCCGCCCTGGCTCTCGCCCTGGTCCTCGGCCGCAGCGCGGGCTGGCCAAAAAGCGCACACACCAAGCCGCACAGCCGCCCCCTGGTCCTGGTGGGCGCCGGCCTGCTCTGGGTCGGATGGTTCGGCTTCAACGCCGGCTAGGCACTCACGGCAGGCCACTCAGCATCCGTCGTCTTCCTCAACACCGCAGTCGCCGGCGCTGCCGGCCTGCTCGCCTGGGCCCTGATGGAACGCATCCGGCTTGGCAGCACCAGCAGCATGGGCGCCGCGTCCGGCCTCATCTCCGCCCTTGTCGCGATCACCCCTGCCTGCGGTGCCGTCAGCCCCCTCGGAGCGTTGGCCATCGGGCTCATCGCCGGCGCCGTCTGTTCCCTGGCGATCGAACTGAAGTTCCGGCTCGGCTTCGATGATTCACTCGATGTTGTCGGCGTCCACCTGGTCGGCGGAATCCTGGGGACGCTGCTGGTTGGCTTCTTCGCCACCGACGCTGCCCCCAACAAGGTCAGGGGCCTCTTCTATGGGGGCAGCCTGGAACTCCTGGGCGTCCAAGCGCTCGCGACGCTCGCTGTGCTCGCCTACTCGTTCTCGCTGACCTGGGTCATCGCCAAGGCCCTCGACCTCACCCTGGGCCTGCGCATCAACGAGGCCGACGAACTGCACGGCATCGACATCACCGCCCACGCCGAGGCGGCCTACCTCAGCGACGAGGAACCGGTGGAGCTGGGACCACCCCACCGCGCCCTCACCTAGCCGGGCCGTCGTCGACCCTCGTATCTTCACCGGCGCATACCGGATATTGCAGTACAACGTTATGGTGATTGGTCAGATGATGCGCCAAATTGGGCTGGCCGCGACGATGCCGCCGTAGGTCGCTACGGTTGCGCCACGGGCGAGGTCAGCGCCGTCGGGCGCGACGATCCCGGCCTGTCCTACAGCGACTTCCCGACCATCCTCGTCTCCATCGGAGACGGCGGCGCACCCTACCGCCGGAACCTTGGTCCGCGCTAGATACAGCCGCAACACCCCCATATCAGAGCCGAGCAGAAAACACCGATTGCCCTTAACCAGCGACAAAACGGCCCCGCAGCAGCAGGAAATTGACGGGCATGAGTAGGTCGACCACGGCTAAACCCAGAAGAGTCGACCTGGGCCGTTGTCTGGATGAGAAGTATGACAGTTGCAGTGGGCGAAACTTCTGTCGGCGGACGTCGCAGGCCAGGGGCTATGAGCGAAGACGGAGGGCGTAGCGCTGAGATCTGCGACGATGGACTCCACGATTCGGACGTTGTCCGCGCCGTGTGACGGAACCGATCTCCCCACCCGTCGCAAGGGACTCGGTCCGAGATGGGACCGCTGCCGTCACAGACGGTTCGACACCCGCGCCGGGACCCTGGACTTCGCATTCCAGCTGCGAGCCTGATCTCACTGGCTGGCTGACTGGCTACTCAACAGTCGGTTCCGGGCCGAGGCCGCGCTAATCAGGACCGTGGCCACCAGCTACGTCCATGGTGTTTCCACCCGCCGAATGGAAAAGCTCGTGGAGATTCGCGTGATCACCCGGCTCAGGAAGCCCCAAGGACTCGCTCACTGCCCAAGGCCTCGACGAGCGGGTCGAGCCGTCCCGCGCCCGCCCGCTGGATGCCGGCCTCTACCCGGTCCTCGCAGCCGACCCGTCAGCGCTCAAGCAATCTGTGGCCATCGGAACCACGCCCGGCGCAGGCACCGACTGGACGCTCGGCGCCTAACCAATCCAAGAATCACAGCAACTCCAATACACCACGCGAATGAACCTGACCTCTTCTCCGTCGAGGGCCAGGGATTACTCACTGGAACGTCTGCCTGCAGGAGAGTAGACATGCCATGATCGCTGGAAGGATTGAATCAGTTCTGATTCTTTCAACGATAGGGTTACAGGAAACAGCAATTCCCGAGAGGAGCACTATGCCTCGTAGCCGCGTTTCCGACTCGCAATATAAACGTCAGGGAGTAAAGCTCTCATCCATCGTCGACGCAGCGATTGACTTGTTGGATGAGGGCGGAATGGCAGCGATGACAATGCGCGGTGTGGCCGCGCGTCTCGGTGTATCCACCTCTACCGTGTACTGGCATGCTGGAAACAAGGAGGAGCTCCAGGCCGCCGTGTGCGAGGCTCTGCTGGGGGACCTGGCTCTGCCTCCTTTTGATAGCTCGGCAACATGGGATCTGTGGCTCCGTACAGCCGCGGCTGCGTTGCGTGCAGAAGTCAGGAAACATCCAAACGCGGTCCCGCTTTTGGACTCTTTGCAAATCAGGCCGGGATCTCTCGAATTCATGGAAGGGACATTAGGCGCCCTGCACGCGGCGGGAATCTCCTCGCAGAATCTTGTATTTGCCTATAACGCTGTGGTCGGTTTCCTGTTCGGATGGGTCTTTAGCGAGTTTGCGCCTGTTCCGGAGGACGCACCTGACGGATGGGAGGCAGAGTTGGAAAAGAGTGTACGTTCCGTAAGCGAGGTCGAGTTTCCCTTAATCCACCGATATTCGTCGAACCTGGTTAACAGGTCGTTCCTCGCCCGGTGGAACAACGGTGCCGTTGAGCCTTTGGATGAAAGCTTTGAGATGGCTTTGGATATCCTGGTGGCGGGTCTGGGCCGTTTGGCGCATTCAGGTTGATCAGTGGCCGAAGGTCCGCTTCCCCTGTGCACAGCTCTGCTGCCTTTCGTGGAACGGTGTCAGTCGTTCCGTGAATCCTTCAATTTCTTCTCTCGGACTGTTTGAACCACACAGGCTGACGCCGCACGGATGTGGCCGCGCGGCGTCCCTTTCAGTCAAAAGGAAAGTTGACTAGGGTGCCTCCTGTATCGATGCAGGACTCTTTTCGGTTCGCAAAGATTCGTTCTGGGAGCTTTTTTCCTTGAGACGCGCGGTCAACTGCCGGTATATCACGCTCGCCATGAGGAACAGTCCGAAGTAGCCGGCGATCGGGAAAATCGTGCCTACCAGCGTGCCGAAGGGGAGCGTGGCTCCTCCGATCAAGGCGACCACAGTGAGAGCAATGGAGATCGTCTTGTAGTACCTTCCGGAAGCGGGTGTCAGTTGGTTAGCCACGCTCCAGATCAGCGGTGCAGCTGTCGAGTACACACCGAGGAACGTGACGATGGCGAAGACAAACCCCAGCGGTAGGAAGAGGCCGGATGCCAGCACTACGAGTGGCGTTGCCTTGTCATGGGCGACGGCCATGGTCGCCAAGAGAGCCAAAGTCATGATTAGCAGCACGATACTGAATGCGAAGGAGCCGAACAAGCCCCCGGCGAAGGACATCCTATTGTTCCTGCTTGTAGTTCCCAGGCTCGCCAGGAAAGGGACGCAAGCCAGCATCGTTGAAGCAGCGTAGAGAACGGCGGCTAGAAACCAGTTCCCGCCGGCCTGGGGCGGATGGAATTCGGCGATGGCCGAAGTGGCTTCGGCAAGCTGCCCGGCATGGGTGGCGACGACGGCCACCCCGACAACTAGCAGGAAGACGATCACGAACGGTCCAACAACTCCGACTATGCCCACGAGCCGGTTCAATCCCAACAGAAGAGTAATGGCAATCATCGCCGCGATGATGAGGGTTCCACCGTAGACGGGGATGCCGTAGGCCTCGTAAAGGAGCGCTCCGGCCCCAGACATCATGGTGACGACTACAGAAAAGAGAAAGAAGGGAACGAAATACTTCAGCACGTTGCCGATGATCGGACCGCAGTAATGGACGAACACGTTCTTGATCTTCTCGGGGTTCTGGCGTCCCCATTCAAGGAACTCAATCAGGAGCCACGTGAAAATCACGAAAAGAACTGCCACCCCGGCAAGCCCCCACCAACCATATGAGGCAAAGTACTGCAATGCTTCCTGCCCCGTGGCGAATCCTGAACCGATCAGAAGCGAGCATAGTGCTCCGATAATGGTCAGTATTTCCCTGAGGCGGATACGTGTAGATCCTACTGCCTGTGTTTGTGCCATTTCAGTGTCCTTGCGAGGTCGTTATGGGTACGGGATGGAATCGGGCTGGTGATTGTCTTGAGTTCCGAAACGGGCGGAGCGGTTGCCTCATTGGATGGGAGAAAGGATATTGACCGGGTTGGCCGCGAGGCGCCCTAGCGCCTCGTCATCGATGGAAATGCCGAGGCCTGGGGCGTCGCTGACGGTGACGGATCCGTCGATCATCTGGGGCGCGCCACTGATGAGGGAGTCCGTGATGCTGATCTCGGTGCAATATTCCAGAAGTGGTGCATTGCCAGAACTGGCCAGGACGTGGATGGCGGCCGCTCGGCCGATCCCTGTGTTCCAACAATGAGGAACGCAAGTGGCACCGCGCATGTCGGCGTACTCGAAAATGCGCCGCATCTCGGTGATTCCTCCACATTTCATGACGTCGGGCTGGAGCACCTGCACACCCTCGTTATCAAGGAGGTCGGCGAATTCGAAGCGGGTGGTGAGGCCTTCGCCGCCAGCTATGCGAACGGGAGAATGTGCGGTGAGACGGCGGTAATCGGCGCGACGGTCCGGATGCACCGGCTCCTCGACCCATTCAAGACCGAAGCGTTCCAGTTGATTAAGGGTGCGGATTGCACGGTCCGAATTTTCCCACGCGAATCCGATATCCAACATGAGCTTGAAGTCCGGGCCTGCGGCTTCTCGGGCGGCACCAACCAGCTCGATATCGTTCTCTAGACTGGATCCCAATCCGCCCCAGGCCAATTTGGCCGCCCTAAATCCTCGATCGATGCATGTTCTGATCAGTGTGGAGGTTTCGGTGCCCGATGTCGGTGCCAGGAGGCTCGCATAGGTGGGGATGCGCTCGTGCCGCTTTCCCCCCAGGAGCTGATAGATGGGGAGCTCAGTGGTCTTTCCGACTAGGTCGTAGAGTGCGATATCGACCCCGGACATCGCCATTGGTACCGCTCCTCTCCGACCGAAGTACAAGCTGTTGTTGTACATGCGATCCCAGAGGTGATGGATCCGTCGCGGATCCTGCCCCAAGATGCTTGAGCGCAACCCTTCGGACGTCGCGTATTGCGCGGATATGTCTACCGCAGCGCGCACTATCGCGGCTGCGGCTTCGCTTTGTCCGTAACCGACATGACCAGTGTCCGTCTCAATTCGAATGATTGAGGCTTGTTGGGTGCTGTCCGCCTGCGTCGTCGAAGCGCCCCTCAATTCGATGACATCGATGTCCGTTATTTTCATGAGTTCAGCCTTCTCTCTCTGCGGAGCCAATGCTCGGGGGCCTGTGTAGGAGGTCAGTCGTAAAACGCTGTGTTAGATCTAACACACCGTTTTAGGATACAAGTGTGTCCTGAGTCACGCAATGGGTTTCGCCTGGGCAACTGTGTGCGCCCGCCGTCCTGCCCTGCGGCGCGGATCCCCGTCGGGTCGAACAAAGAGGCGCCCCTCCTTACCTCCATGAGCGCGCGCTTCACGGCCCTCGGCCGCATGCCGGGATGCCGGGACGGCACTCCCCCGCCTAGGCGAGTGCTTCGGTCGCTGGTGCGACCATGCGCCTGCAGCCCGACGCCGACTCACCATCCTGGCGGGAGGTCGCTTCTGCGTTGCGGGCCTCTCCGATGAAGGGTCCTAGGTTTGGAATCGACTGGCAGACGCGAGCGTAACGGTTGTTTCGCAACGCTAATCAGCGAGTCATACGGCACCGGATGCGGCGCACGAGACGACAATCGAATCTTCCTTGGCGGTCCTTACCAGATCGACCGAGAAAGAATTTGGTATAACATGCGTTGTATAACATAGAGGAGGGGTCGTGCCGAAATTTGTCGAAGCCGGCGACCGCAAACGCGACATCATCGAGGCGGCCATGGTGGTGCTCGCTGAGCATGGCTTTGAGGGCCTGACGTTACGCAAGGTCGGGAAGGCCTTAGGTGGATCCACGTCGTTGGTGACACACTACTATTCCACCAAGGACGAACTCCTTGATGACCTACCAGGTATTTTGGCGGTCAGATGGCAGTCGGAGATAGATGAGTTGCTCTCCGCTGCGGATGATCCGGCGGATGCACTGCGGCGCCTGTTGTTGTGGTTGATCCCGAACACCGATGAAAAGGTTAGAGCTGAACGGGGCAGGATCCAGTTTTCGGCGGTGAGCCACCGCATTCCGAGCGCGGCCAGGGTCTTGGACCGGTTCGACCACTATGTTCGAGGGTGCTTCCGAGGCTTGCTGTCGGATGAGGTCCCGGCCGATGACATGGAGAACGTCATCGACATGCTTCGTGCCGTCGCCACGGGGATCGAGCTGGAGACAGTGGAACACAAATGGTCCTCGGAGCGCCAAGAGGCCACGTTGAAGCGCTTGGTGGGGTTGCTGCTCATCTCGGTCTAGGGTGTCGGGCGGCGCTTTGCACCGCCCGACACCCAGCTGGACCTATCTGTTGGTGAACTTGTTCTTGATTTGGCGGTACGCGATGCAGGCCATGAGGAACAGGCCGAAGTACCCGGCAAACGGGTAGATGAGCCCCACGAGGGTTCCAAAGGGCAGGGTCGCTCCGCCGACCAGGGCCAGAGCAGTGAGTCCGACCGAAATCAGCTTGTAGTTGCGCGCGGACTTCGCTGAGAATTGGTCTGCCACGCTCCAGATGAGCGGTGCGGCTGTGGAATAGATGCCTAGGAACGTCACGATGGCGAACAGGACACCGATGATCGGGCTAATGGAAGACCCGAGGCTCACCAACGGCGTTGCTTTGTTGAAGGCAAGTGGCATCGCGGCCAGCAGAGCCAGCGTCATCACTAGCAGGACGGCCCCCACCGCCAGGGTTCCAAGCATGCTTCCGGGCAGGGTCGTACGCTGCATGGACGCCGTAGCGCCGAGGCTTGCCAGAAAGGGGACGCACATAAGCATGATCGACACGGCGTAGAGCAGTGCACCGAGGGCCCAATTATCCATGGCCTTGGGCGGTTGCAGTTCCTGTACTGCCGTGGAGGCAGCGCCCAACCCGTCAAGGTTGGTAAGGAGGACGGCGATTCCAATGAGGACCAGCAACACGATGATGACAGGTCCAAGGGACCCCAGGATGTCGACCAGCCTCTTGAGGCCCACCAGAAGTGTGGCTCCGATCATGACCGCGATAATGGTCGATCCCGCCCAGATTGGCAGTCCGTAGGACTCGTTCAGGAGGGCTCCGGCTCCGGCGATCATGGTGACGACAACCGCAAAAAGGAAGAACGGCACGAGGTATTTCAGTCCGGTTCCAATGTATTTTCCGCAGAAGTCCACGAAGGCGTCGTGTAGTCTCTCGGGGTTTTTGCGACCCCATTCCAAGAGCGTGGATATCATCCAGAGGAAGATCGCGGTAACGAGCAGGACCCCGGCGATGCCCCACCACCCGTGTGCGGCGAAGTATTGAAGTGCTTCCTGTCCGGTGGCGAAGCCCGAACCGATGAGGAGGCTGCAGACGGCGCCCGCCAGGGTGATGTTTTGCCGGAGAGTTGGCCTTTGGCCTGTCGTGGACGACGTGGATATCGACATGGTTTTCCTTATTGGGTGTAGTTGTGGGGTTGAAGATCCTGGAGCAGGACGAGCCAGCGGGCTGCCATGGCTGGCTTCTCTTGGCCACTGGCCTCGAGGACGGCGTCGTAGGTGACGAGAAGGCCCGAGTCCCTGCTTGCTGTTTCAGCTACGGTCAGGGCAAGACGGACCTGTTGCGACTCGTTGAGCGGGCGAATAAAGCGGACTTTGTCCAGACCATAGTTGAATCCGTGCCAGCGTCCGATGATTTGCGCACTCAAATAGTCCAGAAGGGCGAGCTGGTAGAACCCCTCAACGAGGCCAGGCGGGTATTCAGGACCCAAGGACTGCCCGTAAGTCTCGTCCAAGTAGGTCCCGACCCAGAAGCCGGCAATGCGTTGCGGGTCCAGACCCATCCATTCGCCCGTGTAGGTCTGTCCGACCTTGGAGGGGAAGTCGCCGATGCTTCGTGGCTGCTCCGGGCTCACGCGTCCGCCTTGATGCCGGCGGCGTCGTAGGCACCGGCGGTGAGGTCATCTACGCCGTAGACGAGCTTTTTCTTCTCCACCCGCGCGGACTCGGTCATCGGAAAAGTATCCACGAAGGCGATGTAGCGGGGCACCTTGAACTTGGCCAGGTGGCCGGCGCAGAAATCCACGATATCTTGTGGATCCACGGGTGGTCCGGCGGGCTGGATATACGCCTTGATTTCCTCGCCAACGGTTTCGTCCGGGACGGGGACGACGGCGGCCTCCCGGACGCCCGGATGCAGGCGCAGCACGGTTTCGACTTCGGCACAGGCAACGTTCTCCGCGTTGCGGCGGACCATGTCCTTGCTGCGGCCTACGATGTAAAAGAAGCCGTGCTCGTCCTGGCGGAAGAGGTCTCCAGTGTGTAGCCATCCATCGCGGATGCAATCGGCGGTGGCCTCCGGGTTGTTGGCGTAGCCAAGCATCATGCCCGGTCCCTGGACAAGGAGTTCTCCGGTCGCCCCCGGAACGACATCGTAACCCTGCTCGTCGACGATGCGAAGGCGCGTGTGCGGGGCCGGCAAGCCACAGGACCCGGAACCGTTGAGCGCATCGGCGTCCAGCGGCATGACCAGCGACGGCGCGTACTCGCTCATGCCGAAGGTCTCGCGCACGATGGACCCCGGGTACCGGTCCTGTAGATCCTGGTGGCGCTTTTTATTGAACCCGGCGATGTGAAGGATCCGGAGGTCGTAGTCCTCTGGCGCACCCTGCGGCTCAGCAGCGAAGAGCGGGTCAAAGTAGAAAGCCGACTGAATCCGGTACTTACGCAGCCAGCTGTCGAATTTAGCCACGCTCGGGGTGGAGCAGTAGTAGGTCGTGGTGCCCCGGTACAGGTTTACGAGGGTGTTGAATTGTCCGTCGAGGTAGAACAGGTGCTGGTTGCACAGGAATCGCTCGATGGAATGCCCGGCGTAGTTCGCAAACACAGTCGCTGAGTAGATCCAGGAACCGTGGGTTAGGAGGCACCCCTTGGGGAAGCCGCTGGTTCCCGAAGTGAACTGGACGCTGGAAACATCGGACGATGAGACATCGTCGACCGGAGCAAACGAAGGATCGGAAGCGGCGACGCTGGCAGCCCACGGGCCGGATCGCCCGTCGCCACCATCGAGAAGGTCCACGTGCGCCAGTACGGACGGGTCGAGGGCGCCGCTCAGCTCATCATGGCGGGGGCCGACGATCAGCTTCGTTGCGCCGGAAACGCGCAGGACGTGCTCTACCTCGCGGGCGGTGTAGCGACCGTTCACGGGCGCGATCACAGCCCCCAAGTAGGCCAGCCCGAGCCACGTGGCCAGGAAGAGGACCGAGTTGGGCAACATGACCGCCACGACCGAGCCCTTCCTGACACCCACCGCTCGTAGTGCGTTGGCCGCCTTGGCCGCCGACTCCGCAACCTCAGTGAACGTTGTTGCCTCATCAGCCTCAAAGAAGTCCCACGCCTTGCGATCCCCGTGTAGTCGGGCCGCCGCCTCAACGAGTGCCCTTATATTCCGTGGCATCTCGATACCTTCGATTTCGCCGCGCTGCTGGTTCCAGCGTCTGGCTAACTCCTGCGGTGTGCTTTCCAAAACGAATATCCCTTCGTAGCGACGTACGTGACCGCAGCCACGTACCGGCGTGACGGCAGCCACTTTTATATGTAAGTACTGTTGTACAACGTTCGTTGTATTTAAACAAGGGTGTGAGCGGAACACAGCCCTCGTCTCCGGACTGCTGTACGATCTTTGGGCGCTTGTGCGTTCCCTGAAAGCGCCGCGTCTACCCCTTCTCCCCACCATGGCGGTAACAGGCGACGCCACAAAGGTAGCTATGGCGGCACTCGACAACGACCAGATCCGAGTGCAGCGCGCTCAAAACCCAGCTCCCCTTTTTGGAACGCAGGGTGTAGGGGCACAATGACGGTCCCGCGTGCCGCACGATGGAACGCCGGCCACACGCACGCTCCGAATATGCCTAACGTGATACGGAACCCCCTGCAAGGCCCGCCTTGCGATTCCCGCGGCTAGCCGCCCGTCAGTTCAGGAGCCACAGCTATGACGACCCAAATGCAAGTTCCCAGCTACGTCACCGCCCCGTTCTTTGGTTTGGAAGATAAATGGGTTGAAACCGCTGAGGGCGAGATCACCCACTACCATGACATCGGCGAGGGGGTCCCGATCCTCTTCCTTCACGGTTCGGGCACTGGAGTTACCGCGGCTGCCAACTGGTGGCTGAACCTGCCGGAGATCAGCGAACAGGCCCGCTGTATTGCGATCGATTCCATTGGCTACGGTCAGTCAGTGGTGGCTGAGGGCACCCTGTATGGCATTAAGGAATGGGTCCGCCACGCGGTTCGCGTCCTCGACGCGCTGGGCATCGAGAAAACATGGATTGTGGGCAACTCACTAGGTGGCTGGCTAGCCTTCCAATTCGCCATCGACTACCCGGAGCGGTTGCTGGGCATCATTTCCATGGGCACGGGCGGCGCGAAGCTGACCGGCGCGCTAGCCGGACACTCCAAACCTGACCTCTCAGAAGCAGGCATCCGCAAGACCCTGGAGCTGTTCGTTGTGGACAAGTCCCTCGTCACGGACGAGCTGGTCTCACTCCGCTACCAGTCCGCGTTGAACGATACGGCGTCGGATCGTTTGGCTGATGTGGTTGCCGCGCGTGATCGCGATCGCGATGCACTTCCGCTCGACCTTGGCATTCTCGCCAAACTAGATATCCCCGTCCTTCTAATCCACGGCGTCCAGGATGTGGTGATTCCGGTTTCACGCACGTGGGAGCTGCTGAACATCATTCCGACCGCTGATGCTCATATCTTCAGCCAGTGCGGACACTGGTCGCAGGTCGAGCGCGCCGAAGAGTTCAACACGATCATCAAGCAGTACTTGTCCGCCCGCGGCGTCAGCCTCTAAATCTCACCAGGCGCCAAAATACGGGTGGCCAGTTCCTCTTCAGGGAAGCCGGCCACCCGTAGTACTTGCGTCGGCTCAGGCAACTACACCCGCACGTTCTGGTTATCGCACGCAACCACTGGCTAGGTGAGTTGCTGCACCTAAGAAGGTCGATCCGTCAGGCTGGATTGATTGCAGCGAGGCAGGAAATTTCCTACACGGCACGGGCTCTGATAACACCGCATTTTCCGTCGTGGAAAGCGAACCGGCGTCCGATCATGGACATGCAGCGGACACTGAGGACATTTTATGGCGGTTCCGCACCGGGGCGCCCGTGAAATACCCGAGAGGTCCGGAAACTGGATCTCAGTCTACGGCCGCTTCGCGGACTTGTCCGGGGGGTACGTCCCACGGCGAATAACGTGCAATATCCACAGCCGAGGCTACATGGCCTGCTGGGCAATCAAAGTCACAATATCCGACCGGTCAGATCAGATCGCCGGGCAGGCTCGGCGCGGTTCCGAAGGTCGGCACCCCAGCCCATCGACAACGAAGCCTTCAAGGGCCGAAATGTTGCCGAACGGTGCTTCAACCGGCTCAAACACTGGCGCGGCATCGCGACCCGAATCGACAAAACAGTTCGCAGCTACTTCGCTGGCGTCCCCCATCTCGACCCCTCATCTGGATCAAATGCGCGGTCTAGCAACACACGTTAGGCGACGCTGATGACAATTTTTCCGTGGAGCTCGCCGTCGATCATCGCCTGGAAGCCTTCGTGGATTCGTTCTAGGGGCAGGATACGGTCAATGCGGGGGCGCAGCCCAGTTGTTTCCATAAGCCGCAACATTGCGGCTGTTTCGTGCAGGGCCGAACCGGTGGATCCCAGTACTCGCAGTTGCTGATAGAAGATCCGGCCCAGATCCGCCTCTGGAGACGTGCCGCTGGTGGCCCCAGCGATGACTATCGCCCCGCCGGGGCGAAGGCACCTCAGCGAGTGTGCCCAGGTTGCTTCTCCAACGGTTTCGATGACGGCGTCTACGCGCTCCGGGAGGCGTGCTCCAGGTTCGAAGGCGGCGTGCGCGCCGAGCTCCCGTGCTAGCTGGCGTTTGGCTTCGGTCCGGCTGGTGGCGTATACGGTAGCTCCTGCCGCCGCCGCCATGGCAATGGCAGCACCGGCCACGCCGCCTCCAGCTCCGTGGACCAGGACCCGGTCACCCGCAGTGACGCGGGCCTGCGTGAAGAGCATCCGGTAGGCGGTGGACCACGCCACCGGGAGGCAGGCAGCCTCCTCGAAACTCAGGTGGGATGGCTTGTCCACCAGGCACCGGTCTGGTACAACGATGTACTCGGCGAAACCGCCGTCGTGCCGTTCCGAGAGCAGCGCCCGGTTGGGGTCGAGCGTTTCGTCACCGCGACCTGCGGCGGCATCGGCAATTATCGGGTGCACAACCACCTCGCGGCCCTCTTCGGTGACCCCCGCAACGTCACATCCAAGAATGATGGGAATGTTCTTCGGATCGTGTCCGATACCCCGGAGTGTCCAGAGATCATGCATGTTCAGGGACGATGCCTTCACTTTCACCCGCGTCCACCCGGGCTTGGCCTGAGGCAGCGGGACGTCGCTCAACTCAAGTCCGGACAGTGGATCGGCGGCGTTCTGACGGACGGCGACAGCGGCAAGCATATGGATTTCGAGGCTCCTCAGATGTGTGGGGCAGCAGGGCGGGCAGCCGACCGCTGGTTATGTGTCATATCGTGGCAAACCTGAGTGCAATCGGCCACAAAGCGTGCTGCCAGACGGAATGGGCGTGTGCGCACGGGCCTGCAGCCCAGGCTTGCTGGGGGCATTACGAAAATATCGGCGCCTCACGATGGAAGAGACTGAACAAACGCGGAAGGCGTCGTGGACCGAGCAAAGGCGGCGACCAAAGCCTCATTTCGAACCTCCTGGTCGAAGATTTCGGAGCCCACCTGCACGGCCTTCCGTAGGAACGCCGCTTAGGCAATCGCAGGCCAGTCGGTCATTCGGCCGATGTGAATTGCGGGACCTCAGGGGCCGTCGTTGTCAGGTGGAACACGGCCCGTCCGTCAAGGCTGCGGTAGCCGTGGCCCACGTCTCCGGGGAACCGCGCGAAATCCCCGATGTTGAGGACCAGCATCTCGTTCTCCGGACCCGCCTCAATTCTGCCTTCGATGACATAGAGCTGGTGCAGGGTTCCTGGGCTTTGGGGGGGAACGAGCTTCATACGCTGGGTCTGCTCCACGGTGACCAACTGGGTGCGGACGTAACCTGTGCCGTAGATCCGGTCCAGGTTGCGTTCTTCACCCACAGGCGTGCGAACCCAGACTGCGTCATCCACCCGGGAAACAGCGGTTTTGGATCCCCATTCTGTCACCAGCCGACGGAAACTGAGACCCAGCGCCTCGCCGATCGCTTCGAGAGTGCCCACTGTGGGATTGCCCTCGCCTTGTTCGATCTTGGAGAGTGTCTGTTTGGACAATGACGCCCTACGGGCAAGGTCGCCTAAGGTGAGGTTCCGTTCGGAACGGAAGCGGCGGACATTCCTGGATACGAGGTCGTTTAGAGACATGATTTCATTGTCACTTATAAATGACGCATAGTCATGTTTGACATACCCTGATGTTGAGCGCAAAATGAAATGGCCGGTCCTAGAGGACCAGCCTTAGCCAATCGGGTTCACGGTCCGTGGACGGTCGCACCTCATGTTGAAGGATTAAAATGGCATCCATTGCTGCTGCCGCCGGTCGCGATGACCGCGCCGCCGTCGACAAGGCCATGGCCCTGCTGAGCGCCTTTGGAAATGATGCTCTCACCGGTGCCGGCGTCAGTGAACTCGCCCGCCGGGCGGACATGTCTAAGTCCACCGCGTTCCGCGTGTTGGCCATGCTGCAGCGCAGCGGGGCCGTGGAGAGGGCAGGTAATGCCTATCGGCTCGGCAAACTGATCAATAACCTAGGGGCCAGCCACGAGAGCGCAAGCCATGGCCGGATCCGAGATGCCCTTACGCCCTACTTGGCCGACCTGTATGAGATGAGCCGCCAAACCGTCCATCTGGCGGTCCTGGTTGGCACCGACGTAGTGTACCTGAATAAGCTCTACGGCCACCTGCAGGTCCGCAGTCCCTCGCGCATCGGCGGTCGGGCCCCTGCGTACTGCACGGCAGTGGGCAAGATGTTACTGTCCTACGATCCCGATGCCACCGAGCAGGTCCTGCGGTCGGAACTGTCAGCCTGGACTCCCGCGACCATCACGGATCCGGACGCGTTCCGGGCAGAACTGGCCAAAGTGCGGGAAACCAACATCGCCTTTGACCGGGAGGAAATCCTAGTGGGATTGAACTGCATTGCGGCCCCGGTCATGGGTGCCAACGGCAGGCCGGTCGCCGCCATGTCGGTGTCCGGTCCTGCCGGAAAGTTTGCGCCGGACTCGCAGGCCAATGTGCTGCGGAAGGTCTGCTATGCGGCCAGCCGTGCCGTTGCAGCGGCCAGCGCGCACCGGCAGCAATAGTTGCGGCTGGCCCTGGGCGCTTGAGGGGCTACTTGGTGGGTACGGCGTCCAAATGGCGCGAATCTTCGAGTACCCAGTCCGGCTCGGCGATGAGCAGCGACAATGACCTGCCGTGCATGTCGACGTCCAGGACGTACCGGTAACCTGCGGCCTCGCCGCGGGCAATTCCGACAACATCGCCTTCCTCCACCGCCAGTACAAGTCGGCGGCAGGCCGGATCCGCGCCCCCGCGGGATAGGCGGCCGCGATCGGCGGCGTGGCACTGAACATCCAGATCGTCGGCGGGGCGGCCTTGCTGCTGCACGGGCTGCTGGATCGTTCCACGGAAGACATTGATGCCAGATACGCAAGCGCCTCCGTGGTCGAGGAGGTGGCCCGGGAGATGGCCACCGAATACGGCTTGCCCGTCGGTTGGCTCAATTCGAAGGCCGCCGCTTTCTTGCCGGACGATGCCGCATGGGTTGCCGGGAAGGAAGGGACCTCCGCTGCGATATGGCTGGCCGATCTGCCCACGCTCGCGGCCATGAAGCTTGCCGCCGAACGGCAAAAAGATATCGAGGACCTGGGGCGGATTGCCAATGCGCTGGGCATCACCGACCCTGCGGATCTTGTGCGGATCGCCTATGAGAAATATGGTGAGGATTCCGTTCCGCTCTCCGCATCGCGGGAAAACTACGAGATCGTGGCCGAAGAGGCCATTGCCGCGGCCGCGGCTTTGAAACGACGTTGACCGCCATTCGCGGCTGTGCAGCGTGAACTTCGTGTTTTCGCCTGGTCAATCCCCCATTGGGAAACGCCGATAATCGATCTTATGTTAATTTGAAAAGACATTATGTGCTCCTACCGCACATGATGACATTTCGGGTAACGAACCGCATTGACCCCCAACCACCCTTTGACCTGAGCTTTATCAGTGGTGACGTCCGTCAGGCTGGCGATGTTCTTGGTCTAGGACGACGCTAAAGATCCAGCGGCAATGTATGTGTTGACGTGCTTTTTCCGACTTAGCTATTGCGAGTTTCGCAAATTATGTGCGAGAATCGCAATCCAGTTTCGAGCGCTGAGGACGGTCGATGGGCAACAACGAAAATGTTTTATTTGCTCCGTTCGGTGGGAACGATCCAGACCCGGACGCTTTCCTCAGCATGGTCTTAGATGGCTGGGCCCAGCAGCAAAGAGCGAAAGACTTCGCGCTAGCCACGATTCGGACCCGACGGAACGTGGTGATGAGTATGGTGGACTTCGCTGGTAGTTATCCGTGGGAATGGAGCCTCGGGGATGCTGACGACTTTTTCTCGCATGCCAGGGCTGTCCGAAACCTCTCCCATGGGACCGTTCGCGCCTATCAGGGTCATATTAAGCTCTTCTGCGAGTACGTCTGCGACCCTCATTATGACTGGTGCGAACAGAGTGCGAAGCTGTTCGGGCAAGTCTTCGCTCAGGTAGTTACCGAACTGAACCACATCACCCACGCCCAACCCTCCGAGGCACGCCCTGCCAAACGGCCGTTCACTCAGCGCGAGCTGCAGGAGCTCTTCGACTTAGCTGACGTTGAAGTCGAACGGATCTTGGACTCCGGCCGCAAAGGCGCTTTGGCCGCTTGGCGTGACGCGATCGCATTCAAGAGCGCCTACAGCTGGGGCTTGCGTGCCAACGAGTTGCGCCACCTTCAGGTCGTGGACTATTCGCGTAATGCGCAGGCACCCTATCTCGGCGAGCACGGGGTGCTTCGCGTGCGCTGGGGGAAACCACACCGCGGTTCGGCGAAGAAACCCCGCTCAGTACTGACCATCTGGCCTTGGTCAGTGGAAATGATCCAGGATTGGATCCGCAATGGTCTCCCCCGCTACGGGCATCCCGTAAATGATCTTTTCCCCACCACAGGGGGCTCTATTGTCGGTGAGTCCCACCTGCTCGGTAAGCTACACACACTCATCGACGAACTCGGTTTCCCTCCCGGACTTGATCTCCATTCTTTCCGGCGCTCTTACGCCACCCATCTGATCACCGGTGAAGGATTCGACGTCACCTTCGTTCAGCTTCGGTTGGGCCATGAGCACGCGGCGACAACTTCGATCTATACGATGCCTTCACCCGACTACCAACGTCTTGCGCTCGAACGGGCCCATGAGCACACTATCCAGGCCGCCCTTGGGCTGAAACCATCGAGGAGGAACTCATGAGCCGCCGCGAGATCACTTACAACTGGAAGCTACGCGAAATCATGGCACGACGCGGTGTCCATACCGCTAAGGAACTCACCGAATTGCTTCACGAACGCGGTATTACTTTGACCCCCAACGCCATCTGGCGCATCGTTACCCAAGAGCCGGAACGAATCGCTTTCAAAGTCCTCGTTGCACTCTGTGACGCACTCGATGTCACTCCCAACGACCTAATCGCCTACACCGTGACGGACACCAAGACTCTCAGACAGCGTAGTAATGCAACAGGGCAGAACCTTCCTGAACTGCGCCAGTACAGGCCAGTGCGCGCACGAATCGTTGAAGACGATGAGTAACCCGGGCCGTCCGGCCACGGGAGGTAACGGATCAGCCCGCATGCCCACGCTCGTGAACCTCACACCTCAGAAGAAGCGAGGCCGTCCCCGCTCAACGGGCAACTACACCTGCTGCCGTTGTCAGCAGTTAGTCGCGAAGACCCGAGTCCGTTGGCCAGACGGATCAGTCTGCGGCGCATGCTTCTCTGAAGCAACGCACACGTACGGCACCTGCCCAGACTGTCGCGAGCACCGGATGCTCCCTGGCATCTCCTCGGCCACTGGTGAACCGATCTGCCGCGATTGCGCCGGCATTGCCACAGAGCTGACCTGCACGCGCTGCAGACGCGAAGCAGAACGATTCCGCGCAGGCTTATGCATGCAATGCACTCTCACCGACGACCTTACTGCTGTCCTCAAACCTAACGAAGATCTACGACTTCACCGCCTCATAAAGCTGCTCACAGAGACAGGGCGGCCCGAGAGTATTTATACCTACATGCGTCCGGGCACCAAAGCCCGCCAACTCCTAGAAATGATTGGAAACCGAAACCTCGCACTCACCCATGAGGCCTTCGACGAGCTACCCACCTCAACCGCTGCTGAGCATCTAAGAGCCTTGCTGATTCACCATCGCACGATGCCCGAGCGCGGAAACGAAAACCTCGCTCGTTTCGAGCAGTGGATCACAGCCAGAGTCGCCTCCCTGCCCACTGACGGGACAAGCCATATAGTCGAACTCTTCGCCAGGTGGCGCCACCTCAAACGAATCCGCGACAAAGCCGCAGACCCGGAGACCAACCACAGTACCGCCATCAGCGCCGCGAAACAGGAAATCACCGAGGCAGGGAAACTTCTCCTCTGGCTCAAGGAGACGCACGATATCGGCGCAGAAAAGCTCCAACAGAAGCACATCGATGACTACCTGAGCAGTGGCCCCAGCACCCGAAAACACATCCGAAACTTCGTTCGCTGGCTCAATAGTCAGCCAAACAGCCGCACCCATGGGCTTGATACGCCCTTCCGAAAAGCTCAAGCCAACCCAATGATTACCGACATGCAGCGGACTGAACTCGTGAGGAACTGTTTAGAACACCAGCAAGTAGCTCAGTCTACGCGCCTGGCTGGTTTGATTCTTTTGCTATGGGCACACCCGCTGAACAAGATCGTCCTGCTTCGCCGAGAACATCTCATCACTGCTCCGGACGGCATGCGCATCAAGCTCGGAGCAACACCGGCCGCCGTACCCACAGCCCTCACTGAGCTGTTCTGGCAACAATTACAAAACCCTGAGAACAGCAACACCACGAATGCTGGCACCGACTGGCTCTTCCCCGGCACTCGTGCTGGCCAGCATCTACACCCGGACACCCTCGCCGGACGACTCAAAGTCCTCGGCATAGATCCTCAAAGAGCACGCAACGCGACGCTGCGCAGCCTCACCCAAGAAGTTGACGGACGCACCCTCATGGACTTGCTTGGCTATAGTCCTGGAATCATCGCCCAACATGCGTCAAGAGCAGCCGCACCTATGGCTGACTATATTGATCTGAAGAGGTCTGCTCCTCAGATTGCAGAGAACCCCTAGTCTTGAGGTTCTTCAAGCATCGGATCACTGACCTACAACTCTGAAGGTCTCATCAGGGAGCCATCAAAAGTACCTGGATCCGGAGGAAACGGATAACGGGCTTTCCCATCAAAATGCAAATTATTTACATTTTTTGAAATCGGATAAATATCACTTGACATAATCAGAATTATCGGCTCTTAACTCACGGGAGCAGAAGTAGCTGCGAGTGCTCCCGTCCGTCAGCGAATCCAACGTACCTGAACGTCAGGCGGGCTTTGCGTGCGTCTGCAGGTCAACCGTCCGGAGCGGAAAGTTGCTCGTCACGAAGGATCAGAATGCAATACCTGAAATAGAGCAGCACTGCTGCACTTAAGCTCGTTCGTTCCTGTGTGTATCTGTCAGTGATTTCACCACTGTGGTGCATTTATGAAAATTGGCTCGTAAGGCTAGCTCGGGTCCTAGACAAACCGCTGTTTCAGATAATTCCAAATCAGAGGCTCCGCCCAGTCAGGCTTGGATGGGACGGCAGGAATCTTGGGCGTTTCGCCCTTGAACTCGATCCTGAAGGCAGTTTCCCTGTCCGCAACCGGGGACTCATGAGCCCAATCAAATTCCGGGCATTCAATAGATTTATCCGTAATGAACCAAAGTTGATTCGTGCCAACGATTTCTTTGAGCCTTCCCCGTAATTGATAACTGTCAGGGTCTTGCCGTCTTGTCCTTACAGTGAGGCCAAGCCCATGCGCCAAACGCTTATGCACCCCGCCCCAGTCAACAGTCTTCGACCGTCCCCACTGGCCTGCAGCTTCTAGTTGGAGGATGAGTTCATGGAACGCGTCGGTGGAATCTTCACTGTGATGCCATATGGATTCAACATAATTTCGCTCTGCACCTATGCTACCGACAACATAGATCTCTGCGTCTTCAACGGTTGGATCCGGCGCGAAGTCAAACTGTGTAGCTCGCGGGGGCATGCGCAACCATATACCGATCCGAAGCCCCTCGGGGTCGCCCGTCGCGTCGACGACAAGCTTGTCATCGACTAACGCGTTTGAACTAACCGCTAGCTCGAGTATTTGGCGAACAGTATCGTAGCTAAAATCAGTTCTAAACTTCTCGAGATCTTGGTTCTCAGACTCGATTCCAGAACTGATAGTACTGCTCATCCGCTCTTCGAGCGATGAGATCTTCGAATCAATGTCATCCCTAACATCGCTGAGAATTTCTTCTCGGAGAGACCCTGCAGCAGCGTGCACCCCCGATTCGGCTGATTTCCTTACCGCCGTACGTAATCTCGGTTCGAAGACCAGCAACACGCCCGCAGATACGAGCGCGACGCCGAAACTTATCAAAATGGACTGTACTAGTGAAATCTTGGTCTCCGGCAACCAGCTCCACAGGGCGTGAGTCGGAAACGCCAGAGCTGTCAGGAGTGCCCCAAGCGATAAGAGGGATAACATCCATCCTCGATGGATACGGTCACGGATTGGTGTCTGAACTGGCGTACTCACAACTATCAGATTACACAGCTCTTTTTAGGATGATACTTCGGCTCTTCTAAGCTCACGAGAGTAAAAACTACGATTCAGTGCGAGACTCATATAGCTGCATTCCCTGACTAAACCGAAAGTATCTGAATTTGCTACCTTCGGTTTCATACTTAGAAGTCAAATAAGAAGCTAATAGTTCGTGTCATCAGGCCGAATGCACTACTTGACATTACTGCTCGGTGTATCCTTTCGTTAGTGCTGATGGTCTAACTGGTCAAGGCGGCAGCCTTCATATACCTCCGGGTCCCTAAGAGCTGCAGATGTTCGTTCGAACCGAACCAGCACACGTGCATGGAATTAAACTTGGCATCAACCGAACTCCCGCAAGGATCGGCTTCAAGAAGAATGCTGGACAAAACAATCACCTTCTCATCACTGTTCTTGTCGGGCTTGAGTCTGTTCGGGATGGCACAGCTTCCCTAAAAGACGAATTTTCAACGTCCTGGTCTCCCAAAGACAGATCTCGTTCTGCTCTTCGTAGCCGCGAGTATGCATTAGTCACTTCACTCGTATGGATTACGGACCTCATTGACGTTTACCGAAAACAAGTCCAAAAAACGGATTCAGTATTTGACAGATCGATTCAGGATTCAATTAACAGGATCGACGGACGTGCGGAACGGTTGTCGGCTCTGGCATCGAATTTACAAATTCAGCTAAATGATCCAGCTCTGCTGATGACGTTATTTGCAATTAAATGGCGCAATACGCTCGTCCACTCAGAGTCGTCAACTCGCTTGAACGCATCCTTGAGTAGAAAGTTGATCTCTGTAGCGGCTCAAATAGCCGAAACCCATCGCGGACTGGATATCAAGCGATCAATCGAAACTTTTGAGAATGGAACTGCACCGACATTCAAGGAGGTGGCCTCATTCATCGCGGCAACTCAAAGCCTCGTTGAATCATTCGATAGCGCCGCCATCAAAAAAATGGACATTCAATGCTATGCGGAGTCGAGGCTCAGGGATTATTTCTCTCGCGAGTTCATTGGTAATCGCCAGATATTCTCACAGTACTGGGCTACAAACCCCGATAAGAGCTTTCAGAGATTAAGTAACTTACTGACGCAGCTAGGGTTCAGCCGAGGAACCCATATTGCATCACTTAGTTCTGAGTACTTGAAGTCCATCGCACATCTAACAGCAAGCGATGCTCGCGATCGTTTTGACGAATGATTATCATTCATAGCTCGCATTGAGCACTCAAACGTCTGATTCTTGCCAAATATGTTCAGTTCACCCTTCCGTTGCGTATGTCGAAATCGGCTAGCAGCAGTAGGGAACACTCTAATTTCTTATTAGAACCGAGTTCCACAGTGGCTCCTGCTGCCAGCCATGCGCGTTCCATACTCCGGTATCTGCCTGTTCCGCGTTTCACATCGATTTGTCTTCCCCGCCATCCGCGCAGGGCCTGTCTCGCCGGGGATTTGTGGCCAAATCGTGTCTTGCTACGTTGCGGATGTCGCCTGAAGTGGGCGCCAGTCACGATAAGTTAGGACGAATGGGGAACAATAATCTGAGTTTTTCACGCCTGTCTCAGGTTGAAGTGGCGGTTCGGATGGGTAGCACGTGAAACTCGGTAGATCTGAAGTTCAATCGTGGCTGGATGCAGTGGCACCAGGCTCTGGTTTAGTGCGCCTTGCCCAATTGTCTGGGCTTCCACGTTTACGTATCACGCAGCAAGTCAGCCGTGGCAGTGTGGCCCCTTCAACCATTACTACCATCGCGCGGGGCCTCGATCTTGATCCTTTGGATGAGTTAACCCGGTTCCAGGAATTCGCAAGCATCACCACCTCCGCGCCCGTCCCAGACGAAATGGCAGCGTTCATCCCTACCGCCGGCCTTTTGCAGGGAACAGTTCATCGTTTGAACTCAGAGACAGTTAACGAGGCTGAACTCGGCGAGGAATCTTACGATCATTTGGCGTTGCATTGGTTTGATTGCGCCGACGATGGAAATCTGCGATCCCATATCCAACAGCAACTGGGCGTCGCGCAGCCGAGCTTGTGGAAGATGCTGCGCAGCCGGTTACGAGAAGATGTGGCTCTCGAGGTCGCCCAGTATGCCAGTTTCCCTTTAGCGTCCGCGTTGGTGGTGTCAGGTGTGCTCACGGGTGGCGAGGCAGGATGGGAGCCAGAGTGCCGTTCCCGCTGGCTCAACACAGTACCTTTAGGTCAGTTACTTGCCGAATCGGAGAAACGCCTGCGCGAGGTGGGAAAACAGGTGCGCAGCTTGGAGACATTTGAAAACCATCTAGGATAAAAGCCTATGGGTTTTTCTAGCTGGGCAGCAATGATCTTAGCAAGCGTCTTCACTTTAGTGCTTGGGTTGAGGCTCCCCCGCCTGATTCAAGGCACAGGCAACCTCTGGTTATGGCTTACTCATCTGGGCATGAGCATCGGCTTATGGCTTGCAGTGGAACCGATCTACCTCACAATTGATCGCCTGCTCGGCTCCATTAATTTAGCGAATCTCGTCTCGCATTTTTGCATCAACTTCGTGTTCTTGGCCGCCGGGGTCCAGATCGCCCACAGCATCGGCCGATGCGACGTCGCAACCAAGATCCGCAGGTTCTCAACTGCCGGCCTTCCTCTATGCGTGGCACTGATGACCGTGTTGTTCTTCGCTGCAGACCTCTCATATTCCAGCATGGGGTTAGATGATTTCAGGGACACCGACACCGCGGTTGTGCTCTACAAGCTGTCCATGTATGTCTATCCGGCGGTGGTGTCTGCGATGCTGGTGAACCCTTTGATGAAGGCCAACACTGGTTCGGTGTATCGGGTGCCGTTTTATTCGAAGAAGCTGATGGCATTTGGCTTTGCCTTCGGCATGATCTCCCCGATGGGTCATCTGGTGGAGCTTTCGAACCGCCAGCTGGATTGGCTCACGGATCTGCTTGTTTACCCGGCGATGATGTGTGTTCTGGCCGGTGTCACGCTGGGATGGATCTCTGCGTTGCTGTCACATCATCATGAACTCCAGCCGGCTGCACGCTTAAACCACCAGCAAGTCTCCTAGACTCACCAGCGCGCCGATGAGAGTTCCTGCCATGACTTGGGTGGGAGCGTGGTGACCGGCGCGGATTCTTGCCCATCCCACCAGTACGATGAAGGCGACCGCGATCTGCGCTCCTGCCGGCAGATCCAGCAGGCAATGCAAGGCCGCGAAAGTAGTCAGGGCTGCGTGGATGGACAGCTTCCAGACCAGGTTCACCAGGCCGACGATCAGCAGCCCGGCAAGCATGAACAGTACTTCCACTAGGATCTGGGTTGGTGCGGAGATTGCCAGCAGTACGGCGATGCCGCCAAGGATTGAAACCAGGGTGATCAGCAGGATCGGCCAGCGTTGGCGGCGTTCGGTGACGTGCACGTCGGTGACCCGTCCGCGCAGCCGCATCCAGATCAGCGCCGCCCAGAGCACCAGGCCGGCAAAGAAGGTGGCCAGCAAGGTTGGCGGCCACGCGACGCCCGGGTACCGCAGTGGGGTGCTCAGCAGGACGAGGGTGACGACCGCTGGTGGTGAGGCAATATGGCTGATGAACTTGGCGTATTTTTCCACCGTTCGAGCCTAGCAACAAGCGCATTGGATTCCTCAACCGGGGATGCTTACCCCTTGTTCTTTGAGGAATTCGACCGGGTTGGTGTCTGCTTTGCCTTCCCAGACTTCGAAGTGCAGGTGGTAGCCGGTGGAGTTGCCGTTGGTTCCGACCTTGGCGATCTGATCCCCTGCTTTGACCTCGTCCCCTACGTGGGCGAGCACCCCGTCTTCGTACATGTGCACATAGAGGGTACTGATCCTCTGTCCGTCGATTTGTCCGTGGTCGATCTGGATCTGGCAGGGAGAGCGCCCGGTTACCAGGTCTGAGCAGCTGGCCCGGATGACTTGGCCATCGGCCGCAGCATAAATCGGGGTGTCTTTCGGTGAGCTGAAATCCTCGCCAGCGTGGGGCCACGGGCCGCGGTTTTCGCCGTAGTTGTACTGGATTTTCGAGATGCTCTCCACGGGGAACACCCACCCGGAATTGCTCTTCGGCCCATCGTAGGGGTCCCCTGAGTCCGGCTTTCTGGTGTCTCCCCCGTCCTTGCACTGGGCATAGGCTTCCTCGTCGTCGCTGACTTCGATCTTTGAGCCTTGCAATGCGGCATAGAGCAGTTCCGCATCAGCGCGCTTCTCTGCGTAGTTATCTGGCAGTCCTGAGACTTGGACTTTTTCAGCGGCCAGTTCGTAAGGCAAGGACTGCCAGCCGGGAACTTTTTTCAGCCTGTCGAAGAAGGTGCTGGCTGCGTAGGAGGGGTCCATGATCTGCTCGACGGTCCCCCAGCCGGCGCTGGGCCGCTGCTGCATGAGGCTCAGCGCATCCCAGGCGTGCCCGACTCCCTGGTGTGGCAGATCCAGGGATTTGATGACGACTTTGCGCGCTTGCACCCATTGGGCTTCGGTCATGACGTTGGTGTCTTGCGGGTACTTCCAGGTCCCGTCATTAGCCAGTATTTTTAGGGAGCTTTCCTGGATGGCCGTCATCAGTCCGATGATGGCCCCTTGCTGCTGGACGTCTGCTGACTTGGCTTCGTTGATGATGACCGCGGCGTTGGCCAGCTGCTGCTTGTTGTAGGATCCGACCTTCGTGGTGGGCAGGTTCTTGACGTTGATTTCTTTCGGCACCGCACTGTCAGGTGAGCAGTCAGTTTCGGTGTCGACCTCGCTGCCCGGACTGTCCCCCAGCAGGAGGATCCCGCCAAAGACCATACCGAACAGCAGCACACTGATCAGGCCCAGGGCAGTGAAGATTCCCCGGCGTTTGGTGCGTTTCATCAGCTGTTGCTCGTGATTTTCTCGACCATCCACTGACCATCTGACCGGCTGAGCAAGAATTCCAGGGTGGAGGCGTTGGTCTGCACCTCCACGGTGGCGATGGCCGGCGAAACGCCTTGAACAGGTTCGTGCACCTTGATGACTTCGGTGGAGGCGATGTTGAGATTTGAGGTCTGCTGGAACGTGGTCCGTGCGCTCTGGGACAGATACGGCGCCAAGGCTTTGAACCATGCCGATTGGTCAAGGTCCGGGCGGGCGTAGGCTTTGGCGGCCTTGGTTGCGGTGTGTTTCGCTTCAGCCGAAACCTGCGGGTTCCATTCATCGATCTGCACTTGCTCTGGGGATGCTTCGATCTCATGCATGGGGCCGTGATCCGCGTGCGGATCACTGGTTCCTTGGTCCGGCGCGGGGGTGCAGGCGCTCAGTGAGACTGCCAGGAGCACGGCGGTGGACAGGATGATTCGGCGTGTCATCAAAACCCTTCAAAGTCTTATTTTGGAATGAAACTGACTATATCAAGACTAGTTGATACTATGGGTTCATCCAAGGAAAGGGGACGCAGATGGGCACCGAGTGGCCAGGCGACGAACGCAGAAAAGCGAAGACCGATGTTTTGACCGTATCGAACGCTTCCGACAAACCAGAAGCTTCGTTACAGATCCTCAACAACCCAGAACCAGTAGAACCCACCGCACCAGAACCGACGCGCGCAGCGCCTCTGGCCGCCGGAACACCGCTGGTCACTGGAACACTGAGCAGCGCGATCACCGGATCAGACGCGCTGGAAACACCCTTGCCTGCCGAAGAAGGCTGGCAGCGCACAATCCGCACATGGACCGGCGGCCTCATCTCCCCCAAACCAGGACCCCAAGAATTAGCTCGGCGTACCACGCTCGCGTCCATCCGGCGTGTCTACCCGCGTCCCGTCACCGTCACTGTCGCCCAGCCGGCCGGCGGGTCAGGTAAAACCTCGATCAGCGTGGCTCTGGCCTCCACCATCGGCAACACCTCTGACCATGCGGTCTTAGCGATGGACAACAACGAAACCATGGGCACCCTCGGGGTGCGCACCCGTTCCAACGGATCAAAGCTGACCATCATCGACCTGCTCGATGCCCTCGAAGAGCTCAAAAATGAACACACCCGCAGCGGCGACGTCCAGTACTTCACCCGCCCGCAAGGGGACAACCGTTTCGCAGTCCTCGCCTCTGATGAAGATCCTGACCGGATGCAGATGCTCACCCGCGAAACCCTCAACGAACTGCTCGAAGTAGTCCAGCGTTTCTGGAACGTCATCGTCCTGGACACCGGCAACAACACACGCGCCGAGAACTGGCTGGCCGGCATTGAAAGATCCGACCAGCTGGTCTTCCCCGTGGAAATGAACGATAAGTCCGTCGTCTCAGTGCTCCGAACCATCGAACAGCTCCAAGCCATGTCACAGCTCTCTGGCAATGACCACTACGCCGCGCTGTGCCGCCACGCGGTCCTCGTCATCTCCCCCGGTTCCCATCGCCGCTCAGTGGCCCCGGAACGGCGCAAAGAACTGCGCACCATGCTCGAGCAAGCCCTCGGAGAGGAAGCTACTTTCCTTCCCGTCCCCTACGAACCAGCTCTGGACACCAACGGGCTGATCGACTGGCAGCTGGCCACAGATGAGTCCGTACGAGCTTTTGAAAAAGTTGCTGCCACAGTCAGCGAAGGCATGCACCACGCAGCAGTCCGAGCAGAATCCACCAAACGAAACAAGAAAGAAAACTAACCATGGAACCGTTCATCCCCACCTTGCAAGTAACAGCAGAAGTCAAGAACCCTTTCGACGGAGTATCCCCCGACATTGCACCGCTTGGCTCAGGGTTCGACAATGCTCTGACCGTGATCCTCGGCGTCATCTGGGGACTGGTGCTGATCTATGTATCAGTGAAGCTTCTGACCAGCTTCGTAAAATTCTCCGGAGCCAGAAAACAGGGCCATTACGAGGAGATGGGCGAACACACTGACGAGCTCAAACGCCGCGGCGTGGCGGTCATCGCGGTGGCGGCCTTTGGTGTGCTCATCGGTGCCGTACTCAAAGTGGCGGGGATGCTCTAATGACAAGCCGCCGGAGCCTGATCATCGCAACCATAGTCATCATCGCGATCGTGCTGGTTGCTGTCGCCAGCTACTTCATCTCATCGACCACGAAGGACAACACTTCGGCGGCTACACCCACGACCGCTACTGAACCCACCCGGATCAGCGACAACGGATTCCCGGTATCCCCGTTCCGCGCCAACGAAGGCGGAACCAAGACCGCGGCAGATGGCCAAACCCGCATCGGATACACCGCCTCATGCGATGACGCAGTACGCGCAGCGATCAACTATGTCCCGGCTGAGTCCTATGGCACCGGTCCCTGGGAACAGCGCGAAGCAACCCTGAAAAAGATCATTGCCTCCAACGAGGACGGCGCAGAATACATTGACGCGCTGCGTTCCATGGCCAAGAATGGTGCCACCTCTACAAAGACTCATTTTGATCCCCCGATTTTCAAAGTCGTCCGCTGCGAAGCAGGTAAAGCAGCATCCGTCGCAGTGGCTCAACGCATCAAAACTAATGCGTTCAAACTCGATGGGCGCACCGTTCCTGCAGCAGTAGAGATCCGCGCTACTGAGCAGCTCTTGGTGTGGGAAAACGACGATTGGAAACTTGATCTCAGCGGCGAAAACGGCACCTACCGGCCCGAAACCCAGCTTCTTTACACGCAGGGCAAGAAAGAACCCTCCTCAGCGAGCGAGATTCTGGGTGATCTGTTCACCGATTCAGACGGCAACCCACTGAGCCGGGATGGATGGATGGAGTTGGCCCAGTGACAAAGCTTCTCAGCGTTCTTTCCTCTCTGGCAGTGATCGCATTCCTTTCCACGTTCTTACTTGTAGCTTCGCCGTCGCCGGCCCACGCCGATGAAGACACCACAAAAGTGGAAGAGACTCTCACCCAGGACCAGGTGAAACGCTTCGAAAAAATGCCTGAGAAGGAAAAGACCAAACTTCTTGATGAGGTTCTGTCCGGGATCGCCAAGGAGAAATGCGGCGAGTTTAAGTACTACACGAAGATGGAGAGCGTCTTTTCTTTCCAGAAAAGGAACTGTGAAGAGCAGACTCGTGACGCTTTGCATCAGATGTATCCCACGGCCCAAACCCTCATCTTGGGTGAAGGCGAAAAAATGGACTTCTGTGATGCTCTGAAGGAAAGCCGCTCCAGTGGCCAAGGCATAAGCTACTGCCTCGAACAGAGAATTAACTCCCAATTTAAGTCTTGGACCGGCCAGAAAATCCGTGGATTCCTTGAGCAAAGCGAACTCGGCCGCTCATTGCTCAATGTCACCGATGCCATCGACAACACCATCGAATTCGTGGCGGATCCCAAATCGAACCTGGAAGAACTGGCCAACAGCAGCAAGTCAGAATCCATCGCGATGACCTCCAAAGTGCTCGAGGAGATCTCCTCAACCACCGAATTCGACGCGTCTGCCCAAGAATTCAAAGACCGCTGGGCACTCTACGCCGGCCTGGGTGTAGTTGGCCTCGGTTTGATGATCATGTTCCTCTTCAAACAACACAGCAACGGGGAGATGAGCGACGACGATTTCAGCAAATCCCTGCTCTACTACCTGCCCGCAGCGTTGTTCATGGTCATCTACGGCCCTTGGGTCATGAATGAACTGCAGCAACGTGTCGCCCCGCTCACCGATGGAACCAGTGATTGGGCGGCCGAATCAATCAGCAACTTCATCACCGTCATCTCCCGGTTCGGCTCTCTGGAATCCACTAGCTGGTTCGGCCCGTTGGCCGCCATCCTGTTCTTCGGACTGCTATTCGTCGGAGCGCTGGCCCTGCTGGTGTATTTCCTGCTGATCCCGATCTTCCAGCAGCTGATGGGACTGGCCATTGCGCTTCTCATCGGCATGCTGCTTTCACCCAAGACACGTCGCTACGTCATGAAGATCGCCACGACCATCGGCACCATGGCCTTGCTGAAAACCTTTGCCTTCCTCGTGCTGGGTGCGGTCTTCGGGATCCTCGCCTCGCAGCCAGCCTTCAAGGACGGGGTCGATGACGTGCTGGTGAACGTCGGCAACCTGGGGGCAACAGCTGCGATCATGCTGATGATCGTCCTGTCCCCCGCAGCGATCTTCCGGTGGATGCCAGTGCTCGAAAGCCGCGAAGCGAAATTCGGCGGGATCTCACCGGAGATTTCTGCCGGTGTCGGCGGCGCCGTAGGCGGCGCGATCGGCAGCGGTGCCGGATCGGTGCGCCGCGCAATCTCCAACCGGCGCGGCTCCGCCACAAGCCGCAGCGCACCAAGCTCTGGCCGTTCAAGCGGTCCCAGCAGTTCGGGCGATGGAGAAGGCAGCTCTGCCGGACCTGGCGCTCCTGTGCCTGGTGGTTCCCCACACGGTGGCAGCAACACTGCTGCCCAGAGTCCGGGCACCGGTTCACCGCAGAAAACCAATGGCGCGCACGAACGCTCCAGCCAAAACCAGGCCGGTGCACCCACTGGCGCACCAGCTGCAGCACGCACCCCGCAGCAAGGCCAGAATCCTGTGCCTCCAGCATCCCCGAATCAGGACGGCCAGCAAGCTGGCTCAGCTCCTTCAGCCCGGGCTGGCGGCACTGAACCAGCACGGCAAAGTTCCACTGACCAGAACAGCTCTGCGCCTGCCTCGAGCGGGCCAGATGCACCCTCCGCCTCTTCTGGACAGGGAAGGCAGAACCCGCCGTCCGGCCGGGCGAAAACAGTGGCCTCCGTGGCGGCAACAGCAGCCTTCAGCCCCCTGACCGCCGGGGCGGTCGGCCTGCTGGCCGGAACCAAATACGCCGCGGCCAACGCTGCTGCTCAAGCACGAATGGCCGCAAACGACGCAGACCCAGACTCGTGGGACTCCTTCAAGGATCGGTGATCACTCATGGCACGTCAGGTAGCCCTCGGCGGCGAGTTCAAAAAACGCGGACTGCTCTCAGGCCGCTCCACCCCCGAACAGGTCGTGTTATGGATCGGCCTGGGTATCGCCGCGTGCGTGGTTTTGATGGGCATGGACCAGTTCTTCTTCCTCTTCGCCGGCCTCGTCATCGCGGTGTTCAGCGTGGTGATCACCGTTCCCATGAACATCCACGCAGGACGCAGCTACGCGGCACTGAAAACCGAAACCGCCTACCGGGCCTACCGTAAGCACGCCGGACTGGGGATCTATGACCCCGTCCATGAAGAAACCGCGCTGGCCAGCGTTCGCGAATACCGGGCTGCGAAGAAGAATAAGAAGAAAACGGTCCGGCCCCGCGGGTTCGCGGTGCGCCGCGCCGAACGACGCAAAGAGCACGTGCAGCCGGCCCCGCTGATGGTGGGACGGCTGAGCGTGAAAGAAGTTGATTTCAACCCCCGCGAACGCCTCGCCGTCTTCCGCCACGCCAACTCAGATCCGGCCTTCTACACCGTGATCTTCGAAGTTCGCGGCAGTGCCGGCGGCGTGGTCGAAGAAGACGTGGAAGACATCCCCCACCTCGGCTTCGGACGTGTGCTGGCCAGGGCGGCGCGGCGCACCAGTGCGGTGTCCCATATCCAGAGTTTCACCCGCTCCATCCCCCTGGACATCACCGACCACGTCTCCTGGCTCGCCGACTACGTGGACCCCAACGCCCACGGAAACCTGGTGCGCTCCTACCAAGAGCTGTGCTTGCAGGTCGAAGACCGGGCCGAGCAGCACCGCAGCTACTGGGTGCTGCGGTTCGACAACCGCACCGCCTTGCACCGGGCCGCCAACGCCCAGCAGCCAGGGCCTATGGCCGTGCACGCAGCAATCGTCCAAGAAGCCCAGGCATTGATGGCGCAAGCCGTCGCGCACAAAGCCATCCGCGGCTATCGGGCTGTGGATTCGCAGATGGCTGCCGGGATCCTTGCCCACCTGCAAGACCCCTACACGTACGCCATTGATGACACCGATCTCGGGTTAGAGGCGGTCTGGCAGAAACTCGACCAGGAACAGACGCCCAAAGCGGTCGTGGTCAACAACCACGCCTACACCCGGGTCGCCTATATCCCCAGGGATGGGTTCATGGCCGGATCAGCCTTGCCAGTCCAAGCCATGCGCCAGCTCGTCTCCGGGATTGTTCCCGCAGTCATCCATTCAGTGTCCTGGGTGAATGAAGTCGTTGATGCCAAAGAAGCGCGCGCCCAAGCGATGTCTGACCGCACCAGTGACAAAGCCAAACGCCACTCGAACGCGTCCAAAGGCAAGATTTCGGATGGCACCGAACAGGTCATGTCCAATTCCTCCGACCAGCGCGCAGTGGACCTGACGCCCGGCAGCGGTCACCACGGCGTGAAATGGGGAGCCTACGTCAGCTTCACCGTGGATTCAGAAGAAAAACTCTTGCAGGTCTCCACCCAGATTGAATCCGTCGCCACCGATTGCGGCATAGACCGGCTGTACTGGCTCGATAACCGCCACGACATGGCCCTCATGGCCGTGCTGCCCATGGGAAGAGGAATCCGCAAATGATCAGCATCTTCACTCGAGCACCTAAGAAAACCATCAAAAACACAGTGAAAAAGACATGCCTGCCTCCCGAGTCCGTCTCGGCGCCACTGGCGGAACAGCGCCCGGACATCACCTGGGATGCCGGACGCCAAACACGCAAAGGCTCACGCTACGGACTCTATGATCCAGCCCCGGAAGGCGCGATCTCCACCACCCGGCAGGCCGAAGTCAGCAACCTCGCCGTGCCCTGGTCCCCCACCTCCTACAAAGGCCTGCTGTTCGGCATTGATCTGGAATCAGGGTGGGGCGTCATGCACGACCCGATCTTCGCCTACCCCCACACCGTGAACAACGCCAACGTCGTCGTCATCGGCGACATCGGCTCCGCGAAAAGCTCGGCCGGGAAAACCTGGGGATGCCTGCGCCCCATGATCATCGGACGCAACGTGATCGTCATCGACAAGAAACCCAGCGACTCCAACCCGGAAGAAGGCGAATACGCCGAACTGTGCCGGTACCAGGGCGGGGAACCTGTCACGTTCAAGATCGGCGGAGGAGGATCCTGCATCAACATCTTCGACCCTTCCATCTCCGCTGAAACCGAAGAAGACAGCACCACCGGCGAAACCCCGCCCAGCCAGTCCATGCTGCTGCGCGCAGTCGCCGAAGAAGTCCTCGGCCGGCCCATCAGCCCCCGCGAAGGCAAAGCCCTGCGCACAGCACACCGCCGCGCACTCAAAGACGCAAAAGCTCAAAGCATCACCCCGACGATTCGTCTGGTGATCAACCGGATGATCGACCCCGCCGAAGAAGACTCCAGCTACTTGGAGATCGACAAAACTACTTTGCGTGAATGGGGGTACGACGTCGCCTTCGAACTCGAACGCTTCGTTGAAGAAGACCTGGCGGGAATGATCGACAACGAAACCACGAAGGATGTGAAACTCAAAGACGGACTCACCGTCTTCGACGTCTCCCAGCTGCCCGAAAACGGGCCAGCGTTGGCGATTGTCATGACGGTGATCAACACGTGGATGACCAACCGCCTGTTCAAAGCCAAGAACCGCCGCCAAACCCACTTCGTCGTCGAAGAAGCCTGGCACCTGGTCCAGACCTCGGTCGCCAAAGTGATACGCCGCAACCAGAAAGTCTCCCGCGCCATCGGCTTGTCCAATTGGTTTTTCTTCCACCACGTCTCAGACATCCCTGCCGGCACCGACGCGGAAGCGATCATCAAAGAATGCGACACCGTGCTGGTGTACCAGCAGAAGAAAGCACCGGACGCGAGGGCAGCAGTGGATATGTTCGACCTTCCGGCCTCCAGCTACCCCACGATCCTGAACCTGGCCACCGGCACCTGCCTGATGAAAATCGGCAACGAAGCCCCCTTCGAGGTGAAGCATCTGCGCAGCGACGTGGAAACAATCCTCACCGACACCGACAAAGCCCTGGTTGCCAGGACGACGAGTGAAAAGGAGCAGGACCATGGCCTCCCCACAGCGTGAAAGCAGCTTCACCACTTTCTTGATCATCGCGGTGCTTGCCGGGATCGTGCTGGCTGCGTTGAATTGGGGCGAAGCCATCACCCCTACCGGTTCGAAGGTGTCGTGGAATCCGTTGGATCTGTTCGAGGCAGGCGTGGACGGGGATCTTGCCTGGCCGGCCGCGTCCTGGTTCATCCTCGGCGGCATCGCGGTCCTGTTGATTGTGGGCTACGTGCTGATCACCGAATTCTGGGTGACCCCGCGGAAGAACACCGCCACGTTCAATCCCCAGGGTGCTGCGATCACCTCGATGATGGGGTTCACCGCCGCCTGGCATAAAGCACGCCAGATCTATGGGCCGTCGGTCACCAGGAAAACCGCGGAAGCATTCATCGCACTGGCTGTCTACACCAACGCATCCAAAAAAGTGCCACTGTATATCCAACTCGAAGACAGCCTCTGGGTCTATGCCCCGGCCCGCGGCGGCAAAACCTCCAGCATCGTGGTCCCCATGGTGCTTAGCGCCCCCGGACCAGTCCTGGCAACGTCGACCAAACCAGACGTGGTCGCGTGGACTGCCACCGCACGCCAAGCGCAAGGCGAAGTATTTGTCTGCGATTGGGAGGACATCACCGGCTGGCCCCACAGGGTGAAATGGACTCCGATCTACGGGTGCGAGGACGAAGACGAAGCACTGGAACGCGGCAAAGCCTGGGCGAACGCCGCCCCCATGGAAGGGACCAAAAACGGGTCCTGGTTCAGCGCCAAAGCAGGCTCCGTCCTCGGCCGGCTGCTGCACGCCGCCGCATTGGAAGACCGCACCATGGATGACCTGCTGCTATGGATCTTCGACTCCCACAACCCAGAACCCATCACCATCTTGGAAGACCACCGCAAATCACGGGCCTTCATCCAGCCCCTGCGTGAACGCACCGAATCACGGGCCGGGGAAACCGAAGACTCCATCAAATCCACTCTGCTCTCCCTGGCCGAACCGTTGGTCACCGAAAAGGTCCTCTCCCAGTTCCGGTTCCGCCGCGGCGAAGCCTTCGACATCAACGAGTTCCTCGAAGGACCCAACACGTTGCATATCGTGGTGGACGGAGAAAAATCCCCGCTCGGCACATTGAGCACCATGTTCGCCGATCAGGTCTACCGGGCAGCGAGGCGCAAATCCAGCCAATTCGCCTCTGGCCGGCTCTGGCCGGTGTTCCGCATGGTGCTCGATGAAGCACCCAACGTGGCAGCATTCAGCAATATGGCCGAACTGATCACCGATACCGGCGGCCGCGGCATCCAAGTGATCGGCATCAGCCAGTCCTTCATCCAGAACGAAGCACGCTGGGGCAAGGAAGAAGCCAAAGCCATCGAATCCAACGCCAGTCTCAAGCTGATCTTCCCTGGCATCAACAGCGAAGATCTGAAAACCTACGCCAGCGACATGGGCGTCCGGGACAAAGCCCGCATCAGCCATTCCTCCAGCAAGACGGGTGGCTCTAGGACCACCAGTACGGAGGAGAAAGCGATCGTGCGCGCCGAAGAGCTCAAGCATCTACGGTTCGGGCAGGCCACCGCCGTGTACCGGAACCTGCCACCACATGTGGTGCACACCGAGATGGTGTGGCAGCGCAAAGACCACAAGGACTTGAAAGACATGAAAGACCAGACACTGCGTACCTGCGGCAAGGTCTTCCTGGATGCCGACTATGTCGGAGGAAAGGCGGTGGACGTTGAGCGAGCCGAGTAACCGCGATGAGCTGATCGAGTTGCTGGTCCCGATCGTGGAGCCACTGGTGGAACGCCAGGGGAAAGTCGAACAAGGGCTTCAGGAACAAGAAGCAGTCCTTGTAGAGCTCGCTGGCCAGCTGGAAACACTGCTGAAAAAGAGCAAAGAGCCAGAGCCGTCCCCCTGGAACCTCTATCAAGGCAAACCCGAGAAAAACGCTGAGCTGCTGGAAGAGATCAGCCAGTGGCTGCCGTGGTTCAACACCACTTACGGGGCTGGGCAAAGCACCAACATGATCCCTTCATGCTGGTTCCGCCACCCCAACGTCGTAGCCCACCTCATGGGGTTCTACCTGTCTTGGAAATCGGCCAACTACGGGACGACGAGCCCCAACAGTGATCTGGTGTATTGGAACTTGCGCTATCTGCCTGATGTCCTGGACATCATCAATGCCCCCAGCGATAAGGGCGGCATGGCCGGATGCAGGCGCGAGCATCGTTCCCCAGAGCGGGTCGATCCAGTTCCCGAACCGCTGAATGAACAATTCACTCAGTGGCTTGATGATACCTACCTCACGACCCAAAACAACGATCCGAACTCTTTGGTCCCACAATCTACGGCTCGCCAGTGAATGAGAGAAGAAATAGGAATAACCTGCATCCAAAATTAGACTGTTCACGTGCCTTTACCTTTAGATCGCCTCATCTACATCGATGATTCTGGACATCCCAAAAGCGGACTCGTCGTTTACGGATGGATTGAGTTCTCACCCGATCGGTGGTCATCAGTACTGCGGACCTGGCTAGACCTACGCAAAAGACTCTGGCGCGAGTACAGAATCCCAGTCACTGAAGAACTGCATACCACCGAGTACGTCAACGGCCGTGGACGCATCTCAACCAAGATGCCAGATAGATTTATCCATAATGGCATTGAGTTCTGGAAAGATTTTGGGAGAGAAGTAGCCTTAGAATGTTTAGAAACTTTGCGCTACACCGAAGGCCTGCGACTTGGTGCCGTCTATCGAAGCGGCGAGCCTAAAGCTCTCGCGCAGACGAGAACAGAAACCTACTTGTCCCTCGTCAACAGATTTGAGTCAGAACTAGAGGAATCGAATTCTTTAGCGATGATCATGATGGACGGCGATGGCACTGATGATTCCTACAAAAATACCCATCGAAGCCTAGAACTCAGCAAAAGACACGTGATTGAAGATGCTATCCATCTCGACTCAAAAACTTCGCAGTTGGTTCAGATGGCTGATCTCGTTGCATGGAGTGCCAACGCCCTCATCGACCAGCATCCCAAAAATGGGTTCGCTCAAGACTGGTACCCGAAATACCTCTCAGAACGCGATCCAGAGCGCTTGCCCAAAGCAATCTAGGAGTTAAACAGCTAGACCCCCTGATCTCAAGTGTATGAGGGGGGTCTGCACCTATAACTATAGTTGTGCGCGCGTGGAAAAATCAACCCGCCCGTAATAGCATGGGGTATATAGCAAGGGACAAGGACTCGTGCTTCATACATCGAAGAAACCCACGGATTTCGTGGGTTACTTTCGTTAAGTTCCTACCCTACGTAAGCGTCGGTCCGTGAGGTCCTTTGCGGCGTAGCTCGTCATCCTGAACACGGTTCTTCTTCTCATCATGCAGTTCAGTGCGGTTCCTGCGCAGTTTTTCCAGCAGCGACTCCGCCGCCGGGGTTGGCTTCTGTCCGCTCATTTCATGCTCGAATTCTGCCGGCACGGTGTTCTCCTGCTCTGTCGTGGGTTGCGTGGTGCCTTGGCTCAGTCGGCGCAGCTGGGCAAGTTTCGCTTCAGCGCTAGTAGGGCTGAGCGTAGTGGTGGCCTGATCATTCTTCTGCTGCACTGCCTCGGTTTTAGCTGCTTCTAACATTGGCTCACGGGTGGTCAGTTCCGAGTGCTTGTGCAGCGCAGCCGCGCGGTTACGCAGACTTTGCGCGACTTCGCTTTTCTTCAGGTGCGTTTTTGGCAGTAGTGCTGGTTCTGAGTCAGCGATGTTGTAGGTGCGCCGGTAGGCTGCGATTTCGGCCGCGACCCGGCGCCATTCTTCGGCACGGTCGCTACGTCCCGGCACAGGACCTAGTGCGTCCAACCATGCCGGTGGGTTCTGCGCCAGTTCCGCGCCGACCCGCTGATGCTCGGTATCCAACGTCTGACGGTATCCGGTGAGCTGCTGCTTCCACGCATCTGGGGTGCGCGGATCATGCAGCTCGGCCGATGGTGCGTACCATTCCCCTAATTCGTTGCGAATATGTGCTGGTTGAAGGTTTGGCTGTTCGAGCTCGCGCAGTTCCAGCTCGCGGCTGATGCGTTCCAGAATGGTTGCCGCAGCGGTGCTGTGCAGCTCATGGCTGCGGCCCAAGGTCTCTGCTTGGCGCAGCAACTCTGGCAAGTTTTCTCGTCGTTGCTGCTCTTCGCGCAGCTTATCCAGCGACCAGGACAACAGTTTCTCGTTGTTCTCCGGATCTGAGGGAACTTGGCGCAGAAGATCGTCGCCAGTGGTTTTGACCCGGTTAGCTAGTGCGTCATCGGTGAGATGGCCATACAGCCGGCGCGTATAGGGGCTCAGTCCTTCCTTAGTGGCCAGCTGCGTGGCAGTCTCCCGGTAAGGAACAGCCAGGATGTCTGCTTGCGCAGTCGCTCGGCGTTCCAGCTCTTCCAAGTGTTCGGTGGCTACGTCGCGCAATGGGCGATGTGCTTCGGCAAGTGTTTCTGTACGGTTTTCGATCAGCGGTTCCATGCGCCAGGCCAGCACGGCTGCTGGCTGGTCGGCATTAGCGAATTCGCGTTGGTGGTAGGCATCAGCCAACAGCGTCTCAAGCTTAATCCCACGGGCTTCTGCGTTCTGCAGGTGGTGGGTGACGGCTCCCCACGCAGGATCGGCAAGGAACGGTTCGGCCACACGAACGCCAACGGCGCTGCGGAAGACCTGCTCAAAACGCGCGTTCCGCGCTTGATCTGCCAGATCCCGATAGATCTCTCCCAGTCCGTTCAGATCGCGTGCCTTGTCGTGTTCGCGGGTGATCGACTCGTGCGCAGTGACGTTCAGGTCAGTACGTCCAGCGATGCCCTTCAGCACTTCATCTGGGCGTTCGTTCTCTGCCAGTCCCACATAGATCTGGTTGTCATACTTGCCGCGGCTGGTCGCCACATACGCACCAGCACGATCGCTCTGGCCGGTGAGCAGTGCATGGGCCGTATCAACGGTGGCACCTTGAGCGGTGTGGACGGTGTCTGCGTAACCAAGGATCACATGCTTTTCCGCATAGGCAGCGGGGATCACTGCGAGTCCTTGATGCTGCTGATGGCGTGCCAGCAGGTTGCCGTCTTCAATGCCTTCAACAACCCAGGAATCGTTATTTTTGACGAAGTCTTTGCCCTGATGGACACTGATCCGACGGTCATTGTTCTTCGTCAGGATGACATCGCCAGCATAGATCTGCGCGTTGTTCCGACCCCTCAATGACTGAGCATCATCAAGCTGTCCATGGTGCAGTCGGTAGGCTTGGGCCTTCTGGTTCAGGCGATCAACGTGCGTGTTGGTTCCAGCGAGCATGAGGGATTTACGGCCCTCGTTGGTGTCTTTCTGCCACGCAGCAAAAACCTGGTCAGCCATGTGGTCCACAGTGCCGGCTTGGATCTTGCCTTCGGCGCGGTAGTACGCCCACGGGTCGTCTTTACCCACAGCTGGTGCTTCACGCAGTGCTAGGGAGGCGGCGGCTTCTTCCAGGTTCGCGGTGCCGTCTTCGTTGCGGAAACGGTGGATCTCCTCCAAGTTCACCAGCTGCTCTTCGGCGTTCAGCAGACGCAATAGTCCGCCGGCTCCGACGGCGGAAAGCTGCTTGTCATCGCCGATGGCCCGCACCAAAGCACCGCGCTTTTTAGCTTGCAGTATGAGGGTCACGAACTGCGGGGTGCCAAGCATCCCCGCCTCGTCAACCAGAACAATGTCACCGGGGTTCAGCTTGTCCGGTGCACGCAGGAGACGGTCAACGGTCATTGCTTCTGCGCCGACTTCGCTGCCTAGCAGGGAGGCTGCTTTCGCTGATGGTGCGACAGCGACGACATGATGGCCACTGTGCTGCATTGCCGTGACAGCAAGACGCATGGAAGTAGTTTTGCCGGTGCCGGCCGGCCCGATCCCGGCGACCAGTAGCTTGGGGCTGCAGGAGAATTGCTGAGCCAGCGCAATCTGTTGGGCGTTCAGTCGGCCGTCGAAGTTCTCCAGGACGCGCTGGAATTCACCCTGCGTCACCGCAGGAATGACATCTGTGCGGGCGGCCTGCACGGCGGTATGTTCAGCTTCCAGAATGGTCTCGGAAGTGTAGAGGGCGGCGTGGGGTTTCTGGTACCGGTGCACCGCGGTGACTGCCCCGGGAACGGCTGCTGGGACGGGCAGATCAGGAGTGACTTTCAGGCTCAAGGAGTCCAAAGCAGCGGCCCGGATCTGAACGATGATGCTGTCTGCGACGGGTTGTGCTTGGTACTCGTGGGTGAGTTGTCGGCGCACTTCGGCTTCCACATGAGCCGTCGTCCACGTGGACCGGTTCTGTTCCAGACGGGTGATCGTCGACTGCGCCAGAGCCTCGATCTGCTCGGCGGGCAGGACGTCCACCAGGTCGTAGTTCGGGTTCCGAGTTTTGGAATAGGAACGCACCGCGGTGAACAAGTCATCGCCTACCAGGGCGCCTTCAGTAGCGCTGAATTTGGTCTGCCAGTGCCCGGTGAGCTCAGACAGAGAACGGCCTTTCTTCTTTTCTGCACGGGTTTCCAGTGTGGCTTGCTGGGAGAGTTTGATCAGCTGTTTCGCATTCGGGGCGCGTCCGTGACGTTCTTCAAAATCAGTGACCAGCTGTGCAAGGTTCTCTTTAATGCTGCTCCGGCGTGAGGAAGCCGCTTCGATCGCGGCCACCGGCACGCCGCCGATTTCGATGATCGGACGCTTGCCCTCCACCGCTCGAGCAACTGGGGAAACGCCTAGTTCTTTGCAGACGTACTGCATCACTTTGGCGTTGTAATGCTCGGACGCGGACACCGCGTACTTATGCAATACCGTCCCGTCAAGGGCGCTCCACTTGCCATCCATACCCAGAACCTTGTTGGAGACGACGATGTGATCGTGCAGCTGCGGATCACCGTCACGTGAGTCGTAGTGCCGGAAGGAGGTGTAGATCAACCCTCCCGCCACGTCTTCGGACCGCACACCGTTCTTCCCACGCCGGGTGAAGGTGGCGTTGGTTTCCAGGTACGTCATCGCGTCCTCGATCGCCGCATGATGCGCCTTCTCAATGACGGCTTGGACGTTGCGGTCGCTGACTCCCCAGAGGTAGGAGATGCTCTTGGAGGGGGAGAACACCATGTCGTATCCGGCGACCGCGTTGGACCCTTTATGGGTCTGGCGGGAGATGAACTGGGAGAGCTCTTCCTTATTCTTGGGCTTGCGTCCATGCAGTTGGTGGAAGTGCTGTCCGCCGGCTTTGGCACGGATGATGCGGCGTTCATCAGCGGTAGGTTCGCGGTGCTTCAGGCGGGTGAAGTCACCCATGGCTGTGGTGATTTTCTTGGTCAGGGCTGCATCGAACTGGTCGAAACGCTTGTAGCGCTGGCCGAGCTTCGCGTCAATCTTCGCACCGGTTTGCGGATCGAGCTGCCCTGCGAGGGGGTGCTGTCCCAGTCCGTAGAGCAGTTCCATCTGCTCTTCAGTCACCGCGCCGGACACACCAAGATTCTTCGCCCCACGCCCGCCCCAGATCCCTGGCGGGTGGCCCGTCACGGTGTAGTAATCCCCCAGCGTCCGGTCACCGGTGCGCAGTTCATCGGCCGAGGCGACTTCACGGGTGTAGTACTGATACCCGTCCCCTGCGCTGAGCTTATGCAGGGTCATCACACACACGATTCTAGCAATCCTGGCCAAAGTTATCGAAGATGCAAGAGGTGTGACAGACCAAGTCTTTGAGAATCGGGTAAAAATACTGGCCGGAGGTCGTTGACCGTTTCTCAAAGTCGACTGGACGTGTTCAGCTGAGGGACGAGGATGGAGGGCACACGGGAAGAAAGATTGATCTGACCATCAAAACTTTTTTCTTTTGGTGCGGTTTTGCACATGCGATCTTGGCTGTGTGCAGGTGTGGCCAAGGTGGGTTTGATAGGGTCGCAGCTGTGCCCGGTCAAGTCTCTTGTGTTAAACCGTGCGTGGAGTTTTCCACGTGTGGGCGGGTGGAGATGTTTTGCGATCTCATGGCCGTCCCCAGGTGGGAAACTCCACGCAGGACAGAGCCTGAGCGCCAGCGAAGTCCGTTAACGCATTTTTGGGCCGGGGTGCGCGAGGGGTGTCCCCTCGCCAAAAAGTTGTTGTTGTAGATGGTGAAGGAAAAGATATTAGATGAGTAAGCCACGCAAATCCTCCGCCGCGTTAGCCGCCAGGGAGAAAGCACGCGCGAAGGCCGAAGAGATCACCCGCCGTAACGAGGAGCTGATCGAGCTGGCGGCAGGGTTCTTCGTCCACGAGGATCAGCTCGCCAAGATTGACGAAGACACCGAACAGAAGATTGCGGAACTTCGCGCGGCAGCTGAGCAGAAAAAGACCACCACGCAAGCCGAAGCCATGAAGGTGGTGGGCCAGATGCTGGAGACGGGTGAATCCAAGAAATCGATCGGTGAACGTCTCGGGTTGAGCAGCGCAGAGCTCAAAATGTATATTCCGCCGGTAGCCCCGAAGCCACAGGAAGAAAAGTAAACGGGACATCGTGTGCAATATTTAGCAGTGATCTGTCGCTAGTCACGAACCGCTGACTTCTCCAGCAGTGCCTTAGCTAAGCACGCTCTGGATTGTCCGACTCGTTTTAGGAATGACCCAAAATCACACAGGAACGACTAGCGCGGCAAGATTACTGCGCCACGCGCGAAAGTGCCCTTCGCACTTCCTCTAAGAAGTACGAAGGGCACTTTGAACCTTATTGAGCCCAGCTGGGGTTAAACGGTTCGCACAGTCCATCAATGGGTCGGAACTCCTGCGGGTCCAACCCTTCCAGAGCTTCCGGCCCATCAGCTTGGCCACTCGCCCAATACCAGTACGCCTCTTTACTGATCGCCAGACTTCGCGCGTCACGCGTGCGATACCAACGTGCGGTTACGTCCCCTTCGACATAAGTGCAGTACCCAAATAGCTTTCCTTGCTCGTCTTCGGTCTGCGCGACGGCGAAGATAATGTATGGCCAGGATCCTAGATCCCATCCGTCCCGTCCCCATGCTGAGAGTTCATTCCAGCTAGTGCCCGTCAGGCTCGCCATCCAGTCATACCCTTCGCCGTAGACGTCCCGCTCGGGCATGGCTGGGACGGCGACAGTTTCCTGGGTGTCTTTGGTTTTGGCCTGCATCTTTTGGTTCCTTTCGCCTTGGGTGAGAGGGACAGGGAACTAACCACCTGCCCAACGTCTCCCCCAGTTGTTTTTTGCCTGCTGGCGAAATGAAATGAAGCGGGGCTAGCCGGAAAACCCATCAACCCGTCAGGGGTGCTCCACCCAGAAAATCTTTGGCCGGAAGAAGCGACGAAGGAGCGCGGACCTAAGAATTTCTGGGTGGAGCACGCCCGAAGCGCAGCGAGTGGCTTGTGGGTTTGGAGGTGGCCCGTACACTCCGAAGGACAGCAGCAAAAAACAGAAAAGAAGACCGGCCGCCAGGCCGGTCCACAGCCGGCCGCACCAGCGGACGCCCGCTTCTTCTAGACAGCAGCTCTAGGTTCTCCCGTTACCCCGTAGCTTGCCGAATACGTCTTTGACTGAGCCGAGCCGGCGGATCCATCAGAATTTGCAGCAGAAGCCCCTTTGGTTCTCGGAGCCGAAGACTCAGTCCCTGATTCAGGCATGAGTTTATTGGAGGACACGCGAATATTTTAGGTGACCCCCTTGGCGTGTTTTTGCTGGCATATTGACTTGAAGCACCCAAAATCCGATAGCTACTTAACAGCGCGCGGCGCTCCTTATCAGCCTAGTCCGGAAAATCCCAAGACAGTCGAGTCACCAGGTGGCGTAAGCTACAGAGGAACATGTCGTTGGGGGTTCCATGTATCAAAGCCAGCAGGCACATTCGTTTCTTGAGTGGAAGAAAATGATCTCAAGCACCTTTGTGCCATTAGAAGCCAAACCGCTATCCTCCGCGCCATTCACTGGCCGACTTGATGGCAGGCAGCTACATGACGTTGGCATCATGCGGCTGGAAGCTGGTGCCCAAACAGTGTTCCGCTCCCCATCACTCATTGCTCGAGGGGGAATTGGGCACTACAAATTAAGCCTTCAGCTCTCTGGTCATGGGTTGCTGTTACAAGATGGGCGCGAGGCAGTGCTGGAACCAGGAGATGTGGCAATTTATGACACCCAGCGCCCCTACTCACTGACTTTCGAGGAAAACTTCGAATGTGTAGTACTCATGTTCCCGCAACACCTACTCGGGCTGTCAGTTGACGACGTTTCCGAGCTCACCGCCGTACGCATGGGCAAGGGCAACCGACTAGCCGAATCTGTAGCACCTTTTGTGGCAAGTATTGCGGCGCAACTTCCGGAGCTTAAGAGCCCGATTGGCCACCGGCTGGCACTGAATATCGTTGATTTGCTATCTACTATGCTGGCTGATGAAATCTACTCCCGCCCTGAACAGAACACCGATAACCATGCAAGGTTGCTGCGAAGGATCCAGCATCATATCGAGGCGAACCTCGGGGACCAGAACTTGAGCCCTGATGCCATTGCCAGTGCCCACCACATGGCCACCCGTACCCTGCAGAAAATTTTCTCCGCCTCCGGGATTACGGTTGCCAGCTGGATCCGCGAACGCCGCATGGAAAGATGCCGACGCGACCTTGCCGATCCTTTATGCAACCACGTTCCCGTGGGTGAGATCGGTGCGCGTTGGGGATTCGCCGACGGCGCTCATTTCAGCAGGGTTTTCCGTGCAACCTACGGCCTTTCGCCGACTCAATATCGGAGCAATCCGATACCACTAACAGGCTAGGACGCGAACAGACAAGAAGCATGCGGGGAAAGCCAAGACCCCGTGCTATGACCTGGGACACACTTGAGGTAAGTCGTTATCCGCCGGGATTCCCCGGACGACCCGATCTCAAGGAGCTCTTATGTCCACCGAATCCATCCAAATCTTTGCCACCGCGGAAGATCTACTCGCTTCCATTGAGCCTGTAACTGGCGGTCGGGAAATGCTCGATCCGGCCACCGGCGAGGTGGTAGGTCGTGCACCAGAACACACGGTGAGCGACCTGAATGCCGCCATCGATGCCGCCCATGCCGCCCAACCAGCCTGGGCGGCACTAGGTCATGAAGCCCGCAGCGCGGCAATGAATGCCGCCGCGGATGCCATCGAATCCAATGCCGAAACCTTGGCAGTGCTGCTATCGCGAGAGCAAGGCAAACCGTTGAACGGACCCAACGCACGCTTCGAAGTCGGAGCTTGTGCTGCGTGGCTGCGTACGACGGCTGGATTCGAGCTGGAGCCAGAGATTCTCGTAGACGACGAAGGCGGCAAAGCCGAATTGCACTATCGTCCGTTGGGTGTGGTGGGAGCCATTGGCCCATGGAACTGGCCAATGATGATTTCAGTGTGGCAGCTAGCCCCGGCACTACGCATGGGCAACACCGTGGTTCTCAAACCATCGGAATACACACCGCTTTCGGTATTGGCTTTGGCTAAAATCATCAACAGCGCATTGCCAGAGCATGTGCTCCAAGTAATTTCCGGGGGACGCGAGGTTGGCGAAGCATTGTCCGGCCATGCGAGTATCGACAAAATTATGTTCACCGGGTCCACCGCCACGGGCAAGGCGATCATTCGTTCCAGCGCAGACACGGTCAAACGCATCACGCTTGAACTTGGCGGAAACGACGCGGGTATCGTGCTGCCTGACGCCGATCCGCAGGCTATTGCAACGGACCTCTTCTGGGGCGCCTTCATCAACACCGGTCAGACTTGTGCTGCACTCAAACGTCTGTACGTGCATGAGGACATCTACGATGCTGTGTGTGATGCACTAGTTGACGTTGCAAGCCAGATGCCGATGGGCGTGGGACTGGATGAAAACAATGTGCTGGGCCCACTACAGAACAAAGCACAGTTCGATATCGTGGCTTCTCTGGTGCAACAGGCGAAGGAATCCGGTGCTCGAGTGCTGGTAGGTGCAGACCCACAGGACGGGCAGCCGGGATATTTCTACCCGACCACGTTGGTCGCGGACATCGAAAACACCAATGCGCTGGTGGCACAGGAACAGTTCGGTCCAGCCCTTCCCATCATCAAATATTCCACCACCGAACAGGCCATTCAAATGGCCAACGGGCTAAATGTGGGCTTGGGCGCCTCCGTCTGGTCCAGCAACATTGAGGCAGCCCGTGAAGTCGCTGCCCGCATCCAGGCAGGCACCGTATGGATCAACAAGCACGGCGCCGTAGACCCACGAGTACCCTTCGGCGGTGCGAAGCAGTCCGGCTACGGTCTGGAATTCGGTGTCGCCGGTCTTAAGCACTTGGGCCAGCCTCAGATCATCAGCTACTAACCAGAAACGGAAAACCATGAACTACGACTATCTCGTCATTGGCGCCGGCTCCGCCGGCAACGTCATCGCCCGCCGACTGCTCGACGCTGGAAAGCGCGTGGCGATTCTGGAAGCTGGCGACCAAGACACCAACCCCAACATTGCTCAGCTCTATACACTGGGCTTGCTCTGGCACAGTGAGCAGGATTGGAATTACTACACTACCGAGCAAGCTGGTGCCTCCGGACGCCGGATCCACCTACCACGCGGCAAAGTTATGGGCGGTTCCCACGCGTTGAACGCCACCATCTGGGTTCGCGGGGACCGCACAGACTACGAGTCTTGGGAAAAAGCAGGTTGCGCGGGGTGGGGTTGGGATGATGTCCTACCCGTCTACAAAGCCATCGAGAACTTCGATGGAGGCGCCTCGGAATCTCACGGAGATTCAGGTCTACTTGATGTCATGCAGGACTATGCCCGCAACCCGATTCAAGAAGACATGCTGGCCGGTGCCGTGGAGACCGGAATCCCGCACAACGAAGACTACAACTCCGGAGACGTCGAAGGTGTCTCCCGCATACAACTTAATGTGCGTGACGGCAAGCGCTTCAATACCTGGCATGCATACCTCAAACCGGTGATGGAACACCCGAATCTAACCCTGCTTACCGGTGCGCACGTGCGCCAGCTGATCATAGAAGACGGCCACGTGGCTGGCGTCGAATTTGATCACGAAGATGAACGCAAGACCCTACGCGCCGGGGAAACTGTACTGTCTGCCGGAGCCATCAACTCCCCGGAACTATTACTACGCTCGGGCATTGGTCCGGAGGCAGAACTACGTTCCGCGGGTATCACCCCGGTCCACAATTTACCCGGCGTCGGCAAAAACCTGCAGGATCATTTGCTCTCCCCGGTCATCTTCACCACCGCTGCCAAGCCGGTTCCGATGGGCGAGGTGGCACCGGCTGAAGTGCATTTCTTCGCCAAGAGCCGACCAGACCTTCCCGGCTGCGACACGCAGCCACTGTTCTTCTCAGTGCCAATGTACTCACAAGACTATGCCCCAGGAGAGATGACTGGTCCGGATAACGCGTTCTCCCTGCTCGGTGGGCTAGTTCGCCCGCAAAGTCGCGGAGAAATTACGCTGAGCGGTCCAAATGCGCAAGATCCCTTGCTGATCAATCTTGGTGCGCTGTCCGAGCAGGCCGACGTTGATGCGCTAGTGGCTTCCGTACGTCAATGCCGGGAAATTGGCCGCTCGCAGGCTCTAGCCGGCTGGGGGCCTGAGGAGATCTATCCGGGTCCGGAAGTGTCCGACGATGATCTGGAACGCTACGTCCGGGATTCGGTGGTGACCTACCACCACCAAGTTGGTACCTGCAAGATGGGAATCGACGAGCTGGCGGTCGTTGACCCGACCACCTTCAAGGTGCATGGTCTCAGCGGCATCCGCATCGCCGACGCTTCCATCATGCCACTGGTTCCGACGGGCAACACCAACGCACCCTCAATAATGATCGGTGAGCGCGCAGCGGCTGCACTAATCGGTTCCTAACCCAGACTAGCCCAGCTGGAACCTGCCCTTGTGCACAGTTCCAGCCTGGGTTGGCCATGGCTATGGCTGTGGCCATGTGAATCAAACCCGATAAACACGAACATCCACAAGGGCTGGCGTCCATTGCACCCACTATTTATTGCTTGGAACACGACACAGCTTGGCTATCGACGAAGAGCGCAGGCGCGGGGCACTGAAGCGAACCGAAGTCTGATGCAGCCAGATGACGGACCCAGCATCGCTCACGGCAGCCCACTAACCAGCTCGCCTGAAATGATTTTCGCAGCTAACAGGCACATATGAAACGAGCCTGCGTGCGTTTCAATGATTTGTTTACATTGCCGATAGGAGCAGTGCTCATGTTGGCGTTAGACGCGCGAGGGCGGCTAGCCACTCGAATCGCTATTCAGTCAGCCCACAGTGTTTTAACCAGCTTATTTACGCACTCACTACAACGTCCCAGACACGATTAGCTGACAACCTAGGCAACGACTACCTATAAACCTCGCGACGGTGTGCCACTCGGACGACCGTGACAACAAGAACAGCGTCCAACACCTCATAGAGAACGCGGTAGTCACCAATCCGAACCCGCCACGCGTTAGTTTCACCTACCAGTTTCTTACACCCGCTAGGACGAGGATCCCCCTCCAGATCAGCAATACCAGACAAAACACGCCGCCGTATACCCGGGTCAAGCTTCCTCAGCTCTTTAGCAGCCGCAGTGGTAAATTCGACGCGGTACGAACTCACGCGTCCAGCTCAGCGCGCAGTTCACTGAGGCTCATACGCTCACCGTCATCAACCAACTTGGCTGCTCGATAATCGGCGACGTCCCGGAGCATCTCCAGCTGCTCCAAAAGCTCAAAATCTTCAGGCCCGATGAGGACTGCAGCAGGCTTCCCATTCTTCGTAATCTGCACACGCTCATGCCCATAGCTAGCCCGGCTCACAGCATCAGCGAGGCCATCGCGAAGAGCACGAATCGTGACAGAAGAGGTAATCGAGTTCATGTAACCACAATATCACTTGTGTACACAATGGATGTTTTTAGTCAAAAGCGGGAGCACCTATGACTCGCTTCGAAAACGGTCGTTTTTGACACACTTGTCACGCGACTTGAAGCAAAACACGGAACAGTTGAAAACTCAACAGATTTTTTCGTCGGAATCGTCGCAATACTCAGTACCAAAATCTATGTTTCGATACACCATTGTGCGCACGAGTATTGATACATTTAAACTCATGGGACACCTCCTCGGATACGCCAGAGTCTCCACCACCGACCAAGACGCACAACTCCAACTCGACGCACTCACCCAAGCCGGCTGCTATCGCATCTTCACCGACACCGCCTCCGGTTCCCTGGAATCCCGCCCCGAGCTCGATAAGCTCCTAGACCAAATTCGCCCCGGCGACACTCTGGTGGTCTGGCGGCTTGATCGACTCGGGAGATCCATCCGCCACTTGATCGATCACATGGACGCGCTCCAGGAACGAGGCATTGACTTCAAGTCCCTGCAGGAGAACATCGACACCAGCTCCTCTGGTGGCCGGCTCGTGTTCAACATCTTTGCTTCCCTGGCAGAGTTTGAGCGAGACCTCATCCGAGAACGAACCAATGCCGGCTTAGCCGCGGCCCGTGCCCGTGGTCGTACCGGTGGACGCCCTTTATCGCTCTCAACTGAGAAACTACGCACCGCCAAAAAACTCTATGAACAAAGGGACATGACCGTTACCCAGATTGGCGAAGTACTTGGCGTTAGCCGTAGCACTGTCTACCGCGCGTTGAACAAAAAAATCATAAATTGAGAGCCAAAGACTCGAACCGATCCAACGTCTGATGTTCATTCAGCTCCATACCCAGCCTAGAAAAGCAACCCTCAACTGCGAAAGAGATTATCCTCAGGTGAGGAATCCCGCTAACGGCGCACGAGTATTTTCATACCCACTGAACCTTTTCCCCATCATTGGTTGTCGTTCGATAGGATATCTCTAAACAAATAATTTTTATTGGGGGCCTAGTGGCAGCGGAAGAAACGCAAGAACTTGGACGCGAAGGAGCGTTTCTGTTCAAACGCTGGCTGGAGAGCACGACATACTTTGACCTCCCCTGGATCGTTTATCACCAAAACGGAATGTGCGAGGTACGTTTCGCAGAGGGCCCCGGAGGCGTGAAGCGCTTCGACATTGCAGGATCGTGGCTTCAAAATCCTCCAATACCTGTTTGGGTGGAAGGTAAAAGGTATACGACGGATTCGGGGCTCAAAGACATGTTCCTTGAGATGGTAGCCATTGCCTATGCCGCATACCGTTATAAGAAAAAGAATGGAAGCACTGATGGTGGGGACCAATTCATTTATGCCACTACGCATCCATTTGCTGTATCTTCCTGGAAGCAACTTATAAGCACAGAAACGATTAAAGAAGCTTATAAAAAATATCCGCAGATTGTAGGGGATGAATCTTTCAATCACGATGACGCACAAGTGATTCGAGACCGAATCTGGATTATCGTCTGGAGTGAGCGACAAGAAGAATTGAGTCTTAAAACAGAAGAGATTCAATCTGTCTGGTCCTTACTTAAGCGTAAGGACATCGCATGAGCAAGTTCACTGAGCGTTTGAATGCCGCAACAGACACCCATGACCCTAAGGCATACGTTGCCAGAGTCAAGGCTGTCGTTTCAGCCGAAATTCAGGCAGCGGATCCATCTATGAAACTAATAGATACGGGCTACTACACACACAGCGCCATCCCTGACTTTGAAGCCTCTTGGGGGAAGAATGAATCTAAACGTCCCATTTTTCTCCGAAATGAATTAGCCGATGTCGTCGCAGCTCATGACACTACATTCTTGCCTACTAAGGACCCAGCGATTGTAACGCTCGATACCCAAGAAATTGAAGATGAGATTATTTCCAAAGCCAAAGATCAATCTTCTGCTAAACCTGACGCATTAATTACTACCGGTACATCATTCGATGCAACTCTGTTTGCTCCTCAAGAACTTACTGGTGATTCGCCAATATCTAAATTGGTTAGGGCTAATTTCGTTCGAGGCGCAAGGGGTCTAATTACACCTGAAACCGTAAACGGTTTCTCAGCTTCCAATTCTGAAACTTCGAACGATTCAGAATCACCTTCAGGTGCAGAGCTTATTGCCTCTCACTTTGATGAGCGCGTGGCATTCAGAATCAACATTCTGAAAGATCTACTCGAATTGTCAACAATGGAGTCCGAGGATTTCGATAAGAAAATTGACTCAATAGAACTCATCGCAGATTCATTGGATTTGGAAGAAATTGAGTGGGTCCTCCCTTCCCTTCTCACATCTCATAATCAACTCCCCCCAGAGGTCTGGAGTCGCATCGGCAACCTTTTTGAACTCCGAGATCTAGAACGGTTGTCCGATTCGTTGGAAGGTCTGGATTTAACAGACTTGATTGAAGCGAACCTGGAATCTTGGAGCGCACGGAGGGCCTACTCAGGCCTCTGGACTCCAGACTCTGACCAAGTACAGTTGTTTTCAGATTCAGAAGAACCGAAAAGTTACTGGGCTTTTCTGGGGACCGTACTGAGCAAATGTTTGCCAGCTACTTCTCGACGCATTTCTATCGCTTGGGACCCCAAGAAGCTAAAACGTGCACCATCCACATCATCTCGCACCTGGGATCAGACAACGTCGACGATCAAAGACCGCGCACTCCTTGAGGTCAACCTTCAGGGGATTCAACGATCTGTTTCTATCAACGCTCTGCAATCCACTGACATCCGAGCCGACGTAACCGGAATTACTAATTCGGTCGAGGACAAGTATTTGGTTAATTCAGTTGTACTGGGACTCAAAAATGTCGAAGAAGAGGTTATTAGAGCAGACGTAGATCTGGGAGGAGCCATGATCGTCGCCGACAACGAGGTAAAACTCAGCGAGCTGCTCGAAGCAACTTCGACTATCTTCGCCGATAGGAAACCTTCTGAAACTGACGACGAGTAGATGTAGTGTCGAAGGTGAAGTGATTGCTGCCTATGGGTTACGAGGTAGTTGGGTTGTGAAGCTCAATTGAGTCCTGCGTCGGGCCTTGAAGTACGGAAGTTTCGTCTCGCAGATAGCCGCGCAGCCTCAGTAAGTCCTGTTGCCATTCGGCCACCTGGATTACCCCAAATCGCGATGCACGGGTACGGCCGTGCAATACGTCGGACGTCTCGCGATAGACATGAGCAGCCTGTAGAGCCGCTCTGAATGCCTCTACTCGCTGGTCGGTTTCGACCTGGGCCACGAGCAGCACCAGTCGTCTATCGACAGCCCTCGACATGATCTCCAACCGGTTCAATCCGGATACATCCGCCCACAGTGTCGCGGATATCGATTCGATTTCCCGCCTAATGCGGAGGGCTTCCATTTTGATGTCTGTGGTACGCACTCCTACCACCGGATTTCGCGCAGCATCGTGACCACCTGATCTGCAGTCGCAATGTCAGTGGCGAGCTGTTCGACATCTGGAACTAGGCGGGGATCGTGGACGGCTTTCGACCATCTTCTGGAAGGAACAGACACCACCTGCCACGCTGAAGTGAAGGCAGCAAGCTGAAGTGGGCTATCAGCCATGAAACTTCGAAGTACTCGTTTTCGGTCGTCGGTCAGCATCGCTTCATTGAGAGAGACGCGATCAATTTTTGCCACCGCTGCTGGCCTACGCGCATAATGCCGAAGAGCAAGCTGCTCGAATGCCTCATCGAGTGCCATTCTTAGGAGCGCAACAATTTCCGCCCGGCCATTCCGAGCAGCAACCTTTTTCAGATCGCCGGCGAGTTCACTCGCAAACTCAATCAATTCTGCAGGTGCGTCTTTAGTTGCCCTCAAAGTCATTCGTCCGTCTTCGTCCCTTTGGGTGGACAACACTGAGAAGTCTAACGGGGCATGGACTCGTAAGTAGGAGACGAACCGTGCATCATGCGTGGTTAGAATGAGTGCTTGCTTGCGGCCTATTTGGGCAAGCGTCGATGACAGTTTATCGACCCGAAAGTCATCGAACGCGTGGACTGGATCGTCCAGTATTGAGAAACCAAAGATCCCTGATTCTGCGGTCGCAATCACTGGACCGAGGATAAGGGCATTCCGTTGCCCTGCGCTGAGGTGCGCGAGTTCGACAACCTCACCCTTCGAATTGACAAGGTCAAGTCTGCTTTCGGCTTTGGTTATATCTATAGCTGACACCGAAATTCCCACATCACCGAGGAGGGTCGAGACGGCCGGACCGACGAGGGCGTGAAGACTTGAGCTTCGAGTGCTGCGAATTTTCGCTAGATGGCCGTTCCACTTTGTACGAGCTTTTTTCAGCGTCCCGGCCCTTGACGCGTTTTCAATGTGCAAGTGGAAAGCTGTGACAAAGGGAGCAACGGCGTCCCAGCGGTCGCACTTCCACTGGTGTTGAAGGCCTGACGCATTTAGCGCAACGTCCAAAAGAGCCGTAGCCTGGGGGCGCTCAAGCCATTTCGACAAATTCCCAATCGCTGATAGAAGGTCAACATCAAGATCGTCCCCTTTCAAGAAACATTCGACCTCTCGAATCAAATTCCTGGCTTCGGAGGCAACGGCTACATCGAACTCAAATGGCAGCACGTGGAGGCATGTTTTTAGGGGGACAATGAGTTTCGTTGGAACCTCTCGGACAAGCAACTTGAGTCGAGACGCTGCCCGCTGAGCGCCTTGTAACCTCTCTGCCTCAGCTTTTAGATGGCCTCGCCAGTCTTCATGTAAGGACCCGCATGTCGGACATACGCCACCGTTGTCCCCCTGATTCGATCTAAGGACATGGTCGTGCATACTCAACAATGCGTTCGTTACTTGTGCTGTCAGTAGCGCTGTCGTAGCGGCTTCAGACCAAGCTTTCCAGGCCTTGATGAAGTCCCGACCCCGATTTGGAAGAGATGCCAAAACGTCTCGATCGAGGACATGAGGGCGAGCCTGCCTCTCAACAATGTCGTTAGATTCCAACCACTCATCGAGTTCCTCGGTTGATGCCCAATCGGTCCATTCTAAGTCAGATATGTTTTCGACGCCTTGTCTCACCGCATCGGCATCGGCCTCTAACACAGCCCTCATGCTGATTTCTCTCGCGTTAGTCAGGAGTTTTTCCGCGGTCAGGGCGAATTCTACTTCGGCTTTGACGCGGGCTTCGAAAACTCGACTCGCATTGTCCATAGCGAGACACGACGTCAACCAAACCTGTAAGTCCTTCTTCTTCTGCAGCTCGTCGGCCAGTTCTGCGTAAGCCAGGACCGGCGGCGATGCCCTGATAGCATCCGCCCAAACTTCCCATGCCGGGGACTCCGCTTCAAGCTCTATACGCTCTGACTGGCTCTCGAGGAGACCCTTTCGATGAACTCCCGTTGAGTCAATAATGGCGCAAATCGTTAGTCGATCTGTCGTAGCTTCGTCTGATAGAACGACCGTCACTGTTGCTTTGTCGACACCCTGGCTCCGCTGGTCAGAGCTCCCCCAAAGCTCATGCACTCCACCCGTTGCTCCCAAATGTGTGGCGCCTGTTCTTCCCTCCAAAGCGACACGCACCGCTTCTGACAGACTTGACTTTCCAGACCCATTTTCACCGAATAGGACAGTTATCCCGTGAGGATTGTCGACGGCGAAATTGATCTCGTGCTTGGCACCTCGAAAGCCTTCGACGGTGAGCTTTCGGAGAAGCCATTTGCGGTTCGCCGTCAAAAGATCGATACGGTCGCTATTTGTAACCTCATCCACCAAGACGAGCAGCGCCTTCCAAGCATCCGCATCTTTTGCTGGACTTCTGAAGGCCTCTTCACGGAGAGATTCGGCCAGTTCATCCAGGGTGAGCTCATGCAGTTCCGTCATTCTTACCCCCATTGACGTCCACTCAGCTCTGAATGGCGTTGACCAATCGTCTCTGACTCTCATCGCTCGTGCAAGCTCACTTGGCGACGTCCTAGTTCCTATAGGTTGCAAGACGTCTCACCACCTACCACTCCCCTGCTGAAAAATCCGCGGAAACTCAACGGTCCAAAATTCTCGCAACCATGTGTCGCAACCAATGCCGTAAAATCATGTCAACACCATTAGTTGCGAGACACTTCCTGAAGGACCAATGCCCAAACTGATCGGCTACGCCCGCGTATCAACCAAAGCCCAAGACGCCGACCGCCAAATCCAGGACCTCCTCGCAGCCGGTGTCCGGCGCGATGACCTCTACACAGACCACGGCCAGTCCGGAGCACTCGCCAAACGCCCAGGACTGGATAAAGCACTCCACGCACTGCATCCGGATGACACTCTCGTCATCACCACCCTGGACCGGCTCGGGCGCTCCACCCAGAAAATGCTCGACCTCTCCCAGGAACTACGCGAACGCAATATCGGGCTGCGGGTGCTGAACCTCGGCGGCGGCGATGTCGACACTAAAACACCCATGGGTGCCATGGTCTTCACCGTCATGGCCGCCTTGGCCCAAATGGAATTAGAGATCAAACGCGAACGGATCACCGACTCCGTCACCAAACGCCGCACCACCGGCGGCGACCTCGGAGGCCGTCGCCCGACCTTCACCGAGTCGCAGATCCGTACTGCCGCCAAACTGGTCCAGTCCGGCGAACCAGCAACCCAAGTCGCCAAAGACATGGGCATGTCCCGTGCGACGCTCTACCGACGGATCAAAGAACTTCCCTAACCAAACATTGCTCAGTAAGGGTTACAGCACTTCCTACCCTTGCTGACCGTTCTAAAGCTTGGGCAACTCGTCGGAGCAATGGACTACGCTGAGCAACATACGACGCAACTTTTCCACGACTGGAGCTGGATCTTGGCCAGAACAAGAAACACAACCGCCGAAGTTGTAGACCTCCTACGCAATGGCAAGGGTATACCCACTGTCTCAGAGGTCGAGAACCACGCTATCCTGTTCTACCCTCGGCACTGGTTGAACCGGTGGGACGAAAACATGCCGGGCATTCCTTCCATCCTCCAAAGCGGAGAAAAGGATAGCAAAGGGCGACTTGCCCTCAACCGAGGCGACCTATTCACTCTGGGTACCAAGGTGGAAACTGCACAAGATGCGGTCAACTTCTACGTCGCGGTCTGTTCATGGGGCGCCGGTGCCAAAGCCCGGGATATCTACCGTCGAATTCCAACATTGAGCGAACCGGACGTTGGAGAAAAACTCCTCGGCGGAATCATGCTCGCCAAAGACTCGAACGTCGAATCGGAAGATGCCTACCGATCCTTCTGGACACGTGAGCAGTACAGGCTCAAGGGTCTCGGCCCGGCCTTCTTCACCAAGCTTTTGTACTTCGCAGCTGGCCCCGCGGATAGCAAGAAAATGCGCCATCTCATTCTGGACAAGAAGGTTGCAGCCTCGATCGGCTGGCCTGACAAAGCCTGGTGGACTCCATCGGAGTATGGAGACTACCTAGAACTTATCAACAACGTCATGGAATACCTGCCCGAAGCAGAACGCTCCGACTGCCTCGAAATGCGTCTGTTCAATCCATAGTGCACCCCAAGGGATCTTCCCGAAAACGCTACGATCCCAGTTCTGGGCCACGATCTTTCGGTTCTGAGTTTCGGGAAACCGGGAAAGTTGAGAAACCGCCGTTCGAGCGATTGCTCGAACGACGGTTTTCTTCATCCCAAAAAACGATCGTTTTTGATCAGGCTTTGCCTTTGCGACTCAGCCGAGTTGAGTTTGGCTCCATCTACCCGAAAGATCGCGCCATTTGTTAAATGTCCGTTAAAGCACCAATTAATACCGTCAGGGCTCCCAAAAACTTAATGGCCTCACCAAACAATGCAAGACCGTCCTCTAATCTAGGATTCGCTTTCACGTCAGAAGCTTTTTTAGCCGACTCGCAAAACTGACCAATGACAGCAATTGCCAGCCCTGCAATGACCGTACCTTTCCCACTTGGAACTACGGCGATCGTCGCTCCTATGATCACACAAGCGCCCACCAGAGAAATAATAACCCTCCGAATTTTCTTCCAATCAAATGCCTGTGGAGGTAGTTTCGTCAAAACCGCAGCTGCCGTGCCTCTTATCTCTGTCAGTTTCCGCGCTTCATCCTCAGTTGGCTGACCAACTGAATACGCGGTTGACGCATTTTTTAGTGCTTCTGCGACCTTCTTTGCCGCTTCTTCCTGCTTGTCCTTCGCTTTCTCTACTGCTTTGTCCTGGACTGATTTCAGATCTCGCGTATCCAGAAAACCCGCCTGATCCAGACCCTGCCTTAGCTGCGTTTCTTGTTCGAATTTCTTCGTTGTTTGTTCGAGTTCTTTCGTGGCTTTTTCGAGTGCACCCAATGCTTCGGTGGGGGTCGGTGATTGCTCTTGGTTCATGTTCTCAACTTTCGTTTGGTGTGTCGGGGAAATGATGCGCTTCTTACACACAACTTACTGCGTATCCAGCGATCAACAGCAGTATTGTTTGATTCATGGTTGAACTCGCTGACTTGGTAGAACAATATGGTGCACTGGCAAAAGACCTCCTCAACGGCCCAGGAGAGGAGCTTGTCAGATAGTTTGTGTAAGCCCCTAGTCACGTCCGCTATTCAGGGCTTCGTAACAATTACTCCAAATACGGCTCAATACGTTCAGGGTAAGCCATAGCCAACTGCTGCAACGCTTGCTTCCAACCACTCGTCCCGGCCCCTTCAACCAGGTGTGAACCGGCTCCGGCCCGCGGGGTCCGACCCTTCTTCTGCGCGTCTTTGGCTCGCTCCCGGGCCCGCTTGTCCTCGATATTGCAGATCGCCAACCAGAGCATCTTCACCGCGGCCGCATCCGACGGGAAATGGCCCCGGGACTTGGTGACCTTGCGCAACTGGTAGTTCATTGATTCGATCGCATTGGTCGTGTAAATGACCTTGAGCAGCTCCGGAGGGAACTCCAAGAACGGGGTGAAGCGCTCCCACGCGTTGCGCCATGTTGCCACCGCTGACGGATATTTCTGGCCCAGCTGGGACGCTTCGAAATCATCCAACGCCTTGCACGCGGATTCAATGCTCGGAGCCGTGTAGATGCTCTTCAACTGGGCGCTGACCGCACGGCGATCGGTATAGGACACGAACCGGTTCGCAGCCCGGATCAAGTGCACCACACAGGTCTGCACCGTGGCCCGCGACCAGGTCGCTTCGATCGCTTCGGGGAAACCGGTCAGGCCGTCACAGCAGGCAATCAGGACATCCTTCACGCCACGGTTAGCCAGCTGCGCGCAGACTTGCGCCCAGAACTTCGCGCCTTCATTCTCGGTGACCCACAGGCCCAGCACGTGCTTGATGCCTTCCACGGTCACGCCGATGGTCATATGCGCGGCTTTGTTCCGCACCTGGTGACCGTCGCGGACCTTGACCACCAGCGCATCCAGGTAGAGGATCGGGTAGAACTCTTCCAGCGGGCGTTCCTGCCAAGCAGCGACCTCGTCGAGGACTTCGTCGGTGATCTTGGAGATCGTGTCGTGGGACAGCTGGGTGCCGACGGTGGTTTCTAGGTGATAGGCGATATCCCGGACGGTCATGCCGCCGGCGTAGAGGGAGATGATCATTTCATCCAACCCGCCGGTACGGCGCGATCCTTTGGGCACCAAGGTCGGGGTGAAGGTGCCGGCACGGTCCCGTGGGATCTGAAGGTCGATATCCCCGGCGATGGTGGACACGGTCTTCGGGTAGGAACCGTTGCGGGAGTTCGGTGCGAACCGGCCTTGTCCGTCGCCTTTGTCGTAGCCGAGGTGGCTGCTCAGCTCGGATTTCAGGCCGCGTTCCAGGCCGGCGCGGATGATCTGCTGCGATGTTTCCCGTTCTTGCCGTCGAGCTGGATTTCTCCGCGGTCGATGAAGCCCATGAGCTCGTCGAAGGCGCCGGTTTCTTTGACGGCGTCCATGGAGCCGAGAGCAGCGAATTTGTTGGCAACGTCAGCGGCATTTTCCATGGGGGTATCGGCCTGTCCTGTTTGGGTGGTCATGTCGTGTTTTTCCTAGTCTCTGTCTATCAATTGGCTAGGGGTCTTACACAATCCATCTGACAGGCTGTTTGGCGCCGTCAGAGTCCTCATGAAAAATTTGGGTTAAGCGCTTTAATGGCTCACAAAAACTTGACGAAACACATACACGGCGAGCACCACCACTCCGAGCAGCACCCCAGGGCGCGAGTTCTGTCCGTATTCATCAACCCCATCAGAGCCGAAGAAGAGCAGCGTTACTTGAGCTGCCGTGCACAGCAAACAACCACCCATCGGCTCAACACATAGCCCGGGGTCAAATATCACGGAATGGACCTGCGAGTTGAAGAAACCAACAGGAGCAGCAACCAGGCCCGGCAAGGTCCGCTCAACTACCCCAGCACCAACACAATCAGCAACCGCGGGTATCCGAAGCTGACTGGATAAGGCTGCGTTACCCGGACCACGCGGCCTGCAAGAATGATTCCAAATGAAAACTAATGAAAATATTGCGCAATAGTGAAAATCATGTGATGCTAGTCATGTTCAAGGAAGAATTTACGAGTTCACGGGGTACACATGGTCACGCTTAAGTCGGTTGCCGCCGAAGCCGGAGTGTCGTTAGCTACCGCGTCTCGCGCGTTCAAGGATACGAACCTGCTTTCGGCAAGCACGCAACGCAAAGTGGTTACCGCTGCCCTGAAACTTGGCTATGACATTCCTGTGCAGCGAAAAGCACAACACACATTTGCTGTGGTGGTTCCGGATTCCTCTAATGCTGTTTACGCAACGATGATGAAGTCGATCCAAGAACGAGCATGGTCCGGGCGCCACCTGATCTACAGCGCAGACACGGGCGAAGATCCACTACGCGAAATCGAGATTCTCTCCACCATGGGGAAAACAGTCGACGGGATCGTATTGTGTTCGCCACGAGCTGTAGCGAATACGATCAAAGAGGCTATCGGAACAACTCCGACCGTCGTAGTCAATGGTGAGGTTGCCCCGTTTCCTCAAATCCTGATGGAAACCGAGAATGGGTTATACCAAGCCGTCGAACATTTGCATTCATTGGGGCATCGGCACATTGCATACGTGGCCGGACCCAAAATGTCATGGGCGAATACCCAAAGACATAGGCAGATAGGTGCCATCACTGAGTCGCATTCCATGCAGTTAACGGTTATGCGCAACCAGGCAGCTTCCACTCATGGGGGTCTCGCTGCAGCGGCCTCAGTAGCAGCCTGTGGAGCAACTGCTGTCATTGCTTACAACGATCTTGTCGCGTTGGGACTGGAAGCCGGCTTGAGGACCTTGGGTCTGCACTGCCCGGAAGACATCAGCATTGTCGGCATCGATGATCTTGACGTTGCAGCAATCGCCGACCCGGGAATGACAACCGTCAGACTGGGAGTCAACGACTGCGGAACCACAAGCATCGACCAGCTCATCAAACTCGTGGAACAACACGAAGGTATCCAGCAGACCACAAAACTCGAATCCCAGCTGATTGTTCGGGGCTCAACTGCTCGAAAGATCTCTAACTAAAGTTCGGGCTAGTTACCTAACGAAATATACGACTATCCCGAAAACCAAATCTCGACTCTTGGGTTTATTTGTTGTACCCAAAAATGAAAGTGGTGTAACCATCATGAAGAAAACATTTAAGGCAGCTACTCTCTCATCATTAGCAGTCCTGGCATTGCTCACATCGTCTTGTGCAGGGAATTCAAGTTCTCCTGTTGAGAAGGTCGATTTCCCAGAGGGATCGACGATGGCCGAGATCGCTCAAGCTGGGAAAATCAAGCTGGGAGCTTCGCCCAACCAGCCCGGCCTTGCAGAACTGAACCTCCAGCAGGAATGGGAAGGGTTCAACATGGACTTGGCCGAGTACCTAGCGGGAACCTTGGGAATCGAAGCAGACAATATCGAATGGGTACAAACCACCGCAGCCAATCGGATCCCGTTCATTGAGCAGGGAAAGATCGACATGTTCGTCACCGCATTGGCGATGACACCAGAGCGTGAAGAGACCATCAACATCTCCGGTCCGTACCTGAAGACCAGTCCGCAGCTGATCGTCCGCAAGGGCGACGCCGAGAAAATGCAGACGCTCGAACAGATTCCGAAGGGCACCAAAGTCTGTGTACTTCAAGGAAGCCAGGGGCAGCCACGAGTGGCCGAAGAAATCCCGCAGGCTGAGATTGTCGAATTCAACGTGTTGACCAATTGCGTCCGTGCGCTTGAGCAGGGAACCGCGGATGCTGTGGATTCAACTGCTCCGCTATTGGCAGGATTTGTTGAAGAGAAACCGGATGTTTTCGAGTTCACCCCAATCAAGTACGGCGAAGAAGAACGTTGGGGCATCGGTATGGCAAAGGACCGCAGCGATCTGTGCGAGTACCTCAACGAAAAACTCAATGAAGCCTTCGATGACGGAAGTATCGTGAAGATGTGGGATGAGCACATGGGCAAGTCAGGTCTTGAAGCTCCGGCCAAGCCTGAGGAAATGACTGGCTGCTAGGCCATCCCTCAACTAAAGGAATAAGCCCATGAACGCAGTCATAGAAAACTTTGACGTATTCATTGCAGCATTTGGCAAGACAGTACTATTGACCATTATCTCCGGAGTGATTTCGATCGTCTTCGGCTTGATACTTGCCTCATTCTCGATCTCTCCGTCTAAGTTCCTCCGCGTAGTCAACGCGGTATACGTAGGCCTGATGCGCAATATCCCCGCTGCGGCGCACCTTTTCTTCACGATTTTCGTGTTGCCTTTGCTCGGTGTGAAACTTTCTTTTTTCGCATTGGCTTGCATCGGAATCACTGTATACTTTTCGGCGTATTTCTCCGATGCGTTTCGCTCAGGAATCAACTCTATCGGACGCGGCCAGTTGGAAGCAGCCCAAGCACTGGGGCTCAAGAAAAGTAAGATTCTTCGCCAAATTGTCTTCCCGCAAGGGATTCGAAACTCGGTACCTCCACTGATTAACACCATGATTGCGCTCATCAAGGTGACAGCAATTGCTGGCGTGTTTGGTGTCACCGAGCTGTTTGGCGGAATGCTCCAGCTAATTAACACGAACGATTCCGCCGTAATAGCCCTCATGGTATTTACAGCTCTCCTCTATTCAATACTCACCATTCCTGCCGGTTACATTGCAGGAATCGTGGAACGTAAGGTGGTGTTCACCACATAATGGCTACTACAGCATCTTTCTTCGAAACTCCTGGACCAATCGAACGACGGCGAATTCGGCTTGGCATCCTGGGAGGTTCTATTCCCATCGTGCTACTTTTGGCGCTTGCCGCATTCAGCCTTCACGAGCAAGGATTATTTAACCCGGAGCGTTGGGAAGTTCTTACGACGCCGGATTTGCTCGTAGCACTGGGGAAGGGACTATGGGCCACTATCAAAGTAGCCATCGTCTCTGTCCTGCTTTCGCTCGTCGTCGGGCTTCTGCTGGCGCTGGGTCGATTGTCCCACCGAAAATGGTTGAACACTCTTTGCCGCATCTGGATCGAAGCATTGCGAGGGTTGCCCGAACTGCTTTTGGTGTTCTTTATCTACCTCGGCATCCCGACAGTTACCGGCTGGTCAATCAACACTTTTTGGGCCTTGGTCGTAGGTCTGGTTTTATACGAGAGCACTGCGATGTCAGAAGTCTTCCGTTCGGGATTCATGGCCCTTCCTCGTGGCCAAACCGAGGCGGCACATGCTTTGGGGCTACGTACAGTGAAAACGCTGCGCTTCATCCAATTACCTCAGGTGGTCAAGCTGGTTCTCCCGAGCTTAGTCAGTGAGATGGTCCGAGTTACCAAGGCTTCTTCATTGGGCTTCGTCATCGGATATACCGACCTATTGCTCACTGGTGAGCACGCCATCGAATTCCTTGGCGGCGAGTACGCTGTGCCGATTTTTGCAGCGATCGCTCTCATCTACGTGGTTATCTGTCTTCTGTTGGGAAAAATCTCTTCACTTCTCAGCCAGCGAGTTTCCTAGACCGCGATCAATTTCTCAAAAAACGACGACCGTTTCTTGTTCTTCACTTCTAGTAAAGGTTATTCAGCCATGCCTGCAAATGAACCGATGATCTCCATCCAGGGGGTCGAAAAATGGTTTGGACAATTTCATGCACTCAAGAATGTTAATCTCGATGTCAGTCCTGGTGAAGTTGTAGTCATTCTTGGTCCTTCCGGATCGGGAAAATCAACCTTATGCCGCACCATCAACCGTCTGGAGTCAACGTCCGAAGGGCGTATCATCATCGATGGCAAAGAGCTGCCCTCGGAGAGTAAACCATTGGCTCAATTGCGTGCTGAAGTCGGGATGGTTTTCCAACAGTTCAACCTCTTCTCTCACATGACCGTGTTGGAAAATGTCATGTTGGCGCCGGTCCAGGTACTTGGGCAGAAGCCGGCTGAGGTCAGGGAACGGGCACTCCAGTTGCTTGAACGTGTTGGAGTTGAGCATCAGGCCAACAAGCGACCCAGTGCACTATCGGGAGGGCAGCAACAGCGTGTGGCAATCGCCCGAGCTCTGGCAATGAAACCGAAGGTCATGCTTTTCGACGAGCCGACCTCGGCCCTGGACCCGGAGATGATCAAGGAAGTGCTCGACGTGATCGTAGAGCTGACGGGCGAAGGCATGACCATGGTTGTGGTGACTCACGAAATGGGATTCGCCCAGACTGCTGCAGACCGAATCATCTTCATGGCTGATGGCGAAATCGTCGAGGAAAACACCCCGGCCGAATTCTTCTCCTCACCCAAGACAGCCCGTGCTCAAGATTTCCTGAGCAAGGTTCTCTGATTCTCCCCTTGTATAGCTGGAACTTAAGTACTTCCAGCGCCCACATGCCACGAAGGAAATAGCATGCCTGCCAACAGAACAATTACTGCTGCTGAAGTTTTTGTCAGTAGTCCAAGCCGAAACTACGTCACCCTCAAAATTACAACAAGTGACGGGCTCGTCGGCTATGGCGACGCCACCGTCAACGGCCGTGAACTATCCGTTGCCAGCTACCTCAAAGATCATTTGTGTCCTGCGCTGATCGGACGCGATGCCGAACGTATTGAAGATACCTGGCAGTTCTTCTACAAAGGCGCGTATTGGCGCCGCGGCCCGATCACCATGGCCGCCATCGGGGCCATCGACATGGCGCTGTGGGATATCAAGGGCAAGGCTGCCGACATGCCGGTTTACCAGTTGCTAGGCGGTGCGGCACGGGACAAAATCCTGACCTACACCCATGCGACGGGTTGGGGATTCGAAGAGCTCATGGACTCGGTAGCTCAGCGCCAGGCCGAAGGTTTCCGGGCAGTGCGGGTTCAGTTTGGTGTGCCCGGGCTGGAGAAAGTTTACGGGGTGACCCGTGGCGCGGCCACCTACGAACCAGCTGGCCGTGGCATTGGGCCCGTGACAGAAGAGTGGGATAGTGCGGCTTATCTGCGTACCGCACCGCAGATGTTGGCCCGGGTACGTGATGCGGTAGGCGACGAGTTGCATCTGCTTCATGATGTGCATCACCGGCTTACCCCTTCAGAAGCCGCTCGATTGGCACAGGACCTCGAAGCTGTCCGCTTGTTCTGGCTTGAAGATGTCATGCCTGCCGAAAATCCGTTGCTGCTCCGGCAGGTCAGGAACCAGTCCACGATTCCTCTTGCCATCGGCGAGGTTTTTAATACGATTTGGGATTGCCAGCAAATCCTTACCGAACGGCTTGTCGATTACATCCGCTGTGCGGTCGTACACGCTGGCGGAATTTCACACATGCGCAAGATCCTGGCTCTTGCCGAGGTATTTAATGTTCAGGGCGCGCCTCATGGACCATCCGATGTTTCGCCTATCAACATGGCAGCGTCCTTGCATCTTGGGTTGGCCACCAGTAACTTCGCTATTCAGGAGCATATGGGCTACGGCCCTCTGGTATCCGAGGTCTTCACTTCCCATTACACCTTCAATGACGGTTACCTGCACCCATCGGATAAGCCGGGTCTGGGCGTTGAATTCGATGAGAAAGCGGCCAGAAAATTCGAATACAAGCAGGCTTATCTACCGGTTGCCCGTAATCTCGACGGTTCGGTCAAGGACTGGTAAGCCATGACGGATCAACTAGAACGCAGACCTCGAAATTTCGGACCTGGGATTGTCCACCTAGGACTGGGCAATTTTCATCGAGCGCATATGGCGATGTACACCCGAGCCGCCATTGATGCCAAGGCTGGAGACTGGGGAATCATCGGTGTTGCCAGCCGTTCTCCGGCAGTAGTCGATGCAATGAAACGACAAGACTTCCTGTACACGATCGTTCAAATTTCGCCCGATGAGTTCTCCTACTCGACGCCGAATGTACATACAGATGCACTGGTCGCGGGCTTGGAGGGGGAACGACTTCTAGAACTGATAGCTGACCCACGCATTAAGATTATTTCGCTGACGGTAACCGAGAACGGCTACACCTTTGACCCGGTTACCCGTCATTTAAATTTGGCCGATCACCGGGTACGGCAGGATCTGGAAGGCCATGAACTTCCGGTGACAACCATCGGACAGATTGCCCTTGGACTCGAACTCCGCATGCTGGCGGGTAACGGGCCAGTGACAATATTGAGCTGTGACAACCTTTCGCATAATGGGGTGCTGACTCAGTCTCTCGTCGCAGATTTCACCGCCGCGCTACCTCGCGAACGGGGTGCTTCCTTAGCAGCATGGATTCAACGCAATGTCACTTTTCCCTCCACGATGGTCGATCGTATTGTGCCAGCTACTACGCAAGAACTTATTGATCAGGTGAAGAAGGCAACCGGGTATGCCGATGCAATTCCAGTCCCGGCAGAACCCTTCAGCATGTGGGTTATTGAAGATAACTTTGCGGCAGGACGTCCGCAGTGGGAAGCCGGCGGGGCCATCTTCAGCGACGAAGTCGACAAGTTCGAACAGCTCAAGGTGCGTCTGCTCAACGGAACGCACTCGCTCCTGGCCTATCTGGGCGCGCTGTCCGGGGCGGCAACAATTCCCGAGTCTATCTCCGACCCGTGGATCGCGAATGCAGCTCGGAAGGTACTGAGAGATGAATACCTTCCAAGTGTCCAAGTTCCTAAAGGAGTGGATGTCCGTACCTACGAGGCAGAGCTCTTCGGACGGTGGCGCAACGTTGCCTTGGGGCATCGCACAAGCCAAGTAGGCTCCGATGGCTCGGTAAAGCTGCGCGAACGGGTGCCGTACCCTAACCAGCAATTGCGCGAAAAGGGACGCAGCCGTGAACTATTAGCACTGACGGTCGCCGGCTATCTCACTTGTGTTAGTCCCCTGCCCGGTTTTGATCCGGGCGAGCACGCGCGGGCCATGCAGGATCCATTACGAGAAGTCTTGCGCGAGCGCGCAGCAACGGCCATGAACGGAACAGAGATAGCACGCATCGCAATGGACGAGATCCGATTCCTCGGTGACGATGTCGCCGCAGACGAAGAATTTATCGCCCGCGTCGCGCGTTATGTGGATCTTCTTCACAGCTCTGGGCCACACCAGGCTTTATCCGAGGCAATGAATACAACAGAAAGAAAAACAGCATGAGCTCGAACACCAAATTCGCGAGACCGGTATCTCCTCGTTTGCAATCTGCTCCGGTGATTGCTGTGTTGCGCGCGGGTCATGCTAGTGACTATGCCCCAGTCGTCGAAGCCTTGATGGCCGGAGGGATCACCAGCGTGGAATTAACGCTAAGCACTCCTGGAGTAATCGAAGAACTGCCAATTCTACGGCGGCAATTTGGGACATCAATCGACCTTGGAGTCGGTACGGTGACCACGCTGTCGGAGGTCGACCCGCTGATCGATGCGGGCGTTGACTATCTCGTCACGCCAACCACACGGTCAGAGATTGTAGATCGTGCGGTCTCCCGCGGGACACCGATATTCCCGGGCGGACTGACACCTAGTGAGCTGCACGAGGGATGGAGTCATGGCGCGAGCGCGGTAAAAGTCTTCCCTGCTTCCGTATTCGGACCTAACTATATTTCTCATTTGCGCGGACCGTTCCCCGAAATTCAAGTGATCCCGTCCGGGGGCCTCTCACTGAAAAGCGCTGTTGAGTGGATGCGGGCCGGTGCGTTGGCCGTCAGCCTCGGTGGCCCGTTATTGCGTGACGCGTTTGAGGGCGGGGATCTCAAATCTCTGAGCGAACGCTCGGTTCGCGTTGTCGAACAGGTTAAGGAATTCAGCGCATCATGAGCGAAGAACAATGGGGCACGGAACAACCCTCAGCCGTGTTGACCTTCGGAGAAACCATGGGGTTGTTCCGCACCTCTCCATCCGGACCTCTGGCTAATGCGAACGCTGCATCAATTGGGGTTGGCGGTTCGGAATCGAATGTAGCCATCGGCATCCAGCGTCTTGGCGGCCAAGCGATTTGGTGTGGCCGTGTGGGAGACGATCCCATCGGTTCCAGAGTCCTGCGAGAAATCCGCGGCGAAGATGTCCTCACCCATGCTGTAGTGGACACATCGGCGCCAACCGGACTGATGATCAAAGAACAACGCACTAACCAACACCAACGTGTTATCTATTATCGATCCGGCAGCGCGGGTTCGAAGTTGGATCCCAGGGACATCCCAGACTCACTACTCGAACGAGTCGGGATGGTTCATCTTACGGGCATTACGATGGCTCTCTCGGATTCGGCTCGCGCAACGTGTTTCAGCATGGCACACCGGGCAAAAGCTCGCGGGTTAAGGGTGTCCTTTGATGTTAATTATCGGGCTCAACTGTGGAGTCAGAGCGACGCAACTAGAGCCATTACCGAACTCTTGCCTCTTGCGGACATTGTCTTCGCCGGTGAGGATGAAGCTCAGATGATCGTTGGAGAAGGTGATCCCGTGACACTTGCAGAACGTATGAGCCTGGTGGGGCCGACGGAAGTAGTCATCAAACGAGGGTCTGAAGGTGCTTTGGCTCTAGATAACGGAGTGATAAGCAAAGCTTCCGCCATCCAGATCCAGGCTATTGACACTGTTGGCGCTGGCGACGCTTTCGTCTCCGGTTACCTGACCGAGCGCTGTGCTGGGGGTACGGTGCAAAAGGCATTAGCTACTGCTGTGCGAGTGGGTGCTTTCGCTTGCTTATCTCCAGGTGATTGGGAAGGATTGCCCACGGGTCAAGAACTTCAAATGCTGGAAAGTGATGAACCGGTAATACGCTAATCTTGCTTGCTGATGTTGCTGCCGCATATCGCGATAGGGGTGAACGCAAGAGTTTCAAAGTTCGTTCGCTCATAGAGCATAGTAATTTTATTGCCGAATGTAAGGGAGCACCCCATACCGTGGGGCGCTCCCTTACTTTGAGCTAGGAGACAGTAGTCTCTCAGACATGAATGTAAGTTTCTAGTAACGTCATTCTTGAATGCAATGATCCCCAAACGAAATTAACAGTCACCGGTTAATGTCTATTCGACGTATGGGAGAGTTTGTGAACCGTCCCGGACATCATGCCGCGAGGCGTCCGAATGGCCGTGTTTCTCCTCGCGGTCAATATCCTCTATTCACGGTGGACCGCAAGACGGAACCATTGGAGACACAACCTCTTTCGGGCACGACTCAAAAATCTAAAAATCAGCCAAAAAATCTGAGGTCAGCTGCATCCCGTAAACCACTGACCATGGATTGTGGGAAATACCGTTCCGGAATCAGGTTTCGGGAATCTGAAAAGACTGCGAATCCGCTCACTGACGGATAATGCGCGAGCAGTTGATCCTGCGTCCCATAAATGATCGTTTTCGGACTGAAAGGTCCGCACCCTGAGGTCCTGACCTTCGTTTGCTGCTACTTCACTTTGGACTGAGCAGATTTGTCTATGTACCCTGTCTTCTTCGCCGTGACCTTCACATAAAGCACCGCTCCACGATCGCGCTTAGTGACCTTATAGGCGTTCTTGGTAGCCTTCTTGATCGCTGCACCACTGCGGTACCACTGATACTTGTAAGAGCTAGGTTTTGGTGACCAGGTGCCCGGCTCAGCTTTCAGCTTCTTGCCCACCTTGACGGAGCCACTCACACTCGGTGATTTCTTCAGCTTAAAAGTAGCTTTGGCAACAGCTTTCGTCTTGCCTGTCGTCGACTCTTGCGTCGTAAAGCCTGCACGAGTAGCAGTCACTCTGACGCTGATTCGCTTGCTCAAATCGGCAGTGCCTAGTTTGTAAGCTGCCTTCGTTGCACCCTTGATGGTCTTACCATCGCGCAACCACTGATAGGTGTACTTTGAAGGCTTTTCTGACCGTGAGCCAGGATCAACCTTTAAGGTGTTTCCGAAGACGGATTTTCCCGAGATCTTAGGGGCCTTGGTAACTTTGAAAGTGCCCTTCTTGACTTTGCTATCGCCAGTCACAATCTGCGTGTCGCTGAAGTAGCCGACTTTCTTCGAATCGACTCGAACTCCGATTCTCTTGTTCACATCTGATGCAGCGAGGGTATAAGTGCTCTTAGTAGCGTTCGCGATTGCTTTTCCATCGCGAAGCCACTGGTAAGAGAATTTAGCTCCGGTCACCTTCTTGCTAATCAAGGCCTTCAGCGATGACCCAACGTGGTTTGCACCAGAAATTGATGCCTTGTGCTTAAAAACGTCAAGCAAATTGTAAGTGCCTGAAAGAGTGTCAGTATGCCTGAGTATCGCATCTTCATACCGATGGTAATTCGTGCTGTGATCCGCTACTACCGTTATTTTTTTACCCGAGTCAGCTTTACGAATCTCATATCCGCAAAGCCCCGTGTTCTTCCCCCTGCCAAGGTCCTTTACTACAACCCCATCGCGGTACCAGACGCATTTCGTCTGTGTTGCGGCAAGTGAATTGTTGTACTGTCCAGAAAGCGTGACTACCGCACCTGGTGAGACGTCGTTCCCGTTTGAGACAGCGCGCAATACCGTCAGCTTAGGGTTAACCAGTTTGAGATCGTCTTGTACGGTGATTTTTCCGATGCCTTCAGGGTAGTAATACCAGTCAAAGCTTCTATTTGGACCATCCTGCTTGCCCATATACCAGTCTTGGACATAGTAATCGGTGCCTAGGTCGGTTGCTTTGAACCGGTTGAAGCCTGTTTTTTCAGTAAGCTTCCATGCGCTCTTCGCGTCATTAATATCGTATTCAAAGGGATTACCGTCAAAAAATTTGATGGACGGAACAGTGAATTCTTTTCCTTTTCGAACAACCATCGGCTCAGTATCAACAGTTATAGCAACTTGCTCCAGCTGCGGCAGCTCAAGGAAAGGGCGCACATCGGCGTAAAAGTCTACTTCTACATCAACCCAAGTAATCTGTGGCAGACCTGCGATTGCTGAAAGATCTTTACCCGCATTCTGCCATTTGAGGTACCGGACTTCTGGCTGTCTGGCGAGCTCTTTGATGCTCGGCCCCACACATGTCGCATTTTGCCCATCAATTGTGCACGCAGCAGCAATCGCAGGAGCAGAGCCATTTATTAGCGCACTACCTAACAGCGCCGTAACCGCTATTACGCTAAGTAACTTTTTCAGCATAGATACCCCGTTAGGAAGTTCGAGAATAATACCGAAATTTTATCCTCAAAATTGTGTTGTTAGAATTCCCCTCTCACTTCATAGCATTGAAAGTACTGCTCTTCCGCATGGATCTTTCACCTTGAACCGTGCAAGTCAGTTATCCAACGGCGGGTACGTTCCATCTGTCGTTGTCATTGTTTCCATCCAGCAGGTGGCATTGATGGCTTGTTCAATGCCTTGCAGCGCGATGGTGGCTGCTTGTTTTGAATCGGGAAAGTCTTTATTCATACTGTCTCGCACCACGACAATGCAGCCCTGGCGGTAGATCGCTTGCAGCTGGTTTGAGACCACAAGCGACCTGCGTGAACCTACTGACCGTTTACCACTCGATATCACCGACAGCGGACAACGGAGCCCTTACCTCAGCACGGATCGCCATCAGGACATCAGCAATCTGGATAGACTCAGCGAATTCCAGATCCGTCCTCTGCGACAGCTCCCCCACCGAAACCTGATACACCCTAAACTCATCGAACGCCAAAGCTACTCGCAGCTGATCAAGATCCTGAGTCAACAGAAAAGCACGCGCTTTCAGCACGCCGCCTTCCTTGAAGACGATGAGTTTCCAATACTCCGAAGGCAACCCAACACCTCGATACACCTGATCGCCTGGTTGGAAGACCGGCCCACCAAAGACACTCACCTTCAGATCCTCAACATCCACCTGCTCATACAGAGCATTCTCCAGCTGGCCCCAGATCCCCTCTTGGCTGCTCTGGTTGAAGTCATCCATCTGCGGGACGATGTTCGTATAGAAAAAGGAATCCTCATTGGCTTGCTGCGCTTCCGCGGCCTCGCCCCACACTAGATCGGCACGGCGAGCAATATGCCCACGATCCAACCGATTACCCTGATACAGCTCATTGCCCGACTGGAACTCTTCAGGCAGCCTCGAATCCTTAGCGAAATCAATGCCCGAACGGCTCAAGCGCTTGATTGCAGCACCGTCGATGTTCCAAGCCACCCAACGCGCCAACCGGCGGGACTTGCTCAGCGACAGGGAAAAGTGGGTATAAGGAATGACATTCGACCCTTCCCACAGCACCGCGTCATGCAAGGCCTCAGCATCCAGCACCGGCAAAGCAACGCTAGATCCCAGGAATTCCAGGTCGTACCCGCTCCGGTCAATCGGAGCATTAGCCAGGTCTGTATCAGTGGACAAACTGAACACCGCTTTCATCGAAAATCGTACGATTTTGTTCCATGCGCTTGCGCCTCCAGCCTACGGCTTGCACGGTGAACACACCCAGGGAAATCCGCTAAACATCAAGACCATTCGATGCGAACCGAGTCGAGGCAGGATCACGAACGAGCCTTCCTGTCGGAATCACAGGCTACATTCGAGTATTAGAATAGATATTCTAAGAAAAGGTGTTGCAATGAAAATTGATCGAATACAAGTATGCGCGTTAGCGTCCCCGCCTCAGCGCGTGATCGCGGTGGCATTGGACCGGGTGCCGGCCGGCTACCCCTCCCCCGCCCAGGACTACTCAGACACAAAAATCGACCTCTCAGAGATGCTGATCCGCGATCAGGTCTCCACGTTCATTGTGCGGGTATCTGGTGAGTCGATGCAGGGTGCGGGGATCAGCGATGGGGATGAGCTGATCGTGGACCGGTCAGTAAAACCTAGAGATGGGCATGTGGTGATTGCGGTGATTGACGGGGAAATGACCGTCAAACGGCTCTCTACTGGCCCCGACGGAGTGGTGCTGAAAGCTGAGAACCCGGACTACCCTGATCTGCGCGTGGCAGAGCTTAGTGATTTTCGGGTGTGGGGTGTGGCCACCACATGCCTACACCACCTCTAGAGGCACGTCAGACCTATATTGCCCATGTCGATGTGAACAGCTTCTATGTCTCCTGTGAGCGTGCGTTTGATCCGACCCTGGAAGGCCGGCCGGTGATCGTGCTTTCTAACAATGACGGCTGCGCGGTCGCCCGCAGCGCCGAGGCCAAAGCACTGGGCATTGAAATGGGAGCGCCGTGGTTCAAGCTCGCTGTCGATGCTGATCGAATTAACCTGGTTGCAAAGTCTTCTAATTATGAGCTGTATGGCGAAATGTCGGGGCGGGTCATGAAACTGCTGGGCCGTTTCTCCGCCTGGGTGGAGGTCTATTCCATTGATGAAGCTTTCCTAGGCGTCACTGGCACCGTCGATGAGCTGCAAGCCCTGGGTGAGCAGATCAAGGCCGAGGTGTTCCGGTTGACCGGGTTGCCGGTCTGTGTGGGCATCGCTAAAACTAAGACCCTAGCGAAGATGGCGAATAAAACAGCCAAACACATCAAGGAGCTGGGCGGGGTGTGCGTGTGGGATCGCGCCCCGCGAACCACCACCGAAAACCTGTTAGCCCGCCTTCCTACGGTCGAGATCTGGGGCATCGGACCCCGTCTGACTAAACGGCTGCGGGGGCTTGGGATCTGGACAGCTAAAGATCTGCGGGATGCCGATGAGGTGCGTATCCGCGATAAGTTCTCCATTGTGCAAATGCGCACCGTGCTAGAGCTGCGCGGCATCCCCTGCATCCCCATGGAGGAAGAACGGGTGATCAAAGATCAGCTGATCTTCTCCCGCAGTTTCTCTGATCCGATCACTGACCGGGTCGGCATGGAACAGGTGATGGGGATTTATGCGCAGCAAGCCTCCGCAAGATTGCACAAGCACCAGAAGCAAGCAAAGATTCTGTCTGCGTGGGCGATGACCAGCTATTACAACCAGCATCAGGATCATCAGCCAGCTATCACGGTCAAGCTCCCTGGACCGAGCGCTGATCCGGTAGTGCTCACTAAGGCAGCAAAGCAGCTACTCCCCCAGATCCTGGTAGGGGTGAAATACGCACGCGCAGGGGTGGTGGTCATGGATCTGCAACCGACGGCGATGCAGGAGACGTTTGAACCGTTTGTGGCGGCGCATGAGGCTAAGCAGATTGGGCCGTTGATCGCGCAGATCCGCTCTGAGCATGGGGTGAAGGCTATTGGTTTGGGTGCTGCCGGGTTGGCGCAGGGTCCTGCGTGGCAGATGCGCCGGGAGATGATGAGTCCGCGGTATACGACCCATTGGAAGGAGTTACTGAGGGTGAACGCCGCTTAGCAACCTGTTCAATCCTTGAGAACCGTATGGTTTTGGCCGCTCAATGTCGTCGCCGGGTCTCCTGGTGAGAGCACTGGGCACTTTGCAACAGATGGTTCCCTACCCTTTGCATGTCTTCAAAGACGGTGTTTAGTCTCCTAGGGGTGGGTAGGTTCCGTCGGTAGTGGGCAGTGTTTCCATCCAGCAAGTGGCGTTGATCGCTTGTTCAATGCTTTGCAGGGCGGTGGTGGCAGCGTGCTTGGAATCTGGGAAGTCTTTATTCAAGCTGTCTCTGGTCATGACGATGCGGCCTTGTTGGTCGAGTTGTTCTAGCTGTCGGTAGAGCGTTTGCAGCTGGGTGTAGATCTGTGAGGCTTCGGTGTTCATGTCCTGATCCTTTTACTCTGGGTGGATTCGCTGTGTCCTATTTGGTTTCTTCGTGTTCTTCGGCGGCTCGTTGCGCTTGCGCGATCATTCGTTCGTAGGTTGATCGTTCGGCAGCGTTCATGTCTTCGCCGCCGTGTGCTGCGTAGTAGTCCATGGCTTGAGGGGCGCGTGCTTGCCAGCCCTTCCGGACTGCGCGTTCGCTAGCTTGCATGCTTGATAGATTGATATAAATTTTCCCATTTACCTTCTCTTCAACACAGAGATATCAGAGGCCGTGCATATGCCACACTCTCTTTCCGTATGGGCAACTTGGGTACTGGAACGTGTGGCGTGTGTTCGGGCGGTCCACTGGGTCAGGCATCCATGGGTGTGCAGGAAAAGCCCGGAAGGCTTAGAGCTTTTGCTGTGCAGGTGTGGGTGCGGGGATGAATGTTCTGGTTACGTTCCGGTTCTAATTGCTGACCTTCGTTTCCTCCGAGGGTGGCTTTGGCTGGTACTTACAAGGTAGCTCTCAGGGGTCACTTTTGTATGGCGTGTTTGATCTGAGGATATCGTCGGTTGTAGATCTTTTAGGAAGCCAAGCACCGTAGGTTTCCCCTAAGTCGTCTTCCCACACCACGTGAACCAAGTGCGGCGTTCTAGCCGTGGCTCGTGCATGGATCTGCAGTGCCCCCGTCAGCGTGGGGATTTCGGCTAACACCGGATGGTGGGGCTTGATGGGTTCGCCAGGAAAACTTCCTGGCATCATTCGAAGGATGCGGTATGTATTTCCTTGGTGAGTGAAAACGTCCCATAACTTGCGTGCTGGTGGTGAGGTTAATGCGCGGCGGCCGGGGGAGCTTGCGGAGGAGGCCGCCGCGCCCGCATTTTCGGGCCGGCTGTTCTGCTCATCGTGTTGGTAGCTCTCTTCCCAAATGCTGAAGTTCTCCATGTTGGTTATTGTCCTTAGGTGAATATGGAAGTGCGATTAGGTGGGGGAAGATTTTTCTTCCCCCACCTAACCGCTATGGCTTTTTACTGCTGCGGGTTGATCAGTGCCGTCTTGGCCATCTTCCCTCGGACTATGAGCTTGATGAGTAGGTTGGCCAACCGGTGTTCCGGTTCCAGTTCGATAGCTTCTCCGAGTGTAGCCATCGCTTCGGTGCCATTTCCTAGCGTCCAGTGCGCCCATGCAATGGCGCAAAGAATGTTGGTGCGAGGTATACCAGCGATGTGAGCCAGTGAATCAAACAGCATCTCGTGGCCAGCTTCTAAGATCTTGCGATCGTCAACGGCTCGGTCTCCGACCAAGTAGTCGGCCATGTCGTGCGTAGTCGTGGCGATTCCGGCCAATGCCACAACTGCCAAGTCTCTCCCTATGGAGACAGTGAACGTTCCAGCGAGCCAACCGGCAACTTCGTCGGTCACCTCTCCGGCTTCGCGGTAGATCGCGATGTTGGTTACCATTTCGTGGCTAACATTTCGCGCGATTTCTTCAAGATTCGTTCCCATACTGAGCAGATTGGCTTTCTGGCGTACCGCGATTGCCTGAACTTCAATGCTGGATTCTTCGCAGTGCTCAATGTCCTTGGCGCGCAGGGGGTTCTTGCCGTGGAATAACGCTTCTAAGGTGATAGCTTCTGATTCGACTACGGAGTAGGCCACTGCGTCAGTTTCGTCGCTGTCGTAGTCCATGATCTGGTCGTTGGCTACGAGTATCGCGTGCTGAATCGGCGCGCCAGCCATTTCCAAGAGTTCTGCTAGTGCGTCGTACTTTGCACCTTTGAGCTCTTCATCTTCGTCATAGGCAACCAAAACGGTTGCGTCAACGTCGTGATCTGCGGTGATCTTGCTGATGATGCCGTCGATCGCTTCAACCCATTCGGTCACAACGTCGCCAGCTCGCAGGTCGACTCGCAAAGTGGCTAGCACTGTGCCCTCGTGGCACAGGACGATTGCGATGGATTCTTGTGGATCAAACTTTAGGGTAGTGCGGACGAAAGCTGCGACGCTTACGTTGCTTGAGATGGTAGTCATATCGACTGCCTTTCCTTGGTTTCCAACCGAGGCCCGAACTGGACTGTCCAGCGTGGGTTCCTATCCCCTGTTGATACTTCGATTCTAGCATGCTTGCATGTTTGCATGCAAGCTATATTTCTAGTTTTTTGATCTCAACATGCATGCATGCTTTATAGAAAAATTGCATCTCAGATCAACTAAAGGATTAGAACAAGTTTGCATGGGTTCCCCTTGTTCCGATAAATGCCAAAAAGCACGCCTGAAAGAGCGGTCAAGGGTACGCGAAGCCTATCGCGTAGCGACGCGCAGCGCCCTTGAGGGGTCTTTCAGGCGTGCAACAATCGGGCATCGGGGCAAGAAGAATTAGTTAGAGACAGTTGATTTTGTCGGGACGGAAACCTGACGAGTGATCGGAATTCGTCACCACTATAGGCGCTTGCGAGTACCCCAAGAATCGGACGAATTCTAAGGCGTCTTGATCCTGGCTAATATGAACGCTCTTATAGTTGATGTCTTTTTTGTCCAACGCGCGATAGGTGGCAGTGCATTGAGCGCAGTTCGGTTTGCTGTATACGGTCGCTACGATATCCACGGCTTTCTCCCTGTCCCCTTTTGTGATTGCCAACCGGGTTGCCCCGCTGTGGCGCGGGGCAACCTTGAAATTAGAACTGAGGCATTCCCCGATATTCTTGGGGCAGGTCTTCAAACTTCTCTGGAAGGTTTGGCGGTGCTTGGTCGGCGTTGAACTGCCAATGACTGTAGGCCATGCGGTCGATTGCTTCGATGAAAGCTTCGCGGGTTTCGTAGTACTTTGTTTCAAGGTCCCCTTCGACGTACTGGCCTATGCCCCATGTGTTTCCAGTCGATTCGCTTCGCGCCCTGTAGAAAATGATGACGTATGGCCATGAGCCCAAATCCCAACCATCTTTACCCCATGAGCCGATTGCACTCCAGCCGTGACGTTCGGCAACCTCCATGTACTCGTAGCCGTGATCCCATACGCTCTGAGGGAGGGGTGGGGCGTTGATTTCTCGACCAGTATCGATTGTGCTGCTGATGGTAGTCATGTCGACTGCCTTTCCTTGGTTTCCAACCGAGGCCCGAACTGGACCGTCCAGCGTGGGTTCCTATCCCCTGTTGATACTTCAATTCTAGCATGCTTGCATGTTTGCATGCAAGCTATCTTTCTAGTTTTTTGATCTCAACATGCATGCATGCTTTATAGAAAAATTGCATCTCAGATCAACTAAAGGATTAGAACAAGTTTGCATGGGTTCCCCTTGTTCCGATAAATGCCAAAAAGCACGCCTGAAAGAGCGGTCAAGGGTAGGCGAAGCCTATCGCGTAGCGACGCGCAGCGCCCTTGAGGGGTCTTTCAGGCGTGCAAAAATCGGGCATCGGGGCAAGAGAACAGCATTTAGCCGGTGCTGGTTAAAAGATGAACCCGACCGCATAGGAAGGCGGTCGGGTTCAATATGCTTCCAAGGAAAGGAAGTAAAAATATTATCTCATGAAGAGCTTATGGGTGACGTTCCATGTATTCGCTGACAGCTAGAGTTACCAGATCTTGAAGCTTGATGTCCTTGGCTGCTGCGTAGAGCTTGATCTCTGTTTTCAACTCTTCGGATACACGCACATTGAGCGGTTTAGTTACGGTTTCGTCGGTTATCGGACTCCTAAAGCTCTCGCTGACTGAGGCCGGCTTCGGGGAGGCCGATCCTGCTGGTTTCATCTTGTCCTTTAAGCTGCTCATGACAGCGCCTCCTTGAGTTCCTTGACAACATCTTCGTATCCCAGGAAGTCAGTTGGAGCTTCTCCTGGAATTGTTTTGAATGCTTGTTTGTGTTTGATCCTGGTTGCAAATAGAGCAAGGTCGCTGTCTGCGATGTACTCTAAGCTTTCGCGTAGAGCGACAGTCTGTTCGTTAACCTTGGTAAGAAGTGCAATTCTGGCGGTGTCCAGTGGAAGCGCTTCGTTTGTGGCAATTAATCGTTTTAAATCCATGATGGCTGCTTCGGTTGGCATAATAACCACATCTGCAATTTTGATCACCGCGTCAATTGTTGCGGGGTCTCCTGGGGGAGTGTCAATGACAATGTAGTCGCTAGTGCTTTGACCGGCTATTCGCTTGAGCTTGGCCAGGTTCACGATTTTCACTGGAAATGGCAGTGGTTTTTCGGATTCCGCAGCATCCTCAGCCCATTCGGTAGCTGAGCCCTGCATGTCGGTGTCCCACAGTTCGACGGTGTGACCGTCAGCGACTAGTGCGCAGGCAATGTAAATTGCGCTGGTAGTTTTCCCGACTCCACCTTTGGTTTGTACAAGTGCGATAGTCGTTGTCATCCGGACCTCCTATCTTCTGCACCCAAAACGCTTTGCATGCAACTGATTTTGCATGCAACTTAGCTTGCATGCTTTATATTTACCTCTGATCATACTAGCTTGCATGATTGCATGCAAGCTAGTTCGCGTGCAAAGTAGCTACGTTCCCTTTTGCCGATATTTCCTAGTTATGTGCCTGGTTTAGTGGGGAACTTGTCCGCTTATGGATACTCCCAACAGTAAATTCCATTCGGTCTGTGTTAGCGGCGGTCTTTATAGGCTTTGTTGATTGCTCGGCAGAGGGCTGCGCCTCGGGTGGCGGCGGTGCGGAGCATGGGGCGTTGTGCGGCTTGTTTGGCTTGGCGTTCGGCGGCGGCTCGGGCGGCTGCGCGGGCGTGGTTGCTGGCGTTGTGGGCTTGTTGGGATTGGCTGAGCATGATTTCGCCGGTGGCGGTACGCCACTGGTTGAGTCGGTGGATGATGGCGGCTCTTAGGATTCGGCAGTAGTCGATGTAGGACTGAGTGTCAGGGTTGTGTTGGGGGAGTGCTCCCCAGGATTCTTTGCCGTGCAGTCCTGGTGTGGTGCGCCATTCGAGGGCGTGTTGGATGTCGTTGATGGTCCAACCGTTTTGGAAGAATGGTTTCATCATGTGGAAAATGTTTTTCTTTGAAAAACGCCGGAAATCAGGGAAGATCCGTGAGATTTGCGCGGAAGCCGATAATCCCTGTGGTCTCGAGCTGATCGTCCGGGAAGCTGGCCAGAGTTCGACTGGTCGCTGTTCGTGGTGGTGAGTTTGCGCGGCGGAGCCGTGCCCAAATGGTTTTTCAGTGCCGCGTAGCGGCTCATTGTGAGTGTTTTCTTCGCGTGCGCGCGTGTAGGAACTTACTTCGTAAGTTGTTAACCCCCCTACGGGGAGGGGTTCTAAGTTATTTCCACAGGCGGTGTGGCTTGGGGTTACTGGGTTGATGGTTTCTGGTGTGTCTTGAGGGCGTAGGCCGAGGCCGGTGGGGCGGCAGATGACGTAGACGGGTGCTTCGTTGGTGGCTGGTTGGCCGGCTTTGGCTGCGTATTCGGCGGAGCGGCCGGAGGCGACGATGCCGATGATGCCCCAGGAGCGTAGGTCGTAGAGGACGTTGCCGACGGTGGCGCGGGAGACGCGTGCTTTTTCAGCGATGGTGTTCCAGGTGATGCGTGCGGTCATGGTGTCGTGGTCGGTGTAGCGAAGGAGGACCCAGAGGACGGCTAGGGTGTTGCGGATGCGGTCGGTGCGTTTTGCGAGTAGTTCGTCGATTGAGCGTGTGGCGCGCCAAGCTTGGGCGGTGTGGTCGACTTTTTGCTGCCTACCGGTATGGCCCAGTTGATGGCTCGGTCAGAAGTTTCGGGGTCTGAACTGTAGGGGAACAGTGGTTGGCGCTAAGGAATCTGTTGGGGCGGCATGGTTTAGGTGTTGCCGGTGGGAAGGTGGCGGTAAATGGATGCGCGGGAGACTCCCAGGGCCTTGGCGATCTGGGTGGGGCTTTCCCCGTTGGCGCGTCTGGCTCGGGCGGCTGCGAGGGTATCGGCGTTCATGACGGTGGGGCGACCGCCGGTGCGGCCCTGTGCGCGGGCGGCGGCGGATATGGTCGAGTGCTTCAACGAGCCCGGGGCGGGCGGTGGCGCGGCTGGAGATTTTGTCTTCGAAGATCCGGCCGCAGCCGGCGGTTTCGAGGGCGTCGCGTTGGAGTTGGGAGTCTTGGCCGTTGGTGGAGACTCGGGCGTAGCCGATGAGGTTGAAATGTTGGGTTGCCATTGATCAACTGTCGCACAACCGTCTCACAACATCGCTGTTCGCCAGGCATGTTGTGAGACGGGTTGTGGACGATTTTTGGTCGGCGCGTCGCTGGGATCCGGGACCGTCTCAGAACCGGTCGTTTTTGCACCATGTGTGGCGAGTGCCCCCTGGGCAATGTTGGGGACTTATGTGACCAACCAAGGAGACGGTAGGAGTCAGTCGTTATCGCGGCGTATCCCAGGGCACTATGCTTCAGGCATATGGCCCTAATTTGTTCGACGCCTGCTGCGGACCGGCAGGCCGAAGCCTGAGGTGCTGTATGGTCGACGGAAAATGCGGGCCTGGTTACAGCGCAACGGGTTCCCTG